>NZ_FOYW01000001.1:640654-1089149 GCF_900115285.1 Marinobacter daqiaonensis
CAATAGGTCAGCGAATTAACCGGCCGGGACACTAGTGTCCCGTTTGGTTAATTCGCTGATCCACTGAGCCCCTGAAAGCCTTGAGAGCAAGGCGCGGTGGTGAAGGTTTGGTGGCTCCAAATCGAGACACCGCAACACAGCTATCAAGGCTTTCAGGAGCTCCCGAAGGGCTTGCCGCTGGCGCCTCTGGACCTGTGTTGCCAGCCCTTGATGTGGAACCACCACACCTTCGGACTGGCGCCTTGGCCAGAGGCGCCAGCGGCAAGCAGTGGATCAGCGAATTAACCAAACGGGACACTAGTCTTTCCTGGGTCGCCCGAACAGGTCCCGGAGCTCGTCTTTCGCCTGCTCGAGCCGATCCCGCTGGTCATCGGAGAGTTGGCTGCCGGCCCTGTTCATGTAGAAAGTCAGCATGGACATGGCTGACTGGAACGGGTCTGCCTTGCGTCGGCCGCTGTCTTCTGCCGATCTCTTCAGGGACTTTGCGATCTCCCGGGGATCCTCAAGAGTAAACACTCCTTCCTCAAGATCCAGAGAATCACTTTTCTCGGTGACCTCCTGGGACCACTGATTGTTGTCATCGGAGCTGCCGGATTTTGGTTTATCTGACACGACGTTTCCTCGCTTCAAAGTTCTCGAGCCCCCTCCCCTTTCCTGTAAAACCGGAACAAGAGACGGGCGCGATCCGGATCAGGACAAAACTGTTCAACTCACCACGGCGTATCGGCTCACTGAACACCTACTATCAAGGCTAGCAGAACATGAGGAATTAACGTGGTGTACATAGCTTTTCCACGGGCATCCGTCACCACTCACCACCCACCACCCACCACCCACCGTCCCCTGTCGACCGTTGCTGCGGAAACCCATCTCTTTAATTGTTTTAGGCTATAGGTTCATCTTATTTATTCAATTATCGCAATCATTAAAATTGTTTGATATTTCGCCCGTACGCCAGCGCGTCGCCGGCCGAGGAATGGAAAGTTCATGACCGATTACGAACAGGCACGCCTCTCGACACTGAGGCGACTGAATATTCTCGACACATCGCCCAGCGAGAGTTTCGATCGAATCACTCGCATGGCCAGCCAGCTCTTTGACCTGCCGATTGCCGCGGTCTCCCTTTCCGACGCGGATCGGCAGTGGTTCAAGTCACGGGTCGGCGTCGATCACCGGGAAATCCCCCGGGATCGGGCCTGCTGTGGCGAGGTTTCAGATACCTCAGAGGTTCTGGTCGTCAACGACCTTATGGAATCCGAGCATTACCGCACCGGTACCCTGGCCGAATCCGGTATACGGTTCTACGCGGGCGCCCCCCTGACGACCCGTGATGGCTATACCCTGGGCGCCATGTGCGTACTTGGCCATGAGCCCCGGGAAATCACCGAACACGAAAAGGCCATCCTCGGCGACCTCGCCGCCATGGTCATGGCCCAGATCGATCTTCAGCACGCAGTGGGACGAGTGGACGCCACCACGGGCCTGCCCAACCACCTGCAGTTTATCGAGGATTTTCAGGACCTGGAGATCGACAATCCCGGTGGCGCCTGCCATGCCCTGTGCGTGGAGCTCCTGGATTACAGCCAGGCCGGGGCGTTGCACCAGGCCCTGGGACCGGGCTATGTCAGGGAAGTGATCCGCTCAGCCGCCACGGTTCTCCACGAGACTCTGGGGGATCGCGGCCGGGTGTACTACACCGGCCCCGGACAGTTCATGTGCCTGGACGCCGGCAACGAGGCGACGGTGATGACCCATGCCCTTCGGATACACGAGGCGCTGGCGTCATCGAATCGGGACGGCACCTCGCCATTCATGGTCCGTCCCGCCATCGGGCTGGCCCCCTTCACCCTGGGCACGCACAAGCCGGATTCCGTCCTGCGAATGACCCTGAGCGCGTCACGGGACGCCAGGGCAGCGGAAAACCCGACGGGGCTGTATTCCTGTCAGTCAGATGAGAGCCACCAGAGGCGGTTCAGCCTGATCGCCAGCTTCAGTGAGGCGCTGGAGGCGCCGGATCAACTGCGCCTTGTTTTCCAGCCCCGGGTTGACGTCAGGTCGGGCGCATGTGTTGGTGCCGAGGCACTGATCCGCTGGCAGCATGGAGAGCTTGGGAATGTGTCACCGGCGGAATTCATTCCCCTGGTTGAAAACACTCCCATGGCCCGCTCCTTGAGCGACTGGGTTCTGCGTGAAGCCATCGCTCAGGCCGGCATCTGGTTCAGGGAACGCCGGGGCCTCCGGGTTTCCATAAACATTGCCGCCGTCAACCTTGAGGAACATGACTTTACCGAACGTGTGCTGGCTTACCTCAGCCAGCAGGGTCTGCCGGTCAGTGCCATTGAGCTGGAGCTCACGGAAAGCGGCCTCATCGGTAATGGCCGCGTCGCCAGAAAGCAGCTGGACGCACTGATTGATGCCGGCATCGAGATTGCCATTGACGATTTCGGTACCGGATACAGCAGCCTGGCCTACCTGCAGGAGATCCCAGCCCACGTCGTAAAAGTGGACCGCTCCTTCGTGGATGGCATTGAAGGTCACAAGCGAGGTCAGATCCTGGTGAGGTCCATGATCGAGATGGCCCACGCCCTGGGCTACCGGGTGGTGGCGGAAGGCGTCGAAACCCGGGAGGGCCTGGCTTTCCTGCAGTCACTGGACTGCGACGAGGTTCAGGGCTATCTGTTCGCCAGACCCCTGGAAAAGCAGGAGTTCGAGGGCTGGCTTGCAGCCGAAGGTGGGCGACCGGCCGCCTCACCCTAGCGCCCTCGAACAGGAACGCCATCAAATTCCTTCAGTTTATTTCCATGTTTATTGCCCCGGGCGGTAAGCCGCCGGGGCACCGGATCCGTATTGTTGTCCGTTTTTTCTAAGCAACCGCTCGCCGAGAAGAGTTTTATGCGCATCAACCAACCTGTTTCCCAAAGAAATATCCCGGTCGCCGAGGATGCCAACATCCTGTCGACAACCAACCCAAAAGGGCAGATCACCCACATCAACGATGAGTTTGTCGAGATCAGTGGGTTCTCGAGGGAGGAGCTCATCTCCCAGCCCCACAACATTATCCGGCATCCGGACATGCCCCGTGCGGCCTACGAGGAAATGTGGCGGCGTCTGAAGGCCGGGCAGTCCTGGATCGGCGCGGTGAAGAACCGTTGCAAAAATGGCGATCATTACTGGGTCCAGGCTTACGCCATTCCGGTAACGGGCAAGAACGGTGAACTGGTGGAGCTGCAGTCGATTCGGTCCCGACTGAGCGAGGAAAGAATCAAGAGGGCCGAAGCTCTCTACGCCCGGGTCAAGCAGTCCGAACCGGCCAAAGGTCCGCTCCCGGCTGTTTCACTGAAGCGTTCGCCAGCCCTGGCCTCCCAGCTGGCACTGGCGGCGGTGATTCTTCTCTCGCTCCAGGCAGCCGGGCTGTTTCTTTTCGAAAGCCCCGCCGCGATGGCTCTGACCTGGCTGAGTAGCGTCTTCCTGGGTCTCGGGGTCATCGCCTGGCTGACCAGTCCCCTGAAGCAACTGGTCAGGCGGGCCAGGAATATCATCGATGATCCGGTCGCTGAACAGATCTTCAGCGGACGGCTGGACGATATTGGCAGCATTGAACTGGCCATCACGCAAAAAACCGCCGAGCTGGATGCCGTGGTCAAACGGCTCGACGATGTCATCGGCCAGCTCGATCAGGGTTCCGAGAATACCATCCGCCTAAGTGAGAACGCCCACGGTGCCGTCCGGGAACAGGCCAGCAAGACCGGTCATATAGCAACCGCAGCGGATCAGATGTCTGCCATGTCGCAGAATGTGGCCGACAGTGCTGCCCGTATGAAGGAGCAGGTCAAAAAAGCCAATGAGCGGGTGGCACAGGGCCAGAGCCTGACGAAAACCACCCGCGATAGCATGGATTCGCTGTCCCGTGAGCTTCGGGAAGCATCCGATGCGGTCAGCCAGCTCGCCGAAAACAGCCGTGGAGTTACCGACGCGCTACGAGTTATCGCGGAAATCACCGAGCAGACCAACCTGCTGGCACTGAATGCGTCGATCGAGGCCGCGCGGGCCGGTGAGGCCGGCCGGGGATTTGCCGTGGTGGCCGATGAGGTTCGTGGGCTCGCCTCACGCACCAGGCAGTCAACAGAGCAGATCGAGGAAACCCTCGGTGAGTTTCAGAACACCGTAACCCAGGCAACGCAGTCCATGCACCAGTGCGCCCGCTATGCCCAGACGACGGTTGAGAATGCCGTCGGCTCCGAAACGACCCTGACGGAGCTGGTTAACTACATCGAGCAGATTGCAGCAGACTGCGACGCCACCTCGTCGGCAGCGGAACAGCAGCATGACTCCGCCACGGAAATCTCCACCAAGATTGAGAGCATCAATGATCTGGGTGATGAGGCCAGAAATCTTGTTCAGGAAGCGCAGACCTCAACGAAAACCCTGAAGGACCAGATCGTTCAGGTCTCCGGATTGATTCAGAGGCTGCGCTCTCGTAGCCTGTCCTGAGGCACGGGCCCTTTCATTCCATTTCAGCAGGAGGTTCATGACAATGACCCAGGCTTACTCCCCAGATGCACCGGATCGTGATGAAATCGACCGCATGTCGGGTCCCGTAGTGGTGGAATTCGGCACCGACTGGTGCGGTCATTGCCAGGCTGCCCAGCCACTGATTGCCGACGCTTTCGACGATCACCACTCGGTTACCCGTCTGAAAATCGAGGATGGCAAGGGTCGTCGGCTGGGGCGGAGTTTTGGCGTGAAGCTGTGGCCAACCCTGATCTTCCTGCGGGACGGCGAGGAGGTCAGCCGTCTTGTCCGCCCCCGGGACAGTGCCGAGATCAAGCGAGCACTTAACGGGATCGACCGGCACGGCCAGGAGGATTAGGACCCAGGGAGAGATCACTGGCAGTTTGCCGTCAGTGGCTTCCCGGTTCGCTGATTCCGTGGATGAGAGCCGACCAGAACGGCGGCCCTTCGTTTTGCCGGGCCCTTCCGGACCCGGCATTTTGTCTCTGGGAGCCTCTTATTCAGGCCAGAGATCCCAGACCTCTTTGGAATGCATTTCCTTCACTTTTTTCAGCTCGCCCGGCTCGAGATGCCGATCCATGACCTTCAGGACGGCTTTGACGGTGAGCTCGGCGTCAATGTCAGGGCCATCGATATTGCTGTTGACGGCTTCGAGGTACTCGTCCCTGTGACGCCATTTCCTCGGAGTTTCTGTCGGTTTCCACTGCTCATAGAAAAGCCCCCGGACAATGATGGGAAGCTGGGCCCCGAAATGGATCGCCTCATCGGTCTCAATACGATCCCGCACAGTCAGCAGAACCGCCCGAAGCCGGCCCCACGCCTGCTCCTCGTCAATATCTCCGATTTCCTCCGAGATGTCCTTCAACCATGTATTGATGATGACGATATTGCGATCGATGATATCTATACTGCGTTGCATAAGGATCCTCGCTGTCTTGAATCCAGGTGAATTATCTGACTCCTATCAAAAGACATTTGCGGCTGTAAGCATTTTTTCAACCGTGGCGTCGTACTGTCTTACCCTCCCGCATAGTCGATTTTTTTGCTCACGCCCCTTCCCCGGGGAATGCGCCGCAAAGGATCCGCTTCGGTCGAAGTGACCGGTATTCCGGTTGAAATTCCCACTGCGGGGACCAAGAACTGTAGAGTACCCAATACATTCAAGGCAAAGGGGGAGTTTATGTTGCAGGTCAACCCGGACACCGTGTGCCGACTGATTGAGCTGGCCCAGAGTTTTCATGTCAGGGAGCCAGCGAGTATCCCCGAGGAGGGCAGCAATGCGGCGGACGACTGGACCCAGCAGATGCTGGCGGACCACGCCGACAACACCAGTTATGATGAGTTCAAGTCCATCATCAAGGACCTCGACGCCGATCATCAGCAGGAGGTTGTCGCCCTTCTCTGGCTGGGACGTGGTGACTACACCCTGGAAGAATGGGACAGCGTCGTGAAGCAGGCGAAGGAGCAATGGTCGCCAGAAACCGCGGAATACCTGATTGATCACCCGCTGCTGGCCGATGAGCTCCGTGAGGGACTGGAACTTCACGGCTACACCTGTGAGGAATTCGTTGCAAAGCCCCCCTACTGACTGGCCGCTATGACCGGGCGTCAGGAACCGAGCGCCTGACGCCGCCGGTTCCCTGGCGAGATCACCACGCAATTTCCCGTCATTGTGGCTGTCCCATCCGAAACCAACGGCAAAAGGCCCTTGTGGTCATTTGACCAAGGAGCCAGACTTGCATCACACAGGCAACAAGGGAGGTTCGGCCATGCCGACCATCGGATGGGTATTCATCCTGGCTGCTTTCGCCCTCGTTCTGGGCAGCCTTTTCATGCTGCGTGACAGCGCGAACATGCCGATTTCCAGAGAAAAGATGAAGAAAATTCGCGAGCGAAAAGCGGAAGTTGAAGAAGAGGAAAGGCAGGAGAAAAAAGACGACTGGTAGGTCCGCCTGAACCGCAGGACGGCGACCATACGGAGCGCCGTCCTGACAGATCCGGTTTCTAGCCGGCTTCCTCCTCGTAATGGGGATAGGAATGTTTCAGGGTGGCATGGTTGAGCAGCATCTCCGCCTTGAGGACCGTGCCGCCAGCGTCGTAGATGCGAGACCGGACCCAGTAGGATTCGGTGCGCTTGCTTTCAGACAGGGCGACGATTTCACGGCGGATCAGGTATTCCTCGCCAACAAAGAGCGGCCCATCCACCATCCGGATTTCCTGATCGGCGAAAAGACCCACCACCGGCTGTTTGACCGGAAACTTCGCCAGCTTGCTGCTGTATTCCGCCAGCACACTGACCATTTCCAGGGGAATGATGGCGCGGCCCCAGGGCGAACTGCCGGCCTCGGAATACCAGGGCGAATTCTCGGTAATGCGCTCCAGTTTGTCATTCAGGGAAAACGGATACAGGTTACCCATGTGCTTGTCGGCATCCATGCGAACGGGCTCGTCCTCGGCACCGGCCATACCCTCCCTCAGCTCCGCCAGAATCACCAGCTTGTCGGGGGCGCGCAACTTTCTCATGCGTTGGTCCAGCAGGGTCTCACCGTGATCTGGCCCAAGGCTCGCACTGGCTTCAAGTACGGGCGTTCCATCGGCCTTTTCCGCCCAGGCCCGAACCCGGGTAGCGCCCTCCGCCGGCCGCTCCACAAAAGCCCGGACCTGCTCCCCCTCCACGACCATGTTCTGGAAGTGAGCGGAGAAGCAACCGCGCTCGAACCAGGCCTGCCCCCAGATCTCGGCGAGCATCGGCACAAACTGGCTGAAATGGGTCGGCCCCTCAATGGGACCCGCCTTGAAACCCAGCTTCTCCGCCATGTCATTGTCGTGAATCGAGGTATGGCCACTGTACTCCTGATCGGCCAGCATCTGCCGCGGTTCCCGCAGGGGACCGCACAGGTAAAGAGGGGTGTCAAAACTCATGGGTATGTCCTTGTTGTTGATGATAGCGACGTTTCCAGCGCCCTATTATCGCCAACTCAACGCCCCTGTGCACCCCGGCGAAGCCAGTCATGGATGAAAGCGAGTTTCTCGCGGGCAGGCTCCGACAGCACGAACGGATAAAGGTCTGCCAGCTCCATGGAACGGTTGACGTTATTGACCCGCATCGCCAGGGTCGCTGCAGACTGGATGAGAAGCGCCGAATCCGATTCTGAATACGGGTCCCAACCTGAATAGGGCAGCTCCGGTGAAGAAAGACCAGCGGCCACAAAGCTGTCGGCGATATCGGTCAGGTGTAGCAGATGCGCAGCGGTTTCTGCCCAGTCTTCGTGGGGGTGGGCGGACGCGTAAGTGGTCAGGTACCGCTGTTTCCAGTCCTCTGGCGGCCCATTGACATAATGTTGCTGAAGAGCGGCGCCGTAGTCGGCTCGCTCATCGCCAAACATCCGCCGGAAGGCATCGAGGAAGTCCTCCCTGAGGCTCAGCCGCCACCACAGCATGTGCGCGATTTCGTGGCGCATATGGCCGATCATTGTACGGTATGGCTCCTCCAGCGCCTCGCGACGGGTCAGTCGCAGTACCGGGTCAGCCTCCTCCACACTGATGGTCACCACGCCATAGGCGTGACCCATCTGCACGGGGGTAGGCCCCTCGGCAAGCATGTGGAAAACCGGACGCGTACCGGGATCTTCAGGTCTGAACCAGTTCCAGCGGCCAAGGTTGTCCAGCGCCCAGCGCTTGGCGGCCTCCGTCTTGGCCCAGTTGGGCATGGCGTTGGGTATCGAGGGGTCCGGGGCCAGGGCCGTCATGGCGCAGGAGCGACAGAAGGCACCCTCCTCGGGCGCAATCCAGTTGCAGCCGATCACCGCCCGGTTTTTGCAGAAGGGCGGCATGGTCAGGAAGGCGCGGGCCTGGGGATCGTAGGCCACGGGAACGCCGTCGGCAGTGGCAAGATTATCGAACCAGAGTGATCCGGGACCTACCGGATTTGAAAAGACGCGCATATGACAAGCACTCCCGAAAGCAGCAAGGCAACACTGACAGCATAGACGTTATCGCGTTGCGGCTTATGATTTGTGGTGGCTTTGCTGTTCAGGTGTCTCCAGAGTGCCACTGCAGATCAGTGCCGGGAATCCCTTCAGCCCGTTTTTCTACCTTCCATGTTACGCTGGCCGGACTACGATTCATATGGAGTAACGGAAGATCATGAGTCAGAAGTCATCCACGACCCGCACACTGACCGATTTCACGGGGCCGGCGGCGGAATCGGCCTGGCGATCCATCAATGACACGGTCATGGGCGGTCATTCCGAGGGAGTTCCGGCCATACGGGATGGAATTCTGCATTTTACGGGTCACCTTTCCCTGGATAATAACGCGGGTTTCGCTTCCGTCAGGGGTCGGGAACAACAGTACGATCTCAGTGACAGCGAAAGCCTGCAGATACGGGTAAACGGAGACGGGAGGACCTACCAGATCAGGCTGTACACCAATGCACGGTACCAGGATTCAAAGATCAGTTACGCTGCGAGCTTCTCTACCCCGGAAAACCAATGGACTACAGTCAGGGTTCCCCTCAACGATCTGACGCCCACTTTTCGGGGGCGCGAGCTTGAGGGGCCGGCTTTCGACCCATCCGAGGTGACTGAAATAGGCTTCCTCATCGCCGACAAGCGCGATGGACCGTTTCAACTGCTGGTGGACTGGATCAAAGGACAGAGCCATGGCGGGAAATGACTGGCATCCCCCCCACCATGACACCGACCGGTTTTTTGGTCACAGGCCCTGATCAGGCCCATTCCCTGCGGAACAACAGGGCGTAGTCCTCAGGCAGCTGGCCCTGGACGTCCGCCATCTCGCCGGTTGACACGGCCTCGTTGAGAACGCCCATCACCACCTGGGCATGATGGGTGGCCTGGTTCTCCGGCACTCCCTCGCGCTTACTGACCCGGGCGATAAAATCGTCGACGTTGAAGCGTTCGCCCTTGCCGGCGGTCCCGGTCTTCAGGTGGTTGCCGATCTCCCCTGGCAGCTGGGCAGCGAGGTTTGCCGGCTCATTGCCACTCAGGCGTTCCGCGAGTGTGTTCAGTGTCGCACGGGTCGCCAGCATGGCGGCATCCGGGGAATCAAGCTTGGCGCGATTCTGTACCTGGCCGAGAAATTCATGGAATTGCATATCTGCACCTCCTTTTTCGGTTGCGGCAGTCTCGATTACTGGTGTTCCTGTGACTCGGGATTCGAATCCCAGTCAACGGGTGGTTCTGCTTCATCAGCGCCGGTCTGGGGGCGGGCGCCGGGCTTGTTGATGATCTGCACGGTGGTGGCCCGGGGGCCTTCCTCACTCATGGCGGATTCAAAGCGGACTTCGGTTCCGGGCGTCAAGCGATGAAAGTCGTCATGGAGAACAGCGTTGCGGTGGAAATAGTATTCCTGCCCGTCCACGGGCGACTTGATAATGCCGTAATCCTGCTCCGGGTAAAGCTGCACCACCAGGGCATTGGGAACATCGTGAAACTTGACCGCTCCCCTCTGGCGGGCCGTTTCCTTTTCGATCTGCTTCTCGATCGCTTCAAAAGCCTTGCGGATAATCGGCCGAAGCTGGACATGGGGATCAGCGACGGTACCTTCCTTATCGGACACAAGATCCTTCTTGGGCGGTAAGGTGACCTCGACACGGACACGATAAGGGTTTCCGGTATTGTGGTGATGCTGTGCACGCTCCACCACCACCCGGCAGGACATCAGGTGGTCGCACATGCGGTCAAGGCGGTCGGCCCGTTCGCGGATATAATCCTCAACCCATTGAGTGTGATCGACATCGGCAAATTTCACTTCCAGAGGGATTTGCATGCTTGAGCCCCCTTGCATTGTTTGAGAATGGTATCAACCGCCGACTCTCTGATCGGCTCGCTTAATAACTACCTGAGAGCGGCATCGGCGATTTCAACCCTCCTCGAAGAGATCCGGCACACAGAATCCGGTCGCTCCCCTTATGCGCCGTTGGCCCTGGCCACCCAGCGCCTGGCAACGTCATGGGAATCGTAGGGGAACGACCGGATCTCCGCATTGACGAAGTGAGACGCAACCCGTCTCACAATGTCACCCACGAAGGAGTCCGTAACAAATGCGACCCGCGCGATATCCCGATGATGGTTTTTCACGAATCGCAGATGGGAAATCAACGCCCCGAACGACTCCCAGCCGTGGAAAGACGGAGTGCAGACAATCAGCCCATTCAGTTGGCCGTGTTTCTCGATCACCGGATCAACCACCTCGGCGGCGGTATGGAAGTCGACCTCTGACAAAGGGGTCTCGGGTTCCAGAATAACAATCAGATTGTCTTCGTCGACGGTTACACTCAGCATGACCTATGCTCCCTCTCGGAAGGATGGACGCCACCTGTCACTGCCCGGGATGCCCGGTTACACGGCTGGCGACCCACCCTGTGAGTATAGGCCGGATTTTCGATGAAGGAGGCCAGGCAGCCATGAAGCTGACGTTCCTTGGCACGAAAGGTTACGTCGATCCGGTCACCGACCGGCATCGGCGACACACATCCACGCTGGTAAGCTATCGTCGACGGCACGTCATGATCGACTGCGGTGCAGACTGGCGCCGCGAGGTATGGAAGGTCCGGCCCCACGCCATTGTGATCACTCACGCTCACCCGGATCATGCCTTCGGCCTGCAGGATGGTTCCCCCTGTCCGGTCTGGGCAACCCGTGAGGCGTGGGAAATGATGAAGGACTGGCCCATCGGGGAGAATCAGCGCCACCTCATCAGCGAACGGACTCCCCGGACGATTGAAGGGATCCAGGTGGAAGCGTTTCCGGTAATTCACTCCACCAAGGCTCCGGCAGTGGGATTTCGCATCACGGCGGGTCGGGTGGCGGTTTTCTATGTTCCTGACGTGGTATGGATCGAGGAACGCGGCGATGCCCTCTCAGGCGTCCGCTGCTATATCGGCGACGGCGCCAGTCTTGATCAGAACCTGGTCCGCCGGGACAAGAACGGCAACCTGATTGGCCATACGCCGGTTCGTACCCAGCTTACGTGGTGTGAAAAAGAAGCCGTGCCATGGATGATCGTCACTCATTGCGGAAGTCAGATTGTCGGGGGCGATGAGCGTCAGCTTGGAGCCAGGCTCAGGCAGTACGCCGATGAGAGGGGTGTAAGGGCAGAAATTGCCCACGACGGCATGACGCGAATCCTGCGGTGACGGGGCCACGTTTTGAATCATCTCGAATCAGACAGTGAATCAAGAGGGCTCGATGCTTTCGTACCATTCCGCGTAGGGGTGTTCTCAACCCTGCACTGACTGTAATCCGGTTCCCCGTCTGTCCACCAGACCGGGCCCCGCTCTCCAAGGGCGCGCTTGGACTCATCAACACTCGCCCTGGCCTGTTTTTCAGCCCCGGCATCGCCGTCCCGCCTGGCCTGCCCGACTGCCCGGCGAGCACTCATCAGCCGGTCCACCCAATACCGGCGCTCACTTTCCGGCAAGTGCGGATCGGTGGCACGCCAGAGGCGACCGCGAACCACAATATAGCGTCCGTCCGGTGTTTTCGGTGCTTGGGAGGAAGACATGCGGCTCCGCTTGTGTGGGGTCCATCTTTTACCCGGGGCCTTTTCCCCGTTCCCGAGAGCAATGACAGCACTTGCAAATGTGCCACGAAGAACCAAGCTTTAAAAGACGGGCCCGCTCTCGGCAGGCCAGCAAAGATTTTGCCCCCGCCAGTTCGCCCGTATTTGCATGACAATGTGGAGGAACAGCGAATGACTCAGTACAGTGTCCTCGTAGCCGAAATGGCAAGAGCGCGGATTTTCACCCTCGAGTCCTCCGAGACGCCGGAAATAGAAAACAGCCCATTTCTGGTGGAACGCAAGACCCTGACCAACTCCCAGCACAAGGCCAGTGATTCACAGCTCTGGACCGATACCCGACGCGGCGCGAACCGTGAACACCAGGGCGGCCAGGTTGCCGGCCAGACCACCGGCATACCCCACCATAACTACGATGAACACCGGGAGAACAATGAACGCAAGGCGAACCGGGAGTTTGCCAGTGAGGTGGTGTCCGACCTCAAGCGCGTTATCGACAGGCACAACGTGGACCGGGTGGTGCTATGCGCCGAGAAACAGATGCTCGGCTTCCTGCGGCCTGAACTCAGCGGGTTGCCGGAAGGCAAGGTTCAGCTCACGGAAGTGCCAAAGGACCTGACCGGCCTGAAAACCCACGAACTGCATAAGAGGCTGGCAAGTGATGACCTGCTGCCTCCGTCCCGGAAGCCAAGAACGCTCGTCTAGTGTCTCGGCCGGTTAATTCGCTGACCTACTGAGCCCCTGAAAGCCTTGAGAGCAAGGCGCGGTGTCGAAGGTTTGGTGGTTCCAAATCGAGGCGCCGCAACACAGCTCTCAAGGCTTTCAGGGGCTCCCGGAGGGCTTGCCGCTGGCGACTCTGGACCTGTGTTGTCAGCCCTTGATGTGGAACCACCACACCTGCGGACTGACGCCTTGGCCAGAGTCGCCAGCGGCAAGCAATAGGTCAGCGAATTAACCGGCCGGGACACTAGTATCCCGAAGGAGGCATTGGCGGAATCGACATTTACAGGAATTCGCTCCGCAGCTGCTCCCAGGTCTGGACCATCTGTTTTTTTGCGGTGCCCCATCGGTAGCCTCCAAGGGCACCACTTTGCTGGATGACCCGATGGCATGGAATCAGCAACGCCACGGGGTTGGCACCAACGGCGTTGCCAACCGCCCTCGATGATCCCGGCCGCCCCAGAGCGGCCGCGATCAAGGAATAGCTGGCCAGCCTCCCCGGCGGGATGCGAAGCAGGGCCCGCCATACCGCCACCTGGAAATTGGTACCCGTCACATGCAGTGACAGCGGGCCGGTCGGCCTGCCCGGTCGATCACGGAACAGGACGTCAATCACATGGCGTGTGGCCATTTCGCTGCTGATCAAGGTGCTCTTCGGCCAGGCACGGCGAAGCTCTTTCAGGGCGGCCCCGGCATTGGTGTGGTCAATAAATCCCATGCGGCAGATACCTCGGGGGGTGATCGCCACGAACATCTGTCCCAGGGGAGTCTGATGAAAGCCGTACTCGATACAGAGCCCCTCCCCCCCGTTTCTGAACTCACCGGGAGTGACCGCTTCCAGTTGCACAAAGTGATCATGGAGTCGCGAACTGCCACTGAGCCCCACGTCATGTGACACCTCAAGCAGAGCTTTATCTTCCCTGAGCAGCCGCTTCCCGCGCTCCAGGGTGATGGCCTGCAGGAAACGTTTGGGCGTCGTGCCCGACCAACGGCAGAACACCCGCTGAAAATGAAAAGGACTGAGATGGACGTGAGCCGAAATCTCGTCCAGGGTCGGCTGGCGACTGGCACTGCCAGCCATGAACACCATGGCTTTTTCGATGCGGCGATAATCCGACATCTGCTGCAATCTCAGGTCATCCGACTGATCCATACCTGCCCACCACCCCGGTTTGTAAACGCACTCATCGCTTCTTTTCCAGTACCTGTCCACGACTCCTTCGTGGGTACATGATCAGTTTACGGCACTGGTCTCGCTCTTCCGACCCGGATCTTGCTGTTTTGTCAGCCGCTCTGGACCTGCTCGCTGGCAGGGAGAATTTATCACGCGGGGCCTTACTTTCGACCTTTCCTGCCATCCTGAATGACCGAAGCCCTTGAAATACGCCCGCAAGTACCAAGGGTTAAGTACAGAGGCGAACCCCGGGCAGTGCGACTAACAATCTCGGGACCGTTCGCGAACATACGCAGCAACCAGGAGGTACAGCGAATGGCTGAATACAGCGTTCTCGTAGCCGAGATGGCGCAAGCGCGAATCTACACCCTCGAGTCCTCTGAGGCACCGGAAGTGGAGAACAGCCCTTACCTGGTGGAACAGAAAAGCCTGACCAACTCCGAGCGCGAGGCCAGCGATTCGCAAGTCTGGACGGACACCCGTCGCGGTGCCAACCGGGAACACCAGAGTGGCCAGGGTGCCGGTGGGACGGCCGGAATCCCCCACCACAACTATGATGAGCATCGCGACAATAACGAGCGGATGGTCATCCAGTCTTTCGCCAACGACGTAGTAACTGAACTGAAGCGCGTTGTTGACAGCCAGAACGTCAAGAAAGTGGTGCTCTGCGCCGAAGTGCAGATGCTGGGGTTCCTGAGACCGGAACTCGATGCCCTTCCCGGCGACAAGGTGCAGATCGAGGAGGTTCCCAAGGATCTGACCGGTTTCAGCGCCCACGAGCTCCACAAGAAGCTGGCAGACGATGGCTTGCTTCCTCCGCAGAAGCGGCCACAGTCACTCTCTTGATGGCTGTTCTTCACGACTGAAATATCGTGTCGCGTAACGGTTGCCGGGTAAAGCAACGCCCAGCATCCGTTCCAACGCCGATCTGATGTTCCAAGTAGCAGAAAATCGAAAGCTCATCGATAAAACGAGGAGAAAACGAATGTCCAGCCCAGAGCACAAGCAGAAAATCTGGAGTCTCATCAAGGATATCAAAACCGGAATGCTGACCACGAAGCACGGTGAGGAGCTGCGTTCGCGCCCCATGGTTCTGGTGCAGGACGAGTACGACGGAACACTGTGGTTCTATACCGACCTGGAATCCGAGAAGGTCTTTGAGGTTGAGGGTGACAACGACGTCTGCGTCACTTTCTCGGACACCGAGAACCACGTCTACGTATCACTTACGGGTGTCGGAAGAACCACCGACGACAAGTCTCTGATCGAGAAATACTGGAATCCGTTCGTGTCCGCCTGGTTCCCGGATGGCAAGGACTCCCCCAATGTCGGTATGCTCGAAATCAAGGTCGAGAAAGGCGAACACTGGAACAGCGACTCCAGCAAAATGGTCAAACTGGTCAAGACGGCCAAGGCCAAGGCCAAGAACGAGCAGCCGGATCTTGGCGAGAACGAGAAATTCGGCACGAAATAACCGAAGATATCGGTCGCCGCTGCGCGACCTGATCGCCTAAAAGATTGTCCGGCCTACCATAGCCTATGGCTGGCCGGCAATTTCTGGCGGCCTGACTCTCCCAGTCAACCCCAAGGCTTCTTCCACAACACTGATCAAACCTTGAACTGCCCCACCAGCTGTCGGAGATTCTCGCTCAAACGCGCCAGCTCATGGCTCGCTTCATTGGTCTGGGTCACGCCACCGTGACTGCGCTGGGCAGCATCCACAATACGCACGACGTTCTGGTTGATCTCCTCGGCGACCTGGCTTTGCTGCTCTGCGGCCGTCGCAATCTGCGTAACCTGATGGTGAATCTGCCCCACCGAGGTCTCGATGGTCCCCAAGGCGTCGGTGGCATGATTGATCCGTGCGACCGTTTCCTCCGAGCTCTTGCGGGAATCGCCCATGCGATCGACTGCCGCCCGGGACTCGGAGACAAAACCATTGATCATTTCCCGGATCCGATCAGCCGATTCGGCGCTTCGCTTGGCCAGCTGACGCACTTCATCGGCCACCACCGAGAATCCCCGACCATGCTCACCAGCCCGGGCGGCCTCGATGGCGGCATTCAGTGCCAGTAGGTTGGTCTGCTCGGTCACCGCGTGGATAACATCCAACACCTGTTGAATGTCATCAGATTTCTCCGCTAATGCGGTAATTGCGCCAGCGCTACCTTCAATCTCACCTGACAACCTGTTGACAGCGCCTTGGGCACTGCTGATGGTTTCGCCGCCTTCCCGCGCCATGCGGTCGGCATCAGAGGCCGCATTCTGTACTTCCCGGGCATTCCCCGAGATCTGCTGGATAGTTGTTGCCATTTCATGGATGGCAGAGGCGATCTGATCGGTCTCAGAACCCTGCTCCTGAACAGATACCCGAGTTTCGGTTGCCACCCGACTGAGCTCTTCAGCCGCCGAGGCAACCTGGTCGGTGGTCGTTCCCACTTCGCGCATGGTGTTCTGAATCTTGGTGACAAAGGCATTGAACCGGCGCCCCAGCTCAGCCAGCTCATCATTCCCTTCATCTGGCAGCCGGTGCCGCAGGTCGCCCTCACCTGCAGCGATTTCCTGCATCATGTTGCTGATGCCTTTCAGCGGCAGAGTCACTGTGCGGCCGACAAAGAGCCCGATCAGCAGGGAGCCCACCACGACAATTACGGTTGCCAGAAAAATAAAGCCCAAGGCAGCGTTTACACTTTCCTTGACTTCCTGCCGGGCGGCCAACAGCTCCTGCTGGATACCAGTGGTATATACGCCGGCGCCAATCATCCAGTCCCAGTCTGGAATAAGCGTGGCGTAGGACATCTTTGGCTCTTCGTTGCCGGAAGCAGGATTCATCCAGTCATAGCCGTAGAATCCGTCGCCCGCGGCTGCAGCGAAGAGAGCCCCCACCAATTCTTTCAGAACCGGATTTTTAGTCGGACCTTCCTTTGAGGGATCAGGAGCGTATGCCAGGTTATAGACATCACGGGTGTAGGCGAAAACGTAATTGGACTCGTCGAAACGAATCGACCGCAGTCTTTCTGCCGCCTCCGCCTTGGCCTCCTCCTGACTGAGCGCAGGATCGTTCTTGGCTTCGAGCACCACGGCCCGGGCCGCATCAACCAGGTTCTGAAGGCCAGCCTTGTTGGCCTTTGTCAGGCTGCTCTCCAGCCGCTTCAGTTCGTCTTCTCCGTGGGCCTGGATCTGGCTTACCGTGATCCACGCAATGGCGGCCGCCGTGAGCAACACGGGCACGAGTATGGCCAGTAGCAAACGGGTGCGAACGGTGAATTGGTTCAAAAATCGCATCGGTTCCGGTTCCCATGATTGTTCGGATTGCGAATTATCTACGGGAAGTCCGGCCGTTTCTGTTTCAGTTTTGTTACCAGCAATGCGACATCGATGATGTGTTTTGCATACCGGTGCGGGGGTAACGGGTGCGATTTTCCTGCCGCTGTTCAGTGTTACTGACGCCCAACGCCTTCAGCTTGCCCCCCATGTGGTTTACCTCGAGTGAACGGCCTCACCCCTCGCCATTACCATGTGGTGAGGCTGGTGAGGTTTGCGCAGCCGCGAGTTCTCCAATTCCACCTTACGCAGCCCGGGGTCCGGGTTATGGAATGCCATGTACGGTCTCCTCTCGTTCGATCCCTGAGCCATCATTCCAGATTGGCCTTGCCTTTTGGCCCGGATTTCCCACCCGCCTGAGCCCCCCTTTTCCCCTCTTCGGGTTTCAGTCGGGAAGGCCGGGATGCCCATCGTCCGGTTACGAGGCGTAACCAGCCTTTTTCGCGCTGATCGTAAAACAAGCGTATGATGTAAGTATTGTCCCTAATACCCGACCCGATGAGTCGGGTAGCCAGTATCCAATGGAGCGGAGTAGCGGCACAAACACAGACCAACCCAAGTCACTCAGGATAACCCGCATCATGATGTACTACAGCCACGAATTGAGCCGTCTCGCACTGACCCCGGCCCGCTTGCTGGCCGGTATCCAGAGCAAACTGCTTCGCCATGAGCTGAATCCCTTTTCCGGGGCTCCTGGTACCCGCAGTATCGCCTCGGCCCTGCATGTGTTTGAGGATCTCACCAAGCGTTATCCGAAGCCCGCCTTCAATCTCGACACGACGGTCTGTGACGGCAAGACGGTTCTGGTCAACGAAACCATCGTCGAGCGCAAGCCTTTCTGCCAGCTTAAGCACTTCGAGCGCAACATTGATCGTCCGGATGATCCCAAGCTGCTGATTGTGGCGCCACTTTCCGGCCACTTTGCTTCGCTGCTCAGGGGCACCGTTGAGGCCTTGCTGCCAAATCACGACATCTACATCACCGACTGGCGTGACGCCAGTATGGTACCGATTTCAAAAGGCAATTTCGGACTCGATGATTATATCGATTATGTCATTGACTTTATTGATCACATTGGCCCCGATACGCACGTTTTGGCGGTGTGCCAGCCGGTAGTGCCGGTACTGGCAGCTACAGCTCTGATGGCCGAGGATGAGCACCCAGCAGCTCCCCGTTCCCTGGCCCTGATGAGTGGTCCAGTGGACGGCCGGGTGGATCCCACGGAGCCTTGCGAGCTTGCTGTCAAACATAAGCTTTCCTGGTTCAGGCGCAACCTGATCCACACGGTGCCGGTGAATTACCCCGGCGCCATGCGAAAGGTGTACCCCGGTTTTTTACAGTTGACCGGATTCATCAACATGAACTTTGACCGTCATCTGGATGCTTATCGTGGCCTGTTCAGGTCCATTCGCGACGACGACGATCAGGAGGTCACGCGCCACCGGGAGTTCTACGATGAATATCTGGCGGTAATGGATCTGCCCGACGAGTATTACCTGGACACCATCGAGCGTGTCTTCCAGGAATTCCATCTGGCCCGTGGCTGTTTCAAGCACCGCGGCAGGCTGGTAAACCCTGGCGCCATCCGCAAAACGGCGCTGATGACCATCGAGGGCGAGAAGGATGACATCTCCAGCCCAGGCCAGACCCAGGCCGCCCACAAGCTCTGCAACAATATTCCGGATGGGCGCCGGGTGCATCACCTGCAGCCCGGAGTCGGTCACTACGGCACCTTTAACGGTCGCCGCTGGCGGGAGGAAATTTCCCCGAGGCTGCAGAAATTCATTCGCAACGCCTGAATCGACCCTTTCTCCGGCGTTTCTTGTTGCCCTCTCTCCCCTCTGCTAATTTGAAGTCAGTCGTCCTGATAAATTCACCGCAGAGGAAACCCCCGGGTTTCCTCTGCGGCTGACAGGAAAGACATTGCTGTGTTTGCGACCGCCCAGACCTCCCGGTCTGTCAGTGGTGGTGAATCGAGGGAGAGAGCATCCATGTCCACGAAATCCGTCAAGAAATTTTCCGAAAGCGATCAAGAGCCTCGTGTCGTGCGCAAGTCCCTGGCCAGGATCGGAACACACGGAAGCCGCCTGATTACCCGCTCCGTGTTACGTCGCCTGAAAGGCGGGCGGCCTGATCCGGTCAGCAAGAAGAGTGTGGCGAAACCCTTTGTCCGCTTCACCCTGAAGTTTGCCACCCAGCCGGATGCCATCATCACCGCTCAGATGCGCCTGGTTCAGAACACGGCCATTCTCAGTGGTGGCGCGGTAATAGGACTTGTCAGCCGGGAGCCCATGCAGGTGGCGGTCCCGGAGAAAGGCGACAACCGCTTCAGGGATGATGCCTGGACCAACGTCGGCTATTTCAATTTCCTCAAGCAGGCCTATCTGATGTCGGACCGGTGGGTGCGGGACACCCTTGATGATGTTCGTGGCCTTAAGGATCACGACCGCCAGAAACTCCGTTTCTACACCAGCCAGGTGACCAATGCGCTGTCGCCCAGCAACTTTGTTCTGACCAACCCCGTGGTGTTGCGGGCTACCGTAGACAGCCGGGGCCGCAACCTGGTGCGTGGTCTTGCCAATTTTCTGCGGGACATAGACGAGGCCGATGGCCATCTGTTTTTCAGGATGTCGGATCCTGACGCCTTTGAAGTCGGCCGAAACCTGGCGGACACGCCAGGCGAGGTGGTCTACCAGAACGATCTGATGCAGCTCATCCAGTACCGGCCGACCACCGAGACGGTTCATCGCCGGCCTCTGCTGGTGGTGCCGCCATGGATCAACAAGTATTACATCCTGGACCTTGGGGCGAAAAAGTCCTTCATACGTTACTGGGTGGAGAAAGGCCATACAGTTTTCGTGATTTCCTGGGTTAATCCCGGCAAGGAGCACATTGACAAGGGGTTCGAGGACTACATGCTGGAGGGGCCCGTTGAAGCCCTGGATGCCATCAAGCAAGCCACCGGCGAGAGCGAGGTCAACACCGTCGGTTACTGTATTGGCGGAACACTGCTTGGCTGCACGCTTTCCTGGCTGGAGGCTCGCGGTGACGACCGTGTAAAGAGTGCCACTTTCTTTAACAGCCTGTTGGATTTTTCTGACGTCGGTGACCTGAATGTCTTCATTGACGAGGACATGATCAAGAAGCTCGAGAAAGCCATGAAAAAGCAGGGCTATCTTGACGGCACCTCCATAGCCGCCGCGTTCAACATGCTACGGCCCAACAACCTGATCTGGTCCTTCTTCATCAACAATTATCTGTTGGGTCTCGATACACCGCCATTCGATCTTCTGTACTGGAACTCGGACACCACCCGTCTGCCAGGCTCCATGCAGAGTTTTTACCTGCGCAACATGTACCTGGAGAATCGCCTGAAAGAGCCCGGCGGCATCACTCTTGCCGGAACGCCCATCAACCTCGCCAAGGTCAAAGTACCCGCCTACTTTGCCTCCGCCATCGAGGATCACATTGCTCCCTGGATCTCCTGTTTCAGGGGGTCAAGATACCTTGGGGGACCGGTTCGCTTTGTGCTGGGTGGCTCAGGCCACATCGCCGGCATCATCAACCCGCCCTACCAGAACAAATACGGCTACCGAATCAACGAAAACGATGCTCAGACACCGGATGAGTGGCTCACCGGAGCCGAGCAGTTCCAGGGTTCCTGGTGGCCGGACTGGGTCAGGTGGGCGGAGCAGTTCGGCGGCGGTGAAGTGCCGGCAAGAATACCGGGAGACGGCGAACTGGCCATCATCGAACCGGCCCCCGGATCCTACCTGCGCAATGAACCGGCTCCGGCGATGCCATCGAAGCGCAAGCCCGGAACCGTGACCGCCAGGGGGACCACCCGCAAGCCTGCAGCCCAGAAAGCAACCCAGCGCCGGGGAAGCCGGAAACCAGCCAAAGTGGGCTGACCGCCGGATCGCCATGGAAGGCGGCTATAGGAGGAGCCCGGGGACCGTAGGATAAACCCGTGCCCTGTTGTAAGCTGGGCAGGAAGCCTATTCCATGGTCGTGCGAGGCCAATTATTGAAAACCGCAGCCATCCTGCTTGTACTGGCCATGTTGCTGGCCGCGTTCACCGCGGGCGTTCATGATCCCCAGCCTCTGGAGCACCGCCTCGTTCGCATCCAGGCCCACGAAAGCCTCCCGGGTATCCCGGGGCTCGAGGATCTGCCCCTGGAACTCCAGGCTGCGTTATTGGACCTCTCGGATGATCCGCTGGTTTCCCTGAAGGCCCGGGCGGCGGTGATCCGGTATCCGGACATGGCGGCGCGCGTGTTCCCCCTCTATGCAACCGAGCCGGAATTCCACGACATCCTCCGCCGTTATGGCGAAGCGATTCTGCCTCCCCTGGATTACTTCCTCAGCAACCCGGTTGCCACCATCGAGGCCATGAACACCATCGCCCGGCGCTTTGACCAGGCCCGCAACTATGTGGAACGCTGGGGAAGTGACGATGAGGGTGGGACTGGCCAGCCATCCTCTCCCGCGGAGGCAGAGGCCGACGCCCCGTCCGACCAGCTTACCCCTGAGCAGCGTGGCTGGTACGCGGTGAATTTCATTGACGCCGAGGGGCATGGGTTCCTGGGCCAGTTCGAGGTAGCCGAGGATGGCTCGGTGCACTGGATTCAGACCGAGCGTATCAGCGAAGGCGTGACCGACTTTTTTACCAGCGGCATCCGGCAGTTGGAGACCCGGCAGCGCACCGGCGAGGAGATTCGCCTGTCCGACATCGGCTGGGCCTCCGTGGATGTGCTGCTTTTTACCAGCGCGGTGAAAGTGTTACGGGCGGGCCGCGCGGTCGCAGCAACCACCCGGGGCGCGAGCCTTTCGACACGGTCCGCGGCCCTGGCGGCCAGGGTGACCGGCGCCGGCCGGATGGTGCTCCGCAGCGCCCGTTACGCCCGCTGGCCGGTGATCATCGGGGCCGGATACCTGGTGGTTCGCCACCCTGCGGTCATCAGCGATGTGCTGGCGGAAGTCGCCCGGGTCGTTGGACTGCCCGCCTGGTTCATGCAATGGCTGGGCTGGACATTGATTCTGCTGCCGTTACTGGTACTGGCGCGATGGCTTCTGATTCCGCTGGCCGCCCTGTTGAGGGCGCTGGTGCCCGTGCTGCTCTGGCTCGCTGGGAAGGGGCGCGAACGTTTTGGCCGCGGGGTGTGGTAACAGGTCTGTGCACCCGGGACTTTGTGGCTGCGCCATTACTCTCTTGTAATTGACTGGCGGTGCCGCGGTGCCTGCTGCTAGCTTTAAAATGGCAGTACCCATTCCGGTTCAAGAAGGAGACACGCCATGAAGAAGTCAGAGGAAGACAAGGCAGAAGGAACCCTCGACAAGGCCAAAGGCAAGGTGAAGGAAACCACCGGCCGGCTCATCGATGATGAGGAAACCGAAGAGGAAGGCAAGCTCGATCAGACCAAGGGTAGTGGCAAGAAGGCCAAGGGCGAGCTGAAGGACGCGGTCAAGTCCGGGAAAAAATAGAGCGCGCTCCTATGCAGCTCTGATGAAGTCATTGTGGCTGAGCCATGTACTTACGGCGATGGTGTCGGCGCAGCCGCAATGTCTGCTGATCTGAAAGTAACGTTGCCCTGCCCCTGATCCAACTGATCAGCCGTCGATGTTCAGCACCGGCCTGCCAAAGTCCCTGCCCCGGAAAAGCATCTCAGGATGTTCGGGGAACCTCTCCAGACCTCAGAAATTACGCCACTGGCGTTTCAGGCGGTCGTGGGGCGTCCAGGCCGCCATGTCTGTTTTCTTATGGGATCACCTGACCTTTTCCCATCCAACTGCATCGGTTTTTTTTGAGCATGACGATGGCAATTCATCCAAACCCGTCTATTGTGATAGCAGAAGAACATAACGGGTGTTATGTTCAGGTGTAATCCTGTAAATCCCGGGTCCGTTCTGAGGAATTGCCATGACAGCGACACAATCACCGCCGGCCTCCGGTTCGGCATTCGAACCGCTCGATCAGGCCGTGGCGGAACTCAAGGGCAATGCACGTACCTGGGCCCGGACATCTCCGGAGGAACGTGTCCGTCTTCTTTCCGAGGTCCGCGACCGCCTGATTGACGTCGCCCCCGCCTGGGCAGAAGCAGATTCCCGCCGGCTCAACCCTGGCCGGCGAGGAGTGGATATCGGGGCCCTACGCCGTAATGAGCGCCTGTAACCAGTTGATCCAGACTCTCTCGGCGATGGAGGGGAAGAGCTTCCTCGATAACATTCCGGTCAGAGAGTCGGTGACCGGACAGGTGGTCGCCGGCATCGTGCCTCATTCAATCTGGGACCGTTTGTTGCTCTCCGGCGTGCGGGCCGAAGTCTGGATGCAGAAAAGCGTCACCAAAGCCAATCTGGCAACCCATACCGCAAGCGCCTACGACATTCCCATAGCGCAACGGGAGGGCAAGGTGGCGCTGATTCTCGGGGCCGGCAATATCGCGGCCATTCCGGCACTGGACTGCTTCCAGAAGCTTTTCTCGGAGCATCAGGTGGTCATTCTCAAGATGAATCCAGTGAATGAATACCTGGATACGTACCTGAAGGACGCCTTCAAGCCCCTGATTGATGCCGGCGCGCTTCGAATTGTCCGGGGCGGTCTCGAGGTGGGGCAGCATCTCTGCAATCACCCCGATGTTGACGAGCTGCATATTACCGGTGCCGGCGCCTCCCATGACGCCATCGTCTGGGGCGGCGGTGAGGAGACCGCGAAGAACAAGGCTGCGGGCAAGACGGTCAACAATCGCAGGATCACTTCTGAACTGGGTGCAGTGTGCCCCACCATTGTGGTTCCCGGACCCTGGACCGATGGGGACATTGCTTTCCAGGCCGAGCACATTGCCACCCAGAAGCTGCACAACTCCGGATTCAACTGTGTGGCCTGCCAGATGCTTGTTCTTCCGCGGAACTGGGGCCTCTCCGACAAGCTCATGACCCGCGTTCAGGAAACCATGGCAAGGATTCCGGCCCGCCCCCTGTATTACCCCGGCGCCGCCGACCGTATGGCCGGGTTCTCGGCTCAGGGCGACAACATCCTCAGGTTCGAGCGTCCCGGTGCGGAAGCCTGCATTGTCGAGCCCTTGTCGGAAGACTCATCCACCGGAGGCACCAAGCCCTGGTTTGGCAACAATGAAGTGTTCGCGCCCGCCATGAGTACCCATCGGATCGAGGGCGATGATCCAGCCGAGTATCTGCGCAAGGCGGTCGCCTACGCCAACGATCACCTGCATGGCACCCTCGGCGCCAATATCCTGATTCACCCGGCGACAATCCGTGAGATGGGCACTGATACCTTCGAGGCCATCATTGCCGAACTCCGCTATGGCGCCGTTGCCGTCAACGCCTGGACAGGCCTCGGGTTTCTGATGCCACAGTGCCCCTGGGGCGCATTTCCCGGCCACACCCTGGACGATGTCCAGAGCGGCATCGGTTTCGTTCATAATACCTACATGTTCGACAGGGTCGAGCGTTGCGTCGTGTACGCGCCATTCCGGCCGTTTCCACGAAATCTGGGCAGCCTCAGCTTCACCTTGCTGCCGAAACCACCCTGGTTTGTCTCCAACCGGAAGCAACACGTGCTGGGCAGACTGCTCACGGAGTTCCAGTATCAGCCTTCGATCCTGAAGGTCCCCAGAATCTTCGTGAATGCCTTGTTGGGGTAAAAGGGGTGGGTTAAAGTCAGGCAAAATCGTCCTGGAGATATGATGGCAACCGTTGAAAAAGCACGAAAGATCAAGGCGGATGCCCGAAAGCGATCGAAACAACGGGTCGAGGCTAGGAATGAGCTCGCTTCCCATGCCATAGTGGCGCTCTCCGAGCTTGGCTACGCGAGGACAGGCCTGCGGGACATTGCGAGCCTGTCCGGACGTTCCGTTGGTGCGCTTACCTACTATTTCGACGACAAGATCGATCTCATTTCCTACTGCGTCCGCGTTTATAAGGAGCAGTTCGTCAGGCAGATCGATGCGGCGATGAACGGCCAGGGCAGCAATACCGAGGTTATGGAGGCAGTGACCAGTGCCTTCGCCTGGGCCATCGAAAATGACGCCCACAAGCACCGGCTTTGGTATGACATACGCTCACAGGCCCTGTTCGAGGAAGCCCTCCGCCCGGCGGTACAGGAAATCGAGGACAACCTGACGGCCATGGTCCTCCGCTTTCTTGCCAGGCTTGGACGGCCCAACGAGAACGGCCAGGCAATGTACTTCCTGCTCGATGGCCTCTTCCGCGTTCACCTGCAGGCGGCTCTGGAGGGCGACACCTACGCACCGGAGAACCTGAAAGCCGCCATGTATGAGGTGCTGGCACCCAGCCCATGAACAAACCAGAGCCAGGCACCATCTGAACAAACCAGGGCCAGGCACCATCCGTATCGGAACCTGATCCGCCAGCCATTCCCGGCCATGGCCACCTCATGGTCGGAAACAATTCCCTTTCCTCACCCAATTCCTGTCCGGGCCGGCTCCAGTCCGGCCCCGGCGAACGCACAAGTAGTTGCCGGGGGCCCATATTCAGCAGGCTGACTCTGTGACCGCGGGTCCGGTAGCGACTATAGTTAACTTCGCAGGCCATGGATCAGAATCGGGACGAACCGCGCATGCAGGAAGCACGTATCAAAGCCATCAAGGAGAGTTTCTGGTTTCTCCCCGCCATATATAACGCGATCGCCTTCCTTCTGGCGATTACAACGGTTCTGGTGGATTACCAGTTGACTCCCGAGATGTCGTTGCTTGGTATCGCTCCGCTTTCCCTGAACCGTACCACCGACATGGTAAGCTCGCTGGCCGGCGGCATCCTCACCATGACGACGATCACCTTCTCGGCCATTCTCATTGTACTGACTACCTACTCATCCCAGTTCTCACCACGGGTATTACAGGATTTTATCTCCAGTCGCCCTACCCAGCGTGTGCTGGCGCTTTTCAGCAGCGGGTTCACCTTCTGCATTTCCGCCATGCTGATTGTCAGTGAAGAAAAGACCTACCAGCTTCTGGCAACGCCGATTCTTGCCGTCCTCTGGTCGCTGGCGGGAATCGCCGCGTTTGTTTTTCTCCTCAACCACACTGCGGACTGGCTGCGGGTCAACAACCTCATTGGCTATATCGCCGCCGAGACAAGCGCCACCATCGACCACATGCTTGCGCGGGATGTGAACAGGATGCGCCAGAGTGTTGAAGCCGATGACCCGGCCTGGAGCAAAGAGGGCGTTGAGATCAAGTCGCCCGCTTCAGGTTACGTCGTCACGATTGCCCTTGAGCGCCTGATCGCCAAGGCTGCCTCCGACAACCTGGTGGTGCGCCTGGAAGTGTATGCAGGCAACTTCATACTGGAAGGGCTGCCGTTGATGACCCTGACCGGGGAAAACGCCAACGACGTGAAACCCGGTAGTTATGCGGATCTTGTCCGCGTTGATAACGAACCGAAAAGCTGGCAGGACATTGGTTTTGGCATTCGCAAGGTGGCGGAAATAGGCCTGAGGGCAATTTCGCCGGGTATCAACGACCCCTACACCGCTGCCACCTCCATTCACCACATGTCTGTATTGCTGGTCATGCTCTCCCAGTTCAGTGAAGACCGGAATGGCTTCTTTGAGGAGGAGGAACTACGCCTCCTGGCTCGCGAACCCGGTTTCGAACACTACCTGCTGAGTGCGTTTCAGGAATTAAGGCGCTATGGCAGTAAGGACAACACCACCCAAGTGGCCATTCTCAATGCCCTAGGCTGGATCGCCCGCCTGGTGGACCATCGCTGGCACAGCCTGCTGTGGGACTTCGGAGCGAACACCTACCGCCTGGCCGTGACCAGCCTCGATCTGCAGGAGGCCGAACATGCGCGCCTCCGGGCGCCCCTGGGAGATCTGGCCCACGCTACCGGCAGGCGTCATGACTACAGCGAGCTGCTGTCAGCCTCCTAGTGTCTCGGCCGGTTAATTCGCTGACCTACTGAGCCCCTGAAAGCCTTGAGAGCAAGGCGCGGTGTCGAAGGTTTGGTGGTTCCAAATCGAGGCGCCGCAACACAGCTCTCAAGGCTTTCAGGGGCTCCCGGAGGGCTTGCCGCTGGCGACTCTGGACCTGTGTTGTCAGCCCTTGATGTGGAACCACCACACCTGCGGACTGACGCCTTGGCCAGAGTCGCCAGCGGCAAGCAATAGGTCAGCGAATTAACCGGCCGGGACACTAGTATCCCTCGACGCCAGGAGCCATTTCGGCGATTCATCAATTTTGCGGATCTAAACTAGACTCATAAAACAGCGGTGCCTCCTGCGGGATGAACCGCCCCTCTCTGATGTCCATACGGTAGAGAACTCTTCATCAAACCAGACAGGCTGTTATTCCGCGGTGCCAGCGTGATGCGTTCGCGCGCACCAGACTCATGGGGTGACCAAAATGGATATCGAACTCATAACCAAGAATGAAAAACTCGCGGAAATCGTCAGAATCACCAGAGAAGATTGTGAAAACAAGAGCTTCAGCGATGTAGTCGACGCATCTGGCCACCAGTATATTGATCTGGTCATGGAAGGTGGAGGGATGCTCGGAATCGCTCTGGTGGGCTATGTATATGTTCTGGAGCAGATCGGTATCCGGTTTCTCGGTATTGCCGGAACCTCCGCCGGTTCCATTACCGCGTTACTTCTTGCCGCTCTTGGCACCCCTGACCAGGCGAAGGGCGAAAAACTGCTGCAACTTATGGCGGAAAAGGACTTCAAGGAGTTTGTGGATGGCGATTCGGACGCCAGGGATTTTGTCGAGTCATGGCTGGATGGGGCGGGGAAGATAAAGCTGGCGTTCAAAGCGGCCCAGGTCATTGATAATTTCCAGGAGGACATGGGGCTGAACCCCGGCCTCAACTTTCTGGAGTGGATCCGTACCATCCTCAGGAACGAGAATATTTCCACGTCGCGGGATCTGCAGCAAAGGATGCGGACATTGCCACAAGGTATCGGCGTCAGGGAAGGCATAGAGCCATTCGCCACGTCGGATGAATTATTCGCCCGACTCGCCATTATCGCGGCGGATGTCGCCACCGAGACCAAAGTCGAGTTCCCCAGGATGGCCCCCCTTTACTGGGAAGACCCGGAAAACGTGGACCCGGCGCTTTTCGTGCGGGCATCCATGTCCATTCCGTTTTTCTTTCATCCAATGGAGGTAAAACCCCTGCCACGGGACAGCAATTGCGTGACCATGTGGAAAGAGTTTGCCGGACTCATCTGCAGGGAGGAAGAGGATTATTTCCCGAACAGAGGACTTTTCATTGACGGGGGAATAATCTCGAATTTTCCCATTAACGTTTTTCATGACAGCACCCGGGTTCCACGCCTTCCAACCTTTGGCGTGAAACTTCAGCTGGATGAGAGGCTTCAGAAAATTTCCGGACCGGTAGATCTTGCTCTGGCGATCTTTAACTCGGCAAGACATGCCCTTGACTACGATTTCATTACCAACAACCCGGACTACCGCAAGCTTGTGCAGTGGATACCCGCCAAGGGATTCAACTGGCTGAACTTCTCGATGACCGATGAGGAAAAGGTCAACCTCTTCCTGGAAGGTGCGTTCTCGGCACAAAAATTCCTGAGGGAGTTCGACTGGCAGAATTACAAACGCATCCGTAGGGAACTGCTCAGCGGATTACAATAAGAACCCGTTTTTTCCGCAAGTCAGTGCGCCAGCGAACCGACCAGCCGACGCCGATCGTCTAATCTTGACCCAGATGAGGCAAAGGAGTCGAAGGAGCCGCCTGAACAGGACGTTACATCGCGCGCCACAGGGATGTTGGCGCAAACAGGATTCTGGATTAGCCAAGGGAGGAATTATCCATGAACAATATTGTA
The DNA here is from genome assembly GCF_900115285.1 of Marinobacter daqiaonensis. Taxonomy (GTDB): domain Bacteria; phylum Pseudomonadota; class Gammaproteobacteria; order Pseudomonadales; family Oleiphilaceae; genus Marinobacter; species Marinobacter daqiaonensis. The sequence continues at coordinate 669,757 of NZ_FOYW01000001.1, forward strand.
TATATCGTCGGTGTCGTTGTTATCGTTGCAGTGATTCTTTCCTTTATTGGTTTTGGTTAAGAATTCTTTTCAGGATTTATCGACACGAAAGCGTTAACCCGAAGACTCGGTTTTTTAGGTCGCCCTGCCAGAGGCGGCCGTTTTTTTGCCTGACCTTTTTACTCCGCTTTTGACCGCTCTTTTTACCGCCCCTGGAATCCATCTTTACCAGTCCGTTGAACGCCACCAGTCCTGATGGCATGTCCCCCTTTGCCAGTGCCCCTGAATTAACCAATGCCCGGCGTGGAAAAGAGGCCAGGCGCGTCTATACTCCCTGTATTCCCTTCCGATATGCCTTATTACTGAAGGCAGGCAGTCCGGTCTGAGCATGGAGAACAGGTGGCGGGTGCTTGATGACCAACCCGTCTGAACAATGTCTGTCGCAACGGCGGATGTCGAGGTTCCGAACCTGACAGGCCGTCGCCGCCATTAACGGGGTCGTCTCCCGGGCACTGGCGGACAGCGACAAGAAGGGGGCTCCACCATGGAAGAGCAGGCGCCGGCGGAAGAAACCCGCGACCGACTCAATCCCACTGTATTCTACGGCTCAACCATTGGCATTGTGCTTTTTGCGCTCTGGACCATGTTCTTCACGGACATGGCGGAAGGCGTTATAAACACAGTGCTGGGCTGGGTATCCAATTCCTTCGGCTGGTACTACTTTCTCACAGTGGTGGCCTATCTGGCATTCGTGATCATTATCGCCAGCTCTCGCTTCGGTGATATCCGGCTGGGCCCCGACCATTCCAGACCTGAGTTCAACATCGTCTCCTGGGCGTCCATGCTTTTTGCCGCAGGCATTGGCATCGATCTGCTGTTCTTCTGCATTGCCGAACCGGTGACACAGTTCCTGGCACCGCCCCAGGGTGAAGGCGGCACCGTTGAGGCGGCTCGCCATGCCATGGAACTGACGTTCCTGCACTGGGGCGTCTCCGGCTGGGGCATCTACACCCTCGTGGGGATGTCCCTGGCCTATTTCAGTTATCGGCACCAGCTGCCGCTGACCATTCGCTCCGCGCTGTATCCCATTTTCGGCCGGGGCATCCATGGCCCCATTGGCCATGTGGTGGATATCGCCGCGGTTCTGGGCACTGTCTTTGGCATTGCCACAAGCCTGGGCATCGGCGTTATCCAGCTGAACTACGGGTTGTCCACCCTGTTCGACCTGCCCGAAAGCACCTGGGTCCAGGCCGCACTGGTACTGATGATCGTGGTCTTCGCCACCCTGTCAGCAGTGAGCGGCGTGGAGAAAGGCATCCGCCGGCTGTCCGAGTTCAATATGCTGCTCGCCGCCTGCCTCGTCATCTTCGTGCTGATTGCGGGACCCACACTCTTCCTGCTCAATGCATTCGTAATGAACGTCGGCGATTACATCACCAGCTTCATCGCCCTGTCGTTCAACACCTACGCCTATGACCAACCCACGGAGTGGCTCAACGGCTGGACCATCTTCTTCTGGGCCTGGTGGATTGCCTGGGGGCCCTTCGTGGGGCTCTTCCTGGCCCGTATTTCCCGCGGACGCACCATTCGCCAGTTCACAATAGGCACCCTTATTCTGCCAATGACCTTCATGATGGTGTGGATGTCCATCATGGGTAACAGTGCCATCGATATGGTCATGGATGGCGCCGAGTCCTTCGGCGAAGCGGCCATGACCAATCCGGCGTCGTCCATCTACCTGTTCATGGAAAGCCTGCCCCTGGCGGGCATCACCACTATCGTCGTCTCCATTCTGGCCCTTGTGTTCTTCGTCACGTCCGGGGATTCAGGTGCACTGGTGCTGTCGAACTTCACCTCCATTCTCACGGACGTGAACCATGACGCGCCGGTCTGGATGCGCATTCTCTGGGCCACCGTTATAGGCCTGCTCACCCTGGCCCTGCTCATGGCAGGCGGACTGACCGCGTTGCAGAGCACAGTGGTGATCATGGGGCTGCCGTTCTCGGTTGTGCTTTTCCTGATGATGTGGGGGCTGTACAGGGCCCTGAAGACGGAATCCCTCAAGCAGCGCAGGCCCCGCCTGGCCCCGTCGGGTGCCCCTGCCGGCGCGGATGGCAATGCGCCCACCTGGCGTCAGCGCCTGACACGGGCCATGAGTTTCCCGGATCGCAAACAGGCCATGCGTTTTCTCGAGCGGACAGTAAAACCGGCCATGGCCCAGATCGAGCACGAGCTGCGCGAACAGGGACTGAAAACCGGGATTACCGGCATGGAAGACGAACCCCGGCACCTTGAGCTGAACGTGGACCTGGGCGAGGAAGGACGGTTCACCTATCAGGTCTGGCCCCGGGCCGCGGCCATGCCCGCCTTCGCCATCCGGCCCCATGCGCAGCACAACACCTATTACCAGCTCGAAGTGCATCTTGAGGAAGGCGGCCAGGGCTATGACCTCATGGACTACACCCAACACCAGATCGTTGAGGACATCCTGGACCAGTACGAGCGTCATCTGTTCTATCTGGAACGCCGCCGGGAAGCCCCCGGTGATGTCTCCATGCCGGGGCCCCACAGCAGGGAATAAACCAGCCGCCGGAGGGGAGCTCTCCGGCGTTGACCACCAGGAAAATCCCATGGGCATCAAAAAACCACACCACAACAACGTTTTCCCAGGCACCGCCTTCGGTTCCCTGATAGGCCTGGTTGCCATGGCCCTCTGTTCGCCCGTGCAGGCGCAGTTGGACGAAGGGGCCAGCTTCGGCACATTCGGGGGCAGTGTCACCCTGGCCAGTGACTACATGTTCCGGGGCGTATCGAACTCCAACGAGGAGCCCCAGATACAGGGGGACATTAACTGGTCACACGGTAGCGGCGCCTACATCGGGGTATGGGCCACCAACACCAACTTCGGTGGCCCGGGCAACAGCATGGAGCTGGACCCTTACATCGGCTTTGCCGGCAGCATCGGGGATGCCGGGCTCAGCTACGACGTCGGCTACTGGCTCTATACCTATCCGGGTTCTGAATCCGACTTCGATTACAGCGAACTTTACGCTGTCGGCACCTGGACCGCGGGAGATCTGAGCATCAGTCCCAGCGTCTGGTACGCCCCCAACTATTTCGGCGAGGATTTTCTGGACGGGGTGGAGGGACTCGCCTACGACCTGACACTGAGCCATGCCCTGCCCTGGGACATGGGTGCGTCGGCCCGGATAGGGAAACAGACCTTCCACAGTGGCGGCGATGGGCTGGACTACCTCTACTACGATATTGGCGTAACCCGAGCGGTCGGCGAGTTCAGTCTGGGTCTCCGCTGGCATGATACTGATGACGTCGACGCAGCCCTGGTCGGCGACACGGATCTGGCCGACGGACGTTTCGTCGTCAACATCACCCGCAGTTTCTGAGCCCGCCTGATGGACAGACCGGCAATTGCAGGAGCAGATCATGACTGAACAGGACTTTGATCGGGAATTCGATTACATCATTGTCGGCGCAGGATCAGCCGGTTCCGTATTGGCGGACCGCCTGAGCGCCGACGGTGCCCACGAAGTGCTGGTACTGGAATTCGGCGGCAAGGACAACTCCGTCTTTATCCAGATGCCCCTCGCCTTTTCCATTCCCCTGAACAAGCCGCGTTTCGACTGGGGCATGCACACCGAGGAGGAACCAGGGCTGAAAAACCGCACTCTTCATCAGGCCCGGGGCAAGGTGATCGGAGGCTCCTCCTCCATTAATGGCATGGCCTATGTGCGGGGCTGTGCCGGTGATTACGAGGAATGGGTGGAGCTCGGCGCAAAAGGCTGGAGCTACGCCGATGTCCTGCCCTACTTCAAGCGGGCCGAGGACTGTGTCTACGGGGCCGATGCCTACCGGGGTGCCAACGGGCCGGTGGGAATCTGCAACGGCAACAACATGCAAAACCCTCTTTACCGGGCATTCATCGAGGCCGGCGCGCAGGCGGGTTATGGCAGGACGGACGACTACAACGGCTACCGCCAGGAAGGCTTCTGCCGCATGGACATGACGGTACGCAACGGCGTACGCGCATCCACTGCCAACGCCTATCTCAAGCCGGCCCTGAAGCGCGCCAACCTCCATCTGGAAATGCACGCCCTGACCCAGCGCGTGATCATGAACGGCCAGAGCGCTGTTGGCGTGGAATATGTACAGCGAGACAAGAGGTTCCGGGTGCGGGCACGGAGGGAAGTCATCCTCTCGGCCAGCGCCTTCAACTCGCCAAAGCTGCTCATGCTCTCCGGCATTGGACCGGCGGCGCAGTTGCGCGAGCATGGTATTGACGTCGTACATGACCTGCCCGGTGTGGGCGAGAACCTCCAGGATCATCTTGAAGTCTGGGTCCAGCGGCGCTGCACCCAGAAGATCACCCTCAACGGCTGGCTCAACCCGATCGCCCAGGGCTGGATCGGTGCCCGGTGGTTGCTCACCAAAACCGGGCTGGGAGCGAGCAACCAGTTTGAATCCAATGGCTATATCCGCAGCCGCCCGGGACTCAAATGGCCCGACCGTCAGTACCACTTCCTGGCGGGCGCCATTGCCTACGACGGCTCGAGCGCGGTGAAGGGCCATGGCTTCCAGGCCCACCTGGGGGCAAACAAGCCCAGCAGCCGGGGCCGTGTCTGGCTGCGCTCGGCGGACCCGGCCGACCCGCCCCGGATGTTCTTCAATTACCTTGCCGAGGAAGCGGACAAACAGGCCTACCGTGACGGGCTTCGGCTCACCCGGGAACTCTTCGCCCAACCCGCATTCGATCCCTACCGCGGCGAAGAAGTCTCCCCCGGAAAAGACGTTCAGAGCGACGACGAAATCGACGACTGGGTGGCCGAAACCGCCGAGACCGCCTATCACCCCTGTGGCACCTGTCGTATGGGGGAAGACGAAATGGCTGTGGTGGACACGGAATGCCGCGTGCGCGGCGTGAACAACCTGCGTGTCGTGGACTCCTCCATCATGCCCACGGTTACCAATGGCAATATCAACGCACCCACCATTATGATTGCCGAGAAGGCTGCCGATCACATCCTGGGACGGGAACTCCTGGCTCCCTCCGACGCGGATTTTTATGCTGCTGAAAGATGGGAAGATCACCAGAGAGAGGGTTCGCCGGAAAGGAAAGACAGCCCGGAGGGCTGATGCCTTACCAGAACCACGCCACACCACTGCAAGCATCCAGATACAGAATATGATCCCGGCCAGGAGGGCCGGAAGACGCCACCTGTTCCGGAGAACAGGTGGACGACACCATTTTATTCCCGACGACCAAACAGGCCCGCGCCAGCTGCCGCCCCAAGACCGAGGAGAGAGGCGATGAAAAGCCACAGTGCAGCCGAAGCGACGGTACTCTGGATATCATTTGCTGTCGCGATCACCCGGTCCTGAAGATCGGACACGGTCTGGCGCAGCGTCTCAACCGCTGAGTTAAATGAACTTTCCACTTCATCCACGAGCTCTTGCGTCTGTGCGTCGGTGAGGCCGAGACGGGTCTGCAAAGCATTCTTCGCCTCGGTAAAGTCCTCCTCGTTGATGACAGCGTTTTCTCCCATGAGAAGCTGGTCCAACATACGTTCGACCTCCTCGCGGAACGACATCGGTCGCGCGGCGATGTCGGACAGTGTTGAGGTGAGGAGGGCCCTGGCCCGCTTCATCTCCTGCTGGCTGACCACATCGCGAAAAGCGTCGCGGAGCTCGGCGCGCAATTGCGAGGGCGTGATGCCGGCGTCCTCGAGTTCCTGCCGGACTTCAGGCGGCAGGTCCTCCATCGAGACCGATTCAGCGATCTCTGAAATGTCCGGGAGCGAAATGTCATCGGGAGTGATGGCACGGACGGCGTCAGCTGTCGTTTCCGCAGTCTGGGCCACGAGAGCGGTGGAGGAAGTGATCGTCGATGTTCCGGCACTGATACCACCGAAGGCCACAAGCAGCGTGGTCAAGGCCCAGACCGCAGCGCCGGCGAGCATTGCGGCGGTCCCATCGGGAGGCGACATGAACCGTGCCGCGGTAAAGCCGCCAGCGGCGAGAGAAATGATCTGCGTCAGCACAATGTAGATTGCGGCGCCGATTCCAAGACCCTCGCCGACCGCTTCGAGACTCGCGACACCGATAGCAAGGCCGAGAAGCGTGAACAGGACCATCAGACCCAGTGCCACAATAGTACCGGCGATGATGGCTGTCAGTGTGGGTCGATCGGCATCAACCGACCTTGTGTAAATGGAAGAATCAGTCATGGGAAGCCTCGTTTTGCGAATTTAAAAAAAGATATGTGAGGCGCAGCTTCGCGCAACATCATTCCGTGGAAAGCGATTTCTGATTCAGGAATTTTATCGAACAGCGTGATAAAAACAGCTGATCCACAGGAAGTGTAGGCAGCGGATTCCTCTACTTCCACCGACGCCTGGTGAGACGCCGACGAATAACGACAGAAGTCTTTCTAAAACCCTGTCGGGCCCGTGAGGCGACTTTCATTCGCAGTTAACCCCATGGGTACAAAGAAGCGGCAGGATCTTCCCCAATATTGATCAAATGGGCCGTTTTCATGTTAAACATGTCGCCAAACGTTCTGACCGAATTCTTCTTTCCTCCTTTCAGCCATACCTGCCCTGATTGATTTGTGACACCTGACCTTGATCAATTTTTGAGCTTCCACCAAGGCATTTTTTGTGCATTTCATGTGATAGCACGAGGTAAGCCTGGCTCTTACACTCCTTGACAACCTATCGCGCAGTTCCGTTTTAAAGTCTGAGCGTGGGTGTTGATCAGTACGTTTTCATAGCTGTAATTTGAATCCTTACTTTCAGGAAAGGTTGAGTTACGAATCGTAATTATCAACATAACTTATAACAAGAGGTCTTTTATGAAAATTTCAAACAAAGCAAAACTTGCGGCTATCTCCGCGACTTTAGTGTCAGGACTCGTCATGTCAGGTTCCGCACTGGCTATCGGTGGCGGCAGTAGCGGTGCTTGCAGTGTTGATACTCAAAGGGGATCCGGTGCCCAGTTCTTTGTACCCAGCGGTGGTGATGGTAACTACAACATCCTGGGCTGGGGTAACGGCACTGGTGGTACCGTTGGCGTTTACAGCGGTATGCTCGAGTCCGTTGCTGAGCAATGCATTCTGATAGCCGCTGCCACAACCTCCCAGTCCGGCGACGGCCGGGATGTAGCGGCCGCCGTCAACCAGGCGAAGAGCCGTTACCGCGACATTGTTGGTTCAGATCCTAAAGTCTGTACCTCCGGTCACTCACAAGGTGGCGGTGGTTCCTTCAACGCTGCGAACCGTCTTGATGCAGACTGTGTTATCGCGGTCCAGCCTGACACCGTGTTCACCACCCGCATCGAGCGTCCTGTAGCCAGCGACGTTGACGTGGTCTGTATCTTCAGCACGGGCGACGTTCTGGCACCAGCACTGCCCTCGAACGGCCGCAACTGTGAGCGCAACTCCACCCGGTACACCCAGGAAATCACGTCTGGTACCCACTTCACACCGACCTCTGGTGATGGTGGCGCAGTTGGTGATGTAATGCGTGAATATGCTGAGCGTTGGTTGGTTAACTAATTGATTTTGCCTTAGGTTCTTTAAAAAACCTCAGCCTGTGTGGTTGGGGTTTTTTATTGGCTGCCAGATAATCCGAATCGGAACACGCCCCCGGCATGGTTTTTTGGATTATTCATTTAATTTTGAGTCCATAAAGGAGATCACATGAATAAGTCTGTGAGCGCTGTTGCCCTATTACTGGTAACCGCCGTCTTCATGGGAGGCTATAGCGAACAGGCCCGGTCTGAAGCTTCATCGGTAAAAAAAGAAATTACCTCCGATGACGTGCAGCACGAATTCAAAAACCTTAACGATCGTTATAGCTATGCTTATGGCGCTGACCTGGCGGAGAAATTCAAGACAGAAGGCGTTGAATTGAATGTGGATATGATGGCTGAAGCAATGCGGGATGTGTTTGGTGACGGAGACAGGAAGATGTCGACGGGAGAAATCGCGGCCACAATAGATATCTATATGAAAATTCATGAAAAGAAGAAAGAGGCAGAAAGAGCTGCCGCCGGGAAGGAAAACAAGAAAAAAAGCGAAGCTTTCATGGCGGAAAACGCCGGCAAAGACGGCATGGTCGTCACAGAGAGTGGCCTGCAATACAGGGTCATTTCCGAAGGCGATGGCGGGTATAGTCCCACAGAAGACGATGTAGTGACTGTTCATTACCGAGGCACGTTTATCGACGGTACCGAGTTTGACAGTACCTACAGCCGTAACCAACCATACAGTGTTAAAGTCAGCAAACTCATCGAAGGCTGGGGGGAAGCGCTCCAACTGATGTCAGAGGGCGCAAAATGGGAACTATACGTTCCCGCTGAACTTGCCTACGGAGAGGAAGGATCCGGGGAATACATCGGACCAAATACTGCGCTGGTATTTGAGGTGGAATTACTCGACATCGAGGAAGGTCAGGAAAGCCAAAAGGACAGTTAGTACCGGGTGGCGACTACCCTGGATTCCGCGAGCCCTGTTATACTCGGCGGTGCCGGAAAAGCCCCCCAACACCCCTTCCCAGTGAGTCTCCATGCCGCCCAACAAGCTGTACACTGACCTGTCAGGCTATTACGACTTCATGTGTGCTGATATCGACTATCAGACCCAAAGCCAGGGTGTACGGCGACTCCACCAACTTCTGGGCTCCGATGGATGTCGTCACCTGGACCTGGCCTGCGGCACTGGACCGCATATCCGACATTTCGTCGGGTTCGGCTACCAGAGCCAGGGGCTGGACATCAATCAGCCCATGCTGGACAGAGCCGCGTTACGCTGCCCTGAAGCCGGATTCATCCTGGGCGACATGTGTGACTCTGAATTAGACGGACCATACGATCTGGTTACCTGTTTTCTGTATTCCCTCCATTACAGCAGCAACATTGACCAGCTGAAGTCCTGCATTGCCAACGTCCATAACGCGTTATCCACCAATGGCGTGTTCTGCTTCAATGCGGTGGATAAAACCAGGATCAATAACAGCTTGTGGGTGACACACACCGCAGAGCACGAGGGGGCGCGCTTTGAGTTCAGCTCGGGATGGTATTATCCCGGATATGGTGACAGGCAGGCCCTGAAACTGAGCATCAGGAGAACCGTCGGAGATACCACCGAGTCGTGGCAGGACGAGCATCCTATGGTGGCGTTAACCTTTGGGGAGTTGAGAGACATTCTGGCACCCTGGTTCGAAGTCCATGTATTCGAGCATGACTACGGCAGGATAGTGCCCTGGGACAGACATTCCGGAAATGCCCTGTTTGCCTGCGTAAAAATCTGAACAACGCGCAGGGGGTGGATACACGGTTAATGGTTTTCACCGGGTTTGCCGCTGCCGGAAATGGAATGGGCGTCTACACTGACCCCAGAGAACAGCAAGACGTGCACCAGTCTTCCATGACCTCTTTAGTACAACCTGGCGGGACGTTCGCGAAACCGGAACGGTTCAGCATTTCCGGGGACCATCTGACGGAGGCGGCATGAAGTTTCCTTCGAGCACAGGGTTTGCGCTCTTCGGGGCGGCGCTGGTTGCCATCAGTTACGGGCTTGCCCGCTTTGCCTTCGGCCTGTTCGTCCCCCCTATCCGCGCTGAACTCGAATTAACGCCGTACGTGATAGGCATAATCGGTGCATTGCCGCTCGTCAGTTTCCTGCTGGCAACACTGGTGGCGCCGCTCGCCGCTGATCGTCTCGGTGCCCGCAATACCGCCATGCTGTCCGGTGGTTTCGGCGTTGTCGGTCTGGCGCTGATAAGCCAGTCCTCCGGACCACTTTCCCTAGGTGCAGGTGTGTTTGCCTGCGGTATATGTACCGGCCTGATGATGCCAGCCCTGACAGCTGCCATGCAGGCGCTGGTAAACCGTTCCCTGCATGGGCGCGTTAGTGCGGTGATGAACGCGGGGACCAGTATTGGCGTGGCCGTTGCCGTACCGGCCGTCCTCTTCCTGGCCGGCGCCTGGCGTTACGCGTATCTCTCCTTTGCCATACTCGCCGGAATCGGTGTGGTTGCTGCGTGGTATTTCATACCCTCCGTGTCGAGAATCATCCCATCGGACGCCGCACCCCCGCCTCCGATCAATGCCCTGCAATGGTCGCGCCTGTTCAGGCTGTCGCTCTTTGCATTTGTCATGGGTTTCGTCTCTTCCGCCTACTGGATTTTCGCGCCGGACCTGGTGGTCACGCTCGGCGACCTCCCACCGACTGCAACCGGATGGCTTTGGCTGGCGGTTGGTATCGCCGGTCTTGGCGGAGCGGTGGTGGCCGACCTCGCCGATCGCAACAATCCCGCGATCACCCATGCACTGATGCTGATGATGTTGGCGGCAAGCCTGGCGCTGCTCGCCGCCAGCCCTGGCCAGTTGCTGATTGCGGCGTTTTCCGCCCTCGTCTTCGGGCTGGCGTACATGAGCCTGACAGGCCTCTATCTCATGACCGGCATCCGCTTACTGCCGGGCCGACTGGCGCTGGGGCCAGTGTTCCCTTTCATGGCCGTATCGCTCGGACAGGCAACCGGCTCACCCCTGCTCGGCACATTGGTGAGCAGATTTGGTTACGCCGATGCGTTTGCCATGTTCGCTGCGATTGGCATCCTGGTGGCTCTCCTGTCGCCACTCTACCCGCGCCACATCGAACATGAGCCCGTGGAGGAGATTGAGGAAGAGACGGGCCTCCAGGCGGCATACGATTACCAGCTTCAGGATGAGGAGGGGGAGCCAATCCGGTCTGAATCCTGACCCTGGGCAGCTTCACCCATCATTTTTTTCATGGCAAGGCGCGCCCTTGAGGGTCGCCGCCCCTTCACAAGTCTTAAGCTTCTGTAAAGGGCCATTTGGTATAGTTTTTTAAAAACACGAACCGTGGCACACTTCGTCTTTTCTAGTGGTTGTCGGTCTTACGCTGTGTCCGAACACTGATCACCCATAAGTTCGAGCACCCGCACCATGTATTTTGAAAACCTGTTTGACAGCAGTTACGAACGCATCCGCCAGCAGGGCGACGCCTTTTTCGAGGCCTTCTACCAACGCTTTCTGGCCTCTTCGTGCCTGGTACGGCAGAAGTTCTACCATACCGACATGGTGGCCCAGCGCCGCATGCTCAAGAAGTCGTTCTACTCCATGGTGGTATTCTATGCCACGGGATCCGCTGACGGTGTCCTGGTCGAGATTGGCCACAGTCACAGCGCACGTCGCTACAACGTCATCCCCGCCCTTTACGATTTCTGGCTGGAGAGCCTGATCGCAACCATCCGACAGTTTGACTCCCAATGCGACGATGACGTGGAGTTGGCCTGGCGACTGGTACTGAGCCCTGGCATCACCTATCTGAAGTTCAAATACGACCATTCCGGCGTGCCTTCGGAGCCCCGGAGATCGGCCTGAGTCTGACAGCGGATCGGCTGCTCTCAGTCCGCCTCAACGTCGTCTGCCGGGTCGATGCGAATGACCTCGCCGGATTTCCCGTCGGTCAGCAGGTAGAGTTCACCCTCCTCGCCGACGACGACGTCGCGAATGCGCTTGTCGAGCTCGTGAAACAGGCGCTGGTCGGATACAAGATCGCCGTCTTCGAGCTTCAGCCGGAACACGCCGCGGCCGGCGAGACCACTGACGAGCAGGTCGCCGTTGAACTCCGGAAAACCATCGCCCCGGTAAACCGTAATGCCGGACGGCGCGATCGAAGGTGTCCAGTGGTTCAGGGGCCCCCGCATGCCCTCAAGCTCTTCATGGGGCGTAATGCTGGAGCCGGGATAGTTTATGCCCTCGGTCGCCAGCGGCCAGCCGTAGTTCACCCCGGGCTCGATGATATTGACCTCGTCGCCACCGTAGGGCCCGTGTTCGCTCTCGTACAGCCGCCCGGACTCGGCGTGGTAGAAAAGTCCCTGCGGATTTCGATGCCCGTAACTGTAGATCTCTGGCCGCTTACCCTCCTGTCCGACGAACGGGTTGTCCTCCGGCACGGAGCCGTCCATGTTCAGCCGGACCAGTTTGCCGAGGTGATTGCCCAGGTCCTGAGCATCCTCGCGGTAGTCGAAACCGTCGCCAACCGACACGACCATCGTGTCATCGGGAAGAAACTCTATGCGCGAGCCGAACTGGACGCCGGTGTCCTTCAGCGGCTCAGCCTGGAAGATTCGCCGGAAGTCTCGCAGCTCGCCGCCATGGAGCTCGCCGCGCCCGACACACAGATTGTTGGCGTCGCTTGAGCCACAGGCATAGCTCAGGAAGATGGTTCGGTCCCGCTCGAAATCCGGTGAAAGCGCCATGTCCAGCAATCCGCCCTGGACGCCGATAAATACTTCGGGAACACCCTCCAGCGGCTGTTTGAGGAGCGCTCCTTCGACATCAATGATGCGGATGTTGCCGCTACGTTCGGTGACCAGCCGCCGCCCGTCGGGGAGTTGCACCATACTCCACGGCTGGTCGAGGCCGTCCACGAGGATGGCGACCCGGTAGTTTTCCAGCGGATAATCGTCGATTTTCAGCTGGCGCTCCGGCCGCATCGAAAGATGGAGGGCAAACGCAGCGATCAGGATGACGATCGGAAACGCCAGGTGAGTCCAGGTGAATCCTTTCTGGGAGCGGAACTCCGGCCGGCCGCTGGTGAGCGCAAAGACCCATGCTCCGATAATGCCAGTCACCATCATAGCCACGAAGCCGACGATGTTACGTGTTGCCGAGATCAGCGTCGGAATCGCGGACACCTCGTTGGCGGCGAGGAACGCGACGGCCAGGCCCACGGCACCCGAAGTGCCCAGCAGTACGGAGCGCAACCCGGGCCATTTGCGCGCCAGCCATAACGCCCCGGGAAAGGCACACAGGAACGCGACGCCGACGATCAACCCGTAGAACGGCGCGAACGTGATCAGGTCCTGGATGATCGTCCGCCGCCATTCTTCCCAGGTCGAGTAGGTTCCCATCTCAAGGACATTGATAAGATTCAGCGTGGACTGAACCAGCGAGCCGAGCACGGAGGTGACCAGCACGGCGAGCAGCCAGGGCAGCAGATTGCGCCCCAGCACCCGCCAGGAGTTCTTGAGCGTCTTGTGAGTCAGATAGTCAATGGCCATGCGATTCCTTGCGTTTGGCCGCCTCAGCGGGAAAGACGTACCTCACTGAACTGGATGAGCGGCTTGACGTTGGTGTAGTTCCCGATGTCCTGCGCCAGCTCTTCCCGGTGCGGGTCCAGGGCTTTCTCATAGGCCTCTGACGAGTCAGCAAGAAAATGGCACATCGCGAAAAATGGTGGCCGGGGTCCCTGGCTGCCCGCGCCGATGCCATGATCCACCCATACCCCTTTCACCGCGGAGCCGAGTCTGTCCAGAGCCAGCGGTATATGCGAATCCAGGTAGTATCCCAGGTCAAACCAGGCGCCCTGCTCATTGGGATAAAGAATGGTGACCCTGATCATTGCGATCTCTCCTCTGCAGAGGTGCCATTGCCCTCGGGGAAACCCCGGGGCAGCGTAAAACGCTGGCTCAGAACCGCCAGTTGGCCTGAATCCCGACAATATTCGCCTGAGAGTCAAAGTTACCCCGCAGCCGATTACCCTGCTCGACCTTGTTGATCTGGCTGTCGTCCACGAAGAGGTGGGCATAGCCGACATCCACCGAGGCGTTGCGGGAGAAAGCGTAGTTGAAGCCGACACTGGTCCAGAATCGGTCCTGGTCGGGAATGCGAACGCTGACAAATTCCTGGTCAGTCTGGGGCGCTTCGTCGAAGGCGAGACCGAAACGCCAGGTCCACGGTCCCTGGGGCTCGAAGCTGGCGCCCAGGGCATAACGCATGGTGTCATCGTATTGCAGATTGAGATTGTCGATGGTCTGGTTACTGTCGATGTTGACGATACCGATTTCCTTTACGGAGCTCCATTCGGTCCATGCGATGTCAGCGTGAAGCTGCCATGCTTCAGTCAGCCGGTGTGAGGCGCTCAGGGTGAGTGTGTCCGGTAGTTCCAGGTCCGCTTCGACGTTACCGTCAATGGCCTGACCCGTGGCACTGCAGGCGGGATCCGAGGCACAGGTGGACGAAGGCGAAAAGTCGGCATCACCCTCGATGGTAAAGTCCCCGCCCTGGCGCCATACCAGGCCGACACGAGTTCCCTGGAGTGGCCGCCAATGGACGCTCAGGTCCGCCACCACGTCGCTGTCATCGCCCTCGATCTCCACGCTGCTGTCCGCTGGACGGTTGCCCGGTCCACCGTGAGCCGCGGCGCAGGTCGGGGCCGTGGCGCCAGGCGCGGCCAGGCAGGCCGCAAAGGAGTCCACTTCGTTCTCAAGGGTGGTATCGATGCGCTGGTAACTGAGCCCAAAACCAACGGAAAGCTGGCCGGTGACCTCAAACGCGAAGGTAGGGTTGATATTGAGAACCTGAAGTTCACTTTTGGTGCCGTGGTAACGTCCGATCCAGCCATTGTCGTATTCCGTTACCAGACCAAAAGGGGCATTGATGCCCAGACCGAAACGCCAGCGGTCGGCAATCGGCTGCACGAAGTAGAGATTCGGGACAAACCCCATCTCGTCGGTTTCGCCGCTGCTCCCGCTCAGGGGCTGCTGAAGGGGGCTGCCATCGGCAGCCGTTGAGCCCTCATTGTCAAAGCTTGATTCGACATGTATCAGGTGACCTGCCGCTGAGACTTCCCGTCTACCCAGCTCCGTCATTCCAGCCGGGTTGAAAAAGACCGTGGTCGCGTCGTTGGCCGCTGAGGCAGTGCCGGAGAAAGCGGTGCCCAGCCTGGCAGGACTCTGTTCGAGAATCTGGAACGAGGATGCCTGTGAGGCCGCAGGAATCAGCCCCATCAGCCCCGCGGCTGCAACAGCTATTCTGAATCCGTTTTGAGGTTTCATAGACTGGCACTCCGTCGGTACGTTTGCACATGCCGGGAGCACAGAAGCGGAACCGGTATCCAGGAAGTAGCTTCAGGCTTCTGGGGGAAACCGCTATTTGTGCCTGACCTTGCCTGAGCTTAGCCAAGGTGTCACAAAAAACCAGCGCGTCAGGTCAAAACGACAAAAAATCAGGAAAGATCTATGTTTCGATGGCCCTTGAAACAGAACTGTCCCGGTTTTCAGGCGTGATGATAGTGCATTCGATAGGCGCGATAGAAGTTGACCAAACCGCCTGTAAGGAACAGTACGCTGGCGAAAATGAACTGACCGGCCAGATAGGTAAACAGTATCTGGGGGAGGTTCAGGTGGCCCGAGCGCCAGAGGTAGGGAATCGAGGGGATCAGAAACAGAATCGAGCCAATGATGAAACAGATAGCAACGGCGTTCAGGAGTTGCAGGCAAATCATCGTTCCTGCCTCAGTGATCTGAGTCACACTGATCGTCGCGCCGGCAGCGAAAAGCGCGCTGCCAATGATGAAGCACCAGGCCGCCAAGGCTTCGCTGAACACACCCGGCAGAAAAAAAACGCTACCGAGCAGGAATAGAACGCTGGCGGTAACGTGGCCAGTCAGGGTAAGAAATTCGAGAGTCGTCTTGAGGCCCCGTTGCCTGTTGTGGCGGTAGTAAATCACCGTTTCGACGAAATCATGCAGCGTAACTCCCAGATAGCTCAGCGAACCGATAATGAACAGCCACGGGCCTGCTGTAGAATACTCATCAAAGCCGGGCAGAAAAAAGACGCTGCCCATGACGAAGCAAAGTGCTCCGACGATGTAGGTAGAGGCATTTAGTCCCTCCCAGAAGAAGCTCGTCGATCCTGACTTGTAGCTGCGTTTTCGATTTGTAATGTGATGGGCCATAACTACATTGCTTCTTTGGTGCCTCGTTTGATCAGCCACCAGTTAACGGGATAAGACGTCAGAAAGCCAAAAATCATGGCGATCTGCATCATGAACCAGAACTCCGCTGACGACACGGCCAGTTTATAGTTCAGTACGACAGCAAAGAGATAAAAGTGGGCAAATGCCATGAAGCCATACATTCCGATTTGCCATGCAGTTAACGACAGAAAGTCTGCCTTGGTAGCCTGCACCAGCCCTTTGCCAGGGGACAGTCCGCGCATCGGTACAATGGTGAAGTATTGAAAGGCAATACCCAGGATGAAGGCCAGCAGGTAGTCAAAGCCCCAGACCGCAAATATTTTCTCGTCGAAAATTGTTTTCCATCCGAACCAGATAGCAATGACTGGAAAAAATAACGCCACGGACTCAGCGATGATGTCGCCCAGCGTGCAGCCACTGCCACAGTGGAGAGTGCCTTTGGCGACCTTCAACGGGAAAGGCGTCTGTTGCACGTGGGGTGGAGTTTCGTTCTTTTCCATCGCCGGGTGAGCTATTTCGTGAGCCGCCAGGCGGCCGTAACTGAGGTAAAAAGCAACGATAAACACATGACCGAATAAGGCGCATATCGGCCAGACGTAGTTCATGATCCTCATATGCTGGGGATGGCGGATCACATCCAGGGTGATGTACCCGGCGCAAGCAAAACCTGTCAGTAACGATATCCAGCTAACGACGTATAGCCAATCAGGTAACATTTGGAACTCCTTTTCCTGTTTTCGTAAAACACGTTTCGCCCTCGACTTGTCACTGCGGGCCTTACCTAGCCTTACCTGGCCCTGGTGGCAACGTCGGTGCGGTATCCCACCAAGCGAAAGCGGAAGATGCAGTAGCCTGATCTGGATTAGCCGCTGTTTTTCGCGGCCTCTATTGCCCGCTTCGCTTCCTTGATGAGTTCTCTATCAGTCTGAGGTGGCGGCCTTGCATCGTGTCCACTGATGCGGCAGAACTTTCCCAGGAACGGGTAATGGTCGGACCCGAACGATGGTAGCCGCTCCAGAGAAAGCGTAGCAAACCCTGGCTCGTGGAAAATGTGGTCCAGTGGCCAGGACATCCACACGGAGTTCGCACTGAACGTGGGAAGATAGCCGTGGCCACGGCGCGGCTCCTCAAGATAGCCAATCTGGCGCATCCGTTTGACGGCACTCTCCCAGGGCGTCGCGTTGAAATCACCCGCAACGATACCGGTCCTCTCGCTCTCACGCAGGAGCAAAGCTGCCTTGAAGAGCACCGCGTCGCGGCCCAACGTCGTATTTGACTGCCGGGGTGTGGGCGGGCGCGGATGAACTCCAAGAAAATCCACGGTTTCTCCGCTGGCCAGCCTTACCCCTGTGACAATCTGGGGGGTGTCCTGCCCCGCCAGGAACCTGATCTTTGGCGATTCAAGGGAGAGCCGGGAGAACAGATGAATGCCGAAGGAAGAATCCGAGACGTGGGAAACTGAATGGGGCATGGTCTCCTCCAGCGGAGACAGGGCCTCATTCCACTTTTCATTCGTCTCCATGGCCAGAAACAGATCTGGCTCTACCTGACGGACCAGGTCGAGCAGACGGCCGTCAGGATCATTGCGCATTTTCACGTTTGCGATCATGACCGACATGGTGCTTCCTGGTCGGCATTCAGCAACGGGAAAATCCTTTCCCGACTGAAAGTAAGGGAACAGGACAAAGCCATGATAGGCCAGAGCCGAGAAAATAAGGATCATCGCCAGGGCCGCCATGTTCCGGAAGTACCGGAAATAGAGCATTACTGGCAAGGCCAGTATCAGCAGCGCTACCGCCTCTTGCAGCCGGGGAAAATCAAGAATCCGCACCCACCAGCGATTGGTGTCAATCAGCGGAACAAAGCTCAACGTTGCGAACAGAAGAACAAGTGAAAAGACGAATCCAAAGCCGACCTTGTGTTTTACGCTTCTCTGGTGGACGTTTCCCGAGTCGTGCGTCACAGGACCTCTCCTTTTGCCTGCAGTCCGTCAGCCAATCCCCTGCCATTGCCTACCGTAAGCAATCAGTGTTGGCCTGTGGATAGGCTAGCTCATGTCAGCCTCCTGCATGGGCCGGTTGATCCTGGGCGACTCCCGGCCTGCTCCGGGTCTCGGGCCATGGGAGGCTGGCGCGATGATTTTCGGAGATATTTTCGATGGTTCGACAGAACTTAAATATATCTGACCGATTTTTCATCTATTGGAAACTCGAGTAAATGTTTCCGGGAGTCGGTAAATTTTTCCAGAACTGCTCTTCCCACATCAGAAATCCAGGCAGATGCCGCCCAGTTTGAGAAACGTCCTCTTTATCAGAATTTTACCCGAAGTTCCCGCTATCTCCCTCTCCGACACCCTTGGCAGATCCTGAGTATTTCATAATCCTGGACGCTAAAGGGAAGCCAATAACAGTGGCATGGACCTTGCCAACGAGAAGGTGGGGTAGCCGATATTTCCTGAAAAATTCAAGGAGAGCGACTATGAATAGGAAGTTTATCAGTTTAATGCTGGTTCTGTTGCTGGGGTTAGGCGGTACCGCTCTGGCACCTGCTTATGTTGCGGCCGACGACTGGAACAACGACAACTGGACCGAGGATGACTACGGGTATTACGACCAGGACTACTACTGGGAAACCGACGATGACGACTGGGATTCCTGGTTCGAAGACGATGACTGGGACGACGACTGGAACTACTACTACGAGGATGATAACTGGGAAGAAGAAGAGGAGTGGTGGGACTGGTGGTAAGCGCAGGCAGGGAACGGTCATACCAACTCGCAGGAACTAAAGGAGAAAGCTTATGAAATCGGTAATTACTGCAATCGCACTGAGTACGTCTCTGGCCCTGGCAGGTCCAGCGCTGGCCAGCGATGATCAGAAAGACAGGATGAAAAAAGGTACCATGTCGATGGTGGGTACTGTGGTCGACACTACTAACGTCAATCTCGCAGGGGCTGCTGGATCAGGCCATTATCTGGTCAAGCTCGAGAGCGGTAAGGACAAGCGCCGGGTAGTTGTAGACCTGGGGGTCCAATCCGACGCCAATAAAGCGATCGAGAAAGGAGACAAGATTTTTGCCGTAGGCAATGCCGCCCGGATCAATGACCGCCCCGTGGTCTTCGCCAGGTACTATGGCGAACTTCAAGAAACCACCAAGTAGTAACTTTTTCGACCCTTCGGAGATCGGCTACCCCGATCTTCGGGGCTGTAAATCAAATCGTGTAAACGCCCCCCTGAAAACCCGCTTAAAAAACCTCCGGAACGAATTGCAACGACTTGCTAGAGGGTGAGCCCTCACCGCCCTTGCCTGCGAGCCATCAATAGATCATGGCTCCATATGAAACTTGCCGCAGGAAAGGACTGCTCGAATTGCTGCCTTCAGTTTCCTGTTTGTCAGGGCGTTACGGTGACGGGGAGACTCAGCGCTGCCAGTAGCTCTTCTGCGCCAGGTGCGTTAAAGAGCGCGCACTCCCGACTGATTACCAGTTGCGAGGCTCGCTCCTCCCGGAGCACACGGGCTACTGTTAAAGGATTTGTATCAGACAGGATCTGCAATCGGGTGCCTGGCCCGATCACATCAAGATCCTGCCGGATCGCTTCGATCTGATCAGCCGCAGGTTCGCCGTCGGTTTCCAGAATGACCGTCACCGGCTGACAATAATGCCGGGCAATCTCGGCGGCGGCCAGCGCAGCCCGATGGTTTGCCTCTTCATGATCATTGAGGAAAACAACCACCCGTTTCTGGTATGGCAACCTCTGTTCGCACCACAGTAACACTTGTCCCGGTGCCTGCCGAATAAGCCTCCGTGCCGTGGAGCCCAGGCGAGCGCCAGCCGGGGAGGACCAACCAGCACGACCCAGCACTAGCAGATCATCCGGGCCGGCCAGTGCCAGTACCTCTTCAATCACATGGCCACGAGCAATACTGAGCGCCGCCCTGCCTCCACGCTGCTTCACTGCCTCGGCAAGTGCCACACGGGCATGATCCGCCAGTCGCCGCATGCGCTGCTCCAGTATGCCGGGATCAAATGGCCGACTGATACCGGAAACCGAGCCAACCTCGCGGGAAAAGCCGTACCCGGCGCTGCGCACCAGGTTTAACTCCTCAACAAACACGCCCAGCATGTCGGCATTCCGTTTACCGGCAATGCCAGCAGCCGCCGTCAGGGCGGCATAGCTCATTTTTGAACCGTCAATAAGCACCAGCACACGCCCACGGGCCGAAGCCTGCTCTTGGGGCTTTTCCGTGTTAACCACGGCTTTCTTCTCCAGGGCGTTCACGACTTCCCTTGCGGCCGCCCTGCTTTTTGCTGGCTTCGGCGAACCGGCGCAGGCGACTGGCAACTGCGCGGTTGAAGGACCCCAGGGGGAACTTACCCTTCTCATCCGCTTCGCCGGCGTCCATACCCGTCAGAAGTTCAATTGCCTCATTGATATGGGTGACGGGGTATACGCTGAAGTCACCGTCGGCAATGGCCTTGCGAACCTCGGAGTTGAGCATCAGGTGTTCGACATTGGTGGCCGGTAGAATGACTCCCTGTCCGCGAACCTTTCCGGCCCCACGACAGACCTCGAAAAAGCCCTCAATTTTCTCGTTAACCCCGCCCACCGCCTGGACCTCGCCATGCTGGTTCATCGAGCCGGTGACGGCAAACGCCTGGCGTAACGGCAGACGGCTGATCGCCGACAGCAGAACACAGGTTTCCGCAACGGAAGCGGAATCCCCTTCCACGCCCCCGTATGATTGCTCGAACGCCAGGCTTGCCGACAACGACAACTCACCATCACCGCCGTATCGGCTGGCCAGGAAGCGGGAGAGAATCATCACAGCCTTGCTGTGAATCGGCCCGCCAAGCTTGGCTTCCCGCTCAATATCCACGACCTGTGCTTTGCCCGGGCGGGCGGTGGCGGTGATCCGGGTTGGCCGTCCAAACATGGAAGCCCCGAGTCTGAGCACCGATAGCCCGTTGACCTGGCCCAGAGCTTCACCCTCAGTTGCAATCATCACGATCCCACGGGCGATCTGCTCACGGCTCTGGTCGCGAACCCTGCTGGCACGGAACTCCCGCTCATCAATCGCCTGTTGGAGATGCTCCACTTCGATCGTGGCGGTACCTGACCGATTGGCCCAGTGGTCCGCCTCACTGACCAGATCCCGAAGTACCCGGTCGTGTGCCGTAAGCTTGCGCTGATCCGCCGCCAGGCGGCTTGCATGCTCTATCAGTCTTGCCACAGCAGCCCGGCCCAGTGGCCGGCATTTCAGTTGCCGCGCGATGGTGGCAATCATGCGAGCATAGAGCCCATAACTCTCGTCATCCCGATTGAGATCGTCCTCAAAGTCGGCCTCAACTTTAAACAGATCCAGAAAATCAGGATCGTGTTGGGACAACAGGTAATACAGCATGCGGTTGCCCAGTAAAACGACTTTGACTGACACCGGAATGGGCTCCGGCTGAAGGCTCATTGTGCTGGCCAATCCATAGAGACGTTCGAGAGACTCGATCCGTATCTCGCCGGAAAACAGAATGCGCTTGAGGCTTTCCCATGCCATTGGCTGGCTCAGTATCCGACGGGCGTCGATGATCAGATAGCCCCCGTTCGCCCGATGGACAGAGCCACCCTTTATCAGTGTGAAATCGGTATACAGGGTGCCTTGTCGGGCACGATGCTCAATCTGGCCCGCCAGATGCTGATGAGTCGGCAGGTCCTCATAAATGACAGGCGCGCCGCTTGTCCCGGCATTGTCCACCAGCAAATTGACTTTGTACCGGTCCAGCAGACCATTGGGTGGCCCTTTTTCGCTGTCCTGGAACGCTTCCGCATGTTCCACCACATCCTCACGTATGGCGTCCAGATAATCGACAACCGCAGGAACGTGCCGCCATTTTTCGCGAAGCTCGTTAATCGGACCGCCAAGTGTCAGTTGAACCATCTCTTCATTCAGCGTATGGCTCCGCTCCCGGAGCTCCTTCCGTAAACGTGGAAACTGTTGGATGGCTTGCTGCAGTTTCTTCTGGAGCTCCTCAATTTTGGATTCGATGAGTGCCTTTTCCTCATCAGAGAGGGATTTATAGTCCTCCGGATCAATAACTTCCCCCTTTCGCATTGGCGCAAAGGTGAAGCCCGCAGGCGTCGTTATCATGGCGATGTTATTGGCGCTGGCCTCTTTCTGGATGTCAAACAGACTCTGCTGCTGGCGCTTTGTAATTTCCTCCTGCAGCTCCTGCAGACGCGCCTGATACTCCTCACTTTCGAAGGTCGCCGGAATCGCCGTGCGCAGCTCCCCGGCAAGATCACTCATGTCTTTCTTGAATTGCCGCCCTTGCCCCGCGGCGAGACCAATAGCCCTGGGCCGATCCGAGAAGTCAAAATTGTGAACATGGCACCAATCCGAAGGCACAGGCTGCCCCTCAGCGTGTTTGGCCAGAAAACGCTCCACCAGCTCGTGCTTGCCCGCACCGGCGGGACCCAGGACAAACAGGTTGAAGCCGTCCGCCCGCATGCTGGCGCCAAACTCCAGGGCCCGTAGCACGCGCTCCTGGCCAAAGGGCAGGTCCAGGTCCTTGAGCGCGTCAGTGGTATCGAAATCCAGCTGGTCGAGGGGGCATTGGTGATAGACCTGTTCCGCTGTCAAGGGCGTGGGTAGTGACATCAACATCCTCCTGATGAGTGACGGGCAGCCCGGGAAACTGCGAGGAATTTATCTCAAGGATAGACGGGAAACACTGGATGTGTCGTGCATGATCAAATTCACTTTTTTGGTCACGCACTGGGTGACCGGGCGGAGGCTGTTGTCCTGATTGCCAAAAGCGTAAGATCAGACCTATGGTTTCTAAAATCGCGTCATGAACAGGCGGGTAATCGGTTATGAATCGTTTGAGACTACATCTGGCCACGGCCGTGTTTATCGCCGGATCGGTGTTCGCGTCTTCAGTAGCTGCCGAAACCTGTCCATCGTTTCTTGACCACGACCAACGTAAACTTCATTCCAACGAAACAATCAATCTTTGTGATATCGCCGCAGGCAAACCCCTTCTGGTCGTCAACACCGCCAGTCACTGCGGTTACACGGGCCAGTTTGAGGGGTTGCAATCACTACACAATCGCTACGCGGATGAGGGCTTGGTGGTTGTTGGATTCGCCAGTGACACCTTCCGGCAGGAAGCGGATTCGGAGGAGGAAGCCGCCAATGTCTGTTTCATAAACTTCGGAGTCACTTTCACAATGATCGCACCAAGCGCCGTGACCGGCGCCGGGGCCAATCCGGTTTTCCGGAACATTAACCAGCAGAGTGAACCTCCTCGCTGGAACTTTACCAAATACGTGATCGATGCCAGGGGCAATGTGATCAGGTCTTTTCCGAGCAGCGTCGGGCCAGACGACCCAGAGCTTATCAAGGCTGTAGAGTCGGTACTTTAACCCGACCGTTTGTGGCAAAGGCAATCCAGGCACAGAGCGAACAGCTATTTCTGAAGCAGTTTCCTCTTCCCCTGACGCCGTTACTTCATGTCGAAGGCGCTGTCAGGAACAGACCATAGCTGGAAATTCTGTTATCACTGAGCGACTACCTGGAATTGGTGGATTTCACTGGGCGAATCATCAATCCCAACAAGCGCGGCCATATCCCGGAGCATCAGCCACCGATTCTGAAACGGCTGGGGCTCAGCACAGACAAGGGGCTTGTCGAAGCCACCGAGTTTGAAGCCCGTTATCAGGATAACCGGCGGGGTTCACCTGGATGGGCGACGATCCGCGGCCTGACGTAACGCTCTCACCCTTCCCTATCCATTACTGGCGATGGCCCTGGACAGCTATCGGTCCTAAACTGGCCAACTGGCCAACTGGCCAACTGGCCGAGTTTTGGGCCAAACCTGTCGCTAAAAGCTCTTTGCGAGCATTTCTGTCCGATTCACTGCGCTTCGCCAACCCCAACGATTACTCTCGGGAGGCTTCTTTTGCCAATGCCTGTCCTAGTCCGTCCATGACATCTCGCATCTGGTGAACCCGCGCATCCCTGGTAAATTACTTTAATAATTAGACTGTCGAACTTTTTTACACCGGAAGTTACTTGATCAGCATTTTCCCGCGCGTTGGTCACTCTGTATCTCCCTTTCCTTTGATTAGAACAACAATTCTTAAGGTGGGTATGGCCTATGCTTACAATGCATGTTCACTCAGACCAAAAGGAGTACGAGTGATGCATCCTATAAAGTATTTGCTGTTACTCGCGGGCGCCGCAATCAGTTTGCCGAGCCAGGCTGTTCCCGTGTATTGGAACGTTTTTAATATCGAGGGTGAGTCCTCTATCGGCGCAGATCTGGTTACCTATGATTCCCTGACCGATATGCTGACCGACATCAACCGGACCAGTGTCAACACGCTGTCCGGAGTCGGGGCCAATGTGGTGGGCGGCGGTTCCGATGGTACAAACTTTTGGAATGTATTTAATATCGAAGGTGAGTCCAGAATCGGTGCGGACATCGTAACCTACGGTAGCCTGATGGACATGCTGACAGATACCAACCGGGCCAGTGTTAACACCCTGGGTGGGTTCGGAGCCAACATTGTCGGCAGCGGTTCTGATGGTTCGAGCTACTGGAATGTGTTCAACATCGAGGGCGAGTCCGCCATCGGTGCGGACATCGTAACCTACGGCAGCCTGGCGGATATGTTGTTAGACACCAATCGAACCAGCGTTAACACTCTGGGTGGGTTTGGAGCCAACATCGTAGGCAGCGGTTCTGATGGCACAAGCTACTGGAATGTGTTCAACATCGAGGGCGAGTCCGACATCGGTGCGGACATCGTAACCTACGGCAGCCTGGCGGACATGTTGACCGACGTAAACCGCACCAGTGTTAGCACCCTGACTGGGTTCGGAGCCAACATTGTCGGCAGCGGTGCCTTCAATTTTGACAAGGGCATTCAAGTTTCCGAACCTGCCCACTGGGGGATGTTACTTTTCGGCTTGTTCGGACTGTACCTCCGCCGCCGATCCAGCAACGGAGTCCGGCTGAAAATCGTTTTATCCGGAATACCAACCACCTGTCCTGACGCGCCCGGGGTTCATCGCCGATGAGCAAATGACAGAAATCACGGTGTTGGAGGCAACGCACGAGGAATCTTGCTGCAACAGCCAACGGCCGTTCAAGGTCCTCTTGGTTCAACCGCCACGTCCAGACGTCGGCGGCATTGGCCCAGGTATCAAGATTCTCGTCGAAGGTCTCGTAGATGACGTTGGCCCCGGCACCATCGACAAAGCCCGGATTATTCCCGCTCCGGGTGGACCTGAAACGGGGTCAGGATCACCACTGTCAGGAAATATTACAACACCCAACAAACGCCGGGGTGCCAGTGATTGCAATTCACTCATTACGGAAGTGTTTCGTCCTGATGGTGCGTTAATTGCGCGAGATTCCACATCATAAACGCGCTGGAGAATCACTATGGGCTATCGAGCATTCACATCATTGGTCGCGCTGCTGATAGCGGTCGTCGCAGCGCCTGTACATGCCCTACCCATTACCTTTACTGCGACACTGAGCGGCGACCAGGAAGTACCCCCGGTGAACACCACGGCCAGCGGCACAGCGACACTGACCTTAAACGATGCCCAGACGCGTCTGGAGATGATGGTCGAGCTTTCTGGCCTCGACCTGGACGGCTTACAGACACCGGATTCCGGCGACAATGTGGTGGGAATGCACATCCACGCGGCACCGCCCATGACCAACGGGGGCGTAGTCTTCGGCCTCATGAATCCGAACAATGACCTGAACGGCGATCTCCTTATCGACCCCGTCAACGGAACCGTATTCAGCGCCTGGGATCTGTCGGAGGGCAACAATACGACACTTGCCGCACAACTGTCGGCCCTCCTGGAGGGTCATCTCTATCTCAACATCCACACCGTCGAGTACCCGGGAGGGGAGTTGCGAGGTCAGATTGTAAGGGTTTCCGAACCCGGTTCGTTGCTATTGCTGGGCCTGGGCCTCCTGGGGCTCGTCACTACCAGACGCCGTCGGTAATTGGCCTGTTCATCGCCGGGTCCCTCTTTCGCAATCACTTGCCAGGCCTGGCGAGGCAATTGGTGTTAACCCGGATAAGGCATATTCTGTCAGCTTGCCGCGTCGTCACTGGTCAGCGATAACCTATATATCTAACCAATAGAGATATAGCCATGTCTAATCACCCTCCTAAAGCCAGTCTGAACGTAATACCTGACGCCCCCGACCTAAGGGACCGATACTACCAACCCAGCCTTTCTCCTTTGCGGGATGAACTTCCACCTCCCCAGGATCTGTACATTCTCGACCAGGGCAACGAAGGCGCCTGCACCGGCTTCGGCCTGGCGGCCACAATCAATCTGCTTTACCGGTTCCAGAACAAGTCCCTGAAAGTTAGCCCGTGGATGTTGTACACAATGGCGCGGCTCTACGACGAATGGCCTGGCGAGGACTACGAGGGCTCAAGTTGCCGAGGGGCCATAAAGGGTTGGCAGAACAGTGGCGTTTGCCTGGAAGACGTCGCGCCCTACGAGCCCGAACAGGGCGGTTTCGTCATAACACCCGAAATATCGGCCAACGCGAAGAATCAGACCATCGGCGCCTACTACAGATTGCGGCCCGACATAACGGATTTTCACGCCGCCATTAACGAAGCCGGGGTGATCTATGCCTCTGCAAAGGTCCATAAAGGCTGGTACGTCACCACCAGCGACGCTGATGGGGAAAGTTACATCCCACCTGGCGATGCTGTGGTCGGAGGCCATGCCTTCGCCATCGTAGGCTATAACCGCAAGGGGTTCTGGATTCAGAATTCGTGGGGCGAAGAGGGCTGGGGTGACCGGGGACTGGCGCTGTGGCTATACAGCGACTGGGCCAAACATGTGATGGACGCCTGGGTTGTGCAGATGGCCCTACCAACCCCGGATATTTTCAGTGGTGGCAGCCTGCCCAACCGTAATTCAGTCGCGAACCGTCCAGAATTCTTCCGCACCGTCGCACGACATGAGATCGAGCACCACTTCGTTCATATTGACGATGGCAGTTACCATCCATCCGGTCGCTACTGGAGTAATGGAAACCACATGGCTGTCATTCAGCAGGAGCTGGAGAGCCGTGAATTTGATCATCTCCTTATCTACGCCCACGGAGGACTGAACAGTACCAAAGCTTCTGCCAAACGTATCAAGGCTATGAAAAACACGTTCCTCGACAACGGCATTTACCCCTTTCATATCATGTATGACACAGGATTACTCGAGGAACTGAAAGACGTCGTGCTGGGGAAGCGTGACGCTGCCGAGAAAATTGCCGGTGTCATCACCGACTGGATCGATCGCCGTATCGAGAACCTTACCCGCCGACCTGGCAGGGCACTTTGGCGCGAAATGAAATACGGCGCTGAAACGCCCTTCGATACCGCGGACTCCGATGGAAGCGACATACTCCGGCGAATCCTCGGTGCCGCTTTTGGCTTGGACCGCGAGATCAAGATTCACATCGTCGGCCACTCCACCGGCGCCATTCTTCATGCCTACCTGTTGACCCGTGCCCTGGAGCTATTTCCTGAGCTGACCATCAGCACTTGCTCACTGCTCGCACCTGCGGCCACCAATGAGTTATTCGATGCCCACTATCGAGAACCGCTGTCTGATAAACGAATCAAGGACATGTGCATCTATAACCTCACGGAACAACAAGAGCTCGATGACCATGTGGCTGGCGTTTACCGAAAGTCATTGCTGTATCTGGTGTCCCGTGCATTTGAAGACAAACCCATCACTCCGCTGCTCGGAATGCAAAAATACAATAAGGCGCTGGATACTGAAGGCCTGCCGGTGGACTTCGTCTACAGCAAGCACTCCAAACGACCCCGAAGCAGCAGCGACAGCCATGGCGGCTTTGACAATGATCCACACACCATGAATGACGTGCTGAAACGTGTCCTGGGGAAAAAGCCAAGAGCAGAATTCACAAAGGAAAATCTCTCGTACTGATAGTTGAGCCAGCAGGGTTAAATGTAACGATGCTAGCGTAGCTGGTAAGCCCCACCCTAGATATCAATAGCTCGGCGTCGGCAAAAGCCGCGGTGGCAACGGTCTGAAAACCGCTTTGCCTACCGCATGACGTCCCGCAAGGACCGCTCAATCTGACAACCACAGTAGGCGTTGCCCAAATCCCGTCGCTGATTGCCCAGAAAACGTTGCATAGAGGGGCTATCTTCCACTCTGCGGCAGAGATGCGCCACCCGAGGGGCATTGTGTTTCAGGTCGCCGGCGAGTTCCGGGAAGCTGTGGATGAGGGTGCCGAACAGTGCGGCAGTGGCGATATCAGCGACCGTGAGCCTTGAGCCCAACAGATAGCCGGTAGCCGGCATCCGGCTCGAGTCGATGCGCCGCGCCGGTCTTCTCGAAGATGGTCATCCAGTCGGCCAGGCGATGGGCCCTGAAATCGTTCCACGAATCCTGATCCCTCATCACCATGCCATTGTGATTGGTGATTTCCATAAGAATATCGTTGCAGTCCAGCATCACCTTCAGAGCAACGGTTTGCTGCTCAGGCTCGTCGGGAAGAGAATGGAAGTCCTTCGCCAGATGTATGAGAATCGCCGGCATCTGGGCGAGCCAGATCCAGGCCCTGCTGTCATAAAGATACGGGGTGCCATCCCCGGATACTGAAAATTCAGGTTCTTTTCAGGGTAGACCTCGCCTGCATCCTGCTTCCGATAGTCCGCCCCAACCTCTTCCAGGAAAAGCTGGATAAAATTTCCGCGGAAGGGCAGGCTGCAGTAATCGGGTTCGTAGTCCTGCATCGTGATTCTCCCGCACCACAGGTACAAAGGTAACGGCTGACTGGAGCGTAGCGCACAGGCAAGTGGCTATCGGTTGCCATGCCCAACGCCATGGCGCAGCCTGACAACGAGGCGCGGTGGACTGCCCAGCTCAACGACCTGGTAGCGATAGGGCGACTGGACGCCGAAGACCCATGTCACAACAGCCTCGAAATTGCACGTCAGCTCCAGCTCGGAGAGCACGGGCAGATCTGGCCTACGCTCCCGATCGGCGACTGTGGGCTGACCCGCCTCGGTGTACGCCCTCGCCGGGTACAAATGAACCTCGAGCCAGCCATCAACGGCCAGGTGGGTCACCCTGCCGAAGCCGCACTTCCGAACAGGTTGGTCGATGTACTCAGTGTGATACCCCGGGACCCGCTCATCGAATTCAAAAACGACCTGATCGAAGCCTTCGTGGGTGCCGGTACGGATGGCGACGGGTCTCTTTCCTTGAACCCACCGCCGCAGCCGGCCACGGCGAGACAGATGGCGAGCATCGCGGCACTTTTTCGTGGGGTCTGCATACCCCTTCCTTGCTCGACTTGCAGCGTCTTCAGGCTCCCCGGCGACCTGCCTGAGTCGTCAGCCCGATCTGCCAGCTCAACCCCTTCGCCTGAAAATAAGGGCGCGGGAGGGGAAACAAACCCTTCCCGATTTCCCGCTCCCTTCCTCCCATCAACCATGCATCTCGCTCAGACGCCTTTACTTTCAGTGATTCCTGCCCTTCCTCATTCAGTTTACAGGGCTGGATTTGTGGTATCCGCCAAGTCATGCTATTGAACTCTAAAGTTCTCTTCCATGACTGAAAGTGACCATGCAGCAATCATTTAATTCCATATACACCCATGGGTTTATCCGCGCAGCGGTCTGTATCCCCTCCGTGCGGGTGGCCGATCCGCAGTTCAATGCCGAGCGGACCCTGGAGCTGGCCCGCCGCGCCTCTGATCTTAAGGCGGCGATCGCCCTGTTTCCCGAGTTGGGTATTTCAGCCTATTCCAATGATGACCTTTTCCACCAGGACGCCCTTCTGGATGCTACTCTGGAGGCCGTCAGCCGCCTGATTGAGGAAAGCCGGTCGCTGACGCCGGTGCTGCTGATAGGCGCGCCCCTGAGGTTCGAGGGCAAGCTGTTCAATTGTGGTGTGGTGATCCACCGGGGACAGGTGCTGGGCATTATTCCGAAGAGCTACCTGCCCAACTATCGCGAATTCTACGAGAAGCGCCAGTTCAGCGCGGCCCGGGCTGCGGTGGGACAGGAAGTGCGCTTCCTGGGCGAGAAGGTGCCTTTTGGCAATGAGCTGATCTTCAACGCCGTCAATCTCAAGGGTTTCTCCCTGCATGTGGAGATCTGCGAGGATGTATGGACGCCCATTCCCCCCAGCACCTATGCCGCCCTGGCCGGCGCCACCGTGCTGGCCAATCTCTCGGCGAGCAACGCCACCATCGGCAAGGCCAAATACCGTCGCGACCTGTGCGCTTCCCAGTCGGGCAAGTGCATCGCCGCCTACCTCTATTCCGCCGCCGGGCCTGGTGAGTCCACCACCGACCTGGCCTGGGACGGCTACGCGCTGATCTACGAGAATGACGAGATGCTGGCCCAGGCCGAGCAATTCTCGGACGAGGAGCAGGTCATCGCCGCCGATATCGACCTGGAGCGCCTGGCCCAGGACCGCATGCGGATGACCAGCTTCAACGACGTGGTCACCGACCACCGTGACCGGGTCCGGGCCATCCGCCAGATCGATTTCGAATTCCAGGTACCCACCGGAGAGATCGCCCTGATGCGGGACGTGGGCCGCTTCCCCTACGTCCCCACCGATCCCGCGGAGCGCGATGAGCGCTGTTTCGAGGCCTACAACATCCAGATCCACGGCCTGATGAAGCGCATGAACAGCGCAGGCCTGGAGCGGGTGGTCATCGGGGTTTCCGGCGGACTGGATTCCACCCACGCGCTGATCGTGGCCGCCAAGACCATGGACCGGCTCGGGCTGCCCCGCAGCAATATCCTGGCCTATACCCTGCCCGGCTTCGCCACCAGCGACAAGACCCTCGAAAACGCCCTGGGTCTGATGGAGGCGCTCGACGTCACCGCGGAAGAGATCGACATACGACCTTCCTGCATGCAGATGTTCGAAGACCTGGGCCACCCCTTTGCTCAGGGCGAGGAGGTCTACGACGTCACCTTCGAGAATGTCCAGGCCGGCCAGCGCACCTCTCACCTGTTTCGGCTGGCCAATCATCACAATGCCATGGTGCTGGGCACCGGCGATCTGAGTGAGCTGGCCCTGGGCTGGTGCACCTATGGCGTCGGTGACCACATGTCACACTACAATGTGAATGCCTCGGTGCCCAAGACACTGATCCAGCATCTGATCCGCTGGGTGATCAATTCCAGACAGTTTGAGGAAGACACACGCGATATCCTGCAATCCATCCTGGATACTGAGATCTCACCCGAGCTGGTGCCGGCGCCGGAGGACGATCGCGACCGCCCCGTGGACGAAAAGCCCATCCAGAGCACTCAGGACAAGATCGGCCCTTACGATCTGCAGGACTTCAACACCTACTACATCACCCGCTACGGCTTCCGCCCCAGCAAGGTCGCTTTCCTCAGCTACCACGCGTGGAGCGATAAACGGCGTGGCTCCTGGCCGGACCTATTGCCGGTGGAGAAGCACATCGAATACGACCTGCCCACCATCCGCAAATGGCTGGAGGTGTTCCTGTACCGCTTCTTCAAGATCAGCCAGTTCAAGCGCTCCTGCGTGCCCAACGGACCCAAGGTGGGTTCCGGCGGTTCGTTATCTCCCCGCGGTGACTGGCGGGCACCCAGCGACTCGGAGGCGCAGGTGTGGCTGGACGAGTTGCGGAGAAACGTGCCGGAGTACTGAGTTCATGCTGCGCCCACCCCTCCTTTCTGCCTGGGGGCTTCGACCGCTGGACAGGACAAACCTACCGGCGCCGGCGCGAATGGAGCGATGGCGAGATTCTGACACTCGGGAGCCTCTCCTTTCGGCTGTGCCGGTCCTTATTTATTTCATGCGCTCGATATCGCAGGTGCTAAGTGTTCGAAAATGTCGACATTGTTTACACTTCGGTTCCACCGCATTTTTCAACCGCTTCAATCCAGACGTAAAACACATCATGGCGCGGACGTTGCTGAAACTTTGTCCATATCCCGGCTACCGTGTTGGTGAAAGTCATGAACTCCCATTTCTCAGGTTTCAGTCTTCGAGGCTCCAGTCGTTGGCCGGTTTAATTCGTCATGCTGAGTGGGCTGTTGGTGCCATCCGTCACTCAGGCCGGGTTGCTCTGGCAGACCCTGACCGAAGGGGATATTGATTCATCGCCAACCGTGAGTGATGATCATCTTTTTGTCGGGTCCGGCGATGGGTTTATTTACTCTCTGGATGCCTTAACCGGACAGGTCGTTTGGCAATCGGCAACCGGTGGCCCGGTGGACTCCAGCCCGACGCAGAATAATGGATTGCTCTACGTCGGTTCGGGGGATGGCACCTTAAACGCTCTGGACACCCAGACTGGTCAAACTGTCTGGACCACCAACACCGGTGGTGCGGTCGTTTCTTCCCCGGAGGTCGTAGGCAACGTGGTCTACTCCGGTTCGGGTGATGGCTCCGTCTATGCGATGAATTCGGCCACGGGGGAAATTCTCTGGCAAACCCCCACTGGCGGCTCTGTGGACTCCTCACCGACGGTGGTCGACCGCATTGTGTATGTAGGTTCGGCCGATGGCAGCCTCTATGCGCTGGATACCACCACCGGCGCCATCGTATGAGTTACTTCAACCGGTGGCGCGATTAATTCCAGCGCCGCCTTGTACGATGGCTTGGTGTATGTGGGCTCCGGTGACGGCCAACTATATGTAACTATATGTGCTGGATGCGTTGAACGGGCTGGTGGAGCAGACGTTTCAGACCGGCGGCGCCATTGATTCGTCACCGACCATTGCCGGAAATGTGGTGTATTTCGGGTCGGACGACAACATAGTGTATGCGCTGTCCATCGAATCCTCCGTCGATGTGTCTGAGCCGTCAGGCCTGGGCTTGGCAATGCTTTCTACTGCGGCTTTAGTCTTGTCACGACGCCTGCGTTCTGCCCCGTCGAAGGCACTTGGCAGGCGCAGACGATTGGCCGAACACTTCTGTGTCCGAACATAAATCTGTCCCGGTTCCTCCAAAGGCTTTCGATCAGGTCGAAAGAATGAACGGCCTTCACCCGCCAGGTAATCATGACAGGCTTGCCAAAGATCGCTCAGACATTGTTCCTCATGGACAGACACTTCTATAAACCTGCGCCCCATCGGGGCGGCACTTGTTAATTTTCTGTGGCGGGATCAATTTGACCGGCTTATTAGCAATTCAGGTTGTTGTCCACAGGATAATAGCACCTAAGGGCAATGAAACAGCAGCCATTCTAACCGGCCACAATATAAACTCTCTTCTATAAACTGGCGTTGTCTTAGGTTTAGGAACCTGCTTCCAAAGCCCCCATAGATAAAAGTTGAGCGCAACTTCAAAAATGAGAAATACAGTCGCCACCCAAAGTCCAATAAGATTGAAAATGTGCACACTTCCGATAAACCACACGCATACCTGAACATCATGCCCGCTAAAATCCGTGCTGTATTTTGCGTCTAGGAGGCCACCGGTTATGAGCGCGAATACCGAAAGCATCGCAAATCGAAGTGCACTATAGTGCCGAATTGCAGCATGAGTATCTGTAAAATCTCGCAATTTACACTCCGATTGGTTAACACTTGGGCTCAGCGACTGGTTTGGAGGCGCAACGCACCGGAAAGAAACTTGGCTTCGATAAATACGCCAGGCTTTTCACATACTGTCCATCCCGGCACCTGTTCACCTCCAGATAGGGATTTGAACGTGAACATGGTCTAGCCCTCCACCAACAGTAAAGGCAGGGTGATGCATTAAACGGACCATTGAAGGACCCTAAAGAAAATCAATCAGTTGCAAATAGAAGATATCCAGAGTGTAAAGAAAATCGACTCGCCAAGCATGGCCTACCCCAATGGACAGACACCTCTATTCAGCCTTTTTTAATCATAAAAATCCCCGGCAATAGCCGAGGCTTATAAAGATAAAAACTATGACTTTTTCTTTCTCCTGGAAATCCCGATTGCTGCCAGCCAAAGTGCAAGCAGAGCAATTGATGCCGGCTCTGGAACTGATGCCGAAACGAATTGAAGATTGGCCCAGAATTACCGGGCTGGCCCTTATAAAATATTAATCTAGAACTCATATCGTTTGCTGAACCATCTACCAAACCAAGCCAATTCAAGGCAGAATTAAAATATACGGTGCTTGAACCAAAAACAAATTCATCAATACCAAGATTATCTGCAAGAATATAATATTCTACGCCCGCAAGCAGGTCGAAACTCGTTTTTGCGTACCTCGCACCATCTATCGTACCGGCAACAAAGGTACCACTCTTGTACCTTAAGATAACGCAGATGAGCCTACTAAATTCTGGATTGAGCGGTCAAAGATCCCTATATTGTGCGCTGAAGAAATGCCGTCAGACCCGAAATCCCAAAGCCCTAATCCTGTCACAGGTATATCTTGGTTGAGGCTAAATGAGTAGCCTGTAGCATTAGGAAAATCCCCTAAGAATCCTCCTCCGAGATAATCAGCTGCATGTGTTGGTACTGCGTTAGCATTCCCACAAAAACGTTAGCAGAAAATCTTAATTTTTTACAGATTTAACTAAAAAATGTTTTATCAGTAATTACGCCATATCCATTTTTTTACTGATTTTCATACTTTTTAAAGTAAACCCACATACCGTGTCACTAACTTGTGCAAGTTATCTCGACAGGTTTTTACCTAACGCTGGGCTAATCAGCGCCGGCGCGATAGCGGAGGGAACCAAAGGCGGCGCGTTTTTTTGCCTACTGCTCATGGACAGACTCTTCCATCCAAATGACCACAACAGCCTACTAACATGACTCTTGAAGGTTCGCGCCAATGGTGATTCGATAGCGAAAGGAAGTCTTTACCGTTGCTGAGGACTAGCATGTCCCGCCCGGGAGAACAGCAGATTTCGCTAGCCGATACGCCCTACTGCCACGTCGCCTCCCGCTGCGTGCGCCGGACTTTCCTGTGCGGTATCGACCATCAGACGGGCCAAAGCTACGAACACCGCCGCCAATGCATTGAGCAGCATATCCGGATGCTGTCTTCCATCTTCACCGTGGAGCTCTGCGCCTACGTCAACCACTACCATCACTGGTAATCACGCAGGTCCATCTCAACATCCACGCCGCTGGAAATGCGATCGCCGGGATGCGTTATGACCACCTCACCCCCGGAAAGGCCTTCCGTCACCTGGGTCCACAGGCCACTCCGGCGCCCCGTGCTCACGGTTTTCAGAACGGCCCGGCCACTCTCTGAAACAAAAACAGCCCAGCTGTCGTCACGCCGGAACAGGGCACTGGAAGGCACCTGCACCACATCCTCGCCTTCCCACAGAATGAAGCGTGCCTCCACCCGGAAGGCGTCCCCCAGTTCCGGCCACTGCTCCCTGGGTGATGTAATCTCAACCCTCACCGGTACCCGCTGCTCATCAACACCGAGAGCGGACACCCGGGTATAGCCCGCGGGCTCCACGCGGAGCACTCGCCCCTCGAGTTCATCCTCCCGGCCCCAGCGGTCCAGAACCACACGCATGCCGGACTTTACCTGCACGGCGTCCATGGATAGCAGATCCACGCGCACCTCGAGTGTGCTGAGATCCCCGATCTCCAGGATTTCCTCGCCGGCCTGTACCGGCCCCTCGCAACATCGGTAGACACGAGTAACGGTACCGCTGATGGGTGCCCTCACGGCCAGGCTCGGCTGTTCCACCGGGGCGCGCTCGCCATCCGCAATCTCAACCACCGCCCGGGCCGCCTCCAGCTCAAACCTCGCCACTTCAACGGCGTGGCGGGCGGAGCGCTCCGCCGCTCGGGCCGACTCACGCTGACTCCGCCGCCGATCCCGCTCCTCGGCAGAGATCGCGCCTCGCTCATGCAGGCGCTGGGCGCGCTCGTATTCCTTCTGCGCCAGCTCATGCTGCGCCACCCGGGCCTCGAACTCCGCCTCGGCGGCCTTCAGGCGAGCCCGGGCGGCGGACACCCGCTCCCTGGCCTGCTCGCGGGTCCGTGCGTCGAGAGCCGGCGTAGGAAGGGATTCAAGCTCAAACACCGTATCACCGGCCTCAACCCGATCCCCCGGATCGAGCTCGACGCGACGCAGAAAACCACTGATGGGGGCGGAAACATGATGCGGTTCGGGAAGGTGCGTTGCACCCTCATCCTCGACGTACTCGGTGAATGGTCCCCGACGGACCTCGGTAGCACTGACCGGAACCGGCGAGGGTTTAAGGGCGAGAATCAGAAGGCCCACCAGCACAAGGCCCGCGATGCCGATCAGAAGTTGCTTTCGATTCATGGTGGTCTCTACTCAGCGGTTTTCAGTGCATCAATCATATTCAAACGGTAAAGACGTCGCGCGACGAACAGCAGCGACAGGATCGCGGCAAGCAGCACACCCGCCGCGGCAAAAGCGTAGGTCTGATGGGTAATCACGAAGGGCACCCGGAAAAGGTCCATGCTG
Source organism: Marinobacter daqiaonensis (assembly GCF_900115285.1). Taxonomy (GTDB): domain Bacteria; phylum Pseudomonadota; class Gammaproteobacteria; order Pseudomonadales; family Oleiphilaceae; genus Marinobacter; species Marinobacter daqiaonensis. The sequence continues at coordinate 706,017 of NZ_FOYW01000001.1, forward strand.
ATGCTCTGATTCAGCAGCCACGCCAGCGCTGTCCCCAATCCCCAGCCGATGGGAATCGACACCAGCGTCAGAATGCCGATCTCACCAATGAGGATCCAAGCCACTTCCGCCCGCGTGAACCCCAGGACCCGCAGGGTCGCCAGCTCCCGGGCACGCTCCGCAAACGCAATGCGCGCGTTGTTGTAGAGCACGGCGAAGGCGATGGAACCCGCCAGCACCAGCACGAATCCCATCATGAACAGCATCGTATGCTCAATGTAAGAACTGATGCTGGCACGCGACTCACTGATCATCCCCACACTGGTGACCAGCGGCATGTCCCACAGGCGGTCGAATAACGCCTCTTCGCGGCTCTCGTCGGTAAGCAGCCAGGCACCGGTCACGGCGGGCCCCTCGCGCAACAGCCGATTCAGTGCGCCGCGCTCCATGTAGGCGCCCATCCCAACCGGCTCATTGACGGTGCCGGCAACCGGCACCGTCAGTGTCCGGCGCTGGCCCTCCATCACCTCCACTTCGACCGTCTCCCCGACCTCAACGCCCAGGTACTCGGCTAGATACCCCGTCAGGAGCAGCCCGTCCGCCGGCAGAGTGATGTCACGGTAAGAGGTGTCGATGAGTCCACGCAGCCCACGACTCGCATTCATACCCTCAATGGCCGTGCGGTACTCCCGGTGCCCGTGCCTGAGTCGGATCGCTACATCCCGAAAGGTCTCTACTGCCTTGACGCCCGGCTGATTCAGGAGGCTGGTCTTAACCTTCGGAGCAACCGTTTCCGAAAAATAGAGATTGGTGTCCGCCTTCTGGACCAGCCGGTACTGGGTATCGATCAGGTGGTCCACCGCACTGAACTGGAAGCTGCCCACCAGAATCAGCGCCCCGGAGAGACTGATGCCAAGCACGGAAAATGACGCCTTCAACCGGTGTCGGCTGAGGTTTCGGATGATGATGCGGGTGGACTGGCTCAGCCAGCCCCAAAGCACCGAACGCTCCAGTGCTGTCTGATGGAAGGCCTCCGGCGCGGGAGGGCGCATAGCCTGGGCGGGCGGCAGCCGTGCAGCCCGGCTCACGGCGCGGAACGTTCCCAGCCCCGCCGCGGCTCCGGCTATGGCGACACCCAGCAGTATCACCCTTGGCTGAAGCCGGAAATCCATGGCCGGAAAGCGAAAATACTCCATGTACATCCTGGCCAAACCGCTGGCTGTCCACCCGCCAAGTACCACCCCAAGGCCACACCCGATAACCACGATCAGAGCGGTCAGGAGGCCGTAATACCATGCAACATCCCGATTGCCGTAACCAAAGGCCTTGAGCACCGCAACCTGCTGCCGCTGCGTGTCGATGATGCGGGCCATCAGTACATTCAGAAGGAACGCGGAGACGCCGAGAAAAATCGCGGGCAGGACCGTAGCGGAAACCCGCAGCTGATCCAGCTCCTGGGACAGAATACGCTGGGAGATCTGATCCTCACGGTTGTAGGCGCCCAATCCACCATAGGGCGCGAGTATCCCATCCACCGCATCCATCACTGGCCCGGCGGATGCCCCGGATTGCAGGCTCAGCACCAGGCGATTGAAGGCCCCGTCCATATCAAAAGAAGCTGCCAGAGCGCGCCGGTTCATCCAGAGAACGCCGAACCGCTCGTAATCCGGCAGCAGGTCACCCGGACCCAGCTGATAGATGAACTCGGGAGACAGGGCCACACCGCTGACGCTGAGGGTCTTCAGGCGTCCATTGATAATGGCGGACAGGCTATCCCCCGCCTGCAGGCCGTGGGCCTCGGCGAAGGGCTCGCTCAACACGACCTGGTCACTGCGCCCGGATTCGGGCAGCGCCCCTTCCCGCAGGTGGAGGCGGTTCAGGTCGGGCTGGCCCCCATTGGGCACGGAAAGCACCTGGCCCCGCACCGGATCACCGAATCCCGGCACTTCCAGCCGCACCGGGGCCTGAACCATGGTCTGAACGAGGTTAACACCCTCAACCTCCCGGATCTGCTCGGAAACACGCTCCGGCGCACGCTTGAGGTCAACAAAGACATGAGCGAAATTGAAGTCCTCGTAGAAGCGATTCCTGGACAGCGATATGGCGTCCAGCGCGGTGACCAGCATGACCAGGGTCATCACCCCCGCCGCAATGACCACGGCAATGGCGGCAACCTGCCCCCTGAGCATGGTCAGGTCCCTGACGAGCTTCAGCCTGAGCGTCCTCACCAGTGAAGCTCGCCCGGCGCCGCGCGCCGTTCGTTCACATGGATACTGGCCACCCGTCCATCACTGAGCTGGATGACCCGTTCCGCCATCTGACCAATTATCACGTTATGTGTAATGACAACCGTGGTAGTCCCCAGCTCCCGATTCACATATTCGAGCGCCTCGAGAACGCGCACCCCGGTTTTCGAGTCCAGAGCCCCAGTGGGCTCATCGCAGAGCAGGACATCGGGACGCTTGGCAATCGCCCTGGCAATGGCAACGCGCTGCTGCTCACCCCCGGAGAGCTGGGACGGAAAGTGGTCCATCCGCCCTTCCAGACCGACCATCGACAGGGCGTCTTCCGGTGTCATGGGGTTGCGGCTGATCTCGGTGACAATGGATACGTTCTCACGGGCGGTAAGACTGGAGATCAGGTTATAGAACTGGAAGACAAAGCCCACATGGTCTCGCCGAAATGCAGTGAGTGCCTTGTCAGAGGCCCGAACCAGGTTCTGATCTCCATACATCGCCTGCCCTTCCGTGGCACAGTCCAGTCCGCCAAGAATGTTGAGAAGTGTGGACTTGCCGGAGCCTGAGGCTCCCAGCATCACGCTGAGCTCACCGGCATACAGATCCAGGTCCACGCCCCTGAGGGCATGGATCTCCATCTCGCCCATCACATACACCTTGGTCAGCCCCCGGGTGGAGAAGACCACCCGCGATGACCCAGTTGAATGCTCCATCATGCCTCCCTGGTTTGCCAGTATGCCCCACCGTCCGGGTATGATGGGCCTGGCGCCATGATTCGAAGCCTCATCTATGACACGCTCATCCTCAAGCTCACCACCCGCTGGCACACCAAAGTGCCGGAGCGCCTTCCGGAAGGCACCGCGCTACTCGACGTGGGTATTGGCGCGACCCCTGCGACATGCCCGCAGCGGACAGACACTTCCTATCCAGATCGTACACTTCCCATCCAGATCACATAATCACTCAAATACCGGCTCATCCCACCAGGGATAGAAAGACGGCATATCGCTCGATACCCGGTTGGGGAATACCGCCGGCCGCTTCTCCAGGAAGGACGTTACGCCCTCACGGGCATCGCCGGACTCCCCGCGCGCCTGGATTGAGCGACTGTCGATACGATGGGCGTACATGGGATGCGGTGCCGCCGACATCCGCCAGAGCATCTGCCGGGTCAGCGCAACCGAGACCGGTGCGGTGTTGTCCGCGATTTCCCGGGCCAGGGCATAAGCCGCCGGAAGCAATTCGCCCGGCTCGTGCACCGAACGCACCAGACCATGCTTGAGCGCCTCCTCGGCCCCGAAGATCCGGCCCGTCATGCACCATTCAAGTGCCATTGGCATGCCTACCAGGCGGGGCAGAAACCAGGAAGAAGCCGCTTCCATGGTAATGCCGCGTCGGGCAAAGACGAACCCGAAGCGGGCCTCGGTGGAAGCGAGCCTGAAGTCCATCGGCAGCTGCATGGTCGCGCCGATACCCACGGCAGCACCATTGATCGCGCCAATGACAGGTTTCAGGCTCTTGTAGATACGCAGGGTGTTGGTGCCTCCCCCGTCACGGTAGACTTCACCCACCTTCAGGGATTCCCGCGAAAGATCCCCGGATCGGGCGTTTCGGTCAAAGGTGGAACCACCCGATGAGAGGTCCGCACCCGCGCAGAAGCCCCGGCCGGCACCGGTGATGACCACCGCTTTGACGTTGTCGTCGGCATCGGTTTCATCAAAAAGCGCCAGCAGTTCCTCCCGCATTGTGGAGTTATAGGCGTTGAGCTTATCGGGACGGTTCAGGGTAATGGTGGCAATCCCCTCGTCTACGGAATACAGGGTGGTTTCAAGCGATGGTATAGGCATGGGCTCTCCTTGGGTGGTAAGTGAAAAGGGGGGATTTCCCCGCAAAAAGAGGTGGTGTACAGATATCCTAGTTGATTCGCTGCGGTCGGACCTTATCAAGGTGTGGGCGCATCACCATGCACCACAAACGACACGGGATAGATGTCCGCAAACCACTCGCTTCGTCGACAGGTAGACTGACCCCGGTGAGGAGTCCATACCTGTCCTTCTTTGGGTTCGGTTTTCACCTTGCTCCTCATGACATGGAGCAAACGGTCTGAGTGTCTTACGAATGGCTTTTTGGCCGCGGCTGCCCTATTTATCCGGCTGAATCGAGACGCGCCGGTCCGGGGGCGGCAGTTTTGGCAGGATGGCCTCCGCGTCAACCTCGTGGGTAGCGAAAAAAGCTTCTGCTGCCTCAATCAGAACCGCCTGGGTTTTGAGGATACCAAGATAGACCGGCCATTCGGCGTCGATCAGTTCCGTGCTGTAATGGTCCGGATCGACTTCAGTCAGCCGTGCCAGAAACCGGAACTCCATTTCGTTCATGACGGTGTAATCGCACCGTTCGTGCAGAAACATGCCCAGCATCTGCTGGGCATTGTACGAGTCATGGCGGACCAGGTCGGTACCGATCCGTCGCTCGAGTCGATCACTGTAGACAAACCATTTGCGCAGACAGATGCTGCCCTGCAGATCATCGAAGGAGTCCGGTTGTCGGGCAGGTTGCGCAAACACACGGTCACGCCAGGTTAACACCGGCCCTACGGCGTGCATCCGGTCCGGCAGCGGCATCCATAGCGGGTTGGCGAAGACCGCGTTGGCTGTTCCATGTTCCAAGGCCCAGGCCTGGCGTTTGCGCGGCATCGGGCGAAAATTGGCTGCGATACCGGTCTGCAGGGCGAACTCATTGATCACCTCGACCAGAATGCCTTTGTCAAGGTTATGACCATAATAATATGGCAGAAAGCCCTCGTCCGAGCCCATAATCTGGAGCGTTTGGGACCAAACTGGAAGAGACCAGAATGCTGCGATGATCAGCAGCCCTATTCTCATTGGATCCTCCTCTCAATGATCGATCGGGGCCGTCCGACGCTTGTCCGACGTTGCCTTGGCCAGATAAAAACACGGAACTTGACTGCTCTTCACCAAACAGCCTGCATCTAACCTAACCTATGGCGCGAGAAACCAGAACACGGAATTTCCAGATTTTGCAGTATTTTTCGGGGAGGAAAGAAGAGCTGAAGTGAGAGTCTGAAAGCGACTCCCTCTCAACTACCTGAATCCTTCATAAGCCTTGGCTATTTCTTTTATCTATGCCTGTCTCTGATATTGTAAAGCGGGGCCCCCACCATAGGCAGGCTCGGGGCCCGCACCTCCCGGGACATCGGCGCTGAATCTCTGCCCCCGTTCTGCTGGAAACAGGCAGTGCTCCGGATGACCAGCTGGCTAGGCCGCTCGCGGAGCGGACAGGGATACTCGGCCCCGAAGCAGTCCTAACGCGGCCAGTCCCAAGGCCAGCAGCAGCAAAGTGCCAGGCTCAGAAACTTCATTTTCCGGTGGTTCCGCGACTGCGGCCACAGCGTCGAATGAATGCCCGAGGTAGGTATACTCCACATCATTTATACCAGGGCCATAGCAGGCTAAATCAAAATCATATATTTCGCAGGTTGTGTCCACCGGGTAGCCGGCCGGGTCGTACCAGTACGCGTAGAACGAAGTGATATTGATGGCCGTTTCATCCTCTCCAATGTAAAGTCCGAGATTCATGTTGTCCGGGAGGACGTCGCCAAAAGGATTGCTGCTGGCGACAACGCCACCAAACGCTTCAAAGGGACCGTAGAAAGGGTCGTAAACCTGATCGTCGAACGTAAAGACAATAGAATTACCGCCGCTGTAGTTAACGGTAAGGCTATTGAGCAAAACGCCGGCTGAGAGCTGGCCCGCGACGCCAAGACTTAAAGCTAACAACAGATATCGAAAGACGTTTTTCATGGGTTCATCCTGAATTTCTTGGTTGTTTTAAAAGAACGGTCAGGGGTGTTAACCGTCCCCCTTCCCAGACGTCATTTCTTGGGGGTTATCCAGATCAGCAAGAAGCAGGCCTTGAAGATTTTTATGTATACATTACAGGTAGTCTGCTAAGCGGGGCTCTACTGATTGTTCTTGGTGTGTATAAAAACCTGACAGGATGTGAGAGCTTTGGGATCGAGCCCTTTAAGCTCTGTGACGTGCCTGTTCTGTTTGATTCTAAAAGGTCATTCCGAGTACTTCAGAGCAGATTAGACCTCCTCGCCATCAGCAAGGAGGCCCTAATCAGAAACCTCTTCTTTTAGAATGCCTGTACCGGGTTTTCCAGTGTCTTATCTATGCCTGTCTTATCTATGCGGGTTCAACCCCGCCAGGGCCGAAACGTATTTCGGCGACCGGTTATGAGTCGTAGAACTCACCAACTTTTCAATGCTCCATTTTCGACAACATGCCCAGATGCCACTACCAATGTCACCACATTGACGGTCATCTCCTGCGAACTGACCTGTGAAGCATGCGCCCACAATCCGATAACGTTTTTGTCTTCACATTTCAGACCGCGCTTCACAATACAGTTTGCTATAGGCATTTGTTCAATTCGCTTTATCGCCCATCTCTTAACGCTTGCGGCATAAGCGCCCATGGGATGGAGCCGAAGGCGCAATGTAAAGGGCGTCGCCGTGCCTGCATTGGTTAGGTTGTCCGGACTCTGTCTTCTGAATATGGTACTGATTGCTTTATGAATGCCTGTCCTCGTTTGGTTTCTTCGTTTAGTTTCCTTAACGCTTTACCCTTCCTTCCAAGTTTTCCATTCTCCCTCGCTGCCATTCGCTTTAGACTCGGCGGCATCGGTCCGGCCCGGCCGAATCGCGACGAGAACAAGCAGACCAAGCGCGATGATCACGAGGATGTTAACCGCAAGGAGCACGAAGCCACCGATTGCGCGGCCAAAATCGCCAGAATACGCCGCGAGTGCGCCGGCGGCGCCCGCAGGAATGAGCGCAATCGCGGCGACGACCCCGATCAGCGCATCCTGCTTGCGCTTGATCACGGCGACCGTGCCCCCGGCCCCGGCGGCCACCGCGGCAATGATGCTGTACCAGCCGGTACGGACACGCTCCTCGAGCAGCGGTTTCGAGACGAGGTTCGAGGCGCTCGGAAGGATGTCAGCGACATTGCACAACCACGTGGTCACAACCGCGGCGGCGATCGCCAGCGCCAGCCCCCCAAACAGCACGAGGAGTGCGCGCCCCGCAGTCCGGGGGTAGCCACCCGCAATGCTGAACGAGACAGCGGCAAGCAGCGGGTAAGCGGGCGCCACGATCATGGCGCCGAGTAGTAGCGGAACCGAATCGGTGAGGAGCGCGATCGCGGCGAGCACGCCGGAAAGCGTCATGAAGATGTAGTAGGCGTAATCGCTCCTGGCTTCGGAGATCACGCCACGGACGAGATGGTCGTGCACGATCGAGGTCCTCACGATGGCGGCTCCAGCGGGACGACTCTCAGTGCGCTGACAAAGAGAGCGTTATCGCGCAACCGCGCGGCCATGTCGGGCGAAACCATCAACAGGTCCTCGATCTCCTGTCGGCTGCGCAGCAACCGGATCACACCGTAGATCCGCACCACCTGGCCTGTGCGGATCGAGGTAACGCCCTCGGCCTGGCGCCGTGTCATCTCACCGAACAGCGTGACCGGTACGCTCGTGCCCTCATCACCAACGAGGAACGTATGATCGCCGAGCACGTCCAGCACCTTGACCCTGTCGAGCACCACCTCACGCGCCTGGAGCGCCTCGGGGTCAAAGACCTCAAACTGCGACACCGCGCTGATCACACGGGGAATCTGCACGCGCTCGCGGATGGGCAGTGGCGCCACGCGAAACGCGCTGATGTAGACGTCATGATCCCGCAGCTTATGTGCTTGGTCCGCGCTCACCGCCCTCTCGTCCACCAGCTCCTCGATACTGCGCAACATCCGGATCACCCCGTAGATCCGGACACGATCGCCCGCCTCGAGTGTCACCGAGCGATCATGCTGCCGGACGGTCAGCTCGCCAAACAGGATTGCGGGTACGGTCTGCCCGTGGTCCGAAATCAGGAATACCCGCTCTCCGATCATTTGATCGATCTCGACGTCCCCAAGGATCACATCCTTCGCAATCAGGTTAGCCTTCACTTTTTCGCCGCCGATTTCGCGCACCGACGTAATCGGGCCCTGATGCGGAAACATGCCGGGACTGCCGATTACAGTGCGCGTGTGATCAAGCGTGTGCGCCCACAACATCAACGCCACAGCCCCCCCGAGAAGGACGAATGCGATGATGAAAAGCTGCCAGGCCGGCGGACCCGGCTTGTTAAGCGGGGGTTCCAATCTCACGACGTTGCCGGCCGCAGGCGTCGGATCAGAGCAGTAGCGGCCGTCGCGAGCCTGTACTCGCTTTCCATAAAAGAGGCAAGCTGCTCTGATATGCCCTCGCCCACTCTCCAGGCCAGGTTGATTGGCGCCGTCAGGGTGGTGCCGCCATGCTTATCGACGCGCTTTACGCTGTTGAAGGCAAAGCCTGGAACGAGGTAAGTCGGGGCCTGAACCGTTTCATCCGCGGATACGCCACAACCATCTTTAAAGAGTTCATTTCGCGTTGCGGCCGGGAGCCCCGCGAGAGTGGACTTTCCAGCCGAAACCGGAGCCTCGAAGAACATGTAAATCGGGTTTTTGGACGACATGTTGTTACCCTTCTTCCCTTCACTTTCATATTAGCACGACATCAGCAGATCCGACCTGCTCGTCTTGATGTCGAATTCCACAGTAAACATGCTCGATATGTTGTGGGAGCCACGCCTACCTCAAACATGACCACATGGTCTGGTTTCTGGCGGGATCTTTAGCAACGAGTATATTTTGGCCTGGTGGGAGGGTAGAACAAGGAAAGGAAGAACAAGGAAAGGACGCACACCTGCCATACCTGCCATCAAAAGTAAGAACATTCCTGTTCGCGGGACCGCCGCTAACAACGACTCTTGAAGGCTACAGCTGTTAATGGTCCGATAGCCAATGGACTCACTATCGTTGCTAAGGACCAGCATGCCCCTCCCACGAGAACAACAGATCTCGCTTTCCGATAATACTCCGTACTACCACGTCGTCTCCCGCTGCGTGCGACAGACTTTCCTGTGCGGTATCGACCATCAGACGGGGCAAAACTACGAGCATCGCCGGCAGTGGATTGAGCAACGAATCCGCCTGCTGTCGTCCATCTTCACCATCGACCTCTGTGCTTACGCGGTGATGTCCAACCACTACCATCTGGTGGTCAAGATCTGCCCGGAAGAAGCCGACGATTGGAGCGATGACGAGGTTCTGGAGCGGTGGACCAGCCTGTTCAAAGGGCCGCCGCTCGTACAGCGTTACCAGTCCGGTGAAGATCTTCACGAGGCGGAGCAGGATTTCGTCAAACGAATCATCAGCGTCTACCGGAAACGACTGACCGACCTGAGCTGGTTCATGAAGTGCCTGAACGAGTCCATAGCAAGGAAGGCAAACCGGGAAGACGACTGCACCGGGCACTTTTATGAGGGCCTTCCATGGCCCTCACCCCTTCGGGGCCAGCCTCCGGCTGTTCCAATTTGATCCAGTCAAATTGGTGGGAGTCGAGATTCAAGTCCCAGGCATTACTATCGGAGCAAGCAGTACTGAGCCGTATGGCCTACGTCGACCTGAATCCGGTCAGAGCAGCGATCGCAGAAACACCGGAGACCTCGGACTACACCAGCATCAAGGAACGACTAGTGCCCCGGTTCAATCTGTCCGACGCAATCCAGGCCCAGAGCGAACAGCTATTCCTGAAGCAGTTTCCGCTGCCCCTGAAGCCGCTACTCCTTTTCGAAGGTGTCGTCAGGAACGAACCACAGCTGGGGATTCTGTTCTCACTGAGCGACTACCTGGAGCTGGTGGACTACACCGGGCGGATCCTCAATCCCAACAAGCGCGGACATATCCCGGAGGATCAACCACCGATTCTGAAACGGCTGGGGCTCAGTACCGACGAGTGGCTTGTCGAAGCCACCGAGTTTGAGGCCCGCTATCGGGATAACCGATGGGCTCACCTGGACCGGTGACGATCCGCAGCCTGATGTAACAACTCTCTCCTTTCCTACACCTTACTGGCGACTGCCAGGGGCGGGACTTGGTCTGAAACCGGCCAAATGGCTGAGTTTTAAGCTCAACCTGTCGCTAATAGCGCATCCTGAGCATTTCGTTCCAATTTACTACCCCTCGCCAACAGCCAGAACCACACACAGGAGCTTCTTCTTTTGGATGTGCCTGTCCTAGATTCCCGTGTGGCAGAAGGCAAGCCCCGTCCGTGTCCGTGGGACGGCGTTGGCGGGCGATTGGTCTGGTATGCATACGCTGTCGCGTTACCGGAATTTTTCTTCAACGATATGAACAACCGGCAGCTGATGACATCGGATGTAAAAAAATATACGACAAGCGCTGACCGGCTCCGGGCCTGGGCCTTCATGATTGCCGGCCACGGTTTCGTGCTTCTCGTGTTCACGGCTGTTATTTTGATTTTGGGTGACAGCCTGTCGCGGGTTCTATCCGGTAGCCCGTGAAAACCAGCCACAAAAAAGCCGCCAGGCCCATGAGGGCAAGGCGGCAACACGTCAGGAGACCAGTCCTGAATCACCTCAAAACCGGAAGGGGCCTAAAACGAATCCCCAGGCACCCTCACCCAACCTTCCATGAGTACCCGCGCACTCCGACTCATAACCGCCTTCTTGGCCGTCCACTCGCCGTTAACTTTTTTAGCCTCAGCCCCAACCTGCAACGTCCCGGAAGGATGCCCAAAGGTCACGGAAGTCCGATCCCCTTCCCCGGCCGCCTCGTTCACCAGCGTGCCAGGCACCGCCGCCGCCGTAGCAATCGCCACAGCCGCCGTCCCCATCATGGCATGGTGCAGTTTCCCCATGGACAGGGCCCGCACCAGCACATCAACCTCACTGGCTTTAATTTCCTTACCGGAAGAACTCACGTAGTCCTTGGGCGCTGAAACAAACGCCACCTTGGGCGTATGCCCCCGGTTAGCCGCTTCCTCAGGCGTCTTGATCAGCCCCATCTTCACCGCCCCATGGGCCCGAATCATCTCGAACTTCGCCAGTGCCTCGGGATCACCGTTAATGGCCGGTTGCAGTTCGGTGCCCTCGTAGCCGATGTCTTCGGCATTCACGAAGATGGTGGGTATGCCGGCGTTGATCATGGTGGCCTTGAAGGTACCCACACCGGGCACCTCCAGCTCATCCACCACATTGCCGGTGGGGAACATGGCACCCTCGCCATCCGCCGGGTCCATGAACTCCACCGCCACTTCCGCCGCCGGGAAGGTGACGCCGTCCAGTTCGAAGTCGCCGGTTTCCTGCACTTCGCCGTTGGTCATGGGCACTTTGGCGACGATGGTCTTGGCGATGTTGGCCTGCCAGATGCGGACGGTGGCGATGCCGTTGTCCGGAATCCGGCTCTTGTCCACCAGGCCGTTGCTGATGGCGAAGGGGCCGACGGCGGCGGAAAGGTTGCCGCAATTGCCGCTCCAGTCCACGAAGGCCTTGTCGATGCCCACCTGGCCGAACAGGTAGTCCACGTCGTGGTCCGGGCTTTCGCTTTTGCTCAGCAGCACGGTCTTGCTGGTGCTGGAGGTGGCGCCGCCCATGCCGTCGATCTGCTTCTCGTAGGGGTCGGGGCTGCCGATCACGCGCATCAGCAGCCTGTCCCGGGCCTCGCCGGGCTGCTGGCAGCGTTCCGGCAGGTCGTCGACCTTGAAGAAGACGCCCTTGCTGGTGCCGCCGCGCATGTAGGTGGCGGGTATTTTTATCTGGGGTATGTTGCTCACTTTCGGGTTACCCTCCAAAGACTGTTTTTAGCCACGGAATCCACGGAAAACACGGAAGAAAAGCGAAAAAAATGGGTGGCGGGTAACCTCGATTCCGGAAGATACCCGCAGCCAAATCCTTTTGTTTTTAATCCTTTTTCCGTGTTTTCCGTGGATTCCGTGGCAAATTATTAAGCCGCGCTGGTGGACTCCAGGAAGTCCTGGGCGAAGCGTTGCAGTACGCCGCCGGCCTTGTAGATCTGGACTTCCTCGGCGGTGTCGAGGCGGCAGGTTACCGGGACCTGTTCGGTGGTGCCGTCCTTGCGGTGGATGACCAGGGTCAGCTTGGCCCTGGGGGCCGGGGTGCCTTCCACGTCGTAGGTTTCGGTGCCGTCGATGTTCAGGGTCTTGCGAGTGGTGCCTGCCTCGAACTCCAGGGGTATCACGCCCATGCCCACCAGGTTGGTGCGATGGATACGCTCGAAGCCTTCCGCGACGATGGCTTCCACGCCCGCCAGGGCCACGCCCTTGGCGGCCCAGTCACGGGAGGAGCCCTGGCCGTAGTCGGCGCCGGCGATGATGATCAGCGGCTGCTTGCGTTCCATGTAAGTTTCGATGGCTTCCCACATGCGGGTGACCTTGCCTTCCGGTTCAATCCGCGCCAGGGAACCCTGCTTCACGTTGCCCTGCTCGTCCCGCACCATTTCGTTGAACAGTTTGGGGTTGGCGAAGGTGGCGCGCTGGGCTGTGAGGTGGTCGCCCCGGTGGGTGGCGTAGGAGTTGAAGTCTTCCTCCGGCACGCCCATTTTGTGGAGGTATTCACCGGAGGCGCTGTCCATCAGGATGGCGTTGGACGGCGACAGGTGGTCCGTGGTGATGTTGTCCGGCAGCACCGCCAGGGGGCGCATGCCCTTGAGGGCCTTCTCACCCATCATGCCACCTTCCCAATACGGCGGGCGACGGATGTAGGTGCTCTGGGGCCGCCAGTCGTAGTTCGGGCTGGTGTCGGCCTGGGCGTCCCGGGTGATGTCGAACATGGGAATGTAGGTGCTGCGGAACTGCTCCGGTTTTACGCTGGCCTTCACGATGGCGTCGATTTCCGCATCATCCGGCCAGATGTCCTTCAGGGTTACCGGGTTGCCATCCTGGTCGTAGCCCAGGGCATCTTTTTCGATGTCGAAGCGGATGGTGCCGGCGATGGCGTAGGCGACCACCAAAGGCGGTGATGCCAGGAACGCCTGCTTGGCATAGGGGTGAATGCGGCCGTCGAAGTTCCGGTTACCGGACAGCACCGCCGTGGTGTAGAGGTCGCGTTCCATGATTTCCTTCGCGATCTCCGGGTCCAGGGCGCCGCTCATACCGTTACAGGTGGTACAGGCAAAGGCCACAACGCCGAAGCCGAGTTGCTCCAGTTCCGGCAGCAGGTTGGCTTCCTCCAGGTACATCTTCACGGTCTTGGAACCCGGCGCCAGGGAGGTCTTCACCCAGGGCTTGCGGGTCAGGCCCAGCTTGTTGGCGTTACGGGCAATCAGGCCAGCGGCCACCATGTTGCGGGGGTTGCTGGTGTTGGTGCAGCTGGTGATAGCGGCGATGATGCACGCGCCGTTCGGCATCTTGCCTTCTTCTTTTTCCCACTCGCCTGCGATACCCCGTTCTGCCAACTCGGAGGTGGGCAGGTGCGCGTGGGGGTTGGAGGGGCCCGCCAGGGTGCGTGTCACTTTGGACAGGTCGAACTTAAGCACGCGCTCGTAGTCAGCGTTCTTCATGCTGTCGGCCCACAGGCCGGTGTGCCTGGCGTAGGTCTCAACCAGGGCAATCTGATCGTCTTCGCGGCCGGTCAGCTTGAGGTAGTCGATGGTCTGGCCGTCGATGTAGAACATGGCGGCGGTGGCGCCGTATTCCGGGGTCATGTTGGAGATGGTGGCGCGATCACCCACGGTAAGGCTGTCAGCGCCTTCACCGTAGAATTCCAGGTAGGCGCCGACCACTCGTTCCCTGCGCAGGAATTCGGTGATGGCCAGAACCATATCGGTACTGGTGATGCCCGGCTGCAGTTTACCGGTCAGCTCGACACCGACGATGTCCGGCAGGCGCATCATGGAGGCGCGGCCCAGCATCACGCTCTCGGCTTCCAGACCGCCAACACCCACGGAAATCACGCCCAGGGCGTCCACCATGGGGGTGTGGCTGTCGGTGCCAACGCAGGTATCCGGAAACGCAACGTGCCTGCCTTCCCCATCGGGGCGGTTCTGGATTACCGGGGACATCTTCTCCAGGTTGATCTGGTGCATGATGCCATTGCCCGGAGGAATCACGTCCACGTTCTTGAACGCGGTCTTGGTCCAGTTGATGAAGTGGAAGCGGTCGTCGTTGCGACGGTCTTCGATCTGACGGTTCTTTTCGAAAGCGTCCTTCTCGAAGCCGGCATGCTCCACAGCCAGGGAGTGATCCACGATCAGCTGGGTGGGCACCACCGGGTTAACCTGGGCCGGGTCACCGCCCTTCTCCTTGATGGCGTCCCGCAGGCCGGCCAGGTCCACCAGGGCGGTCTGGCCAAGGATGTCATGGCAGACGACGCGTGCAGGGTACCAGGGAAAGTCCATGTCCCGTCTGCGCTCGATCAGCTGCTTGAGGGAGTCGGTCAACATCTCCGGATCGCAACGGCGAACCAGCTGCTCAGCCAGGATCTTGGAGGTATACGGAAGTCCGTCGTAAGCGCCGGGCTGGATGTCTTCCACGGCCTGGCGGGTATCAAAATAGTCCAGGTCGGTGCCTGGGAGGTTCTTGCGGTATTGGGTGTTCATCTTGGGGGGGCTCTCTGAGAAAACTTTTATAGCCACGGAATCCACGGAAGGACACGGAAAAAGGACAAAGACAAAAAAGAATCTGGCTGCGGGTACCTTCCCATTTCGCGGTTACCCGCAACCCATTATTTCTTTTTTCGCTTTTCTTCCGTGTCTTCCGTGGTTTCCGTGGCAAATACAGGTTTTAGGGGCGCTCGTCGATGGGCACCCACTTGGAATCCGCCGGGCCGGTGTAGTCGGCGCTGGGGCGGATGATGCGGTTGTTTTCCCGCTGCTCCTTCACGTGGGCGGTCCAGCCGGAGACCCGGGACATCACGAAGATGGGGGTGAACAGCTCCGTGGGGATGCCCATGAAGTGATAGGCGGAGGCGTGGAAGAAGTCGGCGTTGCAGAACAGCTTCTTTTCCCGCCACATGACTTCCTCCATGCGCTCGGAGACCGGGTACAGCACGGTGTCGCCCACTTCGTCCGCCAGCTTCCTGGACCACTTCTTGATGATGGCGTTGCGGGGGTCGGACTCCTTGTAGATGGCGTGGCCGAAGCCCATGATCTTTTCCTTGTTCTCCAGCATCTTCAGCAGGCCTTTCTCGGCCTCGTCCGGGCTGTTGAACTTCTGGATCAGTTCCATGGCCGCTTCGTTGGCGCCGCCATGGAGCGGGCCCCGCAGGGTGCCGATGGCGCCGGTGACGCAGCTGTGGATGTCAGACAGCGTGGAGGCGCAGACCCGGGCGGTGAAGGTGGAGGCGTTGAACTCGTGCTCCGCGTACAGGATCAGGGAGACGTTCATCACCCGCTCGTGCAGCTCGTTGGGCTTCTCGCCGTGGAGCAGCTCCAGGAAATGGCCACCGATGGAGTCGATGTCGCTGTCGGTCTCGATGCGCACGCCCTCGTGGGCAAAGCGGTACCAGTAGGTGATGATGGACGGGAACACCGCCAGCATGCGGTCGATACGGTCATCCTGCTCGTCGAAGTCCTTCTCGGTCTCCAGGTTGCCCAGCATGGAGCAGCCGGTACGCATGACATCCATGGGATGGGCGTCCTTGGGGATCTGCTCGAGGACGGTCTTGAGGGCGTCCGGCAGTCCGCGCAGGCTCTGCAGCTTCTGCTTGTAGCCATCCAGCTCCTTGCGGTTGGGCAGCTTGCCCCGCAGCAGCAGGTAGGCAATTTCCTCGAACTGGGCGTTCTCGGCCAGATCGTTGATCTCATAGCCGCGGTAGGTCAGGCCGGCTCCGGATTTGCCAACGGTACACAGGGCGGTTTCACCGGCAACCTGGCCACGCAGGCCGGCGCCACCAAGTTTCTTTGCTTCAGCCATGGGTCATCTCCTCATCGAATTCGTTCTTGGCGGTCGTTAGTTGTTCAGTTCTTTTTCTGGGCGAAGAGTTCGTCCAGCTTCTGCTCGAAATCGTGATAGTTCAGGAAATCGTACAGCTCGGCGCGGGTCTGCATGATGTCCACCACGTCCTTCTGGTCACCCTTCTCCAGGATGTTCTCGTATACCAGCAGTGCCGCCTTGTTCATGGCGCGGAATGCACTCAGTGGGTACAGGACCATACCGGCGCCGGCTTCGGCAAGCTCTTTCTTGTTGTACAGAGGGGTGGCACCAAACTCGGTGATGTTGGCCAGGATGGGCACGTCCAGGGCGTCGGCGAAGGCCTTGTAGTCGTCCAGTTCGTGCACCGCCTCGGCGAAGATGCCGTCAGCACCCGCTTCGATGCAGGCCCGGGCCCGGTCGATGGCGGCTTCCAGTCCTTCCTTCTGGAAGGCATCGGTGCGGGCCATGATGAAGAAGTCGTCGTCCTGACGGGCGTCCACGGCGGCCTTTATGCGGTCCACCATTTCTTCCTTGGAGACGATCTCCTTGTTGGGGCGATGGCCGCAACGCTTCTGGGCCACCTGATCCTCGATGTGGATGGCGGCAACGCCGGCACGCTCCATCTCGCGGATGGTACGGCCAATGTTGAAGGCACCGCCCCAGCCGGTATCGATGTCCACCAGCAGCGGCAGGTCGGTGGCCGCGGTGATGCGACGGGCGTCTTCCACCACGTCATTCATGGTGGTGATGCCCAGGTCCGGCAGACCGTAGGAGGCATTGGCCACGCCGCCACCGGACAGGTAGATGGCCTGGTGCCCCACCCTCTCGGCCATCATGGCGGAGTAGGCGTTGATGGTGCCGACGATCTGCAGGGGCTGGTTGTCGGCAAGGGCCTGACGGAAACGTGCGCCGGCGGATGTTGGTTTGGTCATGGTGCTCTCCTCGGTTTAAAGATTTTTGTTAGCCACGGAATCCGCGGAAGTACGCGGAAAAACGACGAAAAAGATTGTTTTGGCCACAGAATCCACGGAAAACACGGAAGAAAAACGAAAGTAAAAATGGGTTGCGGCTAACCTGAGAACTGGCAGCTACCCGCAGCCAAATCCTTTCTTTTTTCATTGTCATTTTCCGTGTCCTTCCGTGGATTCCGTGGCAAATCTTCTTTCTTTTCCGCGTTCTTCCGTGGATTCCGTGGCAAATCCTGTCTTTTCATTCCGGCGGCCCGTCAGATGTTCAGCAGGCCGTCGCTGATTTTCTGTTCGATGTTCTTTCTGGCGGCGTTGATGTGGCGTTTCATCAGGAACTCCGCCAGTTCGCCGTCCCGCTGGGCGATGGCTTCCACGATACGGCGGTGCTCACCCAGGGCGCGGTGCGGGCGGCCGCTGGAGGTGCTCAGCCGGTACCGGTACATGCGCACCATGTAGTAAAGATCACCCAGCAGCATTTGTGCGAGTTTGGTGTTGCGGCTGCCGGTGGCGATACGGTGGTGGAAGTCGTAGTCCCCTTCCGCCTGGTAGTAGGCCTGGCCCTGGGCCTGCTCGATCATGGTTTCGTGGCTGTCGAGGGTGGCCTGAAGGTCGGCGATTTCCTGGTCGGTCATGCGCTCGGCGGCCTGGCGGGCGGCGAGGCCTTCCATCACCTCGCGGATATGGTACAGCTCCATCAGTTCCTGGGCGCTGACGGAGACCACCTTCACGCCGGCGTGGGGACGGCGCACCATCAGGCCCCGGGACTCA
The DNA here is from genome assembly GCF_900115285.1 of Marinobacter daqiaonensis. Taxonomy (GTDB): domain Bacteria; phylum Pseudomonadota; class Gammaproteobacteria; order Pseudomonadales; family Oleiphilaceae; genus Marinobacter; species Marinobacter daqiaonensis. The sequence continues at coordinate 723,808 of NZ_FOYW01000001.1, forward strand.
AGGCGGCCCAGGGCTTCCCGCAGGGGGCCCCGGGTCAGGTTGAAGCGGGCGCACAGCTCCACTTCGCCGATTTTCTCACCGGGAGCCAGGTCGCCCTTCACGATGGCCGTTTGCAGACAATCAAAGGCTTCATCGGCGCGAGTGAGGGATTGAGGTGCTGCAGCTTCCATATTGTTGTTAACAATAATGACCTTGATGGACTGAAAAACTACGCCTGATAGGTCATATTGTCAACAATACCAAGGTATGGTTCCGGCCTTTTGTCAACATTCCTGAGAATGCACCATGCTGGTGCCCGCGCCCTGTCCGCGGTGGGATGGGTGCCTTTTGACGGTTCAGCCCCGCCCATGGAGAAATCGTAAAATTTCCGACACCGGCATGTGTTTCCATTCATGGCAGTAACTTGGTTACACTTGGCATGCTTTCTGATTGCCCCGGTTTCAGGGGGGCCGATGCCCTACAATCTTTCAGGACACACCCTCAGGGTGGCGATACCACTATAAGGACGACATACATGATCAAGAAATGCCTCTTCCCGGTGGCCGGCTACGGCACCCGGTTCCTGCCAGCCACCAAGGCCATGCCCAAGGAAATCCTGCCCATCGTCAACAAACCGCTGGTCCAGTACGGGGTTGAAGAAGCGGCAGACGCGGGAATTCACGAGTTCGGTTTCGTCACCGGCCGGGGCAAGCGGGCCATTGAGGATCATTTTGATATCAGTTACGAGCTGGAGCACCAGATTGCCGGCAGCGGCAAGGAAGAACTGCTCACCTCCATCCGCGACCTGATCGACAACAACTCCTTCGCCTTTACCCGCCAGAGCGAGATGAAGGGGCTTGGCCACGCCATCCTGACCGGGCGTAACCTGGTGGGGGACAACCCCTTTGCGGTGGTGCTGGCCGATGACTTCTGCGTGACCAACGACGGCGAGGACGGGGTTCTGACACAGATGGTCAAGCTCTACAAGCAGTTCCGCTGCTCCATCGTGGCGATCGAGGAAGTGCCGGAAGACGAGACCCACAAGTACGGCGTCATCGCCGGTGAAACCATGAAGGACGGCCTGTACCGGATCACCGACATGGTGGAGAAGCCCGCCCCGGACAAGGCACCCTCCAACCTGGCGATCATTGGCCGCTATATCCTGACACCGGACATTTTCGAGATCCTCGAGAACACCAAGCCCGGCAAGAATGGTGAAGTGCAGATCACCGACGCCCTGCTCGAGCAGGCCAGGAACGGCTGTGTCCTGGCCTACCAGTTCAAGGGTACCCGGTTTGACTGTGGCTCCATCGACGGCTTCGTGGATGCCACCAATTACGTCTACGAGAACGTCTACAAGAAAGGTGGAAAGCAGGGCTAACCGGGAAAGGCAGCCGCCCTCACCGGCCCAGTAACTGCAGGATCATGCGCCGGTTCTCCGCGGAACTCTTGCGGAACCGGCGCAGCAGTTCCGCCTCTTCCTCCGAGGGCTGAACCCGCCGCACCTCACGCTCCAGCTCGTCCAGGGCCCCGCCCAGCTCGTCGGTGTTGGAAAACGCCAGGCCCGGCAACTCCAGCTGGCCGGGATTATCGAGGGTCTCCGTGTCCAGCAGGGACTCCAGGGGCACTTCCAGGTGACGGCACAGGTCTATCAGCTCGTCCACCGCCGGGTACATGCGCTGGCGGGGGTCCACCTGCTCCCAACGGCTCACCACAACCTGGTCGACACCACACAGTTCCGCCACATCGCGGCGGGAGAGCTGCCGGTTCTCCCGGGTCTCCTTCAGCCTCTGCCAGAACGTTTCCATATAGCGCATTCGAAAGACTCCCCGCTGGCCCTGGGGCCACTGATGTTCGCCCCGACACGTGAACCGCTGTCTACTTTACCCCGTTACCGGGCATTCCGCGATGCTCAGCCGGACTGGTGTCCGGTCCGGCGTCTTCGGCGAGAATCGCCTGCCAGTCACGCTCCGCCGCGAACCCGGTTTCCAGCGGCCGCATGCGGGCATGTTCCACCAGCTGGCGCACCGCCTGCACCACCTGCGCCCTGACCGCCTGGGCCGGGGTCAGCCAGGTCAGGGCCTCCACCACCGGTGAGCCCGGGCTGACGGCATCCACCAGCCCTGCCGCCAGGGCCTGCTGCGCGGACCATTGCAGGCCGCAGAGCATCATGCGCTTGGTGGCCGACTCCCCCACCAGGCGCGGCAGCAACTGGCTGCTGCCCCCCATGGGCACGCGCCCCTCCCGGGGGGCATCGAAGCCGAACAGCGCATGGGCCGACGCCACCCGCAGATCACAGCTCAGGGCGAGGGAGATGCCTTCGTCCCGGGCCTGGCCATTAACGGCGGCCACCGTCAGCGACGGGTAGCGGCGCAGGGTGGAAAAAGCCTGGCTATACAGTCGCGCCAGCTGGGTCAGAGAAACACGGTCATCCGCCACTGCCGAGTCCAGTGTACCGCCACAGAACCAGTCAGGGCCGGACCCGGTTATCACCAGCGAGGGCGGCGCCGCCTCCCGGGCCAGATCCGCCAGCACCTGGTGCAACTGCTCCAGGGTATCGGCGTTCCAGCGGTGCTCCGGGGGGTGATTGATGGTGAGCACGCGAATGCTGGCCGGCGCATCGGCAAGGTGGTCACGGGCATGGGTAAGCTGGATCACGGTGACGGGTTCCTCGTGGACGGGTTAGCTCAGGCCGCGGCCAATCCGCTGGCACTGCCGGTTTTATATCACTAGAGTGAATCAAAACCCTGTTTCAACGTAAGTGTTTCACAGGGCGGCGACGCGTTCCAAACCTGATCCACCAGTTTGAGGTAACAATGACTCCAGAGCAGGCCTGGCAGATGATTCTTGACCAGCGGCAACGGCCCGGCTCCCCGGCCGGCGCCCATTGGACGGAGGACGAGGCGGCAGGTGAGGACGAGTACGCCAGGCAGCTGCTGCGGCTGTTCCGGCCACTGGTTTCTCCCCTGCCCCGGGGCCATTCGGTCATTGCCCAGCTCGGGCAGAGCCTGGACGGGCGTATCGCGACCGTAACCGGCAAGTCACGCTACATCAATGGCGAGGACGGGCTGGTGCACCTGCACCGTCTGCGGGCGGTGTCCGACGCCGTGGTGGTGGGCTCGGGTACCGCCAGCGTCGACAACCCCAGGCTTACGGTGCGCCTGGCCCAGGGACCCAATCCGGTGCGGGTGGTCATCGACCGGCACCGCCGCGTTCCGGACGGCCATAACCTCTTCACCGACGGGGTCGCGCCCACCCTGCGCCTGGTGGCCGGTGTCCCGGGCCGGACACCAAAGCTGCCGCCGCTACCCATCCAAGGGGTCCACGAGATTGCCTGCCTGACGGAGGATGACGGGCCCATTGATGGCGAGGAGGTATTGGCGGTGCTCCGGCAGCTTGGCCTGAAGCGGGTGTTTGTCGAAGGCGGCGGACAGACCGTTTCCACCTTTCTCGGCGCCGGGCTGGTGGACCGGCTCCACGTGCTGGTGGCCCCCATGATTATCGGCAGCGGCCAGCCGGCGTTCTCGCTGCCGGAAATCGACAGCCTGCGGGACGCCCTGCGCCCTGACGCCCGCATGGTCAATCTGGGCAGCGACATGCTGTTTGATCTGGACTTCCGCGCCGGCGCCTGAGCTCCCGCCCCCGGTAACCCCAGCCCCCCAGCGCGAAGACCAGGCCCGGCAGCGCCGACACCAGCACCACCACGCCATAGCTCACGGACAACGCCACACCCTGCTGGGGGTCCAGCCCGGCCAGCGGCCAGATCAGGGCCGCGGCACCCTCACGGACACCCCACCCCGAGACTGTCAGGGGCACCAGCATGGCCATCAGCAGCACGGTACACAGGGCCATCAGCAGGCCAGGCGCGGTCACTGCCGTGTCGAGCCCAAGGCCCATGGCCAGGCACCAGAACACCAGCAGGTAGCTCACCATCACCAGTAACGACGACACCATCTGTACCGGCAGCGCCGGCCAGCGCAGCAGGGCCGCTTCCAGGTCGCGGCGGAACGCCCGCCACAACCGCTGCAGCCGTGGTCCGCGACTCACCGACCAGAGCAGCAGGCCCACCACCATCAGGCCCGGCAGCAGGAACAGCCCGGGCATGGGCGGTGCGGGAAGGGGCAGCCAGAACAGGATCAGCAGCCCTCCAACCAGGAATAACGCCAGCTGGCCGGAGAGGCGCTCGATCATCACCCCATGGATTGCCACCTCGGCCCGGCCGGTCTGCCGGCTGTGACGAAAGGCCCGGCCGGCGTCCCCGACCACGCCACCGGGCAGAAGCTGATTGATGGCAACTGAGAGGTAATATTCACCCACCGCCCGCGTCAACGATAGCGTCACTCCCAGGCGCCGGAGGGTATAGCGCCAGCGCCAGGCGGACATCACCACCTGCAGCGGAGTCACCAGCAGAGCCGCCAGCACCCAGCCCGGCGCGACCTGGCGAAGCTGTTGCCAGACGCTCGCCGGCTCCACCAGCCAGATCACCGCTGCCAGCAGGGTGGCGGTCAGCAACCAGCGCAGCCGGGACCGGCGCCCCGAGTGCGGTGCTCTGTCACTCAACAGCCCGGCTCCCCGAAGACGTCCTGGTGGTCCACCCGGATGGCGAGTTCCCCCCGCCGGACCTGGTCGGTGCGCGTGCTGTGCCACTCGTCCAGCCAGCCCGGCTCGCCGGTGCCATCGCCACCGGCCTGCTCCCTTGCCGCCTGGACCCAGCCCGCGATCAGGGCCAGTTGCAGGGCCTGATGGTCCCCGCCCAGTTGCCAGGGGCTCGACTCGACAGTGACCCGGTAGCCCAGGGCCCGGAGATGACCGGCCAGGCAGTCCGTTGCCCGGGGCCCCTGGGCGCTGCCCAGGCCCTTGTCGCCATGCTGGTGGGCGTTGACCAGATCCCTGAGCGCCTGGTCCCGGGGGTGAGCCGGCGTGAGCTCAAAATGCCCGGCGTAGGAGAGCACGATCAGTAACGCCGCCTTGCGACGGGCAGCGCAGGTTGCCAGGGCATCGAGCCAGTCTTCGGATACCAGGTCGATCAGGGCGGAGGCAGTGATCAGGTCGGCCCAGGCCGGCAGGGCTACATCGATCCCGGCCACGGTCAGCCGGCCCAGGTGGAACTGGCTGGTGGCCTCCGGCGGCAGCGAACATCGGGCAACTTCCAGCAGGCCGGCATCCTGGTCATACAGATGCCAGCGGGACCGGGCGGTCAGGTTCTCGCTCAGCCGGGGCGCCAGGTACCGGCAGTTGGAGCCGGTGCCGGTTCCGATGTCCACCAGGATCGGATCGCCGACGCCGCGACCCGCCAGCCAGTCGATGGCGAGACGGGTCAGGGTCTCGCTGCGTGCCTGATGGTCCGCCGGTTCCCGCAGTTCCAGCCAGTCGGCGTCAAAGACGCTGGCGTTGCGGTCTTCGGGCGCGGTCGCCGACAGGGCCTGGATGCACTCCCGGGCGCAAAGGCCCCAGGACCTCAGCCGGGAACGGCTGACCCATGCGCCCTCCCGCTGTTCCTGCAGCAGGGCGGGCCGCATGAGCCGGGCCGCCAGCAGTCGCGCCAGTGCCCTGGTGTCGTTGTGGGGATAAACCACGCAACCGGGCCGGTCGGCGGTTCTCGCCAGGGCACCGCCGTCGGAGCTGATCACCGGCAGGCCCCGGGCGAGGGCCTCGTCGATCACCATGCCATAGCCTTCGTGCTCGGATGGCAGCACGAACAGGTCCGCCTCCTGGAACGCCCGTTCAAGGCCTTCGCCGGACAACTCCCCGGAGAGGGTGACCCGGCCGTTGAGATCGAAATCCGTGATCCGCTGGGCCACGTGCCGGGCGTAGGCCGGGTCGCGGTCCGGGGAGCCCGCCAGTTCGCAGTACCATGAGGGCTCCTGAATGGTAGCCAGGGCCTCCACCAGGCGATGCTGGGCTTTACGGGGAGAGAGGTGGGCGAGGCACAGCAGGCGCAGGGGCCGGCCCGGCTCCGGTGCCTGCCGCGGCCCCGACATCGGCGGCAGGTGGACCCCCGGCTCGATAACGGTGATATTCGACCCGGCAACCCCATAGCGATCAAGACCGTCGGAGGTGGTGCGACTGGTGGTGATGACCCGGTGTACTGCCGCCAGGGCCCGGCGCTCGGTATCAAACAGGTACCGCGCATCCTGCGCCGACAGGCCGGCCTCGTCGGCAAGGGGGTGATGCACCAGGGCAACCAGGTTCAGGCGTTGACCGTGACGACTCGCCGGCCCCGGGCAGCCTCCCAGGGCCAGTCCGTCCACGATAACCGTGGCGCCGTCCCGGTGGCTGGCAAGGACCGCGTCCAGGGCGGCTGTTGCCTGGTCGTCCGCCAGGGGGAAGCGGCCTTCCACGCTCTGGATAGTCGCCGGCTGGCCATGGTGATTGAGGGCGTTCACCAGTTCCCGGACGTAGCCATAGCCCCCGGTGCGCTGTTCCGGGTCGCCGGGGACAACAAAATTCCAGGCCGGCTCAGAGCTGGCCACGGTAACTGGCCCAGGCAATGTGGGATTCCGCCAGGGTGACCTTGATGGCGGTCAGGGCTCGGGCGCCTTCCCCCAGGTCCCCGTTCTTCACGGCCTGTGACATCCGGTCGAAGATGTGTCGGGCCATGAACTCGGTGGTGGTGTTTCGTCCCCGGAATTCCTCCATCTCGTCCAGGTTCTGCATGTTGATATGGGCCAGGACCTTTTTCAGCACGTCACTGGCCAGGCCGATGTCCACCACCAGATCATCGTCATCGAGCTGCTCCCGCTCGAAGCTGACATCCACCACGTAGGTGGCACCGTGGAGTTTCTGGGCCGGACCGAAGATCTGGCCGGTAAAGCTGTGGGCAATCATCACGTGGTCGCGGACAGTCAGGGCATACATAGGCGTGTTCCTTGGTTGCTAATACCGGTTAAGGGCGTCACTGGTAACGGATTCGGTGGCACAGGGTATCGGACGGTCCCTTGGCCAGTTCCGCCATCACACCTGGCAGCTCGTCAAAATCGCTTTCACCGGTGATCAGCGCATCCAGGGTCTCATCCGTCAGCAGGGAGAGCGCCAGTGCCATGCGGTCCCGGTAGCTCCAGCGGGGCGCCTGGGCCGGGCTGATCTGGCCGACCTGGCTGGAGCGCAGGGTGAGCCGGCGCGAATGAAACGACCCGCCCAGGGCCGCCTCCACCGCTGTCTCACCGTACCAGCTCATTTCAATGATACGGGCTTCATTACCCGACAGGGAGAGCGCCGTCTCCAGCCCGGAAGGATGACCACTGGTATGGAACACCAGATCGTGGTCGTCCGATCCTCCGTGGGCGTGCCAGTCGACACCCAGCTCCCGCAGCACCGCTTCCCGGGCCGGGTTGGGGTCTATGGCAGTCACCCGGGTGCCGGGGATGCGCCGGGCCAGCCAGGCCACCAGGCAGCCCACCACACCACAACCCACCACCGCTATGCGGTCACCCACCCGTGGCGTGGCGTCCCACAGGCCGTTGATGGCAGTTTCCATGTTGGCCGCAAGCACCGCGCGCTCCGGGGTCACCCCGGACGGCAGCGGCGTGACGGCGGCCGCGGGTACACGATAGCGCCGCTGATGCGGAAACAGACAGAACGCCGCCCTGCCCCTGAGATCCTCAGGGCCCCCAGTTACGCGCCCAACGGACATGTAGCCGTAACGGACCGGCCCGGGGAAATCGCCCTGCTGGAACGGCGCCCGCATCCGTTCGTACTCCGATGGCGGCACCTGGCCGTTGAACACCAGCGCTTCGGTGCCGCGGCTGACGCCGCTGAACAGGGTGTCCATTTCCACCCAGTCGCGGGCGCCGCCGGTCTCGTCGAGCCGGCCCGGGGCGATCTCCCCTGTACCGTCGCCCGTGGACCAGAAGGCCGGCGATATTTCCGTTGACGCTGGGGCCATAGTCACTCCATGCTAAACAATATTTTATGAACACTCCGGGACAACCTGCTGAACCACTTCGGGTTCTGCAGGGTATAAGGAATTACAGCATAGCTTACGACAGGAGTCGGGTATGGATTCCTCACAACCGGAAGGCGGATTTTACCGGGTGCCCTGGCTTGACCTGACCCTCGGCGCGGGTTTGCTCGCGCTGCTGCTGGCGGCCACGAACGCCGTGATCGGCCTTCCTCCCCTGTCGACAATCACCGCTTTGCTGCTCTTCCTCGGCCTGTCCGCCCTCATTTCTCTCGGCTTGCACCTGTCCCGCAGCCGGTTCGGCCCTGCCGACCGTGTGACCCTGTTGCGGGCTGTCCTGGTTCTGTTCCTGGCGAGCCTGACGTTTTTCCCGGAGTTTCTCGATCGTATGGCCTGGCCCTATGCCCTCCTGTGCCTGGTGGCCCTGCTGATGGACGGCGCGGATGGCTACGTGGCCCGCAGGACCGGCACCGCCAGTGACTTCGGTGGCCGCTTCGACATGGAACTGGATGCCTTCTTCATCCTGATTCTCTGCATCGCGGTAACGGTGCTTGAAAAAGCCGGGCCCTGGGTGCTGCTGATCGGGCTGATGCGGTACGGCTTTGTGGGGGCCGGACTGATCCTGCCGTGGCTCAACGGGCCCCTGCCGGAGAGCTTCAGGCGCAAGACCGTCTGTGTCTGGCAACCGGTTACGCTGATGGTGGCGATCCTGCCACCGACTCCTCACTGGTTCGCAACTGCTACGCTTTTACTGGCACTGGGCCTGCTGGTCTGGTCCTTTGCCACGGATGTCTGCTATCTCCATCGCGAAGCGGGCACCCCCCTTACTCACTGAACAGGAGGCTGTGATGAACAAGCAACGGAAGACGCCCTACACCCTGATGACCGGTCTTCTGGCCGCGGTTGTCGCCCTGGCAAGCCCGGCGGCACTGGCCGAGGTCGAGTCCTACAAGATCGACGACGAGCACTTCTCACTGACGTTCGAGGTAAACCACCTGGGCTATGCCTCGGTGATCGGGATGTTCCTGGAGGCCAGGGGCGAGTTCGACTATGACGCCGAAGCCCGTGACGTACCCTCCGGAAAGGTGGTGGTACAGAGCGAAAGCGTGTTCAGCAATCACGAGAAGCGGGATGAACATCTGCGCAAGGACGATTTTCTCCATGCCAGCAAGTACCCGGAAATCACCTTCGAGGTGACGGATTTCGAGGCCACCGGCGACAACACCGGCAACCTCACCGGTGACCTGACCCTGCTGGGCAAGACCCGGCCGGTCACCCTCGATGTCACCCTGAACAAGGCCGCCGAATACCCCATCGGCCATGAGGAATACACACTCGGCATTTCCGCCAGCACCACCATCAAGCGCAGTGACTGGGGCATGACCTATGCCCTTGATCCGCTGCTGGTAGGCGACGAGGTGTACCTTCGCTTCGAGTTCGAGGCCATTCAACAGAACGGTGGCTTTTTCTGAGAGGAGCCTCCTGTTCGCGGTTTGTACGATTATCAAGGGCGTGATGAGCATGCTAAACTTCGCGCCCTGATTTTCGGACGCCCCCATTACCATGACGCTTTCAGATAGCCACAAGTCGGACCTCCTGCTCGTCGTCGTCACCCTTCTGGCCGCCCTGAGCTGGGCGTTCTCCAAGGAAGCGGTGTTGCTGATGCCGCCGCTTCTGTTCATGGCCATGCGCTTCCTGATCGCCGGAGCCATCCTGGCGTTGTTCGCCCGACACCGGCTCAAGCGGCTGTCGACGGGTCAGGTGCTGAGGGGCGCGAGGGTCGGCCTGGTGTTCGGTTCCGCCATGAGCTGCTGGGTCATGGGGATCTGGCTGGGGGTCAACCTGGGGGAAGCCGCCTTCATCACCAGCCTCGCGGTGGTGATAACGCCGGCCATCGCCCGGGTCTTTTTCCGGGAGGCGCAGCCGGTCAGTACCTGGATGGCCATCCCGGTAGCTATCTGTGGCCTCGCCCTGCTCTCCCTGGAAAACGGCTTCCGCCCCGAACCGGGGCAGCTGCTGTTCGTACTGGCGGCCTTCGTGTTCGCCTTTTCCTACATCCTGACGTCACGCACCGCCAATACCCGCACCGAGGTAAATCGTCGGGGTGAGACCGTCCAGAAGGAAAAGGTACCGGCCCTTCCCCTGACGGCCCTCAGCATGACCACGGCTGGGGTGGTGACGGGAATCCTGTCCCTGATTTTCGAGACCTGGGAAGCCACCTTTGCCAGCTTTACCGGCATGATGTTCTGGTGGCTGATCGCCAGCGCCACCATTGGCACCGCCTTCCGTTTCCTGCTGCAGACCTACGCCCAGAGCCTCTCGTTCCACAGCCATGGGGTGGTCATCCTGGTCCTGGAGCCGGTGTGGGTCGCCCTGCTGGCCTGGGTCTGGTTCGCCCAGACCATGTCTCCCCTGCAGATCGCAGGCTGTGGCGTGATCCTGCTGTCCCTGCTGATCAACCGCTGGACGGTGGTCTCCAAGGCGTTGCGCGGCTACCTGCGCAAGTCCGTGCGGGCCCGCCGCATCGCCCGTATCCGGCACGCGCGCGGCGCCTGAAAAAACCCCGGAAAAAGCCATGGAAAACGGTTGACCACAGCCATCGAGATCAGTATATTTCCACCCCGTTGAACACAGGACCATAGCTCAGTTGGTTAGAGCGCTGCCTTGACATGGCAGAGGTCGGCAGTTCAAATCTGCCTGGTCCTACCAGATTCCGAAAGCCCCCGTACTGTGAAGTTCGGGGGCTTTTTTGCTTTGGGGCGTCAGGTTTTTAGGCCTCGACGTTTTTCGGCGCCAGCAAATAACGAGGACGTGCAGCATATTCGGGCGCAAAAAAAATCAGTGGGTTAACCGCTCGCAGAGACAAAGGGTGAGAAACTGTTTCTTGGCTGGGTAAATGATTATATTAGCTCGAATACGGTCTCTACATAGAGACCGTATTAAACACCAAGCCACTCGGCCAGTTGAAGATTGGTCTTCAGGCGCAGGCGCTGCTGCAACATGCCTTCGAATACAGCATTGGTGGAACGGCTGTCACCGAGCAGCGGTAAAGCTGTCTCCGCCTCTGCAAAAAACCGGGATTCCATATCCGTTCCCATTAGGGCGCGCTCCCACCATTCCATAATTCTCGGCCTGGCCTGTTTCAGCAGCGAATCGGAAGGCAGCTTCTCCGACTTGGCAGCATTGGCCAGATGGGATGCAGGAAACAGATTCCACAGGTCATTATTGCTCCAGCGCGACCATGGAAAGCAGTGGTCAATATCGTAGCGCTCCCGCGATAGGCTACGACCCGTCCACATACATTCTACTCTGCCCGCGGCTAACTGTTGCTCCACCAGTTTTCGGACCAAAGACGTATCCCTTCGTCCCTCCGCCCATTGCAATGCCTGATGGTAGATCTCAATGGAATAGCGTACTTCCCAGCTTCCCATCAGGTTAACCCATTCATTGACAATGGCCGGCTCCACCCAGCACGCATACCGGCTGAAGGTATCCCATAACGTAACTGGAACCCGAAACACGCCAAACCTAGCGAGAGTCTCACGATCCAGACGTACAGCTTCTTCACGAATTCTGAACCGGCTTGTACTACCGTCGAAAACGGGCCTGTTGGTGCCTGGCCATGTTGTGAATCGGGCCGGATTTTTCAGGATATTGGATGCAGCCAGCCTGATAGCCCTTAAAACCATTGGCGCATGCTCGGCAGACAGGGATAACCCCGGCCTGAAATCCAGAGGTGACAGCCTCTCCAACTGGTAGAAATCCTCACCGGCAAAACCATAGCCTTTTCCGCCTGGCGCCTGACGCAAACGGTGGCGAAGAACCAATGGGTGATACAGCATTATCCAATACAGACCTACAGCACCAAGAGGCAGCTCTACCCAGTCATCTGAACGGTTCAGCACCAGCCCTGGCGCACTGTCCGCAAGGCGAACCAGGGTGCGAAGCAGACCAAGCTTGTATGAGGAAGATTTGTCGTCATTCACGATGATATGGCGCAGAGTCGGTAGCGCGCCGGTGCCGTCATCCGGCAGACGGTACACTGCAGTTTCCCACTGAACCTCCGGACGATCCAACTGGTCCGCGGCGACCCTTACCGCCAGCTTTACCGGTATAACCGCACGATGTCTGGCAAAACTATCCAACTCCGCCCTGCTAACGTCATGAAACACCCGCTCGCCATCACCCGGACCGTGCCGGAGAGTAATAACCAGGGTACCGGAAGGTGCCAATAGTTCCGTAAGAATACGGAATGCCCGTTCATGGGAAGACGGAGAAATATGCATCCAAACAGCAGAGACCAGGATGAGGTCAAAACGATAGCTGAGCTTACGAATCTCTGCCAGATCCGGCAGGCTGTCATCCACCCACTGGATGCTTCTGTGAGAAGTTGCTGCCTCTCCAAGTCGGCGTAATTCGCTGGCAGGTTCCACTGCCACCACATCCCATCCACGATCAGCCAGTCCCAGCGCGTCCCGACCACTGCCTGCCCCGACATCAAGGGCCAAGCCGGATTTTTCTGGCAGTAATGGTAGCCAGTCACCATGTACCTGCTCGAAGGTCAGTGACTGATATTGATTGAAGAACTTTTCCGCGTTGCGGTTATAAGGTTTGATGGACATAAAAACTACCGCTCCGTCCCATTACCGCAAGATTACGATTCAGCACCGACTCTGACTTTCTCTGTTCCGGAATGCGGAATATGCATCAACATCTTCTCATTGCGCTACATCTACCACAATCGGAGGATTTGCTGGCAGATACCGCACATTGCATGTACTGGCATTGATAAACCGGATTCGCCACTTTAAGTACTCGCCATAACCTTCGTGGATATGTCCAAAAATGTGGGCTTTCAGGTCGAGCCGGTGAATTCTCGCCAGCAGATCCTCACACCCGACATTTTCAAACTGCAGCCCTGTGTCTACCTCGTCCCCGATACCGCTTGGCGGGGAGTGGGTGATCAGTACGTCGGTATTGTCGGGGATGCGCTGCCAGTACTGATTGATGGCCTCACCCCGTTCCTGCATGAACGCCCAGTCCATGAATCTTGGGGACCATGGAGATCCCCAGAAGCGGATACCGTCGATCTCGACGCCGCTGTCCTGTAGGTAGATGGCATTGGTCAACAATTCCCTGGCGTGTTCCGGAGCTTCCTGGAACACCCAGTCATGATTGCCGGCAATGACGATCTTGTGGCGATGAGGCAGCTCACCAAGCCAGTCGTTCAAGTCGGCCACGTCGTTCAGGGTGCCCGCTCCGAGGCAGTCACCGGCGTGAATCAGAATGTCTCCCTTCGGTATGGCGGGGATCTGCCGATGCATACTGTGAGTGTCGGAAATGCAGACGAGTTTCATTGGGCTCCCTTGTTGTCAGTCCTGTCCTGTGACAGAGCCGGTGCCGGTTCGCACTGATGGCAATAATGCAGGCTGCGGATGATTCCCGTAAGAGGGATTTTTACACCAATAAGGCCTTCTCACCAATGCTGAACCTCGCAGCAAATGCCGAGGAGCAAAAAGAAGCCATCCAGGTTTCGCCAGCAATGGTGGACCCGGCCCGGGAAATAACTTAGGTTCATATCTGTAGCTGGGCCAGAAAAGACTGACCATAACAACAGGGTGTGACTCAGGAGCCACAATGAATCAGAACAACAATAACTCTGCAGCCGTCATCATTGATCCGCTTCCGGCACATCGGATCGACTCCGGGGCACTTGCCCGGTGGTTGCAACGGGAAGTCCCTGATGCTGGCAACGGTCTGACAGTGCGTCAGTTCCAGGGCGGGATGTCGAACCCGACCTACCTGCTCACCACCTCCGACGGAACCCGCTATGTGCTCCGGAAGAAGCCGCCGGGAGACCTGTTACCCAAGGCACACGCCATCGATCGCGAATTCCGGGTGATGGGGGCGCTTCAGAACACGGACGTGCCGGTTCCCGAGATGGTGGCCTATTGTGACGACCCCGGCGTTATCGGTGCGGAATTCTACGTGATGAAACATGTGGAGGGCCGGATTATTCCGGCGGACGACATGGGCTCCGTGACTGCGGAGGAGCGGACGCCGCTGTCACGGTCACTGATCAGTACCCTGGGGTCGTTGCACAGGGTGGACTGGCGACAGGCCGGACTGGAATCCTTCGGTCGTCCGGAAGGCTACCTGGGCCGGCAGACCTCACGCTGGTCCTCCCAGTACGAGGCCGCCAAGAGCAGCCTGCCGGCGGATTTCGACTATTCGGAAATGGACTGGCTGCGGGACTGGCTAATGGACCACAGCCAGGTGCCCGATGAGAGCGCGATTGTGCACGGCGACTACCGGATCGGAAACGCCATCGTTCATCCGGAGAAGCCGGTGGTGATCTCGGTCCTCGACTGGGAGCTGTCGACCATTGGCCACCCCCTGGCCGATCTCGCCTACCTGTGCCTGCACTACCACTTGCCCGGCGAACTGGGTGGAACCGCCGACCGGCCTCAGCCAGGACTGCCGACGGAACAGGAAGCCCTTGCCTGGTATTGCGAGCAGACCGGTCGCAAAGGCATTCCGGACTGGCCGGTTTTCCTGGCCTTTGCCTTTTTCAGGGGCGCAGCGATCGCTCAGGGCGTTGCCGCCCGGGCAGCCCGTGGGAACGTCAGCACCGCGAGCATGGACCCGGCCGTCGCCGGCAACCGGGCGCGGCAACTGGCGAAGGCCGGTGCCAACATTGCCCGGAGCCTGGCCGGCGCCTGAGGCCCGGATTTCCTGAAGGCGGCGTTACGCCTCAGCGGTGTCCCGAACGGTATGGATACCGGCATGATCGATGAAATCACCCTGCCCACCCCGCTCCAGCGCGTGGCGCATGATTCCGGGAATGGGCATTTTTTCCATGGTTTCCGGATGAACCGTCACGCCGATCATCTCGCCACTGGCAAGAAACTGGCCGGTGACGGCATTGTGAATGTTCATGGCCAGCGTAAACGAGGTGTTGCCAAGGTGGCTGGCCCGGACCGTGATCTCCAGCTGATCGCGATAGCGGGCCGGGGCCTTCCACTCAATGGTCAGTTTGACCACCTGGTAGTCAAAGCCACCGCCAGGCAGCTGCCCCTGATCACAGATATGGTGCAGAAACTCGGTGGCGGCCAGGTCGATGTAATCGCCATAGCGGGCATTGAAGACGACCTTCTGGGCGTCGCACTCGCCATAGCGGACCTGCATGTAATATCGGAATGGCTGTTCCATGGGTACTCCAGGTTATGTTTATTATCAGTATGAGCAGCCGGATATCGGTCAGCTGCCGCTCTGGCGGGCCCGGGCTCTGCCCCGGGCTGATGGGGGATCGGCCAGAGATCTGTTACGGACGCGCACCGAAAGCGGGCCTGCCAAGTAACTGTGGCAAGGTGCTGTAGGCATCCTCGACCCACTCACAGAGCAGACGCCGGCTCTCCCGCGGATCAATCATGTTCTGGACCCCGAACTTCTCGGCGGTGCGGAAGGGAGAGGCGATGTTTTCCATCATTCGCTCCAGCCTCTGCATTTCCTGCTCCCGGTCTTCAGCCTGGTTCAGCTGAGCGCTGAACGCGGCTTCAATGCCCCCACGGGACGGCAGTGAGCCCCAGGTGCCCGACGGCCATGACCAGCTCGGTGAGGCCCGGTGCCGGTTGACGATGCCCGCGCCGCCCACGCCAAAGATCCTGCGCAGAATCAGCTCCGCCTGGGGGACCCTGGCCTGGTATATCGCGGAAATGGCCCGCACGCCGTGGCGAATCGTTCCCCGTCGCTCAGCGGCGGAACCAATGGAGACACCGCCCTGGTCCGTGAGACTGACAAGGGGCAGGTGGAACGTCTCGCACAGGTCCACCAGCCGGGTGGCGGCCTGGGCCCCTTCGACGGACATGGTGACACCCTTGAGCGGGTTGGTGGCCAGCACGCCGACGGGATGGCCATTGAGACGGGCCAGTGCAGTGACGGTCGAGCCACCGTATTCCGCGTAAAGGAATACCGACCCCCGGTCAAAGACCGACTCCAGGATCGCGCCGATATCATAGGGCTTGCGGGAGTTGCGGGGAATGGCTTTCAGCAGGGATTCCTCGCGACGATCCGCGGGGTCGTCACAACGATGTATCGGCGGGAGTTCGTCCACGTTCCGTGGCAGATAGGACAGGAAGGCACGAATCACGTCGAAGGCTTCCTGCTCAGAATCCACCATGCGATCGACAACGCCGCTGTCCGTGTGAATGTCGGTACCCCCGAGCTCTTCGAGGGTGAGGTCCTCACCGGTACTCCCCTTGACCACAGGGGGCCCGGCGGTGAATGCCTGGCCAATGCCCCGGACCATCACGGCCAGGTGCGACATGGCAAGCCTCGCCGCCCCCAGCCCCACCGTCGGGCCAACTGCAGCGGCGACGACCGGAGCCAGGGAAAGATTTTCCACCA
Source organism: Marinobacter daqiaonensis (assembly GCF_900115285.1). Classification (GTDB taxonomy): domain Bacteria; phylum Pseudomonadota; class Gammaproteobacteria; order Pseudomonadales; family Oleiphilaceae; genus Marinobacter; species Marinobacter daqiaonensis. The sequence continues at coordinate 740,093 of NZ_FOYW01000001.1, forward strand.
CCGCATCCCAGCCGGGGTTCAGGGGCACATAATGGAAGCCGTGTTCCAGGGCCATTTTCACACTGCCGCCCCCGGATGCGCCATCCAGCAGTCGCACCACGGGCAGGCGCATCTGACGGGCGTAGTTCTCCAGGAAAATCTGCTTGGCGTGAATGGCGGCATCGCCCGAGCTGGCCCGCAGTGTGAAGTCGTCCACCCCCACGGTGACCCTGCGGCCATCAAGCCGGGCAGTGCCGCCGATGAAATTGGCGGGTTTGACGGTGATCAGCTCGCCGTTTTCGTCGTACTCGCCAAACCCGGTCAGGGCGCCCAATTCCGTGAAGGTGCCCTTGTCCACCAGGGCCTGTATCCGCTCACGGGCGGTCAGTTTGCCCTTGGCTTTCTGCTTCCCAACCTTGTCGGGGCCGCCCATTTCCTGGGCCAGGTCCAGTCGACGATTGATTTCGTCCACTTCCGCACCCCAACCCTCGTCCTCTTCGGTAAAGAGCGAATGGGTTGAGGTATCTTCACTGGTTGTTTGCGTACCGTTAGCCTCGATGATGGCCAGGATACTGCGTTCCCTGATCACGTCGCCGGGTTTTACGGCAATCGACCGGACCACCCCGTCGCGGGAGGCGCGAACCGGCTGTTCCATTTTCATGGCCTCGATCACCATCAGGGCCTCACCCCGGCGCACCTGATCACCAACCGCCACGTCCAGTGACACGATCATGCCTTCCATTGGCGCATGGACCGCATCGGCAGGGTCGTAATCCGCTGGCAATCCGATGGTGTCCGGGCCGGTAGCCTGGTCCGGCTCACCGGTATCGGGGGAGCCCGGCGGCGCGAGGGTACTCTGCCCCACCATGTTTTCTCGCAGGGCCTTTACGTGGTCACCGATGAAGGATGTGCTGTAGTCACCACCCAGGAATACCGGGTGGTCGAGAATGGCCCTCAGCAACGGCGTGTTGGTTGGTATATCCGCGATATGGAATTCCCGCAGGGCCGAGGACAGCGACCTGGCAGCCCCGGGGAAATCACGGCCACGGGCGATCACCTTGGCAATCAGCGAGTCGTAACGGTGGCTGCTCTGGTAGCCGGGGTAACCGTAGGTATCCACCCGGATACCGGGGCCGGACGGCGGTGAAAAGGCCCTGATCAGCCCGGCCCTGGGCACGGACGTGCCATCTTCAGAGAGTTCCTCCAGATTGACCCGGGCCTGGATGGCAAATCCCGTCGGTTCGGGGGGTACCTGCAGGCCAAGATCCGCCAGCGACTGGCCGGAGGCAATATGGATCTGTGTCTGGACCAGATCGATGCCGGTGATCTCCTCGGTCACGGTGTGCTCCACCTGCAGCCGGGGATTGGCCTCCATGAACCAGAAGCCGTCGTCCGACACCAGGAATTCAAAAGTGCCGATGTTGTCGTAGTTCACGTGGGAAGCCAGCTTCAGCGCGGCGTCCAGGATTCGTTTCCGGAGGGTCCCATCCAGCACCGGGCTGGGGGCGATCTCAATGAGCTTCTGGTGGCGCCGCTGAACCGTGCAGTCCCGCTCCCACAGGTGGGTGACCCGGCCGGAGCCGTCGCCCACGATCTGCACTTCGATATGCCGGGCATTGAGGAGCAGTTTCTCGACATACAGCTCACCGTTGCCAAAGGCCTGCAGGGCTTCGGACCGGCACCGCTCAAACGCATCCTCAAGCTCGCCAGCGTCACGTACCACCCTCATGCCACGACCTCCACCACCAGCCATGGCCTTGAGCATGACGGCACCGTGCTCCCTGGCAAATGCCCGGGCAGCCTCCAGGCTGGTGGCCTCCGAGGTGCCGGGCATCACCGGCACACCCGCGTCACGGGCCAGTTGCAGGGCTTTGACCTTGCTGCCGAACAGATCCAGGATTTCCGGGGCGGGGCCGATAAAGCGAAGGCCCTCAGTCGCGCACAGCCTGGCGAAATCGGCGTTCTCACTGAGAAAACCATACCCCGGATGTACTGCCGTACAACCCGTGCGACGTGCCACATCAACCAGGGCCTCGGCATCCAGATAGCCAGCCGCGCCCTCCCGGGGCAGCTCACAAGTCTGATCGGCGTAGGTCACGTGGAGGGAGGCGGCATCGTCCCTGGCATACACGGCGACGGTTTCCTTGCCCAACTGACGGGCGGCCCTAATGATCCGGATGGCAATTTCGCCGCGATTGGCGACCAGAATCCTCTCCATCGATTTCACCTTCGTCTGTGTTGTTTCTTATGGTTGTCAGTAGCCGGCGTCACTCCGGATCGTCGAGAGTCCGGCGTCAGTCAGACTCTTCCGCCAGCATCTGGCGGAGCTTGTACTTCTCGATTTTGTTAGTGGGCGTCACCGGCAGTGCGTCGACAATGCGGATATAACGTGGGCGCATGTACTTCGGCATCTGCCTGGCGGCAAAGGCCTCGATGTCGTTTTCCGTACAGCTTCCTGCCTCCCTGAGCTCCACAAACACGGCGATATCGTCCTCATGCCCCTCCTTCGCCGGCACCGGAACCGCCGCCACGGAACGGACATCGGGATGGTCAGTCAGCAAAGACTCCACTTCAAAGGAGGAGACGTTCTCACCGCGTACCCGGAAGTATCCGCCCATCCTGTCGATGAACCGGAACGTGCCATCGGGTTCCTCCAGAACAGCATCACCGGTGTGGAACCAGAGATTGCGAAAGGCCTTGAGAGTGGCCTCCGGCTTGTTCAAGTATTGCTGGAGCAGCAAGCCCGGGAACCTGGGCCGGAAGGCCAGCTGGCCGACATTGCCGGGGGGAAGCCGGTTGTCCTCCTCATCCAGAATCGCGACGTCCACGAGTGGTGATGGGCGTCCCATAAAGCCGGGGGGCAGCGGTTGATCTCCACTGACCACGAGGCGTCCGGAGGCCTCGGCCGAGGCCCGGAGCTGTTCCCTGGGAAGCCCCTTGTACAACTCTGGTGGGGTGCCGGTATCGTCGCCAAACTCATCAATGATGGCCATGAAACCCGCGCCGGATTCGGTCTGGCCAAAACCACAGGTGACGAAGTTAAAGCCAAAGCGCTTTGCCACCTCGTGATGGTTCGATGGCAGGGGCTGCATGTGAACCTTGTTGAGGGTGTTATTGCGGTCCTCGGGCGAGGCAGGGGCGGACATCAGCCACGGAATCATGACATCAAGCAGAATACCGGCACTGGCGCCACACTCCCGGATGCGTGACCAGAATGCCGAGGGGCTGAACCGGTTCCACAGACCCACGGTATTGCCTTTCCAGACCGCCTTCACCAGCAGCGCATAGGCCCCGCCCACGTGGTACATGGGCAGATCGCAATAGATGGTATCCTCGGAGGTCCATTGGCTGCGGCCGGCAAAGGCATACTGATTAATCCACCGGAAAGGCAGCAGAACGCCCTTCGCCGGGCCAGTGGTGCCCGAGGTGTAAATGATGGTCGCCGGATCGAACGGACCCAGTTCCGGGTCATCCAGTTTGACGTCTGTCCCTGGCACCGAATCAAGGGCATGAACCCGGGAGTTCGGCAGCTGTATCTCCCCTTCCCCCGCCCCCTTGATGCTGGCCGGGCCAACGACGACATCGGCCGGTCTGATATCGGGGCCGATTTCCTCCAGCGTCTCCCGGAAGGTGGGATCCGTGATCAGCAGCGGGGCCCCGGTATCGTTGATCTGGTAGCTGAGCAGTTTGCCCCTGAGGTTGAAGTTGATGGGCGCGTAGACTGCACCCACCTGCCAGCAGCCGAACATGGCAACGGCGGCGAGCAGGGAGTTGCTGGTCAGCACACTGACGGGGTCGCCACGGGTCACACCCAGTGACTTGAGCATCCGGCCAATGTCGAGGCTGCGTTCATGCACGTCCCGGAATGTCAGGCGCTCGCCGGTCTCACCATAGTGAATAAAGACCTTATCACCGTTTTCACGGGCATGACGTTTCAGTTGATAGAGGGCGACGTCGCCCTCGCTGACCATTTGTGCAAAGATCTCTTCTGGCTGTTTCATGTTACTGGTCCTTTTTGTTCTTATTCGCCCGTGACTTATCTGCACGTTTACCAGGTATCGATCATCGGTCGGCGACGACCAATACGGGGGCCCGGTTTCTTCACTGATTTCAGCCCCCGGAGAATCCAGCTGCGGGTTTCAGCCGGGTCGATCACTGCATCAATCTCCAGCGATACCGCCATGCTCAGGGCTTTACCCTTTTCGTACTGCTCGGCCACCAGCTTCTCGAACATCGCCCTCTGGGCCGCTTCATCTCCGGCGCTGGCAATTTCGTTGCGGTACCCCAGGCGAACCGCACCTTCCAGCCCCATGCCGCCGAATTCACCGGTGGGCCAGGAGATGTTGAAGAAAGGTGCGTGGAAGGAGCCTGCGGTCATGCCCATGGCGCCGAGGCCATAGCCCTTGCGAAGCACGACCGACAGCACGGGAATCTGCAGGCTTGCGGCAGTCACGAACATTCGTGTGGTATGGCGTACCAGCCCGGTTTTCTCGGCTTCCGGGCCAACCATGAAGCCGGGGGTGTCGCACAGACTGACCAGGGGCACGTCGTAGGCATCGCACAACTGCATGAAGCGAGAGGCCTTATCCGCACCGTTGGCACAGATGGCCCCGCCAAGGTGTCGTGGGTCGTTGGCGATCAGGCCGATGGGGCGACCCTCAATGCGTGCAAAGGCCGTGACCATCCCTGGGGTAAATTCCGGGCGAAGCTCCAGATAGCTGTCGGTATCGGCCAGGGTACCTATCAGGGCCCGGATGTCATAGGAGCGCAGGCGATTCTCGGGAATACTGGATCGCAGCAGACGCTGGTCGGAACAGCTCCACTCCGGAATCTTTCCCTGGAAATAGGACATCAACTGACGGGCAACCTGCGCGGCCTCTCGCTCATTTTCCACCAGGCAGTCGACAACACCATTGGGTACCTGGACCGACATCGGGCCGACCTCTTCGGGAGCGAAGACGCCCAGGCCCCCACCTTCGATCATGGCGGGGCCGGCCATGCCCAGGCTGGCATTTCTGGTGGCGATGAGCAGATCGCTTGAGCCGGCAAAAACCGCGTTGCCTGCGAAGCAGCGCCCGGAAACGATACCAATGCGCGGAGCCAGGGCGGTCAGTCGGGCATACTGCAGGAAGCTGGGCTGGTCCAGGCCGGCAACCTTGGTGGCATTATCGGTGTCGCCGGGGCGACCGCCACCGCCCTCGGTAAAGAAGATGACCGGCAGTTGCTGATCCTCGGCCACCTGCAGTACCCGGTCCGTCTTCTTGTGGTTCATGGTGCCCTGGGTACCGGCCAGTACGGTGTAGTCGTAGGCCAGCACGGCACACCGAGCCTGGTCTTCATCAAAGATTTCGCCGTTGACGGCGCCCACACCGGCAACCAGCCCGTCAGCCGGCGTCGACCGGATCAGGTCATCCACCTCCCTGCGCCGGCGCTGGGCAGCGAAAGTGAGCCCGCCGTACTCCATGAAACTGCCCGGGTCGCAGATGTTATCCACATTCTCCCGCGCCGTGAGCATACCCAGCCTGTGGCGTTTGGTCACCGCATCCGGTCGCGCCTCGTCCAGGGTCAGACGCTGGCGCTCAAGGAATTCCGCCAGGTCCGGGCGGATATGATCCAGGTCGATCTGTCGCTCCGCGATGTCTTCGTCCAGGCCACTGTCGCCCGGTTCGATAAAGGCAATGGCCTGGCCCTCGCTGACATAGTCCCCTTGGGCAAGCGGCAGGCCGCGGACAATACCGGCACTGGATGCCTTGATCTCGTGTTCCATTTTCATGGCTTCGACAATGGCCAGAGTCTGGCCTTTGGTGACGGTTTCGCCCTCGCCCACCAATGTCGTTACCAGCTGACCCTGCATGGGAGCCAGGGCAGGCTCAGTGCCATCCGGAGCAGCAACAGTTTCGGCCTTTACATTACTGCCCACCGGCCCTTGCGGGGTGGGAAACAACCGGGGGTGCTCCGTTTCACTTTCCGCCACCAGGCTCGCCATCTGGTCATCCACGTAACGGGTATAGATCAGGTTGGCGGCAACGTCTTCCCGGGACAGCAGGGCCTGCAGGAAAGATATGTTGGTTCTGATGCCCTCGATACGGAACTGGCATAAAGCACGGTAGGCCTTGCGAGCAGCCTGGGCGAAGTCGCCGGAGCGGCTGTGAACAATCACCTTCGCTAGCAGAGAATCGAAGTTGGGGCTCGTTGTGTAACCGCGGTAGCCGAAGGTATCCACTCGCACCCCGGGTCCGGTTGGTGGCTCGAAGGACTCCAGGGTGCCACCGCTGGGCTGGGCATTGCCGGCCGCGTCCATGGTTTCCATGTTAATCCGGCACTGTATAGCATAGCCGCCGGCTTTGGGAATCTGGCCCTGGGTGAGGTTCAGGTCGGCCAGGCTGAGACCACCAAGAACCGCGATCTGGGACTGAACCAGGTCGACCCCGGTAATCTCCTCGGTGACGGTGTGTTCAACCTGAAGTCTGGGGTTGGCTTCAATAAAGAAATAGTCGCCGCCGTTTGCATCCACCAGGAATTCGAAGGTGCCCAGGCCGGCATAATTGACCTCTCTGGCCATACGCAGCGCCGCATCCAGCAGGCGATTACGGGTGTTGTCCGCAAGAGTCGGGCTGGGAGCGATTTCGATCAGTTTCTGGTTCCGCCGCTGAAGACTGCACTCCCGCTCCCAAAGGTGGGTGGCTCCGCCCTGGCCATCCCCGAGGATCTGGACTTCGATATGTCGGGCCCGCTGCACCAGACGTTCCACATAAAGGCGGTCGTCTCCGAAAGCCGCTTTTGCTTCCCGGGCGCATGCCCGATAGGCCGCATCCACATCCTCACCCGGCTGGACAATGCGCATGCCCCGGCCACCACCGCCGGATATAGCCTTTATAACAACAGCGGCATCGCCGCTGAGACCCGCCATGAACTCTTTGACCTGCTCCGCTGTGGTGTGGTCCCTGGTGCCGGGCACAACCGGAACATCACAGCGCTCGGCAAGCTGGCGGGCCGCGGCCTTGTCGCCAAGCCTGTCCAGGGTATCCGGGTCCGGCCCGATAAATGTAATGCGCTGGTCTCTACAACGGCGGGCCAGCTCGGAATTCTCACTGAGGAAGCCATAGCCGGGGTGGAGGGCATCCGCCGCCGAGTCCCTGGCCGCTGCCATGATGGCGTCGATATCGAGATAGGCACGGGCCCCCTTACCCGGCAACAGTACGGCCTGGTCGGCGTGACTCACGTGAAGTGATGCACTGTCGTCCTCCGAATAGACAGCAACTGATGCCAGCCCCATCTCCCCGGCAGCCCGGGCAATACGGATGGCGATTTCCCCACGATTGGCAATCAGTAACTTATTGAAATTCACGGGCGCCTCTTTTTCGTTTTTTATCAATATATTGGCAGACTTTTGGGCTTCGCTTACTGACGAATGCCAGATTTTTGCTGTCAGGGCTTGACCATGCGGAGCTGAACTACCATTCTTGGACTTACTTACCTGCCAGTCAGTTTTAATCAAAAAAAACTGACTTGCAAGTAAGTCAGCAATTGGCAATGATAAGAACAACACGATTGCAGCTTCAGGAGAGCTCATGGCTTTGGCTTCACTCCCATCAAACCCGACTCGCCGGAAATCGGGGGACACCCGGGCTCGAGTGCTTGAGGTGGCCCGGCGTCTTTTCATTACGCGGGGCATTGATGCTGTCAGCTATGGGGACATTGCCAAGGAAGTCGGCTCGACCCGGGCCAACCTTCACTACCACTTCGGCAACAAGTCAGAGCTGGTAAAGGAGGTCTTTGCGGAGACTTTTCAGGAAGTACGTGCCTCTCTGGAGGCGATCTGGCTCAAGCCGGGCCTGTCTCTCGACGAACGTATTGACCTGCTCTTTGAAGATGCCAGAACACGCTTCGAAGAGTTCAACCAGCCTGGGGACGAACTCACCCCCTGGAGCCTTTCTTCCCGAGCCCGCTTTGACTTCAGCGCAGTGGACACCGAAGTGGTGGAGGGTATTGGCGAAATGTCACGGTACTTTGAGGAGTGCGTGACACATGCGGTTCGGCTGGCCATCGGAGCAGGTGAGTTTCGAGCGGACACGCCAGTGAAAGACGTGGTCCTGATGATCACGCCACTGTGGTATTTCGGTTCGCCGATTACCCAGTTCTCCGGCATCAAGCGGCTGAAGAATCATTACGAAGCCGCAAAGCGGATCATCAGGGCAGCTTATGGTGCCCGGGCCGGCTAAGACCGGCAGACACAACTCTGCGAAACAAGAACAAACAGCCTGGATAATCATACCGGGTACGTGGAGGAAACATGTTAGTTGCGAAAAGCGAGCAAAGTATAGGGGCTGCGGCCTTGGGCGGCGGTAACCCTGCTGCCTCACCAGATCCATCGCATGCGGCGCCGATACTGGACGTCCGTGGCCTGAGCATTTCCTTTCGTGGTCGCGACGGTATCACTCACGTCACGCGTGACGTGTCATTCCAGGTCGCCCCGGGTGAGCGAGTGGGGGTTGTAGGCGAAAGCGGTTGCGGCAAATCCGTAACCGGCCTTTCGCTTCTGAGGTTACTGCCAGAGCGAACAGCAATCATCAATGGCGAAATCCGCTTCGATGGCTGTGACCTGATGAGCATGAAACCCAAGGAGATACGGAAGATCCGCGGGCGTGACATCAGCATGATCTTCCAGGAGCCCATGACAGCCCTGGACCCCGTGTTCACGGTTGGCCAACAGCTCATTGAAACGCTTCGGACCCACTACCCGATGCCCTTTGCCGAGGCTCGTGACCGGTCTGTTCAGGCCCTCAGGGATGTGGGCATTCCCTCTCCAGAGCAGCGAATTGACGAATACCCTCACCAATTTTCCGGTGGCATGCGCCAGCGGGTCATGATCGCCATGGCACTGATCTGCAAGCCCAAACTCATTATTGCCGACGAACCCACGACCGCCCTGGATGTGACGGTCCAGGCCCAGATCATCGACCTGCTCAAAGAACTGAGCGAGAACACCGGGACCGCACTGCTGTTCATCACCCACGATCTTGGCGTGGTCGCCGAGACCTGTAGCCGCATGATCACCATGTATGCCGGCGAAGTGGTCGAAAGCTCACCAGTCGACGATGTGCTTCGGCGCCCCGGTCACCCCTACACTTCTGGCCTGCTGCGTTCGCTGCCCCGTCTGAGTGACCGGGGTGGGCGTTTGCCGTTCATTCCCGGGCGCGTTCCGTCACCCCACGCAATGCCAGAAGGTTGCCGCTACCAGGAGCGCTGCGCCCATGCCGGGGCAGGCTGTGATCGCTATCAGCAGATGGTCGAGATCTCGGAAGGTCGTCACGCCAGATGCCACAAGGCAGCTGATCTGGAGCTCGAGGGGGCTGTTACATGAGCACGGCAAGCCAGTCCAGTGTAGAGGACGACCGCAATATTGTTACTGTCGAGAACCTGAAGATTCACTTTCCGCTCAAAGGCGGGCAGACGGTCAAGGCGGTAGATGGTGTGAGCTTTCAGATCCGCGCCGGCGAAACACTCGGCATCATCGGTGAATCCGGCTCCGGAAAATCCACCGTTGGGCGGGCGCTGGTCGGCCTGTTGAAGCCGACGGGAGGGACGTTGCGTTACGGCGACACCGACATTTCGGCCCTCTCGGCTTCCGAGTACAAACGCCTGCGAAAAAACTACCAGATCATTTTTCAGGATCCCCACGCCGCTCTGAACCCGAGGATGACCATTCTTCAGAGTCTCGTTGAGCCGATGGAGATCCAGGGAGAAGGCACCCGGGAGTCGCGCCGGAAGACTGCTCTGGCTGCACTGGAGCGGGCCGGGCTGGCCACCGAAATCGCGCTTCGCCACCCCCACGAGCTTTCCGGCGGGCAAAAACAGCGGATCAATATTGCCCGGGCCCTGACGGTACATCCCCAGTTCATCGTGTGCGATGAAGTTGTTGCCGCGCTGGACGTCTCCGTGCGGGGATCGATTCTCAACCTGTTTGCCGATCTGCAGGAAGAGCTTGGGCTGACCTACGCCTTTATCACCCACGACATCTCGGTGGTTGCCCATGTCAGCCAGCGAGTCGGGGTCATGTACCTGGGCAACATGATGGAACTGGGGCCAACGGATGCGGTGATTGAGAATCCACTGCACCCCTATACCCAGGCCCTGCTCTCGGCCGAACCCCGGCCGGTCCCCAGTGACATGCGGGAGGACCGCCGAATCCGCCTGGAAGGCGAGATTCCCAGCCCGGTCGCGCCGCCATCCGGTTGCCGGTTCCGGACCCGATGTCCCTTTGCCACTGAAAAATGCAAAACGGAAGTTCCACAGTGGCGGGAAATCGTCAGGAATCACAGAGTTGCCTGTCATTACGCGACGCCCGACGGACGAATTGGATGATCGTGCAGACAGTCACCAGCAAGCACCTGAAACACAAAACAACCACAAAAAAAGGGAGCTACCCCCATGAAAAAGAAAGACAATCCTGTTGTTGCAGAAGCAGAAGGCTTCACCCTCCGGCGCCGCGAATTTCTTGGAATGCTGACCGGCGTTGCGGCTGTGGCCACAATGGCAGGCCCCTCGGCACTCATGGCCAAAGTCATGGACAATGGTGGGATTCTTCGCGTCGGTGCGCCGGCCAACCCCTCAAGCATGGACCCGGCTACCGGAGGCTCCGGCTCCGATCATGTCTTTCTGTTCCCGGTATTCGCCACCCTGGTCGAATGGGACTATGACACTCTGAAGGCTGAACCCGGCCTGGCAAAAAGCTGGGAGTATCCAGACTCGAAAACGCTGGTCCTCAACATTCGAGAGGGCGTCAAGTTCCATGACGGCACTGAACTGGATGCTGAGGCGGTCAAGTTCAACCTTGACCGGAGCCGCACTGACCCGCGGTCCAATATTCGTTCGGACCTGGCCTCCGTTGAGAAGGTGGAGGTTACCGCACCTCATGAGGTCACGGTTCATCTCAAGAGCCCGGATACCTCGTTGCCGCTGGTGCTTTCCGATCGCGCCGGCATGATGGTGTCGCCAAGCTCCATTAAAAAGTTTGGCGAGGAGTCTGACCGCAACCCGGTCGGTGCCGGCCATATGAAGTTTGTCGAATGGAACGACGGCGACCGGATCATTCTTGAACGTAACCCTGATTACTGGAATAAAGAACGCCCACTGCTGGACGGTATCAACTTCCGTATTATTACCGACAGCTCGACGCGCTTACGCTCTGTGATGTCGGGGCAGAATGACGTTGCTTATCAACTGGAGGGCCGGCAAAAGCCGCTGATCGAACGGGGCGGATCCGTTGAAGGCGTCTACGGTGCAACAGTTTATTGCTTCCAGATTTATCTGAACCACGCGAGTGGTCCGCTGAGCAATGTGAAAGTCCGCCAGGCGCTGAACTACGCCATCAATCGTGAAGCCCTGGTTCGGGCGTCCATGCATGGCGCCGGCGAACCTGCCTACATGAACCTGCCCTCTTCTCACTGGGCCTATGACGCCGATGTTGCCGAGCTTTACAGCTATGATCCGGACAAAGCGCGTAAGTTGCTGGCCGAAGCGGGCTATCCGGATGGCATCGAACTGGACATGCGTGGTTATAACGACCAGGGCTCGGTTCAGCGACAGGAAATCCTCCAAGGCATGCTGGCGGACGTCGGAATTCGTGGCACCTTCAAGACAGGAACCGTTCCAGACATGTCCGCAGCCTATTTCGCCCGCGGCGAAGGGGATTTCCTTGTGTCCGCCTGGACTGGCCGGCCCGACCCATCCCTGACTTATGCACTGCTGTATGCCGGCGACTCCTACTTTAACGCTGGCAAGGTTGAGCCTCCCGAAGGCCTTATGGAAGCGATCCGGGCTTCTCGCAGCACTGCGGATCTGGAAGAGCGGAAAAAGGCCTTTTCAACAGTCCAGAGAATCGTGATGGAAAACGCACTGGTGGTCCCCCTCGCCTTTAGGGAGGACATCATGGCGGCGGTGCCGAAGGTAGAAAACTTGCAAACCAATCTTCTTGGTAAGCCCAAGTTCAAACACGTCTATCTGGAAAGCTGAAGTCGTTGATCGGATGGGCAGGAGTGTCGACCTTGTGCATTGCGACCTCCTGTTCAACCGATGCCTGTCATTCTTCACATCGGGCCGATAATAATGTCTCGGAGTAAACAGCTCATGTTGTTGAATCGCCTGGTGCAGGCGATTCCGATCATGATTCTTGCCACCTTCCTCGTATTTTCACTGCTGCAACTTGTGCCCGGTGATATTGCCACCACCATTGCAGGAGAAAACGCCAGCGAGGAGCGGATCGAGGAAATCCGTGAACAATATGGTTTGAATCAGCCCTTTCTTATCCAGTATGGCAACTGGCTATTGAATGCCGTTCAGGGTGACTTTGGAAAGTCATTGCTCAGCGGCGAGCCAGTGCTTGAAACCATAACCAGGGTCTTCCCGAACACACTGTTTATTGTTATCTACGCGGTGGTTCTCTCGGTGGTCATTGGTTTGCCTCTGGGCATTCTCGCGTCCAGCAAACCGAACTCCAAGCTTGATGGCGCCATTATGGGCTTTTCTTCTCTTGGTGTGGCCGTACCCAACTTCTGGCTGGGTATGGTTCTGGTCTCAATTTTTGCCCTGGGGTGGAACTGGTTTCCCGCCACCGGCTTCGTACGCCCCGGTGAAAGCTTCACCTCCGCAATCTGGTTCGCAACCCTGCCGGCGATTGCACTGTGTACCAACGGTATTGCCGAGGTCGCAAGACAGCTCAGAAGCTCGCTGGTGGAAATTCACAGCTCGCAGCACGTCCGTACCCTGCACGCCAAGGGACTCTCGCCTACCGCCATTCTCTGGAAGCACGGCCTGAAAAACGTCAGCGTGAACCTGCTTACTGTTATCAGCCTGCTTTTTAACAAGGCACTGGCAGCTACGGTCGTGGTTGAAACCGTCTTCGCCATTCCCGGCATGGGCAACACGATTGTGAAAGCCGTTCTGGAAGGTGACTTTCCGGTGGTTCAGGGTGCCGTGCTGGCCATGGTGGTGACGGTGATTGTGGTGAATCTGGTGACTGACCTGCTCTACACCGTACTGGATCCGAGGATTAAACAGGTATGACTACTCACGCACTTGATATGGCGGTCAAAGAGGATTCGCTGTTCAGCAAGTTTGGCCAGTGGTGCCGGCGCGATAAGCGTGGATCAGCGAGTCTGCTGGTGCTGTTGGTGATTATCGGAATTGCCGTCTTTGCGCCCTGGGTTGCGCCATACTCGCCAACCGAACAGGACTACAGCAAGATGCTGATGGAGCCGAGTGCCGCACACTGGCTTGGCACAGATGACCTTGGCCGGGATGTGCTGAGCCGGTTGATTCACGGTGCCTCGAAGTCGGTATACGCCGCCTTTCTGGCAGTGGGTATCGCTCTGCTGATCGGGGTTCCCGTGGGACTGCTCGCCGGGTTCCTGGGAGGCTGGGTCGATGTATGCATCAGCCGGGTCATTGATACGCTACTTTCGTTTCCGGCTATCGTGCTGGCGGTGGCCGTAACCGGTGCCATGGGGATTGGCCTCACCAACGCCATGGTATCGGTGGGTATCGTGTTCTCCCCCCATATCGCCCGATTGATCCGGGCCAGAACACTGGTCGTCAGGGAAGAGCTCTATGTAGATGCCGCCCGCTGCTTCGGTGCATCGACAACCCGGCTACTGGTCAGGCACGTAACCCCGAATGCCATTCAGCCCGTTATCGTTCAGTGCACCCTGCTACTCGCCGTTGCGTTGCTGGCTGAAGCCAGCCTCAGCTTTCTGGGGCTCGGCGTTCAGCCACCGGAGCCCAGTTGGGGGCAGATGCTTGCCCGGGCATACATGTACATGGAGATTTCCCCCGAGCAGATGTACGCCCCGGGCCTGATGATCATGGTCACGGCACTGACCTTCAATACTCTGGGTGAATCCTTGCGGGTAGCACTGGACCCGACCATGAAAGGTCTGTAGTGCCCGGAACTCAATCACAAGAACAAAGGAGTATTAGAATGGCTCTCTCCAATGCAAATTTTTCGGAAGCGGCACAACAGGTGACCTATCGCAATGGCCCAAGGCCAATGCACGACTACCTGCTGCTCAATGCCAGCGAAGCGCCAGATCAGGCCGCGTATATCTTCTATGGCCGTGAGGTCACCTGGGGTGAACTGGCGGAATCGACCCGGCGGCTTGCCGGCTTCCTGCGAGCCAGTGGCATTGGCAAGGGCGACCACGTCGGCCTCTATCTTCAGAATTGCCCTCAGTATGTGATCGCCCATTATGCAATCCAGATGCTCGGTGCCGTGATCACCCCTCTGAACCCGCAATACAAAGCGGCAGAAGTGGAATACCAGCTGAATAACGCTGAAGCCAGGGCGGTGATCTGCGGCACGGATCTATACCCCATGGTGGACGCCGTGCGGACCAGGCTGGACAACCTGGCGCTGGTGGTCACTACCCGGTATGCCGATTACCTGCCCCATGAGCCAACCTTGCCAGTACCGGAGGATATGGCGGGAGCGCAGGCCACACCCGAAGGCACCACGGACCTTGTGGTTGCCATTGAACAGTCCCGGCCTATCGACAAACCAGAGTCGGTCGACTTCGAAAACGATATCGCGCTGATGACCTTCACGTCCGGTACCACCGGTCGTCCCAAGGGCGCGATGTTGCCGGTGGGGGCCGCAACCTTCAAGACCGCGGCACTGTTTCAGGCCAACGGCCTGGACCAAGCCACGACTTCATTGGCAATTGCGCCTTTCTGTCATATCGCCGGTATGTGTCTCGGTGTCTATGCCGGAGTCTATGGCCGCTGGACGACGGTGATTCTGCCGCGCTTTGATCCGGAAACCACCGTCAAGGCTATCGAAACCTACAAGGTCGACATGTGGTACAGCATCGCCCCAATGAATCGGGCAATCCTGGGCCTACCGGACATTCAGTCCCGGAACCTGACGTCGCTGCGTTTCAACCCCGCCACCAGTTTCGGCATTCCCGTAACCGAAAGCCTGTCGGATGAATGGAAAAAACTGACCGGCTGCCAGATGCATGAAGCATCCTATGGCCTTAGCGAAACCCACACCATGGATACCTACATGCCCCGGGATGCAATTCGGTGGGGCAGCTGTGGTAAACCCATGCCAGGCAACGACATCCGGATCATCAATCTGAAAACGGGTGAAGAGCAGCCCGCCGGTGAATCCGGAGAGATCATTGTAGGCAACCCCTACGTGTTCAAGGGCTACTGGCAACGGCTCGATGCCACGGATGAAACCCTGCGCAATGGCTGGGTTTATACCGGCGACGTCGGTTATTTCGATGACGATCACTATCTGTTCTTTACCGGCCGGATCAAGGAAATGATCAAGTCTTCCGGCTACAGCGTGTTCCCTGAAGATGTGGAAGCTCTGATGCTCAATCATCCCGCCATTGCCCAGTCAGCCGCCGTGGGCGTGCCCGACGAAAACCGGGGCGAGAGCGTCAAACTCTTTGTGGTACTCAAGCCGGATTACGAGGGCAGGATAACCGAACAGGAAATCATCGACTGGGCGAAGGAAAACATGGCCGCCTACAAGTACCCCAGATACGTCGAGTTCCGGGATTCACTCCCTGCCACGGGAGCCGGCAAGGTGCTTCGACGGCTGTTGAAAGAGGACTGAGGTTCCCATGAGCGAAGAAGCAACAGTACAACAGCACGGCTACTGGCCTCCCGGTCTGCCCAGGGAGGTGGTTTACCGCGGCGGCGAAAAGCCGATCCACGAGTACCTGTTTGACAACGAGCGGGAGATCCCTGATCGGGTCGCCTATATATTTTATGGGCGGGAAGTGACCTGGGGTGAACTGGGGCAATCGGTACGGAAAGTTGCGGCCTTTCTGAAAGAGAAAGGTGTCGGCAAAGGGGACCGGGTAGGGCTTTACCTGCAGAATTGCCCCCAGTACCCGGTGGCCCATTACGCCGTCCAGATGATTGGCGCTATCGTCTCGCCATTGAATCCCCAGTACAAAGATGCTGAGGTGGAATACCAGCTCAGCAACGCTGAAACCCGCGCGGTCATCGTGGGTGAGGACCTGTTGGCAACCGTTCAGCGGGTAAAGCCCAACGTGCCCGGGCTGGCAGTGGTCATTTCGACAGCCTATGCCGATTACCTGCCGGAGGAGCCAGCACTGGAGGTACCGGCCTTCTTGCGGGAGCGATATCCGGTCGAGGGCGACGTCGTGGATCTCTTGTCCATCCTGAAAGACTATCCGCCACTGGCAGAGGGTGAGCCGGTCGATCTGTGGAACGATATCTCCCTGATGACGTTCACGTCTGGCACAACCGGCCGTCCCAAGGGGGCCATGCTGACCTTCGGCAGCGCACTCTACAAGACGGCGGCTTCCATGATGGCCAACCAGGTCGAACCCGATGGATGCTCACTGGCGGTTGCCCCCTTCTGCCATATTGCAGGGATGAACTCCGGTGTCTACATGCCGGTCTACACCCGGCGCACCACCGTGATTTTACCCCGGTTCGACCCGGAGACCGTGGTGCGGGCCTTTGAAGTGTATCGTTGTGACATGTGGTACAGCATTGCCCCAATGCTGAGAGCCATCCTGGACATGCCGGGTATCCAGGAGCGGGATTTGCGATGCATCCGCAACAACCCGGCGACCAGTTTCGGCATTCCGGTAACGGAAAAACTGGCCGACGAGTGGAAGGCGCTAACCGGCTGCCAGATTCATGAGGCCGCCTTTGGACTGAGCGAAACCCACACATCGGACACCTTCATGCCCAAGGAAAGAATCCGGTGGGGCAGTTGCGGCATCCCCATGCCGGAGAACGAGATTCGTATTCTTGATATCGAAACCGGAGCTCCCCTGCCCCAGGGCAAGAGCGGGCAGATTGCGATTCGTAACAAGGGTGTTTTCAAAGGCTACTGGAAACGGCCCGACGCTACGGCGGAAACACTCCGGGACGGCTGGGTTCATACCGGTGACGTCGGCCACTTCGATGAGGACGGCTACCTGTTCTTCACCGGCCGTATCAAGGAGATGATCAAGTGTTCCGGCTACAGTGTCTTCCCGGAGGACGTGGAGGCGCTGATGCTGCGTCATCCGGCCATCAGGCAGTGCGCGGCGATCGGCATTCCGGATGAGAAAAGGGGCGAAACCGTGAAGCTGGTTGTCGTACTCCATCCGGACTACGGGGGCCGCGTGTCGAAACAGGAATTGATTGATTGGGCCAGGGAAAACATGGCTGCCTATAAATATCCAAGAACCATCGAGTTTCGTGATTCCCTTCCAGCTACAGGGGCAGGCAAAGTGCTTCGAAGACTGCTGAAAAACTAGTACTTCTCCCGCAATGCCCGGTTCGCTCCATCGACATGGTTCTGCCCGGCGGGAGCAAAATCCCAACGGTGCAATACGAGGTGATCGATGGAAAAGCGATCGTCGAGGGCGACATCGTCCTGGGTGACGCGAATGCGCTCGACCACTGGACCAGCGGCCCGGAGCAGCCCGCGGGGCAATCCCAGGAAGGCCACTACGTCACTCAGACCCAGGAACTGGCAACGGTGGACAACCCGTGTGTACTGTTGCCGGGAGGCGATGTTCTATGACTTCGCGGCGAACCTTTCGTCCGGTATTCGCAGCAATGTTTCCGACGCCGCCCAGCGCCTGACGAACAGCACCAACCTGCGTCTTCTCCAGCGCCGCTCCTCGGCTGATGACTACATCCTCATCTCCCAGGGGTCGGGTTGCTCCTGGGAGCTCGGTCGCCAGGGCGGTGAGCAGGATATGACTCTGGAAGGGGGCTGCACGGACGGTATCATGCATGAATTCCTCCACGCCGCCGGGGTCTGGCACGAGCAGAGCCGGACCGACCGCGACAAACACGTCAGTGTATTCCTGAACCGGGGGGGAGAACGGCAAGGAGCACAATTTCGAAATCCATCAGGACAGCGAATGGCTCGGCCTCTACGACTACGGCTCCATCATGCATTACGGCCCAAAGGCCTTCGACAAGGATGGTTGCTCAGGCACCTCCTGCATCACGATCAGCCCCAAGGGGTCACCGCCATCCGGCGTTACCATGGGCCAACGTTCAGGACTGGGCGCCAACGATCGAGACGTGATTCACCTGCTCTATCCGGCTCAGCCCGGATCAGCCTGCAGTCTTGGGTGGGGCGACCGGTACCACGCGACGGCGGCGGCCTTCGGTGATGTCGACAATGACGGTGATGGGGAGCTGGGCGTGGCCCGCCGGGCGGGTCAGAACGCTCGATATTTCGTCATGGACTACCAGGGACAGGTCGCAGGGCGACCGAATCTGGCGGCTCGAACTGGGGCAGTTCCTACTATGCAACATCGATTGCTCTCGGCGATAGCGATACGGACCTGGCTGTCACCAGAAACGAAGGCCAGCGCGGGCGCACCCGGTATGAGGTCATCGTAACGCCCTGCACGGTTCGTCAAACAATTTGCCCTCGCCCGGCAACGGGCAGGGCATTTTTTGTCTGCGTAATAGACAGGTTCAGATCTTGTGCACTTATTTAACCTCTGCTAATTCTTATGATGTAAGGGATACCAATAACATCAGAACGGCTCGGCTCTCGAAAACAACAACCCCGACAGCCTTCAGACAAGGCTTTGACTGGCAGAGGAAATCGCCATGGAAGACCTCAAAGGAAAGACTGCAATTGTTACCGGCGCCTCCCGAGGAATCGGCAGAGAAATTGCCCTGCAACTCGCCAAACGCGGCGCTGACGTGGCCATCAATTATGTCTCCCGTGAAGACGACGCCAACAATGTCGTAAAGGAACTCGAAGACCTGGGAGTTCGTGCCTTGGCCTTCAAGGCTGACCTTTCACAGATGGCAGCTGGCCGTGAACTTATCGACCAGGTCCAGGAACAATGGGGACACATCGACATACTGGTCAATAACGCGGGCATCACCCGCGATAAAGCCATGAAGAACCTTTCTGATGCGGAATGGACGGAAGTGCTCGATACCAACCTGGGGAGTTGCTATGCGACCTGCTCCGAGGTGCTGCCGATCATGATGGAACAGAAGTTCGGCCGTATCGTGAATATCACCTCTTTCGTCGGCCAG
The DNA here is from genome assembly GCF_900115285.1 of Marinobacter daqiaonensis. Lineage (GTDB taxonomy): Bacteria > Pseudomonadota > Gammaproteobacteria > Pseudomonadales > Oleiphilaceae > Marinobacter > Marinobacter daqiaonensis. The sequence continues at coordinate 759,128 of NZ_FOYW01000001.1, forward strand.
GCAGGCAACTTCGGCCAGGCGAATTATGCGGCCAGCAAGGGCGGCATCATCGCCTTCACCAAGACGCTGGCCCTGGAGGTGGCCCGGTACAATATTACGGTTAACGCGATTGCGCCGGGCTTTACCGAAACCGAAATGCTTGCCCAGGTTCCGGAAAACATCCGCGAGAAAATCATTGCCCGGGTACCCATGGGGCGCTTTGGCCGGCCCGAGGAAATTGCCAGGGCGGTGGTATTCATTGCGGCCGAAGGGGACTACATCACCGGCCAGCAGATCAACGTCAACGGCGGGGTTTATATGTAGCTGCCCACGCCGAAACACGGCCTGTTCGCCGCTGCGGTGCGGCAATGAGCCCGACTAAAAAGGGGACCGGACCCCAGGGACGGGGACCGAGGAGGTCACGGTGGGGGTCGTACCTGGCAACCACCTGACCAGGTGGTTGAGACAGACAATATCTATGGGTCCTCAGTTACCCTTCTTGTTCAGGTACATTTTTACGTCCGCTTTACCCAGTAACTCCCTCGCGGTGGTGCCATCCTCCGGATAGCGGGCCACGCCGATACTGCAAGTGACATGAAACACCTCGCCAGCGATGTCCATGGGCTCTGCCACCAGGTTGCGCAATTTCCCCACTGCTGCGTCAACGGACGATGACTCACCGATGTCGGTCAGCAGAATCGTGTACTCGTCCCCTCCCATTCGGGCAATGGTGTCCGTTTCTCTGGTTCCACGCTCGAGCCGGCGAGCCACCTCCCTGATCACCTCATCACCGGCGTCGTGGCCCCAGGTGTCGTTGATCCGTTTGAAGTCGTTCAGGTCCAGGCACAGTAGCGCCAGCCGCTGCTGATTTCTGGCTGCTGACCGCAGCGCCATCTCCAGCCTGTCCCAAAAAAGGTAGCGGTTGGTGAGGCCGGTCAGAGAATCGTGATGAGCCCTGAATCGCAGGGCTTCTTCGGCCTGCTTGCGGGCGGCGACGATAGCGACCTGGGTAGCGACGAACTGGAGAAGCTCCCGGTCGGCCGACCGGAAGACAGCGCCTTTCGACCCCTTCTTGACGACTATCGCTCCCAATACGGTGTCCGAGGTCATCAGGGATATACCCATAAACCCAGCCTGCTCCGGAGGCGGGACCACGTCCCGGTGATTCTGCTCATCCGGGGCCTGGTGAGCCTCTGCCCTGAGGATGAGGTCGTCGAGCTCCCGTCCGGCTTCAATGGGTCTTTCCAACCAGCTGCCGGAACGGGCGGAGGGCCAGTCAGGGAGTCTGAGCATTCCTCTGGCCGGATCATGGAACGCGAGTTGGAGTTCATCCCCCGGGAACAATTGGCCAATCACCTCGCGGACGCCATCGCAGAACGCCCGAAGAGTGTCCGCTGCCTGAGCCGCTTCGGAGATGCGGTACATTGCATCCCGGGTCTGATCCGCCCTGCGCAGCGCCGTCACGTCCCGGGCGACCGCTATCCGCCAACGGTCATCGTCAGACCAGCGGGCCGACCAGAGGATATTCACCGTGTCGCCATCCTTGCGCAGGTAACGATTTTCAAAATGGATGTGGGACTGACCACTCATGATCCGGCTGGCGGCCTGGAGTGTTCTGTCAAGGTCGTCCGGGTGAATGTAATTGGTGATCGGTGTCCCTTTCATCTCGGTCGCGGTATAGCCGAGCAGTTGCTCACAGGCGTCGCTGATAAAGATGATTGTGCCGGATTCATCCACCACGAATACGGTGTCCAGCAGGAGATTAATGAGTTTCGGGTACAGGACTTCCGGGTTGACAGGCATCGGCACGGCCTTACGCTCGAAAAGCGAGCGTTACTGGCAACCAGCATAATGTGGAAACGATGAGAACGACAGAAAAAGTCAGCCTGTCACGCTAATCAGCCTCGATGCGCTCCGGCTCTCCAACGGGCTTCAGGTCCTTGGGGCTGTTTACCGGCTCGCAGATCAGCGGCACCGGAATGTGCGGGCGCATAAGACCCTGGAAGGCATCCACCTGGTGGAAGTCCGGGTCGAGCCAGGCGTCGAAGTCCTCGGGCCTGAGCATCAAGGGAAGACTCTTGTCGTGGATGTGGCTGAATCGCGGGTGCGGCGGCAGCGTGATGGTGGTGAAGGAGATCACCTCGTCATCACCATTGCGGTAGCGCTGCCATAGCCCGGCCATGGCGATGGCCTCGCCGTCCGGGTGAATGTTGTAGACCTGCCCGCTGCGCCATTCGTGGAAGGCCGACATGGGTACGATGCAGCGCTGCTTCGGGTAGACCCGTTTCCACAAGGGGCTCGAGGTCAGCCGGTCGCTGCGGGCGTTGAAGGTCTTGAACCTGGGGTTCGGCCGGTAGCCTTCACCATCGGGATGGGGCTCGATCAACAGCGACCACATGCCTTCCACCAGCTGCCGGCCCTCTCCCGCGTCCAGCACCACTTCGGCGGCGCTTCCCGGGGCCACGTTCAGCCGAGGCCGGGGGCGGCGGGCCACCCCGAGCTGTTCCATCAGGTCCCGCACCAGGGGGTCATCGTTGACATTGAAACGGCCGCACATGGCGCCTCCATTCAGCCGTCAGGGCGCGGGATAGCTCGCGGGGGCCAGTTTCTGACCGGGGAGAAGCACACCGGTGCGGAGCAGCTCACGCAACGTGGTCTGCCCGTCTTCCACCTTGGCCAGGCCGTCATCCAGCATCAGCGGGTGACTCCGCTCAATAAGAGCATGGCGCAGGGAGTGTTCGTCCTCCTGGCGCAGAATCCGCGCGTAATCCGCTTCCGTGGGCTGCCACACCTCGAAGATACCGATCCGGCCACGGAATCCCAGGTTGTCGCATTCGGAGCAGCCTGCGGCCGCCCAGGTTTCTTCCGGCACTTCGCGACCGCAATCCGTGAGCCACTGGGTTTCGATCTCGTCGGGGGCCCGCCGGGTCCTGCATTCGGGGCAGAGCTTGCGGACAAGCCTCTGGGCTGCCACAAGACCCAGGTTGGCGGCAATCTCGTAATCGTCCAGGCCAAGGTTACGCAGGGCAGTCACAGTACCCACCGAATCGCGGCTGTGCAGGGTTCCCATGAGGGAGCGGCCACTGGTGGCAACGCTGACCGCCGCCTGGGCCGAGGGCACATCACGGATCTCACCAATCAGAACGTAGTCCGGGTCCAGCCGCAGTGTTGCCAGGGTCCCGCTGGCAAAGGTCAGGTCATGGCGCGGATCCACCTGGATCTGGTTGATGCCCGGTATCTCGTACTCGACCGGGTCTTCCAGGGTAATGACGTGGCTGTCGGCGAGCTTCAGTTCATGGAGGATTGTATAAAGGGTCGTGGTCTTGCCGCTGCCAGTGGGGCCCGCCACCAGGAACATGCCACCGGTGGCGTCCAGCCATCGACGGATCCAGTCCGCCCCCTGTTCGGGTATACCCAGGTGTTTTACCTGCTGCACCGCCTCCGGCGGAGACAGCACGCGGATTGCCAGCTTGTCGCCGGAAACGCAGGGAACGGCGGTGACCCGCAGGTCCAGGTCTCTTTCGTCGAGACTGTAGAAAAAACTGCCTTCGTTACAATTGACCGATGGAATGGGATCGAGTCTCGCCATGGCCTTGAACTGGTTTCCCAACCGCCGGCCCTGGTCCGGGGAAACCTCCAGGGCATCCACCATCATACCGTCGATTCTGAGACGGACACGGTAATGGTCCGGAAGCGGGTCCAGGTGAAGATCGGTGGCCCGGGCCCGGACCGCATCACTGAGCAGGGCGTGGGCTTCCAGGGTTTCGCGGCGTTCCTCGTCTTCCTCTTCCTCCACCAGCCGCTGGTACTCGACCATGAGGTAATCCCGAAGATGCCGCTCAAACCGCTGCTCGGCCCTACTTTTACCGTCCATTACCGACTCCTTTAAAACACGATGTCCGGGGAGTATAGCAAATGGGGTTCCAGCGTCAGACGAAGGGTGCGGAGCGGTCCGTGCTCAACCGCCCGGTATCCGCTTCTGGCCATTGCTCCAGGTGAGCAGCTCAAGGGCAGCGGCAACGTGAATGCGGTTCTCCGCCAGTGGCCGTGGCAGCAGTTCCTCGGCGCGGGCCAGCCGGCGCAGGAGGGTATTCCGATGGGTATGCAGCCGTTTCGTGGCCTGGGCGGCATTGCAGCCATGACTGAGATAGGTCAGCAACGCCTGCTGAAGCTCCACGCCGGCGGAGGCCAGGTCACCCAGCGTATGGGAGACGAATTGCCGGGTTGCCTCCGGATCTTCGGACATCAGCGAGACCAGGCGGATCTGGTCAAAAACGACGATCCGGCTTTTGGGGCGCAGGCGGCCAAAGACCCGTTGCGTGGTCGCCGCTTCCAGATGGGACCGGCGGAAACCGTCCAGGCCTGTGCCCTCTGAGCCGACCGTCACGTAAACACCGGACAGGTTACTGAGATACTGCTCCATCTGCGGAAGGTCGAGAGGAGCCGTGGCGTGACACCAGACCCACAGGGTCGCCGAGTTGGCGGCGACGGTGAGCACCTCGCTGGTGCCCGCGCATCGGGCGAACGTCCGGGAGACGCCCTCCAGCCGGGAGATTTCCACGTTGGGATCCTCACACCAGACGATCGCCGCCAGCTGGGGCTGATCCACCGCGTACTTCAGCTGGATGTTGAGCCTGGGCACGCTGGTCAGATCACCTTCCAGCACCCGGGTGATGAGCTCCCGCCGATCAACCTGGCCGCTACGGATCAGCTTCTCCCGCTCATCCCGCATGATGGCGGTGATGCCTTCCATGTTGGCCTCCACAAACCCGTTGACCGACCGGGACGACAACTCCAGGAGCTGGCGCAGCTGGGCGGGATCGTCGGTCAGCTCGAACGCCACTTTCATCCACAGGTTCCAGGCCGCGTTCTGGGCTGCCCGGGCTGCCGAGAACATCAGCTCGGGAACACCCAGGCGTACCAGCTCCCTGGCATTGCTTTTCATATCCTCGGAAATATAGGGCGCAACCGGCGCGCCCGGTTTTTCCACGTTGGCGAGGGCCCAGTGGGTCAGACTGCCCCGGTTGGCCCGTCTCGTGGCGGCGGCCAGTACGGGGTCTTCGGCCATCGCCCCGGGAACATCCACAGTCATGCTGGCATTGTCGATTTCACTGAGCCACTCGACCGGGGAACTGAGTACCTGTTCCGCCCCCCGTCTGAGGAGGTCAAGCACGCTCCGGGGTACATCATTGGACAGTGCTTCGCTTCTGGTGGGGCTACCGGTAGTCATGGCAGGACGTCCGCTCCGGGGAAAGGGATAGAATGCACAATATAAACCTTATCCAGGTGCCAAGTGTACCTTGTTGCGGGAACAGTGAGCCCATAGGATGGAATTGGGCCACCACAAGCGCACAGAGAGGTCGTTATGCCCGGACAACAACAAGAAAAGACAGAGCACACAGATGTTCTGATTATCGGCGCGGGCCTGTCGGGCATCGGCATTGCCCGCTATCTGCAGGAGAACGTTCCCGATATCTCCTACACCATTCTCGAATCACGCTCGGCCAGCGGCGGCACCTGGGATCTGTTTCGCTACCCGGGTATCCGTTCGGACTCGGACCTCCACACCTTTGGCTATGAATTCAAACCCTGGGTGGATGACAAGGCGATTGCCGGGGCGGATTCAATTCTCGGTTATCTGCGAGAGACCGCTGCCGAGAACGGCATTGACCAGCATATCCGGTACCAGCACCGGGTGAAGCATGCCGACTGGTCCTCGGAGGAGGCGCGCTGGTTCGTCGAGGTGGAACAGGGAGAAGGCGGCGAGCCCCGGCGTTTTGTCTGCAAGTGGCTTTTCTCCGCCGCCGGATACTACCGCTACGATGAGGGCTATGCCCCTTCGTTCCCCGGTAGCGAACGCTTCCGGGGAGAACTGATCCATCCCCAGCACTGGCCTGAAAACCTGGACTATGCCGGCAAGCGGGTTCTGGTGATCGGCAGTGGTGCCACGGCCATCACTCTGGTGCCGGCCATGACCGAAAAGGCGGCCCACGTCACCATGCTGCAACGTACCCCCAGCTATGTGATGAGCCTGCCCTCCGAGGATGCCATCGCCAAGCTGCTTGCCAAAGTTCTGCCGGCGGAAAAAGCCTACGCCCTCACCCGTGGCAAGAACATTACCCTCTCCCGCAACATCTGGCGCTTCTGTCAGAAATACCCGAAGGCCGCCAGACGGCTGATACGCCGGCTCAACAAGCGGGCGCTGCCCAAGGGCTATCCGGTGGACGAACACTTCAATCCACCCTACAACCCCTGGGACCAGCGCCTTTGCGTGGTACCTGACGGCGACCTGTTCCAGGTCATCTCCCAGGGCAAGGCCTCCGTGGTGACCGACCATATCGATACCTTTACGGAAAAGGGGGTGCGGCTGAAGTCCGGCCAGGAACTCGAGGCGGATATCATCGTCACCGCCACCGGGCTCAACCTGCAACTGTTCGGCGGTATCCGCCTGAGCAAGGATGGCAGGGATGTGGACCTGTCCCGCACCGTGGCCTACAAGGGCATGATGCTCAGTGGTCTGCCGAATTTCGCCTTCGCCATCGGTTATACCAATGCCTCCTGGACCCTGAAGGTAGGCTTGGTTGCCGAGCACCTGTGCCGGTTGCTCAATCACATGAAGCAACATGGTTACGACGTCTGCTGTCCGGAACTGCCCTCCCCTGACATGCCGACTCGGCCATTACTGGATTTTGACGCGGGCTACGTGCAGCGCTCCATCGATATGCTGCCCAGGCAGGGCGAGCACGCGCCCTGGCTGATGCCCATGGATTACCGGGTGGATTCCGAAGTGCTGCGCCACGGCCCGGTAACCGATCCCGCGCTGAAATTCTCCTCTGTCTCCGCCACCGGCAAGCGCGCCACCTCGGAAGCAGAACAGACCGAAGAGGTATCCCCATGAATGCGCACGTCCGGTTTCCGGCTGAAGATCGCTTCTGTGAGGTGTCAGACGGGCTGCGCCTGTGTTACCGGGAGTATGGCCCTGGCGAGGGCGAGCCGCTGTTGCTGGTGGCGGGCCTGGGCCTGCAGCTGACCTCTTGGCCAGCCACCATGATCGAAAGGCTGTCAGCTGAGGGCTACCGGGTCGTGGTATTCGACAACCGTGACGTGGGCCGGTCCTCTCTGCAGTCGGGACCGCCGCCGGGGCGGGTACGGCAATTTCTGAGGATGCCGTCCGGCGATGGTTACGACCTGGCAGACATGGCACGGGACGCGCTCGGCCTGCTGGACCATCTGGAGATTGAAAAGAGCCACGTGGTGGGGATGTCCATGGGGGGCATGATCTCCCAGACCATGGCGGTACTGGAACCCCGGCGTCTGACCTCCCTGACCTCGATTTTCTCCACCACCGGCAACAGGCGGGTTGGCCAGCCTGCGGTTTCCTCACTGCTGCGCCTGATCGCTCCTCCCGCCCGGACCCGGCAGGCCTACGTGAACGGGCACCTGGCCATGATGAGGCACATCGGCCCCACCACCTACCCCCTTTGCGAGGAGACCCATGCAAGCTATGCCGCCGAAGGATGGGATCGCGGCCATGGCGAGATGGCCCATCAGGGAGTGGCCCGCCAGATAGGAGCGATCATCAGGTCCGGCGACCGGACGCCACAGCTGCAAAAGATCTCCACACCCACCCTGGTGATTCACGGTGACCGGGACCTGATGGTGGCACCAAGTGGAGGACAGGCCACGGCCGCCGCCATCCAGGGCGCCCGGCTGGTGACCATCCCCGGCATGGGACATGCCTTTCCTGAGCCGGTAATACCGGAGCTGACGGACGCCATCGTTGCCCATGCCCGCGGGGCCGCCGGACAGTGGGAGGCACGGCCATGAAACAGTTTACCGACAGGGTGGTGGTGATCACCGGCGCCGGCTCAGGCATGGGTCGCGCCTACGCCCTGGCATTCGCCCGCCTGGGGGCGATACTGGCCCTGAACGACTATCACCTCGAAAGCCTCGAGCAAACGGCGGTACTGGTACGGGACCTCAGCCACAGACCCCTGCTGACCTCCGCGTTCGACGTAGGCAACCGGGAGCACATGTACGACTTTGCCGCCAGGGTGAAAGCCGAACTGGGCCATGCCCATGTCGTCATCAATAACGCCGGCGTTTCCGGGGAGGGCCTGCCATCGTGGTTGCTCGGCGACGACTCCTATGAGCGGGTCATGCAGATCAACTTTTTTGGCGTGGTCTACGGCACCCGTGCTTTCCTGCCCCAGCTGCTGGCCAATGGCGAAGGGGCTGTGGTCAATGTTTCCAGTGTCTTCGGCCTGGTGGGAACACCCAACAACTCCGACTATTGCGCCTCAAAATTCGCAGTCCGCGGCTTCACGGAGTCGTTGATGGTGGAGCTGGAGCAGTCACCGATTTCGGTCCACCTGGTCCATCCGGGCGGGATTCGCACCAACATCGCCAGCGGCGCGGCGAAAGGCGAGGAATTCACCGAAAAGTACCTGAAGACCGAGCCGGATGACATTGTTGAGCAGGTCATCCGCTGTATTCGGTCCGGCAAGCAGAGGCTGGTCTACGGGCACCAGGCCCGGAGACTCTGGCTGGCGTCCTGGGCCATGTCCCTGGAAAAGCGAAACCGGGTCCTGTTCAGGGAAATGGAGGACCTGCTGGACCCCGAACACTACGGCGTCCTGAACGATCCACAAGGCGAGGCTGGCAGGCCCTGACGCTCTTTCAGACGTTGTAAAAGTCCCGGTACCAGTCCACGAACCGACCCATGCCCTCCTCGAGGGAGGTGGTCGGGCGGTAGCCGACGTCGGCGATCAGGGAGTCGACGTCGGCGTAGGTGGCCGGCACATCCCCGGGCTGCATCGGAAGGTAGTTCTTTTCCGCTGTCCTGCCGGTCTTCTCCTCGATGACTTCGATGAACCGTGCCAGCTCTGTCGGGTTATTGCTGCCGATATTGTAGAGCCGGTATGGCCCCTTGCCTGAACCGGCATCCGGGTTCAGCCCGCTCCACTGGGGATTGGGTCGGGCAACGTGATCGAGGGTCCGCACCACTCCCTCCACGATATCATCGATATAGGTGAAGTCCCGTTTGTGGTGCCCGAAGTTGAAGACGTCAATGGGCTCTCCGGCGAGGATCTTGCGTGTGAAGATGAACGGCGCCATGTCCGGCCGGCCCCAGGGACCGTATACCGTGAAGAATCTCAGGCCGGTGGTGGGCAGGTCGTAGAGATGACTGTAGGTGTGCGCCATCAGCTCATTGGCCTTTTTTGAGGCAGCGTAGAGGCTGACGGGATGATCCACATTGTCTTGGACCGAGAACGGCATGGTTTCATTGGCGCCGTAGACGGAACTGCTGGAAGCGTAGACCAGGTGCTCTACCGAATTATGACGGCAGCCTTCCAGGATGTTGACGAAGCCCACCAGGTTGGAGTCCACATAGGCATGCGGATTCTCGATGGAATACCGGACGCCAGCCTGGGCAGCCATATGAGCGACCCGTTGTGGCTGTGTCCGGGTAAACAGCGCCTCCATGGCCGGCCGGTCGGCGATGTCCTGCCGGACTTCGGTATATCCGTCGTAATCCCTGAGTCGATCGAGGCGGGCCTCTTTCAGGGCGATGTCATAGTAGGCGTTGACGTTGTCGACACCGATAACCTCGTCTCCCCGCTCCAACAGTCGCCGGGCGAGGTGAAATCCGATGAATCCGGCCGTGCCGGTAACTAGAATCTTCACGGGCTTTCCCTGTTGCCTCATGTTTCAGCCGATACTCCGGCGCCCCCGCCGGGGCGCACCGGATTCATACCCTGTCCCCGGCGGGACGACCGGTCTCAGAAACTGAAGCCGGCACTGACGAAGGGCCCGGCAATGTCCACGTCGAGACGGTCGTCGCCGTCTTCATAGTCCACGGTCATCTGGCGGTAGCCGGCCCGCAACTGGACGCCCACGAACTGGTACTGGGCATAGGCGTCGTAGTCGTAGATGGAATCGCCATCGTAGCCGATGACGTTGCCGTGGGCACCCACGGACAGGCCGGTGAGCGGCAGGTCAAATCGTGCGGCGGCATACAGCATGGGAAGAACCGCATCCACTTCGGTACGACTGACAGCCGTGCTGTTCACCTCCTGGACCACCAGCTCGGCATCCAGGTTACGGGCGGTCAGACCGAGGTCGAGGTTGACCCAGTTGTCCAGCACCTCGTAATAGAGCGTCAGGTCGGCCTGGGTCCAGTCCAGCTGGGAAGACACGTTAACGCCGGAGGGAAGCACGTCAAAGCTGGTGGAGAGCTGACCGCGGCCTTCCTGGTCGATCCTGACGTAACTCAGGCGTACGTTGGGCAGCAGCGGAATCGGATGCTCAAGGTAAGCTGACAGGTTGATCTCATCGTTATTGCTCAGGTTCAGATCGTTCTCCACATCCACCTGGTCGTTGCCACGGGACGCCTCGCCGGAGAGATCGGAATCCCAGTATCCGACGCTGGCGCCGAATCCCAGCACATCGGCACTCGCGACCGGAGCGAATGCAAGCAGTGATGCGGTAACGGCAATTGGTAATTTTTTCATGGTGCACTCCGGGGACATTCAGGGTGTAAGGGTCAGAAGTCAGCAAACAGGATGCTGAGCATTAAAAAGGGGCCGTGAGGCCCCTGTCGCGGGGGCCTCAGTCAAACTCGACACCGAGGCGGCGACCCACTTCCTCGTAGGTCTCGATAACGTCGCCCAGTCCCTGACGGAAGCGATCCTTGTCCATCTTCTTGCGGGTCTCCCGGTCCCAGATCCGGCAGCCGTCCGGGCTGAACTCGTCACCCAGGACGATGCGGCCTTCGCAGCGACCGAATTCCAGTTTGTAGTCCACCAGCAGCATGCCGGCATCGGCAAACAGGGACTTGAGAACGTCGTTGACCCTGTAGGTCAGCTCCTTCATCTGCTCCAGTTCCCCGGCCGTTGCCCAGCCAAAGGTCACCGCCAGGGACTCGTTCACCATGGGGTCGTGCAGCTCGTCGTTCTTGAGGAACAGTTCATAGGTCGGCGGGTTCAGGTCCTGCCCCTCTTCCACGCCGAGACGACGGCACAGACTGCCCGCGGACACATTCCGCACCACGCACTCCACCGGAATCATGGTGAGCTTCTTGACCAGGGATTCCGCGGGCGACAGCAGCCGGTCGAAGTGCGTGGGCACGCCGGCCGCCTCCAGCTTTTCCATGATGAAGGCGTTGAAGCGATTGTTCACCATGCCCTTGCGTTTGAGCTGTTCCTTTTTCTGGCCGTCAAAGGCCGAGGTGTCATCACGGAACACCAGCACGAAACGTTCGGGATCATCAGTGGTGAATACCGACTTGGCCTTGCCGGCGTAGAGTTCTTTGCGCTTTTCCATTTCAGTCTCCGGCGGCCTGACTCTGGGTCAGAGAACCGCAGCGTTAATCGTTTCAGGCCCGGTTCGGCCCGGGCCCGACATCAATACAGGTATTCGTAGAGCCGGTTCAGCAGTGAGCGGGAATAATTGCCACCGTCGAAATCATCGGCCCGGTCGGCGGTCACCACCACCTGACCGTCCTGCTGTGTCAGCTGAATCCGGTTGGTTACCACGGGCTTTACTTCGTCACCGGCAAACCAGCGTGTCAGCCAGCTACGACGGCGATCCTCCGCAGGGCGCCCGTCCACCAGGAAGTAGCCCGCGCTCTGATCCAGATCCAGCACCGGAATACCCTCGTCTTCCAGCACACGGCGGATCTCGGCCCAGGCCCGGCTGTAGTCCAGGTCGATAACAACCGCACGCTCCTGCTCGGCGTCGGCTTCCCGCAGGGTGACCCGTGGATCGCTGCCCATCTCCATTGCCGCCCGGGAATAGGACCGGCTTTCTTCACGGCCCTGTATGAAGCGGGACAGGTTCTGCAGCAGGCTTTCTTCCAGTTGCTGGTCTTCCGGGGTGTCCTGCCAGGCGATCAGGCGGCCCGGCGTTTCATCCACAGTGCGGGGGCGCACCTGGATCTCGGTGGTCTTGCGCCGGACCCCCGGGGCAAGGCGGACCTGCACCAGCATCAGTGGCTCGTCCCCGGCTCCCTGTTCCAGCCCCACAAGACCGCGGGCGCGACGGCTGTAGTTCACCAGTTCGCTCTGCATCAGGCCAAGCTGGGTGCTGTCGTAAGCCACTCCCAGGCCAGTTTCGTTCATCCAGGCGGCCACGGCGGGCCAGATCCTGCCGGGGACATCGTTGACCAGCAGCCAGGACTGGTCATCGATGGATTCGATCACGTAATTCTCGTCCAGAATTTCCGCGGTCATATCCGGTGGTTTTGGTACCGCATTGCTGAGGGTGCCACCATTTTCCGCCAACGGCCTTACCGGGAACGCACTGTTCTGCCGGGGCAACGGCTCACCATCAATACCATGGACCGGAGTCATTGCCCTGGCATTGGCGTAGTCGTCGCCACGGTCCTGGACCAGGCTGCAACCCGCCATCAAGACGGCAATAGCCAGAACCGCCGGCGTTGCGGCATGAGCCGTGGTTTTCCGGACCGGACTGAGGTCTGTCTTCCGATCTGTCATTCAGAGTACGCCCGCCGTCTTGAGAGCCTCTTCGACCTCTCCGTGAAACTTGTCGCTCAGGGGCGTCAATGGCAGGCGGATGCCGGTTTCGATACGGTCCATGCGCTGCAGGGCCCATTTGACGGGAATCGGGTTGGCTTCCAGGAACAGCTTGCGGTTCAACGGTTCGAGGATGGCATTCAGTCGTTCGGCCTCTTCCCGGTGACCACCAATGGCAGCCTCGCAAAGCTCCGACATCAGTTTCGGCGCCACGTTGGCTGTCACCGACACATTGCCCTTGCCGCCAGCGAGCATCAGCTCGGCGGCGGTGGCGTCGTCGCCGGAATACACCGCCAGACGCCCTTCCACCGCCCTGATCAGCTCCGTGCCCCGGGGAATATTGCCGGTGGCATCCTTGATGCCCACGATGTTGGGAATATCCGCCAGCCGTACCACCGTTTCATTGAGCATGTCACAGGCGGTCCGGCCCGGCACGTTGTAGAGAATCTGGCTGACATCCGGAACGGCCTCGGCGATGGCCTTGAAGTGCCGGTAGAGTCCTTCCTGGGTGGGCTTGTTGTAGTAAGGCACCACCAGCAGGCAGGCATCCGCGCCAAGCTTGGCCGCTTCCGAGGTCAGGTCAATGGCCTCGTGGGTGGAGTTGCCGCCCGTGCCGGCAATCACCGGGATTTTGCCGGCCGTCCGCTTGATGATCTGCTCGATCACCTTGAGGTGCTCCTCCGGCGTCAGGGTTGCTGACTCCCCGGTCGTACCCACGGCAACGATACCGTGGGTTCCGTTTTCAAGGTGAAAGTCCACCAGTGCATCCAGTTGCTCCCAGTGAATGCTGCCATCCGGGTGCATGGGCGTCACCAGAGCGACGAGGCTTCCAGTAATCATAAGGACTCCGTGCAGATAAAACGGTTATGGTAATGTTGGGTCTCAACCGACACAAGGGAAACCCGGGAGAAGCCATGACAAAGCCAGAACTTGACCAACCTGTTCACGATTTTGAAGCCCCGGCCACCGGCGGCCAGACGGTTAAGCTGTCGGACCTGAAGGGCAGCAATGTGGTGCTCTACTTCTACCCCAGGGACAACACCCCGGGGTGCACCACAGAAGGCCAGGATTTCCGGGACCTTCATGACCAGTTCAGGGCGCTCGACACGGTCATTTTCGGCGTTTCCCGGGACGGGCTCAAGGCCCATGAAAATTTTCGCGGCAAACACGACTTTCCCTTCCACCTGATCTCCGACAGGGACGAGACGGTGTGCTCCCTGTTCGATGTCATAAAGCCCAAGAAACTCTACGGCAAAGAGTACATGGGCATTGACCGCAGCACCTTCCTGATCGATAAGGAAGGCACGCTTCGACGGCAGTGGCGCGGTGTCAGGGTGAACGGTCACGCGGCCGAGGTACTGGACGCTGTAAGGGAACTTTAGTGGCCTGCCTGGTGCGCCTGTTCCGGGTTGTGTGCCGAACGCACCGGCCAGGCCGAGAACACCGCTTTTACAATGGTAGCCAGGGGAATGGCGAAAAAGACGCCCCAGAGACCCCAGATACCGCCGAAGAACACCACCGCCACGATGATCACCACCGGGTGCAGGTTGTTGACCTCGGAGAACAGCACTGGCACCAGGACGTTGCCATCAAGGGCCTGGATGATGCCGTAAACCACCATCACCCAGATGAAGTGGCTGCCCCAGCCAAAGGCGAACAGGGCAATCATCGCCACCGGCACGGTTACAACAGCGGCGCCGATATAGGGAATCACCACGCTCAGGCCCACCACCAGACCCAGCAGGGCGGCGTAGGGAACCCCCAGAAGCTTGAAGGAAACGTAGCTCACACCCCCGACAATGAGAATCTCCACCGCCTTGCCACGCACGTAGTTGGCGCACTGCTGATTCACCTCCAGCCAGATCCGGTTCATCATCTCACGCTGCCTGGGCAGCATGCGCGACAGTGAGCCCAGCAACAGCCGGCGATCCTTGAGGAAGAAGAACACCAGAATCGGCACCAGCACCAGGTAGATCAGCAGCGCCAGCAGGTCGGGAATACTGCTCAGGGAAAACGACACCAGCCATTGCGTCAGGTGGCCTGCCTCTACGGTTACCTGGCCGTAGAAGGCATTGATCGCCTCCATGGAAATCATGTTCGGATACTGCTCGGGCAGCACTTCGAGATAGGTTCTCATTTCCCGGAATATTCTCGGCGCTTCCGTGGCGAGCGATGCCAGCTGGGTCCAGATGAGCGGCAGCAGGCCGAACAGGAAACCGGCCAGCGATCCCAGGAAGACCACGAACACGCCGATGATGGAAACCAGCTCGGGTACGCCCAGCAGGGTCAGGCGGGCCACCAGGCCCTGCAGGATAAAGGCGATAATGACGGAGGCAATGACCGGGGCGAGCATGGCCCCGAAGAAGATGATCGCCAGCACGCCGCCCAGTAGCAGCAGGAACAGGATGACAGCTTCGTCATCCGAAAAGTATTTATGGACAAGCCCGCGTAGAATACGAACCATATGCGAGTTACTCCCCGGGGCCGACGCGCAGGACGAAACGGTAGCGGCCCTGCTCTTCCGTGCTGGATACCAGCTCATGGGCCGTGTGAGAAATCCAGGCCGGAATATCGCGGGCGGAGCCGGGATCCGTTGCCAGAACCTCCAGTTCCTGGCCGGGGGTCATGCTGCCAAGTTCAAGCTTGGCCTTGAGAAGCGGCATGGGGCATCGCAGCCCGGTAGCATCAAGGGTATTATCGACCATATGTGGTTTCGGACCATCCCGTAGAGCACTGTTTGGAGGACGCCCATTATGCCCGGGCCGTCCAAAGCTTGCATCGTTTTCCGTGGAGTATAACAGCCAACCTATGTCTTTCCTTCAGAGCAGTCCCGCAAACCGCTTCCGTCGCTCCCTGGCGGCCGTCATGGCTGTGGTGATGCTGTTTGCACCGGGTCTGGCCTCCACTTCCGCGGCCAGGGAAACCAACCTGCCTTCCATCGGCGGTCTCGGCGGCGGCCTGCTTTCGGATCAGATGGAAGAGGAAATCGGTCAACAGGTGATGAGCTCCATCCGGCGTTCCGCCGACCAGATCCACGACCCGCTGGTGACCGAGTACCTGTCCTCCCTGGTCTATCGCCTGGTGCCCTACACGCCCCTGAGTGATCGCAACCTGACCCTGGTAATCATCGACGACCCGGCGATCAACGCCTTCGCTGTACCCGGTAACATTGTCGGGGTCAACGGTGGCCTGTTCCTGCATGCCGAAACCGAGCAGCAGTTCGGTTCGGTGATCGCCCACGAACTGGCCCACCTTAGCCAGCGCCATTTCGCAAGACGCCTCGAGCAGCAGGAGCGTTCCGCCCCCATGACCGCCGCCGGCATCATCGCCGGCATCGTGCTCACCGCGGTCACCGGCTCCCAGGCCGGGCTCGCCGCGATCATGGGCACCCAGGCCCTGAGCGCGCAGAATATGCTCGCCTACAGCCGCGCCCACGAACAGGAAGCCGACCGGGTGGGTATTGAAATCATGGCGGAGGCGGGCCTGGATCCCAGAGGGATGCCGGAGATGTTCGAGACCATGATGCGTCAGAGCCGGCTCCAGGGAAACCGGCCGCCGGAGTACCTCTCCACCCACCCCCTGACCCAGTCCAGGGTTTCGGACACCCGGAGCCGGGCCGAGCAATACGCCCAGCCGGGTTCCGAGGACAGTCACGAATACCACCTGATACGGTCGCGGATGCAGGTGCACTACGCCCGCAATGTGAGTGATGCCGTCAGTGCGTTCGAATCCTATCTGAAACAACCCGATGCCAACCGCAACATGGCGGCCCGTTACGGACTTGCCGTGGCCTACCTTGCCGATGACAAGGCCGGAAAAGCCCGCAACCTGCTGGAATCACTGCTGGAGGAGACACCGAACCGGATCACCTACCAGGTGACCCTCGCGGAAGCCCTGCAGGCCCAGGGTAAGCTGGATCAGGCCCGCTCCCTGATGGAAACCGCCCGCAACCGGAACCCCGGCAACTTCCCCATCATCGACCGTCTCGCCGACATTGAGATCCAGGCGGGTAATGGCAGCCGGGCGGCGGACTACCTGCGCACCCTGGTCCGTGACTACCCGCAACGGGCGAATCTCTGGCTGCGACTGGCCGAAGCCGAGGGCATGGCCCGCAACATCGTCGGCGTGCACCGGGCCCGAGCGGAATACGACATTCTGATGGGAAACCTGGAGGCGGCCCAGCGGCAATTGCGGCAGGCCCAGGAGCGGGTGGCGCCCGACACCCCCCTGCGGCAGGTCATCTCGGAGCGGCTGGCGGAAGTCAGCCGCCGTCTCAGTCAGTCCTGAGACGACGCTGAGAGGCCGGGGTTCAGGCGTTGCCGGCCGCTTTCAGATTCATATTCGCGGTGAAATCCAGCATACGCCGCAGCGGTTTCAGGGCATCCTCGCGAAGGGTCTCGTCCACCTGGATCTCCTGGTCGCCGTGTTCGATCACGTGGAGCAGGTTCTCCAGGCCGTTCATGGCCATCCACGGGCAATGGGCACAGCTGCGGCAGGTGGCGCCGTTACCGGCGGTGGGGGCTTCGATCAGGGTCTTGTTGGGCGCCAGCTGTTGCATCTTGTAGAAGATGCCGTTATCGGTGGCCACGATGAAGCGCTCGTTGGGCAGCGACTGGACCGCCTGAATCAGCTGCGAGGTGGAGCCGACCACGTCCGCCATCTCCACCACCTGGGCCGGGGACTCCGGGTGCACCAGTACGGCGGCATCCGGATATAGGGCCTTGAGATCCTCAAGCCCCTGGAACTTGAACTCCTCGTGGACGATGCAGGACCCCTGCCAGAGCAGCATGTCCGTTCCGGTGGTTTTCTGGATGTAGCTGCCCAGATGCTGGTCCGGAGCCCAGAGGATCTTTTCGCCCCTGGCGTCCAGATGCTCGACAATGGCCTGGGCGCAGCTTGACGTCACCACCCAGTCCGCCCTCGCCTTCACCGCGGCAGAGGTGTTGGCATAAACCACCACGGTACGGTCCGGATGCTGGTCACAGAACTCGGCGAACTCATCCGCCGGGCAGCCGATGTCCAGTGAACAGGTTGCCTCGAGGGTCGGCATCAGCACCCGCTTCTCCGGATTGAGGATCTTGGCGGTCTCGCCCATGAACTTCACACCGGCGACAACCACGGTGGAGGCGGGATGGCGGTTGCCGAACCGGGCCATCTCCAGGGAATCCGCCACGCAGCCACCCGTCTCCTCAGCAATGCGCTGAATGTCCGGATCCACGTAATAGTGAGCCACGAGAACCGCATCCTGATCTTTCAGGGCCTTGCGGATACGGGACTCCAGCTCGGCCTTTTCCTCCTGACTCAGAGGTATCGGTTCGGCCTCGTGGGCCAGGTATTCCTGCACCAGAATTCGATCTTCGGCTCGTGTCATTGCTTGTATCTCTGCTGCTACTCCTGAATGCCGAAAGTATATCACCCCCGGCGGGCTGTCATCTCCCGGTCACGGAATTGCCATATCCAGTGGGAGGTCTTTCAGGATCAGGATGGTGTTATTTCGGATACTACACAAACAGTCTTGGGCTTTTCAGGCAAAAAAAAAGAGCCCTGAGGCTCTTTTTTACGGCTGGCTGACACTACGGATCAACCTGCCTGGTTTGGTGGGTCGTGAAGGATTCGAACCTTCGACCAATTGGTTAAAAGCCAACTGCTCTACCAACTGAGCTAACGACCCGTAACCGGGCGATGCCGGCGATCCGTGCCGGCGATCTGTGTTTGGTGGGTCGTGAAGGATTCGAACCTTCGACCAATTGGTTAAAAGCCAACTGCTCTACCAACTGAGCTAACGACCCAAACGAGGCGCATATAGTACGGATTTTTCCGGGGTGATCAACCCCTTTTAGCTGGCTTCCAGATATTTTTTTGCCAGCCCCGCTGCCTGGCTGGTGCCATATTGATCAACAACCTGCTTCATGTACCGCTGCGCCTGATCACGCTCACCCATACGGTCGTGCACCACACCCAGCTTGTACATGGCGTCCGGTGCCTTGCGATGATCCTGGTAACGGGTCGCGATAATGGTAAAGGCCTGCTTTGCCTGCTCAAGCTGCGGTTTCACCAGGTATACCTCACCTAGCCAGTAGTAGGCATTCACCGTAAGGTCACCCTCGGGGTACTCGGCGATGAAATCGTAAAGCTCGCCAATGGCCTCATCGTAGGCTTTCTGTTCCTGGATCAGCTTCTGGATGCGCTGATAGGCCTGGCGCTCTTCCGCAGAGGGTTCCCGGTACTCCTTCGCCACCGTGGTAGCGTTTCCAGTCGACTGGGAGCGCTCGCCGGTGCCGCTACCAGAACCCCCGGAGCCGGCACGGGGTGTCGATTCACGCTCGGCAAGCTCCATGATCCGTTGATCCAGATCGATGTAGCGTTCACGGGACTGACGGGTCAGCTGGTTCAGTTGATGCCGCTGCTCTTCGAGCTCGCCACGGAGGTTCCTGACCTCTTCCTGGAGACGCTCGATCATGAAGAACAGCTCGGCGTTGCCCTGGTTGTTGGCCGCCAGCAGCCGTGCTTCCGACTGGTTGTTCTGGAAGGCGGGAGTGGAGGATTGCGCCAGGGCGCCGGCGGATACCGCCAGCGCCACTGCCGCCACGAGAAGCTTTCTCATGGGGTCACCTGTTGTCGGTTACCGCTGACGATCAGCGGAAAATCAGTTCCACACGACGGTTCTGGGCCCAGGCGCTCTCGCCGGAACCCATGGCCGCCGGTTTTTCCTCACCATAACTGACGGTCTCGATCTGGCTACGGTCGGCGCCATTGACCACCAGGAACCTTTGTACCGCGTTGGCCCGGCGCTCACCCAGGGCGAGGTTGTATTCCTTGGTGCCGCGCTCGTCGGTATGGCCCTCGAGACGGACATTCACGTCCGGATTATTGGCCAGGTACCGTGCATGGGCCGCCAACACATCGCGGGCTTCGGGCTTGATCTCGGCGGTGTCGAAGTCAAAGTAGAAGGTCGTGATCCGGCGCAGGGCGGCATCGTCACCGGTGGCAGCCGAATCAGCCTGGCGGCGGTCACGCTCGCGGAGTTCGTCGGCGGAAATGCCGCCGTCATCCGTGCCGCCATAAACCGACGCGCCGCCGTCCTGATCGACCGCACTCATTTCCTCGTCAGTCAGGGGCTCCTCGCCGGTGGTGCTGCAACCAGCAACCAGCCCGAGGGACAGGACGAGAGCGAAGGCAGAGTTTTTCATCATGGTATTCATAAAGCTTCCTTTGGATGTGATTTCAGTTTCCTGTACTTCCAGTTGATACTGGTCACCGGCCGGCGCTGTCAGCGCAGGATCGGGGACCAGGCCGGGTCTCCCACATCACCACGGGCCGCCGGCAGGGTATAGGCGGCGTCACCGTTGGTGGAAATAACTCTCAGCACGCTGTTTCCGTCCTGCTCGGTGGCGTAGATCAGCATGCGCCCGTTTGGTGCCACGCTGGGGGACTCGTCCAGTCGTGACCGGGTCAGCACCTGTTCGTCACCCGAGGCCAGTTCGGTGCGTGCAATATGGAATGCCCCGTCCCGTTGGTGCACGTAGTAGATATACCGACCATCGGGGCTGAAACGGGGTCGGGCATTATAGCGACTGCCGAAGGTCACCCGCCGCGGCGCGGCGTCCTCGGTGTCCTTGATGTAGATCTGGGGCCCGCCGGAGCGGTCGGATGTGAACGCCAGGCCCTTCCCGTTCGGGTGCCACTCACCCTCGGTGTCGATGGCCCAGTGGTCCGTGAGGCGGGTTAACGCCCGGGAAGCGAGGTCCAGCTTGTAGATTTCGGCGTTGCCGGACCGCGACAGGGTCACCAGCAGGGATCGGCCATCCGGCGACCAGTCGGGTGCCGAATTGAGCCCCGGATAAGACGCCACCACGGAACGTTCGCCCGTGGCCAGTTCATGGGTGAAGATCTGCGGTTTGCCGCTTTCGAAGGACACATAGGCCAGACGCCTGCCATCGGGCGACCAGGTTGGCGACAGGATCGGTTCGTCGCTCTCCAGTCTTACCCGGGCGCGGCGGCCGTCCACGTCACTGATCTGCAGACGATACCGGGGCTTGCCCTCGTGGGCATCAAGGGTCACATAGGCCAGCCTGGTGGAAAATACACCGGGCTCACCGGTAAGTGCCTCATAGACCTTGTCGCTGATATGGTGCGCCAGCGTGCGGATATTATCGACCGAGGTGTTGGCGGTCTCCCCCAGCAGGCGGCGTTCGCTGTTGATGTCGAACAGCTCGTAGCGGGCCCTGACCTGATCGCCCTCCCGTTCGACCCGGCCCACCAGGAGATAGCGCTGTCCGAGCAGTCGCCAGTCCCGAAAAAACACATCGTCACTGCTCGATGGCAGGCTGAGCATGCGCTCCGGATCCAGGGGATTGAATTCACCGGTCATCTCGAGATCGTTGCGGATGATGGTGCTCACGTCGTCCCCCGCGGGCAGATCGCCGGATTTGGCAAACGGCACCACGGCCACCGGTATCGCGGAGCCCACCCCCTTGGTGACCTGGATCGTCAGCTCGGCACGGACCTGCTGTGGCGCAGCGGCCATCATGATCAGCAGGGCCGCGCCGACCAACGCGGCGGCGGTTGATGTCCAGGTTGTCCTGAATCGGGACGTTACAGTCATACTGGCCTCACGGTTCTGTCAGTTTGCCGAACCATCGCCTGCCCGGCGACTGGTCAGAACTCAGGTTTGAATTGAATCGTAAACTGCCTGAAATACCTTTCAAAGGTGTCGCGACTCTCCGGCACCGGGTAACGACTGATGTCTCTGGCGGCACTCAGGGCGGAGTTGTCGAAGGCCGCATTACCGCTGCTTTGGACTACCTCCGCCGACACCAGTTCCCCGGTGGGCAACAGCGTCAGTCTCAGGGTCGCGCTCATGCCCTCCCTGGCGGACGGGGGCGCGTACCAGGCGCTTCTCACCCGCTCGCGGATCAGGCTCTCATA
Source organism: Marinobacter daqiaonensis (assembly GCF_900115285.1). Lineage (GTDB taxonomy): Bacteria > Pseudomonadota > Gammaproteobacteria > Pseudomonadales > Oleiphilaceae > Marinobacter > Marinobacter daqiaonensis. The sequence continues at coordinate 780,571 of NZ_FOYW01000001.1, forward strand.
CCGGGCCTTCTCGTTCAGCATCTGGGTTTCCCTGGCCCTGGCCGCCGCGGCCTGGGCCTTGCGCTGTTCTTCGGCCTGACGTGCCTGCTCCGCTTCCCGGGCCATGGCCTCGAGCTGCTGCTCACGCTCACGACGGGCCTGCTCACGCTGGCGCGCTGCCTCTTCCTGACGCTTGCGCTCCGCTTCCGCCTGACGGCGCTTTTCCTCTTCCTGGCGCTGGCGCTCGGCTTCCTGTTGGCGACGCTGCTCTTCCGCCTGTCGCTGCTTTTCCTGACGCTGGCGCTCCTCCTCGGCCTTGCGTTGAGCCTCCTCCCTGGCCTTGCGCTCGGCTTCGGCCTGCTGTCGGGCCCGCTCCTCCGCTTCGGCCTGAGCCTTTTCCTTTGCGGCCTGCTCTTCCCGGGCCTTGCGTTCCTGCTCACGGGCAGCCGCCTGCTCCTGTTCACGGCGCTGTTGCTCCAGGCGTTCCTGTTCCTTGCGCTGCTGCTGTTCCTGCTCCCGCTGCTCCTGCTGAATCCGGCGCTGCTCTTCCTCGGCCTGCTGACGCGCTTTTTCCTCCCGCTCGCGCTCCTGTTCCCGGCGCTCCGCTTCCCGGTCCGGTTCAGGCTCGGGGGGCGGTGAAGCCGGCGGGGGCGGCACGGCTTCCGGCGACACCAGCCGGGCGGAAATGCTTGGTTCCGGCGGCTCCTCAATGGGGGTGATCCAGTGCCAGCTGAACAGGGTGATGGCAACGATCACGCCGTGCAGCAGGAGTGACAACAGGACCGGAGACGCCCACGCCGGCCGGTCGGTTTTCCCTGTCTCGCGTTGCGGCTCCGTCACTGGTTACCCACCCGCATTGTTGATCTCTTCGGCCTCTGTGATCAGCCCCACGTTGGTGGCTCCGGCGCGTTGCAGCGCGGACATCAGCCTGACCACGGTGCCGTAATCCACGTTCTGGTCGCCCCGCACCAGAACCTCGCGATTGGTGCGTTCGGCCATGATGCGACCGACCATTTCCTGCACCTGACCCAGCGCCATGGGGTCGCTGCCCTGGTCGCCGACTTCCAGGTAATAGGCACCGTTGGCATCCACTGACACCACCACGGACTCGGTTTCTTTCTCCGCCTGTATCGGATCGGCACTGGTCTCAGGCAGATCCACTTTGACCCCCTGGGTCAGCATGGGCGCTGTCACCATGAAGATCACCAGCAGCACCAGCATGACATCAATGTAGGGCACCACATTGATCTCCGACATGGGCTTGCGGCGAACCGACTGCATCATTCCGCCTTTCATCGCTTTCTCCTCCTGAATGGGGCCGGATCAGCCCTGGCCGGCGCCATGGTCGTGGACCCGGCGATGCAGGATACTGGAGAACTCTTCGGCAAAGGTCTCGTAGTTCTTCAGCAGGGCATCGGACGTGGCGGAAAACCGGTTGTAAGCAACAACCGCGGGGATGGCCGCGAACAGGCCCATGGCCGTCGCGATCAGAGCCTCGGAAATACCCGGCGCCACCGTGGCCAGGGTGGCCTGCTGTACCACGGCCAGTCCCCGGAAAGAGTTCATGATGCCCCATACCGTACCAAAGAGGCCAACATAGGGGCTGGTGGAGCCGACAGTGGCAAGAAACGGCAGGTGGGTTTCCAGTCGCTCCTGCTCCCGCGAGAAGGCGACCCGCATGGCTCGCTGGACACCGTCCATCACCGCATCCGGATCACGGCTCTGCTGACGCAGGCGGGAAAATTCCCGGAAACCCGCACGGAACACGGACTCCATACCGGAGAAAGGCGTCGGGTTGGCATTGACTTCCCGGTAGAGCTGGCCGAGATCCATTCCGGACCAGAACTGTTCTTCAAACGCCAGCTGCGCCTTCCTGGCCTTCCGAAATACCAGAATACGCTGGAAAATCAGGGCCCAGGATACGACCGAGGCCAGTGCCAGCAGCAGCATGACCAGTTGTACCAGGGGCCCGGCCTGGGCGATCAAGTACCATACCGAAAGTTCCGAATCCACCGTTTACTCCTGCGATTGTTCAGATGATTTTTTTTGATCCAGGTGCTGCTTCAGCAACTGAGTGAGGTCTTCCGGCAGTCGACGTGGGCGGCCCGTATCCAGGGCTACACAGGCAACCCGGACAGTCGCCCTGGCCAGCTCCCTGCCATCATCCTTGCGGCTTACCCTCTGGTCAAATTCCATCCAGACCCGCCCGGCGTCCACCAGGTCCGCCGTGACCAGCAGCTCGTCGTCAAGCCTGCCCGGTGCGGCATAGTGAATACTGAGTTTCTGCACCACGTAGCTGATATTGTCACTCAGCCCGGCCCGCAGACCGACACCGCGGCTGCGAACCCATTCGGTTCTTGCCCGCTCCATGAAATGAAGGTACTTGGCGTGGAAGACGATGCCACCGGCATCGGTGTCTTCGATATAGACCCTGACCGGCAGGGTGAAAGCTGCCAGAGACCGGCCGGCCTGCGGGTTACTGTCGGTCAAGCAGGTCCTCCTGTGGCGATGACTTGGGTGTGGCTCCGAAATGCAGGTAGGCGCTGCTGGTGACCATACGGCCACGGGGCGTGCGAACCATGAACCCCTGCTGGATCAGGAACGGCTCAAGGACATCCTCGATGGTACCCCGTTCCTCGCTGATGGCGGCTGCCAGGCTGTCCACCCCCACCGGACCACCATCGAACTTCTCGATCATCGCCAGCAGAAGCCGCCGGTCCATATGGTCGAATCCCTCGTTGTCCACTTTCAGCATGTTCAGGGCCTGGTCCGCCACGCCGGCGCTGATAACGCCGTCCGCTTTCACTTCCGCATAGTCCCGGACCCGCCGCAACAGCCGGTTGGCGATGCGGGGGGTGCCCCGGGAACGGCGGGCGATCTCATAGGCTCCGGACTCGTCAATGCCAACGCCGGACAGTTTTGCCGAGCGCAGGATGATGGACGTCAGATCCCGGGTGTTGTAGAACTCCAGCCGCTGGACGATGCCGAACCGGTCACGAAGCGGCGAAGTCAGCAATCCGGCCCGGGTGGTGGCCCCCACCAGGGTGAATGGCGGCAGGTCCAGCTTGATGGAGCGGGCCGCGGGGCCCTCCCCGATCATGATATCGAGCTGGTAGTCCTCCATGGCCGGATAGAGCACTTCCTCCACCGCCGCGCTCAACCGGTGAATCTCGTCGATAAAGAGCACATCCCCCTGCTCGAGATTGGTGAGCAGGGCCGCCAGGTCGCCGGCTTTCTCCAGCACGGGCCCGGAGGTGGTCTTGATGGAAACGCCCATTTCATTGGCAATGATGTTGGCCAGGGTGGTCTTTCCCAGACCCGGCGGACCAAAGATAAGGGTGTGATCGAGAGCTTCCTGACGGGCCCGGGCCGCCGGAATGAAAATCTCCATCTGCTCCCGTACCGTCGGCTGCCCCACATAGTCCTCAAGACGATGGGGGCGGATCGCCCGGTCGTAGACCTCTTCGTGGTGCCCGGCCTGGGGGGAAATCAGTCGATCGGATTCAATCATGTAAAGACTCGTTACAGGTTTTCACCATCATACCTGTGTTGGGACGACTTGTTCATCCACTCTGACCGGCTGCGGCGGATTCCCGCCTGTGCCCGGAAACGCTGGTTCCCGCCTGCCCCTGACCCGGAACCATTGTACGGTGAGCAGTATGCCTGTCACGTTACGCTCTTTACACGTTTCTGTAGCGCAACAGGACGTTAGTGTTTCATGGGAACACTAGTGTCCCGGCCGGTTAATTCGCTGACCTATTGCTTGCCGCTGGCGACTCTGGCCAAGGCGTCAGTCCGCAGGTGTGGTGGTTCCACATCAAGGGCTGACAACACAGGTCCAGAGTCGCCAGCGGCAAGCCCTCCGGGAGCCCCTGAAAGCCTTGAGAGCTTTGTTGCGGCGCCTCGATTTGGAACCACCAAACCTTCGACACCGCGCCTTGCTCTCAAGGCTTTCAGGGGCTCAGTAGGTCAGCGAATTAACCGGCCGGGACACTAGCTGGTGGGGATCATGGCCTTCAGCGCCTGGCGGATCAGTTCCTCCCGCGTCATCCCCTCCCGGGCCACCCGGTTGATGGCCTTGCTCGCCTCCTGGGGCTTGTAGCCCAGGGCGATGAGTGCCGCTTCCGCCTCTTCGGAGGCGTCCGGTAACTTCACCGGGTGGCCGGGCGCCCCGGCGCGACCGCTGTCACGGGGAACGAACTGCCCCTCAAGCTGACCAATCCGGTCGGCCATGTCGATCAGCAGACGCTCGGCCGTCTTCTTGCCCACACCGGGGAGTTTTACCAGTGCCGCGGTGTCCTTCAGCTCCACGCAACGGATGAACTGGTCGGCATCGAGACCGGAGAGAATACCGACGGCCAGTTTCGGTCCAACGCCATTGGCCTTGATCAGCAACCGGAACAGGTCCCGGTCAAGGCGACGGGCAAATCCGTAGAGGCTGTGGGCATCTTCCCGAACGACAAAATGGGTATGCAGCGTCACTTCCTGGCCCGGTTCCGGCAGATGGAACAGCGTGGTGTAGGGAATGTCCACTTCGTAACCCAGCCCGGCCGCCTCAACCAGCACATGGCCGGGACTCTTTTCAATCAGGATACCGCGCAGTCGTCCGATCACCGGCTTCGTACTCCGTTAGTCAGTGGATTGTTCCAGTCCAAGGGTAAGACTACCGCATCCGACCGCCGCGGACACGCCCATGGGCCGGAGACTGACCGGTGCCAGGCGTCTCGGAGGCGGCTGCGACCCGTGCCAGGCTCTGGCTCATGTGGGCGTGGCAAAGGGCAATGGCAAGGGCATCGGCGGCATCGGCCTGAGGCTTGCGGGAGAGACCGAGAATGGCCTGGACCATGTGCTGGACCTGGGCCTTGTCGGCCCCGCCAGAGCCCACGACCGCCTGTTTGACCTGGCGTGCGGAGTACTCGTGCACCGCCAGACCACTGTTGGCGGCGCTGACAATTGCCACGCCCCGGGCCTGGCCCAGCTTGAGGGCGGAATCGGGATTGCGGGCCATGAAGACCTGCTCGATGGCGAACTCGTCGGGCCGGTATTCCGCTATCAGGGTGGCGAGACTCTGGAAAATGATCTGGAGCCGTTCGGCCATGGGTCGCTCGCCCATCCGGATACAGCCACTGTCGAGATAATCGGTATGGCGACCACTGGTACGGATAATGCCATAGCCGGTGATGCGGGAACCGGGGTCCACACCGAGGATGATCGCCATCAGGCACTGCCTCCGTGGTCGTGGGAGTGGATCAGCTGTTCAGTTCCGCCATGACCTCATGGGAGAACCCGGCATTGGTGTAGACATTCTGCACATCGTCCAGCTCCTCAAGCATGTCGATCAGCCTGAGGTTGGCCTCGGTGGTCTCCCGGTCGAGGTCGACGGTGGTGACCGGTACCATCGTGACCTCGGCATTGTCCGGTTCCAGGCCGGCACTGACGAGGGCCTGTTTCACATCAAGGTAGTTTTCCGGCGTCGTGCGAACTTCAAGGGAACCATCCTCCTGCTCGACGATATCCTCGGCGCCCGCTTCCAGGGCAACCTCCATGAGGTCTTCCTCACTGGTACCGGGGGCGTAGGTGAGGATGCCCTGTTTGCTGAACAGGAAGGCCACCGAGCCATCGGTTCCCAGGTTGCCGCCCATCTTGCTGAAAGCGTGGCGAACGTCCGCAACGGTCCGGTTACGGTTATCGGTCATGGCTTCAACGTACATGGCCACGCCGCCGGGACCATAACCTTCGTAGGTGAGTTCCTCGTAGTTGTCGTCATCACCGGCCCCCGCTCCCCGTTCGATGGCCCGGTCGATGGTGTCCCGCTTCATATTGGCCGTCAGGGCCTTGTCCATCACCGCCCTGAGGCGGGGGTTGTCATTGGGGTCCGGTCCACCCAGCCGTGCTGCCACGACCAGTTCCCGGATGATCTTGGTGAAGATCTTGCCCCGTTTGGCATCCTGGGCCGCCTTGCGATGCTTGATGTTGGCCCACTTGCTGTGCCCGGCCATGAAACCCGCTCCTCTCTTACCCCTGGCCTGAGAAAAGGATGCCGCCCCAGAACGTACGGGGCGGTATTACCATTAACCCTCGGATGACTCCCCGGAATCCCCGGCCGACTTGGCGGCCGGTTTACGCAGACGGATGTGGAGCTCACGGAGCTGTTTCTCGTCCACTTCGCCCGGCGCCTGGGTCATCAGGCAGGTGGCGCTCTGGGTTTTCGGGAAGGCGATCACGTCGCGAATGGAGCTGGCGCCCGTCATCAACATGATCAGCCGGTCGAGCCCAAAGGCCAGACCACCATGGGGAGGGCAACCGAACTTGAGGGCATCCAGCAGGAAGCCGAACTTGGCCCGTGCCTCTTCCTCATCGATTCCCAGCACCCGGAATACGGACTGCTGGGTGCTCTCATTGTGGATACGGATGGAGCCGCCGCCCAGCTCGGTACCATTGAGTACCATGTCATAGGCGCGGGAAAGGGTCCCGGCCGGGTCCGCCGCCAGTTCCTCGGGAGTACAGCTCGGCGCTGTAAAAGGATGGTGAATGGCGGTCAGGCGGCCATCCTCGAGTTCCTCGAACATGGGGAAGTCCACCACCCACAGGGGCGCCCAGTCCCGGGTCAGCATGTTCAGGTCATGGCCGACCCTGATGCGAAGGGCACCGAGCGCCTCGTTGACCACGGTTGCCTTGTCCGCACCAAAGAACACAATGTCGCCATCCTCAGCGCCGGCGCGTTCCATCACCGCCATGGCGGTCTCCTCGCCCAGGAACTTGACGATGGGCGACTGCAGGCCCTCGACCCCCTTGGCGATCTCATTGACTTTGATATAGGCCAGGCCCTTGGCGCCGTAGATGCCCACGAATCTGGTGTAGTCGTCGATCTGCTTGCGGGTCAGGCTGCCGCCCCGGGGAACACGCAGCGCGGCAACCCGGCCTTTGGGATCTTTCGCGGGGCCGGAGAAGACCTTGAAATCCACCCCTTCCACCAGGTCACCCACATCCACCAGCTCCAGCGGAATGCGCAGGTCCGGCTTGTCGGAGCCATAGCGCTGCATGGCCTCTGAATAGGGCATCCGGGGGAACGGTGCCAGCTCCACGTCCAACACATCCTTGAACAGGTTGCGGACCATGGTTTCGGTCATCCCCATCAGGTCTTCTTCGTTGACGAAGGAGGCCTCGATGTCCACCTGGGTGAATTCCGGCTGCCGGTCGGCCCGCAGGTCCTCATCCCGGAAACACTTGGCTATCTGATAGTAACGGTCGACGCCGGACACCATCAGCAACTGTTTGAACAGCTGGGGGGACTGGGGCAGCGCGAAGAACGAACCCTCGTGGGTGCGGCTTGGCACCAGGTAGTCGCGGGCACCCTCCGGTGTGGCGCGGGTCAGGATGGGGGTTTCCACATCCATGAAGCCGTTGCCGTCGAGGAAATTGCGCAGGTAGCTGGTGACCCGGGAACGGAAGCGCAGCCGGTTGAGCATTTCCGGGCGGCGCAGGTCCACAAACCGGTAGCGCAGGCGCACGTCTTCACCAACGTCGACATGCTCATCCAGGGGGAACGGCGGGGTGGCGGCGGCGTTGAGGATGGTCAGCTCCCGGCCCAGCAACTCGACCTGACCCGTGGGCATGTTGGAATTCTCGGTGCCCGCCGGACGACGGCGGACACGACCGGTCACCTGGATGACGAATTCACTGCGGACCTTCTCCGCCTTGGCAAAGCTTTCCTCGGTGTCCGGATCGAACACCACCTGAGCCATGCCGTCCCGGTCGCGAAGATCCAGAAAGATCACGCCCCCGTGATCCCGGCGGCGGTGGACCCATCCACAGAGTGTGACGTCCTGATCGATGTGTGATTCGTTGATTCCACCGCAATAGTGACTGCGCATACCCGTTCCCATAGCTGTCTGTCGATGTGTGTTCCGATGCCCCGCCGCAGCTGCCGGTGCAGCCACGGGGAACCTCTGAGAAACTCGTGAGTGCCTTCCGGCCGGACCCGGTGCCACAAGGCGTTCGGGGGATGGTCGAAGGCTTCCCGAAAAAGCGGGGTATTATAACCACAATCGGACACAAAATCAGGGGCTGTGAGCCGGCAAACCGGGGGCCCCGCACAAAATGCCGTGCCGGAAACCCGCGTGGGGGACGCTCGCTATCATCTGATACAACCTCTGATTACAATGAGCCGCCACCCAACCCTGTCGAGGAACCGCCGTGTCCGCCCGCGCCGAACAGAAGCTCCGCACCCGACGTGCCCTGATGGATGCCGCGCTGAACCAGCTCAGTGCCGACCGCGGCTTTGGCAGCCTGAGCCTGCGGGAAGTGGCAAGGGAAGCCGGCATCGCCCCCACCTCCTTCTATCGCCATTTTTCGGAACTGGATGAGCTCGGCCTGGCACTGGTGGATGAGGGCGGTGTGGCCCTGAGGCAGCTGATGCGCCAGGCCCGCAAGCGCATTATCCGTGATGGCAGCGCCATCAGCACGTCGGTGGACACCTTCCTGGAATACCTGGGCAACAACGCCAACCTGTTCCGGTTGATGCTGCGGGAGCGTACCGGGGTATCCAAACAGTTCCGCACCGCCGTGAAGGCGGAGATCGACCACTTTGTCACCGAGCTGGCGGACGACCTGAGCCGTTTCGGCGAGGAGCGGGGCAAGCCCATTTCCGACGGCCGCACCGTGGCCGAAGCCATGGTGACCCTGGTATTCAATCAGGGCGCGGAGGCCCTGGATGCCACCAAAGAAGAAAAGGAGCAACTTCGCCAGAAGCTGAAAACCGAACTGCGAATGGTCTTGCTGGGGTCTCAGGCCATGGCCCGCCATCAGAACAGTACGCGCTTCTGAGCCTCAGCTGTCACCAGTCAGGGCAGCCAGCACCGGAGCCAGCAACGCCCGGCACTGGTCCAGCTCCGACTTGCCATAGGCAACGGCTGCCTGCCTGCCCCACACCGGCCCCGGCCAGGCCGGGTCATCCCGGTGACGGACAATGTGGTGAAGATGAAGTTGAGGGACCAGGTTACCCAGCGCCGCCACATTGAGCTTGTCGCCGCGAAAGGCATTCATCATGCCCTCCCCCAGCCGCGACGATTCCTCAAGCAACTGCTGTTGGTCACCTTTCGACAACTCATAGATCTCGCGGATACCCTCACGCCTGGGCACCAGCAGTACCCAGGGCCAGGTCCGGTCGTTCATCAACAGGATATCGCACAGGCGGGTTCCGCCCAGGTTGATGGTGTCGGCTTCAAGCTTCTCGTGGAGACGGAACCCGGCAGCCATCTCAGTCAACCTGGAACTGGTTACGGCCACGGCCAATGGCGTAATAGAGCAGGCCGTGACGATCCAGCATCTGTGGCTCGTACATGTTGCGCCCGTCAAAGACCACCGGCTCCTTGAGGGCCCTGGCGATGGCCGCGAAATCCGGGGAGCGGAATTCCTTCCACTCGGTACAGATCACGAGCACGTCCGCGCCGCGAAGGGCCTGCTCCTTGGTGCCGCAGAGCTGCAGATCATCACGGTCGCCGTAGATGCGCTGGGTTTCCTCCATGGCTTCCGGATCGAATGCCTGGACCTTCGCGCCCGCGGCCCAGAGCGACTCCATCAGGGTACGGGCCGGGGCCTCCCGCATGTCATCGGTATTGGGCTTGAAGGACAACCCCCACAGGGCCACAGTCTTGTTGGCCAGATCATCCTGAAAGTAATGGCTGACCTTGTCGAACAGAACGTGCTTCTGGGCGTAATTGACCGCCTCCACCGCGTTCAGCAGTTTCGACTCGTAGCCGCAGTCGTAAGCGGTTCGGGCCAGGGCCTGAACGTCCTTGGGGAAGCAGGAACCGCCATAACCACAACCGGGATAGATGAAGTGGTAGCCGATGCGGGGATCGGAGCCGATACCCCGGCGGACTGCCTCGACATCCGCTCCCAGTCGCTCGGCCAGGTTGGAGACCTCATTCATGAAGCTGATCTTGGTGGCCAGCATGGCGTTGGCCGCGTACTTGGTCAGCTCCGCCGAGCGGATATCCATGAAAATCATCCGGTCATGGCTCCGGTTGAAGGGGTAGTAAACCTCCCGCAATACCTCTTCGGCACGGTCACTGTTGGTGCCCACAATGATCCGGTCCGGCTTCATGAAATCGTTGACCGCGGCACCTTCCTTGAGGAATTCGGGGTTGGACACCACGTCGAACTCCAGCTCCAGACCACGGTGGTCCAGCTGGGCACGAACCACATCTCGGACTTTGTCGGCGGTACCCACGGGAACGGTGGACTTGTCCACCACCACCTTGTAGTCCTCCATGTGCTGGCCGATAGCCTTGGCCACCGCCAGCACATACTGCAGATCGGCGGATCCGTCCTCATCAGGAGGTGTGCCCACGGCGATAAACTGCAGGACACCATGGGCCACGGCTTCGGCGGTATCGGTGGTGAACTTCAGCCGTCCCGCCTCGGCGTTGTGTTTGACGATGGGTTCCAGGCCGGGTTCGTAGATGGGAATCTGGCCATTTCTGAGTCGCTCGATCTTGCCCTGGTCCACATCCATGCACAGCACGTCGTGGCCGGTGTCTGCCAGGCAGGCGCCTGTTACCAGACCAACGTATCCGGTGCCGAAAATGCTAATTTTCATCGTTCAGTCCCTGTATGGAATCGAGTTGGAATTTACCTTCAAAATGTATTGCAAGTTACCGCCGTTACTGCTTTTTCCTGAGCTTCTGCCACTTATGCTCCCAGTCCAGAGCGGTCTGGACGATGACACCCAGATCATCGTGGTCGGGAGTCCAGTCCAGGGTTTCGGTGATCAGACGGTTGTCCGCCATCAGGGCGGCGGGGTCCCCGGCGCGACGGTCGGTTTCCCGGACCGGGAAATCGACGCCGGAGCGGGCCTTGACCACATCGATCACTTCCCGCACGGTAAAGCCACGACCGTAGCCGCAGTTCATGACTTTCGACTCCCCTCCACGCACCATGTAGTCAAGGGCCATGACATGGGCCTTGGCGAGATCCTCAACGTGGATGTAATCGCGGATACAGGTGCCGTCCCGGGTGTCGTAGTCGGTCCCGAAGATGCTCATTCCCTCACGTGCGCCGGTCACGCACTCACAGGCCACCTTGATCAGATGGGTGGCTTCGGGCGTGGCCTGCCCCAGCAACCCGTCCGGATTGGCGCCGGCGACATTGAAATATCGCAGGATCACGTAGTTCAGGGATGACGCCGCCGCCAGGTCCATGATCATCCGTTCGCTCATCATCTTGGAGGCGCCGTAAGGGTTGATCGGCGCCAGCGGCAGGTCTTCCGTGAGCACAGTCTGCTCCGGCATGCCATACACCGCCGCAGTGGAGGAGAACACCATGTAGGGCACCTGGTGGCGATCCACTGCCTTGAGCAGATTGAGGGTATTGCGGGTATTGTTGCCGTAGTATTTGAGGGGGTTGGCAACGGACTCGGGCACCACGATGTTGGCGGCAAAGTGGAGCACCGCTTCAAACCGATGGCTGGAGAACAGGGCCTCGATGGCCGCCTCGTCCGCCAGATCGCCCACCACCAGTTCGCCGGCGGTCACCGCCCAGGGATAACCGGTGGACAGATTGTCGAACACCACAATGTCATGACCGGCCGCGCCCAGCTGGCGCACCACATGACTCCCGATATAGCCAGCTCCGCCGGTTACCAGTACTTTCATGCCGTATTTCCGTTTCGTCCCTGAATCACTCAGGCCTTGGTTGCTTACGGGCGCGCCGGAGCTGTTCCCGGCGAGCCGTGAAAAATTCAGTGAGCGCCTGCCCGCACTCATGGGCCATGACACCGCCGGTGGCATCAACCCGCCAGTTGAAGTGGGGCTCCGCAAGTGTCGCCCGGACCGACTCCACGGCACCGGCCTTGGGCTCGGTGGCGCCATACACCAGGCGGGAAATCCGGCTGTGCACCAGCGCCCCGATGCACATGGTACAGGGTTCGAGTGTTACGTAAAGCGTGGCCCCGGACAAGCGGTAGTTGCCCGTGCGGGCGGCAGCGTCCCGCAGTGCGCGGATCTCTGCATGGGCAGTGGGGTCGCATCCGGAAATGGGCGCATTGTAGCCGGCCCCGATTTCACGGCCGTGATGGACCACCACCGCTCCCACGGGAACCTCCCCCAGGCTGGCCGCGTGGGACGCAAGCGAGAGGGCCCGATTCATCCAGAAGATGTCGTCCGGGGTCTCCATGGGCGACCGTTCGGCCCTACTCCCACTCGATGGTGGCGGGCGGCTTGGAGGAAATATCGTAGGTTACCCGGGATATTCCACTGATTTCATTGATGATACGGTTTGAGACCGTTTCCAGCACCTCGTAGGGCAGCCGTGCCCAGCGGGCCGTCATGAAGTCGATGGTCTCCACCGCCCGCAGCGCAACGACGTACTCGTAGCGACGGGCGTCGCCCACCACACCCACGGATTTCACCGGCAGGAACACGGCAAAGGCCTGGCTGGTCTTGTGGTACAGCTCCGCCCGGTGAAGCTCCTCCAGGAAGATGGCATCGGCACGGCGCAGGATTTCTGCGTACTCCTTCTTCACTTCCCCAAGGATACGGACCCCGAGGCCCGGGCCCGGGAAGGGATGGCGGTAGACCATGTCGTAGGGCAGCCCCAGCTCCAGCCCGATACGGCGGACTTCGTCCTTGAACAGCTCCCGCAGGGGCTCCACCAGTTTCATTTTCATGGTTTCCGGCAGACCGCCGACATTGTGGTGGGACTTGATCACGTGGGCCTTGCCGGTCTTGGACGCAGCGGACTCGATAACGTCAGGGTAGATCGTGCCCTGGGCCAGCCAGTTCACATCGGTGATCCGGGTGGCATGCTCGTCAAACACCTCGATGAAGGTGTTGCCGATGATCTTGCGCTTCTGCTCCGGATCAGAGACCCCTTGCAGGCGCCCCAGGAAAAGATCCTCGGCATCGGCACGGATGACCTTAACGCCCATGTTGCGGGAGAACATGTCCATGACCTGGTCGCCCTCATGAAGCCGGAGCAGACCGTTGTCCACGAACACGCAGGTAAGCTGGTCGCCAATGGCACGATGCAGGAGCGCCGCGGTCACGGAGGAATCCACACCGCCGGAGAGACCCAGCAGCACTTTCCCGTCACCCACCTGCTCCTGGATCTGGCGGACGGCATCCTCAACGATCCGTGCCGGGGTCCACAGGGCCTCGCAGCGGCAGATATCCCGGACGAAATGCTCCAGGATCCGCTGGCCCTGCAGCGTGTGGGTGACTTCCGGATGGAACTGGACGCCGTACAGGTGGCGACTGACGTCCTGCATGGCGGCAATGGGCGCGCTCTCGGAGGCCGCCAGCAGCTCGAAGCCCTCAGGCATGGCCACCACTTTGTCACCGTGGCTCATCCACACATCCAGCAGTGACTCGCCCTGGGTGCCAAGATGGTCCTTGATGTCTTTCAGCAGGGGCCCTTCCGCCCGGACCTTCACCTGGGCGTAACCGAATTCGCGCTTCTCGGAACTGGCAACCCGGCCACCGAGCTGCTCCGCCATGGTCTGCATGCCATAGCAGATTCCGAGGACGGGGATGCCACGATCAAACAACCCTTCCGGAGCGCGGGGGCCACCCAGCTGGGTCACGGACTCCGGACCACCCGCCAGGACAATGCCCTTGGGCCGGAACGCTTCGATCTCTTCGGCGGTAAGATCAAACGGCTTGATCTCACAGTAAACGCCGATTTCCCGAACCCGCCGTGCAATGAGCTGGGTGTACTGGGAACCGAAGTCAAGGATCAGAATACGGTGGTCGTGGATGTTGTCGGACATGGATTCCTCAATGTAAAAGCAGAAACGGCCCTTGAAAGGGCCGTAAACAGGGCTGTCTTAACCGATCCGGTAGTTCGGGGCTTCCTTGGTGATCGTCACGTCGTGAACGTGGCTCTCTCTCATGCCGGCGTTGGTGATGCGTACGAACTGGGGCATGGTGCGCATGGTTTCGATATCCAGGCTGCCGGTATACCCCATGGAAGCCCTGAGGCCGCCCATCAACTGGTGCACGATGTTGCGCATAGGACCCTTGCAGGCAACGCGTCCCTCGATGCCTTCCGGGACCAGCTTCTCGACACCTTCGCTGGCATCCTGGAAATAGCGGTCGCTGGAACCCTGGCCCATGGCGCCGATGGAACCCATGCCCCGGTAGGCCTTGTAGCTACGGCCCTGGAACAGTTCCACTTCGCCCGGGGATTCGTCAGTTCCGGCCAGCAGGCTGCCGATCATGACACAGTAGGCGCCCGCCGCGATGGCCTTGGCGATGTCACCGGAAAACCGGACGCCGCCGTCGGCAATCAGCGGAACTCCGGTTCCTTTCAGGGCTTCCGCCACATTGGACACGGCACTGATCTGGGGAACGCCCACGCCGGCGACAATGCGGGTGGTGCAGATGGAGCCCGGGCCGATGCCCACCTTGACCGCGTCCGCACCGGCATCGGCCAGAGCCCTGGCAGCCTCGGCGGTGGCAATGTTGCCGCCAATGACGTCCACCTGGGGATAGTTCTTCTTGATCCAGCGCACCCGCTCGATAACGCCGGAGGAATGACCGTGGGCGGTATCCACCACGATCACGTCGACACCGGCCTCAACCAGGGCCAGGACGCGAGCCTCGGTGTCACCGCCGGTACCGACGGCGGCACCCACACGCAGGCGACCCTGATCGTCCTTGCAGGCCAGCGGATAATCCTTGGCCTTCTGGATATCCTTTACGGTGATAAGGCCCCGGAGTTCGAACTCATCGTTCACCACCAGCACTTTCTCGATACGATGGCGGTGCAGGAGCTCTTTTACCTCTTCCAGGTCGGCGCCCTCGCGGACTGTAACCAGCTTGTCCTTGGGGGTCATGATATCGGCGACCCTGGTGTCGAGCCGGCTTTCGAAGCGGATATCGCGGCCGGTCACAATGCCGACCAGGTCCCGGCCATCCACCACTGGCAGGCCGGAGATGTTATTGGCCATGGTGATATCCACCAGCTGGCGCACGGTGGTATCCGGCGTCACGGTGATGGGATCCTTCACCACGCCGCTCTCGAACTTCTTGACCTTGCGGACGGCGGCCGCCTGTTGTTCGACGTTCATGTTCTTGTGCATGATGCCGATTCCGCCTTCCTGGGCCATGGCGATGGCCAGCTCCGACTCGGTGACGGTATCCATGGCGGCAGAGACCAGCGGAACATTCAGGTTGATGTTCCGGGTCAGCCGGGTTTTCAGGTCGACGTGCTTGGGCAGCACTTCGGAGTATCCCGGCATCAGGAGAACGTCGTCAAACGTGAGGGCTTCTTCGGCTATTCGCAACATTGGGACCCGCCTTCTGGACATGCTGTATGGGGACCGGCAGGAGGCTGGAAGCGCCTTCCAGAACCGGTTACCTTAATCGATCTATTATAAGTGTCGGCGCGGACACAGTAAACCGCGCTGTGCCCCGCTCCGGGTGCATCTCCATGAATTATCGCCGGTTTTGTCGCCGGCCTTCTCGGTAAACCCGTATGGGGAGGGGGAAGCTTCTGATAAGATGGTCGTCTTACCCAACCACTTCCCCATCAAGGCGACGGATCAACTGATGAGCTTTACCGGCGACTCCGCTCCCATACGCCCCGGCGCACTGACGGTTTCTGAACTGAACCGCCAGGCCCGCCATCTGCTGGAAACCAGTTTCATGCAGGCCTGGGTTGAAGGGGAACTCTCGGGCCTGTCGCGGCCCTCCTCCGGCCACTGGTACTTCTCCCTGAAGGATGACCGCTGCCAGGTCCGCTGCGCCATGTTCCGGGGCGTCAACCAGCGCCTCAGGGACATTCCCAAGGAAGGCGATCAGGTCCGTATTCGCGGAAAGGTCACCCTCTACGAGAACCGGGGCGACTTCCAGATCATTGTCGAGCACCTGGAGCCGGCCGGCCTCGGCGCCCTGCAGCAAGCCTTCGAGGCGCTGAAGGCAAGGCTTCAGGCCGAAGGCCTGTTCGCGGTGGAGCGGAAGAAACCGATTCCGGGCATGCCCCGTCACATAGGGGTGGTGACATCCCCTACCGGGGCAGCGATTCACGACATTCTCACGGTACTTGGCCGGCGCTGCCCCGGCATTCCGGTCACAGTGTATCCCACGGCCGTACAGGGCCAGGCCGCCACCACCGGCATTGTCGACGCCATTGCCAGAGCGGTGCGGCACAATCGCGCGGATGTGCTGATTATCGGCCGGGGCGGCGGATCCCTCGAGGATCTCTGGTGTTTCAACGAAGAAGCAGTGGCCAGGGCCATTGCCGCCTGCCCCATCGCCACCGTCAGCGCGGTGGGCCACGAGGTGGACGTGACCATCGCCGATTTTGTGGCCGACCTGAGGGCACCCACGCCCTCCGCCGCGGCTGAGAAGGTCTCGCCGGATCAGGCTGCATGGCTCAGCCGGCTGGAAGACACAAGGCTTCGCCTCGCCGCAGCGGCAGGTCGTCATCTTCGCCAGCTGGAAAACCGGCTGTCCCATATCGCTGCGCGCCTGCGGGACCCCCGCCGTGACCTCCAGGAAAAAGCCCAACGGCTGGACGAAACGGAATTGCGCTTCCGCCAGGCCATGAGCCAGCAACTGAACGGACGCCGGACCCGGACCGGCCACCTTGAACAACGGCTACTGGCCCATCGTCCGTCCCGCCATATCAGCGAGCGGTTTGCCCATATTGAGCAGCTTCGTGAAAGGCTCAACCTGACCCTGAACCGGCAACTTGAGCGACGGGGCGAGCGGCTACAGTCCGCCGCCCGCACCCTCCATGCTGTCAGCCCCCTGGCGACCCTGGGGCGTGGCTACGCCATCGTCTCCAGCGATAGCCAGACGGTAGTCCGGGAGGCCGGCTCGCTGGCCCCGGGAGACCGGATCTCAGCCCGCCTGGCCCGGGGCCGGGTGGATGCGGAAGTCATCGCCATCCGTGCCGAACCGACGGGGAAGGATTGATCCAGGGCAAATTTCAGACCGGCCTCATCCTTTGGTCTACTTCCGCTGGCCGCAGGATTCCTTAAAGTCGGGAGACACTCAATAACAACAATCCCGACAGCCAAAGGACAGAGGTGGACCCATGGACTACCAAACGGAATTCCGTCGTTCCATTGACCAGCCGGAAGCTTTCTGGCGCGACAAGGCCAATGCCATTGACTGGATCCGGCCCCCCGAGGAAATCTGGAAAGCCACCGACAACGGGCACGGCCAGTGGTTTCCTGACGGCCTGATCAACACCTGCGACGTTGCTCTGGACGCCAACATCCGCGCCGGCCGTGGTGACCAGACCGCCCTGATCTACGACTCACCGGTTACCGATACCCGCCAGAGCTACACTTATCGTGAACTGACCGACCAGGTGGCCCGGTTCGCCGGTGTTCTCCGGGAGCAGGGCGTGGCGCCCGGCGACCGGGTCATCATCTACATGCCGATGATTCCCCAGGCCGTTTTCGCGATGCTGGCCTGCGCCCGCCTTGGCGCCGTGCACTCCGTGGTATTCGGCGGCTTTGCCGCCCATGAACTGGCGGTACGGATTACCGACGCCACGCCCCGCGTCATCGTGACCGCCTCCTGCGGCATCGAAGTGAGCAAGGTCATTCCCTACAAGCCCCTGGTGGACAGGGCCATCGAGGAAGCCGAACACAAGCCCGAGCGCTGCATCGTGTTCCAGCGTGAGGAGGTAACGGCCGAGCTCCAGCCGGGCCGCGACCTGGACTGGGAAACCCAGATGGCCTCCGCCCGCGCGGTGGACCCGGTTCCGGTGGCGGCCACCGATCCCCTGTATATCCTGTACACCTCCGGCACAACCGGAAAACCCAAGGGAGTGGTCCGTGATAACGGCGGCCACGCGGTAGCCCTGAGGTACAGCATGGAGCTGGTCTATGGTGCCCGGCCGGGGAATGTGTTTTGGGCGGCATCCGACGTGGGCTGGGTGGTTGGGCACAGCTACATCGTCTATGGCCCCCTGTTCATGGGGTGCACCACCATCCTGTACGAAGGCAAGCCGGTAAAGACCCCCGACGCCGGCGCGTTCTGGCGAGTGGTCCAGGACCATGGGGTCGACTACCTGTTCACCGCGCCCACCGCCTTCCGGGCGGTGCGCAAAGAGGATCCCGAGGCGGACCTGCTGGCGACGTACGACGTCAGCTCGCTCAAGCGCCTGTTCCTGGCGGGCGAACGGCTTGATCCGGCAACCTATGAATGGCTCAGGGAGCACACCGGCCTGCCGGTACTGGACCACTGGTGGCAGACCGAAACCGGCTGGGCGATCTGCTGCAACCCCGTTGGCATCGAGGAGTTCCCCACCAAACCCGGTTCGGCAACCATGCCCTCCCCCGGTTTCAATGTTCAGGTGGTGGACCCGCAGGGGCAACCCATGCCCGCCGGCATGCAGGGACAGGTCGCGGTGAAACTGCCTCTGCCTCCCGGCTGCCTGACCACGGTCTGGGGCGATGACCAGCGCTTCCGCAAGACCTATCTCAACCCCATTCCGGGCTTCTATAGTTCCGGTGACGGCGGCTTTATCGACGAGGACGGTTACGTCTTCATCATGGGACGAACCGATGACGTCATCAATGTGGCGGGCCACCGTCTGTCCACGGGTGAAATGGAGGAAGTGGTTGCATCCCATCCTGCGGTGGCCGAATGCTGCGTAGTAGGCGCTAACGATGAACTGAAGGGGCAGATTCCCGTTGGGCTGGTGCTGCTGAAGGATGGCGCCACCATTGATCCGGACGAGCTGGAAGAGGAACTGATCGATATGGTCCGGGAGAAGATCGGCGCGATTGCCTGTTTCCGTCGGGCCATGGTGGTGGAGCGGTTGCCCAAGACCCGGTCTGGCAAGATCCTCCGGCGGGTGATCCGGCAGATCGCCGATGGCGACGAATGGGCGGTGCCATCCACCATTGACGACCCGTCGATCCTCGACGAAATTCAACAGCGGTTCCACCGTTAACCGCTGCTGGGCAGTGTTTCATTTTCATGAAAACATCTGATTTAAAAGAGAAAACCAGGGGCGATCTGAGCCATCAAAAAATCTTTGACGCCCCCGCAAGTCGGTCTATACTGAATTTGCTGTGGTAAAGACAGCGGTATTGAGTGAAAGCGTTACAGCAGTCTGCATTCCAGGCTTTTGGATACTCCTTCCCTACGTACAACTGCCCTGCCCCAGCGCTCCGTCTGCTTTTTGGGTTACCCCGATGCAGGTAAGAAAAAAGGTCCCGTGAGGGCGCAACGTTCAGAAACACAGGAAAGATCAATGTCTGACACAAAAACCGGCCACGTAAAGTGGTTCAATGAGTCCAAGGGTTTTGGCTTTATTGCCCAGGACGGTGGTAGCGACGTTTTCGTTCACTACAGTGCAATCAACTCAAGCGGGTTCCGGACCCTGACCGAAGGTCAGCAGGTACAGTTCACCGTTACCCAGGGACCGAAAGGCCCCCAGGCGGAAAACGTAACCCCGATGTAAGGTTATGGGTTCCGGCCAATGCCCCTCACGGGCCTTGGAAACCAGTAAAGCCGGCAAATGCCGGCTTTACTGCGTTCTGGGGCAGGCATTCTGGCCAGCCCCGGGGCCATCGGATCAGGCGGTCACGGCCTCATGACCACTTGCCATGGTCCGGCTTGAGCCCAGGTGATTTCCCACCGCCGACAAAAGTGCCTGAAGCGTGGCCGATGTCGTGTCTTCCGCCAGCGCGGCAGCACTGCGTATCTCGCCATCCGCGACAATGCGGATGCAGGCCATGGCATTGGCACTGGTACCTTCACCCAGGGCGAACTCGTCGTAGGCCTCCACCGCCACGCTGACGCCATAGGTTTGCTCCAGGGCGGCCACGACCGCCTCCACTGCACCCAGCCCATGTCCTTTCAGTTCGATGCCCTGGCTGCCGAATTTCACGGTGGCGTTTACCCCTTCCTCGTCCCGGTGCAGGTCATAGGTGGACAGGCGCCATTCCTCGTGGACATCCAGGTAACGCTGCTCGAACAGCCGGTGAATGGTGAGGGAATCGATCTCTCCGCCATTGGTCTCCGCCTCTTTCTGGACACACTGACTGAACTCGATCTGCAACCAGCGCGGCAGGCTGATGTTGTAGTCACGCTCCAGTACGTGGGCCACGCCCCCCTTGCCGGACTGACTGTTGATGCGGACCACCTCCTCGTAGCGACGCCCCAGGTCATGGGGATCGATGGGCAGGTAGGCAACGTTCCACGGGTCGCCCTCGCTGCGATAGGCCAGGCACTTGCGGATGGCGTCCTGGTGGCTGCCGGAGAAGGCGGTGAATACCAGCTCGCCGGCGTAAGGGTGGCGGGGATGGGTCGCGATTTCAGTGCAGGCCTCCACCACGTCGGTGATCTCCGCCATATTGGACAGGTCCAGGGTGGGGTCGATCCCCTGGCTGTAGAGGTTCATGGCCATGGTCACCAGGTCCATGTTGCCGGTGCGTTCGCCATTCCCCATGAGAGTGCCCTCGACCCGGTCGGCGCCGGCCATTACCGCCAGTTCGGCGGCGGCCACGCCACAGCCCCGGTCGTTATGGGTATGCACGCTGATGCTCAGGTGTTCGCGCCGGCGGATGTTGTCGCAGATCCATTCAATCTGGTCCGCGAACACATTGGGAGTGGCCATTTCCACGGTCGCGGGCAGGTTGATGATGACCTTCTGGCCCAGATCCGGACGCCAGACCTCGGTTACCGCATCGACAACCTCGGCGGCGTAGTCCAGCTCGGTGCCGGTGAAACTCTCCGGGGAGTACTGGAAGGTCCAGTCGGTATCGGGGTAACGGGTGGCAATCTCCTTCACCAGCCTGGCGCCATTGACGGCAATCTGTTTCACCCCTTCACGGTCCATTCCGAACACCTGCTGGCGCTGGACAGTGGAGGTGGAATTGTAGACATGGACTATGGCGCGCTTCGAGCCCTCGAGGGCCTTATAAGTGCGCTCGATCAGTTCCGGACGGGCCTGGGTCAGCACCTGGATGCGCACGTCATCGGGAATCCGGTCTTCTTCGATCAACTTGCGGCAGAAATCGAAATCCGGCTGGCTGGCTGCCGGGAAGCCGATCTCGATCTCCTTGAATCCCACTTTCACCAACAGATCAAACAGACGCTGTTTCTGGGCGACGGTCATGGGCTTTACCAGTGCCTGGTTGCCATCCCGAAGATCAACGGCACACCAGGTGGGGGCCTCCTGGATGACTTGATCCGGCCAGCGACGGTCGGTTTTGCGCACCGGCTGGAAAGGGATGTATTTGCTGTGGTCGAAAGCCATGGTCGGTTTCCTTATCTCTGAATCTCTGAAACAGCTGAGTGTTACGAATAATCACCATGGTAACGCAGGAAACGAAGAATATGTTTGCTTTTTTTGCCGTCCCCGCCAGAATGTGAGCAATATTTCTTCCATAAAACCTCCGATCAGAGACATATTATGCCATCAGCGGGCAGCGAGCTGCACAAACTTGACCGTACCGACAGGCGGATCCTCGACGCACTGCAACGCAACGGGGCCCTGAATAACCAACAGCTGGCCGAAGAGGTCGGGTTGTCGCCGTCGCCCTGCCTGCGCCGGGTGCGCGCCCTTGAGGAAGCGGGCATTATCATGGAGCGGGTCACGGTGCTGGATCACAAGAAGCTGGGCCTGGCACTTACGGCCATTATCCTTATCGGCATGGACCGTCACACCCCCGAACGATTCGAGGAGTTCCAGCGGCAGGTGGCCCAGTACCCGGAAATCCAGGAGTGCTACCTGATCACCGGCCAGGACGCCGACTATATGCTGAAGGTGGTGGTACCGGACATGGACCATTACCACCAGTTCCTGCTGAACCAGATCACCCGCATTCCCGGTGTCAGTGGCGTGCATTCCAGCTTTGTACTGCGCCGGGTGATCGACACCACCGCCCTGCCCCTCAAATATCTGGAGAGTGGCGGATAAGGACCCGCCGGACCGGTTCATTTCTGCGTCAAGCCACGTACAATAAGACTTAGAACGACAACCCACTCCCTTTTCTTTGTTACGGAACCGATAATGCGAGCAAGCCGCTACCTGATTGCCACCCTCAAGGAAAATCCCTCCGACGCCGAAATCGTCAGCCACCAGCTGATGCTGCGTGCCGGCATGATCCGCAAACTCGCCTCCGGTCTTTATACCTGGTTGCCGCTGGGTCTGCGGGTCCTTCGCAAGGTGGAGCGTATCGTGCGGGAAGAGATGGACCGCAGCGGTGCCCAGGAGCTGCTGATGCCGGCGGTCCAGCCAGCGGAGCTGTGGCAGGAATCAGGCCGCTGGGAGCAATACGGCGGCGAGCTTCTGCGCCTGAGCGATCGCCATGGCCGGGACTTCTGCTTCGGTCCGACCCATGAGGAGGTGATCACCGACCTGATCCGTAACGAACTCAAGAGCTACAAGGAGCTCCCCGCCAACTTCTACCAGATCCAGACCAAGTTCCGTGACGAGCGCCGGCCCCGGTTCGGGGTCATGCGGGCCCGGGAATTCCTGATGAAGGACGCCTATTCGTTCCACGCGGACAGCGCCTCCCTGGATGAGACCTACGACCAGATGCATCGCACCTACTGCGCCATTTTTGATCGTCTGGGCCTCGACTACCGGCCGGTGGTGGCGGATTCCGGATCGATCGGTGGCAACGCATCCCACGAATTCCACGTGCTGGCCTCCTCCGGCGAGGATGAGATCGCCTTCAGCACCGCCAGTGACTATGCCGCCAACATTGAAAAGGCCGAGGCACTGGCACCCGCCGGCGAACGTCCGCAGCCGGGGGAAAGGATGGAGGAAGTGGCGACACCGGGCCAGACAACCATTGACGAGGTCTCCGGGTTCCTCAAGATTCCCGCCGACCGAACCGTCAAGACCCTGCTGGTAAAAGCGGAAAACGACGAGGGCGAAGCCGCCGGCCTGGTGGCGCTTATTCTGCGCGGAGATCACACCCTCAACGAGATCAAGGCCGAGAACCTGGCGGGCGTCGCGGAACCCCTGACCATGGCCACGGACGACGAGATCCGGGAGGCAACCGGCTGCGCACCCGGCTCCATCGGTCCGGTGAACCTGCCATTACCGGTGATTGTCGACCGGGCTGCCGCCCACCTGGCGGACTTTGTCTGCGGTGCCAACCGCGAGGGCTATCATCTCACCGGCGTTAACTGGGGCCGGGACGTGGAAGCCGGTCGCGTTGAAGACCTGCGCAATGTGGTGGAAGGCGACCCGAGCCCGGATGGCCAGGGCACCCTGGAGATCCGCCGCGGTATCGAAGTCGGTCATATTTTCAAGCTCGGGAACAAGTACAGCACTGCCATGGGGGCGACGGTTCTGGACGAAAACGGCAAGAGCACCATCCTGGAGATGGGTTGCTATGGCATCGGCGTATCCCGGATCGTGGCCGCCGCCATCGAGCAGAACCATGACGACCGTGGCATCATCTGGCCGGAGGCGATTTCGCCGTTTGAAGTGGCGATTGTAACCCTCAACGCCCACAAGTCACCGGCGGTACAGGAAGCCGGCGAGAAGCTCTACGAGCAGCTGCATCAGGCCGGGTATGATGTCCTTCTGGACGACCGCAACGAGCGTCCGGGCGTCAAATTCGCCGATCTGGAACTGGTGGGAGTGCCCCACCGGGTGGTGGTGTCGGATCGCGGCCTGGCCGCGGGCACCCTGGAATACAAGGGTCGCCGGGATGCCGACAAGCAGGACGTGGCGGTAGAGAATATCCTGCCGTTCCTCCTCAAAGCGTCACCCCGCAAGGGGCTTTAAGTAAGATCCCGTTAGTCCGCTAGAGAGCATCGGTCCGTGAGGGGCGATTACCGCGTCACGGCCCGGTGCTTTGTGCCGGGAGCGGGGGAAGGCCTGCCTGGGCCGGTACCACTCCCGGCTCCATTTCAAGAACCACCCCATAACGGGCCAGAACGTCTTTCCGGATCCTCTCGGCGAGCCTGAGCACATCGGCGCCCGTTCCTGCCGAATGGTTCACCAGCACCAGGGCCTGATGGTGGTGAACACCGACGTGGTGGTTCCGGTAGCCTTTCCAGCCGCACTGGTCAATCAGCCAGCCGGCCGCCAGCTTGATGCCGTTTTCCGCAGGATAGCCCACGATACCCGGCCAATCAGCCTCGAGCTGCTGCCACCGGGCCTCCGACACCACCGGATTCTTGAAGAAACTGCCGGCATTGGGCAAATCCCCCGGGTCCGGCAATTTCCGCCTGCGCACCGTCATCACGGCTTCGGCCACCGCCATGGGAGAGTCTGGCCGGGCATCGGCAAACCACTGAGCCAGCTCACCATAGCCAAGCCGGTAGGGCCGCGTGCGGCTCAGGGCGAGGCGGATCCCGAGAATCAGGTAACGCTCGGGCTCCTGCTTGAACAGACTGTCACGGTAGCCGAAGCGGCAATCGCCGTTAGTCAGGGTCAGCCACTTGTGTTCGACGCGATCCCAGGCATCGAGACTGACCAGGGTGTCCGCCAGCTCCACACCATAGGCGCCAATGTTCTGGACCGGGGCCGCCCCGGCGGTGCCGGGAATCAGGGCCAGGTTCTCGATGCCCCGGTAACCGGCGCCGGCGGCGTAAAGCACCGCCCGGTGCCAGTTCTCCCCGGCCGCCAGAGCCAGAACCGCCGAATCCTCCACCACTGATTCCCAATGCCGGCCGCGCAGGTCCATGTGCAGAACCAGCCCTGGAAAATCGTCACAGAACACCAGATTGCTGCCGCCACCAACCACCTGCACCGGCAGCCCCTGCGCCTCAGCCCAGGCCAGGGCATCCGTCGCCTGACGGGCACTGGTCGCCCTGACCAGATAGCGGGCCCGGGCGGGAGTCGCCATGGTACTCAGGCCCTTGAGGTCGGCCTCTTCCTGCAGCTCCCCCGGCCCCATCACGCCAGGCGCGCCCGGATATCCGCCAGCAGACCATCACTGGCTTCGGTGATCAGGTCAAGGACATGGGCAAAACCGTCGTCGCCACCGTAATAAGGGTCCGGTACCTCCTGCTCGCGCCGGTCAGGAAGAAAATCCAGAAAAAGCCTGGGCTCGGTACCACCCTGCTGCAGCCAGATATCCCGGATATCCGCCAGGTTCTGACGGTCCATTGCCAGCACATAGTGGAAGGAATCAAGATCCTCCGGCTCAAATTGCCGGGCCCGAAGGTGGCCGATATCGACACCCCTTTCAGCGGCGGCCCTGCGGGCCCGTTCGTCCGGCGCTTTCCCCACATGCCAGTGGCCGGTGCCACAGGAATCGACCTCAACCTGTTCCTCCAGGTCATGGTGGCGCAGGCGCTCACGAAAGACACCCTCGGCGGTGGGAGACCGGCAGATATTGCCAAGGCAGACGAAAAGCACACGGATCGGTTGGTTCATTGCTATCTCCCTGGGTTAGCGGGCGAGCTGCTGCCTGACCCGCTCCAGGTCGGCGGCGGTATCAACACCGGCAGGCGGCGTTTGTGCGGCCTCACTGACATGAATGCGGACACCCTGATAGAGGGCACGCAGCTGCTCGAGGCTCTCGATGGTTTCGGTTGGTGCCGGTTCCCAGCTGACGAACCGGTTCAGCAGACTGGCGCGATAACCATAGATGCCGATGTGGCGCCAGGCGATGTAGTCGTCAGGGAGGGCCGAAGGCACCTGACCTGGCTGCCACTGGTCCCTGAACCAGGGGACCGGGGCCCGGCTGAAGTAATGGGCGTAGCCCTCGGCGTCCCGCACCACTTTCACCACATTGGGATTGAACAGGTCGGCGGGTCGTTCGATGCGTTCACAGAGGGTGGCAATACCGGCATCGGGATAACGGTCCAGGGCCTCGGCGACCTGGTCGATCAACGCGGGCGGAATCAGCGGTTCGTCGCCCTGGACGTTCACGATCCGGGCGCTGTCTTCCAGCCCGAGGATCCGGACCACTTCCTGCAGCCGATCGGTACCGCTGACGTGACCCGGCGAGGTCATCACCGCCTCCGCCCCGAAGCTGTTGCAGGCTTCGAGTATCCGGTCATCGTCCGTGGCCACCAGAACCCGGCCGGCCCGGCTGCGGCATGCCTGTTCGTAGACGTGACGTATCATCGGCTTGCCGCCGATGTCGGCCAGGGGCTTGCCCGGCAATCGTGACGAGGCAAACCGGGCGGGAATCACAACCGTAAAGGACATGCCGCCTACCCCAGGGTCCGGTCCACGCGTTCCTCGGCACCCAGCGTCCGGGCCTCGGAAGCCAGCATTACCGGAATACCTTCACGGATGGGGAACGCCATGCCATCGCCGTAGCACACCAGTTCCTGGCGTTCCTTGTCCAGTTTCAGGTCCCCCTTGCAGACCGGGCAGGCCAGCATGGCAATCAGCTTCTTGTCCATGTCGTGTCTCTTGTGGTTGTCAGGTTGATCATTGGATATCCGGTGTCAGTCCCCTGGCCCTCATCTTCCGGGCCAGAGCGTGGCGCAGAGCCGGCCTGAAGGTTTCGGGAAGTCGTGCCTCCACATCCAGAACCCAGCAGTTGCCGTGGGCGAATGAACGAATCTTGACAGCGTCCTTGGCGGTCATCAACAGCGGCCTGTCGCCGGACTCGATATCCGCCGGGGAATAGTGATGGTGGTCGGGAAAGGAACGGGGCTTCACATCGGCTCCCCGGGCCCGCAATTCGGCGAAGAAGCGGCCGGGGTTGCCAATGCCTGCGATGGCATGACAGTGCCTTCCTTCCAGCCAGTCCGGGGAATGGCTTTCGCCGGTAACCAGGTTGCGAACCGCCACCGGCTCGAGATGCATGGTAAAGCGTTGGGGGTGCTCCGGCACTCCTGGCCCCGGCTCGCCATTGACCACCACGAAGTCCGCCTCGGCGACACGGGACGGCATTTCCCGCAGGGGGCCCACCGGAATCGACTCGCCGTTGCCGATGCCCCGGGAGCCATCGAAGACCACCAGCTCCAGATCACGGGCGAGGTGGTAGTGCTGAAGGCCGTCGTCGCACAGAAAAATATTGCCCAGCTCCAGGGCCATGGCGTATTCGGCCGATTGCAGACGCCGGGGATGGACCACCACCGGGCAGGCGGTCTGGGAAGCAAGCATCACCGGTTCGTCGCCAACCTCGGCGGGGTCGGACGCCGGCGTAACAACCAGGGGACGATCAGAAGGCCGCTTTGCGCCATATCCCCGGGACAGTATTACCGGACGCCAGCCCTCTGCCTTAAGCTGGCCTGCGACCCAGGCGGTCAGCGGTGACTTGCCGGTGCCCCCGGCGGTGATATTACCCACCACGATCACCGGCAGCGGTAATGGCTCGGCTTCCGCCTGCAGGCGCCGGCGGCGGTACCGGCTGACAGCCTGGTACAGCCATGCCAGGGGCAACAACGGCCAGAGCGGCCGACCCTTCCGGTACCAGAGCGTTTCAATCCGGTCTGCCATCAGCCTTCGCTGAACTGCATCTGATGAAGCTGAAAATAGGCGCCCCTGGCCGCCAGTAGCTCCTGATGACTGCCGTCCTCCACAATGCGTCCCGACTCCATGACCAGGATTCGGTCCGCCTTTTCGATGGTGGACAGGCGGTGAGCGATCACAAGCGTGGTCCGGCCCTTCATCACCTCCTCCAGTGCTTCCTGGATGTAGCGCTCTGATTCGGTATCCAGAGCGGAGGTGGCCTCGTCGAGTATCAGAATGGGCGCGTCCTTGAGCAGGGCCCGGGCAATGGCGAGCCGCTGGCGCTGGCCGCCGGAGAGCATCACCCCGTTATCCCCCACCATGGTGTCCAGACCGTTCGGCATGCGCTCAATGAACTCCAGGGCGTGGGCCTTGCGGGCCGCCTCTTCGATCTCTTCCCGGGGCTTATCCCTCAGGTCGCCGTAGGCGATATTGGCGGCAATGGTATCGTTGAACAGGACCACATTCTGGGTCACCAGGGCAATCTGGGCCCGCAACGCCGCCAGCTGGAAGTCATTCACCGGGTGATCATCAATGCGGATCTCTCCGCTCTGATAATCGTAAAATCGTGGCAGCAGACTGACCAGGGTGGATTTGCCACTGCCTGAGCGGCCCACAAGGGCAACACTCTGTCCCGCCGGGATGTCCAGGTTAATGTTGTGGAGTACATCATCCGCCTGCTGCTGGTACCGGAAACAGACGTTCTCGAGGTTTATGGCCCCCTCCACCCGCTTCGGGGCCCAGGTTCCGTCGTCACGCTCCGGCTCCTCGTCCATGGTGCCGAACACGTCGTGAGCGGCAGCCACACCTTTCTGGATCTTGGCATGAACCGAGGTGACCTGGCGAATGGGCTTGGCCATGGTGGTTGCCGCAGTGATAAACGCCACCAGCTCACCCGTGGTCATGCCGCCGCGGATTTCCGGGGAGAGCATGACCCACACCAGGGCGGCAATGGCGATGGCCACCAGCACCTGTACAACCGGGGTGGCAATGGCCTGGGTCGAGGCCATTTTCAGCCCCTGTTTCATGACCCGGTCGGCCATGTCGTGAAAACGCTTCTTTTCGTAGGCTTCGCCGCCAAAGGTGCGTACCACCCGGTAACCGGTGATGGCTTCCGAGGAAATGTGGGTGATGTCACCCATAGAGCTCTGGATGCGGCGACTGATCTTGCGAAAGCGCTTGCTGGCGTAATTGACCACCACCCCGATAAGGGGCCCTATGGCCACGAACACCAGGGTCAGCTTCCAGTTAGTGTAGATCATGAAGCCCAACAGGCCGATGATGGTCAGACCTTCCCGCAGGATGATGGTGACCGCCTTGGTGGTGGCATCGGATACCTGCTCGACGTTGAAGGTGAGCTTGGAGACCAGCCGGCCGGAGGCATTATTATCGAAATAGCGGGAGGGCAACGCGATCATCCGCTGAAAGACCTGATTACGTAGCGCGTTAACCACGTGCCGGCCGACATAGGCGATGAAATAATCGCTCATGAAGGTGCCCAGGCCCCGGAGGGCGAAGACACCCACGATCATGCCGGTAATCAGAATGCGATTCTCAGGGGTGGGGTTCTCGATGGCCTGGATGACGAATTCCATGGCCGCAGCCATGCCCGTTGAGGCGGCGGCATAGATGACGTTACCCACCACCGCCAGGGAGAAGGCCAGCCAGAACGGTTTTGCGTACTTGAGCAGACGCCCGTAGGTCTGCCAGTTGGATGCTTCAGCTTGGTTCATTGCCCTGCCAGGTGGTCGGTAACAGAAGTCCCTTGAACACTATGGGTCGTCCGACATCCTTTCGGTGGTGATGCTCAGCTGGGTAAAGCCCAGCTCGCCGGCAACGTCCATGGCCCTGACGACAAATTCATGGGGTGTGCGCGCGTCCGCGGTAATGATGAACGGCACGCCGGTTTCACCGCCGGAAGCCTCGCGAATTGCCTGCTCCAGGGTCTTGCGCTGATTGTTGACCAGCGACCGGTCATTGACAATGTAGTGCCCATCGGCATTTACCACCACGTCAATCTCGCTGACCTCCGTCTCGGCGGCCTCTCCCCTGGCCTCGGGCAGCTGGATATTGAGATGGCTTTCCCGGGTGAAGGTGGTGGACACCATGAAGAAGATCAGCAGCAGGAACACCACATCGATGAGGGGGGTCAGATCCACCCCCACTTCCTGGCTACGCTGGCGCTTGAATTTCACGGCCGTCAGGCTCCCTCGACGTCGATTTCACGGTCGCCATGGACCACTTCCACCAGCCGGATGGCTTCCTGTTCCATATCCACCACCAGGGCGTCTACCCGACGGATGAAATAGCGGTGGGCGATCAATGCGGGAATGGCAACACTGAGGCCGGCGGCGGTGGTCATGAGCGCCTCGGCAATGCCTCCGGAGAGCGCCTGGGCGTTACCCGCGCCGGTGAACTCCATCTCCGCGAACACCTTGATCATACCCACGACAGTGCCCAGCAGACCCAGCAACGGGGTAATGGTGGCAATGGTGCCGAGGGGATTGAGGAACCGTTCCAGTTCGTGAATGACCTGGCTGGCTTCGTGCTCGATGCTTTCCTTCATGACCTCGCGGCCATGCTTGGCATTCATCAGACCGCTTGCCAGAACCCGGCCCGTCGGTGATGAGGCCTGCAGAGCCTTGAGCTTGCGAGCGTTGAGATCCTTGCTCTTGATCCAGCGCCACAGCTCCGCCATGATTCCCGGCGGCGCCACCCGGGACGGCCTGAGGGTCCAGAAGCGCTCCAGAATGATGGCCAGCGCCAGGATGGAGCAAATCACAATCGGCACCATCAGAATGCCGCCAGCTTTCAGAAGCTCAAACACGCTTGGTCTCCCTGATCTGTTACAAGCGGCGCTACTTTAGCATAGCCACGAAATCACACCACACCCCTTAAGTACCGGAGCGGGAAGAAAATCGGGAGGAAAGTTCCGGAGTGGGAAGAATTACTCACTCCGCATCGGATCCAGCGCCTCCGCGGGACGAATCCAGAAGGGCGCCCGGTCCCGCCATGGGGTGATCCGGATATCTCCTTCGGCCAGGTCCAGCCTCAGGGCGCCGGTAGTCGCCGTGTTGAAGAGTTCCGCACCTGCTTCATGATAGCGCTGCACCACATCCGGATGAGGGTGGCCGTAACGATGGCGGTAGCCGGCGGTGAAAATCACCCGATCCGGCGCGAGTCCACTCACCCAGGCCTTGCCCGAGGAGGTGTTGCTGCCATGATGGGGCGCGAATACGGTCAGGCCCCTGACCCGCCCTTCCCGGGTCGGATGCCGGGCCTCCAGGAAAGCCCTTTCGACAGGCCGGGAAATGTCCCCTGGCAGGATGACCTGCTCACCACCATGGTCGATCACAACGACGCAGGAGCGGTCGTTGCTGTCCCGGGCCTGCTCCGGCGCCGCCTGCCAGAAACGGACCCGCACATCACCAATCTCCAGGGGTGGCTGCCCGCGGCAGGGGGCGACGGAAAACGGGAGGCCGGCATCGGCCAGAACCCTTCCGGGTTCGCCAGAGATCACCCGGGCAGGGGAATAATGCCGGAACAGATGCCCCAGACCTCCGGCGTGATCCCGGTCGCCGTGGCTCAGAACCAGGGTATCCAGACGCTCGACACCCACCCGCTCCAGTGATGGCACCAGTACCTCGGTGACGGCATTGTAGCCGCTGGCCGACTCCGGACCGGTATCGTAGAGCAGCGTCTCGTGGCGATGATGCACCAGTACCGACAGACCCTGGCCCACATCCCACACCCAGATCCGGGGCGTGTCCTGCCGGTGGTTCGCCGGCTGGAGGCCCGAGAACCCGGCAAGCAGGCCAGCCGATAACATCGCTGCCGCTGCCGCCCGCAGGCGCCGGTCGGGCCACCAGAGTACTGTCAGCAATACCACCGCAATAGCAAGGGCAATCAGGAAGGGCTGGCGGCCACCCGAAACCTGCACCGTGGCCAGCAATGACAACAGCCACCACAGTGGCGCCAGCACAAGATCGAACGCCAGCCCCACCCAGGGCTCCACTGACCCTGGCCCCACCAGCAGAATCCCTCCGCCGAGCAACAGGGTCGGCATCACCACAAGGGAGAGCCAGGGAATTGCCAGCAGATTGGCAATAAGGCCCACTGGCGAAGCGGCCTGGTCCAGCAGCGACAACACGGGCCACAGTCCGGCAAACACCGCCAGCTGGGCCAGGACGAGCGCCCTTAAGGGCCTCACCGCACCCTGGCGCCGACTGAACACCAGAACGAGTACCGCGACGGCTGCGAAAGACAGCCAGAAACCCTGATCCAGGGGCGACAGCGGATCCGCCGCCAGCACCAGGCCGAGGGCCACCAGCCAGCCCTGCCAGGCATTCGTCAGCTTGCCCCGGAGCAACAGCCAGCCACCGATCACCACCATCACCAGCGCGCGCCGGGTCGGCACCGTAAACCCGGCCAGCATCCCGTAGCCGAGGGCAACCACTACCGTCAGCCCCCATAATAGGTAGCGCAGCCTGGAGGCGGAGCCGGAACGGGACGGCAGGCGAGCGCCCAGCCAGCGCAGCACCAGGGCCGTCAGGCCAGCCACCAGCCCGAGGTGGAGCCCGGAAATGGCGACCAGGTGGATGGTCCCCGTGGCATTGAGCACGTCCCAATGTTGCTGGCCGAGTTCGCCGCGATACCCCAGCAACAGCGACCGGGCCAGGCCCCTGTGGTTCATGCCGGCCAGGGCATCGCCGCTGGCGGCGACAAGCTGCTGGCGCCAGCGGTGGTAGCGGCAGACCAGGCCACAGGGGGTATCGTCCGCCGGCACGACCGAGCGCACCGTGCCTGTGGCCCCGTAGCCCTTGCGGAAAAGCCAGGTTTCATAACGAAAGCCCCCGGGGTTCACCGCGCCGTGTGGGCGCTTCAGGATCACCTCCGCCGTCATCGGCGTGGGCAGGTCAAGCGTCGCCTTGTCGCCATACCAGGAAAGACGCAGTCTGCGCGGGAGGCCGGCGTCGAGCTCACCGGTGAGGCACAGGCTGAAACGGACACTCCCCCAGGCACCGGGGGACGGGGCATCGCACAGATAGCCGGTGACTTTGAGGCGGCTTCCCTCCAGCCCCGGAGAAAGCTGGTCCCACAGTCGCCACTGGGCGTGAAGCGCCGCCCAGGCCAGCCCCACGAGAAAGCACGCCAGAATCGGCCAGTCCTCCGCAACGTAGCGGTGCCGGCATCGCAGCCGCACGGACAGGCCAAGTGCTATCCCCGCCAGGGCAAGCCACAATGCCTGAGGTGGCGCCAAAAGGCTGGAGTAAAGTATGATGACGCCGCAAGAAAAGGCGGCAATCCATGCGCCCATTGATCAGACCGTCCGTAGTTAGTACTCCATCCCGGTAATTCAGAATAGTGACCAGATGGAGGACCGGCCAGGGGCTTTCCTGTTGCCCCCCGGATGTTGTTCCAATTTCGAATTTCCGGACCGCGGCCTGCCTCAGGGCCAGACCGCTCCCAGCAGACAGGCTCCTCTTCGATATGCCGAAGAAGTTCATGAAACGCTATATCCCGTCACCGGAGAAAGTGCGCTCCCTGGAGTCGCTGCGCTTTCTCGGGGATATTCTTCATGAACCGAACCTATGGCACATCAATCGCCACAGCGTTGCCCGGGCGTTCCTGATCGGCATTTTCCTGGCCCTGATCCCCATGCCTTTCCAGATGCTGGCCGCGGCCTTCGGCGCCGTTCTGTTGAACGCCAACCTTCCTCTGTCCGTCGCCCTGGTCTGGATCAGCAACCCGCTCACCATGCCGCCGATCTTCTACTTCAATTACAAAGTGGGGGCGATACTGCTCGACCGCCCGGTGATCACCTTCGAGTTTCAGCTGTCCTGGCAATGGTTCAGCGAGCGCCTGGTGGAAATCGGCATTCCGCTCTACATCGGCTCGGTGGCGGTGGCCATTGTACTTGGCTGCACCAGTTACCTCATCATCCAGTACCTGTGGCGACGCAAGGTACGGTCAGACTGGCAGAAACGCCGGTTCCGGGACTGAATCACACCGGGTGCAGCCGGCCCTGCTCCAGTCTCAGCACCCGCCCCAGACTGCGGGCCATGGACATGTCGTGGGTAACCACCACGAAGGCAATCCCCAACTGGTCGCGAAGACCTTCGATCAATCGCTGAACACTCTCGCCGGTCTGCTCATCGAGATTGCCGGTGGGCTCATCCATCAACACGCACTCAGGCTCGTTGACCAGGGCCCGGGCGATGGCAACCCGCTGGCGCTCCCCCCCCGACAGCTCTCCCGGCTTGTGCTCCAGCCGCTCGCCCAGGCCCACCTTGGCCAGCATGGCATCGGCTTTGCGGCCGGCATCACTGACCGCCATTCCATCGAGGGTACAGGCGAGCATCACGTTTTCCCGGGCGGAAAACTCCGGCAGCAGGTGGTGGAACTGGTAGACAAATCCCAGGTGCCGGTTGCGGAAACGGGCCCGTTTCGCCTCCCCCATGCGGTGGATATCCTCACCGCAGATGGCGATATGTCCGGAGGATGGCCGATCCAGCCCCCCCAGGAGGTTCAGCAGGGTGGTCTTGCCGGCACCACTGCTGCCAACGATAGCCACGGTCTCACCTGCTCCGACGGAAAGGGAGATGTCGGAAAAAATGGTGAGGGTGGTCGGTCCCTCGCGGTAGGTCCGGGTAATGGACCGGCATTCGATAACCGGCTGTTGACTGGCTTGCATGGACATTGCCTCACTCATATCTCAGGGCCTCCGCCGGATCGACCCTGGAAGCCCGCCACGCCGGATAAAGGGTGGCGAGCAGACTCATGACAAGGCCGGCGCCACTGATGATGGCCACGTCGGGCCACTGCAGGTCAGAGGGCAGGTAGCTGATGAAATAGACATCCGCGTTGAGGAACTGGTGGTTGAGCACACTCTCCAGGCCACTGATCAGATCGCTGATGTAGAGTGCCCCGAGGATACCCAGGGCGGTTCCCACCAGGGTGCCGAAGATGCCAATAATGGCCCCCTGCACCATGAAAATCCGCATGATCCGGCCCGGCGTCGCCCCCATGGTCCTGAGAATGGCGATATCTCCGGTCTTGTCGGTTACCACCATGACCAGGGTCGAGACGATGTTGAACGCCGCCACCGCCACGATGAACATCAGCAGCAGACCGATAATGGTCTTTTCCATCTGGATGGCGCTGAACAGACTGCCGTGGGTGCGGGTCCAGTCGGAAATGTAATAACGCCCACCCAGACTGAGGGCGGCCTGTTCGGCCACCACCGGCGCCGCGAAAAGATCGTCGACCAGCAGCCGCACCCCTTCGGCCTTGCCGCCGGTACGCATCAGCTTGGCGGCGTCTTCCATGTGGACCAGGGTGTAATTGCCATCCAGCTCGGCCCCGGTGCTGAAGACACCGACAACGGTGAACCGTTTCAGCCGTGGCATGACCCCTGCCGGGCTGACCGAGGCCTCCGGCAGGACCACCGTGAGCCGGTCTCCGGGCTGCAGCTTCAGGCTGACCGCCAGGGGGCGGCCGACAATAATGCCGAACTCTCCGGGAACCAGGTCATCGAGGCTGCCCTCAACCATCTGGCTGGAGACGATGGAAACGGTGTCTTCTTCTTCAGGGACGATGCCCTTGATCAGTACGCCACGGACATTACCGCCCCCCGTGACCATGCCCTGCCCTTCGATGAACGGCGCCGCCGCCAGTACCCGCGGGTGTTCGGTTACCCGCTCATCCACCGCCTGCCAGTCCTCAAGGTAGGGATCGCCCTTCACTACCGCATGGGGCACCATGCCGAGCACCTTTTCCTTGAGCTCACGATCAAATCCGTTCATCACCGACAGTACGATGATCAGCACAGCCACACCCAGCATCAGGCCGATCATGGAGGTGAGGGAGATAAAGGAAATAAAGTGATTACGTCGCTTGGCCGCGGTGTATCGCAGACCGATGTAGAAGGAAAGAGGTCGGAACATACAGGTCGCCTGTCACTGCCGGAAGTCAAAGGGTTGCTTCCGCTTTTCTGCCGCCGGGAAGCTGCTAAACTGTTAAAAATTCTGGCTATCACTTTCAACGCGTCCGCGGCCGCAGACTGGCCCGGTCTTTCGCCCGGCGCGCCCTGTTCCCCCTGGCTGTCTAGGGAGTTTCGATGTCGTCACACTCACAGGATCCGGACCGGCGCGATTTTTTCCGTGTCGAAGACCGGGTCGGCCTTGAATACCGCCGGTTACTGCCACCCACTGACGGCGACATCAAGCCGTTCGACGACGACCATCTGGACGGCCTCAAGTCCGAACTGAAACGCCTGGACATGGAAATCCGCAACCAGCTTTCGCTGCTGACCGAAAAAGACCGGTTACTGACCTCTCTGTTCAAATCACTGAACAGCAAGGTGGATACGCTGGCGCGCATTATGGCCTTTGAGCAAAATCCGTTGCAACCGCAACAGTGGCGAGACGTGACCCTGAGTGAAGGCGGTGTAAGCTTTCTGGCTCCCGCTGGTGAACTGCATCAGGGCGACCTGCTTGCCATTCGCCTCACCCTGCCACCGGAACTGTTCCAGCCCCGGGCAAGGGCGAAAGTTGTCGACGTCACTCCCCCTTCCCGTGGCCAGAGCGGTGATCAGGCTCTGGTGCATACCCGTTTCATCGAAATCCAGGAAGCGGATCGTCAGCAGATTGCGAAACACGTCATGCGATGGCAGATTCGACAGAGACAGGGTGGCGAACCATCGCAATAATGGACGCAATTGATGAATGGCGGGGGCTGCTTGCCGGGCCCCTCCGGCCGATGCCGGACGCCGCCGGGATTCGGGTCGAAAAACATTACAGAAGTTTCAGGAGAGCTGCTAATGAAAAAGCTGACGTCCGCGGCGATTGCCGCGAGTCTGGCGATATCTGCCTTCGGGCTGGCTACCGTTCCCGGTGCAACGGCCGAGGAGGTCAAGGTACCGGTAATGTCCCAGGGGGAACGGAAAAGCATGGACCTGCCCGACACCGGCCAGACCCGGGAAACGGTACGTCAGCGATATGGCGACCCGGTCAGCACCTCCGGCCCTGTTGGGGACCCACCCATCACCCAATGGCACTATCCGGGCTTTGTCGTGTACTTCGAGTACAACCGGGTTATCCACACCGTGGTCAAGCCTGCCCGCTGAATTGGCGGGAGCTTCAAAACACGCCTGACGTAAAGCCTGCAAACCGATAGAATGCGGCTCATCTCCGCGGGCGCCGGATAACGGCCTGGTCGTTTTCGCCCGCGCAACCCTGACCGTTAACCCAAGTGGATGGTTGCTACCTTGACTTCGACACGCGTGATGCCTGCCGAGTGGGCCCCCCAGAGTGCCGTCATGCTCACCTGGCCCCACCCCGGAACCGACTGGTTCAGTCGCCTGCAGGAGGTTGAGCCGGTTTTTCTCGATATCGCCAGGGCAGTGCTTCGTTTCGAGCATCTGCTGATCAGTTGCGAGCACGTTTTCCGGGCCGAGGAACTGCAGCGGGAACTCAACGCCTGGGCCGGGCAACAGCAATTGCCCGGCCGCGCCCATTGTGTTCCGGCACCAGCCAACGATACCTGGGCCCGTGACCATGGTCCCATTGCCGTTTCCACCGAAGACGGTATCCGCCTGCTGGATTTCCGCTTCAACGCCTGGGGGGGCAAGTTCCCATGGGAAAAGGACAACGCCCTGAACCGACACCTGGCGAATGCCGGCTGCTTCGGCGATATCCCCCTGGAGGCCGTGGATTTCATCCTGGAGGGCGGTTCTCTCGAGTCCGACGGCGAGGGCACCCTGCTGGTCACCAGCGAATGCCTGATGACACCTTCCCGCAACCCGGATCACGACCGCTCGGCCATTGAAACGATACTCGGGGAGACCCTGGGCGCGACCCGCGTACTCTGGCTCAACCATGGATATCTGGCCGGCGATGACACCGACAGCCACATTGATACCCTGGCCCGCTTCTGCAACCCTGACCATATCTGCTATGTGCGTTGCGACGATCCGGAAGACGAACATTTTCCGGCCCTGAGCGCCATGGAAGAGGAACTGGCGCAGTTCCGTCAGGCCGATGGCAGTCCCTATCGGCTGACCCCTCTGCCCTGGCCAGACGCTATTTATGGCGAGGAAGGGGAGCGGTTGCCGGCAACCTACGCCAACTTCCTGATCATCAACGGCGCGGTGCTGGTGCCGGTGTACGGCGTCCCCCAGGATGAGGCGGCCTTGGCGATCTTCCGGGACCTGTTCCCACTGAGAGAGATCATTTCCGTGCCCTGCCGGCCACTGATTGAGCAGCACGGCAGTCTGCACTGCGTCACCATGCAACTGCCCCCTGGAGCGGTGAACCTATGAGCGCCCGCAACATCACCAGTAACACCCTGAAAGTTGCTGCCATCCAGCAGACCTGCTCGGACAGCAAGGATGTCAGCCTGAGCACTTCCGAGCGCCTGGTCCGCCAGGCCGCCGCTCAGGGGGCCAACCTTGTGGTACTGCAGGAATTGCACAGCACCCTTTACTTCTGTCAGACCGAAGATGTTGAGGTTTTCGAGCTGGCCGAACCGGTGCCGGGACCCACAACGGAACGGCTGGGCGCCCTGGCGGCGGAGCTGGGCATTGTCCTTGTGGGGTCCGTATTCGAGCGGCGGATGAACGGTGTTTACCACAACACAGCGGTGGTGTTCGAAACCGACGGCACCATCGCCGGCATCTACCGCAAGATGCACATCCCTGACGATCCGGGCTTTTACGAGAAGTTCTTTTTCACTCCCGGCGATGCCACTTTCAACAATGGCCAGAGTGGCTTTACCCCGATCCAGACCTCTGTCGGCAAGCTCGGGGTTCTGGTGTGCTGGGATCAATGGTACCCGGAGGCGGCCCGCCTGATGGCGCTTGCCGGTGCCGAGATTCTTATCTATCCCACGGCCATTGGCTGGGACCATACCGATGAACCCGAGGAACAGGCACGCCAGCTCGAAGCCTGGGTAACGGTCCAGCGCGGCCACGCCGTGGCCAACAACCTGCCGGTGGTTGCACCCAACCGTGTCGGCAGCGAACCCGACCCCTCCGGTCATACCAGCGGTATCCAGTTCTGGGGCAACAGTTTTATCTGCGGTCCCCAGGGCGAATTCCTGGCCCGCGCCGACGAAAACAGTGAAACCGTGCTCATCGGCGAAATCGACCGGCGGTGTAGCGAGTCGGTCCGCCGGATCTGGCCGCACCTGCGGGACCGGCGCATTGATGCCTACGGCGATATCCTCAAGCGGGTACGGGACTGACGTCAGCGATGAAAAAACTGGTCGACGCGGCGGTCACGGAGCTCAACCACATCGTTCTCGGCAAGGAGCCCCAGATCCGGCTCGCCCTTTGCGGCCTGCTGGCCCAGGGGCATCTGCTGATCGAGGACATTCCCGGCATGGGCAAGACCACCCTGTCCCACGCTCTGGCGAAGGTCATGGGGCTCACTTACCAGCGCATCCAGTTCACCAATGACCTGTTGCCGGCGGATGTTCTGGGTTTCTCCATGTATGACCGTGAAGCCGGCACCCTGGTCTTCCACCAGGGTCCGATCTTCGCCCAGGTTGTGCTTGCCGATGAGGTGAACCGCGCCTCTCCACGTACCCAGAGTGCCCTGCTGGAGGCGATGGAAGAGCGCCAGGTCTCCATTGAGGGTGAAACCCGTCCCCTGCCCTGGCCATTCTTTGTCATCGCCACACAGAATCCGGCGGAACAGGGCGGCACCTATCCGCTGCCGGAATCCCAGCTCGACCGGTTCCTCATGCGACTACGGCTGGGCTACCCTGACCCCAAGGCGGAACGGGAACTGCTGGAGGGCGAGGACCGGCGCCAGATGACGGAACGCCTGCGCACCATGTTCACACCCGATGACCTGAGAACCCTGCAGGCCGGCGTTACCAGAGTGTCCACCAGCCCCGCGCTGCTGGACTACATCCAGAACCTGCTGGAGGAAAGCCGGCGCATGCCGGGCCTCCTCTATGGTCTGTCACCACGAGCCGGGCTGGGGCTGGTCAGGGCGTCCCGTGCATGGGCACTGATGAGCGGGAGGCACCATGTCCTGCCGGATGACGTACAGGCGGTGTTTGCTGCAATAGCGGGCCATCGCCTGGAACAGGGTGACTATGGCAAGGGGGAGCAGCGTGTGCGGCAGCTGCTGGATCAGGTGCCGGTCATCGGGCGCTAGTGTCGAGGCATAGCGGCATTCAATAGGGCGGATTACCGAAAACAAATTCGCACCGGGCCCCGGACTTGCTACCCTTGCCCACCTGATTCGAAACGCCGGTAAGCGGTGGCGGCAGCGGCAAATTTTCCGGCACGCCGGCGTGTCCTGCCAACGGCGAGCGAGAGCCCGATAGACAGGACCATGCCCGGATATTCATAATGCAGCGTGCAACCTCGCATTGGTAATCTTCACGCGCTGCCCAAGACACCAAGAGACAAGCGATGACAGACAGCAAACATTCCCGACTGATCATTCTCGGTTCCGGCCCGGCCGGCTATACCGCCGCTGTTTACGCGGCCCGCGCCAATCTCAAGCCCACCCTGATTACCGGTATTGAGGTGGGCGGTCAGCTCACCACCACCACCGACGTGGACAACTGGCCCGGCGACAACGAAGGCGTTCAGGGCCCGGAGCTGATGCAGCGGATGCTCATGCATGCCGAGCGGTTCGAGACCAACGTGGTCTATGACACCATCAACGAAGCCGACCTCCGTAACCGCCCCTTCCGCCTGAAGGGCGACGGCGGCGAATACACCTGCGATGCCCTGATCATAGCCACCGGCGCGTCCGCCATGTACCTGGGCCTGGAGTCGGAAGAGAAGTTCAAGGGCCAGGGCGTATCGGCCTGCGCCACCTGCGATGGTTTTTTCTATCGCAAGCAGAAAGTGGCGGTGATCGGCGGCGGCAACACCGCGGTGGAGGAGGCACTCTATCTCTCCA
Organism: Marinobacter daqiaonensis; assembly: GCF_900115285.1. GTDB lineage: Bacteria > Pseudomonadota > Gammaproteobacteria > Pseudomonadales > Oleiphilaceae > Marinobacter > Marinobacter daqiaonensis. Next base: position 820,836 of record NZ_FOYW01000001.1, read on the forward strand.
ATATCGCTGACGAGGTTACCCTGGTACACCGCCGTGACAAGCTGAAAGCGGAGAAGATTCTCCAGGAAAAGCTGTTTGAAAAGGCCCAGAACGGCAATGTGAATATCATCTGGGACCACACCCTGGACGAGGTACTGGGCGATAACACCGGCGTCACCGGCATGCGTATCATCAGCACCAAGGACCAGGGTACTCAGGAAATTGACCTGGCGGGTGTATTCATTGCCATCGGCCACAGGCCCAATACCCAGCTCTTCGAAGGCCAGCTGGATATGGAAGGTGGCTACATCCGTATTCGTAGCGGGCTGGAAGGCATGGCTACCCAGACCAGTGTTCCCGGGGTCTTTGCCGCCGGCGATGTGGCTGACCATGTCTACCGCCAGGCCGTGACTTCCGCCGGTTTTGGCTGCATGGCTGCCCTGGACGCCGAGCGCTTCCTGGACCAGGCCTGAACGAACCACCTGCAACCGGGTGGCTGACACCGTCGGCCACCCCGGAGTAGTTCGTAGACGATGAGCGCCCTGCCCTGGTTAGATCCTGATTACCTCTGGTTCCCTCCTGCCGAGGAGGCTCTGGAGGAACCTGATGGCCTGCTGGCCCTGGGGGGCGATCTTGCGCCCGAGCGCCTGCTGCACGCCTACCGCAACGGCATTTTTCCCTGGTTCAGCGATGAACAGCCCATTCTCTGGTGGTCCCCGGATCCTCGCTGCGTCATCTTTCCGGGGCAGGTCCATGTATCCCGCAGTCTGCGCCGGACCCTGAACCAGAAGCTGTTTACCATCACCCTGGATCAGGCATTTCGCCGGGTGATCCATCTGTGCGGCTCAACCCGGGTCGAGGGCACCTGGATCACGAACGAGATGGAGCAGGCCTATGTGGAGCTTCACCGCCAGGGTCACGCCCATTCGGTAGAAGCCTGGAACAATCGGGGCGAACTGGTCGGAGGGCTTTACGGCCTGGCGCTGGGGCGCTGCTTTTTCGCGGAATCCATGTTTTCCCTGGAAACCAATGCCTCCAAGGTGATCCTGGTGCATCTCAGCAGCCAGCTGGCCCGATGGAATTACCGCGTGATCGACTGTCAGGTGGAGAGCCGGCACCTGCTCAGGATGGGCGCACGCACTATTCCCCGCAGTGATTTCCTGACTATACTCAGGGACAACGTCGACCAGTCTCCGAAACCGCACCTGTGGCAGCTGGACTGGCATTGGCAACCACCGGAGGGGAAGCGTTCATGAGCAGCCTCAGAACACTGGTTTTCTTTGCCACACCCGCCCATAAGTGCAGTTACCTGCCGGGCCGGGATGCAACCACCATGTTCGTTGACCCCAGGGCCCAGGTTGACAGGCGCCTGTACAGCCAGCTCACCGCCCTGGGCTTTCGCCGCAGTGGTTCCCATTACTACCGGCCCCACTGTGAGCACTGCAATGCCTGTGTACCGGTGAGACTGGATGCCCGCGCCTTTCGTCCGGACCGGTCCCAGCGACGGGTCTGGAAGCGGAATCAGGACCTGGATTTCCGGCTTGTGCCCGCCCACTTCTCGGAGCGTTACTATCAACTGTATGCCCGGTACATCAATGAGCGCCATGCCGATGGCGACATGTACCCCCCATCCCGGGATCAGTTCGAGTCATTCCTGGTGGAAGGCGCCACCGAAAGCCGGTTCCTGGAAATCAGTCTGGGCGACCAGCTTATTGGTCTTGCGGTGATGGACGTCCTGGATGACGGACTTTCCGCCATCTACACCATGTTCGACCCGGATCACGAGAACCGGGGCCTTGGCACCCTGGCAATCCTTTGGCAGGTGGAGGAGGCACGGCGTCGGCAGCTACCCTGGATCTATCTGGGGTACTGGATTTCCGAGAGTCGCAAGATGAACTATAAAACCCGCTTCCGCCCCATCCAGGCACTGACAGAGGGCACCTGGCAACCTTTTGAACCGGAAACCAACTGACCGTCAGTGTCTCCGGACGCGCGCTGGCACCGGCAAAATTCCCGCCATTTTTTGCCAATCGCGCCCAAATGAGGCAGAATTGCGCAACTCCAGAATCAGGGCAACGGCGATAGCCGCGATTGCCATGGAAAACCAATCCAAGCGAGGTTCTTACTGAATGGCAAAATCAGATGTCATTGAAATGGAGGGCACCATTGTTGATACCCTTCCGAACACCATGTTTCGTGTTGAGCTGAGCAACGGCCACGTTGTCACCGCTCACATCTCCGGCAAGATGCGCAAGAACTACATCCGCATCCTCACCGGCGACAAGGTCAAGGTTGAGCTGACTCCCTACGACCTGAGCAAGGGCCGCATCGTCTACCGCGCCCGTTAAGAACGCCGGTGTCCTGCCAGGTCTGACCAGGTTCGACATCTGTAAATAGCAAAAGCCCCGCCAAGGCGGGGCTTTTGCTTTTACTGCTGTTGCACGGTTCCGGTCAGATCGCTTCGGCCGGCTCGTTCTCGTATTCGAACACCAGCTCGTCATCCTTGAGGTGGATGTTCACTTCGCCACCATTCTCCGACAATGCACCGAACAGAATCTGTTCGGCCAGGGGGCGCTTGATCTTGTCCTGGATCAGCCGGGCCATCGGCCGGGCGCCCATGACGGGATCGTAGCCACGCTCCGCCAACCACACCTTCACATCATCATCCACATGCAGAACCACATGCTTCTCATCAAGCTGTGCCTGCAGCTCTGTGAGGAACTTGTCCACCACGTGGGTGATGGTTCCCGGCTCCAGGGCACCAAACTGGATGATGGAGTCGAGGCGGTTCCGGAATTCCGGCGTGAAGGTCTTGGTGATGACCTCCATACCATCAGTGCTGTGATCCTGCTCGCTGAAGCCGATGGACCGCCGGCTCATGTCCTCCGCGCCCGCGTTGGTGGTCATCACCAGGATGACATGGCGGAAGTCCGCCTTGCGGCCGTTGTTATCAGTCAGCCTGCCGTGGTCCATAACCTGCAGCAGCAGGTTGAACACTTCCGGGTGCGCCTTCTCGATCTCGTCCAGCAGCAGCACGCAATGGGGATGCTTGTTGACCGCTTCCGTCAGCAGACCACCCTGATCAAACCCAACGTAACCCGGAGGCGCACCAATCAGCCGCGACACCGTATGCCGCTCCATGTATTCCGACATGTCGAAACGGACCAGCTCGATGCCCAGAACCTTGGCAAGCTGTCGGGTCACCTCGGTCTTGCCCACGCCGGTGGGACCGGCGAACAGGAAGGCGCCTTCCGGCTTTTCCGGAGCCTTCAGGCCGGCGCGCGCCAGCTTGATGGCGGTGGAGAGGCTTTCGATAGCGGTGTCCTGACCGAACACGGTCATCTTCAGGTCCCGCTCCAGGTTGCGCAGCAGATCCTTGTCATTGCTGGAAACACTCTTCGGCGGAATCCTCGCGATGGTGGCCACCACGTCCTCGATCGCGGACACACCGATCACCTTGCGGCGCTTGGCTTCCGGGAGCAGGCGCTGGCGGGCACCGGCCTCATCGATAACATCGATGGCCTTGTCCGGCAGATGCCGGTCGGAGATATAGCGATCCGCCATCTCCGCTGCCACCCGAAGGGCCTTGTCGGTGTATTTCAGATCGTGGTGCTTCTCGAAGTGAGGCTTCAGCCCCTTGAGGATCTGATAGGTATCCTCGACACTGGGCTCGTTGACGTCGATCTTCTGGAAGCGACGTGCCAGGGCACTGTCCTTTTCGAAGATGCCACGGAACTCGGAGAAGGTGGTGGAGCCGATGCACCGGATCTCGCCGGTGCTGAGCATCGGCTTGAGCAGGTTGGAAGCGTCCATCACTCCGCCCGATGCCGAGCCCGCACCGATGATGGTGTGAATCTCGTCAATGAACAGAATGGCGCGCTTTTCCTTCTTGAGCTCGGCCAGCAGTCCTTTCAGACGCTTCTCGAAGTCCCCCCGGTATTTGGTACCGGCAAGCAGAGCGCCCAGGTCCAGCGAATAGACCACCGCGTCGGAGATGATTTCCGGCACGTGGCCGTCGACGATGCGGCGCGCCAGACCCTCGGCGATAGCGGTCTTGCCGACACCGGCCTCCCCCACCAGCAATGGATTGTTCTTGCGGCGGCGGACCAGAATCTGCACCACCCGCTCCACCTCGTGTTCCCGCCCGATCAGTGGATCGATACGGCCCTGACGGGCCTGCTCGTTGAGGTTGGTCGCGTAGGCCTCCAGCGGCTTGTTGGACGAGCCTTCTTCCGCTGCCTCTTCCTGGGCGGCCTGATCCGGCCCCTCCTGGTCCTCGGCGCCCTGGACCCGTGAAATGCCGTGGGAAACAAAGTTCACCACGTCGATCCGGGCGATGTTCTGCTTCTTCAGAAGGTAAACCGCCTGGCTTTCCTGCTCGCTGAAAATGGCCACCAGTACGTTGGCCCCGGTGACTTCTTTCTTGCCAGAGGACTGGACATGGAATACCGCGCGCTGGAGAACACGCTGGAATCCCAGGGTCGGCTGGGTTTCACGCTCGCTGTCGGAACCCGGAATCAGCGGCGTCGTGGAATCGACAAATTCAGTCAGCTCATCCTGAAGGCGCTGCAGGTCTGCCCCGCAGGCTTTGAGGACGCCCAAAGCTGAATCATTGTCCAGCAATGCCAGCAGCAGGTGCTCAACCGTCATGAATTCATGGCGCTTGTCACGGGCATTCCGGAAAGCTGCATTCAGCGTTATTTCTAGATCTTTGCTCAGCATGGGCCACCCCCACAAAAGGTCAGTCAGTCCGCACGTTCAATCTCGCACAGCAGCGGGTGTTCGCACTCCGAGGAATACTGATTCACCTGGGCCGCCTTCGTTTCCGCGATGTCCCGGGTATATTCCCCACATACGGCCTTTCCCTGCGTATGGACGAGCAGCATTACCTGCGTCGCCTTTTCCTCGTTCATTCCGAAGAACTTCATTAATACATCCACCACGAAGTCCATGGGGGTGTAATCGTCGTTCAGGAGGACAACCCGATATCGGGCAGGTCGCTTCAGCGCCGGTTTTGCCGGGGCTACGCTGACATCATCCTGACGACCGGGCTGGTCGTCGTGATCGTCCTGATCCCCCTGATTCAATACTAGTAGAGAATTTCTGAGTGTCCGCATGATTCTCTCACCGGATGTCGGTTTCTGTGACATAAGATGGATGTCCGGAGGCGGGTTTTCAAGGTCGGAGAAGAGCCTCGTTACGCTCTAGGAAGAATGCTTCCGGGCCCCCGGGTAAAGAACCGGCGAGTACGTCAGTTACGACCATGCTCCACCGGCAAAGTTCCCGCAGATGATACCGCGTCAGGGTGGGTATCAACCAGCATCGTGGCGTGATCACGGCGGACAGATCGTTGCCTCGCTGTCGGACCCCATAGATCACCGAATTTTGAAAACCGCCTCCATATAACTTAAGTGCCCGAAAACCCTCAAAACATGTCCACTGGGTCAGGCCAAGATCACTCATAACAATCACGTAATGTGCACAATCAGTATTTCCCGCAAGAATGCTATTGACTCACGGGGGTTATTGGTCAAAAGTGAATCATGCAATGTAAAATTGTGTAAAACACCGTGAATTAGAGGCCGGAGAGCTGCCGCTAATTGCGATTGATAATGACAGGACAAGGGAGTTCATCATGCCAAGGGGCAAAGTAAAATGGTTCAACAACGCCAAGGGTTACGGCTTCATTATCGAAGAGGGCTGCAGTGATGACCTGTTTGCACATTTCTCCTCGGTACAGATGGACGGGTACAAGACCCTGAAAGCCGGACAACCCGTAACGTTTGACAAGAAACCCAGCGACAAGGGCGTGCACGCGGTTAATATCGTGCCTGAAGCGCAACCGGCCAGTCAGCAGGAACGGCGGGCCGAGGCCAGCGACCGTGAGCGAGGCCCGTCCAGCAACGTGGTACGTATAGCCAACGGTTGAAGCTGCCCGCAGGCGCATCGGCCAAGCCATTCCCGATAATTCAGGCCCGCCGTGACGGTGTCCGTCTGATACCATATCGGGATGGCTACTCTTATCCTTCTGAACAAACCCTATCTGACCCTCTGCCAGTTCAGTGACAGGCAGGGCCGTGCGACCCTGGCTGATCATGTCAGAGTCCCGGACGTCTACCCGGCGGGACGCCTTGACCACGATTCCGAGGGCCTGGTGCTGCTGACGGACGACGGCACACTCCAGCACCGGATCGCCTCTCCAAATCAGAAAATGGAAAAAACCTACCTTGTTCAGGTGGAGGGGAGCCTTTCCGACGAGGCCCTGGAGCGCCTTTCCCGGGGAATCGAGCTGAAAGACGGGCCGACCCGACCGGCCCGGGCCCGACGCATCGAACCACCCGGGTTGTGGCCAAGGGTCCCGCCGGTCCGGGACCGGGCCACCATTCCCACTTCCTGGCTTGAGCTGACCCTTACCGAAGGACGCAATCGCCAGGTGCGGCGAATGACAGCCGCAGCCGGATTTCCTACCCTCAGACTGGTACGCTGGCGGATAGGCGAATGGACCCTGGACGGCCTTGCTCCGGGCGAATACCGCACCCTTACCGTGCATCTGCCCAAAGCGCCCCCTGGGGCCGGAAGGGCCGGTCTCCGCACACAGCGGCCCCCTGGCCGTCGCCCCAAACCCAATCCGTCGAAAAGAGGATCCCGAGTATGACCTGGACACCCCATGCGACCGTTGCGGTTATTGTCGAGGACGATCAGGGCCGGTTCCTGCTGGTGGAAGAGGTTGTCGAGGGCAGGAGGGTGTTCAACCAGCCCGCCGGACACATAGAGGAAGGCGAAAGCGTCATCCAGGCGGCCCGCCGGGAGGCTCTGGAAGAAACCGGGTGGCGGGTGGAGCCCCATGCGTTTCTCGGCATGTATCGGTACGTGGCGCCCGCCAACGGCGTCACCTACTTCCGGTTCTGCTTCGCAGCCCACCCCCGGCGCCACGTCACCGATGAGCTGGACGACGGCATCGTGGCTGCTCACTGGCTGCCCCTGGAGGAAATCCGCCAGTTGGGGGAGCGCCTGCGCAGCCCCATGGTGCTGGACTGCATACTGGATTACCGAAAAGGCCGGCGATTTCCGCTGGATGTCATTGTGGAGCCGGAGGCATAGGATTCCCAAAGAATGTTACAATCGCCCTTTTGACATTCGCAGGCGCAGGCAACAGTGACAATCGCACCCATGAATCCGCCAGATTCCAGGCAACCTGAGGCCACCCGGGTCATCGTCGGCATGTCCGGCGGCGTTGATTCCTCCGTGGCCGCCTGGCTGCTCAAGGACCAGGGCTACCAGGTGGAAGGCCTGTTCATGAAGAACTGGGACGAGGACGACGGCACCGAATACTGCACCGCCATGACCGACCTGGCGGACGCCAGGGCCGTGGCCGAGACCATCGGTATTCCCCTGCACACCGCGAGCTTTGCCGCGGAGTACTGGGACCGGGTGTTCGAGCACTTCCTGTCAGAATACAGCGCCGGCCGCACCCCGAACCCCGATATTCTCTGTAACAAGGAGGTCAAGTTCCGGGCGTTTCTCGATTATGCGGTCACCCTGGGAGCGGACTATATCGCCACCGGTCATTACACCCGCCAGCGTCCCGATCCCGAAAACCCTGGCAGGGCACAACTGCTCAAGGGCCTGGATAACAACAAGGACCAGAGTTATTTCCTCCACGCGGTTTCCGGCGAACGCATTGCCCGCACCCTGTTCCCGGTGGGAGAACTGGAGAAGCCCGAAGTGCGTCGTATCGCCGGGGAGCAAGGCTTTGTCACCCATGACAAGAAAGACTCCACCGGCATCTGTTTCATCGGGGAGCGTAAGTTCAGCGACTTCCTGAAGCAATACCTGCCGGCCCAGCCCGGCGAGATCCAGACTCCCGACGGTCAGGTCATCGGCCGCCACCAGGGCCTGATGTACCACACTATCGGCCAGCGCCAGGGCCTCGGGATCGGCGGCCTGAGCAACTTCGGTGACGAACCCTGGTACGTCGCCGAGAAAGACCTGGGCAGAAACGTTCTTGTCGCGGTTCAGGGCAAGCATCACCCCCTGCTCTTTTCCCGGGGCCTGCACTGTGCGCCGGTGGACTGGATCGCCGGACACCCCCCTGCCCGGAGCTTCCGCTGCAGGGCCAAGACCCGCTACCGCCAGCCGGACCAGGACTGTGAGGTCACCGTCACGGGTGCCGGCACCCGGGTGGTCTTCGATGATACCCAGCGAGCGGTGACGCCCGGCCAGTCGGTGGTGTTCTACGATGGCGAGGTCTGCCTGGGCGGCGCCGTGATAGAGCGCACCTGGCGGGACAATGAGAAGGAACCGGACATGCCCCGGGCCCGGGAGGCACAGGCATCTTGAGCAGGTCCCTTACCGATCAGACCCTGGCTCTCGCCGGGGTTTTCCAGGCCGCAACCCTGGTAAGCCAGGTGGCCCACCAGGGCCGCTGCGCGGAGTCGAGTCTCGAGACCTCCCTGCGGTCTCTGTTCGTGACCAATCCGGACAATACCCTGGAGGTTTATGGCGGCGAGCTGATGAATCTGCGGGAGGGGCTTGATGCCCTCGCCAAGATCCTCAGCAACGAGACCCGACAACAGGACACTGCGGTTCTGCGATATGCCCTTAACCTGTTGCAGCTGGAAGCAAGCCTCAATCGCAACCGTGACATGCTCGATGCCATTGGCCAGCGCATCAATCAGGCCCGCCACACCGCCAACCACTTCGGCTATGTGCACGGCAACCTGATCGGCAACCTGGCCTCCATCTACGCGGACACCATCAGCACCTTCCGTCTGCGCATCCAGGTCACCGGTGACCCGGCGATTCTGCAGCGGGAGGAGAACGCTGCCCGGGTCCGGGCCCTGCTGCTGGCCGGCATCCGCTCGGCAGTGCTCTGGCGCCAGAACGGCGGTCGCCGCTGGCAACTGATCTTCCGTCGTCGCAAGGTCGCCGCTCTCGCCCGGCAGCTTGCCGAACAGGCCAATCACTCGGTCTATAACCGGGAACCCTGAGCGCAGGGGCAGCCGGCTGCCAACCGCTGAATTGCGCGACCGGCTGGTGTATCATGGCAGCATTCATTTTTCGATTCCCTGGGCCCCGCGTCCTGTCCTATTCTTGTGAGGTTATATCTGATGGAACTGACCAGCCTGACCGCCATTTCTCCGGTGGACGGCCGCTATGGCAATAAAGTTGAGGTATTCCGGGAGATTTTCAGCGAATATGGCCTGATCCGTAACCGGGTGAAGGTGGAGGTGCGCTGGCTCCAGCAGCTGGCCGCTCACCCGGACATTCCCGAAGTACCGGCGCTTTCCGCCGCCGGCCGCGACGCCCTGGACCAGGTGGTGGAGCATTTCAGCCTGGGTGACGCCGAAGACATCAAGGCCATCGAGCGAACCACCAATCACGACGTCAAGGCTGTTGAATACTTCATCAAGGACAAGATTGCCCCCATTCCCGAACTCCAGGCAATTACCGAATTCGTCCACTTTGCCTGCACCTCCGAGGACATTAACAACCTGTCCCACGCCCTGATGCTCCGGGAGGGCATGGACGATGGCCTGCTGCCGGCCATGGATCGTGTTGTCGCCCGACTGGAGCAACTGGCCCACGAACATGCCGACCAGCCGATGCTCTCACGCACCCATGGCCAGACCGCCTCACCCACTACGGTGGGCAAGGAACTGGCCAACGTGGTACATCGGCTTCGCCGCCAGCTGGACCAGATCCGAAAGGTGGAGCTGTTGGGCAAGATCAATGGCGCCGTGGGCAACTACAACGCGCATCTGTCGGCCTATCCCGACGTGGACTGGGCTGCCAACGCCAGGGACTTCGTGGAGGGTCTGGGACTGTCCTGGAACCCCTACACCACGCAGATCGAGCCCCACGACTACATCGCCGAACTGTTTGACGCCATCGCCCGTTTCAACACCATCCTGATCGATCTTGACCGGGATATCTGGGGGTACATTTCCCTCGGTTATTTCAAGCAGAAGACCGTGGCCGGGGAAATCGGGTCGTCCACCATGCCCCATAAGGTCAACCCCATCGACTTCGAAAACTCCGAGGGCAACCTGGGCATCGCCAACGCCATCATGGCCCACCTCGGCAGCAAGCTGCCGCTGTCCCGCTGGCAACGGGATCTGACCGACTCGACGGTGCTGCGCAACCTGGGTACCGGTTTTGCCCACAGCCTGATTGCCTACGAGGCAACCCTCAAGGGCCTGGGCAAACTCGAGGTGAATCCGGCACGGCTGGCGGCCGACCTCGACAATGCGTGGGAAGTACTGGCGGAACCGATTCAGACCGTGATGCGCCGCTACAATATCGAGAAGCCCTATGAAAAGCTCAAGGAGCTGACCCGGGGCAAGGACATGAGCCCGGAGCTCATCCGGAACTTTGTCCAGTCACTGGACATCCCCCAGCAAGCCAGGGACGAACTGATGGCGCTGACGCCAGCCAGCTATACCGGCAACGCCTCCGTACAGGCCGGGGCGATCTGATCATGACGACCCCCACACTCCTGCCCGGTGGCATGCCCGCGAAAACCTTTCTCAGGGACTACTGGCAGAAGAAGCCGCTGGTGATCCGCCAGGCGTTCCCCGGGTTCCAGTGCCCGGTCAGCGCCGATGAGCTGGCCGGTCTGGCCTGTGAACAGGCGGTGGAGTCCCGCATGGTGATCGAGCAGGAGAACGGTCACCCCTGGCAACTCCATAATGGCCCCTTCAGCACAGACCATTTCACCTCACCACCGGAGGGCAACTGGACACTGCTGGTTCAGGGTCTGGATCACTGGGTGCCGGAGGTGGCCGACATCCTGGACCACTTCCGCTTCGTCCCCAACTGGCGGCTGGACGACATCATGGCCAGCTTTGCGCCACCGGGGGGCAGCGTGGGACCCCATTACGACCAGTACGACGTATTCCTTTTGCAGGGACAGGGCCAACGCCGCTGGCAATTCGGCGGCCAGTGCAGTGAACAGTCCCCCCGCGTGGAGGGCACACCCCTGCGCATCCTGCGGGACTGGCAACCCGAGGAGGAAGTTATCCTGGAGCCCGGCGACATGCTTTATCTGCCTCCGGGTATTGGCCATCACGGAATCGCCGAGGACGACTGCATCACCCTGTCCGTGGGTTTCCGCGCTCCCACAGTGGATGATCTGCTCACCGGGTTCACCGACTTCCTCTGCTCCGAGACAGACGTTTCCGCCCACCTGCCGGACCGGAATCCCGGGCTGCCGGAAAACCCCGGAGTCATCGGCGCCGGAGTGCTGGACAGGCTTGACGCCCTGATCCGGGAACGGGTGTCGGACCGACGTCAGCTGGCGCTCTGGTTCGGCCAGTTCAGCACCGCCCCCAAGAACAGCGATATCGTGATACCCGCCGAGCCACCGGTGGCTGCGGAGGAATTGCTGGATGCCATCGCCGCAGGTGCCCTGCTACGCTGGAACGAAGGCTCCCGTTTCGCCTTCACCGAACTGGAGGAGCAGACCGCCCTGTTCGTGGATGGCGAACGCTATCTGCTGAGCGGTGATGCCAGGCCCCTGGCGCCGGCATTGTGTGCCTCCAGCCGTCCCGACCAGGCGGCGCTGATGCAGCTCTGCCGGGACCCGGCACTGGCCGAGCTGATGACCGTACTCTACAACCAGGGAAGCGTGTATTTCGAATGACGCTCAGGTTCCGAAAGTACAGCTGGCAGCTGGCCCCAAAGGTTATCAAGGACATCCGCCAGGCTGTCTTCATCGACGAGCAGAGGGTACCGCCCGAGCTGGAGTGGGACGATACCGACGAGATCGCCGACCATTTCGTGGCGGTAACCTCCGATAACACGCCGGTGGCGACCGCGCGCCTGTTCAGAACCCTGGATGAGACAGGTCACATCGGGCGCATGGCAGTACTGCCGGAACACCGGGGACAGGGTATTGGCGAAGCCATGCTGCGGCACCTGATGGCTGAGGCCGAGGGCGAGGTCGAAGACCTGCACCTGTCCGCTCAGGAACACGCGGTGCCGTTCTACCAGCGCAGCGGTTTCCATGTCTGTAGCGGACCTTACGACGATGCCGGCATCCCCCATTTCGCGATGCGTTGCCTGGCCCCGGAACTGGTCAACAACAGCTTCTCCGCCGAAAGACCCCGCCGGCGCCCCATGATACTGGGCGCCGACGACCAAAGCTGGCTGATCGACCGTGACCACCAGGTATCCCCTCTCATGGACAGCCTTATCGGTCAGGCCCGCCAGCGGCTGTGGCTCTACGACCGGCTTCTGGACCACGAAATCTACGATCGCGAGCGCTTCCGGGATCTGTTGTCCGCCCTGGCCCGACATCATCGCAACAGCGAAGTCCGGCTGCTGATTCATGACGACGGGCCACTGGTGAAGCGCCGCCACCAGGTGGTGGAACTACTGCGCCGCCTGCCCAGCTCGATCACACTCAGACTGGTCAACGACGACTATCCGGCGGAAGGGCACCCGTTCCTGCTGGTGGACCGGGAAGGGGTGCTGGTCCGTCACCGTTTCGACCGCCCCGACGGGTTCGCGGGTTTCGCCGACAGCGGCCGGGTCAAGCTGCTGGCGGATACCTTCCAGCGCATGTGGGATACCGCCCGGCCGTCTCTGGAACTACGGGAACTACCGCTCTGAGCGATGGGGGCCGTCGGGCTCCGCCGACTCGAACTGACGCCCGAATTCGGCGAATTCCTCATCCACTTCCTCTGCCACTTCCGCCACCAGGCGTCGTAGCCACTGGTGGTCCGCGTTATGCTGCAGCAGCGGGCTCCAGGCCATCTTCAGCTCAAAAGGCGGAACATCGAAGGGTGGCGGCTTGATCACCAGGTTGGGGTTATCCTTCTGCAGCCATGCCGCCCGGCTGGGGAGGGTGGCGATCAGATCGTGCTGCTCTGCCAGCAGCATGGCGACCTGGTAATGGCGGGTGAACACGGATATCCGACGCTTGCGTCCCATCAGACCCAGGGCCTCATCCACCCAGCCCAGGCGCTGCACATCCTTGGGGTTCACCCCGACCCCGACCCCGAAGCCGGTCTTGCTGACCCAGATGTGACTGGCCTCCAGGTAGCTGTCCAGGGTAAAGGGGTCCTGGAGTATCGGGTTGCGGACATTCATCAGGCAGGCGAAATATTCCGTCCACAGGGTTTTCTGGTGAAACGACTGGGGAATCTTGTCGAAGCGGTTGATGGCCATGTCGAGCCGGCCCTGTTCGACGTCCTGGAAGCTGACATCGCTGGGGGTGAGCACATCCAGGGTCACATTGGGGGCCTCCTGGCGGATACGACGGAGTACCCGGGGCATCAGGCAGGATTCGGCATAGTCACTGGCCATGATGCGAAACACCCGCTGGCTGTCCTGGGAGGAGAACGGGGTTTTCTCCTGCACCGCCTGCTCGATGTCCGACAGAATGCCCCGCACCAGCGGCTGCAGCTCCGCCGCCCGCTCGGTGGCCGTCATACCCTCGCTGGTGCGGACAAGCAGTGGATCACCGAAAAGATCCCGGAGCCGCCTCAGGCCATTGCTCATGGCTGGCTGGGTAATGCCGAGATGATTGGCGGCCTTGGTGACATTCTTCTCCCGCAGGAGCACGTCCAGGTAGACAAGAAGGTTGAGATCAACGCGGGAAATGTCCATGGGGGATAAGAGGCCTCCGGGATACCTGGCACCAGTATGAAGTGGTCATTGTAACACCAGTAACAACTTGCTACGGAATGGGTTAGACTTTTCTGCTAGTCTTCCAGAGACTTGCGACTTTCACGGGGGATCGCCAAGACTCCCTCTTCCCGACTCAGAATGATAACCATCAGGGGAGCGCGTCCGGCATTCATGGATACCGTAACCATCGTTCTTTTACTTCTCGCTGTTGTTGTTTTTTCAATCATCATTGTGGTGATAAGCCAGTTGCGGGAGCGCGCCAGGATCGAACGGGCCAGAAGGGTCGCCGCCCTGGAAGATGCCTATAACCGGGCCCGGCGGATCTATGACGAACTTCCAGGCCAGTACCTGACCCGTGATACCAAGCTGCTGCTGCTTCGCCGCATGGAGGAGCTTTGCCAGCGTCTGGTGGAGGAACGAGCCGACCTGCCCCTGAGGGATTGGGCCAACAGCGTCCGCGAACAGAAACAGAAGGTGATGGACGGCACCGATGAGCACCCGAAGGTCATCATCGACTCGCCGGACAAATCCAACTACATCAAGGATCTTCTGCAGAGCCTCTTCAAACTCATCGAGTCCCTGCACAAGTCCGGCAAGATCAATTCGTCCACCGCCCGGGCGGAATTGCGCCACGTGCTGTTCACCATTCACAAGACCCATGCCGACCTGTTTGTCTTCCAGGCCCGGGATCATGTCCGCCAGAACCAGCTGCGCAAGGCCATACATGCCTATCATCTCGCCGCCACGGAAATGGCAAAGTCGAAGGGCAACGACATGGCCGCCAAGGCAGTTGCCAGCTTCAAGGCCCGGATCCGGGATCTGGAAGCCGAGCTGGCCAGCGGCCAGTCCACTCGTTCCGCGGAACAGCAGGGCCGGCTGGACAAGGAGTGGGACACCTTCCTCCACGATGACAACTGGAAGAAGAAAGCGGACTACGACTGATCAGCGGGCGAACGCCCGCGGGATCCGGATACAGGGACCAGCGACCCAGGGACCATATTGAAACAGCTTTTCCGTAACCGCCTGTCCTATCGCCTCACACGCAACACGGTGCTGCTCGCCATGGCCGTGGGGCTTGTCCTCAACCTGATCCAGGTTACGGTGGAATACCACGCCACCCGGGCCTTCATGGATCAGGACGTGAAGGCGTTGATGGAAATAAGTCACAGCCCCGCCTCCCAGATCGCCTACAATATCGACACCCGCCTGGCCAATGAGCTGCTTGAGGGCATGCTGCACCACCCGGCGGTTATTGATGCCCGCATTCTCGACCCGGAACAGCGCACTCTTGCCGCCGCCAGCCGCGGCAGCGGGGATACCCGTTACCGCTGGCTCAGCAATCTGCTGTTCGGGGAGACCCGGCGCTATTCCCTGCCCCTGGAAGTAAGCGACCTGCGGGAAATTGAACTGGGCCACCTAGTGGTGACCGTCTCAACCACCCACTATGGCAACATTTTTCTTTCCCGGGCCAGCTTTATCCTGATCAGCGGCATCCTCAAAAGCCTGGCGCTTTCGCTGCTGCTGCTGGTGGTGTTCTACCTGGTGCTCACCAAGCCGATGCTGCGGGTGATCAAAAGCCTCCAGGAAGTAAAGGATGCCCCTGAGAAGGCACGCCTGCCGGTCCCCGGCTCCCACGAGCGAGACGAGATCGGCAGCATGGTGGCCATCATCAACCACCACCTGGAAACCGTCGATGCCTCCCTGAGTCAGCTGCGGGCGGTGGAAAGCCAGATGAAGGATTACTCCGGCCAGCTGGAACGGGAGGTGGAGGACCGGACCCGGGAAATATCGGAAAAGAACCAGGCGCTGCAGCGGAGCAACCGCGCCCTGGTCCGGGCCAAGGAAGACGCGGTTCGCCGGGCCCAGACCCGCGCCCGGTTCCTTGCCAGCATGAGCCATGAGATCCGCACCCCGCTCAATGGGGTACTGGGCATGCTGGAACTGGCCCTGGAAGGCGATCTGCAGCCGGCCCAACGGCATCAGCTTGAAATCGCCCAGGGAGCGGGACAGGGCCTGCTGAACCTGCTCAACGATATCCTGGACATTTCCAAGGTGGAAGCCGGCAAACTGGACCTGGAGGTGATTTCCTTCGACCTGCGCAAGCTGGTCCAGGAGTGCGCCACCATCCATTACGAGCAGGCCAGGCGCAAGGGCCTGGAGTTCGAGACCAGGCTGGAATCGGATCTGGCTTCCCGTTATCTCGGTGACCCAACACGCATCCGGCAGGTGATCAACAACCTGCTGGCCAATGCCATCAAGTTTACCGAGAGCGGCCGGGTTTCCATTCACCTGGCCCAGACCCCGGAGGGTGTTCGCCTGGAGGTTCGCGATACCGGCATCGGTATGTCACGGGAGGCGCTCCACCGGATCTTTTCCCCCTTTTCACAGGCCGACTCCGATACCACGCGGCGCTATGGAGGCACCGGCCTTGGCCTGGCACTCTGCCAGCAGCTGGTGGAGCGCATGCATGGCCAGATACAGGTCGATTCCAGGGCCGGCCAAGGTACCTGGTTCACCGTGTCGCTACCGTTGCCGGAAGATCGCAGCGTGCCCGCCGGTGACCCGCTTGATATGAAGCAGGCCACCAACAGCCATCCCAACGGCCTACAGGGCTGTCGTATTCTGCTGGTGGAGGACAACCGGGTAAACCAGATTGTGGCATCGGGCCTGTTACAGAAAATGGGCCATGAGGTGGACCATGCCGACAATGGCGAGCGGGCCCTGTCTGCACTCTCCCTCAAGCCCTATGACCTGGTGCTGATGGATTGCCAGATGCCGGTAATGGATGGCTACGAGGCCACCCGGCGGATACGCGAGAAAGCCGAGTGGCGTGACCTGCCGGTGGTAGCGGTTACCGCCAACGTCATGTCCGGTGACCGGGACGCCTGCCTGGCGGCCGGCATGAACGACTACATCACCAAACCCTACAACCGCCGGGTGCTGGAGGATGTGATCCGGCGCTGGGTCAGCTGCGCTCCGCCCGGTTAACCATGCGAACAGGGGCTGGCTTCAGGTGGATTCTTCAAGACGGTTGAGTAACGCCCGCAGGTCATCCCTTAGCTGACCCGCTTCCGCGGCATCCATTCCCAGCTCGCACAGAAGGCGCTCGGGCACTTTCCTCGCCCGGTCGTGCAGTTCCGCGCCTGCCTCGGCCAGGGCCACCGTCACCACTCTCTCATCCTCGGGAGAGCGGCGCCGGGTGATCAGGCCACGCTGCTCCAGGCGGCGCAGCAATGGCGTCAGAGTCCCGGAATCCAGTCGCAGCCTTTCGCCGATTTCAGAAACCCGGGGCGTTTCGCCCCGGCCATCGGCTTCCCACATGACCAGCATCACCAGGTACTGGGGATATGTCAGATCCAACTCCGCCAGCAGTGGCCGGTACCGGCCCGTGACGGCACGGTTGAGCGCGTAAAGGGCGAAGCAGACCTGATTGTCCAGGGTGAGGAGATCGTCCTGCAGCCGGCCGTCTGCCCCGGGGGCATGATTCTTCACTTACAACAACTCCAGAATGTCCTTTCGAAGGGACTCGGGTCTGGCAGTGGGCGGGTAACGGCGTACCACCTGGCCGTCACGGCCCACCAGGAACTTGGTGAAGTTCCACTTCACCTTTTGTGACCCCATCATACCCGGCGCTTCCCGTTTTAGCAGCTCGAACAGTGGGTGGGTCCCCGGACCGTTCACCTGAAGCTTGGCGAACATGGGGAAAGTGACACCGTAATTCAGGCTACAGAACTCGCTGATCTGCTGATTCTCTCCGGGGTCCTGGCTCAGGAACTGGTTACAGGGGAAACCCAGTACCTCCAGGCCGCGGTCTCCCAACTCCTCCCGCAGCGCCTGGAGCCCCTCGAACTGGGGCGTGAAGCCACACTTGCTGGCAGTGTTCACGATCAGCAGCACCTTACCGGCGAAATCCGCCATGGGGTGCGCCTTGCCATGGATATCAGTCACCTCGATCTGGTAGATGGGCGCGGTTGGCATCGGGACTCTCCGTTGGTGAGGAACCATCATTGATGGGCTGGTGATTTTCAGCAATTATATTGTGCACAATATTTTATCACAATCCCGGTCTGAAGGATCAGTGCTAAGTTTGCGCCCTATTTGCCATTTTTCATCACAATTGCATCAGGTTCGGACTGTTTTTTTCTGCCACGGCTCCGCTAGAATGGAGGGCCTGTCCAACACGGACCGGAAATCGCCGGTCAGCCGAGCATTACTACGGGAAGACGCCTCCTATGCAGAATTACAGAAAGTCCGCCAAACTGGATAACGTATGCTACGAGATCCGTGGTCCGGTGCTGCGGGAGGCGCGTCGTCTGGAGGAAGAAGGTCACCGGGTACTAAAACTCAACATCGGCAATCCTGCAGCCTTCGAACTGGACGTACCGGAAGAAATCCAGCAGGACGTCATCTACAACCTCCACTCCGCCCAGGGCTACGTGGAGTCCAAGGGCCTGTTCTCGGCCCGCAAGGCAGTCATGCACTACTGCCAGCAGCGCGACATCGACAAGGTCGACATCGATGATATCTACCTGGGCAACGGCGTCAGTGAACTGATCGTGATGTCCATGCAGGCCTTGCTCAACACCGGGGACGAAGTACTGATACCGTCTCCCGATTACCCCCTGTGGACCGCCGCGGTCACCCTGTCCAGCGGCAAGGCGGTTCACTACCGCTGCGACGAGCAGCAGGAATGGTTCCCGGACCTGGACGACATCCGCCGCAAGATTACCAGGCGCACCAAGGCCATCGTGCTGATCAACCCCAATAACCCGACCGGTGCGGTGTATCCGAAGGAGCTGCTGGAAGAGGTGATCGAGCTGGCGCGCCAGCACAACCTGATCATCCTTTCCGACGAAATCTATGACAAGATTCTGTACGACGGTGTGGAACATGTCTCCACCGCCTCCCTGGCGGACGATGTGCTGTTCTTCACCTTTAACGGTCTGTCCAAGAACTACCGTGCCGCCGGTTACCGGTCTGGCTGGCTGATCATCAGTGGTGCCAAGCACAAGGCCAGGGACCTGATCGAGGGTATCGACATGCTGGCCTCCATGCGCCTGTGCGCCAACGTGCCGGCTCAGCTGGCAATCCAGACCGCGCTGGGGGGCTACCAGTCCATCGATGACCTGGTCGCACCAGGGGGGCGCCTGTACGAGCAGCGCGAAACCGCCTGGAGGCTTCTCAACGACATACCCGGTATCAGCTGTGTGAAACCCAAGGGGGCGCTCTACCTGTTCCCCAAACTGGACCCGGAGCGTTACCCGATCGAGAACGACGAAAAGTTCGTGCTCGATCTGCTGCTCCAGGAGCGGATCCTGCTGGTGCAGGGTTCCGGCTTCAACATTGATGACCGACAGCACCTGCGAGTGGTGTTCCTGCCCCGGGTAGACGCGCTTCAGGATGCCATCGGCCGACTGGAACGCTTCCTGTCGACCTGGGGCTGACCGGGAACAGACCTTATGGCTGACATACACATCGATGAGTTCTACCGGGACTCGGCCATTGCCCTGGTGCAGCTGTTCAGCGTATTCCCCCGCCGCATCAACCTGTTTGTGGAGGACATCGCCGGCCCCGATGAGCCCGACGAATTCGGCCTCCACAGCCCGCGCCACATGGCCTGTTTTGGCGCTCTGCTCTGGCTTGAGGAAGAGGGTCTGCTGCGTTATGTGGACACCATCCGGCAGGAAGCCCTGGACCAGGCCGTGCTGACCCATAAGGCGTTTGTCCGCCTTAACACGCCAGCCCCTCTCGACCTCACCAGCCGGCTTGACCTCCCCGAGCCGGGTGTCCCGGGCCCGGAAGACCCCCTGCCGCCGTCGGTGCGCCAGGATCGCTCGACCTGGGTTCACGTACTCCGGCAGTCCATCCGCAGCGGCCGGTCCTCCACTCTGACCACGGCCATGCAGGCGGCTTTTTTCGCTCCGATCGGGAACTGAACCGCCACGGTCCGGTCTTTTCGTCGACGCTGGCCGGTGGTGGCCGGGGGGGAGAAATGCCAGGTCATGGCAGGGGCTTGAATTTGCGACCTCCGATACCGATATTTCCGGCAGCAAACGCCAACTTCACCGAGGTTAACCCATGAGAATATTGCTGTTTCTTGCCACCAACCTGGCGGTCATCCTGGTGGCAAGCTTTACCCTGCGCCTGCTCGGTGTGGACAGTTACCTGGCCGGCACAGGCATCAACTACGGTTCGCTGTTGATATTCGCCGCCGTTTTCGGCTTCGCCGGTTCCTTTATCTCGCTGCTGATGTCCAAGTTCATCGCCAAGCGCACAACCGGGGCGCGGGTCATCGAGTCCCCCCGAACCCCCGCTGAGCGCTGGCTGGTGGACACCGTCAGGGAACTGTCGAAAGAGGCCGGCATCGATATGCCGGAAGTGGCGATCTTCCCGGCGACCCAGTCCAACGCCTTCGCCACGGGCTGGAACAAAAATGACGCTCTGGTCGCGGTCAGCGAAGGGCTTCTGCAACGCTTCAGCAAGGAGGAGATCCGGGCGGTGCTGGGGCACGAGATTGGCCATGTGGCCAACGGTGACATGGTAACGCTGGCATTGATCCAGGGTGTGGTGAATACCTTTGTGATCTTTGCGGCCCGGGTCATCGGCTCCATCGTCGACCGTGTGATATTCAAGAACGAAAGTGGCCACGGCATCGGCTTCTTCGTGGTGAGTATCGCCGCCGAGATCGTTCTGGGCATCCTCGCCAGCACCATCGTTTTCTGGTTCTCACGCCGGCGGGAATTCCGGGCGGATATCGCAGGCGCCCAACTGGCCGGACGCGGCGCCATGATCAATGCCCTGGCACGGCTGAAAAAAGAGTCTGAAATGCCGGACCAGATGCCGGACAGCCTGCAGGCCTTCGGTATCAACAGGGGTCGTCGTGACGGACTGGCCGCGCTTTTCATGACCCACCCGCCACTGGAGCGGAGGATTGAGGCCCTTCAGCAGGCCAACCTCAGCTGATCTGAAAACCCGCGGCCGCCAGCAGGCGGCCGCCATCCGAGCCCGGCGTGCTCTGAATCTTCAGGCTGCCGGGCTCCCGCCTTACCGGATAGTTGCGGCGCAAACCGTCGAAAGCCTGACCCAGTGCCAGGCCTCCCGCGCTGGCCTGATCTACCGCCCGACGCAACCGGGCATCATCGTCCCGGGGGTCGTAGCAGGCCATCAGCGCCCGGTGCACCGCCTCAACCGGCTCGATATCCGGGGCGAAAGCCATGGCCGTCACCGGCGGCTCCGGTAACAACTCCTCGGTTGTCAGAGGCAACTGACGCCCAAGCCATAGGTGCAGTGCCCTGGCAACCATTTCCGTGCCACGACACTTACCCTCCAGACTGTAGCCGGCGATATGGGGCGTTGCCAGCCAGCAATGGTCCAGCAGTTCCGTCAGCGGCTCCGGCTCGTGTTCCCAGACGTCCAGCGCCACGGTTGGCGACTGCGTTCCCCCCAGACGGGCCAGCAAGGCCCGGTTATCGATAACGGCACCACGTCCGCTGTTGATCAGCAGCTGGTTCGGGCCCAGGCTGGCCAGACGATCCGAATTCAGAAGGTGGTGGGTCGGGCACTCGCCGGTCGTGGTCAGCGGCGTGTGGAGGCTGACCACATCGCAGGCCAGCACCTGTTCAAGGGAGGCAAAGGGAAGCCCGGCGCCAGCGGACTGCCTGGGTGGATCGCTGACCCGCACCCTGGCACCCAGGGCCTGAAGCCGGCCCACCAGGGCTCCGCCAACATTGCCCGCGCCGACCACACCCACGGTCAGGCCTTCGAAGCCCTCCCGCTGGCACCGTCTGAGATAAAGGGAAATAACGCCAAGCACGTACTGCACAACGCTGCTGGCATTGCACCCCGGCGCCGAGGCGAAGGCAATGCCCTGGCGCTCAAGCCACGGGATATCCACATGATCCGTGCCAATGGTGGCGGTACCCACGAAACGGACCGGGGTACCGGCCAGGAGAGACTCATTGACCGAGGTGACCGAGCGTACCAGCAGTGCATCCGCATTCATCAGCTGGCTTCGGGTAAGGCGGCGGCCATTGGCCCGCTCAACCGTGCCAAGGCCCTCGACGAACGCGCCGAGAAGCGGAATGTTCTCATCGGCAACAATGTGCATGGCTGCTGTGCTCTCCAACCGCGGTCCCGGCCTCCGGGCCACCCGGGATCGCCGTGCCCGGTTGCCCGCTACCGTCTACTGACGCGGGCGGGAACGGCCGCCCTGCCCCTGGCGGCCACGGTTGCCGCCACGGGGACCACCACCGGAGCGGCGAGCACCCCGGCGACGCTGGATCGGCGGTTTCTCCAAAGGCTGCATCAGCTCCTCATCCGGAACCGTGGTCTCGAGCTTCTGGCTGATGTAGGTTTCGATGGACGGCAGCGCGAAGGAGTCGTCCTCGCTGGCGAAACTGATGGATACGCCGTGCTCACCGGCCCGCCCGGTGCGACCGATGCGGTGAACATAGTCCTCGGCGTTGTCAGGCAGATTGTAGTTGAACACGTGGGTTACCCCTTCCACGTGAATGCCACGGCCTGCGACATCGGTGGCCACCAGCACCTGAATCTCGCCATTCTTGAACTGGTCGAGGGTCTTCAGACGCTTGTTCTGGGCGATCTCGCCCGACATCAGCGCCACCTTGACGCCCTGATTCTTCAGGTCTTCCTCAAGGTCCCGACACTGGTCGCGGCGATTGGCGAAGACGATGGCCTTCTCCACTTCCGGACGCTTGAGATAGTTCACCAGTACCGGCAGCTTTTCTTCCTCCGAAACCAGGTAGACCGTCTGTTTGACCCGCTCGGCGGTCTTCTGCTGGGGCTCGATCTCGATAAATTCCGCGCCATGGGTCCACATTGACGCCAGATTGAGCACATCCTGATTGAAGGTGGCACTGAACAGCAGGGTCTGCCGGTCATCCTTCGGAGGGCAGCGGCGGATGATCCGCTTGACGTCCGGGATAAAGCCCATGTCCAGCATCCGGTCCGCCTCGTCCAGGATCAGCAGGTCGACCTGGTCAAGAAACACATCCTGAGAGCCCAGGAAGTCGATCAGCCGGCCCGGCGTGGCCACCAGGATGTCCACAATCTCGTTCTGGAGCACGTCCCGCTGCTTGTCATAGTTCATGCCGCCAACGACGGATACAACCCGGTGGCCGGTGGCGTCGCACAGTTGCTCGGCATCCTTGGCGATCTGCATGGCCAGCTCGCGGGTGGGGGCCAGCGCCAGTACCCGGGGTTCGGAGGCGAAACGTTCGCTGTCCGGGATCGGTGTTTCCAGCAGCGTCTGGATAGCGGTGATCAGGAAGGCAGCGGTTTTGCCGGTTCCGGTCTGGGCCTGGCCGATCAGGTCGTGGCAGGCCAGTGTGTAAGGCAGGGTTTCCGCCTGAATGGGCGTGCAATACTCAAACCCAATGCCGTTAATGGCATCCAGCAGTCGTTTGTCCAGGCGAAGGTCAGCAAAGCGGGTGCCACTGTGTTTTACACCCTCGACTGCCTGCGAGCTGGCCTCGGTATCGGGCTGGCTGTCAGAAGTGGCTGTGGATTCAGGTGATTGCGTCATAGGCTTCATTGTCTCTTATGGAATAATGTGCCTGGCCGCGGGCATTCGCCGCCAGGTGGATGTTCTGTTGGTGCCAGCACCGGAAGTCGGCATCGTCGGTGCCATAGAACTCCCGCAGCGCTTCGAGAAATTGTCCGGCCCGCTCCGGAAGGCCGTTTTCCAGATAGTAGCAGGCCTGTCGGAATACACGACCGTGAAAGCCATCTTCATCGATGGCGCCACCGCCCTCAAGGTTATCAACACTGATGTGGAACCGGCTACGGCAGGCCACCGCGAACAGCCATTCCAGTGC
This sequence comes from Marinobacter daqiaonensis, assembly GCF_900115285.1. Classification (GTDB taxonomy): domain Bacteria; phylum Pseudomonadota; class Gammaproteobacteria; order Pseudomonadales; family Oleiphilaceae; genus Marinobacter; species Marinobacter daqiaonensis. The sequence continues at coordinate 844,286 of NZ_FOYW01000001.1, forward strand.
CTGGGGCTTTACCTCCACCTTCTCGAACTCCCGCTGCTGGTCGGACGTGCGACCGTCCGGGCAATACCAGTATCCGTAATCCGGCAGTGTGCGGCGATGTGCCCCGGCGATGCACCAGTGGCTGATCTCGTGGAGGGCACTGGCGAAATAGCCATGGGCGAAGACCACCCGGGCGTAATCGCCAGCGGAAGACGCCGGCAGGTACTCGGGCTCTTCGCCGCCGCGAACCAGTTCCGTTCTCCGGGTTTCACGGAACAATCTGTTAAACAGTGTGACGAGGTCTTCTGGACGGTGATTCATGGGTCCGCTATTGTGCGGCTTTAACGCCCTGATTTCCAGCGACATGTATGCTTCAGCAGAATAAGGGAACTTAACCGGAATTCCCCAGTCCCTTTTCCCGGTTTACAAAACTTTTCCCGTTCACCAGGCCGAACCGTAACCGATGCCAGACAAAGCGATCCCCTGTTCCGCAATCCTCCGGTTGCTGTTGCTTTTAACCAGCGTCCTTCTCGCCAGCCACGCCCTTGCGTTCACCAGCGGTGGCCTGGGCGGCAAGCAGGATTTTCTGCCGGTGGACGAGGCCCTTCCCTTCAGTTATACCACCACCGAGTCCGGGGTGTTGTTACGCTGGGATCTCGCCCCGGAGCACTACCTTTACCGTGGGAGGATCTCCGTCACCTCGGCAACAGAAGGCGTTGAGATCTCCGAGCCCGAGTTTTCGCTCCCTGGTGTTGATACCGAAGACCCCTATTTCGGCACGGTCACCGTATTCTACGATCCGGTGGAGGCGCGGGTGGAACTCGACCTGCCGCAGGGAACCCGCGAGGCCGACCTTCAGGTAACCTACCAGGGCTGCGCCGAGGCGGGGTTATGCTATCCGCCCCAGACCCGGGACGTGCTGTATTATGCCTCCGACGACAGCCGCGGAGACCCCGGGGTGGTCGCCGCCGGGGGAACGGCAGCCGGTGTCACCGGTTCACCGGATGGTGGTAACGCGGACCTGAGCTCGGCAACGGGACTCGCGGGCTTTCTTTCACAACAGTCCACGCTGATGATCGCGCTGGTGTTCTTCGCCCTGGGACTGGGCCTGACCTTCACGCCGTGCGTGCTGCCCATGGTGCCCATCATCTCCACCCTGGTCTCCAGTCACAACACCCGCAGCACGGCCCAGGCTCTGCTACTGGCCGTCAGTTACGTGCTCGGCATGGCGCTCACCTATGCCAGCGCCGGGGTCATTACCGGGCTGCTGGGGGCAAGCTTCAATCTTCAGGCCCACCTCCAGTCGCCCTGGGTGCTGGGCACGTTCGCCGCCCTGTTCACCCTGTTTGCCCTGGCCATGTTCAATGTTTTTGACCTTCAGTTACCCCAGAGCATCCAGAACCGCTTGAATCAGGCCAGCCAGCGCCTCAGCGGAGGCCGACTGGCCAGCGTCTTCGGCATCGGCGCCCTGTCGGCGCTGGTGGTCTCACCCTGCGTGACAGCCCCACTGGCCGGCAGCCTGCTTTACATCAGCACTACCCAGGACGCAGTGATAGGGGGCGTTGCCCTGTTCGCCCTCGGCCTTGGCATGGGCGTGCCACTGATCCTGGTGGCCGTGGGTGGCCGCAAGCTGTTGCCCAAGACCGGCTCCTGGATGAACGTGGTCAAGGCCTTTTACGGGGTCATGCTGCTGGCGGTGGCCGTGTGGCTGCTGGAGCGTCTGGTGCCGGCGTGGCTGGCACTTACCCTGTGGGGCCTGCTGGCGGCGATCACCGGTGTTCAACTGGGTGCATTCGATCAGGCCCGGGCTGGCTGGCAGCGCACCTGGAAAGGGCTCGGGCTGGTCATGTTTGCATGGGGCCTGGCTCTGCTGGCAGGGGCGCTGAGTGGAGCCAGCGACCCGGCAAGGCCACTGGCACCGTTCATGGCATCCGGCAGTGCGGGGACCACTGGTGCGACGCCCACCCATGCCGCTTTTCAGCGGGTTGAAAGCCCGGACCAGGTCCGCGCGCTGCTGACCCGGGCCAGCGAACGGGGACAGCCAGTGGTGCTGGACTTCTATGCGGACTGGTGCATCTCGTGCAAGGTAATGGAACGCAACGTCTTCAGTGATCCAGCGGTGATCGCGGCCATGGAGCCCTACGCCCTGCTGCAGATCGACATGACAGACAACACCCCCGAGCAACAGGCACTGCTGGATGAGCTCGGGCTGTTCGGTCCGCCCGCCGTTCTGTTTTACGGGCGGTCCGGCGAGGAAACACCCGACCTGCGGGTGTTGGGGGAAATGAACCGGTCGCAGTTCCTGACGCATCTGGACAAGGTCGGGCGGGCTCTCTAGTGCCCCCTGCGGATCCAGAAACGGTACTCGTCCGCTGCCTCTTCCTGATCCAGAAGCTCATGATCCAGAAACTGGCAGAACCGCGGTATGTCCCGGGTGGTGGAAGGATCCGTGGCTACCACCCTCAGGATTCCGCCAACCGGCACCTCGACTATCCTGGTATGCAGCATCATGACCGGCTCCGGACACATCAGGCCCCTGGTGTCCAGTTCCGCGTCCTGCTTTGGCGTGTCTGTCATGGTATCTCCCGGCCTGCAGGTCCGGTGCCCGGTTGGTTCAACTCAAGTCGAACAGACCGACGCCAGCCCGTGGATTTTTCTGTGTCAGCTGCTAAATTACTGTTTAGGTAGAGCAATTTTAAACCACGACGGGCCAGCAACGATAGAGTTACGAGGTAGCCATGATTCGCGTATTGATTGAACGCCACATTGCCGAATCCCTTGAATCCGCCTATGAGGAACGCTCTCGCTGGATTCTCCAGAATGCCGTGTCCGCACCCGGCTTCATTTCCGGGGAAACGCTTGCGAACACCAAGGACCCCAATCACCGAATCACTCTCGCCAACTGGCGAACAGAGGCGGACTGGGACCGCTGGTACCATTCCGAAGAACGCCAGCAGCTGCTCAATGATCTCCAGCCGATGATGGATCAGGACGAGAGAATCACCATCCTGCGGCAGTGCTGATCACCCGGCTCCGCCAGCTCAGTCCGTGCGCTCCAGGAAACAGGTGATTTCCTCCCGGTCGTGGTAAAGCTGGCGAGCGGTAAGGCGGATGCCAAAAGGCGCGTCCGCCAGACGCTCCTGAATCAGCTCCCGGCAGGCCAGCCATTCCTCGTATCGTTTCTTCATCGGCAACTTGAGATTAAATACGCTGTACCGGCACAACTGACCGCCGAACCAGTCACTGACCATGGCGGCCGTCCGGCGGGGCTTGTCCACAATGTCACAGACCATCCAGTCCACGGCGCGACGGGGCTTCCAGGCATAGCCGTCCGCCTGAACGTGAGTCACCAGACCCGACGCCATCAATGCCTGATCCATGGGGCCATTGTCCACCGCAGTCACCTGCATGCCCTGGCGAACCAGCTGCCAGGTCCAGCCACCCGGAGCCGCGCCGAGATCCACGGCGGTCTTGCCGCCGCCCAGATAATCCAGTTGACGCTCGGCGGGCAGCATTGCCTTCCACGCCTCTTCCAGTTTGAGGGCCGAGCGACTTGGAGCCGATGCCGGCAAACGCAGCCGGGGAATGCCCATGGGCCACCTCGAGCGGTTGCCGGCGAGGCTGACACCCAGCAGGACGGTTTCGAAATCGATCAGCAGAAGCTCCAGCCGGTCCGGCGCGTTCGCATCTCCGGTATCGGCGATCATGCCGGCCCCCCGCAGCCCTTTTGACAGCGGCGCCACCCACTTCCGGGCAAATCGACCCAGATCGGGATCGGTACTGTTTTCAGGTATCCTCACTTCGACCCGGTCGCAGCCGTGCACCGACACACCCCCGTCCCGGATAGCCCCGACAACGGCGCCTACCCTATCTTCGGGGGGGAGCGCAATCTCCGCCACCAGGAGCAGCCAGTCACGGACAAACACCAGATCCGCCAATGGCAGACGATCCAACAACTCCGCCCCGCTGAGCCCTCCCGACAGGTTGAAGATCAGCCAGCCCGTCGCTCCCCGGGGCTCAAAGTATCCCCACGCGCCCACTTCAGCGGCGGCGTCGGTGAGTTCACGACCCGCCTCGGTTTCAAAGCCGGGGCGACAGAATAATAACAGCCGGTCGGGCGTAGCGGGCATGGGCAGTGTCCTGGTCAGAGCTGTGACGAATCGTCGGGCGCCAAGGCTACCGCATTGCGGCGACAAAATCAGCCGCGCCCCGGGCCGCCTGCAGGATCAGTTCATCCTCGCCGATACCCTGGCGCTTGAGGGGGCGAAGGTCATGATTGCCGCCTTCAAGCCAGTGCACGGTCACCCTCCCGGGCAGGGGCGGCTGGCAGGCCAGCTCCTCTGGCCTGCCAAAGGGGTCGCGGGTTCCCTGGAACACCGCCATGGGAACCTGAAGGTCGCCAAGATGCCCGGTTCGCCATCGGTCGGGCCTGCCCGGGGGATGAAACGGGTAACCAAAGCACATCACACCGTCGATTCCCTTCGCCCTGTCCGGGTCCGCCGCCAGCAGGGACGCCATTCGACCGCCCATGGATTTGCCGCCCACAAGCAGGGCCGGAGCGGTACCGATTTCCCGACGAAGGTCGGCCACCATTCGTTCGAAACAGTCCAGTAACACGGCCCGACGATCCGGGGGCCGCTTACGGCCGTCTTCCCGGAATTTCTGCATATAAGGAAACTCGAACCGCGCGACACTGAGACCATTTGTCGCAAGGGCCTTTGCCAGGGTGTCCATGAAGGGGCCCCGGCAGCCGGCTCCGGCACCGTGGGCAAGCAGGACGACGGGCGCCGGGCCCGTGCTGTGGAGGGCGGGGGAAAAAATCCAGTCGGACACAGTTCCAGTGGACTCCTTAATGTCGTGAAGCTATCTTGTTTTTTACCTGTCCGGGCCCTCCGCAAACAAGGCAGCGCCGGGACAAAACCGTAGGATCCGGCGGAAGTACCGGAATTCTTGATGAATCTCTGAAAATCCAGTGGATTATGTGACGCAGAACTTCCTGAAACATTCGCCATCACACTGATTTAGACGGGATTACGGTATCAGACAGAGTTGACCTGAGTCATTGCAAACGGGTCATCGTTTCTCCATACTTGCGCCGATTTCTTTCCCCACCCTGAATCCATTGGTAAGGCTATGAGCACTGTAGACGCAAACCTGACGTACAACTACAAGGTGGTGAAGCAGTTCGCCATCATGACAGTGGTATGGGGTATTGTGGGTATGGGCCTGGGTGTGCTGATCGCAGCGCAGCTGGCTTGGCCACAATTGAACCTCGACCTGCCCTGGACCCACTTCGGTCGCCTGCGGCCCCTGCATACCAATGCCGTGATTTTCGGTTTTGGTGGTAGTGCACTGTTTGCAACGTCCTATTACGTTGTACAGCGTACCTGTCAGGCGCGCCTGTTCTCCGATAGCCTTGCTGCCTTTACCTTCTGGGGCTGGCAGGCCATCATTGTTGCAGCCGCCATTACCCTGCCCCTGGGCCTGACTACCTCCAAGGAATACGCCGAACTGGAATGGCCGATCGATATCGCCATTGCGGTGGTGTGGGTCAGCTACGGCCTGGTGTTCTTCGGCACCATCATGAAGCGCAGCGCGCCTCACATTTATGTAGCAAACTGGTTTTATGGTGCCTTCGTCATTACTGTTGCGATATTGCATATCGGCAACAGCATGGCCCTGCCTGCCTCTGCCTTCAAATCCTACTCCGCCTATGCGGGCGTGACGGATGCCATGATGCAGTGGTGGTACGGCCACAATGCCGTAGGTTTCTTCCTGACCGCGGGATTCCTGGGCATGATGTATTATTTCGTGCCGAAACAGGCTGACCGGCCGGTCTACTCCTACCGCCTCTCCATTGTTCACTTCTGGGCCCTGATTGCCACCTATGTCTGGGCCGGCGGTCACCACCTGCATTACTCTCCGCCCTGCCTGACTGGGCCCAGACCGCGGGCATGGTCATGTCCCTGATTCTACTGGCCCCCTCCTGGGGTGGCATGATCAACGGCATGATGACCCTCTCGGGTGCCTGGCACAAACTGCGTACGGACCCGATCCTCCGCTTCCTGGTGGTCTCCCTGTCCTTCTACGGCATGTCCACCTTTGAAGGCCCGATGATGTCCATCAAGACCGTGAACGCCCTGTCCCACAATACCGACTGGACCATCGGTCACGTTCACTCCGGTGCCCTGGGCTGGGTTGCCATGATCAGTATCGGTGCCGTCTATCACCTGGTTCCGAAGCTCTGGGGCATCCGGGAGATGTACAGCACCAGCATGATCAACCTGCACTTCTGGCTGGCGACAGTGGGTACTGTTCTGTACATCGTTGCCATGTGGGTCAACGGCATCATGCAGGGCCTGATGTGGCGGGCGGTCAATGACGACGGCACCCTGACCTACAGCTTCGTGGAAGCACTTGAAGCCTCATGGGCCGGCTACGTCGTGCGCTTTATCGGTGGCGCGATCTTCCTGGCCGGTATGCTGGTCATGGCCTGGAACGTCTGGATGACCATCCGCCAGAAAGATGCCGTCGCATTGGACAACAGCGCCGCGCAGGCCGCCTGACCCGGAGAGATGTAGATGAAACACGAAATTATCGAAAAGAACATCGGTATTATGATCGTGCTGATCGTGCTCACGATCAGTGGCGGTTTCCTGGCCGAGGTGGTGCCTCTGTTCTTCTCCAAGGAAGTCAACGAGCCTGTTGCAGGCCTTGAACCTCTTAGTCCGCTGGAACTGGAAGGCCGGGATATCTACATCCGGGAAGGCTGCCACGTATGCCACACCCAGATGATCCGTCCCTTCCGGGCTGAAACGGAGCGTTACGGACACTACTCCGTTGCCGGCGAGTTCGTCTACGACCACCCCTTCCTCTGGGGCTCCAAGCGGACCGGGCCAGACCTGGCACGGGTGGGTGGTCGTTATTCCGACTCCTGGCAGCGGATGCACCTGTACGATCCCCGCAGCGTGGTACCCGAGTCCAACATGCCCGGCTTCCCCTGGCTGTTCGAGGATCGTGTAGACCACACCAAGACCGCCGGCAAGCTTAAGACTCTGCAGACACTCGGTGTTCCCTACACCGACGAGCAGATTGCCGCCGCCGAGGAAGAGGTTCGGGGTCAATTTGAAATCGATGCACTGGTCGCCTACCTGCAGCAGCTGGGTACAGTGATCTCAAGCAAGCGGTGATTCAGATGGATATCAACGATTTCCGCGGCATCCAGACCATTCTGGTCATGCTGGTCTTCTTCGGAATAGTCTGGTGGGCCTACAGCGCCCACCGCAAGAAGAAGAACGACGAAGCCGCGCAGCTTCCATTCGATGACGACGAAATCGCCGAGCGTACTGTGCAACAGGAAAAACAGGATAAGACGGAGAAGAAACAATGAGTTCCTTCTGGAGCATCTGGATCAGTGTGATCGTGCTCGGTACCATTTTTGGTTGCTGGTGGCTGCTGTGGGCCACTCGCAAGGGCCAGACTAGCGATACCGAAACCGAAAAAACCGTAGGTCACTCCTTCGATGGCATTGAGGAGTACGACAATCCCCTGCCGAAGTGGTGGTACTATCTGTTCGTGGCAACCTGTGTGTTCGCCCTCGGCTATCTTGCGCTGTACCCGGGCCTGGGTAATTTCCAGGGCTTTCTCGGCTGGAGCCAGGAAAACCAGTGGGAGGAAGAGGTCCAGCAGGCGGAGGCCCGTTTCGGCGAGCTTTACGACAAGTACGCCGACACGCCGGTCACGGAACTGGCACAGGACGACCAGGCCATGCGTATGGGCCAGCGGCTGTTCCTGAACAACTGCGCGGTCTGTCATGGGTCCGCCGGCCGTGGCTCCATCGGCTTCCCCAACCTGACCGATGACGCCTGGCTGTATGGGGGCGAGCCGGAGGATATCCTGGAAACCCTGCACAACGGGCGGCAGGGCAACATGCCTGCCAAGGGCACCATGCCCAACATGACCGCCGAGCAGGTGGACCAGGTGGTGAACTACGTTCTCAGCTTCAGTGGCCGGGAAAAGGACAAGGAAGCTGCCGAAGCCGGTGCAGAGGTATATGCCCAGGGCTGCGTGGCCTGCCACGGAGCGGATGCTGAGGGCAATAAGGCTCTCGGTGCGCCGAACCTGAAGGATGATGCCTGGCTGTACGGCAGCACCTACGAATGGATCGAGGAAACCGTGCTGTATGGCCGCCAGAACGTAATGCCCGCCCAGAGCGACCGCCTGAGCGATGCCCAGATCCAGATTCTGGCAGCCTACGTTTACCAGCTGTCCAATTGATCCAAACCGGCACCGGTTGTCCCCGGTGCCCGGTCTTTTCAACCCTGGGTCTGCTCCAGTGCGGGCCCAGGCTTGAAAGGATCCCCCCGGCCGGGATCGATGCCGCGTTGCGGACTGATCGTACGGCCAAAGCCCTCGGGAGGTAATGATGAGCAGTCAGATTCCGGTCAAACAGATAGACCCGAACACTGACGGCCCCTCCGACAACAACAAGAAAAAGCCGGAAACCGTCGATCTCTACGCCAGCCGAAAGAAGATATACGTTCGGGAAATCACCGGGCTGTTCCAGCGGATTCGCTTCTTCAGCCTGATGGCCCTGATGGGCATGTATTTCGTTTTTGTCTGGATCACCGTTGATGGCCAGCCACTGATCCTTTTTGACCTGCCCGCCCGGGAATTCCATCTCTTTGGTGCCACCTTCTATCCCCAGGACTTTTTCCTGCTGGCGGCGATGCTGATCATCAGCGCCTTCGGACTGTTTTTCATCACTACCCTGTTCGGCAGGGTCTGGTGCGGGTACACCTGCCCCCAGACCGTCTGGACCTTTATCTTCATGTGGGTGGAGGAGCGGATCGAGGGGAGCCGCAACAAGCGCATGAAACTGGACAAGGCGCCGAACTCCCCTGAAAAGATGGCAAGGAAGTCGGCGAAGCATGGTGCCTGGCTGCTTATCGCCCTGGCGACAGGCATAACCTTCGTCGGGTATTTCTATCCCATCCGCGAGTTGCTGGCTGATCTGTTCACTCTCGATGCCAACGGCTGGGCCTATTTCTGGGTGGGTTTCTTCACCGTTGCCACCTACCTCAACGCCGGCTGGATGCGGGAACAGGTATGCCTGTACATGTGCCCTTACGCCCGCTTCCAGTCCGTGATGTTTGACCGGAACACCCGGGTGGTCTCCTACGATCCCAACCGGGGCGAGCCCCGGGGCAGCCGCAAGAAGTCCGCGGACCGGGAAGAGCTTGGCCTGGGCGACTGCATAGATTGCGGCCTGTGTGTCCAGGTATGCCCGACCGGTATCGATATCCGCGACGGTCTCCAGTATGAGTGTATCGGCTGCGCCCTGTGTATCGACGCCTGCGATACGGTCATGGACAAGATGGACTATCCCCGGGGCCTGATTCGCTACACCACGGAGAACGAACTCGAGGGCCGGCCGTCAAAATTGCTGCGCCCGCGGACGTTTGGCTACGGTGCAGTGCTTGTGCTGATGATTGGCGCGGTGGCGTTCACCATTGCGACCCGGGTTCCCCTGGGCCTGGATGTCATTCGGGACCGGGGCGCGCTGTTCAGTTTCAACAGTCGCGGCCTGGTGGAGAATACCTATACCGCGAAGATCCACAACATGACGGATTCGTCCCAGGAATTCCAGGTGGCCGTCAGCGGCATCGATAGCGCCAGGCTTATTGAAGGTGATGAGCCGGTCACCGTGGACAGCGGCGAAGTCAGGTCGGTGCCCACGGTGGTGGAGGTTGACCCCGCAGAACTGGAGGATATCAACACCACCATAAGCTTCCGTGTGGAAGCCCTCGAAAATCCGCAGCTATCGGCGGAAACTGAAAGCCGATTTGTTGGTCCAAGACCCCGCTAGCCCCGTGAACGGGGCAGGGTCCTCCCGAAGATTGCAGAAGAGTCCGAGTATGTCACACAGCGCAACCGTCCAATCCGACGAAGCCAGCCGCCCCTGGTACCGCCAGCCCTGGCTCTGGTTTCTGATCCTGTTCCCGTCCATGTCGGTGGGCTACTGTATTGTCGCCATCACACTTGCCATCACCAGCGAGAACTCCATGGTGGTGGACGACTATTCCAAGCAAGGCAGGGGAATCAACCAGTCCCTGACCCGTGACATCCGGGCGGCGGAGCTGGGCCTCACCGCCACCGTCAGCCAGGGCACCCATGAGCTGTTGCTGCAGCTGGATGCTCGCGAATCCGGAGCCAGGCACCATGACTACCTGACGCTGCAGCTGTTCCACCCCACCCTCTCGGACAAGGACAGGGTGCTCCAGCTCCAGCCACAGGGTGGTGGATATTACCGCGCCCAGGTACCCGGCAACATCGAAGGCCGCTGGTACCTCGACCTGCGTGACCCCGCCAACGAATGGCGCATCAAGGGCGAAGTGAGCCTGCCCTCCAACGCCGGCTTCACGCTTCGCCCTGACGAAACGGACCGTGGCTGACATCCAGGCCTGTTACCACTGCAGTGAGCCGGTAAGGCCCGCCGAAGCCATCGTGCCCGATCCGGCAAAACCGGATCGGGCGTTTTGCTGCCATGGCTGCAGGGCCGTTTTCGAAACCATCCACGCAGAAGGTCTCGACAGTTTCTACCAGCACCGCACAGAACCGGCGGTCACTCCCCGCACTCTCACTGCCGCCGATCTCGACCGTCTCCGCCAGCTTGACCATCCAGCCGCACAGGAGTCCTTTGTCTATCCTGTAAAGGGTGGCCAGGAGGCCCAGCTGCTGGTCGGTGGCATCACCTGTGCGGCCTGTATCTGGCTGCTGGAAAAACACATCGGTCGATACCCCGGTGTGATCAGTTTCACCATCAACCATTCCACCCAGCGGGCGCGGCTGGTCTGGTCTCCGGAAGAAAGCCGTCTGAGCGACATACTGACCGGTATTCACGAGCTGGGCTACACGGCGTCGCCCTATCATGCCGACGAGGCGGAGGAAGCGCTGAAAGCGGAAAGCCGCTCCGCCATCATCCGGCTGTGTGTAGCCGGCATCGGCACCATGCAGACCATGATGCTGGCGGTGCCGCTCTACTTTGGGGTCATCAACGACCTGTCGCCGGAATTCGTCCAGCTGTTTCGCTGGTTCAGCCTGCTGGTGGCCACACCGGTGGTGCTCTACAGCGCCCGGCCTTTTTTCACCAATGCCGTGCGGGACATTCGCAGCCGCCACCTGACCATGGATGTGCCGGTGGCCACGGCGATCGGCCTGGCCTATGGCGCCAGCACCTGGGTCACCTTTACCGGTGGCGACGAGGTGTACTTCGAGTCCGTCTGCATGTTCACGTTCTTCCTGTCCCTGGGCCGCTTTATCGAGACCAGGGCCCGCTATCGGGCCGGCCTGACCGGCAAGGCGCTGGGGAACTACCAGCCCCGGGTGGCGACACGGATCACAGCCGACGGTACCGAAGTGGTCGCCGCGCATCAGCTTGCAGCAGGGGACCGGATCCAGGTAAAGCCCGGGGAAACCCTGGCGGTGGACGGCATCATCCGATCCGGTTACTCCACTCTCAACGAGGCCGCTCTTACCGGTGAATACCTGCCGGAATCCCACCACCCGGGAGACAAGGTCTTTGCCGGCAGCGTCAACGGCGAAAACCCCCTTGAAATCGAGGTTCAGTCGGCAGGGTCCCGGACCCGGCTCTCAGGCATTCTGCGAATACTGGACCGGGTGCAGTCGGAGAAGCCCCGCGTCGCCCGCATGGCCGACAGGATAGCCGCGATATTCGTCAGCCGCGTCCTGATCATCGCCCCCCTGGTCTGGATCGGCTGGTGGCTTGCCGGCGCCGACAACGCCTTTGACATCACCCTCTCGGTGTTGGTGGTCACCTGCCCCTGCGCGCTCTCGCTGGCCACGCCCACCGCCATTACCAGCGCCACCGTAAGGCTGCGCCGGCTCGGTTTTCTGCCCACCCGCGGTCACACTCTCGAATCCCTGGGCACAGTGGATACGGTGGTATTCGACAAGACCGGCACCCTGACCGAAGGCCGTCTCAACCTGGTGGCGGTGCGGACCTACGGCGATCTGGATGAAGCCTCCGCCCTTCGGGTGGCTTCCGGGCTGGAACAGCACTCGGAGCATCCCATTGCAAAGGTTTTCAGCCAGCGCGACCGGGCTGGGGTGACCTCGGTGGAAAACCACCTGGGTCAGGGTCTCGCCGGTGAACTGGACGGCGAGACGGTGGTTATCGGTCACCGGGAGTTTATCGAGGCCAGAACGGGAGTCACCATTGAACCCTCCCATGACAACCGTGGTATCGATCTCTGGCTCGCCATGGGCAGTCGTGTTGTCGCCAGCTTTGTCATCGACGACCGCGTCCGTAAGGACGCCGGCGATGCAATAACCCAGCTCCAGGCCATGGGCATCCGCACGGTCATGCTCAGCGGGGACCGGTCCGGACACGTCAAGCGAGTGGCCGGTGAGCTTGGTATCGACGAGGCGGTCGGCAGCGCCTCCCCGGAAGAAAAACTGGAGCGCCTGCAGCAACTGGCAGCTGAGGGCCGCAGGATCATGATGGTGGGGGACGGACTCAATGATCTTCCCTCCATGGCGGGAGCAACGGTTTCTGTCGCCATGGGCAGCGGTACCGACCTCACCCAGCTGAGGGCCGACGCAGTGCTTCTCAGTGGCCACCTGACCCAACTGGTGAACGCCATTGCCACCAGTGAAAAGACCCGCCGGGTGATCCGTCAGAACATGATGTGGGCCCTGGGCTACAACCTTCTTGCCCTGCCAGCTGCCGCCGCCGGCCTGGTTCCGCCCTGGCTGGCGGCCATTGGCATGTCTGCCAGTTCGCTGGTGGTGGTACTCAACGCGTTGCGGCTTGGCTACCAGCGGCGTTCCGGCCATCGTTCCGAAGAGCCCACGCTTGCGCCCCTGGCTGCGCGCTAGGTGCTCTGTATTCGTCGAATCAAACCAGGGGGGTACATCCCGTGAACATCCTGCTCATACTCATACCCATCGCCCTGTTACTGGTTACCGCCGGTGTCCTGTTGTTCAACTGGGCGGTGAAAAACGGCCAGTACGATGACCTCGATGGCCCCGCCCACCGCATTCTCTACGACGACGACAAAGACATGATTCCCGACGACGCCAAACAGCCCCGGGATCGGGAGGGTGGCCAGCCAGAGGCAGGTAAGCGCAAGGGCGGGGCCGGCGACGACGGAGACCACGGACAGCACCCGTGAACGAACTGGCCCTGAGCTATCCTGCCGCCTTCCTGATCGGCCTGCTTGGCAGCACCCATTGCCTCGGCATGTGCGGAGGCATCAGCGCGTCACTGTCCATGGCCCTCCCCGTGGGCCCGGGCTTCCGTCTGCGTCAGCTGACGATGTTGCTGGCTTTCAACGGCGGCCGAATCGGCAGTTATGTACTGATCGCGACTCTTGTGGCATTGCTCAGCGTCAGCGCCACCAATCAATGGGCCATGCTGGGACCGGTGTTGAGAGCCGGAGCAGGGATGCTGCTGATATTGATGGGCCTGTCCATGGGCCAGTGGTGGTACGGAATCCGCCACGTCGAGCGGCTCGGCGCACCGGTCTGGCGGCGGCTGCAGCCGTTGACGGCCAGAGTGCTGCCGGTCCGCAACCCGCTCCAGGCCCTGATGCTAGGTTCCCTGTGGGGATGGCTTCCATGCGGGCTGGTCTACAGCACCCTGGGCTGGGCCGTCCTTCAACCCACCACCACCGCTGCAGCCGGCACCATGCTCTTCTTCGGCCTGGGAACCCTGCCTTCCATGTTTGCCACGGGCCTGGCCGCCACCTGGATCCAGAAATTGCGAACCAACCGCTGGTTCCGCCAGTTTGCCGGCGCGATGATGGTGGGATTCGGGGTATGGACCATTCCCTGGGGGGCCTGGGTTTCCTAGCCGCGGAATCCTCGGAACTCGCGGAAGAAAAGAAAAAGCAAAGAAGATTAGCCACGAAAACCACGGAAGGAAAGACTAAATACGGCAAAGACAAAGGAAACAAAAAGCGTCTCTGGCTTTTGGAGCTTTTCCTCCGCGAGTCTCCTCGTCGTCCGTGGAAAATCTTTTTTTATTCTTTTTTTCCGTGTTCTTCCGTGGCTAACCCCTTCTTTATGTCCGCGTCCTTTCGCGGATTCCGCGGCAAAACAATCAGAGATTCAGCACATCCAGGCGCCCGAAGTCGGGCTCCGGTCCGGCGCTCTGGACGTCGGCCTGACCGGTCTTGCGGGTGCCTTTCTCGAAGTCGTACAGGCTGGTGTCCGCCATGTGGGAGGGCTCGATGTTGCACATGGCCCGGAACATGGATTCGATGCGGCCCGGATGCTGTCTGTCCCACTGCTGGAGCATGTCCTTTACCACCTGGCGTTGCAGGTTCTCCTGTGAGCCGCAGAGGTTACAGGGAATGATCGGGTACTTCCGCATGGCGGCATAGCGGGCGATGTCTTTCTCCCGGGAATAGGCCAGTGGCCGGATAACGGTATTGCGGCCATCGTCGCTGAACAGTTTCGGTGGCATCGACTTCATCTTGCCGCCGTAGAACATGTTCAGGAACAGGGTTTCCAGCATGTCGTCACGATGATGTCCCAGGGCAATCTTGGTGATGCCGTGCTCCTCGGCGAAATTATAGAGGATCCCCCGGCGCAGGCGGGAACACAGCCCGCAGGTGGTCTTGCCCTCTGGCACCTTGTCCTTGACGATGCTGTAGGTGTCTTTCTCGATGACGTGGTATTCAATTCCCAGGCCCGAGAGATAGTCCGGCAATACATGCTCGGGGAAGCCTGGCTGCTTCTGGTCGAGATTGACGGCAATGAGCTCGAAGTGCACCGGCGCGCTCTTCTGAAGGTTCATCAGGATATCCAGCATGGTGTAGGAATCCTTGCCCCCGCTCAGGCAGACCATGACCCGGTCGCCGGCCTCGATCATCCGGAAATCCGCGATGGCCTGCCCGGTCTCCCGCCGCAGACGCTTCTGCAGTTTGTTCAGCCCGAGCTTCTGTTTGCGCTCTGCCTCGGTTACCGGAACATCAATGGCCTCGGCCGTCATCACATCAGACATACTCAACCTGTTACCGTTGGTTAAAGAGGACGCGATTATACCGGAGACATAGCGTCCGCGTCAGGACCGGTAAAACCGAAACCCATCGAGGAACCGGTTTGGGATTCCGCTGGCGGTGTCATACCATAGCACCATGACCGACCATTCTGATGATAACTGGCCGGAGCGTGAAGCCGCGCACCCGGACTCCGGGCAACAGGCAAGGCAGGCGCTCCAGCACCGTATTCAGCTGTTGACCGCCGCGGTAGAAGCCTGCCTCCGCCAGGCACGGAGCGGCCTCTCGGAGCTGGAGCTCATCCGCCAACTGCAGGCCCCGCCGTGGGAGCTGTTGGGCAAGGTGGATTATGCCAATCCCGCAGCCCTGTATCCGGTTCACTTCCTGCTTTTCCATGTCCTCTACCGGTTGCGGGACGAGCTGGCGGGCACCGGCGAAGTTCTCTCCATATCGCCGCTGTCCATTTCCCTCACGACGCCGGATACCATTGCGGGCACCGGTGTCCCGGACCAGGCCGACCCGTTGCGGGCCTTCTACCTCGACCTCGATCAGTACGAGATGCCAGCGGACGAGGTCCACCGGATGGTGGATGACTTCTGGGCGGGCCGCACCGCCCGGCGGCCTCGCCGCGGTGCCGCCGAACAGGCGGCGATCGCCCTCGGTTTCAACCAGTTACCGGCCGACTTCGCCGAGGTGAAAGTCCGCTTCCGGCGTGCGGTGATGAAGGCCCATCCCGACCGGGGCGGCAATACCGGCGACGTCCAGCGCCTGAACGACGCTTTCGCAACCCTGCGACACTATTTCCGTCACGGAGAGCTAACATGTTGACTCGATCCACGGTCGCGCTCGGCCTCGTCCTTACCTTCAGTTCCACGGTGAGCCATGCCGACCTGGTGGTGCTGCAGTATCATCACATCAGCGACCAGACCCCGGCCGCCACCAGTACCGAGGTGGGACTTTTCCGCCAGCAGCTGGCGACCATCCAGGGGCTGGACCTGGAGGTAGTCCCCCTGGATCAGGGAACCCGGGATGCGCTGGCCGGACACCTCGACGACCGCCAGCAGGTGGCTATCACCTTCGATGACGCCTATGAGTCCGTCTGGGAAACAGCAGCGCCCATGCTGGAGGCCCACGGCTACCCCTATACAATTTTCGTCAACACCGATGCGGTGGGCAAACCGGGATACATGACCTGGGAGCAGTTGCAGGCCGCCCAGGAGCGGGGCCATATCCTGATCGCCAACCACAGCCACGATCACGCCCACCTGGCGCGGCGTCCCGATGAGAGCCTGAAACACTGGCAGGAGCGCGCCGCGAGGAGTCTCGACAGGGCCCAGGAAATCCTCCAGGAGCGACTCGGAGCCGGCCAGGCCCTCTTCGCCTACCCCTATGGAGAGTACGACGAAGCCCTGGAGAGCATGGTCGCGGCGCGGGGCTGGTATGGCTACGGCCAGCAATCCGGGGCCGTAGGGGCTACGTCGCATCCTACCCGCCTGCCCCGTTTTCCCATGGCCACCGCCTATGGCCAGCCCGAAGCGCTGCCAGACAAACTCCGCAGCCGGGCATTGCCGGTGGACGCCGGGGATTTGCCCGATGGTATTGTCGGGAACAACCCCCCGGTCCTCGAAATGACCCTGCCAGAGCCTCTCAAACCCCGGGCCCTGAACTGTTTCGCCTCCGGCCAGGGCCGCATCGATATCGACCACCAGGGCCAGACCGTATCGATCCAGGCCGGGGAGGCGTTCGATAGCCGGCGCTTCCGCTACAACTGTACCTATCCCGTCGGTGACGGTCGCTTCTACTGGTTGTCGCAGCAATGGGTGGACCTGAGCCAGCCGGAGGATTGACCGGCTCCTGCCGCGGCCCCCTGACCGCGACGATGGAGAGACGTCAGCACGGGGAATCTCAGTAGGTGAAGGCTACGCCGAGCAGCAGATAGCTCAGCAGGGTAACGACCACAATTCCCGTTAGATTGAGGACGAAACCGGCCCTGATCATGTCGCTGATTGCCAGGTTTCCACTGCCAAACACAATGGCATTGGGCGGCGTCGCCACCGGCATCATGAAGGCGCAACTGGCGGCAATGGCCGCCGGCACGGTCAGCAACAGCGGCGCCACGCCCTGTGAAACGGCCAGCGCCCCAAGGAGCGGCAGGAATGCCGCCGCGGTGGCGGTATTGCTGGTCACTTCGGTGAGGAAGATAATCACCATCACCACCAGTCCAATCATCAGGATGACCGGAAGCGCGCCAAGACCGGACAGACTCCCGGCAATCGCATCCGCCAGCCCCGAACTGCTGATGACCCCTGCCAGCGCCAGACCACCACCGAACAGCAACAGCACCCCCCAGGGCAGGTCACGGGCGGTTTCCCAGTCCATCAGGGCGTGGCCATCCCGCTGTCCGGATCGCAGCAGGAACAGCACGACCGCGGCAAAAATGGCGATTACCGTGTCGCTCAGCCAGGGCATCAGGTCCTCTGTCACCAGGGGCCGGAAAATCCAGGCCATGGCAGTCAGACCGAACACCACCGCGACCCGCTTTTCAGCGGTCGTCATGCGACCGAGATCATCGAGTTCATCCCGGATCGAGTCGCCGGTTTCTGCGGAATCGCGAATGCCGAAGTCAGTCCGGGTCAGCCAGAACCAGATCAGCGCCAACATCACCACCGAGACCGGCACACCGATAACCATCCACTGGGCAAAGCCCACCGCAATATCCTGGTTTTCAGAAAGATAACCGGCCAGCAGCGCATTGGGCGGCGTACCGATGAGGGTGGCGATGCCACCGACACTAGCGGCATAGGCAATGGCCAGCATCAGGGCAACCCCGAAACGCCACTTGCTGGCCTCGTCCCGGGCATCGACCATACTCAGAACCGACAGCCCGATGGGCAGCATCATGATGGTGGTTGCGGTGTTGGAAACCCACATGCTGAGGAATGCGGTTGCCAGCATGAAGCCGGCAATCTGGCGCTTGGGGCTGGTGCCCACGATCAGCAGGATATGCAGGGCGATCCGGCGATGGAGATTCCAGCGCTGCATGGCCAGGCCGAGGGTAAAGCCTCCCAGAAACAGGAAAATGATGGGGTTTGCATAGGAGCTGGTGGCCTCCTTTACCGAACCCAGTCCCAGTGCTGGGACGAGCACGATGGGTACCAGTGCGGTGGCCGGTATGGGAATGGCCTCTGTCGACCACCAAGAAGCCATCAGCAACATCAATCCCAACGCTGCCCAGGCCGGCTCGGACAACCCCTCCGGTGCAGGCACCAGCACGGTAATGGCTAGCAGGACCACCCCCACGAACAGCCCGACTCTGCGGCTTAGGGGCATGGTCCCGGAATCGGTCCCGGAATCCGGATTAGAGGTCATACTGAATCACTCCGATGGTCAGATGATATCTGCGGGGGCAATACCGCCTGCCGTCCGCTGCGGCGGGCAGGCCCGGATCTTGACAGGGTCGCCTCTCCCCTTCTTTCGAGATCCAGGAGGGAGACCATTCGGTAAAATGCCGTAAAAACTGCAAGGTTAGCGAAAAGAATGGCTGACCGATTGATATCGGTCAAAATGGCCTGGTGTCGGGGACACCACAATTCGGGGAATCCCTGAAACCAGAGAATAATAGTCGGGAACCATCATGGCCAATCACCTGCCCGTTGAAAGCATCATGCGCTCGGGAGCGCCAGTTCAATGCCCGCCGGATACACCCCTTTGCCAGGCGGCACGGCTGATGGCGGACCATTCCTGCAGCTCCATCGTCATCATGGAAGGCGACCTGCCTGTCGGCATCTGGACAGAACACGACGCTCTGCTGGTCAACTTCTCCGACCCTGACTCCCTTCGCCAGCCTGTATCCCGGGTCATGAGCACGCCCGTTGCCACCCTCAGCAAGGGAACCAGCATTGCCGAAGCGGCCCTGCGCTTTCGCCAGGAGGGCCTTCGTCACTTTCTGGTGGTGGATAACCGGGGCGTCACGGCCGGCATTCTGACCCAGTCCGACATCGCCATGAACCAGGGCCTGGAGCCCTACCTGCGTCTGCGGGAGGTGCATTCCGCGTTACGCCAGAGCCCGCTCATGCTCAACGGAGAACTTCGGTTGTCGGAGGCCGCCCGGCGGATGCACCAGACCCACTATGATGCCGCCCTGGTCCTGTGTGGCGATGACGCCCCTGGCGTCCTGACGGAGAGGGACATACTGCGCTTTATCGTTGACTATCCCGGCGACACCCCCGTTTCCGGGCTGGCCAGCCGGCCGCTGCTGACGGTTGCCATGGACGCGCCCCTGATCCAGGCACGGGATCTCCTGCTGGATAACCGCATCCGCCATCTCGGCGTGGTCGACGGGGATGGCGAACTGTGTGGCCTGCTGGGCTTTTCGGACCTCATTGCCGGCGCTGAGCACATGTACCTGGAGGATCTCCGTGAAGCACTCGAGCAGCGTGACCGGGCCCTGGCCCAGTCACGCCAGCACCTGCAACTGGCGGAGCGGGTCATCGAGTCCTCACTGGAGGGAATTATCATTACCGACCCCGAGCTGAGGATTCAGTTCGTCAATCCCGCCTTTACCCAGCTCACTGGCTATCAGCCCGACGAAGTCATTGGCCGTTCGCCGAAACTGTTGTCTTCCGGGCGCCATGACAGCAGCTTCTATCACCAGATGTGGTCGGAACTGGACACCACCGGCAGCTGGCGCGGCGAGATCTGGAACCGTCGCAAAACCGGCGAGGTGTATCTGGAACTTCTCACCATCACCGCCATTCGTGATGATGAGGGCCAGATCACCCACTATGCCGGCCTGTTCACCGATATTACCCAGAACCGGATCAATGAAGACCGCATCCGCCAACTGGCCTATTACGACGCACTCACCGGTCTCCCCAACCGCAGACTGCTGGAAGACCGCCTGGAACACGCCATCCGGCACGCTCACCGGAAGCAGCAGATGCTTGCCATCATGTTCCTCGACCTTGACCACTTCAAGACCGTTAACGACACCCATGGCCATTCCGCCGGTGACCAGTTACTGGTGGAAGTCGCACGCCGTTTCCAGAGCTGCCTGCGGGAAGACGATACCCTGGCGAGGCTGGCCGGCGATGAGTTCATCGTGTTACTGCCGGAACTCGATAACTCCGAGCACGCCAAGCGAATCGCCAGCCGGTTGATCGAGGTGAACAGCAGGCCTTACCGCTTCCAGGACAATCTGGTACGCATCGGCACCAGTATCGGCATCAGCCTGTATCCACTGGATGGCGAAACGGCCGAAGTACTGATGCAGGCAGCGGACGGGAGCATGTATGAGGCCAAGGCGTCCGGCCGGAACCAGTTCCGCCTGACCGGCCTCCCCCCTGAGGATCCCGATGCCATGTCAGGTTGATAAATCTTCCCCGTTACGGCCGCAGCCTGTCATCCTGCGGCCCCGGTTACCGAGACTTACATCCGGTAACACCCCGCCACAAATTTCCACGCTGCGCCTATTGTCAGGGCTTTTGCCACAGACAACACTTAGCGCTGCCGTGGGGTTTTGCAACTTTTAACAAATACAATCATATGCGGCAGTGCCCGTAAACTGCCTCGCAGGAGACTGACTGATATGCAAATGCGTAATCTGGTGGTTCTGTTGTGCCTTTTGTCTGCGGCATTGCCGGTTGCGGCGGAGCCCCTGAAGCTCGGACTCAACTACCCCCAGTCCGGCCGTTATCAGGACCAGGGATTGCAACAGCGGCTTGGTGCCTTCCTGGCGGTTGAAGAGATCAACGCCGAAGGCGGTATCATGGGACGGCCGGTGGAGCTGGTCATCCGCAATACCCGCAGCGATCCGGAGCGCAGCGCACGCAACACCGCCGAACTGATTGATAAAGAGGGCGTGGAAATGGTGTTCGGCGGCGTTTCCTCAGCTGTGGCGATTGCTTCCGGAAGGGCCGCCAGGGAACGGGATCGCCTCTATTTCGGCACCCTGACCTACTCCAACGCCACCACCGGCAGTGCCGGCCATACCCACATGTTTCGCGAACCCTACAATGCCTGGATGACCGCCAAGGTCCTCGGACGCTATCTGGATGAGCACTACCCGGACCGCCGTTACTTCTACATCACGGCTGATTACACCTGGGGCTGGTCGGTGGAGGAGTCTCTGCGACAGTTTACCGGCACTGTCGACACCAGTGTCCACCCGGGTACCAGAACACCCTTCCCCAACGCCCTGATCAGCGACTTCCGTGTCGCTCTGGAGCAGGCGGTTAACAGCGATGCCGAGGTTCTTGCACTGGTGCTGTTTGGCGACGACATGGTCCGGGCCATCAACATCGCCCATGACATGGGGATCAAGGACAGGATGCAGATCGTGGTGCCTAACATCACCCTGGGCATGGCCCGCCAGGTGGGGCCGACAATCATGGAAGGCATTGTGGGAGCGGCGCCCTGGGTCTGGAACCTGCCCCAGGAGGCGGGTTACGAGCGAGGTCAACAATTCGTGCAGACCTTCTCCGAGCGATATAAAATGCGCCCATCTTCCGCCGCTGCATCCGCCTACAGCATCGTCTATCAGTACCGGGACGCGGTGCAGCGTGCGGGCACAACGCGTACCAGCGCAGTAATCAAGGCGCTGGAGGGCCACAAGTACACGCTGCTCAAGGACCAGCAGGAGTGGCGGGCCTTTGATCATCAGAACGTCCAGTCGGTCTATGCCGTCAAGGCCAGGCCCAGGGAGGAAGTACTGGCAGACCCCTATTCCAGCAATTATTTCGAGATCGTTCACAGCATTACAGGACCCGAGGCTGCCAGAACTCTTGAGGAATGGCAGCAGGATCGCCGTAAAGCCGGAATGGCACTGGTTCTGCAATAACCAGCCAGCCACCGGCATACCATCGAGAAGGAGAACTCTTCACAATGATGTATCGAATTCTGGCAGCCTTTGCGCTGTTGCTCACGTTCCAGATCACCCAGGCGGCTGAGCCCATCAGGATTGGCCTGAATTATCCTGAATCCGGCCGCTACCAGTACCTGGGACAGCAACAGCGAATGGGTGCCTTCATGGCTGTGGAGGAAATCAACGCCGCAGGCGGGGTGATGGGACGCCCCCTTGAGCTTGTCATTCGCAACACCCGCCTCAATCCCCAGAGGGGCGCCGCCAACGTGAACGACATGGTGGACAACCATGATGTCCAGATGATTTTCGGGGGGGTATCCTCCGCCGTCGCAATCGCCTCGGGTAAGGCCGCCAAGGCCAGGGACCGGATCTATTTCGGCACCCTGACCTATGCCAATGCCACCACTGGCAAGGCGGGCCACACCCACATGTTCCGGGAGTCCTACAACGCCTGGATGACCGCCAGTGCATTGGGCCAGTATCTGGAGCAGCAATTCGCTGACAAGCGATTCTTTTACATCACCGCCGATTATTCCTGGGGCTACTCCGTCGAAGAATCACTGCGGGCCAAATCCGGCACCGGTGACGTGGAAACCCACCCCGTTACCCGCACCCCATTCCCGAACGCCCGTACCCGGGATTTCGAGGACGCCCTGAAGATGGCGGAAGCCAGTGAGGCCGACGTGCTGGTTCTGGTACTGGGCGGCGGCGACATGGTGCGGGCGGTCAACATCATCCACGACATGGGCCTCAAGGATAAGATGCAGATCGTGTGGCCGAACACCAGCCTGGGGACGGCTTTGCAGGTCGGCCCCGCCCTGATGGAGGGCATCATCGGCGCCGCGCCCTGGGTCTGGAGCCTCCCTTACGAACGTGGTTACGAAAAGGGTATCGAGTTTGTGGAAACCTTTTCGAGCCGGTTCAATATGCGCCCGTCCTCGGCGGCGGCCTCCTCATACAGCATCGTGCATCAGTATAAGGACGCGGTGGAGCGGGCCGGCACCACCAATACCGCTGACGTGATACGCGCGCTGGAGGGGCATACCTATTCCCTGCTGAAGGACGAGCAGACCTGGCGGGCCTTTGACCATCAGAACGTTCAGTCAGTCTACGTGGTTCGCATGAGGCCACGGGCAGAGGTGCTGGAGGACGAGTACAACAGCAACTTCTACGAAATCCTCGACACCATACCCGGGGAGGAAGCGGCACGGACCCTGGAAGAGTGGCAGGCGGACCGTCGTGCCGCCGGCGCGCCCCTGACGCTCCAGTAGGAAATACGACCAGCGTATTACTGCAACCGCCGGACCGCCTCCAGCCATCCCTGGTAGAGGCGGTCCCGCTCCGGCTTCGACATCGTCGGCTGGAACTGGCGTTCGCACCGCCAGAGCTTTTCAATCTCGTCCAGACTCTGGTAGACGCCGGCCTGGAGCCCTGCAAGATAGGCCACCCCCAGTGCCGTGGTTTCGATGATTTCCGGTCGCGCCACGGTGGCGCCCAGAACGTCCGCCAGGAACTGGAGCACCCAGTTGTTCACCACCATCCCGCCATCCACCCGCATCGCCACGGGTCGCATGCCGTCGTCTTCCATCGCTTTCTGCAGGTCCTTGGTCTGGTAACACACGGACTGCAGGCCGGCGGTAACAATCTCCTTGATTCCGGTATCCCGCGTCAGCCCGAACAGTGCCCCCCGGGCCTTGGGGTCCCAGTGGGGAGCCCCCAGTCCGGTGAAGGCCGGCACCAGGTAGACGCCATGGTCCACCGGTGTCTGTTCCGCGAGGGGTTCACACTCGTCGGCTATTTCGATCAGCCTGAGCCCGTCCCGCAACCACTGGATGGCCGCTCCGGCGATAAAGATACTGCCTTCCACAGCGTAGGTGGTCCTGCCATTGAGACGGTAACCCACCGTGGTCAGCAAGCGGTGCTCCGATGCCAGAGCCCGCTCGCCGGTATTCATTATGAGGAAGCAGCCGGTACCGTAGGTGCTCTTGGCCGTGCCTTCCGCAAAGCAGGTCTGACCGAACAGTGCCGCCTGCTGGTCACCGGCAATTCCGCCGATGGCGGCCCCCGCCCCTGGCAGGCCTTCGGCAATGGTGCCGAAGTCGGACGCGCAGTCGCGAACTTCCGGGAGCAGGCTCTCCGGCACCTGGAACAGATCCAGCAACTCCGGGTCCCAGCGTTGGCTGTGGATATTGAACAGCATGGTACGGGAGGCGTTGGTGGCGTCGGTGAGGAAGGAACGCCCCCCGGTAAGGCGCCATAACAGGAAGGTATCAATGGTACCGAAGGCCAGTTCCCCGCGCTCCGCTCGCTCGCGGACCCCTTCGACGTTCTCCAGTATCCAGCGGAGCTTGGTGGCGGAGAAATAGGGATCGATCAGCAGGCCGGTTTTCGCAGTCACCCAGGGCTCATGACCGTCGTCCTTGAGCTGCTGGCAGAAACCGGCGGTACGCCGATCCTGCCACACAATGGCATTGTAGACCGGCTCGCCGGTAATCCGGTCCCACACAACAGTGGTTTCACGCTGATTGGTGATGCCGACCCCGATGATGTCGCTGGCCGTCACCCCATTATTATCAAGCAGCGCCTGGCAGACGTTCCTGACCGACAGCCAGATGGCTTCCGGGTCATGTTCCACCCAGCCACTGCTTGGATAGATCTGGGGGAACTCCTGTTGTTCCTGGGCGTGTATCTTGCCGTCACGGGTAAACAGGATGGCCCGGGAACTGGTGGTTCCCTGATCTATCGCCAGCAGATATTGACTCATGTTTCCTTGTCTCCATTTTTGTTGTCATTGGGCCGGAGGCTCGGAAAAGAACACCCCACCACCCTGCTCGGGGGCCGCTGCGGCCTGGCGAAACCAGCCAAAGAGTTCACGGCCCAGCCCGGCCTGATTGGCCGTCAGGTCTGCCCGGGCCGGCTCCCGGGAAGCCAGTTCGTTGTCGTCCACCTGCAGTGAGAGTTCTCCCCGGCTGGCATCGAGACGGATGATATCACCGTCCTTCACTTTTGCCAGCGGACCGCCCTTGGCTGCCTCAGGATACACGTGAATGGCCGCCGGTACCTTGCCACTTGCACCGGACATTCGGCCGTCGGTTACCAGGGCAACATGATAGCCCCGGTCCTGAAGACTGCCCAGGTAGGGCGTCAGCTTGTGCAACTCGGGCATGCCGTTGGCCGCGGGGCCCTGCCAGCGCACCACTGCCACCACATCCCTGTCCAGCTCGCCCCGGTCAAAGGCTTCCGCCACTTCCGCCTGATCGCTGAAGACCCGGGCCGGCGCCTCCACAATGCGATGCTCGGGGGCGACGGCAGAGGTCTTGATGATGCCCCTGCCCAGGTTTCCCTGAACCACCGTCAATCCGCCCTGGGAGTCGAAGGGCTCTCCCGCCGGACGCAATACACCAACATCCGTGGACGCGGTGGCAACCTGCTGCCAGGTAAGCTCGCCGGCATCCAGCAGCGGGACCCGTGTGTAAGCCCTGAGGCCCTGGCCCATGACCGTTTCCACGTCTTCATGCAGCAGGCCGGCGTTCAGCAGTTCAGCGATCAGGAAGGCAGTGCCCCCGGCCTGGTGAAAGTGATTGACGTCAGCCTGTCCATTGGGATACATGCGGGTGAGCAGGGGCGTCGCCGCCGACAGCTCCGTAAAATCGTCCCAGTCGATCACAATGCCTGCAGCCCGGGCGATCGCCACCCAGTGCAGGGTGTGATTGGTGGAGCCACCTGTTGCCAGCAGTGCGACCAGGGCGTTCACAATGCTTTTCTCTGACACCATATGAGCCAGACCTCGCTGGCCGCCATTGGGCCTGGACAGGCGGATGGCCTGTTCTGTGGCGGCCCGCGTCAGGGCATCCCGCAGCGGCGTGCCCGGGTTGATGAAAGCCGCTCCCGGCATGTGCAGACCCATGACCTCAACCAGCAGCTGATTGCTGTTGGCGGTGCCGTAGAAGGTGCAGGTGCCGGGACTGTGGTAGGACTGGCTCTCCGCCTCCAGCAGCTCCTCCTGCCCCACCTTGCCTTCGGCGTGGAGCTGGCGAATGCGCTGCTTCTCTTTGTTGGGCAGGCCGGACGGCATGGGGCCGGCCGGTACCAGAATCGTGGGCAGGTAGCCGAAACTCAGGGCTCCGATCAGCAGGCCCGGAACGATCTTGTCACAGATACCCAGCAACAGGGTGGCATCGAACATGTTATGGCTCAGGGCGATGGCCGTGCTCATGGCGATCACGTCCCGGGACACCAGGCTCAGTTCCATACCCCGCTGGCCCTGGGTGACGCCGTCGCACATGGCGGGCGTCCCGCCGGCCACCTGGGCCACGGAGCCCATGCCATGGGCCGCCTCGCGGATAATATCCGGATACTCCGCGTAAGGCTGGTGAGCGGACAACATGTCGTTGTAGGCCGTTACGATGGCAACATTGGCCTGACTCATCAGTTTCAGGGTCTGTTTGTCCCCCGGCTGACAGGCCGCGAACCCGTGGGCCAGATTGCCACAGGACAGCGAAGCCCGGTGCGGCGACTGCTGACCCAGAATCTCCATCCGCCGGAGGTAGTCCTGCCGGCTGTCCCGGCTGCGCCGGATAATCCGTTCCGTCACCTGCGTTACCGTGGGGTGCATCGCCGCTCTCCTTTCACCATTCTGTTACAATTTGACACTACCATGACCGGATGATGACCGACAGGCCATTCCTCCACGCCGCCGTTTCTCCACTGTGCGACGGCGACCCTCAGATAAAAGGATTGCTTTCCGCCATGTCAGAGCAGTTACGCCGCACCAAGATTGTTGCCACCCTGGGTCCCGCCACCGACTCTCCTCAGGACCTGGACCGGATCATCCGCGCCGGGGTGGACGTTACCCGGCTCAACTTTTCCCACGGCAGCTCCGGCGAACACTGCGAGCGCGCCCAGCGGGTCCGGGATGCCGCGTCCCGGGCCGGACGCTTCGTTGCCATTCTGGCGGACCTTCAGGGTCCCAAACTCCGTATTGCCCGCTTCCGCGACAACAAGGTTACCCTGCGGTCGGGACAGGACTTTGTTCTGGACGCCAACATGGACAAGGAGGCCGGAGACGAGCAGCGTGTAGGCATCGACTACGAACAGCTTATCAGCGACGTCAGCGCGGGAGACGTTCTGGTGCTGGACGATGGCCGCATCGAAATGGAAGTTACCGCCGTGGATGACCACAGCATCACTTCCCGGGTGCTGATTGGCGGGCCACTGTCCAACAACAAGGGCCTCAATAAGCGGGGCGGCGGCCTGTCAGCGAACGCCCTCACCGAGAAGGACCGGGAAGATATCCGGACAGCCGCCCAACTGGGTGCAGACTACGTTGCGGTGTCTTTCGTACGCACCGCCGAGGACATGCACACTGCCCGCCAGCTTCTCCGTGACGCCGGTTCACCCGCGGGTCTGGTTGCCAAGATCGAACGTGCCGAACTGGCCCACGATACCGACGCCCTGGACGCGGTGATCCTGGCCTCCGACGCGGTCATGGTGGCCCGGGGAGACCTGGCGGTGGAAATCGGTGACGCCGAACTGGTGGCGGTACAGAAGCACATCATCGGCCGCGCCCGTGTCCTCAACCGGGTGGTGATTACCGCGACCCAGATGATGGAGTCCATGATCGATAACCCGATGCCCACCCGCGCGGAAGTTTCCGACGTGGCCAACGCTGTAATGGATTACACCGATGCGGTGATGCTCTCCGCTGAAACCGCCGTCGGCGACTACCCGGTGCAGGCGGTCGAGGCCATGGACCGCATCTGCAAGGGGGCCGAACGCCACCCCTCCATGCACCAGTCCGGCCACCGCATGCACGAGATCATGTCACGGGTGGATGAAACCATCGCGCTCTCCGCCATGTATGCAGCCAACCACCTGAAGGGGGTGACCGCCCTCATCTGTCTGACCGAGACCGGCGCCACTCCCCTGCTGATGTCCCGGATCAAATCGGGCCTGCCTATCTTTGCCTTTTCCCGGCATTTCACCACACAGCACAAGGTTGCCCTTTACCGGGGCGTGCAGACCGTGCCCTTTGACTCCGCCGAAGTCGGCCCCGAACAGACCAACGCCACGGCCATTCAGGAGCTGCAGAAACGGGGCATCATCAGCGCCGGTGATCTGGTGGTGATCACCAAGGGGGATTACATCAACGCCCAGGGAGGCACCAACACCATGAAAATTGTCCGGGTCGGCGATGACATTCGCTAGTGTCCCGGCCGGTTAATTCGCTGACCTATTGCTTGCCGCTGGCGACTCTGGCCAAGGCGTCAGTCCGCAGGTGTGGTGGTTCCACATCAAGGGCTGACAACACAGGTCCAGAGTCGCCAGCGGCAAGCCCTCCGGGAGCCCCTGAAAGCCTTGAGAGCTGTGTTGCGGCGCCTCGATTTGGAACCACCAAACCTTCGACACCGCGCCTTGCTCTCAAGGCTTTCAGGGGCTCAGTAGGTCAGCGAATTAACCGGCCGAGACACTAGGGTCGTAAACACTACCGGCTGCAGGAAACCAGGCTTTCCCTTGCCAGGGCCGTAATTCCTGGCCAGTCCCCCTGGCTGACCAGTGTTGCGGGCGTCAGCCAGGTCCCCCCCACCGCCACCACATTGGGCAGGGCCAGGTATTCCCTGGCGGTGTCCTGCCGGATGCCGCCGGTGGGACAGAAGGACACCCGGGGAAATGGCGAGGCCATGGCCTGCAGGGCCGCGATACCCCCGGCCACGGCCGCCGGGAAGAATTTGAACCCAAGGTAGCCCTGCTCATAGCCGAGCATCAGCTCCGACACCGTGGCGATGCCCGGCAACAGAGGGGCGTGCGCCGTCAGCCCGTAATCCAGAAGCCGGGGTGTGATCCCGGGACTGACCACAAAGCGCGCACCGGCGTTCTCGGCCGCCCGATAACTCGCCGGATCGGTCACGGTTCCCGCCCCCAACAGGACATCATCCGGCAGGCGGCGGGCCAGCTGCTCGATAGCTTTCAGACCCTGGGGCGTACGCAGGGTTATTTCCAGCACCCTGATACCACCGGCCACCAGGGCTTCGGCCAGAGGCAGCGCCTGCTCCTCCCGCTCAATGGTGATAACCGGGATCAGAGGGCCGGCGTCGAGTACCGACGCGATCCGCTGCCGTTGGTCTTCCGAAAGACCTGCCATAAATGCTCTCCCAGCGTTCGACGTTCTGCCCGTTCAGGGACTCCAGTAAACCTGCAACGGCTGTCTGAAAAAATATCGTACCGGCATATCCCCGATTGCCTCCGGAGCTGATACTGCCCGGTCTAGAGCTTCCTTTTTGGCCGTTCCCGCCAGTTGCAGCACCGTCAGGCCGGCGCCGCTCAGCGCCGGCAGGTTGAGTGTCAGGCGGGTCCTTTGCTGTGACGGCGGGCGCATCACAACCACCCCCGGAGGCCGGGATACGTCCATTGCCCGCTCCAGCTCGGGGGCGTCCGGAAACAGGGACGCGATGTGGCCATCTTCCCCCATTCCCAGGATGACCACGTCCGCGGGCCACGCCAGCGCGGAGAGCCGGGCCGTTGCCTCGCTCGCCGCCTGCTCTGGTGCATCCGCCGTGGTGTCCGCCAACTCATGGAAGCAGGCGGCGGATGCCGGGCCCTGTAGCAGGGTTTCCCGGATCAGCCGGCTGTTGCGTTCCTCGCTCTCAGGCGGCGCCCAGCGCTCATCGGCAGGCACCACGTCGACGCTCTCCCAGGCCAGGCTTTCACCAGACAGACACCGGAAAAGTCCGACCGGGGTACGCCCCCCGGATATCACCAGCAAGGCACGCTCGCGGGTTTCCAGTACCGACCGCAACCTGTCCGCCACCTCGCCGGCCAGCGCCTGATCCCTGCCCTCGGCATCGCAAAACCGGACCAGGGCGACCCCCGGGAGGGGCTCCCTGCCCAACTCAGGCGTCTTCATACCAGCTCCTGCTGTCGCGGGTGATCATCGCAATGGAGGCCACCGGCCCCCAGGTTCCGGCGGCATAGCGCTTGGGGTGGGCATCGCATTCGTGGCAGTTGGCCAGCAGCTGGTCAACCCATTGCCAGGCATACTCCACTTCATCACGGCGGACAAAAAGGTACTGGTTGCCCTTGATCACCTCCAGCAGGAGCCGCTCGTAAGCGTCGGGGATGCGGTCATGATCGAAGGTTTCGGCAAAGGTGAGGTCAAGCGGTCCCTGGCGCAGCCGCATCCCCCGACTGAGGCCCTGATCCTTGGTCAGAATCTGCAGGGCCATACCTTCGTCCGGCTGCAGACGGATAATGAGTTTGTTATTGGCCAGATGTTTCTGGTCCGGGTCGAAGATATAGTGGGGCGCCGGCTTGAAATGAATGATCACTTCCGACCGTTTCTCGGGCAGCCGCTTCCCGGTACGTATATAGAAAGGCACGCCGGCCCACCGCCAGTTCTCGATCTCCACCTTGAGGGCCACGAAGGTTTCGGTATGGCTGTCCGGATTCGCGCCATCCTCCTCCAGATAACCCGGAACCGGCCTGCCTTCCGACGTTCCCGCAGTGTACTGGCCTCGCACCAGGTGGGTGTTCACCAGGTCCGGGGTCATTGGCCTCAGGGCCTTGAGCACCTTGACCTTCTCATCTCGGATACTGTCGGAGGACAGGTCCGAGGGGGGATCCATGGCCAGCAGGCAGAGCAGTTGCAGAAGGTGACTCTGGACCATGTCCCGCATCTGTCCGGCGCTGTCGAAATAGGACCAGCGGCCGTTGATGCCAACGCTTTCGGCAACCGTTATTTCCACGTGGGAGATGTGGTTCTGGTCCCACTGGGATGCGAAAAGATTGTTGGCGAACCGCAGGGCGATGAGGTTCTGTACTGTCTCCTTGCCGAGATAATGATCAATACGATAGATCTGGTCTTCGTGAAAGACATCGGCAAGCTGGTCGTTCAGTTCGCGGGCGGATGCCAGATCCTGGCCGATGGGTTTCTCGACAACGATCCGGGTTTTGCTGTCACAGCACCGGAGCCCCGCGAGATGGCCTGTGATCGTCGGATAAAGACCAGGCGGTGTCGCGTAATAGACGATCACAGTACCGGCAGCGGCAGCGGCTCCCTGCTCCCGCCAGTCGTCCAGAACGCGATACCCATCGGCACTGGCGAAATCCAGCTGACGATAGCTGATCCGGCGCAGGAACCCTTCCCTGCTTGCGGAGCTTCCCTCGTCACCGTGCTCCAGATGCTGTTCAAGCTGCTCGCCGATATGGGCAACAGCCTCAGCCTCGGTGTGGTCGCGACGGGCGAGCGCCAGTATGCGGGTTTCAGGAGCGAGAAGACCGGCCCGATGCAACTGGTACAGGGCGGGAAACAGCTTTTTTCCCGCCAGGTCGCCCATGGCCCCGAACAGCACCAGGTCGCACGCCGTACCAGGAACCGGGTTCATAGGACCTCCTTTCGCCAGGGAGCCAGGACGGCAAAGTCCGCGCCTGTTCTTTCGCGGGCACTCTCGTAGACAGCCGCACAACCAGAGTATGTTGTAATCATACAAAAATGATGGCAACTTCCCGGAAACTTTTCCATCTCCAGGCCGGTTATTTTGCGATTACTACCGATTCTTACGGGTAAGAGGCTTTATAATGCCCGAAATGAGGCCGTGTCCGAACGGCCCATGACACCCTATGAACACTCCGGGAGACGGGCCCCATGACCAGGAAACCCCACATGGACGACAACCTGCTGGAAACCATAAAAGCCAGGCTGACAACGCTGAACCGGTCAGAGCGCAAGGTGGCGGAGGCCATCCTGCGGGACCCTGCGGCCGCGACCCGTTACAGCATCGCCACGCTGGCCCGGGAGGCGGATGTAAGCGAACCCACCGTGAACCGTTTCTGCCGGGTGTTTTCCGCCACCGGGTTTCCGGACTTCAAGATACACCTGGCTCAGAGTATCGCCACGGGCACGCCCTATGTCAGCCAGAATGTGCAACCGGATGACACCGTTGCCCAGTTTGCGGACAAGATCATGCTGGCCACCATGGCGAACCTGGACCGTGCCCGCCAGGGCCTGGCCGAGCGGGAACTGGCGAGTGCCATCGACTACCTGATCCAGGCCCGCCAGATTCATTTCTTCGGCATGGGGGGCTCGGCGCCGGTGGCCCTGGATGCCCAGTACAAGTTTTTCCGCTTCAATATCCCGGTCATGTCCTACCAGGATGCCCTGATGCAGCGCATGGTTGCGGCGGGTTGCACCACCGGTGACGTGGTCGTGTCCATTTCCTACACGGGAAGGACCCGGGAGATCATCGATATTGCCCGGATTGCCCGGGAGAACGGTGCCACGGTGATCGGCATCACTGCTCCCGGCTCGCCACTGGCAAACACCTGTACTGCGGTTGTATCGGTGAGCCCGACCGAGGACACCGATGTCTACATGCCCATGTCCTCGCGCATCGTCCAGCTGGCCGTCATCGACATCCTGGCGACCGGCGTCACCCTGAAGCGCGGTGTGGACTTCCAGAACCACCTGAAAAACATAAAGCAAAGCCTGCGTCCGACACGGTTGCCGGAGACAGGCTCTGGGAAGGAATAGTCAACCCACCAGGGGGGCCACCGCGGCCATCCGGCGGATCGATATCCCGTTTAAGGGCGCTCGACCTCGGCACGCTCCCTGAGGGTCCGGACATAGGCCTGGTATTCCTGCTGACCGTTCAGCTGGGCCAGTAACATGCGCATGTTTCGCATATCCTCGCTACCTTCCTCCACTTCACCATCGGTCACGTCGGACAATGCGATAAGCACCAGATCGGTTCCCACAGCGGTGCTGCCAAACCGGAAATCCCCTTCACCGGGACGCGGCAGAGAGAACGCCTCCGCCTGGACTGGCCCGGGAACTGCTGACAGGTTGCGGGTCACATCGTCATACCGGGTCCAGTCATCCCCTTCCGGAGTCATCTCGCCGTCACGCAGGCGGCTCAGCATCGTGTCCGCCTTATCCCGCAACAGCTCAAGGGTCCGCTCACGCTCAAGACGCTCCCGGATCTGACCGGCCACCTCAGACAGCGGTTTCTCGCGCTCCGGATGATGTTCTGCGACCCGGGCCACCACAGTGGTATTCTCCTCGACGTCGATCAATTCGGTATTGAAGCCCTCCTGAAGAACGTCCCCGGAGAACAGCTGGCGCACCAGACCGGGGTGATCAAAAGGCGGTTCGTTGTTTTCACGAGTCACGTCCTCCCGCGTCCGGATAGTAAGGTCAAGCTGCTCAGCGGGGTACTCGAGGTTTTCCTCGGCATAGGCCAGGTCCGCCAGCTCGGTCCGCAGGCGAGCATACTCTTCGGCCGCCCGCTGGGTGGCCAGGCGCTGCCTCAGCTGTGGCTTCAACTCCTCAAAGCTGGGCGGTTCGGACTGCCGAACGTCCAGCAGCTTGATGAAGTGGGTGCCGTATTCGGTTTCCACCGGACCGGCCACCTCGCCCTCGTCCAGGGCAAACATGGCCTCGTCGTAGGCTTCAGCCAGGTCACCGCGGACCAGATAGCCCAGGTCACCGCCTGCCTCAGCCGTCAGGGGATCATCGGAATACTCACGGGCCAGCTCGGCAAAGTCTTCGCCGGCTTCCAGGCGTTCCTGTATCTCCTGAATCTGTTCTTCGGCCTGTTCACCATCCTCAATCAGGATATGGGCCGTGCGCCGCTCTTCCGGCGTCAGCTCGTTGACCGTCTGCTCATACTGGGCGCGGAGCTCCTCTTCGGACACTTCCACCCGATCACGGAGATTATCCAGGGAGAGCACCAGGTAACGCACATCCACGGATTCGGGCTCAAGGAACCGGCTCTGGTTCTCTTCGTACCAGGCCTCAATATCCGCATCGGTGATCTTGACCTGGTCGGCAACGGACTCACCGGTGAGTGTCAGGGTCCGGAAATCCCGCTGTTGCTGCTGGATAGCGAGAATCATCCTGGCCGCTTCCGCCGGAGCCACCCCGGCCTGAATCATCGCGCCCTGGATCTGGCCGCTGACATAATCCTTACGCAGCATTTCCCGGAATTCTGCGACGGTCATGCCCTGGTTGCGCACGAAGGAGACGAAGCGATCCTGACTGAACTCGCCATTGACCTGAAACAGCGGCAGGCTGACGATCAACTGGTCCACGCCCTGGTCGGATAGTGCCAGCCCCTGGGACGCGGCTTCCTGGGCCAGGATTTCCTCCCGAATCATGCTTTCCAGCACTTCCTGGCGGAGCTGATCCTCGTCCAGCATGGAGGGGTCGGGTCGTTCCATCTGGTTCAGACGGCGCTGGGTTTCGATCTGGACCATACGCAGGAACTCACGCTCCGTGATTTCCTCACCATTCACCGTGGCCACTTCGGGCTCACCGGAGAAACCGCCGACGATAGCGTCCATACCCCATATGGACAGTGAAACAATCAAAACCGCAATGATGATCTTGGCGATGGTGCCCTGGGCATTGTCACGAATATCTTGAAGCATGTTCCTCCCGGATCGCTCACGCCCTCTGGTCCCATCCTGCTGGTCCCGGGCTCGGCGTCAGGCCTCTTTCAGTGAATCTCTGGAAAGTCAGTCATCCCTCGTTGGAATAGCGGGAGTCGACCATTTGCGAACTGACTGAACGTAAAAAGGCGCATTCTGAATGGAATGCGCCTCGAATTCGAGCAGGGCGGCCCGGGTCTCTGACAAAGCCAGTACCGCCCACCGAAGGAGTCCGTTACTTGACGGCGTCCTTCAGAGCCTTGCCTGCCTTGAATCCCGGCACCTTGGAGGCCGGGATCTTGATCTCAGCACCAGTCTGCGGGTTACGGCCGGTACGGGCAGCACGCTCCTTGACGGAGAAAGTACCAAAGCCGATCAGAGTAACCTGATCGCCTTTCTGCAGAGCGTCGGTGATGGCTCCGGTCATGGCATCCAGGGCGCGACCAGCGGCGGCCTTGGAGATATCGGCGGACTCTGCAATTTCATCGATAAGTTCGGACTTGTTCACACTAAACCCCTTCGATTTCAGGTTGGAGATGGTCTCGGTCTGTTTATTTTTCTCGGACGTTCCCGACTATCGCACAAGCGGTCGGAGAATTCCATTCTTCACTTTTTTTATTCCTTGCGGCTGTTAACCGGTCCACGGAATAGGAATGACTGCGCGGGAGCCCTTGGTATTGGCTGCTTCACGGCGAAACAGTTATACCAACGGGCTCTCTGGCATGTCAACAAAGTACGCAGCTTTTAATGTGTGTTAATCCGTTCCGAGGTATCGGAGTCGTCATCCCGCTTGGCTGCACCCTGCCCCCGACTCGACGGAGTGTCTGCCAGTGGCTCCGGCGTGTACTCGAGCGCAATGTCCAGCACCTCGTCAATCCACTTCACCGGACGGATCTCCAGGGACTCCTTGATGTTTTCAGGTATCTCCTTGAGATCCCTGACGTTTTCATCAGGTATGATGACCGTTTTGATACCGCCTCGATGGGCCGCGAGCAGCTTTTCCTTGAGTCCGCCGATGGGCAGAACCCGGCCACGCAGAGTGATTTCGCCGGTCATGGCGACTTCGGCACGAACCGGAATACCAGTGAGTGACGACACCAGCGCCGTACACATGCCGATACCGGCACTGGGGCCGTCTTTCGGTGTGGCACCCTCGGGCACGTGAACGTGCAGATCCTGCTTCTCGTGGAAGTCGTCACGGATGCCCAGTCCCGGGGCCCGTCCGCGAACCACCGTCAATGCTGCCTGAATGGACTCCTGCATGACATCTCCGAGGGAGCCGGTTTTCACCACCCTGCCCTTGCCGGAGGTCACTGCCGTCTCGATGGTAAGCAGCTCGCCGCCCACCGAGGTCCAGGCAAGCCCGGTCACAGAGCCCACCTGGTTGCTTTCTTCCGCCAACCCATACTTGAACTTGCGTACGCCCGAGTAATCCTCAAGCAGCTCCGGGGTCACTTCAAGGGTGCTCTTCTCACCGGACTCCACGTGCTGCCGGACGACCTTGCGGCAGATCTTTGCTATCTCCCGTTCTAGGCCACGGACACCGGCTTCCCTGGTGTAGTAGCGGATCACGTCACGCAGGGTCTGCTCCGGCAGGGCCAGTTCATTCTTGCCCAGACCGTTGGCCTTGAGCTGTTTGGGCAGAAGGTATTTCCGCGCGATATTGACCTTCTCGTCCTCGGTATAGCCGGGGATGCGAATAATCTCCATCCGGTCAAGCAGGGCGGGCGGAATGTTCATGGAGTTGGAAGTACAGACGAACATGACGTCTGACAGATCGTAATCCACCTCAAGGTAATGATCGTTGAAGGTGTGGTTCTGCTCCGGGTCCAGCACCTCCAGCAGAGCGGATGCCGGATCACCGCGATGGTCCATCCCCAGCTTGTCGATCTCGTCGAACAGGAACAGGGGGTTCTTCACGCCCACCTTGGAAAGCTTCTGCAGGAGCTTGCCGGGCAGTGCGCCGATATAGGTCTTGCGGTGACCGCGGATCTCCGCCTCGTCACGAACGCCACCCAAAGCCATGCGGGTGTACTTGCGGTTGGTGGCACGGGCGATGGACTGGCCGAGCGACGTCTTACCCACGCCGGGAGGCCCGACCAGGCACAGGACCGGTCCCTTCACCTTCTTTACCCGGCTCTGGACCGCGAGATACTCGAGAATCCTCTTCTTCACCTCTTCCAGGCCGTAATGGTCCTGGTCGAGAATCTCACGGGCCTTCTCGACATCGTGGCGGACCCGGCTGCGCTTCTTCCAGGGCAGTGCCAGCATCCACTCGATGTAACCGCGCACCACTGTGGCCTCGGCAGACATCGGCGACATCATCTTCAGCTTGTTGAGCTCGTTCTCGGTCTTCTTGCGGGCTTCTTCCGGCAGACCGGCTTCCTCGAGCTTCTGCTCGAGGTCCTCGAAGTCGCCACCGCCCTCACCCATCGAGCCCATCTCCTTCTGGATGGCTTTCATCTGCTCGTTGAGGTAGTACTCGCGCTGGCTCTTTTCCATCTGTTTCTTGACCCGGCCGCGGATGCGCTTTTCAACCTCGATCAGGTCGATCTCGCTATCCAGGCGCCCCAGCAGGAGCTCAACCCGCTTGCGGATATCAAGGGCCTCCAGCAACTCCTGCTTTTCCGGCACCTTGAGCTCAAGATGAGCCGCCATTGTGTCCGCCAGGCGCTCCACCTCATCAATACCGGCCAGAGCACTGGACACCTCTGACGGTACCTTGCGGGACATCTTGACGTATTTTTCAAACTCTTCGGAAAGGGTACGGACCAGCACCTCTTCCTCCCGCTCCGGCAGGGGGTCGGGTTCCAGCAGATCCGCGGTGGCCGTCAGGTATTCGCCCTCGGCGACGGCATCGAGCCGGGCCCGGGCATTACCCTCCACCAGAACCTTGACGGTTCCATCCGGCAGCCGGAGCATCTGCAGAACCGTAGCCAGGGTGCCAACGTCAAACACGTCGGTCGGCGCGGGGTCATCGGTAGCTGCGTCGCGCTGGGACACCAGCAGGATCTCCTTGCTGCCCTCCATGGCCGCCTCAAGCGCCTGGATAGACTTTTCACGCCCCACGAACAGCGGCACGACCATATGGGGGAAAACAACCACGTCCCGAAGGGGAAGCATCGGGTATTCGGTACGGGTCTCGGAAGTCGGGGTCATAAGGAATCCTCTGACATTGTTTCTTTCAGCATACCACCGAATATTGGGGTATTTTGGGCAATTGCAATGTTTTTACAGACGGTTTCCGAACAGCACGAAAGCCCTGCTCAGGGTTACATCGGCTTACCCGTCGGGGTGGTATAAAAAAAGGGCGTCGCCGCCCTTTTTTATTGCAAGATCAACCGGGGAGACCAGGTTCGTCAGTCTTCCGGGACCGCCTTGGCGTGATCGCTGCTGGCATAGATCTTGAAAGGCTCTGAATCGCCGTCGATAACGCTCTCGTCGATGACCACCTTGGTGACATCCGGCTCGGATGGAATCTGGTACATGGTGTCCAGCAGGGTGGCCTCCATGATGGAGCGCAACCCCCGGGCGCCAGTCTTCCGCTCCATGGCCTTGCGCGCCACGGCCCGGAGAGCGTCCTCCCGGAAGTCCAGTTCCACGCCTTCCATGTCAAACAGCTTCTGATACTGCTTGGTGAGGGCGTTCTTGGGCTCGGTGAGAATCTGCACCAGCGCTTCCTCGTTGAGCTCCGTCAGTGTCGCCACCACCGGCAGGCGGCCGACAAATTCCGGAATCAGGCCGTACTTGACCAGATCTTCCGTTTCCACGTTCTTGATGATGTCGCCGCTGTTTTTCGCAGGATCGTGGCTCGCCACCGACGCCGAGAAACCGATGCTGCTCTTCTCGGTCCGCTCGCGGATGACCTTGTCCAGCCCCGCGAAGGCGCCGCCGCAGATGAACAGCATGTTGCCGGTGTTCACCTGCAGGAACTCCTGCTGGGGATGCTTGCGGCCACCCTGGGGCGGAACCGACGCGACGGTACCCTCGATCAGCTTCAGCAGCGCCTGCTGCACACCCTCGCCGGACACGTCCCGGGTGATGGAGGGGTTATCGGATTTGCGGGAGATCTTGTCGATCTCGTCAATATAGACAATGCCCCGCTGGGCCTTGTCCACATCGTAGTCGCATTTCTGAAGCAGCTTCTGGATGATGTTTTCAACATCCTCGCCCACGTAACCGGCCTCGGTCAGCGTGGTGGCGTCGGCAATGGTGAACGGAACATTGAGCATCCGCGCAAGTGTTTCCGCCAGCAGGGTCTTGCCGCTGCCAGTGGGGCCGATCAGCAGAATATTACTCTTGCCCAGCTCAACCTCGGCCTTGCCTTCGCCGTAGCGCAGACGCTTGTAGTGGTTGTAGACGGCAACCGACAGAACCACCTTGGCACGATCCTGACCGATGACGTATTCGTTAAGCGTGCTGCGGATTTCCTGGGGTGTCGGCAGGCGATCGCTGGCCTCTTCCTGGGCATTCTCCTGGATTTCCTCCCGGATGATATCGTTGCACAGGTCGACACACTCGTCGCAGATGAAAACCGAGGGCCCTGCAATGAGCTTACGGACTTCATGCTGGCTTTTTCCGCAAAACGAGCAGTACAGCAACTTGCCGTTATCGTCGCCCCTGCCGTTTCTTTCATCTGCCATTGAATTACCTCTGGTCTGGTGTTCGG
The DNA here is from genome assembly GCF_900115285.1 of Marinobacter daqiaonensis. GTDB lineage: Bacteria > Pseudomonadota > Gammaproteobacteria > Pseudomonadales > Oleiphilaceae > Marinobacter > Marinobacter daqiaonensis. The sequence continues at coordinate 883,245 of NZ_FOYW01000001.1, forward strand.
TGCCAATGTGTGGCCTGGTATGCACCGTTACCGCTTAAGTACGCGGCCACACAACGATTCGATTACCTTCAGTATTATGTATTCGACGCACGCTTATCAAGTACGGTATCGATAAGCCCGTACTCCTTGGCCTGGGTCGGATCCATGAAATAGTCACGGTCTGTGTCCCGGGAGATGGTCGCAAGATCCTGACCGGTGTGCTCCGCCAGGATACGGTTCAGGGTATCCCGAATCTTGAGAATTTCCTTGGTGTGAATCTCAATATCCGTTGCCTGGCCCTGGTAGCCACCCAGCGGCTGGTGGATCATGACACGGGAGTGAGGCAGACAGGCCCGCTTGCCCTGGGCACCACCTGCCAGCAGGAAGGCACCCATGCTTGCCGCCTGGCCAACACAGAGTGTGGCGACATCCGGCTTGATGAACTGCATGGTGTCGTAGATGGACATGCCGGCCGTTACCGAGCCACCGGGGCTGTTGATATACAGATGGATATCCTTGTCCGGGTTCTCGGACTCCAGAAACAGCATTTGCGCCACGATCAGGTTGGCCATGTGGTCCTCCACAGGACCCACCATGAAAATAACCCGCTCTTTGAGCAGCCTTGAATAGATGTCAAACGAACGCTCCCCACGGGAGGTCTGTTCGATGACCATCGGAATCAACGCCGCGCTGGCGTCCATGGCGGAACCATCAAAAGGTTTCTGGGTCATGTCTGGCTGCACTCCTTATTGGGAATCGCACTGAGTTGGTTTTCACAAAGAAACAGCCGGACAAGCCGGCTGTTTCTCCGGGCAGTCAGCCCAAGGCAATGGTTGCTGTTAACCCTGTTGCTGCTGGGCCGCCTGGATGACCTCGTCATACTTGGCTTTCTTTTCCTTTACTTTGGCCTTATCAAGCACAAAGTCAACCACGGTGTCTTCCAGAACCACGGATTCAATCTGGGCCTTCTGATCCGGGTTGCTGTTGAAGTGCGTGATCACCTCTTCAGGCTGTTCATACGTTGACGCAATCTCGCGGATCTTTTCGTCAACTTTTTCCGGGTCCGCTTTCAGGTCGTTGGCCTTCACGATTTCCTGGAACAGCAGACCGGTCTTTACGCGACGCTTGGCCTGTTCCTCGAAGATCTCTTTGGGCAACTGCTGCGGATCCATCTGGCCACCGAAGCGCTGGACCGCGTCATTGCGCAGACGGTCGATCTCCTGGTCCACCAGTGCGGCCGGAATCTCAATCTCGGTGGTTTCCAGAAGGCCGTCGACCACGTCGTTCTTCACTTTGGCAGACATTGCCTGCTTGAGTTCCCGCTCCATGTTCTTTTTCACTTCCTCACGGAAGCCGGCCTCGTCCTCGGCATCAATACCGAAGCGCTGGAAGAATTCGGCATCGAGCTCGGGCAACTGGGGCTCCTCGACATCCTTCACGGAGATCTCGAACCTGGCTGCTTTTCCCTTCAGTTCCTCGTTGTGGTAGTCCTCGGGGAATGTCACTTCGATTTCCAGATCCTCACCGGCCTTCGCACCGATGATGCCTTCCTCGAAACCGGGGATCATCTGGCCTGAACCCAGCTCCAGGCGGTGGTCGGTAGCTTCGCCACCCTCAAAAGCCTCACCGTCCACATAACCCTTGAAATCAATGGTCACGGTGTCCTTCTTCTTGGACTTGCGCTTCACCGATTTCATGGTGGCCTGCTGACGACGAAGATTATCGATCATCTTGTCGATATCCTTGTCGGTCACCTCGGCCGTCATCTTTTCCACTTCAATCTGGCTCAGGTCGCCCACTTCAATTTCAGGCATGACCTCGAAAATGGCAACGAATTCCAGATCCTTGCCTTCTTCCATTGTCTTGGGCTCAAAACGGGGCCAGCCCGCCGGAGCCACGTCCTTCTCTTCCAGTGCCTTGACGTAGCTGTCGCGCATCACTTCGCCAACCACTTCCTGGCGAACACTGTCACCGAAACGACGCTTGACCACTCTCATCGGCACCTTGCCCGGACGAAAGCCATTCATGCGAACCGTACGCGCGGTTTCCTGAAGACGCTTTTCAACCGCCTGGTCGATTTCCTGGGCGGGCACACCAATCGTCATCCGACGCTCGATGTTGGACGTCGTTTCAACAGACACTTGCATGGAAGTTCCTCAAATTACCGAATCAGTATTGTGGATTTAGGTCGAGCTAAAACGCGTAGTCTACCACGGAACAAACAACGGAGAGAATCACCCGGAACGCAGGAAAACACAGGGGAATGGCAAGAAAACGATTTTGAGGCCTCCCTCACGCATCAGAGCCGGAGACTAACGAAAAGAAAACAACCCGGCCGGAAACCGTTTGTCGTCAAATGGTGCGCGAGGAGAGACTCGAACTCTCACGGGTTGCCCCACTGGAACCTAAATCCAGCGCGTCTACCAGTTCCGCCACTCGCGCAATGCAGTCTGATCGTACCCCGGCCCCTGCAGGCGCTGACGTTCCGCGATATGACGAAACAGGACCTCGGGCGAACTTAAGGGATTGATCGAAAAAGAGGAAAATGGGGTGGACGAAGGGGCTCGAACCCTCGACCGCAGGAGTCACAATCCTGAGCTCTACCAACTGAGCTACGTCCACCATATCATTTCTTGCGATGGTCGCCGGGGAGTCCCGGAATACCATAACTTTACTGAGCAGGGATGGGTCGAATCTGCCTGACCGGCTGTTGGCGCGCCCGGCAGGACTCGAACCTGCGACCCACGGCTTAGAAGGCCGTTGCTCTATCCAGCTGAGCTACGGGCGCTTGACCGTTCGCCCATCTGAACATCCAGAATGGGATTGGTCGGGGTAGAGAGATTCGAACTCCCGACATCCTGCTCCCAAAGCAGGCGCGCTACCAGACTGCGCTATACCCCGAAACCTGAACAACAGTTGCCTCTCAGCAAAGTTGGCGCGCATATTACCGGCGGATCCCCACCCCGTCAACCGGGATTTTCCCTTTATTCCCCGGTTGCGCCCCGGCGCCGCAACAGGAATTGGCGACAGATGCCTTACATGCGAGAATGCACGCCTTCAAAACTGTTACCAAAAGACAACGACATGACCGCAGAACTCATAAACGGAAAAGAGATAGCCGCGGGTATCCGCCAGCAGGTGGGAGCCGGCGTCGAAACCAGGCGCCTGAAGGGGCTGAGAGCCCCTGGCCTGGCGGTGGTGCTGGTGGGCAGTGACCCTGCCTCTCAGGTCTACGTCGGCAACAAGCGCAAGGCCTGCGAGGCCGCAGGCATACTTTCCCTTTCCTACGACCTGCCCGCCGACACCTCCCAGCAGACTCTCGAAGCCCTGATCGATGAGCTGAATGACAACCCGGACGTGGACGGCATCCTGGTGCAACTGCCACTACCCGCGCATCTGGATGATGACCCGATCCTGCTACGCATTCGCCCTGACAAGGACGTGGATGGCTTTCACCCCTACAACATAGGCCGCCTGGTGCAGCGGCAGCCGGCCCTGCGCCCCTGCACCCCTGCCGGCATTATCACCCTGCTGGACAGCATCGGAACCCCTTACAAGGGCCAGCACGCGGTCATTGTCGGCGCTTCCAATATCGTGGGTCGCCCCATGTCCATGGAGCTGCTGCTCAAAGGCGCCACCACCACCGTAACCCACCGCTTCACCAGGAACCTTGAGAAGTTCGTGGGCGAGGCGGACATCCTGATCGCCGCAGCCGGCAAGCCCGGGCTGATCAGGGGCGAGTGGGTCAAGCCGGGGGCGACCGTGATCGACGTGGGCATCAACCGCATGGAGGATGGCAAGTTACGGGGCGACGTGGAATTCGAAGCCGCTGCCGAGCGGGCGGCCTACATCACCCCGGTACCCGGCGGTGTAGGACCCATGACGATTGCCACCCTGTTGCAGAACACTCTGTATGCGGCGGATGTGCTGCATACCGATTGAAAAGACGGGTTTTAGCCACGGAATCCACGGAAGGACACGGAAATAAAAGACCAAAATAGCCACGGATGCTTGCCGGTCAGGTGCCCGTGAAACGCCCGAGCAATTCACAGCTATTTAATTTATTTTTGTTCTTCTTCCGCGTCATTCCGCGGATTCCATGGCTAACAATCACTTCACCGGCACTGACCAAAGGCGGCCCACAAAAAACCCCGCTCGGCGAAACCGGCGGGGTTTTTCGTTAGCCCGGGATCATTACTGCCCGAACTTCTCCTTGGCCTTCAGCCGGTAGGCGTGCAGGAGCGGCTCGGTGTAGCCGTTTGGCTGCTCGCGGCCCTTGAGCACCAGGTCAACAGCCGCCTGGAAGGCAACGCTGTCATCGAAGTTCGGCGCCATGTTCCGGTAGGAGGGATCACCTTCGTTCTGGCGGTCCACCACCGCGGCCATGCGCTTCATGGTGCTGACGATCTGCTCTTCGGTGCAGATGCCGTGATGAAGCCAGTTGCAAAGCAGCTGGGAAGAAATCCGCAGGGTGGCGCGGTCTTCCATCAGGCCCACGTCGTTGATGTCCGGCACCTTGGAGCAGCCCACACCGGCGTCAACCCAGCGAACCACGTAGCCCAGAATGCCCTGGGCATTGTTGTCCAGCTCTTCCTGAATCTCGCCTTCGGAAAGGGATTCGGGGTTGTCCATCACCGGCACGGTCAGAATGTCATCCAGGCTGGCCCGGAGCCGGCTCTCGAACTGCTTCTGGACATCCGCCACGTTGACCTGGTGATAGTGGATGGCGTGCAGTGTGGCCGCGGTCGGGGACGGAACCCAGGCAGTGTTGGCGCCAGCCTTGGGGTGGCCAATCTTGGTGTCCAGCATGCCGGCCATCAGGTCCGGCATGGCCCACATGCCCTTGCCGATCTGGGCAACGCCACGGAAGCCGGTTTCCAGACCGATGTCCACGTTCCACTGCTCGTAGGCCTGAATCCAGGTCGCCTGCTTCATGGCACCCTTGCGGATGAACGGGCCCATTTCCATGGAGGTATGGATCTCGTCACCGGTGCGGTCCAGGAAGCCGGTATTGATGAACACCGCCCGCTCCTTGGCTGCGTGGATGCAGGACTTCAGGTTGACCGTGGTGCGGCGCTCCTCGTCCATGATACCCACCTTAAGGGTGAAGCGGGTCAGGCCCAGCGCATCTTCGACTTTGGCGAAGAAGTCATTGGTGAACGCCACTTCCTCGGGACCGTGCATCTTCGGCTTGACGATGTAGACGGAACCCGTGGTGCTGTTCTGGTACTTGCTGTCGCCTTTCAGGTCGTGAATGGCGATTAGGGAGGTCATGAATCCATCCATCAGGCCTTCCGGGACCTCGCTGCCGTCTTTCAGCAGGATGGCCGGATTGGTCATCAGGTGACCCACGTTCCGCACGAACATCAGGCTGCGGCCCTTCAGCACCACGTCGCTTCCATCGGGCGCGGTATAGGTTCGGTCACCATGCATGCGACGGGTCATCATTTCACCGCCCTTCTGGAAGCTTTCCTCCAGGTCCCCCTTCATCAGGCCCAGCCAGTTGCGGTAGGCCAGTGCCTTGTCGTCGGCATCGACCGCTGCAACGGAGTCCTCGCAGTCCATGATGGTGGTCAGCGCGGACTCCATCAGCACGTCCTTGACGTGGGCACCGTCGTCCTTGCCGATGGGGTGACTGGCATCGATCTGGATTTCAAAGTGCATGCCGTTCTTCACCAGGAGGATACCCGTGGGCTCGCCGGAGGCGCCACTGTAGCCGGCGAAGGCGGACTCGTCCTTGAGGCCAGTGGTATTGCCATTCTGAAGTTTAACCACCAGCTTGCCGTCTTCCACCAGGTACCTGGCGGCATCGGCATGGCTGCCGGACGCCAGCGGTGCGGACTCGTCAAGCAGGTTGCGGGCAAACTCGATAACCTTGGCGCCGCGCACCGGATTGTAGCCGGGACCCTTCTGGGCACCACCCTCTTCAGCGATCACGTCGGTGCCGTACAGGGCGTCGTACAGGCTGCCCCAGCGGGCGTTGGCCGCATTCAGGGCGAATCGGCCATTCATCACCGGCACAACCAGCTGGGGGCCGGCCATGGTGGCGATCTCAGGATCCACATTGGAGGTGGAGATCTTGAAGTCGCCGGGCTCATCCACCAGGTAACCGATTTCTTTCAGGAAGGACTTGTACTCGTCCATCACGAACGCCTGGCCCTTATGGTTACGGTACCAGCCGTCCATCTTCTCCTGGATATCGTCACGCTTGGCAAGCAGTTCCCTGTTACGGGGCGCCAGCTCGTGGACAACCTTGTCAAACTCGGCCCAGAATCTGTCAGCGTCGACGCCGGTTCCCGGAATCGCTTCGTTGTTTACGAAATCGAACAGGTTCTTCGCGACCTGCAGGTCGCCGACTTGCACGCGTTCTGTCATCGTTATCTGCCTCAGTGTTGTCAGTATTCCGTAAGAGGCCGGTAGTTACGGCTACCGCGTATTGCCTCTTGCTCAATCTTCGGGGCGCAACAGTTTACGCCATATCCGGTCCTGCTGCCTACCCGCGACGCCAGCTTGTGCCTTCACGGCTATCGTCGAGGATGATGCCCTTTTCCAGCAGTTCGTCGCGGATACGATCCGCTTCGGCGAAGTTTTTATCCTTGCGCGCATTGGCACGGGCCTCGATCAGAGCTTCGACCTGCTCCTCGGTGAGGTCGGACAGGCCCGCCTTGAAGAAGGCCTCCGGATCCTGCTGCAAAAGCCCGAGCACGCCACCGAGCCGCACCAGTACAGCCGCCAGCTCCCTTGAACGGTGTTCGTCGCCATCCCGACGCGCCTGGTTCAGCTCGTTGGCAACACCATGGAGCACGCTCATGGCACCGGCGGTGTTGAAATCATCGTCCATGGTCTCGTGGAACTGGCGGTCGAACTCACCCTCGGGAACATTTTTCGCTGGCAGGACACCCCGCAGGGCGTGGTAAAGACGCTCCAGGGTGCGCCCGGCTTCCACCAGGTTATCCTCGGAGTAATCCACCTGGCTGCGATAATGGCTCGACACCAGGAAATAGCGCACCACCTCGGGTGGGTACTTGTCGAGAATCTCGCGAATGGTGAAGAAGTTGCCCAGGGACTTGGACATCTTCTCCCTGTTCACCCGGATCGCGCCGGCGTGCATCCAGACATTTACAAAGTGCTTGCCGGTCGCACACTCGGACTGGGCAATTTCATTCTCGTGGTGGGGAAACAACAGGTCCGGTCCACCGCCGTGGATGTCGAAGGTATCCCCAAGGCAGTGACTTGACATGGCGGAGCATTCGATATGCCAACCGGGGCGGCCGTCACCCCAGGGCGAGGGCCAGCTCACCTCACCGGGCTTGGCGGCCTTCCACAGGGCGAAGTCGGCAGGGCTTTTCTTGGCCTGCTCCACATCTACCCGGGCACCTGCCAGCAGGTCCTCCAGTCTCTTCTTGCTGAGCTTGCCATAGTCTTTGAAGCTGTCCACGGAGAAATAGACATCGCCGTTATCAGCGGCATAGGCATGGCCCTTGTTGATGAGTACCCGGATCATGGCCACGATCTCATCGACGAAGTCCGTCGCCCTCGGCTCCTCAGTGGGCGCCAGTACACCCAACCGGCGCTCGTCCTCGTGCATGGCGTCGATCATGCGCTGGGTCAGCGCGGTAAACCGCTCGCCGTTCTCATCGGCCCGGCGCAGGATCTTGTCGTCAATATCGGTGATATTGCGCACATAGTGGACGTCGTAGCCCCGGTGACGGAGATAGCGCGTAATTACATCGAACGCCACCAGCACCCGACCATGGCCCAGGTGACAGTAGTCATACACCGTCATACCACATACGTACATGCGCACCTTGCCCGGTTGAATGGGCTGAAAGTCTTCCTTTTGCTGGCTGAGAGTGTTGTAGATTCTAATCACGCGTTAAGCATCCAGATCATGCATTCAGTGAATTGGGGCTACACAACGATTACCCGATTGGGGTGGGAGCCGGGGAGGCCTCACCGGCTCGCGCCCCACTCCCCCAAACTGGAAATCAGCCCTTACCCTGTCCCCAGGAATCCCTGAGTGTCACAGTACGGTTGAAGACCAGACGTCCGGATTCGGACGCCGCTTCGTCAAAGAAGAAATAGCCTTCCCGTTCAAACTGGTAAGGCAGGTCGGCACGGGGATGGCCCAGGCTCTTCTCCGCCCTCACCTTTTCCAGCCGCACCAGAGACTCAGGGTTGAGATGGTCGGTGAAATCCCGCTCCCTGTCGCTGTCCGGATTCTCGTGCAGGAACAGACGGTCATACACATTGATATCCGCCTCGACACTGTCGGTGGCAGAAACCCAGTGGATGACGCCGTTGGGCTTGTAGCCTTCCGGGTTCACGCCCAGGGTCGCGGGATCGTACTCACACTTGAGCTCAACGATTTGGCCGCTGTCGTCACGGATGATCTGCCGGCAGGTCATCACATACCCGCCACGCAACCGAACGGCCTGATCCGGGGCAAGGCGTTTCCACTTGCGCGGGGGCTCCTCAACGAAATCCTCACGGTCGATGTACAGTTCACGGGTCCAGGGCACTTCCCGGGCCCCCATGGTCGGGTCCTGGGGATGAACCGGCAATTCCAGGGTCTCGGTTTTGTCTTCCGGATAATTGGTCAATGTCACCTTTAGCGGACGCATCACGCACATGGCCCGGGGCGCCCGGGTATTCAGGTCCTCGCGGATGGCGTGCTCGAGCATGCCCACATCCACGGTGCCGCCAGCCTTGTTGACTCCCACCATGTCGCAGAAAGTGCGAATGGATTCCGGGGTGTAGCCGCGACGGCGCATGCCGGAAATGGTGGGCATCCGCGGGTCATCCCAGCTGTCCACGAAACCTTCGTCCACCAGACGCTTGAGTTTGCGCTTGCTGGTAACCGTGTAGTTCAGGTTAAGGCGGGCAAACTCGATCTGGCGGGGATGGCAGGGGCCCGAGATATTTTCCAGAACCCAGTCATACAGCGGCCGGTGATCCTCGAATTCCAGAGTGCACAGGGAGTGGGTAATCCCCTCCATGGCATCGGAGATGGGGTGAGTAAAGTCGTACATCGGGTAGATGCACCACTTGTCGCCGGTCTGGTGGTGACTGGCGTAACGGATACGGTAAAGGATCGGGTCCCGCAGGTTGATGTTGGGGGACGCCATGTCGATCTTCGCCCTCAGCACCAGCTCGCCATTGGCAAACTTGCCATCGCGCATGTCACGGAAAAGTTGCAGATTCTCCGCCACCGGGCGGTCCCGGTAGGGGCTGTTTTTCCCCGGCTCCCTGAGGCTGCCCCGATATTCGCTCATCTCCTCCGCGGTCAGGGCGCAGACATAGGCCTTGCCCTTCTCGATCAGTTCCACGGCAAAGTCATAAATGGCATCAAAATAGTCCGACGCGTATCGCACATCCCCGGCCCATTCATAGCCCAGCCAGCTGACATCCCGCTTGATGGCGTCGATGTACTCCTGGTTTTCCTTCTCCGGGTTGGTGTCGTCGAAGCGCAGATTGCATTCACCGCCGAAGGTTTCCGCGATACCGAAATTGAGGCAGATCGACTTGGCATGACCAATGTGCAGATAGCCGTTGGGCTCCGGAGGAAAGCGGGTCACCACCTTGCCGGTATGCTCACCTTTGGCAATCGCATCCTCGATCAGGCTCTGGATAAAGTTATGGGCTTTTTTCGACTGGGCGCTCATAGGGTCTCGAAATGAAAGAAGTGGATCTGAAACCGCCTATTATACTCACAAAACCCTGTCCGACTCATGCCCCCGACGGAAAGTTGGTGAGGCGGCGGATGAGCGCCGGTTTACGGCTTCCTTTCCTCTTATAGCGATTTCTTGAGTTTGGCCAGCGAGACGCCGTGCCTGCGGATACCCTTCCAGGCATCGCCGTCCTTTTCCAGCCGCTTCCTGGCATCCTTCATTCTGTAACCATCCGGCCGCAGACCGGAATCATCCAGATCGGCCAGAACCAGGGGCATGGCCACCGGAGCACCGGGTTTCGCCCGCACGGAATAGGGCGTCACCGCTGTCTGGCCATAGGCATTGCGCATCACATCGAGGTATATCCGGTCACCACGATTACGCTTGCGATGTTCGGTTGTCAGGCTGTCGGGGTACCGGTCCGCGAGCTGCTTCGCCATGGCCTTGGCAAGATCCCGAACCTCATCGAAACCGGCCCCACGGCGCAAGGGCATGACAACGTGCAGGCCACGGGACCCGGTGGTCATCACGTAGGGAGAGGCGTCCAGGTCCTTCATCAGCTCTACCACCTTTCGCGCAGCATCCACCACCGGCCCGAAGGCGTCGGTGGACGGGTCCAGATCAAACACCAGCAGGTCGGGCTGGTCCGGGCGGTCACGGCGGGAGAGCCACCGGTGGAAGGCGATGGTCGCCTGGTCCGCCAGATAGACAAGAGAGGCAAGATTGTTGCAGACCGGGTGCTCCACGCTTTCCCCGCTGGAGCCGGACCGCTCGACCTTTACCGTACCCAGCCAGTCGGGGAAATACCCGGAAGCCCGCTGCTGAACAAAACCATCGCCCCCGATTCCGTCGGGGAAACGATGCAAAGCCAGGGGACGGTCTTCAAGATAACCCAGCATGGTATCTGCGACGGCTTCATAGTACTCAATGAGGTCCCCCTTGGTGATGCCGGCATCCGGAAACAGCTCCTTGTCCTCGTTGGACACATCCACGGTGTAGCGCCCGAACCGTCGTTTGGCCATGATGATTCCTCCTGAACTGATGGCGTCTGGTCACTCAGGCCGCTCGCGCCTGACCTTGGATGCCGACTTGTCCTCCCGCAGCCCCAGGAAACGGGGGTGGCGCAGACGACCGTCCCGGGTCCATTCCGTGAAGCCCACCTCACACACAAGGTCCGGCCTCACCCAGTGGGTCGCCGTGCCTTCCCCCGGGGTATCGTCGTCAAAGGGACTGCTCTGGCGGACACGCTTCGAGAGCCGGTCATGGAGATCTTTCAGCATGGCCTCGTCGAAGCCGGTGCCCACCCGCCCGGCATAGCGGAAATCACCATCCTCATAATAGCCAAGCAACAGGGCTCCGAAGCCGGTTCGTTCGCCTTCCGGATCAGTATAGCCACCGATCACCAGCTCCTGCTGATTGACGCACTTGAACTTCAGCCAGTCCCTGGAGCGTGACGCCCGGTAGGGGCTGTCCGCCCGTTTGGCGATCACGCCCTCCCAGCCCTTGCGGCACGCTTCACGGTAGTACTTTTCGCCATCCTCATTGCGGTGGGTGGTAAACCTGATGGGATCGGTGAATTCCAGTGCGTCTTTGAGCAGCTGCTTTCGGGTCCGCAGGGGCAATGCCCGCAGGTCATAACCGTCGTAATACAGCAGGTCGAAGAGGTACAGGTAGACACCAATTCCGCTGTCACGGGCCTCATCGGGATCCTGGATGCCGAGACGTCCCTGAAGGCGGGAAAAGCTGCTCAGCCCATCCCTGAAAGCCACCACTTCACCATCAATAACCATGTCGTTGCCGGCCTGTTCGGAAAGCGCTTCCACCAGTTCCGGATAGGATTTATTGAGCTCCTTGCGGTTGCGGGAATACAGCCGGGGGCTGGAGCCATGAACGTAAGCCAGCAGCCTTTCGCCATCCAGCTTGGGCTCGTAGATCCACTCCGGCGAGGAAAAGTGATCAGCGGTGAGAGTCGCCTTCATGGCATTCATCCAGTCCGGAAATGACGCCTTTTCGAGCCGTTCCCGGTCACTGCTCTGCAGTCGGTCGCGCCAGTCAGTCATCCTCCTCGCCCTCCTCCTCGGCTATTTCCGCCATGGACCGCCCGGACTTTACGGAATCGGGCTCCGTGGAAACCGGATTGCGTCGGGCGTCCGCGCCCTCATCATCCATTTTGATAAGCAGCCACTGGGGCTTGTCGCCACCCTGCGTCCGCTTCAGTGCATAGCCGCCACTGAGTTTCTCGCCTTCAAGCCAGACTTCCACAAGGCCATCCTCAAGGGACTTTTCCATACTCCTGGACTTGCTTCCCTTTTCGGCCCGAAGGTTTCGGTAGGTCCCGGCCTCCCATACCATTACCGTGCCCGCACCATATTCACCTGACGGGATACAGCCCTCAAAGTCGGCATAGTCGAGAGGGTGATCCTCCGTCTGGATGGCAAGGCGCTTCTCGGAAGGATCCGTGGAAGGACCCTTGGGCACTGCCCAGGAAATCAGGACGCCGTCCACTTCCAGGCGGAAATCGTAATGCAGGCTCGAAGCATCGTGCTTCTGGATCACGAAACGCCGGCCCCCGCCCGATGAACCCGAGCCGCCCCGTGGCTCTGAAGTGCGGCTGAAATTCCGTTTTTTCCGGTAGCTCGACAGTTTTTTGTCACTCATTCGGAACCCCTTTCAAATGAACGCATCCCGGCAGTCAAAAAGCCCCCCGGCCACAGCGGATACCGTGGGTGTGGCACAGGCGGATTCAAGGGCCGGGGTCGCTGCCCTCACTCCTCCCGCGGGCGAGAAATCCGGATCCGACTCATGCATGGCGGATGACTCTCCAGTACAATAAGCGTAGCAATGTTTTCAAGAACCAATAGCGACCAAACCGGTACAGGAACCACGAATGATTCTGCTGCAGACCAACCACGGTGACATCAAGCTGGAACTCGATTACGACAAGGCGCCGGAAACCGCCCGGAACTTTGAGCAATATGTTCGCGAAGGCTTTTACGACGGACTTGTTTTTCACCGCGTCATCAGTAACTTCATGATCCAGGGCGGCGGCTTCGAGCCCGGCATGAAGCCTCGCAAGACCCACGAGCCAATCACCAATGAGGCCGACAACGGTCTCAGCAACATGCGCGGAACTGTTGCCATGGCCCGTACCATGGACCCCCATTCGGCGACGGCGCAGTTCTTCATCAACGTCGAGAATAACGGCTTCCTGGACCACACCGCCAAGAATGCCGAGGGCTGGGGCTATTGCGTCTTTGGCCGGGTGGTGGAAGGCATGGACACCGTCGATCGCATCCGCTCCATACGTACCACGATGAAGGCGGGCCATCAGGACGTGCCGGCCGAGGACGTGGTGATCGAAAAGGCGGAGGTACTCGAGGACGGGGCAAAGGCGTGATCACCCGCTTCATCTCGGACCTTCACCTGGAGGAGTCACGCCCTGACATAACCGATGCCTTCCTGACCTTCCTTGAGGACAGGGCGATGGGCATCGACGCGTTGTATATCCTCGGGGATTTTTTCGAGGCCTGGATTGGCGACGATGAGCAGACGCCGTTGCAGAACCGGGTAGCCCAGGGGCTGCGGGCAGTCAGTGAGAGCGGAACCGAGCTGTACCTGATGCACGGCAACCGGGATTTCCTGATTGGTGAGGCGTTCTGCCAGCGGATCGGCGCAACCCTGTTGCCCGATCCCACGGTGGTGGACCTCTACGGGACGCCCACCCTTCTCATGCATGGCGACAGCCTGTGCACGGCGGACGTGGAGTACCAGAAATTCAGGGCCAGCATGCGTAACGAGCAATGGCAGAAGATGTTTCTCCAGCGCCCCCTGGCAGATCGCCAGATGGTGGCCCGCCAGCTGCGGGAAATCAGCATGGCCAAGAACCAGGGCAAGCAGGAATCCATCATGGATGTCACTCCGGAGGAAGTGGTCCGGGAAATGGAGAGCCACGGAGTCCAGCGCCTGATCCACGGTCACACCCACCGTCCCGCCATCCATGTGCTGGAGGCCAATGGCGAGCCTGCCTGGCGGATTGTGCTGGGGGACTGGGACACCCATGCCTGGTGGCTGGATGTGCCGGCCAACCAGGAGCCGGAACTCAGAAAGAAGCCGCTCTGAAAGGACCTGTGTGGCTGCACCCTGTTGTCGCAGCTCTTCGGCATCGGGCCAGAACGGCCGGCTCAGGGCGTTTCATGAGGCTGCTGGTAGGTTTCCAATCGCTTCAGCCATCCGGGTAACCAGCGCTCCCGCTCAATGGCGTTTTCCGCCAGCTCGCTGCGCCGGCGGAGAACCGTTGCGGCGGCATCCCGGAAGGCCTCCACGGCGACCCGCTCGGAAGCCGGCAACGCCATGGTTTCGATCACCTGCAACAGCCCCCATCCCTCGCCCTGGTAGCGTTCCGTTGGCGACAGGCCCTCCCCCTTGAAATTGACGTAGTCGATCAGGGCGTAGACTCCCCCTGGCGTTGACGCCAGCAACCCCAGTTTCTGACGGGTGAGCGCCGGCACCCTTGAAGCCTCGGCAATGTCTGCCAGGGCTCTCTGAGCCCGCCGGAACAGAAAAGCCACCTGAAGACCCTGATGGTCCATGAGGAACCGGCGCAGGCCAGGGATACGCTCATCACTCCGTTCCACGGCCAGGAATGTCGCGCGGTCCGGCCATGGCGCGTCCATGGGTTCAAGCCGGGTCAGCCAGCCTGGCAGGGTCGCCCCCTGTTCGCGGAGAAACGCCACCAGATCAGGAAAGCTCTCCTTAAACCGCCCGGTTTTCCCGGCGGGATACCAGATGAAATGGCCGATGCCCAGTGACGGAAAGGCCTCCCCCTCATTCCAGTGCACCAGGCAACGCTGCCGGCCACCGCATTCGTTACGGAAGACCTGCTGCCCGACCCACTCCAGTTCCTCCTCGGTCAGCGCAAGGGTAACCGCCTGTCCGGGCGCCGACAGCAGCAGTACCAGCAGGCCGAGGCCCCACAGAAAAAGCCGCCGGCAATGGGGTATCCGGTCATGCCCAGTCAACTTCATCGTATTTTCCGCAACAGGAAGCAGTGGGCCAGTCAGGGCTGGACGGTAGCGCCCCGGCCCTCGGCCCGGGCGTCGTTGCTGATGGCGGATTCAAAACCCCAGCGACGGATATCAAAACCATACTCCTGCTCGAATTTTTGCATATCCGGCTGTAGTTGTTCCAGAACATGAGCCCGCTCCGATGGTGAGAGCAGGCGCGGTCGCCGGGGAGACATCGAGGCAAGCAGCTTCTGTATCCGTTGGCGCAACGTCGGTGGCACATGGCGGGACAGGCGGCCCAGTGAGGAGCGTTTCAATGCCCGCTCCAGCAGGCTCTGCACCCGGGTCTGATTCCTCACCTCAAACGTCGGCGGACGATAGGTTTCATCGATACCGAGGAAATCACATACACGTCGAACCACCAGGGCCGGAGCCGATGTCAGCTCCTCGAAATCCACTATGAGGAAGTCCCTGGCCGGAAACAGGTGCCGGTATTGGGAAAGCTGAAGGTAGTAGTTGGACGTGTTGATCAGATGGTCGTCGACGATTCGCGCCCTGAATTCCACATCGCGCAGCATGTAATTGTAGTGGGAAACGATCCGGTCGAAGGGGTTACGTACCATATAGACAAACCGGGGCCGGATCCCATGGCCATGGATACGTTGGGGAACTCCGTTTTCCTCCGGAAACTTCGAGTAGCCGGTGGACGCCTCCATGGCGAATCGATGAATCCCAGGATCGAACTCCCATAACTGCGAATAATCTGACAGAGACAGGCCATGGCGCTGGTTGGATGAGAAATATTCCGGCTCCTTGGTAATGGCCGGACAGATCTGGGGGTGACCCTGGAGGTAGTCGTAAAGGGATGAGGTGCCACACTTCATGGCCCCGATGATCATCAGGTAGCCGTCTTGGGGAATTTTCTCTGGCATGAACTCACCTCCCTGTCTGAATCCGGTACGGCAAGTCCTGCCGCTTTCAGTAAACTGCTGAAACGCTATCCAACCCGGCGCCCCGGTGCAAGCGTGTACAGGAAGTACAGTTCCCGCCCCGAGCCCTGATTTGCCAATCGAGCAGCATAAAAAACCCCGGCAGCCAGGACCGGGGTTCGGGTGAGGTGCGGATCGTTTTACTGCTCCACAAATGCCCGCTCAATAACATAATGGCCAAGGTCACCATGACGGGCCTCGCGAAAACCCATGTTGTCCAGGATACGGCAGGTGTCCTTGAGCATGCTGGGGCTGCCACAGACCATGAAGCGGTCATTCTCCAGGTCGAATTCCGGCAGGCCCAGGTCGCGGGTCAGTTTGCCGGTTTTCATGGCGTCAGTCAGCCGGCCCTGGTTGCGGAATTCCTCGCGGGTAACGGTGGGGTAGTAAAGCAGCTTGCCATCAACCATTTCGCCGAAATACTCGTTCTCGGGCAGTTCCTCAATATCCTTCTGATAAGCCAGTTCAGAGGTGTAACGCACACCGTGGGTCAGGATAACCTTGTCGAAGGCCTCGTAGACCTCAGGGTCCTTGATGATACTCAGGAACGGCGCCAGACCGGTACCGGTGCTGATCAGCCAGAGATTTCTGCCAGGCAGCAGGTTGTCCAGGATCAGAGTGCCGGTGGGCTTGCGGCTCACCAGGATTTCGTCCCCCACCTGGATCTTCTGCAGGCGGGATGTGAGCGGACCGTCCGGAACCTTGATGGAGAAAAATTCCAGCTCGTCCTCATAATTCGCGCTGGCAATACTGTAGGCGCGCATCAGGGGCTTGCCATCGGTTTCCAGGCCAATCATGGTGAAATGGCCATTCTTGAACCGGAAGCCCGGGTCACGGCTGGTGGTGAAGCTGAACAGGGTGTCGTTCCAGTGCTTGACGCTGGTGACCGTCTCTGTGTTCATTTTGCTCATAATGAATATCCGCCTGTGACGTTCTGGATCTCTGATAAAAAATCATCGATTTCGATTGAGCCTATAGTACCTGAAAGGTAACCTATCGATGAAATGGGATATTTTCATAACCTTATTCGGCCAAATCGATTATGAAGTACAGCTTCCGTCAGCTTGAGGTCTTTCTTGCCGCCGCCAGGTTCCAGAACATTACCCGGGCCGCGGAGTCACTGGCCATGTCCCAGTCCGCCGCCAGCAGCGCCCTCAAGGAACTGGAGAACCAGTTCGACATCCAGCTTTTCGACCGCGTCGGCAAGCGCCTGCAGCTCAACGAGCTCGGCCGCCTGTACCGCCCCAAGGTGGAAAGCGTCCTGGCCCAGGCCGGTGAACTTGAGCAGGCGCTGAGCAAACACACGGAGGTGGGCGCCCTCAAGGTTGGCGCCACTCTCACCATCGGCAACTACCTGGCTGTCGGTGTCATGGCCGAATACATGAACACCCCTGCCCGTCCCAAGGTTTCCCTGGAAGTGGCGAACACCAGTGCCATTGCCCGGAGGGTGATGGACTACGAACTGGACATCGGCCTGATCGAGGGGGAGCTGCAGTCGCCGGATCTGGAGGTGATTCCCTGGCGCCACGACGAGCTGGTAATTTTCTGCTCACCGGAGCATCCGCTGGCAGGCAAGGACGGCCTGACGGACGAGGACCTGAAGTCCGCCACCTGGATTGCCAGGGAACCCGGCTCCGGTACCCGCCAGACTTTCGAGCGGGCCATGCACGGCCTGCTACCGGACCTGAACATTCTGCTGGAACTTGAACACACGGAGGCCATCAAGCGTGCTGTTCAAGCCAACCTGGGAATTGGCTGTCTGTCCCGGATGTGCCTGTCGGACGCTTTCAAACGAGGTGATCTGGTGCCGCTCAGGGCTGCGGCTCACCGGCGGTTCGACCGGCAGTTCTATTTCATTCTGCACAAGCAGAAATACCGTAGTGCGGGGATTGATAGATGGATGGAGCTTTGCAGAGAATTGTAGGTTTTTTGCCACGGAATCCACGGAAGAACACGGAAGAACACGGAAACAAAAGACCAAAATGGCCACGAATGGTCGCGAACCAAGTGTCTGGGCCCGCGATGGGGAATCCTTTCTTCCGGGAAAAGAACTTGCTGCGCTCAGACACCTTTTCCCTGCAGAAAAGACACCCCACCCCGGACCCGACCTGACGGTGAGCACTGGCTTTTGTCGCTTTTCTGTCCGTGCAGTCCTTGACCAGACAATCTTTTTCCCTGTATTTGTTGGTTTTCTTCCGTGTCTTTCCGTGGATTCCGTGGCTAAATCACTGGTCCTGAGTGAAACCGGAACTCCGTGTCAGGCGTTTCGATTAATTCTCTCTCGACTGCCAGAAATTCGGCCACACGCTCATCCACCGGCCCATCATTGGCCTGCTCCGCCAGCTTCAGGTAATCCTGATAGTGCCGGGCCTCGGATTTCAGCAGGCTGTTATAGAAATCCGCCAGTTTCTCATCCAGATAAGGAGCCAGGGCAGCGAAGCGCTCACAGGAGCGGGCCTCGATGATGGCGCCGACGATCAGCACATCCACCAGCCGGCCGGGATCCTCGCTGCGGACCTGCTGACGAAGGCCCGCGGCGTAACGGGCCGGCGACAGATGGCCATAGCTCACGCCCCGCTTTTTCATGATCGCCAGTACCTGTTCGAAATGCCGCAGTTCCTCCCTGGCCAGCCTCGACATCTTGTTGAGCAGCTCGGTGTTGTCCACGTATCGATACATCAGGCTGAGGGCTGTGGAGGCCGCCTTTTTCTCGCAGTGGGCATGATCAATCAGCATCAGGTCCTGGTTGGCCAGGGCGTTTTCGATCCACCGATGTGGTGTACGACAGGGCAGGAACTGGTGAATCTCGGCAAGGGCAGCGTTGGTGTCTGACATGTTGATCCTGAAGTCTTGGACGGTCGGCGGCGCGGAGTATACATCACCCTCTGCATAAACTCCGACCATCGGCCAACTTAACTTTAATGGCCGATTCCTATAGAATGCAGCGCCAATTCGTGGCCTTTTCCACACAACAACGCCCGCCAGCTCACAAGGCCCGCGCGGGCTTCCCCAACTGATGAGGGTTGATACCGTGTTAGAAGCGTACCGTGAACACGTTGCAGAGCGCGAAGCTCTGGGCATTCCCCCCAAGCCGCTGAACGCCGAGCAGACCGCCGAGCTGGTTGACCTGCTCAAGAACCCGCCCAAGGGCGAGGAAGAGTTCCTGGTTTACCTGCTGGAGAACCGCATTCCGCCGGGCGTTGACGAAGCCGCTTACGTAAAGGCCGGTTTCCTCTCCGCCATCGCCAAGGGCGAGGCTTCCAGCCCGCTGGTCGACAAGGAAAAGGCTGTCACCCTGCTGGGCATGATGCAGGGCGGCTACAACATCGCCACCCTGGTGGAACTGCTCGACGACAAGGAACTGGCCAAGCTTTCCGGTGAGCAGCTCAAGCGCACCCTGCTGATGTTCGATGCCTTCAACGATGTGAAGGAAAAGATGGACGCCGGCAACGCCGTCGCCAAAGACGTTGTTGAATCCTGGGCCAACGCCGAGTGGTTCACCAACAAGAAGAAGGTCCCCGAGAGCACCAGGATGGTGGTGTTCAAGGTCACCGGCGAAACCAACACCGACGACCTGTCCCCCGCCCCGGATGCCTGGTCCCGTCCTGACATTCCGCTCCATGCCCGCGCGGCTTACAAGATGGAGCGTGACGGCCTGAAGCCGGACGAGCCCGGTGTCACAGGTCCCATGACCCAGATCGAAGAGATCAAGAGCAAAGGCCTGCCGGTCGCATTCGTCGGCGACGTCGTGGGCACCGGCTCCTCCCGTAAGTCCGCCACCAACTCCGTACTGTGGTTCTTCGGTGACGACATCCCGGGCGTGCCCAACAAGCGTGCCGGCGGCGTCTGTATCGGTAACAAGGTTGCCCCCATCTTCTTCAACACCATGGAAGATGCCGGCGCCCTGGTATTCGAAGCTCCGGTCGACGATATGAACATGGGCGACGTGATCGAGATCCGCCCGTACGAAGGCAAGATCCTGAACGAGGCCGGCGAGACCATCTCCGAGTTCAAGTTCAAGTCCGACGTGATCCTGGACGAGGTTCAGGCCGGCGGCCGTATTCCGCTGATCATCGGTCGCGGCCTTACCACCAAGGCCCGTGCAGCCCTGGGTATGGGAGCCACCGATATCTTCCGTCTGCCCAGCGATCCGGAAGAAGGTACCAAGGGCTTCACGCTTGGCCAGAAAATGGTCGGCAAGGCCTGTGGTCTGGAAGAAGGCCAGGGCGTGCGCCCCGGCACCTACTGTGAGCCCCACATGACCACCGTGGGCTCCCAGGACACCACCGGCCCGATGACCCGTGACGAGCTGAAAGACCTGGCCTGCCTGGGCTTCCAGGCCGATCTGGTGATGCAGTCCTTCTGCCACACCGCCGCCTATCCGAAGCCGATTGATGTGGAGATGCAGCACACCCTGCCGGACTTCATCCGTAACCGTGGCGGCGTTTCCCTGAGGCCCGGCGACGGCATCATCCACTCCTGGCTGAACCGTATGCTGCTGCCGGACACCGTCGGCACCGGAGGTGATTCCCATACCCGCTTCCCCATGGGTATCTCGTTTCCGGCCGGTTCCGGCCTGGTGGCCTTTGCCGCGGCCACCGGCGTCATGCCGCTGGACATGCCCGAATCCGTCCTGGTTCGCTTCAAGGGCGAGATGCAGCCGGGCATCACCCTCCGTGACCTGGTACACGCCATTCCCCTTTACGGCATCAAGCAGGGCATGCTGACGGTCGAGAAGAAGGGCAAGATCAACGAATTCTCCGGCCGTATCCTCGAAATCGAGGGTCTGGAGCACCTGACCGTCGAACAGGCCTTTGAACTGTCAGATGCCTCCGCCGAGCGCTCCGCTGCTGGTTGTACCATCAACCTGTCCGAAGAGTCGGTGGCCGAGTACCTGCGCTCCAACATCACCATGCTGCGCTGGATGATCGCTGAAGGCTACGGTGACCCCCGTACCCTGGAGCGTCGCGCCAAGCAGATGGAAGAGTGGATCGCCGATCCGAAGCTGATGCGTGCCGACAAGGACGCCGAGTACGCCCACGTGGTGGAAATCGATCTGGCCGACATCAAGGAGCCCATCGTCTGCTGCCCGAATGACCCGGATGACGCCAGGTTCCTGGGCGAAGTGGCCGGCGACAAGGTGGACGAGGTATTTATCGGTTCCTGCATGACCAACATCGGTCACTTCCGCGCCGCCGGCAAGCTGCTGGAACAGAACAAGGAGCCCCTCAAGACCCGTCTGTGGATGTCCCCGCCCACCAAGATGGACCAGGCGCAACTGATGGAAGAGGGTTACTTCAATACCTACGGCACCGCCGGTGTACGCACCGAAATGCCCGGCTGCTCCCTGTGTATGGGTAACCAGGCCCGGGTGGCTGCCAAGTCCACGGTACTGTCCACCTCCACCCGTAACTTCCCCAACCGCCTGGGTGATGGTGCCAACGTGTACCTGACTTCCGCGGAACTGGCGGCGGTGGGTGCGGTACTGGGCAAACTGCCGACGCCCGCTGAGTACATGGAGTACGCGAAGGACCTGAACAGCATGTCGGCGGAGATCTACCGCTACATGAACTTCGACCAGATGGAGCAGTACTCCGAGAAGGCGAAGTCCGCTCAGGTAGCCTGAAGCTGATCCCGGCCTTGCCGGGATTCGTGGAGAAACGCCAGCCTTCGGGCTGGCGTTTTTTTTGGCCCCTTACCAGGGCAGGTCCGATCCGTCCCAATGAATGAAGCGACCGGTATCCTCAGGCGTGAGTCCGGAAATAACCGAAACCAAGCGGTCGGCTGTGGTCTCGGGTGAATAGAGGTTGTCGTCCGGGACGTTACTGGTAAACGGCTCCGACAGCGGGCTATCCGTGGTACCCGGATGCAGTGCCACCAGTGAAAGCTTTCGGTGAGAGCGGGAGAGTTCCACGGACGCGGTCTTCAGCAACATGTTCAGGGCAGCCTTGGAGGCTCGGTAGCCATACCAGCCCCCGAGACGATTATCGCCGATACCTCCGATCTTGGCGCTGAGGAAGGCGGCTTTTGCGGGTTCTCCCCGGGGAACCAACGGCAGCAGGTGCTTGAGGATCAGTGCCGGGGTGATCGCGTTGACCTGAAAGTACTGGTCCAGCTGGTCACGATCCAGCTCCGCCAGCCGCTTTTCCGGCGTCAGGTTGGCGCCGTGCAGCGTGCCCACGGCACACACCAGTAAATGGATCTCCTCCCATTCGGACCGGATCGACTCTGCCAGCTCCTCAAGGGCGGGCTCCGAATAATCGCAGCTCAGGTGGCCGTCCACCTGGTCCCCTGCCGACACACCCAGCTTGCGATCCGGACGGGTCACGGCCACAACACGGTATTTTTCCGCCAGTGCCGGAATCATGGCGGTGGCGATGGCACTGTTGGCGCCGGCAATAACGGCAACGGGCTTCATGGTGAACCTCCAGTTACGTATTCAATGCAAAAAAAGGGGTCCCGAAGGACCCCAAGACTGACACGGTTCTGGGACTATCCGGTACTACCGGGTTCCCATGGCACGGTCGAAACCGTCCTGAATGTCTTTGGCGGGCTCCGGAGTCGCCAGGGAGGCAATCACCACCGCGATAGTGGCAAGGATGAAGCCGGGGATGATCTCGTAGACATCAAGGATGCCGCCTGACAGGTTGCCCCAGATCACCACGGTGACACCGCCCACCACTATGCCGGCGATCGCTCCTGCCTTGTTCATACGTTTCCAGAACAGGGAAAGGATCAGTGCCGGGCCGAATGCCGCGCCGAAACCGGCCCAGGCGTAGGAAACCAGATCCAGTACCTTGCTGTCCGGATCCAGAGCCAGCAGGAAGGCGATGAAAGCGATACCCACAACCGCCAGTCGGCCCACCCATACAAGCTCGGTCTGTGAGGCTTCCTTGCGGAATAGCGCCTTGTAGAAATCCTCGGTGAGGGCCGAAGAGGACACCAGCAGCTGGGAGTCGGCGGTACTCATGATGGCCGCCAGAATTGCCGCCAGCAGAATACCGGCAATCACCGGATGGAACAGTGCGTCCACCAGCATGATAAAGGCGCGCTCACCATCCTCCAGTGGGCTCGGAAACTCGTAACCAATGGCGGCGAAGCCCACCAGGAGTGCGCCAAACAGGCCGAAGCCACTCCAGATTACTGCGATGCGACGGGCCGCCGGAATGTCGTTTTCACTGCGGATGGCCTTGAAACGGGCCAGGATGTGGGGCTGACCGAAATAACCCAGGCCCCAGCCAAGCAGGGAAATGATGGCCAGGAAGCCGATCGCTTCGCCATCGGCTCCGGTGAAGGCGCTCAGGAAATTGGTGTTCTTCGCCTCCATCGCCGCCTGGGTTGCCTCCCAGCCGCCGACGGCGTTGATTGCCATGATGGGAACCAGCAGCAGTGCCGCAAACATCAGCAGGCCCTGAACCACGTCCGTCCACGATACCGCCAGGAAGCCACCAAAGAAGGTATAGATAACGATGGCGACGGTACCGACGATAACGGCCGTGACATAAGGCAGGTC
Organism: Marinobacter daqiaonensis; assembly: GCF_900115285.1. GTDB lineage: Bacteria > Pseudomonadota > Gammaproteobacteria > Pseudomonadales > Oleiphilaceae > Marinobacter > Marinobacter daqiaonensis. The sequence goes on from NZ_FOYW01000001.1 coordinate 906,400, forward strand.
GAACACGCTGTTGAACAGCTTGCCACCGGCAACCAGGCCGGAGCTGGTATAGAAGAGGAAGAAAAGCAGGATGAAAATCGCACACACTACCCGCAGGATACGGGAAGTGTCATTAAACCGGTTCTCGAAGTAGGACGGTATCGTCAGTGAATCACCCGCCGCCAGGGAATAGGTCCGCAGCCGGCGTGCCACGAACAGCCAGTTAAGCCAGGTACCGGCCAGCAGGCCGACGGCGATCCAGATCGCCTCGTAACCCGCAGCGTAGGCGTAGCCGGGAAGACCCAGCAACAGCCAGCCACTCATGTCGGAGGCGCCGGCACTGAGTGCCGAAGGCAGTGGACCAAGGCTGCGGCCACCCAGAATGTAATCTGACAGATTGGACGTGCGCTTGTAGGCCACGTAGCCAATTGCCAGCATTAGCAGTATGTAAAGGACAAAGGTCACGGTGACCCCGACATTGCTTCCGACCATAAGTCGTTCTCCCTTGAATGCACAGTTGCGGGCTGTTTTTCTTGATATTCCACACTGCCCGGGGCCCGTTCCCGGTCATTGTTATCTGAATCGCGCTAGACTTTCTCCACACCCAGGGACAGCAAAGAGGCGTTGCCGCCAACCGCCGTTGTATTGATTGTGCGGGTCCGCTCGGTGGCAAACCGGAGGAGATAGTGAGGTCCGCCGGCCTTGGGACCGGTCCCGGAGAGGCCGCGGCCACCGAATGGCTGTACGCCGACCACCGCCCCGATCTGGTTCCGGTTGATGTAGGTGTTGCCCACTTTGACCCGGCGCTCGATGTAGGCGGCAGTGGCTTCACTGCGGCTATGGATGCCCAGGGTCAGCCCGTAACCGGCTGCGTTGATGCTGTCGATCACCTGGTCGAGCTTTTCCGCCTCGTAGCGGACCACGTGGAGTATGGGACCGAAATGCTCCGTCTTCAGGTCACCGATGCCACTGATGCCATAAGCCGAGGGGGCAATAAAGCAGCCCTTGTCACAGTCATCCGGCAAGGGGGTTTCGGCAACGAAACGGGCGTCGGACGCACCGAGTTCTTTAAGATGCCTGCTGAGGCCGGCCCTTGCCTCTTCGTCAATGACCGGCCCCACATCGGTGTTGTGATAGGCGGGATCACCAACGGTCAGCTCCTTCATGGCACCGGCGAGAAGGCTTTCCATGCGGTCCGCCACGTCCCTCTGAAGATACAGCACCCGCAGGGCGGAACAACGCTGCCCGGCACTGGCGAAGGCAGACTGCACCACATCACGCACCACCTGTTCCGGCAGCGCGCTGGAGTCCACGATCATGGCGTTCTGGCCACCGGTTTCAGCGATCAGCGGCACGATGGCGCCTTTGCGATCGGCCAGCTGGCGGTTCAGGAGGTGGGCCACGCCGGTGGAGCCCGTGAAGGCGACCCCGCCAATGCGCTCATCCGGCACCAGGGTTCCGCCAATGGTGGCGCCGTCGCCGGGGAGGAACTGGATGACATCCCTGGGGAAACCGGCTTCGAGCATCAGTTCGAATGCACGGCTGGCCACCAGGCTGGTCTGTTCCGCCGGCTTGGCGATCACGGTATTACCGGATACCAGCGCAGCCATCACCTGGCCCGTATAGATGGCAAGCGGGAAGTTCCACGGGCTGATGCACAAAAACACGCCCCGGCCTTCAAGATACAGTTCGTTGCTTTCGCCGGTAGGGCCGGGCAGCGCTATTGGCCTGCCAAAACGGGATCTGCCCTGAAGCGCGTAATAGCGGCAGAAATCCACGGCCTCCCGGACTTCATCGATGCCATCCTGCAGGGTCTTGCCCGCTTCACGGCAGCAGATCGCCATCAGCTCTTCCATGTGCTTTTCCATGAGGTCGGCGTAGCGCTCCAGACAGGCCGCTCGCTCGTCCACCGGGCGCTCGTTCCAGCTCGGGAAAGCCCGGCTGGCCACGTCCAGTGCTTCACGGGCATGAGCCTCGCTGGTCCAGACCACCTGACCCACCCGATCGCTCTGATTGTGGGGAGCGTAAACGGTTTTGCTGTCGCCGTCGCTGCGACGCTCGCCATTGATCACCGGACCAGCCTGCCACTGCTTGTCCGACCAGCTGGCCATGGCCTTGAGCAGCGGCTCGCGGTCGGCTTCCACATGAATATTCATGCCCCGCGAGTTGGGCCGCTCCGATCCGTAGATATCCCTGGGCAGGGGAATCCGGTCATTGGGCAGGCTCTGGTACTTCTCCAGCTCCTCGACCGGGTTCTTTACCAGCTCCTCGATGGGCGTACGGGCATCCACCAGCCGGTGCACGAAGGAGGAGTTGGCCCCGTTTTCCAGCAGGCGGCGCACCAGGTAGGGAAGCAGGTCCTTGTGGGCACCAACCGGTGCGTATATCCGTACCGGCACGTCTTCATTGTCCAGAATGGTGTTGTACAGGGCATCGCCCATACCATGGAGGCGCTGGAACTCGAACCTGCGACCCTTGCGCTTGGCCATCGCCAGCACGGACGCGACCGTGTGGGCATTGTGAGAGGCCAGCTGGGGATAGAGACCGCCCTCGGTATAATCGCTGAGCAGGAATCTCAGGCAGGCCAGATAGGAAGTGTCGGTAGCCTCCTTGCGGGTGAACACGGGATAGCCATCCGCTCCCAGTTGCTGGCTCAGTTTGATCTCGGTGTCCCAGTAGGCCCCCTTCACCAACCGGATGGGTATTTCGTCTTCCCGCTCCCTGGCCAGCTTGTTGAGCCAGCAAAGTACCGGCAGGGCGCGCTTGGAGTAGGCCTGAACCACCATGCCGAAACCACCCCAGCCACGGACAACGCCGTTGCTGAAAACCTTTTCGAACAGCTTGAGAGACAGCTCAAGACGATCCATTTCCTCCGCATCGATGGTGATGGAAACGTCCTGCTCCCGGGCGAAACGCAGCAGCTCCACAAGCGTGTCGTAGAGCTCGGTCATGACCCGGTCTTCCTGCGCCTCCTCATAGCGGGGATGAAGAGCGGAGAGCTTGATGGAGATGGAAGGCCTGGGTGCCTTGTCGGTGGGGTAACTGTCACGACCGACGCTGGCAATGGCGTCACGGTAGGACTTGAGGTAGCGGGTGGCGTCGTCGTGGGTCATCGCCGCCTCGCCCAGCATGTCGAAGGAATAGGTGTAGCCCTGGTCACGGTATTCCCGGGCGTTCTTCAGGGCCTCATCGATGTCGCGGCCAAGGACGAACTGCTTTCCCATGATGGCCATGGCCTGGTACATGGCACTGCGGATCACCGGTTCGCCGCTACGCTTGACCAGGCGACTCCAGATGCTGGAGGGCGAGCCGTCCAGTCGCTTGTCCATCTTAACCACCCGGCCCGTCAGCAGAAGACCCCAGGTGGAGGCATTCACCAGTGTGGATTCGCTGCGGCCGACATGTTTTTTCCAGTCCGCCGTTGAAATCTTGTCCTGGATGAGGGCGTCGGCGGTGTGCTTGTCCGGAATCCGCATCAACGCTTCCGCAAGACACATCAGCAGGATGCCCTCCTCCGTATCCAGGCTGTACTCCTGCAGCAACGCATCGATCATGTGTACGGCGTCGTCCTGCTCGCGAACCTTGCGGATCAGGTTTGTGGCTGTTTCCGTGACCGCCTTTTTTTCGGCCGCGTCACTGCGGGCAAGTTTCATCAGCTCGCGCAGATAGCTCGCCTCATCAACCGCGTAGTTTTCCGTGATAGCCTGCCAGAACCAGCCCCGGGGTTGCTCCTGGAATGCCGGCCCGAGCACGTTGGATGCAGAAAACATATCAGCCCTCTTCTGTTCAGCGATCAGACAAACCTCCCCTGTTTAAATACAGGTTGGAGTAATAGTCTTGTAATCTAGTCGCGAAACAACGCGCTGGCTTTCAAAAAACTACGGAATATTTTCTGATTCGTCCGATATTTCAGGTTCTGATCATTATCAAAACGGCATTACGGGGTCCGCAAGCGAAGCTCCGAGGGTGTCATTCCCCGATGCTTGCGCAATGCGGTGGTGAGCGCGGACTGACTGGAAAAGCCGGTCCGTGAGCTGATGCTGGCCACTGTCAGGGAGGTGGTGCGCAGTAACTGGCAGGCCTGATCAAGGCGGGTATTCATCAGGAACTGGTGGGGACTCGTGGCCATGGTCTCACGGAAAACCTCATGAAAACGGCTGGTACTGAGGCAGGCAATGCCGGCCAGATCCTCCACCGTAATGCGCTGGCTGAGGTGCTCCAGCACGAAGCGGCGCAGGGTTTCCGGGTCAAGAGTGGGCCGTTTGGCGCGGGGGTCGGGAAGTGCCTGGTTGAGCCGCTCGGACAGCGCGAGAAGAATGGCGGTGGCCAGGTGGTTGCGAATCCCCTCGTCACCGCTGGAGCGCCGGATTTCACCAGCGGATAACTGCACCAGCTGTTGCAGGTGGGTGTCCAGTTCCACCACTGCCGGCCGCTGGAACAGGCGGTTGATGACCACGAAATCCCGGTGGCGGGCTTCGTCCGCCCCGGCATGCCATGCATCCACATTGATAACCAGCACCTGGTTTTCCCGGGCGCCGGAGAATTCGTGGCGAACATCCGCCGGTACCAGGCAGGCCCGCCAGGTGTCCAGGCGCCCCTCGCGACCGTCCACGCTCACTTCCGCGCCGCCATAGACACTGATCACCGCCTGGTGATGTTCATGACGATGCTGGTGAGTGAATTCCGGAAGCGACTGCAAACGGGCTGACAACATGAGGGCACCAGTTTACAACTGTGTCTTACAGGGTTCACCGTCAGCCAGTCGTCGGATTAACCCGGTCACCTGCCCGCTCACCTCCTCGAGGGACCGCGAGGCATCCACAATATGATAGCGCATCGGATACTCCCTGGCTCTGGCCAGGTAACAGTCGCGGATGCGCTGAAAGAAAGCCGCTTTTTCCAGCTCGAAGCGATCCGGTTCGCTGCGATGTCTTGCCCTGGCCATGCCCACATCCACCGGCGCATCCAGCAGGATGACGTGATCCGGCCGGATATCTCCCTGCACCAGCTGCTCCAGAGCGGCAATGCGTTCCCGGGGGACGCCGCGACCTCCTCCCTGGTAGGCATAGGTGGCATCGGTAAAGCGGTCACACAGCACCCACGCACCGGCTTCCAGGGCGGGCAGGATCCGGCTGTGCAGATGCTGGGCCCGGGCCGCGAACATCAGTAGCAGCTCGGTCAGTTCGTTTACGGGCTCGTCCCTCGGTGCCAGCAGGAGTTCACGAATGGCTTCCGCCATGGGAGTGCCGCCGGGCTCCCGGGTCACCATCACGGCCTTGCCGGCGCCCTCCAGGGCGGCCCTGGCAGTGGCAAGCTGGGTCGACTTGCCCACTCCTTCCGTACCCTCGAAAGTAATGAACTGGCCCCGGCTCACTGGCTGTCACCAGTCGGGCTGGGGTCAGGCCTTGGAGAGGACCGGTAATCCTTGCGCCGGTTGAGCTGGTAATCCCGCACCGCCCGGTTGTGATCCTCAAGAGTGCGGGAAAACTGGTGGCTGCCATCGCCTTTCGCCACGAAGTACAGATAATCCCCCTCGGCCGGGTGCAACGCTGCGTGAATGGAGGCCCGACCGGGCAGCGCGATGGGGGTCGGCGGCAAACCGGAAATACGGTAGGTGTTATATGGGGTGTATGTACGCAGGTCGCGGCGGGTTATGCGGCCCTGGTAGGCATCGCCCATACCGTAGATCACAGTGGGATCCGTTTGCAGTCGCATCCCCTTTTCCAGCCGACGGACAAACACGCCGGCGATGTCCTGGCGCTCATCCGGCACACCGGTTTCGCGCTCGATAATGGACGCCATGATGAGGGCTTCGTAGGGATTATCATAGGGCAGTTCATCGGCCCTGTTCTCCCACTCCTCCGCGAGCACCTCATTCATGCGTTCGTAGGCGCGGCGGAGGATATCCAGGTCGGTATCGCCACGATTGTAGGCGTAGGTATCCGGGAAAAAGCGCCCCTCCGGATGGGCCCCCTCATCCCCGAGGGCGGCCATGATCTCCCCGGCGGACCAGTCCGCGGTTTTCTGCTCCAGGTGCGGCGCCTCCTGCAGGGCCACCCTGGCATCAACAAAACGGCGCCCTTCGATAAACTGCACGCTACGGATCTTGGTGCGTCCGCTGACCATCAGGGCGAGCATGTCCTTCGGTGACATACTTGGCAGGAATTCGTACTCACCGGCACGAATCGAGGTATTTTCAGGCTCCAGACGGGCAAACAGCTTCAGCCAGAGGGCATCATCCACCCATCCGTTCTGCTCGAACTCCCTGGCAACGGCCTGGAAGGAGGTTCCTCTGGGCACCAGATAAAGGGTGGGCTCATCCAGGCCGGCGTTCGCCTCGAGGGACTTCAGTCCCTGCCAGGTCCATAGACCCGCGCCGGCAAGGACCACGACCGTGAGAGCGACGAGGGCGAGCAGAAGTGACTTGATCAATGCAACTCCTAAAGGTTTTCGGCAAGGCTGACGATTGTCGCAAGGTGCTCGGAATGAGGCAACCGTTCCCCCTCCAGGGTTTTTACCAGCACGGCTCCGATCACACTGTTTACCAGCAGAAGCCCTTCGAAATCATTGCCCTGGTACTTGTCGGGCGTCAGATAATCTTCCATCACCGGTTCGCCGGCTTCCTCGAGCCTGCGCCCGAGGTGACGCAGCATGACGCTGTCCACCGCTACCTCGTGACGGGGCGGTGTCAGCCACTGCCCCCGCCACCGGAACAGAAGGCAGGTCTTGGTGCCCTCCCGCAGGTCTCCCCGATCACCCATCATCAGCGCCTCGTAACAGTGCTGCGGAATTCCGGTGCTGGCCAGAACCTGCTCAAGGCGATTGAGGGTTTTCAGACCGGCAAGATAGGGATTTATCGTCAATGGAATGCCCGAGACACAGACATCGACACCGCCCTCCGGCAGTGTCGGCGGCGCCTCGTGGAGAGAGACCAGCAGACGCGGTTGCGGATTCGGGGACGGCTGGTAGCCCCGGCCTCCGCTGCCGCGGCTCAACAGGAGCTTGAGTACCAGGGGATGAGACCCGGACCGTGAGGCGATGAGTGGCGCGGCCTGCTCCAGAGCCTGATCGAAATGCCGGGCGCGGAACGGAATCGACAGTCTGGCAGCGCCTGCCAGCATCCGGGATCGATGCCCCTCCACCAGTTCAGGCCGACCATTACGGACACGGAGGGTTTCAAACAGGCCGTCGCCATAGGCAAGCCCCCGGTCATCGCCCGGTATCAGCACCGGGTCATCGGGTGAATTTGTCAGGAGTATCGAAACCATTGGTCACCCTTCGCCATCCCCCGCCCGAATAAACGGGCGACATAAAAAAGCCGCCCTGCCTATGGAAGCAGGGCGGCCTTGGCCTGGCTTACAGAAGAATCAGGCGATCAGCTGTGTGCGTTGATGTAGTCAATCGCATCCTGAACGCTGGTCAGCTTCTCTGCTTCTTCGTCGGGAATTTCGGTCTCGAATTCTTCTTCGAGTGCCATGACCAGCTCAACGGTGTCCAGTGAGTCAGCGCCAAGGTCCTCTACAAAAGAAGAAGAGTTCTGAACTTCGGACTCTTTAACGCCCAGCTGTTCACAAACAATCTTCTTAACGCGCTCTTCAACTGTACTCATAATTTCCTCACTTTTTTTATCAACCAGGCAACGAATGATTGCCAGTTTATGGTAAACCCCACCTGCAGACAAGCAGGGACGATAGTAAATTCGATTGGGATAAAGGGGTTACCCCCCGTCAGCCCATGTACATGCCACCATTGACGTTGATGGTATCCCCGGTCACGTAAGCGGCGGCATCGGATGCCAGGAAAGCCACGACCCCGGCAACCTCTTCCGGCTCGCCCAGGCGACCTGCCGGGATGTTTACCAGCATAGCCTCGCGCTGGCTTTCATCCAGCTTGCGGGTCATATCCGTATCAATAAAGCCCGGAGCCACGCAATTGGCGGTAATGCCCCGGTTGGACATTTCTTTTGCCAGGCTGCGGGTAAAGCCCTCCACCCCGGCCTTGGCCGCGCAGTAGTTGACCTGACCGGCATTACCCATGCCCGCCACCACGGAACTGACATTGATGATGCGACCCCAACGGGCTTTTGCCATACCGCGCAGTACCGCCTTGCTCAGGCGATACACGCTGGCCAGGTTGGTCTCGATCACCGCAGACCAGTCGTCATCCTTCAGACGCATTAACAGGTTATCACGGGTAATGCCCGCATTATTAACGAGAATCAGCGGTGCGCCCACCTCGGCGGTCATTTTCTTGAGACCGGCATCAATACTTTCGGGGTCGGACACATCCATCACCATGCCAAAGCCCTGGATGCCGGCGGCCTTGAGATTGTCGGAAATGGTATCTGCGCCACCCTGGGACGTTGCCGTGCCCACCACGGTGGCACCCTGCTTGCCCAGAGCCTCGGCGATGGCCTTGCCAATGCCACGGGTGGCACCGGTCACCAGTGCGATCTTGCCGTCAAGAGACATGGAATGCTCCCTTCCATTTACAGTCAGAGGTCCAGCCCGGCGTTGGCCGGGCGGTCATTGAGATTCAGGCTTTCCGAAAGGCTTCCAGCGCTGCTTCAAGGCCTTCCGGGGTCTCGATATTGTAGACGTTCAGGCTGCGGTCGATGCGCTTGGCAAGCCCCGCCAGAACCTTGCCCGAACCACACTCGACCACTTCGGAAACACCCTCTTCCCCCAGCAACTCCATGGAATCGGTCCATCGAACCGGTGAATACAGCTGCTCAACCAGGTTCTTTTTCAGCTCGTCGGCGTCCTGAACCAGTTCCGCGGAGACGTTTTGCACCACAGGCGTCAGGGCATTGCCAAAACTGACGTCTTCAAGGGCCTTGGCCAGTTCCTCGGCAGCACCTTTCATCAGTGAACAGTGAGACGGAACACTGACCGGCAACGGCATCGCCTTGCGGGCGCCCTTCTCCTTGCAGATCTCGATGGCCCGTTCCACCGCCTCCCGGTTTCCGGCGATAACCACCTGCCCCGGAGCGTTGAAGTTTACCGCTGAAACCACCTGGTCCCCTGCCGCCTCTTCACAGGCGGCGATCACCTGCGCATCCTCAAGACCCAGTATCGCCGCCATACGGCCGGCACTGGCCGGAACCGCGGTTTGCATGAGTTCGCCCCGCAACCGCACCAGGCGGATGGCATCGGCAAAATCCAGACTCTCGGCAGCCACCAGTGCGCTGTACTCCCCCAGACTGTGTCCCGCCAGATAGTCCGGCTCGGAGCCACCGCCGATGAACCACTGGCGCCAGAGAGCGATGCTGGCGGTCAGGAGCGCGGGCTGGGTCACCATGGTCTGGTTGAGCTCTTCCGTCGGACCATTCTGGCACAGATCCCACAGATCATAGCCCAGCACATTGGAGGCCTCCGTAAAGGTCTGCTCGATCACCGTCCAGGACTCTGAAGCGGTGCTGAGCATACCAACTGACTGAGACCCTTGTCCCGGAAATATAAATGCTGTTTTCATGACGAAAATTTTACCGTGGTTGGTGGTTCAGTAAGATTAGCCAATAGTACAAGCAATAGTGCCGGAGAACCACGGGCCTTGCCGGAAGGTCGTAGGCTTCTGACTGGCCGACATCCGGTCCTCAGATAATCAGGTCATCAAGACGTTCGTTGATGCGCCTTGGAACCTCCAGCTCCACTTCCCGGACGGCCTGCCGTATCGCCGCCTTCATCGCCCGCTCATTGGCGTTGCCATGGCTTTTGATCACAACCCCCTGCAGACCCAGCAGGCTGGCCCCGTTATGGCGTGACGGGTCCATGTCCCGCAGCAGCCGGCCAATAATGGGACGTGCCAGAAAGCCTACCAGACGACCGTAAAGATTTCCCGTAAAGGCCCGCTCCAGCAGCTCGATCAACATGCCGGCTACCCCCTCCCCGGTCTTGAGGGCAACATTGCCCACGAAGCCGTCACAGACCACCACGTCCGCTACATCGCGGAACAGATCACTGCCCTCGACATACCCGATGTAGTTCAGGGTTTCACATTGTGCCAGCATGTGGGAGGCGAGACGAACCTGCTCATTCCCCTTGATCTCCTCCTCGCCCACGTTCAGCAGAGCCACCCGCGGCTCCAGGGTCGCATTGACGGCGGAGGCCATGAGCGACCCCATCAACGCAAACTGATAGAGGTTTTCCGCGCTGGCATCCACATTCGCTCCGAGATCCAGCACATGGCACTGGCCGCGCAGTGACGGAATCAGTTTGGTAATGGCAGGGCGTTCAATACCCGGGTACATCTTCAGAATGGATCGGCCAAACGCCATCAGCGCACCGGTATTGCCGGCGCTGACGCAGCCCTGGGCCTCGCCGTCCCGCACCAGACGCAGGGCTACTGCCATGGACGCATTCTGCTTGTGCCTGAGGGCATGGGAGGGACGTTCATTCATCCGCACGACATCAAGCGCAGGCCTGATACGGATTCGGGGATGCCCTGAATGCAACAAGGCCTTGAGCTGCACCTGGTTACCCACCAGAATCAACGTCAAGGCCTTGTTTTCTTCAACCGCCTCAAGGGCAGCAGCGACGGCGACTTCAGGTCCCCGGTCACCACTCATGGCATCAATTGCGAGGGTTACGGAGGTCACCGTGCTATCTCACCTGCGCCTGTACCTGACCCCCAAGCCATCGGATGACACGGGGGGCCGACACTTATTCGTCCTGAGCTTCGATGACCTGCTTGCCGCGGTAGAAGCCGTCCGGAGAGACGTGGTGACGACGATGAACTTCGCCCGTGGTCGGGTCGGTGGACAGGGTCGGTTTGCTCAGGGCATCGTGGGAACGACGCATGTCGCGCTTGGAGCGGGTTTTACGGTTTTGCTGGACAGCCATGACTGTACTCCTGACCTGTTAACTGTGTGTGCCATCCGGCACGTGTAATTTGTGGCTAGTGCCTGGTCTTCTTAAGCCCTTCAAGCACCTTGAAAGGATTCTCGCGTTTATCCTCCGGATCTGGCTCCGGACTCGCCGCTGGATCAGCCTCGAGAGCCTCAAGGTCCGCCGTTGCCGGGCAGTCTTCCCGCTCGTGTAACGGATAGGCTGGCAAGGCAAGCAGCAACTCGTCCTCGACCATGGTCCACAGATCCAGGGCCTCTCCCTCGACGACGAACGGTTCCAGCTCCGAGGGCAACTGGCGCGCCTTGTCGTCGCTGGTCACAAGACCCAGCTCGAAAGCGGAACTCACATGGGCAGTCATTCCGCTCATGCAGCGCTGGCATTCGAGTTCGACATCGGTTTCCAGCTCGCCGCGGACAATCCGCCGCCGCTGGCTGTCCGCACTGAACTCAAGACGCACCAGACAATCGCCGCCCTCCGGAATGGCGAACACCGCGTTTCGGAAACGATCGAGCCTCACCAGAGGAACAGTTCCCTCCAGTTCGGCACCGGTTTCCGCCATGCGGTGAAAGTCGACAGACCTGGGCAATTCGGCATTTGACATAGGCGCGCAATTTTAGGGACGCAAACCCGCCCTGTCAAAGACTTCCTGCGGCTAATGGCCTCCCATCAGGGTAATTCGTTATCTACCGCCGCTAATTAACTGAATGAGGACTCGGAGAACCCCTTTATGGACGAAGCCGGGGCCAAAGGGCTATGGTTCCGATCACACGATAAAGGAGTTTGTCATGCCCCAGTCCCCGGCCCTTGTTCTGGCATCTTCATCCCCCTGGCGCAGAGAGCTGCTGGAACGACTGGAGCTGCCTTTTGAATGGGCCAGCCCGGACATTGACGAGAGCCCCACCCCCGGAGAAACCGCACCGGAGCTGGTGGAGCGACTCTCCGCCGCGAAGGCACGGGCACTTGGCGATCGCTACCCGGCGCACCTGATCATCGGCTCGGACCAGGTAGCGGCTCTCGCGAACGGCACCATACTGGGCAAGCCCGGTAACCATGAGCGCGCCTGCGAGCAACTCGCTGAATGCAGCGGCCAATCCGTCGCCTTTTTCACCGGCCTGGCCCTGTATGATTCGGCAGGCGGCGCGGTCGAGGTAAGGCACGAAACGTTCACCGTTCGTTTCCGCACCCTCTCATGGGAAGAAATCGACGGCTACCTGAAAAGGGAACAGCCCTATCAGTGCGCCGGCAGCTTCCGGATGGAGGGCCTGGGCATCACCCTGTTCGAGGGCTTTGAGGGCCGGGACCCCAACACCCTGGTAGGGCTGCCATTGATGGCCCTGACCGACCTGCTGCGAGCCAGGGGCCTCAATCCGCTAACCTTCAGCGCAGGTTGAAACGCGACTCGATCAACTGATCGCCCAGGGCGCTGGCAATGGCCACGCCAAGCATGTCGGTGAACTCCCGCAGCGGTGACGGCCTCGGGGTATAGTCCACGAGGTTCTCGTGCCCGACCAGTTCACGGGCCACCCAGGAAGCACTGCCCAGACCATCCACCAGGCCCAGCTCCTGGGCCTGCTCACCGGTCCACACCAGACCACTGAACAACTTGTCATTGTCCACCAGGCGATCACCACGCCCCTTTTTCACCTGCTCGATGAACTGGTTGTGGGTGTTTTCCAGCACGCTCTTCCAGAACTCGACCTCCTCCTGTTCCTCCGGAGAGAACGGATCCAGGAACGCCTTGTTCTCGCCAGCCGTATAAAGACGACGGTCCACGCCGGCCTTGTCCATCAGCTCGGTAAAGCCGAAACCACCGGACACCACACCGATGGAACCTACCAGGCTGGCCTTGTTGGCGTAGATCTCATCGGCCGCGGCAGCAATGTAATAGGCGCCGGAAGCCCCGATATCGGAAATAACCGCATAGGCTTTCTTGTCCGGGTACTCATCCCTCAGCCGCAGGATTTCGTCGTAGACATAGCCTGCCTGCACCGGACTGCCCCCGGGACTGTTGATCCGCAGAATAACCGCCGCTGAATTTTCCGCCTCGAAGGCCCGGCGCAATGCGCCAACAATGTTGTCCGCGCTGGCATAGGTGTCCGAGGCGATGGCACCCTCAACCTGCACCACGGCGGTGTGCGCCTCGACGCCGGAAACCCCCAGACCACCGGTTAACGGCGCACGGAACATGAACAGCAGGGCAAAAAGATAAATGAAAGTCAGCAGTTTGAAAAAGATCCCCCAACGGCGGCTCCGACGCTGCTCGGCGGTCATCGACCCGACCAGTTTCTCCAGCATCTTCGATTCCGTGGACGATCCCGAAGCAGATGCCCCTGACTGCCGACCGGACTGCGAGGAGTCGTCCCGGTCATCGGAGTTCCATACTGACATGCATTACCTCGTTATCTGTTTGTTTAGCCGCGGAACCCGCGGAAGCACGCTGAAAAAAGTAGCCACGGAATCCACGGAAGAACACGGAATGAAAAGATAGAAAAACAGAAACACCGGGCGGGCACTATCAACGCATCATCTTGCCCCCCTACCTTTTCTTTTTCGCCCTTTTCCGTGTCCTTCCGTGGACTCCGTGGCCGGATTTAATTTTTCTTTCCGCGTACTTCCGCGGATTCCGCGGCAAAAATCACCTAGTGCAGCCCCAGGGCCTCCCGAAGCTCCGATACACTGGCCGCCACACGAACGGGATCGTACCTGCCCAGCTCTTCGCGCTTGTGGACGCCCCACTCCACCCCAATGGCCGGCATCTGGATGCGGCGGGCCATCTCAAGATCATACCGGGTGTCGCCGATCATCACTGCGTCGCGGGGCTCAATATCGAAATGTTCCAGTATTTCCACCAGCATTCTCGGGTCTGGCTTGGACCGGGTCTCATCGGCACAGCGGGTAATGTCGAAATGGGGCCCGAGCCCACTGGTGCCGAGGGCAGAATCCAGTCCCCGACGACTTTTTCCGGTGGCCACCGCGACACTGCGGCCCCCCAGCTTCAGATCGGCGACCACGTCGGCCATACCCTCAAAGACGTTCTGGGGGAGGGTTTTCTTTGCGAAGAAATAATTGGCGTAACCTTCCCGGATGGACATCATCTGATCCCGGCTGATTCCGGGATAAAGAGCTTCCAGGGCCTCGACCATGCCCAGCCCGATGATATCCCGGTAGGCTTCACGCTCACGGGCCGGAAAACCCAGCTCCGTAGCCGCCTGATGCAGGCTTTCGGCAATGTGCTCCACCGAATCCACCAGGGTTCCATCCCAGTCAAAAATCACCAATCTATAGGTCATAAAACACCTTGAATTAAGGATGTTCAGCGGGAAAGCGCGGCCAGCACCTGGTTAAACGCCGTGTCGTAGGGAGCCTCAAGACGCACCCACCGCTCCCCCTCGGGGTGGCGGAACTCCAGCGCCCGGGCGTGCAGCATCAGACGGCTGCCTCCCTGACTGCGAAACGCCCTCTGACTGGCCACATCCATATACTTGTCATCGCCGGCAATGGGGTGACCGGTAACAGCGCAGTGCACCCGGATCTGGTGGGTCCGCCCGGTAACCGGCGATGCCTCCACCAGGCTGTAACCCTGCCAGGTATCCAGCACGCGATAGCGGGTGAGTGATGGTTTCCCGTCAACATCCACCCTGACCCGTCGCTCGCCATTCGGCATCTCGTACCGCAACAGCGGAGCATTAACCTCTGATACGCTGACAGGCCAGTGTCCGCTCACCAGGGCGTGATAATGCTTGTAAACCCGTCGCTGACGGAGATCCTCCTGAAGAAACCGGAGGGCGGAACGCTTCTTGGCCACCATCACCAGACCGGAGGTATCACGGTCAAGCCGATGCACAAGCTCAAGAAACCGCGCCTCGGGCCTTGCCGCCCGCAGAACCTCGATCAGCCCGAAATCCAGGCCGCTGCCGCCGTGGACCGCAATACCGGCGGGCTTGTCCACCACCAGCATGTGATCATCCTCAAACACGACAGCGTGCTGCATGACCGCCTGAACCCGGTCACCGGGCACCGTAGGGGTGGACCTTTCCGGCTTGACCACGGGCGGAATCCGGACCAGATCTCCCGCCTGCACACGGGTATCGGGTCGCACCCTGCCCTTGTTGATCCTCACTTCGCCCTTGCGGACAATGCGGTAGATCTTGCTCTTGGGTACCCCGCGCAGGCGGGCCATGAGAAAATTGTCCAGCCGCTGCCCGGCCATGTCCGGCTCAACGGTCACCCACTGCACTGCGGCAGCACCTGGCGGAGCGTCGTTTCGGGCCGTGGCGGCATGGCTCGCTGGTCTACCCTTGCTTGCACTGGATTTACTGCGGGGGGGTGCGGCCATGACGGGTGCGGGATCCTGGGACTCGGGATTGATGGAGTGCGGTATTACTGCTATATTCCGGCATGCTTTGCCGTTTGTCTACGGCCCGGCCATCATGCCGACCGCCGGAGCGGTGGAAGTATACAGACACTGCCCGGGAGTTTGAATGCCGGATGCCTGATCATATCGGCATCACCTACGGCAACAGTCACGGCAGAAGCAGCGATGCAGCTATGAAAGAAACCGGGATGTCGGCCACGGCCCATGGGCCAGCAATGCCGCCATCCTCGACTCTTCCAGCCTATATGATCCGGCTGGAGTGAGGCACTTGCAACAACATGCCCGGAGTGTCCGCCGGTATTATGGCGAGATCACCTGCCTCCGATGACGCAAAAAAGGCGTCGGACGAAACAGACAGGTTCTGACCGGGCAAGACAGTAACGACGCAGGAAACCCCTGCGGGAAAAGCGAAGATTTACACCAGCACGCAGGGCCGGGCCGTCCAGCTAACCAATACGACGTGAGACCCAGGCACCAGTGTGAGCCAAAAGATGCGTAATATGCGTACACAGATTTTGCCCCCAACGCTGCACCCCCTGTCCGCAGGCGCGGAAAGCAATGGTGGCATCCCCGGCCCCGGAATGCCTTCAACCGCATTCGCCTGACCGGTCTGGCAGCAGGGGTCTGTAACCCCTGCCGCACGCAGTTCGTGCTTCGTGACCTCCCGCGGTTTCCTGTCTTAACCAATTGACAGGAATCGTCTTTTCCATGAAAAGAATGCTCATCAATGCAACTCACCCTGAAGAGTTGCGCGTTGCGCTGGTCGATGGCCAGCGGCTGTTCGACCTCGATATCGAATCCTCCACCCGGGAACAGAAAAAGGCCAATATCTACAAGGGCCGCATTACCCGCGTTGAACCCAGTCTCGAAGCCGCGTTCGTGGACTTTGGCGCGGAACGCCACGGCTTCCTTCCGTTAAAGGAAATTTCCAAGGAATACTTCAAGAAACAGCCCGGCCAGATCGAAGGCAAGATCAACATCAAGGACGCGCTCTCCGAAGGCCAGGAAGTGATCGTGCAGGTGGACAAGGAGGAGCGCGGCAACAAGGGCGCGGCTCTTACCACCTTCATCTCCCTTGCCGGGCGCTATCTCGTGTTGATGCCCAACAATGCCCGTGCCGGCGGTATTTCCCGGCGGATCGAGGGCGATGACCGGGCCCAGCTCAAGGAAGCCATGAACGACGTTCAGGTGCCCAAGTCCATGGGCATCATCGTTCGCACAGCCGGCATCGGACGCTCCTCCGAGGAACTTCAGTGGGACCTGGATTACCTGGTCCTGTTCTGGGAGGCCATCACCAAGGCCGCCGGCGAGCGTAAGGCCCCGTTCCTGATCCATCAGGAAAGCAACGTCATCATCCGGGCCGTTCGCGATTATCTCCGCCAGGACATTGGCGAGGTGCTGATCGACTCCGCCGCCGTTTATGAAGACGTGCTCGGTTTTGTCCGCGCGGTCATGCCCAGCTTTGAAAGCAAGATCAAGCTCTACGATGATGAAATTCCCCTGTTCAGCCGTTACCAGATCGAAGGCCAGATAGAGACCGCCTTCCAGCGGGAAGTAAAGCTCCCCTCCGGCGGCTCCATTGTCATCGACCCCACCGAGGCCCTGGTATCCATCGACATCAACTCCTCCCGGGCCACCAAGGGCCAGGACATCGAGGAGACCGCCCTGCAGACCAACCTGGAAGCCGCCGAGGAAATCGCCCGGCAGCTTCGCCTGCGGGACATGGGCGGCCTGATCGTCATCGACTTCATCGACATGACGCCTGCCCGTAACCAGCGGGAGGTGGAACAGAAAGTTCGCCAGGCCCTGGAAATTGACCGGGCCCGGGTCCAGGTGGGCAAGATCTCCCGCTTCGGGCTGCTGGAAATGTCCCGGCAGCGGCTGCGCCCGTCCCTCGGCGAGACCCGCAGTGAAGTATGCCCCCGCTGCAGCGGCCAGGGCACGATCCGGGGCATCGAGTCCCTCGCGCTGAGCATCATGCGCCTGATCTTCGAGGAAGCCTCCAAGGACAAGACAGGCGAGGTCCGGGCCGTGGTACCGGTGCCCGTCGCCACCTTCCTGCTCAATGAGAAACGCAAGCAGCTCGCCGATATCGAGGCCCGCCAGGAAGTCGAGATCGTGGTGGTACCGGCGCCGCACATGGAAACACCCCACTTCGAGATCATCCGTGTACGGGAAGATGAGGCTGGTGAAAAGGTCTCCAGTTACCAGGTAGCGGAGGAATATTCAGCTCGGGAGGAGGAAGAATCGGAAGCCCAGGTTTCCCGCGAGGTTCCTCCCCGCGAAGAGGCGGCCGTCAAGGCGATCCGGCCTGCGGCTCCTGCTCCGGCATCGACTCCGGCCCCCGCCCGGGAGGCCGCCAAGCCCGCCGAGGAGGTGGCCGAGGAAGGCGTGTTCCGCAAACTCTCACGCAAGATTGCCAGCCTGTTTGGAGCCGAAGGCACTGAAGAGGAACGCAGCCGGGAATCAGCCGGCGGCCGCCCCCAGCAGGCGCGCCAGGACCGTCAGGATCGCCGTAAGACCCGGGTAGCCCGGGAGGACCAGGCTGGCGGCGCCCGCCAGGAAGGCGAGCAGGAGCGTCGCGGCAATGGCCAGGGTCGTGACGAGGATGGCCGCAGTGGTGGCGGTCGTGCCCGTGGTGGCCGTGGCAGCCGGGGCCGCAATCGCGGTGGTCGCTCCGGGGATAACCGCCAGGACCAGGCCGGTGGCCGCGAAGGTCAGCAAAAGGAGGCCGGTCAAAAAGGAGGCGGCCCGAAAGACCAGAAGGACCAGAAAGACCAGAAGGAGTCCAGGGAGCCACGTCAGGATGATCGTCGCGGCGGCGGCCAGAAGAACGGCAAGGGCCCGGCTGACAGCCAGGAGAAGCCCAAGGGTAAGCCCTCTGAGACCAAGGCACCCGAGGACAAGCCGGCCGACAAGGACAAGGACAAGGACAAGGACAAGGACAAGAGCCAGGATAAGGGCGCCCCGAAGAGCGACAGGCCCCGCCGTAACCGGCGCCAGCGCAACCGCGACGGCTCACCGGCGGAGACCCCGGCTTCCACGCCAGCCAGTCGCAAGACGGAACGGACCGAGAAGCATCAGGGCGAGCCAGCGGACCGGGATACGGTGAAGTCCGGGGAAAAGCCTCAGCCTGATGAAGGCGGCCGCAAGGACACCGGTGACAGGGTTCGGGACCAGAAGTCCGGCGAAGCCGGTGCGCCCCGTGAGTCAGCCGGCACCAAGCCGACTGAGGAGAAAAAAGTCGCGGCTGAGTCCCGGGACGCACCTGTCCCCGGTAGCGACGAGCCAGTAAAGGCCGAGAGCCCCGGACCGGATGCCGGTGAAACGACTGAAGGCAAGCAGGCCCGGCGCGAACCCCGAGGCAGGGCACCGCAGGCGGCTCCCGACAAGCCGGAACAATCGGCTAAACCGGAGCAGACGGCGGAAAAAGCCAGCACCGACACGGCGGAGACGTCAAAAACCGGGGAAGTTCCCGGAAAGCCGGATCAGCCGGTCGCCGAGGTCCCCGTGAACGCCGAAGCAAGGTTGCCGGAAGAACCGGTTGATAAAGCAGCACCTGTCGAGAGCAAGCCAGAGAATATTCCGGCCAGGGCCGAGGAGTCGTCCGAGGCGCCCGTGCCCGCAACTGACTCTGGCAAAGCCGAGACTCCCGCGGAGGAGACGTCAGCACCCGTACCGGCAAAGAAGGAAGATGCCAGCGCCAGCGACGTGAAGGCTCCCGAATCCGGGACGCCCACGGAGTCGACGGCTGCCGATACGCCGTCGGTACCGAACGAGACCACGCCGGCCACGCCTCTTCCGGAAACCCCCACGGAAACGGCGCCCGAAGAAGTGCCGGATGTTCCCGTTACACCGGGACGTGCCTACAATGACCCACGGGAAGTCCGCAAGCGCCAGCGCGCCGCCGAGGCCGCACGCAAGGCGGAGCAAGGCACCAGCGACGACGGGGCCACAAAAGGGAAAAAAGAGAGCGACGGGGCGGACAGCTCTGAGCAGTAAGCGTTGAAACCTTCACGGATACCGCTCTAAGGTATCCGTGATAGTCCATTAGGGCCTCGCGCCAGGAGCAGTTGAATGCTGAAAAACGACGAAATCGAAGCGCTGGAAGACATCCTCTTCGCGGAGCCCTGGGGGGAGGAGTCTCTGGACTTCTTCGGGCTTCACGGTCTTGTCTGTGCCAGCGTCGTCGGTCCGCGGGAACTGACTTCCCTGGAGATGTTCCGGCTCGCCACCGGCCAGGACGAGCTCAGGGACGCCGATGTGCCGGCGGTTTTCGTTCGCCTTACCGGCCAACTGGCCCAGAGCCTGGCCCACTCACTCGACATGGGACAGCCCCTGGAACTGCCCGAACCGGAAGACGGCGATCCGATGAATGCATTGGAAAACTGGTGTGCCGGCTTCGTTGACTGCTTCCTTGAGCATGAGGATGAGTGGCTTGCCGCCGATGAGGCGGAAACCGCTGAATTGATGGTGCCCATGCTGACATTGTCAGGGCTGTTCGATGACGAGGACTTCCGCAAGGCCAGGGAAGACGACAAGCTGGCCCAGCAGATGGCCGATGCCATTCCGGACAATGTGACCGACCTTTACCTGTTGTTCCACGCGCCGGAATAGCGTCACTTGTGGAATATCAGTGAGCCGGCATTACCGGCTCACGAAATTTCTGCCACACCGGGGTCAGACCTTCCGGGAGTTCCGGAATCCGGCCCAGCTCACACCAGCCGGCTCCGGGGTAGTGAAAGTCACTGCCCCGGGATGCCAGCAGGCCTTGCCGTCGGCACAACTCCGTCAGAAAACCCAGGTCGCCACTGGACTGGCCGGAGGTAACCACCTCAATCCCCTCGCCGCCAGCCGCCATGAAATCCGACACCAGTTCCCGCAGCTTCGTAGCCGTCAGGCGGTATTTCCGGGGATGCGCAACCACGGCGATGCCGCCGCTGTCATTGACCCACCCGACCACTTCCTCGAGTTCCGGCCAGAAGGCCTTCACGTCACCGGGCTTTCCCGCGCCAAGGTATTTCTGAAAGGCCTGGGCAATGTCCCTGACCAGACCCTCGTCCGACAGAACCCTGGCGAAATGGGGGCGACCGGGTACGTCGCCGTTGGCTGACACTGTTGCCCGGGCCAGGATATCCTCCGGGCAGCCGTTCACGTGCTTGCGCAGTTTCTCCGCGATGACCGACGCCCTGCGCCAGCGGTTGGCCTCCTGCCCCGCCACCCGTTCGAGAAACACGGGATCGTTCAGGTCCATATCCAGTCCCACGATATGGATCGTGTTCTTGCGCCAGACGCAGGAGAGCTCAATACCGCTGATCAGGCTGATGCCGGCCAGCCGGGCGGCCTGCTGCGCCTCAGCGATACCCTCAAGGGTGTCATGATCGGTCAGGGCAAGGTGGGTTACGCCCTTGGCCGCCGCCCGCTCCACGAGTTCATCGGGGCGCAGGGCGCCGTCGGAAGCGGTGCTGTGGCAATGAAGGTCAATGCATTGGTGCCCTTGCTGCGGTATAGTCACGAATTACCCTGTTTTATGAATAGCACCAGCAGTTTATCACGACCCCGGGAGGTTCCTCATGTATTACGCCATTATGAGCGAAGACGTCACCAACAGCCTGCCCCTGCGCAAGGAGGCAAGACCGGACCACATCCAGCGCCTGGAGCAGCTCAAGAATGAAGGTCGGCTACTGGTCGCCGGTCCCCATCCCGCCCTCGATACACCGGAACCGGGTGACGCCGGCTTTACCGGCAGTCTCGTTATCGCCGAGTTCGACTCCCTGGAGGACGCCCGGCAGTGGGCCGATGCCGATCCTTATGTGGCGGCCGGTGTCTACCAACGGGTTACGGTCAAGCCCTTCAAGGCGGTTCTGCCCTGAGCAGAACCGCCGGTTTCCGACAAAATGAGCGCATTGTAATTACAGGCCACTTGATCAAATGCTCACATATGACAAAATTTCAGGCTGATCCTTCCCGTAAACCCGTTTCGCAACTCCCAGGAATCAACGCCGTGATGGCCAGTGCCGTAACCCTTAACGGATTCTACCGAATAACCCGCCACCTGCTTCTCCCGCTGCTCCTGCTGATGATGGCGGCAGGCGTTGCAGAGGCACGTACCGTTTATATCGACGATACCCTCTACGCACCGGTCCGCAGTGGACAGGGCACCCAGTTCCGCATACTCCATAACGGCCTGCGAAGCGGCACCCCGGTGGAGTTACTGGAGCGTTCCGAAGAATCCGGGTATAGCCGTATCCGTACACCCGCCGGGATAGAGGGCTGGATTCCTTCCCGGTATCTGACCAACCAGCCTATCGCCGCGGACCGGCTGGAAGCGGCAAAAAAGGAACTGGAAGAGACCCGCTCCCGTCTCGTGGAACTTCAGTCCCGGATGACAGAGGTCGCGGGTGAGCGCGACCAGCTGTCCAGCCGGGAGCAGCGCCTGGAGCAGAAGGTTGAGGAACTGAGCAGGGAACTGGAGCAGATCCGATCAGTGTCCGCCAATGCCCTGAACCTTGATCGCCGGAACCGTGAACTTCAAGAGAGCAATCAGAAGCTCAGGAACGAGGTTGAGGTTCTGACAGCGGAGGTGGAACGGCTGGAAGGAAAGAAGGAATCCGACTTCATGCTTCTGGGGGCAGGCCTGCTGATTCTCGGCATGTTCCTGGCCGTGATCCTTCCCTTGCTGAAACCCACGAAAAAGAACGATACCTGGGCCTGATACCTGTCAGGCCTTTTTCTCCGCAACCAGATCGGTCGTGTCACGAGGCGCCCGGCAAGCCACCAGATATGGGTAGGAGTTCACTTCCCTGATACCGAATTCATGGTCTTATACGCCCGTTATGACGTCAGGTTCTTTGACCCGATCACACATAACCGCTAAAAGGACTTAGAGAGGCTCGCTTATTACCCGAGTCTCGCAAACGACAATTGGAAGGGGTAGTCATGTCAATGACCATGAGGGATTACTCGGAAAAACGGGATTTTCACCGGATGCAGGTCAATTCTGAAATCCAGATTACCGACGGTGAAGGCCGGTCATTCAGCGGAGTGTGTCGTGACCTGAGCGGCACCGGAATGCAGCTCTACGTGGACCGCCACATTCCTGAGGGCACCGTCCTCCACACTCTGCTACCCTCGACCAGCGAGCAGTTCCCACCTTTCGAGACGGAAGTGCGGGTTCTGCGAGCGGAACCCGAAGGTGACGGCCACCTCCTTGGCGTTACCATCGAGAAGGTCAGGTACTGACGAAAAAGGCCCCGGAGAATATCCGGGGCCTTTTTGCTTCAGGGCTATCCAGCGGCGCCGTCTCAGCCCAGTTTTTCAGCTGATACGACGATGCCATTGTTATCGGCATAAACATAGTGCCCTGGCTGGAAGGTCACACCGCCAAAGGTGACCGGCACGTTCAGATCACCGATCCCCTTCTTCTCGGTCTTGCGGGGGTGGGTTGCCAGTGCCTGGACGCCCAGGTGGGTCTGGCGAATCACGTCCACATCCCGAATGCAGCCGTAGATGATCAGCCCCGCCCAGCCGTTTTCAGAGGCCTGTTCCGCCAGCATATCCCCCAGCAGCGCAGCGCGCCTGGAGCCACCGCCGTCCACCACCATCACACGGCCGTTTCCGGGCTGGGCCACCTGCTCCTTGACCACGGAGTTGTCCTCGAAGCACTTAACGGTGACGATCTCGCCACCGAAGGCGGTCAGGCCACCAAAATTCTGGAAGCCAGGCTCCACCACCTGCACCTCGGGATGATCGTCACAGATATCGGGAGTTACGATGTCCACGTTGTCAGTCTCCTTCTTTACCGGCGCAGCACCGGTTCAGTCAATGGATTCGTCGGCCAGGAAGAACCAGGTGTCGAGCACGGAGTCAGGGTTCAGGGATACGGTATCGATGCCCTCATCCATCAGCCACTTGGCCAGATCCGGGTGATCGGACGGACCCTGACCGCAGATGCCAATGTATTTGTCCGCCCTCTTGCAGGCCTGAATGGCATTGGACAGCAGGGCCTTTACCGCCTCATTGCGCTCGTCGAAGAGATGGGCAATGATGCCAGAGTCGCGATCCAGGCCCAGGGTGAGCTGAGTCAGGTCGTTGGAGCCGATGGAGAAGCCGTCAAAATGTTCCAGGAACTGGTCCGCCAGCAGAGCATTGGCCGGCAGTTCGCACATCATGATGAGCCGCAGTCCGTTATCGCCACGACGGAGGCCGTTCTCCGCCAGCAGATCCACTACCTGGCTGGCTTCGCCCACAGTCCGCACGAACGGCACCATGATCTCGACATTGGTGAAGCCCATTTCATCGCGTACCTTCTTCAGGGCACGGCATTCCAGCTCAAAGCAGTCGCGGAAGGTTTCGGAAATATACCGGGACGCGCCCCTGAAGCCGAGCATGGGGTTTTCCTCATCCGGCTCGTAAAGGGTGCCGCCAATCAGATTGGCGTACTCGTTGGACTTGAAGTCGGACAGGCGGACGATCACCTTCTTGGGATGGAAGGCGGCCGCCAGGGTGGAAATACCCTCCACCAGCTTGTCCACATAGAAGTCCACCGGGGAAGCGTAGCCGGAGAAGCGCTTTTCGACGGTCTGGCGAATGTCCCGGGGCAGACTGTCGTAGTTGAGCAGAGCCTTGGGATGAACGCCGATCATGCGATTGATGATGAACTCCAGCCGGGCCAGGCCCACCCCTTCATTGGGCAACGCCTGGAAGTCGAAGGCCCGGTCGGGATTGCCCACGTTCATCATGATCTTGAACGGAATGTCGGGCATGGACTCCACGGTGTTTTCCCGCAATTCGAAGTCCAGGCTGCCCTCGTATATCAGACCGGTGTCCCCCTCAGCACAGGAGACGGTTACCGCCTGGCCGTCCTTGAGGATTTCGGTGGCATCACCGCACCCAACGACGGCGGGAATACCCAGTTCACGGGCGATAATGGCGGCGTGGCAGGTTCGCCCGCCACGATCGGTGACGATGGCGGCCGCCCGCTTCATCACCGGCTCCCAGTCCGGGTCGGTCATATCGGTGACCAGAACATCGCCCGCCTGGACCTTGTCCATGTCCTTGATGCTGTCCACCACCCGCACAGCGCCACTACCGATCTTGTGACCAATGCTACGCCCTTCGACGATAACGGTGCCCTGTTCCTTGAGCAGGTAGCGCTCCATCACATTGGCGGAGGCCCGGCTCTTGACGGTTTCCGGCCGGGCCTGAACGATGTAGATGCGGCCATCGTCACCGTCCTTCGCCCATTCAATATCCATCGGCCGCTGGTAGTGCTGCTCGATGATCATGGCCTGCTTGGCCAGCTCGGTCACTTCGGCGTCGGAGATACAGAAACGGTTGCGGTCATCCTGATCCACCTTGACGGTGCTGACGAAATGCTCCGAGTCCTTCTCCGGTGAATAGACCATCTTGATGGCCTTGCTGCCCAGATTGCGGCGCAGCACCGCCGGGCGACCCTCTTCCAGGGTCGGCTTGTGAACGTAGAACTCATCGGGGTTGACCGCCCCCTGGACCACCGTTTCACCAAGGCCATAGGAGGCGGTCACGAAGACCACATCACGGAAGCCGGATTCCGTATCCAGGGTAAACATGACGCCGCTGGCAGCCGTCTCGCTGCGAACCATCTTCTGGATCCCGGCGGACAGGGCCACCAGCTTGTGATCAAAGCCGTGGTGGACGCGATAGGAAATGGCGCGATCATTGAAAAGTGAGGCAAACACTTCCTTGACCGACGTCTTTACCTGTTCGAAGCCCACCACATTGAGGAAGGTTTCCTGCTGGCCCGCAAAGGACGCGTCAGGGAGATCCTCTGCCGTGGCCGAGGAGCGAACCGCAACCGCCAGGTTCCGGTTGCCGTCCTGAAGATTGATGAAGGCCTGCTCCAGGTGCTTTTCCAGTTCCGCGGGGAACGGCTGCTCCAGAACCCACTGACGGATCTCGGCACCCACCCGGGCCAGCTCGTTGACATCGTTGATATCCAGGGCATCAAGCGCTTCGTCGATGCGGTCCCGCAGCCCGTCCTTGGCCAGGAACTCCCGGTAGGCATGGGCCGTGGTCGCAAAACCACCTGGTACGGACACGCCGGCATTGGCCAGATTGCTGATCATCTCACCGAGTGAGGCATTCTTGCCCCCCACCCGTTCAACATCTGACATCCCCAGGTTCTCAAACCAGATAATGTAGTTTTCCAAAGCGCGTCTCCCTTGGTTCAGTCGAGCAAACAGCAAAGAATAGAGGAGCGCTCAAACCCTGTAAATGGGAACCCGTACGAACGGAAAAGGCTGCACGGAATGGCCCAGGGAATGATAAGGTTGCCCCTGACTCTCGAATTTGGCGTGTATCATACTGTAACCTGTGAGAATTACCTAGGGAACCTCTGCTCATGAAACGCACTGTCTTCTTCATTTCCGATGGCACGGGCCTCACCGCAGAGGCCCTCGGCAACAGCCTGCTGGCTCAGTTCGAGAAAGTGGAATTCGAGCGCGTGACCGTGCCCTACATTGACGATGTGGAGAAAGCCGAAGAGCTGGTTCAGAGGATCAATACCGCAGCCCGGGACAATGGTGGGCGGCCACTGGTCTTCGACACCATCGTGAAAGCGGATATCCGCAAGGTCATCAGCAAGGCGGATGGCTTCATGGTGGACATTTTCGGTACCTTCCTGGATCCACTGGAGCAGGAGCTGCAGGCCTCATCCTCATACACCGTGGGTCGCTCCCACTCGATCAGCAACGAGAGCAACTACGAGAAGCGGATCCATGCGGTCAACTTCGCTCTCGACAACGACGACGGTGCCCGCACACGGCATTACGACGAGGCGGACCTGATCCTGGTGGGAGCCTCGCGCAGCGGCAAGACGCCGACCTGCCTCTACCTTGCGCTGCAGTATGGTGTGAAAGCTGCCAACTACCCCATTACCGACGACGACCTGGACGATCAGCAGCTGCCGGAAGTCCTGCGCCCTCACCGGGACAAGATCTTCGGACTGACCATCGAACCGGAGCGTCTGGCGGTGATTCGCAACGAGCGGCGGCCGAACTCCCGCTACGCCTCCATGAAGCAGTGCATGCACGAAGTGGAGGAAATCGAGACCATGTACCGGCGCGAGCGCATTCCCTTCATGAACACCACGGCCTATTCGGTGGAGGAAATCTCCACCCGGATCATGGTTACCACCGGCCTCAAGCGACTGCGCTGACGTTTCCTTGAGGCCGGCGGCAGCCGGCTTACAGCTCCCGTATCTCCAGCCCCAGCTGTTCGGCATCCGCGCGGTTCTCGTGGCTGGTGACAACCGCCGTGCTGGCCCGCTCCGGCCGCAGCCAGTTATCGGCAACCCGCTTCAGATCCTCCACCGTGACCCCCAGTACCCGCTCGCGGAAGCGGGCCTGCTGCTCCGGTGTCCTCCCGAACAGGCGGCTATGGAACGCGTGCCGTGCCTCGCCGGCCGGGGAGCGCGGCTTGTCAAGCTGGCTGATCACGCCAAGTACCGCTTCTTCCAGCTCCTGCTGGCCATGGTCGTTATCCTTCAGCCAGGCCAGGGACGCATCAAAGTCTTTCAGGGTCTCGGCAAGGCGCGGGTCCCGGTAGGAGAAGAAGCGGAAGCTGCCGTTGACGCTGTCCTGGCTGGCGCCACCGCCGTAGGCACCGCCCTTCTCCCGGATCGCACGGTGGAGGAAACCGTTTCTCAGGAAACCACCCAGCACGGTCAGCGCCGCGGCATCCGGATGGTCCGGCGCCACCGTCGGATAGGCCCGGGCACAGAAGTTCACCTGGGTGGATGTGAGCCAGGCCTCCCGGGTGTCATAGCTTACAGGCTCAACCCGCCACTGATCTCCGGCCGCGCCGGGGGCATCAGACCACAGGGACTGAACGCTCTGGGCCATGGCCTCGAGGTGCTCCTCCTCGGCCACCAGCAGGAACTGCCGTTTCTGATCACGGAACCGCCGGTGGAGGCTCGCCAGGTTCTCACACAGCCTGTCCAGGCTGGCGGGATCCTCAAGGGAGTCGTCCAGGGCCTTGGTGCCCCTGATGCCGGCAAGGCCGGCAAGCCGGAACGACAGCCATCCTCCCGGGCTGTGGCCCTGGGACGCGGCGCCCATGGCCAGGCCATGGCCACTGCCGGTCACGGACTGCTCCCGGCGGGACCGGACCTGGGCCACCAGCTCGCGGATACGGCTGGTTTCATCAAAACGCGCATGATCGAACACATCCCTCAACAGCTGGGACAGGGCAGCCCGGTTACGGGCGAGCGCCT
Organism: Marinobacter daqiaonensis; assembly: GCF_900115285.1. GTDB lineage: Bacteria > Pseudomonadota > Gammaproteobacteria > Pseudomonadales > Oleiphilaceae > Marinobacter > Marinobacter daqiaonensis. The sequence goes on from NZ_FOYW01000001.1 coordinate 933,854, forward strand.
TGCCGCTGAGGATCAGGTAGCCGTCCAGGCTCTGGACATCGTCCACGGCACCACGTGCGGAAATGCTGGCTCCGATTCCGCCACTGCAGGCGGAGATGCGATCCTGCATTTGCAGGTAGTCCAGTTCACCACATCCCACCTCGGTCAGAAGCGTGGTGTAGAGGGGTAGCAGCAGCAGCTCATCTTCCGTCATGGAGGGCAGGCTCAACACGGTCTGCTCGTATACCAGGCCGTTGGTACCCTGGTTGTAGAGTGTCGCCGGGAATGAATCCAGCGTCCGACCCTCCGGAACATGAATCTTCAGGGGAACGTCGCTCAGGTCCACCTTCGGCAGAATGGAGTCGTCGTCCTTCTGCAATTGCCGTGCTTCCAGTGCCTGGGCCCGCTTGACGATCTGCTGGGCTTCCCCATCGGAGAGCTCGGCCTTGCGGCGGGCGAGGGCTTCACGGATGGCCTCCTGGCGACGGTTTTCCAGCTGGTCATCCGGACGCAGGGTGAGAGTCACCCGGTGGGGGTTCTCGATGAGCAGCCTGCGAATCAGGCCAGGGACATAGTCGGGGTCCCGGATTTTCTCCCTCATGATTTCCAGTACCGGCTCCAGGTCCAGCAACTCCACCGGATCACCGCCGTGGACCATGGGCGAAATGGCGGTCATGATCAACTGCAGACCATAGGGGAAGCTGTCACCGGCAATCTCCCGCTGATGCAACTCCAGCTGGTGGAGAATCGCCTCCAGCCGGTCCTGGGGAATGCCCTCCTCCACCACCTGCTGAAGAACACCCTCGATCAGCGCTTCCAGGTCGCCGCGACGTTCCGGCTCCGTGCCCTCAACCCCGCAGACAAAGGTCATTTCCCGGTTGGAGTCCTCCAGCCCGCACATGGGGGACGGCGCGGATGCAATGTCAGTGGTTTCCAGTGCCCGCATGAGCGGCGAGGCGCTATTTTCAAGGAGGACGCTGGCCACCAGCTGACCCTCCAGGTTCTGCTGCAGGTCAAAGCTGTGACCGAGCAGCCACCCCATGACAATGTGAGTCTTCTTCTCCGTGGGCTCGCCGGCACTGACGGCGTAACCCTGTTCAACCCGTACCGGGGAGAACAGCCGCTTTTCATCCTTCACCGGCAGGTCCACTTCCAGGGCGTCGAAGCGGGACAGGGCCAGCTCATCGAAACGCTGATGATGTTCCCGGGCGGGAATATCGCCGTAGGTGCAGAAGATCGCGTTGCTGGGATGGTAGTGATGGCGATAGAACGACACCAGATCGTCATAACCCAGGTCAACGATGTGATCCGGCTCACCGCCGCTGTTGTAATGGTAAGTGGTGGTCGGGAACAGATGGCTGGAGAGGTTCTGCCAGAGCTGGGACGTGGCGGCGCTCATGGCCCCTTTCATCTCGTTGTAGACCACACCCCGATAGACCAGGGGGGTGGCGGGATCGTCGGGGGTCTCGAATTCCAGTCGATGACCTTCCTGGGCAAAATCCAGCGGATCCAGTTTCGAGAAGAAGACCGAATCCAGATACACACTCAACAGGTTGTCGAAATCCTTACGGTTTTTGCTGGCGAACGGGTAGGCCGTCCAGTCACTGCTGGTGAAGGCATTCATGAAGGTATTGAGCGAGCGGCGGATCATCATGAAGAACGGGTCCCGGACGGGATACCGCTCGCTGCCACACAGGGCGGTATGCTCCAGGATATGGGCGACGCCGGTTGAATCCATGGGAAAGGTGCGCAGGGCAACGAAAAACACGTTCTCGTCGTTGTCCGCCGCCATATGCAGATGACGGGCACCGGTCTTTCGATGGACGTACTCCTCCATAGTGAGGTTCAGGGCGGCAATGGGATGACTCCTCACCTTCTCGAATGCCGGATGTACGTTCAACGCATTTTTTTCAGTCATTCACTCGTCCTGTCTGGCAAAATAGTTTTATGGAGCCTATCACGGTATGCTCGGGAAACCGGCAGCCCGGCGGCTGACAATAGCGTTACCGCCGTGTCACCGGTTGTGACGGAAAGCGACTATCGGCCGTGTGTATTCCTCTATGATGGAGGCGGGCCGGCCAATTGAAAAGCCCTGTCCGGCGAAGTCGCAGATTGAGGAACCCCGAGACCATGTTGGAAACTTCCAGCCAGCAGACGAAGACAACCCCGGGTGCCGCGGACTCCGCGGCCCGAAGCGGCGAAACATTCACCGGACCGCCACACCATTCCGGACCGCGGCCATCGCCCGCAGGCGCTCCCCTCGATAATGGCGGGGATGCATCCGAAAGCACCGTGACCACCGGGCAACGGGTGCCGGATGCCACCGATTACCACAATGAACGTCGGCGCTACCTGGCCCGGGTGCGCCACAACCCAGGCCTGCGGCAGCGCTACCTGCGCAGTCTGCTGGCCTATCTGTTGCTCCGGGGCGCCTGGTCATTCGGATTTTTTCCTGTGGTCCTGGCTTTCTGGATCCCCTTTGTCCTGGCCGAATTCAATCCGGTGGTGACGGTCCAGTCCCTACTGCCCCATCTGCAGGCATTCGTGGCCTCCAATCCGGAAGTCCAGGCCCGGACGCTGAACACTCTTCTTGCGGGCTGGCTGTCCATCGGCCTGTTCTTCTTTCTTTTTGATGTGGTCATCAACCCGTTCCGGTCCCCCTTCCAGAAGGAGGCGGACATCCACATGCGGGCCTGGTCCCAGAGCCAGGGCCTGATACCGCCAGACGAGATGTGAGCCAGATTACATTCCGAAACATTGCACTACCCTTATGTAACATTCTGTATCCTCCCCGGGGTAACATGGACAAACGGTTAAGGTAACCTGCCCCGGAGACTTCTTTCCATGGACATCAAAAGCGCACTGCTGGTGGACGACTCGAAGGTTGCCCGCTTCACCCTCGGCAAACTGCTGAAAAGCAGCAACATGACGGTGAATACCGCAGGTTCCGCCGAGGAGGCACTGGACATCCTCAGCAACAGCCAGCGGCCGGATGTCATCTTTCTTGACCACCTGATGCCCGGCATGAACGGCGTAGAGGCTGCCAAGGCCATCCGCAACAATCCTGCCACGGCCCACATTCCCATCGTCATGTGCACGTCCGGCAAATCCGACGAATTCGAGCGGGAGGCCCGGGAGATGGGAGTGGACGAAATACTCCACAAGCCGCCCGCCCGGGATGGTATCGCACGAGTGCTTGCCAGGCTGCGCGCCATGCCGAAGGCCACACCGGTCACGGTGCGCGAAGAAAGTCAGGTGCCTCCGGCCAATGACCCGGATATCCCCCTGCTCAAGGCGGACCAGGTTGCCATGGCAGCCAGAGCGGAAGTGAAGTCACAGATCAGTGAGCAGCTTCACGAACGCCTTACCGCCCTGTTCGATGACCAGGTTGGCTACCTGCGGAACGGCATGGAGGAGCACAACGAGGCTCATACCAACCTCATCAACGAGAAACTGGCGGCCCTGGAAGCCATCCTGGATGATCAGCAGAAGGCCGTGGCCCGGACCGTGGTTGCCGAGGTAACGGCCCTGCTGGAAAAGGGTCTCCCGGGGTTTCAGCGCGAACTGCTCAATGCCTCGGAGAAACTGATCGAGGAACATACCACCCACCTCAGGCAGGAGCTCGACCGACAGCGGGACCAGGACCACGAGTTCTGGAAGAGCCTGCAGGCCGATACCCTGCAGCAGGCTGCCGAATCATCCCGCCAGCAGGCGGAGCAGGTCGCCCGGCATCTCGACGAACTGGCCGCCGGCCGACGCCGCAAGAATGCCCGCAACGCCTACCTGGCCGGCCTGGCAATCAGCCTGGCAGTAGTCGCCGCCAGTGCCGCCTGGATCACCGGCCTGTTCAGCGGCTAACGGTCTTCCCGACGCTCTCGTACTTGCGGTAAGCGCGGATTCACGCTGGCCCCGGCAAATTTGATAGAATGCGACCTGTTCTCAAGCCATGGTCGCAGTCTGCCTGCCGGATACTCACATGAATCACCTGTTTATCGACAATCTGACCGTTATCGATTTTGCCTATCTAGACCCCAGCCGAGGTCTGGTCGGCGAAAGCTGGATCGCCGACATTGTGCTTGGCGGCGAGCTGGATGAGCAGGGCATGGTGTTTGACTTCGGCAATGTCAAACGCACCATCAAGCGGGTTATCGATGAGCGCGTGGACCACCGGCTTGTGGTTCCGGCCGAGGCCAGCTGCCTGCAACGGGGTGACACTCCCGGATCCCTGACCTGGCGGCTTGCGGATGGCAGCCATATCCGCCATGAGGGGCCGGAGCAGTCGGTGGTGTTCCTCGACCACCACCAGGTGGTGCCCTCGGCCGTGGCCCGGCTGCTGGAGCAGGAACTGAAAGCGGTTCTGCCCACCAATGTCACCGCTGTCGAGGTCACCCTGCGGGAGGAACTTATCGAGGGGGCCTACTACCACTATGTGCATGGGCTCAAGAAACACCTGGGCAACTGTCAGCGCATTGCCCATGGCCACCGGTCACCGATTTGCATCGACCTCAACGGCCGCCGGAGCCCGGAGCTGGAAAAGCAGTGGGCGCGGCAGTGGCAGGACATTTACATCGGTACCCGGGAAGATCTGGGCCAGAGCTGGTCGGATGCCGATGGCACCGAGTATGTGAGCTTCCACTACGACGCCGAACAGGGCGAATTCCGCCTCACCCTGCCCCGCCAGCGGGTGTGGTTGCTGGATACCGATACCACCGTCGAATTGATTGCCGCCTACCTGGCTGACGAGATCAAGAAGGCGCACCCGGCTGATGAGGTTCGGGTCAAGGCGTTTGAGGGAGTTGGCAAGGGTGCCATTGCTGTTCGCTAAGCCCGGCGTGAACCTCTTTTTTCTCTGGACTGCAATCTCGGGGCAGGAGGCCAGTCGGTAGGTTTTTTGGAAACACGCCCCGGCTCATCCACCGAAACCCACCGGCTTGGCTGAGGAGGCTAAGTTTTCAGACACAAAAAAACCGCCCGAAGGCGGTTTTTTTGATGGCCTGCCGGTGGACTAAACCGTCAGGCCGTATTGGCGTCCCCTGGGGGGTTCGAACCCCCGTTGCCGCCGTGAAAGGGCGGAGTCCTAGGCCACTAGACGAAGGGGACTAGAAATTGGTGGAGCCAGGCGGGATCGAACCGCCGACCTCAACACTGCCAGTGTTGCGCTCTCCCAGCTGAGCTATGGCCCCTCAACGGCTGCGTATATTAAGGATCCGCCCCTGGGGCGTCAACACTTCAAACCACTTTTTTTCAGTTTTCCGAACATCCCTGTCCAAAGCGCTCAAATCTCCACCAGATCGGTTATTCAGCAACCAGAGCGGCGTATTCCTTCTCCACCCGCTTGCCTTCCTTCTTGGAAAAACCACCGAGAAGGTTCAGGGCGTGACGAAGGCGGGCGCGAGTCATGTCTGGCCCCAGCAGAGCCATGGAGTCCATCACCGACCAGGAATTGGGCGTACCGGCGATGGCAACGAAGACAGGAAACATGAAATCCCCCATCTTCTGGTCCATGGCCTTTGCCAATCCCTTGATGTCCGCGAAGATATTCTCCTTCGCCCAGTGGCGCTGGGCCTCCAGCTTCCACAGGGTGAACTGGAGTACCCGCCGCACCTGGCTCTCATCCAGTTTGTTGTGGGCAAAGTCCTCGGGTTTGAGGTCCAGCATGCCGGAGAACATGAAGGAGGCCATGGGGGCGACGTCGGAAAAGACTTCTGCACGACCCTTCACATGAGGTACCAGATCCTGCAGGGCATCCTCGTTGAACCACCAGTTGCGCAGACGCTCAACGAATGCTTCTTCGGAAAGGTCTTCCCGCAGCCAGAGGCCGTTAAGCCACCGCAGTTTTTCCACGTCGAACACCGGACCACCAAGAGACACCCGGTTGATGTCGAAGTGCTCGATCATCTCGGCCAGGGTGAACTTTTCCCGCTCGTCCGGCATGGACCAGCCCATCCGTCCAAGGTAGTTGGTCACCGCTTCCGGCAGAAAGCCCATGCGCTCATAGAAATTGATGCTGGTCGGGTTCTTGCGCTTGGACAACTTGCTCTTGTCAGGATTGCGCAGTAGCGGCAGGTGGCACAGCACCGGCATCTGCCAGTCGAAGTACTGGTAAAGCAACTGGTGCTTTGGCGCGGAGTTGATCCACTCCTCGCCCCTGAGCACATGGGTGATGCCCATCAGGTGATCGTCCACCACATTGGCCAGGTGATAGGTGGGCATGCCATCGGACTTGAGCAGGATCTGACAGTCCACCTGGGACCAGTCAATCTCGATCACCCCCCGGAGCATGTCGTCGATCCTGCAGATGCCCTCGTCCGGCACTTTCATGCGAATCACGTAGGGCTCGCCGCTGTCGAGGCGCCGCCGGACCTCGTCGGCGGGCAACTCCAGATCGCCCTTGATGCCCGGATTCAGGCCCTGGGCCTTGCGCTGCTCGCGGATGGCCTCAAGCTCATCCGGCGTCCGGAAGCAGTAGAAGGCGTGGCCCTTCTCTACCAGGTCCATGGCGTACTGGCGATAGGACTCCTTGCGCTCGGACTGACGGTAGGGGCCATGGGGGCCGCCCACGTCCGGACCCTCGTCCCACTCCAGGCCCAGCCATCGCAGTGCCCGGAAAATATCCTGCTCCGATTCCGGTGTACTGCGGGCCTGGTCCGTATCCTCGATCCGGAGAATGAACTCACCGCCGTGCTGGCGGGCGAAACAGAGGTTGAAGAGGGCGACAAATGCCGTGCCCACGTGGGGATCCCCGGTGGGCGAAGGCGCAATTCGGGTGCGTACAGTCATTGACGATTCCTGCCTGGCGCAGTGGATGAATGGAGAGCCGCCATTATACCGACCCGGGCCCGAAATCCCATGAGCCGGACACCTCCGTCCGGGCCGCACTTCCATGCAGATGCCAAATGCAATATTATAACGTTACTTTAACAGTCACGGAGACCCAGCCACATGTCGATGGTTAGCAGTTATCCCCGCTTTTTACTGGCCTGCTGTCTTTTCCTGGTATTGGCAATCAACGCGGCGCACGCAAAAAGCGAAGACAACAGGCCCATCGTCATCGCATCGCTCAAGCCCGTCGAACTTCTGGTTCGGGCGGTGGCCGGCGATCAGGTTGAGGTGCATTCGCTGGTTCCCGCCGGCTCAAGCCCCCACACCTATCAGCTCCGGCCCTCGGAACGTCGACTGCTGGAGGAATCCGATGCCATATTCTGGATCGGCCCGGAGATGGAGACGTTCCTGACCCGACTTCTGGACGGCGCGGATTTCCGGGCCCGTTCACTGGCCCTGGCGCCGGCAGCCGTCAAGACCGAAGGAGAAGGCGGCAGCCACACGGATCACGGTCACGACGATGATCGCGGTCACAACGATGATCATAGTCACGACGATGATCGGGGTTACGACGATGGTCATGGTCATGACGATCATCACGGGCACGAGCCTTCCCATGATTCCGGTCGCGATAATCACCACGACAAGGATCAGGACCATCATGGCCATGACCATGGCGATGGCCCGGACCCTCACCTGTGGCTGGATCCGGCCATGGCGCTGCAAATGGCACAGGCTATTGCCGGTCGTCTGAAAAAGCTGGAAGGCACCGACAGTGAGCAGATCGAGGCCAATCTGGCGGCATTCACCCGCAACCTCGAGTCAGCGGAAGCCGACATCGGCCGCAGGCTGGAGCCCGCCCGGCACCTCGACATCTTTACCTATCACAACGCCTTCGGGCAGTTCGCGGAGCACTATGGCCTGGAAATCGCCGGCGTGCTGACCATGAGCCCGGAGCGCAGCCCAGGGGCCCGTCACCTGTCAGAGGTTCAGGATCGGCTGCGTAAGGCCCAGCGACCGTGCCTGCTGACCGAACCCCAGTTCAACCGGCAGTGGTGGCGGTCGCTGATGGAAGGTATCCAGATGCCTCTGAGTACCTGGGATCCGCTGGCCGGTGACATCGAGACAACCAGCCAGGGCTACATCAAGTTCCAGTACTCCCTGGCGGAGGCGGTATTACGCTGCCTGCCAGAGGATGCCCAGTAACAACGGCAGGGTGATCATCCCCAGCAGGGTCTGGCCACTGATGATTGCTGCCATGAGGGGGGCGTCGCCCCCCAGCTGCCGCGCCAGGATGTAGGATGAAGTAGCCGTGGGCAACGCCGCCAGAAGGATGGCCACCTGCACCAGCAGGCCCTCCATTCCCAACAGCATGGCCAGCCCCAGGGTCAGTGCCGGGAACACAACCAGTTTTGCCACCGACGCAGCCAGGAAAGGGGTCGAGGCACTCCGCAGGGCCCTTAATTGGAGGCCCGCCCCCACGCACATCAGGCCAAGAGGCAGCGCCAGGTCGCTCAAAGGGGCGAGAATCCCCGCCACCACGGGGTGGAAACCGATTCGGAAGAAACTCCAGGTCACGCCGATCACCGAACCGATAATCAGCGGATTGGTGGCGATGGCCCTGAGTACCGGCATCAGCCTCAGCTGGCCCTGCCGGCAGGTCAGGGAAAACATCAGGATGCACAGCAGATTCAGCAGGGGCACCTTGACCGCCACTGCGACAGCGATCAGGGATATCCCTTCATCCCCCAGGAGCATGCCGGCGGCCGCCAGCCCCACATAGGAATTGAAACGGATTCCCCCCTGAAAGACCGATGAATAGACCGGCCCCGGCCAGCGCCAGACCAGCTGCATCACTACCAGGATTACTGTCATGGCCACCAGCATCGCCAGGATCAGCACCAGTATCTCCCCATAGGCCGATGCCGGCAGCCGGGCCTGGCCCAGCTTGTAGATCAGCATGGCGGGAAACAGGACGTAATAGGTAAATCGCTCCGCATGGAGCCAGAAGCCCTCGCCGGGAAAGTTCCAGCGCCGGAACAGGTATCCGAACACGATGAGAACGAAGACCGGAATCAAGGCCTGGACGATGACTGGCATTTGGGGCCCTCTGGAGCTGAAAAGCTGAGGATACTACCATCTCGCCGGGCTGGTCTCACTCCCCGCTGCCCCGACGAGCCATCTCGGCCCGCCGGTACGGGGGATAATGCCGCACCGGCTTCCTTACCCCACCATAGTGAAAACGCTCTGCACCCCGCGTATCCTGTTGTGCCCAAGCCCTGGCAGACAGGGCGCTCATCATTCGCTGGAGCGGGAGTATTCGGCCATGAACATGATCAGGGAATTCAGGGAATTCGCGGTAAAGGGCAATGTGGTCGACATGGCGGTGGGTATCATCATCGGCGTCGCCTTCGGCAAGATTGTCAGCTCGTTTGTCGGCGATGTCATCATGCCCCCAATCGGCCTGATGGTCGGCGGCATTGATTTCACCAGCCTCGCCGTTACCCTGAAGACCGCCACGGAAACCTCACCTGCCGTCCAGTTGCGTTATGGGGCATTTCTCCAGACCGTCGTGGACTTCCTCATTGTGGCCTTCGCTGTATTTGTTGGCGTAAAGGCCCTCAACCGCATGCGTAACCGGGATGCGGAAACCCCCGCCGCGCCGCCGGCGCCCAGTGCCCAGGAAAAGTTGCTCATGGAGATACGGGACCTGCTGAAAGAGAAGGGTTAAGGGGTTGGAACCTTCGTTAAAGACCTACGGTCAGAGGTCCGGCTTTCCTGATACAATTCTCACCAACCTTAATTCGGTGCTTGGTCTCCGAACGGTGGAAGGCATGCGCCCTCATGACCTTTAAAGATAAGGTTGGAGGAAATACCAGGATCTTGAAAATGCAGACAGGCAAGAAATGATCAGAAGTGAAGTAGCGAAAAAGCCGGAGGAATCAGCTAAAAGCCTGCCGAACTCAGGACCGGAACCCTCCCGCCGCTTCTGCGTCGCTCCAATGATGGACTGGACCACACCCCACTTCCGTTACCTGGCCCGCCTGCTCAGCCGCCGGGCGTTGCTGTACACGGAAATGGTGACCACCGGTGCCCTGATTCATGGTGATACTGACCGTTTCCTGCGCCATGACCCGATGGAGTATCCCCTGGCCCTGCAGCTGGGCGGCAGTGACCCCCGGGAGCTGGCCCATTGCGCTGCTCTGGCCGAGCAATACGGTTTCGACGAGGTGAACCTGAATGTGGGCTGCCCCAGTGACCGGGTGCAGAACAACATGATCGGCGCCTGCCTGATGGGACATCCGGAAAAGGTGGCCGAGGGTGTCGCCGCCATGATCGCGGCCACCTCCCTGCCAGTGACCGTCAAGCACCGCATTGGCATTGACGGCCGGGAGTCCTGGGAAGAGCTGTGCCACTTTATCGAAACCGTTGCCACCGCCGGCTGCCGAACGTTTATCGTCCATGCCCGGATCGCCGTTCTCGAGGGCCTCAGCCCGAAGGAGAACCGGGACATTCCGCCGCTCAAGTATGACTGGGTATACCAGCTCAAGGCCCGGTATCCGGAGCTGGAGATCATCATCAACGGCGGCATCAAGACCTTCGATGAGTGCCACGAGCACCTGCGTCATACCAACGGCGTGATGCTGGGCCGGGAGGCTTACCACAACCCATGGCTGCTGGCCGGGGTCGACGAAACTTTCTTTGGCGAACCCGCCCCGGTGACCAGCCGGCACGATGTGCTCAGAGCCATGCTGCCTTTTATCGAGCAGGAACTTGAGCGGGGTATATACCTTACCCATATCAGCCGTCACCTCATGGGTCTGTTCCACGGCCAGCCCGGCGGACGCCAGTTCCGTCGGCATATCAGCGAGAACGCCCACCGTCCCGGTTCCGGTATTGAGGTTATCCTGGATGCCCTGGCCAAGGTGAGGACGCCTTCGTCCGAGCTGGAAACGGCATCATGACCCACCTGTAAGTCACCCTCGTCTTGTTCCCTTCATTTCAGGGGGTTATCGTAATGGTAACCGACACCGCCGGCAGGATGGGCGTAACACCGATAACAGGGAAACAAGGAACAGGATCCATGACCAGCAAACTTGATCAATTGAAGACCATGACCACTGTCGTGGCTGACACGGGCGATCTGGATGCCATCAGTGAGTGGCGCCCGGAGGATGCCACAACCAACCCCTCGCTTCTGCTGAAGGCCGCAGCCTCCGACAGCTACCGTCCGATGATTGATGCGGCGGTCCGGTATGCGGAAAACCAGGGTGGCAGCAACCAGGAGCAACTGAGCTGGGCAACCGACACCCTCGCGGTACTGGCTGGCAAGCAGATTCTCGACCTGATTCCCGGGGTGGTTTCCACCGAAGTGGATGCCCGCCTGTCCTTCGACACCCAAGCCACCGTCGACAAGGCGCGGCGCCTGATCGACCTGTACCGGCAGCAGGGCGTGGACACCAGCCGCGTGCTGATCAAGATCGCCTCCACCTGGGAAGGCATCCGGGCGGCCGAGCAGCTGGAAAAGGAGGGCATACGGTGCAACCTGACCCTTCTGTTCTCGTTCATCCAGGCCGCGGCCTGCGCCGAAGCCGGGGCCTACCTGATTTCGCCGTTTGTGGGCCGGATTCTTGACTGGCACCTGTCTAACAGCGGCCGCGAATCGTACCTGCCCCAGGAGGATCCCGGCGTTCTCTCCGTCAGCCGCATTTACAATTTCTATAAGACCCATAACTACGACACGGTGGTGATGGGAGCCAGTTTCCGTAACATTGGAGAAATAGAGCAGCTCGCCGGCTGTGACCGCCTGACCATCAGCCCGGCCCTGTTGCAGGCGCTGAAAAACGACGACGGTGCCCTGCCCCGTCGGCTGTCGCCGGAACAGGCGTCAAGCCCGGAGCAGAAACTGTCGATCGACGAGGGTCTGTTCCGCTGGGAGTCCAATGAGGACGCCATGGCCACTGAAAAGCTGGCGGAGGGTATACGCCGCTTTGCGGCGGATCAGGTGGAACTCGAGAAACGCGTCGGCCAGCTGGCAAAAGCAGCCTGAGCAGGGCCCGCCCCCACCCCCACTACCCGGAGGATGTACGCAGATGATCAAGAGCCTCCGCCAGCTGTTGTTTCCGGATACCGGAACTGCCGGTGGCAGCGCCGACCCGGATTCCCACCAACTGGCCGTTGCGGCAACCGCCCTGATGGTCCAGCTTGCCCGGGTCGACAATAACGAAGACGACCGTGAGCTGGAAACCATCATCAATTGCGCGGTACGGGTTCATGAAGTTACCGAGGATGAAGCCCGGGCCATACTTGAGGATGGCCTGGCCCACGCCGACGACTCAACGTCTCTGTACGAGTTCACCGGCGTGCTGAACGAACAGCTGAGCCAGCCCTCGAAACAGAAGGTGCTCGAGAGCATATGGCGAGTGGCCCTGGCGGACGACCGTATCGACAAGTACGAGGAACACCTGATTCGTCGCATGGCGGACCTGCTGCACCTCAACCACCGGGAATATATGCAGGCCCGACACCAGGCCGAACAGGCTCGCTGAGCCGTCTTTCAGCAGACATTCATGCCAGGAGAAACCCATGCTTGCCATTCTTCATCCGGACACGCCGCTGGACAGCGACAGCTATCGGCAGACCCTGCAGTTTCTCGAAAACCTGCCGGGAGTTTCCCTCAAACTTCATGAAGTGGAAGGGGCAACCCAGCGGCTGACGGAAATCTACCTGATCGGTGATACCAAATCCCTCGATCAGGCGGATATCGAGGCCCTGCCGGCTGTAGAGCGAGTGATACGGATTTCCGATGACTACCGCATCCTGGGACGGCACCGGGACGATCAGCGGCAGTCGGGATTCACCTATAATGGCGTGGAGTTCAGTCAGAACAATCTCAACGTGTTTGCGGGTCTTTGCGCGGTGGATACACCCGAGCACGTCGAGATAATGATGCGCACCCTGCAGGAACACGGACAGCAGTGCACTCGCATGGGCGCCTACAAGCCCCGCACCAACCCCTATTCGTTCCAGGGCCATGGCAGGAACTGTCTGCCCTGGGTTTTCGAGACCGCGGGCAAGCACGACATCCGGGTGGTAGCCATGGAAATCACCCACGAGAGCCATATCGAGGAGATCCACGAGTGCCTTGAAAAGCTCGGGCGACCCACGGGGGTCATGCTTCAGGTAGGAACCCGAAACACCCAGAACTTCGAACTTCTGAAAGCCATCGGACGCCAGAAAACCTATCCGGTGCTGCTCAAACGGGGTTTTGGCATCACCCTGAACGAGTCCCTGAATGCTGCCGAGTACCTTGCCAGCGAAGGTAACGCCAACGTCGTATTCTGCCTGCGCGGCATGAAGTCGGACGCCGGCCACCCCCATCGCAACATGGTGGATTTTGCCCATGTGCCCACCGTCAAGCGGCTGACCCGAATGCCGGTGTGTGTCGATCCGTCCCACTCGGTGGGGAGCCGGGACAAGGCGCCGGATGGCATTCCCGATGTCATGCACGCCACTGCCCAGGGGGTGATTGCCGGAGCCAACATGGTGCTGGTGGACTTCCACCCCAAGCCGGAAAAAGCCCTTGTGGACGGCCCCCAGGCCCTGCTGATGGATGAGCTGCCGGCCTACCTTGAAGACATACGCCTGTGCCACCAACTCTGGAAGAACAGGCAGGCACTGTATAGCCGCAAGGGAGAGTCAACGCCGACATGATCATCTATGGTCATCGGGGAGCCCGAGGTGAGGCTCCGGAAAATACCCTGGCCGGATTTGAGATGGCGTACCGTCATGGCATCCGCCACTTTGAGCTGGATGTTCTGCTGTCCGCAGACGGCGTTCCTGTGGTGATTCACGATCTGACAGTGGAGCGGACCACCGGCAGGGAAGGTAAGGTTGCAAGCCTGACCGCGACTGACCTGGGCCGGCTCGACGCCCGTCACAACACCACGCCCTGGCCGCGTCCGGTCGGTGTACCCTCACTGGAGGATGTCCTCAGGGCCTGCCCCGAGGTCAGCCACTATCAGTTCGAGGTGAAATCCGATGCCCGTGGCCGGCTTAATATTCTGTGTAACCGGCTCACGGAGCTGATCCAGCGCCACCGGATGTTCGAGTCCGTCGCCGTGACCTCGTCCGATACCTGGTTTCTGCAGGAGATCAAACGCCGTAACAGGAAGATCCGTACCGGATTCGTGGCGGGACGTCGCTTTCCAAGGCCGGTCACCACTGCCAGGCGGCTTGACTGCAGCTACCTGATTCCGAGCTGGCGAATCTGCAGCGCGGAGATGGTCCAGCAGGCCCACCGCCACGACATGCATGTCTCAGTCTGGACGGTCAATCGCATCCACGACATGCTGGAGATGGAAAAGATCGGTGTGGACAGCATTATCACGGACTTCCCCACCAGCACCCGGATTTACTTCGATAACCGGACATCAACCCAGGAGAGGCTCACCTACCAGTCGGTCAAATCGGCAATGGGGTGACGCCCTCCATGGCGACAGCAACGGAGAATCAGAAGATCCGGTTCAGGCCATTAAGGGCCGCTACCCGGTAGGCTTCCGCCATGGTGGGGTAATTGAAGGTGGTATTGATGAAGTAATTGAGGGAATTCGCCTCACCCTTCTGGTTCATGATCGCCTGACCGATATGTACAATCTCGGCGGCCTGGTCCCCGAAACAGTGGATCCCCAGGATTTCGCGGGTCTCCCGGTGGAACAGGATTTTAAGCATGCCCACTTTCTCTCCGGTAATCTGGGCCCGGGCCAGATCCTTGAAGAAGGCCTGCCCCACCTCATAGGGTACCTTCTGTTCGGTAAGCTCCCTCTCCGTGGGCCCCACTGAACTGATTTCCGGGATGGTATAGATACCCGTGGGCACGTCGGAAACGTAGCGGAAATACTCATCGGCCACGATATCCGACGACACCGAACGGCCCTGATCATAGGCCGCACTGGCAAGGCTGGGCCAGCCGATGACGTCGCCCGCTGCATAGATGTGGGGCACCTCGGTACGGTAGTGCCTGTCCACCTGGAGCTGGCCACGGCTGTTGGGTTCCAGCCCGATGTTCTCGAGGCCCAGCTTGTCAGTGTTACCCGCACGCCCGTTGCACCAGAGAAAGGCATCGGCCCGGATCTTCTTGCCGGACTTCAGGGACAGCACCACGCCATGGTCGTCACCGTCGACGGATTCGTATTCCTCGTTGTGACGGACCAGAACCCCGTTGTTGCGCAGGTGGTAGCTCAGGGCATCGGAAATCTCATCATCCAGGAACGACAGCAGGCGGCTGCCGGGATTGATCAGATCAACCTTGACGCCAAGTCCGGCGAAGATCGAGGCATACTCGGAGCCGATCACGCCGGCACCATAGATGATCAGCGTGCGGGGCGTGTGAGAAAGGTTGAGAATCGTGTCGCTGTTGTATATCCGGCGATGACGGAAATTGATATCCGGCGGCATGTAGGGCCGGGACCCGGTAGCGACAATTGCCTGCTTGAAGTTGAGGATCTCGGACGTCTTGTTGCCTCGTATTTCAATCCGGTTGCTGTCTACAAAAAACGCGCGACCGTTGATCAGATCCACTCGGTTACGGGAATAGAACTGGGTGCGAAGCTTGACCTGCTTGCCGATTACGTCGCGGGCGTTCTGGAGAACCCGCGGAAAGGAGAACCAGCGGGGCTCACCGATATCCCGGAACATTTCATTGGTGTTGAAAGTGATGATCTGCTTGACGGAATGCCGGAGCGCTTTCGAGGGAATCGTGCCCCAGTGGGTACAGTTTCCGCCCACGGTGGGCTTGTCTTCAATGATTGCAACGCGCTTGCCATGCTTGGTGGCATTCATGGCCGCGCCTTCGCCGGCCGGACCCGCGCCAATCACCACGACGTCATAGTGTTGCTCTGCCATCAGGACTGTCACTCCTTATCGCGTGGTCAAATAAACCTTGAGTGACTGCCCTGGCGGGCAGCCACGAGAAATTGTCTGGTGTCCCGGGCCAGAGTTGATGGCGGGCCAATCAGTGCCTGGAGTCGTCCGCCATGGCGTTGTAGCCGAGATCGCCGGAACTGGCCTTTTCGGACGGCCGCTCGCTTTCCTCGCACTTGGTGGTGTCGCCACCGCAGATTTCACAGGGGCCGGTAATGCCGGCTGCCCCAAGTCCGCCACAGGTGCCGGTGATGGGCTTGCGGCCGAAAATCACGCCGACCGACATGGCCGCCACCAGGGCGCCTACAATCAGCAGAACCAGTAAGAAAGTACCCATATCAACCTCCGGCTATTCGATGAGGTAGGTTGCGAAAGCGGGCGTATGGTAGGTCCTGAAACCCTCTCCCTCCCGCACAATAAAGTAGGCTGCAAGATTTTCCTGCAGCGCCAGGCGGTTCGCCGCCTCGTAACCCAGTACATTGAGCGCGGTCGCCCAGGCATCAGCCATCATGGTTGAATCCATGATCACCGTGACGGAAGCCAGCCGGTGATCGACCGGACGACCGC
The DNA here is from genome assembly GCF_900115285.1 of Marinobacter daqiaonensis. Taxonomy (GTDB): domain Bacteria; phylum Pseudomonadota; class Gammaproteobacteria; order Pseudomonadales; family Oleiphilaceae; genus Marinobacter; species Marinobacter daqiaonensis. The sequence goes on from NZ_FOYW01000001.1 coordinate 950,144, forward strand.
TCTGAGGGTCTATGGTATGGGAAAACCGCTGCCCTTCCGATTCGTAATAGTTCCGATAGTCTCCGGACGTGGCCATGGCATGGTTGTCCATGGCAATCACCCGGTTCACCTGACGCTGACGCTCCACCGGCTGCTCTACAGCCAGACGCCAGGCACTGCCATCAGGCTTGCGCCCGTGCACACGGACCTCGCCGCCAATCTCCACCAGGTACCGATCCACCCCCTGGCCCTCCAGATACCGGGCAACCGCGTCCACACCGTAACCCTTGGCAATACCGGAGAGGTCCAGGTACTGGACCCGCGTCGTCCGGATCGCCTGCCGCTCGGGATCCAGCTCCAGGAAACGGTACCCGACCGTTGCCAGCCGCTGCGACAACAACTCATCCGGGGGAATCTTCTCCGGCCTCCCCTCGGGCCCGAAACCCCACAGGTTCACCACCGGTCCGATGGTAATGTCGAAGGCCCCACCAGATCGTTCCGAGACATCCTGGGCGGCCGACAGCACCTCAAACAACTCGGGAGATACCTCGACCCAGCCACTCTGGTCCTCAAGACGGTTGAACCGGCTGAGTTCCGAATCCTCGCGCCAGGTGGACATGGCGGCGTCCACGGACTCCAGGGTCTCCTCGATACCTTGAGCAAGATGATCAAGGGTATCCCTGTCTTCGGTCAATACGACGTTAATATGGTACTGGGTACCGAAGACGCCCCCGGATATCTCCCAGATGTTTTCGTCGGGCTCAAAAGAACAACCCGCCAGGGCGGCCATGGCCAGCGCCAAAACAGCACTGACCATGATCACCCTGGCGGGTCGCAACAGGCGGGATGACATCAGAGTACCTTAACCCCCGAAGTCATCCAGCATGATGTTTTCGTCTTCCACACCCAGATCCTTCAGCATCTTGATGACGGATGCGTTCATGATGGGTGGTCCACACATGTAGAACTCACAGTCTTCAGGAGCCGGATGATCCTTCAGGTACTGATCATAGAGAACGTTGTGGATAAACCCGGTAGGGCCTTCCCAGTTATCCTCCGGCAGCGCGTCGGAAAGGGCCACGTGCCACTCGAAATTGTCGTTCTCCCGGGCCAGCATGTCGAAATCCTCCACGTAGAACATCTCGCGGACGCTCCGGGCCCCGTACCAGAAGCTGATCTTGCGTTTCGAGTTCAGGCGCTTGAGCTGGTCGAAGATGTGGGAACGCATGGGCGCCATACCGGCGCCGCCGCCGATAAAGACCATTTCTGCCTCGGTCTTCTTGGCGAAGAACTCACCAAACGGCCCCATCACCGTCACCTTGTCGCCCGGCTTCAGGTTGAAGACGAAGGATGACATGATTCCGGGAGGATGATCGGTACCTGGAGGCGGCGTGGCGATCCGGATGTTGAACTTGAGAACGCCCTTCTCTTCCGGATAGTTGGCCATGGAATAGGCGCGAATGGTCTCTTCCTTGTTGATGGCCTTGTAACGCCAGATATCGTGCTTGTCCCAGTCTTCGTGGAACTCTTCCTCGATATCGAAGTCCTTGAAATCGATTTCGTAGGGAGGGCACTCCAGCTGGACATAGCCACCGGCACGGAAGTCCACTTCTTCGCCTTCCGGCAGCTTCAGTACGAGTTCCTTGATGAAGGTGGCCACGTTGTGGTTGGAAACCACCTCACACTCCCATTTCTTCACACCGAAGAACTCTTCAGGCACCTCGATCTTCATGTCCTGCTTCACTGGAACCTGGCAGGACAGACGCCAGCCCTCTTTTTCTTCCCGGGGCGTGAAGTGGGTCTTCTCCGTGGGCAGCATGGCGCCACCGCCGTCGAACACCTTGCACTTGCACTGGGCGCAGGTACCGCCGCCGCCACAGGCGGAGGACAGGAAGATACCGCTGTTGGCCAGGGTACCCAACAGCTTGCCACCGGCACTGGTTTTCACCGTATGCTCGGGGTCGTCATTGATCTCAATAGTCACATCACCGGTGCTTACCAGCTTGGTGCGGGCGGCAAGGATGATTGCCACCAGCGCCAGTACGATAACGGTGAACATGACCACGCCAAGAATGATTTCTGTATTCATGGTCTCGCCTTTTCGTTAAACCGAATCACCGGGTTGGTTACAGGGAAATGCCCGAGAAGGACATGAAGCCCAGGGACATCAGCCCCACGGTGATGAAGGTGATACCCAGGCCCCGCAGACCTTCCGGTACATCGCTGTACTTGAGCTTCTCGCGGATACCCGCCAGGGCAACAATGGCCAGGGCCCAGCCGACGCCGGCGCCGAAGCCGTATACCAGGCTCTCGCCGAAGGTATAGTCCCGCTCGACCATGAACAGCGACGCACCCAGGATGGCGCAGTTCACGGTGATCAGCGGCAGGAATACCCCCAGGGCGGCGTACAGAGCGGGTATGTACTTGTCCAGTACCATTTCCATGATCTGTACGATGGCCGCGATAACACCGATGTAAGTCAGCAGGCCCAGGAAGCTCAGGTCCACGTTGGGCAGGCCGGCCCACTCCAGGGCGCCTTCCCGAAGGATGGTGTTGTACAGCAGGTTGTTGACCGGCACAGTCACTGTCAGTACGACCACAACCGCAATACCCAGGCCCAGAGCCGCTTCGATCTTCTTGGAAATGGCCAGGAAGGTACACATGCCCAGGAAGAAGGCCAACGCCATGTTCTCGACGAAAATAGCCTTTAGAATCAGACTGATATAGTGTTCCATCAGAAGGCCTCCTTGGCTTTGTGGCGGGACATCTTGTACTCGGGCGCCTCAACCTGTTCCGGTTTCCAGGCCCGCAGAGCCCAGATCGCCAGACCGATGATGAAAAACGCGCTCGGCGGCAGCAGGAGCAGACCGTTGGGTACGTACCAGCCGCCTTCGTTCACGGTGGGCATCAGGGCGAAGCCGAACAGGGAGCCTGCACCGAGCAGCTCCCGGAAGAAGGCAACGAACAGCAGCATCACGGAGTAGCCCAGGCCATTGCCGATACCGTCCAGGAAGCTCAGCCAGGGGCCGTTGTTCATTGCAAAGCCCTCTGCACGACCCATGACGATGCAGTTGGTGATGATCAGGCCGACGAACACCGAGAGCTGCTTGGAGATCTCATAGGCATAGGCCTTGAGCAGCTGATCCACCACGATAACCAGCGACGCGATGATGGTCATCTGTACGATGATCCGGATACTGCCCGGAATCTGCATCCTGACCAGGGAAACCGCCAGGTTGGAGAAGGCGGTAACCGCGATAACCGCCAGGCACATGACGATGGTCACGCTCATGCTGGTGGTTACCGCCAGCGCCGAGCAGATCCCGAGAATCTGCAGGGCGATGGGGTTATTGCTGAAAATCGGTTCGAAGAGAACCTGTTTGGCTGAAGCGCCTGCCATGATCAGACCTCCCCTTCACGAAGTTTTTTCAGGAATGGCGCGAATCCGCGATCACCCATCCAGTAATTCACCAACTGCTCGACGCCGCGGCTGGTCAGCGTGGCACCGGACAGGGCATCCACCTTGTGCTCCCTGTCTCTGGTATTGGCGTCCACACCGCCTTTCACCAGCCGGATCTCGGGCTCGGTCTTGTCCTGACCATACAGCTCCTTGCCAACCCACTGCTGTTTCCAGCGGGGATTGTCCACTTCACCGCCCAGGCCCGGTGTTTCTGCGTGGGCGTAGAAGCCAAGGCCTTCAATGGTGTTCAGGTCCCCCTCCAGCGAGATGAAGCCATAGAGGGTGGACCAGAGGCCATAACCGTGAATCGGCAGGACAACCCGCTGGATCTCGCCGTTTTCGCTGATCGTGTAGATCTTGGCGACATCCGGGCGGCGCTTGATGCCGGCCTTGTCCTCGGAAGCGGGGATGTTGGTGGACATATCGGGGTCCGAGGCCGCCTTGTACATATCGTATTTCATGGGGTCCTGGACGCCCACGGCCGAAGGCTCGACAAACTCGCCGGTGTTGAGATCCACAAGGCGCACATCGAACCGGCTGAAGGTCTCCTCGATATCCTGAACACTGTCGCCTGGCTCAAGCATACCGGCCGCGGCCAGGATGTTGGTCTTGATGTCCAGGTTCTGGTTCTGTATCTGCGCCGGTCGCAGCATCACCGCGGCGGTGGAGACCACCACCGAGAAAACGATACTCAGCACCAGCGCCACCATAATGGTCCTGGTGACGGTTTCTTTTGCTTTAGCCACGGGCAAGCCTCCGTTTGATGTTGGCCTGAACCACGTAGTGATCCATCAGCGGTGCAAACAGGTTGGCGAACAGGATGGCCAGCATGATGCCCTCCGGGAACGCCGGGTTGACCACACGAATCAGCACGGTCATGACACCCACCAGGATACCGAAGCACCAGCGACCGGTGTCGGTCATGGCAGCCGATACGGGGTCTGTGGCCATGAACATCATGCCGAAGGCGAAGCCGCCCATGACCAGGTGCCAGTGGGGCCCCACTTCAAAGAACGGATTGGTATCGGAGCCGATCACATTAAGCAGGAGGCTCATGCCGATCATGCCGATGAGCACGCCACCGACAATCCGGTAGGACGCGATCTTCATTCCCAGAAGGACCAGGCCGCCAATCAGTATGGCGAGGGTCGAGGTTTCGCCCATAGAACCCTGGATCGAGCCGACAAAGGCATTCATCCAGCCGATGTTCTGCTCCAGGGCCTCAACGCCGCCGCTTGCCGCCCAGCTCAGGGCGGTTGCGCCACTGAAGCCATCGACAGCGGTCCAGACCATGTCACCGGAAATCTGCGCCGGGTAGGCAAAATACAGGAAGGCCCGACCGGTGAGTGCCGGGTTCAGGAAGTTCTTGCCGGTACCGCCGAATACTTCCTTGCCCACGACCACGCCGAAGGTGATACCCAGCGCCACCTGCCAAAGCGGGATGGAGGGCGGCAGGATCAACGCAAACAGTACGGATGTGACGAAGAAGCCTTCGTTGACTTCGTGCCGGCGGACGGTGGCGAACAGGACTTCCCAGAAACCACCCACCACGAAGGTGACGGCGTAGATGGGAACGAAGTAGGCCATGCCGTAGACGAAGTTATCCCAGATGCTGGACGGATCATTCCCCGCCAGGGCCGCGATAAAGGCGGTGCGCAGGCCACCATCGCCCATCAGGGCGTCGGGGTTCTGCGCCAGCACATTGTTGGCCTGGAAACCGATGTTCCACATGCCGAAGAACATGGCCGGGAACGTGACCAGCCATACGGTGATCATGATGCGCTTCAGGTCGATACCGTCGCGCACGTGGGAAGTGGTGGAAGTCACGCTCGCGGGCGAATAGAAGATGGTATCCACCGCCTCGTAGAGAGCGTACCAGCGCTCGTACTTGCCACCCTTTTCGAAATGATGCTCGATACCATCGAGAAACTGTCGGATTGCCATCGGTTAGCCCTCGAGCTCGATTCGGGTCAGGTTCTCACGGAGAATCGGACCGTACTCATATTTACCCGGGCACACGAAGGTGCACAGCGCCAGATCCTCTTCATCCAGCTCCAGCGCACCCAGCTTCTGTGCCACTTCGGTGTCACCCACGATCAGCGACCGCAACAACTGCGTTGGCAGAATATCCAGCGGCATGACCTTTTCGTAAACACCCACCGGTACCATCGCCCGCTCGCTGCCGTTGGTTGTGGTGGTCATATCAAACCGCTTGCCACCAACCAGCTTGGAGAGGTAGATGTTCATGATGGAGAATTTGTTCGCCCCTGGTGAGAGCCAGCCCATGAACTCGCGCTTGTCACCCTCTTCCAGCACCGATATCTGGTTGGCAAACCGGCCCAGGTAGGCGCAGGTGCCTTCACCGCGACGCCCTCCGAAGACGGAACCGGAAATCATCCGCACCTTACAGTCGGTGGCGATCTCACCTTTCAGAAGCTCAGTGAGGCTGGCACCAACCCGGGTCCGCACCAGACGGGGACTGGTGGCCTTCGGCCCACCAATAGCCACCACCCGATCCACCGGCAACTCTCCGGTTTCAAAGAGCTTGGCGATGGCGATCACGTCCTGGTACCCGATGGTCCATACCGTTTTGGAAAGGGACACAGGATCCAGATAATGGATGTGGGTTCCGACATTGCCGGCCGGGTGGACGCCATCAAACTGCTGAACTTCCACCACATCGGACTTGGGTACCGGCACATCGGAACCGGGCTTGCCGGTGACAAATACCTTGCCGGTGGTCAGCCGGGTCAGCAGGGTCAGGCCCTTTTCAAAGGCGGCAGCCTGTTCCCCGATCACGACCACCGGGTCCGCCGCAAGCGGATTGGTGTCCATGACGGAAACGAAAATGGAATGAGGAGCGGAATCAATGGCCGGAACCTTGGAGAAGGGACGGCTCCGGAAGGCGGTCCAAAGACCGGACTCCACCAGATTGTCCACAACCTGCTGTCGTTCAAGGGAGGCCAGGTCGTTCTCACTGTAACGGGCAAAACTCTCCGCCTCGTCGCCATCGATCTCGATCACAACGGACTGGAAGACCCTCCGCTCACCGCGATTGATCTCTTTTACAACACCGGCAGCCGGTGAAGTGTAACGAACGCCCTCGGTCTTCTTGTCCGTAAACAGCAGCGACCCGCGCTTGACGCGGTCCCCCTCTTTCACTTCCATCGTCGGCTTCATGCCGTTGTAATCAAAGCCTACCAGCGCGACGTGGCGTACCGGCTTTCCGTCTGAGATGGTCTGATCAGGAGCGCCGCTGATGGGAAGATCCAGGCCTTTTTTAATGTTGATCATTAGCCTCGTCCAATCAGGAACTGTTAAAGGATTGTTCACGCCTGACCCTGCGGCCCGGTTCCCCGACATTTCAAGCGGTATCAGTACAGCCCGAAAGATGGCTGACCGTGCCCGGCGTTGCACAGGGGCGGTCAGTGTTCAGGAAAGCGTTGAGATGCGGGTGCCAGACGTACCCAAAATCGCGCCAATTATAGAGATTAAGAGAACCTATTTCCACCGGTAAGCCAAATGGTTTTATTCGCGAGGGGAAACAGAAAAGCCCCGGGAGCGCTGGTGCTACCGGGGCTTGACGACAATCAACGAAAAGGCGGGATCAGTCCGCCAGGGCCTGGGCCCATTCGCGGGAGCGTTTCGGAAAGATCGGGTAGGTCACGCCAGCCATCTGATTGACGCAGCGAATGACCTGGGCGCTGTAACCGAATTCGTTGTCGTACCACACGTAGAGGATCAGCCGCTTGCCATTGGCGATGGTCGCCTGGGCATCCACGACACCCGCGTGACGGGAACCCACAAAGTCGGTGGACACCACCTCTGGCGAGTTGACAAAGTCGATCTGCTTCTGCAGCTCGGAGTGCAGCGCCATTTCCCGGAGATACTCGTTGGCACTCTCGACGGTCACATCCCTTTCAAGGTTCAGGTTGAGAATCGCCATGGACACGTTGGGCGTTGGCACCCGGATGGCGTTTCCGCTGAGCTTGCCTTTCAGCTCCGGCAGGGCCTTGGACACCGCCTTGGCAGCGCCGGTTTCCGTGATCACCATATTCAGCGGAGCGCTGCGGCCACGGCGGCTGCCCTTGTGGTAATTGTCGATCAGGTTCTGGTCGTTGGTGTAGGAGTGAACGGTCTCCACATGCCCGTCAACGATGGTGAACTCGTCATGAATTGCCTTGAGTACCGGCGTAATGGCGTTGGTGGTACAGGAGGCGGCGGACAGGATGCGGTCATCCTCTGTGATGGTGTCGTTGTTGATACCATACACGATGTTCTTGATGTTGCCTTTGCCCGGCGCGGTCAGAATGACACGGCTCGCGCCCTTGGACTTCAGGTGCAGCCCCAGCCCTTCCTCGTCGCGCCAGATACCGGTGTTATCAATGATGGTGGCATTCTTTATGCCATAGTCGGTGTAATCCACCTTGTCCGGCCCGCTGGAGTAGATCACCTTGATGAAGTTGCCGTTGGCAATCAGCGCGGAATTCTCCTCATCCACGGTGATACTGCCATTGAAGGGGCCGTGGACGGAGTCGCGGCGCAACAGGCTGGCCCGCTTTTCCAGATCATTTTCGGCGCCGCCCTGGCGAACCACGATGGCCCGCAGGCGGAGATTGGAGCCACCACCGGCCTTCTCGATGAGGATGCGCGCAAGCAGCCGCCCGATACGGCCAAAGCCGTAGAGGACCACGTCCTTGGTGTCGCCGTTGGCGTTACGCTCCGACTCGGCGCGGTACTGGCCGACCACCGGTCCGATTTCCTCTTTCAGGAAGTCCTCGAGGGAGCGGCCATCGCCTTCGTGCTTGAACTTGACGGCAAGCTTGCCGATGTCCACGTGAGCCTGGCCCAGCTCGAGCTTGTCCATGGCCTCCAACACTGGCAGGGTGTCGTGCACGGACAGCTCACTGTCCTCCACCTGGCGCACGAAACGGTGAGCCCGGATGATATCAATCACCGACTGATTGATGATGGCCCGACCGTAAACGGAAGTGACCACGTTATTCTTGCGGTACAGCCGACCGATGAGCGGTATCATGGCCTCCGCGGTGGACTCCCGCTCGGTCCAGTTGGACAGGTGCTGATTGATCTGTTCGTGACTCACGCTTGAACCTCTGCAGTTGGCACTGGAAAAATTGGGTGCGTATTATCCAACGTAACGGGCCCGATCGCAAACTGCATGCCTGCTCCCGACCCCTCCCCCTGACAGCGAGAGGGGGAGAAGGACGAAAATCGGATCAGCGGCCGGTTTCCATGACAGCGCCGTTCGTCGTCGATAGAATAACGCCCTTTCCGGACTGGTCGCCAGACCGCAATGTCCCGTATTCCTTACCGTCGGTTCATCCGCCGGCAAAGACCCAATCCAGCCAGACGCCAGGAGCACATCAGGCCGATGAAACCGGGCACGCAGCACACACCGCTCTCCGACTTCGTACCTGCCCCCCCAGAGAAGGCGGCGGACCATCGGGTATGGGACCAGCTCAACGGCAGCAGCGATGCCCTGGCGATCAGCGAGGCGGCGCGGCAGTTTGCCGGCCTGACTCTGGTGATCACCCGGACCACGGACGAGGCCATCCGCCTGGAACAGGCCGTTCGCTTCTATCTCGACATGCCCCTGGACGAGGAGGAAGCGGCAATCAGCGATGACGGCCTGGAACTGCTGTCGCTGCCGGACTGGGAGACACTGCCCTATGACCTGTTTTCACCACACCAGGATATCGTCTCGCAGCGCATCCGGACCCTGCACCGCCTGCCCAGGACACAGCGCGGCATCCTGATCGTGCCGGCCCGGACACTGATGCATCGGCTGCCGCCGGTGGATTACCTGCAGGGCAACACCCTGCTGCTGGAAACCGGACAGACCCTGGAGCCCGGCAAGTGGCGGCTGCAACTGGAGTCCGCCGGTTACCGGCACACCGAAAACGTCTACGAGCATGGGGAATACGCTGTCAGGGGCGCCATCATGGACATTTTCCCCATGGGCGCCAGCCAGCCCTACCGTATCGACCTGTTCGACAACGAGATCGAAACCCTGCGCACCTTCGACCCGGAAACCCAGCGCTCCCTTGAGCGCATCGAACAGATCGAACTGCTGCCTGCCTATGAGTTCCCGTGGAGCAAGGATGCCCGCTCCGGTTTCCGCAACCGCTGGTTCGAGCACTTTCCCAACGCGGACAGGAATTCGCCTGTGTATCAGGACGTCAGCCAGGGCATCACCCCCGCCGGGATCGAGTATTACCTGCCCCTGTTCTTCGATGAGGCGGCGACACTGTTCGACTACCTGCCCGGCGAAACCCTGGTCTTCACATCCGACGGCCTGGAAGAGTCGGTGGAACATTTCCAGCAGGACACCGCCAACCGTTATGAGGAACGCCGCCATGACAGGATGCGACCCATCCTGCCGCCACAGCACCTGTTCCTGCGCACCGACGAACTGTTCGGCCTGCTCCGTCAGCGCCCGCGGGTAACCACCGTGGCCGGCGAGACCCGGCGCTCGGGCCAGGGCATCACTCACCTGGGCACCGGCGAGCTGCCGGATGTCGCAATGGATGGCCGGGCGTCGGACCCGGCGGCAAGGCTGCGCCGGTTTATCAACGAATTCCAGGGCCGCATCCTGGTCTGCGCCGAATCCTCCGGGCGCCGGGAAGCCCTCAGGGACAATCTGTCGGAAAACCGGATCTCCCTCGACGCTGTGGATGGCTGGTCAGACTTTCTCACCTCCGGTCAGGCCCTTGCCATTACCGTCGCACCCCTGGAATCGGGCCTGGTTCTGCCCCGGGAAGGCCTGGCGCTGATCACTGAAACCGCCCTTTTCGGCGAGCGCGTCATCCAGCGGCGGCGCCGGGAAAAACCCACCGAAGTGGACGATTCCGGTTACCGGGATCTGTCGGAACTGCGCATCGGCGCGCCGGTTGTACATATCGATCATGGCGTGGGCCGCTACCTGGGCCTGGAAACCATTACCGTGGAGGAAGACCCGAGCGAGTTCCTGACCCTGGAATACGCCGGTGGATCCAAGCTTTACGTGCCTGTGTCCAACCTGCACCTGATCAGCCGTTACACCGGTAGCGACACGGAGCACGCTCCGCTGCACAAGCTGGGCACGGACCGGTGGAGCAATGCCAAGCAGAAGGCCATGGAGAAGATCCGCGACACCGCCGCGGAACTGCTCGACGTCTATGCCCGCCGTGAGGCCCGCAAGGGCTTCAAGTTCGAGGATCCGAAGGAGGCCTACCGCCACTTTGCCGCCGGCTTTCCCTTCGAGGAGACCCCCGACCAGCAGGCCGCCATCGAGCGGGTAATCGAGGACATGACCAGCGACCAGCCCATGGACAGGCTGGTCTGTGGCGATGTCGGTTTCGGCAAGACCGAGGTTGCCATGCGCGCCGCTTTTGTCGCTACCTGGTCCGGCAAGCAGGTAGCGGTGCTGGTGCCCACCACCCTGCTCGCCCAGCAGCACTACGAGTCCTTCCGGGACCGCTTTTCGGATACCGCGGTCACGGTGGAACTGTTGAGCCGCTTCCGCAGTGCGGGCCAGTCCGGCAAAGCCATCGAAAACATTGAAAGCGGCAAGGCGGACATCGTCATTGGCACCCACAAGCTGCTGCAGGGTGACATCCGGTTCAACAACCTGGGGCTGGTAATCATCGACGAGGAGCACCGTTTCGGTGTCCAGCAGAAGGAGCGGCTGAAATCCCTGCGGGCCGAAGTGGACATGCTTACCCTTACCGCCACGCCCATTCCCCGGACCCTGAACATGGCCATGGGGCATTTGCGGGATCTTTCCATCATCGCCACGCCGCCCGCCCGGCGCCTGTCCGTGAAGACCTTCGTCCGGCAGCGGGACAACGCCATGGTGAAGGAGGCCATCCTGCGGGAGATCCTCCGTGGCGGTCAGGTCTATGTACTCCACAACGACGTGGCCACCATCCAGAAGACGGCGGAGGATCTCCGCAACCTGATCCCGGAAGCCCGCGTGGGCGTGGCCCACGGCCAGATGCGGGAGCGGGAGCTGGAGCAGATCATGTCGGATTTCTATCACAAGCGTTTCAACGTGCTGGTGTGCACCACCATCATCGAAACCGGCATCGACATACCCAGCGCCAACACCATCATCATCGAGCGGGCGGACAAGTTCGGCCTGGCACAGCTCCATCAGCTGCGGGGACGAGTCGGTCGCTCGCACCATCAGGCCTACGCCTACATGCTGACACCGCCGCCCAAGGCCATGACTGCGGACGCCCGGAAGCGCCTGGAGGCCATTGCCGAAGCCCAGGATCTGGGCGCCGGCTTCATGCTGGCAACTCACGACCTGGAAATCCGGGGCGCCGGCGAACTGCTGGGGGAGGAACAGAGCGGCCAGATTGAAAGCATCGGTTTCACCCTTTACATGCAGTTGCTGGATGAAGCGGTTCAGGCCATTCGCGAAGGACGTACTCCCAACGCAGACCTGCCCCTGAGCCACGGCACCGAGATGAACCTGCGGATACCGGCACTGATACCCGACGATTACCTGCCGGATGTGCACAACCGCCTGATGCTGTATAAGCGTCTTGCCAGCGTGAAGAACGAAGACGAGCTCAAGGACCTTCAGGTGGAAATGATTGACCGGTTCGGCCTGCTCCCTGAACCCGCGAAAAACCTGATCCGGCAGAACAGCCTCAGGATCAGGGCAGAGGCCCAGGGTATCGTCAAAGTGGACGCGGGCCGGGAGTGGCTGCGCCTGGAATTCGGCAGCCAGACCCCGGTGGATCCCCTGAAACTGGTGCAGAAGGTCCAGCAGGCACCAGACCGGTATCGGCTCGAGGGAGCCAACACCTTCAGCGTACGGCTGAAAGACGATACAACCGGTGGTAAACTCGACACCATCTCGACCGTGCTGGCCGAACTGGCTGCCTGACCAGGCAGTCCGCCAGCACACCATGGACGAGGCCATCGGACAGCGTGGCCCTAACCGCATACACGGATCAGGAGAGAACACTTGTACAGACCAGCCTTCGCTCATACCAAACGGCTCGCGACCGCACTGATCCTGTGTCTCGCCCTTGCCTCAACAGCCGCGGCAGAGAACCGCTACCGCGCCGAGGTTGTGGTGCTTGAGCGACTGGCCGATCCCATCCTGGAAGAGCGCATGTCCGGCAAGCAACCCCTGAGCCCGGTCAGCGAGAAGCGCCTGCTGGTCGTGGATGCGAATGGCAACCGGCTCTCGGACCTGGACCTCACCGATGACCTGACGCTGAATACGGCAGCAAGTCGCCTGGAAAACAGCGGGAAGTACCGGGTGCTGATGAAAGCCGGCTGGACCCAGAAATTCCCCCAGGACTACGAGGGTGAACCCATGCGGATCGAAGTGGGTGATTACCTGGAGAGGGCCGGGCATCGGGCCGTGGAGGGCACGATCGAGGTGGACCGCCGCCGATTCCTGCTGGTGACCGCCATCCTGAACCACTGGCGCCCCGCCCGGGGGGACAGCTCAAGCGACGGGCAGATCCGCTCTTCAGAAGGGACACCCGGCGCGGAGGATGACAGCTTTGGCGTGAGCGCCAGGGATGACGGCAAGGAGCTGATCACCTGGATACAGGAGACCCGCCGCATGAGAAGCCAGGAAATTCACTTTCTCGACTCCCCCACCATCGGTGTACTGGTCTACTTCCACAAGCTGGACTGATCCGTGGCGACCGGGGCGCAGCCATTAGTGGTGGCCGCGCCCGGATTTTCATTGCTGGGGACGGACCGCAGGGATCACTTCTTCCAGGATGGCGCGCACGCCCGTCATTCCCTCGTCGATCGCCTGCTGAATCTCCTCCATGGTAATAATGTGGTCGGACTTTCCCGCCGCCCAGTTCACGGATAGGGCCAGACAGGCGTATGGCAGCCCCAGCTCAGCCGCCAGCGCCGCCTCGGGCATACCGGTCATGCCGATAAGATCGCAGCCATCACGCTCCAGGCGGGCGACCTCGGCGGCGGTCTCCAGCCGTGGGCCCTGGGTCGCCCCGTAGACACCATAATCCACAGCCATCACCTGGCGGCGAGCCGCTGCGGCAAGCAGGGCCTGGCGCAATGAGTCGTCGTAGGGATGGGTGAAATCAATGTGGGTAACCCCCTCCAGGGGGATGTTGTCCCTCTGTTCAAAGAAGGTGCTGCCACGGCCCCAGGTGTAATCGATCAACTGGTGGGGAATGGCGATTCGTGCCGGGCCCATCGCCGGCGTAATGCCGCCTACCGCATTGACGCCGATAATCCGGCCGGCGCCGGCCTCCCTCAGGGCCCAGAGATTCGCCCGATAATTCACTTGGTGGGGCGGGATACGGTGCGGGTGACCATGCCGGGCCAGAAACAGAACCGGCTGACCATTGAAGTCTCCGCGGACAACCGGCCCTGAAGGCGCGCCCCAGGGTGTATCCACCTGATCCTCGCCATGAACACTGAGACCTTCCAGTTCGGTCAGGCCGGTACCGCCAATAATGGCAACGTGGTTACCCCTGGCCCGGGATGCTGGCAAACCGCTCATTGTGACTCTCCTTCATCGCCCCTGGTGGTGTGCTGGCCAGGCCCCGATGGCTCACGCACGGGGCCCGAGTCCGCGGACTGGCTGGTCTGACCGTGACCGCTCATGCTGCTCCTGCTTTTCTCCCCGTCATCAGGGACGCGCTCATCATTATCGGACTGCCGCGATTCCACACGCACACTTTCCGCCACATGCAGCGTCCTGGTGGGGAAGGCAACTTCAGCACCGTAGGATTCAATGATGTCGCTGATTTTCAGCAGGACATCCTGTTTCACCTCATGAAATTTCACCCATTCCACGGTCTTGGTGAAGGTATAGACCATGATATCCAGGGAAGAACTGTTGAATGCCAGGAAGTTGACGATCAATGTCTGGTTGGCGTCAATCTCCTCATGATTTTTCAGCATCTCCCGAATTTCCGAGACGATGGAACTCATCTCCCCCACATCCACGTAACGGATACCAATGGTTTCGTGGATGCGGCGGTTTGTCATCCGGGAAGGGTTTTCCACGGAAATCTGGGTAAAGGCGGCATTTGGCACATAAAGCGGGCGCTTGTCGAAGGTGCGCACCGTGGTCAGACGCCAGCCGATTTTCTCCACCGTGCCTTCAATGTTGCGATCAGGAGACCGAACCCAGTCTCCCACTTTGAAGGGGCGGTCAAGGTGGATGATAAATCCACCAAAGAAGTTGGCCAGGAGGTCCTTGGCGGCAAAGCCCACCGCGATACCGCCAACACCACCAAACGCCAGTACCCCCGAAATGCTGTAGCCCAGAGACTGCAGCACCGTCAGCAGCGCGGTGATGGCCACCACGGCCCTCAGCAGCTTGCTGATGGCGTTGACCGTGGTGTAGTCCATGGGACGTTTCATTCTCATGGGGGAGGCAAGTACGCTCTCCCCCTGCTTGATGGCTCCGAATAATGTCCACACAATTATCCAGATAAAGCCCAGCTCGAGCAGGACATCGTTCACCGAAAAGATATCGGCTTGCGAATACTTGTGGGCCACCTCGGCCGCCCAGTACACCCCCTGCAGCCAGACGAAACCGATGGCTGGCCTGCGCAGTGCATGAAGGAAGGTGTCATCCCAGATGTTTTCGCTGCGCTCGAAGCGATGCTCCAGATACAGAATAACTCGGCTGACAATAAAGGCGACAGTGGCGGTGGCAAACACCAGGCCGAAGACCACCAGGGCGACACGCCAGCTCTGGGACAGCAGACTCCAGTTTTCCACCCAGCCGGTCAGTACCTCGGGGGTATCTTCCACGAACGTCTCCTTGATGCAGTGCTAAATCAGGTTTCAGGAACAATAACGACAGGGGTGCCGGGCCGCAGTCGCGCAAACAGGTCGATCACGTCCCGGTTGTGCATCCGGATGCAGCCATGGGAGCGAGGAACGCCCATGGGCTCCGTGTCCGGGGTGCCGTGAATATATATAAAACGACGGAAGGTATCGACCCCGGGGCCGCGGTTGACCCCCCACTCCCGGCCGCAGAGCCAGATGATCCGGCTCAGTATCCAGTCCCTGCCGGGGTGCCTCGCCGCCAGCTCAGGTGACCAGACCTCCCCGGTGGGGCGCCGCGCGATGAAGACAGTGCCCTGCGGCTGATCGTGACCCACCATGGCCCGGACATAGTGGCGGCCCCGAGGTGTCCTGCCGGAGTCCTGGGCTTCGCCCGGACCCTTGATAGCGGTGGATACCGGCCATTCGGCCCGCTCACCATCGACTCCCTGGAACAGCAGGATCTGGCGGTCAAGGTCAATTCTGAGCTGCGGAAGCGGTGCCTGACCGCCTGGTTCGCTGGAGGTTGCCATGGATCCGGTAGTCCTGTGGGTCGGAAGCACATCGACGGCCTGGCGGTTTCCGGGCGGGCCGCTGGCCAGTGAGCAAACAGGACACTACCGAACCGCGCCGCCGTAGGCAACAGGATCGAACGGCAACCGTCAGATCACGGAGGCTTCCGCGCGGGGGGTCCGCATCAGCTCAGGGGCCTGCATACCGGCGGCAAGGAAGGGAATCAGCCGGGCGGCGATTTCCTGAATGGGAGTCTCGACCCCGGTCTTGGTCTGCAGGATATCCCGCAGGGCATCACTGGAGGACATGGTGAAGGCTGTTGCCCCCAGCATGAACTGGATGCGCCAGTAGCGGTCAACCGGCGACAGCTCCGGTGTGGCGCGCTTGAGCAGGGACATGAAACGGCTGAAGACCTCCCGGTACTCGTCCTCCAGAAATTCCCTCAGATGGCCCTGGGACTGGGTGTAGGCGAGACCGAGCAGACGCATGAAGATCGAGATCCCCCACTCGTTGCGCTGAGGCATGCGCACGGCGCTGCCGGTCAGGGCCCCGAGGATCTCCTCCACCGTGAGCTGACGGTCACCGGGGCGGGCTTCGAGCTCATCGAACTCGGACTCCAGGGTTGCGGAAAACGGGGTCAGGAAGCGGGCAAAGACGGACTGGATCAGGGAATTCTTGGACCCGAAGTGATAGTTTACCGCAGCCAGGTTGACACCAGCCTTGCTGGTGATCATTCTCAATGAGGTTTCCGCAAAGCCCCTTTCCGCGAAGAGCTCCTCCGCGGCATCCAGAATCCGGTCGACTGTATCTGACTGTGCCACAAACCCCACCCCTGACAAACGTGTGTTTTAAACATACGTTTAAAGCAAAAACCTGTCAAGACCTGGCCTGGCGGCCACTTCCGACGCTCGGCTGTTGCTCCGGGCCGGATGTCCCGTTCTCATCAGGGGGCTGGTCATAGATAACGCCGGCACCGGAGGCCTCGCCGCCCCCTCCGCCGGTTTCCGTGACAGCTTCCGCAACCGAGGCCCAGCCACGGTCGATGGCTTTCTGGTGCTGCTCGAAATAGGCGGTCTGCAGGCGCCGGTACGCCTTCTCCGCCTCCAGCATGAAGATCAGGTATAACCGGATGTGTTCCCGCTTGCTCAACGCACTGGCCAGGCGCCGCTGCTCGGAAAGATGCCTGAGGGTGCTGAAACGCGGGGAAGCCAGAGCCGGGTTGAACTCCGCCAGCTCATTGCATTGCCAGATCAGGCCCACGTCCCCTTCCAGATGGGCGATGTGTCTGCGGGCATCCCGGATCAGCTGCTGGCGCCGCAGGATCAGTTCGAAGTAGGAGGGCTTCGAACTGTACAATCTGCGGATAAACGGAACACCCAGCAGCAGAATCACCACGAAGGCTCCAAAACCTCCGCCGGCAACCCATGCCGGTACCAGCCCGGTCAGGCCACTGAGGAAGACCAGGGCCGCAATGGTGGCGCTCAGCAACCAGACGTCCCGGCGACGCCGTGCTTCATTGAGGCTGAAACTGTCGGGCCAGTCGGACAGTGAGAGAAGATGGAAGTCCATCAGATTGACCCGGTCGCACTGCCTCAGCAGTCGCCGCCACCGACGCTGCCGGGACTCGGCGTACCGTCGCTCGGTTTCCTCGGACCCTTCGGAGGGCGCGGCCTGATCTTCGGCACCGCTTTCGGTGGCATCAGCCCAGGTTTCAGCGGACGCCGGTTCAGGATGTTCCGATGGGCCGGACAACGGTTCCAGCTCCCGGTCCGGGGTCTCGACCGGAGCGCGGGCGGACTCTGGCCGTGTCCGGTCGGCTGGCCGGCCCGGTCTCAGAACCGCACCGGGCTGGGAGCTTCCGGTGGGCGTTGTCTTTGCCGTCTTTTCTGCCATGATGCTTTTACCATCGGGTAACCCGATACCCCCGGTTATCGTGCTCGGTACCTGTAACAGTGTATCGCCCGGGAGACCAATTCCTTTAGTAACGAAACGTTTTGATCGGTTACCACGACGCCGCTACACTTGACTCCCGTTTCCAGATACGAGTTCGCCATCATGTTTACCGGAATTGTCCAGGGCATTGCCGCCATCGAATCCTTGGAGTCCCGCCCGGGGCTGACCACGTTCATTATCCGGTTTCCAGAACATACGGTCGGTGACATAACCATCGGTGCCTCCGTGGCCATCAACGGCACCTGCATGACCGTTACGGCACGGGACGGGGACCGCCTGTGGTTTGACGCCATGCAGGAAACCCTGCGACTGACGACCCTGGGCCAACTCCGTGAAGGCAGCCGTGTCAACTTTGAGCGGGCCGCGCGGATCGGCGACGAAATAGGCGGGCATCTGCTTTCCGGCCATGTTCACACCACAGCCCCTGTTATCAGCCGTGACGAGCCGGAGAACAATGTAACGCTGACGTTCGAGGTTCCCGTCGAGTGGCAGAAATACCTCTTCCCCAAGGGCTATATCGCCGTCAATGGCGCCAGCCTGACCATCGGTGAGGTAATGGACAACCGGTTCAACGTGCACCTGATTCCTGAAACCCTGCGAGCCACCACCTTCGCCGATCTCCGGGTGGGTGAGAAGGTGAACATCGAAGTGGACAGCCAGACCCAGACCATCGTGGACACCCTGGCCCGCATGGGGTACGACCGCCCTGCCCGATGACCGCCAGGGGCTATCAGCGGGGTTCGGACGCCTCGAAAACCACGAACCTGGGGCTCGCCGCCAGCTGCCTGACATTACCGAAGGCGGTTTTCAGGCTCCGGTGATAACCCAGGTGCCGATTGCCCACCATGAGCAGGCGGCCACCCGGAGCCAGGTGGCTGGCCGCTTCATCGAATAACCTCAGGGCAATGTGATCGCCAACAACGCCACCCTCATGGAAAGGCGGATTCAGCAGAATCCGGTCAAACCGGCCGGCGGATTCCGGCACTCCGTCCTCGTGCACTAACGCCACCCGGTCCGCCGCGATCCCCAGGGCGCGGACGTTGGCGCCGACGCTGAGAATCGCCTGGGAGGAAACATCCGTAAAAGTGACGGTGACCCCTGGATTCGCCATCAGCGCGGACAGCCCCAATACCCCGTTGCCGCAGGCCAGGTCCAGCACCTGCGCTCCGGCAGGCGCATCCGCCAGGGTGGCGGGGATGAACGGCAACAGCTCCCGCGTACCGATGTCCAGGCGCTCCCGCGCAAACACGGATGGCAATGCCTGTACCGACGCCTTCAGACTGTCCATCCGGTAGCCCCGCCAGAGTTGATCCCACCCGGCAAGGGTCAGGGAGCCTGGCCGGCAGACCACACACCTGGCCTTTTTCCGCGCCGGCAGGACGGCATCCGTGGTGACCAGCTTCTGGTATACCCTTGCGGCCTGAGCCGGCAGGTGCTTGATCATCCCACCGGTGAGCTGGATCCCGCCGGGCACCAGTACCTGGTTGCTCCAGCGCAGCAGGAACTCCAGATAGTCCAGCTGCCGGGGGACTTTCAGGATAATCGCGTCGAAGCGATCATCCGGCGCCCCGGGAGCCTCACCGGCGGCGGGCCACCCCAGCTCGTCTATCCAGCTGCCACAAGGCGGCACCGGCAACCCGTTGGCGCCGGCATTGAACGCCAGCGAATCCCGCAGGGCCGCGCTGTCGGCAATCACCCCTGGCTGGAAATCGGCCAGGCCCAGAGAGAGGGCACCGTGACTGTCATCCACGATCGCAATCCGTTGTCCCCTGGTCAGGCGGCGCCGGGCTTCCGCAACCAACTGCTCATCGGCGGCATCCCATGGCCTCAATGATCGCCCGCCCGGAATGGAGCGCTCCAGCCGGAGATTCCCACCGGGCAGCGGGAACAGGTGGGGGCCTCCCTGGCGTAAGCTCAAGATCGAACCCGGGCCTGGTAGACGGCAAATTTCCGGTCCTCGAAAAGTACCTGTGACGCCCCGACACAACGTTCAAGCAGCGGTTGATAGGGCAGGAAACGGTTTGCCACCAGGCGCAGCTCACCGCCGGGCTGGAGATGGGCCCGCGCCTGCCTGAGGAAGCCCTCGGTCATGGAGGTGTCCGTTCGCACGCCACTGTGGAATGGCGGATTGGTAACCAGGGTGCGGTATCGACCCAGGGACTCCGGCAGCCCATCACTGGCGATCACCTGCCCACCGGCGTTGTTGGCCTCATAGGTATGCCGGGTGCAGGCAACCGCCTGGGCCTGGACGTCCACCGCATCCACCGGCCCGAGCCCGGGGTAACGGGCCTGCAGCCACGTGCCGATGACACCGGCGCCGCAGGCCAGATCAAGCACCGGTCCCTGGGGGGGAACCTCAGCCAGGGTATCAAGCAGCCGACCGGTACCCTCATCCAGCCGTCCTTCGCTGAAAATACCCGGCAGACCCGCCACCGACACCGTGGTACCCGCCGCGGTCACCTCGTGCCAGGTCAGCCAGCTGGTGATATCGAATCCGCCGCCAACGGTGGCTGGTGCCGCCAGCCAGACCTGGCAATGGCGGGCGCTGTCCACCTTCCGGGCATCAGGGTCGAGGGCGCCAAGCTGACGGGAGGCACCTGCCACGCCCTCGCGCTTCTCTCCCACCAGCACGATACGACCGCCCCTGGCCAACATGGCGCTGGCCAGGGCCAGCTGCATGGTCAGGGCCTGCCGGGACTTGGGCACAAAAAGGGCCACGGTATCCATGGGCAGCAGCGCGGGCTCCGGCATGCGATAGCCGAACTGAACGTGGCAGAGGCCGGATGACTGCAGTCTTGAGGCAACGCCAGCGTGTTCACTGATCACCAGGGGGCGTTCATCACCGGCCTGCAGTTGCGCCAGGAGCCCGGATGACGGCAGGCCGATGAACGCGACCCGCCCGGTCAGCAGGTCAAGGTTACGGCTAAGGGCGGAGACGGCATTGAGGCCGTCGCTAACATACTCGCTCATGCCTCAGGGGGAAGGCCGGAGCGCACCGGTCGATTCATGAGTTCTTTCACACTTTGCTGCTTGATAGCCAACCTTTCCTCCTCACTGCTGATGCTCAGGCCCAGATCCCTCAGCAGTCCATCGGCAATGTCATAGATAAAACCATGCACGGTGAAGCTCTGTCCCCGCGTCCAGGCATTCCGGATGATGGAGTTCTGGCACACGTGGTCCACCTGCTCCACCACATTCAGTTCACACAGGCGGTCCACCCGATCCTGCTGGCAGGACTGCTGATCCAGCGCATCCTGATATTTGTCACGGACGTCCTGCACGTGGCGCAGCCAGTTGCCTATCAGGCCATTACCTCCGTCAGTCAGGGCCGCACGCACGCCCCCACAGTTGTAATGCCCCACCACCAGCACGTGCCTGACCTTCAGCACATCGATGGCGTACTGGATCACCGCCAGGCAGTTGAAATCGGTATGCACCACGACATTGGCGACATTACGGTGAACGAAAAGCTGCCCCGGCATCAGGTCGACAATCTGGTTGGCGGGGACCCTGCTGTCGGCGCAGCCGATCCACAGGTACTCCGGTGCCTGCTGACTGGACAGCCGGCGGAAAAACTCCGGGTCCTGCTGCTTGATCGCGGCTGCCCACCGCTGATTGCTTCTCAGCAAATGCTCCATTCCCGCCACTGGTCGACTCTCCTTCAGCCCGCTGGTTGTGGCGCTGATTGAACGGCATTTGCCGACAGATCGCAACACTCTTTATCGTCAACCTGCGTGGTCAGGCGCCGGGACAAGTCTACCGGGGGCGGGACCGCCCCCCGGAGAATCATGCTCTCAGGCTTCCTGCTCGATCGTGACCGGAGCATGCTTTGTACTCTGGGCCAGGTCGAGCAACTCCCGCAGCGCCACCGAGAACATGGCGTACTCCGGCTGACGTACGGCTTTGAGTTCCGCCAGCATCTCCTTCCACCTTCCGACAAGGACCTGATGCTGTTCCATCCAGGCGTCCACACAGGCCTTCACCTGACTGTGATCATCGGTCATGCGCAGGACGCCGACGGTGAGAGCGCGCTGCTGCCAGTCCAGATCCTCCCTGAAGCTTTCACGGGCCAGCGCCTGCCAGTGGGACTGTGGTTTCAGATCGGCGATGGCCCGGGCAAACCAGTCCAGGTCCAGTCGCTCACCCAGGGTGTAGTACAGACTGGCCACCGTATTGAGCGAAACACCAACGGTCTCGTGGGCCTCGATGATGCCGAGGGCCGCATAGAGGTAGGCACTGCCCGAAATCATGGCTGCCAGGTCGGATGGAGCACCCTTCTTCTCCAGCTCGGTATACTGGGCCCGCCACTCTTTTTCCGCACCAGCACCAAGGTAATCCACCAGGTTGCCGGAAATCCTTGAAATGCCGTCGGTAAACCGTCCCAGGTGGGTCTCGATGTTCAGCTCACTCCGACGGTTCCGCAACAGCCAGCGTACCGCCCGGCGTATAAGCCTCATAAGCTCGTTCATCAGGCGAATCTGGAGTTGCGCGGGTACCTGGAAATCGAGCGACTCGATCTTCTCCCACCAGACCTCAAGTTGGAACACGTCCCGTGCAATGATCCAGCCCAGGGCAATCTCGGCCGCACTGGCGCCGGTGGAATGGCTGAGCCGGTCGACAAAGGTGATGCCCATGTGGTTGATCATGTCGTTGGCAATCTGGGTCGCAATGATTTCCCTGCGCAACTGGTGGGCTTCCAGTTCCCGGGGAAACTTTTCCACCAGGGGGGTGGGAAACACCTTCAGCATTTCCGATACCAGAAGCGGGTCATCCGGCAGGTCGCTGGCCACCAGAATCTGTTTCAGGTCACCCTTGACATAAGAGATCAAAACCGACAATTCGGGGCGTGTCAGGCCCTGTCCCCTGGCCTTGCGCTCCTCCAGGACTTCATCGCCGGGAAGGTATTCCAGCTCCCGGTTAAGCTTGCCTTCGGCTTCCATGCTGTTGATGAGGCGGCGGTATTCTTCCAGTCGCGTAGCCGCCTCGGCGTTCGCCACGCTCAGGGCCTGGGTCTGGCGGTAGTTATTGGTAAGAACCAGCTGCGCGACCTCGTCGGTCATTTCCTCAAGCATGCGGTTACGCTGCTTCTCGGTCAGATCGCCAGACGCAACCACCCGATTGAGGAGGATCTTCATGTTCACTTCGTGGTCGGAGCAATCCACGCCACCGGAATTATCAATGAAGTCCGTATTCAGGCAGCCACTGTTAAGGGCGTATTCGATACGGCCAAGCTGGGTCATGCCCAGGTTGGCACCCTCGCCCACCACGCGGCAGCGCAGATCCTCACCATTGATGCGCACGCTGTCGTTGGCCTTGTCGCCCACATCGGAATGAGACTCTCTGGCGGACTTGACGTAGGTTCCGATACCGCCGAACCACAGCAGGTCGGCCTGGGCCCTGAGGATATGGGTGACCAGCATGTTGGGTGGCACCCGATCAGACTTGATGCCCAGCAGTTTCTTCATCTGGGGACTGACCGTGATCGACTTGGCGCTGCGACTGAACACCCCGCCCCCTTCGGAGATCAGCGACTCGTCATAGTCAGTCCAGCTTGAACGGGGCAGATCGAACAGGCGCTGGCGCTCCGCAAAACTTCTGCCGGGGTCCGGATCCGGGTCGATAAAGATATGCAGGTGGTTGAAGGCAGCCACCAGGCGGGCCTTGTCTGAGCGAAGCAGGCCGTTACCGAAGACGTCTCCTCCCATGTCGCCGATTCCGATTACGCTGAAGGTCTGCTCCGCCGGATTGATACCCAGTTCCCGGAAATGCCGTTCAACGGACACCCAGGCACCTCTCGCGGTGATGCCCATCTTCTTGTGGTCGTACCCCTGGCTGCCCCCCGAGGCAAAGGCGTCGCCCATCCAGAAACCGTATTCGGCAGCCAGGGCATTGGCGATATCGGAGAAAGTGGCCGTGCCCTTGTCTGCCGCCACCACCAGATAATGGTCGTCACCATCGTGACGGACGACATCCCGGGGCGGTCGGATCTCGTCGTCCACGAGATTGTCGGTGATATCCAGCAGGCCCCGGATAAAGGTCTTGTAGGCCTTGATGCCTCCCTTCTGGAAGGCATCCCGGTCGGAGGGATCCGGCAGTTTC
Source organism: Marinobacter daqiaonensis (assembly GCF_900115285.1). Taxonomy (GTDB): domain Bacteria; phylum Pseudomonadota; class Gammaproteobacteria; order Pseudomonadales; family Oleiphilaceae; genus Marinobacter; species Marinobacter daqiaonensis. The sequence continues at coordinate 973,938 of NZ_FOYW01000001.1, forward strand.
TTGGCGACGAACCCACCCTTCGCACCTACCGGCACGATGACCGCGTTCTTTACCTGCTGTGCCTTGACCAGTCCCAGTATCTCGGTGCGGTAATCCTCGAAACGGTCCGACCAGCGCAGACCGCCGCGGGCCACCTTGCCACCCCGCAGGTGAACGCCCTCGACCCTGGGCGAATAGACAAAGATTTCGAACATGGGAAGCGGCAGCGGCATATCCGGAATGCCCGAAGGATCCAGTTTCACACTGATATAGGACTTGGGCTGGCCATCAGCATCACACTGGTAGTAATTGGTCCTTAGGGTGGACTGGATCAGTTCCAGGTAGAGCCTCAGCACACGGTCCTCGCTGAGGTTTTCCACTTCCTCCAGTCCGGCGTGGAACTCGAGATCCAGCTTCTGCTGGGAGGCCTCTGTCTTGTTCGCGCTCTGGTATCGCTGGGGATTGAAGCGGACATCGAAGATCTCCAGCAGCTGAGCGCTGAGCGCCACGTGGCTGACCAGGGTATTGGCGATGAACGACTGGCTGTTGGAAAAACGGATCTGGCGCATATAGCGGGCATAGGTGCGAAGAATGGCAATTTCCCGCCAGCCCAGGTAGGCGTGCAGCAGCAGCCGGTTAAAGGAATCATTCTCCGCTTCCCCGAACCAGACCCGGTGGAACAGTTCCTCGAAAATCGGTCTTATCCGATGAAGATCGACCACTTCCCCGGTCCGGGTCTGCAGGGAGAAATCGTGGATCCAGACACTGCACTCGTCCTCGTCGACGATCTCAAAAGGATGCTCCCCAATCACCCGGAAGCCCAGATTCTCGAAGATGGGCATGACATCCGACAGCGGCAGTTGTCCGCCCGGATTGAACAGCTTGAAATGAAGCGTGTGCTCCTCTTCCTCCAGGGCACGATAGAAGCTCATGGCCAGGGGCTGACCGTCCGCCACGGCGGTGATGTGCTCCAGATCGATCGCCGCCCGCCGGGGGGAGAACATGTCCTGGTAGCTGGCGGGAAATGCGGATTCGTAGCGGCGCAGCAGCTCGTTGCCCCGCTCCTCGCCCCAGGTTTCGTGGAGGGCAGACGCCAGCCCGTCCCGCCAGGACCGGGCCAGTTCGATCACTTCCTCCTGGATCTCCTTAACCGGCAACCGGCGGCTGCCCGCCTGGGGCACCCGTATGGTGAACTGGACCCGGGCCAGGACCGACTCGGAAAAATGTGTAACAAAACTTATATCCTCGGCCTGCAGCCGTTCGCACAAGACTCTTTCCACCTTGAGCCGCAGCTCGGTGTTGTAGATGTCCCGGGGAAAGAACGCCAGGCAGGTGACAAACTGGCCGTAGACATCCTCCCGCATGAACAGGCGTATCTGACGGCGCTCCTGGATGTAGAGAATATCCAGGGCAATGTGGTACAGCTCTTCAACCTCGATCTGGAACAGCTCGTCCCGGGGGTAGACGGTGAGGATCTGGTCCAGCTCCTTGCCGGCGTAGTCATCCCTCATGAAGCCCGAAAGCTCCAGGACTTCCCGCACCTTCTCCCGCAGCAGGGGAATGTCCTCCGGGCGCCCGCTGTAGGCCCGGGACGTATACAGCCCGAGGAAGCGGCATTCCCCCACCACCTCACCCTGATTGTTGAACTTCTTGACAGCAATGTAGTCCGGATAGGCGGGCCGATGAACCCGGGAACGCTGCGCCGACTTGGCAAAAATGAACAATCCATCGGTGCGCGTCATCTCGCGGCGGGTTCGGCGGGGCATTTTCCGCAGGGCGACTTTGTCGCTGCGCTCGTTATTGACACGAAGAATACCCAGCTCGGACTCCGGCACGCGGCAGACGTTTGTGCCCTTGGTATCGCTGACGAAGTCGTACTCATCGTAGCCGAGGAACGTGAAGTGATCATCCGCGAGCCAGTCGACAAAGGCCCGGGCTTCCTCCAGCTCATCGGATGAGACATCGGCCGGTGAGTCTTCAAGATTCCGGGCGATTTCCTCGGCCTTGTGTTTCATGGCCTCGTAGTCGGAAACCACGATCCTGACTTCATGGAGCACGTCCTGCAGAAGGTTCTCGAGAGAGGCCAGCTCCGACTGATCACTGTGACGGTCAATCTCCAGCACTATGAGGGTCTCATTGGGCGCCTCATCGGCCTCGGGACCGGAGTCCAGGAGTTTTTTCAGCTGACCCTTGTCGTCCCGCTCCACCGCCAGGATCGAGTGGTGTATGGTGTGGGTATCGATATGTCGCTGGTTGATTGCCATCCGCACAGAATCGATCAGGAACGGAATATTGGGATGGAGGATGAAGACGACGGTGTGAGTGGATTGCCAGCCGTCACTTTCCAGATCCGGATTGAATACCGAGACCGGACTGGTCTCCGGGGGACGTTTCTGGAGGAAATTCCAGGCCGCCAGCACCGCCCCGTAGGTATCCTGGAAATCCCGGCTCAGGATTTCATCCAGGGGCAGGTGGATAAGATGCTGGCGTGCGAAAGAACTGATCCGCTCGGCTTCCTTTTTCGACAGCTTGCGATGGAACTCCTCATCGAGCTGCTCCAGGAACTGATCCTTGCTGCTGACGGTCAGGGTATTCATCAATCACCTCTGGTTTTCGAGTGCCTGCAGACCCGGTCAGGCACAGATGTGAACGAATGGTAACTCCAGCATAGTCAAACCCTTGATAATTTGCGGTAAATTCAAAAAAATTTCCTACGTTTAATCGAGATCGGAGTCTCCACCCCATGTCGTCCCTGCAACAGATCTTCGGTGAGCTCAAGCAGCAGCTCTCGCAACGCATCATTGGCCAGCAAACCCTGGTCGAGCGATTGATGATTGCCCTGCTCGCGGACGGCCACCTGCTGGTGGAGGGAGCGCCCGGTCTCGCCAAGACGACAGCCATCAAGGCCCTGGCCGACAACCTCAGCGGCGACTTTCACCGCATCCAGTTCACCCCGGACCTGTTACCCTCCGATGTCACCGGCAGTGAGATCTATCGCCCGGAAACCGGCCAGTTCGAGTTCCAGCCGGGCCCGGTGTTCCATAACCTCGTACTGGCGGACGAAATCAACCGGGCACCCGCCAAGGTCCAGTCCGCCCTGCTGGAAGCCATGGGGGAGCGCCAGGTGAGCGTGGGGATGCGGACCTTCCCCCTGCCCTCGCCGTTCATGGTGATGGCAACCCAGAACCCCATTGAGCAGGAGGGCACCTACCCGCTGCCGGAAGCGCAGCTGGACCGGTTCCTGATGCACGTGGTAATCGGCTACCCGGAGCGCTCCGCCGAACGGCGGATTCTTCACCTGGCAAGACAACAGGCCCAACAGGGAGGGGCGGGGGCTGCCAGTCCGGTGACCGCGGAGCAGGTTATGGCTGCCCGCCAGGCCATTGCCGATGTCTTCATGGCGGATTCGGTGGAGGATTACCTGGTGGCCCTGGTGCTGGCCACCCGCCAGCCGGAAGCGCTTGACGATGAGCTGGCCCGCTGGCTCTCTTTCGGGGCGAGCCCCCGCGGCACCATTGCCCTTGATCGTTGCGCCCGGGCGCTGGCCTGGCTGGATGGCCGTGACTATGTCACCCCCGACGATGTCAGAGCCATCGCGCCGGACGTTCTCCGGCACCGGCTGATCCTTACCTTTGAGGCGGAAGCGGCTGGAATCACCACGGATGAGGTGGTCCATCGGCTCCTCGAACGGGTTCCGGTAACCGCTTAAGCTGTGACCATGGCCGAGGCCCTGCTATGACCCCCGACCGTATGACCAATCCCACCCACCGGGTCGCCGTAAACCTCAGTGATCTGCTGATGCTTCGGGCCCGGGCAAGGTCCCTGCAGCTGCCCTCGGCGAGGCGGGCGCTGAACCGTCGCCGCGGCGGTCACATGTCAGTCCTGAGGGGCAGGGGCATGTCGCTGGCTGAGGTTCGCCCCTATCAGGGGGGAGACGATATCCGGCGTATTGACTGGCGGGTGACGGCCAGAAGGCAGGAGCCCCATACCAGGGTTTACGAGGAGGAGCGGGAACGCCCTGTATTGATCCTCGGTGATCTGGGGCCTTCGCTGTTCTTTGCCAGCGAGGGCTCCTACAAACAGGTTCGCTGCGCGGAACTCGCGGCCCTGCTCGCCTGGGTCGCCCACGGTTCCGGCGATCAGGCCGGTGGAATCGTATTCGGCGGTCCGGACACCCGGATCATCCGACCGTCCCGGCGACGCCACACGGTCCTGCAGTTGCTGGACGCCTTCGCCACGCAGCAGCGTCACCGACCGGACCCCGAGCTGGCGAATTCCGCCGGGGCCCTGGATCAGGCCCTGACGGAAGTCCGTCGTATCGCCCATACCGGCAGCCGCGTGTTCATTATCAGTGACTTCAGGGGCGCCTCCAACGGATCCCGACCGCTGCTGTCGGCTCTCGCCCAGCACAACCAGGTGACCGCTGTCGTGATTTCCGACCCCCTGGACGACCACCTGCCCGGCCGTGGAGACTATGCCGTTGCCGGGCCCGCAGGCACGCTCTGGTTCGATGGCGACGACCGCAGCCTGCAGCGGGCCTGGCGGGAGAGTGCTGCGGCCCATCGCCAGGCTCTTGCCCGGCTGTTCCGGGAAACGGGGGTGGACCAACTGGAGCTGGCAACCGGCGAAGATCCCATTTCGCTGATGCATGGACTGACCTCCACGGGAGGACGCCTGCTGTGATCCCCCCGGAGGTTCTGGACCAGCTCAAGGATGTCCGGCCGCCACCCCCGGCACCCTGGTGGCCCCCCGCACCCGGCTGGTGGCTGCTGGCGGCCGCGCTGCTGCTCCTGGCCACCGCCCTGGCGTTCTGGTGGCTCAGGCGTCGTCGCAGGCACGCACCCGGACGGGAGGCGCTTGCGCGACTCAGGCGTTATCCGGTGCCGGTATCCGCGGACCCGGAATGGTATGCCGGGCTGAACCGCCTGCTCAAGGAAACCGCCCTGGCCCGGTACCCCCACCGGAATCCGGCCAGTCTCACGGGCGCCCAGTGGAGCCACTTTCTGGCAACCACCTCCGGTGCCCCGGGGCAGCCCTGGCAGCAGCTGGTGGAAGCCAGCTACCGCCCGCACCCTGCTCTGGAGCCGAGACAGGCCATCGACATGACCGCCGGCTGGATACGGAGGCAGGCATGGTAACTCTTGCCTGGCCCTGGCTGCTTGCCCTCTTGCCCCTGCCATGGCTGCTGAGATGGCTGCGACCGCCCGCACCGGGTCCGGCAACCCGGAGCCCGGCACCGATGCTCCCGTTCCAGGGACGACTTATGGGTATGCCTGGGGTAAGACAGCAGGGAGGGCGAAAGAAACCCTGGCAGACGTGGCTGCTGGTACTGGCCTGGCTGTTACTGGTGGTCGCGCTGGCCCGCCCCCAGCATGTCGGTGAAGCCACCACGCTGCCGGTGAGTGGAAGGGATCTGATGCTGGCGGTGGACATTTCGCCGAGCATGGAAGAGCGGGACATGGTACTCCAGGGCCGCGCCCTGAACCGGCTCGAGGCCCTTAAGGTGGTGCTGGACGAGTTCATCCGTGAACGTCAGGGTGACCGCCTGGGCCTGCTACTGTTCGGTTCCCAACCCTATATCCAGGCGCCCCTGACCTTCGATCACACCACCCTTCGGACATTGCTGCTGGAAGCGGGTCTGGGTATGGCCGGGCGAGCCACCGCCATCGGCGATGCCATCGGCCTGGCTGTTAAACGGCTGAGGGAGCGCCCCCAGCAGCACCGGGTTCTGGTGCTGCTTACCGACGGCGCCAATACCGCCGGCAGCCTGACCCCGCAAAAGGCCACCGAAATCGCCGCGGACGCCGGGGTACGCATCCATACCATTGGCATTGGCGCCGAAACCGGTCGTCAGCGTGGCCTGTTCGGCAGCCGCCAGGTCAACCCTTCCCGAGATCTGGACGAAGGCCTGCTGACCGAGATTGCGCTGACTACGGGTGGCCAGTACTTCCGGGCCCGGAACCTGGAGGAACTGCAGGGCGTCTACCAGGAGATCGATCGCCTTGAGCCACTGGAGCTGGAGAGCAAGCCCTGGCGGCCGACCACCGAACTTTACGCCTGGCCGGGGGCCCTGGCTGCGCTCCTCTGGGTGGGCGGGTTTCTGCTCTCCCATGGCCTGCCCCGCTGGCCCACCGCGCGATACCCGGGCAACGGGGGCCCCGAATGACCGACTTCCTGTTCCTGCGTCCGTTCTGGCTGTTACTTCTGCTGGTGGTGCCGGTGATCGTGCTGGTGCAGCGCCGCCGATCACCCGGCACCAGTGCCTGGCAGCGGATCATCCCGCCGGCGCTGCTGCGGCCCCTGCTTCCTGAAAGAAGCGGTAAAGGCCAGCACCACCGGCGTAACCGGCTGATTCCGCCATTGCTGCTGGCACTGGGGGCCCTGGCACTCGCCGGGCCCTCTTTCCGCACGGCGCCAGCCCCCCTTAACCAGCAGGATGATGCCCTGGTGGTGGTGCTGGACCAGTCGCTCTCGATGCTTGCCACCGATGTCGAGCCTGACCGCAGCACCCGTGCCATTCGCAAGATCCGTGATCTTCTCGCCACCCGGGAGGGCGCCTTTACCGGTCTTGTGGTCTACGCCGGCGATGGCCACGTGGTCACTCCGCTCACTGACGACCGGCGCACCATCGAGGGTCTGCTTACAGCACTCGATCCCCTGATCATGCCCGCCACCGGCAACCGGGCCGATATGGGGGTGGCCCGGGCCATCGACCTTCTGGAACGGGGCACCGGCGGTCGTGGACGGATCCTGCTGATCACCGATGGCATCGGCGAGCGATACCGCCGGGCCATTGCGGAGCAGCTGGCGGAGTCGCCCTGGCAACTGGACGGATTGCTGGTGGGCACCCCCGGCGGCAGCCCCATTCCCATCCCCCGTTCGGGATTTATCCGGGATGGGGATGAGGTGGTGATCAGCCGGGCCAGCATGAATGAACTGGCCGTCCTTGCCCGGCAGGCCGGCGGCGAAGCACTGGCAATGACCACCTCCGATGAGGATATTGCACGGCTTGGCCTGCGGGCGACCGATCAGGGCGACTGGCGGGAAGGTCGGGACGAGCGCACCACCGAGCGTCGCCAGGATGATGGCTACTGGTTGCTGTGGCTGGCCGTCCCCCTGGCATTGCTTGGCTGGCGCCGGGGTGTCCTGATCACCGTGACGTCCGGCCTGCTCTGGCTGCCACCGACCACGACACAGGCGCTGCAATGGGAGGATCTCTGGCAGACCCCGGAACAGCGCGCGCCGGACCTGATCCGTGATGATCCCGCCAGGGCTGCCCGCAAGCTCGATGACCCCCAGTGGCGGGGGCTGGCACTGTTCCGCAATGGCCAGTACGAAAACGCGGCTGAGGCCTTCGGTCAGGGGTCAACGGCGGATGCCCACTATAACCGGGGCAACGCCCTTGCCCATGCCGGCAAACCACAGGCCGCACTTGAAGCCTGGCAGCAGGCACTGGCAAAAGACCCGAATCATGCCCCCGCCCGACACAACCATGAGCTGGTCAGCCGTTTTCTGGATCAGCAGCAGGATGCAGACTCATCCGGCGACCCTTCGCAGTCGGGACAACAGGATCAGGGTCAGCAGTCCGGCGCATCCGGTGGCGACCAGCAGGGCGCTGACCAGAATCAGGACAGCGGATCCCCGGCTTCCGGGGAAAACGGCCCCCCGGCGCGGGATGAAACCGGTGGCAGCTCCGGTGAGCCGGATCCAGCGCAGCCCGGTCAGGCGGCATCGCCATTGCCGGAGGAAAGCGAGAGCGCGAGAGGATCCGGCCGAGAGACCACGCCGCGATCTCAAAGTGACCGTGATCAGACCAATGGCCCGGCCCCCGCGCCAACCGGGCCGGACGCCCTGTCCCAATCCCAGGAACAATGGCTCAGGCGAATCCCGGACGATCCCGGGGGCCTGCTCAAACGCAAGTTCCTGCAGCAATCCCGAAGTCGTAACCTGCCACCGGATGAGGGCGATACACCATGGTAAACCCGGCAATGGACAACCCAACCCCCGCCAGCAGGCTTTACCGCCGGGCCGGGCGCCTTTTGCTGCTGGGAATGCTCGCCCTCCTCCCCGCCCTGGCAGGTGCCCAGGATCCCCGTGAGACCCATATCGAGCTGGCAGCCAGCGACGATCAGGTCTACGTTCAGCAGCAGCTTCTGGTTACTGTCAGGCTGTTCTACAGCGACAATATTGTCCGTGGCGAATTGTCACGGCCCGAACACCCGGATGCGGTTATTGAGGAGGCCGGCGAGCAACGCCAGTACCGCGAACGCCGTAATGGCACCGATTATCGGGTGGTGGAGCGTCGATATGCGATCTTTCCCCAGTCTCCGGGTCCGTTCCAGTTGCCAACCATCGAGTTCGAGGGCCTCGCGCGTCACGACCGGGGCCATGTCTACCGGCTTTCCGACTCCGCTACCCTGTTCGAAATCCATGTGCGGGATATTCCCGCCGGATTCAGTGGCGGCACCTGGCTTCCCGCCCAGGCCCTTACCCTCTCGGACGAAGGCGTTGATCCGGGTCAGGCGGCCCGGCCCGGAGAGAACCTGACCCGCACCCTGAAACTGCGCGCGGAGGGTCTGCCGGCATCGGTGCTGCCACCTCTTGAACACCAGTATCCGGATGCCCTGCGCAGCTACCCTGAACCGGCGAATCGCCAGGCCAGCATTGGTCCCGATGGCATGACCGCGATCCTGGAGCAGACAGTGGCCCTGGTTCCGGTGCCCGGACAGGCCGGAGAAGTGCAGTTGCCGGCCATGCGTATTCCCTGGTGGGATGTCACCGAAGACCGCGAGAAAGTGGCGGTGCTTCCGGCCCGGACCCTGATGGTGGCAGGCGATCCGGCAACCCCACCGGGATCACGGGAGGGGAAGCCGGAGGTATTGCAGGCAAAAGAGCAGGCAATCGGCTCAAATCCATCGGATGAGCTGGTCGGAGGGGGCATGAAATGGGGCTGGTATGCGGCCCTGGCCGTCCTGGCCGCAGGCTGGAGCGCTACCGCCCTGGCCTGGTGGTTTCATGCCCGCAGGCATGCCGGGGCAAAAGCGGACCTGGCCGATAACCGCCCTGTGAACGGCGAAAGACCCCTGTTCAAACGCCTTGAGGAGGCCGCGAAGAGTCTGGACCCGGAATTTTTCACTCTGCTACCCCGCTGGACCGCGGCCGTGACGGGCCGGCGATGCACCACGACCGGCGATGCCCTTGCTGAGCTGGACTCCCCTGAGCTGAGCCAGGAAGTCGTTCGCTGGCAGGAGCATCTCTTTAGAGGGGGCAGCGCCGACAGGCCAGACCCCGAAAAACTGCTGAGGCATCTTCGCCACCGGCGCGGACAGCCACAGCGTACCGATACCGGTTCCGCCCCGGGCCATCGCCTGCCCCGCCTTTACCCGCCCGGCATAGAGCCTGGTGGTCGGTCCGGCTGAACGGCCTGCCCGACGCCCCTGACGGGGCACGAGGATCAGCGCAGTTGCTGGTCGATGGTCAGTACAACCGGATCGCTGTCGCCACTGATCACCGGCACCGGCTCCTGGCGGACACCCTGGTAATCGCCAGGCTGTGGCATGGCGGAGCCGGATGGGCTGATGCGGGCCGCCAGAATGACCTCGTCGGCGCCGGAAATCCGAAACTGTGGCGCCATGGCCAAGCGATCATCCAAACGCAATTCCAGAGGAAGCTCGCCGGCGCGGGCCCGGGCCACCGCAAGCGGAGCGGATTGCGTATCCGGGTCCCGGGCGTACACAAAGACCGTAGTGTCCGGAGGCACCTGCCCCCGGAAGGCTTCATCCAGTACCACCCGCACGTTCACTCCCTTGTCGGACAGGTCCTCCGGGGCTGAGGGGGAAGCCTGGAGGTTTTCAGGAGCATCCATTCCGAGAGCCTCATAGGCCCGGGCAACACCCTGACGAATCGACGCCAGCTGGGGATGATCCGGCGCCACCTCGATGATCCGTTCCCAATAGCGGATCGCGTCCTCGAAATTGCGCTGTTCAAAGGCGTGGATACCCAGCAGTCCCAGGGAATTCACCTCGTCGGGATTCAGCTCCCGGGCCTTCTTCATGGCGCCGGTAACCTGTTCGGTCATGGCGCCTTCGCTGTGAAAGAACCAGGCCTGCGCCGCCAGTCCCCAGGCAACGGCGCTGGCGTTATCCTCTTCAACCACTTCCGCCAGGCGCTCAAAGGCACGGGCGGCCTGGGGATAACGTTCCATGCGCATGTAACTGCGGCCCAGCATGGCCCAGCCGTCCGGATTATCAGGCTGCGCCTCAAGACGCTGGGCCAGCTGTGAGGTCAGCTGCTCCATCTGCGCCATCCGGTCTCCACCGGAGGCTTCGATATCCCGCATGGCCTGGTACTGTTCAACCCTGTCAAGAGCCCCCCACTGCTGGTACATGGCCACCGAACCCAGGGACAGGAGAAGCGCCGCAACGATCACCACCGCCCAGGTACTGCGGCGGCGGTGGTCCAGACGGAGCTCATCCGCCGTCACCTCAAGGGGTTTTTCGTCGCCGACATCATCCAGCATTGATCCGGCCAGTTCTTCCTTGAGCATGCGGAAGTTCTGTTCGTCCAGAATGCCCTGTTCGTATTCCGACTCCAGCTCCGCCATCCGGCTACGGTAGGCCAGCAGGTTCTGATTACGGATATCCGAGTTGATCCTTCGCTCAGGGCGGGCAAAGAACAGGGGGTAAAGAACGAACAGAAATGCCAGGGCAACAAGCGCCGCCGTGGTGATCCAGAAGGTGGTTGTCATAAGGCGTCTTTAAGGTCAGTTCGGGTGTAGGGTTGCGGATCAGGAGGATTCCCGGCGCAGCAGGTCATCGGCCTTGCGGCGTTCGTCGTCGCTCAATGCTGCCGGCCCAAAATCATCATCCCGTTGCGAGCGGCGGACTATAACGATTACCACGATGAGGCCGACCAGCACGACAATGGCCGGCAATAACCAGAGTAAAGCGGTGCGGCGATCAAAGGTCGGCTTGTAACGGACAAACTCGCCAAACCGGGCCACCAGGGCGTTGACCACTTCGTCTTCATCAGCGCCTTCCTGCATCATGCGGTACACTTCCTCCCGCATGTCGCTGGCAATGGGCGCGTCGGAATCGGCAATATTCTGATTCTGACACTTGGGGCAGCGGAGTTCGTTGAGGAGCTCATAGAACTCCCGCTGACGCTCCGCGGACTCCATCGGATACATATCGATCCCAGAGGAGGCCGTTGTCTCCTTCTGGCCCCGGTCCTGTTGCTGGGCCATAAGCCCCCCGGGCAGGAAGACCAGCAACGACAGCAGTACAGCCAGCGGATTCATCAGCCTTCCTCCCGGTACTGACGGATGCGGGGTTGCAGTTCCTCTTCCCAGACCTTTTCATCCACCACCCCGACATGGCGGAAACGGACGATGCCCTGCTGGTCGATGATGTAGGTTTCCGGAGCGCCGTACACCCCCAGGTCAAACCCCAGGCGGCCCCTGGGATCGAACAGCGTGAGCTGGTAGGGATCACCCAGATCCTGCAGCCACTCAAGCGCCTGGTCACGATTGTCCTTGTAGTTGAGTCCGATAATGGGGATGCCTTTTTCTTCCGCGAGCCAGATCAGGTCGTCGTGCTCATCGCGACAGGCCGGGCACCAGGTGGCCCAGACATTCAGCAGCGATACCTGGCCCTGGAATACTTCCGGTGTCAGGGCCCGGTCCGGATTCTTCAGATCGGACAGTTCGAAGACCGGCACCGGTTTACCGATCAGCGCCGAATCCAGCTCCTGGGGGTCCTTGCCGAGGCCGGAGGCGAGAAACACGCCCACAGCAATGGCGAGGATTACCGGTATGAACAGCAGGAACCGCCTCATGCGCCAGCCTCCGCGGGCCGGCCGGTGCTACTTGATGAGCTCTCAGGGGATTGCTTCACGCGGCTCGCCGAGGTCTCCCGGATACGGTAACGACGGTCGGCAATCGCGAGGAATCCGCCGATGGCCATCACCAGGGCGCCCAGCCAGAGCCAGCGAACCAGTGGCTTGTACTGGACCCGCACAGCCCAGCCATTCTCGCCCACGGGTTCGGCCAGCGCCACGAACAGGTCCCTGATTAGCCCCGGGTCGATCCCCGCCTCGGTCATGACGTTGCCCTGAACCAAGTAACGACGGCGCTCCGGATAGAGTGTGGTTACGTACCTGCCGTCAAGGGTGACCTCGAAACGGCCGACTTGCGCCGTGAAGTTGGCCCCCTGGCGCTCGCCCACCCCGGCAAACCGGAACTCGTAGCCGCCCACCTCGGTCTGGTCACCCGGTGACATCCTGAGATTGCGCTCGATCCCGTAGTTGCTTGCCACGCTGGCACCGGCGATCACCATCGCCAGGCCGAGATGACCCAGAACCATCCCGTAAAAACTCCGCGACTGACGTTTCAGTCCGTGCCAGCGGCCGTGGCGGGAATCCGACCTCAGCCACAGATCCTGGAAGGTCGCAACCGCGACCCAGGCAGCCGACAGTACACCGGCGAACGCCCAGGGTTTGAAACCGCCCATGGCGACCATGACCGCCGCAGCGACCACCAGACTGACGGCAGCGGGCCAGAGCAGTTTGCGGGCCAGGAAGCCACCGTCGGTCCGCTTCCAGCGGGAAAAGATGCCGGCGCCCAGCAGCAGGCCCACGGCAACCGCCAGGGGACTGAAGGTCAGGTTGAAAAAGGGCTCACCCACCGACACGTCTCCCAACTCGTAGTAACTCGCGATCAGCGGAAACACCGTGCCCACCAGGACCAGCAGCATGGCCGCCATCAGGAAAACATTGTTCAGCAGCAGGAATACCTCCCGCGACAGGGAGCCGAAGCGGACCCGGGTATGCACGACCGGTGCCCTGAAGGCATAGAGGGTGAGACTGGCCACTACCGTAATCGCCAGCAACCCCAGCAGGAAAGCACCCCGGGTCGGGTCGGCGGCGAAGGAGTGCACCGATGTCAGGACCCCGGAACGAACCAGAAATGCGCCCAGCAGACTCAGGGAGAAGGTCAGAATCGCCAGCAGCACGGTCCAGCTCTTGAACACGCCGCGCTTTTCCGTCACCGCCAGGGAGTGCATCAGGGCGGTGCCCGCGATCCAGGGCAACAGTGAGGCATTTTCCACCGGGTCCCAGAACCACCAGCCGCCCCAGCCAAGCTCGTAGTAGGCCCACCAGCTGCCCAGGGCGATACCCAGGGACAGAAACGCCCAGGCCACGGTCGTCCAGGGCCGTGACCAGCGGGCCCAGGCCGCGTCCAGGCGACCATTGATCAACGCGGCAATGGCGAAGGCAAAGGCCACGGAGAAACCCACGTAACCCATGTACAGCAAAGGCGGATGGACAATCAGGCCGAAGTCCTGCAGCAGGGGATTAAGGTCGGCCCCATCCGCCGGCACATTGGGGAGGATCCGGTCAAACGGGTTCGAGGTAAGCAGGATGAACAGCAGGAAGCCGATGGACACCATACCCATCACGGAGAGAACCTGGGAAACCATCACAGACGGCAGGCGGCGGCTGAAGATGGCCACCGCCAGGGTCCAGCCCGCAAGCATCAGAATCCACAGCAGCAGGGAACCCTCATGGCCGCCCCATACCGCGCTGAACTTGTAGTACCAGGGCATCAGACTGTTGCTGTTGTTGGCCACATAGGCCACCGAGAAATCATCGATAAGGAAGGCCCGGGTCAGAATCGCAAAGGCGATCGCTACAAACACGAACTGGCCGGTGGCCAGGGGCCGGGCGAAAGCCTGGAGGCTGTCTCGGCCGGTCAGTGACCCCACCAGCGGAACCACCGCCAGCAGTATCGCCAGCAGCAGCGACAGAATCAGCGTAACTTGTCCGAACTCCGGAAACATGAATCTCTCCCTCCGGGGTGAGTTAAGAGTGGCAATCAGCCATCAATAGTTGGGCAACTCTTTCGCACCCTGCTCTTCGGCGCGGGCCGACGCCTTTTCCAGTGCCTTGCTCACTTCCGGAGGCATGTACTGCTCATCGTGCTTGGCAAGAACCTGTTCCGCCATGAAGCGACCCTCGCCATTAAGATGCCCCGTCGCCACCACCCCCTGCCCTTCGGCGAACAGGTCCGGAAGTATGCCTTCGTACATGACCGTTACCGAGGAGGCATAGTCGGTGACGCGAAATTCCACCTTCAGGCTGTCCGGGTCGCGCCTGACCGAGCCTTCCTCCACCATGCCACCTGCCCGGATCCGGACATCCACCGGCGCCTCGCCCCCGGCGATCTGGCTGGGATCGTAGAACAGGTTGATGTTCTGGCGAAAAGCGTAGGTGGCCAGACCAACGGCTATGGCGAGTCCTGCCAGCAGGAAAAGAATGATGCTCAGCTTTCGTTTACGTGCCGGGTTCATGATCGGTTGCCTGCCTCACTGTCGGGAAGTATTGATCCGCTGGAAGCTGCCTGCGGTCGACCCCGCCTGCAGGGGACTCGCTTCCGTCTTCTGTTGCTGGAGCTGTTTCTGCTCACGCACCAGCTGGCGACGCTCCCGGAGGGACCACCAGACAAGCACGCCAAGCAGCAGGAAAAAAACGCCATAGCAGGTCCACACGTATGGGCCGTGGCCTTCCATGACGATCAGGGCATTAAGGGAATCAAACGCCATCGGCTCGGGCTCCTCCGGAAGATACGTCTGAACGGCCGCCCGGGTGCATCAGATCCTGCACCCACCGGCTGCGGCGCTCGCGGCGCAGGACTTCGGTCTGCATCCGGTACAGGGCGATCCAGCCAAACCACAGGTACAGGCCCACCACCACCAGCAGCAGCGGCACCCACATTTCAGGGGGCATGGTGGGTTTTTCTGTCAGCTTGAAGGTGGCCGGCTGATGGAGCGTGTTCCACCAGTTCACGGAATACTTGATGATGGGAATGTTCACCACACCCACCAGTACCAGTACCGCAACCGCGCGCGCTGCGGATTTTTCATCGGCAATCGCCGAACCCAGCGCCATTACCCCCAGGTAAAGGAACAGCAGGATCAGCATGGAGGTGAGCCGGGCGTCCCAGATCCACCAGGTACCCCAGGTTGGCTGTCCCCAGACGGCACCGGTGAACAGGGCCAGAAAGGTCAGGGCCGCTCCCACCGGGGCCACGGCCTTGACGAAGACATCCGCCAGTTTCATCTTCCAAACCAGGGTGACCACCCCGGCCACCGCCATCATCAGATAGACCGATTGGGCCAGGAATGCCGTGGGTACGTGGATGAAGATGATCCGGTAGCTGTTTCCCTGGAGATAGTCCTTGGGGGCGAAGCCCAGGCCCCAGACAATGCCCGACAGGGCCAGCAGCAGGCCGATACCCAACAGCCAGGGCATGAAGCGCCCCGCGATTCCGTAGAACCACTTCGGTGACCCCAGCTTGTGAAAAAATTGCCACATCGGGCGTTTCCCCTGATTCAAGACCGATCGCATCCTAGGACGCGGACAAACTGATTTTCAAGGCCGCTGCGGCGGCGAATGGCGCCAGCACCAACGCCAGCACCAGCATCGCTGCCATCAGGGCCAGGTGGCCGGACACGTCAGCCCCATCCCCTGCCGCCATCACCGTGCCGGTGCCGAAAATCAGCACCGGAATATACAGAGGGATGATCAGCAGGGACAAGAGCACGCCGCCGGCCCGCAATCCCACTGTCAGCGCCGCGCCCACCGAACCGATGAGGCTGAGCACGGGCGTTCCGATCAGCAGCGTTAGACAGAGAACCGCTACAGAGTTCCCGTCCAGATACAACATGAGACCCAGAACCGGGGTCAGCAATACCAGCGGCAGGCCGGTAACGAGCCAGTGTGCCAGCGTTTTGGCCAGCACCAGCAGAAACAGAGGCTGCGGCTGCAGGGCCATCTGCTCGAGGGTGCCATCCTCGAAATCGAAACGAAAAAGGTGGTCCAGCGACAGCAGTGTGGCCAGCAGGGCCCCCACCCAGAGAATCCCGGTACCCGCCTCCCGCAGGAACGACGCTTCCGGGCTTACCCCAAGCGGGAACAGCGCCACCACCATAGCGAAGAACAGCAGCGGATTGAGCAGGTCCTGTTTCTGGCGAATGCTCAGGCGCAGGTCACGGCGGAGCAGGGCCAACATGGCCCGGAGCACCCCGGGAGATTCCGCCACCGGATCGAGTATCGGCAGCCCGGCGGGCACAACGGATTCCTGCTTACCCATCTCAGGCATCCTCCTGCTGCAACTGGCTGCTGGGCTCGCCCTGCTCGATCACGGTGCCCAGACGAATCCGGTTCATGTTCCGCAGGGACGGTTCGTGGTGGGTGGTCATCACCACCGCGCCGCCACGGCGGACCTGGTCCAGCAACAGATTTTCCACGGCGGCCACCGCGTCCACATCCAGTGCCGTGAACGCCTCATCCAGCAGCCAGAGCGGCTCATCGGCAAACAGCAGCCGGGCCAGCGCCACCCGGCGTTTCTGGCCCGCTGACAGGTTCTGGCACGGCACATGGCACCAGGGACCGAGTCCCACCTGCGCCAGGGCCTGCTCGAGAATCCGGTTGGTGACCGCCTGACGGCCCGCTGCCAGGGCCTGCAGGTTTTCCAGGGGCGTCAGCAGTGCCTTGATGCCCGGCCGGTGACCGAGGTACAACAGGTTCCGGCGAACGCTTTCCCACTGCCGATGGCGGGGACGGCCGCGCCAGAGCACCTGCCCGCTCCAGTTGTCGTTCAGTCCGGCCAGGATTCGAAGCAGGGTGGTCTTGCCGGAACCGTTGGGACCCTCGACACGGGTGAGCGTCCCGGGCACTATGGAAAAACTCAGATCACGAAACAGGAAGCGCCCGTCCCGCTCGCACTCCAGGCATTCCGCCTTCAACAAGTGATCAGCCTGTAGTAACGGCTCAGTCATCAGCGCCCCGGTCACCAGCGGATGGCTTCTGCCACCCGGAAAAGATGGAGCCGGCAGTACCGGCGGGCCCCGGAAACGATGTCCGAGGCGGGCGCTATTATAACGAAACGGGCGGGGGATTACTCTTGCCTGACATCAAAACGGCGCGGCGTGTTGCACAAAACCCATGAAATTACCTCACGGTAACCAGCCCATCCAGCCAGCCTCCGGTAGTGAAAAGCCAAGGCCGGCCAGCACCCAGGCAGCGGCCCAGGGGGATGCCGTGCGCCAGCTGCAGGCGTTACCCCTGGAGAACCGGCAGGCGGTGGTCGCCCGCGTTGCTGAACTGATCACCGAAAAAGACGCCCGGCAGGCCCTGATCGAGGTTCGCGGTCACAACCTGAAGGTGGCCCTGCCCGCAAACGCCCCGGAGCTGAAGGCAGGCGATCTGATCCGCATCATGCGGGAAGGCCAGACCCTGAACCTGCTCGACAAGCTGCCCGTGCCGGCGGACGCACGCCTGACCCAGGCCCTGATTCGCCACCTGCCGTGGCAACAGCACCTGGACAATGGCCTGAGCCAGTTACTCAATGCACTTACCACAGGACTTCGGCCGGCCCCGGGAACCGGTCAGCCCGGCGCTGCGGACCCCCTTCCCGGCGGTGTCCGGGAAGCACTGCAGGCAATTGCCCGGATACTGCCAGCTCAGGGAAGCGCCACCGACCCCGGGATCAGTGGCGGCCAGGGCGCCGCCCAGACAGGCGGCGATGCAGGATTAAAGAATCTCGACGCCGCCCGCGTCAGGGAATGGCTCAGCAACAGTGGCGTCCTCACCGAAGCGAAACTGGCGCGGGGCGCGGAGCCCGCCATCAGCGACCTGAAACTGGCCCTGGGCCGGCTGGCCCTGAGTCTGCTGCAGCATCAGAACCTGGCGTCCGACCAGTTCACCCGATTCACGCCCCTGCCCAGCCCCGACCTGGTCAACAGTCCCCTGCAGTTTCCGGTGGCCAGTACTCCGCCCCCCGCCGCCGCGCGGGAGGCCCCATCGCCGGGACAGATGTTGCGACTGCTGGCGGGAATACTGAACCGCATCACCGTCAACCAGCTTCACAGCCAGCTGCTGACGACCCGGGCCACGGCGGAGGCTCCCGCGCCGGTCAATACCCTGGTGACAGACCTTCCCTGGCTGGCTCCCGGGGGAGAAGTGCGAACGGCCCAACTGAAAATCGACTATGAAAAGTCGGAGCGGGAGGACCGCCCTGGCGTCAGGCGGGCCGGTGTGGCTGAGTGGCGGTTCTCCCTTGCCATGGATCTTGACCAGGCTGGCCGGGTGTTCTTCGACGTTGCCCTGCGTCAGCAGGCGGTGTCGGCCAGGGTCTGGGCGGATCGGCAGGAAACGGTGCGTAAGGTGAACCGACAGCTGGGAACGCTCAGGGCCAGCCTATCCGAACTGGGCCTGGAAGTTGCTGAACTGGAATGCCGCCGGGGCCATCCACCGACTGCCACCACAAAACTGGAACATCGGCTGGTGGACACCCGGGCCTGAAAGACGGAAAAGACGAGAAACAGGAGGCCTCAAGATGGCTGACCAGGATCAGAAGCAGCGGGAAACCGCTGTCGCCCTGAAATATGATGGCTCGCGAGCGCCTGTGGTGGCCGCCAGCGGTCTGGACGAAGTGGCGGAGGAGATCATCCGAATCGCCCGGGAGCATGACGTTCCGCTCTATGAAAACGCGGAACTGGCGGGCGTGCTGGCGAGACTGGACCTGGCCGAGGAGATCCCCGAAACCCTGTATCGGGTGATCGCCGAGATCCTCGCGTTTGCGTTTCACATTCAGGGCAGGACGCCGGAGGACGCCGGGTCCTGAACCCGAGCCGGCGTCCTCATAAACGGTCGACTCAGGCGGCCTTCTGCTGGCGGAGCCTGAGCGCCGACACCAACTCCGCTTCCGGCCGGGAGATGCCACAGGTGTTCATCAGGTCATCCACATCCGCCCCGAGATCCACCAGCCGCGACGCTTCGTCGTAAGACACCCGCAGAGGGTCGTTCTGGCGCATCTCGTCGAACATCCTGCGCAGCTCATGAACCTGGCGCTCGCAGGCAATCAGTCGATTGCCCACCCCGAGACTGCCACTGCTGGTGGCATTGAGTTCCCTTACCAGATGCTCGCTGTTGTCCCGTAACTGCTGGCGCAGCCTGGCAATGCGGCGGCTGTTGATCAGGCCCTGGGCAGCCAGAAGCACGAAGGCAAACACGGTCATGGCCCAGGGTGCCAGGGCGGTCCAGTCGGTTGTCATCATCACACGATCCTCGGTTGGTGGTGATCACGACTGGCCGGGTACCGGACCTCGGAGCCTTCCCGGTGAGACCCGACGGTGGTCGGGCCCTGCCTGGCGTCGGCTCAGAGTGTGGCGAGTTCCGCCCACTCGTGATCAGACAGCATCTTGTCGAACTCAACAAGAATGATGAGTTCGCCATTCTTGTTGCACACACCCTGGATGAACTTGGCGCTTTCCTCGTTCCCCACGTTGGGTGCGGTCTCAATCTCACTGGCCTTCAGATAAACCACTTCCGCCACGGAATCCACCAGGATCCCCATCACCTGGCTGTCGGACTCCATCACCACGATGCGGGTGGCATCGGTGACCTCCGCATCCATCAGGCCGAAGCGGCGGCGGGTATCGATCACCGTCACCACGTTGCCCCGGAGGTTGATGATTCCCAACACATAATCCGGAGCGCCGGGTACCGGTGCAATTTCGGTGTAGCGCAGCACTTCCTGGATCTGCATTACATCGATGCCATAGGTTTCCTCGTCCAGACGGAAAGTGACGTACTGAAGTACCTTGTCGTCCTGGGCACGACTCTGTTGTCCGTTCGTGGATGCCATAGTGCGTTATCTCCTCGCAGGCCATCCACGAACGGGACAGCCTGATGTCAAAAAATCATCGTCAGTGCCCCATACTATATTCAGGGGGCACAAACCGTGCCAGAGTGGCACGGTTTCATTTGGTAACCGCGTTTACTGCCTGCCAGTCAGTTGTGCTATCGGCAAGATCGAATAAAACCTTAAGACAATATCAGTCAAGATCGAGGCGGTGCTCCCGCTCGGCACGCGCCAACAGACGGGCCATTGCTCCCACATCAATCAGCGCGCACATGTGCTGGACCACGGTACCGGCGAGCCAGGGGCGCTTGCTGCGGGCCGACCGCCAACGCACCTGGTCCGGGTTGAGGGTGAACGACTCCGCCACCTCGTCACAGGCCAGTGCCCAATCACTGTCATCCAGCCTGATCACGAACCGATAGCCATCCCGGGCGCCCGCCGGTACCCGGCCGGCCATGATCCACTCGGCGGAATCCACCACTTTCAGCTTCTGGCCCCGGTCCAGCAGCATCCCCATGTACCACGGGGGCCGCCCGGGAATGGGCTTGACCTTTTCATCCATACGATGGATCGCACCGAGTAATACCAGGGGCACTGCCAGCTGCAACCCCGCGACCCGGAATATCAGGCATTCAAAGGGTTTTTCCGACCAGTCGGGCCGCCCTTCCGGCTCCACCGGCAGCGGGGCCTGGTCGACTCCGGCTGCCTGCTCCGCCTTTGCCGACGGAGCCTCAATGACCGGTTCCGCCGACCGTCGGGTTTCCGTCACCATCGGCTTCGGGGGTCTGGCCCGCTCCGGTTCCACCGGCGCAGATATAACGGGAGCAGTCTCCGGCGCCGGCGCCGGTTCACGGACTTCCTGGACTACCACCTCCAGCCCTTCTTCCTTCTCCTCGGTCACACCCGAGGTGGCGGTATGGAGCAGATCATCCAGGTAACTGACCAATGCCGCGGACGGGTCCGCCAGGTTGGTCCTGCGGTCAGACACCATGACGGCCTCCACCATCGTTCAGGGGCGGCGACAAAAATCCGTCAGCCAGCCAGAACATCACTTGCCAGCCCATGAGGTGGTTCCTTCATTCAGGTCCTGGAGCAGTCGACGGTAAGCACGTACGCCCTGGGTGTCGCGATCCAGCCTGGACGGGACCACGCCCGCCTCACTGGCATCCCGGAAGCGGGTGTCCACGGGAATCATGAACCGCCAGAGTTCTTCGGGGTAGGTCCGGCGCAGCTCATTCAGACTCCTTACCGAGGCCTGTGTCCGCTTGTCATAGAGGGTGGGTACGATGGTGAAGGCCAGCCGGTTCTTCTGGGAACGCATGATCATCTGCAGGGTATGCAACATGCGCTCAAGACCCTTGAGAGCCAGGAACTCGGTCTGTACCGGCACGATCAGGTGCTGTGCCGCTGCCAGGGCGTTTACCATAAGCACGCCAAGGGAGGGCGTGTTGTCCAGCAGCACGTAGTCGAAATCGTCCCATAACTGGGCCAGGGCCCGGGAAACGATCAGGCCCATGCCTTCCACTCCGACCATTTTCCGCTCAAGGGTGGCCAGAGCCGTACTGGCAGGCAACAGCGAGACATTGTCGGTCCCGGTTTCCACAATGAGTTGTGCGGGCAGCCCGTCAGGCACCCTGCCCCCATGCTGGAACAGATCGAACACACTGTGGGCCAGGTTGTCGGGGTCGTACCCGAACCAGCTGGTGAGGGAGCCATGAGGATCAAGATCCACTACCAGCACCCGGCGGCCCTGCTCCGCCAGCAGGCCGGCCATGGTGACGACCGTAGTGGTCTTGCCGACGCCACCCTTCTGATTGGCTACTGCCCAGATGCGCACAAATGACTCTCCAGTTTCCGGCCGCCCCGCCTGGGGAAGCCTTTCGATTCAGACTGTGTTAACGGCATCCATTGCCTGAACTTGACGGCAAAACCTTGCCATCGGAGCAATTTCGATACTCTCGACCGGAATGATACACATATCATGCCAGCCTCCGGCCGGACGAGGCTCAGGGCGAGCGCACAGCACCCCGAATGGCGGCGTCACGGGAGATCAGCAGGACCACCCGGCGATTGCGCCGCCGCCCATCCTCGGTATCGTTACGGGCGACGGGCTGGTAGGAACCATAGCCAACAGCAGCCATTCGTGAGGGATCGATGCCTTCTCCCGCCAGCATACGCACCACAGCGGCGGCCCGGGCGGCGGAGAGCTCCCAGTTGGAGGGAAACCGGTTCGTTCGTATCGGCCGGTTGTCGGTGAAGCCCTCGACCCGGATGGCGTTATCCCTGTCCCCCAGGATATCCGCAATCCGGTCCATCACCGGGAAGGCATCGTAATGAGGCTCCGCCTCACCACTGCCAAAAAGCAGACTGTCCCGCAGGGTCAGCTCGATCCACTGGTCGCTGGTCTGAAGATTGACGACACCCTGGTTGATCAGGCTGTCGAATTCATCGGCAAACTGGCTGGCCATACTCCGCAGCGCTTCGCTGCGGGCCGCCTGTTCACGGACCGTGGTGGAGGGCGCGATCTCAGGCTGACGGGTCACCGGCGGAGGGATCACCGCGTCCTCGTTCCGCAATGACAAGGCGCTGGTCTGGTCACCCACATCGATGGGCTGGATGGCTCGCTGGGGGGCATTGAAAACGCCCGTCAGTGTCTCCGACAGTACCTTGTACTTGCCTTCATTGACGGACGACACGGAATACATGACCACGAAAAAAGCGAACAGAAGGGTGATGAAATCCGCGTAGGAAATCAGCCAGCGCTCCCGGTTCTGCGCCACCTCGGCCCGACTGCGTCGACGTCTCATGGATCCGCCCTCCCGGTCATTGCGAAGCGTGCATCATGACTGCACGAAACCCCGCAGACGCATCTCGATGGAACGGGGGTTCTCCCCTTCCGCGATCGCCACGATGCCATCGATCATCATGTCTTCGTAGCGACTGCGGCGACGGACGATCTCCCGCATCTTGTTGGCAATGGGAAAGAACAGCAGGTTAGCCAGAGCAACCCCGTAGATGGTGGCCACGAATGCCGTGGCGATACCGCTGCCGAGAGCCGAGGGGTCAGTGAGATTGGTCATCACCTGAATCAGGCCCATAACCGCACCGATAATGCCGATGGTGGGGGAATACCCGCCCATGGCCTCGAAGACCTGGGCGGCTTCCAGGTCCCGCTGCTCCCGGGACTCGAGATCCACCTCCATAACACTGCGGATGGTCTCTGTTTCGGCGCCATCCACCAGTAACTGGAGGCCCTTGCGGGCAAAGGCCTCAGGCTCTTTTTCGGCGGCTCCTTCGAGCCCCAGCAGTCCCTGCTTACGAGCCTTGACGCTCCAGTCCATGATCTTGCCAACGCCGTCGTCCAGGCCGATGTAGGGCGGAACAAATACCCACCGGGCCTGTACGAAGGCCCGTTTCAGCAAAGCGCCGGAGGTTTGCAGCATCGTCGCCGCCAGGGTGCCGCCGATCACGATCAGCGCGGCCGGGCCATTGAACAGGGAGGCCAGGGTGCCCCCCTCGAGCAGGTTGCCCCCCAGTAGCGCCATGAACGCCAGAATAATGCCCAGGAGGCTGAGAATGTCCATCAACTGACTCCTTCGGTCAGCCGCGGTCCCACCTCGTCCAGGGGCAGCACTTCATCCGTCAGACCGGCTTTGGCCACCGCCATGGGCATGCCATAGATAACCGACGTCCGCTCATCCTGGGACCAGATCACGGAACCGGACTGTTTCATCATGCGGCAGCCTTCCTTGCCGTCAGCTCCCATGCCGGTGAGGATGACCCCCAGCGTCTTCCCGGGAAAACTGCGGGCGAGGGAGCCAAAGGTCACGTCCACGCTGGGCCGGTAGTTCAGGCGCTCATCACCCGGCAGAATGCGTATGCGGCCCTGCCCCCCGCGGTTCTCCACCATCATCTGCTTGCCCCCGGGCGCCAGCAGGGCCAGGCCCGGCCTCAGCACGTCGCCATCCTCCGCCTGTCGCACCTCAATACGGCAAAGCTTGTTAAGCCGCTCCGCAAAGGCGGGAGTGAAGCTTCCGGGCATGTGCTGTACCAGAACGATGGGCGCCGGGAAATTGGCAGGGAGTTCGGCGAGCACCTTCTGCAGGGCGATGGGCCCGCCGGTGGACGTGCCGATTCCGACCACCTGGTAACGTCGCGGGGGTGTTTTACGGTGGTTGGCACGGGCCGGTGCTTCCGGTTCGCGCCGTGCCGTTCCGGTAGCAACCGGCGAGCGGCGGGGTTCTACTGGTGTTTGCCGGTGTGGCTGGCGGGCGACCGGTGCTCTGGTGGCGGGACCGTCGCTGGTTGCGGCAGAGGGCTCTTCCGCGGCAGGCGGGGTCCGCTCATCCCGGGCACCCTGGCCCGCCCTGGGACGGCTGCGGGCGACATCCAGAATGCGTTCACGGAGAATCCGCTGGAGCTCCGAGTTGTCCCTGGCGATGTCCTCGAAATTCTTGGGTAGGAAGTCAACGGCGCCAGCTTCGAGGGCATCCAGGGTCACCCTGGCGCCCTCGTAGGTGAGGGACGAAAACATCAGCACCGGGGCCGGGCACCGACGCATGATTTC
This sequence comes from Marinobacter daqiaonensis, assembly GCF_900115285.1. Lineage (GTDB taxonomy): Bacteria > Pseudomonadota > Gammaproteobacteria > Pseudomonadales > Oleiphilaceae > Marinobacter > Marinobacter daqiaonensis. The sequence continues at coordinate 998,189 of NZ_FOYW01000001.1, forward strand.
CCTGACCGCGGTAATGCCGTTCATCACCGGCATTTCGTAATCCATAGTGATCACGTCCGGGCGCAGCTTCTCCGCCAGTTCCACGCCCTCGCGGCCGTTACTGGCGACGCCGACCACCCGGATACTGCCGGATGCACCCAGGATTTCCGTCAGTCGCTTGCGGAAAAAACCGGAATCATCAACGACCAGGACCGAAACCGTCATGCACTCTCCCTAGTGTGCCTTCTCAACCGTAGTGCTGCAGCAGGCTGGGCACATCAATGATCAGGGCAATCCGGCCATCGCCGGTGATGGTGGCGCCAGCCATGCCGGGCGTGCCCTGAAGGGCACGACCCAGAGGCTTGATCACCACCTCTTCCTGGCCAACCAGCTGGTCAACCACAAAGCCCACCTGCTTGGTCCCCATTGCCACGATCACTACATGGGCGTTCTCGGGCTCCGCCGAGCCGCGATCCGATGGCACCAGCCAGCGCTTGATGTGGAACAGTGGGAAGACCTTGTCACGCACCACGATACACTCGCGCCCATCGACGATGTTCTTCTTGGTGAGATCCAGGTGGAAGATTTCCACCACGTTTACCAGCGGCAGGGCGAAGGACTGGTTCGCCAGCATGATCATCAGGGTGGGCATGATCGCCAGGGTCAGGGGCACCTTGATCCGGATGGCGGTACCTTTCCCCAGTTTTGAATGGACCTGGATCTGGCCATTCAGCTGGCTGATCTTGGTCTTCACCACATCCATCCCCACGCCACGCCCGGATACGTCGGAAATCTGGTCCTTGGTGGAAAAACCGGCGGCGAAAATCAGGTTGAAGCATTCCGTTTCCGTGAGGCGGTCCGCCACGTCCTGGTCATAGATGCCCTTCTCCACCGCTTTTCTGCGGAGCTTCTCCGGGTCCATGCCACCGCCGTCATCCTCGATGGACAGCAGGATATGATCCCCCTCCTGCTCGGCGGACAGGGTTACGGTGCCCTGGCGGGGCTTGCCGGCTTTCTCACGGACGTCCGGCGCCTCGATGCCATGGTCGACGGAGTTGCGCACCAGGTGAACCAGCGGGTCCGCCAGGGCCTCCACCAGGTTCTTGTCGAGGTCGGTCTCTTCCCCGTGCATCACCAGGTTGATCTCTTTCTTCAGATTCCTGGCCAGATCCCGGACGACCCGCGGAAAGCGGCCGAACACTTTCTTGATGGGCTGCATCCGGGTCGCCATGACGGCAGACTGGAGATCGGTGGTAACCACGTCGAGGTTGGAAACCGCCTTGTGCATGTGCTCGTCTTCGCTGTCCGCCCCCAGACGCTGAAGCCGGTTCCGCACCAGCACCAGCTCACCCACCATGTTCATGATGTCGTCAAGACGCTTGGTGTCCACCCGGACCGTCGTCTCTGCCGCAGGCGGATGACTGTCCCTCGGAGCCGCGGCGGGTTTGGTGGTCTCAGGGGCTTTGCCTGCACCGGGCTTGGGTGAGGGTGCCGCCTTTGCCTCTGGCCTGGCCTGGGCTTCTGGCCCGTCAGGAACTTTACTGGTCTTGTCGGTGTCCGCCGGGGTCCTGGCAACCGCGCCGTCGGCGATACCGGGGCTCTTGCCCTTGCCGTGGAGCTCGTCCAGCAGACGCTCGAACTCATCGTCGGTGATCAGGTCGCTGTCACCGGACTTGGCACTTTCCTCAGCATTGCCGGTGGCAACAGACTGGCCCGGTTCGGACGGCTGACCGGTTTCGTCCGGATCGGGGACGCTTTGGGTGGCGACTTCCCCGGAAAACCGGCCCTTGCCGTGGAGCTGATCCAGCAGGGCTTCGAATTCGTCATCGCTGATGTCGCTGCTGTCATCACCAGGGGTGTCCGCACTCGGGGTGGCCTCCGCCTGTTTCGGATCGGAACCACCCCCGGCCTTGTCGCCTTCCAGCGCATCCAGCAACTGTTCGAACTCCTCGTCGGTGATATCACCGGGATCTTCATCCGTGGCGGGGCCCGGGGACTGTTCGGGCTCGGGCCTGGCTGCGGCGGCACCCTGCCCTTCCGGCAGAGCGTACTCGTCCAGGGTCTGAATCAGTGACAGGGGAGCCGGCGTCGGCTCCTCACGATTGCGGACCTGATCGAACATGGTGTTGATGTAGTCCAGGGCCTGAAGGACCACGTCCATCAGCTCGGGCGTCACCCTGCGCTTGTGATTACGCAGGGTATCGAAGACGTTTTCCGCGGAGTGACAGCAATTCACCAGTGCTTCGAGCTGAAGGAAGCCAGCGCCCCCCTTGACGGTATGAAAGCCGCGGAAAATGGCATTCAGCAGATCGCTGTCGTCAGGATGCCGCTCCAGGTCTACCAGTTGTTCGGAGAGCTGCTCAAGGATTTCTCCCGCCTCCACCAGGAAATCCTGAAGGATCTCTTCGTCTGCATCGAATGCCATGCAACTACCTCACTTAAAAGCCGAGACTGGACAGCAGGTCGTCAACGTCGTCCTGGCCGGACACCACATCGGACCGCTCTGCGGCGCGCATTTGAGGCCCTTCGCCCTTGATGGCTGAGGACTCTTGTTCTTTGAGTTCGTGGACGGTCCCGGTGAGCTGGTCCACATGGCTGGCCATGACCACCAGGCTGAGCAGGTTCTCCTCCACCTCCTTCACCAGCGCGGTCACCTTCTGGATCACCTGCCCGGTAAGGTCCTGGAAGTCCTGGGCCAGCAGGATTTCCGAAAGGTCGCCGTACATTTTCTCGGCGTCTCCGGAGAGGCTTTCAAAAAACCGGTCGATACGTCCGTACAGCTCCCGGAATTCAGAGGGAGCCATTTCACGCCGGCGAAGCCGCTGCCAGTCGTCCCTCAGGACCTTTGCCTGCTCGCACATGGCATTGGCCCGGGGCATGGCATCCTCCACCAGGTCCATGGTGCGGTTGGCAGCCTTGCTGGTCATTTCAACCACATACTGGAGACGGTCCGACGCATCGGACATCTTCGACAGCGCTTCCTGCTGCTCCGCGTTCTGGGGCTGGATCTGGAAATTGCGAATCGCCTCATGAAGGCTTCTGGTCAACCGGCCCACTTCCCGGTACAGACTCTGATCCCGAACCTCGCTGAGGTCATTGATCAGGGTCATGGCGCGGGCATATTCGCCGGCGTTGACCTGTTCCACCAGCTCATCGGCATGCTGCTTGAGCTTGGAGGCGATTTCCGGGTCGAGGCTGGCTTCAGGCTGTTTGTCTTTGCTCATGGGAGCGTATCCGGACTGTCAGATCGGGTTACAAAGCGCAACCGGCGCTTTACTGAATTCGCTCGAAGATCTTCTCGATCTTTTCCTTGAGTACCGCGGCCGTGAAAGGTTTGACCACATAGCCGTTCACCCCGGCCTGGGCCGCGGCCACAATCTGGTCGCGCTTGGCTTCCGCGGTCACCATGAGGACGGGCAGGTCCTTCAGGTTCTCGTCGGCGCGTACTTCCTTGAGCAGGTCGAACCCGGACATGCCCGGCATGTTCCAGTCGGTGATCAGGAAGTCGAACTTACCTGTACGAAGCATCGGCAATGCCGTATTACCGTCATCCGCCTCTTCGGTGTTGGTAAACCCGAGATCTCGCAACAGGTTCTTGATGATCCGTCGCATCGTGGAAAAATCATCCACAATGAGGATTTTCATGTTCTTGTCCAATGGGACCTCCAGTTGGTAGTCGCCGGAATAGTAACCTTGGTAATCTGGCACCGCCTTGCGGGCCAGCTGCTGTCAGATCCTAGCGCAAAGCGGACATTCTAACAGTATCGAGGCGACAGTCCGTTTCAATGTGTTATCAACGGGGGGCCGGCACACACCAGGCCCTAGAGAGAACCGGCGTCATTGGCCTGCCAGCCCGAAAGTCGCCCCCGCAGCCGCAGGGCTGCCTGGCTGTGGATCTGGCTGACCCGGCTTTCACTGACGCCAAGCACAGCACCGATTTCTTTCAGGTTGAGCTCCTCCTGGTAATACAGGCTGAGCACCAGCTTTTCCCGCTCCGGCAGCCCTTCTATCGCCGCGGCGAGATTGTTGCGGAATGCCTCCCCGGACACATCATCGAGGGGATTATCCGACGCTTCCTGCTCGTGTATCGGCAGCTCTCCGGATTCATTGAGCTCATCGAGGGAAAAAAGTCGGCCGGAACTGGCGTCACTCAGGCAGGCATGATACTCGGACAACCCCATACCCAGCTCCTGTGCCACTTCGAGGTCCTGGGCTTCGCGGCCTTCCCGGTCTTCAACGGACTTGATGGCCGCGGCTACCCGGCGGGCGTTGCGGTGAACCGAACGGGGCACCCAGTCGCCCCTGCGGATTTCATCCACAATGGCGCCACGGATACGGATACCGGCATAGGTTTCGAAGGAGGCGCCCCGGTCCGACTGGTATTTGGCGGCCGCCTCAAGCAGCCCCACCATCCCGGCCTGGATGAGGTCGTCCAGCTGGACCGAATCGGGCAGACGGGCCATAAGGTGGAGGGCGATTTTCTTGACCAGCGGGGCATGTTGCTCCACCAGTTGATGGGCATCTTGCCGGCCGGTCTGATGATAGATTCCGAGACGTCTGGCCAATGTCATGTATCCGTTTAAACCATCCTGCAACGGTAATGATCAGGTGCCTGTACCCACCAGGCGCTCCACGAAGAATTCCAGGTGCCCCCTAGGCGATGAGGGCAACGGCCAACTGTCGACCTTTTCGGCCAGGGCCTTGATGGCCAGGGATGCCTTGGCCCTGGGGTAGACATCCAGCACCGCGCGCTGACGCTGAACAGCCTTGCGCACGGCTTCATCGTAGGGAACCATGCCGACGTATTGTAGTGCAACGTCCAGGAAGCGCTCGGTGACCCGGGTCAGTTTTCCGAACAGATGCTTGCCTTCCTGCTCGTTGCGAACCTGGTTGGCCAGTATACGGAAGCGGTTGGTACCGTAATCACGGTTCATCAGTTTGATCAGGGCGTAAGCATCGGTGATGGAGGTGGGCTCATCACACACCACCAGCAGCAGCTCCTGGGAAGCCCGCAGGAAGCTCACCACGCTCTCGGAAATTCCGGCTGCGGTGTCCACGATCAGCACATCCACCTGATCGCCCAGTTCACTGAAGGCGTTGATCAGGCCGGCGTGCTCCATGGCACTGAGCTGGGTCATGCGCTGGGTCCCGGAGGACGCGGGCACGATCCTGATTCCGCCGGGACCGCTGACCAGCACGTCCCGCAGATCGCACTCCCCGGCAAGCACATCGGACAGGTTGCGGTTGGCGGTGATTCCCAGCAGGACATCGATATTGGCCAGCCCCAGATCCGCGTCCAGCAATACCACCCTACGCCCCATCTGCGAAAGGGCAATGCCGAGGTTAACGGAGACGTTGCTCTTGCCCACGCCACCCTTGCCCCCGGTGACTGCGATTACCTGAACCGGATGTGGTCTGCTCATATATGGTCTGTGTTCCCGCTGAGGTTCTTCTATAACTATGTTTGTGCTGCAGGTTCGTAGCCCAGACCAACAGCCGCTCCGGCCCTGGGATCAGGCGCCTTCCGCCATGCTCTGCTGCCTGCGGGCGTCCCGCAGACGCTCCACGCCCAGCCTGACCAGCGACGTGTTGTTGGCCTGGTGCAGATCCTGGGGAATCTTCTGACCGTCGGTCACCCAGGCCACCGGCAATGAGGTCTCCACCGCGAACCCCAGCACTTCGCCCAGGGTCAGGGCCTCGTCCAGCTTGGTCATGACACAACCTGCAAGGTTAGCCATCTTATAGCAATGCCACATGGATTTCATGATCCTGGGCTGACTTGTCGCCGGCACCACCAGGTGGGAACGGATCCGGTGACGGCTGCGGGCCAGCTCCTGCAACTGCTCCTGGCAGCCGGGGTCGGCGCCGGACAGCCCTGCGGTGTCAATCAGAACGAGGTGCCGGTCTTCCAGCTCATCGAGAACGTCGTCCAGGCTGTGGCTGTCATCCACCACCCGCACCGGAACATTGAGAATCCGGCCGAACACGAACAGCTGCTCGTGGGCGGCCACCCGGTAACGGTCAGTGGTCACCAACGCCAGCGAGTCGGCGCCGTGCTCAAGCACGTACTGGGCGGCAATCTTGCCGATGGTGGTGGTCTTGCCGGAACCCGTCGGTCCTACCAGGGCATAGGCACCGCCCCGTGAAGCCCAGTCACCGCCACCGGTCCGCAGGCCGGCCGCCAGGGTCTTGAGGGACCGTTTCCAGTTGTCCTCCAGCTTGCCACGGCCACTCTGGCGCGCGAGACTCACCGCCAGCTCATGGGTCAGGCCGAACTCTTCCAGGCGCTCAGTCAGCCGCTTGCGAACCGCATCGACGGGATCGCCAACAGCGACCGATGTCGCTGCCGCCACCGGCGCCGGCGCGTGCTGACTCACCATGGCCCTGAGGGAGTCGATTTCCCGTCGCATCTGCGCCAGGTCGTCGGAGGGGGACTGACCAGCCGCCGACCCGGCGCGGATCTCACCGCGGCTCGGCGGCACCTCCGGCAGCTGGGAATCATCGGTCCGATAGGACCGCTGGCCGTAGGAGGGTGAGGACTCGGTGTCACGGCGGCTTCTCAGCTCGCGGATGCGGGTCCGGGAGCGGTCGAGCTCCTCCTCCAGCCGGCGATGCTGTTCCGCCTGCAGTTCACCCAGGCGTCCACCGCTGGTGGCTTCCGCCGCAGCCTCACCCAGTCGCTGGCGCGCCATGTTTTCGTCATAGTCCAGGGCGGTGACAATCTCCACACCGCCGTCGATCCGCCGGCTGGACAGGATTACCGCATCGTCTCCCATGTGTTCGCGCACCTGCTTCAGGGCCGCCGACATGGTTTCCGCAAAGAACCTTTTGACTTTCATCTGCCTCTTCCTCCCAAGTGGGCCATCAGCCCGCGGTCATTACTGGCCGACCGATGCCACAATGGTGATTTGCTTGTTATCCGGCACTTCCTGGTACGACAGCACGTGCAGTCGCTCCACTCCGTAACTGGCGAATTTCGCCAGTACCGGCCGCAGCGGCGCGGACACCAGCAGGATCGCCGGTTTACCCAGCATCTCCTGGCGCTGGGCGCTTTCCTGGAGTGACCGCTGCAGTTTTTCCACCATCCCTGGCTCAAGCACCAGGCCGATGTCGTCACCACCGCCGGATTGTTGACTCTGTTGCTGACTCTTCAGCAATAACTGTTCCAACTCAGGATCCAGGGTGATCACAGGGATTTCCTTATCGTTGCCACAGATGCTCTGCATGATCATCCGGCGCAGTGCCTGGCGGGTCGCCGTGGTCAGGACTTTCGGGTCCTGGCTCTTGGGGTGGACATTGACGATGGCCTCGGCGATGGAGCGCATGTCGCGAACCGGCACTTCCTCCCGCAACAGGTTCTGCAGCACCCGCAGCAGAATCGATATCGATACCGTCGTGGGCACCAGTTCTTCCGCCAGCTTGGGCGAGATCTTCTCAAGCTGGTCCAGCCACTTCTGCACCTCCTCGTGGCCCAGCAGTTCGTGGGCATGGCTCTGCAGGATCTGGTTGAGGTGAGTGGCCACCACGGTACTGGCGTCCACCACGGTGTAGCCAAGGGTCTGGGCGTTGTCTTTCTGGTCCGGCTCGATCCAGGTGGCATCCAGGCCAAAGGCCGGGTCCTTGCCGGCAATCCCGTCCACCTTGCCGAACACCTGGCCGGGGTCGATGGCAAGCTCCCGCTCCGGATGGATCTCCGCCTCCGCGAGGGTCACCCCCATCAGCGTAATGCGATAGACGTTGGGCATCAGGTCAAGGTTGTCGCGAATGTGCACCGAGGGCATCAAGAAACCCAGGTCCTGGGAGAGCTTCTTGCGAACGCCCTTGATGCGGCTGAGCAACTGGCCGCCCTGGGACTTGTCCACCAGGGGAATCAGTCGATAGCCCACCTCCAGACCGACAATGTCGACGGTGGTGACGTCGTCCCAGCCCAGCTCCCGGGTTTCCGCCGGAGCAGGCAGGGCATGGTCGCCGGGCTCGCCACCGGAACGCGCGGAAGACGCCGGCCGGGAACCGGAACCGCCTTCCCGCGCGGAAGCGGGCCAGCCGCCCTCCTCTTCCACGGTCTGGCGATCCTGCTTCCAGATCCACCAGGCGGCTCCGGCAGCCGCCAGGCCCAGCCCCAGAAAGGCGACATGGGGCATGCCGGGAATCAGGCCCAGCAGAATCAGGATGCCGGCGGCGATAGCCAGCGCCTTGGGGGCGTCGAACATCTGCTTGAGGATCTGACCGCCCATGTCCTGGCTGGAGGTCACCCGGGTCACCATGATGGCGGCGGCGGTGGACAGCAGCAGCGATGGAATCTGGGCAACGAGGCCGTCACCGATGGTCAGCAGAGCGTAGTTCTGGGTCGCTGTGCCAAAATCCAGGCCGTGCTGGAGCATGCCGATACCGATGCCGCCGATCAGGTTAATGAACAGGATCAGCAGGCCGGCAACGGCATCGCCCTTGACGAATTTACTGGCACCGTCCATGGAACCGTAGAAGTCCGCTTCCTGGGCAATCTCGGAGCGGCGGCTCTTGGCCTCCTCCTGGTTGATCAGGCCGGCGTTAAGATCGGCATCAATGGCCATCTGCTTGCCAGGCATGGCATCCAGAGTAAAGCGGGCGCTCACCTCGGACACCCGGCCGGCGCCCTTGGTGACCACCAGGAAGTTGATGATCATGAGAATGGCGAACACCACCAGGCCAACAGCGTAGTTACCGCCGATCAGCACGGCACCGAAGGACTCGATCACCTTACCCGCCGCGTCACCGCCCTCGTGGCCATTGAGCAGAACGATACGGGTGGAGGCCACGTTCAGGGCCAGGCGCAACAAGGTGGCCACCAGCAACACCGTCGGGAAGGCCGCAAACTCCATGGGGCGCATGGCGTAGACACACACCAGCAGAATGGTGATGGAGAGGGCGATGTTGAAGGTGAACAGCACGTCCAGCAGAAACGCCGGCACCGGCAGGATCATCATGCCCAGCAGTGCCATCAGCAGGATGGGAATACCCAGGTTTCCCCGCGTCAGGGATTTGACGTTATTAAAGACGAGAGCCCGGTCCATGTTACTGGTTGTCTCCACTTCGCTGGTTCTGGTTGTGAGCGCCGGGGTCGTTTTTTTGACGCTCAAACCGGCTTACCGGGAGTAACGGCAAGATCCATACCATTTCCTGCAAAATCTCCGGTCAAGCCCCTGACTGACGTTCTCTGATACGGTATCCTTGCGCAAACTCCGACCAGACCAACAGGTGGACCATGCCCATTCACGAAGTCAAACACCCCCTCATTCAACACAAGCTCGGGATCATGCGCCGGGCCGACATCAGCACCAAGAACTTCCGTGAACTGGCCCAGGAAGTCGCAGCCCTCCTGACCTACGAGGCCACCAAGGACTTCGCGCTGCACAAGGAAACCATCGAAGGCTGGGCAGGACCGGTGGAAGTGGAGCAGATCGGCGGCAAGAAGGTCACCATCGTTCCAATCCTGCGGGCGGGCCTGGGGATGCTGGACGGCGTACTGACCCTGATCCCCGTGGCACGGGTGAGCGTGGTTGGCCAGATCCGCAACGAGGAAACCCTGGAAGCGTCGACCTACCTGGAGAAGCTGGTGGGCGAACTCGACCAGCGCATGGCGCTGATCGTGGATCCGATGCTGGCGACTGGTGGCTCCCTCATTTCCACCATCGATCTGCTGAAGAAGGCGGGCAGCACCGAGATTCGCGCCCTGGTTCTGGTGGCGGCGCCGGAGGGCATCGAGAAAGTTCTGGAAAAACACCCGGACGTTTCCATCTACACCGCCTCGGTGGATGAGCGGCTGAACGAGAAAGGCTACATCCTGCCCGGCCTCGGCGATGCCGGTGACAAGATCTTTGGCACCAAGCAGAAGGATGTCTGAGATGCAGGAGTCTGAAAACCCCACATCACTGCGGGACGACTACGCCGGCGAGCCGGTATGGCGCCAGGCCATCGCCGGATCCCAGATGCTCCTGGTGGCCTTCGGCGCACTGGTGCTGATGCCCCTGATCACCGGCATGAACCCGAATGTGGCGCTGTTCACCGCCGGCCTGGGCACGCTGATTTTCCATATCGTCACCGGCGGCAAGGTTCCGGTCTTTCTCGCCTCTTCCTTTGCCTTTATCGCACCCATCCTGGCCGCGAAACAGGAATTCGGCATGGCGGAGACCCTGGGTGGCCTGATGGCCGCGGGCATCCTCTATATCCTTCTCAGCGCCGCTGTGAAGATCCGCGGCACCGGTTTCATCAACCGTCTGCTGCCCCCGGTGGTGATCGGTCCGGTAATCATGATCATCGGTCTCGGGCTGGCACCGGTGGCGGTGCACATGGCCTCCGGTCGTACCGGTGACGGCTCCGCGGAACTGGTGCCCTACACCACGGCCATCGGTATCGCCATGGCATCGCTGCTGGTCACAATTGTGGTGTCGGTCTGGGCCAAAGGCGTCTTCCGGCTCATCCCCATCATGTTCGGTATTATCGTCGGCTACATTCTTTCAGCCTTTGCCGGCATCGTGGACCTGACCCCGATCCGTGAAGCCCCCTGGTTCGCGGTACCCGAGTTCATGGCGCCGTCGTTTGGCTGGGGCGCGATTCTGTTCATGATCCCGGTGGCCATCGCCCCGGCCATCGAGCACATCGGTGACGTGCTGGCCATCAGCAACGTCACGGGCAAGAACTTCATCAAGAAGCCCGGCCTGCACCGGACTCTTCTCGGCGACGGCCTGGCCACCAGCTCCGCCGCCATGCTCGGCGGTCCGCCCAACACCACCTACTCCGAGGTGACCGGTGCGGTGATGCTGACCAGGAACTTCAATCCCCGGGTCATGCTGTGGGCTGCCGGCACTGCTATCGTGCTGGCCTTTGTCGGCAAGTTCGGCGCCGCTTTGCAGACCATTCCGGCACCGGTCATGGGTGGTATCCTCTGCCTGTTGTTCGGCTCCATCGCGGTGGTGGGCCTGAACAGCCTGATCCGCAACCAGGTGGACCTGTCCCAGGCCCGCAACCTGGTGATCGTGGGCGTGACCCTGGTGTTCGGTATTGGCGGCATGAAGTTTCTGGGCCTGGAGGGTATTGCCCTGGCCGGGATCACGGCCATTGTTCTGAACCTGGTCCTGCCGGGTTCGGATAGTGCCTGGGGTGAGCGGATTCACCAGCACGAGAAGACGTAGGACCGCCTGCCTCGTGCTAGCCCTTGCTCGTTAGCCTGTTGGTTTTCGGGCAGGGGCGGCGGGCAGGGGGAGGCTTCTTCCGCCGCAATTCACGGCCCATCCCTGGGCCGGCCTTGCTAACGCGCCATCCCTGGCGCTGCTTCAGAAGCCTCCCCCTGCCCGCCGCCCTCCGGACTTCTCGGATAACGCCGGAAAATCCTCCCTGCTCTTCTTTTTGCCCTTCCTATTTCTTTACTGATTGACGGGCAAGAACAATCTTCAGGTGCAGACTGGTTGGGGGGCTTTCGTAACAGCGACATGGATGTCGCGGTAGCAAGGCCGGCCAGGGAAGGCCGTGAATTGCGGTGAAGAAAGCCCCCCAACCGGTTTGTGCATGCTCCAGAGGTAGCAGTCCCACTCCAGAGCTTTTCCCAGACAGAAAAAACGGGGTCAGACCCTATTTTCCTTCGGAAAAATGGGTCAGACCCCGGCACTACAGTCCAGATCAAATATCCCTACGCATATCCCGGGGAATCGGGAAACTGGGCATGGAGGGCTTGGCAGCATGCCCCTTGCGGAACTGCCGCAGCTGGAAGATATAGGCCAGCACCTGGGCCACGGCCATGTACAGGCCATCGGGAATCTCCTCCCCGATCCTGGTGTTGTGGTAGACCGCACGGGTCAGGGGAGGCGTCCGCAACACCTCCACCTTGTGCTCCCGGGCAATCTCCATGATCTTGAAGGCCACCTCGTCGGAGCCCTTCGCCACAACCACCGGCGCCGCCATCCTCCCCTGATCGTACTTCAGAGCCACCGCATAATGGGTCGGGTTGGTAATCACCACATCCGCCGTGGGCACATCCTGCATCATCCGCCGTTGCGCCATCTCCCGCTGCAGCTGACGGATCTTGCCCTTGACCTCCGGTTTGCCCTCCGTGTCCTTGTACTCGTCCTTCACCTCCTGCTTGGTCATCCGCAGCTTTTTCTGGTGATCGTAGATCTGGAAGGGTACGTCGACCACGGCAATCAGAATGGTGGCGCAGGAAAGAAAGAAGAAACTCCAGCCCAGGGTCCAGAGCACGTGCTCCATCGCCGGTACGACAGGCTCCTCGGAAATACTCAGCAAATCCTCAGTACGCAGGTTCAGGATGAGTATGGCCACCGCGAGAACCACGCCCACCTTGGCGATGGCCTTGCCCAGCTCCACCAGAGAGCGGACGGAAAACATCCGCTTCAGCCCCTTCAAAGGGTCCATGCGATTGAGCTTGGGCATGATGGCCTTGCCACTGAACAGTATGCCACCGATACCGATCGGGCCTGCAATGGCGGCAACCAGAAGCAACAGGAGAAGCGGGGACACCGCGACGGTGGCATCCCAGGAGGAAGCGATAAGCTGGGTGCTCATGAACCGGGTATCGAAGATCTCCGCCCGGTCCAGCACGAAGGCGCCCCGCATGATGTCCTCCAGGGACATGGCCAGGGTGCTGCCGAACATCAGCAGGCCACCGGCACCCGCCAGCAGCACCGCCATGGTGGCCAGCTCCTTGGAACGGGCGGTCTGGCCATCCTCCTTCGCTTTTTCAATTCGTCGGGGGGTGGCCTCCTCCGTTTTTTCCTGACTGTTGTCGTTCTCTTCAGCCATACTTCCTTACCCTGAAGCTGACACTCAGGGCTGGCCCTGAAGCTGTCGCATGAACTGGAATGTCTCGCGGGCGTACTGCTCGAAATGCGGCAGAAAATTGGCGTGCAGCACCCATATGGAGAACAATCCAAAAATCAGGCCAATCGGGAAACCCAGGGCGAAAATATTCATCTGGGGCGCAGCCCGGGTCATCACGCCAAAGGCAATGTTAACGATCAGCACTGCCGTTACCGCGGGCAACGCCAGCAGCATGGCGGACGCAAACATCCAGCTGATGCGGTGCGCCAGCTGCCAGACCCCCTCCTGGCCGAGCCCTTCCAGGCCAACGGGAATCGTGCGGAAGCTCTCCAGGAACACCTCGATCGCCACCAGGTGGCCGTTCATCGCGAGGTAAAGGAGGGTGATCGTAATGGTGTAGATCTGTGACAGTACCGTCACGTTCACGCCATGGGCCGGATCGTTCATGGACGCAAAGCCGAGACCCATCTGCATGGCGATCATCTGGCCGGCAATGGTGAACAGCTGGAACAGCGCGGTCAGGGCGAAGCCAAGGCCCACTCCGATGAGAATCTGCTGCAGGGTGATGATGACCGCATCAGCGCTGAAGACCTCCACCTGGGGCACGGGTGGAAGCATGGGCACGATCAGGATGGTGGTCAGCAGGGCAAGCCCTAGCCGTATCCGCGCCGGTACCAGCTGGGTGCCGATAAAGGGAATGACCATGAAAAAACTGGCGATGCGGAACAACGGCCAAAGGTGCTGGCCCACCCACTGGCTGATGGCGGCGTCGGTAAGATCAGCGGGTATCACGCCCCTGTCATCCGATCAGGTAGGGAACGCTGCCAATCAGGCGCTCGGCGTGATCAATCAGCTGGGTCAGCATCCAGGGGCCGAGAAAGATGATCACCAGCAGGGTGACGATCAGGCGCGGCAGGAAGCTCAGGGTCTGCTCGTTGATCTGGGTGGCAGCCTGGAAGGTACTGACCACCAGGCCGATCACCAGGCCGGGCCCTATTATCATGCTGGACAGCAACACGATCATCCAGAGCGCTTCCCGCATGATGTCGATGACGGTTTCTGGTGTCATGGAACCTCCTATATGCCGTAACTGGCGGCCAGTGTGCCCATGATCAGAGCCCAGCCATCCACCAGCACGAACAGCATGATCTTGAAAGGCAGCGAGATGATGATGGGTGACAGCATCATCATACCCATGGCCATCAGCACGCTTGCCACCACCATATCGATGATGAGGAACGGGATGAACAGGATGAACCCGATCTGGAACGCGGTTTTCAGTTCACTGGTAACGAAGGCCGGCATGAGAACCCAGAAGGAAACGTCTTCCGGGGAGTCGTACTGCTCGTCCGCGATGCGCATGAACAGGCCAAGATCACTTTCCCGGGTCTGGGCCAGCATGAATTCCCGGAAGGGCATACTGGCCGCCTCCACCGCCTCCAGGGAGGTCATCTCTTCCGCCATGTAGGGTTGCAGCCCTACCCGGTTGGCCTCCTCGAATACCGGTTTCATGATGAAAATACTCAGGAACAGGGCCAGCCCCAGCAGGATCTGGTTCGAGGGCGTGGACTGCAGCCCCAGGGCCTGGCGGAGGATCGCGAACACCACGATGATGCGGGTGAAGGAGGTCATCATCATGAGCATGGCCGGCAGGAAGGTAAGCGCCGTCATGAACGCCAGGATCTGCAGGGTTACGGAATATTCGTTCCCTTCTTCTCCCGGGGTCACGGTCACCGCCGGAATACCTGGAATACCGCCACCGCCCTGTTGGGCCAGCACTTCGGGGGCCAGCAAAAGGCCCGCCAGCAAAAACCACCAGCGCATCAGTCCTGATCTCCCCGCTTTCCGGCTCCGCCGGATGGCCAGGATCGCCCCATCATTGTGCGGAGTTTTTTCGCGAAGTCACTGTTAACCTCGCGGTCACCGGAAACCACCGGTTCATCAAAGACGTGCAGCGTGCGGATTGAGGTGGGCGTGACGCCCACCAGGATCTGGGTGCCGGCGACGTCGATCAGGGCGATGCGCTCCCGTGTACCAAGGGCCATAACGGATACCACTTTCATGGCCCCGGTGTTCATTCCCGTGAGCCCGTTCATCCGTCGGACCAGCCAGGCACAGGCAAAGATCAGTCCCAGCACCACCAGCAGCCCGATGCCCAGGGTCGCCAAAGACCCAAGGGTATCCCCGTTTCCCGAGCTTCGTTCCGTTATCGGCACGGGCGAGGTCTCCTGAGCACGGGCCAGCAGTGGCAGCAGCCATAAGGCCGGCAAGGTCAAATACCTGACGCATGGAGAGCTCATGTTATTTCTGCAGACGCTTGATGCGTTCACCGGGGCTGATGACGTCCGTCAGACGGATGCCGAATTTCTCGTTCACCATCACCACCTCACCATGGGCGATAAGGGTGCCATTGACCAGAACGTCCAGAGGCTCCCCCGCCAGCCGGTCCAGCTCGATCACCGACCCCTGGTTCAGCTGCAGCAGGTTGCGAATGGGAATCTGGGTGTTGCCCACCTCCATCGAGATGGTGACCGGAATGTCCAGAATCACATCCAGGTCCGGCTCGGTGCCTGTACGCTGGCGCGGCTCCGGCACATCACCGAAGTCCTCCATGGGCGCGGCGCGCACCTGGCGCCCGGCGTCCTTCCCCGCGTCCTCACCTTCGGCTTCGGCCATTGCAGCCGCCCATTCGTCGGTGCGGTCGCCCTCCCCGTCCTTGTCGCCGGACTCTTCCATGGCAGCCTCCCACTCAGCCGCCAGCTTTTCGTCTTCGCTCAGCTCGCGATCGTCTTTCTTGTCGTCAGCCATGTCGTCCTACCTTCAGTTGTTTCTTCACCACCGGAATCTTGGAGCGCTCGCTGATTCTCAGGGCCAGCTTGCCGTCCCGGGTACCCATGGTTGCCTTGTAGATGGGGATGCCGTTGGCGGTCATCTCCAGGGTTTCGGGCATCTCCACCGGGATAACGTCCCCGGCCTTGAACTTGGCCACGTCCCGGAGTGAAATGCGACGGCGGCAAACGGTCGCGTTGACCGGAACCCGCACGTCCTTGATGTCTTCCTGCAGGGCATTCACCCAACGCTCGTCCACATCGTCTATGTCGCTCTGGACACCCGCGTCCAGCACCTCGCGAATCGGCTCGATCATAGAGTACGGCAGGGCCATGTGCAGCTCGCCGCCACCACCGTCCAGCTCCACGTGGAAGGTACTGATAACCACCACCTCGCTGGGACTGACGATGTTGGCCATGGCCGGGTTGACTTCGGAGCTCAGGTAGTCGAAATCCACCTTCAGAACAGCGTGCCAGGCTTCCTTCATGTCCACGAACACCTGGTCCAGAACCATCTGGACAATGCGGGTTTCCGTCGGCGTGAACTCTCGCCCCTCGATCTTGGCGTGGCGACCTTCGCCGCCAAAGAAATTGTCCACCAGCTTGAATACCAGCTTGGCGTCCAGGATGAACAGGCCGGTACCCCTCAACGGTCGAACCTTCACCAGATTGAGACTGGTGGGGACGTAAAGGGTATGTATGTACTCGCCGAATTTCATGATCTGGATGCCGCCGGTGGAAACGTCGGCGTTACGGCGCAGCAGGTTGAACAGGCTGATGCGGGTATAACGGGCGAAACGCTCGTTGATCATTTCCAGGGTGGGCATCCGGCCACGGACGATGCGGTCCTGGCTGGCGAGGTCGTAGTTTTTTACCCCGCCTTCATCCGCCTCGTCATAGGTATCGATGTCGCCGTCATCCACACCGTGGAGCAGCGCATCGATTTCATCCTGTGAGAGAAGATCCTGCATAGTGTTTCAGCCCCTGACTGCCTGCAGAGTTGGCTGGCTGGCGCGGCATGCCGTCGCAATCACCCTGCCTCTGTTCATATCCACCCGTGATTCCTACTGAACCACGAAATTCCTCAGCAACACCCGCGTGACACCAGGCTCCCCTTCCTGCTCCAGCACCTGGTTGACCGCCGCCAACAACCGGTCGGGCAACTGCTCACGCCCCTCCGTGGTCTGCAGGGCCATGAATTCAGACTGACCAAGCTCGGCGATCAGGGCGTTGCGTAACAGTGGCCGATGCTTCCGGGCCGCCGCCAGGGGCTCCTCCTGGGCTGATTCCAGCGCCAGGTAAAGCTGCACAAAGCGCTGACGACCAGGATGCTTTACCGTTGTTACCAGCGGCTTTTCCATCACCCAGTACCGGGCGGGAACAAACATCTCCGTTTCCGCCTCACCGGCAGACGTGCCGGTCCCGGCTCCACTACCGTCCTTCAGGAACCAGAGGGTACCTGCCACCGACAACCCTATTGCCAACAGCAGCACGACTGTCAGCATCAGGATGAACTTGAGCCTGCCCTTCTTCGGCGGGGTCGCCACCTCGTTGTTTTCAGCCATTCAAGAGTCCGTCAATTTATTGCCGAAATCTTCGCACGGTCACCTTGTAGTTGGGAATATGCAAAGCCTGCGCCAACACGGAAATTCCGCTGGAAGACGCTGCCGGAAAACCAGCAAAACAAAAACGCCAGCCCAATGGGCTGGCGTCATTACGCGTCTCGGTATGAAGTGTAACGCCTGACTCCCGGCCTTGCTAATACCTTTGCAGGCACACCTCCGGCTTCTCCTCAGCCATCAGGCGTAAAGATCCACTTCGCCTTTCCAGGAAAGGTCCAGCTCCCCACTGGCAAGCTCACCGGGGTCGACCTCACCCTGGGCACCGGCCACGCCGGACCGGGGGCTCTCGGGGTCGGTTTCACCGTCGGCTCCCTCGCCATTACCATCACGGCCACCGGAGTCGGACACATCAAACCCCTCCAGGCCGATACCCTGTTCAGCCAGCATATCCCGAAGCCGGTGACCGTGAAGTTCGAGCTGTTCCCGGACCGCAGGGGTGGCGGCATGAACCGTCACCGTGGCCTGATCGTTCTGGACCTGTACCCGCACCTCCAGGGGACCGAGATCCGGCGGCGTGATGTGAATCTCAGCCACTGACATCTGGCTGGCCGTCAGCCAGGCCAGTTTGCCCATCACCTTGTCGCCCCATTCGTTGGCGCCGACCGGAACATCGATGCTGGTACTGTAGCTGCGCATCAGGGCCTGGGCCTCCGGTCCTTTCAGGGCACCCGGATTATTCAGCTGCTGCCCCGCCAGATCCAGGGCCCCGGAAAAACGACTGGTCAGCTGGGCTGTCAGCACTTCTGCCGGTTTTCCGCCTCCATCCGCCGCACTCTGCCCCAGAGCCTGAAGCTGACTGCTCTGCAGTCCCGCCAGCAGCTCCCGCTTGCCGGAAGGACCGTCCCTGCCGCCTTCCAGCAGGGCGGCAAAAAGCTCATTGCCAGCGGTCAGTCCGTTGCCCGACTGCACCACCGGCGCAACGCCTCCGGCGGAGGCGGTCAGCACTCCGGTTGATAATGGCTGGTCATTCGCCGGCATGGCAGCGCCGAGCCAGGCGAACGGCAGTACGACATCTTCACCCTCGAGGGCACCGGCCGGCCTGACTGGCTGTGGCGCAGTGTTTCCCGCGACCGGCGCCGGGGACTGCTCCGCCGTCGTTCTCTGGGCGCCTTCCGGCTCCTGCTCCGGGGTCTCGTCGCGGCGGGACCGGACATGCTCCCTCGCTTCCCCCGGGCGCTGCGGCTCCGCTGCCGGCTTTGATCCCGCTTCAGCAGCTCCCTCCTGGCGGCGTTCGACCAGGGCCGATTTCTGATCTGCCCGCTCCTGCTGACGCTCCGCCAGAGCCGTTTTCTGCTCCGCCCGCTCCTGCTGGCGGCGCTGATCCAGCCGCTTTTCCTGCTGTCTCACGATTTCCTGATAACGGCTGGGGCCCGCTTCGGATCCAGCCGGCGCACCACCGCCCGACCGGTCCGGTGTCACCCGTTCAATACCGGATTCCGGGTTGAGTAACTGAGTCAATACCATTCCCGACATGGCAACCTCTTGCCGCTGAATCTGTGATTACCCGCCACAGGACGGGTCTGACAGAGTTACTGCAAAAGGGGTGCCAGTTGATTTCGGGCACGGGGGAGCCGGCTTGATCAACGGCTGGCGGTCAGGCCAGCAGCGAGTCTTCCATCAGATGACGAACGGTGGCGAATTCGCTTTCCAGTTCAGGCAGCAGTTTCCGGACATCGTCCAGGCGGCCTTCCCGGCCGGCTTTTTCCGCCTCCAGGCAGAGGTCACCAAGACGGGCGGCGCCAATGTTGATGCTGCTGCCCTTGAAGCTGTGGGCTGTCTTGGCAAAGGCATCCTGATCGTTGTCGGACAGGGCCTGATGAAGGGCCTGAATACGTTCGCGGGAGTCACTGATGTAAGTCTGGATAAGAATTCCGAACTCATCCTCCATCACGTCCCGCAGCTCAGCGAGGGCTTCTTCATCAAGGTGTGGCTTATTATTCATAACCAACCTCTCGGGAGAGCCGTAAAGCCGGCCGCGACTCTCGGTGCATTTTTTGGATAGTTATCCGGGCGACTGTCGAAACAACCCGGAACGAACAGAGCGAACTTCGGTCAAGGGACTCTAAACCGGTGCCGTCCCGCTCCCGGAATCGGCCAACTGCCAATCATATACTACTTCGGCCTGGTTTCCCTGTTTGCTGTAACTCAGGGCACTGGATAACTCCCGGATGAGCTCTATGCCCCGCCCTGCGTAGCGGACTGTTCCGGTATCATCAGCCTGCTTCAGGATCTTCCCGGTATCAAAACCGGGGCCGGTATCGATGCAGCGAATGATCAGCCGACCGCCGGTACTCCCCAACCGGTGACTCAGTTCGAACCGGATGGCGTGCCCCTCCACTGCCGCCAGCCTTTTTTCCCGCTCCGCGTAATAACGCGAGAACCCTTCGGGGCTGATCTTCCAGGCGGAGGGAAGGCCGAGAATACCGTGCTCCAGGGCATTGGTGTACAGTTCCGACAGTATCGTATAGATCTCGCCGCTGTGCTGCCTCAGCCCCGATACCGCCATGCACACATGCAGCAGCAGAGGCAGCGGGTTAAAGGTACCGAGCGTCCCGTTTTCCACCTCGTAGCTGCAGGCCCAGTGACCGGGCCCGGTCAGCGCGGACTGGCTGACCACCACCGCCCGGCCAACCACAGGGTCCTGTTCGGTCATGCACAGGCTCAGGATGGTAAGATCGTCCGTACCCTTGGCATCGCCAATAAATGCCCCTACTTCTTCCAGGACGACGTCCGACAGCGAACGGTTCCCTGTTTCCTGGGCAAGAATGGCCGCCAGCCGCTCCTCGCCATAAGGGCAGCCTTCTGAATTGGTGGCTTCAAGCACTCCATCCGTCACCAGCAGAAGCTGGTCTCCGGGACGGGCGCCGTATTCGACCATGGGAGCGGCGAACCGTTCCGGCTTCAGCACGCCCAGGGGCAAATGCCGGGAGGCCAGCGCCTCCTTCTCCCCGTCGGACCGGACCAGGAACCCATCCGGCAGGCCACCGTTCCAGACCCTCAGCATGCCCCGGCGGAAATCAACCTCCACAAAGAAGGCGCAGCAGAACATGCCGGTTGGCAGGATCCGCACCAGTTTCTGATTCAGCTCCCTCAGGACGTCGCCACCGCTGAACCCCTTGCTGGTCATGCCGTAGAAGATCTCGGCGACCGGCAACGCGCCAATGGCCGCCGGCAGACCATGGCCGGTGAAATCTCCCACCAGCAGGTGCATACCGCCAGCAGGCCGTGGACAGGCAAACAGGATATCGCCGTTGAAAACGGACATGGGGGAGGCGTGGAAGCGAATGTTGGGAGCGTCAAGGCAACCGGTATGGGCGATATTGTCAAACACCCGGCGGGCGGTCTCCTGTTCCCTCACCAGCTGCTGGTTCCGCTCCCGAATGTGATCCCGTTGGCCGGTCAGGGTTTCGTGCATCCGTCGCATCCGGTCGAACGCACCCAGCTTGGCTTCGATAATGACCGAATTGTAAGGCTTGGGGAGAAAATCGTCGCCGCCGCTTTCCAGGCATTGCGCCAGGGCGCCGGCATCCGAGAGCGAGGTGAGAAAGATCACCGGTACCAGTATTTCCCCAGCCATCGCCTTGATCCGGCGGGCCGCTTCCATGCCATCCATGCGTGGCATCATGACATCCAGCAGCACCATGTCCGGACGCCAGCTGGCAAACAACTCCACCGCTTCCTGGCCATTGCTGGTGGCCCGTACCTCATGGCCCTGGCGCCTTAGCATGGCCTGCAGGATCAGCCGGTCGGTGCGGCTGTCGTCCGCAATCAGCAGTCTCAGGGCACGGGCATGGCCAACATTACTCACGGGTGCATCCTCTCACCGGCGGAGTCGACGGACTGAACACAAAAGCAGGAAGCCCTCAGGGTCAACGTATCGAGAAAAGCTGCTCAAAATTGGAAATGGTGAGGATGCGCCGGACATCGCTGTTGCAGTTCTCGATGACAATATCAGCGTCATCACCACCGGCATGATCCCTCAGCAACAGCAACATGCCCAGGGCCGAGCTGTCGAGATAAGTGGTATCGCTCATATCCACCACCCAACGCCGCACGCCGCTACCATTCTTTTCATAGGCGTCACGAAAAGCCTGGTGGGTGCTGAAATCGAATCGACCCTGGATGGCGATGATCAGGGTTTCACCGTCATCGCTTCGTCGGGTGTGAACGGGCATGGCATCCTCCATTTGCTGGGCCTAGCCGGGGCATGAGCCCCGGGTTGTATCGGGAGGACCGCCTGGCCGCGTCCGTTTCGCGGCAGCTGGCTGCTACACGGCCCCTACCGATGCCCCCTTAGGATAGCCAAAGGTTCCGGTTTTGTATGCCCGCAGGGTCGAGGAATCACCGGCGCCGGCTGAATTGCCGGGCGGCGGCTTCGTCTGCCTGTTTCTGCTCGGCCAGGTCACGGTCACGCTGCTCCTGCTGGCGGCAGGTCTCGATATACTTTTCCATACCACGGCGGCGTTCCCATGCCTCCTGCCACTGCCGGCGGGCGACCTCAACCTTCTGACCGGCCTGATCCACCCGGGTCTGCTGATCGCGCAACAGGCCATCGAGCCGGGTAATGAAATGCTGCCAGCCCTGGAGCCTGGCCACCGAGACAAGCCCCTGCTGCTGGCCCCGCATCTGCTGATGGTACTCACGCTGGTACCGCTGCAGCTCCTCCAGCCGGTCCTGTTCAACCTGCCACTGATTGCGAACCTCGTTCATGCGATCGAGCGCTTTCTGCTCCTTTTGTTCCTCCAGGGTCAGTACCACCTGGAGCCGTTGCGAGCGAGCCGTCATTCACCCCCTCCGGAGGCCTTTTCGGCCTTGTTGGCGGCCGTCCTGTCGGGGAAAAGTGCCAGCAACTGGTCCACGGACTCGCGGAATGGTGCACTTTCATTCAGGTCCTGCTGGAGGAAGTCCCGCATCCGGTCGATATACCGAATGGCGAAATCGGTTTCCGGGTCCGAACCCTTGACATAGGCACCCACGCTGATCAGATCCCGTGCCTGCTGGTAGCGGGAATACACCTGCTTGAATCGCTGGGCCCGGGCAAAGTGGTCGGCTCCGGTCACGTGAGGCATGACCCGGCTGACCGAGGCCTCCACATCGATGGCAGGATAGTGCCCTTCCTCCGCCAGCCGGCGTGACAGCACAATGTGACCGTCGAGGATGGCGCGGGCAGAATCCGCTACCGGATCCTGCTGGTCGTCGCCTTCGGTGAGAACCGTGTAGAAAGCGGTGATGGATCCACCCCCGGGGCGGCCATTGCCCGTGCGCTCCACCAGCTGGGGGAGTTTCGCGAATACGGAGGGAGGATACCCCTTGGTCGCCGGCGGCTCCCCCACCGCCAGGGCGATTTCACGCTGGGCCTGGGCATAGCGGGTCAGGGAATCCATCAGCAGCAGCACGCGCTTGCCCTGATCCCGGTAATACTCCGCGATACGGGTGGTCAGCATGGCGGCCCGCAGCCGCATGAGGGGGGAATCGTCCGCTGGTGACGCCACCACCACGGACCGGGACAGACCTTCGTCCCCAAGAATATCGTCAATGAATTCCTTGACCTCACGGCCCCGCTCGCCAATAAGACCCACCACAGTGACATCGGCATCGGTAAAGCGGGTCATCATGCCAAGTAGCATGCTCTTGCCCACGCCACTGCCGGCGAACAGGCCCAGGCGCTGGCCCTGGCCCACGGTAAGAAGGGCATTGATCGCCCGTATGCCCACATCCATGGACGTTCGCACCGGGGCCCGGTTCAGCGGGTTGATGATCTCGCCGGTGAGGGGCACCCTTGCCGCCGGCAGCAGCGGGCCTTGGTCGTCGAGGGGTTCGCCATTGCCATTGACCACGCGCCCCAGCAATTCCGGACCCACCGGCACCTTGCTGGCGGCGGACAGGGGAACCACCCGGGCTCCGGGGCGAAGACCTTCAATGGCAGTCAGGGGCATCAGGTAAACCCGGTCGTCCTCAAAACCAACCACCTCGGCCTCGACGGTGGCATCGCCGTGGCCCTGGATCACACACCTGTCACCCACCACCATGGGACAGCCGACGCACTCAAGGGTGAGACCCACCATTCGGGTCAGCCGGCCCGAGAGCTCAGCCTCGGGTCGCACCGGAACACTGTCGGCGAACTGACGGAGTCGTTCAGCCAGGCTTGTGGTCATTGTCGGACTCCCCGGTGGACGGTTGCTCTGGCTCATCATCGGCAGGCTCCCGGTCGGCGGACTCCGGGGGTTCGTCCATCACATCCCGGTGAAAGTCGGAAAGATCTCCCATCACCGACTCCAGCTCCTCGCTCTCACCCGCCGAGGCCTGACCCAGCTGCTGCTCCAGCATGGCCTGCACCGCCTTCTGAAAACGTTTTTCGACGGTATAGTCCACCAAGGAATGGCGGGTTTCCACCTTGCAGCCCCCGGCGAGAATCCCCTCGTCTTTGGTGATGCTGATCTCGGCATCGAGCCGAGAGGCCGCCTCGCGCACCCACTCGGCATCGGCCGGGTTGATTCGCACCCGGACATTTTCACGGGTCGATGGCAGGCTGGCGACCGCATCGGCCACCACCTGGCGGATCTGGGAGGAGTCCAGAGTCAGTTCCCGGTAGATAACCGAACGGGCCAGCACCGTCGCAAGATTGACCAAGGCGGACTCCAGTTCGTCCTGATGCCGTTCGATGGGCGCGACCAGCTCGGCCAGCACCGATTCCAGCCGCGCCAGCTTTTCGTCGATGGCACTCCGGGTTTCGGCCTGTGCAGCCTGCCGGCCTTCCTGCTCTCCCTTGTCACGGCCTTCCTGGTAGCCGGCCTCCTGGCCCTCCTGTTTGCCCAGCCGGAGCCCTTCATCATAGCCGGCCTGGTGGCCCTCCTGATGGCCTTCCTCCCAGGCGGACTGGCGAATGGCCTCGATATCGGCGGCGGTGAGGGGCTTGACCTCGACTTCTTCCTCCCTCGGCACCTCGTTACCCCTCTCATCCAGCAGGGGCAGCTCCCAGCGCTCCCAGGCGCTGAGTTCTTCGGGTGGAATACGGGACCGGCTGCGAGGATCGTCTTTCATTACATCATTTCTTCGCCGGAGCCGCCGAGGGTGATCTCACCCGCCTCCGCCATGCGGCGGGCAATGGTGATGATGTCTTTCTGGGCCGCTTCCACCTCGCTGACACGGACCGGACCCTTGGCTTCCAGGTCATCCTGCAGCAACTCGGCGGCCCGCTTGGACATGTTACGGAAGATCTTCTCCTTGACCGCCTCGTCGGACCCTTTCAGGGCCACCACCAGAACCTCGGAGGAGACTTCCCGCAACAGGGCCTGAATGCCCCGGTCGTCGATGTCCACCAGGTTATCGAACACAAACATCAGGTCCTCGATGGTGGAAGCCAGATCCGGGTCCATGTCCTTGATGGAGTCCATCAGGCCACCTTCGATGGAACGGTCCATGAAGTTCATGATGTCCGCCGCGCGTTTGACCCCACCGATACGACTGGTCTGGGCCGCAGAGCCGCCGGAGAACTGCTTCTCGAGGATGTCGTTCAGCTCCTGCAGCGCCTGGGGCTGGATGCTTTCCAGCGAAGCCACCCGCATCATCACGTCAAGACGCACTTTTTCATCGAGGGTGCCGAGAATTTCCGCGGCCTGGTCCGGGTCAAGGTAGGAAATGACGATGGCCTGGATCTGGGGGTGCTCGTAACGGATGATATCGCCCACGGCCCGGGGCTCCATCCACTTCAGCGTGTCCAGTCCGGTGGTGTTGCCGCCGATCAGGATGCGGTCGATCAGGCTGGCCGCCTTGTCGTCTCCCAGGGCCTGGGTCAGCATGGCCCGGATGTATTCGTCATTGCCCACGCCCAGGCCGGTCTGCCCGCCAACAGCATCGACAAACTCGTTCATCACGAAGGAAACCTCCTCCTTGGTGACGCCTTTCATCTGGGCCATGGCCACACCAACCCGCTGAACCTCTTTTGGGCCCATGTGCTTGAGAATCTCGGCAGCGTCGGACTCGCCAAGGGACATCAACAGGATAGCGGCCTGCTCCACTCTCGGAATCTTGCGACGGAGTTGCTTCTGATCGCTTTCCTGACGCTGTTCATCACTCATCCACGTTCACCCACTGGCGCATTACCTGAGCGACCCGGGCCGGGTCTTCGGCAATCAGCCCCTTCAATGCGTTAAGGTGCCTATCATAGCCGTCCGAGGCCCCGGGCAAAAGCAGCTCATCCTGTCCGTTCATGGCGTCTTCCAGAGAGCGGCTCCCCAGATCACCAAGATCATCGTAACTGCCCCCTTCACCCAGCTCATCCCGGTCAGAGTCACGACGAGGTCCGCCGGAGATGGTCTTGAGCACAGGCCGCAGCAGACCCAGCACCAGGGCCAGTATCACCACACCCGCAAGCACCTGCTTAATCAGGTTCCAGAACCAGGGCTGCTCCCAGAAGCCCGGGGATTCGTACTGCACCTCCTGCTCCGGGGCAAACGCCGTATTCATCACCGTCACACTGTCGCCGCGGGCAGCGGAATAGCCGACGGCATCCCGCACCAGCAGGCTCAGTCGCTGCAATTCCTGCTCTGGCCAGGGCTCGTAGGACACTTCGCCCGTGTCCGGGTTCACAACCCGCTTGTCATCCACCGCCACCGCCACAGTCAGACGTTTGAGACCACCCTGGGCCTGACGGATGTAACTGACGGTACGATCCACTTCGTAGTTGCGAGTGGATTCCTGGCGGATGTCCACCGGTTGAGCCTGCTGGCCCACTTCGTCCCCCTCGGCGGCCCCTGCCTGTTCCGGAGCCACGGCGTTACCAGGGGGCTGATTCGACAGCGCTCCCGGGATACCACCCTGGAAACCCGCCGCTCGCTGTTCCGACATCTCCCGTTCGCTGCGGATAGCCTGCTGTGCGGGGTTGAACAGCTCCTCCGCCTGCTCGACGGACGAGAAATCCAGATCGGCGGTCACCTCGGCACGGAACCGGCTGTTACCCACGATCGGACTGATCATGGACGCCACCCGCCGGGTCAGCCGGTCCTCCACCTGGGTGGTGTATTCCTGCTGTTCCTCCATCTGGCGCCGGTCGGAGTTTTCCTCGCGGCCGGTCAACAGGTTGCCGTTCTGGTCCACGACCGTGACATTGTCCTTCTTCATTTCCGGCACGCTGCCGGCCACCATATTGACGATGGCGTTGATCTGCTCCTGCTCCACCCGGCGACCGGCAAATACGTTCAGAAACACCGAGGCACTGGGCGCGCGGGCGTCCCGTACGAACACGGAGCGTTCCGGTATCGCCAGGTGAACCCGGGCCGATTTCACACTGCGCATACTGCTGATGGTCCGGGCCAGCTCTCCCTCAAGGCCGCGCCGGAAGCTGACGGTTTCCATGAACTGGGACGTACCCAGCCCCCGCTCCTGGTCCAGCAGCTCGTAGCCCATGGTCTCCTTATCGGTGACGCCTTCGGCGGCCAGCTTCAGGCGGGCATTGTAGACATCGTCCGATGCCACCAGCAGAGCGCCGGTACGCGTGTCCATTTTGTACTGGATGCCACTCTGGTCGAGAATGCGGGAGACGTCCTGGGGATTGTAACTGGACAGGTCGCCGAGCACCGGCTGGTAGTTGGGCTCCTGGGCCCACAACACCACCGCCACGCCCAGGGCCACGCTGGCGGCAAGCCCCACCATCAGGCCTATCTGGCGCAGGAGGTTAAGGCGATTGAAGCCGAAAATCAGATCACTGCGACTGCCGGACTC
This sequence comes from Marinobacter daqiaonensis, assembly GCF_900115285.1. Taxonomy (GTDB): domain Bacteria; phylum Pseudomonadota; class Gammaproteobacteria; order Pseudomonadales; family Oleiphilaceae; genus Marinobacter; species Marinobacter daqiaonensis. The sequence goes on from NZ_FOYW01000001.1 coordinate 1,025,145, forward strand.
CTCCTCGGAACCGGACGTGGACAGGTCTTTGGCTTCTGCAGGTACACTGGCCATGGATTTGCTCCGCTGCTCTTTCGTTCAACCCGCCGTCAGATCGGCATGTTCATGATGTCTTCGTAAGCACGAACCACGCGGTTACGCACCTGGTTCAGGGCCTCGAAGGAAACGGAAGCCTTCTGGGAGGCAACCATCACCCGGGTAATGTCCACATCGGGATCGCCTCTCTCATAGGCGGTCCGCATATCTCCGGCCGTGGACTGGAGGTCATTCACCTTGTCCACTGCCTGGCTGAGCATGTCACCAAATCCCGGAGTCTTCTGGACCTGATCCGGCTTCGCCGGCCCGTCCACCTGACCACGAACGGAGAGATCATTCTCCATGCGCTGGTTCTGCATCATCTGACTGCGCAGGGAACGCATCTCCGTCAGCACATTATTGATGTCGGCACGCTGAACCATAACCTGTCTCCCGATTTCCGGGGCTTGTCCCGGACCTTGTTCCAAATCACTCTGGACGGGCCTATGCAAACAGAAAGCCAATTCCATTTATGCCAATAATTACGGTAGGTTAAGAAGCCGGAAAGAAACGCTGAGCGAACTGGCGCCGGCTTTTTGACGGGAATTAAAGAAGCTTTTTCAGCCGCGGAATCCGCGGAAGAACGCGGAAGGAAACGACGATTGATTGCCACGGAAACCACGGAAGGACACGGAAAAAAGAAGACAAAGATCGGCTTTAAGCACCCGCCAGCTCTTCGAAGGGTCTGAGTCTGTTTTGTTTATTCTGTTTTAATTTCCGTGTCCTTCCGTGGTTTCCGTGGCTAATCCTGTCTTTATCTTGTTTCCGCGTAGTTCCGCGGATTCCGCGGCAAAAAAAGAGGCGCCACAAAGGGGCGCCCACGAAGGAGTCGGGGTATTGGATATCTTAGCTGGCCACTGCCAGTTCGGCGTCCAGGTCGATGCCGAAATCGCGCATCTGGGCAAGCTTGTAGCGGAGGGTGCGGGGGCTGATGCCCAGTTGCTCGGCGGCGCGGTTGCGGCGGCCGCGTTCGCGGCGCAGTGTGTCGATGATGATGCGGAATTCCCGGCGGCGCAGGTCGTCTCCCAGGGAGCCTGAGTCTTCATCGGTCGGGATTGCCGGCGCTGCCTCGACCTCGGGTTCGCCCTGTGCAACCGGCGCCTCCCACCGGGGAGACGAGGGTGCCTGCGGCACGATGTGTGCTGATGATTCCACCTGTGGGGAGCGGGGCGCTGAACCCAGGCCGGTGATGCCCAGCTCCAGGCACAGGTCCTCGGACTCGATTTCAGCACCCTGATGCAGAACCAGGGCCCTTTGAATGGCGTTGTCCAGCTCCCTGACGTTGCCCGGCCAGCGATGGTTCAGCAGCGCCTGGCGTGCTCCGCGACCGAGGGAAATCCCCGCCAGCTTCATCTTGCGACTGTGCTGGCGCAGCAGGTGCTCGGCCAGGGGCAGGATGTCCTGGGGACGGTCACGCAAGGGGGTCCAATGCATCGGCAGTACCGTCAGGCGGTAGTAGAGATCCTCCCGGAACTTGCCTTCACGCACGTAATCCGCCAGGTCACGGTTGGTGGTGGCCAGCACCCGGACATCCAGGGAAATGGTCCGGCGACCGCCAATGCGCTCCACTTCCCGCTCCTGCAACACCCGCAACAGCTTTGACTGCAGCCCCAGGTCCATCTCGGAAATCTCATCCAGCAGGATAGTGCCGCCATTGGCCTGCTCGAACTTGCCGGGAACCGAGGCGTGAGCACCGGTGAATGCGCCTTTTTCGTGGCCGAAGAGGATGGCTTCCAGCATGTTCTCGGGGATGGCTGCGCAGTTGATGGCCACAAAAGGCTCATCGGCACGGCTGGAGTGCTGGTGGATAAAGCGTGCCAGCACTTCCTTGCCCGTCCCACTCTCGCCGGAAATCATCACCGTGGAGTCACTGGCGGCGACCTTGCGGGCGAGCTGGAACAGCCTTTTACTGATGGGATCTTCCGCCACCGGCTCGTCACTCTTACGCTGGCGACTGGTGCTGCCGGCGCCGAGAACCTTCTCCACCGCGTCCACGAGGACCTGAGGTTCGAAGGGTTTGACCAGGTAATCGGTGGCGCCGATCTGCATCGCGTTCACCGCATCGCTGATCTGGCCATAGGCGGTAATCAGCGTCATCGGCAGTCCGGGATGGAGCCGCAACACCTCCGCCAGCAGTTCGTGGCCGGACATCCCCGGCATGTTGACGTCGCTGACCACCATGTCCACCGGAGCCCGCGCCAGCTCTTCCAGGGCCTTTTCCCCGCTGGCGGCTTCCCGTACACGGAACTTCGCCAGCTCGAGGGTGGTGACCAGCGCTTCACGCAGGTCATGGTCATCTTCAACGATCAGAATCTGGGGTCGGGCCATAACGTCCTCCGCCTGTCCTTCCTGTCAGCGACAGGTCTGTTCCTGGTTATGAATTCGGGTCTGCCGTACTGCCGGCAGCTCAATCGTGGCACTGGCTCCGCCTTTTTCGCCGGCGGTCAGACGGAACTCACCGTTGTGAGCCTTGACCACCGCCTGAACCACGGCCAGGCCCAGACCGGTGCCGTGGGACTTGGTGGTGTAGAACGCCTCCATCAGCTCCGTCACTTTCCCCTGGGGGAAGCCCGGACCGTTGTCGGTCACCGAAACCGCCAGTGAATCCGCCATACCTTTGAGAGTGACCTGAATACGATCGGCACCTGCCTCGATACTGTTGTTCACCAGGTTCATACAGGCGCCGACAAGGGCTTCGCGGTTGCACATCAGCGGTATCCGGGCCCCGGTGGCGGCCACCTTGACCCGTGCGCGATCAGTGGGATTCAGGCCGTCAACCGCTGCCTGCAGGGCTTCCTGCAGACGATCCGACGACAGCGCCTCGGCCAGACGGGTCTCCCCCCGGGCGAAGGTGAGCATGTCGCGCACCTGCCCCTCCAGGTGAGTCAGTCGGGACATCAGCCGGCTGGCGCAACGCTGGCGCAGCTCTTCATCCAGATCGGGCTGGGACAGATGACCACCATAGAGGATGGCAGCGGACAGGGGTGTGCGGATCTGATGAGCCAGGGAGGCCACCATCCGGCCCATGGCGGACAGTCGCTGGGCGTGAGCCAGTTGGGACTGCAGCTGCCGGGTCTCTGTCAGGTCGGTGAGCAGAATCAACTGCCCCGGTTCGTTTTCCATGGTCCGGATCTCGATGCTGACCCGGCGACCGTCCTTCAGGGAAACCTCATGACCATCGTCCCGGCGCGGGGCGAAACAGCGCTGGATCACGCTGACCCACCGTTCGCCCTCAAGGGGCTCACCCAGCAGGGCGACTGCCGCGGGATTGCACTGGGCGACGGCGCCCTGGCTGTCCAGCACGATGACACCGGCTGGCAGCGCCGACAGCAGGGTTGAGAGACGATCCGCCAGGCGTTCCTTTTCTTCAAGTTCATGCTGGCGTTGACGGGATTCGGCGGTGAGCTCGCCGGAAAGCTGGTTTACCCGGGACTCCAGGGTACGATAGGAATCAGTGATCTGGCGGGACATCTGATTGAACAGATCCAGAGCCGTGTCCACGGCAGCGCCGTCGTCCTGGGACGGAAACAGCGCCGTTACCTTTTGGTTGGCTTCGGCAGCGGCATTGGTGGCCGCGCTTGCACCCCGCGAGCGGGACAACGGAAGTGCCGTCTGGAACTGTGTCATGCTTCCCCCTGACCAGAATGTAATGAGTCGAGGGGGTATTAGCAGAACCTGTGCCAGATCCTGTTTTTCTTTTTAAATCAGTAACAAACTGAAAGGAAATGACAGACCTGTGGATTCAGCACCGACCTGGTGACGGAAATCCGTCAGGCATCGTCTTCCTCCCGCAGCCCGTACTTGCGCACCTTCTCCACCAGGGTGGTCCGGCGAATGCACAGCTTTTCGGCCGCACGGGCCACCACGCCACTGGATTCGTCCAGCGCCTGCTGGATCAGCTGTTTCTCAAGGCTGGAGAGATAGTCCTTCAGGTCCAGTCCGTTGACCGGCAATAACGCCGGCGCATCCAGACCCACGAGTCCCGGAATGTTGGAGGGCATGGGATCCTCCTCCAGCGGCCGGTTCTCGTCGTAATCATCCACGTAGCGGAATTTCTTGGGCAGTTCCTGCACGCCGATCACGCCGTAGGGATGCATGATCGCAAGCCGTTCCACCAGGTTCGCCAGCTCCCGGACGTTGCCGGGCCAGTCGTGGCGGCACAGGCTCAGAATGGCGGCCGAATTCAGGCGCAGGGAGCCCCGCTTCTCCTTTTCCATGCGGGCAATCAGTTCGTTGATCAGCAGGGGAATGTCTTCCGCCCGCTCCCGCAGGGCCGGCATCTCGATGGGGAACACATTGAGGCGATAGTACAGATCTTCCCGGAAGTCCCCTTTCTCGATCATATCCTCCAGATTCTTGTGGGTTGCGGCGACGATGCGGACGTCGGCACTTTGGGTGCGGTTGCTACCCACCCGCTCGAAGGTCCTCTCCTGCAGGACACGCAGGATCTTGACCTGCATGTTCAGGGGCATGTCCCCGATCTCATCCAGGAACAGGGTGCCGCCCTCCGCCAGTTCAAAGCGGCCGACGCGAGCGGTGATGGCTCCGGTAAAGGCGCCCTTTTCATGGCCGAACAACTCGCTTTCCAGCAACTCCGCCGGAATCGCTCCGCAGTTCACCGGCACAAAGGGTTTTTCCCGACGGGGAGAGTGGTAATGGAGATTGCGGGCAACCACCTCCTTGCCGGTACCGGACTCGCCGGTGATAAGAACACTGACGTCCTTATCCGCCACCTGGCCCATCAGGTCCCTTACCGACTGCACGCTGCGGCTTGTGCCCACGAGGCTCCGGAACAGGGTGATGCCCCGCCTCTGGCCCCGGCCCCGGGCACGGGCGTACTGGTCACGGAAGATCTGGGCCCGGTAGAGGGAGTCCACGAACTTGGTGTAATTCAGCGGCCACTCAAGACGGGCGATCACCCGGGCCCGGCAGTCGTCCTCCAGACCGCCGATGTCCGGGTCGCCCACCAGCAGAATCGGGAGACCGGCTTCAGCGGCACACACCAGGGCGATGTCCGATTTCGCCTGGTCCGGGTCCTCGGCATTGATGACGGCAACCGCAACAGAGGACAGAATCTCCCCGTCACCACTGGCGAGAAGCTCCCGGGAGGCGAAGTCGTCCAGGACATGCTCTTCACCAATGAACTCAAGAATCGTCGTCAGGTCTCGGGCCCGAGCCTCTTCCCTGCTCAGCACCAGCGCAGCATTACTCGTCGACATTCGGATGGAATCTCTTGGTCAGAAAGGGCATCGGGGCCCTGGCCGGATGTGATTATTTGAGCGGTATTTAAGACTTTTAAGGGGCCGGAGTCAATTTTATGACGCATTTGATTGATCCGGATTCACAACGGCCTGTTGATGGCCTCCCCACTATGGTTCCGGGGAAGAGCGCCTGTTGGCCACTCCGTCACTTACGTCGGCTGGAAACCCCTTCGTAGGCACTGGCCGCCTTCCGGTTCTGGCCAACCTGGGCCAGAGCCTCGCGAGCCTCCTCCCGGGCATTCCTGGCTTGCCGGTCAGCGTCAGTCACAAAGCTCTGCATTGTCTGCAGTCGTTGCTGAACCGCTGTTGGGGACAGCTCGCCCTTTTCCAGGGCATCCATCACCGGGCTGATCAGACCGCTGACAGTACGATTAAGCTCCGCGATCAGGCTCCAGTCTTTTGCCTCCAGCGCCTGCTGTAGCTGAAGGATCCGCTGGTCCAGCCGTTCCAGATCCTGATTTGCGTCATTCATGTCGAACCTCGGCCAGCAGTAATGGGTTGACAGCAGTATACAGTCCAAACCTCCTGCCCGAAACCGCCTCTCTCTTTCCCTTCCCTGTCCGCTCGGGCGGGAGGCTTTGCCGGTTCACAGCTCCGATGTCAGGGTGTGCAACCCCGCAGGAGAAATCAAGCAACAGAGCTGGTATACTGGCGGGCTATATCCGAAGGCAATGAGGTCAACGACCACCATGTCTGCACAGTGGCAATCCCTTGTTTCACAGAAACTGTTTCTTGCCGGCCGCCTGGCCACGCTGGCGGGGGAGCAGGAGAGTCCCGGTGATGCCGAGGCCAGCCTGCAGGGTGCGATTGAACTGGCCCTCCGGGGCCGCCAACTGATACTGGCGCTGATTGCCCGTTATTACCAGGACAAAAAAGCGATGCCGGAATCCATAGCGGCACTGGCGGAAATCACCGGTGGCTGCGCCGAGATAGAGTGGCTCGAAGCCCTGGCATCGACTCCCGGCAGTTGGTGGAACCACCTGGACCAGCTGGAGGCTACCCAGAGCGAGCCGCCACAACAGCGAAAAACCGTGTCGAACGACAATATTATCGCCGTTTCCGCTGCCCCCGGGCCGGACCGGTCGGCCAGGACTCTGCAGCAGTCGCTGGCGGCCATGAAAACGTTTCTCGCCGAACTGGGCGAACGCCATGCGGAATGGTAAGCCGTAAAACCCTTCTTGATGAAAGGATCCTATGACACCCTCTTTTTTTGAAATTGTACAACTGAGCAACGGCGACTACGCCCTGAAACGGGTCGATGACGACGCCGCCCCGCTGGTAAAAATCTCCTTTTCCCGTGAGGCGCGGGAAATGATGGAGAATCGTGACATGACGGTGGCCCGGGCCATGATAGATGCCGGCATCGAGGCCGTCAGCCACCTGAACGAAGGTCTCGACTGGGAAGAGGCCGACTCCGAGGATTTCGAGTCCCACGCCCACCACACACTTCACTGACGTTTGCCCGGGTCATCACCCGGGACAGACGTCAGTGCTAATCAGCGTGTTCGCAGAATCACTCCATGACTGTCTCCGCGAGCGGACGCCTGCTCAAGAGCACCGAAATCACGGCTCGATAGCCGCGACGTCCACATCACCACGGCGTGGCAGGTGCCGGCACTCAGTGCCCGTTCCGCCAGTTCCAGAGCTGAGTAATCGCGGGTAGACCGCAGCATCAGTATTTCACCCGCCACGATACCGTGCAGGGTCTGCCACTTGCTCACCAGTTCCTGGGGCGGATCGATCCAGGCGAGCCAGCGACGCTCACGATTCAATTGTGTCAACATGGGCAACAGAAGCTGAAAATTCTCCACCTGCCCCGGGGGCATGATGACCTCGGTAACATTGCCCCGGGGAGCGACCGCCGGTTGTGACTCAGCCTTTCGATGGTGGGTCGCAGCCGGCGAATACCCACTGTTCATACTCAACCCCAGCTGTTCCATCCTGTCCTCCCGAAACCCGTTGTGTGACAGCCTGAATCGCTGTCCTGGCAAATACGTTCAAAAACCCCGAAGGCGATCAGTGCACCCTGTGCAGGTCGGATTGGCGGATAACGCCAACACCAAGCCCCTCGATCACCAGCTCCTGGTCTGTCAGGTCCACCACGATCGGCGCGAACTCCTCGTTCTCGGCAATCAGATGGACCTCCGATCCCTCACGGCGGTAGCGCTTGACCGTCACGTCCTCTCCGACCCGGGCAACCACCACCTGGCCATTGTGAACGTCCTGGGTGCGGTGCACCGCCAACAGGTCACCATCGAGGATCCCGATGTCCTTCATGCTCATCCCCCGGACCCGCAGCAGATAGTCGGCCGACGGGGTGAAGAACTCCGGCTTCAGCGTGCAGTAGTCCTCGATGTGCTCCTGGGCCAGGATGGGACTGCCCGCCGCCACCTGTCCGATCACCGGCAGGCCGAGATCCTCCTCCACTTCCGGCAGTCGAATGCCGCGGCTGGTGCCGGGCACCATCTCGATGGCGCCTTTCCGGGCCAGTGCACGCAGGTGCTCTTCCGCGGCGTTGGCGGACCGGAAGCCCAACTCCGAGGCTATCTCCGCCCGCGTGGGGGGATAGCCTGTTTCATCCACGTAGCGGCGAATAATGTCCAGTACCTGGGTCTGTCGTGCGGTCAGCTTCATGGCGTTTTCCTTATACTCCGGCAATTTCCCTGCCCTTGTCCGGCAGCGGCGGCTCCTGTCATCCGGTCCGCCAATGCTGGTGTTATATACAGTTAATAGTACCTTATACAGTATTTTATCCAGTGTAAAGTGGACAGATCGATTTCCTTCCGGTGCAGGAACTTTCCGACCTTTGACGGTAAGCTGTTACATTGGAAAAGCCAGTCAACACCCACCACAAGGAGACCTTCGCCCATGCCCACCCGCTGCCACATGCCTGACGTCATGACCAATCGGGACGGCGAGACCCGGCGGATAGGCGTCGAGATCGAGGTCTCTGGCCTGAGCTTCGACAAGCTGGTGGCCCTGGCCGCCCGCCTGCTGGAGGGCGAGGCCAGTTCCAGATCACGGTACGTCAGTGCCATCGACACCCGGCTGGGGGAATTCACCATCGAACTGGATTCCGATCCGATCAAGCGGATGGACCTCCAGGACGAATCGGTCCCCGAGTCGCTGCGGGAACTGGGCGGTCACGCCATGGATGTGATTGACTACGCCGCCGAACGACTGGTGCCGCTGGAAATCGTCTCCCCTCCCCTGCCCTTCGATACCCTGGAGACCATCGAGCGCCTGACCGACGAGCTCCGTGAGGCCGGTGCGGTGGGCAGCAGGGAAGCGATCCTGTACGCCTTTGGCCTGCAACTGAATCCGGAACTGCCGGACCTGGAAGCGGACACCCTCCGCCATTACCTGCAGACCTTCGCCGCGCTCTATGACTGGCTCAAGAGTCGCCACCAGCTGGACTTCAGCCGCAAGGTCACCACCTACATAGAACCCTGGTCCGGCCGCTATGTGGACCGGCTGGTTGCCGCCGATTACGCGCCGGATATGGCCGGGCTCATGCATGACTACCTGAATGAGAACCCCACCCGTAACCGGGCCCTCGACCTGTTGCCGCTTTTCGCTCACCTGGACAAGGACCTGCTCGACCGGTACGTAAAGGACCCGCGCATCAAATCACGGCCCACCCTTCACTACCGCCTGCCGGACTGCGACATCGACAATCCGCACTGGCATTTCTCCAGCGTCTGGAATGACTGGGTGGTGCTGGAACAGGTCGTGGCCAATACCGAACACCGGAAAGAGCTTCTGGATCTGTTCCGGGCCAGCCGGACCCTGTCATTCCGCAACCTTACAAGTACGTGGAAGACTCGCTGTCACCGCTGGCTGGAGAACCGGGGCTATGTCTGAGATTGATCGCGAACCGGAGGAACTGCCCGGTCTGACCATCGGTATCAGCGGCCCCAGCCGCAAGCGCACGGCGGACCGGCTGATTTCACTGGCGCTTCGCCTTCACGGGGCCCATACCCACTTCATCCGCCCGGGCAGCCGCATTGACGTTTCCCTGCTGGATGGCCTGGTGCTGTCCGGTGGCACCCACATTCACCCGGAACTTTACGGACAGGAGCCGGAGATCCAGGCCCGGTACGACCAGCTGCGGGACCAGACCGACCAGATGCTGCTCAAGGAGGCCGAGCGACTTCACCTGCCGGTACTCGGGATATGCCGTGGGGCACAACTGATCAACGTCTTCCGCGGCGGGTCCCTGTGCCAGAACGTGACGCCGCTGAGGGTCAATACCCGGCACCGGCCTCTGTTACTGCCCATGCAGACCGTCCAGGTGGTGGGGCCATCCCGTCTGGGCAGGATTACCCGGGCCCGGACCATCGGCGCCAATCGCATCCACAGCCAGACCATCAAGTGGCTCGGCAAGGACCTGAAGGTCACGGCAGTTGATAACGATCTTTTTGTCCAGGCCATCGAAAACACCCGCGGACAATGGCTCATGGGTCTGCAGTGGCATCCGGAGTATCTGCTTTACCAGGGTGTGCACCGCCGTATTTTTGCGGATTTCGTTCATACCGCACGCCGGCTGAAACTTGCCCGACTGTCCAGGGAAGATGTACCAGAGCCCGACGACAACAGTTAATGCCCCGGAACAGTGATGTTTCCGGCAACCACCAGCGCAGGAGCCATACACAATGAGGAAGCATTTCAGGAGCGTCATGTTCAGACACAAGGCCATGGGTTTGGTTGTCGCCGCCCTGGCCCTGCTGCCCACGGTTTCCGTCGCGGCGGAGGTGACCCTGACCGGCGAGAGTCGCGTCCAGTACGTACCTGACAGCGCCCGGCTGGAATTCACCATAACCGCGGAAAATGCGAGTGCCACCAGGGCGGCGGAAGAGGTCCACTCGACCATGGAACAGTGGCGAGAAGGCATTGCCGGGTACCGCGATCAGCTGGTCAATTACCGTGACGCCGACGCCCACCTTTATCGGCGCCAGATGTCGCCGGGACCGCGCCAGAACGACAGCAACAGCCAGGAAGAGACCGTGGCGGTGGCCAGCCAGACCATCACATTCGAGATCGACGATCTGGAGCTCCTCAACCCGCTACTGGAGCAGGCCCAGAGCCTGGGCATGAACTACCACCTGGGCAGCCATCAGTTCTTCCATTCAAAACAGGCGCAGCTGGAACAGCAGGCCCTCGCCGGGGCGATTCGCAGCGCCCGGTCCCGCTGTGAATTCGCGGCCCGGCAGTTGGACATGCAGTGCGGCAAAGTGAAAACCCTCGACCTGCAGGGCGGCTATCGTCCGGAACCCATGATGATGGCGGAGAGCGCACGCAGCGACAGTAATACCGTGAGCGACATCGGTCGCCGGGAAATCACCGCCAGCGTATCCGCCACCTTTTCCATGAAATAGTCGGCGCCTTTCCGACTGGTCAGAAATCCCGGGTGTAGAAAATGTCCAGGGAAGAGGCCAGGCCGCTGGCAGCCTCCAAGTAGAAGTAGCGGCCCAGATCGTAACGCAGTGCCACGGTGGTGATGGGCTCGAACAGGCCCACTCCATAGCGGATACTGAGGTCTTCCGTCAGCTGACCGCTGGCGACCACGGCGGCTTCTTCACCGGACCCTTCCGCTTCCAGGGTCAGGTCCTCAATGCCAAAGGCCTCGCCGACGCCACGGGTAAGGCCACTGGCCTGCCTCAGGCCCAGGGAAAGGGCGACCCGGCTCATGGACCCCTGGTCACCCTGGCTCTGCAGGGGACGCCCCAGAATCAGGTAGGAAAGGGCCTCGTTCTGGGACATCGATGGTTCGGAAAAGACTTCAGTGCGAGGCTCCCGGGCCGGGCCGGAGAGACGGATACCGGCCAGCACATCGTCGACCCGGCGGATCGCCTCGATATCGACATAGGGCTCACTGATGGGGCCCACGAAGACCAGCCTGGCCCGCCGCAGCTCCAGTTCCTGGCCGAACTTGGCGTAACGGCCATTCACCAGCTTGAGGTTGCCGCGGGTATCCATGCCGTCGCCGATGCGCAGCTCACCCACCAGCTCGCCGGTCACCCCAAACCCCTCGAAGGTCACCTTGTCGCTTCCTACGGAAACCCGGATGTCCATGTCCAGCTGACGAACCGGTGACGGCTCTTCCTCAACCCCCACGATCACCTCATCATCCGAGACCTCGACGGCCTGCTCCGGCAACTCCCTGACTTCGATGGAGCCCCGCGGCACGTCCACCTGGCCGGCGATACTAAGATTGCCATCGACAAAGCGAAGCTCCAGGTCGGGGGACACTTCCAGCCGGGCGTAGGGCTCGTAGGTGACCGGCAGGGCCTGCCCTTCCAGCACCATGGTCAACACCGGCTCCTCCTCCCAGTCGAGGACTCCACCGATTTCCCCCTGTCCCGTGCCATTGCTGCGCCAGCGGCCATCGAGGGTGGCCCGTTTACCATCGAAGGCGAGGGTCACCGCCAGGTCTTCCACCGGCGTGGGAACCATCGGGTCTATTACCTGGCCGTTTTCCAGCCGCAGTTCGCCATAGACCCGGGGGTCCATCAGTGGCCCCTCAATGCGACCGGAACCTTCCACCATGCCGCTGACCTCTTCCATGTTCAGCAGCGCCCCCACAAGGGCCAGGTCAAAGCCGGTCAGGGAGAAGTTGCCTTCGGCCGGCATGCCCTCCGCCAGCGGGTCCAGGCTGAGCTCCATGTCGAGATTACCAATCTCCTTACCGGCCAGGTTCAGGGTCATGACCGCCTGACTGGGCTCCAGGTCCAGGGTCAGATCCAGGGCGTCATAACCCAGGGTCTCCCAGTCTTCCGCCGTGACCACATCCACCTCGCCGGGACCCGCATCGACAGTGACCCGTCCCTTTGGCCCCTGGTCCGTGAGCTCCACATTCATACGGGCATTGAGCTCCGCGTCCCAGCGTATGGTCTCCGGCAGCAGAGGCGCCAGGGAGGAGGCCGGCAGCCGGCTGATGTCGTAGTCAAGGGAAGGGTCCGGCAGCAGCGTCTGCTCGCCGGCGCAGACCGAGCTCTGCTGCCAGCGCCAGCAGTGCGCCCCCAGCGTCAGGGTGTCGCCGCCGGTGTATTCGATGCTTGCCGGGTCAGCCAGCACCCACTCCTGTCCCTGACCGGGCAGCTCGACCCGTCCACTGGCCAGCTCTCCGAGCCAGTTACCTTCTTCGGCCTGCCAGCCCCCCGCCACTTCGGTATCGATGATCGCCTCCGGATGGCGGACGGACAGGCTCAGCCGGTGCCGGTCAAGGGTTCCCTCAAGATCGGCACTGAGACGCTCGATCACCTGGCCGCCAGCCTCCAGGGACTCCGCTTCCACCGTGGCATCCACTGCCTGGCCGGGGGAGATTGTCGCCTCCAGATTCAGGCGCTCGATGGCCAACTGGTCCCGCCAGGCGAGTTCATCCATGGCCAGGGTCAGTGCCCCCTGCGGATCCGTGAAAGGCCCCGAGAGTTCCACATCCGCCTGCAGCGATCCGCTCAGGCCCGGCAGGATAACGCCTGGTTCCGGCGCCTGTACCTGGGCCCTGACAGACATCTCGCCCTTACCCCCCAGAGGATTGCTCAATTCCCCGGAGGCACGTACTTCGTTGCTGCCGATCCGGGCCACCACTTCCGGAATCTGCCACTGCCCGGCTTCCGCGGACAGCTGCCCCTCGCTGTCAAGCGGTGCCGAGCGCCATTCACCCTCCAGATCCCAGCGGGCCGTAAAATCCGGCTGACCGGATGCGTCAATCCGGCCCTCGGAAAACACCGAACCGTTGATCTGCGCGGTGGCCTCGGGCACCCAGTAGCCCGGATCAAAATCCGTCAGCCCCAGGTCGGCCCGCCAGCGAATTTCCCCGGCAAAACCCAGTTCGGCCTCGCCACTGAGCTGCCCGGCGCCCGTGGTCATGTTGAGCCCGGTCAGACGGACCTGTTCCAGGTCGCCTTCCGCCCGGGTCTCCAGGGTGGCCTCTCCCATGGGACCTTCGGCATCCACCTCAAGCCGGGCCTGGTAACGGCCGTCACTGTAGCTTCCAGTGGCTTCCAGGGAACGGATCGTGGCCGGGGGGGCCTCTACATCCGGTAACAGCGAGTACCAGGGAAACGCCCCCATGGAAATCTCCGCTTCCGCCGCCAACCCATCGTCCCAGGAAACCTGGCCGGTCATCTCCAGCTCGGCAGAGCCGTCACCTGTAGCGGAAGGCCCGGCGAGCCGCAACGCGAGGTCTCGGGCGCCGCTGGTGCTGACCAGGCCGGACAGATCCAGGTCGATGGCCCCCTGCTCCCCCGGCAGGCTGGCCCGGGTCTGTATCCGGTAACCGTCATTCAGATTGCCTCGACCGGTCACGCGCCAGTCGTTGAGAGCCAGGGTCGGTGGCAGTGTGTCCAGCGCCAGGAAGCGGTCGGCGGTCAGCTCCAGCTGAACCGGCACGCCCGGACTGAGGGGTGCCAGTTCGGCTTCCAGCTCACCGTCAAGGTAGCCCTGTGAATCCAGGTAGGCCCGCAGGTCCCGGACGCTGCCGCCAAGGCGGCCGCTCACTTCCCATTCGTCACCGTAGGGCGGGGGCAGCTCGAGGCTGAGGTCAAGAGCCAGTGGCCAGTCACCCCGGGTTTCAATACGGCCACTGGCTTCCAGCTGGAGATCATCCCGAACAACCGCGAGCTTCTGAATGTGGAAATCCGCGCCGCTGCCCTCCGCTTCAAGGTTCAGTTCCCGAAAAACCAGGCTGTCGTTGAGGGTGAGTGGCCCGATGTCGACGGAACCGACATCCAGGCTGACGGGAAGCCGTATATCGGGCAGCGTAATGGGAGCCGGTTCAGACGGTTCATCGGCGGGGCCGGGCTGAACATCAAGATTCACGGAGCCCGTCTGCAGCCGGTCGATGCAAAGTGTCTTTCGGAACAGGCAGGTGGGGGACCAGTCCAGGTAGGGGTCTGCGACAACCAGGCTGACGCCATAACCTTGCCACGACAGGCGTTCAGCCTGCCACTCACCGAGCACGGACCCATCGGCCCCCGTGGTTTCCAGGCCCGGAATCTGGTCCAGCACCCAGGCCGTGCCGGTGTCTGACCGCAAGGCGAGAAGCAGTGCACCGACCAGCAGTATCGACAGCACTGCAACCGCCAGTAGTCCGATGGCCAGCCAGCGGCCGATGCGACCAAGCACCCGGACGGAACGACTCACAGCTCAGGCCCCATGGAAAAGTGCAGGCGCCAGCCGCCACCGAACTCCTCGTCGAGGCCCCTGGCCACATCGAAACGAATCGGACCCACGGGACTGATCCAGCGGATACCGAGCCCCACACCCGTGGCCAGGGGGTCGGACAGGTCCCTCACCGCGTTGCCCTCGTCCACGAACGCCGCTACCCGCCAGTTCCGTGCAAACTGGTACTGGTACTCCAGGCTGCCCACGATCTCGTACCGGCCCCCGATCTCGGCTCCGGTATCGTCTGTAGGGGACAGAGTCTCATAGCCGTAACCACGGACGCTCTGGTCGCCACCGGCAAAGAACCGCAGTGACGGCGGCACATCGGAAAACCGGTTAGTGGCCAGTCCACCCACCTCGAAACGGGACAGGAACCGATGATTGTCAGCGACGGTAATCAGCCCCTTGGCCAGGCCGGTCACATGGAGAATGTCAACGGTGGAAAGGAATTCCCGCTGGGCCCCGCTCACATCGATCTGCAGCCGGTAGCCCCTGGAGGGATCGATGGGAGAATCGGACTGGAGCTTCGAGAAACCGATACCGGGCATCAGCATGCGGGTTGTGTCGGACTCCGACCTGCCGATATCGAACCGCTCCGCTTCCCAGCGCAGGGAGGCGATCCGCATCCAGCCGTTGTCAAGGCGATGTCGCCACTGGGTACCCACGGTAAACCGATCGGATTTGACGTCCTCGATTTCCTCATGCTGGTAGCCGGTGGTGAAGCGCAGGGAATCGGTCATGGGTGGGTCAAGGGGCAGCTCGTACCACCCGCTGAGGCTCTGGCGCGGCATTGCCAGCTCGGTTTCCGCCCCGCGCTTGTGGCCCTGTGGATTGATCCAGTGCTCTGTCCAGGTACCCCGAAAGCGGGGCCCCACGTCCGTGGAAAAACCCACACCGGCCGCCACCGAGCGGGGCGCCCTCTCGCTCACTTCGGCGCTCACCGGTATCACCCTGTCCTCGGCCTCGCTCGGCGGCGCGGTTACCAGGGACTGATTGAAATAACCGCTGTTGGACAGATCGGCACTCAGCTCAGCCACCTTGTCCGCATGGTAGGGTGTGCCAGGCTCGAACTGGACAAAACGCTGAAGCAGCGACTGCTCGAAGACGTGGTCTTCGTTGAAGGTGACCTCTCCCAGCCGGTATCTCTCACCGCTGCGGAAATGCAACTGAATAGCGGCCTCCCTTGTTTCCGGATTGACTTCCAGCCGGTGTTCCTCGAATTGGCCGTCAAAATAGCCCAGCCGTGATGCGCGGTTGCTGATGACCTGACGCAGCGAGCTGTACTCGCCGTGATCAAGAATATCTCCGACCGCGGGATCCTTTGGCAGTTCCGACGGGAAATCAGGATCGTCCGAGGCCGGGCCGGAAATGGTTACATCCCGGGACACCACTCTCACGGGCTGTCCCGGATCCACCTCCAGCAGGAGCGTTGGCGGGTCGCTCTCACGAAGGGTCCGGGTAATGGTGGGGCTGTAGTACCCCAGCGCCCGGAGCGCCCGCCTGACCAATTCCTCCGCCGTATCGCCATAGCGCCTCAGGGCCGCCGGACTGCGGCCCTCAACATCACCCACGAAGGCGCGGGCGTTGTCGAGCAGATCGGGATAATCCCCCTTCATCCGGATTTCCACCTGGTTGGCAGCCGCCTGCTGCGCCATTGAAAGGCTGAATATTGCGGCAAGACTGAATGTAAGTCTTAGCCTCCGCGAAGCAGCTTGATGTCCTGGCTTGTGGGGAACTCGCAAGTCATACTCCGATTGCTGACGGCCCAGATAATCACCCGATGCAGCCCTCTGCGCCGGCGACATTCCGGTTACTGGTTCGTCGTTAACGTTCAAATACGATAGTCTATTAATGACCTGAAACGAATGGCCAGGGGAGTCGAAGGCAACGGATGTTCACCATAAACCGGGAAAACCTCAAGCGAAGCCATCAGCTGACCTGGTTTGTCATCGACTTCGTGATGCTCGGTTTACTCATAATCAACCTGGTCCTGATTATCTTCGATTCCATCTACAGCTTTGCGGGGATCCAGGACTATTTCCAGCGGTCCATGCCAGGTTTCTACGAAGTCTACCAGCCGGTCCACCGGAATTTCATTCTCTATGACCTGGTTTTCGTCTCCATCTTTCTGACCGAGTTCATGGTGCGCTGGGCCTATGCCGTGAAAGCCGGGGTTTATGCCCGCTGGTACTTCTACCCGTTTATTCACTGGTACGACCTCCTGGGCTGCATACCCACCAGTGGCATGCGTTTCCTGCGGGTATTGCGCGTTATCTCCATCATTTACCGACTGCACCGCTACGGCATCATCGACATTACGCAGACCCGGCTCTTTCAGTTCGTCGCATTTTATTACGACGCTTTCATGGAAGAACTTACCGACCAGATCGTGCTGAAAGTGCTTAACGGACTGCAATACGAAATCAAACGCGGGTCGCCGGTTGTCCACCAGGTCCAGCACGGCATCATCTATCCCCGGCGGGACCTGCTGACCGGCTGGTTATCTGACCGGGTGGCGGACCTGGCCTCGGAGGGCTACGTTCCCAATCGCGATGCCTTGCGGGACTATCTGGAAAACCGGATCAACGAGGCGATCCGCCAGAACCCGGAGATTTCCCGTCTCAAGCTTCTGCCCATCTTCGGTAACCAGGTGCGCGGAACCCTGGAGGAGGCGGTCGGCGATATTACCTCAAACGTCATCGACCAGGTGATGAACGACCTTGCGAGCAGCCGCAACCACGACTTCATCGCCGATGTGGTCGAGGTTCTCATGCCGGCCCCGCAGGCAGCCGCCGCGGGTTCGCCGGGAGTGACAGGGAGACCGGGGGTGGAAAGCACCGGGCCTGCCCAAGTGCCCCACCGCCAGGACAATGAGATACTCCTCAAGCTGATGCTCGAAATCATTGATGTGGTAAAAGAGCAGGTGCGGCATAAACGCTGGCGGGAGCGACTCTGACAGTGTTCCGCTGGCCAGTGACAACCGTCTCGGTGTAACCGTTTCCCCAGAGGTACCGATGAACCAACCCCTGCATTTCTGTACCGCCAGTGAGTTGCTGGACAGGCTAGCTTCCGGCGAACTCACCAGTGAGTCCCTGACCGCTGCGCTGATCGAGCGCATCAATGCCGTTAATCCGCCTCTCAATGCAGTGGTCACCCTGGCCGCGGATGAAGCGCTGCGGCAGGCCCGGCAAGCCGATGTGGCGCGCCGGGCCGGCGAGGCCCCCGGCCCTCTCCACGGTCTGCCCATGACAGTCAAGGATACCTGGGAGGTGCCGGGCATGCCCTGCACCGCTGGCGCGCCGGTGCTGGCTGGCCACTATCCCCAACAGCCCGCCGACCTGATACGCCGCCTGCAGGATGCCGGCGCCATTATCATTGGCAAGACCAATGTCCCGCTCTACGCTTCCGACATCCAGACCTACAACAGGGTATACGGCACCACCCGCAATCCCTGGGATCCGGAACGCACCCCCGGCGGCTCCTCCGGTGGAAGCGCAGCGGCCCTCGCGGCGGGCATGACACCGCTGGAGGTGGGCAGCGACCTTGCCGGCTCAATCCGCACCCCGGCCCATTTCTGTGGCGTTTTCGGCCACAAGCCCAGCCGCAGTCTTGTTTCGTTCCGCGGCCACATCCCCGGCCCTCCCGGCACCATCGCTCAACCGGACCTGGCGGAAGGCGGCCCCATGGCCCGGTCCGCCCGGGACCTGGAACTCCTGCTCAAGGTCATAGCCGGGCCCCGGCCCGCCCTGGCTCGCAGCTGGCAACTGGCCATGGAAGCCCCGCGAATCACCCGGCTTGAAGAATCCAGAGTGGGCTTATGGCTGGAGGACGAGCACTGCCCCGTCGACCACGAGCTCACCAATGCCTACCGGAAACTCGGCGATACCCTGGCGGGGATGGGGGCCATGGTGAACCGGGCAAGGCACCCACTGCTTGCCATGGAGCATATCCTGCCGGTTTATTTCAACCTGCTGGGCAGCCTGCTGGGGCCGGGGCTTACCGCGCGCCAGAAGCGCAGCCTCAAGCTGTTCGCTCTTGCCGAGAAGCCCCTGCGGCGCATTACCCCCATGACCTTCGGTATGGCGGAATACGCCCGGGGAACGAATCAGAGCGTGGCCCAGTGGATGCGCTGGAACGAAACCAGGGAGAAGATGCGCACCCAGATCGAAGAGTTGTTCGAGGAGTTTGATGTCCTGCTGGCGCCGGTCAACCCGGTCACCGCCATCCGTCACAACCACCACGCCCCCCAGTACCGTCGCCAGATAGACGTCAACGGCGAACCACGGCCCTACCACGACCAGTTCGCCTGGATCGCCCTGGCCTCGCTGCTGGGACTGCCGGCCACCTCCGTGCCCATTGGCGTAACCCGGGAGGGGCTGCCCTATAATATCCAGGTAATCGGAGCCCCGGGTACCGATCTGACCACCCTGGCATTCGCGAGGCTGCTGGAAGAAAAGGGGCTGGCGGGATTCCGTCAGCCGCCTGAGTGATGAAGTCTGAGGAGACAACCTGCATGGCGATTCAGGCACTGGCGGTACTACCGGAAAATTCCAGCGGGAGGGATTTCGTTGTTGGCGACCTTCACGGCTGTTACGACGCCTTCATCCGGCAGCTGGAGCAGAATGATTTCGACCCGGACACGGACCGCGTGATGTGCGTGGGCGACCTGGTAGACCGGGGCCCGGACTCCTACCGCTGCCTGGGGCTGAGCCGTGAGCACTGGTTCCACACCACCTGGGGGAATCACGAGGATCTCATGCTCCGGGGCCTGTCGGCGGGCCAGGCCTCTTCCGCATTCCGTCTGTGGATGTACAATGGCGGCGACTGGGCCCTGCGCCATGACCTGGACGAGCTTCATGAACAGGTAAAGACCCTGGCCGCAAGCACCTCCCTCGCCATAGAGGTGCCCGTCGGCGACCAGAGAATTGGCCTGGTGCACGCCGAAGTGCCGGGTGACCAATGGGCATGCTGGTCATCCAAATTGACCGGGAAGGACCGGGAGGAAGCCATCTGGGGCCGGCATACGGTTAAAAAGGCATTGCAAGGGCGGGACGCGCCGCCGGTCGGTGACATTGACCAGGTGATTTTTGGCCACACCCCCCTCCGCTCGCCCGCCCGTGTCGCAAACCGTCTGTACCTGGATACTGGTGGTGGTTACCCTGGAGGCGAGCCCACGCTGCTGGACGCACAGGACGCCCTTACAATACCTTTCGATTCCTCGCCACACCCGTTCCGTCCCGGAGCCTGAGAGTCACAGCCCACGCTGAAAGTCCCCGAGGGGAGAAGGGACTGTCTGGCAAAGGGAACCTCACTGCTTCATTATCCCGGTATCGACCGCCTTTGCACGACACACGCTCGCAGCAGGAGACCGACGGCCAATGGCTGGAAACAACCCACAACAGGAATCCTCCGGAAACCCTGAAAGGAACAGGGACCCGGACGATCTGGCAGCGGCGACGGAGTTCCTGAGCCGGCCGGAGAGCTATCCGGAAGGCACCGACACGGTGGAGGTCAAGGAAACCCATCTTTCCCGCCTGTTCCTGACCGACAACTACGTCTACAAGCTCAAGAAACCGCTGCGTTATGAATTCCTGGACTTCACCAGCCGGGAGGCACGACTGCGCAACTGCGAAACCGAGGTTCTGATCAACTCCGAGCTCGCCCCTGACGTCTACCAGGGAGTCATCACCCTGGCCGAGGACGATCAGGGCAGGCTCAATCTCGACGGACGCGGTCGCCCCCTGGACTACCTGGTCAAGATGCGCCGACTGCCTGACTGCCAGAATCTGGAAGTCCAGATGGAGGACGGAACCCTGAACCCGGACCACATCGACCGGGCGGCAAGACGGCTGGCGGATTTTTACGCGGATCATCCCATGGACGGGCCTGTCCGGCCCGACCGGTTCGGGGAAAAGGTGCGGGAGCAGGCTGACGAGCTGAGGAACCTGCCCCTGGATACCGGAAGAGCCCTGGATGACCTGGAGGCTGGCCTGCTCGGGCTGCTGAGGGATCACCAGGAGGATCTCAGGCAACGGCGATGCAGGGACGTCCACGGCGACCTGCGCCCCGAGCACGTGTATCCCACCGAGGATCCGGCGTTTCTGGACCGCCTCGAGTTCAATGCCGATCTTCGGCTGATGGACCCCCTTGAGGAGTTGAGTTTTTTCGCCATGGAGTGCAGGCGACTGGACCACGGCTGGGTGGGAGAGCGCTTTATCGAGGTGTACGAACAGGTTACCGGTGACCATGCAGCGGAGCACCTGATAGCCATCTACACCGGCTATCGCGCCCTGCTGTGGGCGGTATTGAAGGCCCGGCACCTGGAGCGGGACGACGATCGCAAGCCCTGGGGGAAGCTGGCAAGGGAATACCTGGATCTGGGATTAAGGGCACTGGACCAGCTGCACTGACCCGGTGCCCGGCTTTCAGTCCCTCAGGGCTGAGGTGTCCTCTCCCGTATTGAGCGCGCGAATGGCCCGTGCGAACAGATCCGCTGCCGACACCACCGTGACATTGCTGTCGCTGGGAGCCTTCTGCTGGGCCTTGACGCTATCGGTGATCAGCAGCTCATCCAGCTCCTCCGCATCGTAGAGCTTCTCCGAACCCGGACCGAACAGGGCGTGAGTGATCACTCCGTAAACCCGGGTGGCACCTCCCTCCTTGCAGGCCTTCGCCGCCCGCAGCAGGGTCGTACCACCGGCCACCAGGTCGTCCACGATAATGGCTGCCTTACCGGACACATCCCCTACCACGGCCTCGCCGGATACCACGCCCTCGCTGCGCCGCTTCTCCATGAAGGCGTTGGCGGGCCGGTTACCGGTGGCATCCTCCCACACATCCCGAAACCGGTCAGCGCGCTTGGCACCGCCGGAGTCCGGGGAGACAATCACCACCTCATCATCGCCGATCCGGTCCTTCAGCTCCTCCACGAACAGGGCATGGGCTTCCAGGTGTTCCGCTCGACAGCGGAAGGCATTGTCGAAGGCGGCCCGGTTGTGCACCTCCAGGGCCGCCACGCAGTCGACGCCCATGGCCTCGAACAGCTGGCCCACGTAACGGGTGGTCACCGGGTCCCGGTCCTTGGTGCGCCGATCCTTGCGGGCATAGGCCAGATAGGGCATCAGGGCCGTTACATTTCTGGCACCGGCGTCCTTGAGGGTCGCCACAAAGAACAACAGACGGATCAGCTTGTCGTTGACGGTAGAGTCCTGATCGCCGTAGAGAGTGTGAAGGACGTAGACATCCCGCTCCCGTACGCCTTCCAAGGGGCGGGCCTTGTGTTCGCCGTCCTCGAAATGACGCTCCTCATGCTCGGCAAGGCGGATACCGAGATGAGAAGCCACCTTCCCGCCAAATTCCTCACTGCCTTCAAGGGCAAACAGAACCGGTTCGGTCTTCATGCTACCTCCGATGGTTGGAAAAGTGCCTCTGTGGTGAGCACACGTGCTAGAGATAGCGTAGTACATGGCGCAAGGACCATGGCCCCAGCAGCCCGTTACGCGTCCCCTGGTGCGGGAGTAACCCGAGTGACCAATGTGATGACCCGCTTTGCAAGACCCCGATCACTCATGACCGGTGAATAGCGGGCCTCCACCATCAGGCTGCGCCCATCGGCATGAGTGCCTGCAAAACGCCCCTGCTGTGGATTGCCGGTGACGAGCCCACGCCAGAACGCAATGTACTCTTCGCTCCTGGCATAGTCCCTGTCACAGAGAATCCGGTGATGCTGGCCCAGAAGCTCTTCACGCCTGTAGCCTAACGAATCCAGCAATATATCGTTGATGCTCTCGATGAGGCCATCGGGCGAGAGGGCGAGGTAGCCGGTCGAGCGTTCTATCGCCTGCAGGTCCGCCTCCAGCTCTCGAACCCTGTCCTCGGCCGCCGCAAGTTTTTCGCGGACCGCCTCCAGCTCCTGCTTTTTCCTGTTCACGAACGCCATCGGGCCTTCTCCTTATCAGGGTTGTTGCTGTTCGCCAGAATAGCCGGTCAGGTAGCATGTACGTCTTATTGACCGGACCCGATGAAAGCGGCCCCGCCCTTCTGCGCTCTTGCAACGGCGAAACCTCACCCTCACCGATTAACCAGCCATCCCCCCTTCTGTCGCTTCGTCAGATACTGCAACTCATCGGCTGCCCGGGCCGTACTGATTCGCCTGGTCACCATGTCACGATAGATGCGATCGGCCTTGCGGCGGCGGCGGACTGCATCGCCCACGTCGAGAAACTGCTCCACCCAGGTCACCAGGGTCAGCCAGAGACCGCCTGATGGTTCACTGGGTGACCTGCCTTCTTCCTCAGGCCTGTTTCTCCCCTCCAGATTGGCTGCGATCAGCCGGAGTTCTGCCTGGAAGCTCTCGCTCTGGGCCACCGGCAGCTCTTTTGCCCGGTGCAGGAGGTCCTGCATGTATTCGGCGGAAAGCAGGCCGTATTCCTGAAAGCTCGCCAGGAATTGAAGGCCCCGGGTGGCCTCACCACGGTTACCGCTCAGGATCATCCCGCCAGCTGCGTGAATCTTGTCCCAGGCCTGCCAGCGATAGACCCAGTCAAGCCCGGGGCCCTTGATGTTCTGCATGCCGAGTATGCGGTTGGTGTAGCCCGGTGGCGTCTGGTCGCAGATCAGGTTGACCAGCTGCTCCCCCGTCACGAAGGGTGAGCGAACGATCTCGATACGGCTTCTGAACCATTTCCAGAGCAGGTCCCGGGCCTGCTCATTGATTGCCTCTGATGGCGCCTGATCCCTGGCTACACGCCGATCGAGTTCGCTGAACTCCTGCCATTCCCGGTAATGGCTCTGATGATGTCCAAGAACGGTCTCCAGGTGATGGGACAGCAGTGCTTTTTTACCCTCGTGCTCATGCTCCTGGCCGTTCGTGTACTCGTGCGTCCTTACAAGGGTTTCGAGATAGTTGGCGGGGGCGGCCAGATTCTCCGCAAGAATCTGTGTGTCGTAGGCTACGCCAAGGCCTTCAAGCATGGCCGAAAGCCTGCCGAGCACCGCTTTTTCAGTGACACAAACCCGCATCTGCCGGGCCAGGCGGTGCCACTCCAGCGACGGGTCGGGGTTGTCCTGGGACTGCGGCCACAGCGTGGTCTCCTCCCGGCGAACCTGCCAGGACTCCTCGATGTAGCCCATCAGGCCCTCGAGATTGGTGCCGATAAGAAAATGGCGATCCGCGCTGATGTCATTGACCAGAATATCAGCGAACACCCGCGAGCGGGCCACCCGGTCGGCCCGGTTGTTGATCACCGTCGACACCCAGACACCGGGCTCGGCTTCCGGGTCCTGCCTGTCAAATCCCAGCCGGTTCCAGTTACCCAGCGCCCCGAGGCGCTCGTTGGCGGACATGCCGTTGGTGAACTGTAGCCAGCGTCCCCGGGCATGGGCCATGGGATAGACCTTGAGCACGCCTAGATCGAGAATTACATGGTCGGCCATGGCCTTGAGGGCAAACAGATGGGGAATGTCGAACTCATCTGCCATACGCAGCACAAGGGCGATGTTGGTGGGGTGCTCCTCGTAGGGGAAACGTGACAGGGTGTCGCCAGGCAGGAGTTCAGACTCGATCCAGCTAACGCTGTGGCACTCGGTACCCAACTGCCGGGAAGCCTGCTGCAGGATCGGCAGCATCTCCGCTTCGCTGGTGATGAGGGTGGAGTTTTTGGGGATGAACTCGGTCATGACAATGGGAATATTGATGCCCGCTGGGCCCTGGATATCCTCGTGGTCGGGATAGGTATTGGTGATGGTGGAAATGTCATCCCGCATCCACTGCTTCTGGAGAATACGCACGTAGGACGGCGTGAGGCCCATGCACTCCCAGAGGAACACATCCGCATCCAGTTTTCGGGACAGCTTCACCAGGTCTGCCTGCTCCCAGATAGTGGCCTTGTCGTAGGGCCTGAACAGGAACATTTCCTGGAGATCCCGGTGGCTGTAGCCATGCAGGAACATGGCCTCGCAACCCGTGGTCTTGGAAATCACATGAAAGCCCAGGCCATTGAAGAGCGCAGCCTTGAGGCGCTCAGTGCCGGACTTTCCCCGGGTTCCCCAGCCGCCGATCACCAGTGGCAACCTGTTGCGGGCGCGGCGGGTGGTCAGGTTGACATAGACATGCCGCCCGACGAACAGGGCCAGCATGCCGGCCAGAAAAAAGCCCAGCTGACGCAGCGTGTTCTGGTAGACGGACACGAAATAGTCCGTGTACTGCTGCCACCAGTCGACAAGCAGCGGTGGAAAGGCCAGCGCGGGGAAGAAGCGCCGCACTGCCGGGTCCGCTGGCAGGGGTCCTGACGCAGGGTCAGTGTAGGTCCTGAATCCCACCTGAAAACCCAGGGCCTGAAGTGCACTCATGTAGCGGTCCGGCGCCCCGCCGCTGTCAGACTCCCAGTTGCGCAGGCGGGCGTAATGGGCGAAACGGAACGTCAGCTTCAGCCGTGCCCGCAGCCGGGCAACCAGCCCGCTGGGCGGAGTGATCTCGGTCACTCCCTCGCTTGAGTAAATTTTCATGGGCCGGGTCGGCCAGGACTGATCGAGACTCGATATCGCCTGGTCCACCAGGGGCAGGTAGGGCCGCCAGCCGTCCTCGTCGCTCATATGCAGGGGTTCGCCCGGCACCTTGGTAGGACTGAGCTCCGACATCCGCGCCGAGGGCACCTGCAAAAGGCCATAGTAGACCCGTCCGATGGTGTGATGGCCGGCCTGGCGCTTGTCTGGCGAGGAATGAGTAAACTCATACCAGGCCCGCCAGAGCCGGAAGCGGAAGCGCTCCCAGCGCCGGAACCTGAGCTTGTGGGCACTGCGGCTGGCGTCCAGACCGAAATCGTCCTGGGTGAGCGCGCTCAGCACGCGACCAAGACGGTCATCGTCCACCTGAGCGGGCACCTCAAGGCTCCGGCGCTTGCCCACGGGCGCCTTGCCGAGCCGGGCACGAAGCTGCTGGTGAAGGCTTCGCGCCTCGGGGTCGGCGATACACCAGAGAGTTTCCCGTGCCTGGGCGGACCACCGCCGGACCCGCAGATCGTCTGCCTCGGAATGCAGCGCCGTAAGTACCGCGAAGCCAGACTGCGACCACTGTTCAAGCAGTTCTTCCTCGCCCTTCTCCAGCAGAATGGCGGCGATGGCCGGAATAATATGGCAATACAGACGGAGGGTGACAGGCTGTCTTTCATGGCGGGCACCACGTTCGGTGAGCTCCTGGGTAAAGCCAACGAAAGAGGCATCGGTTTCAACCAGCCGGATCAGGGCATGAACAGCATAACCGCGGACTTCCCTGGCGCTGTCTTCCAGGGCAAGAACCGGCAGATGGTGCCTGATCGAGGCCGGGCGCAGTCTGACCAGCAGATCGATCAGTGCCTGACGCACCGTGGCGCTCGGATCGTCCAGGGCTGTCTCCAGCAGGGACTCGATCCTGGGGTCATCGGCGTGGTCACCAAGCACCTGCACTGCATGCTGGCGCACGAAAAAATCATCGCCCTCCGTCCTCCGGGTCAGGCGGCGCTCGATAATATCCACCACCGCGGGATAGCTCAGCACACTCAGCAGCGACAGGGCCTCGGTCTGGAGCCAGACCGGCTGACGGTGGTCCATGGCCAGACGATAGCTGTAAGCCAGAGTACTGTCGCCGAGATAGTGTCCTTGACCTTCCGGCGGCAAAGCACGGGCAACACGGGCCAGGGCATGGAAGGCGGCAAGCCGGACGCGCAGATCGCCCTCGTAGGCGAGAAGCTCGCCGATACCGGTCTCGAGATCAAGCTGGCGCCAGCGCTGGATGCCCTCCTCCGGCGTCACCGTATCACCCCCGATATAGCGGGCGCCTAGCTCTCCCAGTCGTTCCAGACTGAAGCTCAGGTGGCGCTCACAATCAGCGAACTGCTTCTGGTAACGTTCACTGACCGCATCCGGGCCGAACCAGCGCCCGAAGGCCCGGCGATCCCCCAGCAGCTGGCGCCGTCCCGCCCCCAGGGTGCGGGCATAGTCAAGTACATGCCCACGAATCTCATCGTCCGATCCGGCATTGGCAAGCCTGGTCGTGAACTCGTGGTGATTGGCATGCAGGCGGGCAATATCCCGGCGCTGAACCTCAATCCAGTCCAACAGTGTCTGCAGAAGAACCCGGCAAAGGGCATCGGTATCATTCTCTGGCAGCAGGCGTCCACTGTTGTGGAGGAAAGCCAGAATGGCAGCAATCTGGCGTCGGCCCACCCGCTGCCAGGGTGCGGAAAGCCCTTCCGTCAGAAGGGTTTCGGACTGAACAGTGGCGTTGCGTTTCATGGATAGATCGGATCCAGACGGTTGGTTTCAACACGCTCTCGCTGCTGGGCGCGTCGCAGGGTCAGAAAATCCAGTTCATCCGGCCGCCGGGCCGGGCTCAGGCGGCCGGAATTGGCCTCGAAGCCGATTCTCAGGCGCCAGCCGACGTCACTGCGGTCTATATCGTAGTTGGCCTCAGCGCGCAGGGTCAGAGCATGGGAACCCGTTCCCCAGCGCAGAAGGTTGCCGCCCACGAAAATCCGCTTGCGATCGAGGCTCGTGCTTCGGTCATCGTCAGCGAAGTAACGGCGCCAACGGAAACCCGCCTCCCCCGCTACGGAACCGAACAGCTGTCGTCCTGCCATGGTGACCTCCATGTGGTCAGGGTCGAAGGGGTTGAGCGACTCGTTACTGACCAGAGCCCCTTCAAGGTAGAGCCGCTGATCCAGGTGAGGCGCCCAGGTAAGGCGATCCGACAGGTTAAGGCTTCGCCGGTGATCGTCCCTGTAGGGCGAGAAAATATCCGGATCCAGCTCCGGCAATGCCGTGGCCGTCGCCGAATCCAGGCTCAGCCAACGCTGGTTCAGGGTGATGCCCGGCTTGTGTCTGAGCCGGGGCGATAGCTGCCAGGTCCGCTCGATGCTTCCCTGCACCCGGGCCGACCAGTGATTGTTGCCTTCCAGGCTCTCCACCTCCCCGGGCTGGATATAGGCTTCGCCGTACAGGCCCAGATGCCAGTTGCTGTGATCGGTGTAGAAATCCAGCCACTGCTTTGCGCCCAGGATGTCCTGGCTGCCATCAAACCGCCTCAGCAGCAGGTCACTACGGCTGAAGAGCCGCCTGTCACGCTGGCGAAAACGGTAGCTGACGCCGGCCTCGATCGAGTGTGCACCCTGGGCAGGGGCCACGTCGTCCTCGCTGCCGTCAATCCGGTCCGAAAGACTGAGATAGCCGCCCCAGCTATCGAGACCGGCGCCGGGGGAATAGCGATCCTCGGCACTCCATGCCACCGGCTCGGCGGCTGCAACCGGTGGCGAGGGCCCCCTGACGGGAGCCGCAAGGTCTGCCTTCACCACCACCGGCTCAGGCAGACTTGCTTCCGGCGCCCGACGCAGGGCGTAGAGACGGTAGTAGCGATCCGCTCTGTTCCCTGCCTTGAGGGCCAGTGTCTGCCAGCCGGGCTCGACATAGCGATACGTGGTCGATCCATTGCGTAGCCGCCACTCATCCACCCGCACCCAGGCAGGCCCCTTGACGTAGAAGCGCGCCGGCTGGCCGGGCGCGGCTATGTGGTAGGTCCGTGTCTCGTCTTCAAGCAGTGGTGCCCTGCTCCCGGCCCTGGTGACCCGTACGGTGACAAACTGCTGCTGGCCCGGCTCTACGAGCCACACTCTCAGGGCATGCTGCCCCTCCCCCAGGCGAACCCGTTCCACCGTTTCCTCCTCCGACAGACGCACCATCCGGGGCTGACGATCGTCCAGCTGAATCATCACCTCGGCGGGAATTCTTGCCTCATGGGGCAGAACCCGCTGCTCGAGCCGTATCTCGATGGCGACGGGCTCGGGCGTGAAGAGCTCCAGCCCCTCGATGCTTCTTCCGCTCAACAGAATGGCGGATGCCGGCGATGGCGGAAGCAGGGCCTGGCGCACGCGCCGGAAGGGTGAATGCATCTGCTCCTGCAGTGGCAGCTGACGGACGCCGGCACTCTCGAAGCTGTTGCTGATATGCTCCCAGTCATGGTTCTCAAGTACTCTGTCCGCAAGCTGGCGGATGGCAGGCACATTGCTATGTGCCTTGGCCAGCTGTGCCAGGCGTGCGCTCACCCGATCCATCAGGCCAGGGCTCTGTTCGAGCTGCCAGAGCAGCGCCACGGCAAGGGCGTGGGCCACCTGCGGTGATTCAGGCACGGCACCATCGGTGCGGACATTCTGTACCTGAACGGCATAGCTACCCACCGGCCAGTCCCCCGGGCCTACCGCCTGATCGGGAAACTGCAGGGATTCAGGAATATTCCCAAAGTCGGAGGCGCCCGGAAGCACAAGGTCAACGGTATGCAACTGCGCGGGAGGCAGTACCGGCAGTGGTTCGAGTTCCGCTTCATGAATCCGGAAATAATCCGGCTCTGTGCCGCGCCGGAAGCCCGTTGCCCGGGAGAATCCCTGGAGCAGATCCTTCAGGGCCAGGGGCGTTACCGGCGGAAGTACCTCCCAGGTATGCTTTGGCCGCCACTGCCAGAGCTGGGCCAGGTAGTCATTATCCCGTGGACGCAGACGAACCTGATGCAGCCCGGAGGGCACTTCCAGAAGGATGTCATCGCCGGTGGAGATACCAGTCTCTTTATTGATGGTCTCGAGATAGGGGTTTTCCGTACGGCTGAGAACTGGTGCCCGAAGTCTTTTTGTCGTGCCGGCGGCATCCACAAGCTCGGCGGTAAGCCAGTCGATATCCCCCGGCTCAGGGCCATCCGGTGCCAGCCTTCGAAGCTGCACACGCAGCACGGCCGGCCCCACTACCTCAAGCTCCAATGGTACGTCAGCGCTGGCATGGGGGAGGGCAAACGGTGTTCCTGAGACCCCGCTCAATAGAGTCGAGAACCCGCTGCTGCTCTCTACACGGTCATCAACAGAGACCCAGTCGTAGTCCTGCTGCGACGACAGCGACCAGGCAAGCCAGCGCTCAATGCCAGCCAGGCGCCGTTCCCGGTCCCGACTTGCAAGGGCGCTCGCGATGGCTTCGGCATCCCGCATTCGGGTGATTCGTGCCAGTCCGGCCTCCCCGGCCTGCTCCCAGCGCTCCGTGGCCTGCGTGGTTTTGCCCTGGCGTGCGGCCAGGTCCCCCTGATGCAGTGCCCGGTCTTCGAACGTGTCCGCGGTCTCGGCCCACCCGGCTTGCTGCGCCGCCTCCGGCAGCCAGTCCGGCATGCGCCCCTCCCCGGCAAGCAACAGGCCGAGCTGGCTTGCCCAAAGGGAGTCGCCCGCACGATGCAGCGCCTCTCCCAGGGGCTCGATCAATCCACCATCGCCCTCACGGAGAAAACGCGCGGCCAGCAGGCGAACCTGGCTTGCCCAGCGCTGGGTCCGGGCGTAGTCCGTTAAAAGCTCATCGGTGGCCAGGCGCCTTGCCTCCGCATCCGTTGCGAATACCGCCGTGGCCTGCCGCTGGCGCCTTGCCAGATAATGTTCGCCCAGGGCTTCCAGGGCCTGTTGCGATATCCGATAGGCCTCCGGGTCCTGGCCGTAGCCGGAACGGCCGATCACCTCTAGCACGCCGATCCAGTCCCCACGGCCTGCTTTCGCCCGGGCTCTTTTCAGGCGTTCGTCCAGATTGTCAGATACGCCGGCCGGTTCCCTGGCACTGAAGCTGTCCAGATAGGCCGCCTGAGCAGCATGAAGATAGCGCAGCATCGGGTACCACTGATTCTCCAGGGCTCGCTGCGGGGTGATCGTCGGCGTCAGGGGCTCTGATTCGGGGTTCGGAATGGCTGCGAAAGCCTGATGCAGGCGCTCAACCAGAGAATCAGGCGGCGTTCTTTCCAGAAGGGTGCGATAGGCGTTCTCACCGGCCTCGTAGGCCTGGCTTGCCCGATACTGGAGTGCCACCGGAAGCCTGGCACCACTCCAGATACGCACCTCGCGGACATTCGGCGGCAAAGGCAGCGTTGTGGTGGCCGTGGGCCAGTAGTGACCGGCTTCACGCTCAGAGGTGAAGTCACCGCTCAGGGTCGGGTGCAGGCCTGACAGGCCTTGCGCCTGACCCTGCGAGAGCAGGGCGTTCTCGGGTATGGACAGCCTGGTCCGCAATGCCGGACCCATCAGTCTGAACCGTTGGGGCGAGGCGTCGTCGTACTGAATCCATAGCCCGGCGTCTGCTCCATAAGCTGCCTGCGGCAAAAGTCGGGCAACGGAAAGGCGCAGGCGAGATGGCCCGGAACGTGGTGGCAGCGGATAGGCCAGGGGCTCTTCCCCCAGCTCGACGAAGAGGCCCCGACTCAACCGATCCCGCACCCCCTCTCCCAGGTAATAGTGCTCGTCGGAGTCGAGTTCCAGCGGACTTGTAGTGCTGAACCAGGCCGTGTTCATGGTCAGGGGCCCGGTGCCTGAGTCCGGGAACAGATTGCGGAAGAAGCGCTGGCTGCGTTCAATATTCCCGGCAAGCGCCTGCGCAACCGTGTGTGATCGTGCGCCGGGCCAGGCCGCCCCCCCCTGTCCAGAATGGTCCTGATCACGATAGCCCTGCTCAAGATAGGCAAGGGCAATGTCGGCTGCCCCCTGGATATGATTGGACTGGCGCAGGGCTTCCAGGTCCTTGAGGGTCCTGCCGCCCGCCGCCAGGGCTTCTTCAAGAAGTGCCCGGGTAAGCTCAGCCGTGGTGGGCTCGGGTTCATTGGAGTCCAGAAAGTAGTTCTCCTCCGCCTGCTCGATTCGTGCGAGCAGAGGCAGGGACGCCCTGATTTGAAGACGGTGCTCACCTCCGGGAATCACCAGGTAGCGCCGGTCCATGCCACCGTGCAGGCTGGAACCGTCCACTATCTGGTAGACAGTGCTGAACTGTGTTCGCGCAATGCTGATCTGCTGCCAGGGAGCCCCATCCAGGCTCCAGCTCAGGGAATACTGCTGCTGATGCTCCGCTGCCTCGGTCGGGCGACTGGCGATGGCGAGAATCACCGGACCTTCGATGTCCACCTCGAGGGTCTCGCCCTCACTCAGTCGATGAGCGCCCAGGCGATCGCCCTCATCATCGACAAGCTCCACCCGCTCAGGTGATCCCGTCAGGGTCACCTCCCGATAGGGGTCCGGTGCATCCACGGGATCCGTTTCAGCGGCAAATAGCCGGCCACGAAAGTGCGTTTCGGCCTCAAGGCGAGCGAACAGGGGCGATGGCTTGTCCCCTGCGTGGAACCATTCATGATCCTTGCTGCCCGGTGTCCAGGAGGCCTGCCACCAGAGCTCTCCCTCCCGGGACAGCCACAGCAGAGGCGGCCCTTCGTCATTATTCGATTGCAGACGAAGGTGGCCCTGTGGGGCGAGCTCGAAAGTGGCGGTCTCACCGGCGTCAAGCACCACCCGCCCCTTTCTTCCCCAGTGATCCGGTCGCTTTGCCGCCGCCCAGAACAGACGCGGCACCTGACTTGCGCGCTCACGCTCGACAAGCGGGTCCGCCGGGTGGAGATAGGGATTCGTATCGGTCAGCTCCTGGCCAACAGCACCCATGGGCAGGAGCGCAGAGGCCAGAATTGCGGCAAGCCGTGGTGTCATAGATGGGTCTCCGCCACGCATTGCATGAGGCTGTTTCTGGCATCAACGTCCCTCACCAGTCGCTTGCGCAGCCCGACATCCAGCTCCAGGTGCACAAAGCCGTCGAAACCCCGGCGCCGCAGATCGGCGGCCAGTGTGTTGGTGGTGGCGCCGAGTTCGCGAACATCCCGGGGATAGAGCAGTGCCCGGATATCGAGCCGTTGTGACAGGCAGTCCGCAAGCCGGGCCAGACTTGCTGGCGGAAAACCGCTGCCGTCACTGAGAATGGCCCGGGCTTCACGCCCGGCCCGGCTCTCACGTTTGGCGCTGCTGAAGCCGTGCAGCTGCAATATCCGCCCACCGGGATGCACGTCGGCGAAGGCCCGGCTCAGGGCATGCAGGTAGCTGTCAGCAATGTGTACAAGATCGGTGTCATCGCCCTGGTAGCGATGGGTGGTATTCCATGCCGCAGCCATGGCGTTGCCCTCCAGGAAAAGCTTGCGCGCGATGGCCCCTGTACGCAGATCGTAATACTGGTGAGGCGCCTGGATCAGAAGCGGCGCCCCACCCTCCCTGCGCGCAGCGAAGAAGCCGCGACCCTGGCGTTCGTTGTCCGTTTCGGTCAGGGCAACGATGTCCGACCGGGGCACGGCAACAGCTTTGAAGCCCAGCCCCACTTGATCAGGCGACCCGAGATATTGCGCTGCCGCGAGACGGTCATCCGCGGCAAGCCAGTGCCGGAAGCTGTCCTCGGCCTTCAGGAGATCGCTCGCATCGGGCATGACGTAGTCATCGGTTCGGGCCTGTTCGAGCAGTTCGCCAAGACCCGGATTTTTCGGGGAGGCCAGCGTCATCACGCCGGGAATCATCAGCAGTGCTGCCATCATCAGATACCCCCTGCTCTTTCTTATCATTGCTCCTCCTCGCGAAAGCCGCGCGTGCGCTCGTGCTGCCCCGGCAGAACCTTATGAAAAACGAGATAGCCCGGGGCCCCGCTGTGAAGCGAAAATTCCACCCTGACACTGCCATTGGCCAGGTCGCTGCCCAGATCAACCAGAATCGGCTGGCCCCGGGAAAGCCGTTCACGCTGCTGGTCGAGCACATAGCCGACCTTTGCCTCCCCGGCTGAGGGCGTTATCCGGTACAGGCGCTCGAGATGGGTCCACTCCTGTGACGGTCCTGATTCCAGGGCGCCGGGTATGACGCGCACACGAACCGTGCTTTCGGCCCCGGCCTCGCCGAGAGAATAGAAGCGCGCCCCCACAAGCTGGCCGTCTTCACGCTTGTCGACGTCATAGCGCAGCGGCGCCGCCTCCAGGCGGAAGGCCATACGGCGGAGATAGCCTGACTCCTCGGGATAACGGTAGTTCATCAGCCAGATGCCACGGGCACTGGCATCAAGCTCCATCTCGTGTCGGCCCGGGGAGATTGAAGGCAGCCGGATCTCACCCCGCCGGCCGATCAGCTCGTGGCGTACCGTTCTGCCATCAATGCGTAGGCGCAGATTGAATGGGTCCGGGTTATCGCGCAGATAGATCAGTTGCGGCTCCAGCTGTCGAACGACACCGGGCGCAGCGATTTCCACCGTCTGGGCCCCCTGCCTGAGGGGCTTGAAGTAGCCAGGAAGCCCGCTCGGGCGCAGCCGTTCCTCGCCACTCAAAGGAACCAGGATGCGTGCGCCCCGTGCCGCTAACTGGGGGTCCAGGGCCTGCCACTGGTAGCGCCCGGCCAGCAGTTCGGAATCGCGCTCCGGGGGCCGTGACTGAAGGTGCAGCACCAGGCTGGTATCGGGCTCTTTTTGTGCTGCTGGCTGCAGGATGAACCAGCCTGGCTGGGCAGGATCGTCGCCACGCCAGGCATAGTAGTCCACCGGCACACGGGTACGGTGAGGCAGGTCATCGGGCCGGGTATAGGCATTGGCCAGAAGTCGCTGGTGGCTGGTCAATTCGATCCGGGTCACCTCTGGTGGCAGGCGCAGGTAGAAGCTCGCCGGCTCGGAAAGATCCGCCACCGGCTGGGTGTCGGCTACCCGGTCGATCATCGATGGCCTGACCCGGGCTTCGAGACTGCCCTGGTCCACCGCCCTGCCCCGGGCGTCAAACAGCCGATAAGTGGCGCGAATGTTCGCCTCCGCCGGCAGGGGCTCACCATCACCATGGGCGCGCAGGTCAAGGCGCAGGGAGGTGCCAACATCATCACCGGGCAGAATCCGGAAATGCGCCGGAAGCCCGGGCTGCACAGCCGGGGAACGAAGATAGCGTGGTTCAGGTAGTGCGCTCTTGCCAGCCCCGACCGGCCAGATGTCGAGCATGCCGGGCTGGTTCGGGATAACAACCAGAAGCCCAGGCGAGAGAGTCTGCTCCAATGCCAGGGGCTCGCCGGTAGGCGTCACCACCTCCTGTCGCGGTTCCTCCAACCGCTCGGTGATGTGCCGAAGCTCAAGCTCGGGCTCAAGGTCCTCATCGACCAGAAGCGGTCTGAACTTGATGCGGTAGCGTCCCGCCGTTTCGATGGGCAGCACGCCCATGCGATTCGGTCCGGCATAGAGGCCAGGGGATCGGGGCATAAGGTTCGGGTCAAGGAAAGACTCGGCCCCCTGGATGCTGAACAGGGTACCCTGTGCGGGGTTGGTTCCGAGCGGCCCCACCGGCTGCCACTGGCGCTCCAGCAGATTGAGTCGCTCCTCACGGGTCAGCAGTTCCGGCGGGTAGATGACGCCACGGGCGAGTCGCGTCTTCTTTTCCTGACTCAGCCGCTCCCAGGCCACGGAGGCCTGTCGCTCGCTCATCCGCTCCTCGTAATAGAGGCGTACGGCGACATTTTCAAGGGGTGGCGCAAGAGGTTCCAGGCGCAGACGCACAAAGGCCGTCCGGGGCAACCCCTCCAGCTGCATGTTGATGGACTGCCCGGCGGCAATCGCCAGGGACCGATCGGTATAGAGATTGCGTGAAACCGGCAGGCCATCCTTGAACAGCGGCTGGGGTATCTGCGTCTCGTGGACATAGCGCCCCTCGTTCAGGACCCTCCCCTTGCCATCCACAAGCTCGTATTCAAGGGCATAACGCATGGGAGCGTCCAACCCGGTGTCGGGCGCGGCGCCGGCATGGGTCAGTATGCGCAGTCGCGCAGCCTGGCTGATGACAGGAAAGGTCAGCCATTCGTGTTCGGCCAGGAAGTAGACCGTCGAGGGGCGAGCGGTCAGATCAAGCTGCTGGGTAACCGCCGGGGCCGGCGGCGGAACCTCAAACAGGCTACGCAGGGGCTTATAGAGAAACGTTGCCGCAACAACGAGCAGCAGCAAAAGCAGCAGACGTCCCAGGACCCTCATTCCCCGCCTCCCGAAAGCAGCAGAAAGGCCCGGCGACGGATGAAGTCCTCAAGCACCGTAGCCAGGCGTTCCGGCGCCGGATGGATGATGTCATCACTGAGCGGGTTCAGGTTGGCGATGGCCAGGATGGACCGGTCGCCATCCGCATCTGATACCAGCAGAAAAGCCTGACGGGTGTCGCTCTCGAGCACCCGGACAAGCTCATACCCCTGGTGCTGCAGCTGGCGCAGGGCGACGATATCGTCGGTTTCCCTGTAATGCTCAAGCAGAGACACCACACGATCCGGCAGCCGTGCAGGGGACAGACCCTCTTGCACCACCTGGCTGGCAAGGGAGGCGTCCAGGGTATCGATCCCGAGAGCCTGGAGCTGTAGCCGCTGCTGGCGGTCGTCCGACGGCAACCCGAAGGCACGCCTGGCAGAGGGCGCGATCCAGGCGATTGCGAAATCGGTGTTACGGGCGGCCGCCAGGTAGCCTGTCTGGGCGCTGCTTCCCACCTCATAGCCGGCGGTTTCTGCATCGCCGAGCACTTCCTCGGGGGCAAGCCCCATGGTGTTCAGGGTCCGGCGCAACCTTTCACGCAGTGGGAGGGGCGTGGCCTCGGGGCGCAGGCCGTCCTCGAAGGCCAGAAGGCTCGGTGACCGAGTGGCCGTCTTATGGCCCATACCGCGCACCTGGGTGACCAGCAGAGGCGCCCCCCGGGCTTCCCGCACGAACACCTGATGCACCAGGTTGAAGAGGCTGCGCTGATTGCGCGGGTTCAGCACATCCGACCCCCCCTCCGGATCACGGAAGGGGTGACTGCCGGCAATCACAAGTCCACCGGCATCAAGAGTCTGGAACAGCATGGTGCCGGCCTCCAGGGTATTGTTCTCGTAGCGTGGTCGAGGCACTTCGACAAGCTGGGAGGAAGCTCCCCCGATGTTGATCACGAATATGCCCCAGGGCTGGGTGGGCGTGGCGTCCAGCGTGTTTTCAAGTATCAGGTAGTGCTGATCCCGGGACCGGTCATGGAAACGGATAATGCGATAGCCAAGCCCCCGGGCCAGCTCATCGAGATAACGCAGCTCATCCAGCCGGCCCTCTGACCACGTTGTCCGTGGCCCGTGCGCAGCGAGTTCGAGAAGCGGAGTCAGTACCTCGAGGTCGAGAAACAGCAGCTCGTCAAGTCGCGGCTGGCGGAAGGCGGGGCCTTCTGCCTCACGGAGCATGGCGGTTTTTTCCAGCAGGTAGTCGCTCAGGGCGCCCGCGAAGCTCACCAGAGGCGTCGGCGAGACCTCCTGGCTGTGGCTGCGGGCCACCAGCGGTCGCAGCGAGTCCGGGTTCAGGTAAAGCTCCGCAAAGCCGCTGCGTGTTCGCTCGCGCTGCACATTGGGAATGTCGGGCGTGTCCCAGCGCAGGGTCAGCTCCCCAAGAAGCCGCTCAAGAGACTGCAACTGCAGACCCTCCGGCAGTTGCTGCTTCACCAGCAGCTGGCTGGACGTGGCGAGAAGATCTGATACCTCGGGCGCCTGGCCGCCGAGCAGGCTGCGCGCGGCCGATCGGGTAATCAGCCGTACCTGGAGCGCATTGCGCGGGCCGAAGGTCTGGTGGAACTGATGAAAGAAGCTTCCCGGATTGCGGGTCACGTCGATGGTTCCGGCTGTGCTCTCC
Organism: Marinobacter daqiaonensis; assembly: GCF_900115285.1. Taxonomy (GTDB): domain Bacteria; phylum Pseudomonadota; class Gammaproteobacteria; order Pseudomonadales; family Oleiphilaceae; genus Marinobacter; species Marinobacter daqiaonensis. The sequence continues at coordinate 1,062,113 of NZ_FOYW01000001.1, forward strand.
CGCACACGTACACTGCTCACGGCAAGAGCCGCGGCCTGCTGGTCACGGAACAGTGCAAGTCCCGCCTCGGTGGTGCCCCGCTCATCGATGGCCGAAGGTATCTCGACCACCAGCCCGCTTTCGGGCCGGATGTCGATAACGTAGGTGCCCCAGCCCCGGGGAGCCCCCACCTCACTCAGCACCAGGTAGCGGTCCTCGGCCCGGACGATGGTGTAGTCGAGCTCACTGAGCCTGAGCCGGGCCTGCTCGAGCAACTCCGGGACACCTTCATGCTGATAGCGCCTGAGGGCCTGAAGCGCCTCCTGAAAGCGGGCGAGCTGGGCGCCGCTGGGTTGCGGCAGGTTTTCCCGGGCCACCACGCCGTAATCAATCACCCGTTGTCGCAGGAGCATGTCCCCGAGTGTTTCCGCAGTTTCCGGTGGCGCCACGAAAACCTCGGTGTCGGAAGTGCCCTCTACCAGCCGAGCCGGGATGAAGCTCAGGGCAAAGCCGAGGAAGCTGGCCACCACCACGGCCGTGGCTGAGGTCTGCAGGGTGGCGCGGGTGACCCGGATGCCGATGTCCTTGTCGTGGATCTTGAGCGCCAGCAGGGTCGAAATGAGATAACCGAAAGCGAAGAAGTCGGTGACCTTGATCCAGGGCGCGAACAACTCGAAGCCATAGCCAAGCAGCAGTTTGTAGACAAAGCCCACACTGAAAAAGAAGAACAGCTTGCGGGCCCCGGACAGGTTGATGTTGCCGAAAAAGGGCAGCCTCAGCAGCAGGTGCACCGCGACCAGAATCACGCCCACTTCGGCGAAGGTCACCAGCAGCTTGGCGGGCTGGTACCACTGCAGAGCCAGCAGCGAGGGAATCAGGATGCCGTTGAATTCCCAGGCGTAGTGCAGGTTCATGCGCGAAGCGATAAAGGCTGTCGTCAAAAGGATGATATAGGCCTTGGGGCTTGCCAGAATCGAGCTCGCCACGTCCTCGTAGAGGTAGTTCAGGTTGCTGACCGAGAAGTTGGTCAGTTCCATCAGTCCGAAGCGCACCAGCACGAAAGTGACAGCGAGGATGATCAGCAGCCAGAAGGAGCCCCGTGCAAGGCCCGGCTTCCAGAAATTGTTGGCGATCAGGGCCACGATGATCAGGCCGAAACTGTGCAGGTTGTTGGCGTAGTCGAACTCCAGGCCGAAATTCGCGTCCACCCAGGCGCCAACGCCCGGCAGCCAGTAGGCGTCGAAAACAACCCGGACAACGACGCTTGTCAGCACCAGGGCAAAGAATCGGTCACGGCCGAAAAAGTCGGCGAGACCCAGATAGCGCCCACCGAGGCTTGAGACGGTCAGGACCACCAGATAGGTAACCATGCCTTCGCCGATGATGACCGCCACGCTCCAGGGCTTGATCAGCAGAAGCGGCACCAGATAACCGGGCACCACAAGGCCCGCCAGGCTCCAGCCAAAGCGCAGGTTGAAGAAGGCAACGACGGCCACCCCCACCCAGACAGTGGTGATGACGGAACTGGCAAGGCTGCCCTCGGGAAAGATGCTTAAAGGCAGCAGGTCCCAATTCATCAGGCGAGAAGCCCCCTGACCAGGGAGTCGAGCGCCTGGATATCGAGGGGCTTGTGGGCCACGGCATCAGCGCCGGCAGCTTTCAACTGCTCGTCGAGACCCGGGCGCACGGTGCCGGTAAGCATCAGGATGGGCTGCTCAAGCTTCTGCTCCTCCCTGAGCCAGCGCAGCAGGTACTCACCATCGAGCTCCGGCATCCACAGATCCAGGATGAAAAGGTCGGGTGGTCCCTCACGGGTCACCTCTTCCATGGCTTGCCTGGCACCTGGCGCGTGCCTTACTTCGAAGCCGGCACGGCGCAACACGAAGCCGAGAAGCTGTGCTACATCGGCATCGTCGTCGACGAGAAAAATACGCTTACTTTGGGTCTGCGAGTTCGTCATCTAGAGAAAATCCCGGTAGTCGTAGTTCGAAACGTATTCCCTGGCCGATGGCAGTGGTCGCCTCAAGCCTTCCCCCCCAGAGAGTCACCTGGTCTCCGGCCTGGCGCAGGCGATGCATGGCAGGTGTGGTGGCCCTCGCCGGGTCCTTCATGGCGGCCTGCAGGCGTTCTTCCGGCATACCGTAGCCGGTGTTCTCGAAAATGAAGGTGGTCCAGAGGGTGGCACCCTCATGCCGCTCCTCCAGGCTCAGGCGTATCTGGCCGCCGGGGCTGGCATCATCGGCGAGCACTGCAACAACGGCATCCAGGGTATTCTCGATCTGGGTAACGTCGACCCGGACGAAGGCATTGAACGGCGGCCGTTCAAGCTCAATGGCAAGCTCCCGCGAGGCCAGGGGAGGTTGCCAGCGCCTGGCCAGATCTTCGGCAAGAACCGTAATACTGACCGGAAAGTCCGCCAGCCGGCTGATATCCTGGACCGCATTGAGAATGCCCTGGGAGCGCGTCAGGATTCGCGACATCTGCAGCAGCTTGCGCTCGACGAGCTCAGCGAATGCCGCCTTGTCCGACGCCGACACATCCTCCTGCCGGCCAAGTTCCGCGGCCAGCAGAGCCGCCTCCAGCTGATTGCGCAGCTCCGCGCTGATCTTGTTGCCCAGTTCGTCCTTCAGTCGCTCGAGGCGCACCAGGTGGGTGACATCCACCAGCTCGAGCAGAAAGCCCTGAATGCGAAAAGGCGTCGAAACCCCGGCTGATGCGTTACCCTCGGCGCCCTGGATTGGGCGCACGTTGAGCGAAAAGGCGCCTTCCACCCCCGGCAGGCTCGCGGCAAAGGTCAGACTCTCGTTGGTCAACATCATGTGCTGGAGATGTTCCCGCGCCACCGCAAGCGGCATGCCACCAAGGGTCGCGATGGCATCCGCGGCGGTCATCGTGAAGACGGAAAGCCCGGAGCGACGGACCTGTTCCTCCATTTTGCGATTGACCTGCATTACCTGGCCGAACAGGTCATAAAGGATAGTGCTGGTGTGAAGAGAGTTGAACACGTTCTCCAGAAGCGCGAGACGTCGCTCGAACAACTGCGACACCTCACTCAGGGACTCATACTCGGACTCGACCGAGTCGAGCCGCATCAGGCGGCGCCAATGGCTGCTCTCGCTACGCTGGCGAGCCTGCCACAGCTGCCGCTGGTGGAGAAGCTCGCCGATCTGGTCACTGAAGTCCTCCAGCAGGGAAAGAAACAGCGGATTATTATCGAGGGTCTCCTCTGTCACTTCACCGCTCAGAAAGCCCAGCAGCTGGCCGTTGAATTCAAGTGGTGCCAGAAACTGGCGCCTGCCCGGCTCGGGATTCTTCAGGAACGTTTTGGTAAGCAAGATGGGGCCGCCCTCTTCCAGGGCCGTGGCGTAGGGGGTGCGCTCGAAGTCACGGCGACGTTCGTCGATGTCTTCGAGGGAGCAGCGGTAGGCCTTCACCTCCCGCAGGTGTTTGGCGGAACCCTGGCGCTCAAGCAGGATGGCACGGTCTAGATTCAGAATCTGGGTGGTAAGCAGGAGGATCTGCCCCCATGGATCCTGACTGGCATTGAAGTCCGAAGGCAGCAGGCGGTCATGGATACGGCTGCTGGTGGCACGGAGAAGCCGGTTGACCATCGCCGACTCAAGCCGCTGCTCGCGCCGGGAAAGCAGGTACCAGAGCAGCATGTGCAGGGCCATCAGTTCCGCCACCGGCAGCACCAGACCCACAAAGTACAGGGACAGCCAGCCGGCCATAAACAGAGTGATCACGCCCCCAAGAGTGATGCTCAGGGAACGGCGCACACCCAGGCGGAAGTATAGCAGTGCCGCCACCCCCACTACCGCCAGGGACAGCAGCAGATTCTGCCACCAGTTCGTCGTGCGCAGCGGCTGGCCCCGCAGCAGGGTGTCCACCGTGTAGCCGGCATACACGAGCCGGGAGACATTCGCTTCCTCCGGCAGAGGGGTGAGTAACGGCGGATTGGTCGGATCGATACTTCTGCCCACCAGCACCACGCGTCCGGACACCAGATCACGGGTGAGGTCACCGCGAAGCACCCGTTCGGCCTGGATCACCGGCAGGTAGTTCATGCCCGGGCGGAAATCGATCAGAAAGGGATCCTCGGCAAGCGCCGTATCCGCTGCCTGACTGGCCACCGCCGACTCGGTACTGATGAAGCTTTCGCCACCGTCCCTGGCTCGTGGCCGGTGCACGCCCAGGCTATCCAGCGTCTGCGATGGCGGCAGCGTCAGGACCGGATTCTCGCCGTTTGCCTGGGCGGCGGTCTGGCCAATGACCACGCCCGTCTCACGAAGCCGCTCAAGCTGTGTTTCGGAAAGCCCGGCGGGCTGGCGCAGAAAGCCGATGCCCGCTGGTCCGAACTGATCAAGCCGGTCGATAAGATCAAGCCACTCGGTCTGCTGTCGCTGCTCAAAATCAGCTTCTACCAGAAGCACCTGGGGGGTGGGCCTTTCCATCGGGCTGAGGCGATGGAACTGCCAGTGCAGCCATGCATCGGGAAGTAGAAAAACGCCCAGGGCGCTTGCAAGCCAGATGGTCGCAAGGCCGATCAGGGCAATCCAGGGGCCGGCAAGACGCCAGCGGTTCAAAGGAGCCAGAAGCATAGAAGAAACCAGGTTGAAAAGCTTATGGCTCTCCATTGCCACCGCATACCGCTGAACTACGTAAAACAGGCACTAACAGATTATCAAGCCTAGCATCGTAGAGCACGTTCTTGTACCCGACCGGCCCATCCGATGTCTTTTGCCTGTTGGGTTAATGCCAATGCCTGCGTTAGAGTCTCAGCAATACCGTGGCCTCCAACACTCGGTCATAACTGAAGATCCGCCAATAATGGAATTCTGTGATGCAAAAGCCTCCCCTGCCCGCCAATGAAGCCGCGCGCCTTTCCAGCCTCGCGGATCATTACATTCTTGATACCCCGAGCGAGCCGATATTCGACAACATCACAACCCTGGCGGCGAAGATCTGCAAAACGCCCTACGCGTTCATCGGCCTGATCGATTCCCGTCGCCAGTGGTTCAAGTCCACCTACGGCGCGGATCTGGAGGAAGCTGACCGCGATGAGAGCTTCTGCAGTCATGCCATTCTCGGAGAGGGTCTCATGGAAGTGCCCGATCTCAGCCGTGACCCACGCTTTCATGACAATCCCTTTGTGGAGGGCGACTTCCAGGCCCGTTTCTATGCCGGCAAGCCTATTCAGAGCGACGACGGTCGGGCTCTGGGCACACTGTGTGTAATGGACCGAAGTCCCCGCCGCCTGACCTCAGAGCAGGCAGAAGCCATCAATGCCCTGACCCAGCTGGTGGAGACTCTGCTCAGCACGCGACGCAAGGAGGCAAGGTTCGCGTGGCTCGGATCGGTACTCGACGACATGTCGGAAGAAGTCGCGCTTTTCGATATGGACAGCCTGCGCTATGTCTATGCCAACGCCACTGCCCTGGAAGAGCTCGACATTGATCTCGATACCCTCACGGAATCGACGCCTGTGGACGTCATGCCGGACCTCGACAGGGAATCACTGGAAGCTCTGCTTCTCCCCTTACGCCGGGGCGAAAAGGAGGTGGTTATCAGCGAGCAGATGCGTCGCCACAAGGGAGGAACGCTGTTCCCCGCGGAAATCCGACTACAGATCATCAGGACGGGAGTGCCGGTATTTGCGATCGTGGTGCGTGACATCAGCGAACGTAAGGCGATCGAGCGTGCTCAGCGGGATCTTATTTCCACGGTGAGCCATGAGTTGCGCACACCACTTGGTTCCATTGACGGCGCACTTTCGGTGATCACCTCGGGCATGGCAGGACCAGTTCCTGAGCCCATTGCCGAGATGACCTCACTTGCCCAGCGTAACAGCCAGCGTCTGGTAAGGCTGGTCACAGAGTTTCTCGATCTCGAGAAGGCGGAGCTTGGCAAGGTAGACTTCCGGCTGAAGCCGCTTGACCTGGCCGACGTGCTCAACGAGGCTGTATCCAGCAACCAGGGGTTCGCCCACAAGCACAGGGTGGGGCTGAAGTTGGGCGAGGTACCGCGGGCGGTGTTAATCGCAGACCCCGACCGACTGCAGCAGGTGCTCACCAATCTTCTGTCCAACGCGATCAAATTCTCCGCTGCCGAGGATGTCGTGACAATTGAGGCCCATCGTCTCGATCAGGACTACAACGATAATGGCCAGGTACGGATCAGCGTTATCGACCACGGCCCCGGCATTCCAGAGGCATTCCGGCCCTACATATTCGAGAAGTTCAGTCAGGCCGGCGGACAGGAAGAGAGGCCGGGCACAGGACTGGGCCTGGCCCTGGCGAAGGCCTATGTGGAAGGCATGCATGGGCAGGTGCATTTCGATTCCTGGCCCCAGGCAGGAACGGCTTTTCATGTGGATCTGCCGCTGAGTGAGTAGCCCTGGGTAAAAATCGCACCGCTTCGGCTTCCCCTCCCTTCGTGACTGCGGTTCGGAGGTGGGGGGATTGGAAGTTCGTATGCTTTCTTCCGCCCCTAAACGCAAAAAAGGCAGACCAGTAATAAACTGATCTGCCTTTCTTTTATATGGTAGCGGGGGCAGGATTCGAACCTACGACCTTCGGGTTATGAGCCCGACGAGCTACCAGACTGCTCCACCCCGCAACAAACTGTTTGTCTTCCACAAAAGCCTCTGGTCAAGCTCTTGTTTTTGCAGCGTTTTGCTTTTCTTCGCTGCTCAACGTGGGGCGTATATTAAGGATTCCACGGGGTACTGTCAACGGCTATTTTCAAAAAGATCCTGTGGCCAGGCGGATTCGTCGTAGGTAGTTTCACGAACCGGGCCACCTTCCGCGCGCCAAAGGCCCGTGGCGGAAAGGACCTCCTGGACAGGTCGGAAGGAACGGCGGTGGATCGGCGTTATGCCCAGGCGGTTCAGGGCTTCGAGGTGCCGGGGCGTGCCATAACCCTTGTGCTCCGCCAGGCCAAAGCCAGGATAGGTTTCTTCCAGAGCCACCATTTCCCGGTCACGGGTGACCTTCGCCAGTATGGATGCCGCGCTTATAGCTTCGACCCGGCCATCCCCCTGAACCACGGCCTCCGAGCGCCAGTGCCACTTGGGGCAACGGTTGCCGTCCACCAGAACATACTCCGGTGGTACATGCAGCGCCTGCACGGCCCGCTCCATGGCCACCATGGTGGCCTGGTAGATGTTGAGGCGGTCAATCTCTTCCACTTCACACCGCCCGATACTCCAGGTCACCGAGTTCTCAAGAATCTGCTCATACAGCTCTTCCCGGTGCTGCGCCGTGAGCAGTTTGGAGTCCGTCAGGCCCTCGATGGCATGGTCACGCCTCAGGATGACCGCTGCCGTGACTACCGGTCCCGCCAGCGGACCACGGCCAACCTCGTCAACGCCCGCGAGTTTTGCACCCTGGTAGGCGCACACAAAAGGCGGCAGGGGGGTTCCGTTTGCCATTGCTACATTTCTCCACGAATCAGCGCGGCCACCGCTTCCGCGGCCCGTTCGTCGGCGTTGCGTCGTAATGTCTCATGCAGTCCAGTAAATGCCTCTCTGAGGCGCTCCCGTTCCGTCGGATTATCCAGCCGCTCCAGCACTGCAGCGGCAAGTTTTTCAGGTGTGGCATCGTCCTGCAACAGCTCCGGCACCAGGGCCTCGCCCGCCAGCAGATTGGGCAGGGCCACATGGGGCACCTTCACCAGCCGTGACAGAAGGGCGAAACTGATATTGCTCAGGCGATACCCCACCACCATGGGTTTCTTGAGAAGCATTGCCTCCAGGGTAGCGGTGCCGGAGGCCAGCAACACCACATCCGACGCCGCCATCACTTCCCGGGAGCGGCCACGGACCACGGTCAGGGGCAATTTCACCTCCAGCGCATCGGCCAGTGCCAGCACCTGTTTTTCCCGTTCCCGGTTCACGCAGGGAACGACCAGCTGCAGGTCGGGATGGCGGGACTGCAACTGGCGGGCAGTCTCCAGGAAAAGGGCTCCGAGGCGTTCCACCTCCCCTGCCCGACTGCCCGGCAGGATAGCAAGGACCGGCCGGTCGGTATCCAGGCCCAGGCTGCGCCGTGCGGCCTCCGTATCCGGTTCCAGGGGAATCCGATCGGCCAGGGGATGGCCGACAAAGGTCACCGGCACGCCATGCTCCTCGTAGAAGCGGGCTTCAAACGGCAGCAGTGTCAGCATCAGGTCCACGGAGCGGGCAATGCGGAAAATCCGCTTCTGGCGCCATGCCCACACCGATGGACTGACATAGTGGGCCGTGGGGATGCCCGCCCGTTTGCAGCGCTCCTCGACACCCAGTGTGAAGTCCGGGGAGTCGATGCCGATCACCACGTCGGGCCGATTGGCAAGAAGGTAATCCATCAGCCGTGCGCGGATGGCAAACAGCTCCCTCAGCCGGCCCAGGACCTCCACCAGCCCCATCACCGACAGCCGCTCCATGGGAACCAGAGAGTGGAAACCCTCCGCCACCATTTCGTCGCCGCCAATGCCAACGAAACGGGCATTGGGAAACCGCCGCCGCAGAGACCGGATCAGCCCCGCCCCAAGGATGTCGCCGGAGGCTTCGCCAGCGACCATGGCAATGGTCACCGCCGGGGAGCTGGCGATGGCAGGCAGGGAGAATTCCTCGCCGGAGGATGGCGAAGCTTCGGGAGTCACATCCGGACCTAACGTATGATGCCCCGTTCCGTCACACGGAGGGACTCGATCAGGGGGCGCATTTCAGCGACGTCGACGTAGGTTTTCTCAAGCTCGTCAATCGCCTGTTCTACCGTCAGACCCTGACGATAGATGACCTTGTAGGCTCGCCGGAGAGCCAGCAGTACGTCGCTGGAGAAGCCGCGGCGCCGTAGACCTTCCACATTGATGCCGTGTGGACCGGCGGACTGACCGCTGGCCATGACATAAGCGGGAATGTCCCTGAGCACAATACTGCCGCCGGCACTCATGCTGTGGGGACCGACATGGCAGAACTGGTGCACCATGCTGCCGCCGCCGAGAATGGCCCAGTCACCCACGGTGACATGCCCTGCCAGCGTGGCGCAGTTGGCAAGAATGGTGTTGTTACCGATAACGCAGTCGTGAGCCACGTGGACGTAGGCCATCAGCAGATTGTCACTGCCGATGCGTGTTTCGCCCCGGTCCTGCACCGTTCCACGGTGTATGGTGCAGTTCTCGCGAATGACATTATTGTCGCCGATGATCAGAGTGGTTGGCTCGCCGGCGTACTTCTTGTCCTGGCATTCCTCGCCCACACTGGCGAACTGGAAGATCCGGTTGTTGCGACCGATCACCGTGGGGCCCTTTATCACCACGTGGGAAAGCACCTCGGTACCTTCGCCGATGACGACCCCCGGCCCGATGTAGCTCCACGGCCCTACGCTGACGCCTTCCCCCAGGCTGGCGGAAGGATCAACGATGGCTTGCGGATGAACACCGGCCCAGTTCTTTTCAGTCATCAGGCACTTCTCTCAGCAGACATGATTTCGGCAAGACACACCACTTCGCCATCCACCAGCGCCCTGCAGTCGAACTTCCAGATGCCATGCTTGTTGGATACCAGGGTCGACTCCATGCGCAGCTGGTCCCCTGGAATGACCGGGCGCTTGAAGCGGGCCTTGTTGGAACCTGCCAGGAGATGGATGGAGCCATCGGCGGCTGACCGGCCGGCGGTCACGTAGCCGAGAATACCAGACACCTGCGCCATGGCTTCAATAATCAGCACGCCCGGCATGATGGGCTTGCCAGGGAAATGGCCGTTAAAATGCGGTTCATTGATGGTCACGTTCTTGTAACCCACGATGGACTTCCCTTTCTCAACCTCCACAATACGATCCACCAGCAAAAAGGGGTATCGGTGTGGCAGGAACTCCATAATCTCATCAATTTTCATCATTGGGATTCGGCCTCAGCCCTCAATTTTCTTTTCCAGTTCTTTCAACCGGCGCGCCATGGCGTCCAGCTGTCTGAAGCGAGCAGCACTCTTTCGCCAGTCGCGGTTATTCATTGCACCGGTGCCGGAGGAGTAGACTCCGGGCTCATTGATATCGCCGGTGACCATGGTCATTCCCGTAACCTGTACCCCATCCGTGATGTTCAGATGGCCGCTCACGCCCGCCGCGCCGCCGATCATACAGTGGCGGCCAATGCGGGTGCTGCCGGCGACACCCACCTTGCCGGCAATGGCGGTGTGATCGCCTACCTGCACGTTGTGAGCGATCTGGACAAGATTGTCGATCTTGACACCGTCGCCGAGAACCGTGTCGTCCAGGGCCCCACGGTCGATGGCGGTATTGGCGCCAACCTCCACGTCGTCCCCCAGAACCACTCCGCCGAGCTGGGCAATCCGGTTCCACTGGCCCTTGTGGATGGCAAAGCCGAATCCGTCCGAGCCGATCACCGCACCGCTCAGGATATGACAGCGTTTGCCCATGACCACCCGGTGGGCCAGGGTCACCCTGGGCCGGAGCAGGGAGTCGTCACCGATCCGGCAGTGAGCGCCAATGACACAGTGGGCACCGATAACCACCCGCTCGCCAATAACCGAGCCAGCCTCAATGATGGCATAAGGACCTATGCTGACGCTGTCAGGAAGTGTAACGGAGGAATCCACAACCGCGGTGCTGTGAACGCCGGGAACAGCGGTCTGAGACTCATCGAACCAATGGCTGACGCGCGCATAGCCGAGGTAGGGGTCGTCCAGTACCAGGACATTGGTCGGGGCCTTGTCCGCCATGGCGGGCGTAACCAGAACCGCCCCGGCTCCGGTATTCTCGAGGTACCTGGCATAGCCCGGGTTGGCCAGGAAGCTCAGCTGGTCGGCGGTCGCCGCCTGCAGTGTGGCAAGCCCTGTAACCACCTGGTCAGGATCGCCCCTGAGTTCCGCCCCCAGTTCCGTGGCAATCTCTCCCAGTGTAAAGGTTCTGGCCGTCATGTCAGTTGTTCAGCTTTTCCAGCAGTTGTTGGGTCAGGTTGAGTTCGGGCTTGACGCGAACCACCGCTTCGGCCGGAAGAATCATATCAAGGTCATGCTCCTCCATCAGCTCTTTCACCGCGGCGTCCACCTCGGGGCGGGCCTCATCGATAAACGCCTGCTTGCGGCTCGACAGAGTCTGGTCAAGCTGCTGCTTCATGGCGGAAAAGGCCTGGGCCTTCTGCTGGAACTCGCTGGCAAGACGCTCGCGTTCCTGCTCGTTCATCATGGCGCCGTCTTTCTGCAGTCGCTCCTGGAGGGCGCGGGCTTCCTGCTGGGCCTCGCGTACCTGCTGTTCAGGTTCGGTGAACTCGCGTTTAAGCTGTTCACTGAAGGCTTGCGCCTCGTCCGAGGCGAACAGGGCCTGGCGCAGGTCCACCACCCCGACGCGGGTCTGGGCGGACACCTGTCCGGCCAGCAACAGGGCGAGTACCAGGGTTACCAGGCGAACCCCCTGGGTGTTCAGTAACCAGTCCTTTACATCAACCATTGTCTCGTCTCCTTATTCGTGACTCCAGGAAGCCCATTGTCCCCGAAATGCCGCCGCTCTGCAGCGGCCGGTTCAAACCAGGTCGTAAAACCGGTTAAAAACTCTGTCCCAGGGAGAACTGGAACAGCTGGGTTTCGTCGTCGTCCTGGTCGTTGAGCGGCTGGGCCAGGCTGAAGGCCAGCGGTCCCACAACCGTGATCCACTGGAAGCCGATACCAACGGACGCGCGCACCTCGCTCAGTTCAGGATCAAACCCGCGGGCAGTGTCGAACACCTGGCCGGCATCCAGGAACAGCGATGTCCGCATACTGCGGGTATCGCCGGCAAAGGGGGTCGGCACAATCAGCTCCAGACTGGCCTCGGTAAGAAGATTGCCGCCGAAAGGTTCCCGGTCATTGGTCCAGGTCTTGTTGGTTTCCACGGTGTTGCCCAGGGAGTTGGCCCGATACCCCCGGACCGAACCGTAGCCGCCGGAGTAGAAATGCTCGTAGAACGGCATCTGGTCGCGGTCACCGTAGCCGTCGCCGTAACCGACCTCGCCCCTGGCCCGCAGGACCCAGGACTCATCGTTATCGAGCGGCCAGTAGTTGTTGCCCCGGTAACGCAACTTGTAGAACGTCAGGTCGCTGCCGGGTACCGCCAGGTCCGCCGACAGGCTATGGCTATAGCCGTCCGTGGGCAGAATCCCCCGGTTGAGGGTGCTGCGACGCCAGGAACCGTTGAGGAAAAAGTTATTGAACTCATCCCCCTCCTGATCAATGAAATCCAACACCGCATCGGAGGTATAACTGCCGGTGCGCAGCTGGGACAGGGTATAGCCAACCCCGAAGTTGAGGCGGGTGAAGCTGTCGATGGGATAACCAAAGGTCACCCGGCCACCGTATTCGTCCAGCAGATAGGAGGAGATGTCCTGCTCCTCGAAATCTGTCTCCCGCGCAAACAGGCTGAAGCCACGGCTGACCCCGTCCACCGTGTAGAAGGGATCCTCGTAGGAGAAATTGGCACTCTTGATGGAGTCGCTGACGTTAACCCCGATGGAAACCTGCTTGCCGGTGCCAAAGAAGTTCTTCTCGGAAATGCTGGCCCCGAGGATGACCCCCGATACCTGGGAGAAGCCAATGGAGGCGGACAGACTGCCGGTCGGCTGCTCTTCTACCGAAAAATTGACGTCCACCAGGTCGTCGGCGCCGGGCACCGGCGTGGTGTCCACCTCAACGCTGCGGAAGTAGCCCAGCCGTTCCAGCTGGTCCTTGGAGAACTCGATGCGATCGGTGGAGGCGACACCCCCTTCCATCTGGGTCATTTCCTGCCGCAGCACCTCGTCCTTGGTGGTGACGTTACCGGCAAAATTGATGCGACGGATGTAAGCGCGTTTGCCGGGCTCCACGAAGAAGGTGACGACAGCGGTGTCATCGCCCTCCGCCTCGGGCACGGCATTGACATTGGCGAAGGTATAACCCTCACGTCCCAGGCGTCGTGACAGACGGTCCGAGGTTTCCGTCAGGCGGGCACGGGACAGGGTGTCCCCGGCTTTCAGATCGATCAGCTCCCGCAGTTCCTCTTCCGGGAGGATCAGGTTCCCCCGCAAGCGGATATCGGCAACAGTGTATTTTTCACCCTCGGTTATCGAAATGGCGACGAAGACATCCTCCTTGTCCGGGGATATCGACACCTGGCTGGACTCAATGGCGAAATCCAGGTAGCCCTCGTTGAGATAGTGGGAGCGCAGGTTTTCCAGGTCGCCGCTGAGGCGCTCCCGGGCGTACTGATCTTTGTTGGTGAGAGAGTTCCACCAACTGCTGGTGCGCAACTCGAACAGATCAAGCAGCTCATCGTCGGAGAAGTCTTCATTGCCGACAATGTTGATATGGCGGATGGCCGCGACGTCGCCCTCGCTGATGTCGAGACGGATGGCCACCCGGTTCCGGGGCAGCTCTTCAGCGGTGGCGCGAACGCGGGCGTTATAACGGCCCTGGCCCACGTAGGAACGCAGAATCTCCAGCTCCAGCCGTTCCAGGGTTGCCCGGCGGAACACCTGCCCCTCCTGCAGACCGGCCCCGGCCAGCGCGCTCATCAGCCGGTCGGTTTCGATGTTCTTGTTGCCTTCGATTTCGATCGAGGCGATGGCGGGACGCTCTTTCACCGTCAGAATCAGTGTGCTGTTATCCCGGTAGGCTTCGATATCCGTAAACAGGCCGGTATCGAACAGGCCCCGAATGGCTTCGGCAAGCTCCCGGTCACCCACGGTCTCGCCGATTTCCAGGGGAAAAGCCGAAAATACGTTACCGGCCGAGACCCGCTGCAGGCCCTCGACTTCGATATCCGACACCGTAAACTCCTGCGCCACCGCTGACTGACTGGCGATACCAGACAGCACGAGGCCGATAGCTGCACCCAGTAAAGAACGTCTCATTCAGTTAGTTCGCCTGTATATGCGCGTAAAGAGCTCGCAATTCTCACAACCGCATCAGGTCGTTGTAAAGAGCAAACACCATTAATGTAAGAATCATTGCCAAACCAATACGTAATCCGATCGCCTGGGTCTGCTCCGAGAGCGGCCGTCGGCGAATCGCCTCGATGGTGTAATAGACGATGTGGCCACCGTCGAGAACCGGTATCGGCAGCAGGTTGAGGATGCCAAGACTCACACTCAGGTACGCCAGGAAATGAATGAAATCCTGGAACCCGGAGCTGACACTCTGCTCTGCCACCCTGGCAATGGTAATGGGTCCACTGAGGTTGGTGGGCGACAGCAGTCCCGTCACCATCTTCTGGATGGCCACCAGGGTCAGGCGGGTATCGGACCAGGTTTCCGAAACCGCGTGTGGAATCGCGGCCAGAGGCCCGTACCTCACGTCCCGCATCATTTCTTCCGGCCAGCTCACCTCGGCGACGCCGGCGCCCACATAGCCCTGTTCCGTGCCACCCACTTCCCGCACCCCGGGCGTCACGGACAGGGTCACCCGGTTACCGTCCCGCTCGACCAGCAACTCCAGAGTCTGCTCCGGCGACCGCTGGATGTACTCCACCAGTTCGAACCAGTCTCCCACGGGCTTGCCGTCGACCCGCAGTATACGATCCCCTGCCTGCAGGCCCGCCTGCTCGGCCCGACTCCCCTGCACGACTTCGCCCAGCACCGGCGGCACGTCAGGACGCTTCGGCTGCAGGCCAAACTGGCCCAATGGATCGGGATTGTCGTCGGGCAGCTGCCAGCCACCCAGGCTGGTACTGAGTGTGCGCTTGCCCTGCCCGTCACTGACGGTGAAGGTGACTGAACTTTCCTCGCCGGCCCGTTCCAGCAGCCCCATGTTGATGTCCCGCCACGAGGTCACCTGGCGGCCGTCAATCTCGAGGATTTCCATTCCCGATTCCAGACCCAGGCGGTCGGCGATGGAGTTTTCCTCCACCTCGCCGGCAATCGGCGCCAGGGTGGTGAAGCCCACCACACTGAGCAGCCAGTAGGCGGCGATGGCGAAGATAAAGTTCGCAGCGGGACCGGCGGCGGCAATGGCAATTCGCTTGCCGGGCGGCTTGGAGGTGAAAGCCTCGTGGCGCTGGTCCTCGGGGACCGGACCCTCCCGCTCATCCAGCATCTTCACGTAGCCGCCCAGGGGGATGGCGGCAATGGCAAACTCCGTACCGTGGCGGTCATACCAGGAATACAGGGGGTTACCAAAACCCACGGAAAAGCGGATCACCCTGACGCCACAGCGCCGGGCCACCCAGAAGTGCCCGAACTCGTGGACGGTCACCAGGATGCCCAGGGTAACGATCAGGGCCAGTATTGTCTGCAGAATCTCTAGCATAAGTTCCCGTAGTTCATTCAGCCGGTCGTGGCTCAGGTCGCCATGGGGCCCGGGGCAAGGCGCTGGATTTCACCCCGGGCGTGATCCCGGGCCTGGCGATCCGCCGCCATGATCCGCTCGATATCAGTCGCCGGTCCGACCTCGATCGCCGAAAGGGTTCGCTCTATGATAACCGGGATATCGGCAAAACAAAGCACACCATCCAGGAAAGCTGCGACCGCCTGCTCATTGGCGGCGTTCAGTATGGCCGGAGCGGTGCCGCCACGCTGGAACGCTTCGGCGGCAAGCCGAAGACAGGGAAAGCGTTCGGTATCGGGGCGTTCGAAATGAAACCGGCCCAGGGCAAACAGATCCAGAGAATCCGCCCCGGACTCCACCCGCTCGGGCCAGGCCATGCCATTGGCGATGGGGGTGCGCATGTCAGGGCTGCCGAGCTGCGCCAACACCGAGCCGTCCACGTACTCCACCATCGAGTGAATAATGCTCTCGGGATGGACGTGGACCTCAATGTGGTCGGGCGTGGTGTTGAACAGCCAGCAGGCCTCGATCAGCTCCAGACCCTTGTTCATCAGCGTGGCGGAATCCACCGAGATTTTCTGACCCATGGACCAGTTGGGGTGCTTGCAGGCCTGGGCCGGAGTCACCTGACGCAGCTGCTCCGGGCTGTGGCTGCGAAAAGGCCCGCCTGAGGCCGTCAGAAGGATACGACGGACTCCGGCACCGGGAAGGTCCCGCACCCGGTCCGGTGGCAGGCACTGGAAGATGGCGTTATGTTCGGAGTCAATGGGCAGCAGTTGCGCGCCGGACCTGGTGACGGCATCCATGAACAGTTGCCCGGACATCACCAGGGCCTCCTTGTTCGCCAGCAGCACCCGCTTGCCGGCGTTGACCGCCGCCAGGGTGGGGGCGAGTCCGGCAGCGCCGACTATTGCCGCCATCACCGTATCCACCGCGTCGGTCGCGGCGACGTCGATCAGACCGGCCTCACCGGAAAGGACGGACACTTCCGCCAGGTCGGTGATAGCGGAAGCCAGCTGTTGCGCAGCCTGATCATCCGCCATGACCGCAATCCGGGGGCGGAACTCACGACACAGCCGCTCCATTTCGACAACGTTGGTGGACGCGGTCAGGGCGTGCACACGGAACCGCTCCGGGTGCCTGCGGACCACGTCGAGGGTATTCAGACCAATGGATCCCGTAGCCCCGAGAACCGTCAGGATCCTTGCGTGGCCGGTCGCGGTCACAGCAGGGCCCCGGTCGAGAGCCAGCCGATGAGGGTAATGAGAAGGGCAAATACCGGAATCGCCGCTGTCAGGCTGTCAATGCGATCCATGATGCCGCCATGGCCAGGCAGCAGCTGGCTGCTGTCTTTTATGCCTCGAAAACGCTTGAGCATGCTCTCCATGAGGTCACCCACCACGGACACCGCCGCCACGACCACGCTCACAACCACCAGCAGCGCGGTGTCGGACAGGCCGGCACCGGCCATCGCGCTGGCCGCGAGGGCAAACAGGGCAACCGCCCCCAGACCACCCCAGACTCCGGCCCAGGACTTACCGGGACTTACCCGGGGAGCCAGCTTGGCCTTGCCGAACTGGCGGCCGACAAAATAGGCACCGATATCGGCGACCCAGACCAGAAGGAACACATACAGAATGGCTATCAGAGGGTTTTCGAAGGCGCCAAACTGAAGGCCGCCATTTCTCAGGTGGTTGAGACCGACCCATGCCGGCACCAGGACCAGCAGCCCCATGGCCGCCCGGGCGGGGTTACCGCCCCAGACCGAAGTGCCCCGGGGGTAGCCGCGGACCAGCAACGGTGCCGCTATCCACCACACCACCCCCAGCCAGAGCAGGTTCAGGGTGGGCAGCTGGAAGACGACTGCCAGTATCGCCGCAACCAGTGCGGCATAGGCAAACCGTGAGCGGGTGGAGGAAAACCCCGCCATATTGGCCCATTCCCAGGCTCCCAGGGTAATGGCCACGCCGGTAAAGATGGCGAAGCCGAGGGGCGGCAGGAAAAAAATACCGATTATGGCGATCGGGGCCAGAACCAGCGCGGTCAGAATTCGGGTTTTGAGCACGTCGCTATCCGCTCTGTTGATAGGCTCGGAATACTATTGTTGTTCGTTATTATTGGGTGGCCTTGCGCCGGCTGTCCACCTGGTCGTCCGTCTGCCCGAACCGGCGCTTGCGCCGGCCATAGGCCGCCAGCGCCTTGCGCATCTCGTCGGCACGGAAGTCCGGCCAGAACACCTCGGAGAAATAGAATTCGGTGTAGGCCAGGTGCCACAGCAGGAAATTGCTGATCCGCTGCTCGCCGGCCGTACGGATCATAAGATCCGGCATCGGCAGGTCGCCGATGGAGAGGTGTGACTGTATCAGGTCGCTGGTGATGTCTGACGGCGTCAATTCACCCTTCGCCACCCGGGCCGCCACCTGCCGGGTCGCTTCCGTGATGTCCCAGTGACCGCCATAGTTCGCGGCGATCACCAGAGTCATCAGGGTATTGTTCCGGGTCAGCTCTTCGGCACGGGCCATGTGCTCCTGCAGCAGCGGGCTGAAGGCACTGCGATCGCCAATGATCCTCAGCCGGATGTTGTTCTTGTGGAGCTTTTTCACTTCCCGCTCCAGGGCGAACACGAACAGCCGCATAAGGGCCGATACCTCATCCTCCGGCCGCCGCCAGTTTTCACTGGAAAAGGCGAACAGCGTCAGCACCTCCACACCGTCACGGGCGCAGGTCTCAACCACCGACCTGACCGAATTGACGCCGGCCTTGTGGCCGGCCACGCCCGTCATCCGCCGGGCCTTGGCCCAACGGTTGTTGCCGTCCATGATAATGGCGACGTGACGCGGAATCTTGCCGGCCTCGACCGGAATATCCGCTGTTACTGAATCCGTCATGCAGTCCCCTGCTACCCGAAGGTTTTCCATGTGGCGGTCGGTCAGACCGCCATCAGGTCCTCTTCCTTGGACTTGAGTGTCTTGTCCACTTCCGCAATGTAGCGGTCAGTCAGTTTCTGGATGTCTTCCTCACCGCGACGCAGGTCGTCCTGGTTGATTTCCTTTTCCTTCTCCAGTTCCTTGAGCATGCTGTTGGCGTCACGACGGGCGTTACGGATGGACACACGGGCGTGCTCAGCATCCGCCTTGGCCTGCTTGACCATTTCCCGGCGGGTTTCCTCGGTCAGCATGGGCATGGGTACGCGGATAATGTCGCCGCTGGTCGCCGGGTTGAGGCCCAGATCCGATGACATGATGGCTTTCTCGATAGTGGGAATGAGGTTCTTTTCCCAGGGCGAGACGGTCAGGGTCCGGTTGTCTTCGACGTTAACGCTTGCCACCTGCTTCAGGGGCGTCTCCTGACCGTAATAGTTGACCGTCACGCTATCCAGAATGGCGGGGTGGGCCCGGCCGGTACGAATCTTGTTGAAGGCAGCCGACAGGGCCTCCAGGCTCTTCTTCATGTGCTTTTCTGCATCGGCTTTGATGTCGTTAATCACTTCAGCGTCCTCGCTTGTCTGATTGGATCTGCCCGGGCCATAAAACGCCCGGACATGAATTCAACACTCTGGGCCCGTCAGCCGCTATTCAACCGGCGCCCCCGGCTTCTATTCAACGAGAGTACCCGCAGGCTCTCCGGTCACAATCCGGGTCAGCACGCCCGGCTCGTTCATGCTGAACACCCGCAGTGGCATGCCGTGGTCCCGGGCCAGGCAGATGGCGGTAAGGTCCATCACTCCGAGCTTCTTGTCCAGCACCTCGTCGTAGGTGAGGCTGTCGTATTTCACGGCGGAGGCGTCCGTCATCGGATCCGCCGAGTATACCCCATCCACCTTGGTGGCCTTGAGAACCGCGTCCGCCTCGATTTCGATGCCCCTGAGGCAGGCGGCGGAGTCCGTGGTGAAGAAGGGGTTACCGGTGCCGGCGCAGAAGATCACCACATCGCCATCCTTAAGGTCACGGACCGCACGACGACGGTCGTAATGCTCGACGATACCACTCATGGGAATAGCGGACATCACCCGGGTACGGATATTGGAGCGTTCAAGGGCATCGCGCATGGCCAGGCCATTCATGACGGTCGCCAGCATGCCCATATGGTCGCCGGTGACCCGGTCCATACCGGCGGCGTTGAGGGCGGCGCCGCGGAACAGGTTGCCGCCGCCGATCACCAGCCCCACCTGAACGCCAATGCCCACCAGGGCGCCGATTTCCAGCGCCATGCGGTCAAGAACCTTGGGATCGATGCCGAATTCGTGCTCTCCCATCAGGGCCTCGCCGCTGAGCTTGAGCAGGACACGTTTGTATCTGGGCTGGGTTTTGGAAGTTGTCGGCATGCTATTCCCCTCGTCAATTAACCGCCGGACAGACGAAAAGCAACGCCTGTCGGTTATGGTGGACCTGTATCTGACATGCTCCTCGGCAAAAAAGGGGCATCTCAGATACAAGCCCGCCACGGCAGCGCAAGCGGACCCGCACTGGCGTGGCAGACTTGGATGGAGCGGCGGGCGCCGCCCCGGGAATCAGAAGAATCAGGCCTTGCCGGTACCGGCTGCGGCAGCAACCTCGGCGGCGAAGTCCACTTCTTCCCTTTCGATGCCCTCGCCCACTTCCAGGCGAACGAAACCGACCAGTTCGGCGCCGTTGGCTTTCAGCAGCTCACCTACGGTCTGGTCCGGGTTCTTGACGAAAGGCTGTTCCACAAGGCTGTTTTCCTTCAGGAACTTCTTGATGCGGCCACCCATCATCTTCTCGACGATTTCAGCGGGCTTGCCTTCCATGTCCGGCTGCGCCTTAATGATGTCCTTTTCCTTCTCGACCTCTTCAGCCGGCATGTCTTCCGGCTTGCCTACCCGCGGGTTTACTGCGGCGGCGTGCATGGCGATATCGCGGGCCACTTCGGGGTCACCTGCGGTGATCGCAACAACGGAAGCGATCTTGTTGTTGCTGTGAACGTAGCCGCCCACAACCGGGCCTTCCACGCGAACAATGCGACGCACGGTGATGTTCTCACCGATTTTCTGGACCAGCGCCTCACGCTTGGCTTCCAAGTCGCCATCCATCAGCTTGGCGATATCGGTTTCGCCGCGCTCGAAAGCCACGTTCAGAACGTCGTTGGCGAAATTGAGGAAGTTGTCGTCACGAGCGACGAAGTCGGTCTCGGAGTTCACTTCCAGAATGTAAGCCACAGTGTTGTCATCGGAAATACGCACCAGGGACACGCCCTCGGCGGCGGTACGACCGGCCTTCTTGGCGGCCTTCAGGCCGGAAGACTTGCGCAGCTCTTCAATTGCGGCATCGACGCTGCCTTCAGCCTCGACCAGCGCCTTCTTGCACTCCATCATACCGAGACCGGTACGCTCGCGGAGCTCTTTGACCATTGCGGCGGTAATAGCAGCCATGTTCAGTCCTCTTAACAGTTAGAACCAGCCGGGCACCTGACCATGGCCCGGCGGTTGAATTCGGTGAAAGGGGGGAAGCAGCTTCGCCCCCATTCAGGCAGATCCAC
This sequence comes from Marinobacter daqiaonensis, assembly GCF_900115285.1. GTDB lineage: Bacteria > Pseudomonadota > Gammaproteobacteria > Pseudomonadales > Oleiphilaceae > Marinobacter > Marinobacter daqiaonensis. The sequence goes on from NZ_FOYW01000001.1 coordinate 1,082,859, forward strand.
GTGAACGGGATATGACCGGCGGCCTTACTCGGCCGCGGGCGCCTCACCGGCCGCTTCACTGACTTCAACAAACTCGTCAGCGCCACCGCCGGACTGGGCTGCCTCAAGGCAGGTGTCGGCAACGGCCTGGACGTAGATCTGGATGGCGCGGATGGCGTCATCGTTGCCCGGAATCACGTAATCGACGCCGTCGGGATCGCTGTTGGTATCAACCACGCCGATCACGGGAATGCCAAGCTTGTTGGCTTCCTTGATGGCGATACGCTCGTGATCCACGTCGATCACGAACATGGCGTCCGGCAGACCACCCATATCCTTGATACCGCCGATAGAACGCTCCAGGCGCTCCATTTCACGGGTGCGGTCCAGGGCTTCTTTCTTGGTCAGCTTGTCGAAGGTGCCGTCCTTGCTCTGGGCTTCCAGATCACGGTAGCGACGGATGGACTGACGGATGGTCTTGTAGTTGGTCAGCATGCCGCCCAACCAGCGATGGTTGACGAAGGGCTGGCCGGAACGCTCGGCTTCTTCTTTGATGATCTTGGCGGCGGCGCGCTTGGTGCCGACGAACAGGATCTTGTTCTTGCTCTCTGCCAGCTTCTGAACGAAATCCAGGGCTTCGTTCATGGCAGGAACGGTCTGTTCCAGGTTGATGATGTGAATCTTGTTACGGGCGCCGAAGATGAACTTCGACATTTTCGGGTTCCAGTAACGGGTCTGGTGACCGAAGTGAGCACCTGCCTTGAGCAGGTCACGCATATTTACCTGAGCCATGATAATTACCTTGTAGCTTCGGGTTAGTCCTCCACACGTCCGATTGCTCCAACCTGAGCGGCCTCCCGGCCATGAAACAGGCACCCTGGAACAACGTGCTGACGCGTGTGTGAATTTGCCGGCGACACCGGTAGTCCGGATGTTCGCATTTCGGCGGCGCGTTTATACCATAAATGCCACCCCCGGAGCCAGCTTTTTCCCCTTTCCTTGTACCATGGGGGGCTGCCCCTTAAAATGGGGTGTCTGGCGAGCCATGCCGCTCCATTTATCCACCAGGAATCCCAATGACTGTATCCATAAAGACACCGGAAGAAATCGAGAAGATGCGCGTGGCCGGTCGCCTGGCGGCGGACGTGCTGGAGATGATCGACGCCCACATCAAGCCGGGCGTGACCACCGAGGAACTCGACCGGATCTGCCACGACTATATTGTGAACGAGCAGAAGGCTGTGCCGGCACCGCTGAATTACAAGGGCTTTCCCAAGTCCATCTGCACCTCGGTGAACCACGTGGTCTGCCATGGTATTCCCTCCGACAAAAAGGTGCTGAAGGATGGCGACATCCTCAACATCGACGTGACCGTGATCAAGGACCAGTACCATGGCGACACCAGCAAGATGTGGATCGTCGGCAAGCCCAAGCCGGGCACCGAACGCCTGATCCGCATCACCCAGGAATGCATGTACAAGGGTATCGAGCTGGTGAAGCCCGGCACGCGCCTGGGGGATATAGGCCACGTCATCCAGGACCACGCGGAGAAGCACCGCTATTCGGTGGTGCGGGACTTCTGTGGCCACGGCATCGGCAAGGTATTCCACGAAGAGCCCCAGGTAATGCACTACGGTCAGCCCGGTACCGGCATGGAGCTCAAGGAAGGCATGACATTCACCATCGAGCCCATGATCAACCAGGGCAAATACCACACCAAGGTGCTCGGCGACGGCTGGACCGCGGTTACCAAGGACCACAAGCTTTCGGCCCAGTGGGAACACACCATCCTGGTCACCGCGGACGGGTATGAGGTACTCACCCGCCGCAACGAAGAGTCCATCTGAGTGGACGCCCCGGCACTCGTTCATCGAATCGCCACTGACCCGTCTCCCGTCAAGGCTGCCCGGGAATTTCTCAGGGAGTCCTACAGGGCGGATGCCGATGCCTTCCGGCAGGGGGCCGATGTCCGGGATCTGGTTCGCTCCAGGGCGGACACCGTTGACCGGGTGCTGAGGGAAATCTGGGGGCGTTACGACTTTTCCCGGTCGCCGGACATCGCCCTGCTCGCCGTTGGCGGCTACGGCCGGGGTGAGCTGCACCCCCACTCGGATATCGACCTGCTGATACTGACCCGGGATGGCATTGAACCGGCCTGGCAGGACGGCCTCGGGGCCTTCATTACCCTGCTCTGGGACCTGAAACTCGACATCGGCCACAGCGTGCGCAGCCTGGAAGAATCCAAGCAGGCCGCCCGGGACGACGTCACCATCCTGACCAACCTGCTTGAAACCCGTACCATAACCGGCCCCGAAGAGCTGCGCACCGAGCTGAGCCGGGCCGTCTACTCCGACGACGTCAGCAGTGACCAGAGCTACTTCATCGCCAAGCGGGAGGAACAGCTCAGGCGTCACAGGAAGTACGGCGATACCGAATACAACCTGGAGCCCAATATCAAGGGCTCCCCCGGCGGCCTGCGGGACATCCAGAACATCGGCTGGATCACCAAGCGTCATTTCGGCCTCGACAGCATCGCCGACCTGACCCGCTTCAGCATCCTCACGGAGGAGGAGCATGACATCCTGCTCTCCGGCGAAACCTTTCTCTGGCGTCTGCGCTTCGGCCTGCAACTGATCGCTGACCGCAACGAGAACCGCCTCCTGTTCGACCATCAGCGGGCCCTGGCGGAGATGCTCGGATACCGTGACGAAGGCCGTCGTCTGGGTGTGGAGCTGATGATGCAGGCCTACTACCGGACCGTGCTGGCCCTGGCCGAGCTGACCGACGTGATCCTGCAGTACTACGACGAGGCCATCCTGCAGCGGGACCAGGAAACGAAGATCCAGCCCCTGAACCGGCGCTTCCAGATCCGCGACCAGTACATCGAGGCCATCAACAGCCAGGTGTTTGCCTACGCCCCCTACGCCATCATGGAGATCTTCCTGCTGATGGCCCAGCATCCGGCCATCAAGGGTATCCGCGCCTCCACCATCCGGGCCCTGAGGGCCCACCGGCACCTGATCGACGACCAGTTCCGCAACGACCTGGCGGTCACTTCCCTGTTCATGGAGCTGGTCAAGACACCCCATTCCCTGGACGAGACCCTGTCCAGAATGAAGAAATACAACGTTCTGGGCCGTTACCTGCCGGAGTTCGGACAGATCATTGGCCAGATGCAGCACGACCTGTTCCACATTTTCACCGTGGACGCCCACACCCTGCGGGTGATCCGCAATATGGTCCGCCTGAACCAGCCGGAGAGCCGCACCGAGTATCCGCTCGCCTCCCGCCTGGTGCACCGGCTGCCAAAGCCGGAACTGCTCTATGTGGCCGGCCTCTATCACGACGTGGCCAAGGGCCGGGGCGGGGATCATTCCGAGCTGGGAGCGGTGGACGCCGAGGCCTTCTGCCATCGCCACCACCTCAGCGATCGCGACACCCAGCTGGTCGCCTGGCTGGTGGAGAATCACCTGCTGATGTCCATGACCGCCCAGCGCAAGGACATCTCGGACCCGGACATCATCAATGAGTTTGCCCGGGCCGTGCCCAGTCACGTGCACCTGGACTACCTCTATGTGCTGACCGCCTGCGACATCAGCGCCACCAACCCCAAGCTCTGGAACACCTGGCGGGCCTCCCTGCTGCGCCAGCTGTACGTGGAAACCAAGCGGGCCCTGCGCCGCGGCACCGAAACCCCCTTCAACCGGGAGGAATGGGTGCGGGCGACCCAGGCGGAGGCCAGGGGCATCCTCAACGCCCAGGGCATGACGGACGCACAGATCGACGCCATCTGGGACACCCTGGACGAAGAGTACTTCCTGCAGGACTCCACGGTGGACATCGCCTGGCAGACCGCTGCCATCATCCGCCACGGCGACCGACCGGACCCACTGGTGCTCATCCGCGACACCCGCGGCGGTCCCACCGACGGCTACTCCCACATCGTGATCTATGTGAAGGACCGGGTTGCCCTGTTCGCCGCTACCACCGCCATCCTGGAGCAACTGAATCTGAACATTGTGGATGCGCGTATCAGTGTCGCCAGCAGGGGCCCCTGGTCCATCAGCTCCTACGTGGTGCTGGACGAACAGGACCAGCCCCTTGGCAAGGACCCGGAACGCAAGGAGCGGGTTCGCCAGCGCCTGGTGGAGGAACTGGCCGACCCGGAGGACTACCCGGACATCATCCAGCGCCGCACGCCGCGACAACTGAAACATTTTTCGTTCCCGACGGAAGTCACCCTGTCCAACGACACCTTCAACCAGCGCACGGTCATCGAAGTGGTGACCCCGGACCGCCCGGGACTTCTGGCCCGTGTGGGACAGGTACTGCTGGAGCACCGGGTACGGCTGACCAACGCCAAGATTGCCACCCTCGGCGAGCGGGTGGAGGATGCCTTCTTTGTCACCGATGAACACGGCTGGCCGATCCGCGACCCGGAGGTCTGCCTGGCCCTGCAGGAAGACCTGCGCACCACCCTGGATAATCTTCAATGAACCCGAACCTGTCCCGACTGCACCCGTACCCTTTCGAGAAACTGGCCAGGCTGAAAGCCGGCGTGGTGCCACCCGAGCACCTCAGGGCCATCTCCCTTGGTATCGGCGAGCCCAAGCACCCGTCGCCGGAATTCGTCAAGCGGGTGATTGCAGACAACCTGCACCGCCTGGCCAACTACCCGACAACCGGGGGCCTGCCGGAACTGAGACAGGCCATCGCCGACTGGGCAACGCGGCGCTTCCGGCTGGCACCCGGTAGCCTGGATGCGGATGCCAATGTGGTGCCGGTCAATGGCACCCGGGAAGGGATTTTCTCCTTCGTCCAGGCGGCCATCGACAACACCCGCCCGGCCACCGTGGTCAGCCCCAATCCGTTCTATCAGATCTATGAGGGCGCCGCCCTGCTGGCCGGCGCCACACCCCATTACCTGGCCTGCGACGCGAGCAACGGGTTTATCCCGGACTTCGACGCTGTACCGGCAAGCGTCTGGAACGACTGCCAGATCCTGTTCCTGTGCTCCCCGGGCAATCCCAGCGGCGCGGTGATTCCACGGGAGGTACTGACCCGGGTAATCGAACTGGCGGACCGCCATGATTTCATCATCGCCTCCGACGAATGCTACTCCGAGCTCTACCCCGACGAAAACCAGCCCCCGGAAGGCCTGCTGCAGACCTGCGCCGCCCTGGGCCGGAACGACTACGCCCGCTGCGTGGTCTTCCACAGCCTCTCCAAGCGCAGCAATCTCCCAGGGCTTCGTTCCGGTTTCGTGGCCGGCGACGCCCGTCTGCTGGGTGAATACCTGCGCTACCGAACCTACCACGGCAGCGCCATGGCCGTTCACAACCAGCTCGCCAGCATCGCCGCCTGGCAGGACGAGGACCACGTCCGGGAAAACCGGGCCGCCTACCGGGCCAAGTTCGAGGCAGTCGTCCCTCTCCTTCGGCAGGTCATGGACGTGGATTTCCCCGGCGCCGGCTTTTACCTGTGGCCGGCAACGCCCATGAGCGACGAAACCTTCGCCCGCGAACTCTCCGCCCGACAGAACGTCCACGTCCTCCCAGGCCGCTACCTCTCCCGCACCATCAATGGCGACAACCCGGGTGAAAACCGCGTCCGCATGGCGTTGGTGGCACCCCTGGAGGAGTGTGTGGAAGCGGCTGAGCGGATCGTGCGGTTTCTGCAGGAATACTGATTTTTTGCCGCGGAATCCGCGGAAAGAAAAAAGAAATTTAGCCACGGAATCCACGGAAGGACACGGAAAAAAGACTAAAAAGAGATGGGTTGCGGGTAACTTCAGCGCAGGAGGGTACCCGCCACAAAATTCTTTATTTTTTGTCTCTGTCTTTTTATTTTTCCGTGTTCTTCCGTGGATTCCGTGGCAAACCAGTCTTTATTTCCGCGTACTTCCGCGGATTCCGCGGCTAAACAAGAGAGCCTTTACATGAAACTCTACGGCATCAAAAGCTGCGATACCGTGAAGAAAGCCCGCAAGTGGCTCGACGACAACGGCATCGCCCACGACTTCCATGACTTCAAGAAGGACGGCCTCGATGAAGCGCTGCTGTCCCGCTGGGAGCGGGCTATCGGCTGGGAGGCGCTGATCAACAGGCGCGGCACCACCTGGCGGAAGCTGCCGGAGGAGCTTCGTGATACCATTAGCGCCCAAACCGCCCACGAAATCATGCTGGCCAACCCATCCATTATCAAACGGCCTGTGGTGGAGTCCGGTGACAGCGTGAGCGTAGGTTTCAACGCCGATATATGGGCAACAGAATTTTCACAATGACTGTAGGAGCTGGCCCGCCAGCGAAGAAG
>NZ_FOYW01000001.1:1089615-1685858 GCF_900115285.1 Marinobacter daqiaonensis
ACTGTAGGGCTGGCCTGCCAGCGAAGAAGCCAGCACCATCGCCAGCAGGCTGGCTCCTACAGTAAGCGGTTGCCACGATCTTGAAAACGAGGCCCCTGACAGGCCAGAGAAACATTTTGAAACAGGAGCAGCAGATGAGTTTTGCATTCGGAATTGGCATCGGTACCCAGAACCAGAAAAGCGAGTGGCTGGAGGTGTTCTATCAGCAGCCGGTGCTGATGCCCGACCGCGACCTGATCGAGATCGCCGGTAACACGTTGGGTTACAAGGGTGGTAACCAGGCCATCGAAGCCTCGGCCGAGCAGCTGCGGGCCTTTGCCGACGCCCTTGGTTCGACAGCCCACACCGCCCAGGCCGAGCTGGCCCGCAGGGCGGCGGTAAGCCAGCGGCCAGTGGCTGTGACCATTCTTGAGACCGACGACTCCGCGATCACCACGCCGGAGGTCTACCTCAAGCTGCACCTGCTGTCCCATCGACTGGTCAAGCCCCACGGCATCAAGCTCGATGGCATCTTCGGACTGCTGCCCAACCTGGCGTGGACCAATGAGGGCGCCATCGACCTGAACGAGCTCCCCGAGCGCCAGCTGCAGGCACGTCTGGCCGGCCATACCCTGGAAGTGAAGTCCGTGGACAAGTTCCCCCAGATGACCGACTACGTGGTGCCCAAGGGTGTGCGTATCGCCGATACGGCCCGTGTTCGTCTCGGCGCCTACGTCGGTGAGGGAACCACCGTCATGCACGAAGGCTTCATCAACTTCAACGCCGGCACTGAAGGCACCAGCATGATCGAAGGCCGCGTTTCCGCCGGCGTCATGATCGGCAAGGGCTCCGACCTGGGTGGCAGCAGCTCCACCATGGGCACCCTTTCCGGCGGTGGCAACATCATCATCTCCGTGGGCGAGAACTGCCTGCTGGGCGCCAACGCGGGCATCGGCATCCCCCTGGGCGACCGCTGCACCGTCGAAGCCGGCCTCTACATCACCGCCGGCACCAAGGTTGCCCTGCTGGACGACCAGAACCAGCTGGTGGAAGTGATCAAGGCCCGGGACCTGGCCGGCAAGACCGACCTCCTGTTCCGCCGCAACAGCCAGAACGGCGCGGTTGAGTGCAAGACCAACAAGACCGCTATCGAACTGAACGAGCAGCTGCACGCCAATAACTGACTGTTTGCCGCGGAATCCGCGGAACGCGCGGAAAGAAAAGATAAAGACGATCTAGCCACGGAAACCACGGAAGGACACGGAAAAGGACAAAGAAAAAGCTGAAGAAAAGAGAACCCGGCTGCGGGTATCTTCAGTGTTCGAGGGTTACCCGCAACCCATTTTTTCTTTTTTGTTTTCCTTCCGTGTCCTTCCGTGGTTTCCGTGGCTAATCAGTCTTTTTTCCGCGTCCTTCCGCGGTTTCCGCGGCAAAAAAGAGGCCCCTATGACACTCTCCCCCACTCTCGAACTCGCCATGGACCTGATTCGCCGGCGGTCGGTAACCCCTGATGATGCCGGCTGTCAGGAACTGATGATGTCCCGCCTGGCGCCGCTGGGATTTGCCGGTGAGAACCTGCGATTTGGCGATACCGACAATCTCTGGGCCCGCAAGGGCAAGGACGGGCCGGTGCTGGCGTTTGCCGGGCACACCGATGTGGTGCCGACGGGGCCTGAGAAGAACTGGGCCTATGCACCTTTTGATCCGGTAATCCGGGACGGCTATCTGTATGGCCGTGGCGCGGCGGACATGAAGGGTAGCCTGGCCGCATTTGTCACCGCCTGCGAGCGATTCGTGGAGAAATACCCGGAGCACCGGGGCTCCATAGCCCTTCTGATCACCAGCGACGAGGAAGGCCCGGCCCAGGACGGTACCGTGAAGGTGATCGATACCCTTGAGGCACGCAACGAGAAAATCGACTGGTGCCTGATCGGCGAGCCTTCCAGCACCCACGAGGTGGGCGATATCATCAAGAACGGTCGCCGGGGCTCACTGCACGGCTACCTGACCGTACACGGGGTACAGGGCCATGTGGCCTATCCCCACCTGGCCGAAAACCCGGTCCACCTGGCCGCCCCGGCTCTCGACGCTCTGGCCAATGAGTTCTGGGACAACGGCAATGATTACTTTCCGCCCACCACCTTTCAGATTACGAAGATTGAGGCCGGCACCGGCAGCAATGTGATTCCGGGAGAACTGCTGGTGCACTTCAACTTCCGCTACTGCACGGAAAACACCGCGGAAAGCCTGGAAGAACGCGTGGTGGCCATCCTCGAACGCCACAAGCTGAAGTATGACCTGCAATGGCACCTGAGCGGCCGCCCCTTCCTGACCGACCGTGGCGCCCTGGTCACCGCCAGCCAGAACGCCATCCGCCGGATCACCGGCCGCGAAACGGAACTGTCCACCTCCGGCGGCACCTCGGACGGCCGCTTCATCGCCCCCACGGGCGCCCAGGTCGTGGAACTCGGGCCCTTGAACGCCACCATCCACAAAGTGGACGAATGCGTAAAGGCCGAGGATTTGGATACCCTGTCCGCGATCTACGAAGAGGTGTTGGTGGAGTTGCTGGCCTGAATACAGGAGCTGGCCAGCCAGCGAAGCGGGTTCCACCATCGCCAGCAGGCTGGCTCCTACAGAGGATCGGGGCTTGCGCAGACTGTAGGAGCTGGCCTGCCAGCGAGGAGGGCTCCACCATCGCCAGCAGGCTGGCTCCTACAGAAGACCGGGGCTTGTGCCGACTGTAGGAGCTGGCCTGCCAGCGAAGCAGGTTCCACCATCGCCAGCAGGCTGGCTCCTACAGAAGAGCGGGGGTTGCACAGACTGTAGGAGCTGGCCTGCCAGCGAGGAGGGCTCCACCATCGCCAGCAGGCTGGCTCCTACAGAAGATCGGGGCTTGCACAGACTGTAGGAGCTGGCCTGCCAGCGAAGCGGGTTCCACCATCGCCAGCAGGCTGGCTCCTACTGAAGACCGGGGGTTACGCAGGCTGTAGGAGCTGGCCTGCCAGCGAAGCAGGTTCCACCATCGCCAGCAGGCTGGCTCCTACAGAGGATCGGGGCTTGCGAAGACTGTAGGAGCTGGCCTGCCAGCGAAGCGGGTTCCACCATCGCCAGCAGGCTGGCTCCTACAGAAGATCGGGGGTTGCACAGGCTGTAGGAGCTGGCCTGCCAGCGAAGCAGGTTTCGCCATCGCCAGCAGGCTGGCTCCTACAGTCTGTTCGAGGCTTAATCGAGGGTAGAGACGTTATCCGCCTGCAGGCCCTTGGAGGCTTCTACCACGTCGAAGCGCACGGTCTGGCCCTGGCGCAGTACCCGGCGGCCGCGGCCGCGGATGGCGCGGAAGTGGACGAAGACCTCGTCGCCACTGTCGCGAACGATGAAACCGAAGCCCTTCTTGACGTTGAACCACTTCACCGTGCCTTCCTCGGCACCTTCGGGACCGTAGTCCTCGTCGTCTTCCTCATCCGTTTCGGTCGAGGCGGCGCTCCGGGTCCGGTCGTTGCTGCTGTACTGCTGACGGCTGGAAGTCCGGGGCTGGCGCTCGCTGACAAGCACTGTCAGCACGCCCACAAGGACGAACAGGATAAAGGTGATGATATAGGCCGCAATGGCTGAAGGCTCTCCGAGAATCTGCAGGCTGCCGGTACCCTCACCGGTCATTGAAAGATAAAGCACCTGGAAAAAGGCGGGCGTGGCGTTGACGAGAATGAACCCCAGAATCAGAGGGGCGAGCACCGCAACCAGAACCGCTGAAAGGATTGTTCTAACTGGATTACGCATGGACAAAACAGGCTCCGTAAATAGGATAGATAAAAGTTGACTGACCATTATTCGCCGGACACGTGTCTGAACCTGACATCCCGGCAAATAAAGCGGGCATAATAGCAGATTCACCACAAACCTGACCAAAGCGTTGCACACAATGGCGAATACAGACACAAACGCGACAGAAAAACTCGTCGCCCGAATGGATGAACTGGAGACCCGGCTGGCCTTTCAGGACGAACTGATCCACACCCTCTCGGATCAGGTCGCACAGCAGGAACTGGACATCCGGGCGCTCTGGGAAGCGAAGCAGCATCTGAAGAAGCAGTTATCGGAAATGAGCCCGTCCAATATCAGGCCGGAAGAGGAAGAGTCGCCCCCACCCCACTACTGAACACAGGCCAGTGAGTCACCGGGACGGGGCGTCAGTGTCCCGCCTGGCTAATTCCACACCACCAGCTGTTCGCCCCGCTCATCCAGGCGCCACCACTTTTCATCCTGGACCGGGTCGCCCTCCTGCCATTCGCCCTGGCTGCAGCGGATTTCGGTTTCCAGGGCCCGCCAGGCACTGCGGGCGCAGGCCAGGTCGGAATCCCATGGCAGGCGTTCGCCCTCCAGAACCACTGAGCTGAAGCGCTTGCCAAAAGCCTCTGCGTAGACGCTGATGCGAATCAGGCTATCGCTGTAACGGCCCTCTGCCTTGAAAAGGCCCGGCTTGTTACCGAAGGGCGTTGGGGGCACCAGGATCTGGTCCAGATTGGCTTCGAGCCACATGGCCAGACGAACGGGGTCAAGGTCACGAACGTAGATTTCCAGATCCTGCACTGCGGGCGCCTCCGGCGACATCTGATGGAACATGCAAGTCGGGATGATCGCTGGTCCCGGTGAGGGATTCAAGCTCCGCCCGCAGATCCTCCGGTAAAACCTGGAGCAGGGTGCCCCGGCTCTGACGCTCGAGCCAGTCGATTTCAGCAGCGGTGAGTTCCAGGGAAAGAATCCCCTGCTCCCGCTCCAGCTGCTCAAAGGGCTCACCCCGTTCGCGATTCGCCTCAATGCGACGTTCGAGGGTGGTCAGTTCGTCCCGCAGTCGCCGGCACTCCCGGGGACCCTCCTCGGCCACCACGGCAACCCTGGCCGCTGCACGCTCCAGCCACTCCACCACCTGCCCGGGCGTGGCCCGGTAACGGAGACCTGACACCGCAAAGGCCATGGCCTCATCGCTGATCTCAACCTTCCAGCGGGCCTCGATCATGGGACGATGGGCGACCAGGATCGCCTGGTTCTGGGCACGGCTGCTGGCAGGGAGTTCATGACGCATCAGCGACCGACCCGTTACCCGCTCCAGGCGCCGGGCCGCCACCTGATCCTCTTCAGCCTCAGGGCTGAGCAGAAGGATTGGCCCGGGATGGCCGGGCACGATATGCCTTGCGGCATGGGACGGTTCCGCCAGCAGGCCCATCAGCTCCGACGGAGAGAGATTGTCCAGGATCAGGGCCGGTGCAGTGCCCTGGATATAGTCGGAATAGCCCGCCATGTCTTCCCGTACAGAATGGACCTCAGCTTCGTGGCGCAGGTCCAGCAGATAGAAGTCCGTTCTCAGGGATGGCGTCAGCGCCTGCAGCCAGGCGGTCTTGCCGCATCCCCTGGCGCCGGTAATCCAGATCAACCCCCTGGGCGCGGATGCCAGGGCCACGGCAATATCATCCGCCAGGCGGTACCAGGCGTTATCGGTAATCACCACCGGGTCGGCAGTGCGACCGGATGCAGGCACTTGGCCCATTCGCATAAGGAACTCCTTTTCAACGGCAAGGAGGAATCGGAACTCCCCAATCTACCGTGTCATTCGTGCGCCTTCGCTTGCCGGCGTCACATTCCATCCTGAGTAATGTAACTCAAGTATCCGCAACGAGAAGTACGTCGCATTCAAGGTCCAGAAAACGCGAATAAAACGAGACCTTATCCAGAACGTCTCACTACAGGTTAGACCCGATTGTAGCTATCTTCAAAGCGCACGATATCATCCTCGCCCAGATAGCTGCCGGTCTGCACTTCAATCAGCTCAAGGGGAATGACACCAGGGTTGGTCAGGCGGTGGGTCACGCCCAGGGGAATGTAGGTGGACTGGTCCTCAGTCAGCAGGGTTTCCTCACCGTTGCGATGGACCCGCGCCGTACCTCTCACCACGACCCAGTGCTCCGCCCGATGGTGGTGCTTCTGAAGGGACAGTGATGCTCCCGGGTTGACGGTAATACGCTTGACCTGGAACCGCTCGCTGTTGGCGATACCTTCATAGGTGCCCCAGGGACGGTGCACCTTCTTGTGGAGCTTGTACTCAGGACGACCCTCCGCCTTGAGGCGATTGACCAGTTTCTTGACGTCCTGAACCCGGTTGCGATCGGCCACCAGCACGACGTCATCGGTTTCCACGATGACATGATCGGTAACACCGAGGGCAGCGATCAGACGCCCCTCCGAGTGAATATAGGAGCCGCTGACGTCTTCCAGAATCACGTCCCCATGGCAGGCATTGCCATGCTCATCCTGGGGCTGGATCTCCCAGAGCGTGGACCAGGAGCCAACGTCACTCCAGCCCGCATCCAGAGGCACCACTACCGCATCCCGGGTGTGCTCCATTACCGCGTAATCGATGGAGTCGTCCGGACAGGCCGCGAATGCCTCCCTGTTCACCCGGGTAAAGTCCAGGTCGCCCTCGCGCTGCTGGTAGGCCCTGCGGCAGGCTTCCAGTATGTTCGGCTGGTAGCGCTCCAGCTCCTCAAGATAACGCCGGGCTGAGAACAGGAACATGCCGCTGTTCCAGAAGTATCCCCCCTCGTCCAGATAACCCTGGGCGGTTTCCGCGTCCGGCTTCTCGACAAAGGCATCCACCGCGGACCAGCCCTTCTGCGGGCTACCGGCGCGAATGTACCCGTAACCGGTGTGGGGTGACGAGGGCACGATGCCGAAGGTGACCAGCTTGCCCTGCCCGGCCGCTTCCGACCCGGCGGCCACCGCCCTGGCGAAAGCCTTTTCGTCCTTCAGCACCTGATCGGAGGGCATCACCAGCATCAGCTCATCCGGGTCCCGCTCGGCCATCGCCAGGGCGGCAAGGGCAATGGCCGGAGCGGTATTACGCCCCACCGGCTCCAGTATGATGCCCTCGGTCCGGCCCGGCGCCAGGCGCTGCAGGTTCGCCGCCACCACAAAGCGATGCTCCTCGTTGGTAATGGCCAGCACCCGGATATCGTCACCCAGCTTCAGGCCCCGGGTCACGGTATCCGCCAGTAACGACTCCTCGGAAACAACGGGAATGAACTGTTTGGGATAGGCTTCACGGGAAAGCGGCCAGAGGCGGGTTCCGGAACCACCAGAAAGAATGATCGCAAGCATGACGTGTCCTTTTCAGCGAATCAGGGCAAGTTAACAAGTCACGCTAATGATAACAAAAGAGAGGGAGTTTCTCTGCGACAAGGAGGGATTTGAGGAATAAAATCACTTAAAAAACGGACAGGAAACAATAACCCGGGCGCGCTGAAAGCGCCCGGGTGGGTCTCGCAGCTTAGTTTTGCTGCCAGCTCTGTACAGCTTCCTTACCGTACTTGTCGCGCCACTCATTCAGTGTCTTGTGGTTGCCACCACGGGTCTTGACCACTTCACCGGTGTGTGGATTCTTGTAGGTCTTCAAAGGACGCTTGGCACGGGTACCAGTGGTATCGGACTTGCCACCGGAGACAGACGGGTCGATGGCACTCAGGATCTGGAGAACGTCCTTGGGGGCCTTATTGTGCTCGTCCATCAGCGCCTTGATCTTGTTTTCAAACTCAAGATCACTCTTCAGCGTCTGGTCCTGTTCCATCTTGCTCAGTTCTTCGGAAAGCTTTTCGAGGAGCTGTTTCTTCTGGTAGTAATCGTTGATATTCGCCATGAGCTAAACCTTTTAAGCTGTAAATATTCTAATGTATGGTAACCCTTCGCTCCATGAAACCACCCGCATAATAAAATAACGCCCATCGTTTTAAAAGTATTCAGCGGGCATTGCCCATGAAGAAAAAATAATAAATGGCACCATCAGCAAGGAATGACAACATTCCCATAGCCCTTTTCCTGCAATAAATTGTAAAACCGTTGTTTGACGTCAGTATCACCATGGACAATGCGGATTTCTTGTGGAGCCACCGGAATACCATCAATAAACCGGCATAAATCCGCCTGATCCGCATGGGCGGAATACCCCGATATCTTATGAATGGCGGCCCGGATGGTATAGCGCTCTCCATCCAGTTCCACCCAGCCCTGGCGGGGGCCATAGGTTAATATATCCCTACCCGGCGTGCCCGCTGCCTGATACCCCACAAACAACACGTCATTCCGTTCATCGCCGAGCATACGCTTGAGGTAATTGACGATTCGTCCTCCGGCACACATGCCGGACCCCGCCAGGACAATGCAGGGCCGACCGGACCGTGCCAGATAATCCACCGCCCGCAAATGGTCCTCGTGGTCGTTGATAACCGTCAGCTGTTCGAAGGAAAGCGGATGACGGCCGGCATTTACCCGGGCCATTGCCTCTTCATCCCAGAAAGGTTTCAGGTCACGGTATATGCGGGTGAACTCCGCAGCCAGGGGCGAGTCCACAACGATCTCCAGGTCCGACCAGATCAATGACGACCGGCCGGCCGCCACAGCCGCCCGAGACGGCAACCGGTGATCGCCGTGGGCATGAATGATATCCTCCAGCTCATACAGCAGCTCCTGGGTCCGGCCGATACTGAAGGCCGGAACCAGCACCGTGCCGCCATCTTCCAGGGCATGCTCAAGTATCTGCCGCAGCCGATGACGCCTCCCTTCGCGGCCCTCGTGATGACGATCACCGTAGGTGCTCTCGATGATCAGCCGGTCCGCCCGCTCCGGGGAGGCCGGCGGTGGCAGCAATGGCGAATGCTCCGCCCCAAGATCGCCGCTGAAGACGATCCGCTCGTCTCTGCCATCCGCCCGTGTATCACACTCCACATAGGCGGAGCCGAGGATATGCCCTGCCCTTTGCAGACGCACCCTCAGGCTGAATTCGTGGCCATTCGAGCGCTCATCGAGAACGTCGTGCCACTGCCCATAAGGTACCGGCACCAGGCGGGAGCGGATCAGGGAAAGGACCTGGCCAATCAGCTTCCGGTCACGGGTGAAACCTATCCTGAGGGCGTCCTCAAGGATTTCCGGCAGCATCACGGCTGAGGGTTCAGAGCAGATAATCGGGCCTTCAAAGCCGGCGGCCAGCAGATAGGGAATCCGGCCAACATGATCGATGTGGACGTGGGTGACCACAAGCGCCCGGATATGATCAACAGGAAAGTCAATGGCCAGATCCCGGGCATTGGCTCCCACACCCGTGTCCTGCCCCTGGAACAGGCCGCAGTCGATCAGAATGCCGTGGGTACCAACGGTGAGTTCGTGGCAGGAGCCGGTGACGCCGGTGGTGGCGCCGTGGTGTTTGAGGTTAAGCATGGGAACATCACTCCTTGATGTCATTTCGTATTCTCTTGGGTTGGGAACCCAATACCGAGACAGGTCAATCAATTATCAGGAGACCGGCAAAGTCATCAAAAGGCAGGTTACCCTTAAATACTACCACTGGCCGGTTTTTACTGCTTTTCAAGTCTGAAAAATAAGATCGACACAGAACCACCTCTCCCTGGTTCAGATCCACTTATCATCCTCTTCAGCATCCTTCCATTCTTTAACCGACCGTACTCGTCAGGGATCCGCACCACGCCGTCCCGTATTTCAGTTTCAAACTCAATGGCGTACATATCAGAGCCCTTAAGCAAAGAATGACTGAATCATAGTACACCGCCGTGTCGGTTTTTTTCGATTGCCGGTTCATGCAGACATCATCCAAAGGCAGCGCCACTCAGACGTGCAGACCACACTCCCGCTTCAGACCAAAGAAGCGGGTTTCTTCTTCCGACATGCCTGGTGTTAAAGGCCGGGAGGTATGCCAGTCCCCCACGGAAACATAACCCTGCTCCCACAGCGGGTGATACGGCAGATCGTGCTTGACCAGGTATTTGTGGACATCACGGTTGTGCCAGTCGATCAGCGGGTAAACCTTGTAGCGACCGTCCTGACGCTGCTCGACAACCGGACGATGCTCCCGGGAGCCAGACTGCTGGCGACGAAGACCCGCGAACCAGGTACCCACGCCCAAGTCGTCCAGGGCCTGCTCCATGGGGGCCACTTTCATTATCTGATTGTATCGCTCGATACCCTCAACGCCCTGCTCCCACAGCTTGCCATGGACTGCCTCGAGCCTGGCCGGGGTCCAGTTGGAGGACACCACCTTCAGGTTCAGGTCCAGCCGCTCCCGCAGGGCTTCAACAAACTCGTAGGTCTCCCGGAACAGGTAGCCGGTATCCACCAGCAGCACCGGAATATCCGGCTGGATCCTGGTCACCAGGTGCAGCAGAACGGCAGACTGGATACCAAAGCTGGAGCTCAGCACAAACCTGCCCGGCAACTGGGACAGGCCCCACTCCACCCGCTCCTCGGCGCTGGCCGATTCGAGCCGGGAGACATCTGATGCAGAACGCTTGAGGGCCACACTGGAAACTGTCATTACCACTCCTGGTGGAAGAATTTCGACAGCACACAGGGTAAGGCCTAAACCTTAGAACGTAAACGAACAAAAAATTATGTGGTTATGCCGCAACAAAAATAGGGTCAGCCCCACTAGTGTCCCATGAAACGTTGGGACACTAGTGGGGCTGACCCTATTTTTCAGAAAGCCCAGACCAGCGGAATCAGCAGCACCGCCGTGATGCCGACAATCAGGCTCAGGGGCACGCCGATGCGGACGTAGTCCGTAAACTGGTAGCGGCCGGGGCCGTAGACCATGAGGTTGGTCTGGTAGCCCAGCGGGGTGATGAAACTGGCGGAGGCGGCGAACATGACCGCGATGGCGAAGGGAATGAAGTTCACACCGAGCTGTTCGGACACCGCCAGGGCAATGGGGAACATCAGTACCGCGGCGGCGTTGTTGGTGATGACTTCGGTAAAAGCCGTGGTGAGCAGATAGATCAGGGCCAGGGCGACCCAGGGCGAGAATGGCCCTAACTGCAGCAGGCCCCCGGCCACCCACTGGGCGGCGCCGGTGTCTGACATGGCGGTGCCCAGGGCAAACGAGGCGGCAATGACCACCAGCACCGGCAGATCGACGCTGCGGCGGGCGCGGCTGGCGGTAATGCACCCGGACAGGATCATCGCCCCCGCCGCCAGGAAAGCCGCTTCAAGGATATCCAGCAGCCCGGAAGCACTTACCGCCACCATGGCCAGCAGGATACCCAGGGCCATGGGCGCCTTGCTGAAATCCGGCGGAGTGGAATCGTTCAGGGCGCTCACCAGAAGGAAGTCACGCCGGAAACGGTACTGCTCCGCAAACTCCTGGCTGGCCTCCAGCAAGAGGGTGTCACCCATCTTGAAGCGGATATCGCCAAGCTTGCCCGGCACCCGCTTACCCTCACGGGAGACCGAAAGAATCGCCGCATTGAAGCGGGACCGGAAACGGCTGTCGCGCACCGTCTGGCCCAGGGCCGCGAATTCCGGCCCGAGCACCACTTCCACCAGACAGCGCTGATGGTTGGCCAGGTCCAGCTTGTGAACGCTGCCATTGGCAGGCTTGAGCCCCTGTATACGGCGCAGCTCGCTGGCGCACTCCGGCGCGCCCACGAAATACAGTTTGTCGCCCGCCTGCAGGGTACGGTCCGGCTCAACCGCCGTGATCAGGCGGCCCTGGCGGTCAATCTCGGTGAGGTAGCCGTAATTCAGGGCCCGCAGGCCTGCTTCGGCCACCGTACGGCCCACCAGGGGGCCGGGGCTTTCCACCTCCACCTCAACGCCGTATTCCCGGACCAGTTCCAGTTCCTCGTTCAGGCTACCGCGATCCGGCAGCAGGCGGCCGGCAAACAGCACCATGAAGCCACCACCCACCAGCAGCAGGGGAATCCCCACCCAGGCCAGCTCGAACAGCCCCAGGTGAATATCGAGACGGCTCTGGAGCAGGCCGTCTACCACCAGGTTGGTGCTGGTACCGATCAGTGTACAGGTGCCACCGAGAATGGCGGCATAACTCAGGGGAAGCAGAAGCTTGGAGGCGGGAATGTTCAGCCGCTGGGCCCAGTCCTGAACGGCGGGGATGAACATGGCAACCACAGCGGTGTTGTTCATGAAGGCCGACAGCACCCCGGTGGGTGCGATCAGCCTGGCCTGGGCCCCGGAGGCGGTTTTCGGGTGCCCCAGCATCCGCCGGGCAATCCACTGGACGGCCCCGGTTTCCTTGAGACCGGCGGCAACAACGTAAAGCGTGGCGATGGTGATGACACCGGGGTTGGCGAACCCCGTCAGGGCGGAGGCCGGGCTGAGCACCCCGAAGATAACCAGCGTTATCAGGGCGGCCATCAGGATCAGGTCCGCGGAGACCCGGGTAAAGGCCAGCGACCCAAGCACCACACCCAGCAACACAAGAGTAAAAACGGCTTCCCACGCCATGGACATCAGGCTCCTTACCCGGCCACACCATCCCTAAAAAGGCATAATCACTTATACGCTAATAACCAGAGCGCACAGTAAACCCGTAACCCGGCGGTTTTCCAAATACGGAATACGAATAAGGTAATGAAGTTCAGGGGGTTTTGCCGTTGTCGAAGATCAGACCCCGCTGCAGCAGATAACCGATCAGGTGATCAATACACTGCTCGACGCCCATAATCGAGGTATCCAGGCGGACCTCCGGACGCTCCGGGGATTCGTAAGGAGAGTCGATACCGGTGAAGTGCTTGATCTGCCCCGCCCGGGCCTTCTCGTAAAGGCCCTTCGGGTCACGCTGCTCACAGGTTTCCAGGGGGGTGTCCATGAACACCTCGATAAACTCGCCGGCGGGAAACAGGTTGCGCACCATGCGCCGGTCGCTGGTAAAGGGCGAGATAAAGGCGCTGAGCACAATCAGCCCCGCATCAGTAAACAGCTTGCTCACCTCACCAATACGGCGGATGTTCTCCACCCGGTCCGCGTCGGAAAACCCCAGATCCTTGTTCAGCCCATGACGAACATTATCGCCATCCAGCAAAAAGGTGTGGTAACCCCGCTCATGGAGGGCCACGTCCAGGGCATTGGCAATGGTGGACTTGCCGGAGCCACTCAGCCCCGTGAACCACAGCAGGCAGGGCTTCTGGTTCTTGTTATGGGCGCGCTCCGCGCGGGTGATTTTGTGCTGGTGCCAGACAATGTTGGTAGACAAAGGATCCATCCTTTCTTGCAGAGGTCGGGAATTAGATTATAAGCGGAGGAGATATAGGGGGGCAAATGAAGGAGGGTTTTTAGCTACAGAATCTGCGGAAGAAAAGAAGGGGAACCCGGAAGGAGATTTATTGCCATGTCCTCCCGGGTCGAGCTCCGTATCGGTTTACACCGACACGAAGGAAAGAACCGTTGGCATCACCTTGACATCTCGCGGGTGCGGCCACGGAAGACGACAAGCAGACGCCATGCATGCTGAAGCATCCAGTTGTAACCGGCGAAAACACCCATGAACACAGCGAACATTATCCATTCCGGGATTACCAGCCACTCACCGAACAAACCGAAACCGGCAAACAGAAGTGCTATTACTGTAATAACTACCAGTGCCTCCCTATCCGTAAACCCGGCCCGCATAAAGATATGGTGCAAGTGATCCCGATCCGCCATCATCACGGACTGCCCCTTACGCGCCCGACGGACCATGATGGCAACCATGTCCATCAAAGGCACGGCACAGAGCCACAAGGCGGTAACCGGGCGGAAAGCCTGCTCCCCAGCCTGCGTGCCGTTGACCAGCAGCCATACCACGGAAAAACCGATAAACATCGAACCGGCATCCCCCATAAAAATCTTATGGCGGAACGGTGGTAGCTTGAGATTGGCGGCCATATACGGCAACAGAGCCATGGAAATAGTCACCGCCAGCGCAAATTCCATCCCAAAGCCCGGAGCAGCTACAAACAGTAGCGCCAGTGCCAGCAGTGTCACCAGGCTCATAGACCCTGCCAACCCGTCGATTCCATCAATCATGTTGTAAGCGTTAGTGGCACCGATTACTGCCGCGATGGTAATCAATGGCCCCAGCCACCCGAGGGAAATGTCACCAAAACCGATGAGGTTTCCGAAAGTATTCAGATAGATGCCCGAGCCATAGACCAGCAAGGCCCCCAGCGACACCTGAGCCCAGAGGCGGAGACGAGCAGGAATGTCCCGGGCATCATCAATCGCCCCTAGCAATACCAACAAAGTGGCGCACAACAAGTAGATGCCAAAGCCATTGGTTAGTGGCATCGAGATCAACCAGGCCACCAGCAAACCGAAAAATGCGCTCAGCCCTCCTGTCAGCGGGATCGCCCCGCTATGAGCCTTACGATGATTTGGGGTATCCAACAGCTTGATCCTCTTAGCAAAAGGACTAAGAAGAAGCAGGGCAATGAATGCCGATATAATGGCAATCATTCCCGTGGAGCTTGCAAATTCCATGAATGTTACCTGACAGGTATGGGGTGTCGTTTTCTAATATTTGGTATCTCATCTTAGATGAGAGTGGCTAAGGTCGTTATACCTCCATTGGCTAAACTTTGAGAAAATCCACCAAAATCAGGCCTCCTTCAGCTATTAATTTTTTTAAATGTGTAGATAAACCAACCCCGCGAACGAGCGATCAAGATCACGCCATCAATGAGATAGCTCAGGTTTTTCGCCGGTAACGTCGGCTTTGACCCTATTTTCAGGTTTCTGGAGCCCATCCAGCCTCAGAGCAGCGATTCCGCCTGGGCCAACATCCGGTTGAGATGTTCCTCGTCGACGAAGCTCTCCGCGTATATCTTGCAAAGGTTCTCGGTACCACTGGGACGGGCGGCGAACCAGCCGTTGGCGGTGGTCACCTTGATGCCACCGATGGACTCGCCATTGCCGGGTGCGTTCGTGAAGCTGGCGGTGATGGGATCGCCCGCAAGCTCTGCGAACGGGATGTCTTCGGGCTTCAGGGCTTTCAGGCGTTGCTTCTGTTCCGGGGTTGCCGGGAAGTCTTTCCGCCGGTATACCGGCGCCCCATGCTCGCCGGTGAGATCGCGATAGTATTCGCTCGGGAGCTTGCCTGTTCTGGCGGTGATTTCCGCCGCCAGCAGGCAAAGGATGATGCCGTCCTTGTCGGTACTCCAGGGCTGCCCGTTCATCTTCAGGAAACTGGCGCCGGCGCTTTCCTCCCCGCCAAAGGCCAGATGCCCTTCTGACAGTCCATCGACAAACCACTTGAAGCCTACCGGTACCTCATACAATTCGCGTGCATTACCCGACACGACCCTGTCAATCAGCGACGACGATACCAGGGTTTTGCCGACCGCCAGCCGGGAAGACCAGTCCGGCCGGTGTTTGAGCAAGTAGTCTATGCACACCGCCAGATAATGGTTCGGGTTCATCAGGCCGGCGGCGTCAACAATGCCGTGGCGGTCTGCGTCCGGGTCATTGCCGAAGGCAAGATCGAAGTCGTCCCGGATCTTCAGCAGATTGGCCATGGCCGCGCTACTGGAGCAGTCCATTCGGATCTTGCCATCGTGGTCCGGCGGCATACAGGTGAATTCAGGGTCCTGGGCGCTGTTAGCAATCTTCAGCCGGACACCGTACCGCTCGGCAATAGCCTCCCAGACCGCCAGAGCCGATCCGCCCATGGGGTCCACGCCGAGGTTCAGGCCGCTGGCCGCAATCTGGGCCATATCGACCACCTCGCCCAGAGCCTCCACATACCGGCCCACGAAATCCCAGGGCTCGGCTTCCGCCCTGGCCAACCTCAGCGGTGATGTACGGCAGCCAACCAAGCCAGCCTCAAGTAATTCATTGGCACGGGCTTCGATCCAGCTGGTTACATCGGTGCTGGCCGGACCACCATCCGGCCCGTTGTACTTGATGCCGCCATCTTCCGGGGGATTGTGCGACGGCGTGATAATCAAGCCGTCAGCCAGAGCGCCGGGCTTGGCCTCGTTATGGGCAAGAATCGCCCGGGAAACCAGTGGCGTTGGTGTAAAACCCCTATCCCGATCAACCCGAACCGCAACGCCATTTCCCACCAGCACCGACAGCACGGTATCCAACGCCGGCCCGGAAAGGCCATGAGTGTCCTTGCCAACATAAACCGGCCCTCCCAGTCCCTGTCCCCTGCGCCAGTCAACCACCGCCTGGGTAATGGCCAGAATATGCCACTCGTTAAACGACCAACTCAGAGAGCTGCCCCGGTGGCCGGAGGTGCCGAAGGAGACACGCTGGTCAGGGATGGATGGCTCTGGCCTGTACTCACTGTAGCCGGTAAGGAGCTTGCTGATATTGATCATAAAAGAGTCCGATGTTGTGCCGCCGATTACGCGCAAAAAACAGTGAAAAAATGCAGCCGCGGACGGCACGGACTACCACGGTCGAAAAGACCAACAGTCAAAAGAATTTCTTTATCCTCGTCCGCAGTAGTCACTTTCATCCTTGGCTATCTTTAATCTTTTCTATAAAGCACAGCCAACAAGCCACGCAGGAATGACCTGAACTAGCCAATTCGCCACCTTTTTGAACATACCGCCTCGACTAGTTCGAAATAGGCACGGCCCACTTGATCCCAACAATAGCGACGCTGCGCAATCTCCTGCATCCTCTCGCCAATCTCGTGCAAACGAGTCATATCCACCCCCCTCACTTCCGCTACAAGCCCAGCGGCGCTTTCAAAGTAGCGGGCCTGATCCTCTGTCGTGTACCGGTTGAAGCTGCAAGCATGGGCGAAAACAGGAATGCCGAAATGCATCATTTCAACAAGAGAAGGATTCGTGCCCCCTGCAGAGTGCCCATGGATATAAGCTCGAGCGCCATCGCGGATCCAACGCAGCCGGCCGGGATCGTAGATGGGATCAACCATGTAAATATTCGCGTGATCGTGATAGTGCGCACGTAGGTCACGTCCAAAATCGCTTTTATCCCAATTACCGACGAATACCAGGTTACGCTCCGGCATGCTGGAAAAAGCTTCAAGAATCATACTTACGTTGTTCTCGGGCTCAATCCGACAAAGCGCGAGAGCATACTCTTTCGGCAGATCCAGAGATTGATCTTCAACGGGCTCGACGGCTAGGGCGTGGTCTCCTCCATAAGCAATAACCTCACAGCCAGAGCGATACCGCTCCCGCACATGCTCAGCAATAGCTGAGTTGTCTGCAATGACAACATGAGACCAACGCACAGCGACTCTTTCAGACCAACGTAAAATCATGCGCGCCAGACCGCGCCATTTCTCCCGCTTCCACTCAATGCCGTCAATGTTGGTCAGGATGCGCGCTCGCGACACCAATCGAACCAATGGCAGTGCCAGAGCGCCAGAGACGCCCAACAGCACAATCACATCATCTCTACGACGCACCGCATCCAGAAGAGAAAGGACATCGTAAGGAATCGACTGCGGGCCATTAGCGTTCAGAGGAAGGAAACGTAATTTGGCACCAAGATATTCGTGCGGACGCGATTCAAAAGCCCTAGACGAGCAGTACACGCTCAGTTCCACATCAAGATCATGTTCCTTGCGGAATCTCACTAAATTTTCTGCAAGTGTCTCAAACCCACCATAATTGCCAGGCACCCCAACTGTCCCAACGATCGAGACAGAGTATCTTGTCCACATTCGTCCACCTTAAATTGAAATTTCAAATAACACCAAAAATTATACCATTTTCAGGTACATAGATTAGTCAGATCAGAATACAATCCCCGGACTGCCTTCATCCCAAAATATCCAGCAGCGTACTGAACGAAATTAGGAAAATAATTTCTCTTCTTCTCTTCTTCTCTTCTTCTCTTCTTCTCTTCTTCTCTTCTTCTCTTCTTCTCTTCTTCGACCATTGTCCGCGCCTAACTCGTGTGCCGGTGGAAAATTTTTAACTTCCAGAAGCCACTTTTCTGAATCCGATACTTAAAGATGGCTCACCGGAAGGCTTGAAACTCTTTTCTTCCTAATCACGAGCATTAGAATCGTGATGCTGAGATGGCCCGATTTTACCGGGTAACCCCATACCTGATCAGGTGATTATGTATTTAATCATTGATCGCGGCGCCTTAATCTCTGCTTATTAAGAACTAATTTACGTATAAATATATCAAACAATGAGACATCAAAAATCCTCGACAATTTCATGTAAAGAACCATCCTCCTTTTTAAATGCCTCAACTGACCGATCATATAAAAAATATCCACAGGCTTAGCACCTTCGACATTCGAAGAGTGCTGCCTATAAAGAATAGTTGGCGTAGACAGCCAATCTATATGACCATTTTTTGCAACGTTTATAGCTAGCCAATGGTCGTATATCATGTCCAGATTAGGCATAGGAGGGCACACGTCTCTCGCTTGAGAATTTATCATTACAGTACAGCCAGTGACAACATTTTGAGCGAGGATATTTCTCCAGTTTTTTGATAACAAACTATCAAGACGTTGAAATCTCCAAAATGAAGAGGATATTTCACTTAAGTCATCAGCAACAACTAAAAGATCCGTGAAAGCAAGCAATGCAGTATCACGGCCATATTCAGCTTCCATTTCTTTAATTTTTCTTAGAGTTATATCAATCTTATCAGGACACCAAACATCATCCTGATCCGCAAACATAATATAAGGAGAGCTTGAACGCCCCAGTAATTCCGAAAAACTTAAGGCACTCCCTAAGTTACCATAAGCATCATCAAGCACACGAACCTTACCCGGATATCGCCTAGAAAACTCATCGATAATATGAACTGTAGAATCTCTTGACCCATCATCCCTAATTGTAATAATAAAGTCTTTGTAGGTCTGCTCTATAATAGAACCCAACAACTCACTAAGATACTTTTCACCGTTATAGGTTGACAACAAAATTTCAACTGTATGCATCTTTGTTTTCTTTTCTCTGTGAAAGCAAAAACTTTGAAAGTAGTACGACCATTAGGAAAAAATTAAAACCATAAGGCGAGACGAAATAGACATCCTTGAAATTTAGCAAAAATAACATAACCACAAAAAAAATTGCGATAAAACTACGAGAAATAACCGCTATCACAAAAAGAAATAAGAAATATAAAGAATAGAGAATAGCACCAACAAAGCCAGAGCTATTAATCATTCTAACAATACCCAGGTCACTTTTTACGTCACTAAACTTAATTGAGTCGCCAATCAAAAGGCGCTCTGGTAAGAAAATGTGATGGGAAACAATTCCGCTTACAGAAGAATCAATCTGACTTGAACCGGAAAAAATCCGACGTAAAAAAGAAAATGACCAATCCTTATACCATTCATAAGAGCCCCAATCTAGAAGTGTAAGGGAAAAAAAAGCGATCCCCATAATCAAAATATTTTTCATAGCTGAGAGATTGAACGTAAGCAACCTTGAAAACAAATACAATAAAACGATCACAATCCCAACCCGCCCGGAAAGAACAATCGAAGCAGCAATAATTATAATTGAAACAGAAATATACAATCTAGACTTTATAATTCTCTTAAAAGAACAATCCAAAAGCAGGCAAAGCCCAAAGGCATTTAAAGCTGACAAATATGAAAACGAATCATATGCAAACCCCGGATACCTTTGAATTGGATACGTAAACACTTTTGGATCAATATGTACAAAATTATAAAAACCGACTACATCCAGCACTCCCAAATTCAAAAAAATGACAAATACTGAATTAAACAAAATGGAATTTATAAGTATAATGTAGATTGATGCAGCACTATAATTTTTTAGGATTAATAGTACAAGAGTGTTAGCTGAAAGAAAAATTATTGGAAAATAGACCGCCAGTTCGACTACTCTAAAACTGAACACCCCCCCTTTAACAAGGCCGATCGTAAAAGTTACTGAAAGAAAAAATAAAGACAAAGAAACTGCAATCAGTTCGTATTTTTTTAAGCTAACCTTTAAAAAATAGGGAAGCAATAAAACCGAAAAAGACAACACATACACAGGCAACGGAAACCCGAAGACAATAATGTAGGGTGCAATTATACACAAAAACGTTATTATACTAATACAAGCAAAATCGATCCTAGATGCTCGCAAACCTTAATTTCCCAAATCCGACTGTTTTTTTGTAAACCTACCCTTAAATCGTTTTTTAAGATAATCTTACGAGAATAGGCCTCTACAATAGTAATCATTCTTCTCATCACATGGCAGATAACCGTCACCATTCACAAAAAAGCAACAGGTGCCCTTAAGTCACAAAGCAACAGGATTCCACCGTTTAATAAATCATCGACATTAAACAGCTTAATTCTTCGGCGCACTCAACAAAAGCTATGCAAGCGACAAACAACGCTGACTCTAACTTGGCGCCAGGCTACCTCGGAATCCAGCCTCGCCGATGTCTTTTTGCTTCCTACAAAATTTATTTTTATTCTCTTAGCTGTCGGACGCCCTGCAAGACAAACTCATTTATATTTTTTTAATCTCAAATGCTATACTAACTCACCGAACGACGAGTAACAAAGAACCGAATACAGTGATCGTTCGTTATTGCAATCATCAATAATTCTTATTTCAATACGGATATACTATTTATTAATTTTGTCTTTAACACCGTCATAAATATATAAGCAGAGCCATACAGCAAAGCAATCGAAACCAAATAAAATCGTTTTTGGAGAAAGGCGTTGCTTTCTGCTTTTAACTTGAAAGAAGTTAAAATAGCGTCGGTCTCTCTTTGTCATTGGAATATTTTTGGTTATCCATTCACGCACTTTTGCAAAATCATTTATGAGTTCCGGATGAACGTCTTTGCGACGGCCACTCATACTCACACCACCAATCTGATGCTTCATCGTGATACGATCTATGAAACCAATAGAATAACCTTTTTTTAAAGCTTTTAAATATAAAGGATAGTCTTCGAGCAACACAAAATCTTCATCGAAACCGCCCATCTCTTGAAGAAATTTTTTTTGATAGTAAGTGCAGGCACCGCTAATAAAATTGCCTTTCACCGCTAAAGCCTTAAGGGTCTCTTTTCTATCCCCTTTTTTAAGTAGCTCTGCATCACGACGGACTGGTCTAACTGAAATCGCTTGGTCGTTGCTCAATATTTCCCTAAATGCAGTCAACATTTGAAAATTACTGGATTCAAAGGCCCGCAATATTGTTGAAACTGAGCTTTTATTATAAAACTCATCTCCCGAACTAAGCGGAATTATAATATCCCCTGAACTCAGCGACACCGCCTTATTAAAAGACTTTACAGTACCCAAATTTTTTTCGTTAGAATAGATCAAAAAACTACAATGAATTTTCTCATTACAGCAATATTCTGATACTTTAGAAACGAGGAAGTCGTAGTTATAGTTATCAGAACCATCATCGGCTATTATATATTCTACATCCCTAGACATGAAAATATCTTGATCAAATACTGATCTGATGGTGCGCTCTATTCTTGAAAAGTCGTTATAAGAAAGCGTTATAATTGTAACTTTATGGCCATAAAATCTATCAAATTTTTCCTTCATATAAAACCGACCCAGTCGTACTAGTTTTGAAAAATTGTCTCAAAAATATATTTTTAATAGGTATAATACTATTGCGATTCGCTGGAAGTTTAGTTAACTAAGCAGCCAGAATAAACGAGTGAAATCGGTTTGACCAGTGTTTATGTGATGGTGGCTGGGCATCACGTCTAGCTTGCAAAAAAATTTTCACTTAAATAATTTCTGGTTCTTTCTAGCAAAGATCAGGATTTATAGAATAACTAATAAACTAGGAATTCCTCGTGCTTACAAGACCACTTTTCCCAAATGCTCGAAAAGAGCTTCAGATTGGAAGGTCCCATTTATATTGCCAGTAACCCCCTTCAAGGCCGATACGAGTTCCGTCCTGATTGTACTACCAGAGTACGCAATCCGCAGCAACGGCTCGTATTTTAGCTTTCGATATATGGGCGTTTATCTGGAACATACTCGCTTCAACAAACCACAGCTTTGTATTTGGTTTGCACGCCAATGTAGCATTTTTATACTAGTGCGCTCGGGACAAATATTACAAGGGCTCAAGCGGACTCCGTGCCCAGCTCATTTATCTGCGACAGGAATCGAATAACGAGCTCTGCCCGAAATGAAACTTCGGCCTCAATACTGAAGGTATCACGGAAGAAGAGATTGATGACCTTTTAAAACAGCTTGCTGCGACCACCCCTATGCGCCAAGGTAGTACATGTGAAGCTCACGGGTAACCGTCCTGAAGAGCGTCCAACGCTGCTGGGCGCGCGGGCGGCAATATGAAGTGGGCCTGTCGTCGGAGCAATCTCAGCGTCACGCGCCAGCACGCCAGCACGCCAGCACGCCAGCACGCCAGCACGCCAGCACGCCAGCCTGATCGTAGGTGAATGTCCTGTCAATTTTATCCGGCTGAGCCCGATATAAACACCTCCTGCAGCTTGGCAGCGAGTACTAATTACTCTTGCGCTTGATCCGGCACCTCATATTTAGCACAGTTGAGATGAGCGGCAATTTTCAACCCAGTTGTCCAAATGACCACATTTAAGCGGCCAGTTTATTGCGCTCAACTTCCTGCATCTTGCCAAGGTTGAGCGATACCGGTCCGGTGACCTCCCAGTTCCGGGTATTGTCAGACCAGCACCGTGGATTCCGGCGCTTTGCTCTTTCATAAACCATTTTCCGGCGTGCTAGGCGCTCAAGATCAACACCACGGTGGCGATCTGATGGTGTCACGCACCGGATGCCGCTGTGAAGGTGCTGTTCGTTGTAGGCATACTCGAATGCCAGCACCCAGTCGCGCACGGCCGTGAGCGATTTAAAGCCCTTTGATGGCCACTCGGGGCAGCATTTGACGGTCCGGAACAACGACTCCGAATAGGGATTATTGTTGCTGACTCTCGGTCGACTATGGGACAGCAGCATGCCTAGATCGGCCAACCTGGCTTTGAGCATGTATGACCTCATTGGCGCTCCATTGTCGGAGTGCAGCACGGGTGGATTGTGCCAGCAGCCCTCTCTTAACGAAGCACGCTCAACCAGCTTTTTAGCCAGCTCCCCGGATTCCACATCATGGATTTCCCAAGCAACGATCTTGCGACTGTAGATGTCCATGATCAGGTACAGGTACCAATGCTGGCCACGCACCGCTGAAGGACAATAACTAATGTCCCAGTTCCACACCTGGTTCGGGCCTGCCGCGGTAAAGCTGGTAGGCTCCAGCACCTTGCGGGGCGACTTCACGCGTCCCCGGTGATTCTGTTGCTGGTGCTTTTTCAGTACCCGATAAAAGGAGGATCCCGAGGCTAGGGAAAGGTCTTTGTCGGCCAGTGACGGCATAACCGGCGACGGTGGCGAACTCCGGTACTGAGGTTGATTACACGTACTCAGGATGGCCAGCTCCTCGGCTTGTGTTAGTTTATGGGGCTGCTGAATCGGCTCTGCTTCAGGGCGCTGATCTTCAGCAACCTGGCCGTCAGTACCTCGCCAGCGCTTCAATGTGCGCTCGCTGATATCGATTGTCTGGGCCACCTTGTACCGGGCAGCGCCACCGGTAACGGCTTCATCAAACAGCTCCAGAAGCCTTGCACGCTCGTCCAGTGGCGTCAGCTGTCCCCGCCGGTGTCCGGATCCTCGCCGTACAAGGCTTCGAGCTTTTTTGACAGCACCAGAAGCGACGTGGTCTCAGCCAGAGCCATGTCCTTGCGGCGAACTTCCGCTTTCAGCTTTTTGGTGGTTTTCCGGGACTCTCGTTTCTGCTTCTGAGCCGCTTTGTCCTGGTCTTCTTGCATGCCAGCACCCTGAAGGGAGGCTTCTTTCCAGCGCTGCACCTGTTCTGGATACAAGCCTTTCTCGCGGCAATAGCCAATGAGTTCGGCTTCAGACATAGAGGCCGTTTCCGCTACAACGGCCAGCTTGGCTTCAGGGGACCAATCTTCCCCGGTGGTGCGATTACCTGGCACGGGCATTCCTTGTTGTCGACACTGTTTCAACCAACTATACAGAGTCACATCGGATATGCCTTCCTCCACCGACACTGACAAAACACTGCGGTTCTGTGGTGGTAACAACTTATTCAAAACGGCTGCGTTACGCTCTTCGGAATAACGCGGCATAAATGCTCCCATGCCGCCCCTAGATTATTAAATTCAGGCGAAATCGCCAACTGGACAACTAGGCGGACAGAGAGGGGGGGGGATCGTCTATCCTGCGGCGCGTTAGCTACCGCCTCAAGCTACTGGGAAATCAGTTCAGCTCATGAGCGATGATCCAACGATTGCCGCCCTGCGCGTCATTCATTTGAACGTGACACGATCAGTGGTGCAGAGGAGACGATTGCGTTTTTCATCTGCAATAAGAGTCCGTTTACCAGAGGGTATTGAGCTTAATTATTGAAGGCGCGCCCTCTTCACAAAACGAAAAGCCATTCCTAGAAAAATAGGGTCTTTAAGAAGGATTAACATCGAAAAATACACAACGGAACCGACGCCCACTTTCATGCAAAGCCAGTACCACTCTTCCGAGAAGCCTAAAAGCCCTACGCCAATGAACATTATTGCAGCGGCAATAAAATAGTTTTTGGTTGAATTTAGCTGCGCCAAGGCCCCAAAATCAAAATATTTTCCGGGGAAATAGGAATTTATCAAGAAAGATATTAGTACATTAATGACAACAGCAACGGCAACAGCTTCGATCCCAAAATTTACGGCAACAAGAAGAGTACCTACAGTAACAGGGAGCTTAACTAGATCCACCTTAAGGAAAAGATCTGATCGACCAATAACATTTAAAATACTCATACTAACAGCGCTAATCGGCGTTATCGCGCGCGCAAAGCACAATATTTGAATAATCGGCACCGCCGACAGCCATTGTTCTCCAAGGAAAAGATGAACGAACTCTTGTGCGACGGCCGAAAAACCAATCAATGCTGGCAAAGAAACCAACATTGTTAACTGTATTATTTTCCGATATGCAGCGATTAAACGCTCTCTTTCCATTTTAATCGAGGTGAGGACTGGGTACGAAACCCCTTGCATTGTAGAAGTAATAAACTGAGCCAAAAAATTCGTTAGATTGGTGGCTTGCGTAAAGTATCCTACGCTCGCGGCGTTATAATACTTCCCCACCAACGCAATGTAAATATTGTTTACTAATGTTGATATAAAACCTGCAATGATCAAATTCGAACCAAAGAAAAAAAGACTCTTAAACGAATCGAGGCTAAATACTAATTTTGGGATCCAGCGAGTGAAAAGCCAAAGACATATAGTCTGAACCAATGCTCTGAGCAAGAGCATCCAGACAAAGGCCCAGTAATCGTATCCAGATTTTGCCAAGTACAGCCCCGCACCAGCGCTTATAACTGTTGCGATTGCTGCTGCGATAGCTTGACTCTTAAAATCAACCTTGATTAATAATTGGGCACGCACCACTACTGCCAGAGAATTAATTATAATCACCAAAAACAGCAATCTCGCTATTTCTACTAATTCAGGCTCACCGTAAAACTGTGCGATCAGGGGGGCGGAGAAATACAGCAGTGCATAAATGGCTAAACCGTAGGCAACATTTACATAAAAAATAGTAGATGTATCATCACTAGTCAGGGCTTCGCTACGTTGGACCAATGCCTGAGAGAACCCACTGCTAACAACGCTTTCTGCTAGAAGCATAAAGATCATCAACATTCCGATCAAGCCAAAGCTCTCAGGGCCGATCAGTTTAGCTAGATAGAGGGTTACAATCAGAAAGCCGAACTGGCTTATCAACTTATCCAAGACGTTCCAGACTAAGCCGGACACGAATTTCTTTTTTAGATTGTCAGACAAGAGAGGTAATTCTCTATAGACCAGTTTAGTCCGCAAGCTCAATATACGAGCTAAGGCAATTCTGGGTGTGCATTTGATTATACTTTTCGAGTTCTATAGCAGTATCGACTTCCAGCCAGCCGTTGGAAATCAGAGCTGGTCTAATGTCCCAGCCCGAATCAATTAGAGATTGGATAAAGCTAGTCATATACATATTTTCAAAATCTTTACCATCATAACTTTCCGAAGGATCGAGTGAATGATAAAAGTTGATGAAGTCCTGAACTTTGTCTGCCCGAACTTTAATCAAGCCCATATATTGCGCTTCGACATCTTTATAGTCATTTGGCTTTTTTCCAAGCTCGACTACACGACCTGACTTTATTTTAAACGTTTCTGCATCGGCAAGCGGATCCTCCATGCGTAGTGACCATAATCGTCTCCATTCTTTATCTGCAGCAATGCTCACTTCGCCTTCAGTTTCTAATAGCCTTTCTAAAACTCTCTGTTCGTAGACGACGTCACCATAACAGATTAGTAAATCAACGCCGGGACTCATGAAGGATTCGGCGCAAAACAAAGTGTTTACCATATTGGTTTCTGCAAATCGATCATTTACAAAAACCTTTACACCAGGTGCGGTAAGCTGGTTTTTCAGATAGCCGCCGACTATAGCAATATCAGAAATCCTAATACCGACCGATTTAATTACATCAAGTTGCCTGTGTAATAGCGGTCTACCTGCTAATTCAACCATACATTTTGGCCTGTCATGAGTGTAAGGTCGCAACCGTGTACCCTTTCCCGCAGCCAGGATAATCACTTTCATTAATTTCGCTCCTTCTTTAAGAAAAAATCTATTACACGACTCCGAAGGGACGGGTGCATAAAAAAGTAGGTCCGTCCTCCAGATGCGTTTTGAGGCGCGCCGGAGATATTTAGCATGTCTATGTTTCCACTATTGTCGAGCAGCGACTTATTTTCAAATATTGAGTTCAAGAAATTAATAAACGTTATAATCCGAAGGGCAGGGTCGTAGAACTCAAGAATTGCCTGGTAGATTTTCTCATTTTCAAAAGCTCCTAGATCGGTTCGACTAAAATCGACCTCAAACTCCTGCTGAACGATCACATCTCCTGTATCTATTCCTGGCTCCATATAGAATGCACTATATCCAACTTTACCTCTCAGGAGCAATGACCAATAAAAACCGTCAGCCCCCCTAACTTCGGGCACGATTCCCGGGTGAATGTGGAGAAATTTTATATTCTTAACGGATAGTACTGGCTCTTTTAGCAATCCGCCCCCGGTGAAGAGGACAACTTGCGGGCTGATCAGTCGTAGATATCGCGTTAAACGGTCATCGTTGATTCCTGTAACCGAAATTTTTTCTATTGGATTTTGACAATAAGTGTTTAACTTTGCGTTTAAACAGTGACGTGTGAGTCCATTCTCTTTAAGAAATATTTTAGATAAATTAGACGGAATAGTCAGTGCCGAATATCTCTTATATAATTCGACTATCTTTCGAGCAACGAATTTTCCGATCCCAGCCTTTAATAACTTATATTTTTTCGAAGCCGGCTCAATATCCAGAAAGATAATTTTATTCGGTCGATAACCATGCTTTTTCAACAGTGCTAGGTATATCCTAGCGGGAATGGTATCCACAAACAAAACTGTTAAACCAAGCTCTTTCATAGATGATGACCCACAGTTTTTCTCATAAGCCTGATGGCTAAACATTGCAATTTTTGGAAAACTTCTTGGGCCTCCCATTCCTCAAGAAACTTCTTTTCTACCAAGAGATCATTCAATTTTAAAGCCGTGTTAAGAAATTTATAGTCTTCGAAAGACGAAGCTGCAACTAAGAATAATTCCAGTAAGTCCCTATAGGGTTGCCTGCCAATTTCTTCGTTGCTCATCTTGACGGAAAGATCCGGCGTGTAGCTACGGTAGACCTTTTTTACTACATCAACTTTTTTACACAGACGGTCAATTTTAACGAAATCGATCTCACTAAAAACGAAGTCGCAGCTTACTTTCAAAGAAAGATATTGTTCCGTATTAAAATCACCGTTCACAGTTATTTTCCATCGAAATGGTTTTTCAACAAAGCCAGGTCGCTGTCGGCTATTGGTTTTTCGCGCTCAGGATGCCACATGATCCCTAGCCACGGTAACGATCGATGCCTTAAGGCCTCAATAACACCATCAGCAGACTGTGCGAGGGGCGTTAATGATGATGAGAGCGTTGTAGAGATGATCGACTGTTTGTGGAAACTGTTGACAGCCAGCAAACCGTTTTCTTCTGCCCAATGGCCCGAAAGACTGTGTCGAGTATTTACATGGCCTTGGGTCACTATGAGGTCTCCGCCGCAATAATAGTTAATAAATTGCATACCCCGGCAAACTCCAAGCACTGGCAATCTTTTGGAACTGCTATAATCAAGAACACCTAGCTCAAGACGGTCACGAGCTGGAGCACTGCCAATATCATTGCCCCCACTAAGGATAAAGCCATCCAGACTCAGCGCTTCCAAATATTCAGTGACCTCAGCCACTCCGCTGCATAGTGGCAGCGGGAGATACCCAAGACTCCATAGCAATGTTGCCCATCGCACGTCTAAGGCGTCGCGCTCCTCGCAGCGCCCTTGAACTTCATCTAATCTCGCGCTTATACCGATCCGTTTCATTAATAAAGTATCTTCAGTTGCCTGTTCGGAGGGTCCAACTCCAGAACATTTGCTTTCGCTAGCTGCCTATAAAGGTGTTCCCCGATACCAATGGCGGCAGGTAACCCAAACTCCGCAGTACGAATGGCCATGTGAGAGTTTGCACCACCATACATTGTGACAAGACCAGCGATGTCCTGCCCGAATAGCCAATCATATCCGGGGTCAGCTTGGGGGATCAGTACGATCCGACCCTCGACTTGAAGTTGCTCTGAATCCGTGGTTATTTGCGCCAAATTAATACAGTCGGCTACTATCCTCTTCGATCCGATGTAGTTTGGCTGACCAGCCTGCAGCAGAAACGAATAAAAATCCTGCCTTCCGCAAATGAGAGCAGGCAGTTCACACGCCAATGACACCTGTCGTTGAGTAGCGCTACGACTCGCCAAATAACGCGCATAGTCGCCATTATCCTGAGATTTCACACAGATATTCTGTAAATCAGATAGCGTAAGGTTGGCAATTTCATCTCTTGTAATAGAATATTTCTCACCCCACTTCGCTATCAGATCGAGGGCCCGCGACAGGTTACGGGTGAATATGAATTTAGCTTTTTCGCGGCCCTCTATTGCATTAAAGAGAAACCGTTCAAGTTCCACGTCTGAATAATCGAGTCCTTTTGCGCGAATGGCTTCAAAGAAGGCCGCTTTTTCTCTCTGCCAATTCCCAACACTTTTCGCTTTTCGTTCACTTCCACTACTGCTATACACGATTGGCCTCAGATATTTCTCTGGGTCATCTCTGTATGCAGGCGACGTGATGTCATACGTTCCTGGGCGTAAATGGCCATACTTATTCACAAACACTTCCCAGGGCATTTCGCCTTTTTCCGTCGCTTGAGCGTCTGCATTCAGTTCATGAGAAACAGTTCGAACAGTCGTCATTAACTCATCATGCGCTGACCCACTAATTATGCCGGTTTTAACAGCCTCCTTAAGTAAGGTCACGGCAACGAATGCGCTTCGAGCTAGGTGCGCAAAAGGCAGGGTTCCTAACATTTTACAGTCATCGAGCAAGATTTTTGCTTTTTCAATCAGCGCCGAGTTACATGTAATTGGTCTTTCATTGATGGCAGTATAGTTCGACTGCAAACGAACCAGGCCTCCAATATCTGCATTAGTACGCTCAATAGCATTTGCGGTTATTTGACGAAGGCCCGTTTCCAAGCAGTCCACCTCCGTATCCGATAAGCCAGCTTCGTTAACGAGGCGATTCCTCCAACCAGCGAAATCCAGTCCTAGACACGTTGGTACTACATCAAACTCAACCTTGTCGTGTAAATGGGGGTGCTGGCGCAACCAATTGAGGTAAAACGTAACCAAACGCTGCGCAAGTCCATCTGGCACACTGGCCGGAATAAAAGAGTTGAAACTGGCTCTGACGTCGATGTATGGCTTGCCAGCAAAGTTCACCAAGAGGGGGTGAGGGCGCACATCCCGGTAACCAAATTCTGCGCGCTGCGTCGCCCAAACCTCATCCAAAATCAGGTAACGGTAGAGGCTTTCTGCAAGGGTCGACGGGTGGGTCCCTATAATCTCAGCCGGATTCCAGTCTGGCATTACCCCATAAATTGGATCGGTCCCAACCACTTGGGGTAAAGCGGGCTCCAGCGAATCCCAACGCATCTCCGCTTGTCGCAAATTTTCGTTGATGACTTCTGATAGTCCTGGGACGTTAGTGTGCTCTACTGCAATTGGCCGAACCTGAAGTATGTAAACCTGCCCAGATTCATCCAGGGCAAACTCTACATCAAGAGCGTCATAGGCCAGTAATTGTTCAATTTCCTTCAGGGCCCTTACTAACGTAACTAGCCTTTGATCCGCAACCAGGTCCATAGATGCGTCCCGGCGGACATAAAGGGTCCGGCTGTTAATGCTGTGCCCCCCTGTAATACCATCCGTTCTGCCGCTTTCTTCATAATTGACTACATACCAAGGTCCGCCCCGTTCCAGAGTACGGGTGAACGCCACCCCGCTCATTAAAACGTTCCCTAGCATTGGCTGTATTAAAACCTGATCTTCGAGACAAGCATTCTGATATGACGAAATAACTTCGGTTACAGCACACTCCAATCCCGTACGAATATCAACATTCAATACACTTGAATAGGCTCCTGCATTGGAGTGATTAAACCCATCCTCGCTTCGCGCACTTGAACGAACTACTACGGAATTACCATTAAATTTATCTAGAACAGACTTCATTATACTACTGGCGTTGCTTTTCCAGTCAGAAATGCTGAAAGATACCTGATCCAGTATAATCGCGGAGGAAATCATTCCTCGTAGGCGAGCGAGAGTATCTGCCTTGGTTCCCAGAACGAAGTGAGCGATGTCTCTTTCCTGATTCACTTCAGCCCAATCTCCGGAAACATCGTACCCAACAACAGGAAGTCCATTACTACGCAACCACTCCACGAGACCTGAAAGGTGCATACGTCGTAGACTTTCGGGCGCTTCAGTTTTCAATAATCGAAGATGATCTATCGCTCTTCCTGTTAACCAGACCAAACCGATGAATTCTCCGCTAGCCCAGTCCATTGGAATATCGCTTCCGAGGCGGTGAACAGCCGGTGATCCGCCAAGAATTTTCTCACTTTGCTCCATGTCCCGAGGATCGCGATCGAGGTATCGTTGCTTCCAAAGGCTGTCCCATGCAACAACAATAGGGGCTTCTTTTTCTTTCATCTCCTCCACAACCTGAGGTCGGAAAAGAATGTCGCCATAACAGACGAGCAGGTCTTCAACGTCATCAAGATCAACCTCAAGAAGAGACCCAGCACTTCCCGTAGTTTCCCAGCGTGGATTAACTACTCTTCTTATATCTGGATAACGTTCGGCAATATGCTCCGATTGATAGCCAAGCACCAAATCGATCTGTGATTCTGGTACGGCCAATGCGTTGAGTAACCAGTTGAGAACGGAAATCCCGTTCACAGGTTCAAGTAAGGTAGGTTGTTCTCCTTGATGGGGTGCTCCCGCCCCGAGAATGACGCAGCGACTGTAAGTAGATTTCAATTTAACCTCAAATTCTTCAGTGATAACTTTTAGTCAAGGCACTCTTAATATCTTTAATTATTTTCTCTGAGGGAAGCTCTTCATCGTAAAACTCGGAAAGATACCGATTGAAGCAGGAACTATCACTATTTTCATGAAAGCTTTTGTCTCTTACTAAATCTAGGATGAAGTCGCTAATCTCTGCCTCCGAGTTAGCAGTCCGATAACGCTCGAAGACACATTTTCCAAAATCATTAAGGAAATCCATATCGCTTCTAGTGCCATTTTTTAGATATAAACCTGGCTTCCCAGTAACTGCATACTCAACAATAAAAGAGCTGCAATCATGAATTATGGCGTCGGAATGCATAAATAAGTATTCGTACTCGCCTTCGTCCAACTGGGTGTGTGCTTGATTTGACCAAAACTCATAATACTCATCAGTTCTCTCTTTGCCCCAATCAGGATGAAGATAAAGTTTCGCCTTAAGAATGGGGTGAGGCTTAAAAGACCACTGGACGAAATCTGCATATTGCTCAGCAAGCTGCTTCATAACCATGCCAAGCCTAAGGAAGGTAGAGAGAGACGAGTTATCATCCGATATACTGTGGTGCGGTGCATAAATTATTTTTTTCTTTTTATTAATCTGCATTTTCCAAACGTCCCCTTCGGCCGGGAGGTCGCACTTTAGCAGCATCTCAGTCGCCGGATAACCCGTGAGTTTACTATTTCTTCCTTGAATTCGAGAGACAACAGAAAACTTATCAAATATATACTTGTGCGGCCAATATATTCGCCACATAGAATTTAGCATCAGCGTATCGAGCTCTTCCTGGGCATCACCTACGTGATTTGTAGCCATATAGTAATAGGGTACGTATATACTCAAGTATCTTGAGTAAGCATCTTGATAATACTCTTTCAACGTTAGGTTATGGGGATTCGTAAATACAACAATATCTGGATCCAAATCGCGAAGACGAACAATTTGACCATCATCTTTAATAGATTTTTCAACTGAATAACCTTTAGTCTTGAAATACTCATAGGTTTTTTCGAGCTCTTCGCGCATCCTTTCGTGCCCGAACGAAGTATAGGGACATACCAAAACTTCAGGTTCAAAAAATGGATCGGCGGCCATTATTTGATAGAGAGCATCCACTTTCCAGACACTCTTGTGAACCGCAAGGAAGACCACTTTTATCCGTTTTCGCTGCGCAAGTTCATCGACTAAGTAGGCGTGCCTCAGCCTAACTCTATTAATTTTAAGACGGCCACTAATTCGATCGAAAGTATTACGCTTTAGTATTTTAAGATAGCTTTTCAGAGGACCGGGTAGGTAAGCCTTTATAAAATCAATCATGAGGGGGTTGCTATTTCAAAAAGGCGTTTATTGCATCAATAACGGCGAAGACCTGGGATTCTGTCATCACAGGGCTCATCGGCAAGCTAAGAACATTCCTGTGAATGCGCTCGGACACTGGGTGGCTGCGTTGACTCCATGATTTAAAGGCTTTTTGCTTATGTGGCGGGACGGGATAATGAATCAGAGTTTGGATGCCCGCTTCACTGAGATGTGCCTGGAGTTCTTCTCGATTATCGGTACGAAGGACGTAGAGGTGAAATGCATGGTAACCCAAGCCTGCAAGGCTACAGTTAGACGATATCGGATGCTCAATTTTTGAGCTAACAATATGTTCTACGTAATTAAGAGCAATAATGCGCCGACGCAATATTTCTGCGTCAAGGTTTTGGAGCTTGACGCGCAGTAATGCTGCCTGCAACTCATCTAGGCGGCTATTGACCCCCTGGTAAACGTTCTCATATTTCTTATGGCTACCGTAGTTGCCGAGAGCACGGATGCAGCTCGCCAGCTCTGGATCGTTAGTCGTCACGGCGCCTGCATCTCCCAACGCCCCAAGGTTTTTACCTGGATAAAAACTGAATCCTGCAGCATGGCCCCAGCTGCCGGCTTTCCTTCCGTTCAGAGTGGCCCCATGAGCCTGGGCGGCGTCTTCCAGAACGAGAAGACCCCTTCGTTCCGCAAGCGGCATTATTTCAGCCATCGGAGCCAATTGACCATATAAATGCACAATCACAATGGCTTTCGTATTCGGAGTGATCGCTTCTTGAATACTATCTGCACTGAGGTTGAAGGTGGACTCATCCGGCTCAACCAAGACCGGCGTAAGACCGTTTTCAGTGATCGCCAAAATACTGGCGATATATGTGTTTGAAGGCACGATCACCTCGTCACCTTCGTTGATCTTCCCCATCTCCTTCCAAGCGCGAAGAGTCAAAGTAAGTGCGTCCAGACCATTCGCAACGCCAATACAGTGCTTCGTGCCGCAGTAGGCCGAAAACTCGTTCTCAAAAGCATGAACCTCAGCCCCTTGGATGTACCAACCTGAGTCAATGACTCTGGTGGCAGCTTCCACCAATGCGTCACGATATTGGCCGTTGATAGACTTTATATCCAGGAAAGGAATCATTCTTCTAAATACCTTAAAATTCGGGCAGGGTTTCCGATAACAAGCGCGCGCGGCGGAATATCCTTAGTTACTACAGCCCCGGCTCCAACCATAGCGCCCTCACCGATACAAATTCCGGGCAACACCGTTGCATTTGCTCCAATGCTCGCTCGACTTTGGACAGTAATACCTAAAAATTCATCTGGATACGCCTTAGAGCGGGGGTAAGAGTCATTGGTGAAAGTCACATTCGGACCAACGAAAACGTCGTCTGAAAGCCGGGTTCCATTCCAGAGCTGAACTCCTGACTTGACCGTTACTCTATCGCCTATGATTACGTCACCCTCAATCAAAGTTTGGGCACAAATATTACAGTCGCGACCGATTGTGGCGCCTTTCAGAATGACAACAAACTGCCAAATTTTTGTTCCGTCGCCAATGGAACATTCGGCAACGTCCGCCAGCGGGTGAATGAAATTCATGCCGTAACTCGCCTAATGAACTCTTCGTAGTCTCGAATATAGTCAGACTCGTCGTAGTGCTCGCTTGCCAATACGAGCAGAACACAGTCTTCGCTAAAGTCATGCATTTCTCGCCAAACCATATCCTCGATCAGCAAACCCTTTGTCGGCGAGTCCAACCAAGTCTCTACCCGTTCTTCGCCGTCATCAAGCACCATCCGGCATTTACCGGCGACACAAATGGCGACTTGTTTCAGAACTTTATGGGCATGAAAGCCGCGGCTTACCCCCTCTGCCGTGTGGAAAATGTAATAGACACGCTTTATATCGAATGGAACGGCTTTCTCCATACCAATTTCGACGGCTACCAAACTACCACGGTCATCGCCCAAGCTCTGAAAATCAATCCATTTCAACTGACTCATTGGCGGTCATCCGATTGCTGATATTTCTCTGCCTGGAGGAATGGAACGGCCGCCCCGTCTTTTTGTGACACGAGGGGGCAAGCACCCTCACCAAGCGGCCAGTCTATCGCGAGCTCTTTATCTGCCCAATGAATAGACCGCTCATGCTCGGGTGCGTAGAAATTTGTGCACTTGTATTGAAAGTCCGCCGTTTCGCTAGTTACTAAAAATCCGTGTGCAAACCCCGGTGGCACCCACAACATGCGTTTGTTATCTTCCGAGAGATATTCCCCTACCCAGTGGCCAAAAGTGGGTGAACTTGCACGCAGGTCTACGGCAACATCGAACACTTCACCACGAGTTACACGTACGAGTTTGCCCTGGGGCTGTTTGATCTGGTAGTGAAGGCCGCGCAAGGTGTTTTTGACGGAACGGCTGTGGTTGTCCTGCACAAAGGTCGCATCGATTCCGGCATCACAGAAGGCTCGTTTGTTCCACGTTTCCATGAAAAAGCCGCGATCGTCTCCGAAGACCTTAGGTTCAATGAGCTTTACATCTGGAATTCTAGTTTCAATGATTTTCATAGAGTTCGCTTACTTGGTTTCGGCCAATTTCCTTAGGTATGCTCCATAACTGTTCTTTTTGAGGTTTTCTGCCTCGGAAAGCAGTTGTTCCCTGCCAATGAAGCCCATTCGGTAAGCTACTTCCTCTAGGCACGCAATCTTCAGGCCTTGGCGTTTTTCCAACGTTTCGATAAAGCCCGAGGCCTCGTGTAGAGAATCGAAAGTGCCTGTGTCGAGCCAAGCGAAGCCTCGGCCCAACAGCTCTACCTCCAGATCGCCCCGTTCCAGATAGGCTTGGTTTACGCTGGTGATTTCCAGCTCGCCTCTCTCTGAGCGTTTTACCTGTTTGGCGATGTCGACCACATCATTGTCATAGAAGTAGAGGCCGGTAACGGCGTAGTCGGATTTTGGGTTGGAAGGCTTTTCTTCGATGGAAATGGCGCGTCGTTTATCGTCAAACTCCACTACCCCAAAACGCTCGGGGTCGGTTACCTGATAACCAAATACAGTAGCACCTTTGTCTCGCATTGCTGCATTTTGCAGCATATTGCTCAACCCTTGGCCGTAATAGATATTGTCGCCCAAAACCAGGCATACGCTGTCTTGACCGATGAATTCCTCGCCAATGATAAACGCTTGGGCCAGCCCCTCTGGGCTCGGCTGTGCTGCATAGGTGAGATTGACTCCCCATTGACTTCCGTCATTCAGCAAGCGCTTAAAGCCCTCTTGGTCTTCGGGAGTGGTGATCACCAGGATCTCCCGTATTCCGGCCAGCATAAGCACTGACAAAGGGTAGTAGATCATGGGTTTGTCGTACACTGGAAGGAGCTGCTTGGAGATGCCACGGGTAATCGGGTATAGACGGGTGCCGGAGCCTCCGGCGAGGACAATGCCTTTCACTTACTGCTCCTTAAAAAGACTTTTTAGCCACGGAATCCGCGGAAGGACACGGAAGAATAAAAACAAATTTCCTCGTTTTCATCGCCAAGAACGGTTTTCAAGGTACTCGCCAAGGGTAACCTCTAGCTGGCTTTGCCAGGACGGCATCTGGAGACCGAGAGTCTGTTCGAGTTTGCTCACATCCATTCTTGAGTTCAGCGGTCTTTGGGCGGGTGTTGGATACGCGCTAGTTGGGATTGGGTTCGCATTGTCAGGATCCAGCTTTAGTTCTTCCCCTGCGTCGATAGCCAGCCCAAAAATCCTGGTGGCAAAGCCGTGCCAGCTGGTTTCCCCTTTCGGGGCCAGATTATACAGGCCCGCTTCCAGCTGGCTGTTGAGGGCGAGGGTAGTGACCTGGGCGATCAGGCGGGCCGGCGTGGGAGCGCCGATCTGATCCGCCACTATGTGGAGCTCGGTTTTGTCCCTGGCCAGGCGCAGCATGGTTTTCATGAAGTTGTTGCCTCGTGCGCTATAAACCCAGCTGGTGCGGAAGATAAGGTAATCCGCACCGCTCTGTTCGATGGCCTGGTCCCCGGCGAGCTTGGTTGTACCGTAATGGCTCAGGGAACCGGTAGGGCTGGATTCCTGCCAGGGTGTTTCGCCAGTCCCAGGGTAGACGTAATCACTGCTGTAGTGGACAAGGCGGATTCCTTTGGCCGCAGCATAAGCGGCGAGCTGGGCAGGCAAAGCGGCGTTGAGTCGCTCCGCTTCGGTTTGCTGTTCCTCGGCTGCGTCGACAGCAGTCCAGGCTGCTGCGTTTACGATCAGGTCTGGTTTAATGTCCGCCAGGTAAGCAGTTACGGCCTGTTCACTCATCAGGTCCAGTTCCGCCCTGGTGGGGGCGATGATGTTGCCTAGCGGGGACAGAGTACGATGGAGCTCGAAGCCGACCTGGCCGGTTTTTCCCAAGAGCAGAATATTCATAGAAAAAAGACTTTTCCTTGCCACGGAATCCACGGAAGAAAACGGAAGTTAAAAACGAAAAACTGAAAGATCTTTATCTTTGTTGCTATTTTTCCGTGTCTTTCCGTGGATTC
This sequence comes from Marinobacter daqiaonensis, assembly GCF_900115285.1. Lineage (GTDB taxonomy): Bacteria > Pseudomonadota > Gammaproteobacteria > Pseudomonadales > Oleiphilaceae > Marinobacter > Marinobacter daqiaonensis. Next base: position 1,126,832 of record NZ_FOYW01000001.1, read on the forward strand.
CGTGGCTGAACGATTATTAGTTGGTCACGCCCAAGCGCTCGCGTTGGTAGCTGCCGTCCTGGACTCTTTGGCACCAGTCCAGGTTGTTCAGGTACCACTCAACGGTTTTTCGAATACCACTTTCGAAGGTTTCTTCCGGAGCCCAGCCCAGCTCTTGTTGGATCTTGCTGGCGTCGATGGCGTAACGCATGTCATGACCCGGACGGTCAGTCACATGGGTAATCAGGTCACGGTAACTCAAAGCCCCTGGGCGCAATTCCTGAAGGATATCGCAGATAGTGTGTACCACATCGATGTTCTGTTTCTCGTTGTGGCCACCGATATTGTAGGTTTCGCCCGGCTTGCCTTCGGTTACCACTTTGTATAGCGCACGGGCATGATCTTCCACGTAGAGCCAGTCGCGGATCTGATCGCCTTTGCCGTATACAGGGAGCGGCTTCCCGTCCAGGGCATTGAGAATTACCAACGGAATGAGCTTTTCAGGGAAGTGGTAGGGCCCGTAGTTGTTGGAGCAGTTGGTGACCAACACTGGCAGGCCATAGGTACGCATCCAGGCCCGTACCAAGTGGTCTGAGCTTGCTTTGCTGGCCGAATATGGACTACTTGGAGCGTAGGCGGTGGTCTCGGTGAACAGGTGTTCTGTGGCGTCGTCACTCTCACCCGGGTGTGGCAGGTCACCGTAGACTTCATCCGTGCTGATGTGGTGGAAGCGGAAGTTTTCACGGCGGTCCGCATCCATACCCTGCCAGTATCGGCGGGCGGCTTCCAGCAGCGTGTAAGTCCCTACTATGTTGGTCTCGATGAACGCAGCCGGGCCGTCTATGGAGCGATCCACGTGGCTCTCCGCTGCAAGGTGCATGATGGCGTCAGGCTGGTGCTGGGCGAGCACACGATCTACCTCGGCACTGTTGCAGATGTCCACCTGTTCGAAGGTGTAACGGCTGCTTTCGCTCACCTTGGCAAGGCTTTCGAGGTTGCCGGCGTATGTAAGCTTGTCCAGATTGATTACTTCATCGTCAGTGTTCTTGATGATGTGACGAATGACAGCAGAGCCGATAAAGCCGGCACCGCCAGTGACTAGCAGTTTCATAATGTCTACTTCTCTTGTTTGCCGCTGCGAATAAAGGCAATGACGAATACAATGAATACGCCCAGCATGCCGCCGAGCATGGTGGCTACGATACAAATCAGTGCCCGCTTGGGTTCGCTCTTCTCTTGTGGAACAACAGCGGGATCCACGGTCTGGAAAACATACTCCTTCTGAGCATTTGCCAACATAACCGTGCGAGTTTCACTCTCGATCAGTTGGTAGAACACCTGCTGCATTCCAGAAATGTTGGTTTCATTCAGTTTCTCTTCCAGGTAATCGATGCTTGCTTCCGCTTCCTCGATGTCTCGCTTGCGCATGTGTTCGTTGATGTCCCGCACCAGCCAGTCGGTCCAGTTCTTGGCTGCGACCGGTGACAGGCTCTTAACGCTTACAGTGACCATTCCATTTTCCTGGTTTTCACTGACACTCAGGTGGTCTTCGCGGAATTTCTTGACCATGTCCCAGTCAGTGGGTTCCAGGCTCTCGCCATCCTCCATGGCCCACTCGTCGGTATCTGGGTTGTAAATTTCGCGGTCATAGACCCACTCCTCCTGCTCTATGTCCCAACCCTCGGTGGCCATCAAGGGGACTTTCAGGTTATGGCGGTGGATAAAATCCGTCAGAAAAGCGCGGGACTGGAGGATTTCTCTCGCAATAACTGTCTTGTTAGCGCTACCGCCGCCAAGGTTGACGCCGGCAAGACTGGCCAGGCCGCCCAGCTGCCCCGCCATTCGACTCAGGCCGCCGGAGTCATCCTCCGTGGGTGCTAGAAGGGCGCTGGCTTGGTAAATGTTGGGCTTGTAAAGCGCATACGCCACGCCGGCGACGGCGAAGACGAAGGTGGTAGCAATGATGATCCACTTACCGCGCCAGAGGGTGGCGAAGAGTTCGCGAAGGTCTATTTCGTCGTCTGGGTAGTGTTGGTGTTCTGGTGTTTGGTTCATAGAAAAATGTTAGCCACGGAATCCACTGAAAAACACGGAAAATGAAAGAAGGATTTAGTTACGAACGGTATGGACTTTACGGAAAAGAGATCTTGAAAATATGGGCGGAGCCTTTCTCAGGAGACCAGTTCCTCCAAGGATATTGCTGCACCAACATGTCGCTGCTTGAGCTTTTCGTCGTTGGTAACTAGCGTGAACCCGCTGGTTATGGCCGTTGCAGAGATAATACTGTCTGGAAGCTTTAATGACGTTGTTCGGCGAATCTTGATGGCAGCATCCTGGACCAGCTTGTCCAGCTGGATTATTGCGACTTTCTGAAGCACCTCGCGCAGCTTTACTTCGTCCTCGGCAGTCAGAGCTGGCCAAGAGAGCAGCTCTGACTCGGTGATCACAGAAGCACCGTACTGATTGACCGGGAGCTTCAGCTTGCGATCTATGGCGTAGATGATGGCGCTAGTGTCGAGGAGGTATTTACCACTCATCTCGCATTTCCCTTTGCACCTCAACGGCGTCCCGTCCCTGGAACGCTTCCACCCGCAGATTGCTAAGATCCAGGGATGCTGCTTCGGGACTCGGTGCCGACTCGTCTCTCACCATCACCACGATTTTTGCGTGGCTATTCCTGAGTCGACTGTACTCAGGAGGAATTTTTACCACGCCATCCTGGATGTCTGCCTCAAACTCTATCGCATACATGACTGGACTCCCATTTGATCTTTCGCCTGGCTAACTGTACCAAAAATTCCGGTTTGGGATTAGGAAAGCTGGTTTCGCCACGGAATCCACGGAAGGACACGGAAAAATAAAAGAAAAAATTGAAATTAAAGGACAATTCTTCTTACTACGGCCTTTGGAAAAGTGAAATTCACCAATAGACCAACTTTGAGGTTTGTCGCTCTCAGGTAGTTCATCAGTTGGGCTTCTGAGCCTACCGGCAGTTTCTGCTGGGCTTTGAGTTCCACGATGACGGAATTTTCAACCAGCAGATCCAGTCGAAAGCCGCCTATCTCCTGGCCTTTGTATCGAATAACTACCGGCTTCTCCTGCTCAACCAGCAGGCCTTTGCCAGTAAGTTCGTGGACAAGGGCTTTCTGGTAAACAGATTCCAGAAAGCCGTGCCCAAGCTGGCGATAAACTTCATAAACACAGCCACGAATCCGATAAGTAAGCTCTGCGTCCTTGAGCATGTTTGATTCCTTTCTTGCCACCGAATCCACGGAAAGCACGGGAAAGAGACGTAAAGAAACTGACTGAGATAGCGGGTATCCTCTAAATCAAAGGCCTCCCGCAACCAAAGGTTTTATTCTTTCTTCCGTGTCCTTCCGTGGATTCCGTGGCTAAATCAGGTCCTTACAGGTTGCCCACCGCAGCGGCACCCAGGGCCATCTGGTAGATGATCTGGCTTACGTTGCTCCAGAGTTCCAGCTGGTTGAGGCGGTCGACGTCGATCGGGACGATGATGGTGTCGCCTGGTTGCAGGGTCTGGCTGCGGCCGCCCCACCAGCGGCTTTCTTTGGGTAGCATGACGCTGCCGTCGGCCTTGACCACGTAGACGCGGGTTTCGTCTGCCTGGCGGGTGGGGCCGCCGCTGCGTTCGAGGTAGTCGTCCACGGTGACGCCGTTACTGTGCAGGTGGCTGGTGGGGTACTGCACTTCGCCGAGTACGGTGACGGATTGGGGCATGGTGGGTACGGTCAGCGCGTCGCCGTCCTGCAGGCGGATGGCCTGGTAGTTCTCATTGCTGACCACGGCTTCCAGGTCGATGACCATGCGACCCAGGGGACGACTGTTCTGGACGTCTTCCAGCAGGCCCTGCACCTGTTGTACGCGATTGGCGTTCTGGCCGCCAAAGCTGTCGCCCTGCAGCTGAACACCCAGAAGGTCGCCCTGCAGTCGTTCCTCTGCTTCCCTCAGGCGTTCGGCCTCCAGCTCGCGGAGCTTCTTGCGGGTGAATACCGCGCCCCGTGGGAAAGCGTTGTCCGTCAGCCCGCCGGCTCTTTCCAGAACATCGCTCAGGGTTTCGCCTTCACCAAAGGTGTATTCACCCGGGAAGCGGACCTCGCCTTCCAGGGTAACGCGGAATTTCTTGTCGAAGTCCGGAATGGGCTTGATCAGGAGCGTGTCGCGGCTTTGCAGGTTTATGCGCTGCTGGCCTGCAACGATGGCGGCCAGATCAATCTGCTGGATGGTGGTTCTGGCGTCGCCGCGGTCGCCTTCTTCGATTCGGGCCAGTTCGGCGGTGAGCATTGAGGCGGAGTCCTTCAGGCCGCCGGCAAGGGTGATCACCGCAGTCAGGTCATGGCTCAAAGGCAGGGGGTACTCGCCCGGGTAGCGCACTTCGCCGTTTACTTCCACCACCTGGGCGGGGTACCGGGGCGTGGCCTGGGACTTCAGGCGCTGAATAACCCCTGCCAGCATGGGCTCGCGCTGCCACTGGCGCAGGTTGAGGAGCTTTTGTTCCTCTTCCTCGGTAAGGGCTTCCCGTTCGAGGATGGCCAGCCACTTTTCTTCCTCCAGGCGGACCTTTTCCTGCTCGCTGAGGTTTTGCTGGTTCTGCTGGCGTTTGTTGCGCTCTTCCAGGCGCTCGACAGCCAGCTTATGTTCCTCGTGTTTCAGCTTGCGCTCGTCCAGGTCGGTCTTGTCCAGGTCAGAGAAGATGTAAAGCCTGTCCCGCTCCTGAAGGACCGGGTCGTGCTCGCTGCCGGGCAGGGAAGCCACCTTGCGGAGGTTAACGGCCAGGGTAGAGATACGATCGGTGTCTTCGTCCACCCGCACGATCAGTGCGCTGGTGGTGTCTGCTGCGGGTTCCAGGTCGTTCTGGATGCTCTGAATCAGAGACGATGCCCGCATGCCGGGTATCCAGGCGTAGCGCCCGGGTCGGGTGGCGGCGCCCTTGATCTCCACATACTGGCCAGTGATGTCGGCAATGGAGGCTACGTCGATACGGTCACCGGGCTTAACCCGGGCCTGCTGGCCCTGGGGGGTGGTGAGGTTGGCTTCGGCGACAATGCGAAGGAACTCGTCATTGGTGCGCTCGATCTTCACCCGCTGGGGGTAGGCCTGTGGCGTCATTCCGCCGGCCAGGCGCACCAGTTGCTGGAGGCTGGTTTCGCCATCCAGCTCGTAGAGCGCGGGCCGGTAGACTTCGCCGTCTATGCCGACCCGCGGACCAACCGGCGGGATGAAGATGGCATCGCCCGGCTGCAGCCGTCGATCCGCCGAGGTGTCGCCCTTCAGGAGCAGATCGTACAGATCCAGGGTTCCGATGACCTTGCCATCGCGCTTGTGCTGTACCTGCCGCAGTGAGCCGGTCTTCTTGATACCGCCAGACACGTAAAGCGCATTGGTGATGGTGGAGAGTGAGCTGACACTGTAGGAGCCCGGCTTGCGGGCCTCACCCAGTACGAACACGCGCATACTGCGCAGCTCGCCCAGGCTGACGCTGGCTTCCACGCCGATGTACTGCTCTGAAACCCGCTTCTTGATCTGCTGGCGGGCTTCGTCAAAACTCAGGCCCGCGACGGATACCGGGCCGGAGTCCGGAAAGCTGATGGTGCCATCCCGGGAGATGGGCAGCTCCAGCTGCTGGTTTTCCTTGCCCCACAACTGTACCCGGAGGACATCACCCGGCCCGAGGGTGTAATTGACGGGCACGGGAATCTCGGTCACCGGGGCGAAGGTGGTGGACGTACCTTCAAACAACTCGTATCCGAACGGCTTCAGGCCGCCGTTCTTGCGCTCTTCCTCCTCTTCCCTCTCCTGTTCGTCCCGCTGCCGGGCCTGCTCGCGCTCCTCGTCGGAAATGCTGCTGAGTGGCTCGACCACATTCACATTGTCGGGACGCTGTTGCTGGCTGCCGCCGCCCCTGATGGTGTCCAGGTCCACGCCGTACTGCCGCGCCAGGGCTTCCTGCTGGGCACGGGGCATGTTCTTGAACTGCTCAATCTGGGACTGGCTGATGGACTGGGCAGAGATGGTCAGGGGCAGCAGGGTGGCTGCCAGGGCGGTGAGGAGTTTTTGTTTCAGAGTCACGAGTTTGGAGTCCGGTAGTGAAAGACTTTTTGCCGCGGAATCCACGGAAGGACACGGAAAATAAAAAGCATTAATTGGTGGCGGGCGTTCGCAGGGTTTGGCGTTTGCCCGCTGCCAGTATTTTCGCTTTTTCTTTCCGTGCGTTCCGTGGTTTCCGTGGCTAACAATTTTTTAGAAGCGGAAGCGCCAAGTAGCGCCCAAGGACCATTGGTCTTTTTCGCCGCTGATAAATTCTATTTGCTTGTCGGCGTAGCTGGCGTGCAGGTCGAGCCAGGTGCCCATCAGCTGCTGGCCGTAGCTGAGGGTGGCTATGGCTACGCTCTGGTCGGTGGCCGGCACATTGTAGAATATGTCGTCGTCGGTCACGACGGTGCGATTGGCCCCGTCCTGGTTGAGGTCGGCGATGGTGAGACTGGCGCCTAGGTTGTTACCGTTCGGGAAGAAGTTGTAGCCGCCCAGCACGATGGCTTCGGCGTCGCCGTCCAGGCTGGCGCCCATGCTGCGGCCGTAGTAGCGGTAGCCACTGCGATAATTCCGGTGATTGTAAATAAGGTTGGGCATTGCGTCGCCCAGGAAATCATCGGCGGTGGTATTGATGTATTCCGCGTACCATTGCTGGTCACTGCTCCCAAGCTGGGTGGTGACATCCGCCCCTAATAACCAGGCTTTTCGAGAGGGAAAGGCACCGGCTTCGTCTTCGCCCATCATTTGCACGTAGAGGCCCACGGACTGACTGCCCAGAGCAAATCCATACCGTGCGTCGACGGAGGCGAGCTGGTTGCCAGGATCGGTCTCCCCCCCTTCCACATTGTCACTTCCTATCAAAGCATCCCAGAAGGTGGATGCGTCTTCTGGTCGACCCTCTCCGCCAAACATGATGGCGCGGGAGAGGCCGATGTCCAGGCCGTCCACGGGCCGGAACGCCAGGCGCATGCCGATAAGCTTGGCATCGGGGATTTCCCGCTCGCTTTCGTACTGCCCCGCCAGCAGGGTGAACTGCCAGGGACCGATCCAGCTCAGCCAGGGGGTTTCGAAACCGTGGGCGTCTTTGCGGTTGAGCCATACGGAGGGCATGGGACGGGCGTTGCTGGAGAGGATCAGGCTGTTGCTCCAGCCCGGACCCCACCAGCGGTCGATGGCCCCGGCCCCCAGTACCCAGTTGCCGGCGGTGCCGGCCAGATAGGAGTCGTCGAGGCGAAGCTCTTGGTCGTCTTCCGGGCTGGCGGCGTAGGTGGGCGACAGGCCCAGGGCCCAGGCTTCACCCTGCCATTCCATGGTGAGGGAGATTTCGCCATTCTCCCGGGGCCGGTCCTGGAAGATGCGGTTAAAGACCGGCTCGCTGGTGGCGGCCAGTGCAAATTCACCCTTGAAACCGGTACTGGCCTGGTAGTCCTTCTCGAAAGAGAGGTAGGCCCGTGCGTTAGCGACCGAGGGATCGCCGTCCGCGGAGCGACGCTCACGAAGCCCCGCATCGACACTGGCCCACATCATCGGCCAGGTGGTGGCAATACGGTCCAGGTGGCCACGGTCCGCCAGTTTCTGAACGGCGTGACGGGCACGGGGGTCGCCGGGGTCGAGCCAGGGGGCGGCCTGAGTAACGGCAGAATGACCGATCAGGCACGCTACCGCCCCACCGACCAGGGTCCAGTGTTTTAAGGGCATGATAATAGACTGTTTTTGGTTGGCGTTTGCCGACAGGAGACGTGAGGCGCGACTGAAGGCCGACGTGATCCCTGTCAGATGTTAAACGGGTGCATTGCCAAAACGTGACAGAATTCTACGGCAATCTGAGTGTCAGGCAAGGGGCAATGGGACGAATAGACGTGAGGTTTCGTAACCTGCGGATGAAAGTTCGTAAAAGGTTCAAGACCTGATATTTTATGTGGGTATTTCTGGTTAAATTTTAACCATCCGTGGAGTTACGGGTTGGCTTGGCAGCGCGGGGGTTGTAGGCTGCGCGCCTTCTTTTTACGGATTCGCCGCGGAACCTGCGGAAGAGCGCGGAAAAAAGACTGTTTGGCCACGGAATCCACGGAAGGACACGGAAAAATAAAGAACAGACAAAGAGATTTGGCTGCGGGAGCCCTTCAGTTCTGAGGTTAACCGCAACCAGGGATTTCTTTTTTATCTTTTCTTCCGTGTTTTCCGTGGCTTCCGTGGCTAAAATTTCTTTGTCTCTTCTTTCCGCGTACTTCCGCGGATTCCGCGGCAAATAACACAGAGGACCCCATGCCCTGGTACGCCATTCAGCACAAACCCGCCCAGGGAGACCGGGCGCTGGAGAACCTTCAGAACCAGGATGCCCGGTGCTTCTACCCCAAGGTCATGGCGGAGAAGATCCGGGGTGGCAAGCGCACCATGAAGCTGGAGCCGCTGTTCCCCGGGTATCTGTTCATCCATATCGATCCGACCGACCCTCTTTGGGGCAAGCTGAGGTCTACCCGCGGAGTCCTGCGGGTGGTGAGCTTCGGCGGTAAGCCCATGGCCATCCCGGATGATGTGATTGACTACATTTACGATGGCCTGGTTGCGGTCGAGAAACAGGGCGGGCTGAAGAAGGGAGAGAAGGTGCAGATCCAGGGCGGCCCGTTCCGGGGAATGGAGGCCATCTTTGATGCCTACGAGGGCGAGGAGCGGGCTGTTCTGCTGATTTCGTTTATGCAGAAGCAGCAGGCTGTTTCGGTGCCTCTTAGGGATCTTTAGTCGCGGAATCCGCGGAAGGACGCGGAAAAAAGACTGATTAGCCACGGAAACCACGGAAGGACACGGAAAAATAAAAAACAGACAAAGAGATTTGGCTGCGGGAGCCCTTCAGTTCTGAGGTTACTCGCAACCAGGGATTTCTTTTTTATCTTTTCTTCCGTGTTTTCCGTGGTTTCCGTGGCTAAATGAATCCGTTTGCGGAAATCAGGGTCAGACGCCGTTTTCCAGAAGGTCGGAAAATACCCTGGCGAACTCGCGGAAGTCACCCAGATGATGCTTGCAGATGGAGAACACGATCTCCCAATTCACTTCATCGTAGTTACGTACCATGACATTGCGGAAACCGACAGACCTGCGCATTCTCTCCGCAAGCTTGTCGTCAATAACGCCGGACATCGCCAGCCCCTCGAACACCTGTCCCATCGTTCTTGGCGATGTTGCCTCACCATGTTCAGCGAGCCAGTGAGCCCCTACATCCACGCACATCTGCACGGCCCTGGTCAGATTCAGGGCTACAATGTCCTGAGCATCCAGGTCGGTCATCAGCGTTTCGAGATCTTCGGGAGCGCGAGATTCCACCCGTTGGATGCAACGCCTCAGTGATTCCAGCTTTTGGGCTACGAGTTGCTTATCCATTATTTATTCAGGCGCGACGTCGGGTTTCGAGTATTCGTTTCTGGTAGGGCACAAAGTCTTCGTTTTCCATGACGTTCCGGTAGACAAGGTCTCCCCACAGGTGCCTGGTTCCCAAAACCTGAATGCCACCGGTGACGATTTCATGCAGAAGCGGCTGCCCTGCCGTGCGCAGGTCGATCAGATCAACCGGACGGTTAAAGGCGAGCGCCAGGGCTTCGGTCATGGCGACGCGTTCTTCCGCCGTTAAGCGAAGGCCAGGGGATTCCACAGGTTTCAGATGCCCCGGTTTGACTTGTTGTGTCATCAAGCCTCTGTTGCCTTCGCAACCTTGGATAAGATTCCTTCTCTTGGATCCGTCGCTACCCTAGCGTTTGGTTATTTTCGGGACCAGTTAACTCAGGCCCTGCCACTATCCGGTTTTCCACCGAAGGTTTTGCGGTGTTTAACATCACCACCTACTCCCAACTCGACAACCGCGAAAGAGGTCTTTGCCAGATCCAGTCCGATGACGCTATTATTTTGCATGGTCTCCTCCTCAACTCTGTGGATAGTGTTCGCAACATCTATCCTGGCGCATCGCGACGCCGATTTGGAGTGGGGAGGGGACCATCCCATCTCGGAAGCACACGGACTTTCACGAACAACTAAAACTGACGGCTTGATCTATGCCTGACTGATCAGTCCAGCTGTCTTGCTGTATGAATTACTGCCAGTACATCGATCTGATCGGTCTTGCTCTTCGACGCTACGGAGTGCGCCTGCCTCACTGTCACGGAGTCCGCTTTCGATGGCTTCGCGCACTCTGATCTCGTCTATCAGGTCTTCCCAGGTGGCGGTATCCGGGAGTTGGTCAATCAGGCGGCGAGCCTGGTCTTTTGGCATTGCGTTGGTCATTTTGAGCTTCCTTTGCCGCAAAGGTAGAAAGACGATTATAGGTTGGCCACGGAATCCACGGAAGGACACGGAAAAATAAAAGACAAGAGAACAGTAATGGGTTGCGGGAACCACGATAACGATGATGAGCCCGCAACCAGGAATTTCTGTTTTTATCTTTTCTTCCGTGTTTTCCGTGGATTCCGTGGCAAATCAGTCTTTTTTCCGCGTACTTCCGCGGATTCAGCGGCTAAAAAAGTCAGTACCAGTCCCCGGACGCCACAAAATGCGGGTTCAGGACGTCTTCCTTGCCGTAAGTCAGCGGTGTTCCGTCCAGTTTGTTGACCTTGCCGCCGGCGGCGAGCAGCACGGCGTGGGCGGCGCCGGTGTCCCATTCGCAGGTGGGACCGATGCGGGGGTAGATGTCGGCCTTGCCTTCAGCGATGCGGCAGAACTTGAGGCTGCTGCCGGCCTGGACCAGTTCGTGGTCGCCCAGGCTGTTGAGAAAATCCCGGGTCTCCTCGTTCATATGGCTCTTGCTGGCGACGGCGCGAACGGCTTTCGGCGGTGCCACCACTTCCAGTTTTTCGGTACTGCCATCGGATTTCCGCTTCCAGGCGCCCTTCCCTACGATGCCATAGAAGGCCTCTGCCAGTGCCGGGGCGGTCACCACGCCCATGACGGGTTTGCCGTTTTCGATAAGGGCAATGTTGACGGTGAACTCACCGGTGCGGTTGGTGAACTCCTTGGTGCCGTCGATGGGGTCAACCAGCCAGAACCGGGTCCAGTTCCTGCGCTCGTCCCAGGGGGCGTTGGCGGACTCCTCCGAGAGGATGGGGATGTCCGGCGTGAGCTCTTTCAGGCCGTCCACGATCACATGATGGCTGGCGATGTCCGCCTCGGTGATGGGGCTGTTGTCTTCCTTGGTCTCGACCTTGAAGTCCGTCTCGTAGATGTCCATGACCTTGTCGCCAGCCTTGTCGGCAAGGGCGAGAACGTCGTCCAGTAGTGATTCGTAGTTCATGTGGGTTCCTGGTTACGTTGGAAAATGGGGTCTGACCCTATTTTTGAAGACGATAACGATTTAGGCGGCGGACTGTCTGGAGTCTGTGGTCAGCATGGCCTCAATACTGAGGTGGTAGTCCAGCGCCTCCCATTCGATACCGGTACCATCACAGATGAAACGGTACTTCCGGAATTCACTGATGGGAGCCTGCCCAAGCTCGGGATACCAGGAAATCGGCGTTGAAATCACCCGGCCATCACTCAGCGCCACGTGCAGGTGACGATCGTCGATATGAACAGCTTTACCGGTTAACCCAGGCATAACCTTGCTCCAGAAATTGCTCGCGATGATTGTCCACGATGTCCAGACAGGATTTCAGCTCCCGTCTCTTCAGCGAACGGCTTACCACTTTAGCATGCCGCAGTTCAATTTTGGCCCACCGCTCGCCTCGCAGGACATGCACATGAGGTGGTTCATGATCGTTCGCATAGAAGAAAACTTGAAGTCATTGACGGTCAATCACGTTTGCACAAGTGCTGTCTCAGTTCCTTTGAGAGGGCTGCTACATGTCAAATATTATTGGTCAGAGTGCCGCATCTTGCGAAAACTCCGAACCTGGTTGTCAACTGATCCTTGCTTATCCGCCCACATACCGAAGCCTGGATTCCTCCCCCCACTTGCGGCGTTGTCTTTCAGGGCCACTAACCGGGCTGCTCGCTTACCACGGTAGATGATAATAACTTCCTTGCCGCGCTCTGCCGCGGAAAGTAGCTCCTTTGTGTTGGTGCGAAGGTCTTTCGTGTTTGCTTCCATAAATACGCCGTGCTCAAGCTCTGAAGCGTAACCACTCAGGATGGCCTTTGCCAATGCCCTCTTCCAGGACAGATTCTGATCTGGTAATGAAATAGCATGCTCCACGTCAAGGCAGGGTTTCCAAACGTGATCCATAGTCACAACTGACCGTTTCAAACAAAGGACGACCTCAATGAAACTGCGTTTTCTAGGCGGTGCCGGCACGGTGACCGGCTCCCGTTACCTGCTCAGCGATGACAAACACCGGCTGCTGGTGGACTGCGGCATGTACCAGGGTGTGAAGATGTTGCGGAAGCGCAACTGGGCACCCTTTCCCGTGGAGCCAAGCACCATTGATGCGGTGGTGCTGACCCATGCCCATATCGATCACAGCGGGTACCTGCCGGCACTGGTAAAGAACGGTTTCAGAGGAAAAATCTATTGCACCAAAGCCACCCACGAACTGTGCAAGGTGCTGCTACCGGACGCCGGTTACCTGCAGGAGGAAGACGCCAGGTACGCCTTCCGCAAGGGCTTCTCGAAGCATGACAGGCCCGAACCCCTGTTCACTGAGAAGGATGCCTTCGAGGCCCTGAAGTACTTTGAGTCGTTTCACTATCACGAGGCGTTCGAGCCGGTTAAAGGCTTCGAGGTGAGTTTCACGCCGGCGGGGCACATCCTGGGCTCGTCCTGCGTAAACGTGAGCCATGCCGGCAGCGACCGCACGGTGGTCTTCAGTGGCGACGTGGGGCGCCAGGACGATGTGATCATGCGGGCGCCGGAGCCGATCGGCAAGGCGGATGTGCTGGTGTGCGAGTCCACCTATGGTGATCGGCTGCATGGGGAGGCCGACCCGGAAACGACCCTCGCGGAGATCATTGCCCGAACCGCCGCCCGGGGTGGCGTAACCCTGATGCCCGCTTTTGCCGTGGGGCGAGCCCAGATGCTGCTCTACCTGGTGCACAAGCTGATCGCCGAGCAAAGGATCCCCCGGTTGCCGGTGTACCTGAACAGCCCCATGGCGATCCGGGCCACGGAGATCTTTTCCCGCCATCACAAGGAGCACAAGCTGAACGAGGCCCAGTGTGAGCTGATTGATGAGAACACGAATTTTGTTCGCACGGTGGAGGAGTCCATTGAGCTCACGGGCAAGCGCTTCCCGGCGATCATCATTTCCGCCAGCGGTATGGCCAGTGGTGGACGGGTGCTGCACCACCTGAAGGCCCTGCTGCCAAACCCCCGCAACAGCATCGTATTCGCCGGCTTCCAGGCGCCGGGCACGCGGGGCGATGCCCTGGTGAATGGCGCCGAGTCGGTGAAGATCCACGGCGAATACTGGCCCGTGAAGGCCGAGATCCACAACCTGGACTCCCTCTCCGCCCATGGCGATTACCAGGAGATCCTGGACTGGCTCGGTCAGGGCGCCCTCAAGCCGGAGAAGGTCTACATTACCCACGGCGAGCTCGTCGCATCCGATATCATGCGCAAACGCATCCGTGACCGCTTTGGCTGGAATTGCGAGGTGCCGGAGCTGTTTGATGAGGTGGAGGTATGACTCATAGCGAAGGTTGATTTCGCGCTATTTCGACAATCCTGCTCTGCCCGGTGATAATGGCGAGAATCAGAAGGAGGCGAAGACGAGATGGCAGAGCAGGACATCCGATGGGTCCAACGCTACCGGAACTTTCAGAGGGCTTTCCAGCAGTTGGATGAAGCCGTTCAGCTTGGTGGGGAGCGCGCCCTTTCCAAACTTGAGAAACAGGGGGTCATTCAGGCTTTCGAATATACCTGGGAGCTGGCCTGGACGACTTTGCGAGATTTTCTGAAATGGCAGGGTATTTCTACAATGACCGGCTCAAGGGACACGATTCGCGAGGCCTTTGCCAACGGCCTGGTGGAAGATGGCGAAGGCTGGATGGCGATGTTGCAGGATCGCAATCGCACTTCCCATACTTACAATGAAGAAACGGCTGAGCAGATCCTGCAGGCCATATTCAACAGATACCACGGACTCTTTCTGGACCTGAAACAGCGCTTCGAGCAGGAGATATCCCGTCATGGCCTTCACTGAACCGGTCCCGCCGCAGCGGTTTGGCCTACCGGCGTCAGCCCTTGACTCCCTGGCGGACGTATTCGGGCAATTCCCTGAAATAGACAAAGTGGTTCTGTATGGATCGCGGGCTATGGATCGCTACCGTTCTGGCTCCGATATTGATCTGGCGGTATCGGCCCCGGACATGGGCTGGGCGACATTCCTTCGGCTGGAACAGGCAATTGATGATCTTCTTTTGCCATGGAAAGTGGATCTTGCCTTGATTCATCAGATAGAAAACCAGGAGTTGATGGATCACATCCAGCGCGTTGGAGTCTTGCTCTACAAGGCTTAGGAACCCGCTTAGTCAGTACGTCTCCCCAAGACGCCTGCCAAGACACCACCGGAAACGGTATAGTACGCGGGTCTTTTCATTACTCGGGACCCCGACATGCTGTTTGCAATCCTTCTGGGGGGGCTTATTGGCCTGGCCATTGGTAAGTTCCCCGGCCTTCTTATCGGCGCCGCTCTGGGCGCTTTCCTGTTCAATCGCCTGAAGAAACGGCTTGTGACTCGCCTGCAGGACCTGCAGACCGGCTTCATTGAGTCTGTCTTCGCGGTGATGGGTGCGGTCAGCAAGGCCGACGGCACGGTTACCCGGGACGAGATCAAAATGGCGGAGGCGATGTTTGATCGCTTTCACCTGAATACCGCCCAGAGAGAGACCGCCAAGCAGGCCTTCAACCGGGGCAAGTCGGCGGATTTTGACCTGGACGTGGAGCTGCAGCGCTTCGTGCAGAAATCCGGGCGACAGCCGGCCTTCCTGCAGATGTTCCTTCAGGTTCAGGTATCGGCGGTGGCCGCCGACGGCGAGGTCCACCCCAGCGAACACGAGATGCTGGTGCGAATTGCCCGCGGCCTGGGGCTGCCGGAGAGCCAGGTTGACCAGCTCGAGGCCATGCTCCGGGGCACTCATACCGGCCAGGCTGGTCGCCAGCCGTCCTCAACCCAGCAGATCAATGATGCCTACAAGGCCCTGGGGGTTTCCCCCTCCGCCAGTGATGCCGAAATCAAGCGCGCTTACCGCAAACTCATGAGCGAAAACCACCCCGACAAGATGGCCGGGCGAGGGTTACCCGAAAGCATGCGGGAACTGGCCGAGGAGCGTACGCGGGAGATCAGTCATGCCTATGATGTGATCAAGGAGGCGCGGAAGAGCAGCTGAGTGGTGGCTTGCTGGCTGGTGAGAGAAACTATGCTAGGTTTTTCTGTGTGCCCTTCAACAATCGGCCCACGTTCGGATGTCGCCGACAAACGCAAACTGACAAGGAGTTCACGATGATGCTCAGCCACCGCCCATTCATCCTCCCCCGGCTGCTGACCCGCGCCGCCATCGCTGTGATAGCCATCCTCGTGATGGCCGGTACAGCCCAGGCAGAGTCGCTTACCGACAGCAAAATCCGCTCTTTTATTGACAGCCTGGAATCCGCCCAGGCACTGGGAGACGAGTACCCCGAACTCGAGCAGGACATGGCCGATGACAACGACATGCCAGACCTGACCCGCCTGTTTTCCAGCTCCCTGGCAAAACTGGACAGAAACCCCCAAATTCGCGGCAAACTAAAGAACATTGTGGTGGACCACGGCTTTGACAGCCTTGAAAGCTGGGGCAGAACCGGCGACCGCATTTACGCAGCCCTGGTCGCACTGGAGATGGGCGGTCAGGCGGCCAAAAGCGCTCGAGAGATGGAGCAGGCCCTGGCGGAAGTGGAGAACAACCCCAATATCAGCGATGCTCAAAAGGCCGAGATGCGCCAGAGGATGTCAGCCGCGATGTCTGGCATGGAGGCAGCACAGAACGTGCCGGAGGCGGACAAACAGGCGGTGCGGCCTTTTGTCGACGAGCTGGAGGCCCTGGGGGACGAATGAGATATGCGCTGAGCCGGAACTCATTTGTGCTCTGCTGTTTGAGCGCCAGATAGCTACAGTTTGAAACGCCGGCAGCCGGATCGGGTTCTACCCCATTTTACAGACGACAGCCCCGAGGCAGGAAGCTGCCCTGCCAGCCGGTCGAGTTAGCGGAATTGTCGATCACGCACTCCCAGGCACCGGCAGCGGTTCTTTCTAACGAAATCACGACGCCTGACACTCTGGGATGGGCTTTGCCCCCTAGGGTCACCCTCAGGTGACCGGATCCGTCAGCATTCAGAGTGGCGATAGGATCTGCCACAGTTTCGATAATGAGCTCGGTGGGCTGGAAACCAAGGATCTCATTGGTCGTTCCCCGGTTGTTACTGACCGAGTCTTCCACCGGCGCCCGGTAGCTGTTCAGCTCGGCGACGGTTCGGGTCAGCTGGGTTTTCGGGACATAGGACTGATATACCGGTATGGCGACGACCGCGAGAATTCCGATGATTGCGACCGTGATCATCAGTTCGATCAGGGTGAATCCAGCCATTCTGTTCCCCATTATTCCTGCTCCCCTGCCTGAGTGATTCGCGTTGACTGAATTTAGTCAGGCAAAAGGCGCGCCATACATAAAGAGGATCCGATCCGGTTTTTATCGGGAGCTCTGTGCAGCACTTACTCCATTTACAGGTTCAGCCAGAAACGCTAACACTCACTGGTTAAGAAACAGGGCCGACGGAGAGCCGTATCTGAGGTAATACCCTGGTTCTCACGAACGAACTCACTCATCCGACTGACGTGAAACAAGACACTTGAAGGCTTCCGGGCACTGTGGCTTTATACGGCCAGAACGCGACGCGCTAAGGACCAGCATGACTCGCCCCCGAGAACAGCTCATCTCCGTTTCCGAGACACCCTACTACCATGTGGTATCGCGCTGCGTACGTCGCACCTTTTTGTGTGGCATCGATCATCAGACTGGGCAAAGCTACGAGCACCGCCGACATTGGATCGAACAGCGTATCCGACTCCTGTCATCTATCTTCACCATTGACCTTTGCGCCTATGCGGTCATGTCCAACCATTACCATCTGGTGGTCAAACTCTGCCCCGAACAAGCCGATGCATGGAGCGATGACGAGGTGCTGGAGCGCTGGACCAGTCTCTTTAAAGGGCCAGCACTAATCCAACGCCACCGGGCCGGGAAGGCCCCGCACGAGGCAGAGCAGCTATTTGTCAAACAAGTGGTGAGCGTTTACCGGCAGCGGCTGACTGACCTGAGCTGGTTTATGAAGTGCCTGAACGAGTCGATTGCCCGCGAAGCAAACCGGGAAGATGGGTGCACAGGGCACTTTTATGACAGCCTTCCCTGGCCGTCACCCCTTCGGGGCCAGCCTTCGGCTGTTCCAATTTGGTCCAGTCAAATTGGTGGGAAAGCCGCTTCAAATCTCAGGCCCTGGTCTCCGAACAGGCACTACTGAGCTGCATGGCTTACGTGGATTTGAATCCCGTTCGTGCCGCTATAGCGGAAACCCCCGAAACCTCGGACTACACCAGCATCAGGGAACGGCTGGCGCCGCGATTCAATCTCGCGGACGCTATCCAGGCACAGACGGAGCGGCTATTTCTGAATCAGTTTCCACTCCCCCTCAAACCGTTACTCAATTTCGAGGGCGCCATAAGAGACGAACCTCAACGGGGCATCCTATTAAGCCTCACTGACTACCTGGAACTGGTGGACTACACCGGGCGGATCATCAATCCCGACAAGCGCGGCCACATCCCAGAGCACCAACCTCCCATCCTGCAACGGATTGGGCTCGGTGCGGACGAATGGCTTATCGAAGCCACGGAATTTGAAAACCGCTATCGGGATAATCAACGAACCCATCTGGATCGGCGACGATCGGTGGCCTGACCTCATATAACCCGTTCAGAACCCCTCGAACTGGCCGCCACCAGGGGAACTCGCTTGGCTGGCATCTGGTGAAATGGCCAGAAAACAATCGAAACTGAGCAACGGCACTCGGTCCGTATTCGTTCAGATGACCTCACTTGGCACTGACGCACACCTGTTTGAACGGAGATCGGTTTCTTTTCGGCTGGTGCCTGTCCCTGCTCCCCTGTTTGTCCCTGCTCCCACGTTCAGAACCCCTCGAACTGGCCTCCACCAAGGGACTCGCTTGGCTGGCATCTGGTGAAATGGCCAGAAAACATTCGAAACTGAGCAACGGCACTCTGTCCGTATTCGTTCTGATGACCTCACCTGGCACTGACGCACACCTGTTTGAACGGAGATCGATTTCTTTTCCGCTGGTGCCTGTCCCTGCTCCCCTGCTCCCCTGCAGGTGCCTGTCCCTGCTCCCCTGTCTCACGCCTGTCCCTGCTTGTTTCTACCTGTCCCTGCTTGTTTTCTATCAACGTAAAACCCGAGGATCAGTGCATTATTTGTGGCCCGTTGTTCGATGGACAAATTCATAAAAGCTAAAATCAGGCCAACTGGCTTAAGTTTTCCCATTAACCCTCAGCTGGAGCTTCAATCCGGGCTATCATTTAATGGCGGCATAAGTGACGGATGTCGGGGGTAGTTACCGTGAGCCCAGAATCGTGGCACCCTTCCAAGTTCAATATGCTCCTCGTAGTAAGCAGTGTCGATTATCATCGCATTGTGGTACCGCCATACTTCCATCAGCCACCAGCCTCCTCCTCCAGCGACTATTAGTATCAGCACGACCCCAACACCCCGACCCACCCATCCAACCCCTTTGGAGATTGCTGGTAAAGCCAGTGAATACTGAGACGTCAACGCCCAGAACATGGAGAGAATAAGAAAGCCAGCCAGCATTGAGGCAGGAGCAATGAAAACAGCTGATACGGCAGCATGTATGAGGGCGGCCAGCACAGAGGCGGAAATACCAATTAGGCACAGCAGATGAGGCTTAGAATGCTGGGCCACCTGAGTCCGCGCCGCCAGCAATCTCCGGAATCCGACAATCGCCGGCAACGCCATAGCCACCAGAGTCAACCAGCCATACTCGGCTGCCCACATCAGGTACATATTGTGAGGGTGCCCAACCTTCTTCGAGCCCTGGTAACTATCGGTCAAGATGTCGTGGGTTAGCCATGATTGAGGGCCCATCCCAAAGGGAAATTTCTGCAGGCTCATTGTCCAGGCTTCCTGCCAGAGTGGCATTCGCCCGGAGGAGTCGGTCCTCAAATTTCTTATCTGAAGTTCACCGAACACCACTGAAGGAATAATTACGGACAACAAAAGCCATGTGGCTACACCGAAGACAAAATACCGAAAAAAGGTCTTGAACCAGGGTAGGAAGGCTCGTCCAAAAACCAACAAAATAATTATCACTGCGGTTGCGAGCCCAACCATTGTACCCCGGGATCCCGACAGAAACACGATCCACCACCAGATAGCGGCGGTAACCGCCATTCCCGGAATCCACAAGCGATTTGTTCGGAAAGGGATGACAAGAGCAGCCAAAGGCAACAGAGGGAGAAACCAGGTAGCCAAATGACTCCAATAGCGGATATTGACGAACCCCCACGGAATGACCTGATCCAGCCCGGAAAAATCATCGGCAACCGCAAACAGATAAACTGTCACCGTCATTGCGCTATAGAAAAAACAGGCAACCCCAATCGCGAACACAAGAACTTCAACTGTCAGGTTCAACAGCCCTGCCTTCCGAATACAATAGCCTGTGAGGCCGAACGAAACAAAAAAGAGCGCATAAAATATTGCCTCAACTGCGGCGAAAGCAGTAGTAGAACTCTGGAAAGCAAAGAACATGAGGCAAAGCGTGAGCGGGGCAAACGGCCACAGCGTTAAGCAGTGAGCGCCGGACAAACCATCATAGACAAGGCACCAAAGGCAAATGATAACGCTCATGAGTAAAAGAAAGCAGAGCATAAGCCGGCGGTCTGCGTATGCGCCGGATATGACTGGAAGAAAATCGACAAACAGCGCGTAGAGAAGCGACAAAAATATAACAGAAATTATTGGAAACGCGAGGCGTTCAGTTACTATACGTTTTGAAAACTGAGGAGCTGATTCCATAATCTGGCATTTCTCGCTTCAAGAAGTATGCATAATGAGCAGAAATTTTCCCTGTAGGATTTACACAATCGTTTTTACTGCCAAAAAATCCAAGCTAGAGTAGGCGTATTTTTATGTAATCTACCATCTTTTTGGTGATTTTTGATTCCCCTAAAATTGGAAAAGGTCGAAAAACCAAGCCGGAAAATCCATAGCACTACCACTAACAATTCGCTCTGTTTTAGTCCGTTCTATCCAGGGCGAATTTCCTGTCAGCTCCTGCGCGGCCCTGCTTCGTGCTAAAACCGAGTCTTCGCCAACTCAGCCAGAAACCCTTTCATATTCTGGCCCGCGGCTGCATTATCTGTATCCGAATTCCCCAGCCATACGAAAATCTCTCGGTTTTCGTTAATCACCGCCACACCAGAGGCTCCTGGTAAATAGCCTTCCTTTATCTGGTAAGCTTTTTCGCTTACAGGTGAGTATTCGTAGAAGGCGTAGCCATAACATTTCTTGAAAACGCTGCTATCACAATCGCCGCTGTAAAAAAAATCTGGAGCTGCCCCCTTTATCAAGTCCCGCAATAATAGCGCATAGGCAGATGCACTACCGCTCATTCCTGCTGTGGATGAAATGGCGTCGTAATCGAATCGCCCCTTAAGGTTACGACCATAGAAATCGTTGAATCTAAAATCTCTTTCAACCTCATCAACAGCTTCATCGTACTGTACGTAACCGATATTTCTCTCCGACAGATAATAGCTGGACTCCACTGCTGAGCGGTAAGAGCGCCCAGTCGCCACCGCGATAACTTCGCCCAGAATACAATAGCCTAAATTGGAATATTGGAAATCCCCAACAGAGCCGACATTCCCAGAGGAAATCAGATCGGAAAGAGCGTACGGGCAAACGGGCGTCATATTGTTAACAAATATCTGTCCCCTTATGCCAGACCTGTGGCTCAACAACTGTCCGACCGTGACATCGCCGACGCTTCCCGTACCCTCTGGCATGGAGAACAGATCGTCCAGTGCGCTTTGCAACGTCAACTTCTCTTCTTTTACCAGATCCAAAACCTTTGCTGCGGTAATCGGCTTGGTAAGACTCCCATACCTGAAGCGCGTGTCTTGGTCGACCATTTCTGACAAGAGCATGGTCGACTTCCAGCCGGTTTCACAATGGGACAGTTTGCCTTGCTCATCAACAAACGCCACCTGCGTTGACAAGGCTTTCAGACGGACGATGCCATGGGACGTCATTTCACCCAGCCAGTCAGGTGCGCCTTCGGAGCATTTGGCGCTCAGTCTTGCGATTGGAGCCTGAACTGTAAACAGTGCCCGCATGACTGCATTGCGGTCGGAAAGCCAGTAATGCAGAGCCAAGGACAGACAGATTATGCCCAGAAGCATTAGAAGAAACGAAACAGGTAGTCGCTTTGCGGTTCCCATTGCACTTTAGCCAAAAAGCTCACTCGAAGTCGCCAGCCATTAACAAGATAAAAGCTCAAGTATTTTCTGGCTGTTCTCTCAGTCCAAAAAAAAAAGCGAACCGCTCACGCGATTCGCTTTTGCTATAGAGCAGCTAGAGATCTTAAGAGCCGGTACCAGAACAACCAGTCGGCTGATACTTAGCTTCTACAGTTGTTGCACAGCTCCACACACCGGCCGGGGTACGAGTCCAGGTCAGGGTCTGGCTTGCAACAGCTGCACTCGCGTTACCTCCAAACGTAGCCTCGATAGTGCTGTTTTCAGTATTGGTTGTTGCGATTTCTACGGCCAGTCCCGTTTGGGGGGCATATGAAGTTGCACCGATCAGGTTGCTGTTGGTCCAACCAAGATCACACTCGCCCGCAGCAGTGAGGCCGTCCAGCAGACAGGTTTCAATCACGGTTTTCAGAGCACCCGTCTCCTGCATCACACGAGTTACCTGGGACTTGGAAACGTAATTCTGGTACTGCGGGATGGCTACGGCAGCCAGAATACCGATGATCGCTACAACGATCATCAGTTCGATCAGGGTAAAACCCTTCTGAGCGTGGTTCATCTGAATGTTCTTCATGTCACAACCTCTGTGTGTTTTTTCGATTTGCTTTCGACTGGCCCCGGGGCCGGTGGAGCGCTGCCCCCGAACCGGTGTGAGCCTGCCGAACTCATTGCAGTGATCGTGCCAACTTACGTGATAACCTAATTTAACCTTTGTTTTCAGTTCGGTACGGATTTGGCCCTGATCCAAAGAAGGGCGCGAGAGCCCGGCATTTTCATGACGCATCCGGTCGACCAATGACCCTCAGCGTCACTCTGCGATGACAGTCACATGCCTGAGTGACACAAATGGTCAATAAGGAGTCTTTCCAATCATACTTGGTCCATCTAAACTCACTGTCATTCAGTCACCGCAGGTCCATTCCCGTCCTGTCAGTGCTTTACCGACAAAAGTTCAATGTCTATGGCAACCAACAAAAGCAATGTGACCCTCACCGGCCTGGCCCGGCGTTTTGTGGAAGATGGCCTGCTGGAAGAGGCGGTCGCCAAGGACGCCTACCTTCAGGCGGCCAACAACCGGATTCCGCTTATTACCTACCTGGTGCAGAACAATCTGGCGAACAGTCAGAAGCTGGCGTTCGCCGCTGCCATGGAGTTTGGCGTCTCGGTTCTGGACCTGAGCAGCTTCCTGCCGGAAATGCTTCCGGAAAATCTGGTCGATGAGAAGCTCGTTCGAAAACACAATGCGCTGCCGCTCTACAAGCGTGGAAATCGTCTGTTTATTGCCGTTTCGGACCCCACCAACATCCAGGCGCTGGATGAGATAAAATTCAATACCGGGCTGAGCACCGATGCGATCCTCGTGGATGACGCGGCGCTTCGCACCGCCATCGACAAGTACCTCGAGTCACACGACGACTCCATGGGCAATCTTGATGATGCTGACCTGGAAGGCGTGGAAACGGAAGGCGGCGATCAGGACGAAGACGACAGCGTCGTCAGCACGACGGATGTGGATGACGCCCCCATCGTCAAGTACGTGAACAAGGTACTCCTCGATGCCATTCGCGGCGGTGCCTCGGACGTCCACTTTGAACCCTATGAGAAGACATACCGGGTCCGCTACCGC
Source organism: Marinobacter daqiaonensis (assembly GCF_900115285.1). Classification (GTDB taxonomy): domain Bacteria; phylum Pseudomonadota; class Gammaproteobacteria; order Pseudomonadales; family Oleiphilaceae; genus Marinobacter; species Marinobacter daqiaonensis. The sequence goes on from NZ_FOYW01000001.1 coordinate 1,150,010, forward strand.
ACAGATGGCATTCTTAAGGAAGTCTCCAGGCCCTCTATCAAGCTGGCCCCCAAGATCTCCGCCCGGGTCAAGATCATGTCTCAATTGGACATTTCCGAGCGTCGCGTACCCCAGGACGGCCGGATCAAGATGAAGCTGTCCAAGACAAAGGCCATCGACTTTCGTGTTAACACCCTGCCCACCCTGTGGGGCGAGAAGATCGTGCTCCGGATTCTGGATCCCAGCCAGGCCCAGATGGGCATTGATGTGCTGGGCTATGAGGAAGACCAGAAAGAACTGTACATGGACGCCCTGAAACAGCCTCAGGGCATGATTCTGGTCACCGGTCCCACCGGTTCGGGCAAGACGGTCTCCCTTTACACCGGCCTGAACATTCTCAACACCGCCGAGATCAACATTTCCACGGCGGAAGATCCGGCCGAGATCAACCTGGAAGGCATCAACCAGGTCAACGTGAACAACAAGGTGGGACTCGGCTTTGCCGAGGCTCTGAGGGCCTTCCTCCGCCAGGATCCTGACGTGATCATGGTGGGCGAGATCCGGGATCTGGAAACCGCCAACATTGCCATCAAGGCGGCCCAGACCGGGCACCTGGTGCTTTCCACACTGCACACCAACAGTGCGGCGGAAACCCTGACCCGGATGATGAACATGGGGGTCCCCTCCTTCAACATTGCCACCTCGGTCAGCCTGATCATCGCCCAGCGCCTGGCCCGGCGCCTCTGTAGCTGCAAGCAACCTTTAGAGGTGCCCAGAGAGACCCTTTTGAAGGAGGGGTTCACAGAAGAACAAATTGAAACAGGCTTCACGTTGTTCACACCTAAGGGCTGTGATAAATGCAGTGGAGGCTATAAGGGCCGCGTGGGCATATACGAGGTGGTGAAGATCACCGAATCCCTGGCCAACATGATCATGGAGGAGGCAAGCTCCCTCCAGATCGCCCGCGAGGCCCAGAAAGAAGGTTTCCGCAACCTGCGTCAGTCCGCCCTTCGCAAGGTAATGGACGGGATGACCAGTCTTGAGGAAGCCAACCGCGTGACGAAGGATTAAGCAAGTATGGCAACGGCAAACAGCTCAGAAAAGCTTCAGGCGTATGTCTGGGAAGGTAAGGACCGTAAAGGCAACAAAACCAAGGGAGAGGTGTCCGGTACCAATCTCGCCCTGGTGAAGGCCCAGTTGCGAAAGCAGGGCATCATGCCCAGCAAGGTCAAGAAAAAGCCCAAGCCCCTGTTTGGCGGCAGTAAGAAAATCACGCCTTTCGACATCGCCATGTTCACCCGGCAACTGGCCACGATGATGAAGGCGGGCGTGCCGCTGGTTCAGAGCTTTGACATCGTCGCGGATGGCCTTGAGAACAAGGGCCTTCAGGAACTGGTCATGTCCATTCGTAATGACGTGGCCTCGGGCACCAGTTTTGCGGGAGCCCTCAAGCGTCACCCAAAGCATTTTGACGACCTTTACTGCAACCTGGTGGAATCCGGCGAGAAGGCCGGTGCCCTGGAGCAGATGCTTGATCGGATTGCCACCTATCTTGAGAAAACGGAACTGCTCAAGAAAAAGGTCAAGAAGGCCATGACCTACCCAATCGCGGTTGTCGTGGTAGCTATTATTGTTACCGCGATACTTCTGGTAAAGGTGGTACCTCAGTTCGAAAGCCTGTTCCAGGGCTTTGGGGCCGAACTTCCTGTATTTACGCAGATGGTGGTGCAATTATCCGAATGGATGCAAAGTTGGTGGTTTGTGGTACTCATTGCCATTGTAGGAACCATTTACCTTTTCAAGGAAGCCAAAAGGCGATCTCAGAAATTCTCTGATCTGGTGGACAAGTACGTCCTCAAGCTGCCTATTGTCGGTGAAATTATAGACAAGTCCGCAGTGGCGAAATTCGGTCGTGTCCTTTCCACAACTTTCGCGTCAGGCGTACCACTGGTCGATGCCTTGGACTCGGTCGCTGGTGCGACTGGCAACGCGATTTACCGGGATGCCATCATGAAGATCAAGGATGAAGTGTCCGCAGGCGTTCAGTTACAGGCTGCCATGAAACAGACGGATGTCTTCCCGGTCATGGCTGTCCAGCTAACCGCCATTGGCGAGGAGTCCGGCAACCTCGATGAGATGCTGGAGAAAGTTGCCGACCATTATGAAGCCGTGGTGGACGACATGGTGGACAACCTTACCGCACTGATGGAGCCAATGATCATGGCCGTGCTGGGTGTGCTGGTGGGCGGCCTTATTATTGCCATGTACCTGCCGATCTTCCAGATGGGCAACGTCGTTGGTTGATCAGCGCTGGAATGATCACTACCTGTAGGAGCTGGCCTGCCAGCGAGGTGGTGGACTGCGGCCTCGAAGCCACCCTCCTCGCCAGCAGGCTGGCTCCTACAGTTTTTCGCCCCCAGATACATAGGTAATTGATGGCATTTCTCGACACCCTGTTGGGCACCCCCTGGCTTCTCTACCTTGTGGTCCTGTTTGTTTCCCTCTGCATCGGCAGTTTCCTGAACGTTGTCATTCTCCGGCTACCGAAGATGATGCAGCAGGAGTGGCGATGCCAGTGTGAGGATTTCCTCGCTATTCCTGAGAAGGGACGTAGCACTGAAGAGGCCATCACCCTATCGAAGCCTGCGTCCACCTGCCCCTCCTGCGGCCACCGTATCCGGCCCTGGGAGAACATTCCGGTTGTCAGCTACCTGCTTCTCCGTGGCAAGTGCAGTAACTGCAAGTCCCCGATATCCGCCCGCTACCCGCTGATTGAAACGGTTACGGCGCTTTTTTCATTGATCACCGTCTGGTTGCTTGGCCCCGATGTTGGAACTCTCTGGGCCCTGGTGCTGGTCTGGGCATTGATTGCCCTCACCATGATCGACTTCGATACCCAGCTGTTACCCGACAACATCACCCTGCCGTTGCTGTGGCTCGGGCTGGTACTCAACTACTTCGGCACTATCACGGACTTTACCAGTGCCTTCTGGGGCGCGGTGGCGGGTTACCTGTCGCTGTGGTCCGTGTACTGGCTGTTCAAACTTGTCACCGGCAAGGAAGGCATGGGGTACGGTGACTTCAAGCTGCTGGCGGCCCTGGGTGCCTGGCTGGGCTGGCAACTCCTGCCTGCCGTGATCCTTCTTTCCTCCCTGGTGGGCGCCATTGTCGGCATCAGCCTGATGGTCTTCCGCCGCCACGGCCGGGAAGTACCCATCCCCTTCGGCCCCTACCTGGCCGCCGCCGGCCTCTTGTCCCTGTGGTTCGGGGATGAAATACTAGCCGGCTGGTATGCGTGGCTTGGGGTTTAACACTTTTTTGCCGCGGAATCGGCGGAAGTACGCGGAAAAGACAGAGACGATTTTAGCCACGGAACCCACGGAAGGACACGGAAAAATAACGGGCTGCGGGAAACCCGAACTTTTGATGGCACCCGCAACCCATTCTTTTCTGTTGGTCTTTTCTTCCGTGTTTTCCGTGTTTTCCGTGTTTTCCGTGGATTCCGTGGCTATCCTTAATCCTTTCTTTCCGCGTACTTCCGCGGATTCCGCGGCCAAATAATAAAGAGGGTATTCATGGAGAATCCGGTGGTAATTGGCCTGACCGGCGGGATTGGTAGCGGCAAGTCCACGGTTGCGAAGATGTTTGGCGATCTGGGTGTGCATTGGGTGGACGCGGATATTGTGGCGCGGGAGGTGGTTGAGCCTGGCACGCCGGGTCTGGAGAAGATCGCCGAACATTTTGGCCAGGAGATTCTGCAGGAAGACGGTTCGCTGGACCGGGCCGCATTGCGCACCATTGTGTTCCGAGATCCCCATGAAAGGGAGTGGCTTGAGAGCCTGTTGCACCCGACCATCCGGGACGAGCTGGCGCGGCAGCTTCAACCGGAGGACTACGACCTGCCCTACGTGCTGCTGGTCTCCCCCCTCTTGCTGGAAACCGACCAGTACACCCTGGCCCGGAAGGTGATTGTGGTGGACGTTCCGGTCGAAACCCAGATTGAGCGGGCCATGGAGCGGGACGACAATCCCAGGGATCAGGTCGAGCGCATCATTGCCGCCCAGATGCCCAGGGAGCACCGTCTGGAGCGGGCTGACTACGTGATCGATAACGATCGGCCACTGGACCAGGTCCGCGACGTGGTCAGGGAACTGCACCTGAAGCTGCAGGACAAGGACTGGGACTGACGCTTGAACCTCCACCTGTCAGAGTATTCAAAAGCCGGGATATTCCGTTACTGGCTTCTGCCCGTGGCACTGCTCGCCCTTCCAATTTCGGCCTCTGCGCAACCGTCTCTCAGGGACGAGCTGTCGCTGGAGCGCCTGCCTGCGGACTTTTTCACGTTTGAGCCGGAGGAATACTGGCTTGAGCCCCGGGATTCCTACTGGATGAGCTTCTCCAACTGGGTGATCGGGCAGGAGCATGCGCAGTCCCAGCGCATCCAGGCCCTTGGGGCCTGGGCGGACCGCAGCCTGTCCGGCAACCCCAGGGCCATGCCCAACAACCAGAGCTATCTCCGCATCGGCTTCGCGGCCGAAGCAAGGACAGGAGAGCTGGCGAGCCTGGAGCCGGAAGCCCGGTTCAAGCTGGACCTGCCCACGGCGGAAGAGAAGTTGCGGGTGGTTGTGGAAAGCCAGAGTGATGAACTGATCCCCCTGGGGGAGCGTCGCCGGGACCGGCAGCTGACCGATGACCAGCGCTCGGACGGCACCGCGACCGGGGCACTGCGCTGGCTTGCCTCGTTGTCCGACACGGTCAACCTGAGCAACGATATCGGTGCCCGGCTTCGTTTTCCCCCGGACGCCTTCTGGCGGGCCACAGCGAAGGGGCGGTGGGAGCTGGATGAGGACTGGCGCCTGGTGGCGGATCAGCGGGTCTATTATTTTCACCAGGAGGGCTGGGGCGCCTCCACCTGGTTCGGCCTGAGCCGGGAACTGGGCAATGGCTGGGACTTCCTGGCCAGTACCGAGGCGGTCTGGGAGCATGATAATCGCGAGTTCGAACTCTCCCACGTTCTCAATTTTCACAAGATCCTCAATAACCGGGCCGAGCTGAATCCCCGCCTGGGAATACTGGGTGAGAGCAAGCCCAACTGGCGCACCACCAGCGTGTTCGCGGACCTCACCTGGCGTTACCGGCTTTACCACGACTGGCTTTATGGTGAGGTGATTCCCGGCATCGAGTTTCCCAGGGAGGATAGCTTCAAGGACCGCACGTCGCTGATCCTGCGGATTGAAATGTTCTTCTCCGGCGAAGTCCGGTCGCGCTAGGGAGCCCTTGTGCCGCGTCATCCTTCCAGGCCCGCCGTTGAAGCGCTGACCCTGACCCCCATTGCGATAACCCGTTCCTGCTTCCGGGACAAGTTCGGGGTTCCGAGGCAGCCCGGCCTTACCCGTAACGCCTGGGCGGATCTGTTGATTCAACCGCCTTTCAACCGGGAGGACGCATTCCGGGGCCTGGAGACCTGTACTCACCTCTGGCTGACCTTCCAGTTTCACGAAGCGGTAAGGGCCGAGTGGCGTCCGGTGGTCCGCCCTCCACGCCTGGGCGGCAATCGCAAGGTTGGTGTATTCGCCAGCCGCTCACCGTTCCGGCCCAACAGCCTTGGGCTGTCGGTGGTACGCAATGAGGGACTGGCCTACCGGGATGAGCAGCTGGTACTGCGGATCCGCGACCATGACCTGATCGACGGCACGCCCATCCTGGACATCAAACCCTATCTGCCCTTTGCCGACGCCATCGCCGATGCCCGCGTTGGCTGGGCCGGTGACGAGGCCCCGGAGCGGCTCCCCGTCCGCTTTTCAGAGGAGGCGGAGACCCAGGTTGCCGCTCTGCCCGCTGCGGACTACCCTGATCTCAGGGGACTGATCGAGGATATCGCCAGTTACGATCCGAGACCGTCCTTTCGACGGGGCCGGGCAGATGAAGACCGGGTTTACGGTGCCCATCTTTATGACCTGAACGTCCGTTTCCAGTTTGATAAGGCCGGTGCTGTTATTTTGACAGTCTGCTAGACTGGCCCATGGAGTCTGATATCACAAGGAATCAAGTGCCTTGTCTTTTTCTCGACCTATAACAGCGCCGACCCGCAGGTTGGGCGTGCGCCCCCTGGCTGTACGCCTGCTTCTCTATGTGCTGTTATTCAGCGTTCTGGTGGCGGTATCGGCCACAGCGATTCAGCTGTCTGGTGAAACCAGCCGCCGCCTGGACGAGATCCGGTCCCAGCAACTGAAAGCCGCTGAAATCGTGGAGGATCACCTCAGTCAGCAGCTCTGGCTGATGAATTTCGCCGAGGTGGAAAACATACTGGATGACCTACGGGCGTTTGACGTTATCCAGCATGCAGAGATCATCACACCCGCAGGTACCCAGTTCAGCACAGGCGTCTATCCGGAAGGCGATGTCATCAGCCATGAGCGCCCCCTGGTGGTGGAGCGCCCGCGAACCGGCGCCATGCCCCCGGTGGGGCGCCTCGTGCTTACGTCGTCCACGGAGCAGGTGCAGGCGGCTGTGTGGGACCGCGCTATCGCCCAGCTGCTGTTGCAGTCGGTCATTGTCATGCTCGGCACTCTGGGTCTGCTGTTCGTCATCCGCCTGATGCTGTCACGCCACCTGGAAACCATGGCCGACTACGCGGTACAACTCAACCTGGACACCCTGACCAAACCCCTTCGCCTCAACCGCAAGGCCCCCAGGTGGCCGGACGAACTCAGCGAGGTGGAACATGCACTCAACCAGATGCGCCAGAGGCTCCTGGAAGAGACCCGCGACCTCCGCCACACCAGCCAGCAGTCCAGCGACGAAAGGGATGAGGCAATCCGCGCCAACCATGCCAAGAATGTGTTTCTCGCCAACCTGAGCCACGAGCTGCGTATTCCACTGCAATCGGTGCTGGGTTACGCCAGCCTGCTGCACGACACCCAGCTGGACCAGGAACAGCGCGACTACGTGGACACCCTGCTTCATGCCGCCGAGGGTCTCTCCGCCATCATCAATGATCTGCTGGATATCTCCAGTATCGAGGCGGGAAAGCTGGAACTGGACCGGATCGAGTTCAACCTGCGCGACACCCTCAACGATCTCGTCGACATGCTCGGCCCCAGAGCCCGGGAAAAAGGCCTGGCGCTGGAGCTCCGGGTCGATCACAACCTGCCGGAGTGCCTGGTGGGAGACCCCATCCGTATTCGCCAGGTACTCCTGAACCTTACGTCCAATGCAATCCGGTATACGGACTCGGGCCATGTGCTGGTCGGTGCCGAATTGCTCGGTCACAAGGATGGCGACGCCCGAATCCGGCTTTCGGTGGAGGATACCGGCATTGGCATAAGCGCCGCCAACCTGCCCCTGATCTTCGAGCCCTATGTTCAGCTGGATACCCGTGCCCGCCGGCAGCTTACCGGGGCGGGCCTGGGTCTGACCATCTGCCGTCAGCTGGTCAGGCTCATGGATGGCCAACTCGACGTCGACAGTAGCCCCGGGGAAGGTTCCACCTTCTGGGTAGAGCTCGCCCTGGCGGAAGCCACCCAGAAAACCCCGCGTAGCCGCCTCAACCTCGGCAAGGTCCGGGGGCGCCGGGCCCTGGTTGTGGACTCCTACGCCCTCTCCCGCAAGATTACCCTCGAGATGCTGTCGCGGCTGGACATGGACATCGAGGCGGCCCGCTCCGGTACGGAAGCGCTGGCGGCACTGGCCACCGCCCAGGAGTCGGGCACACCCTTCGACGCCGTGATCCTGGACGGCTTTGTGCCCGACATGGACAGCGACCTGCTGTGCCAGCGAATCAGGAATAACCCCGAATGGGACCGTACCCGCATCTTCGTGCTCTCCGCCAACCCCCAGAGGGGCGATGGCGAACATTTCCGGGAAGCCGGTGCGGATGCGTTTCTGAGCAAGGCCCTCCGGGAATCCCGGCTGGCTCCCATCCTCAACCAGCTGTTCGAGGACGCGGAGAAGGGCCAGCGGCGGTTCCTGACCCGTTTCTCTCTCCAGGCGCCGGTTTCACCCCTGCCGGTGACCAGGCCCCTTCCCTGCGGACCCATGGACGTGCTGCTGGCGGAAGACAATCCTGTCAATCGGGCCCTGACCCAGCGGCTGCTGGAAAAACTCGGCTGCCACGTAACCACCGCGGCGGACGGCAGCCAGGCACTGGCGCTGTGGCGCGCCCAGCCCTTTGACCTGGTCTTCATGGACTGCGTCATGCCCGAGCTGGATGGTTACGAAGCCACTCGGCAGCTACGCCGGGAGGAAGTCACAAGGCGACTGGACCATACCCCGGTGATTGCCCTGACCGCCAGCGCCATGGAGCAGGACGAGGAACGCAGCCGCAAGGCCGGCATGGATGTGTTCGTGGCGAAGCCGGTAAATATCGACATGCTGAGGGCGGTTCTGGAACAATACTGTTCTGAAAGCCAACCTGAAATCTGAGAGATACTGAATGCTTGTCGATTGCCCTACCTGTAAGACTCCGGTGGAGTGGAGTGAGAAGAATCCCCATCGCCCTTTCTGTTCCGATCGCTGTCGTCTCATCGACCTGGGGGCGTGGGCCAGCGAGGACTATCGCATCCCCTCCCGGGAGCCCGTGTCCGAAGACGACCTGATAAACCCTGATCACCACGACACCCATTAAGGTCGTGAGGCCATCGCTCCGTGACCGACAGCGGATAAACGGAGTTTAAGTTGAGGGACCGGGCGCCGGGGGTTAACATGCCATCCATTCGGTTTTTTACCGCCTGATCATCAATCCAGAGGTAGCCCCATCATGTTTTTACGGACTTCTGCCATCGCCGCGACCCTGACTCTGTTCGCCGCCCCCGCCTTTGCCGCGGACGCGGATTTCAGCCTGACCAACGACTCCGTCAAGGGCCAGGTCAACTTCTTTGACGGCCGCTCCGATATCCAGGCTGGTGCCGGTTACACCTACCACGAGGGTTCCCGTCACCTGCTCAACGGTGACTTCCACGCCCAGGGCCGCACCGCCCTCGGCAACCTGCCCACCACCGCCGGTATCGGTTTCCGCGGCCTGGCCTGGGACGACGATGACAATCTCGACGGCGGCGCCATCGGTATCGGCGGCTTTGGTACGGTGAACATTCCAACCGTTCCGGGCCTGTCCTTCTACGGCAGCGCCCATTACGCGCCCAGCATCCTGTCTTTCGGTGATTCCGACGACCTCACCAACATTGAAGTCAGGGCCAGCTACCGGGTGATCCGCAATGCGGAAGTCTTCGCCGGTTACCGCTATATCAACACCGATATCGACGGCGCCAGCGGGGATCTCAACCTGGATGAGGGTATCCTGGCCGGCCTGAAAATCTACTTCTGAAACAAACCCATACAGATCTCTCCCGTTCTGGCTGTTAGACTGACGCCGTCTGACAGCCAAATACGAGGAAGCCGATGTCTGCAGGTTTGAGAAGTACCCTCCTGATCGCCCCACTGGTTGCCATCATCCTCTGGGGCGCGCTTTACACGCCGCCTCCCTACACCGTCTCGACGGAAGACGATGACATTGAGCTGGCGAGTCTTCCGGATCTGCCGGACTGGATCAATGAACGGCTCCCGAACTTTGATCACTACACCGACGTCACTGAAAAGAAGGAGGCCTTCTTTGCCTATCTGTACAGCCGCACTTTGCTGGCCAATAGCCGGATCCTGCTCCAGCGCCAGCACCTGAAGAACCTCCAGGCCAGTGACACCCTGACGGAAGAGGACCAGCAATGGCTGGCACGGCAGGCAGAGCGCCTGCGCGTGGATGAGGACAATGGCACGGAGGAGATGTTCGAGTTGTTGCTGAAGCGTCTGGACACCATTCCGCCATCGCTGGTGCTGGCCCAGGCCGCCAATGAATCGGCCTGGGGAACCTCCCGCTTCGCCCAACAGGGCAACAACCTGTTCGGCCAGTGGTGTTTTTCACCGGGCTGCGGCCTGATCCCCCTGGGCCGGCCCGAAGGCGCCTCCTATGAGGTGGCCAGCTTTCGCTCCGCCTATCATTCGGTACGGGCCTATATCCAGAACCTGAACCGTCATCCCGCCTACCAGTCCCTGCGGGACCTGCGGCAACAGTTGCGGAACAAGGGGCAGCATCCCACGGGTGTCCAGCTCGCCGCCGGTCTGGGGAGCTACTCGGAACGGGGTGACGAGTACATCCGGGAACTTCGTGAAATGATCCGCTACAACAACCTGCCCTGGTACGACCAGCGTTACCGGGAAACCATCGTCAGCCGTGACAACCTGGAGGGTCTCATGGAGCTGGCAACCGCTCCGGAGAAACGGTTGCAGCCCGACTACGACCCGGACCCGGAAACGGCGGAGTAATCCTCCGTCAGGCCTTGTGGGGCGCTTCCAGGTATTCCTGTGACTGCATCTCGAGCAGCCGGGATTCGGTGCGTTCAAACTCGAAGCCCAGGCGCCCTCCGGCGTAGAGCCCGGTGATGGGCGCCTCGGCGGAAATGATCACCTTGACGTTACGGTCATAGAACTCGTCGATCATGTTGATGAAACGACGGGCCTGGTCATCCTTGTCGCCCCCGAGCACGGGCACATTGGAGATGATAATGGCGTGAAATTCCCGGGCCAGTTCGATGTAATCGTTCTGGCTCCGGGGGCCATCGCAAAGCTCCCGGAACTCGAACCACACCACGTCTTCGGCATGGGCCCTTGCCTGCAGCTTGCGGCCATTGATCTCAAGGTTCAGGGAGTGGGCGCCGGCCTCCACCGCCAGGGCGTCAAAACTCTGCTGGAGGCTGATGTCCGCCTGCTCGTCCAACGGTGAATGGTACAGTTCGGCCTGCTCCAGGGTACGAAGGCGGTAGTCCACCCCGCCGTCCACATTCACCACCTCGGTGTGTTTCTTGACCAGCTCGATGGCAGGCAGGAAGCGCGCCCGCTGGAGGCCGTCCTTGTACAGACCGTCCGGCGGGATGTTCGAGGTGCACACCAGGGTGACTCCCCGACTGAAAAGCCCGTCCATCAGCGTAGCCAGGATCATGGCATCGCCAATATCGGACACGAAGAACTCGTCAAAGCAGATAACCCGGGCCTCATCGGCAAACCGGGCAGCCACTTTCTCAAGGGGATTCTTCTCGCCCTTGAGTCCCTTCAGTTCCCGGTGAACCCGCTGCATGAAGCGGTGGAAATGGACCCGCATCTTGCGCTCGAAGGGCAGCGATTCGAAGAAGGTATCCATGAGGTAGGTCTTGCCACGGCCGACGCCGCCCCAGAAGTACAATCCCTTGACCGGTTCCTCGCGCCCCTTGCGAACCTTCAGCTTGAGTTTCTGCAACGGCTTGTTGCGCTCGTTCTCGGCTTCCACCAGTTTGTCATACAGAGCCTGCAGCCGGCGTACCGCGTCTTCCTGTGCGGAATCCTTCAGAAAATCCGGACGTTGCAGATCTTGCTGGTAACGTTCCCAGGGTGTCATTCAGAGCTTGCCCCTCATCAGGTGATCAACATCGGGGTGATTGGTCAGGGCGCGTATTGTCGCTGATTTTGACGGCGTTCGCCATTTTTCGGGTGTTCTCAGGGGCTTTGCCGGGATAAGACTTTCGCAGGGGAGGAAGGCCATGGGCAGTGCCTGCCTTTAACGGTTATACTCGACGTATAATCATTCCGAGCCAAATGGACTTCCGACAGGACGACTACTCTATGACAAACCTGATTCTGGCCGCTGTTGCCGCACTCGCCGTAGGACTTATTATTGGCCTGCTTATTGGTCGATCCAGCCAGAGCAGTAGCCTGCGCCAGCGCCGTGCCGAACAGCAGGTTGAAGAGCTGCGCAGCGAATATACCCGCTACCAGGCCCAGGTGAACGAACATTTCATGGAATCGGCCCACCTCCTCCGTCGCTTCAACGATGCCTTCAGTGACGTCAATCAGCACATGGCCCGGGGCGCCAACCGGCTGGCCAACGACGATGAATGGCTGAACGAACTGGAACAGGACAAGAAACGTGCCCGCCTGGCCGACGGTAGCCAGGACGACGACGCCGAGCCGCCGCGGGACTATGCTCCCAAGAAGGACCCGGCCGAGAAAGGCACCCTGGCTGAGGACTATGGCCTGAGCGACGAACAGAAGAAGGCCAAGGCCTGATTTTTTGTCGCGGCACCCGCGGAAAAGATAAAAAAGACTGATTTAGCCACGGAATCCACGGAAGAACACGGAAAAAAGAACGAAAAAAATCGGGTTGCGGGCATTGCGATACGTTTGATGGCTCCCGCTATCCCAGTCTCTGTTTTATCTTTTCCTTCCGTGTTCTTCCGTGGATTCCGTGGCTAATTTCTTTCGCTTTTCTTTCCGCGTACTTCCGCGGGTTCCGCGGCTAACCATCCTTAGACCGGGTTATCGCAATCGATAAAGCGGTGCTCCACCCCGAACTCCTTTGCCAGGGCCTCGCCCAGGGCCTGTACCCCATAGCGCTCGGTGGCGTGGTGCCCGGCGCCGTAGTAGTGGATTCCGCATTCCCGGGCGGTGTGGGTGGTGGGCTCCGAGGCTTCTCCGCTGATGTAGGCATCCACCCCGGCTTCCAGAGCCATTGTGATATATCCCTGGGCGGCCCCTGTGCACCAGGCCACGCGCCGGATCTCCTCGGCGCCAGCGCCTACATGGAGGGGCTGGCGGTTGAGGCGGTCTCCGAGATACGCAGAGAAGGCATCCGGTGTCATGGGTTCGTCCAGCTCCCCCTCCCACAGCAATCCGGCAAGTGGGCGGGGATTGCGGATTCCCAGCACTTCCGCCAGCTGACGGTTGTTGCCGAACTCCGGGTGATCGTCCAGCGGCAGATGATAAGCCACCAGGCTTATGTTGTTGGCGAGCAGCGTCCCGATGCGTTTCTTTTTCATGCCGACGACGGCCTGGGGCTCTCCCTTCCAGAAATACCCGTGATGCACCAGCACCATATCCGCGCCGGCTTCCACGGCCGCATCGAGCAGCGCCTGGGAGGCGGTGACGCCGGTAACGAGGGTGCGCACCTCATCCTTGCCTTCCACCTGCAGACCGTTCGGGCAGTAATCCTGGAAATTTTCTGGGGTGAGCCATTCTTCCAGCTTCCGGATCAGCTCGGCGCGACTTGGCATCGGAGTTCTCCTGTGGTTCAGATGATTTGAGCCACAAATTGTACCTGAAACCGGAGAGCCCCCCACAACCTGTAGGAGCTGGCCTGCCAGCGAGGAGGGGGACTCCGGGCCCTGGCGCTGTCCTCTTCGCCAGCAGGCTGGCTCCTACAGGGTGCGGCCTTCAGGCTGGCGGGTACCCGTGACTGTAGGAGCTGGCCTGCCAGCGAGGAGGTGGACTCTGGGCCCTGGTGCTGCCCTCCTCGCCAGCAGGCTGGCTCCTACAGGGTGGGACCTCCAGGCTGGCGGGTACCCGCGACTGTAGGAGCTGGCCTGCCAGCGAGGAGGGGGACTCCGGGCCTTGGCGCTGGCCTCTTCGCCAGCAGGCTGGCTCCTACAGGGTGGGGATCTCCGGGCTGGCGGGTCCCCGCGACTGTAGGAGCTGGCCTGGCAGTGAGGAGGTGGACTCCGGGCCTTAGTGCTGCCCTCCTCGCCAGCAGGCTGGCTCCTACAGGGGGTGGTGTGGCTCAGGTTGCCTGGAGGAGGGTTCCCAGGGCGATCAATAACTCGTTGTTCTGCTCCGGCGTGCCGATGGTGATCCGCAGGAAGTTGTCGATCCGGGGCTTGTCGAAATGGCGGACGATGATGCCCTGCTCTCGTAGTGCCTGGGCCAGTGCTGCGCCCTTGTGCTCACGGTGCTGGCAGAACACGAAATTGGCGGCGGATGGCAGGACGTCGAAACCCCGCTCTGCGAGCCCTGCAGTCACTCGCTCCCGCTCGTCGATCACGCGCTGCCGGGTCTCCTGGAACCAGGCGTCATCCTCGAAGGCGGCGGCAGCGCCCGCCTGGGCGAGGCGGTCCAGTGGGTAGGAATTAAAGCTGTTCTTGACCCGGTTCAGGGCCTCGATGAGGTCCTTGTGACCAATCGCCAGGCCGACCCTGAGGCCCGCCAGGGAGCGGGCTTTCGAGAGGGTCTGGCTGACCAGGAGATTGGGGTAACGGTCCACCAGGGCAACCGCTGTCTCTCCCCCGAAATCCACATAGGCCTCATCCACAACCACAACGCTGTCCGGGTTGCCTCCGACGATGCGCTCCACCTCCTTCAGTGAAAGGCAGCAACCGGTGGGCGCATTGGGGTTCGGGAAGATAATGCCGCCGTTTGGCTGGTCATAGTCCTCCGGACGAATCCTGAAATTCTCGTCGAGGGGCACCGGACGGCTTTCCACCCCGTACAGGCCGCAGTAGACCGGGTAGAAGCTGTAGGTGATGTCCGGGAACAGAATCGGTCTGTCCTGCTTGAGCAGCCCGTGAAAGATATGGGCCAGCACTTCGTCGGAGCCGTTACCCACGAACACCTGATTGGCGGCAACGCCATAGTATCGGGCGATGACCTCCCGCAGGTGTTCGCTCTCGGGGTCCGGATACAGCTTGAGGCCCTCATCGAGCTGCTCACGGATGGCTTCAAGCACCCGCGGTGACGGTCCGTAGGGGTTTTCGTTGGTATTGAGCTTCACCAGCCGCTGCATTTTGGGCTGCTCGCCGGGCACGTAGGGCTTGAGCTCGCGTACAAGGGGACTCCAGTATTTGCTCATGAAGGTTCCCCTACTGATCCTGGTCCAGGCGGTATTCCGCCGAGCGGGCGTGCGCTGTCAGCCCCTCGCCCCGGGCCAGTACCGACGCGACCCGGCCCATACGGTCGGCGCCCGCCGCGCTGAAGCCGATAAGCGATGAGCGCTTCTGGAAGTCGTACACCCCCAAGGGCGATGAGAACCGCGCGGTGCCTGATGTCGGCAGAACGTGATTCGGCCCGGCGCAGTAATCCCCAAGGGCTTCGGCCGTGTACCGGCCGAGGAAGATGGCCCCGGCGTGACGGATCTTCTCCGCCAGTGCCTGGGGGTCCGCCACCGACAGCTCCAGGTGTTCCGGAGCAATCCGGTTGGAGACCTCAGCCGCCTCATCCAGGTCTTTTACCTGGATCAGCGCGCCCCGGTCAGTGAGGGATCTGGCGATAATCTCGCCCCGCTCCATGGTCACCACCAGTTTGCGAATGCTGGCTTCCACCGCGTCCAGGAAGGCCGCGTCAGGACTCAACAGGATGGACTGGGCCTGCTCATCGTGCTCGGCCTGGGAGAACAGGTCCATGGCAATCCAGTCCGGATCCGTCTGGCCGTCGCAGATCACCAGGATCTCCGAGGGCCCGGCAATCATGTCGATGCCCACGGTACCGAACACCTCCCGCTTGGCAGTCGCCACAAAGATGTTGCCCGGCCCCACGATCTTGTCCACCGCCGGCACCGTCTCGGTACCATAGGCCAGGGCACCGACCGCCTGGGCTCCGCCGAGAGTGAACACCCGGTCCACCCCTGCAATCGCGGCCGCCGCGAGCACCATATCGTTCACCACACCGGCCGGGGTGGGCACCACCATGATGATCTCGGCCACTCCCGCCACCTTTGCGGGAAGTGCATTCATCAGCACCGACGACGGATAGGCGGCCTTGCCGCCGGGCACGTAGATACCGACCCGGTCCAGGGGAGTCACCTTCTGGCCCAGCACGGTGCCATCGGCATCCTCATACTGCCAGGAGTCCTGACGCTGACGCTGGTGATAGTCCCGGATCCGGTCCGCGGCTGCCTCCAGGGCATCCCGCTGGTCCGCGGGAATCCGCTCCAGAGCCTGCTCGAGCCGCGCCTGCGACATCTCCAGCTCGGCCATGGAGGCCACCTCGAGCTGGTCGAACTTCGCGGTAAACTCCATGACCGCCGCATCACCCCTCAGCTTCACTTCACCCAGGATATGGCGGACCGACTCGTTTACCTGATGATCCACGCTGTCGTCCCAGGCCAGTAGCCTGTTAAGCGCATCATCAAAACCTGCCTCAGAAGCAGAAAGTCTGGTAATCGATATATCGGTCATAAGGTCACCTGCGGTTAACTCCCAAGAAGTCCGGATGGGCCGGGAAGCCTTTCCAGGACCGTCGAACGCCAGGGAAGGCGTTCGTCGAGCCCTACATGGACGTACTTGCGGGGCGTGTCCTGGAAAGGCTTGCCGGCTCAGCCGGACGGAAGGACAAACTCATAAACTCGAAATTCAAATGCTGGAACTCAGGTTCAGGCCGGAACAGTGCGACGGGCCTCAACAGCAGCCCCCATCTTCTCAATGATGGGCTGCAACAAATCATGCTTCATCTTCATGGACGCCCGGTTAGCCACCAGCCGGGTGCTGATATTCTCGATCAGATCCCGCGGCTCCAGCCCGTTCGCCTTAAGGGTATTGCCGGTATCCACAATATCCACGATTTCATCCGCCAGCCCGAGAATCGGTGCCAGCTCCATCGCCCCGTAGAGCTTGATGATGTCCGCCTGGCGTCCCTGGGCCGCATAGTAGCGCCGGGCCAGGTTCACGAACTTGGTGGCCACCCGCAGACGTCCCCTGGGCGCCGGCTGGCCCTTGACCCCGGCCGTCATCAGCCGGCAGCGGGCAATATTGAGATCCAGAGGCTCGTAAAGACCATCACCCCCGTGCTCCATCAGCACATCCTTGCCGGTTACCCCGAGATCCGCCCCGCCATACTGGACATAGGTTGGCACATCGGTGGCCCGGATGATCAACAACCTCACATTGGGGTCCGTGGAGGGAAAAACCAGCTTCCGTGACTTGCTGATGTCATCCACAAACTCGATACCCGCTTCTTTCAGCAAGGGAATGGTTTCGTCAAGAATGCGGCCCTTTGACAGGGCTATGGTAATCGCCGTTTCGGTCATCGGTTGTAGTGTTCCTTAACACAAGGTCCGGTCTGAACGTCCTGACTGCCCTGGAGTCACGCCGGCATCCGGCGGATACTCGCTCCCAGAAGCTGAAGTTTCTCCTCGATGCATTCGTAACCGCGGTCAATGTGGTAGATGCGATCGACAATCGTATCGCCATTTGCCACCAGTCCGGCGATAACCAGGCTGGCCGAGGCCCGCAGGTCCGTTGCCATCACCGGAGCACCGGTCAGGTGAGGCACGCCCTTAATAATCGCCGCGTTGCCCTCGAGGGTGATGTCGGCGCCCATGCGGCTCAGCTCCTGGATGTGCATGAAGCGATTCTCGAATACCGTCTCGACGATGGTCCCGGTACCCTCGGCCACGGTGTTCATGGCGGCAAACTGGGCCTGCATGTCCGTCGGAAAGGCCGGATAGGGAGCAGTACGAAGGGAAACCGCCCTTGGACGGTTGCCCTTCATGTCCAGCTCGATCCAGTCCTTGCCGGTGCTGATGTGGGCCCCTGCCTCTTCCAGCTTCAGCAGTACCGCTTCAAGCAGATTTTCACGGGTGTCCTTCAAGCGCACCCGGCCACCGGTGGCCGCCGCGGCCACCAGGTAGGTCCCGGTCTCCACTCGGTCCGGCATCACATCGTAGTGACAGCCGTGGAGGCGCTCCACGCCGTGGATTTCAATGGTAGCGGTGCCATGGCCCCGGACATCGGCACCCATGGCAATCAGGCATTCCGCCAGGTCCACCACTTCCGGTTCACGGGCGGCGTTCTCGAGAATGGTGACCCCGTCCGCCAGGGCAGCGGCCATCATGAGGTTTTCGGTACCGGTCACGGTCACCGTATCGAGAAAAATGTGGGCGCCCTTGAGGCGGCCATTGGACTTGGCATAGATGTATCCGTTCTCCACCCTCACTTCGGCCCCCATCATCTCGAGACCGTGGATGTGGAGGTTTACCGGTCGGCTGCCGATGGCGCACCCGCCCGGCAGGGAAACCACCGCTTCGCCGAAGTGAGCCACCAACGGCCCAAGCACCAGGATCGAGGCGCGCATGGTCTTGACCAGCTCGTAGGGGGCGACCGTTTCCTTGATGGTGCTGGCATCCACCTGCACGCTCATTTTCTCGTCGATCATCAGCTCGATGCCCATGCGACCGAGCAGCTCGATCATGGTGGTGACATCGTTGAGATGAGGCAGATTGCCGACGGTCACTGGCTCATCAGCCAGAAGGGTGGCGGCGAGAATGGGCAGGGCCGAGTTCTTGGCGCCGGAGATGCGTATCTCGCCGTCAAGTGGCTTACCGCCCCGGATCAGTAATTTATCCACAATAGTATCCTGTTGGTCTGCAGCGGCTTACTGCTGTCTGGCTGCCCACTGGGCCGGGGTGAAAGCGCGAATGGTCAGGGCGTGGATGGTACCGTCATCCAGCTGGGGCCGAAGCGCGCCATAGATCAGCTGCTGCTTCTTGACCGGTGACATGCCCTCAAAGCGCTCGCCAATGGCCACCACCAGGTAGTGGTTGCCATCGTTCTGGACCTGGATTTCACAGTCGGGCAGTTCTTTGCGAACCAGTTCAGCAACGTCCTGGGCTTGCATAAGCGGTTTAACCTCGGTTTATACGAAAACGAAAGCGGAATTGTACCGGATTATGCAGGGCCGGTCAGCCAGTGGGAGACTCCGTTCAACCTCGACAGTTCCAGCAGTTGCCCGGACGCACCCTTCACAGCGAGGGTCAGGTTCATTCGCCGGGCCTCGCGCAGCCAGCAGAGCAGCAATGACAACAGCACGCTGCTGGCGGACTCAACGGCAGACAGGTCGACGGAGAGTCGATCACCACGGGTGCGGGACGACAGCCAGCGCTCGCCCTGCTGACGGAGCGCCAGGGCATTGTCGGCGGTAACCACACCGCCCAGGATCAGGCGGTTACCCTCCTCTGTGACGGATGCCTTCATTGGCTGTCTTCCGACTCCCCATCAGTGTCGCTTCCCACTTCTTCTTCGAGCTTCAGTGAAGCGACTGCATCACCCCAGTTGTCGATCACAGCGTCGATATCACCACGGCGGGATTCCATTTCCTGGGCGAAACGGTCACGGAAGGCCAGGCCGATGTTAACCCCCTCGACAATCACGTTCTCCACCAGCCAGTCACCGTTGTTCTTGCTGTGGTGCATGGAGTAACTCACCTGATAGCGGTTGCCCGAGTCGGAGGTTACGATCATGCCGACGGAGGCACGGCTGTCGTCCCGGGGATTGATCTCGGCCTGGTCCACTTCAATACTGAAGCCTTCGGAATTGCTGACCAGGGCCTGGGCGTAGGCGTCAAAAAGGCTGCGCTTGAACCTCGCCACGAACTCGTCCCTTTGCTCCGGCGTGGTCTGGCGGGCATAGCGCCCCATGACCCGGGCAGCGATCCGGCGGAAGTCCACAAAGCCGGTAAGGGCCTCGTCCATTTCCTCATAGAAGGCTTCCGGATCCTCCTCATAGAGGCCCTTGTTCTCGTTCAGCTTCTCCACCAGGCGCTGGGTATTCTTGTCCACGTACTCGGCCAGCTCCTGGCTGCTGGCGCTTGCCTGGCCGGCGACGAGGGCGAGGGCGGCGATAATCGCCAGCATGAGCCCGCGCAGAGGGGTTTGGATTGTCTGATTAAACGCCTGTTTCATTGCTCTCTCCTGGTATTTCGGCCTGAAGGGTTCCGACTGCGGATGTGGACAGATGGTTCCCGCCGGTCGTTCAGTCGGTCAATCCGCGGCCTGCCCCGACGCGAAGTTACTGATCATCCGCTCCAGATTGAGGGCGGACTGGGTCTCGTAGAAAGTATCGCCGTCCGACAGGGACTCCATGTCGGCGCCCGGCGAAATATCAATATACTGCTCACCCAGCAATCCGGACGTACGTATGATTGCGGAGCTGTCCGCCGGAATGCTGTCGACCCGGGCTTCGATATCGATCACCACCTTCGCCTGGAAGGTCTCCTGGTCCAGGCTGACATCCCGGATCCGCCCCACCGTCACCCCGGCCATGGAAACCCTGCCCCTCGGCGCCAGACCACCGGCATCGTTAAAGTAAGCATACACCTTATAGGTGTCGCCGGCCGGCTTGAAAGTCAGGCCACTCACCTGCAGGGCCAGGAACAGCAGCGCCGCTCCGCCCGCGAGAATGAACAGTCCGACGACGATTTCCGTGGTTCGCTTTGCCATCAGAAACTCCCGAACATGACGGCGGTGAGGACGAAATCGAGCCCCAGTACCGCCAAGGATGAATACACAACAGTCTTGGTCGTGGCCGAACTGATGCCAGCCGACGTGGGCACACAGTCGTAACCCTGATAGACCGCGATCCAGGTGCACACGAACCCGAACACCAGGCTCTTGATAATGCCGTTGATAACGTCCTTGCTGAATGTCACCGACGCCTGCATGTTGCCCCAGTAGGACCCCTCGAAGACGCCGAGCCATTCCACCCCGACCAGCATACCGCCCCAGATGCCGACGACGGAGAAAATCAGGGCCAGCACAGGCATGGAAATGAAACCGGCCAGCAGCCGGGGTGCAATGACCCGGCGCAGGGGATCCACCCCCATCATTTCCATACTGGAAAGTTGCTCGGTGGTCTTCATCAGGCCGATCTCCGCCGTCAGGGCGGAGCCCGCACGGCCCGCGAACAGAAGCGCCGTCACCACGGGACCGAGTTCCCGCAGCAGGGTCAGGGCGATCATCTGACCGATGGCGCTTTCCGAACCGAAATCACTGAGGATGGTATAGCCCTGGAGCGCCAGCACCATGCCAATAAACAGCCCCGACACCACCACGATGGCAAGCGACAACACCCCGATGGCGTATATCTGGGCCAGCAGCAGGCGAAGCCCGACCCCAGGCTTCGGCACCCCCACCAGGGCACCCCACAGGAAGATTGAGGCGCGACCGAGGGAGGCCAGCGTCTCCAGCCCGCCCCGGCCCAGGCCCGCGATTCGATCCATCAGACCGTTAGCCACCGGGCACCTCCTCCGGAGCCAGCCCACCCCAGTCGCTGTCGGGATCCGGCGCGGGGTAATGGAATGGCACCGGTCCGTCGGGCTGACCATGAAGGAACTGCTGGACACGCTCGGACGGGTGGTTGCGGAGCTCATCGGGGGTGCCCTCACCGATGATCCTGCCATCGGCGATAATGCAGGCGTAATGGGCAATGCTGAGGGACTCCGGGACATCGTGGGACACCAGCACGCTGGTCAGGCCCATGGTCGTGTTCAGTTCCCGGATCAGTTTCACCAGGACTCCCATGGCGATGGGATCCTGGCCTGCGAATGGCTCATCGTACATGATCAGCTCCGGGTCCAGGGCAATGGTACGGGCCAGGGCCACCCGGCGGGTCATGCCGCCGGACAGCTCCGCCGGCATGAGGTCGCGGGCGCCCCTCAGGCCCACCGCCTCCAGCTTCATAAGGACGATGTCGCGGATCATGTCGTCCGGCAGAGGGGTGTGCACGCGAAGGGGAAAGGCCACATTCTCGAACACGCTCAGGTCGGTGAACAGGGCCCCGCTCTGAAACAGCATGCCCATACGCTCCCTGAGGGTATAGAGGGCCTTGCGGCCCAGGCCGGGCACGTCGTTTCCGTCAACGCGGATACTGCCACTGTCCGGCTTCAACTGCCCGCCGATCAGGCGCAGCAGCGTGGTCTTGCCGGTACCACTGGGCCCCATGATAGCGGTGATGCGCCCCCGGGGGATGCTCAGTGTCACCCCATCGAAAATGCGCCGTTGGCCACGTGTGAAGACCACGTTGTCCAGCGAAATGTAGGAACGGTCAGACATGTCGGCTACCAGGGAACGACCGCGCCTCCATCCCGGATGATCACAGCGGTCCCTCATCTAAATTTTGGCGCTACATTATGCCATCTTGGCGCTACGCTCAATGGTCAGAATATCTGAGCACCCTGGGTTGGTGATATACTTGCGCCTGAATCACGCACCCTCATGCCCCAGGAGCCCCATGACCAGACCTTTTGTCTCCGCCGCGCTGCAGGCCATCGAGATCCAACGCCAGGCTGTTGGAGCCCTGCTGGACCGCATCGACGACCAGTTTGTGACCGCCTGCGAAGTCATCATGGCCTGCAAGGGACGGGTGGTGGTGACCGGTATGGGCAAGTCCGGGCATATCGGCAACAAGATCGCCGCCACCCTCGCCAGCACCGGTACTCCGGCGTTTTTCGTTCACCCTGGCGAGGCCAGCCACGGTGACCTGGGGATGATTACCAGCCAGGACGTTGTGCTCGCCATATCCAATTCCGGAAGCACCTCCGAGGTTCTCACCATTCTGCCGCTGCTCAAGCGCATGGGGGCCCCGCTGATCAGCATGACCGGTAAACCGGATTCCACCCTGGCCCGGGAAGCGGTTGCCAATCTCGACGTCAGCGTGGCCCAGGAAGCCTGTCCCCTGGGGCTCGCCCCCACCTCCAGCACTACCGCCACCCTGGTGATGGGTGACGCTCTGGCGGTTGCGTTGCTGGATGCCCGCGGTTTCAGCGCCGAGGATTTCGCCTTTTCCCACCCCGGCGGGGCCCTTGGCCGACGACTGCTGCTGCGTGTCACGGACATCATGCACACCGGTGACCGGATCCCCCGTGTTCATGAGAACACGCCACTGTCGGGAGCCTTGCTGGAGATATCCCTGAAAGGACTGGGCATGACGACCATCGTGGACGAC
Organism: Marinobacter daqiaonensis; assembly: GCF_900115285.1. GTDB lineage: Bacteria > Pseudomonadota > Gammaproteobacteria > Pseudomonadales > Oleiphilaceae > Marinobacter > Marinobacter daqiaonensis. Next base: position 1,172,491 of record NZ_FOYW01000001.1, read on the forward strand.
GATGGCCAGATGGTGGGTATTTTCACCGACGGCGACCTGCGTCGCACCCTGGACCGTTCCATTGATGTCCACAACACCCTGATACGGGACGTGATGACCCGTAATGGACGAACCATCCACGATGACCAGCTCGCCGCCGAGGCACTCCACATCATGGAGGAGCTGAAGATCAACGCCCTGCCGGTAATGAACCGGGCGGAGCAGCTGGTGGGCGCCATCAACATGCACGACCTGCTGCGGGCAGGGGTGATCTGAGAGGCTGACCATGACGACGCAGGATCATAACGGACTGCAGCCACAGTGGCCGGAGTATACCCTCCGGCTGGCCCGCCCGGTACGGTTGCTGGCACTCGATGTGGACGGGGTGATGAGTGACGGCTCGCTGCTGTTTTCCGCCGCCGGCGATGAACTGAAGGCCTTTAACATCCTGGATGGCCTGGGCCTGAAGCAGGCCATGTCGGCGGGCATCGAGGTGGCGGTAATTACCGGCCGCAGCTCCCCCCTGACCGAGCGCCGCATGAACAGCCTGGGCATCACCACCCTGCTCCAGGGTCGCGAGGACAAACTTACCGCCCTGCGTGAAATTGCTGACAGCCGGGGCCTGACTGCAGATCAGCTGGCCTACGTAGGCGACGATCTGCCCGACCTGGCCGCCATCCGCTATGCCGGGTTCGGTATATCGGTGCCCAACGGCCACTGGTACGTCCGCCAGCATGCGGATTACTGCACCCATGCTGCCGGCGGGTACGGTGCGGTCCGCGAGGTCACCGACCTGTTGCTCACCGCCAGGGGCAGTCTCGACGACCAGCTCCGGGGGTGGCTCGGGGAGACATCATGACGGACCCAACGAAGCCTTCATGGAAGGAGCGGCTGGCAACACTCCTGACCAGGCCGGCGATTCGCAACCCGATTCTGCTGGTTGCCTTTGCGGCCCTGGCTTTCATACTGTGGCGCAGTGATGACCCGCAAACCATACTGACCGATGCCCAGAAATTGCGCGGGGCAGCGGAACCGGACACTTTTGTGAACCAGGGCGAGTATCGCGTGTTCGACGAGCAGGGCCAGTTGCAGGCAGTCATCAGCAGCCCCCGCATCGAGCAGCTCGAGGGGCCGGGCGAAGCCCGCATGGTCCAGCCGGAGGCCAGTCTGTATGATGCCGACACGGAATCCCGCTGGCACCTGGTCGCCCGGCAAGGGTCATTTGACCAGAGCAGCCGAATCATGGAACTTGATGGGGACGTGAGAGTCACCCGGAATGTGCAGGGGGGAGAAGCCATCCTGCGCACAGAGCACCTGCGCATCGACAACACCGCCGGCAGAATCAGCACGGACCAGCCGGTTACGCTGGAGTCTCCAGGCGCCGTCACCCGTGCCAACAGTCTGACGGGCTGGATTGATGAGCGGGTACTGGAACTGGACAACACCGTTGAGGGGATCTATGAAACCCGCCCATAAACTGGCAGGCCAGTGGCTGATGATTCCGGCGCTGCTTGCGCTGGCTTCCGGTCACGCAGCGGCGTTTGACCTGGACGCCGGCCAACCCATCCGGGTAAGCGCGGACAGCGCGCGGCTGGACGACAGCCAGGGGGTCGCCATCTACCAGGGCAACGTCAGGATAACCCAGGGCGAAACGAGGATAACGGCGGACCGGGTGGAACTCTATCGTGATGCCGACGGCCTCGACCGCATTGCCGCCAAAGGCCAGCCAGCCACCTACCACCAGCCCGCCACGGACAACCAGTCCGCCACCGATGCCCGGGCCAGGCTCATCTACTATTTCGCCGACGACAGCCGCCTGCGTTTCGAGGAGGAGGCGGTGGTGGAACAGGGAGGCAATGAGTTCCGGGGAGCCATCATCGACTACAACACCGCCAACCGGGTCGTTACCGCCGAAGGCCGTACTCCCGAGGGCGAGGGCTCGGGGCGTGTGGAAATGGTTATCCAGCCCCGGCAGGGCGCGGACTCACCAGCGGACTAGCGACCAACACCTATGGCATTACTGCAAGCGAACCACCTGGCAAAGAGCTACAAACAGAAGAAGGTCGTGATCGATGTGTCCCTGAGCATCGAAAGCGGGCAGATCGTCGGCCTGCTGGGCCCCAACGGAGCAGGCAAGACCACCTGCTTCTACATGATTGTGGGCCTGGTTCATGCGGACCATGGCCATATCAGCATCGATGGCAAGGACATCACGCCCCTGCCCATGCACGGCAGGGCCCGCCAGGGCATTGGCTACCTGCCCCAGGAAGCCTCGGTATTCCGCAAGCTCTCGGTCAGCGACAACATCATGGCGATTCTGGAGACCCGGAAGGACCTGAACCGAAAGCAGCGCCAGGATAAGCTGGAGGACCTGCTGCGGGAGTTCCATATCACCCACATTCGCGACAGCATCGGCATGGCCCTGTCCGGAGGCGAACGGCGGCGGGTGGAAATCGCCCGGGCGCTGGCCATGGAGCCGGCCTTCATCCTGCTGGACGAGCCTTTTGCCGGGGTCGACCCCATTTCCGTCAGTGACATCAAACAGATCATCCGCCACCTGCGTGACATGGGCATCGGCGTGCTGATTACCGACCATAACGTCCGGGAAACCCTCGATATCTGCGAGAAGGCCTACATCGTGAGCAGTGGTCACATCATCGCTTCGGGCTCGGCCGAGGAGATCCTCGCCAACCAGCAGGTCAAGGAGGTCTATCTGGGCGAGGAGTTCCGGCTCTGACCTCGCCGCTCGCCGCGGTCGCGAGCGGTTACATTTTCACACCGTCCTCCCGGTGCTAACAATTGTGTTCCGACAGCCAAAGGGAGTACACTCGGCAAAGAACTTGCTTGTTATTTCCAAGTATCCGGTAACACTGATTTTTTTGCCAAATCCTGACGATAATTGAGCTGAATCAGTGGCTTTTTTGATAAATCTGTTATCGGTTACCTCAGAAGGGTGGTGGATCTCGAACCATGGTTATGAAAGCCTCATTACAGTTAAAGATGGGTCAGAGCCTGACCATGACCCCACAACTGCAACAGGCAATCCGGCTGCTCCAGCTCTCTACCCTGGACCTGCAGCAGGAAATCCAGCAGGCGCTCGATTCCAACCCGATGCTGGAAACCCCCGACGACGACGAAGGCACCGACTCTGACCAGGAAAGGGAGCGGGAGAGGGAGACCGATCGCTCCGACGATCAGGTAACCGCATCCGAGGGCAGTGAAAATCCCTGGGACGAATCCGACTGGTCCGCCGACAACAACGACACCGGTACCATACCGGACGATCTGCCGGTGGATACCGCCTGGGATGATATCTACCAGTCGGCGCCCGCCTCCTCCTCCCGGGGCGACGACGACAACGACAGCGATTTCGAGAGCCGAAACCCGGCGACGGAGACCCTGCGGGATCATCTGGAGTGGCAACTGAACCTTACCCCCCTGAATGAGCGCGACAGTGCCATCGCCCATGCCCTGCTCGACGCTGTGGATGACCGGGGCTACCTGACCTCCGAGGTGGAGGAGATCCACTCCGGGCTGGTGACCGAGGGCGACGAGGATCCCCTGGAACTGGACGAGGTGGAAGCGGTACTGCATCGCCTGCAGCACTTCGATCCGCCTGGCGTCTTTGCCCGGGACCTGCAGGACTGTCTGCTGATCCAGCTCAACCAGCTGCCCCCGGATACGCCCTGGCTGGCCCAGGCGCGACTGGTGATCACCCACTACATCAACCTGCTGGGCAATCGCGATTACGCCCAGCTGCTGCGCAGAAGCCGGCTCAAGGAAGACCAGTTACGGGAAGTACTGGCGGTGATAACCTCGCTGAACCCCCACCCGGGGGACAGCCTCGACCGCTCGGAGCCGGACTACGTCATTCCCGATGTGATTGTGCGCAAGGAAAAGGGTCGCTGGCGGGTGGAACTGAACCCGGAAATAGCACCGCGCATTCGCGTCAATGCCAGCTATGCTTCCCTTATCAGGCGGGCGGACAGCAGTGCCGACAATACCTACATGCGGGACCAGCTGCAGGAGGCCAAGTGGTTTATCAAGAGCCTCCAGAGCCGGAACGAGACCCTGCTGAAAGTGGCGACCCGAATAGTTGAACATCAGCAGGGTTTTCTGGACCATGGTGAGGAGGCGATGAAGCCTCTGATTCTGTCGGATATCGCCCAGGCGGTGGAAATGCACGAGTCCACTATCTCCCGGGTAACGACCCAGAAGTACATGCATACCCCCCGTGGCATCTTCGAGCTGAAGTATTTCTTCTCGAGTCACGTGAGCACGGACGAGGGTGGCGAATGCTCCTCCACGGCCATCCGTGCCATGATCAAGAAACTGATTGCGGCGGAAACCCCGAAAAAGCCGCTCAGCGACAGCAAGATTGCCACGATGCTGGGAGAACAGGGCATCAAGGTGGCCCGGCGAACGGTGGCAAAGTACCGTGAAGCCATGCATATTCCGCCCTCCAATGAGCGGAAACGACTGGTCTGAACAATAGGGTCTGACAAACAGGAGAAGCCCATGCAACTGAATATTTCCGGTCATCACGTTGAACTGACTCCCGCCCTCAAGGATTACGTGAACGAGAAGTTCCAGAAACTCGAACGCCACTTTGATCATATCAGTAACTGTCAGGTCACCCTCGAGGTGGAAAAAGTGCGCCAGATTGCAGAGGCAACCCTGCACGTGGTGGGAGGCGAGATACATGCCAAGGCCGAGAACAGCGACATGTATGCGGCAATCGACGCTCTCATCGACAAACTTGACCGGCAGATCCTCAAGCACAAGGAAAAGAATGTTGACCGGATGCATGGAGCTGCAGCCCGCTAAACATTACCCGGTCTAACCGGCTATAATCTGTGCCACACCGCTGCGGTACGATGTCGTGCCGCAGCATTTTTTTATCGTGACCAATGAGAATCCATGACCGATTCGACCCTGACCATCAACAATATCCTGGCGCCGGAGCTGACCCTGTGCGGCGTCAGCGCTTCCAGCAAGAAGCGGATTCTTGAATTCATTGCGGAAAAGGTGGCCGGACATTACCCGGAACTGGACGAAACCCAGATCTTCAATAACCTGGTGGCGCGGGAACGCCTCGGCAGCACGGGCATCGGCCAGGGTATCGCCATCCCCCATTGCCGGCTGGAAGGCTGCACCCGGGTGGTCGGCGCCCTGGTGACCCTGAAGGAAGGAGTCGCTTTTGACGCCATCGACAATCAGCCCGTCGACCTGCTGTTCACCCTGATTGTCCCGAAGGAAGCCACCTCCGAACACCTGGAGCTCCTCAGCCAACTGGCGGAAAAGTTCAACGAACGTTCATTCTGCGACAGCCTGCGGGCCTGTTCCGGCTCCGACGACCTGTATCGCCAGATGACCGGCAACGGGTGATCCGTCGGGATCGCCCGGCACACCGGACCGCCGGTGAACGCCTGGCTGCAAGAGGGTATCTCCCATGAAGCTGATCATTGTTAGCGGTCGTTCAGGCTCGGGCAAGAGTACGGCACTGCACGTGCTGGAGGACCTTGGCTTCTACTGCATCGATAACCTGCCGATCGGGCTGCTGTTTCCCCTGACCACAGAAGCCACGACCCGCAACTCCGGTACTCGCCTGCAGAACATTGCCGTCAGCATCGATGCCCGTAACCTGTCCGACGAGATTGCCAATTTCGAGACCATTCACCAGCGTCTGCTGGAAATCGGCATGACCACCGAGATCATCTATCTGGACGCCTCCGAGCAGTCGCTGCTGCAACGCTTCCATGCTACCCGGCGCAAGCATCCGCTCAGTGACGACAGTACCTCCCTCACCGAGGCGATACGGTTCGAGAAGAAACTGCTGGAGCCCATTGCGCAGCTGGCGGATCTCTACCTGGACACCACCGAGCTGTCCATGTACGAACTGAGGGATCTGATCAAGCAACGGGTTATCGGTCGCAGCGAACAGGAGCTGGCCCTGCTGTTCCAGTCCTTCGGCTTCAAGCATGGCGTTCCGGTGGACTCCGACTACGTTCTTGATGTGCGCTGCCTGCCCAATCCCTACTGGGACACGTCCCTTCGCAAGTACACGGGGCTGGACCAGCCGGTGCAGGAGTTCCTCGGCGGGGACCCCATGACCAATCGCATGATCGACGATATCACCCGCTTCCTGGAACACTGGCTGCCCGAGTTCAGCAACAGCAACCGGAGTTACATGACCATTTCCATTGGCTGCACAGGTGGCCAGCACCGGTCGGTGTATGTGTGCGAGCAGCTCTCACGCTATTTCAAGCGCCAGTACAACCAGGTGCAGACCCGGCATACCGAACTGCCCCACCTGAACCCGAAATCTCACTGAAAGAGCCACATGATCCGCCAACCCATTACCATCATCAACAAACTCGGTCTTCATGCCCGTGCAGCCGCCAAGCTGGTGGAGACCGCCTCCCGCTTCGAGAGCCGTGTTCAGCTGGTAAAGGACAACCGGGAAGTGGACGCCAAGAGCATCATGCCCGTGATGATGCTGGCGGCCAGCCAGGGCACCGAAGTGGAGCTCAAGGCCGAAGGCCCCGACGAAGAACAGGCCGTTGCGGCCCTTGAAGAACTAATCAACGACTATTTTGGCGAGGGTGGGTAAACCGTGAGCAGGAAAAGCCATCAGAACCCGTCGCAAGACGACATCCACAACGATGAAGACCTGATCAAGAGCAAATCCCAGCTCAAGCGGGAAATGCACGAGTTGCAGGACCTCGGCAAACGGATGCTGGATCTCAGCGATGATCAGCTGGTCTCCCTGCCCATGAGCGAGACGCTGAAACGTGCCATCGTGGAGTCCCGCCGCATCCGCCAGCATGAGGCCCGTCGCCGCCACCTCCAGTACGTGGGCAAGGTGATCCGCAACGAGGACGACCCGGAAGCGCTGAGGCGTGCCGTGGAAGCCTTCGACGCCGGGAGCGAGGAACACACCCGGCGCCACCATCTGGCAGAGCGTTGGCGCGACCAGCTGATAGCCGAAGGCAACGCTGCTGTCGCCGGCTTCGTGGAACAATGCCCGGCCACCGACGTCCAGCACCTGCGCAACCTGGTACGCAACGCCCAGAAAGACGCCCAGGCGGAAAAGAACACCGGCCAGGGCAGGAAGCTGTTCCGCTATTTGCGGGAGTGCATAGACGAGGCCGAGCAGAACTCTTAAAAAACAGATTTTTAGCCGCGGAATCCGCGGAAGAACGCGGAAAAAATAATTTAGCCACGGAAAACACGGAAAACACGGAAAACACGGAAGAAAAGATAAAAGAAGAAAAAATGGTTGCGGGTATTATCAATGTACTAATCCTACCGCAACCTATGTTTTTTATTTTTCCGTGTCCTTCCGTGGTTTCCGTGGCTATCTCTGGTCTTTTCTTTCCGCATTCTTCCGCGGCTAAATCATTCCTTCTAGAAGCGACGGTGCTCCCAGACGGGCATGCGCTTGCGAACCTCGGCCAGGTAGTCGAGGTTCAGTTCGGTGGAGATGACCCCCGCACCTTCCGCCAGCTCTTTCACCACTCCGCCCCAGGGATCCACGATCATGGAGTGGCCGTAGGTGCGGCGGCGTTCGCTGTTCTGGCCTCCCTGCCCCGGCGCGACCACCCAGACCTGGTTTTCGATGGCCCGGGCGCGGACCAGGGGGTGCCAGTGGGCATCTCCGGTGTGCCAGGTGAAGGCGCTGGGCAGGGAAATCCAGTCCACTTCCTTCTCCCGGAGCAACCGGAACATCTTCGGAAAACGGAGGTCGTAGCAGATCGACAGACCGAGCCGGCCTGCGGGGGTATCCACGGCGACCAGGCTGTCACCGGGCTCGAACGTGTCGGACTCCCGGTACTGCCCCTGGCTGTCTTCAACCATGGCGTCGAAAAGGTGAATCTTGTCATAGCGGGCCACTTCCCTGCCCTGATCGTCCACTACCACACAGCTGGCCCGCACCCGGCCCTCAATGGGCGAGCCGTCGGGCCTCGCGGCAATGGGCAGCGACCCACCCACGATCCAGAGGCCATGTTTTCGGGCCTGCTCCGCCAGGAACTGACGGATGGGGCCTTCCGGGCTGACCTCGCGACCTCCGTGGAGCGCCATATTGGCGGTATCCAGCACTGCAAAGTTCTCCGGCAGCACGGCGACCCTGGCGCCCTGCTCGGCGGCCTTCGCCAGCAGCAGCGATGCCTGGTGCAGATTGTCGTCGATCTGGTGCGTACTCACCATCTGGATGGCGGACACGGTCTGAGAATGCGCCATGGAAGTTCTCTCCGGGAGTGTGAGCCGGCCAGCGGAAAGCCGGACGGCTAGTCCTGATTACCTGTGTCAAAAATGTTCCTGAGGGTGACCTCCGGATTTTCCCAGGTACCTTTTACACTATAAGTGGCACTGGTGAGTCGGCTCAATGGTTCTCCAAGAAGTTTGTCCAGAACAAACAACGCTCCGCCCACCGGAGGCGATGCTCCCAGCAGGATCGCCGCCAGTGGTAGATTCTGGGTCAGCGGAAGAATCACCACCAGGCGCATGTCCAGGCTCTTGTCAGCCAGGTTGGTGGCACCGGAAAGCCTGAGGGCTCCAGAGGGCCCGGCCAGTTGCAGGTCAGGTTTCCAGCGCAGCACCCCCTCGTTGAGGGCGCCCTTGCCATAAATGGCGTCGAAGGCAATACCCGCTTCGTAGAGATCGGAAAAGTCGAACTTCAGGCGGCGCTGCAGCGTGTCGGTGTTGAGCAGGTTGAATACCCGGAACAGCTGGGCGGTATTATTGCTCTCCAGAATCACGCCGTCATTCAGGCGGAGCGTAAACTCACCGTTGAGGCGGCCCGCCGTGAACTGGTCCGGTCGTCCGGCCCAGGCAACATCAAGGTCCAGAATGGACCCTTCGTTGGTCAATGGCATCGGTTCGCCCAGAAGACCGCTCAGATCCTGCAGCCCCCCGCCCTCGAGAACACCCCTGAGTGCGGTGACTTCCTCTCCGGAACCGACACCCCAGCTCAGTTGGCCCGCGAAGGCGAGGCTTCCAAGCTGCCCCTGCAGATCCCGGAGAGCGATCCGTTCCGGCTCCGAATCCAGAACGAACGACCAGGAGCCGGCCGGATCGTCCCCCAACACCAGGGACTCGATCCGCACATCCACGGAAGGCCATTCGCCGGCCCGCATTTCGTAGAATGCCCGCAGCTGCTCCGAGGGAGTCAGCAATTCGGGAACCGAGGCCACGGCCGGATCCTCCGGGTCGGGTGACCGTTCCAGCTGCAACCGGGCAAGGTCGACCCAGACCAGATCTTCACCGCGGGAGACACGTATCCGGCCGGTGATACGTTCCGAATCCGTGGTAATGAGCCAGCCGCCACTTTCCGGACGAAGGGTCGCGCTGAACCCGGGCAGACGCTGGTCGCCCAGGATCAGCTGGTCCGCGGACAGCCTCACCTGGTTCAGCCAGTCCCGCGGCGGGGGCAATGTCTCGACCGTGGTCGACTCATCAGGGGTTTCGGTGAAACCGGCGGCAAAGACTTTCAGCCGCTCCAGCCAGGGTTTCCAGCGGGTCGGCGCGAACTGCCCCATAGTGGCGTCAACCTCGAGGCCCGAGGCGACGGGCAGGTCGGCGTTCGTCTGCCCGACGGTGACTTCGCCGGACCAGAATCGGCCGTCACGCCAGTCCAGGGCCACACCCAGCCGCTCTCCCCAGGTTCCCCGCAGGGTGAGTCGCTGAGGCGAATGCCACTGCAGCACCGCATCGATGGTTTCTTCCGGGCCCGCCTGCCGGGAGAGCGGCCCGGGCCACTCGGACCAGAGCCCGGCGCCATTGGCGGTAATCGCGAGCCGTACCGGAGCCTCCGCGGCAATATCCAGTTGCGCCCGGTAGGGCAACCTGCCCTCGATGCCGGGGAAGGCTGCCTGCTCCCCCATCGCCTGACTCACCAGCTCCCCCAGTTCCGCCTGGCCGGACTGGATCACGGAAAGCCGTTGTTCACCCGGTGGCGCCCGCAGGGAAACCGTTACCGGCTCATCCAGGAAGCGGGCATTGAAACTGTTCGTGTCGAAGCCATCGGCGCTGGTGTAGCGCAGTTGCCCCGACAGGTTCTGCCAGTGGAGATCCGCGCCCGGATAATGCACCTCACCGTTCTCCGTGGCGATGGCCGCGCTCACCCTGACCGGTACACTGGTATCCAGGGGAATGCCAAGGCCGAGTTCAACGTCAAAATCTCCGCTAACGCTGACCGTATCCGCTGCCTCCCCGGCCATGTCGCCCAACGGGGTTTCCCGCAGCCAGTAGGCCACCTGGTCGCCGTTCACTCGGGTATTGGCTGCCACCCGGACCTCGGTGGGGCCGCCTTCCGGCGCCACCGTCACCTCGCCCCCCTGCAGACTGATGCCGCCGGTATTGGCACTCTCAAGGACAACCCGTGTGTGACCATTATTGATGGTCACTGCACCGTTGGCATCGGTTACCTCCGGCCACTTGGGATCATAACGGACCCGGGCATTCCTGAACCGGTAGCTCTGGGCGGTACTGAAACTGAAGGGCGGCTTGTCACGGCCAATCTGGCCATGGGCCCGGAACTCTCCACTGACCACCTCCCCATCGATGATGGCGGTTGTCAGCCAGTCGTATAGGCCGGGATCGACAGCGCCGACCGGCACCAGGTCCGGCAACATGTCCGCGGTGGCGTTGGCGATCGTCACCCGCAGGCCCAGGTTATCCTCGCCATAGCGATCGAGCCTCAGGTCAAAGGCCCCGGTCAGGCGTGTCTGCTCCTGATAGTGCATATCCAGACCACTGCCGAAAACCCGGATAATACCTCCGTCGAGGCGCCAGCCCACTTTCCCGCTGGCTTCCCGGATGGTCCACGGGTCGGCGTACAACTGGGGAAAGTAAAGGGTCATATCCTGCCCCTCAAGGACCGCGCGCCCTCCGTGACGGTTCAGCCAGACCGTGCCTCGCAGGTTGCCGCCCGCAGGGGCGCCGTGATGAGCCTGGACACTCACGCCATCCAGACCCGCCGCAATCTCGAAGTCTTCCGGCTTCTGCCAGGGCAGGCTCAGCCGGAACGATGACAGGGTGCCCTCCGGTTGATAGTAGCCCAGCTCGACCACCGCCCGCGCCGGCAACATCTCCGCGGCCACTGCCACCCGGGCAATCTCGCCAACGGGGACGCGGGCCGCTTCGACCCGGATGTCATCATCTGTGTATTCCACCCGGGCATCGACCCCGGCAACGGAGTCACCATGCCAGTCCCATCCGAGATTGGCGATGGCCATGCGACCACCCGCCTCCGTGGCCTGCCAGCCAATGTCCGCGGTCAGGTTTTTCAGGGGTGGCAGGGTATTCAGCTCATTGCTCACCTGGAAAAGGGGCAGCTCAAGCCTGCCATTGAGCTTGCGCAGGCGACCTTCCTCGAACCGCAGCCAGGTGTCGGCATTCGCCTCCAGCTCCAGTATCTGAAAGCCTTCCCACTCCATGCCCCGGGTTATGCCTTCGAAAAAACCACCGGGGGTGATTTCGGCCCAGGCATCGCCGGTAAAACGCCCTTCCAGAAGCCCCCTGCCCCTTACCGAAAATCTTGCCACCTGGTTCAGGGTTCCCTGGCGCATGGCCCTGCCAGAAGCTCTTACCGCGCCACCCTCGTAAACCAGGTCAAGCTGCGGGATATCCACATAGATAGCGTCGGTGTCGGGAGCCCTAAGGCCGAGAGTAAAGTGGGTAAGACGAATGTGGGGATCCGATATCCGGCGTGTCAGTTCGTCCAGCCACCTTTCCGGATCAAGCCACCTGTCCAGAGTGTCCTCGTTCGGGTCCGGTTCCTCGGGGGAAAACCCGTTGAGCCGGATGCCGTCCGGCGTGAAACGGCCCTGCTCATCCCTGGCGACCACCAGCTCCAGTCCGTCCGCCTCTATTCTTTCGAACACCAGCGCCAGGCGCAGCAGTGACCGGGGTCCATCCAGGCGTAGCAGCAGGTGCTGCAGGGTGGCGGCTTCCTTCTCCGGCTCCCCGGCATGGGTCAGGCGTACGCCGCTGGCCTGGAGCACCGGATCCGGCCCCCGCCAGTCTGCGGTGAGTTCGTGGATGGTGACCGGTTGGCCCAGACGGTCACTGAGGACTTCTTCCACAGCCGGCCGGTAATCATCGATATTATCCGCCAGATGACGGAGGTAGGCCGCGCCCACCGCCACCACTACCAGTAACAGCAGCAGAGACCAGCCGAGAACGGCTTTCAGATGCCCGGACAGAGTGGGCTTCGGCCTGGATGGGCGCCGGTGCGCCCGATCACCAGAATCGGAGGGTCGGGAAGACATCACTTTCAGAGCAAGACCACATCGTACTGTTCCTGGCTGTAGAAGGGCTCGACCTGGAACCGGATCGACTTGCCGATGAAGCTTTCCAGGTCGGCGACGTTGTCCGCCTCCTCATCCACCAGACGATCCACCACCTTCTGGGAGGCCATGACCAGGTAACTTTCCGCCTCATAGGCCCGATTCACCCGCAGGATCTCCCGAAAGACTTCATAGCATACGGTTTCCGCGGTTTTGAGAAACCCCCGGCCGTCACAGATCGGGCAGGGTTCACACAGGATCTGCCCCAGGCTCTCGGTGGTGCGTTTGCGGGTCATTTCCACCAGGCCAAGCTCCGAGACCCCGGTAATCTTGGTCTTGGCGTGATCCCGCTCCAGCATTTTCTCCAGCATGCGATGAACCTGGCGCTGGTGCTCCGGGTCGTCCATGTCGATGAAGTCGATAATGATGATGCCGCCCAGGTTGCGCAGCCGAAGCTGGCGGCTTATCGCCCGGGCCGCCTCCAGGTTGGTCTTGAAGATGGTTTCTTCAAGGTTGCGGTGACCCACGAACGCCCCGGTGTTGATGTCAATGGTGGTCATCGCCTCGGTCTGGTCGATAATGACATAACCACCGGACTTGAGCTGGACCTTGCGGCTCAGGGCCTTCTGGATCTCGTCCTCGACACTGTAGAGGTCGAAGATCGGCCGTTCCCCGGGATAGTATTCCACCTTGTCCTGGAACTCGGTGACAAACTCGTTCACGAATTCCATGACCCGCTGGTGACTTTCACGGGAATCAATGCGGACCTTTTCGGTCTGTGGCCGGATCAGGTCACGGATCGTGCGGATAAACAGCGGCAGATCCTGGTAGACGATAGCAGGGGCCTTCACCTGCTCAATGCGATCAATAATGGACTGGTTGAGGCGCTGGAGATAGGCCATGTCCGCCAGCAGGTCATCCGGTGTAACCCCCTCGGCGGCGGTGCGGATGATAAACCCGCCGGCGCAATGTTCCTGGCTGGCAATCCGGGATTCGACAGTCGTCTTCAGGCGGGTCCGCTCGTCATCATCCTCGATCCGCTGGGAGATTCCGATGTGGTGCACGCCGGGCATGAACACCAGATAACGGGAGGGAATCGACAACTGGGTGGTCAGACGGGCGCCCTTGGTACCGATGGGGTCCTTGGTGACCTGGACCACCAGCGACTGTCCCTCACGCAACAGGGTACGGATATCCGGAACCGGGCGCGGGCCGTTGCCCGGTTCCGGGTTGTCAGCGCCGTCGCCCTCCACGGGCAGCACGTCGGACGCGTGAATAAACGCTGCCCGCTCAAGACCGATGTCCACGAAGGCAGCCTCCATGCCCGGCAGCACTCTCACGACCTTACCCTTGAAGATGTTGCCGACAATGCCCTTGCGGCTGGTGCGTTCGACATAAGCCTCCTGAAGCATCCCGTTTTCAACCAGTGCCACCCGGGTCTCCACCGGTGTAACGTTGATCAGGATCTCTTCGCTCATGTCACTCTCCGTTCAGGAACTCAGTGTGGCTACCCGGGAATTGCAGCCGTTCAGGATATCCAGTACTTCCAGACCGGCACGCCGGCGTCGGCCAGGAGTTCGGCCGTAATGTCCAGCGGTAGCCCGACCACCGCACTGTAACTGCCCTGGATCTGTCTGACAAAAGCACCCCCCTTACCCTGGATGCCATAACCACCTGCCTTGTCCATGGGCTCTCCGGTGTCGCAGTAAGCCTGGATTTCCCCGGGCGCCAGAACCCGGAAGGAAACCTCGGTGACACTCAGACGGACCCGGCATATACCGGCACCGGCCAGGGCAACCCCCGTCATGACCTGATGCCGCCGACCCGACAGATCCTGCAGCATCGCCACGGCGGCCTCCCGACTATGGGGTTTGCCGAGAATCCGGTCGTCAAGAACCACGGATGTATCCGAGCCCAGTACCAGGGCCTCGGCCTCACCGGCCAGCTCGTAGCCCGCGACGGCCTTTTCACGGGCCAGGCGGGTAACGTAGTCCGCCGGAGCCTCTCCCTGCCCGGGTGTCTCATCGATGTCGAGGGCCATCGTGGTAAAAGATAGCCCAAGCTGGCGCAGCAATTCAGCCCGACGCGGCGATGCTGACGCAAGAATGATCGGTTGCATGGACACTAGCCCAGTTTGAGGTTAAGCCGGTCCAGCAGCGGACAGACGATGACCCAGAGAACGGCGCTGGTGGCGGCGGGCCACAGATAGTCAAAACCGGCGCTCTCGGCCCCCAGCAGCTGCTTGATGAAATGCACCAGCATCTGGTTGATGCCCAGCAGCAGAAAAACAATCAGGCACTGCTGGACCATGGGGAACATTCGCAGACGCTGATGCACGGTCAGTACCAGGAACGCGATAACCGCCATGCCAAGCGCGTTGACGCCCAGGGGTGTGGCTTCAATGACGTCCAGCAGGAGCCCCAGGACCCAGGCAGACAGGATGCCAAACTGGGCCGGCGCACGAAAGGTCCAGTAGAAAACCATCAGCCCTACCCACTCCGGCCTGAACTCGAACCAGCCATGGGGAAAGAGGGAAATGCTCAGCACCAGGGAAACAACAATGCTGAGCAACATGACCGGATAACTGATCACCGAGAGCATCAGCGTGCCTCCCCTGGCTCAGCATCCCCGGCAGACCCGCCCTCGCCATCATCCTGCTGATCGTAAAGCTCGCCGGCGCCGGCGGCGCCCGCTTCCTGGAACACCACCAGGACCAGTTTGCTTCGACTGAGGCTGGCCATTGGCTCTGCGTGGATGGTAATGAACGGTGCGCCCGGGTCCTTGGTAATGGAGGAGACTTCCGCCACCGGATAGCCCTTCGGGAAACGTCCTCCCAGGCCGGAACTGACAAGAACATCACCCTCGCGGATATCTCCGGTGTCCGGAACGTGGACCAGTTCCAGCTGACCGATATCGCCATTACCCAGTAGGATGGCACGCAGGCCGTTGCGGAGCACTTCCACCGGTACGGCATGGCTGCTGTCGGAAATCAGGAGAACACGGGAGGTAAAGGCGGAAGTGTACAGCACCTGCCCCATAAGACCATTGGCATCGAGGATCGCCTGCCCGGCCGAAACCCCGTCGCGGGAACCCTTGTTGATGATCACTTCGTGGGAATACGGATCCGGCGAGACGCCAACCACCTCAGCCACCACCACACGGTCATCAAGTGTGCCGGAAGCATTCATCAGCTCACGCAGGCGATTATTTTCGGCCGCCACGGCCGCGTACTTGAGGGCGCGACGCTCCAGGATCATCAGGCGCGCCTTGAGGGCCTCGTTTTCGCTGACGAGATCTTCCCGGGGGGTTACCAACCCCGCGAACCAGTCCCCGAGGCGGTCCGGGGCATTGCCCAGCCAGAACACGGGAGCGAGGAAGGTGGAGATTCTGCTACGGACCTCTTCCAGCCGGTCAAAGCGGGCGTCGGCGACAATCAGCACCAGTGATAACACCAGCACGAACAGGAGCCGAAAACCGGGGACCGGGCCCTGTACAAAAATGGTCTTAATAGTGACTCCCTCCTGCCCCGAGAACACAAACGCCGCTGAGGTTTCCCTCCAGCGGCGGTTTCGGGGTCGAGAGCCTCAGGCCGAACCCGGCTGCCATGGTCACCCCTCCTGGGAGAACATACCGATGCCGCCACGATCGATGACTTCCAGGGCCTTGCCGCCGCCACGGGCAACACAGGTCAGGGGGTCTTCCGCGATGATCACCGGCAGGCCGGTTTCCTCGCTGATCAGCTTGTCCAGGCCACGGAGCAGTGCGCCGCCGCCCGTGAGGACAATACCTCTTTCGGCGATGTCCGAGGCCAGCTCAGGGGGCGACTGCTCAAGGGCGCTCTTGACGGTCTGGACGATCTGGGCCAGGGATTCCTGAAGGGCGTCCAGGATCTCTTCGCTGTTGAGAGTAAAGGCCCGGGGCACACCTTCCGCCAGGTTACGGCCTCGGACATCGATCTCGCGAACCTCGACGCCCTCGTAGGCACAGCCAATCTCGTGCTTGATGCGCTCCGCGGTGGAATCGCCGATCAGGCTGCCGTAGTTTCGACGCACGTAGGTGACGATGGCTTCGTCAAACTTGTCGCCACCCACGCGGACGGATTCCGCGTAGACGATGCCATTAAGGGAAATGATGGCGATTTCGGTGGTGCCGCCGCCGATGTCCACGATCATCGAGCCGCTGGCTTCCTCCACCGGGAGGCCGGCACCAATGGCGGCCGCCATGGGCTCCTCGATCAGGAAGACTTCCCGGGCGCCGGCGCCCAGGGCGGATTCCCGAATGGCCTTTTTCTCCACCTGGGTGGATTTGCTGGGCACACATACCAGAACCCGGGGGCTTGGAGTGATAAAGCTGTTCTCATGCACTTTGTGGATGAAGTGCTGGAGCATCTTCTCGGTGACCACGAAGTCGGCGATGACACCGTCCTTCAGAGGGCGGATGGCGGTGATATTACCCGGCGTCCGGCCCAGCATGCGCTTGGCCTCCGTGCCCACAGCAGCCACCATCTTCTGGGCGTTGTTGGTGCGGATTGCCACCACCGAAGGCTCATTCAGTACGATCCCCCGATCACGGACATAGATTAGGGTATTGGCAGTACCAAGATCGATTGAGAGATCGCTTGAGAAGAGGCCTCGGATACGTTTCAACATTCGCGTTATTTCAACCTGAGAAATGCAGTAGGGAAATGATGCCGCAACTTTAGCAGTGAGCACCCCCACAGGCAAGGCATGATCCTTGCGATTACGCGCTGTTACAGGGCCGTCAGGGTACTGCCCCCATACCGGAATCTGTTACCATAGGGGTTTTTCATGTTAACGAGATTTCACGGACCTCGGAGGCCATACGTGACCATTTCCCGCACGGACATAGAAAAAGTCGCGGTGCTTGCCCGTATCCAGGTGGATGAGGCGCAGGTTTCGGCACTGGAAAATGACCTGGGCAACATCCTCGACCTGGTGGACCAGCTCAGCGCCGCCGATACCGATTCGGTCGAGCCCCTCGCCCACCCCCTGGACGCGGTGCAACGCCTGCGTCCCGACGAGGTCACCGAATCCGATCAGCGGGAAGCCTTCCAGGCCATCGCTCCGGCCACTGAAAACGGGCTGTACCTTGTACCCCGCGTCATCGAGTGATCTGATCCGCGACTCCAGGAATCATCATGCATAACAAATCCGTAGCAGAACTCTCCAGAGAACTGGAAAGCGGCGCGATCTCCAGCGTCGAGTTGACCCGGCAGCTCCTAGACCGCATCAAGCGGGAGGACGGCGCCTATAACAGCTTTATCACCGTAACCGAGGAAGAGGCCCTGGCGGACGCCAAAGCGGCGGACGAACAGCGCGCCACCGGCAAAGCCACTCCCTGGACCGGCGTCCCCTTCGCCCACAAGGACATCTTCTGCACCCGGGGCGTGCGCACCACCTGTGGCTCGAAGATGCTGGAGAATTTCGTTCCGCCCTACGACGCCACAGTCACCGCGAATTTCCGACGGGCCGGCGCGGTCTGCCTGGGCAAGACCAATATGGACGAGTTCGCCATGGGTTCGTCCACCGAATCCAGTTATTTCGGCGCCACCACCAACCCCTGGGGCGAACAGCGGGTGCCCGGCGGCTCCTCGGGCGGGTCGGCGGCTGCGGTCGCTGCGCGCCTGGTACCGGCGGCGACCGCCACCGATACCGGTGGTTCCATCCGCCAGCCGGCGGCCCTGTGCGGCATCACCGGCCTCAAGCCCACCTACGGCCGTGTGTCCCGCTACGGGATGATTGCCTTCGCCTCCAGCCTGGACCAGGGCGGCACCATGGCCCGCACCGCCGAAGACAACGCCATGATGCTGAATGTGATGGCCGGTTTCGACCCGAACGATTCCACGTCGGTCGATCGCATCGTGCCGGACTACACCGCCAGCCTGGATGAACCACTTAAAGGCCTCAGGATCGGCCTGCCGAAGGAGTACTTCAGTGACCAGCTCAGCCCGGCCATGGAGGAGCAGGTCCGTAACGCGGTGAGAGAGTACGAAAAGCTGGGCGCCACCGTAAAGGAGGTGTCGCTGCCCGATGCCAGGCTTGCGATTGCCGCCTATTACGTGATCGCGCCAGCGGAAGCGTCCGCCAACCTGTCCCGATTCGACGGTGTTCGCTACGGCTACCGGTGTGAGGATCCGAAAGACCTGATGGATCTGTACACCCGTACCCGGGCCGAGGGCTTCGGGGACGAGGTGAAGCGCCGTATCCTGGTGGGCACCTACGCCCTGTCCGCCGGTTATTTTGACGCTTACTACCTCAAGGCCCAGAAGGTCCGGCGTCTCATCCAGCAGGATTTCATCAGTGCCTTCCGTGAAGTAGACGTATTGATGAGCCCCACCTCGCCCTCGCCGGCGTTCCGGCAGGGGGAGAAGACGAACGATCCCGTGACCATGTACCTGGAGGACATCTTCACCATCGCGGTGAATCTGGCGGGCGTACCCGCCATGTCGGTACCCGCCGGCTTTGTCGACGGCCTGCCCGTCGGCCTCCAGATCATCGGGGACTATTTCTCCGAGGCCCGGCTGCTCAATGCCGCCCATCAGTTCCAGCAGGTGACCGACTGGCACCAGCGCGAGCCACAATAAGCCCGACAGAGGAGAGTCTTACATGCAATGGGATATCGTGATCGGGCTGGAAATCCACGTTCAGCTTGCCACCCGAACCAAGATCTTTTCCGGCTCCAGCACCGCCTACGGCGCCGAGCCCAACACCCAGGCCAACGCGGTTGATCTGGCCATGCCGGGCACCCTGCCGGTGCCCAACGAACAGGCATTCCGTTACGCGGTCATGTTCGGCCTGGCGGTGAACGCCGAGATCGAGCGTCGCTCGGTGTTTGAAAGAAAGAATTACTTCTACCCGGACCTGCCCAAGGGCTACCAGACCACCCAGCTCGAGCGCCCGATCGTCGGGCCCGGCTACGTGGGTATTGATCTGGAAAATGGCGAAACCAAGCGGGTGCGCATTCACCATGCCCACCTTGAAGAAGATGCCGGCAAATCGCTCCATGAGGACTTCCATGGCATGACCGGGGTTGACCTGAACCGAGCGGGCACTCCGTTGATCGAGGTGGTGACCGAGCCGGACATGAACAATGCCGCCGAGGCGGTGGCCTTTGCCAGGAAGCTCCATGGCATTGTCACTTCACTCGGTATCTGCGACGGCGACATGTCTCAGGGTTCCATGCGTTTCGACGTCAACATTTCCCTGAAGCCCAAGGGGTCGGACAAGCTTGGCACCCGTACGGAAACCAAGAACCTGAACTCTTTCCGTTTCATGGAGCAGGCCATCGCCCATGAGGTGGAGCGGCAGATGGATATCCTGGAAGACGGCGGCACCATCACCCAGGAAACCCGCCTGTACAACGGCGACCGGGATGAGTCCCGCTCCATGCGGACCAAGGAGGAGGCCAACGACTACCGCTACTTCCCCTGCCCGGATCTGTTGCCGGTGGAGATTGATGAGGCTTTTATAGAAGAGGCCCGCGCCAGCCTTCCGGAACTGCCGGATGCCCGCAAGGCGCGCTTCATGGAGCAGTATGGCCTGAATGACTATGATGCAAGCCTGTTGGCGAGTGACTCCAGGCTGGCGGCGTTCTTTGAAGAGACGGTCAAGCATGGCAAGGACGCGAAGCTGGCGGCCAACTGGATCCAGGGCGAATTCTCGGCGCGCCTGAATGCCGAGGGCAAGTCCGTTGCCCAGTCGCCCGTTTCCGGCAAGCAGCTCGGGGATCTGGTGGTTCGGATTGCGGACAACACGATTTCTTCCGCCGGTGCCAAGAAGGTTTTTGAGGCGCTCTGGACCGGTGAGAATGATGATGTGGACGCCATTATCGAGGCAAAGGGCCTGAAGCAGGTTTCCGATACCGGGGAACTGGAGAAGATGGTGGACGAGGTTCTGGCCGAGATGCCGGATCAGGTTGCCCAGTATCAGCAGGAGGAAGACCCCAAGAAGCGGAAGAAGATGCTTGGTGGGTTTATGGGGCCCCTGATGAAGGCCTCCAAGGGTCAGGGTAACCCCAAGCTGTTTAATGAGATTCTTCAGAAGAAACTGGGGTAACTTTTGCGTTGGCCTTCCGGCCTGGTTGATCGACTGATTGGTGCGGGGACTGGGACCGGGGTGGTATCCCTTTTTCCGCTGCAATTCACGGCCCATCCTTGGGCCGACCTTGCCCCGCGCCATCCATGGCGCTGCTACAAAAGGGATACCACCCCACTCCCGGCCGAACGACTCAGATAACGCCGGCGAGGATGATAGACACAAGGATTAAAAGACAAACAGCGTTTAGCTATTACTGGATGCTGATAGGCACTTAGGAAGAAAGTATTGCTCGATTGCAGTACTAGCCCCCAACCTTGCCTGTAGAAGAAATGGTTTCGGGAGACGAGAAAAAACCAGGCACAGCCAACCAATTTACTCGTAGGCAGGGACAGTGTTCGCGGGGGCTTCGGGTTGGGGGGCTCTTTCGCAGCAGCGCCATGGATGGCGCGGTGCAAGGTCGGTCCAGGGAAGGACCGTGAATTGCAGCGGAGAAAGAGCCCCCCAGCCCGAAGCCCTTCCTCCAAACTACCAATCAAGCCCAATTGACGGTCAATCGGCCAAAATACCCCAGAGGTCATGCTCATCAGCATGCTCAACAACCACCCGAACAATCTGCCCGGGCTCCAACCCGGTCTCGTCATTCAGGTAGACCATGCCATCAATCTCAGGCGCATCCGCCTTGGACCGGCCAATGGCACCCTCCTCGTCGACCTCGTCAATCAGCACCTCAATGGTGGTGCCAATCTTGGCCTGAAGGCGGGCTGCTGAAATCTCGGCCTGCTTGGCCATGAACCGGGCCAGACGCTCTTCCTTCACTTCCTCCGGAACCGCACCTTCCAGCTCGTTGGCCTTCGCCCCTTCCACGGCGCTGTAGGTGAACGCACCGACCCGGTCCAGCTGGGCCTCCTCCAGCCAGTCCAGCAGGTACTGGAAATCCTCTTCCGTCTCGCCGGGGAAACCGACGATAAAGGTGGAGCGAATGGTCAGCTCCGGGCAGATCTCCCGCCAGCGGCGGATCCGCTCCAGGGTCTTGCTGTCGTGGGCGGGGCGCTTCATGGCCTTGAGGACACGGGGACTGGCATGCTGGAAGGGAATATCCAGATACGGCAGGATCTTGCCTTCCGCCATCAGCGGAATCACGTCGTCCACGTGGGGATAGGGGTAGACGTAATGCAGCCGAACCCAGACCCCGAGATCGCCCAGAGCCTCACACAACGATTGCATCTTGGTTTTCAGCGGCCGCCCCTGCCAGAAGCCTGTCCGGTACTTGGTATCGACGCCGTAGGCGGAGGTGTCCTGGGATATCACCAGCAGCTCCTTCACCCCGGCGTCCACCAGGCGCTGGGCCTCATCCATCACGTCACCGATGGGCCGGCTGACCAGGTCACCGCGCATGGAAGGAATAATGCAGAAGGTGCAACGATGATTGCAGCCTTCGGAAATCTTCAGGTAGGCGTAATGACGGGGCGTCAGCTTGATCCCCTGGGGCGGAACCAGGTCGGTGAACGGGTCGTGCACCTTTCTCGGAGGCACGTACTGATGCACCGCCCCCACCACCTCTTCATAGGCATGGGGACCTGAAACCGCCAGCACGCCGGGGTGGGTCTCACGGATTCTGTCCGCCTCGACGCCCATGCACCCGGTGACGATCACTTTGCCGTTTTCGTTGATGGCCTCGCCGATAGCGTCCAGCGATTCCTGCTTCGCCGCGTCTATAAAACCACAGGTGTTGACCACGACAATGTCCGCGTCTTCATAGGTCGGAACCACGTCGTAACCGTCCTGACGCAACTGAGTCAGGATCCGCTCGGAATCCACCAGGGCCTTGGGACAGCCGAGGCTGATAAATCCGACTTTACCACCGGAGGTGGCGGGAGCTTTTTCTGTCATCAGGAAACCGCTATCGTTGAATTTTTAACCGGCAGGGATTCTACAGGACGCCGCTGCTTACAAGAAGACTTGCGGGTAGGGGTTTAACGCAAACAGCCCCCTCAATGGCGAATCGTTGCAGATGTGACAGAAGTCCACCTGAAAACCACATAACATGACGCACGTCACGACGCCCCATCTTGCTGGTCACAATTCAACCAGTTAAAATTGGCCGCAATAAGAAAAACCAATATGAGTCCGAAGTTACGTGGCCATGTTGCGAGCCTCTGAAAAAGAGGCCTGGCACCGGTTGAATTGATCCAGCCGACAAGGAATCACCACACTCGATTTTGTAGTTCAGGGCGCAGGAGGCGCACCAGGGGCTTTTTCCGAGATTCGTCAATACACAGGGTAACGGCCCACTCAGCTTCGGCCACCGACGGGTAATCAGACCGAACAGGGTATGACAATGGGAAAGCCGCTAGACATTGAGTCCGGAAACGCGAAGCCACTGCGGGTAAAACCCCGCGCCGCGGAGCCCAACCTCAGAGACCAGCAACGGGTGGATGTGAAGCTGCCCGTAACCCTGAACCGGCCCGGCCAGGCCGTGATCGAATGCGAAATCTGCAACCTTTCCCGCTCAGGCATGCTGATCCGTTGTACCGGAAAAGTCACCGACGTCCTGATGCCGGGTCGACGAACCCCCGCCCCTGGCGACTGGATTGATGTAACCGCCCGCTTCGAGGTCCCCGTGATCGCCCGGCAGACCATCTCCCTCGCTGCACGGTGCCACATCGCCCACCTGCGACGCATAGCCCGGGACGAATTCCACCTTGGCATCCGTTTCGTGGACTTTGAGGGACGCGGCTTTGATTACGTCGACCAGTATGTTCATCGCCTTATGGCCGATCGAATCGTCTGAGCCAGAGCGTTTCCGGATCGGCAAACGGCACCTCACTATCCGCTATAACCACCATGCTTTCCTGCGCATATTGTTATAGCGGTAAACTCTATTAGCTCATCTTCTTATAAGTTCTCACCCCTGATATAGTAGCGCTTCTCTTGGAAAATCCTTTCTTTATCTGTTACTGGCCCTCTGGCCAAGCGCTCGGTGAGCTGAATTATGACCACGTACAACCTGACACATCTCAAGCAGCTGGAAGCTGAAAGCATCCACATCATTCGGGAGGTCGCCGCAGAGTTCGACAACCCGGTCATGCTCTACTCCGTTGGCAAGGATTCCGCTGTCATGCTGCACCTGGCGCGGAAGGCCTTTTACCCGGGCAAACTTCCTTTTCCCCTGTTGCACGTCGACACCACCTGGAAATTCCGGGAAATGATCGAGTTCCGCGACCGGAAAGCCAAGGAATACGGCCTCGACCTGATCGTGCACATCAACGAAGAAGGCGTGAAGCAGGGCGTGGGACCCTTCACCCATGGCAGTGCCAAGCACACTGACATCATGAAAACCCAGTCCCTGAAGCAGGCCCTGAACAAGTACAAGTTCGACGCTGCCTTTGGAGGGGCCCGCCGCGACGAGGAAAAGTCCCGCGCCAAGGAGCGCGTCTACTCCTTCCGGGACGAATACCATCGCTGGGACCCCAAGAATCAGCGCCCTGAGCTCTGGAACATCTACAACGGCAAGATCAACAAGGGCGAGAGCATCCGGGTATTCCCGCTGTCCAACTGGACAGAGCTGGATATCTGGCAATACATCTACCTTGAGAACATCGAGATCGTGCCACTGTACTATGCGGCCAAGCGCCCGGTCGTCGAGCGCGACGGCACGCTGATCATGGTGGACGACGACCGTATGCCGCTGAAGGAAGGCGAAACACCGATGATGAAGTCGGTCCGCTTCCGCACCCTCGGCTGTTACCCGCTGACCGGCGCCATTGAATCCGGGGCAGACACGCTGCCGGAGATCATCCAGGAAATGTTGCTGGCCACCAGCTCCGAGCGCCAGGGCCGCGTTATCGACCACGATTCGGCCGGGTCCATGGAACAGAAGAAGCGGGAAGGGTATTTCTAAAATGTCACACCAATCCGAACTGATTGCAGAAGATATTCAGGCCTACCTGAAGCAACACGAGAACAAGGAGCTGCTGCGCCTGCTGACCTGCGGCAGCGTGGATGACGGCAAGAGCACCCTCATCGGCCGCCTGCTCCATGACACCAAGATGATCTACGAAGATCATATGGCCAGCCTCAAGACCGACAGCGCCAAGATGGGCACCACCGGCGAGAAGCTGGACCTGGCCCTGCTGGTGGATGGCCTCCAGGCGGAGCGTGAACAGGGCATCACCATCGATGTTGCCTACCGGTACTTCTCCACCGACAAGCGCAAGTTCATCATTGCGGACACCCCGGGCCACGAGCAGTACACCCGGAACATGGCCACCGGTGCGTCCACCGCGCAGCTCGCGATCGTCATGATCGATGCCCGCTACGGCGTGCTGACCCAGACCCGTCGTCATTCCTACATCGCATCCCTGCTGGGTATCCGCCATGTGGTCGTGGCCATAAACAAGATGGACCTGGTGGATTTCAGCGAAGAGCGCTTCAACGAAATCAAGGACGACTACCTGTCGTTCGCCACCAAGCTTGGCCTGAAGGACATTCGGTTTGTGCCCATTTCCGCACTGGAAGGCGACAACGTGGTAAACCGGAGCGAGAGAAGCCCCTGGTTCACCGGTCAGCCGCTGATGGAAATTCTGGAAACGGTGGAGGTGTCCCGGGACAAGAACCTGGAGCATTTCCGCTTCCCGGTGCAGTACGTTACCCGTCCCAACCTGAACTTCCGTGGCTTCTGCGGCACCATCGCCTCCGGCGTGATCCGTCCGGGCGACAAGGTTATGGCCCTGCCCTCCCGACGTACCAGCTCCATCAAGGAAGTGGTCACCTTTGACGGCAATCTGGAGGAAGCCTACATCGATCAGGCCGTGACCCTGACCCTCAACGATGAGATCGACGTAAGTCGCGGGGACATGCTGGTCAAGGCCGAGGATGAGCCGGAAGTGGGTAACCGCTTCAATGCCCACATTGTCTGGATGACAGACTCGCCGCTGGAGACCGGTCGTCTCTACGACATCAAGCTGGGACCGACCTTCACGTCCGGTACGGTGAAAACGATCCATCACCAGACCGATGTGAATACGCTTGAACAGAACGCCAACCCCAGCCAGCTGGCCCTGAACGAGATTGGTCTGTGTGAGCTGACCCTGAGCCAGCCCATTGCCTTTGACGCCTACCAGCGCAACCATGCAACAGGCAGCTTCATTGTCATTGATCGCCTGAGCAACGTGACCGTGGGCGCTGGCATGGTGGCCAGTATCGCAGGTGGCGTGGAGTCTCTGGACCCGGTAACAACCGAAGAGCGCGAGCGCCGCCTGGCACAGAAGCCTGCGATCATTGCCTGTAATGGCAAGAAGGCCCCGGCCCTTGCCACGGCTGTAGAACGCGCGCTGTTCGACCAGGGCAAGACCACCGTGGTTCTCACCGAGACCAACGCCGGCACGGCGGACGACCGTCGTCGAACCGCCCAACTGCTTGCGGCCCACGGTCTGGTAGCCATTGCCGTCGATCTGGGTACAGACGTCGCCACCGTCACCACCTCGGCGGACACTGACGAGGAAATACCGGGCGCCGTGAGCGAACTGCTCCAGGGGCTGATCCGGGACAAGCGGCTTTAAAGACGATTTAGCCGCGGAATCCACGGAAGGACACGGAAGGAAAGACAAAGAAAAGATAAGCCACGGACGAGACGGACCAGCACGGACAAAGACAAAAGATCGTTTAAGCAGTAAATCTTTTGTCCGTGAAGTCCGTGTCGTCCGTGGCTAGTGTCCCGTTTGGTTAATTCGCTGATCCACTGCTTGCCGCTGGCGCCTCTGGCCAAGGCGCCAGTCCGAAGGTGTGGTGGTTCCACATCAAGGGCTGGCAACACAGGTCCAGAGGCGCCAGCGGCAAGCCCTTCGGGAGCTCCTGAAAGCCTTGATAGCTGTGTTGCGGTGTCTCGATTTGGAGCCACCAAACCTTCACCACCGCGCCTTGCTCTCAAGGCTTTCAGGGGCTCAGTGGATCAGCGAATTAACCAAACGGGACACTAGTTTTTATCTTTTATTTTTCCGTGTCTTCCGTGGATTCCGTGGCCAACAAAAGGATACCCCTCCCATGGCCATCAAACACCTCCGTGTCGCTTTCGCCAGTCAGTATCAGCCCGGTCAGCCGGCGCGAATGCAGGCGGGAGCTCCCCTGCAGGAGCCCGGTGGCGACTACGAGATGCTGCACAAGCAGATGAAGCGGCTGTTCAACAGCAAGCCCGGCAAGAAGTATGGACGCTTTTCCGAGGACATTGGCGAGAATCCCTTCAGCGCCTGGCTCAAGGACTATCTTGAGGACAAACAGACCTTCGCCTCCCTCACCGACCGCCTGTTCGGCCAGTGGCAGGAATTGCTCAATGGCGCTCAGGAAGAGTTTTCCGGCCACCTGATGCTGGTCCACGAAGCGCTCGCCGACGGCGAAGTGGCGTACCTGCTCATACTGGAAAGTGACAGTGCCCTGCGCTTCGACGGCAACCAGGCCCTGGACTCCACTGACGTTCTGAGCCTGTCACGGCTCAACCTGGCTGTACGTATTGAACTGGATGACTGGCTGAGCGGCAACACCAGTGAGAATTACCTCACCCTGGTACACGGCCGGGGTACCGGCGAAGCCGGTGAGCTCTTCATCCGTCTCTGCGGTTTCACAAACCAGGTGGATGTGGAAAAGGAAACCCTCACCTTCCTCGATGCGGTGGAAGCCTTTGCCAAAAGTTCCGAACCCGAGGAGGCCGGAAAGGTGCGCGCCCGGGCCTATGAGTTCTGCAAGGAGCAACACGCCCTGGGGGAGCCGGTGGAAATTTCTGCGCTGTCAGGCTATCTCGACGAGAGCCAGCCGGAACGCTTCCGGGAATTCGCCTCCCAGACGGCCGAAATGCCGGAGAGCGGTGTTCTTCATCCGGATCACCGCAAGGTCAAAAAACTGGTGCGTATCGCCGGCTCTGGCGGCGGCATGAGCGTTTCCTTTTCCTCGGACCTCGTCAACCAGGCGGTGTACTACGACCGGGATAAGGACGCACTCACTATCACCCGCCTGCCAAAGGCATTGCGGGAACAGTTGCAGCGGTATCTGGAAGACCGGAATGACTGAGTGACGGTTTCTGCCACGGAATCCGCGGAAGAACGCGGAAAATACAGACGACACGGACAAAGAGATTCAACTTCTTATGACCTTTCGTCATTGTGAGTTCGCGTCGCTGGTGGCCAAAACCGGTTTATTTTAGAGCTCAGGTCTCTGCCAGGTGCGGATGCCGCTGCCGGCGCACCTCCCGCATCCACGCTACCCCATCGACCAGCTCACCGGTTTCCGGATCGATCGGCGGGTATGGCAGGTTGCGGTCGTCGCAGTAGCGCTTGACGGTGGGCTGGCACCAGCGGAACAGCAGACGCATGTATTCGTCATCGGGCAGTCGGCGATGGTCGAACAGCCCGGCCAGTTTCCGCTGACGCTGGGCTTCGGCCAGAATGATGGCGCAGGCGGACGAGACGTTGAGGGACTCAACCATGCCCATCATCGGGATCACGATATGCTCATCTGCCTGATCCGAGGCGCTGGCACTGACACCATCCACTTCATTTCCCATGATAACGGTGCAGGGAACGGTGAAATCCACTTCCCGGTAATCGACCGCCCGGTCTGACAGCTGGGCCGCGTATAGCCTGTGGCCCTGGACCTTCAGTGTTGAAACGGCGTCATCCATCGAGGGATGGGTATGGGTGGTCACCCAGTTATAGCTGCCGCCGGCGGTCTTGCGAAAGGCGCGAAAGCCCTCCCGGGGCCACACCACGTGCATGCTGGCCAGACCAAAAGCATCGCAGGAACGGATGATCGCGGACAGGTTCCGGGGCTTGTGCACCTGGTCCGTCAGCACGCTGAGGTCGGGCTGGCGGGTGTCGAGGATATGCTTGATGCGGGCGAGACGCTCCGGGGTCATTTACTACGGCCCTCTGGTTGCGGATTGAACAGCCGGTTATAATACCCGATTACTTTTCTGACTTCTCATTCATCGCATTCACCATTCGCCCCAGCTCGGGGTGAGCATTCACCAGCTTACGTTGAGACCCATGGCCAAGAAGCTTTACATAAAGACCCACGGCTGCCAGATGAACGAGTACGACTCCGCCCGCATGGCGGACCTGCTCAAGACCGGCGAAGCGCTCGAGATGACCGACTCCCCGGACGACGCCGATATCCTGCTGCTGAACACCTGCTCGATCCGGGAAAAAGCCCAGGAGAAGGTCTTCCACCAGCTCGGCCGCTGGAAGAGTCTCAAGAAACACAAGCCGGAGCTGATTATCGGCGTGGGTGGCTGTGTCGCCAGCCAGGAAGGCCAGGCGATCATCGATCGCGCGCCTTATGTGGACATGGTGTTCGGGCCCCAGACCCTCCACCGGCTGCCGGACATGATCACCGAGATCCGCACCAAGGGTAATGGCGTGGGTGTGGTGGACGTGAGCTTCCCGGAAATCGAGAAGTTCGACAATCTGCCCGACCCCGGCGCCGATGGCCCGTCCGCCTTTGTCTCCATCATGGAAGGCTGCAGCAAGTACTGTACGTTCTGCGTGGTGCCCTACACCCGTGGCGAGGAAGTGAGCCGGCCGGTGGACGACGTGATCGTGGAGGTTGCCCATCTCGCCGGCCAGGGCGTGCGGGAAGTGAACCTGCTGGGCCAGAACGTGAACGCCTATCGTGGTGAAACCCATGATGGCGACACCATGGACCTGGCGGAACTGATCACCATGATCGCCACCATCGATGGCATCGACCGGATCCGCTACACCACGTCCCATCCGGTGGAGTTCTCCGACAGCCTGATCGAAGCCTATGAGAAGGTTCCGGAGCTGGTCAGTCACCTTCATCTGCCGGTGCAGAGTGGTTCCGACCGCATCCTGGCCGCCATGAAGCGAGGGCATACCGCCCTGGAATACAAATCCAAGCTTCGCCGCCTGCGCAGGATCCGCCCGGACATCAGTTTCTCCTCCGACTTCATCATTGGCTTCCCCGGGGAGACCGAGAAGGATTTCGAGGACACCATGAAGCTGATCAACGATATCGGTTTCGATGTCTCGTTCAGCTTCATCTACAGCGCCCGTCCGGGCACCCCCGCGTCTGACCTGCCGGATGACACCCCTTTGGCGGTAAAAAAAGAGCGCCTGGCCATCCTGCAGCAGCGCATCAACCAGCACGCCATGGAGATCAGTCGCAAGATGGTGGGCTCCACCCAGCGGATTCTGGTCACCGGCCTGTCCAAGAAGGATCCTGGCGAGTACGCCGGCCGCACCGAGAACAACCGCATTGTGAACTTCCGGCATGATAATCCGGAGGTGATCGGGCACTTTATTGATGTCGAGATTCGGGAGGCGTTGCCGAATTCCCTACGGGGTGTGCCTGTTGATGATTTGCTCCACTAAACGCCTTTTGGGCGCCTGCCATGCCTGGCGCACGGTCGAGGAGGCGGTACATTTTTCCGGAACACGCCCGTAAACCCGTCCCTGGGGGCTCGACTGCAGCCATCCCTGACTGCAGACGGTTCCAGAAAAACGTCCCCCCTCCTCGCCCCCAAGCATTCGAGCTGCCGGAAATAAAACCCAAACAGTATCTTGAAGGATGGTCGAGCGGGTACCATTCTTAGCTTGAAGCGAATTGCAAACAGGTTGCGAGGCGGAGGTTGGAGAGTTTGCCATTCGTCCCGGGGCACACAGATTTACAACAGACCAGAGGAACGATTGACTACCACAACCGAAGCACGACAATTCGACCTGAGCCCTGTCGACCAGCGCAGGCTGGCCGCGCTGTGCGGGCAGTTTGACGAGCACCTCAAACACATCGAACGGCGCATGGACGTTCGCATCGGTCGCCGCGGCCATCATTTCCGCATCGAGGGCGAACCCGAACACGCCACCGCCGCCACCGAAGTCATCCGCCACCTGTACCGGGAAACCGAAGCCAGCGATGACATTCACCCTGAAACCGTCCACCTGTTTATCCGGGAGTCCGGTTTTGAACGACTGCCCCAGTCCAAAGAATTCGAGGGTGGCAATGTCGTTATCAAGACCCCCAAGCTCCAGGCCAGACCCCGGGGCAGGAACCAGCAGAAGTATGTCCACAACATACGCAGCCACGACATCAACTTTGGCATAGGGCCCGCCGGTACCGGCAAAACCTGGCTGGCCGTCGCCTGCGCCGTGGAGGCCCTGAAGGACGAGCAGGTCAAACGCATCATGCTGGTGCGTCCGGCCGTGGAAGCCGGCGAAAAACTGGGGTTCCTGCCTGGAGACCTGGCCCAGAAAGTGGACCCCTATCTGCGGCCGTTGTACGACGCTCTTTACGAGATGCTGGGCTTCGACCAGGTAACCCGTCTTATCGAGAAAAGCGTGATCGAGATTGCACCGCTGGCCTTCATGCGCGGGCGAACCCTCAATAACTCGTTCATCATTCTCGACGAAAGCCAGAACACCACACGGGAGCAGATGAAAATGTTCCTCACCCGGATCGGTTTCGGCTCTACCGCAGTGATCACCGGCGACACCACCCAGGTGGACCTGCCCCGGGGACAGAACTCCGGCCTGATCCACGCTGCCAGTGTCTTGAGCAAGGTCTCGGGAATCGGCTTCACCCGTTTCGAGTCCGCTGATGTGGTCCGGCATCCCCTGGTGCAGCGTATCGTGGAAGCCTATGACGACTTTGGCGACAGGGACCCGGTATGAGCATCCTCACCGTGGATATCCAGCGGGCGACCGAGGGGGATCAGTTGCCGGAGGACGAACAGCTTCAGCGATGGGCCGAAACCGCATGGCGGCAGGATCATGATTCCGAGGTGACCCTGCGCCTGGTGGACGAAGAGGAAAGCCGGGAGCTGAACCACCAGTACCGGGGAAAGGACAGGCCCACCAACGTGCTGTCCTTCCCATTTGAGGCTCCAGCCGGTATAACGATGTCCCTGGCCGGAGACCTGGTGATCTGTGCGCCGGTCGTCGCCCGCGAGGCGAAGGAACAGGGCAAATCACTGCAGGCACACTGGGCACACATGGTGGTCCATGGCATGCTGCATCTTCAGGGTTACGACCATATCGGGGACAGCGAAGCCGATCTTATGGAAGCCCTGGAAATCCGGTTGCTGGGTCAGTTCGGCATCAGCAACCCTTACGAGACAGAGGAATCGGAACCAAACTCATGAGCGACGATCAGTCGAGTCGCGGCCAGGGCAGCAAGTCCTGGCTGGAGCGAATATCCCAGGCTTTCTCCAGCGAGCCTGAGTCCGTGGAGGACGTGCTGGGGATTCTTCGCGATGCCGAAGAACATAATATTATCGATGCCGATGCCATGAGCATCATCGAAGGCGCCATGCAGGTCATCGACATGCGCGTCGACGAGATCATGATACCCCGGTCCCAGATGGTGACCGTCAAGGCCTCTCAGGACCCCAAAACCTTCCTCAAGGAAATCATGGATTCGGCCCACAGCCGCTTCCCGGTCATCGGCGACAGCCAGGATGATGTGACCGGGGTGCTGCTGGCCAAGGACCTGCTCCCCCTGGCACTGAACAACGACCTGAACTGGAACCGCATTCGCGAGATCCTGCGGCCGCCCACCTTCGTACCCGAGAGCAAGCGCCTTAACCAGCTGCTCAAGGAGTTCAAGGAGAACCGCAACCACATGGCCATCGTGGTGGACGAGTATGGTGGCACCGCCGGCCTGATCACCATTGAAGACGTGCTGGAGCAGATTGTCGGCGAAATCGAGGATGAGCACGATTTCGACGAGGAAACCAACATCAAACCCCATGGCGATGGGGTCTGGGCGGTGAAAGCCGTCACCCCCGTGGAAGATTTCAACGAGTTCTTCGACACCGAAATGGACGAACAGGAGTTCGACACCATTGGCGGCATCATCCTCAAGGAATTCGGACACCTGCCCCGCCGTGGCGAGAGCGTCAGTTTCAACGGCTTCACCTTTACCATTGCCAACGCCGACAACCGGGTTATCCGGTTACTGCAGGTGACCCGGGACAATGGCGAATAATCCGCTGGCCCGCTCTCCCCTCTGGGTCAGTGGTCTGTTGCTGCTCGTTGCGGGGGCATCGCAGACCCTGACGCTCTCCCCATGGGAATGGTGGTGGCTCGGGCCGATATCCATGGCCCTGATCGTCTTCACCATCATGCCTCTGGCCACGCGCCACCTGTTCCTGGCGGGCTGGCTCACCGGGGTCGGTCTCTATGGTTCCGGGGTGACCTGGATCTACATCAGCATCAGTGAACACGGCAACACTTCAACCCCAATCGCGGTCATACTGATGGCACTGTTCGTGGCGGGGGTGGCCATTGTCCATGGCCTGGCGTTCTGGTTCTGGGGCAAGCTCGGCAAAGACAGCCCGGCCCGCCGGCTGATCCTGTTTCCGGCGGTATGGGTACTGGCGGACTGGGTCCGGGGCTGGCTGCTGACGGGGTTCCCCTGGCTCTACCTGGGCACCGCTCATGTGGATGGCCCCCTGGCCGGCTGGGCGCCGGTGGCGGGCGTACACGGCATCACCCTGATTGTGGCCGGCTCCGGTTCTGCACTCTACGCCCTGTACTGGCTGTTCCAGGCGCGACGCCGGACCTCGGCGGGGGTGGTCGCTGCCCTCACCCTCGCGCTCTGGCTGGCCGGTCCGGCCCTCAACCGGATCCAGTGGACCGATCTGGCTGAGGAGCCCCTGAGTTTCGCAGCCATGCAGGGAAACATTCCCCAGCAGATCAAATGGGATCCGGATTTCCTGAGGGACCAGCTGGTGGTCTATCTGGGCCTGACCGAAGACGACTGGAACAGGGACATTATCCTGTGGCCGGAAACGGCAATACCCATTACCCAGGACCAGGCTGGCCCCATTATCGAACACATCGCCTCGGAACTGGGAGCAGGCAGTACACTGGTTACCGGCATCCCCTGGTATACCTTCAGCGACCGCCGGGAAGACTATACCTTCCATAACTCGATCATGGCGATCGGAGAGGACGCGGAGGGCGTCTACCACAAGCAGAAACTGGTGCCCTTTGGCGAGTATGTTCCGCTGGAGAACTGGTTGCGGGGTCTGATCGGCTTCTTTGACCTGCCCATGTCGAGCTTCAGCCGGGGACCGGCGTACCAGGCGCCGCTGGAAGCAGGCGACACCAAACTGACTCCGGCCATCTGCTACGAAGTGGCCTATCCGGACTTTGTCGCGTTCAGCGCCCGCCGGGGCAACATGCTGGTCACCATCAGCAACGATGGCTGGTTCGGCGACTCCATAGGCCCCCACCAACATCTCCAGATGGCACGAATGCGGGCCCTGGAAACCGGTCGGTATATGCTTCGTGGCACCAACAATGGTGTCACCGCCATCATCGACGAGAAAGGTCAGGTGACAGAGCGTATCCCACAGTTCGAACGGGCCGTGATGCGGGGCGAGGTATACAGCGCATCCGGCCTCACCCCCTTCATGAACACCGGCTCCTGGCCAGTGCTGACCCTGGTGGCGATCCTGATCGTGTTTGTGCGGGTGCGGGTGATACCCAGGAACTGATTTTTTAGCCGCGGAATCCGCGGAAGTACGCGGAAAGAAAAGACTATAGATAGCCACGGAAACCACGGAAGGACACGGAAAAATAAAAGAGAAAGGCTACGGGTAAAATTAATGAGCATATTGTACCCGCAGTCATTTTTTTCTTTTTTTGATCTTTTCTTCCGTGTTTTCCGTGGATTCCGTGGCTAAATCAGTTTTTCCGCGTACTTCCGCGACAAAACAGTCACTCAGGCCACTTGCCGGTAACCCGCTCGAAGTAGTGTGCTTCACAGGCCTCGCAGGGTTCCAGCTGGCTGGTGGCGGTGAGGCATTTCATGTGATTGCAGTTCAGGCACCGGAACATGCCGGCTGTGGCCACTTCGCCGGCCATGTAGTGGGTGGCGTCCTGATTGTCGATTTTCTGGTTGAGCTCAAGGGTCTCCACCCGGGTTTTGTCGGCGATGGAAAAGAGCAGTTCCTCCAGCTTGTTTTCCATCAGTGACAGGTCAAACTGCAGCCATTCCCTGAGACCTTCCCCGGTGCCTTCCACGAAGGTCACCAAGTGTTCAAGGTCCCGCCTGAGGTAGGCGGCCAGCAGGCTGGCCTCATCCCGGGTCAGGCGGCGAAGTTCGGTTTCGACTTCCACTGCGTCATCAATCTCATGGCGCAGGGTATCCAGGGTCTGCTTTTCGGCCTTCGCCAGCCGGGCCTCCACCCGCTCCAGCATGCGGTCATAGGCCTTGAGGGCCTGATTCGACAACTGTTTTGGCTGCTTGCCACTGCCCTTTTCGCTCATACCCTCTCCTCCAGTGCGGTTTCCATAAGTGTGGCACAAAGCCGGCCCTTTGGCAGGCTACCTGTTGTGGCGACAGTACGTTAGAATGTCCGGCCCACTTGAACACTCTTTTCTGACGGAGGCTTTTTCAAGGGCCTCGTTCGACACAAGGTACAGTACCGCAATGGCAGGAATGGACGAGCACTACAATCCCCGCGACGTTGAACAGAATGCCCGCACATTCTGGGAAGACAACAACACCTTCACTGTGAGGGAAGAGCCGGGCAAGCCCAAGTACTACTGCCTGTCCATGTTTCCCTATCCCAGTGGCAAGCTGCACATGGGCCACGTACGCAATTACACCATAGGCGACGTGATTTCCCGCTATCAGCGCATGCAGGGCAAGAATGTGATGCAGCCCATGGGCTGGGATGCTTTTGGCCTGCCTGCCGAGAACGCCGCCATTGCCAACAGGTCCGCCCCTGCCAAGTGGACCCGCGCCAACATCGATTACATGAAAAAGCAGCTCAGGCAGCTGGGTTTTGGCTACGACTGGAGCCGGGAACTGGCCACCTGCGATCCGGACTACTATCGCTGGGAACAATGGTTCTTTACCCGCCTCTACGAGAAAGGCCTGGTCTACAAGAAAATGTCCACGGTGAACTGGGACCCGGTGGACCAGACCGTCCTGGCCAATGAGCAGGTGGTTGATGGCCGCGGCTGGCGCTCGGGCGCTCTGGTTGAGCAGAAGAAAATTCCCCAGTGGTTTATCCGCATCACCGACTATGCGGAAGAGCTTCTGAACGATCTGGACCAGCTGGAAGACTGGCCGGAACAGGTCAAGACCATGCAGCGGAACTGGATCGGCAAGTCGGTGGGTACCGAGCTCACCTTCCCCCTGAAAGGCCGGAATGACGGGATGACGGTATACACCACCCGTCCCGATACCCTCATGGGGGTCACCTACATGGCGGTCGCCGCCGACCACCCTCTTGCCAGGGCGGCAGCCCAGGAGCACCGGGACGTGGCGGATTTTGTCGAACAGTGCCGGAACAGCAAGGTGGCGGAAGCCGATATGGCCACCATGGAGAAGAAGGGGGTGGATACCGGCTACAAGGCCATCCATCCCCTCACCCAGGAAGAGATTCCGGTGTGGATCGCCAACTTCGTGCTGATGGATTATGGTACCGGCGCATTGATGGCGGTTCCCGCCCACGATGAGCGTGACCACGAGTTCGCCCGCAAGTACCGGCTGCCCATCAAGCAGGTCATCGCCGCCAGTGATGGTCGTGAGCTGGATGTGCAGGAGGAAGCCTTCACCGAGAAGGGTACCCTGGTATCGTCCGGCAAATACAGCGGACTCACCAGCGAGGAAGCGTTCGAGGCCATCGCCGATTACCTGGAAGAACATGGCATCGGCAAGCGTACCGTCAACTACCGCCTGCGGGACTGGGGTGTTTCCCGCCAGCGTTACTGGGGCGCCCCCATTCCGATGATGACCCTTGAAGACGGTACCGAGATGCCGGTCCCTGATGACAGGCTGCCGGTCGTGCTGCCGGAGGATGTGGAGATGGACGGTGTCCAGTCCCCCCTGAAGGCAGATCCGGAGTGGGCGAAGACGGAATACAGGGGGCAGGCCGCCACCCTTGAGACTGACACTTTTGATACCTTCATGGAGTCATCCTGGTACTACGCCCGCTTCTGCAGCCCCAACTACGACAAGGGCATGCTGGACCCGGCCGCGGCCAATTACTGGCTGCCTGTGGACCAGTACATCGGCGGTATCGAACACGCCATCCTGCACCTGCTGTACGCCCGCTTCTTCCACAAGCTGATGCGGGACGTAGGTCTTGTCACCAGTTCCGAACCCTTTAACCGGCTGTTGTGCCAGGGCATGGTGCTGGCGGAGACCTATTACCGGGAGGATGAGTCCGGCAAGAAGACCTGGATCTCGCCGGCGGATGTGACCGTAGAGCGGGACAACAAGGGCCAGGTGGTCAAGGCCATTTACGGGAAGGACGGCCAGCCGGTGGAAATCGGCGGCGTCACCAAGATGTCAAAGTCGAAGAACAACGGCATCGACCCCCAGGCCATCATCGACCAGTACGGCGCCGATACCGTGCGCCTGTTCATGATGTTCGCGGCCCCGCCCGAGCAGTCCCTGGAATGGTCCGACAGTGGCGTCGAGGGCGCCCACCGCTTCCTCAAGCGGCTCTGGCGCATCGTCAGGGACCATGTATCCGGTGGCGACGTGCCAGCGATTGATGTTGGCAATCTCTCCGACACCCGCAGGGACCTGCGTCGCAAGACTCACGAAACCATTGCCAAGGTCAGTGATGACATCAGCCGTCGTCTGACGTTCAACACCACGATTGCCGCGATCATGGAGCTTCTCAACGAGGTGGGGAGGCTGGAAGTCAGCGATGAGCAGGATCGCGCAGTCGTTCAGGAGGCTCTGGATACCGCCGTGCTGATGCTGTCGCCCATCGCCCCCCATGTCAGCCACCAGTTGTGGCAGGCCCTCGGACACGACCAGCCAGTGGTGGACGCCAGCTGGCCCATCGCCGATGAGAGCGCCATGGTGCGCAGCCGGATCGAAGTGGTCCTGCAGGTCAATGGCAAGGTGCGGGGCAAGACCGAGGTACCCGCGGATATCCAGAAAGCCGACCTGGAGAAACTCGCCCTGGAGCACGAGAACGTGACCCGGTTTACCGAAGGCAAGACCGTACGCAAGGTGATCGTGGTGCCCGGAAAACTGGTGAACGTGGTAGCCAACTAGTGTCCATGAATGGCAAGGCAGGAACCGGCATGACCCGTTATGCAAGAAACCTGAGCCTGATAGTGCTGGCGGTCGCCCTTGGCGGCTGCGGCTTTCAGCTGAGGGGGTCATCGCCGGTACCGGAGGCCCTCCAGCCGCTCTGGGTGGACTGCCACGACAGCGTGCCATTCCCACTTTGCCAGGCCGTCAGGGCCCAGGTCGGAGCCGTAGCCGAATCGCGACAGGACGCCAGCTATGCTCTCTCCCTGGGAGACTTCCGGCAGCGTCAGCGCACCAGCGCCATCACGCTGCAGGGGGAGGCGGCTGAATACGATCTGCGTCAGACCGTGACGATCGTGCTGCTGACCCGGGATGGAAATCCTCTGCTGGAAGAGACCGAAGTCGGCGCCTCCCAGGCCTATCGCTTCGATGAGACCAGCGTTCTGGCCAAACGTCGGGAACGCCAGGAGATCGAGCGTCAGCTGTACGACAACCTGGCGCGCCAGATCAGCTTCCGGCTTTCACCCTTCGATCAGGGGCGAATCGATCGGACTCTGGAGGCCGGAGGTGAACAGCCGCCTGGTGACAGCCGTCCGTGAAGATTAATCCCGGCCAGCTATCCCAGGCCCTGGAGAAATCCCTGGCGCCGGCCTATCTGGTCTCCGGTGACGAGCCCCTGCTGGTTCAGGAAGCCTGTGACCAGATCCGGGCCAGGGCCCGGGATGCCGGCTTCCACGACCGCCAGGTGTATCACGCCGATCAGCACCTGAACTGGGGCGCGGTGCAGGACGAGATTGGCGCCATGTCACTGTTTGCGGAGCAGCGCCGCATCGAGATTCATCTGCCGACCGGCAAGCTCGGGGACGGGCGGGATGTGATAGAACAGGCCCTGACCCAACCCGCCGAGGACATCCTGCTGCTGCTCATCAGTGCACGGCTGGACGCCGCCGAAACCAGGCGTAAATGGTACAAGCAGCTCCAGAAGACCGGCGTTCATGTGACCGTCTGGCCCATCGACGGCAACAAGTTTACCGGTTGGCTGGAGCAGAGGGCGAAGAGTCGTGGCCTTACCCTGACCAGGGGCGCCATGGAGCTGCTCAGTGAGCGTCTGGAAGGAAATCTGCTGGCGGCGGCCCAGGAACTGGACCGGCTGGCGCTGCTGAGTCCTGAGCGGACCATTAACGAAGACGCAGTGGAGCAGGCGGTGCAGTACAGCGCCCGCTTCAGCATCTTCGAAGTGATCGCCGACCTGCTGGCCGGCAAGGCAGCCCACGCCCAGAAGGCAATCACAACCCTTCGCCAGGAGGGCGAGAACCCCCTGGGCCTGCTTGCCATGCTGGTACGGGACCTGAATATCACCCTGGAACTGCAGCAGGCCATGAAAAAAAGGGAAGCCCCGGCGGCCTTTCTGAAAAAAAACGGCGTCTTCCAGCCCCAGCGGGCCCGCGCCGTCGAGCAGGCCGCCCGGCGCCTTAGTCGTCCGACTCTGCAACAGGCGCTGGTTCTATGTAGCGAGGCTGACCGGGCGGCAAAGGGTTTTGGGGATCTTCCACCCTGGCATTATCTTGGGGATCTGGCTGTTTTGCTGAAATAGAGGACAGGACCCGGGGATTTCGTCAAGCTCCCCGGGGATTACCAGGTGTTTTATTTCAAGCGTTTGCGAATCCGCTCATACCCTTCCCGCAGGTCTTCCCCCAGCTTGTGGGCCGTGTCGCGGGTGTCCTGGGTCACGCCATCACTGCTGTGGCGGATCTCATCGAGCTTGTGGCGGAACTGATCCCAGTAACGGTCCAGGTCGTCCCATTCATCCTGCACATCCTGCTTCGCCAGATGCAACTGGACCCGGAGTTCGTCCCGATACTGCTTCACGGTTTCCGACAGTTTGTTGAGGTCGTCTTTCATGGTCATGGATACCTCCTCGATCATGGGTCACTGCATGAACACTAACATGCGCCTGTTATGGAAATGGTGTCAATGCCTCCCAAACACAAGAGGCCGGCATAAGCCGGCCTCCTGAAGGACTTTCCTGCGTTGTTCCCGGAATCAGAACTCGTTGGCTGCGTGGCGCATCAGGGACTCACTGCCACTGCGAATGCCCTCCGCCAGGGAGACGGTTTTCGGCAACAGACGGTCATAATAGAACCGGGCTGTCTTCAATTTACCGGTATAGAAGCCCGAGGTATCGTTCTCGGCCTTCGGGGCAGCCGCCACCACGATCTTTGCCCACATATAGGCCAGCGCCGTCAGACCGAACAGGTCGGTGTAATCCACTGAGGCAGCGCCGGGGGCGTTCGGATCGGTCTGGGCCTGCTCCAGCACGTGCTCGGTGACGTCCGACAACCGCTCAAGCGAGGCGGCAAGTGGCTCAAGGAACGGCTTGAGCGCCGGATTGCCCTGCTCTTTCTCGATGAAGGCACTCATATCCTCCGCGAAAAGCTCGAACAGCGCTCCCTGGGATCCAACCACCTTGCGCCCCATCAGGTCCAGGGCCTGAATGCCATTGGCACCCTCATAGATCTGACAGATGCGGGCATCACGAACCAGCTGCTCCTGGCCCCATTCACGAATATAGCCATGGCCACCAAATACCTGCTGGCCAATCACGCAGACATCGAGGCCACGGTCCGTCAGGAATGCCTTGGCAACAGGCGTCAGCAGGGCAACCATTCCCTCGGCCTGTTTGCGATGGCTGTCGTCGTCCGTGAACTTGGCGATATCCAGCCACTGGCCGCAGTAGGTGGAAAACGCACGGCCACCTTCCACATAGGCCTTCATGGTCAGGATCATGCGGCGAACATCCGGATGAACGATCAGCGGATCGGCGGCCTTGTCGGGATTCTGGGGACCGGTGGGAGCACGGCTCTGGAGCCGCTCGAAGGCGTACTCACGGGCACTCTGCAGTGAAGCTTCGGCAGCTCCAAGCCCCTGGATGCCGACACCAAGGCGCTCGTAGTTCATCATGGTGAACATGGCGGCCAGGCCCTTGTTTTCCTCGCCCACGAGCCAGCCCCTGGCTCCGTCGAAATTCATCACGCAGGTGGCGGAGCCCTTGATGCCCATCTTCTTCTCGATGGAGCCACAGCTGAAGGCGTTACGCTCGCCCAGAGAGCCATCATCGTTGACCAGGAACTTGGGCACCAGGAACAGGGAAATACCCTTGGGACCCTTGGGCGCATCCGGGAGCTTGGCCAGCACGAAATGGATGATGTTCTCAGCCATGTCGTGTTCACCCCAGGTAATGAAAATCTTGGTACCGGAGAGGGAGTAGCTGCCATCCTCCTGGGGCACGGCCTTGGTACGCATTATGCCCAGATCGGTTCCGCAATGAGGCTCAGTCAGGTCCATGGAGCCGGACCAGACACCGGAATAGAGGTTGGGCAGGTATTTCTGCTTCAGCTCCTGGCTGCCATGGGCATCCAGAGCCAGGCAGGCCCCGGCGGTAAGCATCGGCGCCAGGCCCAGGGCCATGTTGGCCGCCTGCATCATCTCCTCGAACTGGACCACCAGAGTCTTGGGCATGCCCATGCCATCGAATTCCGGGTTGCCGCCGAGACCGTTCCAGCCACCCTCGACAATGGTCTGATAGGCTTCCCGGAAGCCGTCAGGGGTGGTGACGTTGCCGTTGTCCCACTTGCAGCCCTGCTCGTCACCTTCGCGATTGAGCGGAGCAAGCACGTTGGTGGTGACCTTGCCGGCTTCCTCGATAATGGCATCAGCCGTGTCAGGATCGACCCTCTCCGCCAGGCGGGGCATGGAAGCCCACAATGCCGGCGCATCGAACACTTCGTTCATGACGAAACGGATTTCCTGTAACGGAGCCTTATAGTCGGCCATTCCTCTTCTCCACTGTTTCAGAATTCTATCAATATGGTGGGTTATTATTTTACTGATCCGGACGCTGATCAGATTCCCTGCCTGAACACACAGTCTACCCCATCAACGTAGGCTGGATAACACTTGAGTTTTCGAAAAGGTACCTGGCGTTACCTGCCTGTAAAAAAAGCCCGCGACCTTGCGGAGCGCGGGCAGGACTGGCCGGAGTGAGCAACCGGCAAGTAATTCTCGGGTGCGTCAGAACGCGAAGTGTTCTTCCGGCAGACCCAGCAGGGTATCCGCCCCGGCAAACATGGTTTCCACATGGGTGCGGGTGCGAGGCAGCATGCGCTTGAAGTAGAAGCGCGCGGTCTGGATCTTGGCGTCGTAGAAGGCCTCTTCACTGGTGCCTTCAACCATCGCGTCCAGGGCCACTTTCGCTGAGCGGGCCCACAGGTAGGCGAAGACCGCGTAACCGGAGTACATCAGGTAGTCCACCGCCGCGGCGCCCACTTCCTCACGATTCTGCATGGCGGTCATGCCCAGCTTCATGGTGATCTCGCCCCACTCCCTGTTGAGCGTCTGGAGGGGCTCGATGAATTCCCTGAGCTGTTCGTTGTCAGCGTTTTCCTTGCAGAACACGTGAACGACCTTGGTGAACTGCTTGAGGGCTTCACCCTGGCTCATCAGGACCTTGCGACCCAGCAAATCCAGCGCCTGGATGCCGGTGGTGCCTTCATAGATGGTGCCGATGCGGGCATCACGGACGTTCTGCTCCATGCCCCACTCGGAAATGAAGCCGTGGCCTCCGAATACCTGCATTCCCAGGTTGGCGGATTCATAACCGATCTCGGTCAGGAAGGCCTTGGCGATCGGGGTCAAAAAGCCCAGCATGGCATCCGCCGCCTGACGCTCTTCCTCGGTCTTGCCACGGACAACAATGTCCGATTGCTGGGCCGCCAGATAGATCATTGCCCGCGCACCCTCGGCAACCGCCTTCTGGGTAAGCAGCATGCGGCGAACATCCGGGTGCACAATGATCGGATCGGCTGGTCCGTCCGGATTCTTGGGACCGCTCAGGGAACGCATCGCCAGACGCTCTTTGGCATAGGCAAGAGAGCCCTGGAAACCCAGTTCCGCCGCACCCAGACCCTGGATGGCGGTACCGATGCGGGCCGTGTTCATGAAGGTGAACATGCAGTTGAGGCCGCGGTTTTCCGGACCGATCAGCCAACCCCTGGCGCCATCGAAGTTCATCACGCAGGTGGCGTTACCGTGGATGCCCATCTTGTGCTCAAGGGAGCCACAGGACACCGCGTTCCGCTCGCCGGCGGAGCCGTCTTCATCGGGCAGGCGCTTGGGAACGATGAACAGGGAGATACCCTTGGTCCCTTCCGGGGCCCCCGGCAGGCGGGCCAGGACAATGTGCACAATGTTCTCGGCCATGTCGTGTTCACCGGCGGAGATGAAGATCTTGGTGCCGGTAATGCTGTAGGTACCGTCGCTGTTGGGTTCGGCCCTGGTGCGCAGGGTGCCCAGGTCGGAACCGCAGTGGGGTTCGGTCAGGCACATGGTGCCGGTCCACTCGCCGCTGATCAGCTTGGTGAGATAGGTCTGTTTCTGTTCTTCAGTGCCGTGGGCTTCCAGTGTATTCATGGCGCCATGGCTCAGGCCGGGATACATGCCCCAGGACCAGTTGGCGGTTCCCACCATCTCGCTCATCACGATACCCACGGAGCTGGGCAGGCCCTGGCCGCCGTACTCGGTATCGGAGGTCATGGAGGGCCAGCCCCCTTCCACATACTGCTGGTAGGCTTCTTTGAAGCCGGTGGGGGTTTTGACGCCGTCTTCGCTCCAGGTACAGCCCTCACGGTCACCAACCTGGTTCAGAGGAGAAAGCACCTGCTCACAGAACTTGGCGCCTTCCTGGACGATCGCGTCCACCATATCCGGGGTGGCATCCTCGGCATTCTGCAGGGAAGCGTAATGCTGCTCACTGTTCAGCAACTCGTTCATGACGAACTTGATATCACGCAGTGGCGCTTTGTACTCGGGCATGGAACTCACCTCGCATCATTCGGGCTCGGGGATACGAGCCTGACGGTCTTACTGGTTAAGCCGACCCTTCACAATCGGATCGGATCTGGCAATCCCGGGACTGAAGCACCTGTAAAATGACCGGCAACGGCTCTGTAATGGGCACTTCAAACGGTTGTTTGAAACATACGTTTATAGAGGCCAGTCTGTCAAGGGATTTAGTAGGGGGGAGCTTAAAAACGCGAAGGGCAAACACAGGGATCACCGGAACGGCGAATCCGCTATCTCAGGGTGGGAGTCAGGCAACCGCCTGGAACGCGCTACGGGACTGGGAGGCTCCGGACATGGCGGAGACCGCCTCATAAGCGCTGCTCGCTGCGGCGCCTTCTCTGGAACCGGCTCCACCGGCCCGGGTCGCCTCCGCCTGCCCCCGCTCACGGGCCACTTCCATCTGGGCCTGGAGCATGATCTGCATGGCCTGGGCGGCCACGGCACGGTCCTGACCGGAGGGCTGGGCGGGCGCCATGGCGGCGGCACGCACGGTGCGCATTTTTTCGATGGTGGCCCGGGGATCTCCCGCCACCGGGGAAATGTCGATGGGCACTTCACCGCCGACGGCGTACTGATTGCCATCGGGGCCTCTCTGATAGGTATAGCTGGCGGCGCCGGCATAGGGCCCGCCAACCGCCTGGTGAGCCTGTTCG
Organism: Marinobacter daqiaonensis; assembly: GCF_900115285.1. Taxonomy (GTDB): domain Bacteria; phylum Pseudomonadota; class Gammaproteobacteria; order Pseudomonadales; family Oleiphilaceae; genus Marinobacter; species Marinobacter daqiaonensis. Next base: position 1,216,393 of record NZ_FOYW01000001.1, read on the forward strand.
TGCGCCTTTACTTCCCGGTCCCGGGCCTTGAGTTCCTGCAACTCCCTGAGCTGTTGCTCGTCCAGCCCCTGATCGGTAGGCGCGTCCCGCTTATTGCGGGGACGGCTACCCGGTTCCTCCCCCCGGTTGCCCCGTACTTCGACACTTTCGTCGGTGGCTCTGGCCGTATCAGGGGAAATGGACTCACTGGCAGCACGGGTATCCGACGCAGACGCCGGACCGATGACGCCGCGACCACTGGCAGGGGCAATGGGAGCTGGAGTCGTATAGGAGAAGGGAGAGCCAATGATCATGGTGGTGCCCGGTCAGGGACTGCTGATCAGAATGCTGGGATGATCCTGCTTATCCGCCAGCCGGTCAGACCGGGCGGTCAGGCGCGAATGTCCAGCAGCGTGCCAAGAGTCTCATCCGCGGTCTTGACCACCTGGGCGGAGGCCTCGACGCTGCGCTCGTAAAGCTTGAGGTCAACAATGGGCTCAACGAGGCTGTTACCACCTTCAGCACTGCCCCGGGGACCATCGGCTCCACCACGGGCAATCCTGCGGGCCGCGCCCTCCATACCCTGCATGCCATCCTGGATACCCTGGATGCCGATGTTCAGTGCATTATTGATCATCATGGGGAGAGCTCCCGGAGCCTGGACCAGTATCCATTGAGCCACAGGTATGTATGGTTTTCAAACAGATTTGGTTACGGACTGTATCTCGAAGGAGACGGAATCAAGTGCCTGAGCAAGCGGTTGGCCCCCCCAACCACTTGCCCTCCAGCCCTTTTGGTAGCTGCCTCAGAACACAGCCGCTCTGGCAAGCAGTGGGTCAATATCCAGCTCCTGCGCCAGCTTCGCGATATCCAGCCGTGGAAGCCAGGGAAGCACCCCAAGACAGGGGGCGCCCATGTGGCCTTTCAGGAAATCCAGGGTTTCCTGCTCACAGCTCATCGGCTTCTCATCCGGACGATTGGCAACCCAGCCAGCGACGGTCAGGCCGTCGTGACGGATGGCTTCCACCGTCAGCAGGGCGTGATTGATACAGCCTAAACGCAGGGGCACAACCACGACCACGCCAAGACCCAGTTCAGCGGGCAGGCGGGCGTATGTCTCCCGGTCATTGAGGGGAACCCGCCAGCCGCCGGCGCCTTCGATAAGCATCAGGTCGGCGGGCTTCATCATCAGACCCCGGGCCAGGCCGACCAGGCGCTGGGCGGACAACTGGCGTCCGGCCTGACTGGCGGCAACATGGGGCGCGATCGCCGGCTCCAGGGCGATGGGGTTAACCTGCTCGTATGGCAGCACCTCGGTCATATGTTCCATGAGCATGAGCGCATCTTCGTTGCGCAGGCCTTCGGCGGTCAGCTCGCAGCCGGAGGCGACGGGCTTCATGGCCACGGTTTTCAGGGACAGGTTCGACGCCTTTTTCAGAATGGCGGCGGTTACCACGGTCTTACCGACTTCTGTGTCGGTACCGGTCAAAAAGTAGGTGTGCTTGGCCACAATCGGGTCTCTTGTCTGGGAAAAATCCTGAGGTGTCAGGCACCGACCAAGGCGCGCCGGGGGACCTGTATCGGCGCGTGCCGGGACAGTGCGTCCAGTAACCGGTCAAGATGCTCATCGGTGTGGGCCGCACTGAAGGTCACCCGCAAGCGGGACTCTCCGGCCGGGACGGTAGGCGGACGTATCGCGGTCACCAGAATACCGTGCCGTTCCAGTGCCCCGCTAAGACGCATGGCCTCATGGGCATCGCCAATCATGATCGGCTGGATGGGTGTGGCGGAGGCCATGAGGTTGTAACCCATGGCGGCTGCCTCGGCCCGGAACCGGTTAACCAGCCGGTCAAGCTGGCGCCGTCGTTGGGGCTCCTGCTCAACGAGCGCCACGCTCCGGCATGAGGCTGAGGCCAGCGCCGGCGGCATGGCCGTGGTGTAGATGTAGGAGCGCGCTTTCTGAACCAGGTAATCCAGAAGCAGGGGCGGACCCGCCACAAAGGCGCCGCTGGTCCCGAAGGCCTTGCCCAGGGTACCCACCACCAGCGGGACATCGTTCTCGTTCAGTCCGGCCTCCAGTACGGAGCCACGACCATCGGGACCAACACAACCGAAGCCGTGGGCGTCATCCACGATCAGCAGCGCGTCGTGCCGGCGGCAAAGAGCGGCCAGTTCCCGCAAAGGGGCAACGTCGCCGTCCATGCTGAAGACGCCATCCGTCACCACCACTTTGTGGCCGTCCGTCTCCGCAAGAAGCGCCGCCAGCGCGCAGGTGTCGGAATGGGGATAGATTTTGACTTTCGCTCCGCTGAGCCGGCAGCCGTCGATAATGGAGGCGTGGTTCAGTGCATCGGAAAAAATGGTGTCGCCCTTGCCCGCCAGGGCGGTGATAACGCCCACATTGGCCATGTACCCGGTGGAGAAGAACAGCGCGCCGGAGCGACGGGTAAATCTGGCCAGCGCTTCTTCCAGGCGGTGGTGCTCGGCGTGGTGGCCGCAGATCAGGTGGGACGCCGCGCCGCCGACTCCGTTGTCCTGAAGGCTTCGGGAGGCTGCCGCAATCAGTTCCGGGTGCCCTGCCAGCCCCAGATAATCATTGCTGCAGAAGGCCAGTACCGGCCTGCCGTCAGCAGTGAGTTGGGGCTGATGGGGCCCCGCCATGTGGCGACGGACCCGGTAGAGTCCGGCATCCCGGCGCTGATCGAGTTCGGCGGCGAAATCGCGCATCAGGCGCTCTGCCGGGCGGCGTCGTAGAACAGGTGACGGTTACGCTCTTCTTCCAGGGCGTGAACCAGGGCTTCTTCATGGTCTTCTTCGGTATGACCGGTCTCACGCTCTTCCGGGCGGATACCCAGGCGCTTGAACAGCTGGCGGTCGTGGTCCGCCTCCGGGTTGGCGGTGGTCAGCAGCTTCTCGCCGTAGAAAATGGAATTGGCGCCCGCCAGGAAACACAGGGCCTGCATCTGGTCGTTCATGTCCTCGCGTCCCGCCGAAAGGCGGACGTGGGACTGTGGCATCAGGATACGGGCGACGGCGATGGTACGGACAAACTCGAAGGGGTCCAGGTCTTCCACATTCTCCATGGGGGTTCCCGACACCTTGACCAGCATGTTGATGGGCACGCTCTCCGGATGGTGAGGAAGGTTGGCCAGCTGCATCAGCAGGCCGGCACGGTCGTCGGCATCTTCGCCCATCCCCATGATTCCGCCACAGCATACCTTCATCCCCGCCTTGCGGACCCGCTCCAGTGTGTCCAGACGGTCCTGATAGGTACGGGTGGTAATGATGTGGTTGTAGAATTTCTCGGAGGTATCGAGGTTGTGGTTGTAGTAGTCCAGGCCGGCCTCGGCCAGCTCACCCGCCTGGTTGTCATCCAGCATGCCCAGTGTCATGCAGGTTTCCAGGCCCAGGGACTTCACCTGGCGGACCATTTCCGTGACGTAGGGCATGTCTTTCTTGGTGGGGCTGCGCCAGGCGGCACCCATGCAGAAGCGGGACGCGCCTTTCTCTTTGGCTGCCCGGGCTTCCACCACCACCTTTTCGATTTCCAGCAGCTTTTCCTTTTCCAGGCCGGTATTGTAGTGACCGCTCTGGGGGCAGTACTTGCAGTCTTCCGGGCAGGCCCCGGTCTTGATGGACAACAGGGTGCTGACCTGGACCTCATTTGGATCGAAAAACTGCCGGTGAGCGGTCTGGGCCCGGAAGATCAGGTCGTTGAAGGGCAATTCGAACAGATCGCGAATTTCCTGCAGGGTCCAGTCGTGGCGGATCGAAGTGGCGGTCATGGGAGCATCCTGTTAACTTGTATGCCATTAAAGGTTTACGGATAAACCGCATGATAAGGCCCCCCGCCCCACTGTCAACCATATTCAGGGATTTGGTTAACCGGTTTCGTGCCGACATCCCCGCACTGCGCCGCACCGGCAGGTACGCACTGCTTCCGGAACTCTGCGTAAACTGCCTGGGTAAGGACGCCCGCCAGGGACTCTGCTCCGGTTGCCGGAGCGACCTGCCAATCAACCACACATGCTGCCATCGGTGCGGCCTTCCCCTCATCCTGGCCATGCCCCGGCCCGGGCTGATCTGTGGTGAATGCCTGAAGCATCCACCGGCTTATGATCGCGCCTTTATGCCATGGCGCTATGAATTCCCCGTGGACCGGATGATCAGCCATTACAAATATCACCGGCAGCGGGCCTTCGGGCGGCCCCTGCTGGCCGACATGGCCGGCCATGTCGAGGCTTATCTCGCCGCCTGCCCGGACCAGCGCCCTGACCTCCTGGTTCCGGCTCCCATGCATCGACAGCGGGAACGCCAGCGGGGCTTTAACCAGGCGGCGGAGATCGCTGAAGCCATAAGCCAGCGCACCGGCATTCCCTGGTCGGGACAGCGGGTTCGCCGGGTTCGCAAAAGCGCCGCCCAGTCAGGGCTGGACCGCCAGGAGCGGTTGCGAAATCTCCGCGGTGTTTTCGAGGTTAACGGCGAGGTGCCTGCCCATCTGGCGATCGTTGATGACGTGGTAACCACCGGCGCGACCATGCGCACTCTTGCGTGGCTGTTGCGAAAGCACGGAGCGGAACGGATCCAGGTATGGGCCCTGGCGAGAACCCCGGCACACTCAGGCCATCAGGGATTTTACATGACGGGCAATGGCGAGACAGGACGTGAGTCCGGGTGACTCGATGCCGAACAGGTGCACCAGGCCCGGCACCCCGTGGTCGCTCTCGTCCTGGATGAGGAAGTCAACGAACCCAGCCTCCGGTCCCGCCAGTTTGGGTCGTATTCCGGCATAAGCCGGCTGCAGCCGGTCCGGTTCCAGTGCCGGCCACCACTGTTTTATCGAATCGACAAACGCTTGCCTTCTTCCAGGATCGACAGTGACGTCCGGCGCCGGGATCCACTCAACATCAGGGCCGAAGCGGGCCTGGCCGGCCAGGTCCAGGGTCAGATGTACTCCGAGTCCGCCGGGCTCGGGCACGGGATAGACCAGTGTGTCGAAGGGGTGGCGGCCACTATAGGAAAAATAGACTCCCCGGGCGTACCAGGCCGGCGGACAGAACCCGGGGTCGTATCCCTGCCAGTTCCCGGCAAGGGGTGTCGCACCAAGGCCGGCAGCATTCACCACCCGCTTGCAGGCCAGCCTGCAGGGCATCTCTCCACCGACAGTCAGCGTGTGACCACCTTCATCACTGGTAACAGCGATGACCGGAGCACGGCAAACCAGTTGCCCGCCGGCGGACTCAAGCTCCCCCAGCAGGGAGACCATCAACTCATGACTGCTGATTATCCCGGTACGGGGAGAATAGAGCCCGGCCACAGCCTGAACGCCGGGCAATGCCCGGCACAGGGCCTCGCCCTCGGCTACCTCCAGAGCCACGCCATTGGCGGCGGCAGAATCATATACCCGCTCCAGGGGCCCCCTCTGCCGGTCATGGCTGGCAATGATCCATTTGCCGGTCTGCCGGTGGGCCACCGGGTGAGTCTGGCAATAACCATAGAGAAGCTCGCGTCCTTCCAGGCAGAAACGCGCCTTGAGTGAGCCGGCAGGGTAGTAGATGCCGCCATGAATGACTTCGCTGTTACGGGACGAGATACCTTCGCCGAACTGTGCGCCCTGCTCCAGGACAATCACCTCCTGGCCCGCCAGGGCCAGCTCCCGGGCAACGGCCAGACCCACGACGCCAGCGCCTATGACCACAAGGTCGGTTTGCAGGGTTTCCAAGTGTTCCTCTCCGGATTGCTGAACTGAACAGGCATGAACCGGTATACTGTCATTCACGGAGCCACCGGAAAAGCCCGGGGCCCGACCATTTTGCATGAACCGACGGGAGTCCTATGTCGTCCGACCAGATAGCGGCGAATAACAGCAGCCACCCCTACGACGCGCTGACGCCGGACCATATCCTGGATGCCGTGGAGGAGGAGCAGTTCCCGGTCAGCGGCCGGCTGTTCGCCCTGAACAGCTACGAGAACCGTGTTTACCAGGTGGGGCTCGACGACCAGCCGCCGGTGATCGCCAAGTTCTACCGCCCCGGTCGCTGGAGCGAGGCCCAGATCCGGGAGGAACACCGGTTCTCGCTGGAACTGGAAGAGGCCGGAGTACCGGTTGTCGCTCCGCTGCGTCTGCCATCCGGTGACACTCTGGGCCGCCACCAGGCATTCCTGTTCGCACTTTTCCACCAGCGCGGCGGCCAGGCCCCGGACACCAGTGTGACGGACACCCTCTACCGGCTCGGCCAGTGGCTGGGACAATTGCACAACGTGGGCGGCGCCGGCACTTTTGAGCATCGTCCCACCATGGCCATACTGCCGGGCATCACCGACTTCAGCCGCTACCTGACTGAGAATGGCTGGATTCCTGCGGACCTGCGTCCGGCCTGGGACAGCCTGATTCCGGACCTGATCGATGCCTGTGCCCGTCTTATCGACCAGGCCGGGGAACTGGACAATATCCGGCTCCACGGTGACTGCCACGCCGGCAACATCCTGGTCCGGGAGGACAGGCTGCTGTTCGTGGATCTGGATGACTGCCGCTCGGGCCCGGCCATCCAGGACCTGTGGCTGCTGCTCAACGGCGATGACCATGAGCGAAGCCTGCAGTTCGCGGAACTGTTGGAAGGATACGAGATGTTCCGGGACTTCAACCGCCGTGAGCGTTACCTGATCGAACCCCTGCGCTGCTACCGGCAGCTTTCCCACTGCGCATGGCTGGCCCAGCGTTGGGACGACCCTGCCTTCCCCCGTTTTTTCCCCTGGTTTGCCCAACCCCGGTTCTGGTCCGACCAGGTGCTGTCGCTGCGGGAGCAGCTGGCGGCCCTTCAGGGCCCGGTGCTGACTCTCCCGGGCCAGTACTGAACCGACATTCCGACCTTTCGATGGAGCATCCATGAGCCAGAATGAGGCGACCTATACAATCCGAAGCCTGATCGTCACCGCCATTGTGAGCATTATCGCCACTGTGCTGGTGCTGGAGCTGAGCGGCAAGATCGCCCATCCGGACAACAAGGACCACATGCCGGTCGGGGACTTTCAGGCCATCCATATCAAACCGGGCGAGGACTTCCGTATGTCGCCGAAAGCCTCGGAACTCCATGCCGTTTGCGTGGACGGCTACCTGGCGATTGCCTCCGATGCCGACCCGGATTACAGGGGCGTCCTGGTGGACTACAAGAACCGGGGGGTTCGCTGCCGCCCGGCGCCCATGAGCGGCGACCTGTAAGGAGAACTGCATGTCGAACACCGAGCAACCCCCGTTTCCGACGCAGGAGGCCGACCGGCTCTTCGCCCGGGAGCAGCCCCGGCAGGATTTCCGCTTCGATGCTTCCGTCGCCCGGGTATTCCCTGACATGATCCGGCGCTCCGTGCCCGGCTACACCACCATCATCCCCATGATCGAGGTCATTACCGAGCAGTACGCCCAGCCAGGCTCTCACTGTTACGACCTGGGCTGCTCCCTTGGGGCGTCCACCCTGGCCATGCGCCATGGCCTCCCGGAGAGCGGCTGCACCCTGGTGGGCGTGGACAACTCCGAAGCGATGATCGAACGGTGCCGGCACCATATCGCCCTGGACGACCACCCGCTGCCGGTGGAACTGCGCTGCGAAGACATTCTGGAGACGACGATCCAGGACGCGTCCGTGACCACCCTGAATTTCACACTTCAGTTCGTTCCGCCAGCGCAGCGACCTGAGTTGCTGGCGCGTATTGCCGGGGCGACCCGCCCTGGGGGCGTACTGATCCTGTCCGAAAAAATCCGCTTTGAGCGGCCACAGGAACAGGAGGTGCAGACCCGCCTGCACCATGAGTTCAAACGCGCCAACGGCTACTCCGACCTTGAGATCAGCCAGAAGCGGTCGGCCCTGGAACAGGTTCTCATACCGGAAACCCTTTCGGGCCATCGGGAACGTCTGGAAGAAGCCGGCTTTCGCGATGTCATGGTCTGGTACCAGTGCTTCAACTTCGTCTCCATGCTGGCCTTCAAGCCCGCCTGACACCACCAAGGGAGACCCTGAAATGACGGACTTCAACTGGGAACAGACGTGGGAAGCCATGCTGGCGAGACTGGAAAGCGAAGGCTGGCAGGACCGGGCCGCCCAGATCCGCGAGCAGCTTCATACCCGCTTCGTCACCAATCCCCATGGCGACCTCCCTCGTTGGGCCGCGGCCCTGGCGCAACTTCCCGAGCGCTCCGACGCCCTGGTCTACAACGATCGCAGCGAGGTCACGGTGGATAGCCTCGTCCCGCTGTCCTCCCCTGAGACGGAACAGCTCGAAGCCGGACTGAGGGGACTCATGCCCTGGCGCAAGGGCCCCTTCCGGTTCTTTGGCACGCTGGTGGACACGGAATGGCGTTCCGACTGGAAGTGGGACCGGGTTGCCCCCTCCCTCAGTGACCTCAACGGCCGCCGGGTGCTGGACGTAGGCTGCGGATCCGGCTATCACCTGTGGCGCATGTACGGCGCCGGCGCCTCGGAAGTTATTGGAATCGACCCTGGCCTGCTCTTTCTCTTCCAGTTCCTGGCGGTCAAGCGGTATCAGCCCTCGGCGCCGGTGGACCTGTTGCCGCTTCGTATAGAGGAGCTGCCACGCCCGCTGGAATACTTCGATACCACTTTCTCCATGGGCGTGCTCTATCACCGGCGCTCTCCCATTGACCACCTCCTGGAGCTCAAGGACACCCTCCGTCCCGGCGGCGAACTGGTCCTGGAAACCCTGGTGGTGGATGGTCCCGAAGGATACAGCCTGATGCCCGAAGACCGTTACGGGCAGATGCGCAATGTCTGGTTCCTGCCATCCAGCGCCACCCTTCTGCGCTGGATGGACCGGGCCGGACTGAGAGACGCTGAAGTGGTGGACGTGACGGTGACAACAACGGAAGAACAACGATCGACGGACTGGATGCGGTTCCAGTCACTGGATCACTTTCTCGACCCGGACGATCCATCAAGAACCATCGAGGGGTATCCCGGACCCATGCGAGCCACTGTCATCGCCCGGAAACCGGGAAAACGCAAGCCCCCCGGAAAACAGGGGTAGCCACAAATGCGAAAGGCGGCCAGATGGCCGCCTTTTGGAGTCACGCCGTTCAGGCGCCGAAGGGATGGCGCATGGTGATGGTCTCCACCCGGTCGGGACCGGTGGAAATGATATCGATGGGCGCCTCGATCTGCTCTTCCAGGAAGCGGATATAGGAGCGGGCATTCTCCGGCAGCTGATCCAGCGTGGTCAGGCCAACGGTGCTCTCGCTCCAGCCAGGCAGCTCTTCGTATACCGGCTCGATCAGGCCATACTCTTCCACGTTGATGGGTGGGCGGCTCATTTCTCCCGTCGGGGTCTTGTACCCGACGCATACCTTTACCGAGTCCATACCATCCAGCACGTCCAGCTTGGTCAGGCAGATGCCGGAAACACTGTTGATCTGGATGGCGTGGCGCAGGGCCACGGCATCAAACCAGCCGCAACGACGGGAGCGACCGGTGGTGGTGCCAATCTCATTGCCCTTCACTGCCAGATGCTGCCCCATCTCATCGAACAACTCGGTGGGGAACGGACCTGAACCAACCCGCGTGGTATAGGCCTTGGTGATGCCCAGCACATAGTCGAGGAACAGCGGACCGAATCCGGAGCCTGTCGCGGTGCCACCGGCCGTGGTGTTGGAGGAGGTCACAAAGGGGTAGGTACCCAGATCGATATCCAGCAAGGACCCCTGGGCGCCCTCGAACAGGATATTTTCCCCGCGCTTGCGGTAATCGTGAAGCAGATCGGTTACGTCCGCCGCCATGGGCAGGATCTCCTTGCCCATCTCCTTGAGGTTGGCGAGGGCCTGATCGATGTCCTCCGCCTGCTCCCCGAAATACTCGGTGAGCACGAAGTTGTGATAGCTCATGATCTCCCGCAGCTTGACCTCGAAGGCCTCCGGATTGAACAGGTCCCCGAGCCTCAGGCCCCGGCGGGAGACCTTGTCCTCGTATGCGGGACCGATACCACGGCCGGTGGTGCCGATCTTGTCGTTGCCCCTGGCCCGCTCACGGGCCTGATCGATGCGCACATGGGTCGGCAGAATCAGCGGGCAGGCATGGCTGATGCGCAGGCGATCGCGAACCGCCACCCCGCTTGCCTCCAGCTCGCGGACCTCCTTGAGCAGGGCTTCCGGTGACAGCACCACACCGTTGCCGATCAGGCACTGGACGTGCTTCCGCAGGATACCGGAGGGAATCAGGTGCAGGGCGGTCTTCTTACCCTCGATCACCAGGGTATGACCTGCATTGTGGCCACCCTGGAAACGCACGACAGCGGTCACCTGGTCGGTGAGCAGGTCGACGATCTTGCCCTTGCCTTCATCACCCCATTGGGTTCCCAGCACTACGACGTTCTTTCCCATGACGATCTCTCATACCGGCCGGCCCGTGGGGACCGGTCTGCCAAATTTAATCCAGTTGTTCGACAATCCACCGACCTTCGCGCTTGACCAGCACCCGGTCACAGCCGCGTTCGGCGGGATTGACACTTACATCTTCCGGAAGGGCCCGCACCACCGTTTCGGTCCTGCGCAGCTCCGCAATAGCCGTTTCCAGGCTGGCATCCGGCTCCGGCGGAGCCCAGATCACGGAGCGGGGCTTGCCGACCCGGCTGCCCAGGTACACCAGTGCCCGCACATCCAGGCTGAAGCCAGTAGCGGGCCGGGCCCGGCCAAAGTCCTGGCCGATGGCATCATACCGGCCGCCCTTGCCCACGGCATCGCCGTGGCCCGGAACATAAGCGGCAAACACCAGACCGGTATGGTAGTTGTAGCCCCGCAGCTCACAGAAATCGAAGCCGAGCTTCAGTTCGGGATGGCCGTCCTGAAGTCGTCCGGCAATGCGCTCAAGCTGGTCCAGGGCGGACAGGACATTGACCGGAGCCCCTTCCAGGGCACGGCGGGCAGTCTTCAGGGCTTCAGCACCTCCGCTGACCCGGGCGAGGGTGCGCAGGTGGGCTCCTGGCGAACCCGCGGGAGCCTCGCCCAGAAGTTCGTCCAGTTCGGGGATGGACTTGCGGGCCATGGCGTCAAAAATGGCTGCCCTGGTCTGCTCATCGACGTCCGCCGCCTCGATAAGGGACTGGTAGATGGAAACGTGGGCAAGATCCAGGTGAATCGAATCGATACCCGCCACCTTGAGGGTATCCAGCATCAGCCGGATCACTTCCAGGTCGGCTTCCTCGGACGAGCTGCCAAAGAGCTCACAGCCGGCCTGGATCGGTGTCCGCCCGGTCAGCATGTGCTGGGGCCGCGCGTGAAGAACATGTCCGGCGTAGCACAGCCGGGTAATGCCTTCCTGGTGCAGCGTATGGGCATCAATTCGAGCCGCCTGAGGCGTCATATCGGCCCGGACACCCATCATTCGCCCGGTGAGCTGGTCGGTCAGCTTGAAGGTCTGCAGCGCCAGGTCATGGCCGGTGCCGGTAAACAGCGATTCCAGATATTCGATCAGGGGCGGAATCACCAGTTGGTACCCCCACCGCTGACAGGTATCCATCACCTCACGGCGCAGGGATTCTATCTGCCCTGCCAGGGGCGGAAGGATGTCTTCCACGCCGTCGGGAAGCAGCCAGCGGTCAGAAACCGTCATGTCCTGTTTACCTTTTCGCTTGAGTCAGTTTGCCGGATTCGCCAGTGCGGCTCAGAGGCGAAGCAACCCTCGTGGGGACGCTCCATTCTTTTATGCAAAACCCGGCGGATTCTACACCTTTGCCGCCCACAAAAAAACCGGAACGGCCCTGTGGGCCCAGGGCGTTCCGGTTTTCTGGTTTTCCGGCAAAGGTCCGGCCCGATCAGTTAGTGGCGGGGGTGGGATCCTTCAGGTAGCGCAGGAACTCGCTATCCGTATCGATGACCATCAGATCGTCCTTGCCGGAGAAGGTGCGCTGATAGGCTTCGAGGCTGCGATACAGGCTGTAGAACTCCGGATCCGCGCCATAGGCGCCGGCGTAGATGCGGGCGGCCTCACCATCACCCTCACCGCGGGTCTCCTCCGCCTCGGCAAAGGCCTCTGCCAGGGTCACAGTCCTCTGACGATCTGCATCGGCGCGGATCCCCTCCGCCAGCTCGCGGCCGCGGGAGCGGAACTCCTGAGCCAGCTTTTCGCGCTCGGTTGCCATTCGGCGGAAGACGTTTTCGCTGACGGACTGGGGCAGCTCGATGGCCTTGACCCGGATATCTATCACTTCGATACCAAAGGCCTCCCGAACCCGCTCGTCGACCCGCGCGGTCAGGTTTTCCATCAGCTCATCCCGCTGACCGGAAACCACCTCGTGCATGGTGCGGACACCGAACTCATCCCTCAGGCCGTTGTCGATCCGGGACAGCAGCAGCGACTGGGCGCGAAGCTCGTCACCCCCGGTGGACCGGTAATACTCGTCCACGTCCTGAATACGCCAGGCCACATAGGAATCCACGTCCAGCGGCTTCTTCTCCGCCGTCAGGTACTGCTTCGCCGGAAGGTCGGTGGTCAGAAGCCGGACGTCGAATTCACGCACCTGATCCACCACCGGCACCTTGAAGTGCAGACCAGCCGGCACATCGGTCTCGATCAGTTCACCAAACCTCAGGACAACGCCGCGATGGGTCTCCGGAATGATATAAACGCTCGACAGCACCAGCAGGACCACGACCAGGGCACCTGCAATGCCCGCAATGCTTTTAGGGCCCATAATTATCGACCTCCCCGGCTGTTACTGGATTCCTGACGGTTGCGGAGCTCCTCGATCACCCGGTCCGTAAGGGCCTGGATGTTCTGCTCGTCCGTACGCTGACTGCTGTCAGAGCGCGAACCGGATACCGCTGCCTGGTTCTGATCGCTCATGATCCGGTCCAGGGGCAGGTACATCATGTTGCCCGAACTGTCGGTGTCCACAAGCACCTTGCTGGTGTTGGTGAAGACGTTCTCAAGGGCCTGCAGGTACATGCGCTCACGGGTCACTTCAGGCGCGTTCTGGTAAACGCTCAGCAACTCGGTGAAACGCGCGGTTTCACCCCGGGCCCGCTCGATCACTTCCTCCTTGTAGGCCATGGCTTCCTCAAGCAGTCGCTGGGCACGGCCCCGTGCTTCCGGAACGACCCTGTTGCGGTAGGTCTCGGCCTCTTCCTTGAACCGCTGCTCGTCTTCCCGGGCTCTCTGAACCTCGCGGAAGGCGTCCTGCACCGCCTCAGGCGGCTGGGTGCTCTCGACGTTTACCTGAACGATTTCAAGACCGGTGCTGTAGTCCGCCAGGAAGCTCTGCAGCCGCTGCTCGACGTTAATGGCAAGCTCCGCCCGGCCCTCGGTCAGAACCTGGTCCAGGGTGGTACTGCCCACTTCATGCCTGAGGGCACTGTCGGTTGCAAAAGCCAGGGCCTGATTGGAGTCCCGGACGTTCAACACGTAGGCCTTGGCATCCGCAACCCGGTACTGGACCTGAAGTTCCACCGACACCAGGTTTTCATCCTGGGTCAGCATCTGGCCCCTGGATTCGGCGTTCCGGACGTTGGTCACCCGAACCTTGGTGGCGGACTCGACCAGCGGCAGCTTGAACCGCAGACCGGGGTTCTCGGTGCGGTGATACTCACCGAAACGGAGCACCACGGCCCGCTCCTGCTCGTCCACAGTGTAGAAAGACTGAAAGACCACATAGCCGGCAACAATAATTGCACCCAGGGCAAGTACCGCACCGATACCAGCCGCGCTGCCGCCGCTACCGCCAGAACCCCCGCCGCTGCCGCCGGAGCGGTTGCCCTTTCCACCGAGCATGCGATTGAGTTTGTCGAGCCCCTTTTTCAGGGCTTCATCGAGGTCTGGGGGCCCCTGATCATTACCACCACGACGACCACCTCCGGTACCCCAGGGATCATTGTCGTTGCGGTTCCCACCCGGTTCATTCCAGGCCATAGGTCTCTCCGTCTGTACGTTTAAAGCATTGTGAATGGCTGCAAATACTAGGGATTTATATCAGCCCCGGCAATAGCAACGGAGCTTTTTGCAATGCGTCACGAGGCAGGCGCTTCCGTACGCACCTGTCCGGGCGTCATACCGGCTCGACTGAGCAGCTGATACCAGTCGCGGCTCTGCAACCGCACTTCCAGCACCACGTCGCCATTGTCCCGGTAGCGTTCGCTGATAACCGAATCCGCCTCGTGGAGCATGGCCCTCAGCCTGCCGTCGGTCGGGCCGAGAATCACACAGTGGTGAAGCAGGTCTTCCGCCAGCCGCTCGACAATGGCGTCATAAAGCAGTGCCAGACCGTCGCCGGTCTGGGCGGATACCCAGACCCGAACGGGCTCTCCCGCCTCGTTCCGCTCAATCCTGGGGGAAAATTCCTCAAGCAGGTCGATCTTGTTGAAGACTTCCAGAACCGGCACCTCGTCCGCACCGATCTCATCCAGCACGGACTCGACCTGCTCCATGTTGTCATCACGGCGTTCGTCATGACAGTCCACCACATGCAACAGCAATGCCGCCTGGGTGGTCTCCTCGAGGGTTGCACGGAAAGCTTCCACAAGCTTGTGGGGCAGATGGCGGATGAAGCCCACCGTATCCGCAATAACGACAGGCCCGATGTCGGGAAGTTCCAGCCGCCGCAGGGTGGGATCCAGGGTGGCGAACAACTGATCGGCGGTGTAAACACCGGATTCGGTAATGCGATTGAAAAGGGTGGACTTGCCGGCGTTGGTGTAGCCCACCAGGGACACCGTCGGAATGTCCGCACGCATTCGGGCACGACGCCCCTGGTCCCGCTGCCGGCGAACTTTCTCCAGCCGCTTGTGGATCGCCTTGATCCGTTCCCGAAGCAGACGCCGGTCGGTCTCCAGCTGGGTCTCACCGGGACCCCGCAGGCCGATACCGCCTTTCTGGCGCTCCAGGTGCGTCCAGCCCCGGACCAGCCGAGTGGACATATGTTCGAGCTGTGCCAGCTCGACCTGCAGTTTACCTTCGTGGGTACGGGCCCGCTGGGCGAAAATGTCCAGAATCACCCCGGTCCGGTCCAGTACCCGGCACTTGAGTTCCCGCTCGATGTTGCGTTCCTGGCTCGGGCTGAGAGCATGGTTGAACAGCACAACGTCCGCCTCGCTCGCCGCCACCACGTCACGGATCTCCTCCAGCTTCCCCTCTCCAACGAAAAGCCGGGAGGTGGGCTGCTTCCGCGTACCGGTCACCGTGGCCACCGGCTCGACGTTGGCCGAGATCACCAGCTCCCGAAACTCGCCGGGGTCCTCGGACTCGCTGCCATGGGAAGTAAACTCGATGTGAACGAGCACAGCCCGCTCACCGACATTCGGACGTTCAAACAAAAAAGTAGCCTCCAGTCACACAGCTCTCCGACAGCGCACAAACGCAAAAACCCGCACAGGCAGGACCGTCATAGGGTCCGGCCTGTGCGGGTTTGCTGACAAACCGCACAAGGGTTCGATCAATCTTCTGCTTCATGCTCCCCGGCAGGGGTCTGTGGTGGGATCCGGACGTTCCGTGCCGGTACGACCGTTGAAATCGCGTGCTTGTACACCATCTGACTGACGGTATTCTTGAGCAAAATCACAAACTGGTCAAATGACTCTACCTGGCCCTGCAACTTGATACCGTTCACCAGGAAGATGGAAACCGGGATACGCTCCTTGCGCAGTGCGTTAAGGTAAGGGTCTTGTAACGAGTGCCCTTTTGACATGTTCAGTTCTCCTGTTTTTCTGATAGTGCAGATCGTCATAGTTTAGGCGGCCACGAAACCCGCAGGCATTAGTCAATGCCCGGTTCGAGGCCAATCGAGACCGGATCCCTCCAGCGAAGTTCCCGGCAAATCCTCAGAATCACCCGGAAGCCTTACCGCTCCGGTTTTAATGTGGTGTGAGACCGGATTTTTTTCAAGGCGATATCGACATTTCCCCTGGCGTCGCTTTGCAGCCAGGTAACATCCTGCCATTTGCGCAGCCAGGTCAGCTGGCGTTTCGCCAGTTGCCGGGTTGCGGCAATCCCTTTCTCAACCATAACCGGATAGTCCCCTTCCCCCTGCAGCCAGCACCAGACCTGACGGTATCCGACACAACGCATAGAAGGCATGTCCAGGTTCAGATCACCCCTATTCATAAGGCACTTCACTTCATCAACAAAACCCTGATCCAGCATGGCCAGGAATCGTGCGCGGATCCGCTGATGGAGCTGGTGTCGCTCCGGCGGCGCCAGTGCGAACTGCAATACAGTATACGGAAGCTGATGATCGGCGTCTGCCTGCCATTGCGTCCTGTACGGGTAATCCTTCACATCCTCGCTCTGCCAGAACTCCGAGATCGGGCGCCCGGTCAGACGGATGACTTCCAGGGCCCGTATCAGGCGTTGCCGGTTGTGGGGGTGAATAAGACCGGCCGCCACCGGGTCCCGGTCAGCCAGCTCATTGTGCAGAGCCGCCCAGCCCCGCTCCCTGGCTTCAGCCTCAAGCCGCATGCGCATGTCCGCGTCGGCGGAAGGCAGGTTTCCCATTCCCTGCAGCAGCGCCTTGAAATACATCATGGTGCCACCCACCAGCAGGGGAATACGGCCGGCGGCAGTGATAGCCGCCATCTCCGCAAGGGCATCGCGGCGAAAATCCGCGGCCGAATAGCTCTGGGCCGGGTCACAGATATCGATCAGACGATGTGGCGCGGCCGCCAGCTCCTCCGGGGAGGGTTTGGCGGTACCGATGTCCATGCCCCGGTAAATCATCGCAGAGTCGACACTGATAATGTCACAGGGCAGGTGGCGGCAAAGCTCTATGGCCAGATCGGTCTTGCCGGAGGCAGTCGGCCCCATCAGAAAAATGGCCAGGGGCCTGTCGTCACTGGAATCAGCCATGGTCAGCGACCCCGCAGGAAAAGCTTGTCCAGCTCCGGCAGGGTCACCAGGGTCCAGGTGGGTCGGCCGTGATTGCACTGACCACTGCGCTCGGTGGCCTCCATGTCCCGCAGAAGGGCGTTCATTTCAGGAATTGTCAGCTGGCGATTGGCCCGCACTGAACCGTGACAGGCCATGGTACCGAGCAGCTCATGGGTCTGTGCCTCGACCCGGTCGCTGGTGCCATTGGCAATCAGATCCGCCAGCACGTCCCGCAACAACTGTTCGGCATCGGCACCCCGCAGAAGGGCGGGCAGTTGCCTGACTGCCAGGGTTTCGGGACCGATCCGCTCCACCGTCAGGCCCAGCATGGACAGCTCGGCGGCATGATCCTCCGCCAGCGCGGCCTCCTTCTGGCTGACCGCCACCGACACCGGAACCAACAGCGGCTGGCTGGTCAGGTCCTGGGTGTCCAGTGCCCGCTTCATGCGCTCATAGGTGATCCGCTCATGGGCCGCATGCATGTCGACAATGATCATGCCCTGGCGGCTCTGGGCGAGAATGTAGATACCGTGCAGCTGGGCAATGGCGTATCCCAGGGGAGGCTCGCCGGCCTCTCCCTCGACGGCTTCGGTCCGGCCCATGGCGGGCGTCGGAACGATATGGGGGTACGCTCTTGGCTCCGGGGCTGGCGCAGTCTGGGGCGCCGCTGACGGACCTCCCCCCTCGCTCAGGGAGCGGTAGAAGGCCATCTGGTCCTGGGCCGCCCACGGCGACTGCGGCTGTCCCGACGCTGCCCCGTAGCTCTGGTACTGGCCACTGTAGCCGGAGGCTGACTGGAATTCGCCACCCTGCTGCGGGGCTGGCGCCGGCGCGGCCGAAAGCGCGGCACCGCCGCCATTGCGGCCCAGTGACTGGGCCACCGCGCCGCGAAAATGGTCGTCGGGACGGACATCGCCTAACGCCCGGTGGAGGGTGCGGAAGATGAAATCATGCACCAGCCGTCCGTCCCGGAAACGCACCTCATGCTTGGTGGGATGCACGTTGACATCCACATTGGCCGGATCCAGTTCGAGATAGAGCACGAAAGCGGGGTGCCGGTTGTTATAGAGCACGTCACGGTAGGCCTGGCGCACCGCATGGGCCACCAGACGGTCACGAATCACCCGGCCGTTGACGAAGAAATACTGGAGGTCCGCCTGGCTCCGGGAAAAAGTGGGCAACGCCACCCAGCCTTTCAGCCTGAGCCCGGTGGCTTGGGCATCGATCACCACGGCATTGTCGATGAACTTCTGCCCACACAGGGCACCGACGCGGCGCTCATGATCCAGTTCGGTTTCCGCGGGCCGGAGGCTCTGTACGACCTTCTGGTTATGCCGAAGGGTAAAGCCGGTATCGAAACGCCCGAGAGCCTGGCGCCGCAACACCTCCTCAAGATGACCGAACTCGGTTTTTTCGGTGCGCATGAACTTGCGCCGGGCCGGGGTGTTGAAGAAAAGATCCCGTACTTCCACGGTGGTGCCCACGGGATGGGCCGCTGGCGATATCCTGGCATCCATGTCGCGACCCTCCACCTCGACCCGGCTCGCCGCCTCCTGGTCCGCGGTGCGGGAGGTCAGGGTCAGCCGGGAAACGGAACTGATGCTGGCCAGGGCCTCGCCCCGGAAGCCCAGGGAGGCGACCGCCTCAAGATCATCCAGGGAGGCAATCTTGCTGGTGGCATGACGGCTCAGCGCCAGCGGCAACTCGTCCCGGGGAATTCCCACGCCATCGTCCCGGACCCGGATCAGGCGCGCTCCGCCCTGCTCGACATCCACGTCGATCCGACGGCCACCGGCGTCGAGGGCGTTTTCGATGAGTTCCTTGAGGACGGAGGAAGGCCGTTCGACCACCTCCCCGGCGGCAATCTGGTTGGCCAGACGGGGAGACAGCAGCTTGATGGAAGGCATTGCGTTGCGGATCTCCGGGCGTTGGTGGATATCGACGCCCGGATGATAACAGATTCAGGAGGACGGTATCTGCAGCGTCTGACCCACGATCAGCCTGTCGTCCGTGAGTCCGTTGGCCCGCTTGAGCGCCTGGACACTGACCTGGTTCTGTCGTGCCACCGCAGACAGCGTATCGCCCCGCCGAATACGGTACTCGGTGCTGCCACCACCGCCACTCTGGCGCTTCTGCCAGGCAAGCAGGGTGCCAGGCGGCGGCCGGTTGTTGAAGTAGTCATCGATCCCGTCGAATACCGCCTCTGCCACCTTGCGCTGGTGACGGGCGCTGGCCAGGTTCCGCTCCTCACGCGGGTTCGAGATAAATCCTGCCTCCACAAGAATCGAGGGGATGTCGGGTGACTTGAGCACCGCGAACGCAGCCTGTTCAACGCCCGGTTTGTGGAGTTTGGTGACCTTGCCGAGCTTGCCCAGTATATAGTCACCGACACCCACACTGGCGTTGATGCTGGCGGTCATGGAGAGATCCAGCAACACCCCGGCCAGGATGTCGTCCTTGTCTCCCAGTGTCACCCCGCCGACACCGCCGATCAGGTCGGAACGGTTCTCACTGCGGGCAAGCCAGCGGGCGGTCTCACTGGTGGCTCCCCGCTGGGACAGGGCAAATACCGAGGCGCCGCTGGGCTGGGGGCTGCGGAAAGCGTCGGCATGCACCGACACGAAGAGATCCGCCTTGTGTTTGCGGGCCAGCAATGTCCGGCTCCGCAGATCAATGTAGTAGTCGCCGGTCCGGGTCAGCCTGGCCTCGTAACCGGGCTTGCTGTCGATCAGATCCTTCAGGTGACGGGCCATGGACAGCACCACGTCTTTTTCCAGGGTACCGGCAGGGCCGATGGCACCGGGGTCTTCACCACCATGGCCGGCGTCAATCACCACGATGATGTCCCGCTTGCCATCGCCATGATCACGGACAATGGGCCGGTCCGGGGAAGGCAGCGATGCCCTTTCCTCCTGGATCAGGTCCACCACCAGGCGATGCCCGTACTGCTGGTTCGGCTCCAGCTGAAAGCTGCGGGGCTTGATGTCACGGTCCAGGTCCAGCACCACCCTCAGGTCGTTGCCGTTGCGGGAGGCGCTGCGAATGCGCTTGACCGGACTCCCCTTCAGATCCAGTCCATCAAGATCCGTTTTCAGGTCAGTATTCTTGAGGTCGATGACAAGGCGCGCCGGGTTTTCCAGGGAAAAAATGGTGTGATCCACCGGAGTCCGCGTGTCAAACACCAGGCGGGTATGGTCCGGCGCCGGCCAGATCCGGGCACTTTCGACGCTGGTGCTGGCAGTGGCTGGCAGCGAAGCTGTCAGCAGCACCGACGCCAGCGCCAACAACCATGCCAGCCTGAAAAATCCTTGACGCTTCATATCCGAAGCCCTCATTCCAGATCCGTCTCCGTCATCGCCCCGTCAAAGGGAGCGGTCGACCTCAGCCTTTCATGAAACCGTGTCAGCAGCACCCGGCCAGCCTCTGTGCGTTGCTCGGCAATCAACGAGCGCCCTCCTCCTTCCGGCGCGAGAGTCAGCTCCAGGTCCGGTGTCGGCAGGATGCCGGCGCCCCGCTCTGGCCACTCCACCAGACAAACGTTCCCCGGCACCAGATAGTCACGTATTCCCATGAACTCCAGTTCCTCAGGGTCACCCAGGCGGTAAAGATCAAAATGCCAGGTGGCTGGGGTAAGCTGCTCGTAGGGCTCCACCAGGGTATAGGTGGGGCTCTTGACCGCTCCCTCGTGGCCCAGCGCCCGGATGAACCCCCGGCTGAATGTGGTCTTGCCGGCGCCCAGGGTGCCGTGGAGGAATATAACAAGTCCCGCCGCCGAAGACACCGACTGGACCACGGCCGCCAGCAGATTGCCCGCCGACACCGTGGCCGCCTCATCCGGCAACCATACCCGCAGCGCCTTACTCATCGGCCCAGCTCCCGTATACCGGCTGCTCGGCCGACCGGAATGCCCACGACAGCGCATCAATAACATCCACCGGCAACAGGGACCGGTAACCCCGTACCAGGGATGCCCGGTTGGCCGACTCAATGTGTACGGCGGCGGCCAGCGTGGTCGCATCCCGCAACGACAGCTCCGGTGACTTCACCGTGAGCGCCGCCAGCGCACCGCAGATTCCCGACAGCACATCTCCCATGCCGCCTGTTGCCATGCCGGGATTTGCACCCGCCACCAGCACCGGCAAACCTTCCTCACCGGCAATCAGGGTACCGGCTCCCTTGAGCAGGGCCACTCCGCCATAACGCCGCTGGAGTCGGGTGACCGCCTCAAGCCGGTCGGCCTCGATGTCCGCCACCGAGCAGTCCAGAAGACGCGCAGCCTCACCCGGATGCGGCGTGATCACCTGCTTCTCCGCAACAACCGGCTTCTGCTGCGCCAGCAGATTGAGAGCGTCTGCGTCCAGCACCCGTGGTATGTTGGTGGACAGCACCTGCTGGAGCATCTGCTGTCCCCAGGCGGACTGTCCTATGCCAGGGCCGCAGACCACCGCATCGGCCCTTTCCAGCAGTTCAGAAAGCTGATTGCCGTGAGTCACGCCCCGCACCATGACTGAGGGACATCTGGCCAGCGCAGGCGCCACATGATCCGGATGGGTAGCCAGACTTACCAGTCCGGCGCCACTGCGACCGGCAGCCTCGGCCGCCAGCAGACCAGCCCCACCGAAGCCCTGGCTGCCTGCTATGATCAGCACATGGCCAAACGCACCCTTATGGGCCACCCGGGATACCGCCGGCAGTGACGCCTTGATACGGGACCAGGTGGCCAGGCCGGCCACCGGGGGCTCCTCGCATCCGGCCAGGTCATCACCGACACCGAGGGTATCGAACTCCACCCGACCGGCATATTGCGGCCCCTGGCCGGTCAACAGGCCGATTTTCTGGCCGATGAATGTCGCCGTCACCCTGGCCTGGACCGCTTCGCCCTCCGCTGCGCCGGTAGCCGCATCCAGCCCGGAGGGGACATCCACCGCCAGCACTGGCATGGCTGAACGATTGATCCGCCGCACCAGTTCATCCACGGGTGGTCGGGGCTTGCCCCGGACCCCGGTCCCCAGCATGGCGTCGACGATAACCCCCTCACCGGAAAACAGATCGTCTTTCTGGCTATCGGACAAATCTTCCCATTGCCTGACCTGTACCCCTGCGTCCACCGCATCCTGCCAGGCCTTGCGGGCATCGCCGGAAAGTTTGCCCGGATCCTTGACCGCGACGCAGTCGACCCGGTGCCCGTGCCGCAGTGCATTCAGGGCAACAAGATAGCCATCGCCACCATTGTTGCCGCTGGCACAGAGCACCAGAACCTGTTTCGCTTCGGGCCAGTGACGAGCCAGCTGGCGAAAGGCCGCGCGGGCGGCTTTCTGCATGAGGACATAGCCATCCACACCGACTTCGTCGATGAGATAACGGTCGAGGGCCTGCACACCCCCCGCAGTGAAGAGTGATTCTGATAAGATGTTGTCTGTCAGCATGGGTGACGGAACCGGTGTTTGATCAAGAATTCAGTTTAACTGTTTTGGCCAGCCCTCTGTAAGGCCTAGCAAAAACTAGTTATAGACCATAACGCAAGCATTAGTAAACCATGACCACGGCGCTAGAGGCATTACCCGAGAAAATCGACCAGTGGGCCCGCGAGCTGGGCTTCAGTGCGGTGGGCATAACCCGCCCGGACACTGGTGTGCACGCCCAGCGGCTGCAGCAGTGGCTGGAGGCGGGTATGCAGGGCCAGATGACCTGGATGGGCGACCATGGCGACAAGCGTTACAATCCCACCTCACTGGTGCCCGGCACGGAACGTGTCATTTCGTTAAGAATGGACTATCTGCCGGCGCCGGACAGCCCGGCGGAGGTTCTTCAGGACCGGGAAAAGGCCTACATCTCCCGCTATACCCTCGGCAGGGACTATCACAAGCTGATCCGCAAGCGGCTTTCACAACTGGCAAAGCGTATCGACGAAGAACTGGAAGGCCACCACTACCGGGCCTTCACCGACAGCGCACCGGTGATGGAGCGGGCCCTGGCCCAGCGGGCCGGTCTGGGGTGGATCGGCAAGAACACCATGCTGCTGGCCCCCACCGTCGGCTCGTTTTTCTTTCTCGGGGAAATCTTCACCAGTGCCCCCCTCCCCGAGACAGCCCCCTTTGAGAAAGAACACTGCGGGAGCTGCTCAGCCTGCCTTGACCGCTGCCCGACCGATGCCTTTGTCGGCCCCCACGTGCTGGATGCCCGCAAGTGCATCAGTTACCTGACCATCGAACTCAAGGGGTCGATACCGGAGGAGTTGCGGCCGCTGATGGGCAATCGTGTGTTCGGCTGCGACGACTGCCAGCTGGTATGCCCCTGGAACAAGTTCAGCAAGCCCAGTGCGGAGGATGATTTCCAGCCCCGACACAGTCTGGACAACACGACCCTGGCGGAGCTGTTCCTGTGGTCGGAAGAGGAATTCCTGAAGCGGACGGAGGGTTCGGCGATTCGTCGCACCGGGTATGAGGGCTGGCTGCGCAACCTGGCCGTCGGCCTGGGAAACGCCCCTTCGACCATCCCCGTCATCGAAGCACTGAAGGCCCGGGCCGATCACCCCTCCGAGCTGGTCCGGGAACATGTTCACTGGGCCCTGAATCAACACAACGCAGTCCACTGATACATCATCCCCGACAGCCCACGCCCAAAGTCAGCAGGGGCGAGCATGGGGTGAGGCTTCTGGACTTTCGCAGCAGCGCCATGGATGGCGCGGAGCAAGGCCGGCCCATGGATGGGCCGTGAATTGCGGCGGAGAAAGTCCGGAAGCCTCACCCCATGATTGCCCTGGACCACCCAGGTTAAGGCCTGCAATCCAATCAAACTGAGTGTCTGACCGGCCGGCTGGAGGGAGGGGTACTTTCTCCACCGCAATTCACGGTAGTCCCTTTACCGGCCTTGCTCCGCGCCATCCATGGCGCTGTTCCGAAAGCACCCCTCCCTCCATCCGGCCTCACCATTCAGCACGGTTGAAGCACGGTGCATGGCCGGTCAACGTTACTGATTACAGCTTGAAAAACGTCTCACGGTAGTGCTGCAGTTCGGCGATGGACTCCCGGATATCATCCAGGGCCAGGTGGGCGCCCTTCTTTTTCACGCCATCCAACACCTCCGGCCGCCAGCGCCGGGCCAGCTCCTTGATGGTGCTCACGTCCAGGTTACGGTAATGGAAAAAGGCTTCGAGGCGGGGCATGTACTTCACCAGGAAGCGCCGGTCCTGGCCGATGCTGTTGCCGCACAGGGGAGACTGACCCTTTTCCAGGTACTGGGCCAGAAAATTCAGGGTCTGGTCTTCCGCTGCTTTCTCTGAAATCGGACTCTCCTGTACACGCTTAGTCAGCCCGCTCTCACCGTGGGTCCGCGTACACCACTCATCCATGGCCTCGAGGATATCGTTGCTCTGGTGAACGGCCAGCACCGGGCCTTCGGCGACCACTTTGAGATTCGAGTCCGTCACAATGGTGGCAATCTCGATAATCCGCTCCTTCTCCGGATCCAGCCCGGTCATTTCCAGATCGATCCATACCAGTCGGTCGTTATCCACCATTGCTGTATCTCCCGTCATCAAGCGTCACAAGGTCTGATATGATGAAGCATAGCCACTTCCATAACAATCAGGACTCTATGGCCAAGCGTCGACTCAGCAAGCAGCAACAGCACCGTATCCGCAAGATCCAGGAGGAACGGGCAACCCGGGCCGGCAAACGGGAGAAGGTCATCGACGCGCAAAGGGAAGCCGGCGAGCTGGGGCCAGAGCAGCAGGGCCTGGTGATCGCCCACTACGGCCAGCAACTGGATGTTGAGGCACTGGAGGGGGAGCAGGCGGGACAACTGTTCCGTTGCTTCGTTCGCGCCAATATCGACAGCCTGGTGACCGGCGACCGGGTGGCCTGGTGCGCCGGGCAGGGAAGCGCCGGTGTGATCGTTGCCCGCCATGACCGCCACAGCCTGCTGCAGCGACCGGACAACTTTGGCCAGCTCAAGCCGGTTGCCGCCAACATTGACCACATCGTACTGGTGATCGCCCCGGAACCGGAGCCCCACGACAGCCTCATCGACCGCTACCTGGTCGCCGCCGAGAACACCGGAATTCCTGCCGTCATCCTGCTGAACAAGGCAGACCTGATTACGGACGCCAACAGGGGCTCCCTGAACGCCCTGCTCGACCGGTACCGGCACCTGGGCTACGACGTTGTCACGGCCTCCGCCCGCAACCCCGAAAGCCACGGCAATACCATCACGGAGCTGGTGCAGGATCGGACAAGTGTGTTTGTGGGTCAGTCCGGGGTTGGCAAGTCCTCCATTATCCAGACCCTGGTACCGGACCGGGAGCTGAAGGTCGGTGCCCTTTCCGAAAGCACCGGCAAGGGCACCCATACGACGACCACTGCGATGCTGTTCCATCTCGACTGTGGGGGCGACCTGATCGACTCCCCGGGCATCCGCGAGTTCGGGTTGTGGCACATGACAGCGCAGGAACTGGAGTATGGCTTTCGGGAAATCCGCGATCTGACCGGGCTTTGCCGCTTCCGGGACTGCCGCCATCAGGGCGAGCCGGGCTGTGCTCTGGATGCGGCGGTGGAGGCAGGCCGGATCAGCCCCGAGAGACTGCGGAGCTTCCGGAGAATCCTGCAGGACATGGAGGAACAACAGGCAAGGGGCCTGAAGGTCACCTGACGGAACGCCACCTGCAAGCCATTACCAGTTCAGCTCGCCCGGCTGGACCGGCTCCTTCTCCTGCCCCCAGTCGCCGCTCTCCAGCTGCTCCCGCGCCGCTTCCTGCTCTGCCTCGGTGGGCTGGGTCAGGTCAATCAGCGGCTCGCCGGACCGGCCCGCACGGCCCTGTATCTCGCCGGCGGCCTTCTTGTTCAGCACAATGATGGAGATGCGCCGGTTTACCGGAGCAGTGGGGTCGTCCTGGTCAAACAACACCGAGTCGGCCAGGCCAACCACCCGGCCGATCTGTTCCGGGCGCACACCGCCGGCCACCAGGGCACGACGGGCGGTGTTGGCCCGGTCTGCGGACAGCTCCCAGTTGGTGTAACCGGGACGCCCACCAAACGGAGTGGCATCGGTATGACCGGTGATGGACAGTTTGTTGGGGACGGAGCCCAGGGGCTTGGCCAGCTCGAACAGGATATCCTGGGAATAGTACTTGAGCTGGGCGCTGCCGCTGTCGAACATGGGGCGCTGGGAGCGGTCAACGATCTGGATGCGAAGGCCCTCGTCGGTAATGTCAATCAGCAGCTGGTCCTTGAACTCGCTCAGGGTCTCACTGTTCTCGATCTGTTCCTTGAGGTCCTGGAACAACTCCTCCATCTGGCGCTGTTCCAACTGTTCGGCCATGGTTTCAATACGCTGGTCATCAATGCGTATCTCATGGTCAGCCTGATCAGCATCACTGGCCTCCACCACCGACGCACTCCCGCCGAGATCCACCGGATTGGCCGCACCGCCTTCCGTATAACCCACCGGGTCTCGGAAGTAACCCTGCACCGCCAGTTTTTGCTCCGGGGTCGCTGTTGCCGTCAGCCACAGGACCAGGAAAAACGCCATCATGGCGGTGGCGAAATCGGCAAACGCAACCTTCCACGAACCTCCGTGGTGGCCGCCGGCGACCTTCTTTACCCGCTTGACGATAATCGGCTGGTCGTCCATTCAGTGCTCCTGTTCAGCCCGACACAGCGGATGGCGAGAAAGAGAAACCATTACTTGGAGCGCACGTGGTCGTTGAGTTCCTGGAACGAGGGCCGTTTATCCGTCGGCAGCGCCTTGCGGCCAAACTCGATGGCCATCTGCGGGGCCTGCCCGGAGACCGTGGCAATGATCGCCGCCTTGGCGCACTCGTAACCCTTGAGCTCATACTTGGCATGATGTTCCAGGGCAATGGACATGGGACCGACGAAGCCGTAACCCATAAAGATACCGAGAAAGGTACCAACCAGGGCTGCCGCAACGCTCAGGCCGATCTTTTCGGGCCCTTCGGTGAGGAAATTCATGGTGATCACGATACCGAGCACCGCCGCAACGATACCAAGGCCCGGCAGGGCGTCTGCAACCTTGTTGACAGCGTGGGCAGGCTCTTCAAGCTCATGCTGGCGGGTATCCAGCTCCTGGTCCATCAGACCCTCCAGCTCATGGGGCGCCATGTTGCCTGAGCTGATGATGCGGAGATAATCGGTAACGAACGCTGTCAGGTGCTTCGACTTCATCACCGCCGGATACCGGGTGAAGATCTGACTCTGTTCCGGGTTGTCGATATCCTCTTCTATCGCCATGACCCCCTGCTTCCGGGACTTGTCGAAGACGTCGTACAACAGGCTCAGCAGATCCATGTAGAACGCCTTGTTGTAGGGCGACCCGGTGATCAGCCTCATGCAGCCCCCGAACACTTCCTTGAGCGTGTGCAGGGGATTGGAAATGATAAAGGCACCCAGAGCGGCACCGAAAATGATCAGCACTTCCGTTGGTTGCCACAACACCATCAAGTGGCCACCGTGCAGTACATAGCCAGTCAGGACGCTGGCCAGGACGATGATAGAACCGATTATCAGACCCATGGAACGCTACTACACCTGTGGTTAAAGCCCAGGCCGTACCACCTGGAAAATTTGGAATGACGTGTCATCATAGCAAGGACATTACGTTCGGGGGGCAATGATAAACCATTTCTACCAACGCGCGATGGTTTGCTAAACTCACGCGCCCAGATCCTTACAGGCCCACGATTCATGCTTGACCGGCTATTTGTACTTGTCCAATACGTCCTGCCCCACCGCCTGGTTTCCACCCTGGCGGGCAAGCTCGCGGACAGCCGGCCCCCCGCGGCTCTGAAGAACGCCTTCATTCGCTGGTTTATCGGCCGCTACGGAGTAAACATGAGCGAAGCGGCGGACGAAAATCCGGAAAGCTACCAGACGTTCAACGATTTCTTCACCCGCGCACTCAAACCCGGTCTTCGTCCCCTTGCCGGAACCGAGGCCACCATCGCCTCTCCGGTGGACGGCGCCATCAGCCAGGCGGGGCGGATCGGCTGCGACCGCGTCTTCCAGGCCAAGGGCCACTCCTTCAGCCTGGTGGATCTGCTCGGGGGTGACCACGACCGGGCGCGCCCCTTCGAGGACGGCGAGTTCGCCACGATCTATCTGGCGCCCAAGGACTACCACCGCATCCATATGCCGCTGACGGGCAGGCTGCTGGAGATGGTCCACGTGCCTGGGCGCCTCTTCTCCGTCAATCCGGTCACGGTATACCGGCTGCCGGGCCTGTTCGCCCGCAACGAGCGGGTGGTGTCAATTTTCGAGACGGAATACGGTCCCATGGCCATGGTACTGGTGGGTGCCATGATTGTCGGCAGCGTGGAAACCCGATGGGGCGGTATCGTCTCACCCACCGGCGGACCGAGGCAGGTCACCTCCTCCGATTACCGCCACGTGCAGACGCCCATTCAGTATCAGCGGGGGGAGGAAATGGGCCGCTTCCGGCTGGGCTCCACCGTGATCCTCGTGTTCCCGAAAGGAGCTGCCCGCTGGCAGGGCGATCTCGGTCCTGAAACCGTCCTTCGCCTGCATCAGGCCATGGGCGAGGCTCAGGCGAGCTCTGCCGGAAACGCCAGCACCTGACGGATATCGTCGGCACCCTGCTTAAGCATCAGCAGGCGGTCCAGTCCCAGAGCCACCCCTGAGCAATCGGGCAGGCCTGCCGCCAACGCCGCCAGAAAGCGTTCGTCCACCGGCATCTCCGGCTTGCCAAGCGCCAGGCGGCGCGCATTGTCCTGCTCGAACCGACGACGCTGCTCGCTGGGATCGGTCAGCTCCCAGAAGCCATTACAAAGCTCCACACCCTTCACATAGAGCTCGAACCGGTGAGCCACCTCGTGACCGTCCACCAGGGTGGTTCTCGCCAGTGCGGCCTGACTGGCGGGATAGTGACAGATAAAGACCGGCGACCGGTGACCCAGCTCCGGCTCCACCCGTACGCCCATCAGCAGATCGAGGCACTCATCCCGGCTCAGGCCTTCCGCCGTGGCTTCGTCACCAACAATGCCCAGGCAGGTGCTGCGCAACGCCGACAGGGAGACGGTAAACGGATCCACCCCGGCATGGCGCAGCATGGCGTCACGGTAGCTCAGGGTTTCCGGTGGTGGGGCGCCGAGCCAGCCGCAAACGAGCTCGGCCACTTCCGCCATCAGCTGCCGGTCGTCAAAGCCGGGCCGATACCATTCCAAGAGGGAAAACTCCGGATTGTGGCGGGCACCCCGTTCGCCATTGCGGAAAACGCGACTGACCTGAAAGATGCTGCCGCTGCCGGAAGCCAGCAGGCGCTTCATGTGGTATTCAGGCGAGGTCTGCAGCCAGCCGCTTCCCACGGCCTGGTCCGCCACCGGCAGGGCCCGGGCCTGGACACTGTCGATATTGACGTCGGTGACGCCACACTGCCCCAGCACCGGCGTCTCCACCTCCAGCACTCCCCGATCCGCAAAAAAGCCGCGCACCCAGCCTGACTGGCGTGCGCGGCTCTCAAGCATCTCGCGGGTGGCGGTGGGACACCATGAGCGGTCGCCCGGTTCACGGCTCCCACGCAAAACCATGAAGTGCCCCTTACCTCAGCTCTTGACGCGGCTGACGTAGTCGCCGGTGCGGGTATCCACTTTCAACACCTCGCCAATGGTAATGAACAGCGGCACCTGGACCACGGCCCCGGTGGACAGGGTCGCCGGCTTGGAGCCGCCCTGGGCGGTATCGCCCTTCATGCCGGGATCGGTATCAACCACTTCCAGTTCCACGAAATTCGGTGGCGTGACACTCAGCGGCGCGCCGTTGTAAAGGGTTACGGTGTAAACGTCCTGTTCCTTCAGCCACTTCACCGTATCGCCCACGGCTTTCGCGTCGGCGGGATACTGTTCGAAAGAGCCATCAGTCTTCATGAAGTGCCAGAACTCGCCATCCGTATACAGGTATTCCATATCCTGATCCAGCACGTCCGCGGCTTCGAGGGTCTCGCCGGACTTGAAGGTACGCTCCCACTGGCGGTTGGTCATCAGGTTACGCAGCTTTACGCGGTTGAACGCCTGACCCTTTCCGGGTTTGACGAACTCATTCTCGAGGATGATGCAGGGGTCGCCATCCAGCAAAACCTTAAGACCGCTGCGGAATTCATTGGTAGAATATGAAGCCATGAAACACTCACCTGAAAAGACGCTGTGGGAAATTGAAAGACCGCTATGATACAGCGAACCGCCGCCCGTATAGAAGCCCGCTCCCTGGATAATGAGCCTGAGCGCTGGCAAACCCTGCTGGCCCGCTCCATTACCAGCCCCGAGCAGCTCCTTCAGCGGCTGGGACTCGATTCCAGCCTGCTGACCGAGGGCGCAGTCCCCGGCCACCGGGCTTTCCCGGTGAGAGTGCCCGAACCCTGGCTGGCCCGCATCCGCCCCGGCGACCCGTCCGACCCCCTGCTGCGGCAGGTCCTGCCGCTGGCCGAGGAAGGCGAGCACCGGGCCGGCTTTGTCGCGGACCCACTGCGGGAAACCGGTGTCACAGCCGATGCCGGGCTGATTCGCAAGTACCGCAGCCGCGCCCTGCTGATGGTGACCGGCCAGTGCGCCATCAACTGCCGCTACTGCTTCCGGCGTCACTTTCCCTACGAGGAGCACCGGCTCTCCCCCGCTCAGCGGGAGGAGGTTATCACCCGGCTGAGGGCGGACCCGGACATCAACGAGGTCATATTCAGCGGCGGCGACCCTCTGGCCGTAAACGACCGCCTGCTTGCCGCGTGGACGGCCGCCATCGCGACCATTCCAACCATCAGGCGGCTTCGTATCCATACACGGCTGCCGGTGGTCATACCCCAGCGGGTGGACGAGCAACTCCTGGCCTGGCTCCGGGACTGTCCCCTGCCGGTGGTGATGGTTGTGCACATCAATCATCCCCAGGAGATCGACGACGACGTTCGCGACGCCATGGCGCGCCTGAAGTCGGCGGGTGTCACGCTGCTGAACCAGAGCGTCATCCTGCGGGGCGTCAACGATGCTGTGGATATCCTGGAGCAGTTAAGTGAACGGCTTTTCGGAGCGGGCATCCTGCCCTACTACCTGCACGCTTTCGACCCGGTGGCCGGCGCCCATCATTTCGACGTCAGTGACAGGGAGGCCAGAACCATGGTGCGGACGCTGCAGGCCCGACTGCCCGGATACCTGGTACCGAGGCTGGTCCGGGAAGTACCCGGTCACCCCGGCAAGACCCTGCTTGACCTGGGCATGGAATAGCTCCCGGCCTTGAGTTCAGTCAATGACATGGCACGCGGCAGGTTACGACCCGCTCGCTTTCTGTTACCCTTTTTTGCTATTTTATGATCAGTAAACGGCCAACCTACAACAATTTGCAATCCCGGCAGTTCCCCAAGGGCGGCATGCCCCTGATGAAAGTGCGCGTTTTGATCCGGAGCACACATTTCCGATCCAGCCCCTCGCCGGCCTGAGAACCATGGTACAACTGGTAGAAAGAATGCAGAAACCCGAACTGACCGTACCGGAACCCAAAATTGCCAGCCTGTCCTTCTGTGACACCAACACCAGGCAGTTCCGTAGCTGGGTCAGCCACCTGCCCATGGCGAACCTTGGCGAGCTTTCGCGGCAGCTCTACCATGCCATCATCGAGCTCAACCAGTTGCTCACCACCCCGGCCCAGCGACTCCAGCTGCTGGAACTGATCCGCCCCCGGATCCGCTTTGTGTGCTCGGAGCTGTCCCGCCACTATCTGGGTATGGCCATTGCCCTGCCGGAAAAGCAGCGCAAGATCGCCAACCTCTCCCAGGCCCTGCAGCTTCACCTGGCTAACGGCTACAAGCTGACCCTGATGGAGTTGCTGGACAATGGCAGCGTTGACCGCAACCGCAAAAATCTGGCCCTGGCCTGTCACCGGGCCATTACCGAGCTGGGCGCCACCCTGCTTCGTGCCCAGCAGCTCTATGCCTCCAGTCCCGCCGGCAGCTGGCACGAAAGTCATCAGCTGTTCCGCTTTGCCCGCCAGCATGGTCTCCAGGACAGCCAGATTGCGGATGACGAACTCCAGCACCGGGCCGGCTCGACCATTGCCGATACCTATTACCGCAGCCTGTTGCTGGGATGTGCCCGGGCGAACCAGTTGCGTCAGAATGAACTGGAACAGGTCCATGAGCTGTTCGAGCTCTGGTCAGGACGGGTTACCTGTGGACCGGAACTGACTAGCTCGGCGGTTTTCCTGGTGGATCCGGACAGCGACAGCCCGCCCGTCTACCGGGCCCTGGTTCCGGACGACGACAGCAAGCACCAGTGGGGTTTCGACACCGCATCCCTGGCCGAGGAAATCCGGGAACACCTTCACCTGCAGGGCGGTACCCGTGAAACCGCGGGCGGCAGCCGACGCAGAAGCAGCGGCGCGAGAACCACGACACTGCCGCTGGTGGCCGGCGTCAGCGACACCCTGCTGGCCCATCTGTGCGAAGCCTTTACCCTGCTCACCCAGCGCAACTTCAACCGCCTCGCCAGTGAAGGGCAGCTGGAAGTCTGCGCCGGCCTGACGGCCGTGCATTACTTCCTGGCCGGTGGAACGCCCTTCAACGAGTTCGTGATCGGCAGTGGCAATACCGAAAATCGGTTCATGCAGCCCGTAAACCGAGATGCCTGGTCGGAAGCGCACGACGCCGGGGTCTCCGACGAGAAAATCCTGGCCAACACCGATGCCCCCATCCATTACCAGGGCGCAGGCACCCCGGCGGACAGCGCCCAGCATCGTAACCTGCCCCGCTCGTACCTGACCCGCATGGTGAACACCAGCCCCGGGGGCTATTGCGTGATCTGGAGCGCCAGTATTCCGCCCACCCTTCAGGCGGGCGAGATCCTCGGCATTCGTGAACAGCGCAATCACCCCTGGAGCGTGGCCCTGGTGCGCTGGCTGAAACAGGCCAAGGGAGAGGGCACCCGTGTAGGCATTGAAGTGATCGCACCCAATGCCACACCCTGTGGCGTGCAACTGATCCAGAAAACCGGCAACAGCAGCGAGTTCCTGCGGGGACTTCTGTTACCGGCGATACCGGGCGTCCGGCAGAGCGCCAGCCTGGTGACCCCGAAACTTCCCTTCCAGAGCGGCAGCCGCATCACCCTGTTACAGGGGGGCGTTCAGGATCAGGGTGTGCTGGGCCAGCGTCTGGCGGCCACGGGCAGTATCAGCCAGTTCGAGCTTCGTCTCTACAACCAGACGAATGAGGGCGATACAGGCGCAGTCCGGGCCGCGCCACAAAGCAAGACCGAAGATGAGTTCGACTCTCTCTGGCCCAGCCTGTAAAACCTTCACCGCAAGCCTTCGGTGCCCATCCCGCCCTGAAGAGGGACGGGCATTTTCCGGCTTGCTCAGCGGATTCCGAAAATGCGCGCCAGCTCCCGCTACGACCATGGCAGGCTTGTTATTGAGGGGGTTCCGCTGCATCATTCACCGCTAAGGACAGCAAGGCGTCCCGGACCTGACTGGACTCCGGCCACCGACCCGCCAACCAAGGGAATGCCATACGAAGACCACCGTGCCCTGTTGCGAGGCACCAGAAAGACAGCGAGACCGTCAGCGCATGCAGAAGCATAAGAGCACCGTCCACCTCCTGATCATGGATCCCTCCCAGAACGATGCGGAGTCACTGGTCAGCCTGCTGAGGAATTCAGGACGAGCCACCCGCGCGCACCGGGTTACCTCGGAGGAAGATCTCGACGAGGCCATCCGCACCGGCCAATGGGACCTTTTCCTGGCCCGGGACGCGGAGAGCGACTTCATCCCCGACGATGCCCTGGCAATCATCCGCCGACTCGACAAGGATATTCCCTTCGTCCTGCTGACCGAGACGGACGACCCTGACCGGGCCCTTGCCGCCATGAAGGCGGGCGCCCAGGACACTGTCCCGGCCAGGGAAACCGAACGCCTGATGCTGGTCATCCGCCGGGAGCTGGCCAGCCTGGACGAACGCCGCCGCCGCCGGATTCTCGAATCCCATCTGCGGGAGGCGGAGCAACGCTGCCAGCTGCTGCTGGAAAGCTCGAAGGACGCCATTGCCTACGTCAACGACGGCATGCACATCTATGCCAACTATGCCTACATGGATTTTCTGGGTTACGACGACCTGGACGAACTGATGTGCATTCCCCTGCTGGACACCCTCGCGCCCCAAAGCCAGGATGAGTTAAGGAAGTTCATGAAGGCCTTCTCGGAAACCGGGGAGGACGGCATGAAACTGAACTGCGTGGCCCGGCGCAGTGACGACCAGGATATCAATATCACCATGACGGTATCCGCCGCCACCTACGACGGCGAAGCCTGTGTGCAGGTGGTGATCCAGCCGGAACGCAATGATGTGGAGCTGCAGGAAAAAATCCGCGAGATCAGCAACCAGGACCTCCTGACTGGCCTCTACAACCGGCAGCACCTGATGGAGCGACTCACCAGCACGATTGCCACCGCTGGCGAGAAAAACGAAACTGGTGCCCTGGCCTACATCGGCATCGACCGTTTCGCCACCCTCAAGAATGAGCTGGGCATCGCCGTGACGGACCTGTTGCTGCGGGACCTTGCCGCTCTGCTGGAAAAGCATACCGAAGAAGACATGGTACTGGCGCGACTGAGCGACGATGCCTTCTGCCTGCTGGCCCTGCCCTATGAGGAGCAGTCCATGGCCCGGCTTGCGGAGACCATCCGCAAAGCGGTGGAGGATCACCTGTTCGATATTGAGGGCCGTTCCGCCCAGATGACGGTTTCCATCGGTGTTGCCGCCATCACCGAGAACGCCCCCAAGGCTCCGGACCTTCTCGGGCGTGTCCATACCGCCCACGCCGCGGTCCGCAAGCAGCCGGGTCACGAGAACGGAAATGGTGTAGTGGTCTACAATCCGGCGGAGTATGAGAAGCTGGACGATGCCAATTCCCTGGACGCCATCACCAAGGCACTGGAGGAAAACCGCTTCCGGCTCCTGTTCCAGCCCATTATCAACCTGCGGGGCGAGGGCGAGGAGCATTACGAGGCGCTGGTCCGGATGCTGGACATGGACGGCAAGGAGGTTTCCCCCTATGACTTCCTGCCCCCCGCCGGTCCGTCCGACATGGCCACCCGAATCGACCGCTGGGTAGTCCTGCAGACCATCAAGCAGCTTTCCCATCACCGGAGCCGGGGCCACGATACCCGTCTGTTCCTGAACGTGACCTCTGAAACCCTGCAGGACAGAACGTTTACCCAGTGGCTCAGCGTTGCCCTCAAGGCCGCCAGGCTACCCGGCGACTCACTGATCTTCCAGGTAAGGGAAGGCGATGCCAACAGTCACCTGAAGCAGGCCCGGGAATTCGCCAGTTCCATTCGCGAGCTTCACTGCAAGGTCTCGCTGTCGCAATTCGGCTGTGCTCTCAATCCGTTCAACACGCTCAAGCACGTGGATGTGGACTACGTGAAGATCGACGGCTCCTTCACCGAGGAAATCCAGAAAAACGAAGAAGCCAAGGATCAGGTCAAGGAGATGGTCCAGTCACTGCAGAGCAGCGGCAAGCTGACCATTATTCCACTGGTGGAGAACGCGTCGGTTCTGGCCACCCTCTGGCAGGCGGGAGTGAACTACATTCAGGGTTACTACCTGCAGGCGCCCGTGCCGGAAATGAACTACGACTTCGGCGATCAGTAAGATCGCCCCCTTCCCCCGACCCGTGGTCTCGCCGGAGTGATTATTCCGGCGAGACCAGACGGGCTTCGCTTTCACGGTAACCGATAAGATAGAGGATGGCATCCAGCCCCAGGGTTGAAATGGCGTGCCGGGCGGATTCCTTGACCAGCGGCTTGGCCCGGAAGGCCACGCCCAGTCCGGCCTGACTCAGCATGGGCAGATCATTGGCGCCGTCACCCACCGCAATCACCTGCTCCCGGGAAATCTTTTCCCGCTGGGCGATCTCAAGCAGGAGACTGGCCTTGCGGTCGCCGTCCACAATGGGGCCGGCGACCCGGCCGGTCACCTTGCCATCCACGATTTCCAGTTCGTTCGCATAAACGTAGTCAATGCCAAGCCGTTCCTGGAGATGCCGGGCAAAGTAATTGAAACCACCGGAGAGAATGGCCGTGCGATAGCCCAGGGAGCGCAATGTGCGGATCAGGTACTCGGCGCCCTCGGTCATCCTCAGGCGCCCGGCGATCCGCTCCAGTACCGACTCATCGAGCCCCCTGAGCAGTGCCAGCCGTTCCGCGAAGCTCTCACTGAAGTCCAGCTCACCCCGCATGGCCCGCTCGGTGATCTCGGAAACCTGCTCACCGACGCCGGCCTCGTGAGCCAGCTCATCAATGACCTCGGCCTCGATCAGGGTGGAGTCCATATCGAAGACCACCAGCCGGCGGTTACGCCGGAAGATGGAGTCCTCCTGGAAAGCGATATCCACGTTCATGTCCCCGGCGATTTTCAGGAAATCCGTACGCAGCCGCTCAAGGTCTTCCGGGGTACCCCGGACCGAGAATTCCACACAGGCGATGCGGTTCTCGGACGGGTTCAGGGAGGGACGAGCGGACAACCGGGAGATGTTGTCGATATTGAGTCCGTGGCGCGCGGTAATTTCCGACACCCGGGCAATCTGCTCCGCCTTGATATCCCGGGACAGCAGGGTAACGATGTAACAGGCCCGGTTGCGGCCTTCAGCCCACTGCTGGTACTCGGTCTCGGTGATGGGCGCAAACCGCACCTGCAGGTCCAGGGCATGGAGCCTGAACAGCAGGTCCCTGATGACCGGTGAGGCCCTGGACTCATCTGGAATCTCCGCCAGGATGCCCCAGGTCAGGTGGTCATGGATAACGGCCTGGCCAATATCCAGGATTCGGACATTGTACCGGCCCATGATGCCGGTAATCTCGGAAGTGAGCCCGGGCTTGTCACGCCCGGACACATTGATCAGAACCAGTTCACTCACCGTTGTCTTCTCCACCGGCCTCTTGCACACTGCCTTTCGCAGCGATTACATCAATGTCGTCCACCCGCTGCAGCCCCCGGGGCAGCTTATGGCCACGACGGCCACGTTCACCCAGGTAATGCTCAAGGTCACTGAAGCGTAGTCCAAGTTTACGCTTGCCGGCACGGATCTCGAGCTGATCGTCTTCGCCAAACACCGTCAGCACCACCATGAACTCTTCCCGGTTCTGAACCCGGGCGGAGGGAATACCGATGATCTTGTTGCCCTTGCCCCGGCCAAGCTCGGGCAACTGCTCCAGGGGGAATACCAGCATTCGGCCCTCGTTGGAGATGGCGGCCAGGTACAGCGGCTGATCCCGGCGGGGAATGGAGACCGGCTCCATCAGTCTGGCTCCCTTGGGAATGGTCACAACCGACTTGCCGTTACGGTTCTTGCTGATCAGGTCCGCCACACTGGCCACGAAACCATAGCCGGCGTCCGTGGCCAGCAGCACTTTCTGTTCCGGATCCGCCACCATCAGGCCGGCGAACGCCGCCCCCGAAGGCGGATTGATCCGGCCCGTCAGCGGCTCGCCCTGCCCCCGTGCCGACGGCAGACTGTGGCACATCAGCGAGTAGGCGCGACCGGTGGAGTCCAGGAACACCGCGTGCTGGTTGTTCCGCCCCCGCGCCGCCAGGGCAAACTGGTCGCCGGCCTTGTAGCTCAGGCCGGCGGGATCGATGTCGTGACCCTTGGCGGCACGTACCCAGCCCTTCTCCGACAGGACCACGGTAACGGGGTCGTTGGAAACCAGATCCGCCTCGCTGAAGGCCCGGGCCTCTTCCCGCTGGACAATGGGGGAGCGGCGGTCATCACCGTAGGTCTCGGCGTCGGCCAGCAGCTCCTGTTTGATAAGCTCCCGCAGGCGGTCCTGTGATCCGAGAATGGCCTGGAGCTCGTCCCGCTCGGCGGAGAGTTCGTCCTGCTCGCCTCGGATCTTCATTTCCTCCAGCTTGGCCAGGTGCCGAAGTTTCAGCTCAAGAATGGCTTCCGCCTGGTCACCGGACAGGCCAAAGCGACTGATCAGCTCTGCCTTGGGCTCGTCCTCGTAACGAATGATGCTGATCACCTCATCAATGTTGAGATAGGCGATCAACAGGCCCTCGAGGAGGTGCAGGCGCGCCAGGACTTTGTCGAGACGGTACTGCAGTCGACGGGTCACGGTGCTGCGGCGATAGGCCAGCCACTCGGTGAGCATGGTGTGGAGGTTCTTGACCGCCGGCCGGCCATCGTTACCAATCACGTTCAGGTTGACCCGGTAGGTTTTCTCCAGGTCGGTGCTGGCAAACAGGTGCGCCATCAGGCCGTCCACATCGACCCGCGACGACCGGGGCACGATGACAAGGCGTGTTGGATTCTCATGGTCCGACTCGTCCCGAAGGTCGGCCACCATGGGCAGCTTGCGGGTCTGCATCTGCTGGGCAATCTGCTCCAGCACCCGGTTGCCGGACACCTGATGGGGCAGATCGGTAATCACGATCTCACCGCTCTCCCGGATCCAGCGAGCCCGCATTCGCAGACTGCCCCGACCGGTCTGGTACATCTGCCGCAGATCACGGCGAGGGGTGATCAGCTCCGCCCCCGTGGGAAAATCCGGCCCCTTGATGTGCTCACACAGTTCGTCGATATCGGCATCTGGCCTGTCCAGCAGGCGCACACAGGCGGCGGTGACCTCACGGACATTATGGGGAGGAATGTCGGTCGCCATACCGACGGCAATGCCCGTGGTGCCGTTGAGCAGCACATGGGGCAGTCGCGCCGGCAGGGTGGAGGGTTCATCCATGGTGCCGTCAAAGTTGGGCACCCAGTCCACCGTACCCTGCCCCAACTCGCTGAGCAGCACTTCGGCAAACCTGGATAGGCGGGACTCGGTGTAACGCATGGCGGCAAATGACTTGGGATCGTCCGGCGAGCCCCAGTTGCCCTGCCCGTCCACCAGTGGATAACGGTAGGAAAATGGCTGCGCCATCAGCACCATGGCTTCATAACAGGCACTGTCGCCATGGGGATGGAACTTACCCAGGACATCGCCCACGGTGCGGGCCGACTTCTTGTATTTGCTGGTGGATTTCAGACCCAGCTCGGACATGGCGTATATGATCCGCCGCTGCACCGGTTTGAGGCCGTCCCCGACATTGGGCAGAGCCCGGTCGAGGATGACGTACATGGAGTAGTCCAGGTAAGCCTTCTCGGTGTAATCCCGCAGCGATACCCGCTCAAAGCCTTCGTCCGTTGTCTGAAACTCTGGCATGCATGCCCCTTGCTATAGGAATGAATTCACAAATGAACCCTCTGCAAATGCGGCGGAATCCCCCCACAGGGGCGTCCGGATGCCAGGATTCAATACTGCTATCAGGCGCGGGACATTATATGGAGGGGACAGGCAATAGACCAACTTTGCCGGTGAATTTGGAGGACGGGATTTCCAATAGCGGAATTCCCGCATGTTTCAACAGGCGGCACCGCCGTATTCTCGATAATGCACTGCGGATTAATGAGAAGGGACGCGAGTTCTGAATACCCGAGGCGCAAAGGTGCCCCGGCAACCCGATCAGAGCGAACACTATGAAACTGACTCTCAAGGCGTGTCGTTATGCGATACTGACCGCATTGATCAATGGCGCACTGGCGCTGGCGCTGATGCTCCTGGTGGAGTTCTCGCTCAGTGGCAGCCTGGTGATGACAAGACCATTCCTGATTGCCGGCCTGCTCGTTGCCCTGGTGATCTTCGTCGCTCAGTTCTTTCGCCAACTCAGACTGTGCCGTTGCAGTGATGAAGCAGGAAGCCGGATCTCCAGCAGGTAAGGATCCGGCCCCCACTCCCTTCTGCAGCTCCCTTACTGGCGAATACCTTCCACGGAGATTTCCAGTTTCACGGTTTCCGAAGCCGGCCCCAGATCCATCGGGATACCGAAATCTTCAAGCCTGAGCTCGGTCTGGGCGTCAAAGCCCATGCGGTAGCCCCCCCAAGGATCCTCGCCGTGACCCACCAGGTCCACATCCAGGGTCACCTCACGGGTGACACCACGCAGGGTCAGATCGCCGGTTACCTCGGCTTCGTCACCATCGTCGTTCACCACCACCTCTGTACTCTTGAAGGTGGCACGGGGATACTCATCCACGTAAAGGAAATCCTCGCTACGGAGGTGCTTGTCCCGTTCGGCGTGGTTGGAATCCACGCTGGCCGTATCGATGGTGACCTCGACACTGCTGTTGGCGGGATTGTCCGCATCGAAGGTGAACTGGCCGTCGAATTCATTGAACCGGCCGTACAGCGTGCTGTATCCCAGGTGCGAGATCTCGAAGGTAATGAACTGATGGGCGTCCTTCTTATCGAAGGCATAGGTTCCGCTATGCTGGTCGGCGCTGGCGGTGCCCATCATGGCCAACGTTACGGCCGAAGCGAGAAGTGTCTTTTTCATATCGTTATTCTCCTTTTCCTGAACAGGATCGCTTGTGTTCCCGGGACAGCCTTGCGGGCAGCCAGGCTGTCCGATGATTAAACGTCTTTATCTTTGAGTTGTACCGGTAACATACGCCTGAGGGTGTCATCCCGGTCAAAAAGGTGGTGCTTGAGGGCAGCCAGACCATGGATGCCCGCCAGCACCACCAGCGCCCAGGTGGCCCAGTAATGAACCTCTCCGGCCACGTCTTCCATTCGCTCCACCCGTCCGGTGACCGAAGGTACCTGAAACCAGCCAAATACATCGATGGAGGATCCGTCTGCAGTGGAAATGAGATAGCCGCTGATCATTGCGCCGAGCATCAGGACGTAGAGCGTGGCATGTGCGATGCGGGCGGAAATCACCTCGAACCGGGAATGGCTGGCCATGGGCGAAGGCTTTATTTCAACCAGGCGCCACAGGAGCCTTAGCAGAATGACGCCAAAGAGCAGAATGCCGACGCTACGATGGATATGGGGCGCAAGCCGATACCATTCGTTGTAATAGGACAGTCCCACCATCCAGTAACCCAGCCCGAACAGAGCAAACACCGCTACTGCCACAAGCCAGTGGAATGTCATATCCACCGCGCCATATCGCTTGTCAGACGTTCTCAACTGCATACCATTGTCTCCCGGTGCATCCCTAACCGGCGTATTGCCTGATAACACAATAGAAAGTCAGGCCCATGAAGCCAACCGGAATATTCTGCTCGCCC
Organism: Marinobacter daqiaonensis; assembly: GCF_900115285.1. Classification (GTDB taxonomy): domain Bacteria; phylum Pseudomonadota; class Gammaproteobacteria; order Pseudomonadales; family Oleiphilaceae; genus Marinobacter; species Marinobacter daqiaonensis. Next base: position 1,257,346 of record NZ_FOYW01000001.1, read on the forward strand.
TGATCAGAAAAACTGACCAAGCCTTATTCTTCCGCGTTCACCTTCTCGCCAGCAGGCTGGCTCCTACAGGGTGGGGATCTCCGCGCTGGCGGGTGCCCGCAACTGTAGGAGCTGGCCTGCCAGCGAGGAGGTGGACTCCTGGTCTTGGCGCTGCCTTCTTCGCCAGCAGGCTGGCTCCTACAGGGTGGGATCTCCGGGCTGGCGGGTACCCGCGACTGTAGGAGCTGGCCTGCCAGCGAGGAGGTGGACTCCGGGTCTGGGGCTGCCCTCTTCGCCAGCAGGCTGGCTCCTACAGGGTGGGGCCTCCGGGCTGGCGGGTACCCGCGACTGTAGGAGCTGGCCTGCCAGCGAGGAGGGGGACTCCGGGCCCTGGCGCTGCCCTCCTCGCCAGCCGGCTGGCTCCTACAGAGGGGGGAACCTCCGGCACCGCAAATCACCTGCCACCTTTGTCGTATTCGGATTTTACGGATTTAACAAATTCATCAAGCAGATAGACTGTACTTATACCGTACTCACCGAGCGTTTCGCTCTTCCTGCTGATTCGCCATCAAGGAGATAACTCATGGAATTCGAATTTGACGAATCCGTTGTTGTTCCCAGCAATAACTGATTTCGGGCAGGCCTGCCTGCCCAACTCGTTATCGATGTTTTTTAACGGTCCATCATTCCAATACCTGACCGGCTCCTTTTATTTCTGACAGTCATTTCGGGCCCACAACCCGATAAACTTTGATGTAAGCCGCTGGCGCCCCTTCCCAAGTTCTGGCATTCTCCCGTTCTGAATAACCATTCCTCCACCAGTTGCTGGTATTGAGCCGGGTTTTTCACATGCATCAGAACGTGGATCCATGACCTATCTTTCAGACCCCTTGACAGGTGCCGACCTGGAGTTACTGGACCCATTGCTGACCCGCCAGGAGAATCAATGGACAGGAATGTTCCATGGCCTGGTGCTGAAAACTGCCCTGCAACCCATATTCAGTATTTCCCACAAACGTATCATTGGTTATGAAGCCCTCGTCCGGGCCTACGATCCGGACAATGCCGGTGTGCCCCCGGCCCAGCTTTTCCGGTTACCGGAAACCGACCAGGAGAACATTCTCCTCGACCGGCTTTGCCGGCTGCTTCATATCCGCAATTACAGCACCTTCAGCGATCAGGTGAACTGGCTGTTCCTGAACGTGTCGCCCCGGGTGGTGGCGTCCGCCTATCGCTACGATTCCTTCTTCGGGGAGCTGTTGCGCCGCACCGGGCTGCCACCCCACCGCATCGTGGTCGAGATCGTCGAGCAACCGACGGATGATTCGGAGCGCCTGCGGGAGACCGTGGAGTACTACAGGCAACTGGGCTGCCTGACCGCCATTGATGATTTTGGTGCCGGCCATTCCAATTTCGAGCGGATCTGGAACCTGTCCCCGGACATCGTCAAACTGGACCGCACCCTGGCGCTCCGGGCCAGCAATGACCCCAAGGCGCGGCAGATCCTCAATGGCATTGTCACGCTGCTCCACCAGTCCGGCTGCCTGGTGCTGCTGGAAGGGGTGGAAACCCACGACCAGGCCATGATCGCCATCGACGCCGGCGTGGATTTTGTACAGGGTTTCTACTTCTCGTTTCCACGGGTGGAACTGGAGCAGATACAGGCGCCGGACTTCGAGGGCCTGCTGGCGGACTACAAGAACCGCAACCGTATTCGCCTGGACCCCACCCAGCAACTGGCGGAATTCTTCACCAGCCACTTCCGCAGGGCCATTGCCCGCCTTCAGGAGGGGGCCTCCCTGGGCGAGGCCTGTAAAGACATTCTCGCCCACCATACCGTCTCACGCTGTTACCTGATCGATCAGCGCGGGGTCCAGATCGACGACACCATGGTCTCGGAAGCCGTCGCAAGGACCCTGGATCCACGTTACCGCCCCCTGGAAAACACCAGCAGCGCCGACTGGTATCGCCAGCACTATTTGAAGCAGGCCCTGGCCCAACCCAACCGTATGCAGGTGACGACCCCCTATCTGTCCATCAGCGGTGTCTACATGTGCGTCACCCTGTCGCTGGGATTCCGCTACCAGGGACAGTTGCGGGTACTGTGTTGCGATATCCTGGCGGATCAGGGTCCGCTGGCGGGCTAGTGTTCCCGCATCAGACCGCGATATCCGCCATATTACCGTAGGCCTCCAGCCAGGCACGACGGTCCCCCGCACGCTTCTTGCCAAGCAGCATGTCCATGCACTCAAGGGTGTCGTCACCATCCTCGATGGTCAACATCACCAGGCGCCGCGTATCCGGAGCCATGGTGGTTTCCCGCAGTTGCAGGGGATTCATCTCCCCAAGGCCCTTGAAACGGGTAACCTGGATCTTGCCCTTGCGTTTTTCCGCGGCGAGCCGGTCGATAATGCCCTGCTTCTCGTGTTCGTCCAGGGCGTAGAAGGTTTCCTTGCCCAGATCCACCCGGTACAGCGGCGGCATGGCGACGAATACGTGACCGGCCTTCACCACCGGGCGGAAATGCTGGACAAAGAGTGCGCATAGCAGGGTGGCAATATGGAGGCCATCGGAATCCGCGTCCGCCAGGATGCAAACCTTATTGTAGCGGAGCCCGTCGAGCTGCTCGGAACCCGGATCCACGCCAATGGCAACCGCGATGTCGTGTACTTCCTGGGAGGCCAGGATCTCGGACGAGTCCACCTCCCAAGTATTGAGGATCTTGCCCCGCAGCGGCATCACCGCCTGGAATTCCCGGTCACGGGCCTGCTTGGCGGAGCCGCCGGCGGAGTCCCCCTCCACCAGGAAGAGCTCGGAGCGGCTGGTGTCGGCGCCGGAGCAGTCCGCCAGCTTGCCGGGCAATGCCGGCCCGGAGGTGACCTTCTTGCGGGCAACCTTGCGGCTGGCCCGGAGCCGGCGCTGGGCATTGCTGATAAACAGCTCCGCCAGGGTCTCGGCGACGTCGGTGTGCTGGTTCAGCCACAGGCTGAAAGCGTCCTTCACCACACCGGAAATAAACGCCGCCGCTTCCCGGGAGGAAAGCCGCTCCTTGGTCTGTCCCGAAAACTGGGGGTCCTGCATCTTGAACGACAGCACGTAGGCGCAGCGCTCCCAGATGTCCTCCGGTGACAGCTTGACGCCCCGGGGCAGCAGGTTACGGAATTCACAGAACTCCCGCATGGCCTCCAGCAGGCCGGTACGGAAGCCGTTGACGTGAGTGCCTCCCTGGACGGTGGGAATCAGGTTGACGTAACTCTCGGTGACGGATTCACCGCCCTCCGGCAGCCACTGCACGGCCCAGTCCACCTCTTCGGTGTTGCCGGCGAAGCGACCGGTGAAGGGCTCCAGGGGAACCGACTCGATATTCGACAGTTCGCTGCGCAGGTAATCCCGCAAACCGTCCTCGTAATACCATTCGTCTTTTTCGCCGGTCTGCTCCTGCAGGAAAGTGACGTTAAGACCGGGGCAAAGCACCGCCTTGGCCCGCAGGTTGTGGCGCAGGCGGCTGACGGAGAATTTCGGCGAGTCAAAGTACTTCGGGTCCGGCATGAAGTGCAGGCGGGTGCCGGTGTTGCGCTTGCCCACCGTATCCACCACTTCCAGGTCCGTGGCCTTCTCGCCATCGGCGAAGGTCATGCGGTATAGGTTGCCATCCCGCTTGATGGCCACTTCCAGGTGAGTCGACAGGGCGTTGACCACCGAGACCCCCACCCCGTGCAGACCACCGGAGAAATTGTAATTGCCCTGGGAGAACTTGCCGCCGGCATGAAGGCGACTGAGGATCAGCTCGACCCCGGGCAGCCCCTCTTCCTTATGGAGATCCACCGGCATACCACGGCCGTCGTCCTCAACCGAAAGCGAACCGTCGGCGTGAAGTACCACATCCAGCCGCCGGGCATGGCCCGCCAGGGCCTCATCGACGCTGTTGTCGATGACTTCCTGAGCCAGGTGATTGGGCCGACTGGTGTCTGTGTACATCCCCGGGCGCTTGCGAACCGGGTCGAGACCGCTGAGAACTTCGATGGAGTCGGCGTTGTAGGTGTTTTGGCTCATAGGGCGGGAACAGCTCCGGATCTGCTTGGCAAATGGAGCCCATAGCTTAGGGAATCTGGGCCAAAGATCAACGACCACCACACCCTTAATGCGGCCTGAATCACCTACGGTCCGACAGCATTCACCGCTGGACGGAAAGTTCCGGTAAACCCGGGCCGGCGACCCGCACCCGATCCCAGCCCCTTGAGGGCACTGCGAGCAACAGGCAGGGACTGGTCAGGGCCTGGGTCACCATCTGGTTCGCCCCCGGCTCCGAAACCCGGACGCTGATATCGAGAACGTCATCGTGAAGGCGTGACTGATCCAGCGCGATACCGTAGCCTCCGGTGGGCTTGCGCCCCGCAGCCACCAGCAGCAGGTGCTCAGCGCTGAAATCATGGTCCTCAAGGGGCGCCAGGGTCACCCCACGGCGGCTGCCGACCTCCTCCAGGCGCGAACGGGAATCCATGTACACCAGGTCAGGCCCGCCAAAACCGCACTGGCTGGCCACCGACAATTGCCGTGCTTCCGCTGTGTTCTCGTCCTGCTGGCGCGGATCGCTGCCCACGCAGGCTGTGATAAAGAAAACAGCGAGGAACCCCAATGGGTAACAGCGGGCATTCATGGCAGTGAGACCTCCTTGGCCGGGTTGTTCCCGGAAGAGGGGGAACCCCCTTCCGGAATGCGGTAGCCCTCGAAGCCGTAGCGCGGCAGGCCCATCTCCGCCAGAGTGGGGCGTTGGAAGCTGGTGGTCATGTCGAGGCCCGAAATTCCATTATCCCCCACTGAAATAGGCTGCGGGGATCCGGTCACCGGGTACTCGGCACAGGCTTCACCGTTTTCACAGATAATGCCGTTATTGTCCAGGTCCGTGCCGGCAACCAGCAAATACTGACCAGGTTCGACATCGTTGAAGGAGAAGGGATACTGACCGGACTGGACAGTGGAAACCAGCTGCCGGCTGTTATCGTCGCCGGAATCGTCGATGTCGATCAACAGGACGTAGTGACGTCCGGCGGCCCGGTCAACGGTGTCATCGGGAACCTGGACCGTCACCGGAATATTCAGCACCCGGTTATCCGTGCCATACGGGATCGTCACCAGGCCTGTGGCAAGGCGGCCGGAAGGCAGCGCACTCTCGTTCACGGACAGCGTCAGACCGGAAGGCAGCGACTGGCTGGCCGCCAGGGCATTGCCATTGGCATCGGTGACGGTGATCCAGTCCGGCACACTGACAGTCCCGGTAATGTCCAGGCCCGAGCTGACTGTTGGCGACAGGATCTCCAGTGCGACGGGAACATCCCTCGCATCCGCGTCCAGAAACAGGACCCGGGGGTGGGCACTGACAACCGTGGGAAAATCACCGGACAAGGTCGCCTCCAGGGAGAGGTAGGCATCCAGCAGGCCGGCGCCATGAACCGCCAGGTCATAGTTCAGAAGAGGGTCTACGGTCGTGGTCAGCCGGCCATCAATCATCAATGCCCGGAAACGGTCCTGGGCCATGGGCACACCGCTACCCTCCGCCAGCCGGTGCATCAGGGCATAGACACCGGTCACATGGGGCGCTGCCATGGAAGTACCGGCAAGGTAGGCATAGCCCGAGCTCCAGCTGTCAACGTTATCCGCCCCGCAAATGGCGTCACTGCCGGCAACGTCGCACCAGGCGTTGTAGATGCCGTCGGCGCCGCTACCGACATCGCCACCGGGGGCAACCAGATCCACCGACTGACCAAAGTTGGAATAACTGGCCAGAGCGCCGGAGAGGCTGACGGCGCCGACACCCACTACACCCCGGTTCGCTGCCGGGTAAACCGCCGAGGCATTGCCACTGTTGCCACCTGCGGCGACAACCAATATGCCCTGCGCGAGCGCCGCATCGGTGGCTTGCTTCAGACTGTTGAGATCCGGCAACCCGCCCAGGCTGAGATTGATAACGTCTATGTCGTTGCGAGCCACTGCTGCATTGATGGCGTCGACCAGGTCAGCCACCGTACCACTGCCATCTTCGCCGGTATCCTTGTTTACCCCGAGAACCCGGTAGGGAAAAAGCGTCGAATCATCGGCAACACCCACCGTGCCAGACGTGTTGTCTTCTGCCGCTATAATCCCACCTACATGGGTGCCGTGAAAGCTGGTCATGGCGCTGCCAGGGGTGGGCGGCGTGGCTGGATTGACGTCCCGGCCCGGGCTACTGTCAACGTCGTAATCCCTGCTGACAAAATCGAGCTGCTCCACTTGGCTCTGGCCGATCACATTGGTATCAAGATCGTCATGCCAGGGACCATAGCTGCCCGGGGTCGGAGAGAACAGGCCGGTGTCCATGACTGCCACGCCGACACCCGTCCCGGCGCCAGAGTTCACCGTCAGGCCCCAGGCCTCAGCCATTCTGATCATGTCCAGGTTCCAACGATTGTCAGGATTGGAGTAGCCGGGAACGTTACTGGCAGGATCTGTCGCTAACAGACGAAACAGATAATTTGGCTCCACCACGGCCCCGGTTTCAGCCCGCAACTCCCGAATCCAATCGACCGTAGCCTGGCGAGGGTCGGATTCCGCTGATCCTGACGCACTCTGTGCCATAGCAGTTTCGGGGCGACGCAGGTGGAGGGTTCGGGGACCAATGGAGCGCAGGACTTGCACGTCCGGACGCTGCCCCAGAGCGGTTGCTGATGATGACTGGACCGTAACCTGATCCATCGTGACAATGGCCTCATTCACCGCCAGGGCCGGCTCTGGCCAGGCGGCGTTGCTGGACAATACCCCGCCCAGAGGCGCCAGAGTCAGAACATAGCGCACTGGCTCACCACCGGTAACGGCAATCCGGATTTCCGAATCGCCTTCCGCCAGTGACCGTGGCAGGCTCATCCCGTAACCTTCCGCCTGCGTACAGACGCCGTTTTGGCAAAGCTCCTGGCCGTCAATGGTCACGCTCAGGCCGATATTCTCGGGCGATCCGTCCGTCGCCGGGAAAACCTGAAGGAAAACATTGTCGTCTGGTTCCAGGGGGGCGTGGTAGTAGTCGAGGCCATCATCCGGAAAGACCAGGCCGTTGTCGTAGGTTCCCGGGCTCGCACTCAGGTAGCCGCTTACAACGGCCGGAACCGGCAGCAGCTGGGCAGTCTCGGGGGAATCATTGCGGGTAATACCCTGCCACCCGGAATCATTGGCTTGCCAGAGGTCCGCGTAATCCCGGTCGACCCGGGTATCGGCGGCAATATCGATAATACCGCTAAGGTCAGCGAGATCGGCGTCACCGGAAGATCCGCCGTCACTACCGCCACCACCACCGCCACCACATGCGCTCAGCAGAACACTGGCTGCAAGTAGCATGGAGACAGGCGCAAACCGGGAATACGTACCTCTATAGATCATACCTACCCTTACCTAGTTCTGAGTGGTGGCGGGTCGATCCGCCGTTGAACCCTACCTTCAGCATAGCGGACATGTCCGACCCTGCGGCCCGGACGACAGGCGCAGGTTCTTCGCGAACACTCGAGCCCGGGCACAGCGGCGGGCGCAGAGCGGCCTGCCGCGCTGCCGGTCTCGTAGTTACGGTAATTTAACAGGAAGGGATGAACAAAAAAGAGAAACGGAGCGCCCTTGGGCGCTCCGTCATGGGGTCAGGCGGAGATTGGTCACGAAACCCGGGGGTCAGTCACTGACCTTCAGCACGACCTTGCCGGTGGCGGTGCGACCGGTGAGGGCATGGAGGGCATCGACGTAATCCTCGAAATCGTAGACTTCGCTGATTTTCGGCTTGATCTTGCCTTCGCCAAAGAGCTGGAACAGTTCCTTCATGTTCTGGGCGCTGTTCTGCGGCTCTTTCTGGGTAAAGGCACCCCAGAACACGCCCACCACGGAACAGCTCTTGAGCAGCGTCAGGTTGGCAGGGATTTTGGGAATGTCCCCGGCAGCGAAGCCGATGATCAGGTGACGACCGTTCCAGGCCATGGCCCGCAGGGCCTGCTCGGTAAACTCGCCGCCAACAGGGTCGTAGATCACGTCCACACCCTTGCCGCCAGTCATTTCCTTGATCATATCCTTGAGGGGCTTGTCGGTGTTGCTGTAGTTCAACAGCTCATCGGCACCGGCCTCCCTGCAGACCTGGAGCTTATCATCGGTGCTGGCCGCGGCAATCACGTGGGCTCCCATAGCCTTGCCCAGCTCAACGGTGGCCAGACCAACACCGCCACTGGCGCCCAGCACCAGCAGGCTCTCGCCGGGCTGGATGTTGGCGCGTTGTTTCAGGGCGTGGTAGGAGGTGCCGTAGACCATGGTGAAGGCGGCACCCTCTTCATCGCTCATGCCTTCGGGCAACGGCAGCAGGCGGTTTTCTTCCACCAGCATCTCTTCCGAGAAGGCACCATAGCCGGTCATTCCGATTACCCGGTCACCGGCCTTGTAACGGCTCACTTTCTCGCCAACGGCGATGACCTCACCGGCCATCTCGCCGCCCGGGGAGAACGGCATCTCCGGCTTGATCTGGTACTTGCCTTCAATGATGAGCGTATCGGGGAAGTTCAGGCCAGCGGCCTTGACCCGCACCTTGACCTGGCTGCCCTTGGGCTCCGGGCTTTCAATATCCTCAATCACCAGCTTTTCGGCCGGACCATACTCTTTACAGAGAATCGCACGCATTCTGTTGCTCCAATCCTTTAACAGGGCGGTTCATGTTATTGACGGTATCCGGTGTCCCACCTGATCAGATCGCTGGTTGCGAACCAACCACAGGAGACACCAGCTGAAGCCGGGTTAACGGATCAAGCTACCCCGATGCGGGTCATGAATCAAATAAACATGCCTTATGGAACAACATCACTGTTATTGATTCAGAGTAAAAGGAGGCCTCCCACCAACAGCGCCCCCACAAGAACCACCGCCGCCAGGATTAACCCGTTGCGAATCCCCGGCGCGATCACCTGGCCACTCTCGCCCCTGACCCCGGCGTGATGATTGATCAGCCGGTCATGGTGATGGCTTTCGCGGATCACCGATATCATTTCCTCACACATTGCACGATCAAACAGCTCCGGTCGGAACTGGTCCATGTCATGACGCTTGAGGATTCTGGTGACGTCCTCCGCCTGGGGAACGTACTTCATTGACCAGTCGGTAAACGTCACTTCGTCAAGAGGCTCCTCCAGCAGTGTCGTGATGTTCCGGTGCCGTTCGTCCCTGCGGATACGCCCATAGAGCTCACGAACCTGATCCTCCTCACCCTCCAGGTACTGGAAAAAGTGATGGTTGCCGTAGTACAGGCCTCCGACGATTCCATACTTCGGATTATTGCGGCGGGACGCCAGCAGTATCCTTGCGACGTGGGGTTCCACGCCGGAGGCCGCGGGCTGGGGCTTGAAGGTGGCTTCACTGGCATAGGCCAGGCGGATCAGAGACATCGTATTTCTCCTGAACAGCGTTGGATGAGATCCCTGTCAAATACCCCTTTTAACCCGTTTTGGATCATCCTGCGGCGGATGAACCCCGGACCAAAATGGGCTATCCTTCGCGCTCCTGAACCCCCACGCCACTGACTGACCGCCCGAGCCCGGATCTTCTGCCATGCCCGATATCATCTATATCCTGGAAATGATTGGTGTTGTGGCCTTCGCCATTTCGGGGATGATCGTGGCACGACAGAAAAACATGGACCCGGTAGGGGTCTTCACCATCGGCTTTGTCACCGCCCTCGGCGGCGGTACCCTGCGCGACCTGATGATGGACAATCACCCTCTCTACTGGATCAAGCACCAGGAACAGCCCATCCTGATCCTTTCGATGGCGGTGGTGTTCAGTTACTCCGGCCTCGCCGGCCGGATCCGCGAGTCCCGCATCGTGTTTCCCGACGCCATCGGCCTTGGGGTATTTTCCATTCTTGGCGCCCAGCTGGCGCTGGATCTCGGTCACTCCTGGTTCATTGCCTCGTTGCTCGGCGTCATGACCGGCACCTTCGGCGGCGCCCTGCGGGATACCCTGTGTAACGAGGTTCCGTTCATCTTCCGCAAGGACCAGATTTATGCATCCATTTCCTTCGCTGGATGCTGGCTGTATTTTCTCTGCCAATGGCTGTTGGCCAGTGAATCCCTTGCCCTGACCATCGGCCTGCTGTTCATCGTTATCGCCAGGATGGCCGCCGTTCGCTTCGATATCCGTTTGCAGCGGGACCACCACGGCTGACCCGGGCCGTCATCCTGAGGTATGATTGCGCTTTTTTAACGCCACCCGATTCCCATCTGCATTGAGGCTCTCCTCCCATGCTTGAAAAACTGTTCCAACTGCAGGCCCATGGCACCACCGTCAGGCGCGAAGTCATTGCGGGGATTACCACCTTCCTGACCATGGCCTACATCGTGGTGGTCAACCCGTCCATCCTGTCCGCGACGGGCATGGACTTTGGCGCGGTGTTCGTGGCCACCTGTATCGCCGCGGTCATCGGCACCCTGATCATGGGTCTGTGGGCAAACTACCCTATCGCCCTGGCCCCCGGCATGGGCCTGAACGCGTTCTTCTCGTTCACTGTCGTAGGCAGCATGGGTTACAGCTGGCAGGTTGCCCTGGGGGCCGTGTTCCTGTCGGGCTTCCTGTTCTTCCTGCTGAGCATTTTCAAGGTGCGGGAATGGATCATCAACAGCATTCCGCTGTCGTTACGGTTCGGCATCTCCGCCGGCATCGGTTTCTTCCTTGCCCTGATTGCCTTCAAGAACGCCGGCATCGTGGTGGACCACCCGGCGACCCTGGTGGGCCTGGGTGACATCAAGGCGGCCGAGAGCCTGCTGTTCTTTGCCGGTTTCGCGGTGATCTGCGCCCTCTCCTTCCGTCGCGTGACAGGCGCCGTGATGATCGGCATCCTTGCGATTACGGTGACCGCCATGCTCCTGGGTATGGTGGAATACAACGGACTGGTGTCAGCGCCCCCGAGCGTGGCACCCACCTTCCTGCAGATGGATGTCGCCGGCGCCCTGAATGTCGGCATGATTTCCGTGGTCTTCGCCTTCCTGTTCGTGGACCTTTTCGATACCTCCGGCACCCTGATCGGTGCCGCCCAGCGGGGCGGACTTCTGGACAAGGACGGCAAGCTTCCTCGCCTGGGCCGGGCGCTGATGTCCGATTCCGTGGCCACCATGTCCGGTGCCGCCATGGGCACATCCACCACAACCAGCTATATCGAGTCCACCGCGGGCATCACCGCCGGCGGACGCACCGGCCTTACTGCTGTGGTGGTGGCAATGCTGTTTCTGGCCTGCCTGCTGTTCTCGCCGATCGCCGCGGTGATTCCCCCCTACGCCACCGCCCCTGCGCTGCTCTATGTCGCGGTGCTGATGACCAGTGGCCTCAAGCTGATCGACTGGGATGACGTCACCGATGCCGCCCCCGCGGTGGTGACCGCGCTGATGATGCCGCTGACCTTCTCGATCGCTCACGGCATTGCCATTGGCTTTGTCACTTACGCGGTACTCAAGGCCCTGAGCGGTCGCTGGTCGGACCTGAATATCAGCGTGGTGGTCATCGCCATTGTCTTCGTTCTCAAATTCATCTTCCTCGACGCCTGATCCGGCGCCGGAGCCCCTATGGACTACTTTGCCGACAGCATCAAGAAAGCCATCCGCACCGTGCCGGACTGGCCCAAACCCGGTGTCGCGTTTCGGGACATCACCACCGTCCTTCAGGACCGGACCGCCTTCCGGAAACTAGTGGATGCGTTCGTGCACCGCTACCACGACCAGAAGATCGACGCCATTGCCGCCATTGATGCCCGCGGGTTCATTATCGGTTCGCCCCTGGCCTACGAGCTGAACGCCGGCCTGGTGCTGGTGCGCAAGAAGGGCAAGCTGCCCTTCGATACGCTGGTGGAGGACTATGAGCTGGAATACGGTACAGCTTCCGTTGAGCTGCACAAGGACGCCTTCCGTCCCGGCGACAAGGTGGTCCTGGTGGACGACCTGATCGCCACCGGCGGCACCATGCTGGCGGCCAGCCGGCTTATCCGCCAGATCGGGGCGGAGATCGTCGAGGTGTCCGCCATGATCGACCTGCCGGACCTGGGCGGTTCAAGCAAACTCCGGGAGGAGGGCCTGAACGTCTATACTGTGTGCCAGTTTGACGGCGAGTAGGATCCTCCTCGCCAAAACCGGAACTGACACGGGAGCGCAGACATGCCCTATCAACACCGCTGGTACAATGACACCACCATCGACTGGCCTGTGGGCAAGGTGGTGTGTGTCGGTCGCAACTACGTAGCCCATGCCCGGGAACTGAACAACCCCGTACCCTCGCAGCCCCTGCTGTTCATGAAACCGGCCACCTCGGTGGTGGCCCTGGACGCCCCTCTGCTCCTGCCCTCAGGAACCGGCCCGGTCCACTACGAAACCGAACTCGCGATCCTGATCGGCAAACCCCTGACCAGGGCCAACGGAACCCAGGCCAAAGAGGCCATCGCAGGCGTGGGCCTGGCCCTGGACCTGACCCTGCGGGATCTGCAGACCCAGCTCAAGGCCGACGGCCACCCCTGGGAAAGGGCCAAGGCCTTCGACGGCGCCTGCCCCCTTTCTTCCTTTGTTCCTGTGTCTGACTTTGGCGATATCGCCGGTGCCGGTTTCTCCCTGACCATTGACGGCGAACTCCGCCAGAAAGGCAACACCGCCGACATGATCACGCCGGTGCTGCCGCTGATCATCCACATCAGTGAGACCTTCACGCTCCGGCCCGGGGACGTGGTGCTCACCGGTACGCCGGCTGGCGTCGGGGCTCTCGAGTCGGGCCAGAAGCTGCTTCTGAGTCTCGATGGTGGGCTTGAGGTGGAAACCAGCGTACAGTGAGAGTTCCTCCGGCAGGAGGTCATTCTGATCCCGCTATACGTATTGGTGATATGTCAAAGAAACCTGTTACGTCCCGGCGCGGGCGGTTCCTCAAACTGGCTGGCATGACGGCTTCCGTGGCCGGACAATACGCTGGCCAGCGGGCCCGGCGCCTTGTCGGCCGCGAGTCAGAGGAGCAGCGCTCCAAACAGTACGCCCGCATGGCGGACGAAATCGTCGACACCCTCGGCGAGCTCAAGGGCGCGGTCATGAAGGTGGGCCAGGTGGCGTCCCAGACCCAGGACTTCCTGCCCAGGGAGTTCTCCGAAGCCCTCCAGCGTCTGCAGAAAGAAGCCCCGCCGATGCCCTTCGAGATCATCCGTCAGCAGGTGGAGGCGGAGCTGGGAGCGCCGGTTGACGCTTTGTTCGCCGACCTCCAGGAGCGGCCCTACGCCGCCGCTTCCATCGGCCAGGTCCACCGGGCCACGCTGAAAGATGGCCGCGAGGTGATCGTCAAGGTCCAGTATCCGGGGGTTGATGAATCCTGCGACTCGGATCTCAGGCAGCTGCGCATGACCCTCAAATTCGGCGGCCTGCTGCGCATGCCCAGGGAAAGCGCCGACCGCCTGTTCGAGGAAATCCGCGTCCGCCTGAAAGAGGAGCTGGATTACAATAACGAAGCCAGCAACATCCGTCGCTTTCGCGCCTACCATGAGAAGCACCCCTGGGTTCGCATTCCGGAGGTGATTGACAGTCACTCCACCCGCCACGTGCTGACCATGGGACTGGAGGAAGGGGATCATCTGCAGCAGGTCGCCAATGACCCCGACCGCTACGACCAGGCCACCATCAACCTGCTGGGGGAGCGCCTCTTCATCACCATGGCGGATGAACTGTTCGACTTCCAGTGCATCCATGGCGACCCCCATGCCGGTAACTTTGCGTTCCGGCCGGACGGCATCATCGTCCTTTACGACTTTGGCTGCGTGAAGTCGCTGCGTCCCTCGGTGGTGGCAAGCTATCGTCAGGCGCTGATTGCCACGCTGGAGGAGGACTACGAGGCCCTCGACCGGCATCTCATCGATCTGGGGGCCCGGGTCGCGACCAAGCCGCCCATCCACGCCGACTACTACGCCATGTGGCGAAATCTTCTGATTCCTCCCTTCGCGGGCGAGACACCCTACGATTTTGGCGCGTCGGATATCCACAGGCAGATTGCCGCCCACACCCACACCGTCTTCCGCTATCTGGACCGGTTGCAGCCTGCGGTGGAGAGTATGTTCATCGACCGCATGGTGGCGGGGCATTACTGGATTCTGAAACAGATGGGAGTCCAGGCGGCCCTCGGGCCGCTGCTGGAGCATTATCTTAAGGATGATGAAACCGGATCAGAGTGACCGGACGGTCGTCTCGACGTCACGGGCCTCAAGGAACTGCTTGGCGGCGTCCAGCTGTTCGCTGTCGGCGGCGTGGATAGCCACCACGTAGTCCCCCTTCCGAAGGGATGTCTCGGCGCTGGCCGCATAGGCGGTGTGATCCGGCCGTAGAGCGAGGATACCGCCAACTATCAGGCCAATCATGGCGCCATAGGCCGGCATGGCGGCACCAGAGAAGAAAGGGTTGTCCGAGACCGTATTGACGCCAACAGCCGCCAGTATCAGGTAGAGCACGAAGCCGACCACCGCACCGATGACCGTCATCCAGACCAGGGAACGGACCAGCGTACGGCGGATGCCCCGGTTCTCGGGTTCCAGGGACGCGCCGGGGTTGCTCTGGTCCGGCGTGACAACATGAACCTGGCCCGAAGACAGGGTGGTGTTCTCGCAGAGCGCCTCGGCGAGCTCTTTCGCCTGCTTCTCACTGTCGCATTTGGCCGCGAGCTTGTGATCGTGGCGTTCGCCGGAGAAAGGCACTGAGCTGTTCATGGCTACCTCCTTGAAGGTTCGCTGAAAAATACGCTCACCTTCGTTTACGATGACATTTCGAATGCGTTCATCGTCAGTGTAGCTGAAGAACCCGAATCATGAAGTCGAAGGACGAAGTCAGCGGGGGGAGGTCATTGCGGCAACCCATTCGGGTACGCCGACGCTGGCGGGCTGGCGGATCACCCGTGCCCGTGACATGGTCGGTACCTCGCCAGGGTCAATGACGGTAATGGGTACGTCGAAATCCACCAGTTCCACCAGACCCGCCGCCGGATAGACCTGCAGTGAGGTCCCCACGATCAGCAGATGGTCTGCCTGGGGAACGATCTCGGCGGCTGTCTCGATCATCGGCACCGCTTCGCCGAACCAGACCACATGGGGGCGGAGCTGGCTGCCCTGCTCACAGGTATCCCCCAGATGGATTTCCCCGTAGCCATGCTCATAGACCAGATCCGGCTCCCCGGAACTGCGGACCTTGACGAGTTCACCGTGGAGGTGCACCACCTCGCTGGAGCCCGCCCGCTCATGCAGGTCATCCACGTTCTGGGTGATGATCGTGACCCGGTAATTCCGCTCCAGCTCCGCAAGGGCATAGTGGGCCGGATTTGGGCGCACATCACCAAGCTGGCGCCGTCGCTGGTTGTAGAAATCCAGCACCAGCTCCGGGTTGCGGACAAAAGCCTCCGGTGTGGCCACCTCCTCAATGCTGTATTTCTCCCACAGCCCGCCGCTGTCGCGAAAGGTGGACAGGCCGCTTTCGGCGCTGATGCCGGCGCCGGTCAGCACAACCACATGGTCTTTCATCAGACTCCCCCCTTTTCGGACAATCACGGTCAAAGGTCGAAGATCTTGCCCGGGTTCATCACGCCATTGGGATCGAACACCTGCTTGATACCTCTGAGATAATCGATCTCCGCCGGGCTGCGGGTGTACTGCAGGTAGCCCTTCTTCACCAGGCCGACGCCATGCTCGGCGGAAATGCTGCCCCGGTGGCGCTGGACAATATCGAACACCCAGGTGTTCACCTGCTGGCACTTGTCGAAGAACTCCTCCTTCGCCATGGCCTCAGGCTTGAGGATGTTCAGGTGCAGGTTGCCATCACCGATGTGACCGAACCAGATGATCTCGAAATCCGGGTAATGCTCGGTGACCACCGCCTCGATCTCCCGCAGGAACGGCGGCACCTTCGATACCACCACGGAGATGTCATTCTTGTAGGGCGTGCGCGGCGCGATGGATTCGGAAATCCGTTCCCGCAGCTGCCACAGGTTCCGCGCCTGGGTCTCGCTCTGGCTGATCACGCCGTCCACTACCCAACCATTTTCAACGCATTGCTCGAACAGGTTCATGGCTTCGTCCATGACCTGATCGGAGACCGCCTCGAACTCCAGCAACGCATAGTAGGGCGCTTGGGTGTCGAAGGGCGCCTGCACGAGGCCATGGGCCAGCACATGCAGCATGGCCTGGTGGGAGAAGAACTCGTAGGCAGTCAGGTCGATGTGTTTCTGGAAGGTCTGCAACACATCCATGGTGTTGGTGAGATCCGCAAGCCCCAGGACCATGACCGTGAGATTGGTGGGCTGGCGGGTCAGCTTCATGGTGGCTTCAGTGATGAAGCCCAGGGTACCCTCGGCGCCGATAAACAGGTGGCGCAGGTCGTAACCGGTATTGTTCTTCTCCAGGTCCAGGTTCAGCTCCAGCACATCGCCCTTGCCGGTAACCACCGTCAGTCCGGAGACCCAGTCCCGGCTCATGCCGTAGCGGATCACCTTGATACCGCCGGCGTTGGTGGAGAGATTGCCACCGAGCTGGCTGGAGCCGGCGGAGGCAAAGTCCACCGGATAATAAAGGCCATTTTCCTCGGCGAAAGCCTGAAGCTGCGCCGTTACGACGCCAGCCTGGCAGTGAACGGTGCGGTCGCTGGGGCTGAATTCCAAGATCCGGTTCATATTGTCGAACGCGATCACTACCTCGCCATTGGCCGCCACGGCCCCGGCGCTCAGCCCCGTCCTGCCGCCCGATGGCACCAGGGCTACCTGGTTGTCATTGGCGAACTTCACCACCGCCTGCACCTGGGCGGTACTCTTGGGCAAAACAATGGCCAGCGGCCTTGGGGCGAACTGCCTGGTCCAGTCCTTGCCGTAGGCCTCAAGGTCGGCCGGATCAGTCAAAACCCTGCCGTCATCCACCAGGGTTCTCAGGGTGGCGATGATCTGTTCTGGATTCATGGGTGTGCAGTCTCTCGGAATGTTGACCCCGGCACGCATTCATGGTGATTCAGGTGAACAGGCCGGCTGTGAAAATCTGCCGTTATGGTATCATACCGCCCCTATTCTGTGAGCCCGCGCCAGGTACCTGCAAGGGAAGGCAAGGGCCACAGGTATTTTCTGGTCCAGGGAGCCCGGATAATCCGGTGCTTCGTACCACGCAATAGAAGGTCTGGAAGCTTACCCATGTCAGAAACGTCTCTTGAAAAGAGCAAGATCCGCATCCTGCTGCTGGAAGGGGTTCACCAGTCTGCACTGGATAACCTCAATGCAGCGGGTTACACCAACATTGAGTACCTGACCCACTCCCTCGGAGAGGAAGAGCTGATCGAGAAGATCGCCGACGTTCACTTCATCGGCATCCGCTCCCGCACCCAGCTCACCGGGAAGGTATTCGAGGCCGCCAGGAAACTGGTGGCGGTGGGCTGTTTCTGCATCGGAACCAACCAGGTTGACCTCCAGGCGGCCACCCGTCGCGGTGTCGCCGTCTTCAATGCACCCTTTTCCAACACCCGCAGTGTCGCCGAGCTGGTCCTGGCCCAGGCCATCCTTCTGCTGCGGGGTGTGCCGGAGAAGAACGCCAAGGCCCACCGCGGCGAATGGCTCAAGTCCGCCAAGAACAGCTATGAGATCCGGGGCAAGAAACTGGGCATCATCGGTTACGGCAACATCGGCACCCAGTTCTCGGTGCTTGCCGAATCCCTGGGCATGGACGTTTACTTCTACGATGTGGTCTCCAAGCTGTCCATCGGCAACGCCAGGCAGGTGGGCTCTCTCAAAGAGCTGCTCAACATGGCTGACGTGGTGAGCCTGCACGTGCCGGAAACCCCGGCCACCAAGTACATGTTCGGGCCCGATCAGTTCGCCCAGATGAAGCCCGGCAGCATCCTGATGAACGCCTCCCGGGGCACCGTGGTGGATATCGACGCCCTGGCCGAGGCCCTCAGCAGCGGCAAGCTTCTGGGTGCGGCCATCGACGTCTTCCCGGTGGAGCCCAAGTCCAACGACGAGGAGTTCGTGTCGCCACTGCGGCAGTTCGACAATGTGATCCTGACCCCCCATGTGGGTGGTTCCACCATCGAGGCCCAGGAAAACATTGGCCGGGAGGTAGCGGAGAAGCTGGCCATGTACAGCGACAATGGCACCTCCGTATCGTCCGTGAACTTCCCGGAGGTGGCCCTGCCCTCCCATCCGAACCAGCACCGCCTGCTGCACATTCACGAGAACGTGCCGGGGGTGATGTCCGAGATCAACCAGGTGTTCTCCGAAAACGGCATCAACGTCTGCGGCCAGTACCTCCAGACCAAGGAGGAAATCGGCTACGTGGTGATCGACGTGGACAAGGCCTACGGCGAACTGGCCCTTGAAAAGCTGCGCAAGGTCAAGGGCACCATTCGCTGCCGCGTACTGTTCTGAGGTCCCATGACCTCTGTCTGGAACCGGGGCCCTGCCCCGGTTTTTTTATGCCCACAAACAGCACCCTGCGGATGCCGTTATCAGGGGCGGCCCCTTGAGATCCCTTTTTGGCACCCAAATACCTGCTATAAGTTAATACAGGTTCCTGATGAACTGATCATTCACTCAAGTGGAAAACAGGAGTTCACGATGTCGCTGAAAGACAGTCTTATGAAGAAGATCGAGACACAGTCCGAATACTGGAGCAAGAAGATCGAACAGATCCGGGCCGATGCCGAAGCCAAGAAGGCGGAGGCCAAAGACCAACAGGCCGAGGCTGAGATCGAGCAGAAAGCCACGCAGCAGTTGCAGGGACTTGAAAGGCAAGTGAAGGAGGCGAAATCCCGGCTTCAGGAGTTACAGGAAGCCGGCGAGGAACGCGCCGACGAAATGAAAGATGACGTTGAGAGCTGGCTGGCCCGCAACAGGAATAAGGAATCTGGCTCCTGAGACCGATCGTGTTGATGGAAGCACGAACCACAAACGAACCATAATGATATAAAAAAGGCCTGCCGCTATCAGCGGCAGGCCTTTTTTCTGGTCCGGATTCAGACAGATTACTGCTGCATCGGTACCAGCTTCAGCTCAACACGGCGATTCTGCTCACGGCCAACTGCGGTGTCGTTGGTGGCGACCGGACGTCGCTCACCATAGCCAACCGCGCTGGTACGGGCGGGGGCGATGCCCTGATTCAGCAGGAAGTCGCGAACGGAACCTGCACGCTGCTCGGAAAGCAGCTGGTTGTAGCTGTCGGAGCCCCTGCTGTCGGTATGACCCTCGATCCGGATGCGGGTCTGGTCGAACTCCTTCAGCACCAGCGCCACTGACTCAAGCACACCGGTAAAGGACGGCTTGATGGAGGACTGGTCGGTATCGAAGGTGATATTGCCCGGCATCACCAGGTCAATACGGTCACCCTCTCTGACAACCCGGACCCCGGTCCCTTCCAGTTTGCGACGCAGCTGCGCTTCCTGGCGGTCCATGTAGTAACCGATACCACCGCCTACGGCAGCACCACTGGCGGCGCCGATCAGAGCGCCCTTGCCACGATCACTCTTGCTTGAGGTAGCCGCACCGACAGCCGCCCCACCAATGGCACCAATGATACTGCCCTTGGTGGCACTGGACGTCTTTTCCTCGCCCGTATAAGGATCGTAGGTTTTGCATCCCGCCAGAGCGAATGCGACCAGCGAGAGTACGATAAATAGTTTTTTCACGGTTTTGTCTCCTGTACCCGTTTGTTAACCATACTGCGTTGCGGAACAACGCCAGTTTCTTGATGGACTCTTTCAAAGGCATCAATGATGCCATTGAAGACCACTGCCTGCAGATCCTGTGCTTCGTTGACCAGATGATGGCGACCCTCGGGGAGTCGTAGCTCCTTCACCGCCGAAAACTTGTTCCTTATGATTCTCAGGTTGTGCTGCCAGTCGACCGTGCCGTCCTTTTCACCTTGGATCACTGTCAGCGAAAAATCCACCGGGCGCGCGGATTCGATATGAGGCACCCAGTGTCTCAGCGCGTTCACCCAGTCCACGTGTACGGCCCTCGCCTGCAGCGGATCATGGTCCTTCAGGAAACGGAGAAACCGGGCGTTGGCACTGTTCTCGGAAAACGCCCGTTTCCAGCCCCGCACGAAGGGCTTCATCAGGCTGTGGAGAATCTGCGCTCCCAGCCATCCGGCGGGCCGTACCAGTGGCGCCAGCAGCACCACCCCCCTGAACGCCGAGGTTTCCCGGGTATGGTGATTCGAGAGCAGATAGTCAATGAGAATTCCGCCGCCGGTACTCTGACCCACCGCATACCAGGGCCTTCGGGTATGCTTCCGGGCCGTGACCAGGAGGTCACTCAGCACCGCCTGGTACTCCATGAAGCTGCCGATGGCCGCCGGGGTGCCACTGGACAGGCCATGCCCGGGTTGGTCCCAGGTGAAGACGTCATAACCGGCACCCAGACATCGCTCGATCAACTGGCTGTAAAGCCCGACATGATCGAAGTAGCCATGGAGAACAAAAACCGTGCCCCTGCTGTCCTCATGCGGAGGCTGACGGAAGTAGTGGACCGCCACCTGGTGGCCACCGGCTCCGACCGTTCCCGCCGTGTAGCGGATGTCAGGATACTCCACCCAGAGGTCCAGGCCGTAAAACCGGCAATAGGCCTCCATTTCCGGGCCTGGCACCTGTCCGGCCTCCGGGTCAAATGGCTCAAGGCCGGACCGGACCGATTCGCTCTCCCACTCCGGGAGCCCTATTTTGTCTTTTTTCCAGTACACGTAACGTTAAACGCCTGTTAGCAGGGGAACCAAAAACTCTCAGAAACGCCTGCAGGAGAATACCACAGCGTTTACCGGCATCGGACGCAGACGGGCTTATTTACCCATTATTTACCGGTTCACCTGGCCCGGAACGGGACAGGCCCACATCCTCAAGACGACGCTCACCCCGAATGAGTTCCTCTTTTTTCCGCCGGGACAGACGCTTGGTGTGCCATTCCAGGCTCAACGCCCGGGAACGACTGCCCACCGCCTGACTGAACACCAGGGTCAGTGGCCCCCTTCCGCGGAGGCTGCGGGCACAGAGCCGCCCGCTGGCCTGATGCTCCGCGAAGCGCCGGGCCACATCCGTTGTCACTCCGGTATAGAAGGCCTCGTTGGCGGTGCGGATGATGTAGAGGTGCCACTCAGCCATGACCCGGCTCCGTCGGTACCACTTCCCGGCGGCGGCTGTCCCGCTGCTGGAGCCAGAGCCCTCCAACAATAAGGATCAGGCCGGCCCAGGTGGAGGGCAGAATGACCTCCCCGAGAATCAGGTAGATGAACACCAGCGAGAGGAACGGTGAAATGAAAATAAGATTGCTCACCCGGGAGGTATTGGTGGCCAGCTTCATGGCCCGTGACCAGAGTACAAAGGCAACACCCATCTCGAAGGCACCGACATAAAGCCCGCCCAGGAAACCTTCGGTTACCAGCGCAGGCCAGCCGTCCCGCCATCCGGTAAGGATGGCGATCACCGGCAGGGCGAACAGGAAATTCAGGAACAGGCCCACCACCGGATCCCGCCGGTCCCGGGTCGCGAGAATCCAGTAACTGGCCCAGACGAGGGTACTGGCGATGGCCAGCGCCACGCCCAGGGGGTCGGAGAAGCTGAGCCCGGTCACATCCCCCCGTGTAGCGATCACAACCACACCGCAATAACACACCAGACCGGCCAGGATATCCTTCATTTTCAGGGTATGGCCCAGAAAGGGCACCGACAGGTACGCCAGCACCAGTGCCCAGGTGTAATTGATGGGCTGGGCCTCCTGGGCAGGCAGGCGGTCGAAGGCGCCGAACAGGAGCAGGTAGTAGAGGCAGGGATTGATCAGCCCGAGTCCCAGTGACTGGACGTACTGAACGGGTTTGAGCCGGACCACCTGGCCGAGGCGCCCCTGAACCCGGAGGATCAGGGCAAGCACCAGCACCGAGGCGGAGCAGGCCACCAGCAGCATCTGTAGCGGCGTGTAATGGTTCAGGGTCAGCTTGAAGGCGGTGGCCACGGTGGACCAGAGCAATACGGCTCCCAGGCCGGCCAGCATGGCCTTGCGCTGATCTTTCATAATGGACTTCCTGGCTACCGGTATCAGTTCAAATCAAAGCCGCAATGGTAGCCCTGCGGCAGGGTGGTGTGGAAGCGGCCGGCCCGGACGAAAGCCTCGCTCTACCGAGGCAATACTATCGGCCACTGGCCGACAAGATGGATGAACTGTCACCCTGAATTCATAAACTTCTGTTTTTATTGCGAATAACAGTTGATACGGTAGCGGTGAGCAAGTGCCGGAACCATGGCCCATCAACCGGAAATACTCTTGCCGACACACAGGAGACTCAAGATGAATAAGCTTATGACCTGCGCCACCATGTCCCTGGCCCTGCTGGCCGGCGCCCCCACTCTCTACGCCCAGTCCCAGCCCGAACAGACCGACAAGAGCGGCTACAGCGACCCTGCCGCATCCGGTGAAGCAAAGACCAACTTCAACGACCAGGAACTGCGCCAGTTCGTGGAAGCCCAGTCCGGAATTAACGAGATTCGCGAAGAATACATGGCGAAGATCGAGAAGGCTGACTCCCAGAAGCAGGCCCAGGAACTGCAGATGGAGGCCAACGATGAGATGGTTTCCGTGATCGAGGAGGAAGGCCTGGACATTCCCACATACAATGCCATCGCAACCGCGTACAACAGCGAACCGAAGGTACGTAACCGGGTTGATGCGCTGATGTAAGCCAGCAGAAGTGTGAACGGATCGTCAACACTTCACATGCTTCGTTCGTGTCTCTTGCAACCCCGCTCCGGCGGAGTTTTTTCGTGGCCGGGTTCACTCCGGGCAACGGCCCCATTACCGTTCGCCCGCTATCTGGTCTAGGCTAAAGACCGATGTATCTTCACGAAAGCAGATGGAATCCAGTTCCCGCGGAGACCGCAACACGATGAATCCCAGGACACACCGGGCATTCCCGCCACTGCTGGCAGCCACTCTGTTGCTGGGAGCCTGCAGTGATAGCGGCGACCCCGTATCCCAGCTGATCAGCGACGACCCGGAGCCGGTGATCTGGCGATTCGCCCTCGAGGAAATCGCCGGCAGCGTGCAGGATGCCTGGGCCCAGGAATTTCGCCGGCGCATCGAGGCGATTTCCGACGGCGAGGTCCAGGTGGAAATCTATCCATATGGCTCCATTGGCACCTCGCCCGAACTGACCGGCCTTATTCAGGAGGGCCGGGTCCAGCTGGGATTCGCGGCTCCCGGTCACCTGGCCAGCACCATCCCCGAGGCGGGTGTGTTCCTGCTGCCCTACCTGTTCCCTGACGACGATGAGGCCAACCTGAGTGTCCTGGCCGACGAAGAGCTCAGTGGGATGCTTCGGTCAGCCTGGCAGCGACAGGGCCTTCAGTTGCTGGAGAGCGTTCCTGAAGGCTGGATGGCCTGGACCGCCGACCGTTCGCTGCGTTTGCCCGAGGACCTCCAGGGAGTACGCATGCGGACCATGACAGCCTCACTTCATGCCGAGGTTTTCGGAATCTGGGGAGCCGAGCCCGTGCCGCTGCCCTATGGCGAGGTCTACAGTGCGCTGCAGGAGCAACAGATCGATGGCCAGAGCAACCCGGTTTTCGCCATCCAGGAAATGAAATTCCACGAGCTGCAGTCGGTTCTGATTCAACCCCGCGCTATCCGCTTCGTCGCCACGGTTGTGGGTAACGCGGAATGGTACGAGGGACTGGATGACAGGCACAGACGCTGGCTGGAAGAGGCCCGGGAGGGCATGCCCCGGTTTATCGATGAGGTGCAGAGGAAGTACAACGCCAGCCGTCTGGAGCTGATACGGGAAACGGGTGGCACCCGGATCGAAGTGCTCGACGAATCAGAGCGGGCCCGTTTTCGCGAAGCAAGCCTCCCGGTCCGCGACCGATACCGTGAACTGGCCGGCGACAGGGGCGATGAGATTCTCGACCGGATCCTGACCCTCAGCCGGGCCGACGGATAGTCTCCCGGCTACTCGGGGACCAGCCATGCCTGTTGCCGGCTGATGTTGAGACCCTCGTTCCCTGAGACCGCGTCGAGCATGGCGGCAAGGCGCTCATCCAGCCCCCACGGCGGGTTGCCCACCAGCATCCCCGACCCCGTCATGCCTCTCTCCGGCGGGTTCTCCAAATGGACTTCCTGCTGCCAGACCTTGCGAACCGGCCCGGCCGCAATACGGTCAAGCAGCACCCGATGGCCACCACCGGTCAATATCGGATACCAGACCAGAAACACGCCATGCCGGCAGCGCTGCCAGGCCCTGGCGAGGGTATCCGCGACCCGGCCATAGTCTTCCTTGAGTTCGTAGGACGGATCCACCAGGACCGCCAGCCGGGGCTGCGGTGGCGGCAACTGGCCGAGCAGGCCCTTGAGACCATCCTGCGGAAGCACCCTGAGACGCTGTTGCTGTGCCCATCGGGCAAGTCGCGACGACTCCATGGAGTGCAGTTCAAAAGCGGTGAGGGTATCCTGCCGCCGCAGACAATGGGTAAACCAGGCCGGCGAGCCCGGATAACGGTTCAGTTGGTTACCGCCCTCATTGACTGCATCCAGCACGCTGAACCAGGCCTGCCAATCCGGTAACCTCAGCTGGTCGCGCATCCGCCATATCCGCTGGACGCCCTGCTCCGCCTCCGCTGTCTTGCGGGCCCTGTCGCCTTCGAGATCATAGAGGGCGCTGCCAGCGTGAGTATCGAAACAGGCGATGCCGGAGGCCTTGCCCTGCATCATGGTCAGCACCAGCATCAGGGTGACGTGTTTCTGGACATCGGCAAAATTGCCGGCATGAAATTCATGTAGGTAACTAAGCATCGAATCAGCCGTTCGCTCCGTAACAGTGAACAGGACATGGGCCGGCGGCCACGGCCATTATTAGGCCCGAAGCCTGCTCCAACGACAAGGGCCGGAGGATCAGGGGCTCGCCAGAATGCGCCGTGATGGCGTTTATTGGTATTCTGGCGGGATCTTTCCGACTTTATGGCCCACCAAATTCATCAACTCCAGAGGTTGAACACTTGGCAAGTTCAATAAACAGCGAGAGAACCGCCGACAGGCTCTATGGCCTGATTGCCAATGAGGAAGACGCCCGCGCCTGTACCGACCTGCCGGATTCGGCCTGCCGGGAGGTACCGCGTAATTTCTTCCTGGTACTGGCCAGCCTGGTGCTTACCAAGCTAGGGGACCTGTTGATCAGTCCCAAAACCGTGCTGGCCTGGCTCCTCAATGCCGTGGGCGCACCGGCACTGGTGGCATGGCTCGTGCCGATCCGAGAATCCGGCTCACTTATTCCACAGATGGTGATTGGCGCCTGGGTCAGGCGAAAGCCGGTCCGCAAATGGTTCTGGACCCTCGGGGCCTTTGGCCAGGCGCTCAGCGTCGTGGTCATGGCCGCCAGTGTCTGGTTTCTTGAAGGCTATGCCGCAGGGGGGCTTGTGGTGGCAGCCCTGGTCATTTTTTCTCTGGCCCGGGGTTTCTGCTCGGTTGCGATCAAGGACGTGCAGGGCAAATGCATCCCCAAGGGTCGTCGGGGCCGGCTGTCCGGCCTGGCCACCACCTTTGCGGGGGCACTCACCGCACTACTGACAGTAGTGCTGTTCTGGGACCGGGGCGATCCCTCAATGCTGTTCTATTCGCTGCTCCTGCTACTCGCCGCCAGCCTCTGGGTCATCGCCGGCACCCTGTTCGCCGCCGTCGACGAGTACGACGGTGAGACCAGCGGTGGCGGCAACGCCCTGAAAGAGGCCGTCGATAACTTCGGCCTGCTCCGCACTGACCGGCTCTTCCGGCATTACGTGGTCACCCGGGCGTTGCTCCTGTGTTCGGCCCTGGCCGCACCTTACTTCGTTGTGCTCTCACAACAGCAGACAGGCTCCGTCTGGCAGCTTGGCATCTTCCTTCTGGCCGCCAGCCTGGCCAGCTCCCTCAGTGCCAGTGTGTGGGGTTGGATGGCCGACGCCAGCAGCCGCCAGGTAATGATCCGCGGGGCAATGCTTGCCAGCGGCATCTGCCTGCTGGTGGGCTTTGCCACATTGCTGGCCGGTGGCCCTTTCGGTGGAGTGTGGTTCTATCCCGGCGCCTTTTTCGTCCTGAGCATCGCCCATGCGGGGGTGCGACTTGGACGCAAGACCTACCTGGTGGACATGGCCGGGGGCAACAAGCGCACGGACTACACCTCGGTAAGCAACACCGTCATCGGGCTACTGCTGCTGGCCACCGGTGGTCTGACGGCACTGGTATCGCTGATTTCCGAAGTGGCTGTCATCCTGGTTCTCGGCTTCATGGGACTTGCCGGCATGTTCAGTGCCATGGGCCTCAAGGAAGTCTCCGTGGGCAACGACTGATGGCCTGGTGTCCCGACTGGCTGATTCGCTGACCCACCGGCGCCCCGGGCCCTGAGAGCCCTGTAGCGATGTGGTCAGGGTGCCCGGCCATCATTCAGCGCCAGGGCGCCCCGCACCACGCGGTAGATGAACCAGATGGCGGCACCCAGCAGGATAAACCAGCCCACTATGATGAAGGTGGTGACGGTTCCGATCACCAGCCACAGCAGACCCAGCCAGAATGTGCGGATCTGCCATCGGAAATGGGCCTCAAGCCAGCTGTTCCTGGCCTCACCGATCTTGAGGTAATTGATGATCACGCCCGCCAGGGCCGTCAGGCTGCTGGTGGGAATGGCCAGTGCCTGCAGCAGGTAGACGATCACCACCAGCCTCCAGACCGGGTCATCACTGGGCTTTGGCTGCCGTTCCCCGGCGGGGATGTAGTCTCCGGTCAATGTCTGTCCTTACTGCCTGGAATGTGCCACCAGTATAAGCGCCAAGGCCATCAGGCGGATACCCGGGCCCGGCCGTTTCCACTCTGCGGACGGTAGCCCAGCCGGAGACCACCCCAGTGACGGCCGTTAACGTAAATGGGCACTGACAGGTCGTGCATGATTTCGCCGGTGTCCCGGCGGTAGGTCTGCAACAGCAGTGATTCGGTGTGGCTGCCGCAACGGGCCCCGGTACGGTCGTTGAAAAGGCGCTTGCTGCGGCTGCGGGTCAGATCCTTCGCGGGATCTCCCGTGGGTTCGTGGGCGAAAGCCTGGTTATGGGTGGGCACGTAGCCATCGGGCGCGGTGGCAATGGCAAACACCATGGCATCGTGGGAATGTGCAATAGGCTCCTGGATCGGCGGCAGCGCCTGGTCGGTGAAGCGGTCGAAGTCGCTGTGATACTTGGCCGGATGGGTCCCGGGAACGGGTGTTCGCTTGCGGTCGAAAAGCTGGCTTTCGCTAAGCTCGCCCCGCTCCAGAGCCTCACCAAAACGCTCGCCAATGGCCCGGGCGCCCTGCCTTGCCTGCTCGTAAAAGAAGTGGTGATAGCTGTCGCTGCTACTCTGGGCAAAGGCGGCGCTGGCCTTCTCGGCCAGCTCCATCAGCCGCGAGGCCTGGCTCGCCAGTTCACCCACGCCACGGTCGCTTTCCGACATTTCGTCCCGCAGGGTCTCGACGCCCAGGGATATCTGCTCCAGGTTCTGCTCGTTCTCCCGATCGCTGTCGGCGATAGCCACCACTTCCCCTTCCAGGTTGTTGGCTTCCTCGCCGATCCGCTCCAGGTTACCGCCTACGGCCTGTACCGACTCCAGGCCCTTATCCACGGTGCGGGCAAGGTCTTCCACGCCTGCCAGAATACGGCTGGCGGCCTGGCGAATGCCTTCGAGCATGCCGGCGACTTCCGAAGTGGCCTCGGTTGTGCGGGCGGCCAGCTGACGCACCTCATCAGCCACCACGGCGAAGCCCCGCCCCTGGTCACCGGCCCGGGCCGCTTCAATGGCGGCATTGAGGGCCAACAGGTTGGTCTGGTTGGCGATATCCTCAATGACGGAGGTTACGCCCTGGATCTGGTCGGAGCGGCTGTCCAGCTCGCGAATCAATGCCAGGTTTTCACCGGACTGGCGATGAACAGCCCGGATTTCCTCGATGGCTGCTGAAAGTGCCACTCTTCCCTCGCGACTCAGCAGGCTGGCACTACGGGCCACGTCCGCCGCGGCGGTGGCTCGCCGGGCACTGTCCCTTACGGTGTCTGTTACCTGCCCCGCATAATCCGCCATCTGACCGGTCTCTCCCACCTGCCGGTCAAGGCGCTGCTTGATCTGGTCCGCCGCCCAGGACACTTCGGCGGCGGAAATGGCGTTCTGGTCGGCTGAGGCCGACAGGGTCTCAGTCAGCACCCGGCCGGTGTCTGCATCCCTCAGCAAACCCCGGAAGCGGGCATAAAGCGGATCGGAGGAATCGAGCCGGCCTTCAGCCAGCGCCTGTAATGCCCGCTCCGAGGGCACCAGTACCAGCCGCCAGGCAATCGCGATCACCAGTAGCGCTGCCAGCCCGGATACCACGGCCGCCATCCACGCGCCCCCCCCTGCCAGGGCCAGGGTGCCCGCTGTGATCGCTGCCACCAAGACGATGGCCAGCAGACCGGCTACAGCCAGAAACCGGTTTGAAACTCCCATGTGAACCTCTCACTCTTGGTTTTTGTTCATATTATAAGCAGGAAAGCATAGGGGTTTGGGAGTAGGTGATAACTTCGACTTTAGTGTAAAGAGGTAATTTAACAGCACTATTCGATCATGGACAGGCGGGGAACTGAAAACGCCGGCACGAAGTGCCGGCGTAAACTCAGACAAACTAGGCGTCACACAATCAGGCGCCGATGACACCGCCATCGGCGCGGGTTACCACAACCACAGAAGAGCGTGGATGGCCTTCCGCAGAGCCGGCCGGCCAGGCCACGGGGTGCTGGATGCCCAAGAACATGCTGGTCTGGTCAGGCGTGGTGACCACGCCGGTGACCTCACAGTTACTGGGGCCGACCAGAAAGCGCTTGATCTCCCGGGTGTCCGGATTGGCCGCCAGCATCATGTTGTTGCCAAACGGCTCTCCCCAACGGCCGTCCGTCTGGATCCAGAGCCGACGATCATTGTCGAACCACAGGCCATCCGGGCTATTAAAGATATTGGTTTCATCCAGCTCAACCACGACATTGTCACCGACCACGGTCTGGGTGCCAGCGTCACCGCCGAATACGTAAATGTCCCAGTCAAAGGAGGTGGCTGTGTACTCGTCACCAGCTTCCTTCCAGCGAATGATATGGCCATTACGGTTCTCTGCAATGGGATTCGCTGCGTTAGTCTGGTCTTCGGTACGTTGGGAATTGTTTGTCAGGGTGAAGTACACTTCCCCCGTAACCGGATCAATGGCTCCCCACTCAGGGCGATCCATGGGCGTGGCCCCGGCAATGTCCGCCGCCAGACGGGTATTCAGCAGCAGGTCCGCCTGATTTATGAATGGCCCATCGAACTGGATTTCGCCCACCGGGGTACCAACCGCGTTTTCCATCTTCTGGACAAAGCCTGCATCGTCCATGGACAGGGGCAGCCATTCCCCGGAACCGTCGTCATTGAATCTGGCGACATACAAAGTCCCGCTGTCCAGCAGGCTGCCATCGGCAGTGTCGGCGAAATAGGGCTGGGCGGAGACGAACTTGTAGATGTATTCGAAGCGGCGATCGTCACCGGAATAGCAAACCACGGGCTGACCGTCGGTTGCCGGCGCAAAGATGACGCCCTCGTGGCCGAATTTACCCAGGGCCGTCCGCTTCTTCGGAGTGGACTCGGGGGCGAAGGGATCAATCTCCACCATAAAGCCGAAGCTGTTCGGCTCATAACGATAATCTTCATTTGCTGATTCGCCGGTCGACGTTGCGTCGAAGCGAACATACTCCTCGGCACGATTGTCGGCCAGCTCCCAATCGTACCGGGACTCTGCCTTGACCCCTGCGCGACTCAACTCCTTGGGCAGGGGGTTGTCACGACTCACAAAGTAACCGTGCCAGTTTTCCTCGGCAGTCAGATAGGTATTCCACGGAGTTGGGCCCATGGAACAGTTGTTCAGGGTCCCACGGGTGCGGGTGCCATTCGGGCTGTATGGCGTCACCACTTTGGCACTGCCACGTACCGGACCGCTGAGTTCCATGGGGGTTCCGCCGGTAACACGACGATTGTAAGCACTGCCATGCACCAGGTCCCATTGGCCATTGGTGTCCCGACGGATGTGGGCGACAGTGACCCCATGGGCGGCTATTTCCTTGCGAACCTCATCAAAGGGACGATTGCCACGATCATCATAGGTAGGCCCGTTCGGGTGAACCGCATCTTTATCAATGTATTCATGATTGATAACCAGCAATCCTTCAATCGAACTGTTGCCACCCTCATTCACATCAATGGGAAAATAATGCATGCCGTCGTGGTGCATGCCAACCTGCTGCTCCTGATCCGAACCGGTGTTGTTAGCCTGAAGATCAAATGCCGGGTAACTTCCGGTAACCGGAGTGCCCCATGGCAGGAACACCGACGCGGTATAACCGGCTGGAACGGTGATGTCATTGGCATCGGTTGTTGGTATGGCTTCGAAACCCAGTGACACTTGCTGCGAGCCACCGTTCCCACCATCCGAGACATCGTCATCATCATCGCTGGAACAACCCACCAGGGATAGTCCCATGAAGCTGGCGAGGGCGGCGCCCACGGAGCCCTTCATGACGGTCCGGCGCTGCATGCGTGCGGCCAGGACCTGATGAAATGGCTGGTTGCCACTGTGATTCACCACCGGTTCGTGCTCCGGGTCAAGCTTGATCATGCTGAGTTCTTTATTTTCCATTTTGGTTTCTCTCACTGCCTGTTGTAGGAGTCCTGCGAAACCATAGGATGGAAACCCTGCATGACACCGGGATGACGCCAACTTGGCGATTTCATGAAATAAACGTTTCAGGGGAGGCCTGTTTTACTGTTCGGGGTAGTTCCACGGGCAGGCCCGGGTAACAAAAACGGCAGGCGCAAGGGCCTGCCGTCTATTGGTCGTCTGTTCGGGGCGGCTTACTGGGTCATTTCATCCGTTCCCTCTTCGATTTCGTCACCCACGTCCTCTGCCGTCTCGGAGATTGTTTCACCGACCTGCTCTACCGGACCTTCCTGGGTGCCGGTGGCGTCCTCATAGGTCTCTTCCGTTGCATCAGCCGTGTCTTCCGCCATCTCTTCAACGTTTTCGCCTGCCTGGTCGAAATCCACCCCTTCCTCATCGTTGTCGCTACAGGCCGAAAGGCCAAGAACCAACATCAATGCGAAGATACTCAGCGTCAGCTTTTTCATCGGTCATCCTTCTCTGGTTGGTGATGACACAGCTCAGAACCCCTCCGATTCTGATTGATCGACTGTGTATTCACACAACAGGATAAGGTGCGAGGGGTTTCTTTTGCATTGCCGCCGGATTACCGGATATCAATAAGCGTTCAGGTTCTGGCCGTCGATGATGAGTATGTGGTCCACCGCAAGCAGCACCCCCTTGTCGAGGGCAAGGAAGTCCCCGCCAGGGCGGGTGAACAGGTCCCGGATGCGGGAATGGACGACCTGAACCTGGCCCGAGGCGTCCCGATATACCAGCTCAACCATCTGTTGCTGGAGGATGTAACGGGTCAGCTTTGACCGCAGGGACGTTTCCAGAAAAGGCTTTGCTCCAGCCATATCCTATGCCTGTACATTAAGGGAACCGGTCGGAATCCCGGGCTGAAACCACCCGGGAACCTCCGGTTCTTGTCGTTGGAAAAATCGACGGCAACGCCGTCCGCAGACGGGATCGGGGCCCCGGACAGGGAGTATCCCCCACAGTCTGGTTCAGGGCATCCGGATTTTCCAGCATTTGCGATCTCCAGCCAGTTTCGGCGTGTCTCATGCCACCTGTTACTGCCCGCCTGGTTAGTCTAGAATATCGCCCGCTGATTCGACCCCATTCAATTCCGCTGACTACAGGAAGGCCCATGGACTGGCTCCAGGTTCTGATTCTGTCCCTTGTGCAGGGTATTACCGAATTCCTGCCGGTTTCGTCCTCCGCCCACCTGATTCTGGTCCCGGTCTTTAGCAACTGGGACGACCAAGGCCTTGCCTTCGATGTCGCCCTCCACCTGGGCAGCCTGATGGCCGTGGTTGTCTACTTCCGTCAGGATCTGGCCACCATGAGCACCAGCTGGTTCCGGTCACTGCGAACCCGGCGGCCGGATGCTGACGCCCGCCTGGCCTGGGCCGTGCTGCTGGGAACCATCCCCGTAGGATTGGCCGGGCTGGCCTTCAAGGACACTATCGAAACCGTTCTGCGTTCGCCGCTCTACATGTCCGCCGGCCTGATCGTATTCGGCGTGGCCCTTGCCTGGGCGGATCTGCGCCACCGCGGCGCGCGACCGGAGTATCAGATCACCTGGAAGGACGTTCTGGTGGTTGGCTGTGCCCAGGCCCTGGCCCTCTTCCCCGGCACATCCCGCTCGGGCATCACCATCACCGCCGCCCTGTTCATGGGCATGAACCGGGAGGGCGCCTCACGGTTTTCCTTCCTGCTGTCCATTCCGGTGATCGTGCTGGCCTGCGGGCTTCAGCTAAAATCACTGCTGGAGACACCGGAGCCGGTCCAGTGGGGAGCCGTGGCGGCCGGCGTGGTACTTTCCGGCCTTTCCGCCTACCTGTGTATCCACTATTTCCTGGCTTTCATCAAACGCATCGGCATGATGCCCTTCGTGGCCTACCGGATCATTCTGGGCGTCATCCTGATCGGCGTGTTTGCCTGAACCACGTCTGAACCTGTCCGGCCGCGGTCAGAACCAGGCGGTCCGCATGTCCAGGCAGGTGCTGTCCTGATTCTGGAGCAGCACCAGGTCCTGGGCCACCTCCGGCAGTTCCCAGTGAAAGAAGTAACGGGCTGCCTGCAGTTTTCCACGGTAGAAACCCTCCTCCGTCACGCCCGCCTGGTTCAACTTGCCGGCGGCGGCGTTGGCCTGGCGCAACCACATCCAGGCGGCCAGGATCTCGCCGAACAGGTTCAGGTAGCGGTTGGCGTTGCACAGAACCTGCTCCGCCGAATCCCGGTGAAGCCCCTGCGCCAGCGTCTGGGTTACCTTGACGGCCCGCTGCAGGGTTTCACTCAGGGACAGGGCCCACTGCTGGGTCTCCTGGGTGACCGCCGCTTCCAGATCCGCCTGAAGCGCCTGGAGAAGGAGCTGAAGACCATGACTCTGATGCTGCCAGACCCGGAGGCCGAGGAAATCCCGGGCAAGCTCACGGGTCTGACGGGGGTCCGGTACACAAAGGCCGGCAACAGGTCGGCCCGCTCCCTGCAACGAGGACACGAAGGCGGCATCCAGCGGCCACCAGGACAACAAGGGGGTCAGGAACTGCAGCAGGCGCTCGGCTGCCTGGCGGGTGGGCGGATCGGGATGGGTAGCGGCATTCTCCGCAAGGGAGGCACCGTATAGACACATGGCCAGTGCCGCCTCGCAACGGCTCTTTCGGACCAGCAGACGGCGGCGCTGATCCGCCGCGGCGGCGGCATCCAGAGCCGCCGTGTCCTGGGAGGCCAGCTCCACCCGAAAACCCTGCCAGGCGGTCAGTGTAACCGCCACCGGTGTCGCCAGCAGGTCCTCCGAGCGGGTGCGGAACAGTCTGGAACCCTGACCGGCGGCATCATAGAGACCATTACCCAGAGTCAGCACCACTTCCGGTACAACACCAACGGAGCCATCCGCCAGGGCTTCGGCCCGGTCATCACCCAACCCGGTTTCGCCTCCGGAGAGCCGGGTAAAGGTTTCCACCACCGCCTTGAGGGACTCGCGGGTATGCTCCTGGTAGCGATCTCTGGCCACCAGGCCACCAGTGTCCAGCACATCGAACAGCTGGAAAAGGAACTCACGGGCACTTACCTGACTGGAAACCATGGATACCGCTCTCTAGTTACGCCGCTTTGGATATCGCTCATCGCCGGGCCATGCCGGTCCGGGAGCGCAGGGGCAGACAGCCTCGCACAGGTGCGCGACTTGTTCCAGAGCAGCGGACACACTCCGGCCCCCTGCCCACCCGCGACGGACGGCACCGGCGGGTTTTGAGGGAGCGGGATCCTGGGCGGGCCGTTCAGGTCACCCGTGGATAGACACCTTCCGTGCCTCCCTTTGAAAACACCCACTGCCAAAGCTGGATGTCCCTGGAGCGGAACACCCCGGCACAGGACAGCAGGTAGAATCGCCACATGCGATAGAAGCGATCGCCCAGCTCGCTGGCGAACTCCGGCCAGGCCTTCGCGAAGTTCTCGTACCATGCCATCAGGGTCCGGTCGTAATCGGGGCCGAAGTTGTGCAGGTCCTCCACGATGAACAGGTTGTCCGCCGCATCGCCGATCTGGCCTATGGACGGCAGCTCGCCGTTGGGGAAAATATACTTGTCCATCCAGGGGTCCGCTCCCGGGGCACGCTCGTTCTTACCGATGGTGTGCAACAGAAACAGCCCCCCATCCCTGAGGCAATGATGTGCCACCTTCATATAGGAGCGGTGGTTCTTGTTTCCCACGTGTTCGAACATGCCAATGCTGACGATACGGTCAAAGGTTTCATCCACATCCCGGTAGTCCTGCAGGCGGAACTCCAGAGGCAGGTCCGGGTAGCGTTTCCTGGCAAACTCGGCCTGTTCCTTCGAGATGGTGACGCCGACACAACTTACGCCATAGTGTTCCGCGGCGTAGGACATGAAACTGCCCCAGCCACAGCCGATGTCGAGAACCTTCATTCCCGGTTCCAGTTGAAGCTTTCGGCAGATGAGGTCGAGCTTCGCCTCCTGGGCCTGCTCAAGGTCCGTGGCGTTCTTCCAGTAGCCACAGGTGTAGGTCATTCGGGAATCCAGCATCGCAGCATAGAACCGGTTACCCAGGTCGTAGTGCTGCTCGCCCACTTCCCGGGCCCGGGCAACGGTCTGATGGTTGAACAGCCGTGCCTTGAGATAATGGAACAGGACCCGGGCCGGCTTAACCTTCTTCTGGAGTCGCGCCCTGAGAATGCGGTGAATGAATTCATCGAGGGCCTGAACTTCCCACTCACCATCCATGTAACTTTCTCCCAGCCCCAGACTGCCCTCCCTGAAAACCCGCTCGGCAACGCGCGGAGAATTCAACTGAATGTCCCAGGGACGGTCCCCGCCAACCCGGATATCTGCCTGCGCCAGCAACTCCTTGAAGTAGTTCTGCAGGGCTGATCGCCCGGAGAGGTTCGCCTTGCCCGATTGCTTTGCCAGTTCCATGTAACCAAGCCTCCTGAATCAATGAACAGAGCGGTGAGCCATCCACCATTCATTTGCCGTGGGCCTCTGAAAAAACCTGAAAGCTCGGGAGTTCAGGCTTTTCCGGAAGCCCAATTTTCAAGATAGACCCGAATGACGAAATTTTTAATTAGCGACAGCCAATGGTGAGACCGCCGGCTATTCATGACCACTATCACGACATGCAGAATTTTCCCCGTCACCATGAAACCGATAAACACGTTGCGGGTGAAATGCCACCTGGTTCTCAAGCCTGAACATTCGGGTCAGGATATATCCTGTTTTTCGAGACATTTCCGTTTTTAGTCTTAATTAGTCGCTAGCCTTGGTTCCCAGGATCTGGTTTGGCTGCAGGTCAGGCCATCTCCGACTCAGAGGAAACCGGGTTTCTTCAATAAAAAAACAGGGTCCTGTGGCGGGCACGGCCATATCCAGTGGACCTGAAAAAAGATTGCAAGGGAGGTGCTTATGTCTGAGAAACAACCGTCAAATTCACCCGTCAATACCGGAAGGCGGCAGCTGCTGATAGGCTCCGGCCTGCTCGGCGCGGCCGTCGCCGTGAATCCCGGCATGGCCTTCGGCCGCGGCTGGGGCCGAGACAGGGACAACGTTCAGGAAAACGTGGAACCGGTCGACTGGACCGTGGAGCAGCTCCGGACCGCGCTGGACAAGCTGCGGGACGATACTTTTTTTGGCCTGACTGCCTTTGCGGTACCCGGAAACGACCCCTACTCCGAATACCAGGGCCGCAGCACTCCGGCCCCCGGTGGCATTGCCACGCGGGCGGACCTCTACCTGGCCGGTGGTGTGAATCTCCTGCTTCCATTGCCGGCGGCTTTCATGCAACAACTGCTGGCTTCCATTGCCACCTACCTGAGCCTGAGCCCCATGGATATCCCGGAAATGGCCTCCGGGGACGTGGGCGAGAACGGCGAATGGATCCTGGAGAACCTCGACAGTACCTTTACCGACTACCTGGAGGGCGAGGCTTCCAATACCGTCCTGGCCGCCCTGCTGCTGAACCTGGCCGCCACCCGCGCCGCCGGTTCCGTGGATGGGCCCTTCCCCTCACCCTTTGCCAACCTGAGCTGGGAACAGAAAGCACAGCTGTTCGAGGAGCTGGAAAGCCCCCACTCCTGGCTCAAGCGCGCCCTCGTCTGGAACATTCCCGACCGGGACTTCCGGGAGGCGGCGCCGGGCGTCATCGGTTCCCTGGTTTCCTTTATCCTGCGAATCGGCGGCTTCGCCAGCTATAACGAATTCGCAGTGTTCGATCCCGCTACCCGCGAAGTGGTCCAGCGGCCCCTGGGCTGGGTGTTGAGCCAGTACGCACCCGATGCGCCTCCCAGCAGTATCGGCAGCGATGACTTTATCGGTTATTACCAGGGACGGAGGAGTGTCTGATGCGTGATGTCATTATCATTGGTGCTGGCGGCGGCGGTCCTGTTGTTGCCAAAGAGCTGGCCGAACGAGGCCTGGACGTCCTGGTACTGGAGGCAGGCGCCCGCCATGCCAACCCGGAACAGGAATGGTCCGCCCTGGAAAACCACATGAACAGTTCCCTGGCCGGCAAGTTCCGCTTCGGCCCGGCCGACCCGGCCAAACCGGCATGGTTCAGGGAACTGGTAACGCCAGGCAACTTCTCCCAGGTGGCCGGCGTTGGCGGCACAACGCTGCACTACTACGGCAACAGCCCGCGGGCCATGCCCGGCGTATTCGCCGGTTACCGGGGACGTGACCGCTGGATGTACGACTACAGGCACCAGTTCCCGTTCAGCTACGAGGAAATGCGCCGCTACTATGAGTGGACCGAAGCCACGCTGCCGGTACAGACCGCTGCCATGGGCACCAAGGAACAGGCCTTCTTCGATGCCGCCACCGCTGCCGGCCTGACCCCGATTACCGGCAAGGACATCACCCATGCCGGTTTCCGGCCCCAGGAGAATGCCATCCTGCAGCCGGGAGGCAATGCGGGGCGCACCAGCGACCCGTCCCAGCTGAATTATCCGGACGCAACCGGTTGCACACTGTGTGGCCACTGCTTCCAGGGCTGCATGCTGCCGAAATCGGCGCCACGCAACCTCAAGGCCCGTCGCTCCACGGACAACAGCTACATGCCCATGGCACTGACCGCCGACCTGTGGAAGCCAGGCGGCAAGGCGATCACCCTGGTGACCGATGCCTATGTCACCCGCATCCTGACTGACCCTCGCTGGGGAGGCCGGTTGCAGACCGCGACCGGTGTGGAATGGCGCGACGTCAACACCGGAGAGATTCACAGCGAGGACGCCAAGGTCGTGGTGATGGCCGGTGGCTGTATCGAGAACCCGCGACTGTGGCACAACAGCGACCTGCCCGATCCCAATGGCTGGGTTGGCCGTGGCCTCACCGATCATGCACTCGACTGGGTAACCGGTATCTTCGACCACGATGTGGGCGGTGCCACTGGTACATCCTGTTCCTCCCGCGCCGACTTCCCGGGCTATGGCGCCATGCAGAACACCGCCAACACCCCGGGTGTTGCCGCCAACAACCTGGCCGCCAGCGACAGCGGTATCCGGGGCGCCTACGACAACGGCCTTGGCCTCGAGGGAACCTGGGACGGCAAGGCCGGCCGGGCCTATGGCACCGAGCTGAAGGAGATGATGTCCAACATCAACAACCAGATGAGCATCCTGATCCTCACTGACGACGATGTGGAACATCAGAACAAGGTGGATGTCTCCCGGGTGTTCAAGGACAAGCAGGGACCGGTGGCAAGGGTCGATATCGACAAGCGCCGCCGTTCACGCCGCACCTTCCGCAACCGGGAGTATCTGGCCAACAAGGCGGCGGAGATCCTCAGGGCTGCCGGCGCTACCAAGATCGTGCGCACTGACTGGACACCGGTGCTGCTTCACCTCCAGTCCTCAATGCGTATGGGCGACGACCGTCGCAACTCGGTACTGGACGAAAACTGTGAGGCCCGGGCGGTCGGAGGGCTGTTCATTGCCGACAACTCCGCACTGCCCAACTCACTGGGCGGTCCCAACCCCACCCTGAGCACCCAGGCCCTGGCCACCCGTACCGCTGAAAAGATCTTCCAGCAGTATTTCGGAGGCGACGTCTGGGTCGGCGGTGAAACCCCGATCTGCTCCATCGACGATGCGGTCACCCAGGCCGTCATCAACCGGGGCATCTGATCAGAACCACAGCACCAGCGGAGGGTGCCTGCAAGCCGGGACGGATTTCCGGCGACCATTGGGGGTAACACTCTGCTCGCAGAGTGTCGTTTTGGCCCGGCGTTTCGCCGGGCCTTTTTTTGGCGAGAGTCAGGTACGAGTGTCCCGGCTGGCCGATTCGCTGACCTGCTGCTTGCCCTCAAGGCTTTCAGGGGCCAAGCGCCTCAGGCAGTCAGGAAGCTCCTGCAGAGAGTCAGCGTCTCGGAGATCCGGGCATTCAGCCGCAAATCGAGGATCTCGTCGGCGCGGGTCCGGCCCAGGTTCAGGGCAGCCATGGGCTTGTGCCACTCCTTCCCGTAACGGCAGAATCGCAGGCCCGAATACACCATCAGCGATGACCCGACCACCAGCAGGCCATCCGCCTCTTTCAGGTAGTCCAGGGCCCGATCAACCCGACTTTTGGGCACGTAGTCGCCGAAAAAGACCACGTCAGGCTTCAGGATTCCGCTGCAGGCCGGGCAGTCCGCAACCCGGAAATCACTGAAGTCCACCTCCAGGTCAGCGTCGCCATCCGGCGCCGCTTCAGCCGACAGGCCCCTGTAGCCCGGGTTCAGCTCGGCACATCGCTCATGAACCTCGTCCCGCTCGCAACGGTAATCACATGCCATGCAGATGACTTCGTCGGCCCGGCCATGAAGGTCGATCACCTGCTGACTGCCAGCTTTCTGGTGCAGCCGGTCAACGTTCTGGGTCACCAGGAGGCCCGAGTAACCGCTGCCTTCCAGGCTGGCAAGCTGATAATGGGCCTCACCGGGGCGGGCGTTCCGCATGACCGGCCAGCCCAGCAGACTACGGGCCCAATAGCGCTGCCTCGTCTGCGGCTGCGTCATGAAGGCCTGGTGCTGTACCGGCTGGCGGCGCTTCCAGGCTCCCGCCTCGTCCCTGTAATCGGGAATTCCGGAATCGGTGCTGACCCCGGCACCGGTCAGAATCATGAGGCGCGGATGACGGCTGATGAACTCGGCCAGCTGTTCCGCCGCGACCGCCGGAGGCACTTTTACCGGTTCAGGGCCGGTGCTGGGCATGGGAACAGAGCGACTGGTTGTGCGCATCGCCTTGGTGACCTCCTTTACTGGCCTTCTATTGGGCCTTCAATACGGGCGGCCTGCTTGATCAGTGCACTGGCAAGAAAATCCATCGCCACCCTCACCCTTGCCATCTTACGCAGGTCCTGGTGGGCCAGCAGCCATAAATCAATACTCTCACCGTCAATAGGCCCTGAAAGCTGCCGCAGATGTGGCGACTGGCTACCCAGGTAGCACGGCAGCACGCCGAGCCCCGCACCGGCATTCACCAGACTGAACATGCTGTACAGGCTGTTGCAACGAATGGTGGAGCCGGCCCGGCGAAGATTCCTCCGGTACCATCGACCCGTCGCCAGGTGACTGAAGCTTTCGTCCGGTACCACCCATACGTGGCTACCGGGAAGATCGGATTCATCGAACGGTCGTTGCCCGAGATAGCCGGCGCTGCCGAAAATGGCCGACTCAATGGTCCCGACCCGGTGCCCCACGAGGGTTTCCTGGGGCTGATTGGTTGGCCGCAGCACCAGGTCCGAATCACGCAGGGTAAGTCCGGCCACATCCGTACTGCTGACGGCTTCGACATCAATGCCCGGGTAGGCGGCCACCAGATCGGCAAGCATCGGCGCCAGCAGTCCATTAAGCAGACTGTCGGTGGTCGCCAGACGGACCCTTCCCTCCGGAGCCGCGTTCTGTCCCGCCAGTTTTCGCTCCAGATTCTCGATGTCGGAAGAGAACCGCTCCGCTTCCTGGTACGTCAGCTCGCCGGCGGGCGTCAGCGCCAGACCATCCCGGTTACGCTCGAACAGCTGGACGCCCAGCTCCTCCTCCATCTGGTCGAGCCTGCGTAGCACCGTAGTCTGGTGGACGCCCAGCAGTTCACCGGCTTTTGCGAGGGTGCCCCCATTGGCGAGGGCATGTACATATCGTAAATAATCCCAGTCCATAGCTCACTGCATATTTGCAAGTTGGGTATGCATTTTAACGTATTTAAACTGCAAAAAAGAACCTTCAGAATACGCGGTGAAATCAGGCAATACACCAAACCGCAACGGAGGTCAGACAATGCAAGATTTCAACAGAGTATCACCCGTCCCCTCCACCCTGTTCCACAACGGGGCTGAGCTTCGCCGGGTCTACACCCGGGTCGCTGCGAGGCATGCGACGAAAGCGGCGGCCAGGTGGATGCGCCAGGTCCAGCACCGTATCAACGGCCGGATCTGGCCGGACCAGCCGGCAGCGGGCTGAGGTCCGGACAAAAAGACTTGCCAGGGAGTCCCGGGAAAGGCAGCATTCCCGTTCCCTTAACTTACGGAACAGGAACACAGCCATGACACAAGCAACCGCCCGTCACATCCTGGTTGACAGTGAAGCGAAGGCCGAGGAACTCAAGCAGGCCATCGAAAACGGACAGGACTTTGCCGAGGTCGCCCGCAAGCACTCCAGCTGCCCTTCCGGCCGCAATGGTGGTGACCTCGGGTCGTTTGGTCCCGGCCAGATGGTCCCCGAGTTCGACAAGGCGGTTTTCAACAGTGAGCTGAACACGGTCATCGGTCCGATCCAGACCCAGTTCGGCTACCACCTGCTGGAAGTCACCAGCCGCTCCTGATTCCCCGCCACCACGGCAGGGATTCAGCGCGCCCGTCGAAAAGTCAGATTGTAGCGGACATGGCCGGTGACATCGCACCGGCCTTCCTTTACCGGCGCGATACCATGGTAACGGAGCCGGTCCTCCCCGCCCCATACAAGTACATCTCCATGCTCCAGGGTCAGTCTTGCCGGCGATCCTCCCCGCTTCAGACCACCCCAGAGAAACACAGCCGGAACCCCCAGGGACACCGAGACAATCGGCCACCGGAAATCCTGCTCGTCACGATCCTGGTGTAGCCCCATTCTCGCTCCACTCTGGTAACGATTGATCAGGCAGACATCGGGGACAAATCCGGAAAACCCGGCCGCGGCGGCAACGGCGGTGGCCAGGTCCCGAAAAGCCACTGGCATCGCCGGCCATGGCCGGCCGGTGTCCGGATCCAGATCGGTATAGCGGTATCCCCGGGCGTCCGTGACCCAACTGTACTGGCCACAGCCGGTCATCGCCGCCGACATGGACCGTCCGCCGGGCGTTTTCATCTGGCGAAAAGGCGACCGGGCGCTGACCTCACCGATTCCGGTCAACAGAGCGCCCGCCATCGACAGGGCGTAACCACGGAAAAGATAGGCGTCCGTGCCTAAAACCTCCGGGGAATCCCCATCGGACGAATCTGACAACTGCGTAAAGAGGTCGGGCATGGTTCAGTCCGGCTCCGGTAATTTCTGGACGCTATGGGTCACTATACCTCCATTCGGGGGCACCGTGAGCGGGCGTTTAAAGCCATCCATGACTGCCAGGCCGGGATCCCCGGGACCGCATCATTGTGGCCTGCTTTATGCTGCATTTTCCATTAGGCGCCAATAAACCGCCAGCCTGTAAAGTAAGCTGACACCCATGGAGACCCATCATGACCTGTGGACCGCACAATCAGCAGGCCGCCTTACTTAACCGCCTGTACCAGAACAAGCAACGGCAACTGGACGCTGCCAGCAAGCAGACCGACAGCCTGCTTTACCGGGTTTTGCTGGCAGAGGCGCAGGCAATCAGCGACGCCCTGAGCACCGTTAACCGACGATAACCCGCATTTCCCTTAGGGCCGGTCCGGCTCACCCTGCCTGTCGATGCCGACTGCGGACGCGCGCTCCCTCCAGTTTGCTACCCTGTGTACGCCTGTTCACTATACTTTACCTGCCGTCAGCGTATTTCCGGCGAGGTTCCCGATTATCCACCCAGAGCATCAGGTCAACGGAGGAAGGATGTTTTCAAGCGAGCTGCCCATCATGGACATACTCATCCGCCTTTCCGCCGCCACCGGTCTTGGCTTCCTGCTGGGCCTGGAGAGAGAAATACGCAACAAACCAGCCGGTCTCCGCTCCCATATGCTGGTATCCATGGGTGCCGCCACTTTTGTCATGGTGGGTCTGCACGTCCTCTTCGCAACGGCGGAAGGGGACCCTTCTGCCCGCATCGACCCGACCCGCATCGTGGAAGGCGTCATCGGGGGCATCGGTTTTCTGGGGGCGGGCAGTATCATTCAGGCCCGGGGCAGCGTCCAGGGCATCACCACCGGAGCCTCCATCTGGATCGCCGGCGCCCTGGGGGTCGCCAGTGGTATCGGGAATCTGCCCCTGGCCGGGCTGCTGGCTATTTTTGCGCTGGTTACCATTGCCGTTCTCGGCTATTTCGAAAAGCGCGTCCTGGGAGATCAGGGATAAAGGGAAGCAACGTAGCCTGTGCTACCCAGCTGGCGCATCTGTCGCTGGATCCAGGCCACCCTTCGCCATAGGTAATCCGAGGGTGCGCCGGCATCAAACCGTTTGGGGCTCGGGAGCACGGCGGCCAGTCTGGCCGCCTGGGCAGGGCCCAACTGACGGGCCGGGACACCGAAATAGGCGTGGCTGGCAGCCTCGACTCCATAGATCCCATTGCCGAACTCGGCCACATTGAGATACACCTCCATGATACGGTGCTTGTCCCAGAGGCCCTCCAGAACAAGCGCGAGGCCGGCCTCCAGACCTTTCCGCATGAGACTGCGGTCGCTCCACAGGAACAGGTTCTTGGCGGTCTGCTGGGTAATGGTGCTGGCTCCCCGTAAGCCGTCTCCCTTGCGGAAGGAACTGACAGCGCTGGCAATGGCATCCAGGTCCAGCCCCCAATGACCAAGGAACCGCTGGTCTTCACTGGCAATGACGGCCAGGGGCATCCAGGGCGAGATCTCTTCAAGGGGAACCCAGGTCTGTTTTACGGGACTTGCACCGCTGTGACCTATCTGATGACCCAGGATGAAAGCGGTGGTCGGCGGATTAACAAACCTTAAGAGGCCCACCACCAGAACCGTCACAGTGAAAACGGCCGCCATTCCCCACAGCAGCCACTTCATTGACCGCCACAACACTGCCTTCAAAGGCTCACTCCCTTCAACGACCTGATCCCGTCCACCTGACCAGCTGCGCCCCGACGGCAGCTACCGGCTCCAGGACAGCATCGTGAATGCTGTCTCCGGCGATTGCCGTAAAATCCCGGCCCTGGGGAGACTCGAGAAAGGTCAGGTAACGGTTCAGTTCCTCAATGGAGAAATCCTCATAGATATGCAGGTAGGCTGTATACACCTGCGCCCGCACCTGCTGCTCGATGCTGTCCCGGTGCGCCAGTACGGCGGCCTCCAGGGACTCATCGGACGTCCCGTCGCCACGGGCCGCTGACATCGCCCGGGCGAGACTCAGCTGAACCGCGACAGCGGTGTCGACCGCGCTTTCGGTCGCACGGGAAGCGTCATTGTAGCGGCTGAACAGGTGCTGGCGGTCGGTGCCCTGATACTGTTCCCGGAGCTCGCCCCTGCGGGCATCCAGGGATTCCCAGGCCGCCGGCGCGACCGCCTCTGATTCAGCGGCGGCAATGCGCTCCCCCAATGGGGACTGGTACCACTGTTCCACCTCCCGGAGTGCACTCTGATCCATACCGTGGTCTAGATCGGTCACCAGCCGTACCCGCATTCGCTCGGCACTGAACGCGCGGCTGCTGAAGTTGGCGATGGTTTCGGCAATGAAGGGGTCCACCTGTCCGGTCGCAACGAGGCCGTCGCGGATACCCTGGCGCATCATGTCCGGGGAGTGACGGGAGATCTCATTCAGGGGGGACAGGCGCACGACAGCCTCCCCCAGGGCCGAGGCACTGGCGGCCAACGGATACAACATCGCTGTGAGTATCAGGATCAGGGAGGTAATACGGGGGATCTTGCTGGGCATGGCGGTTTTCCCGGCCGGTGGCATGTGAGCGCTTTATGACACGGCGGGAGGCCG
This sequence comes from Marinobacter daqiaonensis, assembly GCF_900115285.1. GTDB lineage: Bacteria > Pseudomonadota > Gammaproteobacteria > Pseudomonadales > Oleiphilaceae > Marinobacter > Marinobacter daqiaonensis. The sequence goes on from NZ_FOYW01000001.1 coordinate 1,301,639, forward strand.
TCATCAAGGGCAATCATGCCCGGGCAGATGACGGTCTGGACAGGTTCAGGTTACGCCGCCGGCTCCGGGTGGCCGTCTGCGTACTATCAGGTTCTGCTGGGCCATGCCAATGTGGCCTTTCTCATCGTAGAGTTCAGAGCGGGCAAGCCCGATACCGTTGGGCTGAACGGTCATCCGGCTATCCAGCGCCACCCATTCGGTTGCCGGGTGGCGATGAAGGTAGACGGTCAGATCGGTATTCAGGAAAGTGAACTCCTCGATCGGCAGAATCCAGCTGAGGCCGTTGCCAAAGTCCGACGCGGCAATGGCCCGCATGGCGGCGGACACCGGGGCACCGCCCACGATGGGGTGGCGCAACCGGAACCAGGCCGCGGCAGGACCGGGGGCGACTGTCTGTCCGTGGGCCAGACGGATTTCCATGGCAGTGTAATGGAATGAGGTCACCTGCTCCATGCCGGGAACATAGAAGGGTTCGTGGCACCGGTCGGGGCCCGGCAACGGGTGACCATCAAGACGGGCATCGATATCCAGCGCTTCACTGCGAAGGAACAGCGCCAGTGCCTTTGCCACCATTGTGCCGTCATGGCTGAGTGTCAGCTCAACCCGCCGGACCGTCCGGCCCTTGCCCATGGTCGCCGTGACGGTCATGGCTGCCATGGGCACCGGGCGGATCAACTCCAGGGTCAGCCGTGACAGCAACATATCCGGATCGTCCACCAGATCTTCCGCGTAGCCCGCCAGTAGTGACGCCGGTGCACCACCGTGAAGCGCATCCGGACTCCAAGGGCCCCGGCCCAGTTCCGTCGGAATAAAACAGTCTCCTTCGCGGACAAAGACAGAATCCACCGATAGCTCACTCATGCCACAATAACTCTCGTCAACAACATCCAGGGAATGGCCCTTTATACCATCGGGACGGGACAGGCCAAAACGAAAAAGGGCACCCCGCAAGGTGCCCCGTTACCAGGTGCGGCCCTGCCGCCCGGAATCAGGCCACGGACGCCAGGGCATCCTCAACGATCTTCAGGCCTTCCTCCAGCACTTCGTCCTCAATGGTTACCGGCATCAGGAAGCGTATGGTATTGCCATACATGCCGCAGCTGAGCAGTATCAGGCCGTTTTTCTTGGCGTGAGCGAGCACCTTCGCGACCATATCGGCCCGGGGTTCACGGCTCTGCTTGTCGGTGACCAGCTCGATGGCAGCCATCGGTCCCAGATTGCGGACATTGTCCACGTGGCCGAACTTTTCCTGCCACTGGGCAAAGCGCTTGCTCAGCTTCTCTCCGAGCGCCTGGCTCTTGCCCAGAATATCCTCTTCCTCGAACACTTCCATAACCGCCAGGGCCGCGGCACAGGCGGTGGGGCTGCCGGTGTAGGTGCCGCCCAGGGAGTTCGGACCGGAGGCATCCATCACCTTGTCGGTGCCCACGATGGCGGAAATCGGCATGCCGTCGGCCATGCTTTTGGCCACGGTCATGATGTCAGGCTCCACACCGCTGTGCTCGATGGCGAACAGCTTGCCCGTGCGACCAAAGCCGCTCTGGACCTCGTCCACGATCATCAGCATGCCGTGCTCGTCGCAGATTTCGCGGATTTTCCTGAGGAAACTCGCGGGAGCCGGGTAGAAACCGCCCTCACCCAGCACTGGCTCGATCACGATGGCGGCGGTGTCCTTGGGGTTGGCGTCGGTCTTCAGCACCATCTTCAGGCCGCGGATGGCCTCGTCCTCGGAAACACCGTGGTAGGGAACCGGGAACGGTGCCCGGAAGACCGTTCCCGGCATGGGGCCGAAGTCGGTGGCGTAGGGGTTTACCTTGCCGTTCATGGCCATGGTCATGAAGGTCCGGCCATGGTAACCGCCATCAAAACAGATAACGTTAGTCTTGCCGGTGGCCGCCCGGGCCACCTTCAGGGCGTTTTCCAGCGCTTCCGCCCCGGAGTTCGCCAGCATGACCTTGGCATGACCACGGACCGGTGCCTTCTGGCTCAGTTTCTCGGCAACCCGCACGTATCCCTCATAGGGCATGACCGTCTGGCAGGTATGCATGAGCTTGTCCAGCTGCGCCTTGACGGCTTCAACCACCTTGGGGTGACGGTGGCCGATATTGAGTACGCCGATACCGCCCGCGAAGTCGATCATGCGCTTGCCATCGGCATCCCACACCTCTGCGTTTTCGGCGTGATCGGCAAACTGTTCATTCGGACTTGCGGCACCCGCAGCCACATAGCGCTCTTTCAGCTTCTGCAGTTCTTCGTTCGTCATGCTTCGCCTCAGGTATATTCATGTTGGGTTTGGGGTTGCTTTCAGTATGGTCGATTGCCTGCCCTTATTGCCAGCCCGGGCCTCACTTTCCCCAGCGGGACTCACCGTGATGCCTACTTGTATAAATATTAAGAATAGATTCGTATAAGTTAAATTCAGTTGATTGATTGTCTGGCCAGGCACATAGTGAAGCCTTCCTTCAAACCGATGCCACGGAGAGACCCAATGGATTTCCAGTATTCCGACAAAGTCAAACAACTGAGGCAACAGCTGCTCACCTTCATGGACGAGCACATCTACCCCAATGAGGCGCTCTACAGGGAGCAGGTGGAGCAAAACCGGGCCAATGGACGTGCCTATGCGGCCGTGCCGGTAGTGGCTGAACTCAAGGAAAAGGCCCGCGCCCAGGGCCTGTGGAACCTGTTCCTTCCGGAAGAGGAATACGGCCCCGGCCTGACCAATCTCGAATACGCTCCCCTGGCGGAGATCATGGGACGGGTGCTGTGGTGTTCGGAGGTGTTCAACTGTGCCGCCCCGGACACCGGCAATATGGAAGTACTGGCCCGTTACGGCAATGAAGAGCAGCAGGCCACCTGGCTGCGCCCCCTGCTCGAGGGCGAGATTCGCTCTTCCTTCGCCATGACCGAACCGGCGGTGGCTTCCAGCGACGCCACCAACATCGAGACCCGGATCGAACGGGACGGTGACGAGTACGTCATTAACGGTCGGAAATGGTTCATCACCGGTGGTTGCGGCGAGGAAACGCGCTTCTTCATTGTGATGGGCAAATCCGACCCGGACAATGCCGACCGCCACAAGCAGCAGTCCATGATCATCGTCCCCAAGGATACCCCCGGGGTTACCATCGTCAGGGACATGCCGGTGTACGGGTATTACCACGCTCCGAAGGGCCACCCGGAAATCCTGTTCGAGAACGTGCGGGTGCCCGCCGGCAACCTCCTTCTCGGTGAGGGACGGGGCTTCGAGATCGCCCAGGGCCGCCTGGGGCCGGGACGGATCCACCATTGCATGCGAGTCATTGGCCAGGCCGAGCGGGCATTCGACCTGATGTGCCAGCGCCTGACTTCCCGTGAGGCCTTCCACAAGCGCCTGTCCGATCAGGGTGTCTGGCGCGAGCGCATTGCTGACTGCCGCATCGCCATCGACCAGACCCGGCTGATGGTGCTGCAGGCGGCCCAGATGATGGACCTGGTGGGCAACAAGGTTGCCAAACAACAGATTGCCATGATCAAGGTGGCAGCCCCGGACATGGCCTGCAAGGTGATCGACTGGGCCATCCAGGCCCATGGTGCCGGCGGCTACACCGAGGACTTCCCGCTGGCGGACATGTATGTCTATGCGCGCCATCTTCGCACCGCTGACGGCCCCGATGAGGTCCACCGCAATGCCATCGCCAAGGAAGTACTGAAAGCCTACCTTTAAGCCCCCCGGCTGCCCTCCGGGGCAGCTGTTCCCCCACTGACCGCGCCCGACACAAAGCGTTACCCGCCGTTACTACCTTGCCACTGAATATTAATTAGACTTCATTACCATCAGGCGATCTACCAGCCAGCAATGGAGGACGTCCATGTCTCCCGGGAACGGTGCCGATCCAAGGGCGGGCCATCAGCTCTTTGACCTGTTTGACCTGTATAACCGACGTTACTTCCATCGCACGTTGCGACCATCGGAAGGCTTCGGGCTTCGGTACACCCAGTCAGGGCGTCAGCTGGGCCGCTTCCGCTACTGTCCCGAAAGCCACAGGGATGAGGGTATCGACCTGGCCGCCCGGCTACAGGACCATCCCCGAGCCCTGAGAAGCGCCATGGTGCGCGAGATGATTCCGATGCTCGGCCTGCAACGCTACCGGGAAACCGGTGACACTACGTTTCTGGACCGCAGCCCGCTGTATGGGCATCTCTTTATCGAGCCTGGCATAGGGGCCTTTTTCCTGGCCCAGATGGAGCACCTGAATGTTTCGTTTCCGGAGCTTTGTCTCACCATCAAGCCCCGCTTTGGCAGTGGCTCGCTGTTCGAGCAGAACCGGATTCCCAGCGCCCGCCTGATGATCGTGTGGGTGGACAACCTGCGGGACCGCGGCGTGATCTATCGACTGCACGACCGGGCAACAACCGACTGGCCCCAACTCCAGGATACCGCAGAGCGTTTCCATGGTACCCGGCATATTTCCGTGTTACGGGTGGCCGGAGCCCTTGCGGAACAGTATGCGATGCTGAAGAAAGACAATCTGCCGCGGTCCAGGGCGAAGAGCCCGGAGCTGGAGGACTTTGCTCTCACGGTCCGTGAAATCCAGGACCACCGGCTGACAGCGGAAGTGCCCCCTGTGCAGAGGAACCTCTCCCAGCAATCCGTCAGCGAGCAATTGTCCCGGTGGACCCCGGAAGCCTATTCCGGCTACTAGCCCTTCCGTGGTGCCGGCCTTTCCGCTGAGGAGATTTCGCCGCAGACCACCTCCAGGCGTCCGGGGCAGCACCGGGCGTGAAACGGCGTTACTCCCGCCTCATCGCCATCCACCGTCACGGGTTTCTCCGCCGGCGTGGTAACCTCGCACCAGGAACTCAGCCAGTCCACGACCGTACCGTCAGCCCTGGGCGAACGCCTCATCATTTTGGTTGAGAGAAACGCCCGCAACAGCCTGAGCACCGAGGCCGGCCGCACCCCGACGATCACCAGCTGGCCATTGTCGAGCCGGGCTCCGGGCACGGGGTTACCGCCCCCGTAGAACGCGCCGTTGGCCACCGCAATGGACAGCCAGCGGCCGGAGATCTCACGCTCACCGGAGCGGATAGTGGCGCGGAAACCCTGCTTTGAAAACAGTGCACTGAGAAGTGACAGGCCATACCCGAAACGCCCGAATCTCTGTTTATAGCCGCCGCGTTCCTCCTGGGAAGCAAGGGCACCGAGACCGATATGGGCGACATTCAGGAAGATTCCATCCCCGAAATCCGCCACATCCAGCTTCCGGGTTGGCCCCTGCGCCACCACGCGGCACAGTTCGTCCGGATCATCGGGCAATCCCAGGTTACGGAAGAAGTCATTCGCGGTGCCGGATGGCAGTACCGCCAGGGTGGCACCGGTTTCCATACAGAATTTTGCCGCCTGATTGACAGACCCGTCACCCCCCGCCACCAGGATCCGGTCATCGGACGTCACCGAGTCGAGCCATGAGCGGTCATCAAGATCGCAGGCACGGATATCATCGAGCCCGGCGGCCTCAAGCCGGTCCAGCCAGAAATCTCCCTGTCGGTCCCCATCACCAGCGTCGGGGTTCCTCAGCAACCAGTCGGTCATTGCAGTCCTCGGACAAGAGCCAGTATGTCAAAACCTGCTGTCAGACTACCGGTTTTCAAGCCAAATTCGATGACAAATCCGCAACTCAGCCGTGCTGGCGGACATCCTCCCCCAGCGTCCGCAGGAGAATCGGCACGGGCTCTTCCGCCACGCTGTGCCGTATGTAGACATCCACCAGCTTTTCCACCACGAAACGTCGCACCGGTTTGTGGTAGCACGCCTGCATACCCGCTTTCAGGCAGCGTTCTCGAAACTGGGGGGTGTCATCCGTGGAAATGGCAATGATTGGCACCGTTGCCGGCAACAGCCTCCTGATACGTATCTCCAGAGAGGCTTCAGGCCCGTCAAGCCGGGGCATCTGACCATCCATGAGCACCAGGTCCCACTCCCCGTGCCGAACGGTCTCCAGGGCCTCGGTGCCGTCGGCCGCGCTGACCGAGTCCACGTCCAGCCTTAATAGCTGCTTGCGCAGAATCATGCGATTGATCGGATCATCGTCCACGACCAGGACCCGGGGGCGACGACCCGGAGGTTGTTCCGGGTATCCCACACCGGCCCCCGCCACCGGCGTTCGGTCAGGCGCCGACTCCACCGGGGGAATCTCGGCTCCGGTCCGGACGCCGGCGCGTAGACGGACCCGCTCATTGCCGAACTGGAGCATTTTGACCCAGGCCACCAGCGCCACCTCCAGGATCAGGATGCCGCCAATCATCACCACGGGCACCTGGATATCCAGGGCAGGCTCGCTCCAGGACTCCAGGGGAAGACTGAGGCTGTTCCACACGAACGCGGGCACCATCACCGCAATAGCCACCAGGGAATAGCTGATCAGACGGAAACCGCGGGCACCGCGCACCCAGGGCAGCCTCCTGAGCAGCGACCTGCCGCTCGCGCTGCGGGGCACGCCGTTGGGGAGAGACGATTCGGATTCTTGTATTTCTGGCTTCTTGCGGATCATCCGCATGACTGTCCTCCTTAACAGTGCCAGGGAACCCCCGTTGCCGATAACGGGAGAGTCTGTCCGATGGGACAATCGACCGACACCAGCCAGTGTTATGTCCCACCTTACTGGAGTATGGAACTTATTTAATAAAGATTGAAAGGGGAACACGACATTTTTATGAAAAGGTACCCCACCCCGCCTCGAAGACAGCGCCAGGTCGCAATTCCGGCGTCAATCCAGCTGGTGGCTACATACATGTACTATCTTTTTCCTGGAACCTGGCTTGTTATGGTGCCGCCATGATCTGTTGCCCCCATCGGGGACGCGGCTCCGTCAGACACCCCTGAACCAAAACTACGCTGAGGTCATCCCCTACCATGTTACTCCCCGCATTTGCCGTGGTCTCCGGACTGGTCCTGCTGGTGTGGAGTGCCGATCGCTTTGTCGACGGGTCCGCCCAGACCGCCCGTTACTTTGGCATGCCCCCTCTCCTGATCGGCATGCTGGTGGTGGGCTTCGGCACCTCCGCGCCGGAAATGGTGGTCTCGGCCCTGGCCTCGGTCGGGGGCAACCCCGGCATTGCCCTGGGTAACGCCTATGGCTCGAACATCACCAATATCGCCCTGATTCTTGGTCTCACAGCCCTTATTGCGCCGATTGCGGTGCAGTCGCTGATCCTGCGCAAGGAACTGCCAGTGCTGCTTGCCGTATCACTGTTTGCCTTCTGGCAGGTACTGGACGGCGACCTCACCCGGGTTGATGCCCTGTTGTTGATACTCGTCTTCCTGGGCCTTCTTGTCTGGAGCCTGTGGCAGGGTCTTCGCAATCCTGACGACGCCCTGGGCACGGAGGTTCAGCAGGAACTGGGCGCAGTGGCTGCCCCCGGCTATCCAGGCAAGGCTGTGGCCTGGATGTTGATCGGCCTGCTGCTGCTTATCCTGGCCTCGCGCATACTGGTTTGGGGAGCAGTGGAAATCGCGTCAGCCCTGGGGGTGAGCGACCTGCTGATCGGACTGACCGTGGTGGCCGTGGGCACTTCATTGCCGGAGCTGGCGTCGTCACTGATCGCGATCCGCAAGGGCGAACACGATATCGCGCTGGGCAATGTACTGGGCTCCAACCTGTTCAACACCCTGGCAGTGGTGGGCATTGCAGGCCTGATCAGCCCCCTGACGGTGCCCCCGGAGATACTGACCCGTGACCTGCCGGTGATGATGGCGCTGACTCTCTCACTGTTCGTATTCGGCTACGGTTTTCGCGGTCCCGGACGGATCAACCGGCTGGAGGGCGGTATACTGTTGAGCTGTTTCGTCGGTTACACCGTATTCCTGGCTTTGACCGCCGTTTAACGCCATTGAGATCACTGTCAGGGCTTTCAGGGGCTCGGCAGATCAGCGAATTAACCAGACGGGGCGCTAGCAACTCACCCTCCACATCGGAGACCGCATGTTGTCTGAGATGAATACGGTATGGCTGGGTTCCCTGGCAAGCCTGCTTGCCGGGATGGGAACCGGCCTTGGCGCACTCGGTGTATTCCTTGTGCGCCGGCTGCCGGGCTGGCTCGAGGATGCGCTTCTAAGCGGGGCGGCGGGGGTCATGCTGGCGGCGTCCTTCTTTTCACTGCTGCTGCCAGGCATTCATTACGGGGAGGCCCTCACCGGGCACACCTGGTCCGCAGCCCTGATTGTTATCGCCGGGCTGCTGATGGGGGCCGGCACATTATTCTACCTCCACCAGCGGCTCCCCCATGAGCATTTCGGCCAGCAGGGCCGCGAGGGACCGGACGCTGCCCACATCCGCAGGATCTGGCTGTTCATCATCGCCATCGCCCTCCATAACTTCCCTGAAGGAATGGCAGTGGGGGTCGGTTTCGCGGGGGAGAACGTTGGCAACGGCGTTGCACTGGCGATCGGCATTGGCCTGCAGAACATTCCCGAGGGCCTGGCCGTCGCGGTATCGTTGCTCGCCATACACAACACCCGTACCCAGGCCTTCCTGGTCGCGTTTCTCACGGGCCTTGTGGAACCGATCGGAGGACTGTTCGGCAGCGGTATGGTGTGGCTGGCCGAACCCCTGATGCCGTGGACCCTGGGCTTTGCCGCCGGGGCGATGCTGTTCATCATCAGCAGTGAGATCATCCCGGAAACCCACCGCTACCCCAACAAGACCATTGCCACGTTCTCACTGCTGGCAGGCTTCGTGATCATGATGTTTCTGGACGCCACGCTCGGTTAGCGAAGTCAGATCATAACCCCACCTTCCTTATTTGTATTCACAATGCACTTGATGTTATTGGCATATATACAAAATGTTACCCGGTCTTTACTTTTCTGTCACAGACGTTTTATCTGATAGCGTCTAGTTTTTACCCACATATAACAACAACAGGCCGGGCACAAGATGCCCGGTACGGGAGAAGTGGACCATGTCAGCATCTGTTGATCATCTGCATGAACGTGTTCTGGACGCCGGCGAACCGCTGGCTGACATCATGCCTTCGGCCATCACCCTCGCAGTCATGCTTCGCCACCGCTCGATGGCGGCCTGGCTGAGATCGGAACTCGAGGGCTACGGGCAGGCAACAGAACTTCCCCCCTATCGCCACGACGTCCAGGGGCACATTGTGGCCAGATCGCCCCAGTACGGCTGGATTCCCGCACCCATCGACAAGCACCAGCTGAAGCAACTGGGGCATCTGGATCTGCGGGACGGAGTCGCTTCGCTGGAGCGCACCTGCCTGAGCTGCAGGAAAGGCAACGGCCACCGCATTTCCCTGCCCCCGGAGCGATTGCTGGAGCTTCAGCAGAAGGTCAACCTGTCGGCGGAACTGGCCATAAATATCAGTCGAAGTACTTACTGCGAGGTGCTTCGCACCATTCGCGGAAGCATCTTCCTGTGGGCACAGGCGGTGATCGAAGCCGGCCTGGGCGGCGATCACAATGCCTTCAGCAAGGAAGAGAAGGAAGCCGTAGCCGGCCTCGACAATCCCATCCGTTTCTGGCGCGAAGCCATGGCGTCACTGGATCGGCTACCGGTGCCCGACATTCGGGAAGCGGGCTTCCTTGAGCGGATGTTCGGCAGGGCCAGCTAAGGGGCAGGCCGAGCGTCCCACATGAGGGGAGGCCACCCGATTCAATGGTCTCTCCTTTCTTTCTTCTGCTTTTGTGACATATCCGACAAAAGTCTCATTGTCGTGTCCGTGTTTTACGTTTCGTAACGATCCGCAACTACCTGTCCTTATATACTACGGGTTCAGAATTGTATCGGGGCCGGACGCTGTATGTCCTTATTTGGCAGATCGAAGCCTGGAAAAAAGACCGCCCGGACGGTGCAATCGGCCCGGCAACGGGAAATTCCCAGTTCCCAGGCAAAGCTCGGCATGCGGATTGTCGCTCTGGACCGGCCATGGGACGAGGTACCGGTACTGTTCCAGAACTTTGTCGTCGAGAATGTGGAACAGCTGGAGATACTGCGCAGCTACTGCCAGATGGTCACCGTGGAGGAAACCGGGGGCCTTCTGCAATCCGGGGAATCTGGGGCCTTCCGGCCGCCGCTCCCTGAGCCCGAGAGACCGACGCTCACTGAACTGAAGCCCCTGTCGGACGAACTTGCCAATGCCCGCAAGCAGTACGGCCGCGCCAGCATCTACATGGATGACCTTCTGGGAAAGGTGTCCCGTGGCGAGAGTTTCAGTGTTGAAGGCGCCAGGGAGGTCGTCCGCAACTGCATCAACAGTATCGCCAACAATCCCAACGCCATGTTCTGGCTGACCCGTATCCGCCACCAGGACGCCTACACCGCGGAGCACTGTGTCAGGGTCGGCATCCTTGCCATCACCTTCGGCCGCTATCTGGGAATGGCTGGTCCGGAGCTTGAGACCCTCGGCCTTTGCGGCATGCTCCATGATGTGGGAAAGATGCGGATTCCCCCGGCGGTACTCAACAAACCGGGCGCCCTCGACCCGGAAGAATGGCGCATCATGCGCCAGCACTCCCGCTTCGGCTTCGAGCTGCTGGGCTCGGGACACAAACTGGAGCCGGAGGTTCTGGCAGCCACGCTTTCTCATCACGAGCGCCTGGATGGCAAGGGCTACCCGGAGGGACTGGTTGCCTCCCACATCAGTCAACCCACTCGCATCATCACCATTGTCGACGCCTACGACGCCATGACCAGCGACCGGGCCTACCGCAAGGGTATTCCCAGCGCCGAGGCCATGAGCGTGCTCTATCGCAACCGTGGGCCCCAGTTTGATGCCGAGCTGGTGGAAGCCTTTATCAGGATGATCGGAATCTATCCCGCCGGCAGCCTGGTGGAGCTGAATAGCGGAGAGATCGCCATTGTGCTGGCGGCAAGCCCCTGCCAGAAACTCAGCCCTGTGGTGGAACTGGTGCTCGACGCCAGCGGCCACCTCTGCGAACCCCGGGTACTGAACCTGAGCCAGGGCCCGTCAACGACCGACGGCCAGGCCTACGCCATCAGCCGGGCGCTACCGGATGGTGTGGAAGGGTTCGACCTGGCTGAGCACATTCGCCGCCAGGCTGCCCTGGACTCTTCCCCGGACACGAGTGCCCCGGCCGGCCAGGACACTATTCCACCAGCGCCCCGTTGATGATTGCCCGGAGCTCCTGACGTATCGGATACGCGGACGACGGTATCAGTTGCGTCATGAACACCATGACCATGTCCTCGACCGGATCCACGAAGAAGTTGGTGCTCGCCAGGCCTCCCCAGCCATATTCCCCCACCGAACCGATGGTATGGGACTTGGCTACATCGGTTTTCACCGAGAACCCCAGACCGAAACCATTGCCCTCATAGGGGGTCTCGCTGAACGCACCGATGGAAAGTCCCGGAAGATCCTGGTTCCCCGGCAGATGGTTGCTGCGCATGAAGTCCAGGGTCTTGCGCCCGATAATCCGCTCGCCGTCCAGCTCACCGCCCCGGCACAAGGCCTGGGCGAACCGGTGGTAGTCATCCACGGTGGATACCAGTCCCGCACCGCCGGCAAGGAAAGTGGGCTTCCTGCGGTAGTGGGAGGTTTCAGGGTCGTCCTGCAGCGCCATGGCGTCGCCGGGCCGGTAGAGGTAACAGGCAGCGAAACGGTCGAGCTGATCATCCCGAAGCTGGAAGCCGGTATCCTTCATCCCCAGCGGGTTGAGAATGTGTTCCTGGAAATATTCGTCAAGGGGCTGGCCGGACAGCAGCTGGACCAGGTAACCCAGAACGTCCGTGGCCACCGAATAGTTCCAGGCCGTACCGGGAGAGAACTCCAGCGGCAGCTCCGCCAGCTGTTCCACCAGCCGGTCCAGGGTCAGGTCCTTGCCACCATCCAGTTTCAGGGCGCGGTAGGCGGCATCCACATTGCTCTGACAGAGGAAGCCGTAGGTCAGGCCCGACATGTGGGTGAAGAGGTCACGGATCGTCATGGTGGTGGTTGACGGCACTGTCAGGAAATTGGGGTGAACGCCGCTGGCGTAGACCCGAAGGTTTTTCCAGGAAGGGATGTACCGGTGAACCGGATCGTCCAGCAGAAAACGGCCCTGCTCATAGAGCTGCATCATGGCGATGGACGTTATGGGCTTGGTCATGGAGTAGATACGGAAAACGGTATCCCGCTGGGCCGGCTTGTTGCGCTCCAGATCCATCATTCCCTGGGCCTTCACCCAGGCGATTTCACCGCGGCGTGCCACCAGCGTGACCGCCCCCGGCAGCTTGCCGGGCCTGATGTAGTTTTCCTCGATATGACGAGTGACATTTTCCAGCCGATCGAGGGACAGGCCGGCAACAACGTTTGACTCTGGCATGGGGTTTCCTGTTGTTATCGTGGTAATGCATGGCGCCGGAAGGGATTGAATCCCGGCAGGCCAGGCGCCATACCATGGATAGCGGTATAAATTCAGCTTAATCGATCCCGCTTCCGGGGAGAAGCCTATGCGCATGGTACTGGCACTGATACTCGTCGTCGCGGCCCTGGGGGCGGCCGTATACGCCCACCTCCAACTCGCCCGGCAGGTCCCGGCACCCCAGCGTCGCTGGTCGGGTCACGTCGTGCTTCTTGCGGTGGCCATCGCCTTTGGCTGGGTGGTTTCGACAGTTTACATGAGCGCGGAGGAAGGCGCGGCGGTGACCGTATTCCTGACGGCGTTCGGGGTGACTCACATGCCCCCGGCCATCGTGCTCTGGCTAAAAAGGCACCAGCGTCGCCAGCAGTGATGGTTACCGGTGAATATTGCCAATCTGCGGTCGTCCGAGTAATATCACCAATACTGTACATTTAAACAGTATCGGTGAGCCCATGAAAACCCGCGGAACGTCGCTCAACCCCACCAACCGTTATCAACCGATCGTCACCGACCGCTCGGAGGACGACGGCTGGTACCAGGACCCGCCCGACCAGCTGTGCCCGGATTCCATGGCCACCGAGGTCACCGATGAGCAGGTGCGCACCATCATCAGCCGCAACCAGTCACCGGATGTGCCTTTCGACCAGTCCATCAACCCCTACCGGGGCTGTGAGCATGCCTGCGTGTACTGTTTCGCCCGGCCTACCCACGCCTACTGGGACATGTCGCCTGGCCTCGATTTCGAGACCCGACTGATCGCCAAGCCGGGAGCGGCACGCCAGCTGAGGCGGGAACTCGACAAGCCAGGATACAGGCCGTCCCCCATTGCCCTGGGCATCAACACCGATGCCTACCAGCCGGTGGAGCGGGAGCGCCGTATCAGCCGAGAGATCCTGGAGGTATTGCTGGAATACCGGCATCCGGTCTCGGTGATCACCAAGGGGGCGCTGGTCCTGAGAGACCTGGACCTGCTATCGGAACTGGCCCGCCAGGGCCTTTGTTCGGTGGCCGTCAGCCTCACCACTCTCGATAACCAGCTCAAGCGGATAATGGAGCCGCGCACGGCGGCCCCGGCCACACGATTGAAGATCCTGCGGGAACTGTCCGCCGCAGGTGTACCCACCAGCATCATCATGGGCCCGGTCATTCCGTTCATCAACGATCACGAGCTGGAGCATATACTCGAAGCGGCGGCGGAAGCCGGCGCCCTGCGGGCCAGCTGGGTAATGCTGAGGCTGCCACTGGAGCTGGACAAACTGTTCCAGGACTGGCTGCAACGCCACTTCCCGCAGCGGGCGGACCATGTGATGAACCGGATTCGCGACCTTCGCGGCGGCAAAAGCTACGACAGTGAATTCGGCAAACGGATGACGGGTACGGGGCCCTACGCGGACCTGATTCGCCAGCGCTTCAACCGCAAGGCCAAAGCTCTTGGGCTGAGAGGGGAAAGGGGAACGGAGCCCCTGCGAACCGACCTGTTTCGGCGGCCCGCGGGGGATCAGTTGGGGCTTTTCTGATGCCGTCCGCTCCCAACGCGAGGAGTCGTCTCGGGCTCAGCCTGGGCGACGGGATCAGAGAAGACGCATTCACATCAGCGACTGGACCAGGCCCACGAGACTGACGGTGAGCAGCAGGCTTCCCAGGACACGGAAGAACACCGGCGTTTCCGCTCTGAGAAGATACTGGTGGGCCTTGAGCCCGAGGACATGACCCACTGCCGCGCAGGGCAGCAGCCAGAGGTGATGAATCAGCTGCAGGTCCACATCGGCCCAGACGAACGCCGCCAGCTTGATGGCCACCAGGATGAACCAGAGGGCAAACAGGGTGTCCCTGAGTTGCTCCCTCCGCAGGTGCTGGGCGGCCACCGCCATGATCAGCGGTGCGCCAATCAGCGATGTGCCACTGATGTACCCGCCAGCCATCAGGAACACGATGTCCACTGTCCGGCTGCCGCTGCGGAAGGGCCGGTTGAGGATGTAGGACAGCGAGTACATCGCCACAATCACGAAGATGATACCGCTGAGCACAGCCGATGGCAGGGTGATGAGGCCAAACACGCCAATCAGCTTGGGTACGATCATGACCGTCAGCAGGTACCGCAGATAGCGCCAGTCAACGGTGCCATCCAGAAGACCCGAGGACGCGTCCGCTCCCCGCCCCCTGCGGTTGTTCAACCAGATGGTAAGGGAGGAGAACACCAGCAGGTGAATCGAAATGATCGGCAGGTAGACCAGCGGGGCATTATGCACCAGCAGCAGGAAGGGCAGCGACAGTACAGCCCCGCCAAAGCCCAGACCGGACCTGACGAATCCGCTCCACACGAAAATCAGCGCGATCAGGACATACTGGTACAACTGCAGGTCGGACATGGTCAATCAGCGTCGTAAAGTGGGATGGCTGGCCGATCATACAGCGTTGCCCGTATGATGGTTAAATCCGGTTTCGCCATTTTAGAAGGGAGAGCGATATGAGCAAGAAAACCTCCGCCCAGCCACAAGAACCACAGAACGAGCTGGACGAAGACGCCATCGCCTTTGCCCAGGGCATTTTTGACCTTGCCAGAAATGGCGGCGCGGAAATGCTTGCGCCTCTGCTGGACGCCGGGGTGCCGGTGGATATCCGCACCAGTAACGGCGACAGCCTGCTGATGCTTGCGGCCTACAACGGCCACACCCAGACCGCTCGCCTGCTGCTGGAACAGGGTGCCGACCCGGACCTGCCCAATGACCGCCTGCAGACGCCCCTGGCCGGCGTCGTCTACAAGGGCGATATGGAGACGGCCAACCTGCTGCTGGAGTACGGCGCGGGCGTAGACAGCCGGCCGGAGGGGGCCAAGACACCTCTGATGTACGCCGCCATGTTCGACCGCACCGGGATGATCGACCGGTTGCTGGAAGCGGGCGCGGACCCTGGCCTCAGGGATGCCGATGGCCACACGGCGCTCTCCCTGGCCAGGACCATGGATGTAAAGGAGGCGGTGAGCAGACTCAAGGCCCTCAGCTAGCCGGCCGATGCCTGGCTACCAGGATCCCGGTATCGGAATTTAAATTGCGCACAATTTAATTGTACAATATTTATTATTGAGGTATGTTACTTTGCACCGCCCCTGCAAAGGGCCAGAAAATGCAACAGGAGGAAGCTCATGTCTCTCGATCAGGTTTTGTATACCGCTTATGCGGAAGCCACCGGGGGCCGCGATGGCCGTGCCGTATCATCCGATGGCGTGCTCGACGTCGCCTTGACCACACCGAAATCCCTGGGCGGTGCCGGGGGCGAGGGTACCAACCCGGAGCAGCTGTTTGCCGCCGGCTATTCCGCCTGTTTTATCGGTGCCATGAAGCTGGTCGCCGGTCAGGAAAAACTGCCCATGCCCAAGGATGTCTCCGTCGAGGGCGTAGTGGGCATCGGCAAGACCAACGATGGCATTGGCCTCGAAGTGGAACTGCGGATTTCCCTGCCCGGCATGGACGATGACAAGGCCCGGGAGCTCATTGAAAAGGCACACCAGGTATGCCCCTACTCCAAGGCGACCCGTGGCAACATTGACGTCACCCTGAACCGGGTGGACTGAGCAGACCCGGCGACACACCGCGTCACCCACAACAGCCACAGTGCCCCGGCCTGTGGCTGTTGTACGTTTAACCAGGTTAGAATCCCGTCTTCCAACCCGCTCCGGACAGAGGACGTTTTTCATGGCATGGATCAAGGCATTCATCAGTGGTTTTCTGGCAACCCTGATCTTCCACCAGGGCCTGCTGGCGGTGTTCTACTTCGCCGGCATCGCGCCCGCAGCACCCTTCAGTCTCGCACCGGTGCCTCCCCTTGGTGTGCCATCCGTTTTATCACTGGCCTTCTTCGGGGGCCTTTGGGGCATTGTGCTGTGGGCACTGGTCGGGCGCCTTGGCACCGCCGCTTTCTGGAGCCTGATGGTGATTCTTGGCGCCCTCGGCCCCACAGCGGTTGCCATGCTGGTGGTTTTCCCCATGAAGGGACTGACCGTGAGCGCCCAGATCGTGGTGGGCGGACTGATACTGAACGGCTTCTGGGGGCTGGGCGTGGCCGTATTCCAGACCCTCCTGGGCGCCCGCAACGGTCGGTTGAAATCCTGAGAAGGCACGGTGATTCCGGCCTGCCCCACCCCCGGATCAGGTCCGCAGCGCCCTAATCAAGCATCTGCAGATACTGACGCAGGACCACTGCGTTGTTGTGCTCCTCATCCTTGGAGCTGAACAATAACGTCACCGTCGATGAGTCAGCCCGCTTTGCCAGGGGCCGTAGTGTCTCGCGATGCTCCTTGAGCTCCATGAGATAGGCCCTCCGGAACTCGTCCCAGGACAGGTCGCCGGCATGGAAGTCCTTGCGAAGCTCGTCAGAGGGGGCAACGTCCTTCAGCCACTCATCCGCCTTCAGTTCGTCCTTGGCGACACCCCTCGGCCACATACGGTCCACGAGTACCCGGTACCCGTCACTCTTCGAGGGTTCTTCATAGGCTCGCTTGGTTTCTACCGTCATTACTGCCTCCGATTCCTTCAGGTGATTCTCTCTACCTTGGCCATCAGCTTGGGCCAGGCAACCGGCAATGCCTGTTCCAGGTCGTTCAGCCGCGGCGATTTCGGGTCCATGGGCGCCACCGGCTGCCGCGACGCATAAAGAACAGTGTTGTTGGTCTTGCTGGTAAACGCCATCAGCGTAGCAAACCGGCTCGCCAGATAGCGGATCAGGCGACTGTCACGGTCCGGTGGCCGGTGATAGTTCAGCACCAGCCAGCCATCATCGGACAGGGCCCGAAGGCAGAGGTCCATGAAGTGGCGCCTGGACTGGGCAGGACTCATCCGGTCCGCGCTGTACAGATCCGCGAGAATCAGGTCGGTACTGCCTGGCGGCAGCTCCTCCAGGGCACGGCGTGCGTCATTCACCCGGGTTTCCACGCGGGATGACTCCGGGAGACTGAAAAACTCGCGGGCGACCTGCAGAACCGCCTCCCGCAGATCAACCGCCAGCAGCCTGCATCCCGGCAGCAGGTGGTGAATGGCGCTTACCAGGGTTCCCCCACCCACACCAAGTACCGTAGCGTGAACCGGGGTTTGCCATGCCAGGGGCAGGAGCATCGCGCGGTTGTATTCATGAACCGGAAGCCAGGGCCGGCGGCGGTCGATCTTGCTCTGCTCGAACACCGAATCGAAACTCAATACCCGGTGCCTGCGATGGTCAATGACCATGATCGGACCCAGCCTGTCCCGGGTATGAAACACCACATCACCGGATATGGAAGGTGTCAGCATGTAAACATCCGCCCCTCATGGTGGAATGACGGCCGATGGCCTGCGGCCATAATTCGACCGTATATGGGGTTTAATTGCTACGCTTCAGTACAACATAGGGCATGAGAGAGAGCCAGGTTCCCTCTCACCCCCCTTCATTTACCAGCAGACAGAGCACGGAGGACACCATGAAAGTCGTTCACCTCAGCAGTCCCGGCGGCCTCGAGAAGCTCCGCGTTGATAACGAGGACGAACCGGGCACCCCCGGTGCCGGGGAAATCCGGGTACGGATCCACGCCAGCTCCCTGAATTTCCACGATTACGGCGTGGTCAGCGGCCGGATGCCCACGGAAGACGGTCGCATCCCCATGTCCGACGGCGCCGGGGTGGTGGAAGCCGTGGGCGAGGGCGTGACGGAATTCAGGACCGGCGACCATGTGGTGTCCACCTTCTTTCCCCAGTGGCTGGATGGCCCGGCGCGAGTGGCGGACTTCACCACCACCCCTGGCGATGGCGTCGATGGTTATGCCCGGGAGCAGGTGGTGCGGCCCGCCACCTGGTTCACTCACGCCCCTGAAGGCTACAGCCACGCCGAAGCCGCCACCCTCACCACGGCGGGGCTGACCGCCTGGCGTGCACTGGTGGTGAACGGCGGCCTGAAAGCCGGGGATACCGTGCTCACTCTCGGCACGGGCGGGGTTTCCGTATTTGCCCTGCAATTCGCCCGCATGATGGGAGCCCGAGTCATTTCCACCTCCTCTTCGGACGAAAAGCGGGACCGGTTGCTGGAGCTGGGTGCCGAGCACACCATCAACTACAAGGATGACGAGGAATGGGGCGCCACCGTCCGGAAGCTAACCGATGGCCGGGGTGTTGACCATGTGATCGAGGTGGGTGGCCCGGGCACCCTGCCCCAGTCCATCGACGCGGTGCGTATCGGCGGCCACATCGCCCTGATCGGTGTGCTGACCGGTCGCGAGGGGGAGATTCCCACCGCCAGGCTGATGGCCAAACAGGCCCGCCTCCAGGGCCTGATCGTTGGCAGTCGCGCTCATCAGCAGGCAATGGTCCGTGCTATCAACGCCACCGGCGTGAAGCCCGTGCTGGACCGCTCCTTCGCCCTCGAGGAGATCGCTGACGCATTCAACCACGAGATCGCCGGCAAGCACTTCGCCAAGATCATCCTGGAATACTGATACCGGGGAGGCAATGGTGCCTCCCCCTGACCTCCAAGGGAAGCCTCATGACGACTCTCAAGATCGACATTGTTTCTGATATCGCCTGCCCCTGGTGCGCCATTGGCTACGCCAGGCTGAGCAGGGCCATGGAAGAACTGGAAGGAGAAATGGATTTTGACATCGAGTGGCACGCCTTTGAACTGAACCCGGACAAGTCCGGTCAGGGCCAGCCGATCATCGAAGCCCTCAGCCAAAAGTATGGCCGCAGTCCCGAAGAGATGGAGGCGGCCCAGGCCGACATGATCCGGATCGCCACGGAACTGGGCCTTAACTTCGGGAAAATGCAGGAGCGCTACACCCATAACACCTTCGACGGCCACCGGCTGGTGAAATGGGCCGGCGAACAGGGCCGCCAGACGGACATGAAAATGGCCCTGTTCGACGCCTATTTCGGGCATGCCGAAAACATCGCGGACCATGACGTCCTGATTCGCTGCGTGGAGTCCACCGGGCTCGATGGCAACGACGCCCGCGAGGTCCTCGAATCCGGCCAATACGGCGAGGCGGTAAGGGAAGACGAAACCCGCTGGCAGAATGCCGGTGTGTCCGCTGTGCCAGCCTTCATCCTCAACGGCAAATACATGATCCCGGGAGCCCAGGAACCGGACACGCTGGTCCAGGCCCTGCGCAAGGTCGCCGCCGCCTGAACGGCATCCGGGGGACGATCAGGCCTCATCTGCGGGGAGCAAAAAGGTTTCTATGAAACCAGTTGCACGTTTATCGGGTCCTTGGTAATTTTATGCAACTGGTTGCTGATCGCCAACCACCCTTTGTCTGATCGACTCGACCCCCCTTCCCCTGCGGCCGGGGGGTCTTCTTTCACCAGGAGCCACCATGTCATTACCGGATATACTCAAAGGCCTGTCACTGCCGGCCGTCGCCTCGCCGCTGTTCATCATTTCCAACCCGGACCTGGTCATTGCCCAGTGCAAGGCCGGCATCGTGGGTTCTTTCCCTTCCCTGAACGCCCGGCCGGCCCACGTTCTGGAGGAGTGGCTGGAGCGGATCACCACCGAGCTGGCAGAGTACAACGCCCAGAACCCGGACAGACCCGCGGCTCCCTTTGCGGTCAACCAGATCGTCCACAAGTCCAACGACCGGCTTGAGCACGACCTGGAGCTCTGCGCCAAATACAAGGTACCCATCATCATCACCTCCCTGGGCGCCAGGGAAGACCTGAACGATAAAGTCCACTCCTGGGGCGGCATCACCCTCCATGACATCATCAACAACCGCTTCGCCCACAAGGCCATCGAAAAGGGCGCCGACGGCCTGATCGCCGTGGCGGCCGGTGCAGGCGGGCACGCCGGAACCCAGTCGCCCTTCGCTCTTGTCCAGGAAATCCGGGAATGGTTCGATGGCCCGCTGCTGCTGTCCGGCTCCATTGCCAATGGCAATGCCGTGCTGGCCGCCCAGGCCGCTGGCGCCGATCTCGCCTATATCGGCTCAGCCTTCATCGCCACCCGCGAAGCGAATGCCGACCAGGGCTACAAGGACATGATTGTCGACAGCACCGCGGAGGACATTGTCTACTCCAACCTGTTCACCGGCATTCACGGCAATTACCTGAAGAAGAGCATCGAGAAAGCCGGTCTGGATCCCAACGCCCTGCCGGAATCCGACCCCTCCAAGATGAATTTCGGCTCTGGCAGCGGATCTGAGAGCAAGGCCTGGCGGGACATCTGGGGTGCTGGCCAGGGTGTCGGCGCGGTCAAGGAAGTGGGGGATGTGCAAAGCCTGGTGACGCGGCTGAAGAAGGAATACGCCGAGGCCCGGGCCCGACTTGGTCTCACCGAAACCCGCAAGGACGCCCAGCCGGCCTGATCGGTCGGGCGTCCACAAACCACTGCCGGGCGACCATCCTCCGCACGGCAGTGGCCTTCACAGCTGGCACCGGCAAACTCCGGCCATCAGACCATCGGCAAAGTCTCCCGCGCCCACGCCAGCCACTCTTCCTCGGAGGAGATGCCCTTGAGCAGTACCCGATGTTGCAGACGCTGGGCCCGGCTCGGACTGTCGGTGGAGAAATCCCGCGCTTCGATATCGCGATAGGTCGCCAGCCGCTCCTCGTGCCAACGGATAAGGCGCTGCAGCTCCCTGCGGACACCAATGGGTCCCAATACCGCTTCCGCACGGATCTTGACCATGAGTGCCTCGTTGCTCTCCCCGGAGCTTCCCGGTTCCTCTACCCACCGCACCAGCTCGTCCCTGCCCGCCGGTAATACGTGGTAGACCTTGCGCTTGCGTCCACCCTCCTCACCTTTTTCCTCAATCTCCACCCAGCCGGACGTGGCCATGCGTCGCAGCTCCCGGTAGATCTGTTGATGGGTCGCCTGCCAGAAGTGGCCAATGGAACGGTCAAAGCGTCGGGCCAGCTGGTAGCCGGTGGAGGGTTTTTCCAGAAGCGAGGTGATCAGGGCGTGTTGAATGGACATGGGGAGGATTCTATCCCCATTGGCCCCAATCGCCAATTCGCCATTACCGGACTGCTCATGGAAAAGACAGCAGATGCCTTAATCCCGGTCCTGAGGCGCGCCGGGTCATGCCGCCGGCCAGGCGGAGTGAACCGACACCGTTAAAGTGCTAAAACATGAAAGCGGTCTTTCGGCCAGAGAAATACAATAGTGGACCCGTGCCGCTTCAACCCGCCGGAAATGTCTTCGGGCCGAGCAATGACAAACAAGAACAATGCAATCAGTGGATGCCTGAGGACACCCAGGCTTTTGGTCCATAGCCGTGAACTGCTCTTCCTGGGGACCTGCTTCGGACGCCAGGAGGCCCACCGGCGGACCCAGGACGTGCTCTATGTCGCTCTCAAGGGAAGCCTGAGGCTGCGGACGGGCCGTGGCCGCCCGACAACCGTGCGCACCTGTCTGGTGCCCACCGGCTTGTGGATCGACGAGTCCATCCTCAGCACCAGCCAGGCAGTGGTTGCGGTGTACTTCCTCGCGCCCTTTTCCCAGGACCACCCGGCACTGGCCAGCCTGATGGCGGAGGCGCTGCCGGGAATATTCTGTAACCATCCCCATGAAGACGACGTTGTCTCCGCCATGGTCGAGGTTCGACGGCAGCCCGATATCAGCGTGGGAACGGCCCTGTCCCGGGTCCGGGAACCACTCTTCCCGGACCATGTGAGAAACCTGGAATTCCGCGAGTACGATCCCCGCGTTGTCCACGTCGCCAGGCGCATCCGGGAATCCCTGACCGCCAACATGACCCTGGCTGAACTGGCGGAGGAGGTGCACCTGTCCGAATCCCGCCTGGAGAAGCTGTTCAAGGAGCAGGCGGGGCTTCCTGTCACCCAGTACCGCATGCGCTACCGGGTCTTCATCAGTACCATCATCATGGCATTGGGTTACTCAGTGACCGAAGCGGCGCTGCTGGCCGGCTTTTCCAGCTCGGCCCATCTTTCCCGCTGCTACCGTGCCATCAACGGCATCACCCCCTCGGCCACCTTCCTGCAACCTCCCTATGTGCACGCCGTTCTGGCGCCCTCGGCCTACCGCCTTGTCGAGCCCCTGCTTGAGAGCCAGTCGGTGGTTTGAAACCCTGACACCCGGTTACCAGGGCAAGGCATCGCCATTGCTGTGCCAGAACGAGCCGGTATTTTCCAGGCTCAACTGGTCAATGCGTTCCGCCAGCCCCCGGGCGGCCTCCTGGGGCGTGATCAGGCCACCGAAGTTCACCATCCGGGTCTTGACGTAGCCGGGATGGAGCTGGGCCACGGCGATACCCCGGGGCTTCAGGTCCATGGCCGATGCCCCGGTTCGCCCCCGTGATAACCAAGTGTTGCATACCGCCTCCTGTGTGCTGCTAAGGTTAGAAAGACAACATGCAGGATAGGAGACGAATGTGGAGGATCCAACCGTCATATCGGGTGACCTCAGTCCGAAACAGGCTATTCAACTGCAGAAAGACGCGGCCAGCCAGGTGATCACCTACGACGACCTGCCCACCGTAAAAACGGTTGCGGGGGTGGATGTGGGTTTTGAGAACAGGGACGTTGCCCGCGCCGCCGTCGTGGTGCTGCGACTGGATGACCTGACACCGGTGGAATACGCCATTGCCCGCCAGCCCGTACGCATGCCCTACATTCCGGGCCTGCTGTCGTTTCGGGAGTGTCCGGCCATTCTTGATGCCCTGAACCAGCTCAACCGGAAGCCGGACCTGCTGCTGTGTGATGGTCAGGGTATTGCCCACCCCCGCCGGCTCGGCGTTGCCTCCCACCTCGGCATTCTCACCGGCATGCCCACCATCGGCGTGGGCAAGAGCCGCCTGACCGGTACCCACGGGCCAGTCCCGGACATCAAGGGACAGTGGACGCCCCTGGAGGACGACAGCGAGGTGATCGGCGCTGTACTGCGCACCCGTCAGGGGGTAAAACCCCTCTACATTTCGTCGGGCCATCGCGTCAGCCTGCCCACGGCCATCGAATACGTGATGGCCTGTGTTACCCGCTACCGGCTGCCGGAAACCACCCGCTGGGCGGACGGCATCGCCTCGGACCGGGGGCAGAACTGGCTCAGGGCAATCAAAACTGACCGTTCCTGACCCGGCGTTGCCTGACGTAGCCACCTCGTCTCACTGACCCGCCTTTCCCGGCCTTTCCAGCCATTCCAAAAGCCGACTCCGGGAGGAAACCGGAAGGGCGGGTGCAACACTGCTCAAAACCTGACCTGCCAAATACCCTCTCCGGGAAGCTTTCGTGACATACCTTGCGGGCGCGTTCGTGACCCACGCACGAAGGAGTGCCATTTCGTGAAAGCCGCGGGAGATTCGGGAGACTAACGTTCGGGTGAGGGCAAAGAGCCTCCACAACACTTACAACAAAAGCACCAGAACAGGGAAAAACAACATGTTCAGAATCCTTGGCAAGAAAACAGCACTTTCTCTCCTGGCGGCCGGCAGCCTTATGGTCTCCGCGTCCGCTTTTGCCATCAGTGGCGGCGGCGACGATGGTGGCGGCGACAACGGCGGCGGCTGTGAAACCGATTGTGGCTACGAGCGCGGCCCGGATCCGTCAGTCTCCCTGCTGGAATCCTCCAGCGGCCCCTTCAGTGTTCGCACCAGCAACGTATCGAGCTTCGTTTCCGGCTTTGGCGGTGGCACCATCCATTACCCCACCGGCACGACCGGAACCATGGCCGCCATCGTGGTCATCCCGGGCTTCGCATCGGCTGAGTCCTCCATCGCCTGGTGGGGGCCGAAACTGGCCTCCCACGGTTTCGTGGTGATGACCATCGACACCAACAGCGGCTTTGATCAGCCGGGCAGCCGGGCCACCCAGATCAACAACGCCCTGGATTACCTGATTGACCAGAACAGCAGCTCCAGCAGCCCCATCAACGGCATGGTCGATACCAGCCGCCTGGGCGCGGTAGGATGGTCCATGGGCGGTGGCGGTACGCTCCGCGTCGCGGCCGAGGGTCGCCTCAAGGCGGCCATCCCCCTGGCGCCCTGGGATTCCTCCAGCACCCAGTTCCGCAGCATCACCGCGCCGACCCTGATCTTTGCCTGCGAGAACGACGCCATAGCGCCAGTGCGCAGCCACGCGGATCCGTTCTACAACGCCATTCCGTCCAGCACAGACAAAGCCTTTTTCGAGCTCAATGGCGGAAGTCATTACTGCGCCAACGGCGGCAACAGTTACAACGATGAACTGAGCCGCCTCGGTGTCTCCTGGATGAAGCTGCACCTGGACAAGGACCAGCGCTACAACCAGTTCCTTTGTGGCCCGAATCACGAGTCCGACTGGAACATCTCCGAGTACCGCGGCACCTGTCCTTACTGAGGTAGCAGGTTGACCTGAAAACAGAACGGGGTGCCCGCCTGCCGGCACCCCGTTTGTCATTCACCGGCCCCGTCGCCACCCCCCTGGCCGACCGATACACCGTGTTACCCGGCGAACGCCTGATATAATGCCGGCACCGTTAACCGGCGAACAGATAACCTCCCATGAAACTCTCCCGCATCCTAAGCAATCAGGCCGACCTCAGCCGGCAGCAGGCGAATCAGCTGATTGCCTCGGGAAGAGTTCGCGTGGATGGCGGGGTCTGTCGGACAGCGGCAACCGAGGTTTCCCGCTTCCAGGCAGTGACCGTTGATGATCGAATCCTGCAGCCCCCTCAACCGGCCCATTATCTGATGCTGAACAAGCCCGGGGGTTATCTCAGCGCCACCCGGGATGATGTACACGCAACCGTGATGGATCTGGTTCCCCGGGAATTCGGTGAAGACCTGCACATCGCCGGCCGCCTCGACCGGGCCAGTACCGGCCTGCTGATCCTGACCAACGACGGCCACTGGTCCCGGCGCCTTACCGAGCCGGTGATCAGGGTGCCCAAGGTCTACCGGGTGACCACGGCGGCTCCCATCGCGGGACATACGGCACAACGGTTCGCGGAGGGGATCTGGTTTGCCTATGAAAAACTCACCACTTCACCCGCCATACTGGAGCAGCTGGGCGCCTGCGAAGCCCGGGTAACGATCTTTGAAGGCCGCTACCACCAGGTAAAGCGGATGTTCCACGGGGTCGGCAACCGGGTCACCAGCCTGCACCGTGAACGCATTGGCGAAATCGCCCTGCCGGTGGACCTCGCACCGGGCGACTGCAGGGCGCTGACCGCCCGGGAAATTCAGTGGGTACCCGCGGCCTGAGAGAAGTGCTCCAGGATGTTGTCAGCCACCCGCTGGCCCATGGCAAGGCGGGTTTCAATGGTGCCGCTGGTGTAATGGGGGGTCAGCACCACGTTTTCCATGGCCAGCAGCTCCTCCGGCACGTGGGGCTCGTCCTCAAGCACATCCAGGGCCGCCGCCCGGATCCTGCCCTGCTGGAGCGCGCGGATCAGTTCCGGCTGATCCACGGTACTGCCACGCCCAACATTGACCAGGATTCCTTCCGGGCCCAGGGCATCCAGTACATCGCCGTTCACCATGTTCTCGGTAGCAGGTCCGCCGGGTACCACCACGACCAGGAAGTCGCTGGCGGCAGCCAGGCCAATCAGGGAGTCGTAGTAGCTGTAGGCCACGTCGGGGTTACGGTTACGCTGATGATAGGCGATGGGCATGTCGAAAGCCTCGGCCCGCTTCGCCACCGCCTGCCCGATCTTACCCAGGCCGAGGATGCCCAGACGCTTGCCGGTGACACGATTGCCCAGGGGCATGTCCTTCAGCCAGCGGCCGGCCCGGACGTTGCGTTCGGCCTGCATCAGGCGCCGGGACGAGGCCAGCATCAACGCGATGGCACCGTCAGCCACATCCGCTGTCAGCACGCCGGGGGTGGTGCCGACGACAATTCCCCGGGGTTCCGCTATGGGCACGTTCAAAGCGTCGGTGCCAACCCCGGAGGATGAGATTATTTCAAGGTTTGGCAGGGCGCGGAGCAACCACTCCGGCGCGCCCTGGGCCGCATTGGTGAGCAGGCCGCGGATAGAGGGGCCGATGTCCGCCAGCAGGGCCTCGGCTTCCCGCTGATCGGCGGGAAGTGTATGCAGGGCAAAGCGATTTTCGAGCTGTGGCACCACATTGGGGGGCAAACGTCCGGCGATCAGAAGGTTGATGGCCATTGCCGGTTTTTCCTCTGTGTTGTTTCAGGGGGAGATTCCGTGCTTCAGTCTAGACTGAAATCCGCCGGAGCGCAGGCTAATGGACCTGCACTCCCGGAACCGCTCTTTTCCACAGCGCTGCCACCTATTCCTTATGCCCGTCCCAGGAACCTCCGCTCCTCGACATTGACCTTGATACGGTCGCCCGTGGAAATATGCTCCGGCACCTGGACAACCAGGCCGGTGGACAGTTTCGCCGGCTTGGTGCGCGCGGTGGCCGAGCCACCCTTCACTGAAGGGTCCGTCTCCGCTATGTCCAGATCCACCGTGGGCGGAAGGTCCAGAGCGACCGGAGCATCGCTCAGGAGAATCACCATGATGCCCTGGGTTTCTTCATCGATGAACAGAAGCTCATCCTCGATGCTCTCCCGGTTCAGGCTGTACTGGGTATAGTCCTCCGTATCCATGAAGACGTATTCCTCGCCGTCCGAGTACGAAAAGGCCGCCGGACGGCGCACCAGATCGGCCAGGTTGAGCATGTCGGAGTCTTTGAAGGTCTCGTCAAGCTTGGCATTGGTGACGACATCGTACATGCGCATCCGATAGAGGCTGCCACCAGCCCTGCCCTGGGGCACGGAGCGCTCGATGTCCTTCACGAAATACACGCGGCCATCATACTCAATGGCCTGGTTCTTCTTGATTTCACTGGCTTTTGGCATTGCACTTCATCCTGACAGAAAAAGGGGTGAAAACAGGGAGCTGATATACCACGTTGGCCAGGAACAAGCGATAGTGCAATTTCCCATACCGGGCGTAATTCACCCTGATTTTACAAACCCGCAGCGGTTACTCCGCTGGGCCCTCAGCCGACCGGCATGTCCGGGCCTTCCTGGAAAAGAGCCGCCACCACGCCGGGCTCAGAGACTCGCGAGTGCCTCGGCAATACCGTCCTCGCCGGAGAGCACGTCAAAAGTGACCCGACGGGTATTATCGGCGTCGAGCGCGTACAGCAGTACAGTGGCCACGTCCTCCCTGGGAATCGACCCGGTGCGTTCAAGCTTGCCGCTGATTTCGACCCGTCCGGTACCCGCATCGTTGGTCAGCGGTCCCGGACGGACGATGGTGTAATCGAGGCCACTGGCACGCAGGTGCTCATCCGCCTTCTGCTTCGCCCGAAGGTAATGGTGGATCTTCTCGGGGGCATTCTCCGGGTTGTCCGCCCGCATGCTGCTCACCATCAGAAAGCGGGATACGCCGGCGGCCCGGGCGGCGTCCACCAGGCCAATCGCGCCATTCTGATCGATGTCGATGGTCTTGTCCGGACCGGTATGGGGACCGGAGCCGGCAGTGAAGACCACCGCGTCGCAGCCCCCGAGAGCATGACTGCAGTCACTCTCCAGATCCGCAACCACCGTCTCCCCTGCTCCCAGCTCCTTCATCACCGAAGCCTGGGATTCGTCCCGGATCATGGCCCGGGCCGTGTGGGGACTTTCCGCCATCTGCCTGACCAGGTGCTGGCCAATCTTGCCGTGGGCTCCCGCGATAAGAACGCGCATAAGTCATCTCCTTCAGGTTTGGTGACGTTGTTCTCCTGACCTGTGTCCCGAGACCCGTGCTTTCAAGCCTTTCCCGGGGGAGCAGGAACACTTCCCCGGGAAATCCTCGCCCGCAGGACTATTCACGAATGCCATCTATAGTGGATCGTAAAACCCACTCCGGTCAGAATAGCTCAATCCTATGCGAGGCAGTCAGGGGGCAGTATGAAAGTATCGGTAATCGGTCTGGGGAGTGTCGGCTCCAGCCTTGCTTTTGTTCTTGCGATCAGGAACTTCGTCAGGGAACTGGTCCTGGTCGGCCGCACCCGGGAGTCCGTCATGGGGGATGTGCTGGACCTTCGCCACGGCCAGCTGTTCGTGGAAAGCCCCACTCAGATAACCGCCGGCACCGTCACCGAGACGGCGGGTTCCGACATCATCGCCGTGTGCGCCTCGGTTCCGACCCCGAAAGGCCTTCGTAACCGGCTGGACCTGGCCAAAGGCAACGTCGCACTCATTCGTGACCTGATGCCCGAGCTGGCAAGGCTGTCGCCGGACAGCAAGATCGTCATGGTCTCGAACCCGGTGGATGTGCTGGTGCACTATGCCCTGGAGTTCACCGGTTTTCGGGCAAATCAGGTCCTGGGTACCGGCACCCTGGTGGATTCGTCCCGCTTTCGCCAGCTTCTCGCGGAGGAAGTCCGCATCCACTCGGAGGATATACGGGCCTACATCCTGGGCGAGCACGGCGACAGCCAGTTCCCGGCCATGAGTTGCGCCGAGGCCGGTGGCGAACCCCTCGATCCCACCCCTGCCCGGTACGCCCTGGCTGACCAGGCTTCCCGCGCGGGCTATGAGGTAGTCCTGCACAAGGGCCATACCAATTACGCCATCGCCCTGGCCGCTGCGGAGATCATTCACTGCATTGCCCATGACGACAAGCGCACGATGCCGGTAAGCCTGCGGGTGGACGGGTTCCTGGGAGTGAATGATGTGTGCCTGAGTCTTCCCGCCGTCATCGGTGGCAATGGCATCGAGCGGGTGCTTCACCCCCGTCTTGACGAGCGCGAACAGCAGGCCTTCCTCGCCAGTGCCGAGGTGGTCCGCAAGGCTATTGCCTCTGCCAGACCCGACTGAAGCTCTCCGGAAACAGGCTGACTCCGAATCAGTGTCCCTCCGACAGCTTTTTCCGGGTCGACAGACGCCCTTCCCGGCGGATCTCGGCATTGTCGAAACGCCGCTTCTGCTCATCGGTTTCCGGCACCACTGACGGCACTTCGACCGGTTTGCCGTCGTCTCCCAGCGCCACAAAGGTGAAAAACGCCGACAGGATGTGGCGGACCTCGCCGGTGTAACTGTTCTCCGCCTCCACCCTGGCGCCTATCTCCATGGACGAACCCCAGCTGCGATTGAGGGAGAGGTTGAACAACAGCGTGTCGTTGCCTTTGGCCGGTGCCCGGAAATGGATCGAGTCCACCGCCGCGGTCACGCAGACATGGGCCGAATGTCGCTCCGCCACCACAAGGGCCAGGCGATCACACTTGGCCATGATCATGCCGCCAAACACCGTATTCATGGCATTCATGTCGTTGGGAAAGACCTTGTAAACGTGCTTATCAATAGCCGACGCCGACACGGGTCTGGATTTTCTGGCTTCCATGGCTCGTTTCTCCCGGGGGTGTCCAGTGGTATTTCGTTACGCTAAGGGAGTAACCCTTTAAAAGCCAGAGCATGCACACAAAAGGTGATCACGGATAAGAGTGCCTGCCCAACGTCGCCGGGGGGGGGGGGGTGAAAAGGCTTCCGCCAGCACGGAGTCGCCATTGCCACCACACCGCCCCGTTTGCCGGGGCCGGGTGCAGGAACTACGCTTCTTGGAACACACATTCAAGTCAAGGAGGCAAACATGGCTTCTAACGATCCTGTCACCGCGATTGAGGCCGCCCTGGAGCGGAATCCGGATATCAACCTGCACCAGTTCCCGGTGGAGGTCTCCCACGACAGCCGCAACGACGCCATCCGGCTTGAGGGTACCGTCGAGGATATCATCGCGCTCCGTAAGATCATGGAGCTGGCAAAGGCGGAGGCGGGTACAGCCCGTCTGGTGGAGGACCTGCACATCCAGACCAGCGTCGATGTCACCGATGACCAGCTGCAGGACAAGGTGGTTGAAACCCTGTCCGGAGAACGTCTCTTCCGTGACGTCCGGATCGGTTCCGGCTCCGAAGGGGCACCCGCCAGCACCGCCCCGGAGGCTGACTGGATAGTGGTGAGTGCCTCCGGCTCATCCGTGCACCTGGAGGGCAGGGTCCACAGTCTGAGCCACCGGCGCCTGGCGGAAGCACTGACCTGGTGGATTCCCGGTACCTCCCGGATCGAGAACCGCATCCAGCTGGAACCGGCGGAAGAGGATTCCGACGACGAGCTTTCCGATGCCATCGGCCTGGTACTGGAGCGGGACCCGTCCCTGGACGCAAGCCAGATACAGGTCACTGTCAAGGACAAGGCCGTGGTACTGGAGGGTGGCGTCACCAGCGATGTCAATCGGACCATCGCCGCCCGGGACTGCTGGATGGTTCCCGGCGTCCACTGCGTGGAGAACCGCATCCAGGTACTTGGCTGACAGAGGATTTGTTATCCCTCATCAACGGCACCGGCTCAGGCAATCATCTGAGCCGGTCCGGTTCGCCGGTCATATCGAGTAGTCGGCGGCGAGTGGTATCCCGCAGCCTGGTGGCTGAAGACCAGTCATCCCCCTCCGGATCAATCGCCTCACCGACAATCACCTCTATCGGCCCCGGCCGGGGATTCCAGCGGTCTGCGGGCATCTTCTCCCGGGAACCGATGATCGCCACCGGAATCACCGGTTCATCCAACAGCGCCGCGGTCATGAAGGCGCCCATATGGAAGGGACGCAGCCCCGGAGCCGCATCGAAGCTGCCTTCGGCGAAGTACACCAGGCGCTGACCCCGGGCCTGTTCCGCAACCTTCCTGGAACCCCGGACGCTGCTCTGCTCACTGGAGCGATCAATGGTGTGCACCCCCATCAGCCTGAGAAACCGGCGCAGAACAGCAAACCGGTTCAGCTCGGCCTTGGCGACGAAGTGAACGGGTACGGGCATCAGCGCGGTCATTACCAGGGCGTCGGTATAGCTGGAGTGGTTGGCGACAATCACGCAGCTTTCCGGCAGTTCCCGCAGGCGCTGCTGCCCTTCGATGTGCAATCCCGTTCCGGTAAGCAGGCCCAGCAACCGGGCGCCTCCATGGCACAGTTGCCACCGCCAGCTCAGGCGGGGCAGCAGGTTGACCAGCACCACCACCGGCAGGCTGACCAGGCCCAGCGCCGTCCAGGCCCAGCCGGCATAGAGCCAGCGGCCAGCCTGTACGCCCATGCGCCGGATCTGCTGGGGCCAGCTGCTGCGGGCCAGGCGGGCCAGCTGTCGCCAAACCGGTACCTCCTTTCGCTCCAGCTCTCCCCGCTCGTACCGAAGGCGGCAGTCATTCCGCCGGAGCTTGCCACTGGAGGTCTTGGGAACGGTGTGGGGCTTCGCGATAACCACCTCGTCCACATCGATACCCAGGGAGTCCCGGGTGATGCGGGCGATCTCCTGTTTCAGCCGGTCGTGAACCGTTTCATCGGTTTCCCGCGTCTCCGCGACCACCACCAGCTTTTCTCCCTCCCGTTCCCCCATGCCGGCGGCAAAGGCCGCCACGCAGCCGCTGCGAATCTGGTCCAGTGCGCCCACCGTTTCCTCGATTTCCCCGGGATAGATGTTCCGGCCGCCGCGAACAATCAGGTCCTTGTTACGGCCGCTCAGATAGAGTTCGCCGTCGGCGATGTAGCCCCGGTCGCCGGTATTGAGCCACTCGCCGTCGAACAGCTCTTCGGTTTTCTCCGGGCTGCGGTGATAGCCCCGGGTGGCGGAGGGGCCGGTGAACTGCAGCGAGCCCTCTTGCCGCTCCGGCAGCTCTTCACCCCGCTCATCCACAATCCGGATCCGGTGGTGGGGAATGGGCTTGCCACAGGAAACCATACGCAGTGCGCCGGACTGGTCGGCGTCCACCGGCCTGGCCTCCCCCTGTTCCTGGAAGCGGTCCCGGTCGATGGTGTCGATAACGGGTTTCCTGGGCTCCTCCGGCAAGGTCAGGGCCACGCAGTTTTCCGCCAGGCCATAGACCGGCGCCATGGCCTCCGGTCGGAACCCCAGGGATTCGAAACGCCCGGTGAATCGTTCCACCGTATCCGGACTGACCGCCTCGGCGCCATTGAAGGCCACCCGCCAGGAACTCAGGTCCAGTCCTTCCAGGTCCTCATCCTCCAGCCGGTTGAGACACAGCTCGTAGCCGAAGTTGGGGGACGGTGACAGGGTGCCACCGAACTGATGGATGGCCCACAGCCAGTAACGGGGCTTGGTCAGGAACAGCAACGGCGACATGATGACCAGGTGCAGGCCATACCAGAGGCTGGACAGGCAGGTGCCGATCAGGCCCATGTCATGATAGAGCGGCAGCCAGCTCACAAAGACATCGTCCTGGTCCACCTTCAGCACCTCATTGCCGGCGCCCATGTTGGCGAACAGGTTGGCATGGCGCAGCTCCACACCCTTGGGGGTCCCCGTACTGCCGGAGGTGTACTGGAGGAAGGCAATATCATCGGTCTCCGGACCACTCACAGGGCGGTCCATGGGCTTGGCCCAGAGTTCGTCGGGGGTCACTACATGCTCGAGACCGGGCACCAGCCCCTTGATCAGCGACGACAGCCTGCATACCTCCGGAACCGTAATCATGACTTTTGCCCGGGCGTTATTGAGAATACTGGCCTGGCGCCGGAGATGCTCTTCCAGCTGGGACATTCGCATAGGCGGGTACATGGGAACAGGAATGGCATTGCCATAGAGTGCGCCGAAGAAGCCGTAAAAATAGTCATGGCCGGTGGGCAGCATCAGGGCTACCGTATCCCGCTGCTGGAGATCATGCTGGAACAGGCCATTGGCGACCCTCAGGGCGCCCTTGTGGAGATCGCCGTAGGTCAGGGGCCTGATCTCGTCGTAGGACTTGACCCAATGCAGGTAGGTCCGTCCCGGATGCTCCCGGTTATGCCACTGGAGCGCCTCCTGGAGGGTTTCGAAATCCGGGACCTCGAAGCGCTCCCGGTCCGCCTCGGTGTCCTCCAGCCCTTCCGAAGAACCGCGGTCGCGGTCTGAAGTGGGCTGCTCACCCCGTTGCCGGGCAACGGCATCGAGTATATCCCGGGGGGTGTCGGCCTCGCTCAGCAGCTCCTCGGGCAGCTGCACACCAAAGCGCCGCTCCGCGTTCACCAGCAGCTCCGCCCGGCTCAGGCTGTCCAGTCCCAGGTCCATGTCGAGACGACTGTCGAGGGTGATCTCGGGCTGCTGATCGCCGTCTTCCGAATCGCCATGGCGCAATGTTTCCTTGACCGCTGCCACCATGGTTTCAGTCATCGGGTCGTTATTGTCTGATTCCGCCATGGATACCCCTGTTCCCGGATTCGGGCTGGAACTCTCTTACTTCCCGGCTCTCACCGGACTCATCCCTCCAGGGTTTTCTTCAGCTCCCTGAGCAGCGACGCATAAATGTCGTGGCAGAAGTCCGCGGCGTCCTCGTCGTTGCCCTGCCAGCTGGAGTACCACTCCACAAAGCTGCCCTCTTTGCTTTCGGTCACCGGTCTCACCCTGACAACACCCTGGTAGTTGCTCACCTCCTTGCTGGAGACCGGCGAGGGGCCGTCGTCAATGCTGTATTCCAGTTCGGATTCGGCATCGTTAATTTGCCGCAGTGTTTCATGGAAGGCGTCGTTCAGTATCCGCTTCGCTCCCACCGTATCGCCCGGCGTGTCGCCGACGGCCTCCGCCTTCTCGATGCTTTTGGGCGCCCAGCTCAGGTCGTGGAAATTGCGCAGCTTCTCCCAGACCTGTTCCGCCGGCTTATCAATAACGATGGATTGGTAGGTTTTTCCCATGGCGACCTCCTCCTTTTCTGTTGCCTGAATATCCAGTCTGGCAACGGCATCGGTATCGTTCAATTTTCAGCCTGAAAAAACCGCTCCGTCGGAACCTCCTCGTCCACCCGCCTGGGCCTGATCCCCAGGCTGTCGAAACCCGGCATCCCCGGATGCACAACGTTGTCCTCCTCCATAAGTATCAGCTGGTCACGGGTCAGGGGCGGCGAATCCATAAAGGAGACCAGGGTGGCCCCCAGATACCAGAGCGCAAAGGGCACCGGCAGCATGGGCCGTCTGCGGCCGCAGCGCCGCAGGACCAGACGCACGAGTTCACGGTAACTCACAACCTGGCCTCCCCCCAGTTCGTAAAGGGTTTCCGAGCTGTCCGGGTTTGCGATCACCGTTACCACCGCCTTCGCCACGTCCTCCACGTGGGTGGGCTGAAGCCGTGTCAGACCCCGACCGAAAAGCGGTACTACCGGGAAACGACAGAGGACCTCCATGGTGGAGAGTGTGCCTCCGTCCGCGCCGAAGAGGGTGCTGGGCCGCAGAATGATGGCGCCAGGGAAGGCTTCACGGACCCGATGTTCTCCCCGCCCCCGGGCACTGACATAGGCCGAGGGGGAGCGGGGGTCCGCGTTGATGCCGGAGATATGCACCAGGGCAGACAGGCCCGCCTCACGACAGCACCGGGCCAGGCGTTCTGCACCCTCGACGTGGATGGTATCGAAGGTCAGGGGCGGCTTTTCACTGTAGAGGCTGACCGCATTCACGGCGCCGTGAGCGCCTTCCAGGGCGCGCCGGACGTCGTCCCTGTTGCGGATGTTTGCCGGTTGTTTCTCCACCCTCGACGCGAGCCCGGGCGGTATCCGCACCTCCGGCGTGCGGGCGACCACCCGCACCCGGTTGCCCGCCTCAGCCAGGGCCTGGACGATGTGGGACCCCAGGTAGCCACTGCCGCCGAATACCACGATCAATGAATCACTCATGGCCCAAAGCGTAGCCGGTGATGCCCCCACGGCAAGGCCGGACACGGTTTTCGGTGCCTGTGGGCAGGCCGGTACGATGTTTTCCCTGGCCAGCCCTCAGCTGAGAAACCGCCCCTCAAACCGTTTGGCCGTGACCGGCTTGCCAAAGTAAAAGCCCTGGGCATATTCGCAACCGTTTGCGCAGAGGTAGTCCACCAGGCCACTGGTTTCCACGCCTTCGGCAATGACCCTCAGGTTGAGACTCTGCCCCATCCGGATGATCGCATTGACGATGGCCGCCTTGTCAGGATCCGACGCCAGGTCGTGAACAAAGGTCTGGTCGATCTTCAGTTCGTCCACGGGCAGGTCCTTGAGGTAACTCAGTGACGAGTACCCGGTACCGAAGTCGTCGACGGAAATCCGCACGCCCATCTTCTCCAGGGACCGTATCCGGTCCGCGGCACCGGCGACATCGCTCATCAGCACGGATTCCGTCAGCTCCAGCTGCAACTGGTTCGGAGGCAGCCGGAATCGGTCCAGGACATCGGCAACATGATCCACCAGGCTGTCACCCCGCAGCTGGACCATCGACACGTTCACCGAGACCCGCACAGGCGGGTACCCCGCATCGAGCCAGGCTCTCGCCTGGCGGCAGGATTCCTCAAGAACCCAGTCACCGATACTGATCATCAGCTCCCGGCGCTCCTCGGCCACCGGAATGAAGCGATTGGGTGAAACCGAGCCCAGCCGGGGATGGCGCCATCGCAACAGGACTTCCGCCGCCAGCACCTTGCCGGTGGCAAGTTCAACCTGGGGCTGGAAATGCAGGGAAAGCTGCTTCTCCGCAAGGGCCTTGCGCAGCTCCCTCTGAAGTTCCCGGCGTTCCCTGGCCCGTCGGTTCATTGCCGGCGCGAAGAACTGCATATTGTTGCGGCCCAGGGCCTTGGCCTGGTACATGGCCGTATCCGCGTGGCGGATAAGACTGTCCGGATCGTGGCCGTCGTCAGGAAAGACACTGATACCGACGCTGGTGGATATCTCGACGGTGTGACCCTCCAGTTCGAAAGGCTCCCGGAGGGTGTCGGACACTTTGCTTCCCAGTTCATTCAGGCTGGCCATCTCGCCAAACTCGGTCAGCAGCAGGATGAACTCATCGCCACCCACCCGGCATACCGTATCGGAGCGTCGCACGCAGTTCTTCAGTCGTTCGGCCACCTCCACCAGAAGATCGTCGCCGGCGGTGTGGCCAAGCATGTCGTTGACCTCCTTGAACAGATCAAGATCCAGGTACATGAGGGCCAGCCGCTCACCATGGCGCTCGGCGTGGGCGACCTCCTGCATCAGCCGGTCCTTGAGCAGGGCCCGGTTGGGGAGACCGGTCAGCGGATCCCGGGTGGCCAGGTAACCAAGCTGGGCCGTCAGGGCGCGGACATTGCTGACATCGCGAATGGTGACCACGACTCCCAGGAACTCACCGCCGGAATCCCACAGGGGCGCGGCAGCCTCTTCCACCGGAACCTGCCTGCCGTCCTTGCGCTCCAGCAGGATGTCACTTCGGTGCGCGGACTGATCCCGGGTCCTCAAGGTCAGTTCGCTCATGCTTTCGACCGGCTGGCCGCTGGCTTCATCAAGTACCGCCACGACCTCCCCGACCGGTTTGCCAATCGCATCCTCCCCACTCCAGCCGGTGATTCGCTCGGCTGCCGGGTTGAGGTAATGGGTCAGGCCGTCCGCGTCCGTGCATATCACACCGTCACTGATGTTTCGCAGGGTAACCTGGAGTCGTTCCTGCTCGGACTCGCGCTCCTGGTTGGAGATGGCAACATAGGTGCCGACGCTCTCGACAATGGCGCCATCGAGGGACTCGAACAGAAACCTCAGCTCCTTTTCCGAGAGCTCGGAAATGCGGTCCGATAATGTCTGGACGATGGCGCTGCGCAGTATCCCGTACTCGCGGGCAACTTCCTTGAGGCTGTAGCCCCGGCGCCAGCGAAGTTGGGCATGGTTCCTGGCGGCATTCACGGAAAGCTTTGCAATACTTTGCCCACTGAGGGCCTCGTCCGCATGATCGGCCATGGTCTTCAGGAGTTCCGGCAGGTTATTGCGGAGCTCCCGGCTGGGCAGCCTGCTCGCACAATCGGCGGCTTTCCTCGCGTCGACTTCCCAGACCTCGAAAATGGACTCCGCCTCCCGGCGGAAAAATTCCGAAAGGGTGAACGATGACTGTTCTCCCGAGGGGGCTCGCGTCATGGGCTGACTTCCTGTTAGCTCGGCGATAAAGGAAAAGCGGAACCCTGAATTACCGTTATCTGGTATCCACCTCTTTTCAAGCAGTGTAGTCCGAATTTCCGGCCCTGCCCGAACCGCTGGCGGGGTACCACCTTGAAATCACTACCGGCTGGCATAAGCTCTGTAAGTGGGTAAGACACTTTTCCATCATGAATTCACCACCTATCCATTGCGGAGAAAAACATGGCAGGGGCAAGCGAGAGTTACCACGAGCCTATTGAGCAACTATCGGAAAAGACCCGGGACATGCATCGCGCCCTGGTCTCGGTCCAGGAAGAGCTTGAAGCCGTCGACTGGTATCAGCAGCGCGCGGACGCCACCGACGATGAAGAACTCAAGGGCCTGCTGCTTCACAACATGCGGGAGGAAATCGAACACGCCTGCATGGTGCTGGAATGGTTGCGGCGCAACCATCCGGATTTCGCCGAACAGATGAAGATCTACCTGTTTACCGAAAAGCCGATTCTCGAGGCGGAAGAGGAAGACGCGGATCTCAGCGACGCCTCCCGGTCCGGCCCCACCAAAAGCCTGAACAAATTCACCATTGGTTCTATGAAGGGTGAGTCAAAATCATGAGCTATCTCAATCGTGGAAACGCCTCCTTCTCCAAAGACATCTGGGAAAACATTGATCAAGCGGCGGTCGGAGCCGCCCGGGAAGTTCTCACCGGGCGCCGGTTCCTGGAAGTGGACGGCCCCTATGGTGTGGGCCTGACGGCCATCGAGGCGGGCGAAGAAGGATACTGCCGCCAGCCGAAGCCGGATGAGGCCGGTGCCGTGCTCAGCCGGGCCAGCGCGATTCCGATGCTGCGCAAGGGCTTCGGACTGAGCGTGCGCCGCATCGAAGGCTACGAGTCCATGGGCCAGCCCCTGGACCTGCGGTCGGTTGAGGACGCGGCGGAGGCCGTGGCCCGGCGTGAGGAAGAGTTCATCTACTACGGCCAGCCGGATTTCGGTCTGGAGGGACTGCTGACGGCAAAGGGCCGCAATGAGGTCCAGTGCGAGGACTGGAGCAAGATCGAGCAGGCCCTGGAGAACGTACTCACCGCGGTCAATCATCTGGATGACAATGGCTTTCACGGGCCTTACGCCCTGGCACTGTCACCAACCTGGTACAACCTGCTGTTCCGCCGTTACGAAGGCACCGACATGCTGCAGCTCGAGCATCTCAAGCGCCTGTGCGAACTGGGCGTCTTCAAGGCGGAAATCGAGGGTGCCGTACTGGTGGATGCCCGGGTTGGCCGCATCATTATCGGCCAGGACCTGATGACCGGATACTCCACCAACGACGGCATCCACCACCAGATGTTCGTCAGCGAGAGCCTGGTATTGCGGGTCGAGGAACCCGGCGCCATCTGCACGCTTACCAAGAAAGCGTAAGCCGTTATGGCCGCCGATTCCGATATTACCCGGACGCGCCAAAGCGCCCGCCAGTCCCTGGTGGAACTGGAGGATCTGAGCCGGCGCCAGCGGGAGTGTGGCGATCAACAGCTGCGCTCCACCCTTGCTGGCATCAACCGGCGCAAGTCTGCCCAGACCTGGCGACTGCTGGAATGGCTGCGGCGACAGGAAACCGGTGCCGGTGCCGGTGCCGAAGCTCCGCCGCTGACAGGCGGGTCAGATCCGGCCAGCGCAGATGATGGCAACGGTGAGGCGGCGCCCGCGCCGGAAGCCGAACCCGGGCCGTCACAGACCGGCGCCCTCACCCGGCCGGCAACCACCGCCGAAGGCGTGGCGGTGATGGAACGCCGGGATGTGACTCCGGATCTCATCATTTTCAGGGTGCCCCGGCCCCAGGACTTCCAGTTTGTGGCCGGCCAGTCGGTCAAGGTGGGCCTGGGCGGCATCACCCGTTCATACTCCATCGTCTCCGCGCCCCACGAACCGTTCCTGGAGTTTTTCGTGGAGCTGGTGCCCGGTGGCCGCATGTCCGAGAAGATGCGCCAGATGCGGGCAGGAGACCCCGTGACACTGGGCACGCCGAAGGGCGGCCTGCGGTTTGATGAAAGCTACCCCCATCAGCTGATGGTGGCCACAGTGACGGGCATCAATCCGTTCGTGAGTATGCTGCGGGACTACCTGCACCGGGGGAAGAGCGGCCACCATTTTCACCTGCTGCACGGGGCCAGCTACCAGAGAGAATACGGCTACCGGGAAGAGCTCGAGGCACTGGCCGCGGCCCACCCCGACCTGCTGACCTACGTGCCCACCGTGAGCCGGCCGGAGGAGGCCGCCAACCAGGGCTGGACCGGGGCTACCGGGCGGGTGGACACCCTGGTGGAAGAGTATCTGTCCCGACACAACCTGACCAGTGGCAACACGCTGATCTACGCCTGCGGCCATTCCGGCATGCTGGCCGCCGTTGGCCAGTATGTGGCGCCTCTGGAGTTCCAGCTGAAAACGGAAAGCTATGACTAGTGTAGTGTCCCGGACGGGATACTAGTGTCCCGGCCGGTTAATTCGCTGACCTATTGCTTGCCGCTGGCGACTCTGGCCAAGGCGTCAGTCCGCAGGTGTGGTGGTTCCACATCAAGGGCTGACAACACAGGTCCAGAGTCGCCAGCGGCAAGCTTTCAGGGGCTCAGTAGGTCAGCGAATTAACCGGCCGAGACACTAGGGCAACGATGCAGACGACGGGTGCGGGTCAGCCAGCAGCAGCTCACTCACCGGCTGCTCAAGGTAGCACCCGTCGAAACCCGCCACTGTCTCCAGGCCCTCGATGTCCAGCAATACCACATGGGAGTTGCCGGTTTCCAGCAACCCTTCCGTCCGGAATTCCTGGAAAGTACGGCTCACGTGCACCGCGCTGAGCCCGAGGGCATCCGCCAGCACACCCTGGCTCAGAGGCAGGGAAAGGTGATTCTCCACCTGGGCGTTGGTGCGCTGCAGGCGATGGGAGATTTCCACCAGGAAATGGGCCAGCTTCTCCCGGGCGGAACGGCGGCCGAGGTTCACGAGCCTCTCCAGCAGAATCGCCTGATCCCGTGCGGTAATCATGAAGATGGTGCTGCACAGCGTCACTGAGCTGGCGAAAACCTGGGCCAGATGGGACTTTGGAAAGGGGCAGAGTTCGGCATCACTGAGGGCGATCATACTGGAGATGCGGGTCTGGAAGGCGAATTCCCGCAGGCCCACGATGTCGCCGGGCACATAGACATCCAGCACCTGGCGGGTGCCGTCCTGCAGGTCACGGAAGGCGCAGACCCAGCCTTTCCTGATGGTGTAGAAGCCGTCGGATTCGTCTCCCTGGCTCCAGATAATGGCGTTCTTGGTCCAGGTGCGCGGGCCGTCCTCCAGCGAGAGTAAAAGTCGCCTGTCCTTTTCGCTCAGTTCTGCGTAAGACTCAAAATGCCTGACGATGCAACTCTCTCCAACACCACTGCTCATTTCCACTCCCTTAAACACACCCGGCAGGATCGCCGCGCCCGTGGGAAGTGTGAATGCTTTCGCGCTCTTACTCCTACAACCTAAGTTATCGCTTATCAAAACTCCCGGTAGTTACTTTCTCGGAGCATTCAGGAGGACCGGAACAACCTGTCCGGGCCACTCTGGAGTCAACCCTGCAGTTTCTCAAGAAACCAGTCAGCGGCGAGCCTGGAGACCTCCTCCAGTTTACCGGGCTCCTCGAACAGGTGGGTGGCCCCGGGAACAATCTCCGTCTGCACGTGACACTGCATCTCCCTGGCGGCGCCCCTGTTCATCTCGATAACCGGTGTGTCTTCGCCGCCCACAATGAACAGGGTGGCGGCTTCCACCCGGGGCAGGGCCTCCCCGGCCAGATCCGGTCGCCCGCCTCTCGAGACCACGGCGGAGGCGCGCTCCGGGCGATCGGCGGCGGCAATCAGGGCCGCGGCTGCACCGGTGCTGGCGCCAAACAGACCCACCGGCAGGCTTTGCAGCTGCGAATCCCCACCCAGCCAGTCCACGGCATCCGTCAGGCGACCGGCCAGCATCGGGATATTGAACCGCAACTCCCGGGTGACCTGGTCTTCCCTCTCCTCCTCTTCCGTCAGCAGATCCAGCAGCACCGTGGCGAGGCCTCGGTCAACCAAAGCCTGGGCCACCTGGCGGTTACGGGGGCTGAGCCGGCTGCTGCCGCTGCCGTGGGCAAAGAGGACGACGCCGACGGGCTGATCTTTGGGCATGGTGAGATCCGCATTGAGACGACGCCCGTCCGCTTCAATGACAACGCTGTGGGATTTTCCGGGGGCATAGGAGGAGTCAGCCATCGATACCTCGCGCTTTTACCGTGAGTGCATGGTGAAATACAGTCCTTTCAGCCTAGACCCGGAAGCGTCCCCAGGCCAGGTGCAGACACCGGCACACCGATTCTGGCGCATTCAGTCAGCACGCTGTCTGTCTGTCTGTCTGTCTGTCTGGGCCAGTAAGCAGGCCGGCGGTTGATTCCAGGTAAAAATCATCAAAACCCGCCACCGCTTCCAGACCTTTGATATCCAGCAGCTTGACGTGAGCGTTGTCCGTGCTCACCAGCCCTTCCAGGCGAAACTCCCGGAAGGTACGGCTTACGTGC
Source organism: Marinobacter daqiaonensis (assembly GCF_900115285.1). Taxonomy (GTDB): domain Bacteria; phylum Pseudomonadota; class Gammaproteobacteria; order Pseudomonadales; family Oleiphilaceae; genus Marinobacter; species Marinobacter daqiaonensis. The sequence continues at coordinate 1,343,327 of NZ_FOYW01000001.1, forward strand.
ACCGCGCTGAGGCCGAGGGCGTCTGCCAGTACCCCCTGGCTCAGGGGCAGGGACAGGTGACTCTCCACCTGGGCATTGGTGCGCTGCAGGCGGTGGGAAATTTCCGCCAGGAAATGGGCCAGTTTCTCCCGGGCGGACCGGCGGCCGAGATTCACCAGCCGCTCCAGTAAAACCGCCTGGTCCCGTGCGGTAATCATGAAGAAAATGCTGCTCAGTGTCCGCGACCTGGAAAAAATCTCGGCCAAATGGGACTTTGGGAAGGCGCAAAGCTCGGCCTCCCTGAGGACGACCACGCTGGTGATGCGTTTCTGAAAGGCAAATTCCCGCAGGCCCACTATGTCACCCGGAACATAGATATCCAATACCTGCCGGCTGCCGTCCTCCAGGTCACGGAAGGCACAGACCCAACCCTTTTTCAGGGTGTAGAAGCAGTCCGATTCCTCGCCCTGATTCCACAGGATGGCATTTTTTGACCACTCGCAAGGCCCATCTTCAAGGGAAAGTAAAAGTCCCTCGTCTTTTTGGTCAATCTCGCCATAGGATTTGATGTGTCTGACGATACAGCTTTCGTCTGAATTATTTGTCATTTCACTTCCCTCAAGGGAACACGTCGGTATCGCCGCGTTCATCGGGCAGTGTGAATGCTTCCGTGCTCCGCCCCTATAACCTGCGTTATCTCTTGTTGTAACTCCCCATGATAGCGTCGTTGGAACATTCACCGTAGCAAGTTTATTGGGAGACTGAAAAGACAGTTGCTGGCCATGGCTGTAGTTGCCCCCGCCCCCTTTTGTATCCTTACACGGCCCAGCACTTGGAAAAAGCGCCGATAAGACCTACACCTATAGGTGACAATCAGCGAAAGGGATCGATATGCCACGAAAGAAAATCAAGCTTGAGCATTCCATCGAGTATCTTTCGATTCTTGATGAAAAGGGCAAACCCGACAAGGACCTTGACCCCAAAATCGATAAGGACACCCTGCTTCGCATGCATCGGACCATGCTGCTGAGCAGGCGCTTCGACGAATACCAGTTGCGATGGCAGAAGCAGGGACGCATCGGCACCTTCGCCCCGGCCAAGGGCCAGGAGGCGAGCCAGGTCGGCTCCATCGCCGCGGTGGAAGACGACGACTGGATGGTGCCCAGTTTCCGGGAGACGTCGGTGGCACTCTGGCGCGGCACGCCCATGAGCGGCCTGCTGCTGTTCAATGCCGGCTACAACGAAGGCGGCGAAATCCCGGAAGGCCAGAACGACCTGCCCATCTCCATTCCCGTGGCCTCCCAGATCACCGAAGCCGTGGGCATTGCCTATGCCATGAAGATGCAGAAGAAGGACCGTCTGGTGGTGTCCTACTTCGGCGATGGCGCCACCTCGGAAGGGGATTTCCACGAAGCCCTGAACTTTGCCCAGGTCTTCAACACCCCCAACATCTTCATCTGCCAGAACAATCAATGGGCGATTTCCGTTCCCCGTGAACAGCAGACCGAGTCCCGGACCCTGGCACAGAAGGCGCTGTCCTACGGCATGCCCGGTATTCAGGTGGATGGTAACGACCCCCTGGCGGTCTACACCGCGACCCGTGAGGCGGCCGAACGGGCCCGCAAGGGCGATGGCCCGACACTGATCGAATGCGTCACCTACCGTCTCTCGGTTCATACCACCGCGGACGACCCGGGCAAGTACCGGGACGAGGAGGAAGAGGAAAAGTGGGAGGAGTGGGATCCGATCCCCCGCTTCCAGCAATATCTGAAGGACCGCAGGATATTGCGCAAGAAGGACATCGATTCCCTCGAGGAGGAGATCGACGACGAAGTAAAATCCGCGTGGGACGAGGTCGAGGAGCAGATCGAATCCCTCGGTGACCCTCTGGTCATGTTCGATCATCTGTTTGAGGAGCGACCTGCCTACCTGGAGGAGCAGCGGCAGACCATGAAGCAGTACCGGGAGGACAAAAATGGCTGAGTTGACGATGGTGCAGGCCATTAACCTGGCCCTGGAACAGGAAATGGAAAAGGATGACAGCGTCCACGTGCTGGGCCAGGACGTCGGGGTTGACGGCGGTGTCTTCCGGGTGACCGATGGTCTACTGAAGAAATTCGGCGAAGACCGTGTCATGGACACACCACTGGCGGAGTCCGCCATCGTGGGCATGTCGGTTGGCATGGCCATCGCGGGCCTGAAACCGGTGTGTGAACTCCAGTTCTCCGGGTTCAGCTACTTTGCCTTTCACCAGCTCGAAGGCCAGGCCGCGAGGATGCGCTGGCGTACCCGGGGACGCTACAACGTGCCCATGGTGTGCCGCATGCCCTATGGCGGCGGTGTACGGGCCCTGGAGCACCACTCCGAAAGCCGGGAAGCCTACTACGCCCATACCCCGGGCCTGAAAATGGTGATTCCCTCCGGGCCCCGCAATGCCCGCGCCCTGCTGGTGAGCGCCATGCGCGACCCGGACCCGGTGATTTTCTTTGAGGGCAAGGCCATTTACCGCGCGTTCAAGGAGGAAGTGCCGGACGAGGAGGAGACCATTCCCCTGGGGGAGTCACAGATTGCACGGGAAGGCGATGATCTGACCATTATCACCTACGGCGCCATGACGCATCGGACCCTGGAGGCGGCGGAAAAGCTGGCTGAGGAAGATGGCATCGAGGCGGAAGTCATCGATCTGCTGTCCATTTCGCCCCTGGACGACGAAAAGCTGAGCGAGTCGGTCCGCAAGACCGGCCGCGTGGTCATTGTTCATGAAGCCCATCGCAGCTTTGGCCCGGGCGCGGAAATCATCGCCCGTATCAACGAGAAATCCTTTTATTACCTGGAAGCGCCGATCCAGCGGGTTACCGGTTACGACGTGATCACCCCGTATTTCGCCCGGGAGCAGGATTACATTCCCGATGTCGCCCGCATTGTCACAGGCGCACGCCAGGCCATGGCCGACTAGGAGTCATTGTTCATGTCGAAAGAGTACAGGCTTGAAGACCCCGGCGAGGGCATTACCGAAGCGGATGTTGTCGAGATCCTGGTGAGCGAAGGCGACAGGGTCGAGGACGGTGACCCATTGCTCACCGTGGAAACCGACAAGGCTGCCAATGAGATACCGGCCAACTTCGATGGCACGATCGAGTCCGTTGAGGTCAGCGAGGGAGACACCATCAAGGTGGGCCAGGTGCTGGTCACCTACAGTGATGGTGAAGACGACGACGGCAAGGATTCCTCCGACGGGGAAGACGTTGAGTCCGGCAGGGAAGACCGCAAAAGCAAAAAGTCGGACAGGAAAAAAGAAGACAGCAAGTCTCGTGGAAAGTCCCGGGAAGAGTCCGATGAAGATGCCGGGAAGGAGTCCGAAGAAGATGGCGAAAAGGATGAGGAGAACTCAGCAGAGGACGATGAAGAGTCTTCTCATGAAACCCGGGAGAAGTCCGGTGACCGGAAGAAGCACGGAAAGAAACGGCAAAAGCCCGGATCGAAAGACCGGGACACGTCATCGGAGCAGCCGGTGCCCGCCGCCCCCGCCACCCGCAAGCTGGCAAGAGAGCTTCACGTTGACCTCCACGAGGTGGAAGGCTCCGGCCCCGACGGCCGGGTAACCAAGGAAGACGTTGAGGAGTTTTCCGAGGAGGCGGCATCGAAGGAATCCTCAAGAGCCGGCGGGGAGTCGCCGGAACTGCCGGACTTCAGCCAGTGGGGTGAGACCCGGAGGGAGCCCCTGGAGGCCATCCGCAAGGCCATCGCCCGCAACATGAGTTTGTCATGGCAGGAGATTCCCCATGTCATGCACCAGAGCATTGCGGATATCACGGAGCTGGAACGTTTCCGCGGCCGTCACCAGGACGAGGTGGCAAAGCGCGGGGGCAAGCTGACCATGACGGTGCTGGCAATCAAGGCCCTGGTGGCGGCGCTGAAGCAGTTCCCGAGGTTCAACTCGAGCCTGGATGTGGACAACGACGAGCTGATCTACAAGGACTACTACGACATCGGCGTTGCCGTGGCCACCGACGCGGGTCTGCTGGTACCGGTGGTTCGCGGGGCGGACCGCAAGGACACCATCGAGCTGGCCACCGATCTGGCCCGCCTGGCGGACAAGGCCCGGGAGGGAAAACTGACGAAGCAGGAAATGGAGGGCGCCACCTTCAGCCTCACCAATCCCGGACCTATCGGTGCGACCAGCTTCACCCCCATTATCAACCACCCCGAAGTGGCCATTCTCGGCATGGGCAGTGCGCAGCTGGAGCCGGTGGCGACGGGAAATATCGACAACTACAGGCTGGAAGCCCGCCTGCGCATGCCCCTGTGCCTGGGCTATGACCACCGGGTCAACGACGGCGCCGATGCCGCGCAGTTCCTTAAAACCATCGTCGATATTCTGGAAGATCCGGAGACCCTGATGCTCTCGTCCTGAACGGAGCGATGCATTGGAGGAAGGTTGGAGAAATAAGCGGAAGAAAAGGATACGCCGGGCTGTCACCAGCCCGGCTTTTTTCTGGCCTGATCAGCACCAGCCCCGGGCGAGCACAGCCTCCTCGATACGCTTGAGGGCGTGAATCCACGCGCCCAGGCGCACGGACTTGATGCCATGCTCCTCGGCGATCTCCGCGGCTTTCTGGTAACTGTGGACCAGCCGCCTGCGACGCTGCTCGCTGATGGTTTCCGCGCCCCAGTAGTCGTCAGACAGCCCCTGGGTGCGCTCCATCTGACACAGGTGCACACTGCCGGCATTGGCCAGCACGTCCGGCACGACGGTCACACCCCGCTCCAGCAGAATCTCGTCCGCCTCGAGGGTTGTTGGCGAGTTGGCGGCCTCCACAACCATCCGCGCCTTGACGTTCTCAGCGACTTCTTTGGTAATCACGCCCTGAAGGGCAGCCGGCACGAGTACGTCGCAGTCACAGGTCAACAGGTCCTCGTTGGAGATGGAGTCCGCATCCGGGAAGTCTTCCAGTGAGCCGTTTTCCTCCCGGTATTCCAGCAGCTTGTCGATGTCCAGGCCATCCTCCGAATAGACGCCGGCATCGATTTCACGAATGGCTATCACCTTGCAGCCGGCATCCTGGAAAGCCTTTGCAGCCACTGACCCGACCTGCCCGAAACCCTGGATGGCGACACGGGCGCCTTCCAGCTTGAAGTCGATTTGCTCCGCCGCAGCCTCGAACACCTCGAACACACCGAGACCGGTTGCCTCGTAACCGCCCAGAGTGCCGCCGAGAATAGGCGGCTTGTCATTGACCGCCGCCGGGGCATGGTGGCCGGTGATCTGCTCGTACTCGTCCAGCATCCAGGCCATGCTCTGCATGTCGGTGCCCACATCGGCGCCCGGCACGTCGCAATCGGGACCGGAGGGCCGCAGGTAACGGATATAGGCGCGGCACAGGCGTTCAAACTCCTGCTTGCTGAGCTTCCCCGGATCCGCCGCAATGCCCCCCTTGCCGCCGCCCGCGGGTATGCGCCCGGCAGCGTGCTTGATCGACATCACCAGGGCCAGGGCCTTGCATTCGTCGAGGTTCAGGTCTGGTGAGATACGGGTACCGTCCCGGGTCGGGCCTAGGGCGTCGGTATGACAGACCCGGTAGGCGTCGAACACACGACTGCTGCCGTCGTCCATCTTCAGGGGAATGCGAAAGGCAATGAGGCGCCCCGGCCCCGACAGTAACTCGACGACATCCGGGTTGATCTCACCGATCTCGGCGGCCTGTTTCATCAGGCGGGTACTTTGCTCGAGAAAATCGTAGGCCATAAGTCTCCCTCTGTCGGTTTACCAAATCGTTACCTCAAGCTTGGTAGAACATCGGGCTCCCTGCAAACCGGGCTGGGTTTCCATCCGTCGGGGCGACAGGAAAAGCGGCGTCAGCCGGCACGGCTTTAACGACTGGATTCCGCTGCATTTTTCCCATCGGCACGTTTTCCATCCGCACTTCTCGCCTCAGCACTTCTCCCATCAGCACCTTCCCCGTCCTTACTCTCCTCACTGACGCTCCCGCCGCTATCCACCAGGCGGGCCCGCAGACGGGGCAGCTGAGCGGGATAGTTCTGCTGGATAAAGGTCACCAGCCCCTCCCGCACGGCACATCTCAGCTCCCAGTTCCGGCTCGAGTCCGGCGCACTCATCAGGAAACGGACCTGCATGGCCTGCTCATCCGAATCCGTCACCTGCACCAGCTCCACCTTCCCGTCCCAGTGGGGTGAAACCTTCAGCAGGCGGGAGAACTCCTGGCGAAGTGGCTCCACCGGCATGGTGTAGTCAACCCAGATAAAGACGGTTCCCAGCAGGTCCGCATTTTTGCGGGACCAGTTCTGAAACGGATTTTCGATAAACCACTGCAGCGGCACAATGAGTCGGCGCAGGTCCCACACCCGCAGCACCACGTAGGTGGCGGTGACCTCTTCCACCCAGCACCACTCCCCCTGTACAAAAAGCACGTCATCAATGCGGAACGGCTGGGTCAGGGCAATCTGCATTCCCGCCAGCAGGTTGCTCAGAACCGGACGGGCCGCGAACCCCAGGATGATGCCGCCGACACCCGCCGAAGCAAGCAGGCTGGCGCCCAGTTTCTGCACCGGCTCGAAGGTCATCAGGGCCGCGCCGAGACCGATAATCACCACGAGGATGTTCAGGCAACGGACCAGGAAACGGGTCTGGGTCTCCACCTTGCGGGCCCGTTGCCACTGCCCTTCCAGGACGGGATTCAGCAGCACGATCACCTCGCCGATCACCGAGGTCAGGCGGACCACGGCCCAGGTCAGCGAGAGTATCAGCAGCAGTGTGACCATCTGCCTGACCGCTGCAAGATAGGGCAGGTCCTCTGGCGCGGCGGCAAGTGTGCCATTGAGCACCAGCAATGACAGGGCAACGCCCAGGGCGCGGGCGGCGGCATCCAGGAACAGCCGGGGGACGGTCCTCGACTCGGAGAAATGGCGGACCAGCGCCAGGGTGAAGCGGTAGATGACATAGGTCGCGGCCACGGCGAGAAGCGCCGACAGTCCGGGTATCAGCCATGCTTTAAGGCCAGCCTGCAGAGATTCCAGCATTGTGGGTTCCCGATATGGTGAATCAATACCATCAAAACTAACCGATGGGGACTCCCGGCGAAAGACTCAGACCTGAAGGAACTCCGCTGGCCAATCGCCCGGGTTGCAAGCCTAAAACCGGATGCCAGCGCGACGGGTTTCGGCGTCGGTCAACTAAACACATATTTTCCGGTCCCGCTTTGTCGATACCTGGCCACCAGGGGCCGCAGCCCACAGGCCGCTGATCTGGGAGCCTGAACCGGCGGGCCCCCACCGATCGTCATGGCGCCTGCCAACCAACTCAAGCGACATAGCCAGCACCCCAAAGTTTTCAAGGAACTAGGTCACATCATGAAAATCGGGGGCGTCAGCCTTTGTCAAGAATAGCAGCCAGGGTCCTTACCCCTGTGGAGGCGCTGGTCTGCTGCCGGTCCCCGGGGTCGACCGACGCCCCCACCTACACGTAAAGCGAATAACGCTGTCGATCAGGTTTGCCCGACGCCCCTCCCCCGCCAGAGAAGGCTACTGTTCTTTCGTTTATTTCACTGTCGGCATGATTATCGCTTCATGAGGGGTGTCGCCAGGGTCCGGCGCGCAAACGCCGGCCCTGGATGGGAACAATTACCAAGGATCTCAGACGTGATGATGTTGAGACAGCCTGGACGAGATGGAATTTGTGCCAAACAAGGGGAAGAACATCATGAATATGAAACTCATCGTCACAGCGGTTGCCCTTGCCTCCTGGGCAGGCTCCGCCAACGCTATCTTTGTCAGCGATGCCACTGGTAACGGGCTGCAAACCGTACTGGACAATATCACGGTTGGACCGGTGGCCGGTGATTCGTCGGTGGACGTCAATGCGGATCAGATTTCTGACGATTCGGACACGTACTGGGAGACATTAGGGGCTGGTAGTGCAACCACTCTGGTGTTCGAACTGGCGAACAAGAAAAACAGCAACACCTTCGGTATTTACGATCAGGCGGATCCGACCAACTACGTTCAGCTTTTCGCTGGTGGCGATTCGCCAGATACCCCGGAAGCCCAGCGCCTGTTATCAGTGGCCGGAGATGGCACCGTCTCCATTGATGGGTTCGATACCGGCGTTCAGTTCAGCTCGAGCTCCTTCGGCCTGTACCTTGGTCGTGCCGAGCCACTGTTTTACTCGGACAGCAGTCTGAACAGAGCCGGGGCCGACCAGATGGCGGCCCTGAAGGGTAAGGGAGACACCGTCAATCTCGCGGGACTCGGTGAAACGACCTGGGACGAGAACAGCCACATCATCGCCTGGGAAGACCTCGCCTATGACCGGTCGGACAGGGATGTCAATGACCTGGTGTTGTTCGTCAGTTCCATCACCAACGTTCCCGAGCCTGGCACTCTGGCTTTGCTGGGTCTGGGCCTGGTGGGTCTCGGTGCGGCCCGGCGGCAGAAGGCCTGAGATATCGGCAGCAAAATCCTGCCATGTCCCTGAAGAATCATAGAGCCCAGCTCTATGGTTCTTCTGTTCAGGACGCATCGGCATCAGTGGTGGTTTTCCCCGGTGAAAACCGAAGCGGGCCGGATTGTTCAACACCGAACTGACGCTCCAGATCCTCCTTGAGCAGTCTTGTGTTGCGGACATTGGCCTTGTACATCACATCAAAGGCGTCCCCCAGCACCGGCACCGAGCCGACAAGGGCGTCAATCAGGAAGTTCTTGATCATGTGGGCCTTCACCCGGCGGCTGGCCCCCGCCCGCTGCGCTTCCGCAAGGACGTAACCCGAGATCAGCAGACCAGCAAAGTCGCCGACCACGGGAATCAGGCCAATCACCGGTTCAATACCCACGGAAATGCGGGTGAAAGGGATCCGCACCGCACTGTCGGTCAGCCGGCTGAAGCGTTCCAGCCGCTTCAGGATCGCCTGCCGGTCCTCATTGGTAACGGGTTTTCCCTCTGGTGAGCTCATTGGCCGACCTGACTCCGGTCTATTTCTTCGCAATGACCCACACGGCGTGGACGATACCGGGAATATAGCCCAGCAGTGTCAAAAGGATGTTAATCCAGAAATGCTTGCCAATGCCGACCTGGAGAAACACGCCCAGCGGCGGCAGCAGAATCGCTATCAGTACTCGTATCAGATCCATCGTCCACTCCTTCGTCCGTAACAACTGTACCCCACAGGATAGCAGCTCCCCCGGAAACGGGGGTTACAGGACGGACAGGCCCGGACTTTCCTCCGCCCCAACTGTGGATCATCGGCTGTCGTGCTAGGCTGTAATGGATTGCCCTGTCCTGTAAGCTCCAACCCGATGACCATGCCCTGGCATGCCGGGTGCGGGAGCAGACCGACCATCAGAGGAGAGAACCCTTATGACGCTTCACCTTGACCTCGCCCCGCTGATCAGTATCGCGGCCGGTATCGGCATCCTGGTGTTTCCCCGCCTGCTGAACTACATCGTCGCCGGTTACCTGATCATCTTCGGTGTCCTGGGCCTGCTGGGTCACGTCTGACCCCATGCCCTGCCCCCGGTGACCGGAAGTGGCCAGAGCCATCGTATAGTTCCGGGGCCGCTCCGGAATAACCGGGGACAGGTCCGACCCTTCACTTACCCAGGTACGCTGTATGACCGAGGACAGACACTTCTACCAACCCGCCGAGGGCCACGGCCTGGCCCACGATCCGTTCAACGCCCTGGTGGCGCCGCGCCCCATCGGATGGATATCGTCCCGTGACCGGAACGGCGTGCTCAACCTGGCACCCTACAGTTTCTTCAACGCCTTCAACTACCATCCCCCAATCGTCGGATTCTCCAGCATCGGCTACAAGGATTCGGTGCGGAACGCCGAGGAAACCGGTGAGTTCTGCTGGAACCTGGTGACACGATCCCTGAGTGAGGCGATGAATGAAACCTGCGCCCACGTCGGGCCGGAAGTGGACGAATTCACCCTCTCGGGACTGACTCCGAAGCCATCGCGGGTCATCTCAGCGCCCCACGTTGCGGAGAGTCCGGTTACGCTTGAGTGCCGTGTGTCCCAGGTATTCCAGCTTACCGGTGCCGACGGGCAGAAGGCAGACACCTGGATGGTGTTTGGCGAAGTGGTTGGCGTTCACATCTCCCGCCACCTGATCCGGGATGGAATCTACGACACCGCCGCCGCCGAACCGGTGCTCCGCGGTGGCGGGCCGGCTGACTACTTCACCGTGGGGCCGGAACAGAAATTCCAGATGCACCGGCCGAAACCCTGATCCCGTCATGCCCCGCTGTCCGGAGCCTCCTCCTTGATAAGTCCGTGTGACGCCCCTAGTGTCAGAAGGAAGTCACTGCACAAAGTGCACTCGTTCTTTACTGTCCAGACGACAACCAGACGGGGGTAACATGGACACCGACACCATCAGTGATCACATCGCAGCTGTCTCCATCCCATTCGAGTCGGCCACATCCCTTCCCCTGGAAGGGATTCTGGAACGCATCGGCGACGCCCGCGTGGTACTGATTGGCGAGGCCTCTCACGGCACCTCGGAGTTCTACGTGGCCCGGGAGCGGATCACCCGGGCACTGATCGAGCAGAAGGGCTTCTCCTTCGTCTCCGCCGAGGCGGACTGGCCCGACGCGTCGCGGGTTGACCACTACGTTCGCCATGCCGAGTACCCGCCCGGGGAATGGACCGCCTTCGCCCGCTTCCCCACCTGGATGTGGCGAAACCAGGAGACCCTCGATTTCGTGGAGTGGCTGCGGCGCCATAACGCGGAACTGGACTTCGACGACCGGGTCGCCTTCCATGGGCTGGACCTTTACAGCCTTTTCAGCTCCATCAACGAAGTTCTTTCCTATCTCGATCAGGTGGACCCGGAGACCGCCGCCATTGCCCGGCAACGCTATGAATGCCTTGCCCCCTACCGCCATGAGCCGGTGGAATATGCCAGGGCGGCCCTGAGCCCCCGCTTCCAGGACTGTGAGCCGGATGTCCTGCGCATGCTTTCGGAGCTTTACGAGCGGAGGGCGAAACTGGAAGCAAAAGACGGCACCCGCTTTTTCAACGCCATGCAGAACGCCCGCCTGATTGCCAACGCCGAGGAGTACTACCGCACCATGCTGTTCGGCACCCACAGCGGCTGGAACCTGCGGGACACCCACATGTTCGAGACTCTGGAAAGCCTGCTGGAACATTATGGAGAAAACAGCCGCGGCGTTGTCTGGGCCCACAACTCCCATATCGGGAACTCGGCCGCCACCGACATGAGCCGGCGGGGCGAATTCAATATCGGGCAGCTGTGCCGGGAAAAGTTCGGCAGCAAGATGTACAGCATCGGCTTCGGCACGGACAACGGCACCGTCGCCGCCGCCGACGACTGGGGCGACCCGGTGGACATCAAGCAGGTGCGGCCATCCAGGGAGGACAGCTACGAATACCTGTGCCACCGCTCCGGGGTTCCGAACTTCACGCTGCCCCTGCGCGGTGGTGACCCGTCACTGGTCAAGGCGCTGGAAAAGCCCCGCCTGGAGCGGGCCATCGGGGTGATTTACCGGCCCCTCACCGAGCGCCAGAGTCACTACTTCGGTGCCAGCCTGCCTCGCCAGTTCGATGAATACATCTGGTTCGATACCAGCCAGGCGGTCAGTCCGCTGGGCACGCAGCCTGTGGATGGCGTGCCGGATACCTACCCGTTCGGAGTCTGACCTTCCGCTCTACAGGGGGAGCCGGCGGATCAGCGCCGCGCTCCTCCGCCGAAGTCCTCAGGTTCAGAAGTTCGACAGATCCTCCTGCAGATCCCGCTTGAGTTCTTCCGGTTCGGTAATCCAAAGGGTATCGTCCAGACCGGGGAAAACGCCCACCTCCAGACCGTCTTTGCTGAGGCCCGGCACCCACTTCCGGAAGAAGTCGGGCAGGGAAATGCTTTTCGGAGAGAGGTCGTCCGAACCCACCCCATACTGGGCGGCAAAATCCGCCGTGGGCCATACCGGCACGTATTCGATATCACTGTCCTCGGATACGATCTTCAGGAAGCGATTATCGGTGTTGACCAGTATCCAGATCTCCCGGTCTTCAATCACCTGGCTCAGGAAGTAGTCGTATCTCTCTTCCCCATTCAGCTCAAGCACGCTTTGCAACTGGTCGTCGGTCATAGTCTGGCTCACTGTTCCGCTTGTGTTTCCGGCCGGTCCGGCCCATGAGTGCCATTCTACAGAAAGCGGGCCATTCACCCTGCATCGGACTATGCGTACTAGTGCTGCTATGGCGATTGTGGCGGCCTGCTATGCTGCTGTTCGCGCCAGGGGATAGGCCCCCAGGTGGCGCATCATCATCACGAACTGATGGGTCCGGACATGAGTAAAGAGCAGAAGCGCATCAAGGAAATCAAGAAAAAGCCACTGTTAACCCCGAAAGAGAAAAAAGCCGCCAAGCGCGAGAAGCAGAACGCGACAGGCTGACGGGACAGCTCGACGGGCCCCTGCCTGCGACCCGCCGGCAGGGGCCAGGGGCGTCACGACTTCTTCGCCATGGCATCCCGGAGCCCGGCGAACGGATTGTGAGTGGCCGGCTCCCGCTTTTTCTCGGCAACACTTCCGTAACGCACGTCGTTTACCGCCTTGCGATGCTCCTCGTCATGACAGTACACGCACAACAGCTCCCAGTTGCTGCCGTCCGACGGATTGTTGTCGTGGTTGTGATCCCTGTGATGCACCGTGAGTTCCCGCAGATTGGCACGGGTAAACTCCCGGGTGCATCGCCCGCAGACCCACGGATACATCTTCAGGGCCCTCTCCCGATACCCTGCCTCACGCTCGGCGATATACTGACGCTGGGCGGCCAGTACCTTGTCCAGCTTGCTTCTGTCCCCGTTCACGAACCTTCCCTCAGCTGTTGTGGCGCTTTGACTGTATCAGTATAGCCTGCTGGCCAGCCATGGCGACGAGGCCCGGGCAACCGCTCCGGACACAACCCTCACTCCCGAACAGAGCTATCCCACCAGATAGCGGACCAGCCCGGCGGCGGCAATACCGACGGCGATGGCCGGCAACGTCTTCTGCGTGGCAAGCATGATCACGGCCGTGGTTGCCAGGGCGGCGATCGCCCCCGCATCGCCACTGAATGCCATGGGGACGATGATCGCAATAAGCACGGAACTGGCCATGGTATTGATAAAGCTCTCGATCCGAGGGCTGATCCGTACGAAGGACATGGCAAAAACGCCGCCAAAACGGGTCACCACGGTAACCAGTGCCATCAGTGCAATAATCACCAGAATGCCGGCGGTGGAGGTTTCCACGGTCATTGGTCGTTCTCCCCGGATGCGGGCTCAGGCCCCTGATGGCGCTCCAGCCAGAAGAAGCCGACCGCACCGCCCGCCAGTGCTCCGGCCACCACGTGCATGTTGGCTGGCAGCCACCGCCACGCGGCCAGCGAGGCAATCGCGGCCACGGCCCAGGCCAGGAGCGTGCGGGGGGATTTCTTTCCGCCCAGGGCCATGGCCAGCAGGAAGCATCCCAGCACCATGTCCAGCCCCAGGCTTCGTGGGTTCTGCAGCAGACCGCCGAAGTAGACGCCTATTCCTGTCCCCAGCACCCACGCCAGCCAGAGCACCAGCCCGCCCCCGAGAATCACCTCCAGATTTTTCCGGCCGCTCTGATATTGCTGGGCGGACACCGCCCAGTTGGCATCGGTAAGCAGCAGCAACAGGCCGTAACGCCTGCCCGGGGGCATCTCCCGCAGCATGGGGTAAAGCGAGGCGCCCATCAGCAGGTGCCGCGAGTTGATGGCGAACACCACAGCCAACAGCGGGACCAGCGATACCTGGCCTCCCCACATATCGACGGCCGCGAACTGCGATGCACCGGCAAACACAACCGCACTCATCAGCAGTGCCTGCAGGGGCTCCAGCCCTTTCTGTACGGCCGCCAGACCGAAGGCAGCACCAAACGCCACCACGAACAACGAGATGGGCAGTAACCGGAAAAACTCAGCACGCACTCTGGCGGGCTGAAACTGGTAACGATGGGCATCGGCAGGCATCGTAGGAATCTAACAGAATCTGACGACCTGATGCGAGACCCATCTGCGTTTCGCCAGGGTCCGGGGAGGAACCCTGACGAGGCCTTAGAAACTACCGGAAATACGAAAAACGACCGTCCGGTCGGATCACCGGCATCACGGCCCTCCCCTGACACCTTTCTCATCTCATCATGGAGGACCTGGTCTTCCGTGAGCGCTTTGCCGGTAATCCGGCCCCCGGGGCCCGCCCCCCCGGGGATGGCATTTTCTAGCGGTTCGCTTTCCTGGCAGGCGGCATCGTTCTCAACGTGCAGAAGGAGGAACTGCCGGAAGAAAGAAAAAGCCGTTTCTGGCCCTTCGTCTTTGGCATCATTGGCTACTCCGGCCTGCTTCTGGCAATCTGAGGAAAGGCGGACACAAACCTTCCGGGCGGCGTCGACATGTACCACCAGCCGGCCGGTGCCACTGGCCTGCCGAAGCGTTGAAAACTCCAGGGTGACCAAGGCAAATGATCCTTCTTTCCAAACGACGCCATGTATCCTTCCGCAATCTTCTGCTCCTGACCCTAGCGGCCATGGCCCTCGTGGGGTGTGCGAGCTATAACCCTCCGGCCCCTCTCACCAGCGCGGGCTGCACCACCTCATGGGTGGATGTCGGGCAGCGGCTGGACCAGGCTGGCATCAGGGACGCCCAGGGAACGGAAATTCCCGGCTACCCCTACCTCAGAGTCAATCGCACACTGATGGATTTCGACCTGGACACTCTCACCCCGGAACAGAAGCGGGAATGGCTCGAACATGCCCTGGATAACGGTGAACGGGCACTGCGCGCCCGGCTGAAAAGGCTCGACAGTCATCACGGCTTCGACCCGGCCTGGCTGATGCATTGCGCCCGCCAGCAGGTGGATGCCCTGGTTTCCGATTCAGATCAATGGCAATCACTGGCAGCCTGGGCCCATCAACCGGACGCCTACCTGGACTGGCGCCGGGTGGTCGGGGCCTATCCCCTGGTGCGCCCGATACTGGCTTACCAGGTAAGGCAGCTTCAGGAGGAGCAGGCGGAGCTTTTCGGTACCCCGGTGGACGGACCGGAAGCCCGCCTGTTCGCCCCGGCTTTACCGGCATCCGACCCGGCGGAAGCCGAGGCCATTCTCGGTCGTGAGGGGGCATGGGGCCCGCTGGGGTTGCCTTCGTTGACTCCTCAGGAAACGGCACGGCTGCTGGCCCGGCACGCACCCTACCTGATGATGGCCAGTGGCGAGCGGTACGACCAGCCAGGCACCCCCTTCTGGAAAAACGGCGAGTGGCGGATCGAGCCTCCCGCCCGGGCCTACACCCTGCTCTCTCAAGTCCGTTGGCAGGACCAGTGGCTACCCCAGCTGGTCTATGTCTTCTGGTTCGACAAACGCCCGAAGCCCCATCCCCTGGACCTTTACGGCGGTCGCCTGGACGGGCTGATCTGGCGGGTGACGCTGGATCATGATGGCGAGGTGGTCCTGTACGAAAGCGTGCATCCCTGTGGCTGCTACCTCCAGTGGTACCCCAACCCGGACCGGCTCCAGCTCAACCCTGACGCCGTGGGCGACGAGATCATGACCGTTCTGCCCCTGGAACCGCCGTCCGGTGACGCCGACGAGGCCCGGCCCACCATCCACCTGGAAAGCGGCACCCACTACGTCAGCGATGTGCGTTTCGGGTCTGCTCCGGAGCCCGGAAAAGCCGCAACATCCTACGGGATGGTTCACTATGACCGGCTTCGGGCACTGCCGGATGGCACCGGAAAGCATCGCAGCCTGTTCCTGCCCAACGGCCTGGTGCCCGGCACCGCCCGCCTGGAGCGGTTCCTGCTCTGGAACACCGGGGTACTGTCGCCCGGAGGAATGCGTCAGTGGGGACACCATGCCACCGCCTTCATCGGCAAGCGCCATTTTGACGATCCGGACCTGCTCAACCGTTATTTCAACCCGGCTCCGTAAACATCGGTAGTGGCCCGGCTGTGGTACCAGGAACTGAACGCCTCCGGATCCAGCGGCCTGGAGATGGCGAAGCTCTGGGCCTCGTCGCACCCCAGCTCGGAAAGCGTCATTCCCATGTCCGGGGGCTCGAACCCCTCGGCGACGGTCTGGTAGCCCATGCCATGGGCGAGGTCGATCATCGCCTTGAGCATCATCGTCTGTGATTCCCGTCGCTTGCTGCGGCGGGCTGACGTGAATGCCCGGTCGATTTTTATGATGTCAGCCGGAACATTGAGAAGGTAGGCAAGGTTACTGTAGCCGGTACCGAAGTCATCGATCGCCAGGCGGATACCTGCACCGGAGAGCGCCTTGAGCTGCTTGCGGACGGCCAGGCTGTTACCCACCAGGGCGCTTTCCGTCAATTCGAGTTCAAAGCGGTCGGCTGGTACTTTGTCCAGATGCAGCCGGCTGATCAGATGATCGGTAAAGCCGGCCTCCTCGAAGTTCGAGGCCATGACGTTGGCGGACACCCGCAGCGGCATGCCCTGATCGAACCAGGTGGACGCCTGCGCAATGGCGGCATCGAGTACCCAGCGGGTCAGGTGCTTCGCCACGGGTGTATTTTCGATCAGGGGGATAAATTCCGAGGGCGAAATATCGCCAAGTTCCGGATGATGCCATCGCACCAGGGCTTCGGCGCCGACGCAGCGGCCTGAAGCCAGCGCCACCCGGGGCTGGAAAACCAGGCGAAGCTGCTCCGCGCCGTCCTGAAGCAGGTGGTGCATGTCGTTCAGCAACCGGAACCGGCGTTGCTGCTCGGTATCCATGGAGGGCGTGAAAACGGCGAGGGAGGATTCCCGAAAACGCGCGGTCTGGCAAGCGCTCTGGGCGAGACGGATGATATTGTCGGCCACCGCGTCTTTCGGTAAAAACGAGGCGATGCCAATGCGTGGCCTCACGATTATGGCCAGGTTGCGCCACAATGAAGAGCGGCTTAACTGGCGTCCCAGTTGCTCCGCCTCGGCCTTCAGCAGTTCTTGGTCCTCCGTGTCACGCAGGAAAAGATACTGGCACATGCCGACGGAGTACAGATCTCGATGCCTCCCGACCAGTTCCTCCAGTTGCCGGGCTCCCTCCCGTGCAAGCAGGTCCACCTGGCCACCGCCCAGAACACGAGTCACCGTGTTGAGCTGGACCACACTGGCCAGCTCGACAAAAAGCCCATGGTACGGCCGGTCGGGATGGTCCCGGGCGAGGTCTTCCAGATCATCGCCAAACTGGCTCCGGTTTGGTAGCAGGGTCACCGGATCGGTACGCCCCAGGGCATGGCGCAACTCAATCTGGGCCATCACCATGTTGCTGAGATCCATCAGGCTTTCGAGCTCGTCCTCGGAGGCGGTCCGCGGCTCCGGGCCCAGTACGCAGAGCGTGCCGAGGGTATATCCGTCCCGGGTTGTGAGGGGCGCACCGGCATAAAACCGCATGCCAAGCTTCGCCTGGGGGCTATCGCGATAGAAGTCGGTGGCCAGCAGGTCCTCCACCACCTCCAGTTCCGAAGTTGCCGATACGTCGCTGCAGGGGGATTTGTAGCGGGCAACCTCGGTCACCCCGGTGCCAAGGCGGGACTTGAACCACTGCCGGTTTTCATCGGTCAGGGACACGGCCGCCACGGGCAGGTCAAATATCCTGCAGGCCATGCGGGTGATGCGATCGAACGCCTCGGAGGGCGGTGTATCCAGTATGTCCAACTGCCGCAGCGTGTAAAGCCGTTGGCGCTCATACTCTGACATGGGAGCTATCCTTTTCCCACAATGAAGACCGGCACTCCCACGATGGGACCGTGCGGCGTTCACAACAAGTGGACTGTTCCCCCAAAGCGTAGACGAAGCTTCCGGTTAATGCGCGGGCCTACCCACCCCACGGCTCTTGGGTTATCGTATCAACATGACTGGCAAGGCAAAGATTCGTAAACAGCTGGAACAACAACTCGCCGAAGCCCTCTCCTTCGAGCAGTGGTACGAGGTCGCCCAAAAACTGGACGAACTCGACGGCGGGTTGCGATGGCGTGAGGAAGGCGAAACCCGGATGTTGCACGAGTCGTTGATTCGCGAGCATATCCGGCTCATGAGGCAGTACCGGGAGCGGGGCCGGATCGCTGATCTGACCCAGGTGCTTCAGGAAAGCCTTTACCGCCACCTCGGTGAGCTGTCCAATCCCGACCTCTACGGCGTCGCCCGCACTGGCACCAAGCTCATCGTGTCTGAGTTCCTCGATGAAGTCCGGTACAGCATGAACTACCTCTGCGATCAGAGGGAGCCGGATGTCTCCGCGGAGCAGAAGCTGCAGATGTTCCGGGATGCGGAGAAGGTATTCGGCCATCCGGCGCTCATGCTCAGCGGTGGGGCTGCCTTTGGCATCTACCACGTGGGCGTCACCCGTGCGCTCTGGCGGCGGGGTCTGCTGCCGGAAGTCATTGCCGGCTCCAGCATGGGAGCGATTGTGGCGGCATCGATCTGCTGCCGGAACGACGCTGAGCTCCAGGAATTCTTCGAACATCCGGGCCGGGCCCATCGTGATGCCCTGCACTGGCTCAGCCCCGCGGATATGTGGCGCAAGGGCTATGTCATGGACCAGGACCGGCTTCATCACCACATTCGTGTCAATATCGGCAACCGCAGTTTCCGCGAAGCCTACGAGCACAGCGGCCGGACCCTGAACATTTCCGTATCCCCCACCCGAACCCGGCAGAAACCCCGCCTGCTGAATGAACTGGCATCACCCAATGTCACGATTGATTCCGCCGTGCTGGCGTCCTGTGCCGTACCGGGCATATTCCCGCCGGTCACCCTCAAGGCCCGGGACCGTTCCGAGGGGGGCGACGATGAAATCCCCTACATGCCCACGGAAACATGGATAGACGGCAGCCTCCATGGCGACCTGCCTCAGATGCGCCTGGCACGCCTCCACAACGTCAACAAAACCATTGTCAGCCAGGCGAATCCCCACGTACTCCCCTTTATAGGCCACCGCTTTGAACAGGGTTATCGCGCCTCCCTCAAGCAGGCGGCTTCCTCGATCGTCCATGCCCATGTCGCCAGTCTCCTGGAGCTGACCCGCAATACCTGGTCCTCATCCGTGGTCCGGCCTCTGATCGAACAGGCCCACGCCATGGCCACCCAGACCTACATCGGCGATATCAATATCCAGTTTCCCTTCCAGCCGTCGCTCTATCGCAAGGTCCTCTCCAATCCCACCCTGGAGGACCTGGACATGTTCCTTCGCATCGGGGAGCAGGCCACATGGCCAAAAATGGCAATGATCGAGGATCAGACCCTGGTAAGCAGAACGTTCCGGGAATGCATACAGCGGCTGAAGGAGCGGGCCGGGGCCGAGCGGCAGCAGGTGGAACCCATTGACTCCCGGCAAGTCTGAAGCACCACTGTACCGGTTCAGGGCCCGGCGACTGTACTTCCCGTGCTGCAAGTGGTTATGGCATGCTGCCCTCCTCTGCCACGCCACCCGACAGTGAACCACCCATGACCACCACCGGAGACAGTATCTGGATACGGCTGATGCCGGCCACCTTTGTCCTGCTCTGGAGCACGGGATTCATCGGCGCCAAGTTCGGGCTGCCCTATGCCGAGCCGTTCACCCTGCTCTTCTACCGAATGCTGCTGACCCTGATGTGCCTGGGACTGCTGGCGCTGGCATTGCGGGCCCGCTGGTCCGGAAGCTGGCGCCAGGCCGGTCACCTGGCGGTGACCGGCCTGCTTGTCCACGGTGCTTACCTTGGCGGGGTCTTCACCGCGATCAATGCCGGCATGCCGGCGGGCCTGACAGCTCTGGTGGTGGGCCTGCAACCTCTGATCACGGGGGTGCTTGCCGTGCTGGTCCTGAAGGAAACGGTTTCCGGACGGGTCTGGACCGGCCTCCTGCTGGGCCTTGCGGGCGTGGTTCTGGTACTGGCGGAAAAGCTCGCGCCGGGATCCGGCAACCTGTTCGAGGGCTTCCCCCTCTGGGCCGTGTTCGCAGCCGTGGCCTCCCTGTTCGGTATTTCCATGGGCACCCTTTACCAGAAGCGCTTTTGCGGCGGGACAGACCTGATCAGCGGCGCCTTTATCCAGTACTGCGCTGCCGCAACCGCTTTCGGGATACTCTCATTCAGCATCGAAACCCGGCAGGTCCACTGGACGCCGGAGCTGATCTTCGCCCTTGGCTGGCTGGTGCTGGTGCTGTCCCTCGGGGCCATCAGCCTGTTGCTGGCTCTGATACGCCGCGGGGCCTCCGCCCAGGTGGCCAGCCTGTTTTACCTGGTAACCCCCGTTACCGCCCTGGAGGCATGGCTGCTGTTTGACGAGCGCCTCGGCCTGATCGCCGTGGCGGGCACTGCGGTAGCGGTGGCCGGGGTATACCTGGTGATCACCCCCGGCCGTGCGGGCCGCGCCAGTTCCTGAACAACCAGCAACCGTGCCTTCACTTGCGGGCCGCGGCCACCAGCATCTCGCAGGGCCCCTCGAAAGCGCCATTGCGTTCGAATTGTCCCAGGGACTCCTCTATTTCAGCCCAGGCGTCGGCCTGCTCGACAGGTGAGAGAGCGCTGAGCATCTGGTGCAGTGCACCAAAGGACTCTTTCTCGAACTGCAGGCACTCATGGGCCGACGTCATCTTGAGCGGCGCTGCCACTCGTTCGATTTCAACATCACGAAAGCCCGATTCCCGGAACAGAGCGGAAAGCACGTCAGGATTTCCCAGACTGAATGGTCCCGGCTGCCCTGGAAGGGGCGGCGGCAGTGCCGCACGACGTCTTATGATGCCAACAGGCAGCGAGAAGAAAGGATTGGCTTCTGCACTTCCATACACCATCGCACCGACATATCCCCCGGGTTTGAGCCGGGAATGCATGCCTTTCAGCGCTTTTACCTGATCAGGGAAATAGATGAGACCCACCCTGGAGATAACCGCATCGAAAGGCTCCGTTTCCAACTCTCCCAGCTTCTCGCCATCAACAACTTTGAACTCAATCTGGGAGTGCCCTGCCCTGACAGCGTTCTCGGCAGCCAGAGCCAGTATCTTCGGTGAAAAGTCGGTAGCCAGGACGTAGCCGTCCGGGCCGACCCGACGGGCAGTAGCGAGGGTCTGTTCACCAGCACCAGCGGCAACGTCCAGCACACGGCTGTTTTTTGACACATGGGTCATGTCCAGCATGGTTTCCGTCGCCGGACCGAGCCAGCGGGTCAAAAATGCTCCCCACTGATTCCAGGCGGCAGCGGCATTATCCCACTGCTGCAAAGTGGTGGCCTTGAATATCGCCGGATCAAATGCTGTCAGGGGTTGAGATTGGGTAAGGGGCATGGTCGTTTCCTCGTCAGATAAGCAATATTTGCTTGTCTCCAGCATGCTCCGGGACTACTGTTGACTCAATTCGCAAAAAATCGACACCTGATGTGCAGGAATGCGCGCAAGGGGAGCTCGTGATGCACTGGGATGACCTACGGGTATTCCTGGCCGTCGCCCGGGAAGGGTCCATTACCGGTGGCGCCAGGCGTCTGAATGTTCAGCATTCAACGGTTTCCCGACGCCTGATGATGCTCGAAAAATCCCTGGGCACCCGACTGCTGGAGCGAAAATCATCCGGTTACGAGCTCACCGACGCGGGAGCGGAACTTCAACGCTCCGTCTCGCGGATCGAGATGGAGCTCATTGCCTTTGAAGGAGCAATGGGCAATCAGGAAAGCCAGCTTGCGGGCGACTTGCATGTGAGCGCCATCAACAATATGGCCTCCAGTGTCCTCATGCCACTGTTCGCCCGTTTCAGCAAGACATACCCTGACATCAAACTTCACGTCCAGGTTTCCAACAAGTACGTCAGCCTGGCGGATCGACAGGCTGACGTAGCCATTCGACTGACCAATACCCCGCTGGACACCCTCATTGGAGCCAGGCTGACAACGGTCGCTTCTGCCGTCTACGGGAGCAAGACCTACTTGGCGGGTCTGACCGGCACCACAACACCACCGAGATGGCTGGGCGTGGATTGCTGCGACTTCCACCATGCCTGGACCGATAAAGCCTGCCCGACGCACGATCACTGTTTCTTCGTTGATGACACTCTGCTTACTGTCGCCGCTCTGGAACAAGGGCTGGGGCTGGCCTATCTGCCCTGTTTTATGGGCGATTGTAACCCACTACTTGCCCGCTTCAGCGCGCCCGAGCCGGAGCACGACCTGGGCCTCTGGCTGCTTTATCACCCAGACCTCAGGGAATCCCGGCGGGTACGGGTATTTCGGGACCACATGAAGCTGGAGGTTGCGGCCCAGACTGCCCTGTTCCTGGGGGCTCTAGCCGCTCCGGCAGCCGGTGGATGATATCGATGCGGTAACAGGCCTGGCCCTTTCAGATCGTCTCCACTACCTTCACCAGATAACCACCCGGAATCTTTTTGGGGCTATCATCAGGAGACAACCATGATCGACGAGACCGACATGAAACACCTGGACCGCTGCGTCGAGTTGGCCGCCGCGGCCCTGGAAACCGGTAACCCACCTTTCGGTTCGGTACTGGTGGATGAGGCCGGGGCGATCAGGTACGAAGGCCACAACGAGACCTCCGGTGGTGACAGTACCCGGCACCCCGAGTTCGAAATCGCCCGCTGGGCGGCCGCCAACATGACCCCGGACGAGCGGGCCGCAGCCACTGTCTACACCTCAGGGGAACACTGCCCGATGTGCGCGGCGGCCCACGGCTGGGTGGGGCTTGGACGGATCGTCTACGCCAGCTCCTCGCAGCAACTGGCAACCTGGCTCAACGAGATGCACGCAGAGCCGTCACCCGTGGCCATGCTATCGATCAACGAGGTGGTGCCCGGCCTGCCGGTGGAGGGACCTTTCCCGGTTCTGGCCGAAGCCGTTCGCGAACTGCAGAAGCGGTATCACAGGCGCCAGGCCTAGCGTCCCTTTGTACAACTTTCTCGGCTGTCAGCCCCCTTACTGGGCGTTTGCGGAGGTGCGTCACCACCTCTGCATAAATCCTCCGTCTTGGGCGCCCCATCGCTGACACCGAACCTGGCCCCACTGCGCTTTGACATTATTTTGCATTCTTCTTACCAAAAGAAACATTTCCGATACCCATCCTCTCGATCTCACTTGTCCCGACTCACGTATAAGCCTTTCAAGATACCAATGGGTTGCATGATGATCACGGCGATTCCCATGCGGCTCCGAACTGCCGGCGACCCCCGCTGAGTAGGGGCGTCATTTCAGAACAATAAGACGCTAACAGAGAATTTGACCACTATGCTCCTACTACTATCCCGTTTGTTTTCCGGTTCCCGACCCGCCCTGACCCTGGAAAAGGCCCCCCACGCTGTTCTGATGGTCAATCAGCGCAACCAGATCACCTTTTTCAATGCCTGTGCAGAGCGCCTCTGGGGATCCGGCCGGGACAGGGTGCTGGGCCAGCCGGCCTCGACGCTGCTGCCGGAGTCCGTGATGAACCGGATAACCTCAGGCCAGGAGGAGTCACTGGAAGTTCAGCTCAGAACCGCCGATGGCCGTGAGTTCTGGGCTCACCTGACGACCGCCAGCGTCCGGGCCGGGGGCACCACGGAAACCACCGTTTTTATTCGTGATATCAGCGAGGAGCGGTACGCCCGTGAAATGATGAACCAGACCCTGGAACAGGCCATGGACGCCGTCGTGTCCATCGACCAGCACAACAACGTCACCTTCTTCAATAAAGCCGCTGAAGACATGTGGGGTTACCATCGCGACGAGGTTCTCGGCCGGAATGTAAAAATGCTCGTCCCCGAAGCCCTGCGCAGCCAGCACGACGGCTTTATCAATCGCAATCGGGACACCGGCCAGAACCGGATCGTTGGCAGTTACCGTGAACTCACGGTGGAACGCAGGGGCGGCACCCGCCTCTGGGGCCAGGCCGCCATCAGCAAGATAGAATTCGACGGCCGCATAACCTACACCGCGTTCATCAAGGACGTCACCGAGGAAGTGGAAAAGCGGGAGAAGATGGAGATGCTGTCCATGGTCGCAGACCATGCCAACAGCGGCATCATCATTACCGATGGCGACGGCAGGATCGAGTACCTCAATGCCGGTTTTGAAAAGCTGACCGGGTACACCCTGGACGAGGCAAGGGGCAAAAAGCCGGGCCCCATGCTCCAGGGGGAGGGAACAAACCCGGAAACCGTCCGCCAGATCCGGGATGCCCTGAATCGTCAGGAGCCGTTTTACAGTGAGATCCTGAACTACCATAAGGACGGCACGCCTTACTGGGTATCACTCTCGATCGCACCGGTTTTTGATGAGAACGGTCGGGTGAAGCGGCTTATTTCTGTTGAGGCGGACATTACCGAGAGCAAGCAGCAAACGGTGGACTTTACCCGTCGCATGGAAGCCATCGAGCAGTCCATGGCCATCATGGAGTTCAATCCGGACGGAAGCTTCCTGGCCGCCAACAAGCTGATCCAGGAAAAATATGGCAGCGGCGACAAAGTTGCCCAGAGCGCCCGGGAGGTCTGGTCCCGGCTGAGCCGTGAAGACCTCGAAACACTCCGCTCGACCGGGGAATTCAGCGGCAAGGCGTCAATTGAACTCCAGGGCATGCCGACGCTGGCCCTGGATTACCAGATCGTGGCCCTGAAGCAATTCAACGGCGATGTCCGCCGCTATGTGCTGTTCGGCATCGACATCACCAACCGTCACGTTGCCCTCAGCGAAACCCAGCAAGCCATGGATTCCGTCCTGCAGGTCAGCAACAGGATCAGCGGGATTGTCTCCACCATCAACGACATTGCCGACCAGACCAACCTGCTTGCCCTCAATGCCGCCATCGAAGCCGCAAGGGCCGGTGAGGCAGGCCGCGGGTTCGCAGTAGTCGCCGACGAGGTTCGCTCCCTGGCCCGGAAATCCAGCACCTCCGCGGGGGAGATCGACAACCTGGTGGGGGAAACCAATCAGCGGGTGGAAGCGCTGGCGAAGTCGCTCAGTAAAATCGAGGGCTGAAGAATGCTAGGCGGCTTTGCGCCGGGCCTGCTTGACGCTGTACATATCGGCATCGGCGCGGGCCAGCAGGGCTTCGCTGCCGGATTCGTCCGCAGCTGAAGTGGCGACCCCAACGCTAGCCCCGACGTAGTTGATGGTCCTGCCGTTGACGTCAAAGCTTCCCGAGGTGAGGCTCTCCAGGCGTTGGCGAATGGCCCGACGACTGGCCTCCGGATCATCTGCACAGGCGGGACCAAAGACAACGAATTCGTCACCACCACAGCGCGCGACGAAGTCTCCGTCCCGAACACCCCCTCTGAGCCTTTCGGCAACCTGGATCAGGAACCGGTCTCCGGCGTCATGACCATATCGGTCATTGATTTCCTTGAATCCGTCCAGGTCGATGAACGCCAGATTCACGCGCCGTCCATCGCGGCGGCAATTGGCCAGAGCCCTCGCCAACTCCTGTACCAGCGCCCGTCGATTGGGGATGCCGGTCAGGGGATCGGAGAGAGCGTAATGGCTGTAAACCCTGTTTTCATGCCGCAACTGCTCCAGCAGCCTTTCGCGCTCCAGCTGGCGGGCAATAATCTGGGCCAGCATGGCGAGCAGTCGCCGTGCCTCCGGACTGACCGGAACCCGTGACCCACTGGCACCGCAAAGGGTTCCGAAGAGCTCACCATCGCCGACGCGAACCGGTTCGCTGAAATAGGTGGCGATACCCAATGCCCTCGCCGCTTCCGAGTCACCCCAGCAGCTGGCCACGTCGTCGGTGTAGGTGCGCTGTTCCTCCAATGCTCGTTTGCAGAGCGTATCGTTCCAGTCAACCGACAGTCCTTCGGGGATATCGAGGTGGCTGGTGTTATGAGAAAACAGGATCCGCTGAACACCCTCGTCCTCGTCGACACGGGTCAGGTAAGTCGATTCCAGCCCCGTCACCGCTTCGAGAATCTCAAGAAAAGGCCGAACCATGCCCTCCAGATCATCGCTTTGGGTTACGGCTGTTGCCAGCCTGTCGAGGACATTGTCGATCCCCATCGTCATCGAGTCACCTTTCATGAGCTGCGTATACCGGCGAATATACTGAGAGAATGCAACTATATTGACAGACTAGCAGATGGGCCCGCTCGGGACCATTAGGCGGGTCGTTCGTTTGCGCCCGCATGATACCGATGATGTGAGGGATGAGAAAGAGGCCGCTGCCCCGTGTCAGGAATTGTCGTTCCTGAGGATGACGCTGATATTGCCGCTGCGCTCAAGGCATGCCTCCCTGACCTGGGACACGTCGTTGACGCTGGAGGTTTCCCGCAGGGCGCTCATGAGATCCTTTTCGCTGATATGGGTTTTCTTCATGGCATCCCACTGGATATCGCCATCACGGACCAGTACGCGTGCCTTGCCCTTCACCAGAGTACCAAACGGGTCCCAGTGAAAGGCGGCGCCGGCGAACAGTGAGTGCATCAAGGTAAGGGCAACTGCCGCGACGAGGTGGGGAATAAAGTCTTCCGGCACCATGATGGCGCGGCTGAGGATCGACCCGATCATGATCGCCATGATGATATCGAAGGCCGAGAACTTGCCTACGAAGCGTTTTCCACCCAGGCGCACCAGAATGATGCCCAGGATGTAAACCAGAACGGCCCGCAGGATCACGCGCCATATGGTGAGGTCCTGCCCTTCCAGGCCAAGCGCCCAGCTCGCCCAATACCAGATGGATTCCATCGCTTCCTCCCTGGAATGCTTAGTCTATGTCCGGTCACCGGCGGTGCCGGTTTCTCTGCTTCCAGCCATCCTAGCCCATGGAGCGTGTCATTGCTGGCGGAGGGCCATGGATCTTTTACGGTGAACGTCAGAATTCCAGATAATGCTGGCCCGCCCGGAGACCCTGCCGGTACCCCAGCTCAAGCTTGTCCGGATCTGTCGTCAGGCGACTGACGGGAAAATCATGGGGCGGCGCGATAACCCGGACACTGCAGTCAGCCGGCGGGTTATCGATAAAGGAAAGCGCCTGGTTATATTGCTCGCCCCGGGCCATCACCGCCTGGGCCAGAGCCGGGCGGTCCCGGAACAGCGTACGGATCAGGGGCGTGAAGGTGACTGGGGCCTTGCGATAACGGGCAGGCCGTGAAAGCACTACGGTGATGTCACGGGCACCCCGCCGGTAGGCTTCCTGTACCGGAATCGAGTCCGCAATACCGCCATCACTCATGGCCTCTTCCCCCACCATCGGGTAATCCCGGTACGCCAGAGGAATGGAGCAGGACGCGGTGAATACATCGTGGAGATTGTGGTCGTCCACCATGAAGTAGCGGGGTTCGCCGCTTTCGGCGGAGGTGGTCGCAACCCACAGGCGGGTATTGCCCTCCATGTAGCGATCCAGCCCGAGGGGAACATCCCGCCAGGACTGGTGCCACAGCCAGTGCACGTCGCACAGGTGACCGCCGCCGAGGAATCGCTTCCAGTTGATGAACTCGGGCCGGCAGGCATGGTCGGTAATCACCTGGCGATTGCGCCCATAATCCCCGCAGAGATATCCGATCAGGGTGGTGGACCCGGCGGAGACACCCCAGGCCGACGAGAACGGCTGAAAGTGCGCTTCCAGAAAGGCATCCAGCACGCCCGCCGCAAAAATGCCCCGCATCGCGCCGCCCTCAACCACCAGGGCCGGATTCGTATTCGTCGAATTCTTCTCAGGCATGGCGAGCCGCCTTTCAGACGATTGATAACCTCACCCCTAATGATCGGAAAGGCTGTGGGTTTTTACAAATCGCTGATGGGGCCGTGTTGCGCTACTGCGAACCAGTAAAAAACGGATTTGGCTCTCGACGGGATTGATCAGTATCGGTGTCAGGTCCGGCCATCGACCAGCTTGCCAGACCCGGAAATAGCAGAACCGTTCAACTCCCCTTCTACTTGCCAGGTGGCAAGCAACGTCCCAGGCTGACTCCGCCCGCTGCGACCGTCCATCAGTCCCCCCGGCACGAGCTCAGCCTGGTCTACATCTGATCTGACAGGTTGCGTCAGCCTTTGGTGGACTTTTCAAATTTTTCCACCTGCTTTTCGGCTTCATCACGGCTGATGCCGTAGGCCTCCTGGATCTGTCCCACCAGCTTCTCGCGCTTCCCGGATATAACATCCAGATGATCGTCAGTGAGCTTGCCCCAATGGCTTTTTATGTCACCCTTGATCTGCTTCCAGTTGCCTTCAATGGTATCCCGGTTCATATCGATACTCCTTCTGTGAGGTGATAACGGTCTTCCGGTCGTCTCACAGGACGGCCAGAAGAAACCCCTGCCGTGCCCGCCTGCGGCAGCACGCGACGGCAAGAAAGCCCGATCGGCTGCTGTAAGCAAAGATGATCAACTGAGGCTAGTCAAGGCGGCACACCACCCCGGAAGGTTCCGGCACGGCTGTCTACAAAACCACCCCGCGGCCGCGCAGACCGGGAATCTGCTCCGGTGGCAGTGGGCGGGAGAACAGAAAGCCCTGACCGTACGTGCACTGATGGCCGTGCAGAA
Source organism: Marinobacter daqiaonensis (assembly GCF_900115285.1). GTDB lineage: Bacteria > Pseudomonadota > Gammaproteobacteria > Pseudomonadales > Oleiphilaceae > Marinobacter > Marinobacter daqiaonensis. The sequence goes on from NZ_FOYW01000001.1 coordinate 1,371,767, forward strand.
ATGCCAGCTGCTCCGGCTTTTCAACACCCTCGGCAACCTGATCCAGCCCCAGGGCCCGGGCCATCTCGATAATGGTGCGGGTAATCGTCGCGCCGTCTTCCCGGGCCGGCAGACCGTCCACGAACGAGCGGTCGATTTTCAGGCTGCTCACAGGCAAGCGGCGAAGGTACGACAGGGACGAGTAACCGGTACCAAAGTCGTCGATATTGATCTCAATGTCACGGGCCTTCAGCTGTACCAGATTCTGTTCCACGGCCTCATTGTCCCGCACCAGGGAATGCTCGGTGATTTCAACCCGCAGCAGCTGCTCGGGGACCTGCGAGGACGTCAGCTGGTCGAGCAGTTCCTCCGCGAACGTCGGCTGTGCCAGTTCAACCGGAGAGACATTCATCGCGACGGTGATATCCCAGTCAGGGTCCGAACACCAGACCTGTAACTGCCTGCACACTTCCTCGCGAACCCATCGGCCGATGGGCACGATCAGGCCACTTTGCTCTGCCAGAGGAATAAAACGATCCGGGGAGACCTGGCCAAGCTCGGGACACCGCCAGCGCAGCAATGCCTCGACGCCTGTCATCCTGCCAGTGCTCAGGGAAAATATCGGCTGGTAGAGCATATAGAGTTCATCTCCCGCCAGCGCCCCCTTCAGACAGGACTCGATTTTCAGTATCTCGGCGAACGCATCCGAGTGGGCAAGATCGAAATAGTGCACCGGCTCTGCCAGGCTTTCGGGGCTCACCCGAATCGCGGCGGACGCCTGTTCAATCAGGGCCTCGGCACTGTCTCCCTGGTCGGGAAACAGGCTTCCGCCGATCTGGACCCTAAGGTAATGCTCCCGGCCCTGACAGTGATAGGGCCGCTCGAGGGCCCCGTGGATCCGGCGGGTGGCCTCCTGACGCTGGCTCTCACAGTGGACCGGAAACACCAGCACCAGCTCATCGGCCTGCAGGCGTGCGGCCGAACCACCTTCGGGACAATTCTCCCGCAGCCGCCCCGCCAGTTGCTGCAGCAGTTCATCGCCTCCCCGGGTACCCAGACTCTGGTTGATCAGGCGCAGCCCTGTCACGTTGAACAGCAGCACCTCCACCTGCATGGACTCCATGGCTGCCAGCCTGACCAGTTGGCCCAGACGGTCCATCAGCAGCTGCCTGTTGGGCAGCTGGGTCAGGGGGTCGTAATAGGCGAAACGTTCGATGGAGCTTTTCAGGGCCAGCAGATCAGCAATGTGAGCAATTTCATTCTCGACCAGGTCGGCAAACTGGCGAAGGTGGGCGCGGTGCGCCTCATCGAAGTGTCGGGGCTGGTGATCCAGCACGCAGAGGGTACCCAGTGGCTGCCCTGTCGGGCCCCGCACGACGGCGCCGGCATAAAAGCGGATGTGAGGGTCCCCGGTGACCAGGGGGTTACCGGCAAATCGCGGGTCCTCCAGCGCGTCGGGCACAACCAGCATTGAATCCTGGTTTATGGCATGGCCGCAGAAGGAAATGTCACGGGGGCACTGGGTCTGATTCCAGCCGAGCCTGGACTTGAACCACTGCCGGTCCCGGTCCAGCAGCGTGATCAGGACGATAGGAAATCCGAAGATGCCCGCCACCAGGCTGGTATAGCGATCAAACCTCAGCTCCGACGCCGTGTCCAGAAGCCGAAGGCCGTACAACTCCTCCAGGCGCGCCGCTTCACCCTCGGTCACCTCTGGCGGTATGTATGCGATCTGATTCATGTCGGTCCGCCCCGTCCCGGAACTCCCTTTTTTCCCCATTGTAGAGGATCAGACAGCTGTTACCAGACCGGAAACATCAGGAAACAGATTCTTGCGGAGGCCCGGGGGGCAGGCCGCCCTCTGCCCGCAGGTCCGCGCGGCCACCAGAAGATGGCGGCTTCTGGCAGTTTGGTCCAGACTGGGATTTGAACGGGAGTTTCACATTCAGCCGGGCATCAAGGACCAGCCATGATAAGGATGCATGGAGAGTATCGCCGGCATTTGAGATCCGGGATCAGGGTCCCGGTAGTCCTGAACTATGCCAACCACACCATCGAAACCAATACGCTGAACGTATCCGCCAGCGGGTTACGCCTGAAAAGGCCGGATGGGGTGTATATCCGCCCTGGTGAGGTCATCGATGTGGATTTCCCCGACAGGGCCGATCTGGACGTTGCAGCAAAGGTAACGCACACCGGCAGGTCCCATATTGGTGTGCAGTTCCATCGACGGCGTTTTTCCGAAACCGAACTGAACACGCTCTATCGTGCTGCCCCCGCCTGGCAGCGCCTCACCGCCAGAAGCAAACGTGCGCTCTGGAAGAACAGTCGCCGGATTGCGGTGTTTTCGGCCAACACCTATCTGCGCCCCCTCATTCATGCCGCGGCCAGGCCGCATTTTCTGTTTGCCGTGTACGGCAACCAGCAGCAGGCCGGCTCCTATTTCACACCCCGCATGGCAAAGCGCATGCCGTCCAATCTGGTGCTTGGTTTCATCCGCAACCAGGACATGCGGGGCCTGCTGGTGGCGTCGCAGTTCCTTGAGCATGAACTGGAGGAGGACTCCGAAAAGGTCCGCCTTTACCTGGACCAGTTGCAACGGGATTACCCGAATGTGCGGAGAATAGCTCTTGTCGGACGGCTCCCCAATTTCGCTATGAAGGCGGGTGTCGAGATGACCGGACCGCTGGTGGAGGGGAGTCTGGGAACGCGATATATGATCTGGGACGTGGCGCGGCAGATGGGCGAACGACCCCAGTACTGCCAGCAAACCAGCATTGTCGTGCTGGGCGGCGCCGGACGCATTGGCAACGCGGTATGCCGGGATCTAACGGGCCTGTATGACAGGGTGATCGGGTTTGACCCACGCTATGAGGCCGACCGGGAACTGACCACCGAGCAGGGCACGGTGCTACAGACCTCTTCACTGTCCCATCTGAAGGACGAGAAGCTCTACATTGGCTTGACCCACCAGGGCGATGCGGTGCTGGAGCTCCGGGACCATATAACCCCGGGCGCCCTGATCGCGGATGACACCCATCCCTGCATCAGCCTGGCGGCCCGGGAAAAACTGCAGGAAAGGCAGATCGCGGTGGAAAAGGTGGTCCTTTCCCACGAGGAGTTCCTGATGTGGCCACGCATGCCGGACTGGAGCAACCGGGACATACCAGGGTGTCTCGTCGAAGCCCTGGTTCTGCTTCGCCAGCCAGGCGTCGGGGAGGGCAACTTTTCCGAGTTTTGCCAGGAAGCCGAATTTCTCGGCTTTACCGGCCGCCTGATCAGACCCCTGGACGAATAGGGGGCAGGAATGGACCATGATAAAAGGCAACCAATGGACAGCGGGGTTACTGGCGATATCGCTTTTATTCGCCCTTACCGTCAGTGGCAGTGAGCTGACGGTTAAGGGCGACGCTGGTCATTATCGCCTGAACAGTCAGATCGAGTATTTCCTGGACGGGGCACTCAACCTTGACGAGGTACGGCAACGGGAACAGTGGCGAAAAAAGCACGACGACAGCGTGCTGAACCTGGGGTTCACCGACCGGTCGGTGTGGGTCAGGACCTCCCTTGCCATCACGGAACCCCTGACCCGCCAGTGGTACCTGGTGATTCCCTATCCACTTCTGGAGGAGGTGGATCTCTACATCGTGCGGGACGGGCAGGGGCCGGCAATCTACCACACCAGCCGCCGGGAGACCGAAATCCGGCGGGACCTGGCCCACAGCTACCAGGTGGCGCTGCCCTTACCCCTTGACCTTAATGGCCAGGTGGAACTCTTCCTGCGGGCTCAGTCAACGACTTCACTGCAGGTGCCGGTTGAGCTTTGGCGCGAGGACCAGCTGCTGATCCGGTTTTCCCAGAGGAGTCTCTACTGGGGCGCGTATTTCGGTGTGATGTGCGCGCTGGTTATCTACAACCTGTTCCTGTTCCTCTCCATCAGGGACCTGGCCTACGGCTATTACGTGCTGTACATCGGCTCGATCAGCCTGCTGGTACTCTGTATCTCCGGGGTGGGGAACGCCTGGCTCTGGGCCGGGCAGCCGTTACTGCCCCGTTATGCGCTGCCCATCAGCACCGCACTTGGGTCCCTGTTTGCCCTGATGTTCACACGCAGCTTTCTCAAGTGGCAGGACATCTCCCCCCGCTGGGATCACAGCATGAAGATCGCGGCTGGCCTGGCGGGCGTGCTCATTGTCTACACCTGGGCCGATCCCATAAACGGGACGCTGTTCGCCGGCCTGCTGGGTTTCCTGGTGATTCTCCTGCTCATCGCGGTGGGGCTGGCAGGCCTTAGGGCCGGTGTCGTCATTGCCCGTTTTTTCGTGCTGGCCTGGACGACCTTTGCCCTGGGGGCCGCCGTGTATTTACTGAGTGTTTTCGACCTGCTGCCGGTAAATCTCATCACCAATCACGCCATGCAGGTCGGCTCTGTCGCCGAGGTGCTGCTGCTCTCCTTTGCCCTCGCCCATCGCATCAAGGATGAACGGTCACGCAAGCTGTCTGCGCTGCGGAGTCAACAGATGGCCGAGCGGCAGGTCCGGGACCTGGAAATGCAATCCCTCGAACAGGCCATGTACGATTCGACCACCAGGATGCCCAATGCCGCCCTCCTCAATCAGCAGTTACAGACAATGATGGGTCAGAGCAGGCGGGTCGCACTCGTGCTGGTCCACTATCCCCAGGTCAAGGACATTGCGTCCAGCATGGGCCACCGGCTGGCGGAGGAGATGTTCTGCCAGCTGATGAACAAGCTCAACCATACGCTGGCGGGACTTGACGGCGTGGTCCGCCTTGAAAGCCGGCAGCCCGCCTACCTTGCAATTCCCGAATTCGGTTCGGCCTCATTCCTGATTGAGGTCGAACAGCTGGAAGGCCCGCTGACCCCCTTTATCGAACAGACAGTGGGGCACCATGAAATCTTCGTCCAGGCCGTCCGCCTACGTGTGTTCATGAATCTGCACTGCGGCGTGGCGATCGCCCCGGAACACGGGGAAACCACGGAACTCCTGTATCAGCACGCCTCGGCGGCACGGGACCGTAGCGAATCCCGCAAGGTTCCGGTGCAGGTCTATAACGAGGAGATCTCAGGTTTCGCCCGACGCCGCCTGGATCTGGTGACGGCCCTGCCGCCAGCCATTGAGGCCGGGGAACTGGAGCTTTACCTGCAACCGCAGATGAACAGCGACGGCCAGAAGCTGGTGGGTGCGGAGATACTGTTGCGGTGGCACAGTCCGCGTTTCGGACCTGTACCCACCGGGGAAGTAATCGAGATCGCCGAGCATGCAGGCCTGATGGACCTGCTATCGCGCTACATCCTGATCGAGGCCTGGAGAATCATGCAGGTGCTTCAGGAACGGCAACTGAACATCACCTGCAGCATCAACCTGTCGGTCCAGAACCTCACGGATAGTCACTTTGTGTCCTTTGCTCTGGCGGGAATCAGGAAACACGCCATTCCAATGAACCGCGTGATCTTTGAAGTGACGGAAACCTCCATGATGCACAACATGGAAGCGGTGATCGGATCCCTGCTTCAGATTGCCAACAGCGGCTGCAGGATCGCCCTGGACGATTTTGGCACGGGTTACTCCTCCCTGGCCTATCTGAGCCGCCTGCCCATCCACGAGCTGAAGGTCGACCGTTGTTTTGTAAGCCAGATGTATTCCAACCAGAACGACCTGGGAATCGTCCAGAACATCCTGAAACTGGCACATACCCTCAACCTGGAAGCCGTCGCCGAAGGCGTGGAGGACAATAACACCCGGGAGCTCCTCACCCAGCTGGGCTGTCACCGGCTGCAGGGTTATCTTTTCGCGAGGCCGATGCCCCTGGACAGGTTCTGCGACTGGGCGAAGGGGTAAGTTATCGGAGCAGATGCAATCATCAACCGGTCCACCCTATTTCGCCATATGCCCCACGTAGGCGGTGATAAAGGCGGTCTCCTGAAAGGCCTTCAGGCCGGTCTCGGCAAACGGTACCGGCAGCGGATGAGCGGCCAGGGTGGACTTGATCAGCGCCGATGGCAGCAACCGCACCTCCAGCCCGTCATTGTCGATCAGCTGGATAGCCGCCTCCAGCTTGAAGCTGATGGCACCACCGGCGAATTTGCCCTTCGGCATCCGCTCCTTGATGGCAACACCGGTCACCCCATACTCCGCCATCAGGCCGGCAAAATCAGACTGGAACCGCTTCAGGTCTGCCCGGGTGTGGTTCCTGCTCAGCGACAGCTTGCGTATCTTGCACTCCGGCAAGCTGAACTGTCCCCGGTCGAGATTCAGTAGGCACACCACCGCGTCGCTGCCGGTGAGTTCAACTCCGCAAATAATCATCGTACTCCTGGCCTTGAGCCATCCGTAATACCTGGAACAGGTCCCGTCCCAATCCGCGCACCTTACAGCATCAGCCCGTTGCGGCGTTATACCAGCGAAACACCCGCATGGGTGGTATGTTCCGCATTTCCAGGGTGCAGCTCTCCGGGGGGCCCATGACCGGATTGGTGAACCGGGCCACATCGCCGCGAAACTGATAGGCGATGAAACGTCCGTTCTCTGCGAGGTTGTCCTTCACCGCCTTGGCAACCCTGGTGGCGACGGGTTCCGGCATTTTCGAGAAGGGGATGCCGGAGATCACCACGTCTGGTTGCTCCATGTGATGCAGCGCCAGAATATCCGCCAGGTCTTCCGCACTCCCCAGGTGATTGGTGAAACGGGGGTCCGTGATATCACCGAGCAGTTCGTGGAAAAAGGGACTCAGTTCGATGGAGATCAGGCGTGCATCCGGGCTGAGGTGCCGCAGGAAGGTCTGCGTCGTGCCGCCGGTGCCGGGTCCCAGCTCCACTACCCGGCGGGCGCCAGCCAGGCCGGCTGCATCCACAATCCGACGCTCGAGGAATCGGGAACTGGGGATGACCGAGCCAACCTGGCGGGGCTCACGCAAAAATCCACGGAAAAAGGCTGCCGGACTGGTTCTCCGGTTTGTACTGTCTTCCGAGCCAATACTTTCCCCGCCCATATTGCTCCCTCAACCTGGTCGTATGAATTATTGATCAGACCTAACAATGAGACCTGTATGCACCGCCGTCAATCACTATCCGCCTCCACTGACCGGATTACAGGCCCGGCCCTGAATGACCGGAGGTCCATGACGAACTCGTGCGGTGCTATCAGGGACATGACGATCTGCTTTGTACTGATGGGTCCACGTTCCAGAATAGCAGTGCCCCGGGTGTCATCCCATGGCATCTGGACTTACGTATTCATCCCCTGCATCCTGCATCCATCCAGCTGACTTGCGAGGCACACTCCCGATGACCGACGAAGACACTCTCAACGCCCTGAAAACCGCCTTCACCTTCATGCCCCAGCCGGTGGAAATAAATCGCTTTGAGTACGGCGACGATGCGGACAGAATTCTCGCCCAGGTAAATTTCGTGAGGGAGGTTCTGGTAAGCCACGGCATTGACCCAGACGAAGTGGCCGGCGAAATCAATCCGGATTCGTCACCGAATTCCTGCTACTGAAACGGAGCGACAGACTTCTCCGCCGGTCAGTAGTCCGGTATACCGGGACGGGCGTATTTCTGCAGCGTCCTCCAGCCATTGGCAGAGGACTCTGCTACCCTGCCTATTCCACGGATGCGAACGGAGTACCTGCATGATCACAGTCCATCACCTGAACAACTCCCGCTCACAACGCGTTCTCTGGATGCTGGAGGAGCTGGAAGTGCCCTACGAGATCCGGTATTACGAACGGGATCCCAAAACCATGCAGGCGCCTCCAAGCCTCAAGAAAGTACACCCCCTTGGCAAGTCACCGGTGATCACCGACGGCGACCTGGTGGTGGCGGAATCCGGCGTTATTATCGACTACCTTGCCCGCACCTACGGCAAGGACACCATGCCCCCGCCGGGCAGCGGCCAGGCGTGGCTTGACTACACCTACTGGCTGCATTATGCCGAGGGCTCCCTGATGCCGCCACTGCTGATGCGCCTGGTGTTCGAAAAGGTAAAAACCAGCCCGATGCCGTTTTTTGTCAAGCCAGTGGCAAAAGGCATCGCGAACAAAACCAATCAGACGTTCATCGGACCGATGATCGACACCCACATGGATTTTGTCGAATCCCACCTCTCGAAGAGCACCTGGTTCCTGGGCGACAACCTCAGCGCGGCGGATTTTCAGATGAGCTTTCCGCTGGAGGCCTCCGTGGCCCGGGGAATTGTCGGTAAAAACCGGCCTCACATCACCGAGTGGGTGGAACGGGTGCACGCCAGGCCCGCTTACCGGAGGGCCCTCGAGAAGGGCGGAGAGTATGCTTTTGCGGACTAGTCTCCGGTCCGGTTGATTCGCTGATCCACTACGAATCAACTGGACGGGGCACTGGGTTGCCGAGCGGGTTCATGCCCGGGCGTTTGCGATGAGAGCGCAACCACGGATGTCGAGAAGGCATCAAGCGCCGCCTCCGCCATCTCGTCGTCACGATCTGCCAGCCAGCCCAGAACCAGCCCGTCCATCCCGCTGCTCAACAGCCGGGCGAGTACCGGCCGCGGAACCGTCCAACCGGTACCGGTAGCCGCTTCAATGGCCTGAGCCAGCCTCTCGCCCTGCTCCGCATACTGGCGGTACTGCCATGACGCCAGGTCCCTCAGGTCCTTATCCCGAAGCATGAAAGTGGTCAGCTCATAGGCTGCGAGCTGCCGGTCGGGGTTTTCCGTGGCATGTTTCCACACCCGTAAAAGGCTCATCCGAATGCACTGTTCCGGGTCACCGCCAAAGTCGGGAACGGTCACCGCGGCATCCACCATGTCGACCACCATTACCCGGATCAGCTCCCGGTACAGCTCCTGCTTGGACCGGAAGCAGTAGTGGAATATCCCCTGCTGCATGCCAGCTTCCCCACAGATGGCGCGGGTTGTAGCCCGACGTATTCCCAGTCGGGCGATGGTGCGAAAAGCGGCCTCCACAAGTTCCTGGCGTCGCTGATCCACTGGTACTGGAGCCATTTCCGTCCCCTTTTCACTCGGTAACGATCCGAGCCTTGATCACTTTTTTTACCGGAAACCGGGATGTTGCCGCTTCGGACCTCATCCAGTCTACAGCATCTTATTGGTCAATCGACTTGGTCAATTGACAAACTTCTGCCCGCAACCTATGTTCAAGGACAGGCTTGCGACGTCCGGAGGGGACAGAGCGCAGGCACTATTCCCTGATCGCAAGAAGGAGAACCCATGTCTGTCATCGACCGCAGTGACACCGTTTGTGTCGTTGGCGCCGGGCCCGCGGGCCTGGTCGTCGCCCGCCAGCTTCGCCAGGCCGGCATCCCATTCGAGGTTTATGAACGCCACAGCGATGTTGGCGGTATCTGGGACCCTGAAAACACCGGCAGCCCGATGTATCGGAGTGCCCACTTCATCAGCTCCAAGTACAGCAGCGGATTCGTGGGGTTCCCCATGCCGGAGGAATTCCCGGACTACCCCTCCTGGCGGCAGATACTCGGATACATTCGCGATTTTGCCCGGGCCGAGGATCTCTATCAGCACATCACGTTCGACACAGAAGTTGAACGCGCCGTCCCCCTGGAAAATAACCTCTGGCGAGTCACCATCGGCAATCAGCAGTACGATTACCGGGCTCTGGTAGTGGCACCGGGTGTGACCTGGCATCCGAGCCGGCCAAGGATAGCAGGAGAAGAGCGGTTCACTGGTGAAATCATTCATTCATCGGAGTACTTTGAGCCTTCCACCTTCAGGGACAAGCGGGTTCTCATCGTTGGTGCGGGCAACTCCGGTGTCGACATTGCCTGCGACGCGGCAGCAAATGCCGAAGCTGCTTTCCTGAGTGTGCGGCGGGGTTACCGCTTCCTGCCCAAGCATGTGTTCGGTGTTCCCCTCGACGTCTTCATCAACCATGGCGGTCAGCCCCCCGCAGGCATCACCATACCGGAGGACCCGAACGAACTTGTCGATGCCCTGGTCGGCGACCTGACACGCTTCGGGTTACCGGCACCGGACCACGACGTTCTGAGTTCTCACCCGATTGTTAATGACCGGATCATTCATCACTTCAACCATGGCGATATCAGTGCCAGGCCCGACATCACCCGTCTGGACGGTCAGGACGTGGTGTTTGCCGATGGCAGCCGGGAGTCCATTGACCTGATTGTGTTGGCGACAGGTTATGAGTATCGCGTTCCGTTCATCGACGAGGACCTTTTCGAGTGGTCAAGCGGGCATCCACAGCTCTACCTGAACATTTTCCATCGCAACCTCCCCACCCTGTCGATCGTCGGCTTTATCGAGTTTGCCGACGCCGCTTACGAGCGCTTTGAGGAAATGGCACAGCTGGTTGCCATGGATCTTTCACTGAAAGGCAGTGACCTGGAAAGGTTCACCGAAATGAAGCGCAGCCACCGTCCGGATTTACGTGGCGGCGCGGAATACATCGATACACCACGGCACGCCAACTATGTGGAGACTCATACCTACCAGGCGGTGCTCGCCGGTATCCGTGAGCAGTTTGGCGTGGCTTCGCTTTCGCCCACTCGGGCCAACGCAGCGTGAGGTAGCTGGTCACTCAAGGAGGGTTCCTGGGTTATCAGAAGCCCCGAAGACCGGATCGACATCCAGCCTTCGGGGCCCGGTTCTGCGGCGCGGGACTGCCTTCCCTGGCGGACCGGAACCTCAGCGGTGGAGGTCGAAGCGGTCGTTCTCCATGACCTTGACCCAACCCTTGACGAAGCGGTCGATCATTCTCTCCTCACCGCCGCTGGCGGCGTACTCCTCGGCGATGGCGCGAAGCTGCGAGTTGGAGCCGTAGACAAGATCGACCCGTGACGCGGTCCACTTCTTCTCGCCCGTCCCACGGTTACGGCCCTCGAACCGCTCCTCGTTCTCATCGATCGGTTCCCAGACGGTACCCATGTCGATGAGATTGACGAAGAAGTCGTTCGTCAGCTGGCCCGGGCGATCAGTGAGGATCCCTGACTGGTCATCACCGACATTTACGCCCATGGCCCGCATGCCCCCGAGGAGCGCCGTCATCTGCGGTACGCTGAGGTTCAGCATGAAGGCGCGATCAACCATCAGGTGCTCGGCCGGAATGGCGGTCGTCTGGGTCTGCGCGTAGTTGCGGAACGCGTCGTGCTTCGGCTCGAGGTGGGCCTGGGTATCCACCTCGGTCATTTCCTGGGTCGCATCGGTGCGGCCCGGAGTGAACGGCACCGTGATATCGTGGCCAGCCGCCCTGGCCGCCATCTCGACCCCGACACTGCCGGCCAGAACGATCATGTCCGCCAGCGAGATGTTGGCCTCGGAGGCGCTCCTGATCTGCTCGAGCTGGTCGATCACCTCGGGCACGCCTGAGCGCACGTTAACGTCCCAGCCGGCCTGCGGCTCGAGACGAATGCGCGCGCCGTTGGCGCCGCCGCGATGGTCGGTCTGGCGGTAGGTGCAGGCCGCGGACCAGGCGGTTCCCACCAGTTGCCTGACCGTGAGGCCGGAATCGGCGATCTGACTCTTGAGTTTGGCAATCTGCTCATCGCTCACCAGCGGCCCCTGGTGCTCGGGTACCGGATCCTGCCAGACAAGAACCTCATCGGGCACCTGCGGACCGAGGTAGCGGGCGCGGGGCCCCATATCGCGATGCAGCAGCTTGTACCAGGCCCGGGCGAATTCGTCGGCGAGAACGTCGGGATTCTCGTGATACTCCTTCGAAATCTTGAGGTAGTCCGGATCGGTGATCATGGCGATGTCCGCAGCGGTCATGACCGGCGGATTCTTCTTGCCTTTAACGTGGGCATCGGGAACCCAGTAGCCTTCCTTCACCTCCACCGGTTCCCACTGGTTGGCGCCGGCGGGGGATTTCTTGACCTCCCACTGGTGGGCGAAGATTGTGTCGAGGTACTTGTTGTCCCACTTGGTCGGCGTCGGAGTCCACGCACCTTCAAGGCCCGACGTGATGGTGTACTCACCGAGGCCGGTCTCGTGCTTGTTGGCCCAGCCCAGCCCCATCTCATGGACTTTCGAACCCTCGGGGGCCTCGCCCACGGCGTCCGCGGGGGCATTGCCGTGCATCTTGCCGAAGGTGTGACCGCCAACGGTCAGGGCGACGGTCTCACGGTCGTTCATCCCCATGCGGCCGAAGGTTTCCCTCACATCCTGCGCGGACTTCATCGCGTCCGGAACGCCGTTGGGGCCCTCCGGGTTCACGTAGATCAGCCCCATCTGCACTGCGGCGAGTGGGTTGTCGAGGACACGGCTGCCATCTTCCCAAGTGCCGGTGTAACGCTCTTCGTTGGTCGAGAGCCACTCGGTCTCGGGCCCCCAGTAGATGTCATCCTCGGGCGCCCAGATGTCGGAGCGACCGAAACCGAAACCAAAGGTGCGGAACCCCATCGTTTCGAGGGCCCGGTTACCGGCGAAGACCATCAGGTCCGCCCAGGAGATCTTCTCGCCATACTTCTTCTTGATCGGCCATAACAGCCGGCGCGCCTTGTCCAGGTTGCCGTTGTCCGGCCAGCTGTTCAGAGGCGCGAAGCGCTGGGCACCGGTGCCGCCACCACCGCGGCCGTCCATCGCCCGGTAAGTTCCGGCCGCGTGCCACGACATGCGAATGAAAAACGGGCCGTAATGACCCCAGTCCGCCGGCCACCAATCCTGTGAATCCGTCATCAGCGCATCCACATCAGCGGAGAGTTCGTCGACGTCAAGCTGCGAGAACGCGTCGGCGTAGCTGAAATCGGGTCCGAAGGGGCTGGCGTCCGGGTGCTTCTGGTGCAGCACATTGAGGGTAAGCTGGTCCGGCCACCAATGTTCGTTACCCTGCAGTTTCGGTGTGGTTCGTGCGCCCCACTCCGGGCGTTGAGGCTTGATATCAGACACATTATCCTCCTAGGCGAAATAGTGGCCTAAAGAGCGTTTTCAGCCGGCGACTCTGAATCGCCCCGTGCTTTGCAAACACCTTCGGGCCCTGGCGGAACGCGTTATGGGAACCATAAGCGTCAGGAACAGGGAACCGTTCCTGTCGAAGCCGTCAAGCAGGCAGGTACACCGACGATTTGGCCTCGCTTCAGGAATACGTATAGTCTTGTTAGCGAACCTTGGCCAATAGAGACCTGCCTATAGCCTGCATAGATTTAACGAATTACAGAGGAGCTGAGGTTCGACGACCCCGTCTTTTCGCAGGGTTGCTCATGGACAGCCCCCGCCACAGGGCGAACATCATCGAGCAGAAACGACAGCCCCATTTGACATGGCCTGAGCTTCGCCGAAGAATAAGACAGTATGACCAAAGCCAACAACGAATCCGAAAATCCCGATAAAGGCGCGCCAGATGAGCTCTTGGCGGCACTTGACGGGGCGATCGACCGCCTGGCTGAAATCAATGCCATTGAGGGCGTCTCGCCGGTATTCGAGGTGATCGACGCGGCCAGACCCCTGATGTTGAGCCCTGCAGGCCTGGAGGCGCTCTACGAACGCGTTCCGGCCATTGAATCAGCCGGATTCTTTCGTGGGAGCGACTGGGACTACCCCCAGACACTGGTGCCCTCCCTGGCTGCGCGCACGATTCGCCACGGCGAACCGACCGCCACACTGGTTGAAAGCCTGAGCCAGATTCGCCTTCTGGCGGTGGCCAAAGGCGATTACACCCACGTTTCCATCTCGGCGGAACATGCCCATCACTTTCTCGCCCAGGTACTGGCGATGAATCTCGACCTGGTGGTCGGTGATCTGCATGAGAGCGACCGGCTGCGGCCCGAACAGATCGGCTACGCCGTTCAGAACCTGTATCACTACCTGCTGCGGCATCTCGGCTACGAAAACCTCCTGGAACACCTGGTGGCCGAGGTCTGGCGGATTCTCGAGCAGCGCCCTGTCCAGGTAGAAGGTGTCAAACACATGGTGACCCAGATAGCGGTCTGCCTGGAAAAACCGGACGCGCTGGGTGGCGAAGCCAGCGACGACGCCGTGCAGCTGATCCATGCCGTGTTCAGCCCCACCGAGGGGTGCCGTGAAGACCCCGGCCTGGATGTCTATGGGGAACGACTGGCGGAAATGGACGATGCCACCCTGCTGCAGGAAGCCATCGCTTTTGCCCGGGCCATGCACAGTACCGGCCTGGTATCGCCGTACATGCCGGTATTCATACGCTACCTGCGTGGCCGTTGGAACGAGCTGATTCCCACCGCCCTGGGGCTGAGCTACACAGGTGCCGATGCTTTTCACTGCTACCCCGCGTTGATCCATCGCCTGATTGACGAAGCTCTGTTTCCGGAGACCAGTCAGTGTGCCTATGGCCTGGCCATGATGCTCGAGCGGGGCATTCTCTACGCGCCTCCCGTGGCGCCGTCCCTGTGGCGCCAGATACGCCTGACGCTGTGCGACGCCGCGGCCGAGAAAATCGTGACCGTCTTCGGGAGCAGTCGTCCCCCCGAATGCTTTTTGCTCGCCGACGTGCTCAACGTACTCGGGCGCCCGCTGGGCATCGGTCAGGGGAACTACCCCACCTGTCAGTCGACGCGCGCCCTGTCCATGTGGGCCTACAACATGCCGGCGGAACTGCTTCGCATCCTTGCCTGGGCGGCACGGGACGATGAAATCGTGATGCGCTTTGAAGGTAACAGCATATCGTCGCGGGAACTGGGCACCGGGCTGGCGACCGAGCCTCCGGTGGATGTGGATGCGGTATCCCTGCTGACCGTGCCGCACCTGGATCGCATCTATTTTGAAATGGGCCGGCGCAGCATCGGGCGCGGAGAAGATCCACACAAATGGGTCAACGCAGAATTCCATGGCGATCATGTCGGTCACGGATTCCGCATCGCCGTGGATGTGTTCACGGGAGGCCTCAAAGACTTCGACGGGTTTATTCGCGATTTCTATGCCGCCTATCACCCTTTCTACAACGGCGACATCCCGGTCATCAATCCGCAGCCGGCCGGTATTGCGGTGACAGACAGCGCCACCCGCTTTCTTGGCTGGCACGCCATCACAATCCAGCGGCTTGCGCTGGACGCGGACAAAACCATGCGGGTCTACTTTTTCAACCCGAACAACGACAGCGGGCAGAACTGGGGCCAGGGGATCGTCACCTCAACCCACGAACACGGCGAGCGTTTTGGTGAAGCCTCGTTACCCGTGGCCGAGTTCGTCTCCCGCCTGTATGTATTTCATTATGACCCCATCGAAAAGGGTGACCCGAGTGCCATTCCGACCGAGGAAGTCAATCGGGCCAGGGAATTGGCGAAAGGCAGTTGGGCGGCGGGGCGCTAGAGGTTTCATGATACCGGATCCAGGTTGAAAGCCATTTCCATCAGCCGACCGAGCTGAAGCCGCAGGTGCTTGGGCGGGTGGATATGGGGCATTTGAGCAAGAGAGTGCGGGAGATACTGGCCGGCTGATCGGAAACCTCTGCTCCGGCGATCGCTACACCTACGATATAAGCCTACAGATACCGGCCGCCAGCCCCGATCGCCACCACGATCAGCCCAAGAATCAGGTTGGTGCCCACCAGCTTGCGGATCTGGCCCACCTGGCGGCCGCCCTCCTGCGGATCCTGATTGGCAACGGCCTGCTTCAGCCTCCGGAAGGGGGCAAAGTAGACGTGAAAATAGAGCAGGATCATTACAATCCCCAGCCCCTGCATGGCGTGGATATGCCAGCCGGCACCGGCCATGCCACCAAACACGCTGAAGATCATCCAGTAACCGGTCACCAGCAACAGGATTACGGCCGCCCATACCCACCGGAAAAACCGGGACAGGGTGTGACACCAGAGTGCGCCCCGCTGGGACGCATCAATCACCTCGACCACCGCCGGACGCATGGCCATGTAGGCGAAAAACATGCCGCCAACCCAGATCACGGCAGACAGAACATGCAGTGCGACAGCCAGACTCATAATGCGACTCCTGGATGGGAAATGGGTGTGATCAGCATAGGCTAAACGACAGGGCCTGTTGCAAATCGTCGTGTCCAAATGCGCAAGCCGTTTCCAAGGTCTCCCTATTGCTCAACAGGCCAGACAGGCTGATCGGCCCCGCTATCCCCGGGAATGGAGTCACAGAGTTGCTCAAGCCTTATATCATTTTCCACGGCGATCAAGGGCTTCGATATTACCTCCCCTGTTTCGCGATCTACCGCGTCGACAGAGAGAATTGATTTCAACGGAGTATAGTCGGCGTTCTTCTTTTCATACACGAAATACTCCCTCCGGGTGGCCGACGACACGCCAGTCTCCACGTGGGCTTTTACAACGGGAATGGCATAGTTTCCGTGCCTGCAGGAAAGAGCGATAACTTCCTCCAGGTCGAGATCCTTTGCACCGTCCAGGTAAACATGGACGCCACCCGTATCCTGGTCAGGGGGCGTCAGAATAAACTCGTCACCTTCATCAAAACTCAAGTCAAACGAGCCGGTGCAGGCACTGGAGGGCACTGCCAACAAACCAATCAGCCCCGCCATGACCAGCCTAGAAAACACCATCAAAGACTCCGTTCTTCATGAATTCCGAAAAGTTGTCGTGCCTGACAGAGTAACTCGAGGTATGCCGGTTAACGACCCGGGTAATGGCATCGGTGACATCTCGATCGATGCCCCGATCCGCCACCTGGTAGAGGCCGTTATCGACCCAGAACGCCAAAGCGGACCGCAGGCTATATTTTGGCTGCAGCAGGAGATCGGGATTTTCGAGACAGTCCGTACCATCCGGCCAGAGCCTGCTGTATACAGACTGGAACCTGGTGTAGTTGGCCCGCCCCGTCAACTGGATCATGCCCCTGCCCCGATAGCGCCAGCCGTCACCAGAAGAGGCGTTGCCGTTGCCTATGCGGTTGGCATAAGCGTGATTGGCTATGGCTTCTTTGTCTGCGCTTTTCCCCTTTGCCCGATCGTATCCATGTGCATCGGCCAAGGCAGGATTGTTCTTGTAAAAGAGGAAGATTTTTTTGAGAACGTCCGGCCGGTAATTGAGATTCTCCTCCAGCAGAAACCGGGGGCCGACCTCCTGCCTTACCTGGGCAAAGAAATGACAGATTCGTAGCTCGGAATCTATCTTTCCAACGGCAAGGCTCGAAGTTACTTCGTTTGCGATCTCTGTCAGAAAATCATCGCCAACCCACTGACGGTTTGACCAGATTTTTCTGAGGTGCTGAACATCGATTTTCCCTTTCATTCGGTTCCTCCTTGGAGAAACGGCGAAAACCTCCGGCTTTTTCTTGCTTCCGGGGGGAACAGGTCACCATTCCATGCCTTCGGGTGCTCCCTGGTTATTCCTGTTATTAATGATGCTCCGATTCCTTACCGCGGGAAACCGGAAAAGATCCATTTTTCACCGATCTGTTTTTACCTCAGATGTTGCGGCATTTCGTCGCCCGTTCAGAAGTACCCCAGGAACCTGCCTAAGATCAGCACACTGATCCAGACGCCCAAAGACAACGCGGCCCCTGCCCGTAAAGCCAAAGGCATGCGGGCCCTCATCGGGAGGCTCTGTATATCCATGCGCT
Organism: Marinobacter daqiaonensis; assembly: GCF_900115285.1. Lineage (GTDB taxonomy): Bacteria > Pseudomonadota > Gammaproteobacteria > Pseudomonadales > Oleiphilaceae > Marinobacter > Marinobacter daqiaonensis. The sequence continues at coordinate 1,389,242 of NZ_FOYW01000001.1, forward strand.
TGAACGTCCGGCCGAGAATCAAGGCGTTCAACACACCCAACAGCACAAGCGAGATCTTCGCCTGGAACAGCGGCGACCCGACGTAGTCCACGGCCGCTGTGGCAAACAGGAGTGCGCCAAAGAGAATGGCCAAACCCAGACCAACCGCCGATGTCACTCGAAGCACATCGACAAACACCATCACAGGGTAGTTGCGCCAGAGACCCAGCAAACGCAGATCCAGTGGCACAATGCCGCCAATCAACATCGAAATCCCGAGAATATGCCCGGCGTTTACTAGCGGATACATGAATGTGGAGTTGCGCAGGGCCGAAACAAAGGCCAGCTCCTCGACGAAGACCAGCAGCTGCTCAGTCATCGCCGGGATCAGGAATCGCGACCCGGATACAGATTGTAGTCCTTGCCGTCGATCACGACCCGCTCAGCCTTGACCTTCCGCATGTCCTCTTCGGCAGCGCGATGACCGTGCACGGTAATTTCCCGGCCCGGGCTCAACATCTCCTTGGTGAGCCCGACACGGTCGTTACGCCAGGGCTGACCCACTTCCACAACCCATTCCTCGCCATCCACGGTTATGGTGACCCTGCCGTGGGGATTACCCAGGCGCACAGACTGGATGACGCCTGTGATTTCAAACTCCTCGTCCGATGCCCAGGCCCAACCGTGATGAGCGTGGACCGCAGAGGTGGCGAGGAAAGCGGCAAAAACCGCAAAACAGAGCAGACAGGTAAAACGAAGCTGAAGCATATCCAATTTCCTTATCGCGATTTTGTCGGGGCAATCACCCAAGCACTCTTCAAACTCATGGAAATGTACGAGCTTTCCATTACACCAGTCTAGAACAGGTCAACCAGAGAAGCCTGGCATCACGTCGACCACTTCCTGGTCAACGCAGAAACGTTTAGGTCGCTGAAACAGGCCTTTCCTTCTTCATCAACTCACTTAAAAATCGTTGCATGACCCGAGTTCACTACGATCATAAACAGCGAAAAAACAAAGGCCGGGCTGAGTCCCGTATACTCGTGGCTGGCTGGCGAAACCAAGCCAGAGTCGATCCTTTTATTGACCCATACCAGAGCCCACTGACTCATCCGCACCTTCCGCGACGCCACCCGGCTGGAAATTGATTTCTGGGAGATGGGGCTAATGCTGAGCGATTGATTCAGTGGGCCGCTACCTGGGTGAAACCGGGGCTCGGATCTTGCCCTTTGCCCGGTTCAAACCGGCAGTTCGATGATTTCACCCGCCACACGGTCCTCGTTCACCTTCAGCCGCCCTACCGTGATCGGCAGAGTAAAGCGGCGGGGCCCGGCGCCACCCGGGTTGAAGTAAAGCACGTCGCCGATCCACTCGTTACGGGGTTTGTGGGAGTGGCCCGCGATCACCACGCGGTAGCGACCTTGTGGGTCCGTGTCGAGGGTTTTGACGTCGTGGAGCATATGGAAAGCGTGGCCGAGGAATTCCAGATCCAGAACATCGGGAAGATTCCCAGCGCGGCCTGTCTTGTCGATATTGCCGCGAATCGCAACCACCGGCGCAATCGCCTCCAGCGCATCCAGAACCTCGTCCCGCCCGACGTCACCGGCGTGAAGGATCAGGTCCGAGCCTTTCAACACGTCCAGGGCTTCGGAACGCATTTTGCTGTGGGTGTCTGCAATGACGCCAATTTGCATGCTTCAGCCTTATATCGTTCTTTCCCATGAAGAATGAGTCTTTGACCTTCAATACACCTCATTCGCCTTACGATAGTGACCCTGATAATCGAAAATCCGTTCCTGCACCCGCCAATAGTGCTTTTGCTTTCGGGCAATCTCAAAATCCGGTGCAGGCAGCAAGGCCTGCATCTCCAGCACCTCGTCAAGCCTGCTGAACGCTTTCGGGGCCTGACTGTTGGCAAAACGGCGCCCGAACAGCCGGTTAAAAACGGAGCGCTGCGCCGGCTTGCCGAAATCAAACGACTCGCTGAGCTCTTCCCCATCCTCACCGTGATAGGTGATCTCCAGTTTGCTCCCGTTCACACTCGACGTGATGCCGGCGCAACGGATCACCATGGCATCCTTGAGTTTGAGTGCATCCCTGAGCTGATCGTCCGGGTCGATGATGGCTTTCCGACATTGCTGGCAGTTACGGGCAGCAATATCGTTCTCGCCACCGCAGTGGGGGCACTCCTTGAACCGGAAGCGGTAATCGCACTGTTGAGGGCGCCCATTCTGCGCTGCAGGTTCACCCCCTTCCCCAGGCTCCAGCAGCCCCTGGCAACGGCGGCCGAAGTGCTCGATCACTCGGCCCTCACCGTCGGTTTTGCCCCAGAAGATATTGGCAAAACCACAGCCCGGGCAGAATACCTGCACCGGCTCACTGTCGGAATTCGGTTTCGGCTCCCCCACTTCCGGGTGATGCAGATTCACATGGTTGCCCGCATAATCTACCACCAGACAATCCTGTTTATCGTCATCCAGACGAAGACCGCGGCCCACAATCTGCTGATACAGACTGACCGACTGGGTAGGGCGGAGAATGGCGATGAAGTCCACATGGGGCGCGTCAAAGCCCGTGGTGAGCACGGATACGTTCACCAGATACTTTAACTGCCGTAGCTTGAAGCGCTGAACCAGCAACGCCCGTTCATTCAGGTCGGTCGCACCGGTCACCAGGGCTGTCTCGTGGTCTGGCAGATAGCCGGCGATTTCCCGCGCGTGATCCACCGTTGCCGCAAAGATCATCACCCCCTTGCGCTCAACGGCCAGCTCCATCACCTGCTCAATGATGGCCCGGGTGACACGCCGATGTTTGCTCAGCAGCTGGTTGACCTCTCTCTCGGCGTATTCGCCAAAGCGGTCCTGAGACAGCGCGGAGAAATCGTATTGCGTCACCGCCGCATTCACCAACTCAGGCTTGGTGAGATACCCCCGGTTGATCATATAGCTCAACGGCAGTTCGTAGATGCAATGCCTGAAGGGTTTGTCCTGCTCTTCACTGGAGCCACGAACAAAACCCCGGTAGTGATAGCGGTAGATCCAGCCCATGGCCAGACGATAGGGTGTGGCGGTCAGTCCGAGCACTTTCAGGGAGTCGTTCTGCTGTCGCAGCAGTTCGATGATCCTTTGATACTGACTGGTTTCATCACCGCTGACCCGATGGCACTCATCAATGATGACCAACGAGTATTCATGCCTGAAGTGATCCAGGTTCGCCGATACGGACTGCACGCTGGCGAAGGTCACCTGATGGCGGTTTTCCCTGCGCTTCAGCCCGGCGGAGAAGACGCCGGCCGTTAACCCATAGCTCTGGTATTTGGCGTGATTCTGCTCCACGAGCTCTTTGACGTGGGTGAGTACCAGAATCCTGCGCCGGGCAAGACGGGCCAGCTCGGCAATGACCAGGCTTTTACCCGCGCCGGTTGGCAGCACGATAACAGCTGACTCGTCAGATTGGCGAAAATGCCTCAACGTGGCATCAACCGCTTCCTGCTGGTAAGGCCGCAGCTTGAAAGGCGCGTTCATTTGCAGGGCTTGATCGTTCAGTGATGCCCGCCCGGTCCATGGGCGTGGCCATGGGCGATCTCTTGCGCATCGGCAGCGCGTACTTCAATGATGTCGATATCGAAGGTCAGGGTTCTGCCGGCCATAGGGTGGTTGGTGTCGACATCGGCAAACTTGTGGCCGACCTTGGCGACAACCACATGGCGTGGGCCCTGCTCGGTTTTCACCTGGGCGATCATGCCCGGCTTCCAGCGCTTGGCGCCCATCAGGTGCTTGATCGGCACGCGCTGGATGGCATCGGGATTGCGCGGACCGTAGGCTTTTTCGGGCGTGACGGTAACACTGAAGCTTTCGCCGGCGTCACGACCCTCCAGAGCTTCTTCCAGGCCCCGGATAATACCGCCATGGCCATGCAGGTAGGCGTTCGGCTCGCCGTCACGGGAGTTTTCAACGACGTTGCCCTGTTCATCACTGACGCTGTAGTGAAACAGGACCACTTGATTCTTTTCGATGGGCATAGGGTTCTCTGCGATGGATTAAAGACCACCATTATAACCGGGGGAGGCTCTGGCTGCAGTGGCCCCTGCGGTCAGGCCGGCTCGAACCGTTCCTGCAGCCACGCCTTGATCTCGGCAGACTCGTACAGCCATTGCACACTGCCATCATCCTGACGAATCTTCAGGCAAGGTACCTTGATGCGACCGCCGCCAGCCTCCAGTGCTGCCCGATGCTGTGGGTCATGCTGGGCATCGCGGGTTTCGATATTCAGACCCAGCCGGGCGATTTCCTTGCGCACCTTGATGCAGAACGGGCACGCGCTGAACTGGTACAGAGCGAGATCTTTGCTGGCCTCGTCGACCAGGGCCTGGTCTTCAGCGGCGCGGGTCATGCCCTTTGGTGTGCTGAACTTTTCGCTGAGCAGCATGAAGGGTGTCAGGACGAGGCGCAGGGTGCGGAAAAAATAACGAATAATTACTCTCATGGGTAAGACTCAAACTCCGGATTGAAGTGATTTGCCGGGCGGCGATGTTGTGGATTGAATGGCGTATTTGACAGCGGGGTGTGAGGATATCACTTTACAGGAACGGGCGAACCCGGCGCGACTGGCCCTGGTTCTGCCGAAACGTCACCGGGAGCGGATGGAGACAGGAGCGCTGGCACATACTCAGCTTAACCAGAACCAGACGGCAGCAAGCGCAACAAGCATTACCAGGACATGGACCATCAGGCTTTTCCGGGACGTTGGAGCGGGCGTTTCAGGAAAACGGAAGTAATCCTCATCAAACAAACCTGTCCCACAGCGCTCACAGTAGTTTCTTGAGTACGAAACCCTGAGTGCAGAGGGCTCAAACCTTTTCCGGCAGCTGTAACAACTGGGCTTGATCATAATGACTGGCGCATGATGTGTTCAATGGTATCCGCTGGCAGAACAACGGGATTGGCTTTTACGGAGAAGAAGCTCACCGCTACCCGGGAGGCTTCCCTGGTCATCGAACCCGCTCCAGTCGGGTCACCTGTACCGCCACAGTCAAGGTCAGTTCGGTCAGGGCCGCGGCCCGGGCACGACCCTCGGCATTTGCGCGATAGAGGTGGGGCGTCATTGCCAGCAGGTCGGCAATGGCGCCACTGTCGTCTAGCACCAGCGGAAAATCGACCGCTTCGGTCGCCAGCTCCCGGAATCCTTCCGGCGCCTCCGATCGTTGCTGACGTTCCGGTTTCAGCTCGGGGTAGACGATCTCCCGCAACTGCCGCAGGTGCTCCGGCCCCGCGCCCACCCGCAGTAGCTGCCCGCCCGGTTTCAGGACCCGGGCAAACTCAGGATACACCGGGAACCCGAACAGGCAGAGCAGCCGGTCCAGGGAGCCACTTTCCACCGGCAGGTTGGCGTTACTTCCCACCACCCAGCTGGGCCGCTTGTCCTGACCGGCGGCCGCCTGCACCGCCCATTTGGAAATATCGAGCCCCAGCAGTGACAGGTCGGGCCCCTTGGCGGCCGCATCGGCCAGCTCCCGCAGGTAATAGCCTTCGCCACAACCCGCGTCCAGGCAGCTGAGGGCATCTCCCCCTCGCGCATCAGCCAGTACAGCCTTCGTCACCGCAAGGGCAATGGGCCGATAATACCCTGCATTGAGAAATCGCCGGCGGGCCGCCACCATGTCCTTGCTATCGCCGGGATCCCGGGAGCGCTTTTTCTGAACCGGTAACAGATGGACATAACCCTGACGGGCAATGTCGAAGCTATGGCCGTCGCTACACCGCCAGGAGCCCTGCTCCTGGCGCAACGGATGGTTGTCGAGGGGACAGCGAAGGCGGTCGAAAGGGTGGATAGCCATTTACGTCTTCTACAGCTCAGGGAAATCGAAAGCGACCGTTCCCTCAAGGAGTTTCAGCCGCAGCACTTCTTGAACTTCAGGCCACTGCCACAGGTGCAGGGGTCATTACGGGAAGGCGCTTTTGAGGTGGTCACCGTCGCCCCTTTGCCCGAGAGTGCAGTCAACTCGCTGATGGACTCCACCGCCCCGTCGCGGGTATCCACCGTGATGTTCGCATGCAGCCTGGCCCTGGTCACCTGGGCTTCAAGTTCCTGCTTGCGCGCCTCGCTAGTGACCACCAGCGTCAGCGGGTATTTCCTGCTGCCCGCCTTCTTGCTGGCCCGGGTGTCGAAGCCGCCGTAAGCGGTGTGGTGCTGGCGCGCGTCCTGCCGGCCCTTGTAGAAAAACTTGTCTGACATGCTGACATCCTGATGAACGAAAGAATACCGGGGGCGGCTCGACTGCGGCCCACTGGGCGGCGACGTTTTAGCATGCTTCGGGGATCGGCGATATAGGGAGAAACGGAAAAGCCAGGCGGAAGGCCAGTTCCGCCAAAAACCAGCCCCTTCTTTCCCTGGGCTACCTGTCGCAATCCCCTTCGTAATGGTTGCCAGATCCGGATCGATGCCATCCGTAACAAATACGAGTGTTCAGTGTCTCAGAGTTAGCCTGTTACCCGAAAAGGAAGGTGCCATGGACCGACTTCTCACATTCATCACGATAACACTGCTTTTTGTTGGCAATGCATTGGCGGGAGAACCGCCCGTGTATACCAGTCTGCTGAGCAATACCGGTGCCGGAGGATACGACACCGTGAGCTACTTCGAATCCGACGCTCCGGTGAAAGGCTCTGCCCGACACACGACGGAGTACAAGGGCGCAACCTGGCGCTTCGCCAATGCCGATAACCTGGCAAGATTCGAGGCAGATCCGACACGCTACGCTCCGGCTTACGGAGGTTATTGTGCCTGGGCGGTAAGCCAGGGCTACCTGGCCAAAGGCGATCCGAAACACTGGGCCATCAGAGACGGACGGCTTTTCCTGAACTACGACGAGGCAGTACAGCAAAAGTGGCTGAAAGACCCTGAAGGCTTTATTCGCCAGGCAGATGCGAACTGGCCGACCGTGCTGGAGTGAGGCCGGCAACGATCAGGAATATCTCCTGTCGTTAAGGCCCTGATGCCGGAAAAGAGGATCTGAAGTCCGGAGTTGCTCAGGGCCGGTTGCCGAACCCTTACTCCTGCGCGGTCGCACGACCCGCCTCAAATAGCGCACGGTAAGGTCGCTCCACCGCGCCTCGTATCTCGCCAAGGGAGAACACCCGGACAAACTCTGCGAACCGCTGCCCCTCGAACCAGAGCTGTACTACCGGCAACGAGAAGATGCCCCGGCAGGCGCACAGGACGCCAGCGGTTTCCTGGCAGTCGATATAGGCAGTGACCAGCCCTGGAAACTCACCGGTGGCCAACGTTTCGAGCTGGGGTTTGACAGCCTGGCAAACGCCACAGTGCCGGCCGCCGAAAAACAACAGCACGGCGGCCTCGGTTTGTAGCAACTCCGTCAGGCTTTCTTCAGAGGTTATGTTTTTCATCCAGCCTCATAGCGAAACATCCGCCGCTCTATTCCCAAACCGCAAGTAGAAAAATGCCGCGTCCCTGTCCATCAGCTCAGCGTCAACGGCTTTCCGTAACCTTTTCCAAAACCGGGAGATTTATCTGCGATGAGGGAAATCAATCTGCCCCGGTTTTCAGCAAACGCCAGCCGGTGACAATCCCGTTAGCAGGAGTAAATCTTTTTACTTTCTCTCCGGAAGACTCAAGCAGTCTGCGCTGGCATCGCCCAGTTCAGTGCCACCGTCCACCGTCAGGATGGTCCCATTCACATAGGCGCCAAGATCCGAGCATAAATAGATCGCCGCATCGGCAATGTCCTTCTTCTCGCCAACCCGGCGCGCAGCGATTTGCTGAATCATGCGCTCCCGAGCTGGGCCTTTCGGGGCCAGACGGTCCAGCCCTTCCGTCTCATCGATAGGGCCCGGGGAAATGCCGTTGACTCGGATACCTGCCGGCCCCCACTCAAGAGCCAGGCATTTTATCAACATATTGATGCCTGCTTTGGCGGCACACACGTGGGCCTGAAAGGCCATTGGATTTACCGCCTGAGGCGCGGTAATCGCGATCAGTGAGGCGCCCTTGTTGCAGTGTTTAAAGCCGAGGTGAAATACGTTGTAAGTGCCGAGGAGGTCGATGTCCACCACACTTTTAAACCCTTTCGGAGAAATTCCTATCGCCGGCGCGGGGAAATTTCCCGCTGCACCCGAGATCAGTATATCCAGCTGACCCAGTTCCTTGACGGCATCGGCGAGGGCCTGCTCGACCTGCTCCGGGTCACGCACGTCAGCGGAGAAGGCCAGGGCTTTCGAGCCCGTTTCGTCACTTATTTCTTTGGCGGCAGCTTCAGCCTTCGCTGAGTCCCGGCCGAGCACCGCGACTTTCGCGCCGACTTTTGCAAGGCCCTTGGCAATTCCCAGGTTGATGCCGCTGGTGCCGCCTGCAATGAACGCCACTTTGCCACTTAGAGTGTCATCTTTGTACATGTCCGATCCCTCGTAATACAGTTCTTTCGACTCGAGCGGTTGCTGCAAGCAGCCGTCTTCTCAGGTCATCGTGGCCAGGGGCGCCTGACGGCATTGCCAAACCCGAGGATTCGACCTGCCTGGCTGATTTCAGGAAGCTTAGCAAAACCAGAAGAGTGTAGCTCACGATTTAATCGATATTGTCGCAGTTGGCAATGCCTCTCCCGACTCCTGCGAAACGTTATCGCCCGGTTAGCGCCGGTACTATCGCGGGGGTTTATAGCGGTTTTTGTGCTTTAGCCATCGCCCTGGTCGGTATGGAAACCGTAAAAACCGGGACAGACCTGTTTTTTGTCCCGGATTTCGAAGGTTGCCGGAGTGACCAGCTTTCAGTGTAGCGACATCAGTTTGTCTGCCACCTCAACAAGAGTATCGCCAGTGACGTCGGGGGCCAGAAAGACATCGCCAGGCTCGTACTCAAGTCGCGAACACCAGCCCGTAAGTGCACCAGCCCGTTTCGCACCATGGCAGTCCCACGCATGCACGGCCACCAGCGCCAGGCGATCGATCGGCGTACCCAAACGTTTTGCCGCGAAACGGTAGATTTCCGGGTGAGGCTTCCAGACGCCCGCCTCCTGGGAGGTGACTACGTGATCAACCAACCCGGCAAGCCCTGCACCCTCGAGGAAGCGGCGTGTCTTGTCGGGACTGTTGACGGTAAGGCATCCAACGGATGCGCCGGCCTGAGAAATTTTCTTCATGGCCGGCGCGGCATCGTCGAAGGCAGGCAGCGTGGAGAACCCTTCCACCACATACTCAATATCACCTTCACTGAGAGTATGTTTCGTTTCCGTGCGGAGTGATTCCCGTGCTACAGCGTCGAAGGGTGCCGTTTCACCGGCAAGGGTCAGGGCCATGGCATCCCGTTGAAAGCGCAGAAACCAGGGCTGTAGAACAGTCGCGGGCTGGCCAACCTCTTCCAGCCGAGCCGCCAGCGGATCCAGATTGATCAATGTCTCAAGGACATCAAATAAAACTACGTTCGGTCGGACAGCCATTTCGAGAGCCTCCCTATACCGGTGTCGGTTCACTGGAAGTATAGTTCAGGTCATTGCTGCGTGCTGATTCGTGGAATATCCAGTACCAGAGCCGGGGCAGATGTATATTTCTAAAGGTGACGAATAGATCCGTCCCGGTTTTCGGTCTTTAATGGCGGTCAACAGGAGGTTCCGATGAAGCTGATGATTCTTGGAGCAACAGGTGCCGTGGGCAGCCAGGTTTTGGCACAGGCCCAGAGGGATGACAGGTTTGAAACCATCTTCGTTCCCACCCGTCGGCCTCTAGGGTCGCCCGGAAAGGCCCATAACCCGATCATTCCCTTTGATTTGCCGTTGCCGGAGACCGACTGGTGGGCGGTGGATGCCGTTATCTGCTGCCTTGGCACAACCCTCAAACAGGCCGGCTCAAAGCAGGCCTTCTACCGGGTTGATCACGACCTGGTGCTTGCCTGTGCAGAGCAGGCCCGAGGGGCAGGCGCCAGCGTATTTGTCCTGAACTCGGCCCTCGGGGCCAACCCGCAAAGCCGGAGCTTTTATTTGCGGACCAAGGGAGAGGTGGAATCCGCTGTAGCCCGGATGGGCTTTGAGCGAGTAGTACTGGCAAGACCGTCGCTGATTGACGCCGAACGGGAGGAAACCAGGCCAGCCGAGAAACTGGGCCTGATGGCCGGCCGTCTGCTGGCACCCATTATCCCGAAACGTTATCGCCCCGTTAGCGCCGATACCATTGCGGCCACCCTCTTACGGGAGGTGACGGGCAGGCCCGGCGTGATCACTTTGGAATCCGAACAGATGAGGCACGACTAGGCTCCGCAACACTTGATGATGCTCTTTCTACCCTATGACGTCCCGCAAGGACTGCTCAATCTGACCACCACAGTAGGCCTTGCCCAACTCCCTTCGCTGATTGTCAAGAAAGAGCCTGATCGACGGACGATCTTCCACTCTCCGGCAAAGACTCGCGACTCGGGGAGCGTTGTGTTCCAGGTCCGCGGCGAGTTCCGGAAAGCTGTGGACCAGTGTGCCAAACAACGCGGTAGTCGCGATATCGGCCGCCGTAAGGCTGGAGCCCAGCAGATAGCCCGCGTCCGGTTTGAGGCGATGCGCCCGGCCGGTCTTTTCGAAAATCGCCATCCAGTCGGCCAGGCGATGAGTCCGGAATTCGGTCCATGAATCCTGATCCCACATCACGGTGCCATTGTAGTTGGTGATTTCCATGAGAATATCATGGCAGTCCAGCACCACCTTCAGGGCCAGAGTGTGTTGCTCGGGCTCGTCGGGAAGAAAATGGCAGGCCTTCGCCAGATGCATGAGAATCGCCGACATCTGTGCGAACCAGACCTGGGCCCTGCAGTCGTAAAGATACGGCGGTGCCATGCCCGGGTACTGAATGTTCAGGTTCCTGCCAGGGTAGAGCTCGCTGGCATCCAGCTTTCGGTAATCCGCCCGGACCTCCTCCAGAAAAAGCTGGATAAAATTCCCTCGAAAGGGCAGGCCCCAGTAATAGAGTTCGTAGTCCTGCATTGTGGTTCTCCCCTACTGACGGGTGAGTTTGTGGGTCACGTAGAGTCTCCTGCACCAGACTCGGCCGCTGCGGTCGCTGGACCGGTTGTTGGCCTTTCACCACCTGTGATGTCGTGCTGGCTGGTGACCACCACCTCCCTCGGCCACCATTCGGGGTGGTTGTCGCGGATGAATCCCAACAGCTTTTCACGGACATTCATTTCTGCTTCCCAGCCGGCAAAGGGTTCGGAGGTCATGAGGTAGAAAGACATCGTCTGGGCCGCAGCGGTCTGCGCGGTGACGTAGCAGCAGAGCTTGTGGTGCTCGATGACGTTTTCCTCTGCCTCGGCGAACTCTATGAACTTCTCCCTCAGGCATTGGATATCCGCATTCAGGTGAAGCGCCAGCTCTATCATTCTGTACATCTTGGCAGTCTGGACCGACAGATTCTCGAAGGGTTTGGAGGTGAAGTACTGGACGGGTACGACGAGACGGCGTTCATCCCAGGTTCTCAAACGAATGAACGTATAAAAGATGCCGTCCACGTAACACCATTGATCCTCGAAGATGATCAGGTCACCGATGCGTATGGGCTTGGCGAGCGATACCTGAAATGAGGAGAAGATATTGCCCAGCACAGCCTGACCGGCGATACCCAGCAGGACGGTGAGAACACTGGCCGACGCCAGCAGAGTCAGGCCCAGCGTCTCGAAGAGCTGGATCTGCGAGAGTATGTAAATGCCGACCGCGACAACCGTCACCAGAATGATGCCCCGACGCAACGCCTGCAGCGTCGTCAGGAGCTGGCGTTCATCCCGGGGTTTGGTGTCATCGATTTCGCCCACGAGACGTCGCTTCACCTTCAGCAAGATGACGTCCACAAAACGCAGCGCGATCAGTCCAACGCTCCAGGCCATGCCGGTGATCAGCAATATGCGGAAAGACGTCGTCGCCACAGCCGAGAAGGAGACCACGTAATTGAGCAGAATCTGGGCCACAACCGTCATGAGCGCCAGGGCCAATGGCAATTTAATCTCGGAGGCGAAGATGCTGGGAGAGCCGGAAGGTAACCAGCGTGCCACCAGCCCGACCAGACCATAGACGAGCCAACCCACCAGGCCCGTCCCCAGCAGGAAAACAGGAATGGCGATCCACTCCCAGATCTGGAGCATGCCGAAGTTTGATTTGAGACTTTGCGGTAGACGCTCTTCCAGCCAGGAGGGCCCGTATTTTTCGTAGAGCAGAGGAGCTGGAGTCAGACTGTCCGGCGTGAACAACCAGACGGGATCCTCATCGCTCACACGATAACGGGCCAGACGAATAGCATAGGCTCGACCTTCGGCCTCCAGGGATGCGATCCGGAGGTTGCGTCTTGGCCGCCCTGCCTGGGGATTCTGCCCCGACGGATCTTCAATCACGGCATCCTGTCGTGCCGGCAGGTCGGAGATATCCATCCACTCGCCACGCCTGAGCACCGCGGCCAACTGCCTGGCTAACTCAGCCCCCTTCTCACGCTGTTCTGCATCGCTCAGCTCGGAAAGATTGAGAAGATGGGCCGCTGCCGAGAACTTCCGCTGCTTGGTAAGCTCGAGAAAACTACGGACCGAATCCCGTGGCGTCTTTCGACTGACCGCCTCGGGGGGCGTACCGAGCCCGGTGTTCAGGGAATCGATGGAAAACCATCGCATCTCTTTGTCTTCCGACTCTCCCGAGGTCTGCGCCATGCACAGACTGGAAAACAGCAGGAGAATTGCCCACAACCCCCTTGTCGTGTGTTTTGTCATTCGTGCCTCCCTGACATCTGCAACACCACGCTCTTCACATCGGTGAAGCCGTCGTTTTTACAGGTAAAGCATAGGAGGCCGGGAGGCACACAGCCAAGGGTGAGTATGTTTACTTCGCAAGGGTGCGTGGATCAGGGGCCCGCCTTTGCCCCCCTCCTCGCAGGCGGAAACGGCTCAAATAGTGGGGGCTTTTTTGCCTATACCTGTCCAGAATGCCTAGTTGGATAGATTTTTGCTAAGTGCTACATTCCGAACTCTGAAAGTGAACTCCAAGGATGAAGTCACGCTCGACCCGAGAAGTGAGTCTCGCCGGTTAAGCCCACGAAAAGGAATTTATTATGCCAGATATACTGCTCTCCAGTACCTCCTCTGACGCTCGTACTGCACTCAACCAATGTGACTCGACAAACGCCCTGCTCTACGACCGGAGCTGCCAGCCTGCGAGCAACGGGCCAACAAAAAAACCCGCCCCAGCCGGAGCCAGGACGGGCAAAACCGTCAAAACAGTTTTAAACGAAACAGGCTGAGCTGAGCCCAGCCTTATTCGTCCCGATTCCGCTTATAGAGAACCAAGCCGTACACGGCTGCAACAACGACAGCGCCGGCGGCAAACAGATACTCAACATGCAGCCCATCGCCAATGGCTTCGTGGCCGGGATGACCCGGGGCAACGCCGGAGGCGGCCAGCAGGGCGGCAGTGGTAAATAACTTGGATGTCAGTGTCATGGTGTTACTCCTGGTTATCTGAATTCGTATCCCGGCTTACGCGGAGGCGGTCAGCTTTTCCGGACGCCGCTCGGGCAGCATGCCCCGGTCCAGAATGAAGCTGATGATCGTCTCCAGCCCTACCCCGTCGTACAGATTGGTGAAGACGAAGGGGCGCTCACCGCGCATTTTCTTGCTGTCCCGGTCCATGACTTCCAGGGAGGCGTGCACCTGTTCGGCGATGTCGATCTTGTTGATGATGAGCATGTCGGATTTGGTGATGCCGGGGCCGCCTTTGCGGGGGATCTTGTCGCCGGCGGAGACGTCGATGACGTAGAGGGTCAGATCGCTGAGTTCAGGGCTGAAGGTGGCGCTCAGGTTGTCGCCGCCGGATTCCACCAGTACCAGTTCCAGGTCCGGGTGGCGGCTCTGGAGGTCGTCGATGGCAGCCAGGTTCATGGAGGCGTCCTCACGGATGGCGGTGTGGGGGCAGCCGCCGGTTTCTACGCCGAGGATTCGGTCTGCCGGCAGGGCCTCGTGTTTGAGGAGGAAGTCGGCGTCTTCTCTGGTGTAGATGTCGTTGGTGACTACTGCGATGTTGTAGTGGTCTCGCAGGGCCAGGCACAGTTGGCGCAGCAATGCGGTTTTGCCGGAGCCTACTGGGCCTCCTACTCCTACTCTCAAACAGTGTTTCATGGTTGTTGCTCCCAATAATTATGGTGATCGTTGTTCGAGCTTCGGGGGCGGAGTCGATCGGGTAGGTCCTTCCGGGACACGCCGTGAATACGTCCCTGTAGGCTCGAAAAAAACATCCCTGTTTTTTACGGTTCCGGAAAGACCTACCCGACCGCCTCCTTTCATCCCCAGTGCGGCCCTCTAGGGCTTAACTCCTGAAAAGCCGCGAATACTGTGTTTCATGCAGGGCGCTGGCCAGGGCCAGGCCCGGTAAAATTGGTCCGAGTTCTTCGTCGGTTCGTGCCAGTGCCTCGTCTACAGCCACCACCAACTGAGGCCGTAACCGTTCTGTTAACCGTTGGGCTGCCGTGTGGCCCAGGGGTAGTGCTTTACAAGCGACCGCCAGCTGGTTTTCCAGCCAGGACCAGGCGAAGCCGAGCATTGTCTGGCGAACCGGGACCTGCCGCTTGTGGCCGGCCCAGGCGAAGAGGGTGACGTAGCCCGGGGTGGCCGGCAGTGTGTCTGGTGCCGTGGCCAGGTCCAGGCTTTTCAATAGTGTCAGGAGCGCGGCGCCCAGGCGGGTGTCTTCGTCCACCAGTTCGGCGGTTTCCCGGGTGGCGTGGAGCCACTGGTTCCAGTGGGCTACTGCGCCTGCGTCCCCTTCCGCCCAGGCGGCCTGTAGCCGGATAAGTAGCGGCAGTTCGCAGCGGCTTAGGCCGTCGTCCAGTACGCCTTCGAGCCATTCGCCCAGCTCAGCCTCGTTGTTGACCCAGCCCAGTTCGAAGGCGCTCTCCAGGCCCTGGGACCAGGCGAAGGCGCCGATGGGTAATGCCGGGCTGACCAGTTGCATCAGGCCCAGCAGTGCCAGGTCGGACTGGTGGCTGGTGTCAGTGGGCATGTTCTTCACCCGGCTCATGGCTATGGCTATGGGAGTGCCCGTGGCTGTGACTAGAGTGCCCGTGGGAATGGCCGTGGTTGTGGCCGCTCTCCCGGCCCGCCTTGTCGTAGGCGCCGGGTTCGGGGTCGAAGGGGGCTTCGTGGTGTTCCAGCGTGGCGCCCAGGCGTTCGGCCAGTTCTTCCAGCACGTGGTCCGGCGGGAAACGGACCCAGCCTTTGCTGGCGCCCTCAACGCCGATGGACAGCTGCACGTGGCGGTTGCCCAGGTGGTAGCAGAGTTTTGCCAGGGGCAATCCTGTCTCGATGTGAGCGGTTACTACCGGCTCGTCCGCTGCTTTTACGCGGATGATTTCGCCGGTGTTGGCCTGCAGGCAGTCGCCGCTGCGCAGGACCGGGCCGCGGTCGAGGAACAGGCCGACGTCGTGGCCGGTGTCGGTGGTGGCCCGCAGGCGGCCGCGGATGCGCAGTTCCAGGGGCAGGGTCAGGGTGTCGTGGATTTCTGCCTGCTCCGTGGGTTCGATGCGTTGTGTCAGTTCCAGCATGGTTCTCTCTTCCTCACTTCCTCAGAACAGGTGGTAGCGCTGGGCCAGGGGCAGTTCGGTGGCCGGTTCGCAGGTGAGCAGTTCGCCGTCGGCATGCACTTCGTAGGTCTGCGGGTCCACGGTGATGTGGGGGCAGGCGTCGTTGAGTTTCATGTCGCTCTTGCGGACGCCGCGCACGTTCCTGCAGGCGGACAGTGGGCTGTGCAGGCCCAGTTCCTTGCCGATGCCGGCATCATAGGCGGCCTGGCTGACGAAGCTGACCCGGGTGGCGCTGGCGGCCCGGCCCAGGGCGCCGAACATGTAGCGATAGTGCACCGGTTGCGGCGTGGGGATCGATGCGTTCGGGTCACCCATGGGGGCGGCGGCTATCATGCCGCCCTTGATGATCATGGCGGGTTTGACGCCGAAAAAGGCCGGGTCCCACAGCACCAGGTCGGCCATTTTGCCCACTTCCACGGAGCCGACGTCGTGGGCAATGCCGTGGGTGATGGCGGGGTTGATGGTGTACTTGGCGATGTAGCGTCTGGCGCGGTAATTGTCGGCGCCCCGCTCTTCGTCTTCCGGCAGCAGGCCGCGCTGCACTTTCATTTTATGGGCGGTCTGCCAGGTGCGGCAGATGACTTCGCCCACCCGGCCCATGGCCTGGGAGTCGGAGGCGATCATGGAGATAACGCCCATGTCCTGGAGGATGTCCTCGGCGGCGATGGTCTCCCGGCGGATGCGGGAGTCGGCGAAGGCCACGTCTTCCGGGATGTTGGGGTCCAGGTGGTGGCAGACCATGAGCATGTCCAGGTGCTCGTCGATGGTGTTGACGGTATAGGGCCGCGTCGGGTTCGTTGACGACGGCAGTACATAGTCCTTGGAGCAGGCGGTGATGATGTCCGGTGCGTGGCCACCGCCGGCGCCTTCGGTGTGGTAGGTGTGGATGCACCGTTCCTTGAAGGCGGCCAGGGTGTCTTCCACGAAGCCGGACTCGTTGAGGGTGTCGGTGTGGATGGCGATCTGGACGTCGTACTTGTCCGCCACGGTCAGGCAGTTGTCGATGGAGGCCGGGGTGGTGCCCCAGTCTTCGTGGAGTTTGAGGCCCATGGCGCCGTATTTGAGCTGCAGTTCCAGGGCTTCCGGCAGGCTGGCGTTGCCCTTGCCGAGGAAGCCGATGTTCATGGGCATGTCGTCCACGGCCTGGAGCATTTTGCCGATGTGCCAGGGGCCCGGTGTGCAGGTGGTGGCGTTGGAGCCTGTAGCCGGGCCGGTTCCGCCGCCTAGCATGGTGGTGATGCCGCTCATGAGGGCTTCTTCCACCAGCTGGGGGCAGATGAAGTGGATGTGGGCGTCGAGGGCGCCGGCGGTGAGGATTTTGCCTTCGCCGGCGATGATTTCAGTGCCGGGGCCGATGACGATGTCGACATCCGGCTGGGTGTCTGGGTTGCCGGCTTTGCCGATGGCGGCGATTCGGCCGCGCTGGAGGCCGACGTCGGCCTTGACTATGCCCCACCAATCAAGGATCAGGGCGTTGGTGATGACGGTGTCCATGACGGTGTCATCGGCCCTTTGGCTCTGGCCCATGCCGTCGCGGATGACTTTGCCGCCGCCGAATTTGACTTCATCGCCGTAGTGGGTGGCGTCGCTTTCCACTTCGATCCACAGTTCGGTATCGCCCAGGCGGACGCGGTCCCCGGTGGTGGGGCCGTACATGTCGGCGTAGGCCTGTCTGCTGATTTTCATGTTAATGCCTCACGTTCTGGATTCCGGGGAAAGGGAGCCGGCCGGGTAAGGCTTTCCGGGACACGCCGTGAATACGTCCATGTAGGCTCGGAAAAAACATCCCTGTTTTTTACGGTCCCGGAAAGCCTTACCCGACCGTCTCCCCCGGTCTTAGTTGCTGGCCTCACAGCTTTCCCATTACTTCAGCTCTAAAGCCGTAAATTTCTCTTCCGCCGGAGTACGGGATTAGCGTGACTTCCCTCGTCTGGCCGGGTTCAAACCGGATGGCGGTGCCTGCGGCGACGTCGAGTCGATAGCCTCGCGCCTTTTTGCGGTCGAACCGGAGGGCCGGGTTGGCTTCCGCGAAGTGGTAGTGGGAGCCGATCTGGATCGGGCGGTCGCCGGTGTTGGCGACTTCTACCGTGATGCGTTCGCGGCCTTCGCAGAGTTCGATGTCGCCGTCTTTGAGCTGGTATTCGCCGGGTATCATAAATAGCCTCCTTGAAAGGCCTTTGAGAAGCGTTGGCGAGGCAGCCGATGCAAGCGGAACGCCGCCCGGGCAAAAGAAACCGAAAAAAGCGCAGTTTATGTATGAATAAATGAGCATTTTGAGGTTTCTTTTAACGCCGCAGCGGCAACGCAGGTAGCTTCTCATAGGTCTTTCACACGATTGGGTTGTGGACCGTGACTAGCTTCGTGCCGTCCGGGAATGTCGCTTCCACCTGTACTTCGTCCACCATTTCCGCCACGCCTTCCATGACGTCATCCCGGGTGAGAATTTCTCGGCCGGCGCTCATCATGTCGGCGACGGTGCGGCCTTCCCGGGCACCTTCCATGATTTCGGCGCTGATCAGGGCGACGGCTTCCGGATAGTTGAGTTTCAGGCCCTTGGCTTTTCGCCGTTCCGCCAGCAGGGCGGCGGTGAACAGCAGTAGCTTGTCTTTGTCTCTAGGTGTGAGTTCCATTGGCCTTCCTTCTGTGTGTTCGTTACTGGTCGGGTCTGGTGCCCGGGCCTGTGGTTCTGGTGGTGCCTTCTTCGCCAGCAGGCTGGCTCCTACAGGGACTCCCCGGGCCCGCCAGGTTTCTGTAGGAGCTTGCCTGCAAGCGAGGACCTGGACTCCGGTGCCTGCCTTCTTCGCCGGCAGGCCGGCTCCTACCGGTTTTGCTCATGTCAGCCAGATTCTTGGTACGTGGGCTGGCTGGCCGGTCAGTCCTGGTCTGAGGATTTCCCAGGCCTGCTGGCAGATGGCCCAGGCTTCGTTGCGTTCGTTGCCCAGGTAGCGCAGCAGGATAACGCCGCCCCGGCGGGTGACGGCCCAGCGGGGGTTGTCCGGGAGGTCCGCTCTCAGTTGTTCGATGGCGTCCGCTTCGTCTTCCAGGCCGACGGTCCAGAGGGTGGCCTGGACGGTGTTGCCGCCCTGCCCCCATTTGCCGCGGAAGCGGCGGTGTCCGGGATCGAGGATCTGTTTTTCCTGCCACACGGGCTGGCCGTTGCGGGTCAGGCGGAAGCCCTGTTCCAGGTGGCCGGTGGCGAACGGCAGTTCGCTGGCGGGGCGGCCAAGGGCGAGGATTTCCCAGCTGATGGTGCGGGCGTGGCTGCCCAGTTCGATGGTTGTGGTCTGCTGTCCCCGGGAGCCGTCGAAGGCGAGGGTTTCCTGGGGGAGGTATTCCAGGGTGCCACCGTCTTCCACCCTCAGCTTTGTGTGCTGGGCCCAGGCGACACCGTGGCTGTCGGCTTTGTAGAGCTTTGCCGCCGCTGGCGTGGTGAGCAGGGCGTGGGCGCCGGGACCGACCTCCGCGCTGATGGCCAGGGCGTCGCCGCTGACCAGTCCACCCGGCGGGTGCAACAGGTAGACGTGGCAGCAGCCGTGCCGGCCCTCCGGATAGAAGGGCCTTTGCACCCGCAATGGTCCACTGTGCCGTGCCCTGGTCAGACGTGTGACCGGTCGGCCATCCTGCTGGCGGCCTTCGAAGGCCAGGTCCAGGCTGGCAGCCCAGTGGCGGTTCTGGTCGAAGCGGTGGCCGGAGTCGGCCACTTGCGGTAGCGGCTGATAGATGGTCATACCGTCAGGTACTGCCGGATGAGTTGGTCGGACAGCTCGCTGATCTCGCCTTCGGCCATGCGGCGGCCCCGGTCGATGATGGCGAAGCGGTCGGCGAATTTGCGGGCGAAGGGCAGTTTCTGCTCCACCAGCAGCACCGTCAGGCCGTCTTCGGCGATCAGCCGGCGGATGACTTCGCCGATCTGGGTGACGATGTTGGGCTGGATGCCCTCCCCCGGCTCGTCCAGGATCAGCAGCCGGGGTTCCAGCACCAGCGCACGGCCAATGGCGAGCTGTTGCTGCTGGCCACCGGAGAGGTCGCCACCGCGGCGGTTCTTCATTTCCTTGAGCACCGGGAACAGTTCGTAGATGCGCTCGGGGATGGTTTTCAGGCCATCGCCCCGGGATGCGAGACCGGTGCGCAGGTTTTCCTCCACGGTGAGCAGCGGAAAGATCTGCCGGCCCTGGGGCACGTAGCCGATGCCCAGGCGGGCACGTTGTTCCAGGGGCTGCTTGGTGAGTTCCACGTCGCCGGCGAATCGGATGGAGCCATCGGCGACCTTTTCCTCGCCCATGATGCATTTCATGAGGGTGGTCTTGCCCACGCCGTTACGGCCCATCACGCAGGTGCACTGGCCCTGGGGTACGTCCAGGTCCAGGTCCCACAGGGTGTGGCTCTCGCCATAGTACTGGTTGAGCTTTTCGATCTGCAGCATTCAGGCTTCCTCCCCCAGGTAGACCTTGATGACTTCCGGGTCGTTGGAGACCTGGTCCATGGTGCCTTCCGCCAGCACGCTGCCCTGGTGCAGTACCGTCACCTTGCGGGCGATGGAACGGACGAAGCCCATGTCGTGTTCCACCACCACCACGGACTGCTTGCCCGCCAGGCTGGTGAGCAGCTCGGCGGTGCGCTCCATCTCCTGCTCGGTCATGCCGGCCACCGGCTCATCCACCAGCAGCAGACGGGGCCGCTGCATCAGCAGCATGCCGATCTCCAGCCACTGCTTCTGGCCGTGGGAAAGGATGCCGGCGGGGCGGTGCATCAGGTCCTTGAGGCCGATGGTTTCCAGTACCTCGCCGATGCGGTCCCGGTATTCCGGCTTCATGGTGGCGGTCAGGGTGGGAAACACCCGCTTGTCGGTGGCCATGGCCAGTTCCAGGTTCTCGAAGACGGTCAGGGCCTCGAATACCGAGGGCTTCTGGAACTTGCGACCGATGCCCAGGCTGGCAATCTCCGGCTCGCTCATGGTGAGCAGGTTGTGGCGGCTGCCGAACCAGACGGAGCCGGTGTCCGGTGCGGTCTTGCCGGTGATGATGTCCATCATGGTGGTCTTGCCGGCGCCGTTGGGCCCGATGATGCAGCGCAGTTCGCCGTCGTCGATGGTCAGGTTCAGGTCGTTGATGGCCCTGAAGCCGTCGAAGCTGACGGTGACGTCCTCCAGGTACAGAATGGGCCCGTGGCGGACGTCCACCGGGGAGTCCGTCGGGGTCAGGAAGTTGAAGACCCGGTCCCGGTTGGCCAGTTCGGTCATGATGCTCATGCAGTGGCCTCCGCAGTGGTTGGGGCATCGGACGGCCCGGAGCCGTCATCGGTGGTCTTACGGCGCTTCCTGAGCAGGCCGGCGATGCCCTGGGGCAGGAACACGGTGACCAGCACGAACAGGGCACCGAGGGCGAACAGCCAGGCGTCCGGCATCACGCCGGTGAAGACGGTTTTGGCGTAGTTCACCAGAATCGCGCCGATCACCGCGCCGTACAGGGTCGCCCGGCCACCCAGCGCCACCCACACCACGATCTCGATGGAGAAGATGGGGGAGAACTCACTGGGGTTGATGATGCCCACCTGGGGCACGTAGAGCGCACCAGCCACACCCGCCAGCATGGCGGACACCACGAACACGAACAGTTGCACCCGTTCCACCCGGTAGCCCAGGAAGCGCGTACGGGCCTCGGCATCGCGGCAGGCCACGCTGACCCGCCCCAGCTTGCTGGTGACGATGCCCCGGCAGACCACGTAGCCAATGGCCAGGGCGATGCCGGTGGCGATGAACAGACCCAGGCGGGTGGCGTCACTGCGCAGGTTGAAGCCGAGGATCTCCCGGAAATCGGTAAGGCCGTTGTTGCCGCCAAAGCCCATCTCGTTGCGGAAGAAGGCCAGCATCAGGGCGAAGGTCAGCGCCTGGGTGATGATGGACAGGTAGACCCCGGTCACCCGGGAGCGGAACGCCAGCCAGCCGAACACCAGTGCCAGGGCACCGGGCACCAGCAGTACCATGGCGAAGGCGAACCAGGCCATGTCGAAGCCATACCAGTACCAGGGCAGCTCCTGCCAGTTCAGGAACACCATGAAGTCCGGCAGCACCGGGTCACCATAGGTGCCCCGGTCGCCGATCTGGCGCATCAGGTACATGCCCATGGCGTAACCGCCCAGGGCAAAGAAGGCGCCATGACCCAGGCTGAGAATGCCCAGGTAACCCGAGACCAGATCCACGGCCACCGCCAGCAGGGCGTAGCACAGGTACTTGCCCAGCAGGGTGACGGTGTAGGCGGACACATGCAGCGGGTGCCCTTCCGGCAGCGCCAGGTGCAGCGCCGTTACCGCGATCAGTGCAAGGAACAGGATACCCAGGAACAGTTGGGTCGAGCGCTCCTGTAAGGGTCTAGCAAGCCACATAACGTATCCCTTCAATCGGTTTTTCAGATCCACTGGGGGTTACGGAATCCACAAGGTGCAACACGCCTAACCCTCCGCAGCCCGGCCCTTCTGGGGGAACAGTCCCCGTGGGCGCTTCTGGATGAACAGGATGATGAATACCAGAACGATGATCTTGGCCAGCACGGCGCCCGCCCAGGGCTCCAGCAGCTGGTTGATGGTGCCCAGGGTCAGGCCCGCAACGAGGGTGCCCCAGAGATTGCCGACACCGCCGAAGACCACCACCATGAAGGAGTCGATGATGTAGTTCTGGCCCAGGTTCGGGCCCACGTTGGTGAGCTGGGACAGGGCCACGCCCGCCAGCCCGGCCACACCGGAGCCCAGGGCGAAGGTCATGATGTCGACGCGGGTGGCCTTGATACCCATGGAACGGGCCATGGCCCGGTTCTGGGTTACTGCGCGCACTTCCAGGCCCAGGCGGGTCCTGCGCATGATCAGCATCAGGCCGGCGAACACCAGCAGGGCAAAGCCCAGCACGTACATGCGGTTCAGGGTCAGGGACAGGGCGTCGTTGATCACCAGGGAGCCGCTCATCCACTCCGGGGTCACCACGGTGCGGTTCAGGGGCGATATCACCGTGCGCACCAGCTGCTGGAGGATCAGGCTGACGCCAAAGGTGGCCAGCAGGGTTTCCAGGGGGCGGCCCTTGAGAAACTGGATGACACTGCGCTCGATGGCAATGCCCGCCAGGGCCGCCACCAGGAAGCCGGCGGGTATGGACAGGATCAGCGCCAGGCCTGGCTGGCCCGGCAGCAGTTGCTGCATGCCCCAGGTGGTGTAGGCACCCAGCATGATGAGTTCGCCATGGGCCATGTTGATCACACCCATCACGCCGAAGGTGATGGCCAGGCCGATGGCGGCCAGTACCAGCACGGAACCGAGGGAAAGGCCGAAGTAGAGGGTTTCGGCGGCCCGGTTCATTTTCAGTTTCTGCTCCACCGAGAGCAGGGCTTTCTGGGCCGCGGCCTTCAGGGCCGGGTTTTCTGAAGCCACTGCGGAGTTGAGGGCGGCTCGGGCGCGGGGGTGAAGGCTGCCGGCGAGCACGTCCACGGCCTCGATACTGCCCTCCTGCTCCACCCGATAGATGGCGACCGCCTGCTCAAGGCGATTGCGCACGGCGGCGACAGGCTCTTCGTCCAGGCGTCCGATGAGAGGATCCAGCACCGCTTCATCCACCTTGCCCATCAGGTCGCGGGCAGCCTCTTCGCGCACCTCCGGGTCTTCCGCGTAGAGATCCAGCATGGCCAGTACACCGGCCAGTTGTCGACGAACGGCGTTGTTGATGGCGATGCGGTCCAGGTCACGGCGGGACATCTCCCCGAGATTTTCGCCGGTGACGGCATCGGCCACGGTCCAGTCGCGGCCACGGTTGTTCAGAACGATGACGATTTCGCCGGTGTCTTTCACCCGGCTGAGACGGTTATTGCCGTAGGCTTCCAGCCAGGCCCGGGCCCGTTCGTGGCCACTGGCGGCGATGGCCTGGAGGGCTTCTTCCGTGCTGGCGGGCGACGCATCGGCGAGCTGCTCCAGCAGTTTCTCGCCGGAGCCGTCGTCCTGCTGGGCCATGGCGGTGCCGACAGGCGCCATCAGCAGGACGAACAGAAGCATTGTGAGCAATCGCGGGATGCTCATGATCGGGTCCTGTGGTATCGGAATGAATGGAAGGTCGGGGAAAGGTAACCGGGGGCCAGCTCCAGGCACCCCGGTCACCGGTCTTCTTACTCGGCGGCGGCCTTGGCCTGCTCGCCAGCGGAAGCACCACACTTGCCTTCCTTGACGTTGAAGTTGCCGCAGCTCATGGGCGCACGCCAGTCGGCGATCAGGTCACGGGAACCCGGCAGGAAGTCGGACCAGGCATCACCGGCCACGGTGGACGGCGTCTGCCAGACGATGGCGAACTGGCCATTGTCCTGGATTTCCCCGATCAGCACCGGCTTGGTGATGTGGTGGTTGGGCATCATGGCGGCGTAACCACCGGTCAGGTTAGGCACGGTCACGCCGATGATGGCGTCCTTGACCGCGTCCACATCGGTGGTCTCGGCCTTCCTGACCGCCTCGACCCACATGTTGAAGCCGATGTAGTGGGCTTCCATGGGGTCGTTGGTCACCGCCTCTTCGTCACCGGTGTACTCGATCCACTGGTCGATGAAGTCGTAGTTGGCGTCGGTGTCCACGCTCATGAAGTAGTTCCAGGCAGCCAGGTGGCCAACCAGGGGGCCGGTGTCGATACCGGAGAGCTCCTGCTCACCCACGGAGAAGGCCACCACCGGAATGTCCGTGGAGGAGATGCCCTGGTTACCCAGTTCACGGTAGAAGGGAACGTTGGCATCGCCGTTGATGGTGGAAACCACCGCGGTCTTCTTGCCGGCGGAACCGAAGCGCTTGATGTCGGAGACGATGTTCTGCCAGTCGGAGTGACCGAACGGGGTGTAGTTGATCATGATGTCTTCTTTCGCCACACCCTGATCCATCAGATAAGTCTCGAGGATCTTGTTGGTGGTGCGGGGATAGACGTAGTCGGTGCCCGCCAGCACCCAGCGCTCGACGCCGATGCTGTTCATCAGGTAGTCGACGGCGGGAATCGCCTGCTGGTTGGGGGCGGCGCCGGTGTAGAAGACATTCTCGGAGGACTCCTCACCTTCGTACTGAACCGGGTAGAACAGCAGGCCGTTGAGCTCTTCCACCACCGGCAGTACCGACTTGCGGGAGACCGAGGTCCAGTTGCCGAAGATGACATCCACTTTTTCCTGGGCCAGCAGCTCCCGGGCCTTCTCCGCGAACAGCGGCCAGTTGGAAGCCGGGTCCACCACCACCGCCTCCAGCTGGCGCCCAAGCAGGCCGCCCTCGGCGTTCTGCTTTTGAATCAGCATTTCGACGGTGTCTTTCAGGGCGGTCTCACTGATGGCCATGGTGCCGGACAGGGAGTGGAGAACGCCGACCTTGATGGGACCTTCCTGGGCAAGCGCCACGGTAGCTCCCGTACCCATTGCAGCAGCCAATACAACACTAGCCAGACGATTCTTGAATGTTGTCACGTGTATTTCCTCGCTTTTCAGATGTTTGATGCGCTTCTTTGGCGCGGGGCGATTAATGTGCGTTCGCCTTGTGCACTGAGTTTTGCAAGGGGTGTGCCAGGAAGGGACACCAAATTTTCTTCATTTAAATTCAATATGTTAACGGAGTGCATAGAGCAATATGGGGGGGGCGCAGAGCTATTGTGGTGCGTCGGCAACAAGGACATGCACTTATCGGGCGCACGCTTTCACGGGAACGGGCACTTTTGGTGCGCTAAACCAGCAGCGTGTATCAGAGCGGTGCTTTCCCCTAAAACCACACGTCGTAAATTGAATTTAC
The DNA here is from genome assembly GCF_900115285.1 of Marinobacter daqiaonensis. Lineage (GTDB taxonomy): Bacteria > Pseudomonadota > Gammaproteobacteria > Pseudomonadales > Oleiphilaceae > Marinobacter > Marinobacter daqiaonensis. The sequence continues at coordinate 1,414,588 of NZ_FOYW01000001.1, forward strand.
TTTAACAACATAGAGTTAACTGCACGACAGCAGCCTCCGCCGAAGAAGCTTGCCAAGGCACCGACGCTTGGATAGTCTTTTTTTGGCATATGTCCGTATTTCATGGATGAGGTGAGAGTACAGAATCCGTTGACTCGGTAGCCCGCACCCAGCGGGCCTTGAACGGAGTGCCAGTGCCCTATGTTGCTAGCGGTGTTATCCGGATTCCTGCTTGCTGTCCTGACGCCAGCGATCCACCGCGTCGTCGGACACACTGTGGGCTGGGTCCTGGCGATTCTGCCCGCCAGCCTGGCGGTCTACTTTGCATCGCTGATTCCGCTTATCAGCGATGGCGGGGCCGTGGTGAAGGAGTTTGCCTGGCTGCCAGGGCTCGGTGTCACCCTGGGTTTCCTGGTGGATGGCCTTTCCCTCGTCTTCGCGCTGCTGATCAGTGTAATAGGCACCTTCATCCTGATCTTTGCCGGCGCCTATCTCAGGGGGCATCCGTATCTGGGGCGCTTCTTTGTCATCATGCTCTCGTTCATGGCCTCCATGCTGGGTCTTGTCCTGTCGGATAACCTGCTGACGCTGTTCATGTTCTGGGAACTGACCAGCATCACCTCCTATCTTCTGATCGGCTTTGACCACGAAGACTCGAATGCCCGCAAGTGCGCCCTCCAGGGCCTTTTTGTCACCACCGCCGGCAGCCTCGCGCTGATGGCGGGACTGATCCTGCTGGCGGTCATGACTGGCACTTACTCGCTCAGTGGGATACTGGCATCCAGCGACCCTCTCCATGAGCACGCGTTCTATCTGGGCGCAGTGATCTGTGTACTTGCGGGCGCATTCACCAAGTCCGCCCAGGTTCCGTTCCACTTCTGGCTGCCCAATGCCATGGCCGCGCCGACACCGGTTTCTGCCTATCTCCACTCGGCGACCATGGTCAAGGCCGGGATCTACCTGATGGCCAGGCTCAATCCGGCTCTGGGCGAAAGCATGCTCTGGAGCACACTGCTGGTGCTCTTCGGCAGCGTTACCATGGTGGTGGGGGCCTGGTTCGCCTTCAGCAGCTCCGGCATCAAGAAGGTGCTGGCCTACTCCACCGTCATGACGCTTGGCACGCTGACCATGCTCATTGGTGTCGGCACCGAGCTGGCGCTGACGGCGTTTGTCTGCGTTCTGGTCGCCCACTCTCTCTACAAGGGCGCTCTGTTCATGATTGCCGGTATTCTGGACCATGAGACCGGCACCAAAGACCTCCGCCGGATGGGCGGTCTGGGAAAGACCATGCCGCTGACGGCTCTGTTCGCCTGCCTTGCCGCCCTGTCCCTGGCCGGGATGCCGCCACTGTTTGGATTCATTGCCAAGGAGTTGATGCTGGAGGCACTGCTGAAGGCTTCGTTCTGGTCGCTGGGTCTGACCGTGGCAGCGGTGGTAGCGTCCATGCTGGTGGTCGGCGTTGCCGGACTGGTGGCGGTCAGGCCCTTCTTCAGCGCGTTCTTGGAAACGCCCAAAAAGCCCCACGAAGCGCCACCGGGCATGCTCGCCGGTCCCGCCTTCCTGTCAGTGGTCGCACTGGTGTTCGGACTGGCACCATATCTTCCTGAAACCGCTGTTCTACAGGCGGCCATGACCAGCGTCGCGGGCACGCCAGTGGACTCCTACCTCGCCCTCTGGCATGGCGTTAATGCGCCACTGGTCCTCTCGGGACTGACCCTGGTAACGGGTATTACCCTGTACCGTCTGTGGCCGACGCTTCAGCCCAACCTGTCCGCCGTCAATACCGCGGCTGCCCGGATCGGGCCTGAAGCCATCTATTTCAGATTCATGGAGGGCATCACGCACATTGCCGGATGGCAGACACGGGTTCTGCAGAATGGTGTGCTGGGACATTATCTTCTGGTTCTGGTCGCCGTTACGTTTGGCCTGGCGGGTTTCACCCTGGTGGCCCGACACGAAGTCCACCTTGCCCTGGACCTTTCAGGAAGTCGTTTTTACGAATGGGGCATCGCCGCGTTGCTGGTGGCCGCCGCCGTCTTCTCGAGCATCACCCGCTCGCGTCTGGGGTCGGTGGCGTCCCTGGGGGTACTGGGGTTTTCGGTCGCGCTCATTTTCATTCTGTTCAGCGCCCCTGACCTGGGCATCACCCAGCTCCTGGTGGAAACCCTGACGGTTGTTCTGCTGGTGCTGGTGCTCTTCAAACTGCCGGAATTCGTCAAACTTTCTTCTCCTCTGGAGCGATTCCGCGATCTTGCCGTTGCGATCGTGGCGGGCACTGTGATGACCCTGCTGATACTGGCGGGACTCGAGGTCCAGTACTTCGAATCCATCTCTGCCTACTACAGCGAGAACTCGGCACCCCTGGCCCAGGGCCGCAATATCGTCAATGTCATCCTGGTGGACTTCCGTGCCCTTGACACCCTGGGCGAGATCTTCGTGCTCGCCCTGGCGGCGATCGGCATTCACAGCATGCTCAAGCTCAAGGCGGAGGACCAGTACAAGCCATGAAGTCCAACACCCTGATCCTCCATACCGCAGCTCTGTTCATCGTGCCGCTGCAGCTCATGTTCTCGGTTTTTCTGTTGCTGCGAGGCCATGACGAACCCGGGGGCGGCTTTATCGGTGGTCTGGTTGCGGCCAGTGCCTTCGTCATCCATGCCTTTTCGTTCGGCTCGGAGGCAACCCTGAAGGTCATGCGGATATGGCCCGGGGACTTCCTGGCCGCGGGATTACTGCTGGCGCTGGCGTCCACCCTGCCGGCGATTGTCGCCGGCCAGCCCATTCTCACGGCGCACTGGTGGCAGATTCCCCTGCCGGGGGGTGACTATTTCAAGATGTCGTCCGTCCTGATTTTCGACGTCGGAGTCTACCTGACGGTCCTGGGCACCATATCCATTTTCGTGATCGGGTTGATGGAGGCGGAAGATTGAATCTCCGTGGCAGGCGACCCTCACCGGGGAAACGCCACGTCATCGACCGGTACAGCTGGAGGTATTCATGGAAAGCCTGATGGCCTATGTGGTGGGCATACTTTTCGCTGCCGCCATCTACATGATGCTACGTCGCTCCATCGTCAAGCTGGTTATCGGACTGATTCTGCTGAGCAACTCTGCCAATCTGCTCATTTTCGTGATGGCGGGCATGACCCGCGGCGCTCCGCCGCTGATTCCGGATGGAGCCCAGGCACCATTGGGAGCGGTGGCCGACCCCCTGCCCCAGGCATTGATTCTGACAGCCATCGTGATTGCCTTCGGTGTTCTGGCGTTCTCCGTGGTGCTGATTCGCCGCGCCTACGAGATCGTGAAGACGGATGACCTGGACCAGATGAAGGATACCGATACTTGATTCCGGAACTTGCACTCCCGATCCTGATACCCCTGGCGGCAGGCGCCCTGTCGCTTGCCCTGTGGCGGTCGGTCCGCTTTCAGCGCCTGTTGGCGGTACTGGCCACCCTTGCCATGTTCGCCAGCGGTATCTGGCTGCTTCGCAGCACGATGGACCACGGGTTCCTGGTCATGGAGATGGGCAGCTGGCCGGCGCCTTTCAGTATCGTGCTGGTGGCGGATGTGTTCGCAGCCATCATGGTGGTGCTCAACGGCATTATCGGGCTTGCCATTGCGATCTACTCGCTGGCCTCAACGCCCCGCGGACATGAGAAGTTCGGTTACTATCCGCTGATGCACCTGTTACTGGCGGGCGTTGGTGGCGCCTTCCTCACCGGTGACATCTTCAACCTGTTCGTGTGGTTCGAGGTGATGCTACTGGCGTCCTTCGCCCTTCTGACCCTGGGTGGCGAAAAGGCGCAGATGGAGGGAGCGATAAAGTACGTCACCCTGAACCTGTTCTCTTCAGCCATCTTCCTGTCTGCGGTGGGTCTGCTGTATGGCACCATCGGCACACTCAACATGGCCGATATCGCCCGCAAGGTCGCGACACTCGAAGATGCCGGCATGATTACCGTCATTTCGATGATGTTCATGGTGTCGTTCGGCATCAAGGCAGCCGCGTTCCCGCTTTTCTTCTGGTTGCCGGCCTCCTATCACACGCCCCAGGTGGCGGTGTCGGCACTTTTTGCGGGACTGCTCACCAAGGTGGGGGTCTATGCTCTGTTCCGCGTATTCACCCTCATCTTCACCCAGGATACCGGCTATACCCACACTATTCTGCTCTGGGTCGCGGCGCTGACGATGGTCACAGGTGTACTGGGGGCGGCAGCACAGTTCGAGTTTCGCCGGATCCTGTCATTCCACATCGTCAGCCAGATTGGCTACATGATACTGGGGCTGGCGCTATACACCCATCTGGCCATAATCGGTGGCATCTTCTACATCATGCACCACATCATTGTGAAGACGAACCTGTTCCTGGTGAGCGGTATCGTCTATCGCATATTCGGCAGTTACGAGCTCAGGGACCTGGGCGGTGTCTACCGCCACAAACCACTGCTGGCGGTGCTGTTCCTGATTCCTGCCCTGTCACTGGCGGGTGTGCCGCCATTGTCGGGTTTCTTCGGCAAGCTCATTCTTATTCGCGCCAGCCTGGAAAGCGGGGAGTGGGTGGTCTCCGGCATCACGCTGCTGGTGGGGCTGCTGACCCTCTACTCCATGATCAAGATCTGGGCGGAGGTCTTCTGGAAGCCGGTACCTGACCACATCACCGACACCGCCAGGCTCGAGGGGTCGGAGAAACTCGCCAAGCATTCCTGGGCCTACTATTTTCCCGTGATCGCCCTGGCGACCTGTACCGTGCTGATCGGCGTCTGGGGACAGCCCATTTATGAACTGGCGGAAATGGCCGCGGACCAGCTCACGAATCCCGGGGGCTATATTCAGGCGGTCATGGGCGAACAGGGGATTTCCGGAGCGATGCAACCATGATTGGCTTTTTCTGCAATGTCATGCTGGCACTGGCCTGGGTGGCCCTGAGCGGGTCTTTGACAGCCATGAACTTCCTGGCAGGTTTCGTGTTCGGCTTCCTTGCGCTGATGGCCCTGCAGAATCAGGTGGCGGTTCTGGACGGATATGGCAGGCGCCTGCTCCGGTTCATTGCTTTCATATTCTATTTCATCATTGCCCTGTTCAAGGCCAATTTCCGTGTTGCCTATGATATCGCCACCCCGGTCTGGTATATGAAACCAGGCGTTATCGGCCTGCCCCTGGCGGCCCGCACCGACACCGAAATCATGTTCCTTTCAAGCCTGATCTCGTTGACCCCCGGGACGTTGAGTCTGGATGTATCGGATGATCGAAGAGTGCTGTTTATCCATGCCATGTTCCTGCAGGATGAGGAGGCTCTGCGGTCAGAACTGAAGGATCTCGAACACCGCCTGCTCAGGATCATGCGCTAAGGGGGCCGCCAGTGCTGACCATTACCATCAACATCGTCTACATCATGCTGTCACTGTCCTTGCTGATGGCCTTTGTCCGCCTGACCCGAGGGCCCTCGTTACCGGACCGGGTGGTATCCCTTGAGCTGATTGCCTCCATTGTTGTGGCGTTTGTCGGTGTGCATGCCGTTGATACCGGCGTGGCCAACCTGCTCGATGTAGCCATCGTGATTGCCCTGACATCGTTCCTGGCCGCAGTGGGATTCGCCCGCTTCCTTGAAAGGGGAGGACCGAGATGACTGACGGAATCGTAGCCATCTTTTTACTGGCCGGGGCCACCTTCGTTCTGCTGGCGGCGGTTGGAATTGTCCGTCTGCCCGACCTGGCGACCCGCATGCATGCCTCCACCAAGGCGGGGGCCCTCGGTGCCATGATGATCATGGCCGGTGTTGCGACCCACTTCTTCGAGCAACCGGAGGTCATTACCCGCGCCATCGCGATCGTCGTCTTCATCCTTCTTACGGCCCCGATAGCCGCCCACGTTATTGGCCGGGCAGGCTATTTCCTGGGAATACCCCTGTGGGACGGCACCATCAAGGATGAGTTGCGGGATAGTTACGACCAGAAGACCCACGTTCTGAAAAGCGGTTTTGAAGACAACTCCCCAGGCAAACCCCCGTCAGAGCGGGGCGATACCCACAAAGACCGGACCGAAAACTGATTCAGTGGTGGCGCCCCTGAAGACCTCGATCACCCACCCTCCCGGAGAAAACTTGACCTGTGCCGGTCGCCACGTATGATCGGTGGCTTCAGTTTTTCGTGGAGCCCTGATGTTTCTCAAGCCCCGTTCTGCCATCCTCTGTTCACCAGGTAGGAACCCGGCCCTGGCATTTGTTCCCGCTGCCTGCAGAAGCGATCGCCTGCCCTATTTCCCGGACCCGCCCACCTGGCTCTGACCCGTGCAGTCGGTGGAGAAACTGCTCCCGGGCTGTAATACTGGCGTTCAAGATGCGCGCAGAGAGTACCAGGCGGGGGAGCCTACTGCTGCCCCACCAAATCCAAAAGAACGAAAGACGAGGTTGCGATGACACTGTCGCTGGTGGTGTTATTACCATTTCTGGGTGCCATAGCCGCACCGCTGTTCGCTCAGGCGGGGCGAACAGCAATCGCCATAGCCTCATCGGTGCCTGCCCTGATTGCCCTGGCCATCCTGTTTCCCAAGTGGGGCACACTGGCAGATGGTGGCGTCATCGTCCAGAGCCTGGAATGGCTGCCCCAACTGGGCATCAACCTGAGCTTCCGTCTGGACGGCCTGTCGCTGATGTTCGCGCTGCTGATCCTGGTGATCGGCCTGCTGATCATTCTCTATGCCCGCTATTACCTGAAACCCCAGGAAAACATTGGCAAGTTCTACGCCCTGCTGCTGTGCTTCAAGGGCTCCATGCTGGGCATTGTGCTTTCCAGCAACCTGTTGGTTATGATGGTGTTCTGGGAGCTGACCAGCCTGACCTCGTTCCTGCTGATCAGCTTCTGGGATCACAAACAGGACGCGCGCCGCGGCGCACGCATGGCCCTGGCGGTCACCGGTGGAGGTGGCCTGGCCCTGCTTGCCGGTATTCTGATGATAGGGCAGATCGTCGGCTCCTATGAGCTGGATGATGTCCTCGCGGCCGGCGACCAGATCAAGGCCCACGCCCTTTATCCCTACGCCCTGACGCTGGTTCTGCTGGGCGCATTCACCAAATCGGCGCAGTTTCCGTTCCATTTCTGGCTACCCCATGCCATGCAGGCGCCGACCCCGGTCTCCGCCTACCTGCATTCCGCCACCATGGTGAAGGCGGGCATTTTTCTTATGGCACGGCTGTACCCGGCCCTGGCCGGCACCGAGCAATGGTTCTTCATGGTCAGCTTTACCGGCATGATCACCTTGCTGGTGGGGGCCTATGTCGCCCTTCTCAAGCATGACCTGAAGGGGCTGCTGGCCCACTCCACCGTGAGTCACCTGGGCCTGATCACCCTTCTCCTCGGCATGGGGACCAAGCTCGCGGCGGTCGCTGCGCTGTTCCATATCATCAACCACGCCATTTTCAAGGCCTCCCTGTTCATGGCCGCCGGGATCATCGACCATGAGACCGGCAGCCGGGACATGCGGCAACTCAACGGTCTCTGGCACTACATGCCTCACACCGCGACCCTGGCCATGGTGGCTGCTGCCTCCATGGCCGGGGTGCCGCTGCTGAACGGCTTCCTGTCCAAGGAAATGTTCTTTGCCGAGTCTCTGAGCCTGAACCTGCCGGGCATCTGGGCCTGGGTGCCGCCCATTGTGGCCACCCTCGCGGGGATCTTTGCGGTCGCCTACTCGGCGCGATTCATCCACGACGTCTTTTTCAATGGCAAGCCCCGGAACCTGCCGATCTACCCGCCCCACGAACCGCCCCGGTACATGAAGATACCGGTGGAAATCCTCGTCGTGGCCTGCATCCTGGTGGGTCTGTTCCCGGCCTTCTCCGTGGGCCCGCTTCTGCACGCAGCCGCCTCAGCGACCCTCGGGGGACAGGTGCCCGACTATGGCCTGGAGGTATTCCATGGTTTTAACCTGCCACTCATGATGAGTGTCGCGGCCTTCGTTGGTGGCCTGATCATGTACAGCCAGCGCCAGAGGTTTTTCGACTTCCATGCCAGGTTCAGGGAAATGGACGAGAAAGCCATATTCGAGCGTGCAATCACCTGGGTGGTGGATCGGGCCAACGGCCTCACCGGACGCCTCGAGAACGGCTCCCTGCAACGGTATACCATGCTGTTGATGGTCAGTGCCCTGGTGGTTGCAGCGGCACCCATCGCCAGCCTGGGGATCTCCATTGGCAGCAATGGCCTGACCCCGGTTGACCTGCCCACCGCCATCGCGGCCGGCATCCTGATCTTCAGCGCCTTTGCCACCGTCTACGTCCACCGGGAACGGCTGACAGCGCTTATCCTGCTGAGCGTGGTCGGGCTGATGGTGGCACTGACCTTCGCCCGGCTTTCCGCACCGGACCTGGCCATGACCCAGCTTTCCGTTGAGGTGGTGACCATCGTGCTGATGATGCTGGCACTGTTTTACCTGCCGCCCTGGACTCCCAGGGAGATTCCCAGAACCCGCCTTGCCCGTGATCTGTTGATTGCGGGGGTCGCGGGCATTGGCATGACAGTGGTCACCCTTGCCATGCTCACCAGCCCGTTCAGCTCGATTTCCGACTATTTCCTGGAGAACAGCAAGCCCGGTGGCGGCGGCACCAACGTGGTCAACGTCATTCTGGTGGACTTCCGGGGCTTCGACACACTCGGTGAAATCACCGTGCTGGCCATAGCGGCCCTCGGCATCTTCGCCATGCTCCGTAACCGTAATCTGCAGGCGCCCCCCACAGACGGCCAGGGCCATCCCTGGGCGTTCGATGCCCATCCCACCATGCTCAAGCAGATGTCACGGGCACTGCTTCCGCTGGCCCTGATGGTGTCGGTGTACATCTTCCTCCGGGGCCACAACATGCCGGGTGGCGGCTTCATTGCCGGGCTGCTCACCGCGATTGCCCTGTTGATCCAGTACATTGCCAGCGGTGTCCACTGGGCGCAGGCGAGAACCAAATTCCGTTACCACGGTGTGCTGGCTCTCGGTCTGCTTTTCGCCACGGTCGCCGGAACCGGCAGTCTTCTGTTTGGCTACCCGTTCCTGACCTCCACCTTCACCTACCTGGACTGGCCCCTGGTCGGTAAATTCGAAGTGGCCTCCGCCCTGGTATTCGACCTGGGGGTCTACCTGGCCGTGGTGGGTGCCACCCTGCTGATACTGGTGAGCCTCGGCAAACTGACCCCGGAAGGTCGGCCGCTCACCCGAACAGAAGCGCGGGAGGAGTCGTAAATCATGGAAATCACCTTTGCACTGGTTATCGGTTCACTGACATTCTCCGGCGTCTATCTGATGCTGCGCGCCCGAACCTTCCCGGTAGTGATGGGTCTGACGATGCTCTCCTATGGCGTCAACCTGTTCCTGTTCTCTTCCGGAAGACTGGTGAGCGGGGGCCAGCCCATTATCGGCAGTACGGACACCTATGCGGATCCCCTGCCTCAGGCATTGGTGCTGACCGCCATTGTCATCGGTTTTGCCATGACCGCTTTCCTGGTCGTGCTTTCCCTGCGAGCCAAGGCGGACACCGATGAAGACCATGTCGACGGCAGGGACCACGGTGAGAGACCGGAAGATCCGCCCGGCGCTGAACGGCTTCGGGAGGAGTCCAACTGATGAATCATTGGCTTATTGCCCCGATCCTTATCCCGCTGATTGGCGGATTTCTTCAGGTGTTCATGGGCTATGCCCCGCTGAACCTGCGGAGAACCCTCGGCCTGGCCACCACCGCGATGCTCGTGGTCACCACCTTTTTCCTGCTGATGATGGCGGATGACGGCAACTACCGGGCCTACGCGTTCGGCAACTGGGCTCCGCCCTTTGGTATCGTGATGGTGCTGGACCGGCTGGCGGCCCTGATGCTGTTCGTGACCGCCGTGCTGGCGCTGTTTGCCCACCTGTATTCCATCGGCCGCACCGACGTCAGCAGCCGTCAGTTCCATGCCCTGTTTCTGTTCCAGCTGCTGGGTCTGAACATTGCGTTCCTCACCGGCGACCTTTTCAACCTGTTCGTGGCCTTCGAGGTGCTGCTGATTGCCTCCTATGGCTTGCTGCTCCACGGTGAGGGTACGCGGCGGACCGTTCCGGGGCTCCACTACGTGGTGCTCAACCTGGTGGGGTCGGCCCTGTTTCTGATCAGTGTGGGGATGATCTACAGCGTAACCGGCACTCTCAACATGGCCGATCTTGCAGTCACGGTTCGGCAGCTTCCCGCTGAAGACCTGCCCCTGGTGGAAGCGGGCGGAATGATTCTGCTGGTGGTGTTTGCCCTCAAGGCAGCATTGCTGCCCCTGACCTTCTGGTTGCCAGCGGCCTATGCCACGGCCACGGCTCCGGTGGCCGCCCTGTTTGCGGTAATGACCAAGGTGGGGGTCTACGCCATTATCCGGGTTTACACCCTGATCTTTGGGGAGAACGCCGGAGCCCTGTCCAATCTGGGAATGGACTGGGTGTTTCCGCTGGCCCTTCTCACCATGGTCATGGGCATGATCGGTATGATCGGGTCCGGTGGTGTGCGGACCCTGATTGCCTGGCAGGTGGTGGTGTCCGTAGGCACGATCCTGGCGGCGTTTGCCTTGATGAACGAGGCCGGACTGTCTTCCGCCCTGTTCTACCTGATCCATACAACCTGGGTGGCTGGTGGCCTGTTCCTGGTCGCCGACATGATTGCCGGTCAGCGCGGTTCGGTCGAGGATCGCATCGTTACCGCCCCGCGCATGCGTAACCGCACCTTCATCAGTGTGATGTTCATGCTCGGCGCCGTTGCCGCGGCAGGACTCCCTCCTCTGAGCGGGTTCTTCGCCAAGGTACTGATCATGAAGTCCGCGGTACCGGGCGTGGAAATGGCCGCCCTCTGGACGGTGATTCTCCTGTCGGGATTCATTTCATTGCTGGCGTTCAGCCGTGCCGGCAGCATCGTATTCTGGCGTAATGTGGAAGGCCATATCGAGCAACCGGAGCGATTGATCTTCCCCCACACTGTGGGTGCCGGCGCGCTGATTGCCCTCAGCGTGGCAATCGTGGTGGCGGCCGGGCCGGTCAGCGATTACACCGACGCCACCGCCAAACAGTTGCGGGACACGTCGGCCTATACCAGCATCCTGGAAATGACAATGGTCGGGGAGGAATAATCATGACAGCTGAACGCTTTGGCTTTCCACAACCCTGGCTGTCCCTGACCCTGTTCGTGGTGTGGCAGGCACTGTCGGATGGTGTATCGGGTGGGAGCGTGGTGCTCGGCGCCATTCTCGCCATCATCATCCCCCAGATCACTCACCGGTTCTGGCCGGACAGCCCCACCCTCCACCGGCCCTGGGTTTTTATCCGCTTCCTGGCAATTGTCTTCTACGACATCATCGTGGCCAGTTTTGCGGTGGCCGTGCTGATCATCAACACCCGTGAACCACGGCCGGCATTCGTCTCCTACCCCCTGACGCTGAAACACCCCCGCGCCATCACCATGCTGGCCAGCACGATCTCGCTGACACCGGGTACAGTGAGTGCGGATGTCAGCGACGATGGCAAGCTGTTGCTGATCCATGCCCTTGACGTTGACGACGATGCCGAACTGATCCGCAACATTCACCATCGCTACGAGAAGCCGCTGCTGGAGGTGTTCCAATGATGATCTTCGCCCTCTACATCTCCATTGCCATGGTCATGGCTGCGGCAGTGCTGAACATGTACCGGCTGATAATCGGGCCCGACGCGCCGGACCGGGCCCTGGCGCTGGACACGCTGTACATCAATGCCATCGCACTGATCATTCTGCTGGACTTGATCCTGGGGACGCGCTTATACCTGGAATCCGCCCTCCTGCTGGCGATCATGGGCTTTGTGGGCACTGTGGCCCTGGCCAAATACCTCAAGCGCGGCAGCGTGATCGAATAAGGAGCTGACACCATGGAATCCCTGCATCCCATAGCGGAAGTCATTATCAGCGTGTTGCTGGTCACCGGCGGTTTCTTCACCCTGGTGGGAGCCCTGGGCCTGGTCCGCCTGTCGGATTTCTATTCCCGGCTCCATGGCCCCACCAAGGCGACCACCGTGGGCGTGGGCAGTATCGTCGGCGCCTCCATGATCTACTTTTCCATGAAAGACTGGAAACTGGCCATTGCCGAGATACTGATCATGCTTTTCCTTTTCCTGACCGCGCCCATCAGCGCCAACATCCTGGCCAAAGCGGCGATGCACCTGAGGGTTCGGCGCTCCGAAAACACCCGCGGCCAGCCCTGGGACCAGTAGCCATATGCCAGCAGGCCTTCGCCGGCGCCCAACAACCCCTGTAGGAGCTTGCCTGCAAGCGAGGACCTGGACTCCGGGGGAGCCCTCTTCGCCGGCAGGCCGGCTCCTACAGGGACTCCCGGGGCCCGCCAGGACTCTGTAGGAGCTTGCCTGCAAGCGAGGACCTGGACTCCGTGGATGGCCTCTTCGCCGGCAGGCCGGCTCCTACAGGGTTACGAGTGGCTACAGGTTGGTGAACTCGAAATCCAGTTCCGGGCGCTTTCCGGTCATTATGTCCGCCAGCGCCGCTGCCGAACCACAGGAGTGGGTCCAGCCCAGGGTGCCGTGCCCGGTGTTGAGGTAAAGATTATTCAACGGGCTGCGGCCGATATAGGGCACGTTGGAGGGTGTGGCGGGACGGAGGCCGGTCCAGAATTCGGACTGGTCCCAGTAGGCACCCTCCGGCATGATCTCCGCGGCACGGCGAACGATGGCGTTGCAGCGCACCAGGTTCAGGTCGCGCTCATAACCATTGAGTTCCGCCGTCCCCGCCACTCTCAGGCGATTGCCCAGGCGGGAATAGACCAGTTTGTACTCGTCGTCGGTCAGGCTGACCTGAAAGGCGGCTTTCTCGTCCTTTACCGGGGCGGTGATGGAATAGCCCTTGGCCGGATAGATGTTGAGGAAGAACCCCAGCTTGCGGGCATACCAGGGAGAGTAACTCCCCATGCTGAGGACGTAGCTGTCCATCCTCAGGGTCCTGTGGCCGCCGTCCTCGCCAATAATGCCCACACCAAGCACACGGTCCCGGGTATTCTCGAAGCCCACCACTTCGGTGTTGTAGAGAAATTCCACACCGGCTTCTTCCGCCTTCCTGGCGAGGGCCTGGGTGAACTTGCGGGCATCTCCGGACTCGTCCTCGCGGGTATAGGTGGCGCCGGCGATACGGTCGCGGATGGGTTCCAGGGCCGGCTCCAGCTTCAGGGCCTCCGCCGGCTCGATGATCTGGCGGTCACAGCCCAGCTCCCGCATGATCCGGGTCGGTTCGTGGGCCGCCTCGAACTCCTTGTCGCTGGTGTAGAAGTGGAGGATACCTTTTCCCAGGTAATCGTAGTCCAGGTCGAGGTCCCTCCGCAGGGCCTGCAGCCGCTCGCGACTGTAGGTGCCCAGGTTGACCATCTGGCGGATGTTCCAGGCGGCCTTGCCGGAGGTGCACTGGGTAAGGAACTTCAGCCCCCAGAGCCACTGGGCCGGGTCCAGGCGCAGGCGGAACAGCAACGGCGCATCGGGCTGCGCGAGCCATTTGATGAGCTTGAAGGGTGCGGAGGGGTTGGCCCAGGGCTCGGCATGGGATACGGAAATCTGGCCCCCATTGGCGTAGCTGGTTTCCAGCCCTGCCCGGCTCTGGCGGTCCACCACGGTCACTTCATGGCCGGCCTGTCGCAGGAACCAGGCGGAGGTAACCCCCACCACACCGGCACCCATCACCAGTACATGCATTGCCATTCCCCTGTGTGCGTTGTCGCGCTGAAAAATCGGAGTTGTGCGGGCGTGCGGCGCTCAGCCGCCGGAGCGTTTCACTGTCCAGCCCTTCTCTTGCAGGATCGGGACCAGGATGTCGCGCTGGTCCCCCTGAATCTCGATGGTATTGTCCTTGACCGTGCCGCCAGTGCCGCATTTGGCCTTGAGCACCTTGGCAAGGGCCTTGAGTTCGGCCCCTGACAGCGGCACGCCGGTCACCAGGGTGACACCCTTGCCCTTGCGCCCCTTGCTCTCCCGACTGACCCTTACAATGCCGTCCCCCGCGGGGGCGGGCTGCTCCGAACAGGTGCACTGGTCAACCGGGTTTCTGCAATCGGGACACATTCTGCCCTGTTCGGTGGAAAACACCAGACCACCCGTTCCACGTTTCTTCACTGGTTCTCCTTTGCGCAATTCAGGTCATTTCCCGGGAGGGTAACGGCTGAACATTTCCGTAACCACCTCGTTGATGAGTTTCTTGCGGGTCTCCGGTGACTGGTCCTGGTTCAGGTAGCGCTTGCTGGCTGCCCGCCAGACGACCCGGTCGGTTTCGCTGTCCACCAGTTCCAGGACCAGCTGGCCTTCCTGTATCTCCCGCGCCGGAGGTCTGGTGGCAAGGCCCCAGCCAAAAGCGCCGCCCCCGAAGCCAAGGCCGTAGGAAAAGCCGCTGGTATCCAGGCGCTCCACCTGCTGTATGCGGTAGCTGAGCAGCAGGTCCGCCTCGTCCTGACTTGCCTTCGTCAGCGCCTCACCGGCCAGCTCCCTCTCGACCGCCGCTTCGATACGGGTCGCATCCAGGGACTGATAGTCCTTGTCGTCCCGGGGCGCGAAGGCCCAGGTGTCGTACTGGCCAAAGGCAACACTTTCGTCGTAATCAGTGACCACATTGGCGGCACACCCACTGAGCAGCAGTGCCATTAACAGTAATGGGCCCAGTGGGCCGGTAACAGTCCGGTTCATGATGCACCTCCGGGTCAACGGGAATTCAGTGGCCATCTATCCAATACGTCGTCAAAACGCTACGGTTCTGCGCTAACCGCCGGCCTTCCCGTAATGGTAATTCAGTTGATTGGCCTCACAAAATGCGACCAGGGGCCCGATGGCCGCCTCCGGCAGCTGAACCCTCATGGTCACACCCTCACCATAGCTGGCCTGGGCCGGGTCTGCACCGTGCTGTTCGCACCAGTGCCTCAGGGGCTGCTCCATGGCGAAGGGCAGTTCAACAATCACTTCCTCCATGGGCTGGTTCACTACACGCCCGACAGCTGACAGCACGGACTCGGCGGCGCCGGCATAGGCCCTGACCAGGCCACCCGCCCCCAGCTTGATGCCGCCGAAATAGCGGATCACGATCACCGCCACATCCCCCATGTCCTTATACTGGATGACATTGAGAATGGGCTTGCCAGCGGTACCGGATGGTTCGCCATCATCGTTCATGGCCGCTTCGGCGGCCGAGCCGGGCGGACCGACCTGATAGGCCCAGCAGACGTGGCGGGCATCCGGATGATCCGCCCAGGCCTGGCTGACCAGGGCCCTGACGTCATCCCGGCTGTGAACCGGTGCGACCCGGGCGATAAACCGGCTCTTGCGAACCTCTGTTTCCCGTTCGAGCTGGCCGGCCGGCACCGGATAGGCCCGGCTCACCGGCCTCTCCCCGCTTCCGCCTCACCCAGGGAGGGATCATCCGGACCCGTGAAGACCGGTAGCCAGAGGGTCACCTGCAGGCCGCCCCCGGGAGCGTTGGCGGCGTCAATACGGCCGTCGTGGGCGAGTACGATGTCTCGGGCAATGGCCAGCCCCAGGCCCCAGCCCTTGCCGCTGCGGGCCTTGTCGGCCCGGTAGAAGGGCTCGAACAGGTGCGGGATCTCCGCTTCCGGAGCCCCGGGACCCTGATCCGTGATACGGCAGCGCAGCCAGTCCCCCTCGCGCTGCAGCCCGACGGTGACGGATTTGCCCGGCGGGGTGTAGTCCAGGGCATTCTGGAGGATATTATCGAGGCCACGGCGAAGCAGCTCTCCATTGGCCAGCACGGTGACCTGCTGGCAGTCGGGACCGGCCTCGAAATGGCAGTCCACCCGCTGGTGTTCGGCGTAGTCGGCCGCGTCCAGCAACACATCGTGAATGGCCCGGATCACCGGAACCGGCTCCCGGGTGATGCCATCGCCGGCGGATACCCGGTACAGGGTCAGGATCTGCCCGGTCATCTCTTCCAGGCGCTCATTCTGGCGCTGGATGCTTCTGATCAGCTCGAGCTCGACGCCGTTATCGGCCGCCAGCTCGATGGCAACACGCTGGCGGGCAAGCGGCGTCCGCAGGTCGTGGGAGATGTCCCGCATGAGCTGGGTCTGGCGATCCAGCAGATTGCACAGGCGTTCCGTCATGGCGTTGAAGGAGCGCGCCATCAGCCCGATCTCGTCACGGCGGCGGGCGATCCTTTCGTTGACCCGCAGGCTCAGGTCACCGCCGGCAATGGCCTGGGCGGTGCTTTCCATGTGCCTGAGCGGGCGTGACACCAGCCGGGCTATCCACCAGCAGGCGATGGTCAGCAGGATCAGCCCCAGGGACAGCTCCAGGATCCGGGCCATGGCCGGTGATATCCTGCCATCCCGGTCGGAACGCGGCCAGGCCACCAGGCGCTGGGTGTCGCTCACTTCAATCACTGCCGGTTTGCGGTGGTACCAGGACCGCATCCGCTCCCGGACGGAGTCCGGCAGCTGTTCCCGGGCATCGTCCACATCCACCAGCATCAGGTGCAGGTCCAGGCGCTCACCCTGGCTTCGCAGGTAGCGCCAGAATTCCCCCTGGTTATCGCCGCGACGCAGTCGGGCTGCTTCCACCGCCACATCACGCAGTCCTTCCAGCCGCTCGATTGCCTCCCGCTCCCGGTCCATCAGTTCCCGCGTGGCCAGGTTACTGACCACGATGGCGGTCGCCAGAGCCAGCCAGATCAGCAGGAATATCCGCCAGAACAGGGGAAAGGTGACCCTTTGTTTGTCCGATATCTTCAAGTGAACTCCTGAGGCTCAGCGAACGCCGGTGATGCGGTAGCTGTAGCCCAGTCCGCGAATGGTTTCGATCCGGGAGGGATCTTCCGGGCCCAGTTTTCGGCGCAGGTTGCTGATGTGCATATCGAGCGTACGGTCATGAGCGGCCAGACGGCGTCCCAAAGCCCATTGCATCAGGTCGGTCTTGCGCACCGCGCTGCCGGCGTGGGCCAGAAGCACCTGCAGCACCTCGTACTCGGTGGCGGTGAGGTCCAGTGGCTGTTCCCGCAGAAACACGCGACGCTGATCCTGCTCGACCCGCAGGTCTCCGAAGACCCCGTCGGGCGACGCCTCCGCCTGATGATCCCAGGCTACCCGCCGCAACACGGCGTGGATTCGCGCCACCAGCTCCCGGGGATTGCAGGGCTTGGGAATGTAGTCATCCGCCCCCACCTCGAAACCGACAATCCGGTCGGTCTCGTCACCTCGGGCGGTCAGCAGGATAACCGGCAGATGATTGCGACCCCGCAGCTTCCGCAGGACCTCAAGCCCGGAAACATCCGGCAGCATGATGTCCAGCACCACGATATCCGTCAGCCCCTCGGCGGCCAGGGCCAGGCCATCGCCACCGGTGGCGGCTTCCCGCACCTCGAAACCCTGTCCGCCGAGATAACGGGCCAGGAGCATACGCAACTCGTCATCGTCTTCAACCAGTAATACCCGGTTCTGCATCCGGAGATCCTTAGTCAACTTTCAGCCATTGCATGCAACCATACCAGCCGGGGACGTGATCGGGCGACGCTTTCTGTCGTACAGTAGCAGCACATTCCGAACCAACGCCGTGGCCGTATGGCCGCCGCTTTCATGTTGCTGGATCCTATGGCAGAACACCCCGCGCCCATCGGGCTCGATATTACCACCGTCAACGACATCCGCGAGATCGGCCGGGAGGACTGGCAGCGCTTCGCCGGTGAGACCAACCCGCTGGTAGGCTACGACTTCCTTGAAGCACTGGAGGCCAGCGGCTGTGTCACCCGTGAAACCGGCTGGCAATCGAGTCACCTGAAGCTCTACCGGGACGGTCGCTGGATTGGCGTCGCCCCGGCGTATCGCAAGTACCACTCCATGGGCGAATACGTATTCGACTGGGCCTGGGCCGATGCCTGGCAGCGTCACGGCGTGCCCTATTATCCCAAGTTACTGATCGCCGTCCCTTTCACGCCCTGCCAGGGCCCCCGGCTGCTGTTATCCGACGCCGACCGTGACAGTCTGGATGGCCAGCAGCTGCACCAGGTTCTGGATACCCTGCTGGAGCGCCTGCAGGTGCATTCCTGGCACCTGCTGTTTCCGGACCAGCGGGATCAGGAAATCCTGGCAGCACCCGGAAGCCTCCGGCGCACGGGCTGCCAGTTCCATTGGTTCAACGACCACTATCGTTCGTTCGATGACTTCCTGGCCCGCCTCACCTCCCGCAAACGCAAGTCCATCCGCAAGGAGCGTCGACTGGTGGCTGAACAGGGGATCGGTTTCCGGGAATGGCGGGGCGACGAGCTGCCGGATGACGTGCTGGATGACTTCTTCCTGTTCTACAGCGCCACTTACCTCAAACGGGGTCAGCGGCCCTACCTCAACCTGCTTTTTTTCCGCCTGCTGGCGGAACGGCTGGGTCCGCGCCTGCGAATCCTGACGGCGACCAGGGGCGGCCAGCGGATTGCCGCCGCTCTTTTCATCATGGGAGAGGATACGCTGTTCGGCCGTTACTGGGGCTGCCTTGAGGAATACAGCCACCTGCACTTCGAGACCTGCTATTACCAGGGCATCGACCTGGCCATCCGGGAGGGGCTGGCGCGGTTCGATGCCGGCGCCCAGGGCGAGCACAAGCTGGTTCGCGGGTTTGAGCCGGTGATCACCCACTCCTGGCACAATGTTGCCCATCCCGGCTTCCGGGAAGCGGTCGCCCGGTTCTGCGAGGAGGAGGCATCGGAGGTCCGGGCCTACCGCGAGGCCGCCCTGGAGGCGCTGCCGTTCCGGCAGGAAGACAGCTGAGGCGGCTCCAGCGGCCTGCCCTGCTATTTCTTTCTGTTCTCTTCCTGTATACGCTCGATCCGGCTCAGGGTCTGCTTCTGGGCCTCGGTGAGCCGGTCGCTGAAGGAAACAGGATAGGGCTCGTCCGGCTCCTCCAGGCTCTGGATCCGGTCCGGCAGTGACCCGAAAGCCCGCCGGGCATGCTCCACCTGGTCTTCCAGGGGAGCAATCGCCCCCTCCACCAGGGCGCCGTTCTCCATCAGGGGCTTGAGCAGTGGATCGCCTTCGGCGGTTTCCTCTTCAAGTGTGATGATGTCCCCCGCCATGCGACCGGTGTCGTCGTAACGCCGGAAAACCTGCTTCGGGCACGGCCAGGAGGTCTTGCCGGTGGACTTTTTCATCCTGGGCTCGCCGTCGTAGGCGGTGAGCTTGAAGGCCAGTTCGATGGCAGGAGAGTCCTTGGCCGCACCGATGGCGGTGCCCACACCAAAGCCATCGATGGGCGCGCCGGATGCGACCAGCTCCTGAATCTCGTACTCGTCCAGGCCACCACTGGCCATGACCTTGATATCCTTGAACCCGGCTTCATCGAGCATGGCCCGGCAATCACGGGCTTCCTCGCCTAGGTCGCCGGAATCCAGGCGGATACCACCGATGTCCACATCGGGATTTTCCTTCATCCAGCGGATGATGTTGCCAACCGCGGTCCGGGTGTCGTAGGTATCCACCAGCAGGATGGTGCCGGGGTACAGCTCGGCGTAGAGCCGGAAGGCCTTCATTTCATCTTCACAGGCCTGGATGAAACTGTGGGCCATGGTGCCTTTTATGGGCAGTCCGAAATCGCCGCCGGCCAGGACATTGCTGGTACCGGCCAGCCCGGCGAGCCGGTAGGCGCGAACGCCACGCCAGGCGGAATCCAGGCCATGCATGCGCCGCATGCCGAAATCCACCACGGGGCGGCCGTCCGCGGCATGCACCAGGCGCACGGCCTTGGAGGCCAGGGTCGATTCCAGATGCACATAGTTCATCACCAGACTTTCAAGGATCTGGGCCTCCGCCACCGGTGCGCAGACTTCCAGCAACGGCTCCTGGGGAAACACCGGCGTACCCTCGGGCACGGCCCGCACGGTGCCACTGAAGCGGAAGTCGCGGAGCCAGTCCAGGAAACCGGAGCTGAACTGGTCGAGTTCCTCCAGGCGCTTTATGTGGTCGTCGCTGAAACGCAGGGACTCGATGACCCTGGCTAGATGCTGCTGGCCGCAGGCCAGTACGAAGTTACGATGATCCGGCAGTTTGCGGAAAAACAGGCTGAACACGGCATCCCGGTCCATACCCGCATGCCAGTAGGCCTGGGCCATGGCAAGCTCGTAAAGGTCGACCATTAACGAGAGATCCTGCTCCCCCGGTATCAAAGGCTGATCTTTCATGGACATACTGCTCCCGTCAATTCCAGTGTCACTCATGCCTGCGCCGTTGCTTGAGCTGCTGTGGGCTACGCGGCCTCGCGGACAAGGTTAGCGCCCTTTTCCTCCAGCTCGGACAGCACTTTCGAGCCCTTGTCCCTGTCCACAGCGCGGGTGCCCTCAACGAGCAGGTCAACCTCGAAACCGTGTTCCAGGGCATCCCTGACCGTCGCCTGGACACAGACATCAAGCGCCAGGCCGGCCACCACCACGGTGCGGATGCCATGACGCTTCAGGTACTGGTCGAGTTCGGTGCCGTCAAAGGCCGAATAGCGGTCAGTCTCAAAGGCGGTGCCCTTGCTGACCCGGACCGCCTCGGCGGGAAGCTGCATCCTGGGGTGGAACGTTGCCCCGGGGGTATCCTGCACACAGTGCTCGGGCCAGGGGCCGCCGCGCTCCTCGAAACTGCAGTGCTCTTTCGGGTGCCAGTCGCGGCTTGCGATAACGGGCCAGGCGTTATCCTGAGCACGTTCTATCCAGCGATTGACGGTGTCGAAAATGGCGTCGCTCTCCGGCACCTCCAGGGCGCCGCCTTCACAGAAATCATTCTGTATGTCCACAAGCAGCAGGGCTGTGTTCTTATCCTTCACGGAACCTCCTATCCGGCAACAGCCGGCATCAGCGCGTTCGGGTTTTATCAACTGCTACCCTCAACTCTGGGGATGCAATCCAGTATAGACAAGGCCATTTCACCCCGAGGACAAAACATTAAGATTGCGTTATTCTTGCGTCAGTGAGACAACGAACAGCTTGCCGCTGAGGCAAAAACCAACAACCAGAATCCATAACCCGGCACGCTCCAATGACGCTCCAGCCCAGCAAATGTGGCCGCTTCCTGACTGCAATGACAGTGCTGTGCATGCCCGCTTTTGGCGCGGCGCAGACCCAGCCGGACGCAGCTTTTGATCTTGCCCTCGATTCCGAAGAAGCCATGCCCCAGGTCCTCACCACCACCAAGCTGCGCCAGCCCAAGTCGCGGGTCCCAGCCACAACAACGGTGCTGACCGGCGAGCTGATTCGCGACCTGGGCATTCGACACCTCTGGGAAGTGTTCCGACTGGTTCCGGGCATGACTGTGGGCTATGTGCAGAGCAACAAGCCCGTGGTGAGCTATCACGGCACTGTGGCGGATGAGCAGCGGCGGCTTCAGGTCCAGGTGGACGGCCGCACCGCGTACCGCCCCAACATCGCCGACATGGACTGGCACGCCATGCCGGTAGCCATTGAGGATATCGAACGGATCGAGATCACCCGGGGCCCGAACTCCGCCGCCTACGGCATCAACGCCTTCCTGGCGACCATCAACATTATTACGTTTTCCCCGGAGGACACTCACGGTTCGCGGGTGTCTCTGCGCGCCGGAGACCTCGGCTACCGTCAGGCCTATGGCTCCGTGGGCGGGGGAGCGGACCAGCACGACTGGCGACTGTCGGTTCAGCGCCGGGAGTCCGATGGCTTTGACTACAGGTTTGAGGATGAGGGCGACTCTCAGGACAAGTCAGAGGTCAGAAAGCCATTTGATGACAGCTACCGCTTCAACATCATCAATTACAGCTCCACTTACGATCTGACCGATCAGGATGCCCTGGACCTGCGGCTGGGGTATGTCGAAGTCTACGATGAGGAGGATGCCGCCCAGTACGGCAAGGCCTTCGGTATTGTCGGCGTACCGGCGGAAACCGGAGACGACTTCTACGGCCAGCTCAAGTGGACCCACAGCTTCAGCGACTCCCACCAGGTTCACATCCAGGCGGGCCACCAGACCTTCAACCGGCGCCAGCGATGGCGCAGTCTTGTGGATCCCGAGGACCTGGGACAGCCAGAGGGACTTCCCGAGCTCGGCACTGATGTAAACCAGGACATCAAGGAACAACGGCTGGAATTCGAAATCCAGGACACCCTGTCGGTGACCGAGGATCTGCGGATGGTCGCGGGGGTTGGCTACCGCGAGGACCGTTTCGAGTCAGACACGTTCTTCAACGGTTCCGGCAGCAATTACCAGACCCTTGTTTTCGGCAACCTGGAATACACTCCCTGGCACCGCCTGACCCTCAATACCGGCGCCAGCTGGGAGAAGACCACCAGCGTCGACGACAGCTTTTTCTCTCCCCGTGTGGCGGCCAACTTCCAGCTCACTGACTACCAGACCCTTCGGCTGGTCTACTCGAGAGCGGTGAGGACACCGGACGCCTTCGAGCAGAACGCCGACTGGGGTTACCGTGGCAGCAACGTCACACCGGAAGCCCTGTACGGTGGACTGGAAGGCCAGCGACTCCTGGAGTTCGTTGCCCCCGGCAATCTCGACGAGGAGCACATCACCTCGCGGGAAATCAGCTATCTGGGGCAGTTCCGGATGGGCCAGGGAATGCTCTTTACGGAAGTGAAGCTGTTCAGCGACAAGCTTCGCGATGTCATCAGCGGCCGCATTGCGGTGGATCGGGAGACCGTGGAGCTGCCCGACGGCAGCACCGTGACCCAGCCCCGCTGGAATCTGGACAACGTCCTGGCCATTGACCAGAAGGGCCTGGAAATCGAGGGCATGGTGCAATATCCCGACACCACTGTCCGGCTTACCTATGCCTACCTGGACCAGGACACCGAGTACCGGGGACCAGCCAACAAGCCGGCGAACGAGATCCGGCTATACAAGCGGCTGCAGGGTCGTCTCAGCGCCGAACATTCCGGCAGCCTTGCCTGGATCCAGCGCTATCCGGGGGATATATCGTCAGCCGCGGCCTGGTACACAGCCCATGACCTTGGGGAGTACCCCTATAATCGCGTTGACCTGCGCCTCGCCAAGGCGTTCTACCTGCCCCGCTTTAACTGGGAAGTGGCCGCCCGCCTGGAACATTACCCCAACGGTGGCCCTATCATGTTCTACGACAACAACTACAACGACGACACTCACTACTTCTTTGATATTTCGGCGAAATTCTAGCATCCGGACACGATTCCGGGCCTCCTCCGGCAGAGGCTTACAGGTTTGTAAGCCTTATCTCACAGGCCGCAGCAACAATGTCTGATTTCCCCGCATCTCCCGATCCGTAGAATGGCTCCTGTACACGGAAGTCACCAAGGGAATGCAATGGACTGACCAGCGTAGGGAAAGCGTAGTCAAGGAGTGAGGGCTACTGCAGGGAGTGTGGCAGCGGATTCATCAGGGATTGTGGTAACCGGTGGCCAGGACGCCCAATGGTACAGGGATGCTTCAAGGGAATACTGGCAAGGATGTCGCCCAGGGAATGGGCAGTGTCGAAGGAATCGGCATCGGGTCTGGTCGCGGACAAGGGGGCTACAGGGAACAGTAGCCCCAGCCCGTGCACCTGACCACTTCTTTGTTGCCCATCGGTTTGATCTGCACGTTCTCTTCCCGTTTAGATGCACATGGTTGGCAGCCTCTTGAGGCGGTTTTTGTCGTGGTTCCGTGGTTTCTGGCCCAGGGTAATCTGCCTGGGCCGCTGGTCAGCCCGCATTAACGTAACCAACAAACCAGCGACAGAGAAACCATGAAAAAGACACGACAGTTTTTTACTTCACTTGCACTGATTCTGAGCCTGTTTCCGGTCACCGCACAGGTCTGGGCCGAGGAACCCGCGCAGCAGGAAGCCAGCGTAGTCAATATCAACACCGCCACCGCAGCTGAGCTTGCGGTACTGGACGGCATTGGCGAAAGCAAGGCCCTGGCCATCGTGGCGGACCGTAATGCCAACGGTCCGTTTGAATCCGAGGACGATCTGACTCGGGTGCGTGGAATTGGCGATGCGACCGTGGAAAGCAACCGCAATCGCATCACCACCCGCTGACCCTTCCGCCCCGCCTGCCGGTGGGGCTTTTTTCGATTCTCCGGAGCGTGGCAGCTCCCCTCCCACCAAAGTCGTCTGGACACAGCCACCCGCTACCCCTATCGTTACCTTCAACGATTCCCTGATTCTGTACCGGATCCCATGGCTGACACCATCAAGCTCTATCCGCCAAAGCCCGACAAGGTCTATTTCTACGGCACCTGC
The DNA here is from genome assembly GCF_900115285.1 of Marinobacter daqiaonensis. Lineage (GTDB taxonomy): Bacteria > Pseudomonadota > Gammaproteobacteria > Pseudomonadales > Oleiphilaceae > Marinobacter > Marinobacter daqiaonensis. Next base: position 1,438,779 of record NZ_FOYW01000001.1, read on the forward strand.
CTGATCGACCTGTTTTATCCGGATGCCGGCATGGCGGGTATCCAGCTCCTGGAACGGGAAGGTATCGAGGTCGTGTTTCCGGAGGACCAGACCTGCTGCGGACAACCGGCCTGGACCTCTGGCTACCACGACGAGGCCCGGAAGGTGGCCCGCAGCCAGCTTTCCCTCTTCCCGGAGGACTGGCCCATCGTAGTGCCATCGGGCTCCTGTGGCGGCATGATGCGCAAGCACTACCCCCAGCTGTTCCGGGATACCCCCGAGGCACCCCTGGCCGCGGAAGTGGCCGGCCGGGTCTGGGAATTGACCGACTTTCTCCTCAACGTCTGCCACATCAAGCTGAAAGACCTTGGCTCACCTGCCACCGTTGCCATGCACACGTCCTGCTCCGCGCGGCGGGAGCTGGGCCTTGCGGAAACCGGGCCCAGGCTGCTCGCCCAGCTGGAGCAGGTGACTCTGGCGGAACAGGTGCGCCCCGAAGAGTGCTGCGGCTTTGGCGGCACTTTTGCGGTTCGTCACGGCGACATATCCGGTGCCATGGTGGCGGAAAAAGTGGAAGCCCTGACGGATTCCGGCGCCAGCACCTTCGTAACCACCGATTGCGGCTGCCTGATGAACATCTCGGGCTACGCCGAAAAGAACCGAAAGCCCCTCCAGGGCCAGCATATTCTCAGTTTCCTGTGGGAACGCACCGGCGACAAACCCGAGGGATCATCATGAGCCAGCAGACCGGGGCATCCCCCTCCGACGTCCGCCAGTTCCACCCCAGGGCCAGGGCGGCGATCGAGAACCCGAAGATCCGCAGGAACTTCCGCAGTGCCATGGATGGCCTGATGAGCAAGCGCCGGAATGCCTTCTCCGGGTGGGACCTGGAAGCGCTCCGGGATCTGGGCGCCGCCATTCGCCAGAATGCCCTTGCCCAACTGCCGGACCTGCTTGAACAGCTGGAGGCGAAGCTCACGGAAAACGGGGTCAGGGTTCATTGGGCGGAGGACGGCGAGCAGGCCTGTCGCATCGTTCTGGATATCTGCCAGGCCAGGAAGGCCAGAAGCGTGATCAAGGGAAAGTCCATGGTCTCCGAGGAAATGGACCTCAACCATTACCTGGAGGCGCGGGATATTGAAGCCCTGGAATCCGATCTCGGTGAGTACATCGTCCAGCTGGCTCACGAGACACCGTCCCACATCATCATGCCGGCCATCCACAAGAATACCGGTGAAATCTCGGAGCTGATGCACGAGAAAACCGGCACCGAGCGCTCCGATGATGTGGAGTACCTTACCGCCAGCGCCCGCCAGCAGCTGCGGGAAAAGTTCATGGCGGCGGATGTCGGCATTTCCGGAGTCAACTTTGCGGTAGCCCAGACCGGTACCCTTTGCCTGGTGGAGAACGAAGGCAACGGCCGCATGACCACCACGGTCCCGCCCTGCCACATCGCGGTCACCGGTATCGAGAAAGTGGTGCCGACCCTTGAGGATGTCACCGCCCTCTTGGCACTGCTGACCCGCTCGGCCACGGGCCAGCACATCACCACCTACGTCAACATGATTTCCGGGCCCCGCAAGACCGAGGAACTCGATGGTCCGGAAGAAGTACACCTGGTGCTGGTGGATAACGGCCGTTCCGGCATTTACCAGGACGATCAGCTGCTGGATACCCTGCGCTGTATCCGCTGTGGCGCCTGCATGAACCACTGCCCCGTGTATACACGGATCGGCGGCCACGCCTATGGCACCACCTATCCGGGCCCCATCGGCAAGATCCTGATGCCCCACCTGCTGGGCCTCGATGAAACCCGGCACCTCCCGTCGGCATCCAGTCTCTGCGGCGCGTGCGGGGAAGTCTGTCCGGTAAAGATCCCCATACCGGATCTGCTGGTACGCCTGCGCCAGGAGTCGGTGAACGGTGACCAGCTGCATCCGGCGCGGGTCCGGGGCCATGGCAGCAAGCGACACGCCGGAGAGGCCCTTGCCTGGAAAACCTGGCAATGGGTTCACGCCCATCCGGCGGCTTACCGGATGGGTACCGCCCTGGCCAGTCGCTTCAATCGCCTGCAGCCCGGCAAACTGGGCGCCTGGACCCGGTTTCGCACCGCCCCCCGGCTCGCCTCCAAAACCCTTCACCAGCGGTTGAAGGAGCGCGACTCATGAGCGCCCGGGATGCCATCCTCAACCGGCTCCGGCATCGCTCCGGAGGCGAGCTGACGGCGCCGGCAAGGGACTTCTCTGTGCTGGAACGGCCGCAATGGAGCACCGGGGAGAAGGTCCGAAGGTTCCGGGAAGCGATCGAGCCGGTTCATGGCGAGGTTCACCAGTGCCCGGCGGATAACTGGATCGATTGCCTGGCGGAGATACTTGCGCAAAAGGGGACCCGCAAGTTGCTCGTCGGCAACGCCGGCGATCCGGGCGACAGCCTGCGGCAGGCGCAGCGGGGTGACCTGCCGGAACTGATGATCTACGACGAGCCGATTTCCAGCTGGCAGGCGCACCTCTTTGAGGAAGTCGACGCCAGCCTCACCTCGACCCGGGGCGGCATTGCCGAGACCGGCTCGCTGATCCTCTGGCCAACCGTGGCGGAGCCGCGTCTGATGAGCCTGGTGCCTCCGGTTCATATCGCCTTGCTACGGGCGGACCAGCTCTACACCACCCTGCACGAAGCGATACGGGAACAGGACTGGTCCGCCGGTATGCCCACCAATGCCCTGCTGGTCTCAGGCCCCTCCAAGACCGCCGATATTGAGCAGACGCTGGCCTACGGGGTTCACGGCCCCAAAGAGCTGATAGTGCTGATACTGGAATGATCCGGGGCGTCCTGCTGATTGCCCTGGCCTCCATGCTCTGGGCCACCACCGGTATTGTCGCAAAATTCCTGTTCGCCACCACGGAACTGGAGGCCATTACGCTCGCCCTGCTGCGGCTGGTTGTGGCCCTGCCGTTTTTCTGGCTGTTGATGGTGCGGGAACTGAGACAGATAAGTGCCGGTGGTGCCGGCCAACCCGGACGCCACCTGCTGCCCCGGCCCGGACCCACTGCGCTGCTGGTACTGGCGGGGCTGGGGATGTTCCAGGCTTTCTATCAGGGCAGCTATCTGCTTGCCGTTGATCTGACCGGCGCCGGCATCGCCACGCTGATATCCCTGTGCCTGCCCCCGGTGTTCGTGGCCATCCTGGCGGCACCGTTACTGGGGGAGAAGCCCCGCCTGATCACGGTACTGAGTCTGGTCTCCGCCATCGCCGGTACCGCCATGCTGGTGGCCAGCGATATGGACACCACCGGTACCCTGCGGCTGACAGGCATACTGATGGCATTGCTGGCCGCATTGGTGTACACCGGCTTCACCCTCACCAGTCGTTACAATTCCGCCGGCACCCCGGTTTATACCACTGCCTTTATCTGCTTTCTGGTGGCAGCACTGCTGTTGTTGCCGGTGGCCTGGCTGTCCGGCGGTTTTGCGGGTCTTGGCACCCTCAAACTGAAACATTGGCTGATGGTGACCTATATTGGGGTAGTGCCCACCTGTGTGGGCTACCTGTGCTTTTTCACCGCGATGAAGACCACACCGGCAACGCTGTCCAGTATCATCGTCACCCTGGAGCCTCTGTTCGTGGCCCTGCTGGCCTGGCTGATCCTCGGAGAAGTTCTGGCCAATATCGGCATTGCCGGTGCTATCATCCTGACGGTGGCGGTGATCATCGCGTCCGTCAGCAGCCAGTCCCAATCCGCAAGCAAGGAGAATCAGTCCTGACCATGCAGGCACAACCTGAGAAGGAAAACCAGGCCCTGGGCATCGCCTTTCCCCGGAAAGCCGGCAGTGGGCGGCGCAGCACCTCGGAAGCATCACGGGTCATTCTTACCGCCGCCGCCGGGGCCGTGTCGGAAGACGCCGCCAATGCTGTCCAGGGCACCCGCAACTGGCGCAAGGAGTACGTCACCCATTTCCACCACCTGGTGGAGCTCGGCCTGGCAAGCCCGGAGAATGCCCTGGGCATCGCCCGGACCGGTCTGGCGGAGACCCATCGGCAGTTCGTGTTCAGCACACAGCAGGGGGATGCGTCCCTCGATGAAGCCATGGCCCAGCCGGACACCCCCTTCGGGACGCTGACCATCAACGGGCGCAGTCCCGATGGCCCCGCGCCCTGGGCGGTCCCCGTCAATGGCGAGCAACTTTCCGGAGAACGGCTGAGGGTCCAGCTGGAACGCTGGGTGGTTCGTGGCGTCATGGAGCCATCCGCGGCGGATGCACTACACCGCTGCCTGGACAACCCACACTGGTTCGACCTGTCCGATCGCACCTTCGCCCTGCTGGGTGCGGCTTCCGAAGCGGGACCGCTGAGCTGGCTGACCCGGTGGCGGGCCCGCATTCTTGCGGTGGACGTGCCGGCCTCGGCGCCCTGGCAGCGCATTCTGCAACTGGTCCGTGAGGGCAATGGCGTGCTCCATGCGCCGGTGGAGGCCGACAGCGAGCTGACGGAAGCCAGCATTGAGAGCGGATGGCAACCGGGACTCGGGGCCAATCTGTTGACCAGGACGCCGGATATTGCACACTGGCTGGCCAGCTTCGGCAAACCCCTGGATGTGGGCTGCCTGGCCTACCTCCATGGTGAAAAGCATACCCGGGTTTCCGTCGCCATGGATGCCATCGCCAGCCGGCTGCAGCAAGCAGACCCGGCAACCAGCATTGCCTACATGGCCACCCCTACCGACAGCTTCGCCGTGCCTGAACAGGTGGCGGAACGGGTAATGAGCGCCTGGCAGAACCGGTCCCTGCTGACCCGCGCCTGCCAGTGGCCGCTCGGTCCCCATGCTTTCGCCCCGGGTGTCACGCGCCTTTACGAAAGCGACAACGGCAAACGCTACGGCATTGTCGACAGCACCATTCCGCAACAGGGGCCTAACTACGCCCTGGCCAAGCGCCTGCAGCAGTGGCGGGCCACGGTATCCCGGGCTGAGGGTCGGTACGCGGTCATGAATATCGCGCCGTCAACCACGACCCGTTCGGTTGTCAGCAACCTGTCACTGGCAGCAGGATTTGCCGGCGCCGACCTGTTCGATGTGGAGGTGTTCGCGCCGGAAACCACCAATGCTCTGATGGCGGCTCTCTGGGTGCATGAACTGCGGTACGACAAGGCCTGTTCCCGGCCTGACACGCCACTGGATCACCCCTACGAGCTGTTCATGGACAATGCCATCCATGGCGGCCTGTGGTCGGTTCCGTACCTGCCCCGCACCGCTTTGCCCTTTGCGGCCGCGGCCGGCTTCGTCCGCCGCTTCCTGCCCGGCGGGAAACGCTGATAGCGTCCCGTCCGGGTAATTCGCGGACTACTGCTTGCGCTGCTTTTCCAGCATGTCCGGCTGCAGGATCTCGATCCAGTAGCCATCCGGGTCCTTGATAAAGGCCAGCCCCTTCATCTTGCCGTCGTCCGGTTTCTTGACGAACTCCACGTCCAGCTCCGCAAAGCGGTCGCAGGCCCCATAGACGTCCGGGACCGCCACGCCGATATGACCGAAGCCCTGAGGCTCGTCGTTGCCATTGTGGTAAGCGAAGTCCGGGTCGTTTTCGGTGCCCCAGTTATGGGTCAGTTCCAGCATGGCCTCGCGGCCGAAGGTATAGGTGGTGCGGTGAGCGTTGTCTTCCGGAACCCTCTGGGCCTCGCGATCATCCAGGTAACCCAGGAAATAGAGGGTGAACTTCATTTCCGGAAATTCCAGCTTGCGAACCAGGCGCATGCCCATCACCCGGGTGTAGAAATCCAGTGACCGCTCCGGGTCCTTGATGCGCATCATGGTCTGGTTGAAGACGTAGCCTTCGGTTTCGGGTACCGCGGCGTCATACAGACCCGGGGCCTGCTCAAAATGTCGGGGCATTGGGGGAGCTCCTCTGCGGTTGAAGAAATGCATTTGCCACAACCGGTATACCTGCGTGCCGTCCGGTCGGATTTCAAGACCGTGAATATTCGGTTTCCCGGTGGCAACTCGCCTTCACGCAAGGATAAACTGTGGCCTGTTTTCAGCGGGCAACAGGATCACGATGAAATCTCAGCGATGGGCATCCACTTCAGGCAAGAGACTGGCGCTCTTTTCGCTGTTGTTTGTTGGCCTGACCGCCGCGGGCCTGTGGGTGGTCTATCGACAGTTCGCTGACCGCAGCCTGACCTTCGACTGGCGCCTGCTCGACCCCGGAGCCATCGCCGCAATCGCCGGACTGCTGCTTGTCTACTTCTCCAGCGACGGTCTGCGCCTCTATTTCACGCTCCGCGCCCTGGGCTACCGGGTGCGGCTGAAGGCAATCGCCCGGCTGGTTTTTATCAATATTTTCTTCTCCAATATCACGCCCATGGCCACCGGTGGGGGATTTGCCCAGATCTGGTATCTTCAGCGGGAAGGTGTGCCGGTGGGCTATGCCACGGCCGCCACCACCATCCGGACCGTACTGGCCGTGATCTTCATATTTTCCCTGGCGCCGATTTTCCTGGTTACCCTGCCGGCTCTGCAGGAGCAACCCCTGCTCGGTGACATCAGCTGGATCCTGGCCATCCTGATTGTGCTGTACCTGGGGTTCTTCACGGTGGTTCTGTTCCGCGCCCGCTGGCTGATCCCGCCTCTCAGTGGCTCTCTGACCCTGCTGGATCGCTGGCACCTGATCAGCCCGCAGCGCCACCGGCGCTGGCAGTTCAAGGCGCGGAGGGAGATGATGAGGTTTTCCCGGAGTTTCGGCTATTATATTCGGGGTGAACGGCGCTATGTCGGGCTATCGGTCGTGTTCACCGCCCTTTTCCTGACCAGCCTGTTCAGCTTTCCCTGGGTGCTGATCACATCCCTCGGATACGACGTTTCCTGGCTGAACACGCTTGGGCTGCTGGTGGTCACCACCTTCATCATGTACTTCTCCCCAACGCCCGGGGCATCGGGCATCTCCGAAGGGGTCTTTGGCAGTTTTTTCCGGGGTCTGCTGGGGGGCGACCATCTGGTGCTGGTAACCGTCGCCTGGCGGGTGGTCACGATCTATCTCGGCATGCTGATCGGCCTGTTGCTGTTGCAGAGGGACCTCACCAGGAGTCACAAGCGATGACCCGCAATCCACTCAAAGTCCTGTTCTACCTGAACGTCATCGTGGTTGTCCTGTTGCTGGGCTACAAGGCGTACCTGAATTATGTCCTGCCGGAATTCGAAGGCGTTCATACAGACCAGCTCGAACGGATCCATGAGCGCCTGGAGGGCGATGAGAGTTTCCGGTTCGCTGTGGTGGGCAATATCAGTAACTCGGTGGGCATGTTCGAAAAACGCATCATTCCCCATATCAACAACAGTGATGCCCGGTTCATGGTCTCCGCGGGTAACGCCGTCAGTAATGGCGGTGAAGACAAATACCAGGCACTCTACGGCACGCTCCAGCACCTCGACATTCCCTACCTGCTCACCTTCGGCGACAACGAGCACAGCACCTTTGGCAGTTATCGCTTTTACGAGCACTTCGGTCCCCATTTCTTCAGCTTCCGGACCGGCGATACCCGCTTCATCTTCCTGGACAGCACCGGAAAGACGCCCTGGCAGTGGCAGGTGCGCTGGCTGAGCGACCTGCTCTCCCAGGACAGCTCCGGGCACCGCGTGGTCTTCCTGGGTCATCCACTGTTTGAGGTGGATGACCCCCTGCTGTTCGAGGCGAGGGATGACTACGTTCAGCCGGAAGCCTTCCGCAATGCCCTGCTGGAGCTTTTCAGGCAGTATCGGGTGGATATGGTGTTCTCCGCCAACCTCGCCACCTGGGCGGAACGGGAAGTGGCCGGCACCCGTTTCATCACCACTGGCGGGGCCGGCGGCCTGGTACTCAATACCGACAGCAGTTTCTACCACTACGTCATGGTCACGGTCACGCCGGAGGAGATCCGCGCCGAACTGGTGCCACTGGAGAGCAGGCAGCATCCGGTACTGCGCCATCTCGAAAGCCTTTGGTTTGTCGTCTACTCCATCTTTTACACCGGCTTTCTGAACTTCATCCTGGTCGTCAGCGTGCTGACGATACTGGCGATCAAACTGTACACGCGGGTTTTCAAGGACCGGGATTACTATCCCAACTACGACCTGGACCCCACCCCCTGGCTGGACAGGCCGCTGCGGGTGGCGATGTTCACCAACAATTACCTGCCCTTTATCGGCGGGGTGCCCATTTCCATCGAGAGGCTGAGGCAGGGGCTGGTGAAACTGGGCAATCAGGTCCTGGTGATCGCTCCCCGCTACCAGAACCAGCCGGAAGAAGAGTTTCACGTGGTTCGGGTGCCCTCCCTGCTGTCGGTGGGCGCGAAGCGCGAGTTCCGCATGGCCAACATATTCCTCCGGCGCATCCGTACCCAGGTACGCAAGTTCCGGCCGGACGTGATTCACCTTCATCACCCTTTCTGGCTTGGTTCCCTGGGGCTGTTCCTGGCCCGCTGGCTCAACGTGCCCGCCGTGTACACCTATCACACCCGCCTGGAGCACTATGCCCACTTCGTGCCACTGCCGGGGCTGCTGTTCCGTAACCTGATTTCCCATGCCCTCATCAAGCGCTTTGCCAACAAGTGTGACGGTGTCATCGTGCCCACCTACTCCACGGAGGAATACCTCAGGATGATCGGGGTGAAAACACCCACGTTCGTCCAGCCCACGGGCATCGAATTCGGGAAATTCCGGGAGGTTCCCGATGCGGACATTACCGCGTTGCGGGAAAAACTCGGCATCAGGAAAGAGGAACGGGTGTTCATCAGCGTGGCCCGGCTCTCCAACGAGAAGAACATCGACTTCATGATCGAGTCCCTCAGTGAGCTTCGCTTGAAGACCGAGCGGCCCTTCCGTTTCCTGATGATTGGTGACGGGCATCAGCGTGACCGGCTGCAGGACCGCATAAACGAGCTTGAAATGGCCGACTGCATCACCCTGGTGGGGGCCGTTCAACCCGGAGACATGGCCACCTGGTATCGCCTCGGCGACGTTTTTCTGTTTGCGTCCAAGTCCGAAACCCAGGGCATGGTTATCCTGGAAGCCATGGCGGGAGGCATGCCCGTGGTGGCGGTGCGCTCAAGCGGTATCGACGATGTGGTCCAGCAGGGGCACAACGGCTACAAGACGCCGGAGCGGGAAGATCTCTGGCGACAGCGCGTCCAGATGCTTCTGGAGGACGACACCCTGCGCAAGGAACTGTCAGCCAATGCCCTGGCCTTTGCCAGGGATCATTCCGTGGAAAACTTCGCCGGCAGGGTGAAGGAAATCTACGCCCACCTGCTCGCAAGCCGGGCCGATAACAGCTCCTGAAGTTGCCTTCGGGAGTCATCGATAACCGCCGGACTGTCGTATAAGGTAGAGTATAAAGGTTCATCAGGTTATCCACGGGAGCCCGCACCCATGAGTCAGATCCCTGTAGGCATCAGCACCTGTCTTCTCGGCAGGGAAGTTCGCCACGATGGTGGCCACAAGCACTCCCGCTTCTGTACCCAGGTGCTGTCCCGCTATTTCGATTTCCGCTCCATCTGTCCGGAACTGGAGGCCGGGCTGGGTGTGCCGCGACCGGCCATCCACCTGCGGGAACATACCGATGGCCTGCACCTGGTGGAAGTCAAAGGCGGCGAAGACCACACCGGCGCCATGCAATCGTTCATCGATGATATCCTGCCCTCCCTGAGAAATCTCCGGGGCTATATCCTGATGGCCAAATCGCCGTCCTGTGGCATGGAGCGGATCAAGGTGCACAATCCGGAGGGCAATGTTACCCGTCGGGATGGACGCGGCATGTTTGCGGAGGCCCTGATACGCCACTATCCGCTGATGCCAGTGGAAGAGGAAGGCCGCCTCAATGATGACCAGCTCAGAGAAAACTTCATCGAGAGGGTCTTCGCCTATGACGACTGGTTACAGAATGTGGCCGGGGAAAAACTGGCGCCCCAGGCCCTGATCGAGTTCCACACCCGCCACAAGTTCCAGCTTCTGGCCCACTCGGAGCGGATCTACCGCCAGCTGGGGCCATTACTGGGAGACCTGAAGGCGGAGCCCCTTGAAGATATAGCGGAGCGTTACATCACCCTCTTCATGGAGGCCATGACCAGGCGCGTCACCCGGGGTTCCCACGTCAACGCCATGCAGCACCTGATGGGATACCTGCGGGATTCCATGGGCGAAGAGGACCGCAAGGTCCTCATGGAGCAGATCGAGGCCTACCACCGGGGTGAGGTGCCGTTGATCGTGCCCATGACGCTACTGAGAATGGCCCAGCGCCGCGAGCCCATCGATTACCTCGACACCCAGCATTACCTCGCACCCTATCCCGACGACCTCGGCCTGAGGAATCGGATCTAGTGTCCCGTCCGGGACACTGGAATTCCTTAAGCGGGAGGCAGAGACTATAGTAGTGGCGTAAACGCCGCCACGAGCCCCTCCAGATGCCGATAATTCGCGCTCTCGCTGCCCTGGTGCTGATGGTCGGACTCAGTCCGGCCCATGGCGAGGATGCGCCGATTCCGGAGACACTGGTTTTCAACATCAGTACCGGTGGGTACCCGCCCTTTACGATCATTCATGCCGACGGCCGGATTTCAGGGATTTTCTGGGACGTTCTGGCGGCGATCACGAACCGCCACGACATCGGACTTCAGGCCATCCAGTTACCACCCAAGCGCGTCGACAGCCTGCTCCACGAGGGCCATGCGGATGTCACCATGCGCGCCATTGAATGGACCGACGACCCGGACGCGTTTCTGTTCACGGAACCCGTCATGATGACCCGCGACGCTCTGTTCGTTCACAAGGACAGAGCCAGAGAGATCGATTCCGTCCACGACCTTGAAGGTACGCTGCTGACACGACTGGGCTTCCACTATCCCTGGTTGCAACAGAAACTACGGGAAGGCTCTGTGGATATTATCCCGCTGCAGGAACAGCGCGCCCTGTTCAAACGGCTTTACCAGGGCGGGGACCGGTTTACAGGAGCGGTCAGCAACCTCCACGCTGGCTACTGGGTTCTGAAGAATAACCCCCGCTGGGCCGACAGCCTGGAGGAAGCGCCCATCCGTTTTGATGAGGTCGCCTATCGCCTGATGTTCCCGCCCCGTCACGCCCCTATGGCAGCCCTGGTCAACCAGGAGCTGGAGCGCATGCGGATCTCGGGGGAACTGGAGCGGATCATCCAGGCCTACCGGTGACAAAGCGGCAGCAATAGCCGCTTTGTCACCACCGGATCAGAAGCCGTAGAGCAGGGAAAGCGAGGTTTCAGTGTCGGTCTTTTCGGAAGCCGGGGGCGCGTCGGAAACGTGGTACACCCGGTAGGCCGCCTTCATGGAGAGGTTACCGGCAATGCCGGCCTGCACCGACGTCGCCGATTCGGTGATCACGTTATTCTCTGTCAATCCGAATTCCGTGCTCAGCTCCTGGCGAAACAGTGCGTTTTCCGACAGGGCGTAGTCGAACTGGCCCGCCAGCCGGCCGATAACCGCATCTTCATCCCGGTTACCATCCTGATCGGGAACCTCCAGCTTGTTGAAGCGATAACCCACACCGGCGGACAGGTCCAGGAATGAACGGTCGCCGGATTCCCAGACCCGGTGGCCATAACCCGTGGTGACGGATGACTGGAAGTCGTAGCCGGAGAACCGGTCATCCTCGAAGTAGCCACGGACAAACCAGTACTGGAACTCGGAAAACTTGTAGTCGGTCTCGCCTTCAATCCGATAGCGCTCCGAAGTGGTTTCATCATCCGCTTCGGTATAGGCCGTGCGGAATTCCCCGCTATTGCGCCACTGGCTGGTTTCCTGGAGCAGGCCAAGTCGGCTCTTGAGATTGGTTTCCTCAGAGTTGCCAGTGGTCACCAGCAGCCCCAGTTCGGCCTCGCCCGTCCAGTTACGGTCCTGTGCGGTGACGGCCACGGGCAGCAGCAGCGCCGCTGCCATCGTATATCGGGTAAGACCCATTCTACCTCCGGGCTATGAGTGGTCTGATGTCGCCTCGCCTTGCCGGCTCTGAAGGGCCTGGCGGGCGCGCTCGGCTTTCTTGCGGGCCTTTCGCTGCGCAATAACCCGGGCCGCTTCACCTCCCACGTGAACCTCGCCCCGCTCCCGGGCCAGGCGAATCTGCCGCTCTCGCTCCGCAAACCGGGCCTTTTGCTCTTCGGTCATAAGGTCCGCGCAGTGGTGACAACTCACTCCCTGTTCGTATTCCGGCCTTTGCTTGTCTTCCTCGGTAATGGGGCGACGGCAGGCATGACACTGATCGTATCCGCCCCGTTCGAGGTTGTGGTTGACGGTCACGCGATCATCAAAAACGAAACACTCGCCACGCCACAGGCTTTTCTCGGGGGGCACTTCCTCCAGGTACCTGAGAATGCCGCCCTTGAGGTGATAAACCTCCTCGAAGCCCTGTTCCCGAAGGAACGCTGTGGATTTCTCACAGCGAATGCCGCCGGTGCAGAACATCGCCACTTTCCTGTGTTTTTCCGGGTCCAGCTGCTTCGCGACATAGTCGGGAAATTCACGGAAGGTGTCGGTTGCCGGGTTCTTCGCGTTCTCGAAGGTTCCGATTTCAACCTCGTACTGGTTCCGGGTATCAATCAGCAATACGTCGGGGTCGGAAATCAGATCGTTCCAGTCCCCGGGTTCCACATAGGTCCCTACGATGCGCTTGGGATCGATTCCCTCCACGCCCATGGTGACGATTTCCTTCTTGAGCTTCACCTTGGTGCGTTTGAACGGCTGGATATCCACATGGGATTCCTTGTAGTCGATACCGTCAAAGCGTTCATCCCGGCCAAGCCAGGCCCTGATCGCATCGATTCCCCCGCGGCTTCCGGCGATGGTGCCATTGATACCTTCCCGGGCCAGCAGCAAAGTGCCGTGGACGTCCCTGTCGAGCATCAGGTCCAGCAGGGGCTGGCGTAACTGCTGGTAATCATCCAGCGCTGCGAACTTGTAGAGTGCGCAGACAACAATGTTCTGGGTCATGGTGTCTCCTGCGGGCCGGAGCGTAAATCCGGAGCATGGTTCTGAAACAGGGCGGCACCAGCTTCGGAAAGCCGGTGCCGCGAAATCGGGCGGATTTTAACCAAATGGCGGCGCGATGGCCAATCAGCGACTCAGCTCACGCTCCACCACGGCCGACAGTTGCGCCCAGCCGGGGCGATTGAGGGGGATGTTGTTCACCAGCACGGTGGGTGTGCTGGCAACCTTCAGCTGCATGGCGACCTGGCGGCTGTTCTCGATATCTTCGAGGTGGAGCTCGGAGTCCATGCAGCGATTGAACCGGCGCGTATCCAGTCCCAGGTCCTCGGCGTATTCCGAGAACATCTGCTGTGGGTTGTCACTGGTTTCCCAGGCCGACTGTTCGGCGAACAACCGGTCATGCATCGCCCAATACTGGTCCTGGTCGCCCGCACAGCGCGCCGCCATGGCGGCTGGCACCGCATTGTTGTGCTGACGAAGGGGCAGATCAAAAAACACGAACCGCACCTTGCCGGGCTCCACGTACTCTTCCTTCAGGCGCTGAGCGGCCTCAGCGAAGCGGGCGCAGGCGGGGCACTGATAGTCGGCGAATTCACGGACCACCACCTTGGCGTCTTCCGGCCCCACTGAAACTCCGAACCGGTCCAGCTCCTGGGGGAACGATGGTGTGTCTGCAGACACCTGCGGCAGTTCTCCCGAACCCGGCGCCGGGGGCCTGGTCAGGTAATACAGGCCTGTCACAATAGCGACCAGCAGGAAGGCCAGCCCGATAAGTACCGAGACCTTGCGAGACGGCTTTTCCTTTGGCGCCGGTGCCCCCTCTTTCTTTCTTCGCTTGGCTTCGCCCATGATATCTCCCTGGTCAGTCGCAGTTGTGTGGATGGCACTTAAAGAAGGCTATTGTGAGGTGTTTTGGAGCGGCGAACAACGGTGACACCAGCAGCAACCCGGCGGGCTTGTGAACCCGACGTGAAACCCAACGTAGAAGATAATGAACCAGAGGAATACCAAACACACAAAACCTGGAAACGATCATGTTCGGATTTCTCAAGAGCGACCCGAAGAAGAAACTGCAGAAAGCCTACGAGGAAAAGCTCGCCAAGGCCCTGCACGCCCAACGCAACGGCGACCTGCGGACCCACTCGACCCTGATGGAGGAAGCGGAGGCGCTGTACCGGGAGATACAGGCCCTGGAGAAGAAATGACGGGGGTTTGCCGCGGAATCCGCGGAAGGACGCGGAAGAAAAGATAAGAGACGGATTGGCCACGGACGACACGGAAAAGGACGGACGAAAAGACAGAGTCAATCTTTTCCAGTTGTCCGTGCAAGTCCGTGAGTGTCCGTGGCTGAAGTTCTTTCTTTCCGTGTCCTTCCGTGGATTCCGTGGTAAAAAACGTCAGTCGGTAATGAACTGATCCAGCAGGCGGTTCAGCCGGTCGACTTCCCGGCGCATGTCGCGCACCTCGTCCAGCAGGTCCAGGGACATGGCCAGGCCCGGCAGGTTGATCTCCAGGTCGCGCTGGAGCCGCCGCGCCCGTTGCAAACGGGCAAGGTTTGGCAAGTCGAAGGTCCAGTCCAGGGCGTTGGGGCTGTCCTCGATAGGGGAGATGACCCCGTGACTCACCAGCTTTATCACAAACTCCGCGTGGCATTCGCCGCGCTCGCAGATTTCCCGGAGGGTGAAGGTGCCGGCCGGGTCATCCAGTTCTACCGTCACAATGGTTTCTTTTCTGCTCATCCTACCCTCTGTCACACATCAAGCTTGCTGCGTGGATCAAAATGCTCTTCGGCTTCCGCAAGCTGTTTATAAAGCTTCTCGGCCTCTTCACTGTGGCTCTCCGGCATGACTACCTGCAGGACCACGATCTGGTCCCCCGGCTCTTTGCCTGGCAGCCCCTTGCCCTTCAGGCGCAGCTTCCGGCCACTGCTGGATCCCTTGGGAACCTTGAGACTCACCTTGCCGCCCACAGTGGGAACGGTAACGCTGGCCCCCAGTGCCGCCTCCCAGGGGGCGACGGGTACGGTAATCAGGAGGTCCCGTCCATCCACACTGAACTGCGGATGGGGCGCAAGTTCCACCTCAATCAGGAGGTCGCCGTTTTCGCCGCCACCAATGCCCGGTGAACCCTGGCCCTTCAGGCGAATATGCTGGCCGTCCCGCATGCCGGCAGGAATCTTCACCTTCAGGTTTTTCGGCCGGGAGATCACACGGCCGTGATCGCCCACTTCCTGAACGGTGTATTGAACCTGCTTTTCACAACCATGATAGGCCTCCTCCAGGAACAGCGCCAGCCGGGCATGAACGTCTTCGCCGCGCCGGCGCATACTCTGACGAGAGCCGCCAAAACCGCCACCACCGAATCCGCCGGCCCTTCGGCCGCCCCCGAAGATTTCCTCGAAAAAGTCACTGAAGTTACTGGAGTCGGCGCCGGTATAACCACCTCCGCCAAAACCAGCGCCACTTTGCCAGCCGGGTGGCGGTTCAAAAGAGCCATCGCCCCGGGCCCCATACTTGCGCAGCTGATCGTATTCAGCCCGTTTTTCCGGGTCTTTCAGAACTTCGTAGGCCTCGCCCACATCCTTGAACTTCGTGTCGGCGTCCGCCTCCTTGCTGACGTCCGGGTGATATTTACGAGCCAGCTTCCGGTAGGCTTTCTTGATTTCCTCGGGCGTGGCGGATTCGCTCACACCGAGAACGGCATAATAGTCCTTGAAGTCCATCGAACTCCTCGCATCTGGTCAAAGAGTGATCTCTGACTCTATATTTGACGCGAAAAACAAAATTACAAGGTGGTTAGGGGGGAGAATTGACGGGGATCAGCGGTACTGAGGAAAAACGTTGTTGGCCACGGAATCCACGGAAGGACACGGAAAGAAAGAGCTTCAGCCACGGACACTCACGGACTTGCACGGACTTGCACGGACAACTGGAAAAGATTTTCTCTGTCTTTTCGTCCGTGCCTGTCCGTGGCTGATCTTTTTTCTCTTTTCTCTTTTCTTTTTCCGTGTCCTTCCGTGGATTCCGTGGCCAAAAAAGGCGTTACCGGACCTTGGGATCCAGCTCTCCCGCCTCGTAGCGCAGGTACATGTCCTCCAGGTTGATCGGCTTGATCCGGCTGGCGTTGCCGGCGGTGCCGAAAGCTTCGTAGCGGGCCACGCAGATTTCGGTCATGGCCTTTACCGTCTCCTTGAGGAACTTACGCGGGTCGAACTCGGCCTTGTTCTCGGCCAGGAAGCGACGCACGGCACCGGTGCTGGCCAGGCGCAGGTCGGTGTCTATATTCACCTTGCGAACGCCATGCCTGATACCCTCGACGATTTCCTCGACCGGTACGCCGTAGGTTTCAGGGATTTCACCACCATATTTGTTGATGATTTCCAGCCAGTCCTGGGGCACGGAGCTGGACCCGTGCATGACCAGATGAGTATCCGGAATACGGGCGTGGATCGCCTTGATCTGGTCGATGGCCAGGATGTCACCTGTCGGGGGACGGGTAAACTTGTAGGCGCCATGGCTGGTGCCGATGGCAATGGCCAGGGCATCAACGTGGGTCCTCTTGACGAAGTCCGCCGCTTCCTCCGGATCCGTCAGCATCTGGCTGTGATCCAGGGTACCTTCCGCACCAATGCCGTCCTCTTCACCGGCCTGACCGGTTTCGAGGGACCCAAGGCAGCCGAGCTCGCCCTCTACAGACACGCCACAGGCATGGGCCATTTCAACGGTACGGCGGGTCACATCCACGTTGTACTCATAGTCCGTGGGAGTCTTGCCATCCTCGCCGAGGGAGCCGTCCATCATGACCGAGCTGAAGCCCAGCTGGATGGAGCGCTGGCACACGGAGGGGCTGGTACCGTGGTCCTGGTGCATGACCACCGGTATATGGGGCCACTCCTCCACCGCCGCCAGGATCAGGTGGCGCAGGAAGGGCGCTCCGGCGTACTTGCGGGCACCGGCGGAAGCCTGGACGATAACCGGGGAGTCGGTCTTGTCCGCCGCTTCCATGATGGCACGCATCTGTTCCAGGTTATTCACGTTAAAAGCGGGTACACCGTAACCACGCTCGGCGGCATGGTCCAGCAGCTGCCGCATCGAAATCAGAGCCATGGATTTTCTCCTTGATAATATGTATTCGTCGAGGCCGGTCACATTGTACCGGAGCCAGGGAGGGGGGAGGCTTTCCGGGACCTTCGAAAACAGGGACGTTTTCGAAGAGCCTCCATGGACGGATCCACGGCGTGTCCCGGAAAGCCTCACCGCTCCCTGGCGGCTGGCACCAAATCAGGCGCCCCGTTCTTCCAATACTGCTACTGCAGGCAGAGTCTTGCCTTCCACGAACTCCAGGAAGGCACCACCGCCGGTGGAAATATAGGAAATCTTGTCAGCTACACCATACTTGTCAACCGCCGCCACAGTATCACCGCCACCGGCAAGGGAGAAAGCGTCGCTCTCGGCTATCGCCTCGGCCAGGGCCCGGGTGCCGTTGCCGAAGTTGTCGAACTCGAAAACACCCACCGGGCCGTTCCAGAGAATGGTCTTGGCGTTTTTAAGCAGCTGGGCAAATTCGCCTGCGGTTTCCGGGCCAACGTCAAGAATCATGTCGTCTTCCGCCACATCCGAGGTGTTCTTGACCGTCGCCGTGGCGTTCTCGTCGAATTCCGGCGCGACCACCACGTCCACAGGAAGGGGAATCTCAACCCGTGACGCGATTTCCCTGGCGGTATCCACCAGGTCATGTTCACACAGGGACTTGCCTACCGGCTTGTTCGCCGCCGCCAGAAAGGTGTTGGCGATACCCCCGCCGACAATGATCTGGTCGCACACTTTCTCAAGCGCGTTGAGCACGTCCAGCTTGGTGGACACCTTGGAGCCGCCCACGATGGCCACTACCGGTTTGGCGGGGTTGTCCAGGGCCTTGCCCAGGGCGTCGAGCTCCGCTGCCAGCAAAGGGCCGGCACAGGCTTCGGGCGCGAATTTCGCCACACCGTGGGTGGAGGCCTGGGCACGGTGGGCAGTGCCAAAGGCGTCCATTACATAGACATCACAAAGTGCGGCGTATTTTTTCGCCAGCTCTTCATTGTCCTTCTTCTCGCCCTTATTGAAGCGGACATTCTCGAACAACACCACTTCCCCTTCGGCCACATCAACACCGTCGAGGTAATCCCTGATCAGGCGGACCTCCTGACCGAGCAGCTCCGAAAGATGCTCCGCCACCGGTTTCATTGAGGAAGCCTCGTCGTAGACGCCCTCCTCCGGCCGGCCCAGGTGGGACATCAGCATGACTTTAGCGCCGGCGTCCCGTGCTGCCTTGATGGTGGGAAGAGAGGCGCGGATACGGGCATCACTGCTTACCTTGCTGTCCTTGACGGGCACGTTCAGGTCTTCCCGGATCAGCACCCGCTTACCGGCAAGATCCAGATCGGTCATTTTCTTGATGGCCATAGTCTGTTTCCGTTGTTTCAGGTTAAAGACAGAGATTTTTTGCCGCGGAATCCGCGGAACGACGCGGAAAAAACAAAAGAAAAACTTGCCACGGAAGACACGGAACGCACGGAAAAAAGAAGGAAAACATTGGTTGCGGGCACCCGCCGCACCAGAGGCATTCCGCAACAAAGAGCTCTTTTCTTTTTTCCGTGTCCTTTCGTGTCTTCCGTGGCTAATCCGTCTTTTTATCCTTTCTTCCGCGTTCTTCCGCGGATTCCGCGGCCAATAAATTCTTTATAAAGACAGCCATCGCCGGCTGACATCCAGCATGCGGTTGGCGAAGCCCCATTCGTTGTCGAACCAGCACAGCACTTTTACCATGGTACCACCGGTGACGCGGGTCTGGCCGCCGTCCACGATGCCGGAGTGGGCGTCGTGGTTGAAGTCGGAGCTGGCAAGCAGTTCGTCGGTATAACCGAGGATGCCTTTCAGCGGTCCGCGGGCGGCGCGGGCCAGCAGCTCGTTGACCGCCGCCACCGTGGTCTCCTCCCGTACATTTACCACCATATCGATGGCGGAGACGTTCAGGGTCGGCACCCGCATGGCCACGGAGCTGAAGCGCCCTTCCATATGGGGCAGCAGCCTCTCGATACCCTTTGCCAGGCCCGTATCCACCGGCACAATGTTGTGCAGGGCACTGCGGGTACGGCGAAGATCCTGGTGATGGTAGGCATCGATCACAGGCTGATCATTCATCGCCGCATGGATCGTGGTCGTGCTGCCCTGCACCACCCCGAGCGCATCATCCAGAGCCTGGATCACGGGAACGATACAGTTGGTGGTGCAGGAGGCCGCCGCGACAATACGGTCGCCGGTTTCCAGGCTCTGATCGTTGATCCCGAAGACCACCGTGCGATCCACGTCCGCCTCCGCCGGCTGGGAGAACAGCAGCCGGCGGGCGCCGGAGGCCAGGTGCTGCTCCGCTGTCGCCCGGTCGCTGAAGGAACCGGAGCACTCCAGTACCAGATCGATGTCCAGATCGCCCCAGGGCAACTCAGCCGGGTCGGCACAGCGCAACACCTCGATCCGGTCGCCGTTCACCACCAGCGCCTCCCCATCCGCCCGGACATCGCCCCGGAACCGGCCGTGGGTGGAGTCGTAACGGGTCAGGTGGGCGATGGTGTCCAGATCCGCCAGCTCGTTAATCGCCACCACCTGCAACTGGTCGCGGTAGCCGTTTTCGTAGAGTGCGCGCAGCACACTCTGACCAATCCGGCCATAGCCATTGATCGCGACTCGCGCAGGAGCACCCGGTGCCATCAGTTATCCAGCAGGTCGAGGGCTGTTTCGACAATGTTCTCGACGGTGAAGCCGAACTCCCGGAACAGTTCGCCGGCCGGTGCGGATTCGCCAAAGCTGCTCATGCCGATCACCCGGCCGTCGAGACCCACATACTTGTACCAGTAGTCCTCGATGGCGGCCTCAATGGCAACCCGGTTGGTGACATCCAGCGGCAACACCTTCTGCTTGTACTGGGCGCTCTGGGCATCAAACACATCCGTGGACGGCATCGACACTACGCGCACCTTGTGGCCTTTCTCCCGCAACTTTTCCGCGGCGTCCTGGGCCAGTCCAACTTCCGAACCGGTGGCGATCAGGATCAGATCGGGTGTTCCTTTGCTGTCCGAGAGGATGTAGCCACCGCGGGCGATATTGGCCAGCTGCTTCGCGTCCCGCTCCTGATGGGGCAGGTTCTGCCGGGAGAACACCATCGCAGTGGGGCCATCCTTACGCTCAAGGGCCGTTTTCCATGCCACCGCGGACTCCACGGTGTCCGCCGGACGCCAGGTGCTCATGTTGGGCGTGGTGCGCAGACTGGCCAGCTGCTCGATAGGCTGGTGGGTGGGGCCATCCTCGCCCAGGCCGATGGAGTCATGGGTGAAGACCATGATGGCCCGCTGCTTCATCAGTGCAGCCATGCGCACGGCGTTGCGGCAGTACTCCATGAAGATCAGGAATGTGGCGCCGTAGGGAACGAAACCGCCATGGAGGGCGATGCCGTTCATGATGGCCGCCATGCCGAATTCACGCACGCCATAATAGACATAGTTGCCGCTGGCGTCGTCCCGGGTCAGCCCCTTGCTGCCTTGCCAGATGGTGAGATTGGAGCCCGCCAGGTCGGCGGAGCCGCCCAGCAGTTCCGGCAGCAGCGGGCCATAGGCGTTCAGGGTGTTCTGGGACGCCTTGCGGCTGGCGATGGTCTCGCCTTTCTCCTGACACTCACGGATATAGGCATCGGCCTTATCCGCGAAGTCCGCCGGCAGGTCACCCGCCATGCGGCGTTTGAACTCAGCGGCCAGTTCCGGCTCGGCTTTCTCATACTCAGCGAAGGCATCGCTCCAGGCTTTCTGGGCGGCGGCGCCCTTCTCCCTGGCGTTCCAGGCGGCGTAGATGTCCTCCGGCACCTCGAAGGGCCCATGATTCCAGCCCAGCTTCTCCCGGGTCAGCTGGATCTCGTCGTCCCCCAGGGGGGCGCCGTGGCAACCTTCGGTGCCCTGCTTGTTGGGGGAACCGAAGCCGATGATGGTCTTGCAACAGATGAGGGTTGGCTGCTCCGTATTGGCGCGGGCACTCTCGATGGCTGCCCGGACCGCGTCGGCGTCATGGCCATCTACCGCTGGAATCACCTGCCAGCCGTAGGATTCAAAGCGCTTGGGCGTGTCGTCGGTAAACCAGCCCTCGACTTCACCGTCGATGGAGATGCCGTTGTCGTCGTAAAAGAAGACCAGTTTGCCCAGACCCAGGGTGCCGGCCAGGGAGGCCACTTCATGGGAGATGCCCTCCATCAGGCAGCCGTCGCCCAGGAACGCATAGGTGTAGTGATCAACAATGTTGTGACCCGGACGGTTGAACTGGGCCGCCAGCGCCTTCTCCGCCAGGGCGAAACCAACCGCGTTGGCAATGCCCTGACCCAGCGGCCCCGTGGTGGTTTCCACCCCCGGCGTGTAACCGTATTCGGGGTGCCCCGGGGTGCGGGAGTGCAACTGACGGAAGTTCTTGAGGTCGTCGAT
The DNA here is from genome assembly GCF_900115285.1 of Marinobacter daqiaonensis. GTDB lineage: Bacteria > Pseudomonadota > Gammaproteobacteria > Pseudomonadales > Oleiphilaceae > Marinobacter > Marinobacter daqiaonensis. The sequence continues at coordinate 1,460,222 of NZ_FOYW01000001.1, forward strand.
GGAAACGTCGTACCCGCTCAGGTGCAGCAGGGAATACTGCAGCATGGAGCCGTGCCCGTTGGACAGCACGAACCGGTCGCGATTGGCCCACTGGGGGTCGGCCGGGTTATGGCTGAGGTAATCGTTCCACAGCACCTCGGCGATATCCGCCATACCCATGGGCGCACCCGGGTGGCCGGACTTGGCTTTCTGAACCGCATCCATGCTCAGCGCGCGAATGGCGTTGGCGAGATCATTACGGGACGGCATTGACGTTTCTCCAGTATTTGTCAGCAAACATGAGGTCAAAAGGAAAGGCGCGTATTTTCGCCGATTAGTGGCCATGGGAGCAAATCAGCTTCGGCCTTTTGCGAACGCTACAAATCGCCTCGCCCAAATCCTATATCAATATTTTTTGATATAGATCTTGATCAAACCCCGGACAGCCACTAATATCCGCTCCATGACCAGCCTGACCACTACGACTCCACATCAGGGCCTCGACGCCCTCGCTCCGCTCTACAAGGCCTGCGGCGACCCGCTGCGCCTGGAGATTCTGAGGGTGCTGCGCCGTGACACCTTCGGGGTGCTGGAGCTGAGCCAGCTTTTCGACATGCGTCAGTCAGGAATGAGTCACCATCTCAAGGTGTTGCACAAGGCCGGGTTGCTGGAGCCCCAGCGGGAGGGCAATGCGATTTTCTACCGACGGCCGCTGCACCTGGAATCGGAGGCCGCCGGGTTGCCGGACGCTGCTGTGCGACAGATCTTCCAGACCATTGACAGGGTGCCGGTCACCGGTCAGCTGCAGGAGAGGATCGAAGCCATTCGGCAGCAGCGGGCGGATCAGTCACAGGTCTTTTTTGCCCGCCATGCCGAGCAGTTCCGGGAGCAGCAGGAGCTGATTGCGGCGTTTGATCTCTACGCACAGCCAACCGCCGAGCTGATCCAGGCCCGGGCGGCCCGGAATCACTGGCGGACCGCCCTGGAGATTGGCCCGGGTGAAGGAGCTTTCCTGCCGGTACTCGCTGACATCTGTGAACGGGTTGTGGCAGTGGACAACTCCGCCGACATGCTGCGAAAAGCCCGCCAGACCTGTGAGGAGCTGCGACTGGACAGCGTGGAATTGATCGAGGGAACGACAGCCGCCCTGAAGGGTCGGCCCGAACGCTTCGACCTGGTGGTGGCCAACATGGTGCTGCATCACCTTCCCAGCCCGGCAGACGTCTTTCTGGAAGGCAGCGAGCTGCTCCGACCCGGGGGCTACCTGGTCATCAGCGACCTGCGCAGCCATGACCAGGACTGGGCCCGGGAGAACTGCGGCGACCTGTGGCTGGGCTTTGAGCCTGAGGAACTGAATGCCTGGGCGGCCGACGCTGGCCTGGAGACCGGCGAATCCCTGTTCATTGGCCTGCGCAACGGCTTCCAGGTCCAGGTACGGGAGTTCCGGAAACCTGAAAATACTGCCCGGGAAAAGAACCCGGGGAAGAATATCAAAAGTTTTTGATATAAAATCCGATACCATTGCAAAACGTATTGTAAGACAACGAATACCAACCAACTCTATCAATGAATACGGGCACGACTCTGCCCACCCAGCTCAAGAGGAGCCTGCGCATGTCTGACTACAGCATCTTCACGTCCGAGTCGGTTTCTGAAGGCCATCCGGACAAACTGGCCGACCAGATCTCTGATGCGGTGCTGGACGCCATCCTGACCGAGGACCCCCACGCCCGTGTGGCCTGCGAAACCCTGGTAAAAACCGGCGTCGCCATCGTCGGTGGTGAAATCACCACCAGCGCCTGGGTGGACCTGGAAGACCTGGTGCGCAACGTGATCAAGGACATCGGCTACACCTCCTCGCGGGTCGGTTTTGACGGTGATACCTGCGGCATTATCAACATCATCGGCAAACAGTCCGTGGACATTGCCCAGGGCGTCGACCGTCAGAAGCCCGAAGACCAGGGTGCCGGCGATCAGGGCCTGATGTTCGGTTATGCCAGCAACGAGACCGATGTTCTGATGCCTGCCCCGATCACCTTTGCCCATCGTCTGGTGCAGCGTCAGGCGGAAGCCCGCCGCAGCGGTCTGCTGCCATGGCTGCGCCCGGACGCGAAGAGCCAGGTCACCTGCCGCTACGAAAATGGCAAGGTCGCCGGCATCGACGCCGTGGTGCTGTCCACCCAGCACGATGAGGACGTAACTCAGGAAGACCTGAGGGAAGCGGTCATGGAGCTGATCGTCAAGAACGTGCTGCCGGCCGAACTGCTGCACAAGGACACCCAGTTCCACATCAACCCGACTGGCAAGTTCGTCATCGGGGGCCCCGTAGGCGACTGTGGCCTGACCGGTCGCAAGATCATCGTCGATACCTACGGTGGCATGGCCCGCCACGGCGGCGGCGCCTTCTCCGGCAAGGATCCGTCCAAGGTGGACCGCTCCGCCGCCTACGCCGGTCGCTACGTGGCCAAGAACATCATTGCCGCCGGCCTGGCGGAGAAGTGTGAGATCCAGGTGTCCTACGCCATCGGCGTGGCGCAGCCCACTTCCATCTCCATCAACACCTTCGGCACCGGCAAGATCAGCGACGACAGGATCATCAAGATCGTGCGGGACCAGTTCGACCTGCGGCCCTATGCCATCACCAACATGCTCGACCTGCTGCACCCCATGTACCAGCAGACCGCCGCCTACGGCCACTTCGGCCGCGAGCCCTTCGAGATGACCTCCCGGGGTGACAGCTTTACCGCGTTCCCGTGGGAGAAGACCGACCGGGCGGCTGCACTGAAGGACGCGGCTGGGATCTGAAGACCTTTTTTAGCCACGGAATCCACGGAAGAACACGGAAAAAAGAGAAAGAAAGGACGAGGGACAAAGAGGCGCGAACAACACGGACGAGCACGGGCAATGATTAAAGAACAAAGATTTTAATCTTTTCTTCCGTGTCCTTCCGTGGATTCCGTGGCTGAAACAGTCTTTCTTCCGCGTTTTCCGTGGATTCCGCGGCCAAACCATCTTTACGAATTGACAGGAGAACACCATGAGCACTCCGGCAGAGCAACTGAACAGCTTCGATGACTACAAGGTTCGCGACATGTCCCTGGCCGACTGGGGACGCAAGGAAATCAACATCGCTGAAGGCGAGATGCCCGCCCTGATGGCTCTGCGCAACAAGTACAAGGCAGAGCAGCCCCTCAAGGGAGCCAACATCATGGGCTGTATCCATATGACCATCCAGACCGCGGTTCTGATCGAGACTCTGGTGGAGCTGGGTGCCAACGTGCGCTGGTCCTCCTGCAACATCTTCTCCACCCAGGACCAGGCAGCGGCAGCCATTGCGGCCAAGGGCATTCCGGTCTTTGCCTGGAAGGGCGAAACCGACGAAGAGTACGACTGGTGCCTGGAGCGCACCGTGGGCGCTGACGTGGAAGGCTGGGCGCCCAACCTGATCCTGGACGACGGCGGTGACCTTACTGCTCTGCTGCATGAAAAATATCCGGACATCCTCTCCAGGTGCCATGGCGTTACCGAGGAGACCACCACGGGTGTACATCGCCTGCAGGAAATGCTGCGGGAAAACACCCTGAAAGTACCGGCGATCAACGTCAACGACGCCGTGACCAAGTCCAAGAACGACAACAAGTACGGTTGTCGCCACAGCCTGAACGACGCCATCAAACGCGCCACCGACCACCTGCTGGCCGGCAAGAAAGCCCTGGTCATTGGCTATGGTGACGTCGGCAAGGGTTCCGCCGCCTCCCTGCGCCAGGAAGGCATGATCGTCAAGATCACCGAAGCCGACCCGATCTGCGCCATGCAGGCCTGCATGGACGGGTTCGAAGTGGTGTCCCCTTACCACAACGGCGTCAACACGGGCTCCGGGGAAAGCATCGACAAGGGACTGCTGGGCAACACCGACCTGCTGGTCACCACCACAGGCAACATGAACGTGTGCGACGAGCACATGCTCAAGGCCCTCAAGAGCGGCGCCGTGGTCTGTAACATCGGTCACTTCGACAATGAGATCGACACTGCCTTCATGCGCAAGAACTGGGAGTGGGACGAGGTCAAGCCGCAGGTGCACGTGGTGTATCGCGACAAGGCCAGCAACGACCACCTGATCCTGCTGTCCGAAGGTCGCCTGGTGAACCTGGGCAACGCCACCGGACACCCTTCCCGGATCATGGACGGCTCTTTCGCAAACCAGGTCCTGGCCCAGATGTATCTGTATGAACGCCGTTTCGGCGAGCTGCCCACCGCCGAGAAAGCCAACGGCGTCTACGTCAAGGTCCTGCCCAAGAAGCTGGACGAGGAAGTGGCCCGTGCCATGGTGGAAGGCTTTGGTGGTGTGATCACCCAGATGACCCCGGAACAGGCCAAATACATCGGCGTACCGGTCGAAGGCCCGTACAAGCCGGAAAGCTACAAGTACTGATCGGATCGTAAGATGGAATCGCAAAAACAGTTCAAACGGCGCTTCAGCTTCGAGTTCTTCCCGCCCAAGACCGACCAGGGCAAGGAAAAGCTCCAGGTGGTGCGTGATCGTCTGGCGGAGGTCAATCCGGATTTCTTCTCGGTGACCTTCGGCGCCGGTGGCTCGACCCGTGATCGAACCATCGAGACGGTGCTTAGCCTGCACGGCCAGGGCATTTCCACCGCTCCCCACCTGTCCTGCGTGGGGGGAACCCGGGAGAAGATCGCCGAGCTACTGGATATCTACAAGGAGAGCGGCGTCAGCCGCATCGTTGCCCTCAGGGGTGACATGCCCTCGGGCATGGGTGCCGCCGGTGAGTTGCGCTACGCCAACGAACTGGTGGCCTTCATCCGGGAGTACAGCGGTGACGCTTTCAACCTGGAGGTGGCCGCCTATCCGGAGTTCCACCCCCAGGCCCGCAACGCCGAGGAAGACCTGAAGAACTTCGCCCGCAAGGTGGAGGCTGGTGCCAACAGCGCCATCACCCAGTACTTCTTCAATGCGGACAGCTACTTCTATTACATCGACCGGCTCGAAAAGATGGGCATCACCATACCGGTGGTGCCGGGCATCATGCCCATTGTCAACTTCTCCAGCCTGGTGCGCTTCTCCGACATGTGCGGCGCAGAGATCCCCCGCTGGATCCGCAAGCAGCTGGAAGCCTACGGGGATGACTCCGACAGCATCCGCAAGTTCGGCGAGGAAGTGGTAACCGACATGTGCGAGAGGCTGCTGGCGGCCGGAGCACCGGGACTTCACTTCTATACGCTGAATCAGGCGGAAGCGAGCCTGAATATCTGGAACAACCTGGGCCTGGCCAATCGGGACAAGATTTCGTTTTAGGGACTGGTTGGCCACGGAACGACACGGAAAGTAAGGAAGGGCGGGCGGACACGGATGGTGCGCCCTCATCTATTCAAAAGACCTGGTCCACGGTACTGCCCCCATCCCCTCTGCAAAGGACGCGTCTTCACCCCTTCGGATGCCCTGAAGAGTTCCACCCGGGGCCCTTTCCCTCTCTGTTCATGAAAATTCTCCTCACTTGGTCTATGCTCAAATTCGTATGTCCCTAATCTGAAAGGAGATCCCATGAACACCAACTGGCTGAGAACCCTTGGCGTCGCGGCTGCGCTGACATTTACTGCCAATGCGGCGTCCGCGGAAGAGCTGAAAGTGGTGACTGACCCGAGCTTTGTGCCCTTTGAAATGATGGATCAGGAAACCGGCGAGATGGTCGGGTTCGACATGGATATCATTGCCGAAGTCGCCAAGCGGGCCGGTTTCGATTATGACCTCCAGACCATGGACTTTAACGGTATCATCCCGGCCCTCCAGACGGGCAACGTGGATATCGCCATCGCCGGCATCACCATTACCAAGGAACGGGAGGAGATCGTGGACTTCTCCGACCCGTACTACGACTCCGGTCTGCGCATCCTGGTGCGTGCCGACAATGAGGATATCAAGACGCTTGAGGATCTTGAGGGCAAGAAGATCGGCACCAAGATCGGCAGCACAAGCTACGACTTCCTGGTCAGTGAACTGGACAAGGATGACGGCGTGACGCCCTATCCGGGCAGCTCCGACATGTACATGGCCCTGATGAGCCGCGCCATTGACGCGGTATTCTATGATGCCCCGAACGTTGGCTACTTTGCCAAGACCAAGGGCGAGGGTCGGGTGAAAACCGTAGGTCCACTGTACGAGGGTCAGGAGTACGGCATTGCTCTGAAAGAAGGCAGCGAGTGGGTGGACGACGTCAATGAGGCACTTGCCGCCATGAAGGACGACAGCACCTACGCCGAGATCTACAAGAAATGGTTTGGTGAGCTGCCGAAAGAAATGTAACCGGCTCGGGTAAACCAGAACCAGCGTCGGGGTCGCACACGGGCTCCGGCGCTTTTTCATTGAACTGAACGGAGAAGCAGAACGTGGAGTTCCAGTTCCAGTTCGATTGGCAGGCAGCCTTTGATGCCATCCCTTTCCTGCTCAAGGGCCTTCCATACACCCTCCTGATTTCCTTTGGCGGCCTTGCCATTGGTTTTGTGCTGGGTATTTTTTTCGGGCTGTTGAGCATCAACAAGCACTGGTTCCTGCGCTGGCCCGCGACGGCCTATATCGAGGTTTTCCGGGGTACGCCTATCCTGGTGCAGGTGCTGTTCATCTTCTACGGCCTTCCCGACCTTGTGGGTGCTCCCATCGACCCACTGACCGCCGGCATTGCCGCCATTGCCCTGAACTCCGGAGCCTACATCTCCGAAGTGGTTCGCGGTGGCGTGCAGTCCATCGACAAGGGGCAGAAAGAGGCGGGCCTTTCCCTGGGCTTGTCCCGCACCCAGACCTTCTGGACCATCATCTGGCCTCAGGCATTCCGCCGCATGATTCCGCCCCTGGGCAACCAGGCCATTGTCTCCATCAAGGACACGTCCCTCTTCTCGGTGATTGGCGTGGGGGAACTGGTTCGTCAGGGCCAGGTTTATATCGCCAACACGTTCACCGCTTTCGAGGTGTACTTCGTTGTGGCGATTCTGTACCTGATCATCACCCTGTCCCTGTCACTGATTCTGCGCCTGATTGAGCGGCGCGGGCTGACGTCGGTTTAAGGAGCGGAAATCATGAGCCAGATTGTGAAGATGCAGGGCATGAACAAATATTTCGGCAAGCTCCATGTCCTGAAGGATATCAACCTGACGGTGGAGACCGGCGAAGTGGTGGTGATTATCGGCGCCAGCGGTTCCGGCAAGTCGACCCTGATCCGCTGCGTCAATGGCCTTGAAGGATTCGAGTCGGGAAAACTGGAAGTAGACGGCCATCCCCTTGAACCCAGCCGCAGCAATCAGAAATCCCTGAATGAGATCCGCAAGGAAGTCGGCATGGTATTCCAACAGTTCAACCTGTTCCCTCATCTGACGGTGAAAAAGAACATCATGCTGGCCCCGATGAAGGTGAAGAACGAATCCCAGGTCGTCGCGAATGGCACGGCGGAACGCCTGCTACAGCGAGTGGGCATCGCCGATCAGGCGAATAAATATCCCAGCCATCTCTCCGGTGGCCAGCAGCAGAGGGTGGCCATCGCCCGGGCGCTGGCCATGGAGCCCAGGCTAATGCTGTTCGACGAACCCACATCGGCCCTGGATCCGGAGATGATCGGCGAGGTGCTGGATGTGATGCGGGAACTGGCGAAGGAAGGCATGACCATGATGGTCGTCACCCACGAAATGGGCTTTGCCCGGGAGGTGGCTGACCGGGTTATCTATATCCACGAGGGCCAGATTGTGGAGGAAGGAAAGCCTGAAGATGTGTTCGATAACCCCCAGAATGAGAGAACACAGTCCTTCCTTTCCCGGGTACTGAAACACTAGAGGAGTTCGGTCTTGCTTGCCCTCAGCTTATGGGGGCTGGACCGGAGGTGGGTGACGATTTCTCCGCTGCAATTCACGGTCCTTCCCTGGACCGACCTTGCACCGCGCCATCCATGGCGCTGCTGCGAAAGCGTCACCCACCCCCACCCCACACGGCCAGACTGCCAAGCCAGAAATCCTCTTTCGATGCACTTTCACTATATCCGCTGTTAACTGTATCATCCTCTCTGGTTAACAGAGACCCGCAAACAACCAAACCGGAGCCCCCAATGCGCAATGCCGACCTGATCGCCCGTGACCTGAAATCTGTCTGGCACCCCTGCACCCAGATGAAGGACCATGAAAGTCTGCCACTGATTCCCATCAAGCAGGCCAGAGGCGTATGGCTGGAGGACTTCGAGAACAATCGCTATATCGACGCCATCAGCTCCTGGTGGGTCAATCTGTTCGGCCACGCCAACCCCCGCATCAATGGCGCCATCCGGGACCAGATCGAGAAGCTGGAGCACGTCATTCTGGCCGGGTGCACTCATGAGCCGGTGGTCAACCTGTCGGAACGTCTGGTGGAAGTGACGCCCGAGGGCCTGAACAAGTGCTTCTACGCGGATAACGGATCGTCCGCTATCGAAGCGGCCCTCAAGATGAGCTACCACTACTGGAAAAACCACGGCAAGCCCAGCAAGAAGAACTTCGTCAACCTGTCCAACAGCTACCACGGCGAAACACTCGGCGCCCTGGCACTGGGCGACGTGGCGCTTTACAAGGACACCTACCAGCCACTGCTGATGGAGGTTCTGACGGCCCCTTCCCCTGATGCCTACAACAAGGAAGCCGGCGAGACCGACGAAGCCTACGCCCTGCGCCAGTTCGAGGCCATGGACAGACTGCTGGCGGAAAAGCATGATGAAATCTGCGCGGTGGTGGTGGAGCCATTGATCCAGTGCGCCGGCGGCATGCGCATGCATCACCCCATCTATCACACCAGGCTTCGCGAGGCCTGTGACCGTTATGGCGTGCACCTGATCGCCGATGAAATCGCCGTCGGCTTTGGCCGTACAGGGACCATGTTCGCCTGCGAGCAGTCCGGCATTACCCCCGACTTCATGTGCCTCTCCAAGGGCCTGACCGCTGGCTACCTGCCGCTGTCCGCAGTGGTCACCACCGATGATGTCTACAACGCCTTCTACGACGACTACGAAACCCTGCGGGCGTTCCTGCATAGCCATTCCTACACCGGCAACCCTATTGGCTGCGCGGTGGCACTGGCAACCCTGGACATCTTCCGGGATGATGATGTGATCAACGCAAACCGGCACCTCTCACGCGTCATGGCAGACTCCGTCGCGCACCTGGCGGATCACCCCAACGTGGGGGATATCCGCCAGCACGGCATGACCCTTGCCATCGAAATGGTGAAGGACCGCAAGACCAAAGAGGCTTTCCCCTGGCAGGAGCGTCGTGGCATCCGGGTCTACCAGCATGCCCTGACCCGCGAGTCCCTGTTGAGGCCCCTGGGGAATGTGGTCTACTTCATGCCGCCCTACGTGATCAACGAAGAACAGATCCGTCATCTGGCCCAGGTAGCCTCCGAGGGCATTGATATCGCCGTGAAGGACTGATCAGGACCCGACACCGTGCGCAATCCGAGAATCTACACCGAGGCCTCCCTCCAGGCAGGCCAGACAGTGCCCCTTGATGAAAATGCCGCCCATCATGTGGGCAAGGTGCTGAGAATGCAGCCGGGGCAGCCACTGGTCCTTTTCAACGGCGATGGCCACAATTACCCCTCTGAACTGGAAGAAGTCGGTAAGAAGGCGGTGACGGCAAGGGTTCTTGACTGCCGGGAAAGCGGTTGCGAGCCGTCCCTCAGGATCGTGCTCGGCCAGGTGATTTCCAAGGGCGACCGTATGGATTACGCCGTCCAGAAAAGTACCGAACTGGGAGTGGACACCCTGGTTCCCCTCACCAGTGAACGCTGTGATGTAAAACTCCGGGGCGACCGGGAGGACAAGCGCGTGCGGCACTGGCAGCAGGTGGCCATAAGCGCGGCCGAGCAATGCGGCCGGGCCACCGTGCCGCGGGTGGCCGGTCTGGCCAGCCTGGAGGAATGGTTCGGGCTGGCCGCCGACTGCGACCTTCGACTGGTACTCCACCACCGCACCGATCAGCCCCTGGACACTCTGCAGCGACCCCATGACGGCATCGCCCTGCTGATTGGTCCGGAGGGTGGACTGACCGGCGACGAAATTGCCGTCGCCCGCGAGGCGGGTTTTCATCCGGCGGCGATAGGGCCGCGGGTGTTACGCACGGAAACCGCTCCCGTTGCCGCTATCACCCTCTGCCAATGGCTCTGGGGAGACTTCAGGGGCTGATCACCACCCCACCCTCCTACTTTCCTCCACCTTGCCTTTAATAAGGTTAGCAAGGCATTATATCCGGCAGTCTACTCATCAGCATGGCTGAGTCCTGATTGACCCCTCCCGTCAACCAGCTGTTTTCAAGGAGCAACACCGGATGTCAGGTATTCTGGCCTGGATTTCAGGCAAGCTATTCTCCGGCCGGCATGCGCCCCCTGACACGGTGAGCCGCAAGACCCCTGCTCCGGTGCCAGATTCCGGAACGAGGGGAGACACAAAGGATCAGGGCCCTCTGGAAAAGCTGGAGGACCACCTCTACTGCTGGCTGCTCGATACAGGCCCCAGGCAGCTGAATGAGCCATCAGACCTGACGGCCAGAGTTGTCCGTGAGATCGAGTCACGGCTTGAGAACAACGCCCTTGAAGAATTGCCCCGTCAGCCCCTCACACTGCCAACCCTGATGCGAACCCTGGGTAACGAGTCCACTACCCGAAAGGAAGTTGCCGGCATCATCCTCAGCGATTCCGCCCTGACCAACCAGGTGTTATCGGTCGCCAACAGCCCGTTTTTCAAGGTGGGCGACCAACCCGTCGAGACCGTCGAGCAGGCGGTTTTCCTGCTGGGCCTGGATGGAATCCGAAATGTGGCGTCGGCCTCGGTCATGCGTCCCATGCTGGCTGCGCGCAACTCGTCAGAGGCGCTGTTTACCCAGCGTGTATGGCGATGGGGACTGACCTGCTCCCGGGCCTCGGAGCTGATTGCCCTGACCCGCCACGAGGAAAGCACCAGCTACTTCATGGTCGGGCTGCTGCCGGCGCTTTCCTACCTGATCCTTCGCCGGGAAGTTCAGCGGATTTTCAAGCGCAAGTTTCCGGACAGGACGCCATCCGCCCACACCTATCACGAGGTGATGCGGACGTTCCAGTGGCAAACCGCCCGGAAAGTGGCCAGGGCCTGGCACCTGCCGGCACGGTATCATGCGCTGCTACTGAAGAACCCGGGGTATCCGGATCCGGATGCGGCGAATTCACCCCTGAGGGATGGCATCATCCTGGGTACCCGGGAGGCCCTCAGGGACGCGCACCAGCGCAATCTCGGCGACGATGAGTTGCGGGCCCTGCTGTCCCTGGAACCGAAACAGCTCGAGAAAGTACGCCACATTCTGGTCCGGCTACTGTCGGAGGGGCTGGGGAGCCGCTGAAGCGAGCCGATGTTACTCAACGAGTTCCTGAGGAGCCACTGAAGCCGACGAGGGTTTCAGCAGTTCGGCGAAAGTCCTGTCCCGGGCGCCGACAACGTAGGCGGACAGTTCCTTGGGCAGAACGTGGGGGAGGCTGGGCACAAGACCCTCCTCGTCTTTGCGGGCCGCATCCAGCACGTCTCCCACCCGGATAAGCTCCAGGGCGCGCCCCGGCACCAGCCGGTCCCCGGAGGAGCCCGCGAGGTTCAGCAGCCCCTGGCGAATCAGCTTGTCGGAAATACGCCGGGTGACTTCTCCCGGGACCCGCATCTCCTGCTCCAGTTTCTCCTGCTGAGGTGCCTTGTTGCCCTCACTGAAGGGTTTACACACTTTCCACATCAGCACCAGCGCCACCTGTTCCTGGAGTTCCGGCGACAGATCCACCTCCCGTCGTTTGGACACGCTGCCCGGGTTCTGGAGATAGAACGCAATGCTGGAGCCCAGCAGCAGAATCATCCAGTTGATGTAGAGCCAGATGAGCAGGATGATACCGATGGCAAAGCTGGAATAGATGGCGGCGTACTTGGCGGAGCCCGCCACGAATGACGCGAAAACCAGGCCCGCGGTCTGCCATGCCACCCCTGCGATAAGCCCGCCAATCAACGCATATCGCAGTTTCACATTGGTGTTGGGAATCAGGACGTAGGCGAAGGTGAACGCCCCCACCACCAGCAGCACCGGCATCAGCCGGCTGATCATAAGCACCGCGGTACCAAAGGGTTCGATCGCGATCAGTTGCTGAACCACCGCCGAGGAAAAGATGGTGGCGGAAATCCCGATGGCGGACACCATCAACAGCGGACCAATCATGATCACGCTGAGATAATTACTGAAGCGCTCCCCCAGAGAGCGCATGTCCGGTACCCGCCAGATCATATTGAACGAGCGCTCGACCTTCTGCACCAGAGCAACCACCGTGTAGACCAGCAGCGCCAGGCCCACGGAACCCAGCACCCCAACCTTCACATTGTCGACAAACGTCAGCACCTTATCCGCCAGCTCCACGCCTTGCGGGCCAAGTGGCTGAAAGAACTGATAAAGAAAAGGCTCGATCCGCTCGTGAACCCCCAGGGCCTTGAGTACTGAAAAACTCAGGGCCATCAGCGGCACAATGCTGAGCAGGGTGGTATAGACCAGGCTCATGGCATGGAGGGTGAGCTGGCCACTGACGACGTCGCGACCAACCGCGTAGAGGGTCCTGGCTGACGTGTACAGCCAGGTCCAGGGCCGGCTTTTCGGGGGGTCGGGGTTTTCGAGAATCCAGCGCTCAGTCTGGCTTAGCCGGTCTTTGAGTTGAAGTGAGGCCACACACGATCCTTTTCCGATGCCAGTTTTCAGCAGGTTACCGACAGTATGGTCGAAACGGGCCAGCGGGGAAAATCATTCGCCCGGACCACCCTATGCTGTAGCCCCTGTTATTGCGCAACCGCCGACAGATTCCTGGCGGTGATCTCCACAATCCGCTGCCTTGCCTCCCGACTCGCCCAGGCGCTGTGGGGGGTGACGATCAGGTTGGGGATATCATCCTCCAGCAGCGGGTTACCGTTGCGGGGTGGCTCTTCGGTCAGCACATCGAAACCGGCGCCACCGATAGTACCGCTGCGCAAGGCGTCGGCCAGGGCCTGCTCATCCACCAGGCCCCCACGGCTGGTATTGATGACAAGTGCGGAATCCTTCATCTGACTGAGTTGTACGGCGCCGATGAGGTTGCGGGTTTCATCCGTGAGCAGACAGTGAAGGGACAGCACATCCACCTGCGGCAGCAGATCATCCAGAGGCAGCCGTGGATAGCCATCCACCTCCCCGGGCTCCTGCCCCGGCCGGCAGCCGAGCAGGATCTTCATGCCGAAGGCCTTCGCCCGTTCGGCCACACCCTGTCCCAGGTCGCCGTAGCCGATGATACCAAGGGTCTTGCCCTCGAGCTCCATTATGGGATGATCCATGAGGCAGAACATGTCGCTCCGGGCCCATTTGCCGTCCCGCACATCCCGGTTGTAGTCCAGCAGCCGGGTGGCCAGGGCGAGGATAAGGGCCAGGGTATGCTGGGCCACCGTGGACCGGCCGTAGTGGGTAACATTGAGCACCCTGATGCCCTGGGCCTCGGCGGCTTTCCGGTCAATATTGTTCAGGCCCGTGGCGACCACTGCGATGGTTTCCAGTTCAGGGCAGGCCTCGAAGTGCTCCTGACCCAATACCACCTTGTTAACCAGTACTGTGTCAAAACCACGGATCCGCTCGATCACCTGGTCCGGTGTGGTACGGGGATGGCAGGTCAACGGCCCGGTGACCCTCTCGATGGGTTCCAGGGTGACATCACTGCCCAGGGTACTGGCATCCAGAAACACGGCTTTCACTGGCGACACTCCTGTTTTATCCTCAATGATCTGCATATCGAACAACGGGGACACGCATTATGGAGCATGAATTCTGGCACACCCGCTGGCATAAGGGCGAGATCGGATTCCACGAAGGCACTGTGAACCAGTACCTGTATGACCACTGGCCGGAATTTGCAAAAGACAGCACCGAAACCGTTTTTGTACCGCTCTGCGGCAAGGCCCATGACATGTGGTGGCTCCACGATCGCGGCCATCCGGTGATCGGGATCGAATTGAGCGAAGTCGCCTGCAAGGACTTTTTCGAGGAAGCGCAGGAAAAGGCCAAGGTTCATCCGGGCGAGCCTTTCACGACCTTTCAGCACGGCGAACTGGAGATCCTGTGTGGTGACTTCTTCCAGCTGGTGCCGGATGACCTCAGGCATGTCCGGCTGGTCTACGACCGCGCCGCACTCATCGCCCTGCCCCCGGAAATGCGCCGGGACTACGTGGAGCATCTTACCGCGGTGATTCCGGACGGAGCGCGCATGCTGTTGATCACCCTCAACTATGACAACGGCGAGATGAAAGGGCCTCCTTTCAATGTCAGTGATGCGGAAGTCTTCGACCTGTACCAGAACGACTACGAGATCCGCCATATCCTGACCCAGGACCTGGCACCGGACAGCCCCTTCGCCAAGCGCAAGGGCCTGCAGAAAGGGGCTACCGAGAGCATTTTTTATCTCAAAAAAAACTAAGCTGAGTCCGCCCTGAATTTGTTTTTTGTTTTTATGATGTTACCTTCGCAAATGGACGTGCCTCCATCGGGCCCCGTCCATTTGCGTTTGTTTTTCGTACATGTTTGACCATGCTGGTGGTTGCACCCCCGTAACAAAAATTTACATAGAGGGAACTAACCATGCCAGCACGACTGTTATACCTCCCTGTTGTTTTTTTCATTGCCTTGCTTGCCCTGCCATACCAGGCACTGGCCGAAAACCCCCATTACTCACTGGAGATTCTGTCGAGTGAACCCGATCAGGTTTCGGGTGACGATGTCCTAGTCCAGGTCCAGTTCAAGGATCGCGCCATCAAGTCGAAACCTGCACGGGCCTCATCGCTACGGCATCTCGAGTTCTGGCTCAATGGTCAGCCGATAGAGCCCGAGATACGTTACGGCCGGGCCGGCCATGAGGTTCTCGTCAGCGGGCTGACTCTGGGACCAAACCGCCTGGAATTGCACCACCGGCGCCAGGGGCCACTGGCCTCCCTTGAGCTGGTTTCCCACCCCATCACCGGACCCATATTCTCCGGCCCACAGCAGTATCCGTTTGTCTGCACCGTCACGACGGAACTGGGCAAGCAGCCGCTGGTGGACACCGACGGCGACACCGGCTTTCCCGTCATGGATGATCAGGGCAACCAGATCGGCCTGAGCCGGGACTGCTCTATCGAGCCCTACGTCACCTTCGTGTACCGGACCACGGACGGGAACTGGGCACCCCTGCCCGGTGATGGCAGCCGCCCGGCGGATATGGCCACCACCGAGCTGACCGATGGCCGCACCGTGGACTTTATCGTGCGCCAGGAGCGCGGCACCATCAATCGCTTCATCTACAGCTTCGCCACCCTGGCTGAACAGGGGGACGAGCCGTGGGAAGCATCCACCAATAACTGGAACGGCCGCCTGCTGTTCCACTTTCAGGGCGGTGTCGGCATTGGCCACTCACAGGGGCGCATCAGTAACGGCCGGGCGCTGCAGCCGGACACGCTACAGAAAGGCTATGCCGTAATCTATTCCACCGGCACCCGCACCAGTCCCCACTACAATCTCCAGGTTGGCGGCGAAACCGCACTCATGGTCAAAGAGCATTTCATCAAGCGCTTTGGGGTGCCGGACTACACGGTAGCGATCGGCGGTTCCGGAGGGGGCATCCAGCAGTATGTCTACTCCCAGAACCACCCGGACCTGCTGGATGGTGGAGTCCCCCAGTACTCCTATCCCGACATGGTCACCCAGACCATCCACATCGGTGACTGCGAGCTGCTTGAGTACTACATGGACGCCACTGACCGAAGCAATACCAGGTGGCAGACCACTGCCAACCGGAGCCTGCTGGTTGGCCTCAATTCTACCGCGAGATACCCCGACCCGTTTGCCGGGCTCAAGCAGATGCTGGGCTACAGTACCGCTCCGGGCATGACCGAGTGTGTTCCCGCCTGGCGCGGGCTGACGCCCCTGGTGATGAATCCGCTCTACGGCAGGGCCCGCAATCAGGAGCTGATGCAGCCTGACGGGGTCATGGACGATGTGCGATGGACCCATTACTCAGACGCCAAGAACATCTATGGCGTGGATGAAAACGGGGAGCCCCGTACCCTGTTCGACAATGTCGGCGTACAGTACGGCCTCAGGGCCCTGGTGGAAGGCAACATCACCAAGGAGGAATTCCTCAAGCTGAACGCTCAGGTGGGGGGCTGGAAGCAGCCTTCGGAAATGGTTCAGGAGGGATTTCCGTTCCTGGGCTCACTCTCCGATGTGCTGGCGGACCCGTCATTCTTTGACCCCTGGAGTTCACGCAATATGAACCTCAGCCCGGATGGCGGCACCACACCAGCGCCCAGAACCGAAGGTGATCTTCTCGCCATACAGGCGGCTTACACTTCGGGCCTGGTATTCGACGGCCAGTTGAACATGCCGGTCATCGATTGGCGGCACTACCTGGAAGAGGTGCTGGACATGCACAACAGCCACCAGTCCTTTTCCGCCCGCCAACGCATCATCAACCGGATGGGGGATGCGGGCAATCAGGTGATCTGGTTCACGGATGCCCGGCCGACGGACTATTCCGATCCGGATGAGCCCGAACCACGGGAGGAGTACAACCAGACCTGGATGGCGCTGGAGGTGTTGCACGAGTGGATCACCAACATCCAGCAGAATCCGGAACTTGGCATCGCCGGGAATCGGCCAACTGAGGCGGTAGATGCCTGTTTCAACACCGATGGCTCCCTGATCGATGCGGGGGAAGGGGTATGGAACGGTATTCTGGATGATGGCGCCGAGGGGGCCTGCACCCGGAAATTCCAGACCTACACCACCTCCCGGATAGAAGCGGGCGGACCCATTGAAGGCAGCATCTTCAAGTGCAGCCTGAAACCGGTGGCGGCCGCATTGGCAGACGGCACCTACGGTCACACTTCCTTCACTGAACAGGAGGTTGGCCGCCTGAATGAGATTTTCCCGGACGGTGTCTGCGATTACAGCCAGCCCGATCAGGGCAGGCCTGCAGGCTGAGCTCCAGGACAGTCGCTGCGGCGCCCTTGCCGGGTGTCGCGGCGATTGCTTTACTGCGGCGTGCCTGCCGGTACAGTCCAACAGGGCTGAGTTGATGAGTACGTCGCGAAACGGTGCACAACATCCCGCTACGGGTTACAAAATCCCCCCCAAAAAACCAAAGAATTTAACCGAACTGTGTGACACCTCGCCTGTCCAACCTCCAAACCGTGGGCTAAGCTGAAAATCAGAGGGTCCGAAACAGGACTCCGCCGGAAACCGGAAACAGCTCCCCGGCGTATATCCGGCAAAACAGCAGTATCCACTTCCATCCAACCATTAACCTGAAACGTCCACCCGCGGCGTCCAACAACGGGGAAATTTGTGTGTAGTTTGAGCTGATTCATTAGCAAGCGAGGGTCACCCATGAGCATATTGCAGCACTTCAAAGACCGGTATGACCAAACCCAGGAAGAGGAATACTCCCTGGAGGAATATCTGGAGATCTGCAAAAAGGATCCATCCGCCTACGCCACCGCCGCCGAGCGGATGTTAATGGCCATAGGCGAGCCCACCTTTATTGACACGTCGAGAGACCCGCGCCTGTCGCGCATTTTTTCCAACAAGGTCATCAAGCGCTACCCCGAGTTTTCTGAGTTCTACGGCATGGAAGACGCCGTGGAAAACATTGTCTCCTTTTTCCGCCATGCAGCTCAGGGCCTGGAGGAGAAAAAGCAGATCCTGTACCTGCTGGGGCCAGTGGGTGGCGGCAAGTCCTCCCTGGCGGAAAAGCTCAAGTACCTGATGCAGAAAGTGCCCTTCTACGCCATCAAGGGCTCGCCGGTGAACGAATCCCCTCTGGGCCTGTTCGATCCCAACGAGGACGGTCAGATACTGGAGGAGGAATATGGCATCTCCCAGCGCTACCTGAAGTCGATCATGTCGCCGTGGGCGGTCAAGCGCCTGCATGAGTTCGGCGGTGATATCAGCCAGTTCCGGGTGGTGAAGAAGTACCCCTCCGTGCTGGACCAGGTGGCCATCTCCAAGACCGAGCCAGGGGACGACAACAACCAGGACATCTCCGCCCTGGTGGGCAAGGTCAACATCCGCATGCTGGAGGATTATTCCCAGGACGACCCGGACGCCTACAGCTTTTCCGGCGGTCTGTGCAAGGCCAACCAGGGCCTGATGGAGTTTGTGGAGATGTTCAAGGCTCCCATCAAGGTTCTGCATCCGCTGCTGACGGCCACCCAGGAGGGCAATTACAACACCACCGAAGGCATGGGGTCGGTACCCTTTGACGGTATCATCCTGGCTCACTCCAACGAGTCGGAATGGCAGACCTTCCGCAACAACAAGCACAACGAGGCTTTCCTCGACCGGGTCTACATCGTCAAGGTCCCGTACTGTGTTCGGGTTTCGGAAGAAATCGAGATCTACAGGAAACTCCTGCAGAACAGCTCCCTGGCCGGTGCCCCCTGTGCGCCCGACACCCTCGACATGCTGTCCCAGTTTTCGGTGCTGTCCCGCATGAAGGAGCCGGAAAACTCCTCGGTCTACTCCAAGATGCGGGTGTACGACGGCCAGAACATCAAGGATACCGACCCCAAGGCCAAGTCCATCCAGGAGTACCGGGATGCCGCGGGGGTCAACGAGGGCATGGAAGGACTCTCCACCCGCTTTGCCTTCAAGATCCTGTCCAAGGTCTTCAACTTCGACACCACGGAAGTGGCGGCCAACCCGGTCCACCTGCTGTATGTGCTGGAAAAGCAGATCGAGCAGGAGCAGTTCCCGGCTGAAGTGCAGGACCGTTACCTGCGCTACATCAAGGAGTTCCTGGCCCCCCACTATGTGGAGTTCATCGGCAAGGAGATCCAGACCGCCTACCTGGAAAGCTACAGCGAGTATGGCCAGAACCTGTTCGACCGCTACGTGACCTATGCCGACCTGTGGATCCAGGACCAGGAGTTCCGCGACCCGGAGACCGGCGAGATCCTGGACCGGCCAGCCATCAACGACGAACTGGAGAAGATCGAAAAGCCGGCGGGCATCAGCAACCCGAAAGACTTCCGCAACGAAGTGGTCAACTTCGTGCTGCGGGCCCGGGCCAACAACCAGGGGGAAAACCCTTCCTGGCTCAGCTACGAGAAGCTGCGTAGCGTGATAGAGAAGAAAATGTTCTCCAATACCGAAGACCTGTTGCCGGTGATTTCCTTCAATCCGAAGGCCAGCCAGGAAGACCAGAAGAAGCACAAGCAGTTCGTGGAGCGGATGGTGGACCGCGGCTACACCGAAAAGCAGGTGAGATTGCTGGCGGAATGGTATCTGCGGGTACGCAAGTCCCACTGAGCCTGTTCTGACCTGACTGGAGTGACACTATGGGTATGACCCACATCGTTGACCGTCGTCTGAACGGCAAGAACAAGAGCGCGGTGAACCGGGAACGGTTCCTGCGCCGGTATCGCCAGCACATCAAGAAAGCGGTGGCGGATGCGGTGCAGAGGCGATCGATAACCGATATCGAGCGGGGAGAGAGCGTAAGCATTCCGTCCCGGGACATCGAGGAACCGGTGTTCCACCATGGCCAGGGCGGCAAACAGGAAATGGTCCACCCCGGCAACGAGGAGTTCGTGACCGGTGACGAGATCGCCAAGCCCCCCGGTGGCGGGGGCGGCGGCTCTGGCTCCGGCCAGGCCAGCCCCGATGGTGAGGGCATGGACGAGTTCGCATTCCAGATTACCCAGGAAGAGTTCCTGGACTTCCTGTTCGATGACCTGGAGCTACCCAACCTGGCCCGCAAGAAGCTCAAGGATACCGAAGCCTTTACCTACAGCCGGGCGGGCTTCACCTCCCAGGGCGTGCCGGCCAAGCTGGATGTGGTGCGTTCATTGCGGGGCGCCCACGCCCGGCGCCTTGGTCTTGGCGGTTCCAGGCGCAAGAAGATCCGTGAACTGGAGGAGCAGCTCGCGGCCCTGAAAAGTGCCCCGGAGGATCTGGACGCCGCCTTCAGCCATGCCGACCAGATCGAGGCTCTGGAAGCGGAAATTGCCAGCCTGAAGTCCAACATGCGGCGCATTCCGTTTATTGATGAGATCGACCTGCGGTACCGCCAGCACATCAAGAAACCCAAGCCGGCCACCAGCGCGGTCATGTTCTGCCTGATGGATGTGTCCGGGTCCATGACCCAGACCCACAAGGACATCGCAAAGCGTTTCTTTATCCTGCTGTACCTGTTCCTGAGGAAGAATTACAAGAAGATCGACGTGGTCTTCATCCGCCACCACACCAGCGCCAAGGAAGTGGACGAGGAGGAGTTCTTCTACAGCCGTGAAACCGGCGGAACCATTGTATCCAGCGCCCTGAAACTGATGAACAAGATCATCGAGTCCCGCTACTCACCGGATGAGTGGAACATCTACGCCGCCCAGGCCTCTGACGGCGACAACTGGAACGACGACTCCCCGGTCTGTGGCAAGATCCTGGCGGAGCGCATTCTTCCCCTGGTGCAGTATTACGCCTATGTGGAGATCACTCCACAGGACCACCAGATGCTCTGGTATGAGTATGAAAAGGTCATGGAGCACGCTCCCCAGAGTTTTGCCATGCAGCAGATCGCCGACCCGGGGGAGATCTACCCGGTGTTCCGCCAGCTGTTCGAGAGGAAAGCCGCATGACTGATACCATCGACCGCCCCAACCTGCCGGACACCGAGCCCGCGAAACGGATACCCATTTCCACGGGCTCGGAGTGGACCTTCGAACTGATCGGGAAATACGACGAGGAAATTGCCAGGTGCGCCGCGGAATTCGGTCTGGACACCTACCCCAACCAGGTCGAGGTGATCAGCGCCGAACAGATGATGGATGCCTACAGCTCGGTGGGCATGCCTGTCGGCTACCATCACTGGTCCTTCGGCAAGCAGTTCCTGAACACCTCCAAGGGGTACCAGCGGGGCCAGATGGGGCTGGCCTACGAGATTGTCATCAACTCCGACCCCTGCATCGCCTACCTGATGGAGGAAAACACCCTGCCCATGCAGGCGCTGGTCATCGCCCACGCCTGCTACGGCCACAATTCCTTCTTCAAGGGCAACTACCTGTTCCGCACCTGGACCGACGCCAGCGCGATCATCGACTACCTGGTGTTTGCCCGGAACTATGTTGCTGAATGCGAGGAGCGACACGGGGTGGACGCAGTAGAAGAGATCCTCGACTCCTGTCATGCCCTGATGAACTACGGTGTTGACCGTTACAAGCGCCCCGCCCCCATTTCCGCCGCCGAGGAACGGCGCCGGCAGAAGGACCGGGAGGAATACCTGCAGAAGCAGCTCAATGACCTCTGGCGTACCATCCCCAGGATGGGAGAGGACGAGGAGACCGTTCGCCGCAAGCAGCGCTACCCGGCCGAGCCCCAGGAGAACATTCTCTACTTTATCGAGAAGAACGCCCCCCTGCTGGAAACCTGGCAGCGGGAACTCATCCGAATCGTGCGCAAGCTGGGCCAGTATTTCTATCCCCAGCGCCAGACCCAGGTGATGAACGAGGGTTGGGCCTCCTTCTGGCACTACACCCTGCTGAACCGGATGTACGAAAAGGGACTGGTGACCGACGGTTTCATGCTGGAGTTCCTCCAGAGCCATACCGCCGTGATTTACCAGCCCCCCTTCAACAGCCCCTGGTACTCGGGCATCAACCCATACACCCTGGGTTTCTCGATTTTCTCGGACCTGAGGCGCATCTGCGAGAACCCGACGGACGAGGACCGGGAATGGTTCCCGGAGATCGCCGGCAGTGACTGGGTGGAAACGCTTCACTTCGCCATGCGAAATTTCAAGGACGAGAGCTTTATCCAGCAGTTCCTGTCGCCGAAGGTGATGCGGGACATGAAATTCTTCTCCATCGAGAACGACGACCAGGAAGACGTCTACCGGGTGACTGCCATTCACGATGATCCCGGCTACCGGCCCCTGCGGGAAAAACTCGCCCGCCAGTACAACCTCAGCTACCGGGAGCCGAACATCCAGGTCTGGAATGTGGATGTGCGTGGAGACCGGTCACTGACCCTGAGGCACATACCCGTGGACCGTGTCCCGCTCGGGAAAAGCGCCGACGAGGTCCTTCGGCATGTTCACCGGCTCTGGGGGTTCGACGTTCATCTGGAGAGCGCCGACGACAGCGCCGTAATGGCGGCCTATCACTGCCCGCCACGTGACCCGGAAGGTGAATAGAAGACGGCCGGCGGGGCTCAGGCCCGCTGGGTGACCTGGGTCTCGCCGTACAGGGCCCAGGTATTCTTGCCCTTGTCCTTGGCAACGTACATCGCCAGATCCGCGGCCTTCATCAGCGCCCGCTGGTTACGCCCGTGTTCCGGGTAAAGACTG
The DNA here is from genome assembly GCF_900115285.1 of Marinobacter daqiaonensis. Classification (GTDB taxonomy): domain Bacteria; phylum Pseudomonadota; class Gammaproteobacteria; order Pseudomonadales; family Oleiphilaceae; genus Marinobacter; species Marinobacter daqiaonensis. The sequence goes on from NZ_FOYW01000001.1 coordinate 1,482,603, forward strand.
ATACCGATGCTGAGAGTTACTGTGAATGGCTGCCCGTCCACTATGACGGGCTCACTTGAAGTCGCCAGCAGCTTTTCTGCTACTCGAACCGCGAGTTCGGGGCTGTCGATATTCTGAACCAGCACCACGAATTCGTCGCCCCCGAGCCGGGCCAGCACATCGTGTTCCCGCAAAACCTCCCGCAACCGATTGGAGACCTTTTGCAGAACCCCGTCTCCGGTATCGTGCCCCCAGGTGTCGTTGATTTCCTTGAACCGGTCCAGATCAATGAACATGATGGCCGGGTTGTGACCGGTGCGGCCGGCCGAGGCGATGGCCTGCTCCAGCAAGGCCGATAACAGGTTACGGTTCGGCAGTCCGGTCAGGGCACAGTGGGTGGCCAGGTAGTGGGCACGTTCCTCTGCCTGACGTCGCTCCTCCTCGTGTTCGAAGTTTTGCAGGGCAAAGGCAAGATTGTCAGCCATGCGTACCAGAAGGCCAATAATCTCATCGTCGAACGCTCGCCGCTCCCGGGAGGAGAGATATAGTGCACCCACCGAGCGGCCATCGCGGACGATGGGTACGGAAGCAGCTGACTTTATCTGGGTGCGGTCCCGCACCAAAGTGTGCCAGTGGGCAGTGCGTGAGTCCTTGAGATAGTCGTCGGTGACACAGGGCTTGCCGGTGCGGAAAGCCTTGCCGATGAGTCCGCGACCCTCCGGTCGCTGAGGATCGACCGAGATCACTGCGACCTCCATAGTCTCGCGCCCGAGACCCGCCATGGCCTTAAGCTCCATCAAATCGGAGCCGGCTCCGGGCATAACCATGGCTGCCGTGGTCATGCCCCCACTCTCAATCGCTGCGTCGCAAACCGCCTGGAACAGTTCTTCCGGGGATGTGCTGCGCATGATCGCTTCATTGGTCGCGCTGAGAGCAGCATAGATCTTCATGGCCCGGCTCGCGGCCCGCTCGGCCAGGACCCGGCGGGTTACCTCACGGGAGACGATCACCACCACGTCACGCCCGCCGATCACCTTGAACCTGAAATGGCCTTCCCACCATCCCCGCCGGGACCTGTCCTTGCTGAACATCAGCCGGGGCTCGTCGGTATAGCCGGCCTCACCGGCCGCACGAGCCAGTTCGTGGATTTCGCTGACTGCCTCCCGGCTTTGCTCCGTGAGCTCGGAGGACTGCATGGACAGCAGTTCCCGGCGGTCATACCCGGTCATGAGACAGGACGTATGATTTACATAGAGGTAACGGTGGGTCCTGAAGTCGCAGACCAGAATGCAGTCCGGCGAGGAGTCGAGGAACTCCCGGAAATCCCTTTCCAGATCCTTGCCGAAGTCTTCCTCAACCATTCAAGCCTCCAGTGAGCACTGAACTGCCCTTTTATTATGTTTTGGCAAGACTAAAGGTTAGCTTGGTTAACTCTCTAGTGAAATACAAAGATGTTCTTTTGACACCCTTTTACAGTCTGGCCGTCGCGGCAGCGGTCGTCCGGCACGAAAGCCGGAGTACCAGCCCGTCGGGGCCATGGAAAGCCGTCAACGGAACAAAGTATAGTTCAAGGGAACAAAGTAAATCGTCCATCTCGGTCACACATGTTCGGGCAAGCACCAAGGGGATAAAGGACAATCGGGTCTCCCCTGGACGGAGAGAGCAATGTCATTTCCACCATCACAAACGGTCGCCGTGTACGGCACACTGAAACGGGGACAAACCAATCACGCGCTGCTGGCGGACAGTCGGTATCTGGGCAGGGATCGGTTGGAGGGCGTGGCCCTCTACCATCTGGGCGGATACCCGGGCGCAGTCGAGGAGCACTCCGGCAGCGTTGCGGTCGAGGTGTACGAGGTCAGCGCCCGAACTCTTCGGTCACTGGACAGGCTGGAGGACTTTGATCCGGAAAACCGCCGGCAGAGTCTGTTCCTGAGGAAGGAACGGAAAACCCGGTTCGGAGCCACCTGGGTCTACCTGTACAATCGTCCGGTTTCCCATAAACGACGCCTTTCCGGAAACTGGCCTCCATCGTAGGAGAGAAAAGAGCTTAGGTTATTCGTACCGCAACAAATTACCCCCCGAGCCTAAACCTGAAAACAGGCCTACGGAATGCGCGCGAGAACTTAAACCGGACCTAGAGCCCCATCAGCGCTACCAGCCAGGGCAGGATCAGCGCTGTCGCAAAGGCCGACAGAGCCATTGCCAACCCCGAAAAAGCCCCCATCTGCTTGCTGACCTGAAACGCCCTCGCGGTACCGATGCCGTGGGCGGCAACGCCCATTGCGATACCCCGCACGCTTTCGTCACGAATGCCGAACAGCTCGAACAGCCGCGTTCCCAGCACCGCGCCAACAATGCCAGTCACCACCACCAGTACCGCCGTCAGGGACGGCAACCCTCCGATGGTATCGGAGATTCCCATGGCCACCGGCGCTGTGGCGGACTTGGGCGCCAGGGACAGCTGGGTTTCCACCGACGCCCCCAGGAGCCAGGCCAGGCCAATGGAACTGCCTGCTGCAATAATGACTCCGGACACAATGGCGATGCTTACCGGCAACCAGAGCTGGCGAAGACGGGACAGTTGCTGGTAAAGAGGCACCGCCAGCGCCACGGTGGCGGGGCCGAGGAGGAAGTGAACGAACTGGGCCCCCTCGAAATAATCCTGGTAGGGGATGCCGCTGAGCAGCAGTACCAGAATGATCATCACAACCGCCACGACCACGGGATTGACCAATGGCGACGAACCCGCCCGCTGATACAGGTTAAACGCCAGGATGTAGGCGGCGAGGGTCATGGTCAGGCCAAGCAGTGGCGACGCGGACAGATAGACCCAGATGTCGGTGAGGTCCGGCTCAATCATGGTTCTGCTCCCGGCTACGGTAGTCCGGCACCAGCCACCGGGTCGCGATCATCATGATGCCGGCGGTCGCCACCATGGTAAGCAGGGTGGTTACCAGCAGGACCGCCACGATGGGCAGCCACTCCGCCATCAGACGGTCAAAATGCACCATGATGCCCACTCCGGCCGGTACGAACAGCAGTGACAGATGGCCGAGCAAGCCGTTGGCGGCGGTATCGAGAAACACCGGCACCCGCCTGAAGGCCAGCAACAGGGTGAAAAGCAGGATCATCCCCAGTACCGGGCCGGGGATCGGCAGCCCAAGCAGTCGTGTTATCACCTCACCAATAAGCTGGCCTACCAGCAATAACGTGATGCCATTGAGAAACGTCATAAAGAGCACCCATTACAAATGAGAAGAACTTCTACTATCCCGTTGATTAAACATGTGCGCAAGCGCGCTTCAACCTGAGGATTCCCCTACCTCTGAACGGACACATCTCCTCCAATAACCCCCCTAACAAAATCGATAACCATTACCATTTAGGTTGATTAATGAGAATCATTATTGTAAATTTTGCCGATCCTTTTGGTTCAGGTTGCCGGATGATCAGCTCGCGTGAATCTCGGCAGTATTACTAATTTTCAGGAGTTTTCTTTATGAGCATGCGCAAGGGCATAACGGCGGGGTATCTTGTGGCCGCCTGTTTCAGTGGCACGGCTATCAGCGCTGAGCAGAACCCTTCTGACAGTGACAGCCGGGAGAATGCCGCCAGTCTACCAACTCTGGAGGTTACCGGCGCCGAGCTTAAAGACTACCAGGATACCGACGAGACCTATCTTCCAGAGACGAGCAAGGCCGCTACCGGACTCACCTTGTCACAAAAGGAAACTCCACAGGCCATCTCTGTCGTCACGCGTGAGCGTATAGAGGATTTCCAGCTCAACAACATCAACAGCGCCTTCAGGGACGTCAATGGCGTGACGGTGGAAAGCGTCGAAACCGATCGTACCTATTTCACCTCGCGCGGCTTTGATATCCGCAATTTCCAGTTCGATGGCGTCAACATGCCACTGGTCCGTGACAATATCGTGGGTGACCTCGATACGGCCCCCTATGACCGGATCGAGGTTGTACGTGGGGCGACCGGCCTTCTCACCGGCACCGGTGACCCTTCGGCGGCGGTCAACTTCGTTCGCAAGCGCCCGACCGGGAAGAACGAAGGCGGAATTGACCTGACCTATGGCAGCTGGAACGATGCCCGTATCGAAGCCGATGCCTCTGTGGGTACTGGCGCCGTACAGGGCCGCGTGGCCGTCGCCAGTCAGGACAGGGACTCCTACCTGGACCGCTACGAAATGAAGAAGGACGCCTTCCATGCGGTTATTGAGGGCCACCTGAGCCCCCAGACCATCCTGACGGCCGGTTTCACCTACCAGGAATCGAACGCCGACAGCCCGCTATGGGGTGCTCTGCCTCTCACCTACGTGGACGGCAGCCAGGTCGACTATAGCCGTGACACCAGTACCTCCGCGGAATGGTCCTTCTGGAACACGGAGCGCCGCAACGCTTTTGTCGAACTCGTTCACACGCTGGACAATCAATGGCAGATCAAGGGCGTCATGACACGGATCGAGAACACCTCCGACGCCAAGCTGTTCTATGTGTATGAGGATCTCACAACACCGGAACCGGAACTGCTCGCCTATCCGAGCCTTTATGAGTACGACAACGACATGCGGATCTTCGACCTGTCCGCCAGCGGCCCCTACCAACTTTTCGGCCGCACCCATGAGGCGGTTATCGGCGCGAACTATTCCCGGTCCGACCTGTTCGACCTGTCACATTACGGCCGCGGCATAGGCACCGAGCTCGTAGGCGATCAGCCGTTTGACGGCAGCTACCCCGAGCCCCAGTTCGATGCTTTCCAGAACGGCAGTGACTGGAAGGACGAGTGGAAGTCCCTCTACGGCGCTTCCTGGTTTAATGTCACCAATCGGTTCAAGGCCATCGCAGGTGCGCGACTGACATCCTTTGACAGCGAAGGGGCCAGCTACGGCGTCTCAACGAACACTTCGGTGGACGACGAGGTTACCCCCTTCCTTGGCCTCGTCTATGACGTTACCCCTAATATTTCAGCTTATGCCAGCTATGCCGATATCTTTGAGCCACAGACCGAGGTGGACCTCAGCGGCGATCGCCTGGACCCCATTACTGGCCAGACCGTTGAGGCGGGCCTGAAAAGCGAGTGGTTCGGCAACCGCTTCTATGCCGCAATGGCGGTATTCCAGACTGAGGAAGACAATGTCGCTGAACAGGCGGGCCTGATCCCCGGAACCGCCCTGCCTTTCTTCACCGGCGTGAAGGGACTGGAAAGCGAAGGATTTGAAATCGACCTCGCAGGCGAGCCACTGCAGGGCCTGGAACTGGCAGGAGGTTTCACTTACGTAAACATCGAGCAGGACGGCAACGACGCCCTCACATACATCCCCAGCCGGATGGCTCGTGTCTCTGCGGTTTACGAACTTCCACCGGTCCAGGGTCTGAAGGTTGGCGCCAGCGTAAACTGGCAGGATGACATCGAGGAAACAGCCCCTGCGGGTGGCCGGGTCGAACAGGAGTCTTACGCTCTGCTTGACCTTATGGCGCGTTATGAATTCAACGAAAACTGGGCTGTCCAGGCCAACGCTTTCAATGTCACGGATGAAAAGTATCTGGCGAGTCTGCGTTGGGCCGGCAGCAGTGGTCAGGGATTCTACGGCGCACCGGCTAACGGCAGCGTCACCCTGAGCTGGAACTACTAGTTCCCCGATGAAGCCGGACCAAGGCAAAGTAGCAACTTACTGACCCGATAAACTCCGGTCGCCATCCAAAAAAAACCCGCCAGTCCGGCGGGTTTTTTTGTTTACAGGGCAGAACCGCCTCACACAGAAGGCAGCCCCGACAGTGCCATGCCAAGCTCGGCATCATCGTACTCGTAATCCCCCAGCTCACCGGCGAAGTAAGAGGTGTAGGCTGCCATGTCGAAGTGGCCGTGGCCACACAGGTTGAGCAGGATGACCTCAGAGGTACCCTCACGCTTACAGCGCAGGGCTTCCTCTATGGCGCCCTTGACCGCGTGGTTCGCTTCCGGTGCCGGCACAATGCCCTCGGCCCGGGCAAACAGCACTCCCGCCTCGAAACACTCCCGCTGGGTATAGGCCGTTGCTTCAAACAGGCCAAGCTCCTTGGCGTGGGACACCATGGGTGCCATACCATGATAGCGCAAACCGCCGGCGTGGAAGCCCGGCGGGGTGAATTGCGAGCCCAGGGTGTGCATCTTCGTCAGCGGGGTCATTTTGGCGGTGTCGCCGTAATCGTAGGCAAACTTGCCCCGGGTCAGGGTCGGACAGGCCGAGGGCTCCACCGCTACAATCCGGGATTTCTGACCGCCGCGGAGGGCATGCCCCATGAACGGAAATGCTATGCCGGCAAAGTTGGAGCCGCCGCCGGTGCAGCCCACGATGACGTCCGGCCATTCATCCGCCATCTCCATCTGCTGCATCGCTTCCAGCCCGATGATGGACTGGTGAACCAGCACGTGGTTGAGGACAGAGCCCAGGGCGTATTTGGTATTCGGATCCTGCACCGCCAGCTCCACGGCTTCGGAAATGGCAATGCCGAGGCTCCCCGTATGGTCCGGGTTCTCCGCAAGCACCTTGCGGCCAAACTCGGTCATATTGGAGGGTGAGGCCACGCATTTCGCACCGTAGGTTTCCATGACGGCCCGGCGATAGGGTTTCTGGTCGTAGGAGACCCGGACCTGAAACACGTTCACGTCCATGTCGAACAGGGAACCGGCAAAAGCCAGGGACGTACCCCATTGGCCTGCCCCGGTTTCGGTGGTCAGTCGATTGATGCCTTCCTGCTTGTTATAGAAAGCCTGCGGAATGGCGGTATTGGGCTTGTGGCTGCCCGCCGGGCTGACCCCTTCGTACTTGTAGAAGATCTTGGCGGTTGTGCCGAGGGCCTTTTCCAGGCCGTGAGCCCGATACAGTGGCGCCGGGCGCCACATCTTGTAGACCTCCCGCACGGGCTCCGGGATCTCGATCTCCCGCTCAGTGCTGACCTCCTGTTCGATCAGTGCCATCGGGAACAACGGCTCAAGGTCGGAGGGTCCTACCGGCTCCTTGGTCACCGGATGAAGAACGGGCGCCATGGGCTCGGGGAAGTCGGCCTGGATGTTGTACCAGGTTTTGGGCATCTGGGTTTCGTCAAGGAGGTATTTTGTTGTCATTTGGTTCGCATTCCTTCAAACACATCATTGGAGAACAGGAACATTACCATACTGGCTGTTTTACGAAACGGATTCGTATCAAAACCTGGCCTGCCGACGACCGTGAACATGGCCGCTTCATTAACAATCTGTCGGGCCTTCCCGGTTTTGCTTCTGTTAACATTTGTTTCAGTTTCCAAGGGGAAACCGGAACCCAATTGATAACCCAACAGGTGCAGTATGAAAAATGGAATTCGTGGGCTGACAGCAGCCGCAATGCTTCTGCCGGTTGCGGCCATGGCAGAGAGCCTCAGTTACTCTTACCTTGAGGGCGGCGTGGCACTCTACCCCGACTTCGAGTCCGAGGACTTTATCGGTCTCGATACCCGTGGTTCGCTGGCCCTCAACGAGAACGTGTTCGTTTTTGGCGGCCTCAAGTACCTCACCGATGATGTGGACCTCACCGCGCTCCACGTCGGCGGCGGCTATCGCCATGGGCTGGACGCCAGGACCGACCTGTGGGGTGGCGTGACCCTGGAGTATCAGGAACTGGACTGGAACAGCGCCGAAGTGGATGACACCGGCCTTGGCATTCGCGGCGGATTGCGTCACCAGTTGACCAATGAGCTTGAGGTTGGCGTCGGTGGCCGGGTTATCACCGGCGACCTGGATTACGTTGGTTTCACCGGCACGGCCCGGTACGCCATAGAGCGCGACTTCAAAGTGTTTGCAGAGCTGGATGTGTACGACGGTGAGCCCGGCATCATCGGTGGTGTGACCTTCGAGTTCTGAGTAAATCCCGGCCAGGAACCTCCCTCTGCCAGGGAGTCCTGGCCTTAAGGCCCCGCCTTCTTCACCGCCCTTCCAGCCACTGCCAGTCCATGGCCTGACGTTTTTTTGGACAACCTGCGTCGCCCAGGGGCCTCAGGCATGGATTTTTCCCGCCGCCAGGGCGTAAACTGCAGAACAGGGTTTCACAAAACAACCACAACAAGGCACCCTCAACGCAGCGCCTACCCCCAGGTACCATGGGCTGCGAAATGAGGTGCCACCGTCTGCTGATGGGGAGTTCAGACATGAGTGACATGACCATGGGCGCCAGTGACCGCGCCACCTTTACTGACATGAAGGAAAGCACCCAGGAAGACTGGGAGAAGATCGGCGGCTGCTACCGTGAGTTTGCCAAGGGCCACCCGGACCGCATCCTGGAGCACCTGAAACTTCTTGCCGGTGACTTCGGCGGTTTCAAGGTGGACCGCCTGACCCACTGCCTGCAAACAGCCACGCTGGCCCACCAGGATGGCAAGGATGAGGAATACGTGGTGTGCGCACTGCTGCACGACATCGGCGATACGCTTGGCGCCTTCAACCACGCCGACATCGCCGCCGCAATCCTTGAGCCCTTCGTCTCCGAGGAGAACCATTGGCTGGTCAAGCATCACGCCATTTTCCAGGGCTACTACTTCTTCCATCACCTGGGCATGGACCGGAATCTGAGGGAACAGTACCGGGATCACCCCTACTACGAGCGCACCCTGGAGTTTGTCAGCAAGTACGACTCCCCGGCTTTCAACCCGGATGGCGAGATCCTGCCTCTGGAGTTCTTCGAGCCCATGGTGCGGCGGGTGATGGCCAAGCCCAAGCGCTCCCTCTATAAGAACATTTCCAGTGAGGCGGAAGCCTGAGGCGGCGGTCGCTGTACAGTTAAAAAAAGCCCGGCCAACAGGCGTTGACCGGGCTTTTTTATGAGCTGAGGTCCGTCAGGCTATCTGCAGCAGCCTCAATAGCTGGGGCTTATGCCGTTCAGGCAGAATATCCTCGAGGGTATATTCGTCGAGGGCCTCAAGAAATGCCTGCAGGGCATGGGCGAAAGCCCCTTTCAGTCCACACACCGGAGTGATTGCGCAGTTCCCCTCCGAAGAGAAACACTCAACCAGATTCAGGTCCTGCTCTGTTTCCCGAACCAGTACGCCAATATTGATGGTGCGGGGGTCCCGGTGCAGCCTCATGCCGCCGCTCTTGCCGCGAACCGTTTCGATGTAGCCTTTCCGGTTGAGCTGGTGAACGACCTTCATCAAATGGTTCTTGGAAATCTGATAGCTATCGGCGATTTCCTGAATGGTGGACAGGCGATCTCTCTGGACCGCAAGATAAATCAGCACCCGCAGGGAGTAATCTGTGTAACGCGTAATATGCATCTGGGACTCCTGAACCCTTACTTCAGGGGCGGTACCCCTGTAACTTCATCCTGTGGGCCGTGTCATCAGAAATAACAACAGGCCCGAAAAGAACACTCCCGCCACAACCAACAGGATCGGGGGGGACCCCAACATCAGCAACATCGTCCAGCTGGACGTGAGCAGCACCGCCGCCGCCAGCTTGGCCCTCATGGGCACCGCCCGCCTTTCACGCCAGTTCTCTATGATCGGCCCAAAGGTACGATGCCCCAGAAGCCACTCATTGAACGCCGGCGAACTCCGGCTGGCCAACCATGCCGCCAGCAGCACAAAGGGCGTCGTGGGAAGCAGTGGCAAAGCAATGCCCGCAACCCCGAGTCCTAGGCTGCAATACGCCAGAATGCGGTAAACGGTTCTGCTCAACGGCCGCCTCCACCGTAAAGATGTGAAAAAAACACCGCACTGCCTTTCCTGTCGTGGGGTCTCAGGCCCCGCAAACCTAGTGGGGGGCGTAACTCCGCGAATACCGCCTGAAATCTGGTTCGGTAATGCAACTAATATCGTACCGGATTTCAATGCACAGGTCTCCCCAGATTCTTCAGGGATATCAGTCTGGTCACATAGGAGAGCTTGAGCCCGGTGGCAAAAACCAACGTGCCTATGTGGGCGGCGATCTGGGCCGGGAGGGTCAGCCAGTCGGCCAGCGGATAGGCCAGAGCCACCGTCATTACCGTACCCAGCACGCTCAACAGCAACGCGGTATTGGCGAAGCGCAACAGTTGTTCCATGAGCGGATCTGTCGTTCCCATAACTTCCTCCACTTAAACATCTATTTCACATAAATCTACTAAAGCACAGCGTAAAGATTTATTCAATATGATTGTTATGTCCTGACTCCAACCGAATCAGGCTCTGATACCCTTTTGGGGGTACCCACAAATTCTTGATCCATTTCAATGATTTTTAAAGATTCATTTTTTATACTTGTTTTTGAAAAAAACCAACCTCCTATCAACGGAAGCCCACGGAGACCCAACACATGGCAAACTACCGCCGACTCTGGCTTACCCTGATCGCCATACTGGCGATCACCTTTGTCCTGCTCGGATATTTTGGGGCGGAGGTCTATCGGGCAGCCCCCCCGATTCCCGCAAAAGTCGTCACAACCGACGGCGAAACCCTGATGACAGAAGACAGCATCCTCGATGGCCAGACAGCCTGGCAATCCGTTGGCGGCATGCAGCTGGGATCCATCTGGGGCCATGGCGCCTACCAGGCCCCGGACTGGACTGCTGACTGGCTCCATCGAGAGCTCACCACCTGGTTGGAGATTGCCGCCCGGGAGGAGTATGGGAAAAACTGGCACGATCTTTCCGGCCAGCAGCAGAATGCCCTTGAATACCAGCTGAAACAGGCCTATCGGACCAACGGCTACACGCCGGAAACCGATACTCTCGTGGTGGAAGAGCGCAGGGCCCTGGCCATTGCCGAGACCGCTGACTACTACAGCCGTCTGTTCAGCGACGACCCGCAACTCCAGCCAACCCGCGAAAATTACGCCATGAAGGAGAATACGCTGCCCAGCGCAGAGCGTCGTGAACGCATGACCGAGTTCTTCTTCTGGACCGCCTGGGCGGCTGCGACCGAGCGTCCCGGTAGCGATGCCACTTACACCAACAACTGGCCTCACGAACCGCTGATCGACAACAAGCCGACTGCCGAAAACGTTGTCTGGTCAGTCATCAGTGTCATCCTGCTGATCGCAGGGGTGGGGGGCCTGATCTGGGCCTGGGCCTTCCTGCGCAGACATGATGAGGAGGAGCCCGCCGCACCAATGAAGGACCCCCTCACCAGCTTTGCTCTTACGCCCTCACAGCGGGCCCTGGGCAAGTACCTGCTGCTGGTCGTTGGTCTGTTCACGTTTCAGGTGATGCTCGGTGGCTTTACTGCTCATTACACGGTGGAAGGCCAGAGCTTCTACGGTATCAATGTATCGGAGTGGTTCCCCTACTCCCTTGTCCGCACCTGGCACATCCAGGCGGCGCTGTTCTGGATCGCCACCGGTTTCCTGGCCGCGGGCCTGTTCCTGGCGCCCATTATCAACGGTGGCACGGACCCGAAGTTCCAGAAACTTGGTGTGGACATTCTGTTCTGGGCGCTCTTCGTGGTTGTCGCCGGCTCCTTCATCGGCAATTACCTGGCCATCGCCCAGATCATGCCGGAGCACCTGAGCTTCTGGCTCGGCCACCAGGGCTATGAATATGTCGACCTGGGGCGTTTCTGGCAGATTGGCAAGTTCATCGGCATCGTGCTCTGGCTGGTGCTGATGCTCAGAGGCATCGTGCCCGCGCTGCGCCAGCCCGGGGACAAGCACCTGCTGGCCCTGCTCACGGCATCGGTGGTGGCCATCGGGCTGTTCTACGGCGCCGGCTTCTTCTATGGCGAACGCACCCACATTTCCATCATGGAGTACTGGCGCTGGTGGATCGTCCACCTCTGGGTTGAAGGCTTCTTCGAGGTATTCGCCACCGCCGCACTGGCCTTCATCTTCTGCAGCATGGGCCTGGTCTCCCGCACCATCGCAACGTCCGCCAGCCTGGCCTCTGCCAGCCTGTTCATGCTCGGTGGCGTGCCCGGCACCTTCCATCATCTGTATTTCTCCGGCACCACCACCCCGGTGATGGCCGTGGGCGCCACCTTCAGTGCCCTGGAAGTGGTCCCGCTGGTGGTCCTCGGCTATGAGGCCTGGGAAAACTGGCGCCTGAAGAACCGCGCCCCCTGGATGGAAAACATTCGCTGGCCGTTGACGTTCTTTGTCGCGGTGGCCTTCTGGAACATGCTGGGTGCTGGCGTCCTCGGCTTCATGATCAACCCCCCGATTGCGCTCTACTACATCCAGGGACTGAATACCACGCCGACCCACGCCCATGCGGCTCTGTTCGGAGTCTATGGTTTCCTTGCACTGGGCTTCAGCCTGCTGATCCTGCGCTATATCCGTCCCCAGATCGTGTTCGACGAGCGCCTGATGAAGATCGGTTTCTGGTGGCTGAACATCGGTCTTGTGCTGATGCTGTTCACCAGCCTATTGCCTGTGGGTCTGATCCAGTTCGTCGCCAGCGCCAGCGAAGGCCTGTGGTACGCCCGCAGCGAAGCCTTCATGCAGAGCGATCTGCTGCAGTTCCTGCGCTGGTTCCGCACCGTGGGCGATGTGGTCTTCATTGTTGGCGCCCTGGCTGTTGCCTGGCAGGTGGTGAAGGGCGTTCTCTCTCCCACTCTTGTCACTCCGGTGATCGGCGAGTCAGACGAAGCGCATGGCAGCCAGTTACAGGCCTGAACGAGAAATGGCCGGTCAGGGACGACCTGCCCCACCCCGAACCGATAACCAGTGAAACCGGAGTTTGATCATGACGACACAAGCATCCCTCGAAAGCACCAGCAATGAAGAGCTGATCGAGCACATCCTGACCCGTTTCCACGACACTCATCGTGAGCAGCTACCCGAGCTGATCCAGCTTTCCGAGCGTGTGGAGCGGGTCCACGGTGGCCACCCGGACTGCCCGGCCGGGCTTTCGGCACACCTGCGCAACGTCAGCGAGGAACTGGAGACCCACATGGCGAAGGAAGAAAAAATCCTGTTCCCCATGATCACCCGCGGCATGGGTGCCATGGCTGCAGGTCCGGTATCGGTCATGCGGAGCGAACACGAAGAGCACTCAGCGGCCCTGGAGAGACTCCACACCCTCACCAACGGACTGACCCTCCCCGAGGGGGCCTGCCGCAGCTGGCAGCGACTCTACTCCGGTCTGACCGCATTTTGCGATGATCTCAGGGAGCATATCCAGCTGGAAAATGGCCTGCTGTTCAGCCGCATTGACGGTCAGAGCTGATCGGGATACTCCCGCAGGGGTATCGGATTCGATGCCCCGGTTTGCCATACTTGCACTATCCTCTAGGGACAGATACGCACACCGAAGCAACAGGAACGACGCCAATGCCCAACTCCAAGCTGACAGACCGTTTTGGTCGCACCGTCAACTACGTGCGCCTGTCCGTCACTGACCGTTGCGACTTCCGCTGCGTCTACTGCATGGCCGAGGACATGACCTTTCTGCCCCGCCAGCAGGTACTGACCCTGGAAGAGATAGCCCGCCTGGCCCGCACCTTCACGGAACTGGGCACCGAGAAAATCAGGCTGACCGGCGGCGAGCCGCTGGTACGCAGAGACATCCTGGAACTGGTCAGGGAAATCGGCAGCTACGGCCTGCGTGACTTCGCCATGACCACCAACGGCAGCCAGTTGCCCACCATGGCCGATGACCTGCGCCGGGCGGGCATGCACCGGCTCAACATCAGCCTGGACTCACTGGATCCGGACAGGTTCCGGCGCATTACCCGTACTGGCAAGCTGTCCCAGGTACTTGATGGCATCGACGCATCCCGGGAAGCGGGCTTTCGCGGCATCAAGCTCAACACGGTGGTGCTGAAGGGCCGTAACGATGACGAGGTGCCTGAACTGGTGGATTTTGCCCGCCGCAAAGGGGTCGACATCACCTTCATCGAAGAGATGCCCCTGGGAGAGATCACCGAGCATGACCGGAGTGTGGCTTTCTGCAGCAGCGATGAGGTCCGGGGTATTATCCGCCAGCACCATGACCTTGTTCCCGCCACAGAGGACTCGGGAGGTCCGGCCCGTTACTACCGCATGCCCGGCAGCCAGAGCCGGGTTGGTTTCATTTCTCCCCATTCCCATAACTTCTGTTCCACCTGCAACCGGGTCCGGGTGACCGTTGAGGGCCGGTTGTTGCTTTGCCTCGGCAATGAGCATTCGGTGGATCTGCGGCGGGTGCTGCGGGGCAACCCCGTTTCCGACGACAAGCTCAGGCAGACCATTATTGACGCCATGGAGCTGAAGCCCGAGAAGCATCACTTCGAGGTTGGGGGGGATGTTCAGATTCTTCGGTTCATGAATATGACTGGCGGCTGAAGCCTGCTGGTTCTGGTGGCTGGCGGTGGGGTAAGGGGGAGCTTTCTCCGCCGCAATTCACGGCCCATCCATCGGCCGGCCTTGCTAAAGCGACATCCCTGTCGCAGCTGCGAAAGCTCCCCCTTACCCCACCGCCGACGTGCATTTCTGCCAGCCTCCTGTCGACAAAAAACAACTACTCAACAGCTTAGTCAGGATAAGGCCAGACCTGAGTTCGAGCGAATCTTGCGGTGTCGGAAAAGTCTGAGGTGGGCTGTCCCTGGGAGGTCTTTCAGAGCAGGGCCATGGATGGCCCGGTAGCAAGCCCGGCCAGGGATGGCCGTGAATTGCGGCGGCGAGAGACCTCCCAGTGCCAGCCCGCCACCACCAAACTCACCAGGCCCGCTCAAAAAACTACATGGCAGCCCCGAAACTAAGGTGCTCCATGGTAATCCCATCAAACGGCACCACCTCGCCACCGTACTGCCCGGCAAAAGTCTCGGCATCCGACTGAGCCGCAAAAGAGGCCAGGGTGGGGCCCATGGCGCCGGTCCGCTCAGAACCCACAACAAACCAGGCCTCCCGGGCATCAATCAGGGCCGTATCATCCGGATGCTCCCAGTCAGTCTGGGCCATGTCATGGACATAGAGTGTGTAATCCCGATTGATGTTCTCCGGCTGCATTGCCCACGAGAACATGTCGCGAGTGGAGCAGAATTTACGAACCTGCGACTCCTCACCCGAAATCGCCTGGCCCTTTGGGCCGGGGAAGCGGGTAATGGCCATGCCGCAAACATGGCATTCATCGCCGGACTCGAAATGAACCGGATCTGGCCTGGCCTGCGCCGTCTCCTCCGAACCCGAGCAGGCCACCAGGATGCTGGTCAGAATCAGGATCAGACCGGTACGTATAAGGGGTAACATATTCATCGACAGACTCCAGATCAGATACGACGGTTTCGGAAAAGGGCCCAGGCGCCCGCCAGGGGGACCACGAACCAGACCACCAGGGCCGCCCAAAGGCCGGCGGGGCCCATGGGCAGGTCCGCGCCCAGGCTCAGCACACCGGTCAGCCGGGCACCCCCTTCAAAGGCGACAATGTTCAGCAGACGGTAGATATCCGTGGGGTTGAGCAACAGCAGCCAGGGCAGAAGGTCGGGGTTCAACCTGCCCTCGCTGGCCACGAGGATGCCCAGCAACACCAGGTCGAAAATCAGAACGAAGAAGAACCAGATCGCCAGAGCCAGACCCGCGGCCAGGGGCTTCTCGCTCACCCGGACGCTGACGAGGTACGCGAGGGCGATAAAGCCCCAGCCCAGCAGGATTGTCGACAGGATGAACCGGAACATGGCCACCGCCAGAGCGCCGACAGCCACTTCGTTAACAAGGAGGGCGATCGCCACTCCAGCCACACCGAAACCGATCAGGGTCGCCAGTGCCAGGGTCAGGCCATGGCCCAGGAACTTGCCGAACAGGAGCTGACCCCGGCTCAGGGGATAGGTCATCAGCAACAGCAACGTGCCGCCCTCTTCCTCCCCTACAATCGCATCGTAGGCCAGCAGCAATGCAATCAACGGGATCAGGAAGATACCCAGGCTGGCCAGACTGGCGATGGTCGCAGGCGTGGATGCGTAACCCACCGTACCCGACGCCGCCGCACCGAACCATGCGATGCCCAGGGCCAGGGTGGCGAAAACGATGGCAATGGCGATCAGCCAGCGATTGCGGAGGCTGTCAGCCAGTTCCTTGCGGGCGATGGTCCAGATACTGTTCATTGGACACCTCCCCGATGAGCCAGACCACCGGATCCGATAAAATGCACGTAGATGTCCTCCAGGGTGGGTTCCGAGATATCCAGATCCCGTACTTCGCCGGTCGCCAGCAGACGCCGGACCATCGCCATTTTCTGCAGCGGGGCCACTTCGATCCTCAGGCTGCCATTCCTCTTTTGGGTCACACTGGCGTTCAGGCCGGAACCCATGACGGCCGCTTCCAGCTGATGGTTTCCATCCGCCGGAATAACCGAAAGCACCACCGGCATGTTGGCCTGGCGTCGCAACGCCGTCAGGTTACCGGCGGCCTTGAGCGTGCCTCCGGTCAGGATGGCAGCGCGATCGATATAGGGCTCCACCCCTGGCAGCACATGGGAGCACAGCACGATGCCGGTGCCGGCGTCCCGCAGGGTGCGCAGCAGACGATAAAGATCGGCGGTGGCCACGGGGTCCAGGCCGACGGTCGGCTCGTCCAGCATCAGCAGCTTTGGTTTTCCCAACAGGGCCTGGGCCAGGCCAAGTCGCTGTCGCATGCCTTTGGAGTAGGTCTTGACCCGCGAGTGGAGTGCGTCCGCCAGGCCCACCTGCTCCATCAACCGGGGCACCTGCTCCAGGGAGGCCCCTTTGAGGCGGGCAAAGTGGTTGAGGATCTCGCTACCGGTCAGTTGCGGGTAGAACATGACATTCTCGGGAAGGTAACCGATGTGCTGGCTGACCTCCGGGGCACCGGCCGTGCCGCCCAGCACAGAAACCGTGCCCTGCTGTGGTGTCATCAGGCCCAGGATCAGCTTGATGGAAGTGGTCTTGCCGGCGCCATTGTGACCAAACAGCCCAAGGATTTCTCCGGGCTCCAGCGCCAGGTCAATGCCGGTCAGCACCGGCGATCGACTGTAACGATAACTCACGTTTTCAAGACGAAAACAGCTCATGGCTTCTCCCCACGCAGGGTTTCAGGTAGGTGCATCAGGGGATAGGAGTCACTGACGCCGGCGGCCTTGACCACCGGGAAGGCCTCCTGCACCCAGCGCAGCGTATCCACCGCCGGGCTATGCATCAGAATCCGAGCCTCCGGATAGGTCCACAGGAGCCGGTCCACATTGTCGTTGGGTTCATAGGGCACATCCCCCAGACCATCCTGGTCCCGGTCCCAGCCCAGGTAATCGCTCCAGTAGTTGCCGCGGCCGTCCTTCGACCACTCCTGGGTGCGGGTGGCCACGTATTTCACCTGGTGCTGGTTATTCACGAAGGCGTTGCCGAATACCTCGTTCTCCTCGGAACCGGCGGTCAGATGGATACCCAGGTTGCTGTCCGCAAAGACATTGTTTTCAAAGGTGTTGTAGAGAGAATTGTAGATAAACACCGCCTTGCCCTCAGCCCCGGAAATGGCCACCCCGCCGGTCTGTCCCTGGGACACGCCGGTGACCACGTTGCCCCGCAGGGTTGAGTGGGTGATGAAGTTCATCAGAATGCCGTAGTTCTGGTCATTCTCGGATCGGTTGTTGATCACCTTCAGCCGCTTGCTCTGCATCAGCGCATAACCGGTCCGGGTGCCAGACGTGACGTTGCCTTCCAGCAGATTGTCCATCGAGTACATGTAATGGATGCCATAGCGCAGGTCCGCCATGGTGTTGCCACGAATGATGTTGTTGTTGGCAGTCTCGATGTAGATGGCATCGCGGGTCTGCCGGATGTCATTGTCTTCGATGAGAGCACCGGTGGTGTTGAACAGGTGGATGCCATTGCCCCGGTCCTGGGACCGCAGGCGGACATCGCCCCGCACCAGGTTATTGCGCACGACCACATCCGGGGCTGCATCCAGCCAGACACCAAAGGCCGGGCCATGCAACCGGTTGTTCTCCAGAACCGCGCCGGTGGCCTCCCGGGCCACAAAAACTCCCGCATCCAACTGATTCAGATCCCTGCCCCAGTTACGGATATCACAATCCGCCAGGGTAATGCCCGGTGCCCGGATATGGACGGCGCTACCAGAGCCACCGCCATCAATCACGGTTTGCGGAGCACAGGTTACCGTTACATCCGGCACTCTGATGGTCAGTGGGGGGAGCTGATCCGCTGGCAGCTCAAACGATGCGCCGGACTCCAGCGCATCAAGCTCCTCCTGCAGGTCCGCGTTGGCGGTCAGAGCGAACAGAGCGACTGTCAGGGCCACTCCATAACGCGATAGTTGAAGCATCAGGGTTTCTCTGGAAATAACTGTGTGGCGACTTGCACCAAAGCCGGAACAAGCCAAGGGGAGAGGGCTTTCCTGGACCGTGCGGAGCCATGGATGGCGGAGCCCGAGCGACACAGGGACGTGCCTTTGGGAGCGTGTCCAGGAAAGCCCTCTCCACTTGGATTGTGGCTCCCAAGCAGACAGGCTGGGGCCCAAATAAGGAACCCCAGCCAATTCAGCGCATCAGGCCTTCTCAACCAACATCCGTCCGCCCATCTCCATATGCAGAGCGTGGCAGAACCAGTTGCAGTAGTACCAGTACACCCCGGGCTTACCGGCGGTAAAGGTCACGGACGCCGTCTGCTGCGGGCTGATTTCCATGGAGACGCCATGGTTTACCATACAGAAGCCGTGGGTCACGTCCTCGATGGTGTCCAGGTTGGTCACGTACACAGTCACCTCGTCCCCTTCCTTCACCTTGAACTCGGTCACGCCGAATTGAGGCGCCACCGAAGTCATATAGACCCGCACCTTGTTGCCATCGCGGATCACCGTGTTGTCGGCCTCAAGGGTGACGCCGTCCTGCTCGGCCTGCTTGCGGCAGCTGGCAAAGTACGGATCGTCACGATCATAGATTTTCTTCGTCTTGATCTGGTCACGGCGCACCAGGATGCAGTCATGGGGCTCGGCATACGTGGGGCCATCGTGAACCAGCTTCATCTCCTCACCGGAGATGTCGATCAACTGATCGTTCTCGGGATGCAGCGGCCCCACCGGCAGGAAGCGGTCCTTGGAGAACTTGGAGAGCACGACCAGCCACTTGCCGTCAGCGTCCCGGGACTCGGTCAGTGACGCGTGGTTGTGGCCGGGCTGATAATGTACGTCCAGCTTCTGGCGGATGTAGTTGACGTCTTCGCCGTTGTAATGTCGGATGGCGTCGGCAATGTTCCACTTGCACACCTGGCTGTCGATGAACAGCGTGGTGTAGCCATTGCCACGACCGTCAAAGGTGGTGTGCAGCGGACCGAGGCCCAGCTCGGGCTCGGCTACAATGGCATCACGCAGCTCGATCCTGTCCGCAAAGATATCGTCCAGTTTCTCGATGGCGATCACCGAGACTGTCGGTGACAGCTTGCCGTTGGCGATGAAGTATTTACCGTCCGGAGAAGTGTTCAGGCCATGGGGGTTCTTCGGAACCGGGATATAACGGGTCAGCTCAGAACCCTTGCGCCCGTTGACCACTGGCACCTTCGAATCGCCGATCGTCCTGAAGTCACCATTACGTACAGCTGCTTCAATTCGTTCGATATTGAACACCACGACCCAATCCCTGTCATTACGCATGGTGCCGGCAAGATCGACGGCCTTCTCGGAGTTGTAACAGGTGGAGGCGGCGTACTTGCCCGTGTAGTCGGCGTCGGCGTTGTCCAGGTTACCGTCCACAAGCACCTGCCACGCAACCTCCATGGTATCCGCATCAATGGCGCTGAACATGGTGTAGCTCTTGTCCAGGCTGTATTCACTGCCATCATTGGGCTGCGGAATCACGAATTCGGCATTGCAGAACACGTAATTGGTGCGAGGCACCTTCTGCAGGCGCAAACCATGAATCGCCTGGACGTTGGGCACGTGGGTCACCTTGTCGGTCTTCATGATATCCAGACGGATACGGGCAATCCGGGTGTTGGCCTTGTCGTTGATGAACAGGTACTTGCCGTCGTAGCGACCGTTTTCCATGGAGACATGGGGGTGATGGCAGTCGCCGTTCAGGTACTGCCGGTCACCACCAAGGATTTCCTTGCTCTCATTGGTGATACCCCAGCCGCTGGCGGAGTCCACGTTGAACACGGGGATACGCATCAGTTCCCGCATGGAGGGCACACCGAGGACACGCACCTCGCCCTGGTGACCGCCACTCCAGAAGCCGTAGTACTCATCCAGTTCACCGGGGGCAATGTGGTACTTGCTCTTGGCCTCGTTGACCGCTGCCGCCCAGGACTCCCGCGTCATGACCGCGCCGCCCAGTCCCGTCGCGCCGACAGCACCCGCCAGGGCCGTGGCACCGAGAAACTTGCGACGACTCAGGCCGCTTTCCGGGATGGCTGATTCAAGTTCTTCTCTTTTTTTCATAACATCCGACTCCGTCATTGGTAGTGGCAATCTCATTACTCTTTTCACTGCTTTTTTCACGTCACCTGGGTCACTGGAATCTGATCCGGCCGGCCCGGGGAATTCTGGCCACGACGCTTGCCGCGGCGCTTGACGATCAGTGGCGGACACTTGTGGTCGTCGAAGTAGGTCATCTGGCAGTCCAGGCAGTAGTGGCACTCCTGGTAATTGATGGTGCCGTCGGGATGGATCGCCTGAACCTCACACTCTTTCTCACAGAGACGGCAGGGGTGGCCGCACTCCTTGCGTCTCTTGAGCCAGTCGAACACCCGGATCTTGGTGGGCAGGGCCAGGGCGGCACCGAGAGGACACATGTACCGGCAGAACACCTTGCGTGTGAAGATATTCACCGCCACCAGCAGCACCGCATAGGTGACAAAGGGCCAGCTGCGATCGAAGCGCAGGGTTATGGCTGTCTTGAAGGGCTCCACTTCCGCGAGTTTTTCGGCGGTGGCCATGGAGTCCAGTGAAACCCCGAACAGCACCAGCAGAATGATGTACTTGATGGCCCAGAGCCGCTCGTGGATTGCAAACGGCACCGTGTACTGGGGCACTTTGAGCTTTCGGGCAATCTCGTTGACCAGCTCCTGCAGGGCACCGAAAGGACACAGCCAGCCACAATAGACCGCCCTTCCCCAGAGCAGAATGATGCCGGCCACCACCGCCCACAGCACAAAAATGACCGGATCAATCAGGAAGGTTTCCCAGGTGAAGCCGCTGAACAGGCTGTGCACGAAAGTGAGCACATTCACCACCGACAATTGCCCCAGGGCATACCAGCCGATAAAGAACAGGGTGTAGGTCAGAAAAGCGTGTCGGATCCAGCGGGTAACCTTCGGCTTTTTTACCAGCCAGTCCTGGAAGAACAGGATGAATAACAGGAAGATCAGGCCTGCACCCAGTACCGCCACCTGGAACCGCTTTTCGTACCAGACCTGCACCCACATGGGCTGTTCCTCCAGCCACTGCTCACGGCTGAGCTCAACTTCCGGGCGTGTGAAATACCTGTCCGGCAACTGGTAGGAGAGCGGGAAAACCTGGAATTCGCTGTCCAGGGGGCCGGTCTGGCGCTTGACGGTCAACTCAAGGGTCCACTCGGTGCCCGGGTCGAATTTGTATTGCTGGCGGATGATGAAAATTGCCAGTTCCGAAAATTCCGGCATCCCCCGGGCATAGACATCGCTCAACCGGTAGTAGTCGAGGTCCCGGAAATTGAAGGTATCGCCGAACTGTCGGATCTGGATCCGGTCGAAAATACCCCCCCGGACATAGCCGGATCCCTTGAAGGAGTATTCGCCCCTGGCCATTACGGCAATGGCGTGCTCCCCTTCCTTCAATTCGTCCATGAGCCACTGGTACTGCTTCTCGCCCAGCAGGTTACGACCGATGGTGGGTACATTGAGATAGGTGGTATAGAGGTCGATCAGAGGCTCGTCGCGCTGATCCGCCGGGACGGTGTCAACCCCCTCTGCGTCGGTGCCCTCGAAGGAATCATCCACCTGGCCGTGGGTGAGCAGCAGGCGCCGGACGGATCCGTCACCGGTGAGTTCCTGCCAGCTCTTCTCTTCAAAGGTATCCGTTTTCACCTCCGACACGGGCGGGCGGGCATCTCCGGCACCTTCCACAAGGCCCAGTTCGTTTCCGACCCGGTGGGCACTCTTCATGATGACTTCGTTGATCACCATGACGGTGACCGTCGCGCCGGAGAGTCCATCCACCGATACCCGGGTGTCAGAGGATTTGCCCCCCACAGTGACCCGCTGATCGGCAGCAAGCCCGGTATACTGGTCTGTGAACTCGTGCATCTCACTTTCGGGGATGCCGATCAGCAGGATGGGTTCGTCGTGGTGAATGACCCGGGTGGCGCGGATTTCGCCTTCGGTGTCCAACACGACGGTGGCGTCCAGAGGTTTGCCGGAGTACGCCGGTGTCTGCAGGAAGTCCAGTGTCTGGTAGGTGTAGCCAACCAACTCATCGCCCGCCCGAAGTTCCTTGATGGCCCGGTTACCGTCGACCGGGGTGACGTCGGTTACCGCCGGGAAGGCGCTGGTGATCACCTGACGGGCCTTGACGGGCTCATAGCTGCTCAGGGGCATGGCGGCCACCGCTCCAGCCGCAAAGGCCCAGAGCCATAGGACAACGCGGATCATTCGTTCGACTTCCCGGGTAAAACGGTGCTTTGGCACAACCCCTCCGAACATCGATGCCACAACATTCATTTATATGACATATATGTTATAAGTCATCCCGAAGAACGGATTTGATATTGTTCAAGTTCGAAGCTCTGTTGGAAAAAAAACCGGCGGACCGGCAGCAGGACCGGGCTCTATCAGCCCAGGTCAATCCCATTGCCGGCGCGATCGAGAGGCAGGTAGCCGCCCACATGCCCCAACCGGATGGACTCCACCATCATGGTCAACGGCTGCTGGGCTTCGTCCGAGGAAGGCGACACACCGCCCCGACCGGACATGGCCGCTACGAACACCATGTCCCAGTCCTGGCCGGTCTCCTGGGATTCCTTCACCAGGGCTCCAAAACCCGATACCTCGTCAGGCGCCTTGTCGACGCAGATCACCGGGGTCAGTGCACCACCTTCCCCACGCTCGAACGCCGCCTTCTCCTCCGCACTGGCGTCATCCGGCAGTTCGGAACGGCAGAACACGAACAGTAGTCGCTGGGGCTCGTCCTGTTGTTGAACGGCCTGCATCAGGTCGGCGTAATTTGTAATCATCGGAACATCCTTCAGGGAGCAGGTAAAACTGAAAAAGAGCCGCCCCGCGGGGCGGCCAGGTCAGGGAGAAGCGGGCTCGTCACGGCGGGCCAGGACGGTCCGGCAGACCTCATCTACCGAGTCGTCGTCATAACTCTTGCCGTAGCGTTTCTTGAATCCGTAGTCATACAATCTGACGTGATCGTCCGGTTCCACGCCAATATTCTCCAGACACGCCTGGGCACAATGCAGGGGGCAGCCATCGATCACCGTGATGTGCCGCCCGGAGCGGGCAGTCTTCACCAGGGCCGGTACCCTGCCGCCCACGCCCGAGATGCAGGACATCTCGTACTCACCGGCATGATCCAGGCGGACAGCGGCGTTGTTCGCCAACTGGGCCACGTCGGAGCAGCCGGAGCAGGAGTAAATCAGTGGTCTCTGCTTGCGTGCGGTCACGGTTACCTCCTTCGAGGTTTCCAGGCAGTTGATTACTGGCTGATCTGTGTCAGTCGAATCGGATCCGAGATGAACAGTTTGCTGCGGTTCACCCGCACCAGGCCGTTGGACTTCAGGTCTGCCAGAATCCGGGAAAACGTCTCCGGCTGCATGGCCAGGCGCGATGCCACCAGGCACTTGGGCAAAGGCAGTTCCACCTCGCCCCCCTGGTTGCGTGACTCCTCCGGCAACAGGTCGATCAGGTAGCGGATCAGGCGATCACGGGCGTTCTGCACGGTCATGATCTCAAGGTCATGGAACCGGCTGACGGCCCGCATGGCATAGTGCTGCAACGCCGCCCGGGCGTAGACTGGCTTGCGATCGAGCAGGTCCTGATAGACGCTCACGGGAATCATCAGCACTTCACTGTTCTTGAGGGCCTCGGCGTAGCAGGCGTAACGGGGTGGATCCGCATAGATCATGACTTCTGCGAAGCAGTCTCCCGGGAGCAGGCTGTCCAGGGTGCGATCGATGCCCGACGCATCAAGGCGATAGAGACGCAGACGACCGGAGATCACGAAGAAGAAGTGGTGTGCCGGCATATCCTGGCGGTACAGCAACTGGTGGTGCCCCAGCCGGACCCGGCGGGAATGCTGAAGTACATGGTCCAGGTCCTGGGGCTCCAGTGATGAGAACAGGGCGTGATCCTGCAGAGATGCCAGCTCGCCATCTGCCTCGAAAGGCCGGTTGGCGGCGAGTAGAACCGGTTTCTCATAACGCTTCTCTGAAGCCTGTGCGAGTGCCATGGTCAGATCCTCATTTATTCATTCTATATGATGATTTAGATGGTAGATCTGCGGGGCCTGAATTGCTGTCCCCCTATGGGGGTATTCGGAAGGTTCTTGGTGAGTAATTGATTTACCTCAACGGGTTTGAGGCTAACTATCTTTGCGGTTCTAATTGGGAGTTAAGGCCGGGAGCGGGGACCTCCCGGCACTGGAGTTGCTCTCATTGCCAAAGTTAATGGTGGGGGAAGTAATTACTGCATCAAAGGTGAATCCGGCAACTCCAGATCAACACCTTCCACTCCGGTTTCTGCGGCGAGTACCTGGAGGTACTGCCGGAAGGCCCGGCGGGTGACGCTTTCGCTGAGGTACTGGCGAATCTGGGGTTTGACGTACTCGTAGGGCAGCTCCTCGCCGTCGATGCGCTGGTCCACCCTCACGATGTGCCAGCCGTAGCGGCTTTCGATGAGTTCCGGATTAAGGCCTTCCTGCAGATTCAGCACGGGCCGTTCGAATTCCTCCACGGTCTGCCCCTTACTGATCTGGCCGAGGCTGCCGTTCTGGTGGCGGGACTCGCAGACGGAATACTGCTTTGCCAGAGCCGCGAACTGGGCACGACCGTCCAGCAGCGAGGACAACAGCTGACGACCGACCTCCTCCTGACGGATGCGCTCCTGGACATCGTCCGGGGCGGCGGCGAGCAGGATGTGGCTGACCGCCATCAGGGTGGGGCTGCGGAAGCGGGCCGGATTGGCGGCGTAGAAGCGTTCGCAGTCTTCCTCGGAAGGATCGGGGATGTCCAGTTCCTGTTCCAGGATGCGGGCTATCCGGTCTTCCTCGTCCAGGGACTCAGGCAGCTGCATGCGCCTGGCCTGCTGCAGCAGCAGTTCACGAATGACCAGGCTGCGGGCAGCCTCGTGCCATGCCTCGGCCACTTCCTCCGCCGGGTGGTGCTGCATTTCCCGGGCGATATCGTCTTCCGGGATCAGCGTGTCGCCGACATAGACCGGCGGGAACTGGTTCCTGGGCTTTCCGGCGTCGCCGGTTGGGATCAGTTGCATGGTGATGGTCTCCAAAAGCATTTTTTTGCCACAGAATCCACGGAAGGACACGGAAAAGAAAAGCGTAAAAGCGCTTGTGGCGGCGGGTACCGCCAGGTCCGGAGATTACCCGCCACCCTATTTTTTGGTTTTTCTTCCGTGCGTTCCGTGGCTAATCCTTGTCTTTTCTTCCGCGGCTAACCAAAATCAGGCGCGCTTGCGTACCACCTGGTAGCTGCGGGTGAAGTACTCCACCGGTACGCTCAGCATGTGCACCAGCCGGGTGAACGGGAACAGCACGAAGATGGTCAGGCCCAGGAAGATATGGGTCTTGTAGATCCAGTGCACGTCCGCGATGTAGCCGGCAACACCCCCCTGAAGGGTCACGATACCTTGCGCCCAGGCGGAGAACTTGAGCATGGTGGCGCCATCCAGGTGGCCCATGGTGGGCAGGATGGTGAGCAGACCCAGGGCCAGCTGGGCCACCAGGATCAGGATGACCAGGTTGTCGGCTATGGTGCTGCTGGCCTTGACCCGGGGATCCGTCAGCCGGCGCCAGGCGAGCATGCTGCCGCCAATCAGGGCCATGATTCCGGCAATACCACCCACCACGACCGCCAGTACCTGCTTGGTGCCAGGCGTCATGAAGGGTTCATAGAGCGCATGGGGGGTCAGCAGACCCACCAGATGGCCGAAGAAGATCACCAGGATACCCACATGGAACAGCACGCTGGCCATCACCATGTTCTTCTTGCGAAGCATCTGGGTGGAGTGGGCCTTCCAGGTGAACTGGCCGTGGTCATAGCGCGCCCAGGTGCCGATTACCATGATGGCAATGGCAATGTAGGGATAGACTCCAAACAGTAACGTATTGAGATAGGACATTTTCATTTCCTCCTGCGCCCTCAGGCGCGCCCGGCCTGACGGGGCGTAGCATCCGTCATCAGCTGATCACTCAGGTGAATGGTCTGGATCTGCTCCAGCTCCCGGCGGCGTTGACCAACCACACCGCCAGTACTGCAGGAACCGCCCTGGTCATCCACGAATTTCACCATTTCCTCTTCCCAGACTTTATCCAGCGCCTCGGGCGTATCGTCGCGCTCCTCGGAAGCCACGATTCTGGCCAGCTCCTGCCGGTCGGCATTCCGGCCGGAAAGTACCAGCAGTGCATCCATCACCACGTGATAGAGGCTCTCCCGCTGGTAGAGTCGCTCACCGAGCAGGCCCAGGATGTGGTGGATATCCTCCAGCCAGCTGCGGACTTCATCCCAGGGTCGTGTGGACAGATACTCCAGAAACAGGGGCAGGTAATCCGGCAGTTCACGGGCATCGATCTCCAGCCCATTTCTGCTGTATTCCTCCATCAGGTCCACCATGGCCTGGCCGCGGTCCCGGGATTCCCCGTGAACATGTTCGAACAGCAGCAGCGAGGTTGCCCGGCCCTTGTCGAAGGTACCCACGTAGCTCTCCTGCAGATCCATCAGATCACCGCTGCAGAGCAGGTCAACGCACCGAAGCAGCTGTTCCTTGTTCTTCAGCGGCAGTCGATTGTCCTCGAGGACAATCGCCACCAGAGCATCCTTGGAGGCCTGGAGGTCTTCCGTGGGGTATTCGAGAACTCTTGCCATTACCTTTAGAAGTTGCATCTTGGCCTCCTCATTCCTGCAGCTGTTTCGGGTCAACCTGCTTCACGGTGGTCAGCTTCTGCACCATGGTGGTGGTCTGCTTGCGGCCACCGAACAGGCTGAAGTCGCTGTCACCGCCGTTGCAGCCATCACCGAAGCTGAAGCCGCATCCGCCACGCTCGGCGTAAGCGGTGATGGTGGCGTCCGGGAAGGCTTCCTTCGCCAGCTCACGATGGCTGGTGGGGATAACGAACCGGTCCTCGTAGTCGGCAATGGCCAGGTAACGGTACATCTCGTCAGCCTGGGCCTTGGTCAGTCCACACTCCTCCAGGGCCCGAAGGTCTTCCCTGCCCTCCACGGTCTCGGCGCGCTTGTACAGGCGCATGGCCATGATCCGCTTGAGGGCCCGGACAATGGGCTTCTCGTCACCGGCGGTCAGCAGGTTGGCCAGGTACTTGACCGGAATCCGCAGGCTTTCGATCTTGGGCAGCACGCCGTCAAACTCCACCTTGCCAGCCTCGGCGGCGGACTGGATCGGGCTCAGGGGCGGCACGTACCAGACCATGGGCAGGGTGCGGTATTCCGGGTGCAGCGGCAGGGCCAGTTTCCAGTCCACCGCCATCTTGTAGACCGGGCTGCGCTGGGCCGCCTCGATCACGTTCATGGGAACGCCATCCTTCTTCGCCTGCTCGATCACTTTCGGATCGTTCGGGTCCAGGAAGATCTCCAGCTGCTTCTCGTACAGTTCATGCTCGCCCGGTGTGCTGGCCACTTCCTCGATGCGGTCAGCATCGTAGAGCAGCACGCCCAGGTAGCGGATCCGTCCGACACAGGTCTCGGAGCAGACCGTGGGCATGCCGGCCTCAATGCGCGGATAGCAGAAGATGCACTTCTCGGACTTTCCGGTCTTCCAGTTGAAGTAGATCTTCTTGTAGGGGCAGCCGGAAACACACATCCGCCAGCCACGGCACTTGTCCTGGTCGATCAGGACAATGCCGTCCTCTTCCCGCTTGTAGATGGCGCCGCTTGGGCAGCTGGCCACGCAGGTGGGGTTGAGGCAGTGCTCGCACAGGCGCGGCAGGTACATCATGAAGGTGTTTTCGAACTGCCCGTAGATGTCCGCCTGCACCTGGTCGAAGTTCTTGTCCTTGCGGCGCTTGGCGAACTCTGTGCCCAGGATTTCCTCCCAGTTGGGACCCCATTCGATCTTCTGCATGCGCTGGCCGGAGATGACCGAACGCGGCCGTGCCACCGGCTGGTGCTTGCTGTCACCGGCGGTATGCAGGTGCTGGTAGTCGAAATCGAACGGCTCGTAGTAGTCGTCGATCTGCGGCAGATCCGGGTTGGCGAAGATGTTCGCCAGAATCCGGAAGCGGCCGCCGATTCGTGGACGGATCTTGCCGGAGCTGTCCCGCATCCAGCCGCCCTTCCACTTGTCCTGGTTTTCCCATTCCTTCGGGTAGCCGATACCGGGCTTGGTCTCGACGTTATTGAACCAGGCGTACTCCATGCCTTCACGGCTGGTCCAGACGTTCTTACAGGTGACTGAACAGGTGTGACAACCGATGCACTTGTCCAGGTTCAGCACCATGCCGACTTGGGAACGGATTTTCATTTTACAGCCTCCTGAACAGTGTCGTTGCCTTCACCATCGAGCCAGTCGATGTTGTGCATCTTGCGCACCACCACGAATTCGTCGCGGTTGGAGCCCACGGTGCCGTAGTAGTTAAAGCCGTAGGAATACTGGGCGTAGCCGCCAATCATATGGGTCGGCTTGGGGCACACCCGGGTGACCGAGTTATGGATACCACCCCGGGTACCGGTGATCTCGGAGCCAGGCACATTCACGATCCGCTCCTGGGCGTGGTACATCATCACCATGCCGGGCATGACCCGCTGACTCACCACCGCCCGGGCCGCGATGGCGCCGTTGGCGTTGAACAGTTCGATCCAGTCGTTATCCTCGATGCCCATTTCCTTGGCGTCGTCCTCGCTCAGCCAGACGATGGGACCGCCCCGGGAAAGCGTCAGCATCAGCAGGTTGTCGCTGTAGGTGCTGTGGATACCCCACTTCTGGTGAGGGGTGATCCAGTTCAGCGCCTTCTCCGGATTGCCGTTGCTGCGCTGATTGAGCATGCTTCCCACCGCCTTGGTGTTGATGGGCGGCCGGTAAACCAGCAGGCTCTCGCCAAAGGCGCGCATCCACTCATGGTCCTGATAGAACTGCTGGCGACCGGTCAGGGTGCGCCAGGGGATCAACTCATGGACGTTGGTGTAGCCGGCGTTGTAGGACACGTGCTCATCTTCAAGGCCGGACCAGGTGGGGCTGGAGATGATCTTCCGCGGCTGAGCCACAACGTCCCGGAAACGGATCTTTTCCTCTTCCTTATTGATGGCCAGGTGGGTGTGATCCAGGCCCGTGATGTCGGACAGCGCCTGCCAGGCTTTCACAGCTACCTGGCCGTTGGTTTCCGGCGCCAGGGAGAGGATGACCTCCGCCGCATCGATGGCACTCTCGATCTTGGGACGGCCTGCGTTGGCACCCTCGAGATGCCTGTGGTTCAGGTCTCCGAGGAACTTCACTTCCTTTTCGGTGTTCCAGTTGATGCCCTTGCCACCGTTACCCAGCTTGTCCATCAGCGGACCGAGCGAGGTAAAGCGGGCGTAGGTGTTGGGGTAATCCCGCTCAACAGTAACGAAGTTGGGCGCGGTCTTGCCCGGAATCAGCTCGCACTCGCCTTTCTTCCAGTCCTTCACGTCAAAGGGCTGACCCAGCTCGGCCGGCGCATCGTGCAGCAGTGGCAGGGTAACCACGTCCTTCTCAACACCCAGATGACCTTCCGCCGCCTTGGAGAACGCCTTGGCGATCCCCTTGTAGATTTCCCAGTCACTGCGGGCTTCCCAGGCCGGGTCAGTGGCCGCGGTCAGCGGGTGAATGAACGGGTGCATGTCGGATGTATTCAGGTCGTTCTTCTCGTACCAGGTAGCGGTCGGCAGAACGATGTCGGAATACAGGCAGGTGGTGGACATGCGGAAGTCCAGGGTCACCAGCAGGTCGAGCTTGCCTTCCGGCGCCTCGTCGTGCCATTTGACCTCTTCCGGCTTGGCGCCGCCTTCGTGTCCCAGGTCCTTGCCCTGCAGGCCGTTGGTGGTTCCCAACAGGTACTTGAGCATGTACTCATGGCCCTTGCCGGAGGAACCCAGCAGGTTGGAGCGCCAGATGAACAGGTTGCGCGGGCAGTTCTCGGGCGCTTCCGGATCCTCGCTGGCGAAGGCCAGGGTGCCATCCTTCATGGATCTGGCCACGTAATCGGCCACTTCCATGCCGGCTTTTTCGGCCTCGGCGGCGATACCCAGGGGGTTGCGGTTCAGTTGCGGTGCGGACGGCAGCCAGCCCATGCGCTCGGCGCGGACGTTGTAGTCGATGAGGCTGCCACCGAACTTGGACTTGTCCGCCAGGGGCGACAGGATTTCGTCCACGCCCAGCTTCTCGTAGCGCCACTGGCCAGAGTGGGCGTAGAAGAAGGAAGTCGAGTTCATGTGGCGCGGCGGACGCTGCCAGTCCAGGCCAAAGGCCAGGGGCTGCCAGCCGGTCTGCGGACGCAGTTTTTCCTGGCCGACATAGTGGGCCCAGCCGCCACCGCTCTGGCCGATACAGCCACACATGATCAGCATGTTGATCAGGCCACGGTAGTTCATGTCCATGTGGTACCAGTGGTTCATACCGGCACCGACGATGACCATGGAACGGCCTTTTGTCTTGTCGGCGTTGTCGGCGAACTCGCGGGCGATGCGGATCACTTTGTCGGCGGGTACGCCGGTGATCTTTTCCTGCCAGGCCGGGGTGTAGGGCTTCACTTCGTCATAGGAGGTGGCGCCATCGTCATCGCCCAGGCCACGGCTGATGCCGTAGTTGGCCACCATCAGGTCATACACAGTCACCACACGACCTTCTGAGCCATCCGCCAGCTGAACCTTGCGGCTGCCCAGCTTGTGCTTGAGGATGTCGTTGATCTCGACGTGGTTGTAGTGCTCGTGCTCGATACCACCAAAGTACGGGAAGGCAACGTCGACGACTTCGTCGTGCTTCTCCACCATGGACAACTGCAGGTTGACGTCCCTGGTGTTGGCGGTCTGCTTCAGGTTCCACTTGCCCTTCTCACCCCAGCGGTAACCGATGGAGCCGTTCGGAGCTGTCAGTTCACCAGAGGCCTCATCAATGGCGATGGTTTTCCACTCGGGGTTGTTTTCCTCGCCCAGGCCGTCCACCAGGTCGGCGGCACGCAGGAAGCGGCCCGGTGCGTAGCTGCCATCGTCGCGCTGCTCCAGCATGACCAGGTAGGGCATGTCGGTGTAGCGGCGCACGTAGTCGGTGAAGTACTCGCTGGGCTTGTCGACGTGGAATTCCTTGAGGATCACGTGCCCCATGGCCATACCCAGAGCGGCATCGGTGCCCTGCTTCGGGTTCAGCCACTCGTCGGAGAGCTTGGAGACTTCCGCGTAGTCCGGGGTAATGGCGACGGTCTTGGTGCCCTTGTAGCGCACCTCGGTGAAGAAGTGGGCATCCGGAGTCCGGGTCTGGGGCACGTTGGAGCCCCAGGCGATGATATAGCCGGAGTTGTACCAGTCGGCGGATTCCGGCACGTCGGTCTGCTCACCCCAGGTCTGCGGGGAGGCCGGCGGCAGGTCGCAGTACCAGTCGTAGAAGCTCATGCAGACGCCACCGATCAGGGACAGGTAGCGGCTGCCGGCAGCGTAGGACACCATGGACATGGCGGGGATCGGCGAGAAGCCAATGATGCGGTCCGGGCCGAACTTCCTGGCGGTGTAGACGTTGGAGGCGGCGATCAGTTCGTTGACCTCGTCCCAGCTGGAGCGCACAAAGCCGCCCATGCCGCGACGGGGCTTGTACTCGGCGGTCTTCTTGGGGTCTTCCACGATGGAGGCCCAGGCATCCACCGGGTCGTTATGCTGGGTCTTCGCGGCCCGCCAGAGTTTCATCAGATGCTTGCGCATCAGCGGGTACTTCAGACGGTTGGCACTGTACATGTACCAGGAATAGCTGGCGCCACGGGGACAGCCACGGGGCTCGTGGTTGGGCAGATCCGGGCGGGTACGGGGGTAATCGGTCTGCTGGGTTTCCCAGGTGACCAGACCGTTCTTGACGTAGATTTTCCAGCTGCAGGAGCCGGTGCAGTTCACGCCGTGGGTGGAGCGCACGACCTTATCGTGCTGCCAGCGGTGGCGATAGCTGTTTTCCCAGTCGCGGTTGACGTTATGGGTCTCTCCATGGCCGTTGGCAAACGGCTCCCGCTTTTTCCTGAAGTAGTTCAGTTTGTCGATCAAATGACTCATGGTCTCTCTCCGCTTGCCGGATCGTTGTTCCGATTTGAGACCATTGTGTGGGAGACAGGCCCTGAAATCTGCGTGGTTACCCCGTCATAACCCTTCTCTACCACCCCCGGGGTAGATGGCTATATCCCCCCGCGGAGCAGGGTCAGGCGTTCTTCACGACGGCAGGCGCTGGCGAAGAGGATCAGGCTGCAGGCGAGCAGCAGGAAGAGGATCATGAACACGGCACTGCGAACACCGAGCCACTGGTTCACCGCACTGAACAGCACGGGCAAAATAAAGGCGACGGAACAGGCGCTGACAAGCAGGATACCGGCGGCGAAGCCGGCCAGACGCCGGTTCTGGACCACCATCATCCGTTGCAGGCCCGCCATGGCACAGCCAAGGGCAACTCCGAGCAGCACCATGAAGCCTCCGGCCAGCAACAGAGGCAGCATAAACTCAATCTCTATGCGACCGTTTTTACCCTCCACGTACAGGGTCATGGGCGGGTAGGAAAGCACGAACAGCGCCACCAGGCAGACTCCCAGCGCCCAGGTCACCACCCTTGGCGATCCGTGCCGGTCCGCCAGGTATCCGCCAAGTACCTGAGCGGCGGCACCAGGGAGTACGAACCACTGCGCCATGCCGGCACCATGTCCGACCGGCAGATCGTAGTGAGAAGCCAGGTAATCCGGCAGCCACAGTGCCAGGGCGAAAAAGCTTCCGGCCACTACACCGAACCAGCCTGCAATCTGCCACAGGCGAAAACGAACAAGCGCATGCAACGCCCCAAGGACGGTTGTTTCAGGAGACGCTTCGGATGACGGATCTTCGCGATCGGTCAACAGCACCAGCAGCACGAGAATCAGCAGCAGCACAATCAGGTAGGCAAGCGGAACGACGCGCCATGCGAATGCCTCCAGGATCAATGGCACCAGGTAATAACTCAGGCCTATTCCGGTAATACCGCCCCCAAAGATCCCTAGCACCCGACCCATGTGTCGCGGCGAAGCGTGTTGGGTAACAAACTCCAGCCCGGCACTGTAATAACCCGCCGCCAGTCCGAGACCGGCGCCGGCGAACAGAAAACCGGCGAAGGTGTCGGCCTTCATAAGCAACAGCATGCTTACCGCCAGCCCGCCCAGACAGAGGATCATGATGCGCACCGAGCCGAACTTCTGGGCGGCCAGGCCCGCTGGCACCGCCAGCAAGGCTCCGGATGCCATGGGCAGGGCAAGCATCAGGCCGAACTGCACACTGGTCAGCGCCAGGGCATCCCGGATATGGACACCGGCTACCGCGAACAGTGACCAGCAGCCGGCCGCCACGATGAAGCCGGCAAGCGCCAGGGGCAACGCGATCGCCAGTGAATTCAGATTGTCTTCTTCGTCCGGGGGCACCCAATGAACCATAGTGAAGTCCTGCAAAAGGCAACTTCTAGTGTCCGTCTTTGCCCGGGAAACCGTCAAAGATTACAATGGAAGATAACCCAATGGGGTAATCCACTATCCTTAACGGGGTATACGTTCCGGCCAGGTTAGCGCAGAATAGTCCCGTTAAGCCGATCTCATCTTGGGCCCTTATGACAACCAGCAGTCCTCTTGTCAGACGAATCGCCATTGTCGTCGGCGCGATTGTGCTTACGGCTGTCGTCAGTATGGCGACGACACTGGCCGTTTCCCAAAGCATTGAAGGCAATGCCACCGCCATTAACCAGGCCGGCGCATTGCGCATGGGGGCGTTCGAGTTGCTGGCAGGCTCGGCCAGCATTGGAGGTGAGGAAGCCCGGAGTTTCGCCAGCCAGATGGAAGATTATGAGCGCCGGCTCTCCCAGACTTCTCTGATCCGTACCATCCCCAGCGCCAAGGATCACCCGCTCCACCTGCAGTACCAGACCGTGATGGAGTTCTGGTCGGACCGTCTTCGCCCGGTACTCGAAGCCCATACCGAAGGCCGGCCGGTATCGCTGGCATTGCTGGACACAACAAAAGCCTTTGTCGCCGAAGTCGATGCTCTGGTAAGCATGCTTGAGGCGAGGACCGAGGCCAGGATAGACCTGCTCCACGTTATCCAGATCATCAGCCTGGTGTTTTCCATCCTGATCGCACTGGCTCTGTTCGTCGACCTGAAGAAGCGGGTACTGCAACCGCTGCGCAAGCTGGTCGGCATTGCCACCGCGGTTGGTGAAAAGGACTTCTCCCGGAAGGCCAACCTCCAGGGCGCGGACGAACTCTCCCGTCTGGGCGCCGCCTTCGACCAGATGACCACCGAGCTGGCCCTCAGCTACCACGAACTGGAAAGCGAGGCCCGCACAAAGACGCGGGAGCTGGAAAAAAGCCACCAGGCTCTGGAACTGCTCCACAGTGCCAGCCGCACCCTGTTCGCCAGTCACGACCTTTGCAGTGGCGCCATTCCGATGCTTCAGGACCTGGAGCAGCTCCTGGGCGTCGGCCCCATCCGGCTGTACCTGCATGACAAGAACAGTAATGGGCCGGTGGAGGCCGTGACGACCTCCACTTTGGAGCGCCCTTTCTATTGCCGGGACCACCACTGCACCGCCTGCCTGGTAACGCCCGAGGTATACGACGAACTACCGGTGGAAGAAAACGACGGTCGCCGCCTGCTGCTGCCGATCCGGACACCCGGTCAACTCCTGGGCACACTGGAAGTCTGGTATCCCGCCGACAAGGGCCTTTCCGACACGGCGCGCCGGCTGCTGGAGACTCTGAGCGACCAGCTGGCCACTGCGATCTTCCTGGAAAAACAGATTACCGAGGAACAGCGCCTCACCCTGGCGGAAGAGCGGGCCGTCATCGCCCGGGAACTGCACGATTCCCTGGCCCAGTCCCTGTCCTATCTGAAAATGCAGGTGGCCCGCCTGCGCCGTCTGGAGATAACCGGCGAGCAGGAAAAGGCCCATAACGCCATCCTCGAAGAGCTCAGCACCGGCCTCAACAGCGCCTACCGTCAGCTGCGGGAGCTGCTTACCACCTTCCGCCTGAAGCTGGATACACCGGACCTGGCCACCGCGCTGCGGCAAACCGTGACAGAGTTCAGCGAACGTCTCGGCGAAGACGTACGTCTTGACTATGATTTGCCGCCCAACACATTATCCCCGAACGAAGAGATACATACTCTGCAGATCGTGAGGGAGGCGCTTGCCAATGCCGTCAAGCACTCGCAGGCTACCGAGGTGCGGGTGCAGGTTCTGTTCGAATCCCCGAAGGTACAGGTGCGGGTACTCGACAATGGTATCGGACTTCCCGGAGGCGACCAGCCATCCCAGCACTACGGGCTGATCATCATCCAGGACCGGGCCCGCACGCTCGGTGGCAAGGTCAGCGTTCAGAACCGGCCCACCGGCGGCGTGGAAGTGGCCCTGAGCTTTATCCCCAAGAGCCGCCACATGATTCTGACCCAGCAGGCCAGCGCCGGTTAGGCGCTGATCTGCTGACTATTTCAGCATAACGACGGATTGAGAGAGACCATGTCTGACGCACCCGCAAGTATCCTGCTTATTGATGACCACCCGCTGCTGCGCCAGGGCATCAAGCAACTGATTGATATGGAAGACGACATGCAGGTGGCGGGCGAAGCCAGCAATGGCCCGGATGGCATCCAGCGTGCCGTTGAGCTGGAGCCGGATCTGATCCTGTTGGACCTGAACATGCCGGAGATGAACGGCATCGAGGTTCTCAAGAAACTCCGGGAGCAGGGAGTCGCTTCCCGCATTATCATTTTCACGGTGTCCGACCACGAGGATGATGTTGTGGATGCCCTCAGAGCGGGCGCGGATGGCTACCTGCTGAAGGACATGGAACCGGAGGACATGATCGCGCAGCTGCAGCAGGCCGCCGTCGGCAAAATGGTCATCAGTGATCGGTTGACGGCGTTGCTGGCCCAGGCGCTCCGCTCCCAGAAGCCCCAGCAGTCATCCCGCCCCGACTTCGACAGCCTCACACCCCGCGAGAAGGATATTCTCCGACTGATCGCCGAGGGCCTCTCCAACAAAATGATCGGCCGCAAACTCGATATCAGTGATGGCACGGTCAAGGTGCACGTCAAGCACCTGCTGAAGAAACTGAACCTTCGCTCCCGGGTCGAAGTGGCGGTCTGGGCTGTGGAGGAAGGCCTCCACAAGGCCTGAATCCGGTAGGGCGCTTGCCGGCGAACAGTCAGGTGCCGGGAGGGAAATTGACAATCAGATCAACCATGTCGAAGGACTCCAGGGCTATCCACAGGATGAACGCCGCATAAATCATGAGAAGGCTCCAGGATTCCTTCCGGCTCAGTATCATGTGGGTGCGCATCATCAGGAAAAGAATGATCGTACCCAGCGTCAGTACTGCCATCATCGGAGCTGCAACGGAGTAGTTGATTACAACGGTGCCCGCGATCAGCACACCGATCGGAATGCAGCAAAGAAGATCGAAGATATTGCTTCCCAGCACGTTGGCGGTACTGGTTACGCTTTTGCCATTACGGGCCGCGCGGACAGACACAAAAGCGTCCGGAACCGAGGTGCCCGCGGCCACGACGGTGATGCCCCAGAGAAAGCTGGGAGTGCCGAGGATATCGCCGAAATTGACCGCCGCCCGGACCAGCCCCTCCACGCCAATCAGGATAAGCCCGAGACCCGCCGCCAGCCGGCCCCATTCCCGGGCGGGCCGGACATGGAAGACATCGGCATCGGACTGATGGTCCTTGGTGTCCTGGTACTGGACGAAGACATAGACCCCGTACAGCAGCAATGGCGCAAGGGCCATCCCACGGGTCAGTTCCCCCCGGAGCTCACCTCCGTTTGTTTCGACCGGGTTGTAGATAACCGCGAACGAAAACATCAGCAGCAACGCTGCCACTGAGATCATGTAGAACTGCGCTTCCTTGTAGACCAGGTCCCGGTTGGTGGCCAACCGATTCCTGACAGCGAGGCCGCAAAGCGCCGGAATGATCAGGATATTGAACAAGGCCGAACCGACGATGGCCGCCACCCCCAACTCGAACTCACCGTGAATCAGAGTGGACACGACCACTGTGGCGAGCTCCGGGAAACTGGAGCCGATCGCCACAACGATCGCTCCCTGAACGATGTCGGGTAACTGGTAATACCGGGATAGCCGCTCACTGGAGCGTTCCAGCAGACCACTACCTTTCCACACCACAGCGGTGCCGGCAACAGCGATCATTACCCAGAACAGAAACTGAAGAATATGCCCTCCTCAGGCAATCCCTGAACAGGGATGCCGACAAGCCGGAAAACGAAATTCGTCGGCCTGGTTCCTTACCGGCGCCACCACCGTTCTTCAACCGCCAGCAGATTCATGGATCTGCGCGAACATTGGCTTAAGTCAATCCGTTGGCAGGCCGTAACCCTTAGTATAGTTGCGAGATTCCAGTCTGGAGATGGCCATGGCCTTTGCATTGCTCCGCGCACCTCATCTTCGCCCCGCGCGCCTTCTGCCCACACCGGGCCCACTCGCCCGGCAATGCCTGGACGTCGTGCGGGACCTCGCCCCACCCCCTCGCCCGTTCCTGGAAGCCGTCGAAGCGAGCGTCCCCCTTCCCCTCAAACAGCTGGTCGCCGAGGCTCCCCTGAACCACAAGTTCCGGCAGGCCATTTCAGAAGGCGAATTCGATGACTTTGAAGGCCGTCTTATCCGGCTTGAGATCGAAGGCGGAGGGCCCGGCATCACCCTGGGCTTCTGGCAGCGCCGGCTAAGGGTGGTGAACGGTCCCGGCGAAACCACCATCCGCGGCTCCTGCGGCGCTTTCAGGGCCCTGGCTTCGAAAGAACTGGACCCGGACCAGCTGTTCTTCCAGCGGCGGCTGATGATCGAGGGTGACACCGAACTCGGGCTGGCTATCAAGAACCTACTTGACAGCCTGGCCTGACCAGGCAGGAGAAGAGACCTCAGGAATCCCATTGCTCCATAACAACAAACTCAAGAGGATTGAGCATGTCGGGTGCAAGCCAGCTACCGCCCGCTGTCCCGTCGCCGGAATCAGTCTCGCATTACCGGAAACCTGTCCGGAGGCCCCGCCTGACCCTGGGTCGCAAGCTGCTTCTGGTCACCCTGGGCTTCGTGCTGATCTGGTCGGCGTTTATCGGCCTGAGTCACCTGAGCCGCACCCATACCGCTGCTTTCACCATCCAGATAAACGAAGCGGGCAAGCTGCGCATGTTCAGTCAGCGCATCGCGTTCATCATCTCCGTCTGCCACGCCGGGCCGCCTGATTCAGGACGCTGGCAACTCTGCGATGCTGCGACCCTCGAAAAGACGATCAATGACTACAACGCAAGCCTGGAACAGGTGGAGAGAACTCCCTTTTCGCTGTTCCTGGAGGAGGATCGCAAGGAACTGAGACAGGCCATTCGTTCGGTCCGGCAGAGCTGGGAACAGTACAGCACGTCCGCGCGCCTGGTGGCGGGCCTGGTAACGGGACCGGAGACGGCGGCCCTGGAGTACGTTGAGGAGCAGGCGGAGCCGTTGCTGAAGGAAACCCGGGCCATGGTCCAGCTGCTGGTCGACAGCCAGCTTCGTGCCCAGGCATGGCGGGATTCCGCCCAGAATGCCCTGCAGATCGCCGCTGCACTGCTGTTGGCTGGCGTGGCCACTACGGGGTACCGGCACGGCGTCAGGCCCTTGCGTAACCTGGTGGAACTGACAAGACTCGCCGGGCGTGGCGATTTCCAGGGGCGGATCGACTATCACTCCCGTGACGAAATCGGCGAACTGGCGGAGGCCTTCAATGAAACCAATGCCCGCACCCAAAGGCTGATTGCCGATCTCCAGTCGGAAGCGACGGCTGCCCGCCGCGCTGAGGAGGTATCCGAAAGCCTGTTTGAGGCGGCCGCGGACGGGATTCTCATCAGCGACCCCGGGGGCCAGATCATCAAGGTCAACCGGGAAGCGGAACAGATATTTGCCTACAGGCGGGAAGAGCTGCTTTCCCGGAACGTGGATGACCTTCTACCCGAACCGCTTCGCCAGCAACATCGCCGATATGTCGACAGTTATTCACTCGATCCCAGGTCACGCTCCATGGGGCGCGGATCCATCGTGCTTGGCCGCCGCAGCGATGGCAGCGAAATTCCCCTCGAGATCAGCCTTAGCCCGGTTCTGATCGATCCCGACCAGCGGGTCATCGCCGTGGTCCGGGATGTCTCCGCGCGAATGCGGGCCGAG
Source organism: Marinobacter daqiaonensis (assembly GCF_900115285.1). GTDB lineage: Bacteria > Pseudomonadota > Gammaproteobacteria > Pseudomonadales > Oleiphilaceae > Marinobacter > Marinobacter daqiaonensis. The sequence goes on from NZ_FOYW01000001.1 coordinate 1,522,050, forward strand.
GCGGATCGCCAGCGCCTGATAACGATACTCGATATGACACCGGACGTGACAGCGACCTTCGCCACCAACGGTGCCCTGATCTATCTGAATCCGGCCGGACGCCACCTGCTGGGCATAACTGACGAGGCCCCACTGGCGGGATGGGAGTTTGAACAGCTGCTCACGCCTCTGGCCGGCAAGATTCTGAGATCAGAGGCCATCCCCACTGCCCTGGAATGTGGCCTCTGGCATGGCGAGATGAGTCTCAGGGACCGCAAAGGGACGGAAGTGCCTGTCTCCCAGCTGCTGATCGCCCACCCGGAGAATGGCGAGGACCCACAGGTCCTTTCAACGATCGCGCGGGACATCAGCGAGCGCAAGGAGCATGAGGCAGAACTGCTGCACCGTGCCACCCACGACTCCCTTACGGGGCTCGCCAACCGTGTTCTGTTCAAGGACAGGCTGAAACAGGCCATCCGTCATGCCGAGCGGGACGGTCACCTGGTCGCCATCATGTTCATCGACCTCGACAACTTCAAGCTGATCAACGATACCATGGGCCACGGCACGGGTGACATGTTGCTGTGCGAGGTTGCCCGACGGCTTCAGGTCAGGCTGCGCAGTATCGACACCAAGGCCCGACTCAGCGGCGACGAGTTCGCGGTGATTCTGGAGAACCTGAAAAAACCGGAAGATGCGGCCTCCATAATTCAGGGACTGGCCGAGGCCCTTCACGAACCCATCAAGTTGCCGGGCCGGGATCACGTTATCACCAGCAGCATGGGCGTCAGCCTCTACCCGACCAACGGAACCGATGCCGAAACCCTGCTGATGCAGGCGGACAGCGCCATGTACCAGGCCAAGGCCTCGGGAAAGGCCTGCTACCATTTCTATAATCGGGAAATGAACCTGCGGGCAACACGGCGCCTGGAGATCGAACGGGAGTTGCGGCACGCCCTTGAACGGAACCAGCTCACGCTTTATTACCAGCCCATCGTCAATGCTGTGACGGCGACTCTCGAGGGCTGCGAGGTGTTGTTGCGCTGGCAACACCCGGATCGGGGTCTGGTCTCCCCCGCTCACTTTATACCGGTGGCCGAGGAAACGGGACTGATCGTTCCCATCGGGGAATGGGTGCTCAGGCAGGCCTGTAAGCAGGCCCAGAAATGGCGAACCGCGGGACTGGGGCTCAATTTCATTTCAGTGAACATTTCCGCCAATCAGCTTCGGGGTCACTCCCTGGTATCACTGGTGCGTGGGGCACTGGAGGAGAGTCAACTCCCTCCCGGGGCTCTGGAGCTGGAACTGACCGAGGGCAGTCTGCTGCCCAACACCCTCACGGCCAGGGATGTGCTCGAGGAAATCCGGGCCATGGGCGTTCGCCTGGTCGCCGATGATTTCGGTACCGGCTATTCGAGCCTGAGCTACCTCAAGATCTTCCGTTTCGACAAGATCAAGATTGACTGTCAGTTCGTCCGGGACATGCTGGAAGACGCCGGCGACGCCGCCATTGCCCGGGCCACCATTGCCATGGCCCATGCCTTCGATGCCAAGGTGGTGGGCGAAGGGGTCGAAACCCCCCGCCAGGCGGAGGAGCTGGCGAGATATGGCTGTGACCAGCTTCAGGGATATCTGTTCGACAAACCCCTGCCCGAACCGGAGTTTTCTCAACGGCTGCCGGGGCAGAGGGGCTAAAAGTCCATGCGCCGGCGGGTCAGGTCAGAGAAGTGGTACCACATGCCGGCACTGGTGATGATCCAGGTGCCCCAGGCCAGCCAGATGGTGACGCCGGGTATGACCAGGAGGAAGTTCAGATCCAGGGCTTCCACCAGACGGGTGGTGCCAGTGGTGTACATGGCAAGGGGGAAGACCACACTCCACAGCTGGGGGTCGTAACTCAGTCTGTGGCGCTGGATGAGATGGCGCCACAGCGTGAGTCCGATCAGCAACGGAATCCACCAGCTGGCGACGGACCAGAAGAACAGGGTGAACCCCCGCAGGAAAGGCAGGAAATCCGCCAGCAGGTTACCCTGCTCTCCCCTGATAATCAGGGTGGAGCCCGCCAGAGTGGCGATGGCCACCGCGCCCATATTGATCCAGTAGGGCGGGCTGAGGGTCTCGGCGCTCAATCGCAGGAACGTCAGCCGGTAGAAGATCAGGGTGATGATGGCGAGATACAGCATGCAGCCGATCATGAACATGCACAGGCCAAGGAACAGGCGAAGGTCCTCCGGGCCGCTCCAGGGCACCAGCGCAGTGAGCACGGCCAGAGACTGGGTACTGACCGACGCCAGTAGCCATGCTCCGTTGATACCGGCATCCAGCGCCGGCTTCTCCCGACGGGTGGTGACCGCGATGAAGAACAGATACATGATGATCGACCAGAGCGCCAGACCGGCCCACCAGAACGCAATGGCCACGCCGGACCAATCGAGCAGAACCTGGAACTGGGACCCCAGGATGCACGTGCCGGCCACCAGCGTGAAGAAGCCGGGCCCGCGGGCATGGTCCACCATGTCGTTGACAATGGACCGCGGAAAGCGGATGACCCGTACCAGTGTCAGTACGCACAGGAGAAGATACGCCAGGCAGTTGGCAATCAGCAGAAACAGCGCAATATACCGGTATCCCAGAAGGCTGGAGGCAATGGAAGTGGCCCCCGTGGCCATGACCACGGCGAAGTAGCCGGGGAACAGACCCTTGGCAGCGGTGGCGAGCAGGGCCACCAGTTGGCCCGGGAGTGCCTTCAGGTTTGACATTGTTCACTCATGGGAGTTGCTCCGAACCACAACAGCGTCTGTCAGTCTGCATTCAGGTTAGCATGCCCGCCGGCTCTCAGGCCCAACCGCCTGTCAGCGAATCGTTGGAAGCCTCGGCAAGCGGCTTCCCCACGATTTTTCTGATCAAGAACCGGGCCCGCTGCCGATCCGGTATTTGATCACAACATTTGCAAGTCCCGCATGTTGCCGCCACAATAAAAGTAATCAATTACTTTCTTTAAAGAGATACCATGGCAACCCGGGCGAATGGAATCAAACGTACCTACCAGAATACCGAACAGCGACAGTCCACTATTGTTGAAGCGGTAGTTCATCTGTGTGGGGAGCAGGACCCCTCCACCCTCACCACCGCCCGAATCACTGAAGAAGTAGGACTATCCCAGGGCGCCCTGTTCAAGCACTTTCCCAGCAAGAGTTGCCTGTGGGAATCAGTCGCACGCTGGGTCTCCGAGCAGCTTGACCAGCGGGTTTTCAGTGTTGCCGACGAACATGAACGAGCGGATAAAGCACTGGAAGCCATGTTCCTGGCTCATATCCGATTCATTGCCCGGAACCCGGGGATTCCCCGCCTGATGCTGGGGGAACTCCAGAAGCCGGGTAACCGTCCGGCCAAACGCATCGTCCGTCAGACCCTGTCCAACTACCGCCAGAAAGTCATCACCCTGATTAACCGTGGTGTCGGACAACAATGCATTACCGCAACCATCGATACCGAGGCGGCAGCGGTCCTTTACCTGGGGGCCATCCAGGGTCTGGTGGTTCAGGCCATGATAGGGGGCGACATTCAGAGCCTCGAGCAAACCGCGCCACGCATTTTCAGGCTTTATAGTGCCAGTTTTCAGGAGGTTTCCGATGCACCGCAGGCGTAAGCTCATCCTCATCCTGACCCTGATTGCCGGCATCGTCTTTGTGATTGTCATGGTAAAACTCAGGCAGCCGCCGGAGCGTATGACGGAACAGCTAACGGCAACACCGGTCAGGTTTCTTGATGCCAGGCCCCTCACTGTGCACACCGAAGCCCGTGGTTTTGGTCAGGTATTACCCGCCCGAACCTGGCAGGCCGTGGCCAGCGTCGGAGGCCGCATTGTCTGGAAAAATCCGGACCTCGAAAGCGGTAGGCTGATCCCTGAAGGAACCCGCCTGCTGCAGATTGACCCGACCCGTTACAAGCTGGCGGAAGCCTCAGCCAAAGCCGATATCGCTGGTGTCGAGGCGGAACTGAGACAACTGGACCAGGAGAAGCAGAACACGGAGGAGTTGCTGAAGCTGGAGAGCCGCAGGCTCACCCTGGCCCGGCGGGAACTCGAGCGGGCACGGGTGCTCGCAGACCGGGGCGCCCTGTCCGAAACCCGGCTGGATGAACAACAGCGGGCAACACTGCAACAGCAGCAGGCAGTGCAGTCCCTGAGAAACCAGCTCAACCTGATTCCGGCGAAGCGGGATATCCTGAGGGCCCGACTGGCCCGGAGTGAATCCACCCTGGCGAATGCCCGGGAAGACCTTGAAGATACCCGTTTTGAAGCCCCATGGGACCTGCGTATCCACCGATCCGACATTGAAACCAGGCAACAGGTAAGTCCCGGACAGACCCTCTTTGTGGCCGACAGTATTACCGGCGCCGAAGCTACCGTTCAGCTGGAGATTTCCGAACTTCGCAATGTGCTGTCCCAGATACCGGACGCGCTGGACCCGGCAGGTGATAACGATGCGGCCACAGGCTTTACCGATTTTCACCGGCGACTGTCACTGGATACCTTGACCATATGGGTACAGCCGACGAACGTTCCTGACAGCCGCTGGGAGGGCAAGCTTAGCCGGGTGACCGGCAGCCTTGACCCGACTACCCGTACGGTTCAGGCGGTGATCACCGTAGATGAGCCCTACCGCAAAGCCAATCCGCCCTCCCGGCCACCGCTGATCCGGAACATGTTCGTGCAGGCGACTATCTCAGCACCAACACCGGAGCCGGTGCTGATAGTACCCGCCAGTGCCATCCATCAGGGAGTGATATATCTTGCCGATGACAGTGATCACCTGAAACGCCAACCGGTCAGTATAGGCTGGGAACAGGGTGAGCTTGCGGTCATCAGCGATGGCCTGGAGCCCGGAGACCGGGTGATCCTGGATGACCTGGTTCCCGCTATGGCGGGCATGCCCCTGAACCCCCGATACGATGAGCAAACGGCTCAATGGTTGCAGGAAATGGCCAGAGGAGAGCAGCCATGATCCGCTGGTTTGCCGGTCATCCCACCGCCGGCAACCTCCTGCTGATTCTGATTCTGGCTGCGGGTTTGTTCGCGGCGCCAAACCTGATCCGGGAAACCTTTCCGGATTATCTGCCGCCGGAAGTCAGCATCACGATGGAATACCGGGGTGCCACTGCAGCGGATGTGGAGGAAACCATCTGCCAGCGCCTGGGAGAAGCCCTGCAGCGGGTGGACTACATGGAGGAAATTTCGTGCACGGCCCGGGACAACCAGGCCAGAACGATCGCAAGCATGGCGCCCCAGGGCGATATGGGCCGCTTTCTGGATGACATACGCACTGAAATCGAAGCCCTGACCGACCTTCCGGACGAGGCTGAGGAGCCAATTATCCGAGAGATGTACCGCTCTGACCTGGTGGCAGCCATCGCGGTATATGGCCCTATGAGCTTCCCTCACCTGGAATCTTACATCAACGAACTGGAAGACCGGCTTTTCGCCCTGGGTACGGTCGCCGACGTGATCCCGGCTGGATTGTCCCAGCGTCAGTGGCACGTTGAGGTACCCCGGGACCTGCTGCGTCAGTACGGTCTCGGAGTGCAGGATATTGCCCACGCCATCACCAGCCAGAACCTGGACATGCCTTTGGGCACTATTGAGGCCAGCCACCAGGATATCCAGTTAAGATTTGTGGATGAACGGCGCTCGCTGCAGGCCCTGGCGAAACTTCCGGTAATAGGCGGGGAAGCCGGTGCCGTGCTGACCCTCGGAGACCTCGCGACCATCACCGAAGCCTACGAACGGGAAGAGGAACGGGTGGAATTCAACGGCCAGCGCGCCATCGTTCTCGAGATTCACAAGAACAGCAGCGAGGATGCCCTGCGAGTGATGGACTCGCTGCAGGCTTTTGTGGACAAAGAAAAGGCCCGTCTCACCGGCACTGTGGAGCTGAAGATCACCCAGGACAGGACCTCAATCGTCGAGGATCGGCTCCGGATGCTGGTGGGCAATGGTATTACCGGCCTGGTGTTGGTGGGTCTGGTGATGGCACTGTTTTTCCGGCCCCGGCTGGCATTCTGGGCCCTGTTCGGCCTGCCCGCAGCCTTCGCCGGGGCTTTCGTAATGATGGCCCTGACCGGTCTCTCGCTCAACATGATCACTCTGGTTGCACTGCTTATGGCTATCGGCATTGTCATGGATGACTCTGTAGTGATAACAGACAACATTGCCCAACGGGCTGCCGAGGGCCAGGCCCCCCTGGAAGCTGCGGTAACAGGTACCCAAGAAATTCTGCCCGGGGTGCTGTCGTCCTTCCTGACCACGGCCACGGTGTTCACGCCCCTGGCATTTCTTGCCGGGGAACTTGGTTCGGTTCTGGAAGTGTTGCCGGTGGTTCTTATTGCCGCCCTCGTTGCCTCCCTGGTCGAAGCCTTCTGGGTACTGCCGCACCATCTCAAAAACGGCCTTGGCAAGAAACAGGAAAAAGCACCGTCACGGTTTCGTGCCTCGTTCGACAATGGTTTTGAAACAGTCCGTGAAAAAGTCGGGCAACTGGCCGATATCGCCATCCATTTCCGTTACGGCGTGCTGGCAGTCATGATTCTGGTATTACTCGGCTCGGTGGGGCTGATGGCTGGCGGGCATGTACGTATGGAAGCCATGCCGGAAATCGAAGGTGACGTACTGGAAGCACGGGTTCTGATGCCCCAGGGTACGCCTCTTCACCAGACCAAGGCTATTACCGACCGCATTACCGAGGCGATGCAGAGACTCAACGGAGAGTTCACTTCCGAACAGCCAGGCGAGCAGACTCTTGTGCGAAACATCCAGACCCGCTTCAACCAGCACGCCGGCACCGGGGAACAAGGTGCACACGTTGCCACAGTGATGGCGGACCTGCTGACCGCAGAGGTCCGCACAGTTGGCCTGGAGCTTCTCACCGAACGCTGGTATCAGGAAATCGGGGACATTCCCGGCCTTATTACCCTTAACATCCAGGAACCGGGTTTCGGCCCCGCGGGCATTCCAATAGAAGTCCGTCTGCAGGGCACCAATCTGACCGATCTGAAGGCCGCGGCACGTTATCTCGCCAGTGAAGTTGCCAGCTATAAAGGCACCTTCAACGTGCTGGACGACCTTCGCCCCGGCAAACCCCAGCGTATCCTGAGGCTGAATGAGCATGCTCTGTCTCTGGGCCTGAATGCGGCCGACGTCGCCAGTCAGATTCGTACCGGTCTGCTCGGCGACATCGTGGACACGGTTCAGATCGGTGACCAGCATATCGAAATACTGGTTCGTCAGACTGGCGCCGAGCGCAACACCCGCCGGTTTCTGCAGGATACGGTGATCACCACCGCGAAGGGCCGGATGGTTCCCTTGAGGGAAGTGGCCACAATTACCGAGGACCGGCAGTGGTCACAGGTTACCCGGATTGACGATCTCCGCACGGTGACTGTCTCCGCAGACGTGAGGGGCCAGAACACCAACGCAAATGCCATCGTCACCAACCTGCAGAACCGTGTGTTTCCCGAGCTTCACAAGCAATGGCCTGGTATCACAATACAGGTGGAAGGCCAGACCGCCCGCTCCCGGCAAACCGGACAGTCCATCGTTCGGGGGCTGCTTATGGGCCTGCTGGGAATTTTCCTTATCCTGTCGTTCCAGTTCCGCAGTTACCTTGAGCCGATCATTGTAATGTTGTCGATCCCGGTGGCCTTTATGGGTGCGGTCTGGGGGCATTTGGCAATGGGCTACAACCTGTCCATGCCCTCGTTAATCGGCGCAGCCTCACTGGCGGGCATCGTTGTTAACAACGCCATTCTGCTAATGCAGTTCATAAAAAACTTCCGGGCACAGGGCATGAGCGCTCAGGAGGCAGCGGGGGCTGCCAGCCGCGCCCGCTTCCGAGCCATCCTGATCACCACCAGTACCACCGTCGCCGGCCTTTTGCCGCTATTGGCCGAAACCAGCACCCAGGCCATGGCAGTCATTCCGCTGGTGATCTCAGTGGTATTCGGTCTGCTGGTGTCCACCATTCTGATACTGCTGGCGTTGCCGGCTCTCTACATCATTCTTCAGGATCTTGGCTGGACGAAGGCACCTGTTCGGGCAAAGCCCTAGTGTCCCTTAACCGGTTGGATTTACATTCGTTGCTTACAAGCTCCAGCCATCTCAGGTGCTGATTCCAGATCTCGTCTTTAATATGCTCAGGCTTGCTGCAAGTCATTACGACCTCCGTATTGCCAAGAAAATGAGAACAGTTCTTGACACCCATTAAAATGTATTTTATATATATCTTAAGGTAAAGAAGGAGGATCAGCAATGAACTATCAGGACATTCTCGGCAGCTGTCATGAAACCACGCTCGGCCAGTTGGCCAGCCGATGCCCGAAGACTCTGGAGGTATTTCGCCGGTACATGCCCGAAGCGGAAAATCACCGCCAGGCGACCCTTGATATGGTTGCGTCCATCGCTGGTGTCGATCAGGAAGCCCTTTGCCGGGAGCTTTTCGATACCGTGATGGAACAGACACCGCTGGAGGAACTGGATACCGATGTGCTCATCGAGCTCATATTGCAGGGTTATGATGCAGGCCATCTCGAGCAACTGCCGAAGCTTCACCGCCTGGCCCGCAAGATCGAGGCAATTCACCGGGCACATCCGGCCGTTCCCAAAGGAATCACCCTGGCGATCAAGGAACTCGAGCACAGCCTCAGTGACCATATCGAGAAAGAGAACGCCTACGTCCTCAAGCGCATGGAGCATGACCCGCCGCCAAACCCGGACACGCCCATTGCCCAGATGAATGAAGAACACACCATGATCAAGAGTCAGCTCCATCGGCTACGGGAAATGACCGGAAACTACCGGTTGCCCGAGTCTGCGTGCCGCTCCTGGCGCCGGTTTTATCGGGAACTCAGGAAACTCGATTTCAGGTTGTCGGAGCAGATCTACCTGGAGCGGGACATTCTGTTTCCGAGGTTCCAGTTCTGACGGGCCCTGCCCCCGCATCCGCCGGGGGCTCAGCCTATGGTGGGCAGGAGGTGTCCACCAGAAAGCGGCGCTACCCCGGCAAACCATCCTCTCGGGCGGAGAGCAGAAACCGCGCATAGCCGGCCACATAGAGCAGGTAGGTTATCGTCCATAGCAGGAAGGACAACCCGACACTGGCCAGCAGGTAATGTTCGGGCCACCAGACAGGCACCAAGGTACGTAGTGCGACAGTCGTCATGATGCACCTCATCCAGCGTAGCGAAGGCGCGCCTCCAGGGGCAAGGGTGTTGCTGTCGCCATTACCGGTATCGAAGAGGAAACCCTGAAGGGAGTTGTTGGATATTCGGGGAACGACTAACTTTTTAGGAGACGTCTTGACGGAATTTGCGGCGACAGCAGCCAACAAACCACCATTTCCGGAGGTATGTTATGGCACAACGTTTCAAGGTAGGGGATCACGTCACCTGGAATTCCGAAGCCGGACACGTGAGCGGCCGAATTATTCGGGTCCATACGAGCGATACCACCTATAAAGGACATAACCGTCGCGCCAGCAAGGAAGAGCCGCAGTATGAGATTAAAAGCGACAAAACAGACCACATCGCCATGCACAAGGATTCGGCACTGAGTCAAGTCGACGAGTAGTCCCCCCGAAAACTGCCCCGTGACAGTCGCGAGCTGTTTTTCCAGATGCTCCGCCTTGGCGGGAATGCTGTGGGAAATGACAGGCAGCTCTGTGAGCTCGAGCAGCGCTTGATCGAACACTGGAATATTGGCGGGCCAGAAGAAAACACCCGCAAGGTCGAACTCCAGACGGGTGAAGATGATCTGGATCCGGATGATGAATCCGGCCAATGATGACCGTCAGGCCAATTTGAACCTCCTCAAAAAAACGACGCCTCCCATGAGTGATATTCTGTATTTAAAATGATACTTTCGGAAAAATACTGATGAGAAGCTGTCACAAGTGAGGAGGCCCGTCATGTCCGATTTCATGGTTCGGCTGTTCCGCTACAACCCGGAACAGGACGACGTACCCTACAGCCAGGACGTCCAGGTAGACGCTGACTTCCGCAACCGGATGGTACTGGACGTACTGGAACATCTGAAAACCCGCGACCCCACTCTCAGCTTTCGACGGTCCTGCCGGGAAGGAGTGTGCGGTTCGGATGGAATGAACATCAACGGTCGCAATGGGCTGGGGTGCATCACGACAGTAGAGGAAATGCTGGGTAAGAACGATGTGCTGGAAATACGGCCACTTCCCGGCATGCCGGTAATCCGTGACCTGGTGGTGGACCAGACCCTGTTCTTCGAGCAGTACAAGCGGATCCAGCCCTGGCTGATCAATGACAGTCCGAGACCAGCAATCGAACGCCTGCAGAGCCCGGAAGACAGGGAAAAACTGGACGGGCTCTATGAGTGCATCCTGTGCGCCTGCTGCACGTCCGCCTGCCCATCCTGGTGGTGGAATCCGGAAAAATACGTGGGACCTTCGGGGCTGCTGCAGGCCTACCGCTTCCTGCTGGATTCAAGAGATACCGCGACACAGGAACGACTGCAAAGTCTGGAGGATCCCTTCAGCGTTTTTCGCTGCCGCGGCATAGGCAACTGCACGGCTTACTGCCCCAAGGGCCTGAATCCCATGAGAGCCATCGGCCGCATCAAGGCCATGCTGTTCCGGGCCGAAGTCTGATGGCCGCCGCTGCGACTAATTGACCGGGCAGCTCGGGGTGGCCGGACGCCACCGTGCCTCCCCCGGGAACCCATAGGCCCGGCAACCGGTGGCAGTCCCCATGAAAAGAGCCTGCCACCACTCTCCTTACTTCCAGTAATTGTTGGCCGCAGCCACTGTCTGGAAATGAATCGCGACAACCTCTGAGGCATGAATCAGCGCCTCGCCATCCTGAGAGTATTCCGCGCGTTCGCGGAACAACACATCCTTGTCAGGCTGGGTACTTTTCACGCCCATCCGTGAGAGTTTGAGGGCAAGCTCGAATCCTTCCTTGGGAGTTTCCGTCTGAAGACTGGGAAGCCAGCTCTCGGATTTTTGACCTTCTTCGGCCTGCGCAGCAAGAGGCAGTCCGATGAGGGTAACAGCCAGAATCACCAGTATCCTGCTCGTTATGGAACTCATTTTCTCCTCCTTTTCCCATCAGGTATTGTCTTCCGGACCTCGTTTATCGGATTCGGAAAAATTCGATAAACCTCCAACCGGAGGTTTATCCATTTAGGACCATTAATCCATTATTTTCAATGAATCTTTAGAAGGAAAGTGTGGTCAGCAGCCCGGCAAAAAGCCGGGCCAGGTCTCTGTAGATAGTGATTTCGGAACCTGATCAGGACTGAACCAGTGCCATGCCCGGCTCGCCGTACCAATAACCGTTGCAGGGGGGAGCTTCCACCAGATGGAGAGGGTCAGTAGCGGGTATCTCGCCCCGGCGAACCTGGTCGAAGCGGTCAACCACGTCGTCCATGCCCTGGTGTTCCGGGCTCAGCCGGACGGTGGAGACGCCCATCCGCTCCATATCCGGCATTTCCCGCATCAGGTCATAGCGGGAGCCCGAGAGGGTTGAAATGCCGTTCAGCCGGAACAATTCCTGGGATTCCCTGGAACGCACCTCCATGCCATCGGGGTGCTGGAGGCAACGAAACTCGCAGTTGTCTTTCGGCAAATTGTAATGGCGGGCGGTAAAGCATCGGGATGACCACGCCAGAGGCAGAAAACCCCAGCCAAACACTTCCGCCGGCAGATCGAGACCCTCTTCATTCAGGCCCCTGATGAGCTGCTCCAGGGTTTCCCTGCCCAGCTCCACGGGCAGATTCCAGCCCTTCAGCCCCTGCTTCGCCAGTACCTTTAATGTGGCGACGTTGTAGACATTCATTGAGGGGCCCGTGACGAAGGGAATCTCGTTACGGATGGCAACCTGCAGGGCGCTCTGGTCGTTGGCTTCCACCATGAACTCGTGCTGGTCACAGATCCGGCGCAGGCGTCGCAGATCTGCTTCTGACTCGATCAGGGTCTGGGTTGAGAGCACCACGTCCTTGCCACAGGCACTGAGATCGCGGGCCAGGCTGAACCAGTCGTCGGGTTTGAGCTCCCGGCGTCGGGAACACACGGCTTCGCCCAGGTAAATGGTATCCACCGGCCAGTCGGCGGCATTGCCATAGAAGTCAAAGACGGTTTGCTTGGACCAGAACCAAAGGATCGGTCCCAGGGACAGTTTCATCATACTTTGTTGACCCTTATTTCCACTTGCGGTGATAGGCGCCCAGGGTGGTTAGCCCTCCTTCGGAGAGGCCGGAAAGCGTTGACTGCCAGGCGGGGTCCACCGAGAACCCGGAAGAACAATCCACCCGGTCCAGCGCCTGGCGCCAGGTGCGGGCCACATCGGCGATATAGGCAGGACTGCGCTGGCGGCCCTCGATCTTGACGGCGCTGATCCCCAGGGCCTTCAGCTCCGGCAGAAGGTCCAGGGTATTAAGGCTGACCGGCTCTTCAATGGCGTGATACACATCCCCTTCCACTTCAAATCGCCCTTTGCACAAGGTCGGATAGCCGGCTGCCTCGCCCCGGCTGTAGCGGTCGATCAGCACACCATTGAGCCGGGATTCGAGGGCACCGTCGGCGGTCTCTTCCCAGCGGACGGCCTTGGCAGGCGAGCAGGCGCCCTTGCTGTTGGGAGACTCATCGGTGAGATAGGAGGACAGGTAGCACCGACCCTCGGCCATGATGCAGAGGCTGCCAAATGCAAAGACCTCAAGCTCTACCGGGCTGTGTTTCGCGACGCCCCGCACCTGATCCAGGGACAGCACACGCGGCAGAACGGCGCGGCGGATGTCGAAGTTGTCCTTGTAGAACTGCAGGGCCTCGTAGCTCGTGGCCGATCCCTGCACAGAAAGATGGCGGGGAATATCGGAATGGCGGTTGGCGGCGTATTCCAGCAATCCCATATCCGCCAGGATGATCGCATCCACGCCCAGAGCGGCGGCCCGGTCCACGGCGGCTGTCCATTGTTGCCAGCCCTGGGGCTGGGGATAGGTGTTTATGGCGCAGAAAACACGAACGCCATGCCTGTGGGCATATTCGATACCCTCGGCGGCCCGCTGATCATTGAAGTTCAGGCCAGCAAACTGACGGGCGTTGGTGCTATCCCGGAACCCGAAATAGACCGCATCGGCACCGTTATCCACGGCTTTTTTCAGGGCCGGCAGGCTGCCCGCGGGACATACCAGTTCCATAGCTTTCCTCCGGAGATTGAGTCAGCCAGCCTATCGCTCTACTCGACTGCGTGCCTTGACCGTTATCAGCACCCTCGGCCCGCCGGAGCCAATACCCCTTTCGCAGTACTCATCAGTAATTCCCGCACTTCAGAAAAAACACCAACAAAACAATAGATTAACATGTAAAAACATATTGTTACAGGTTGCCACTTACCTCTTTTTTACCCCGTAATGTCAATGGTGGGGCCCGGTCGTCTTCGTCAGACTACAACCAACAACTTTCCCAGCGAGATCCACCCATGCCTTTTATCAATCACCTTTCCATGCGAGGCAAACTTGCCGTTCTGTTGCTGCCGGCGTTGCTGATGCTGCTCTACTTTGCGGCTGCAAGCATCACGGACAGCTACCGGGATTTCAGGGACATCCGTTCGCTGCAGGAACTGGCCAGACTCGCGGCCGCAGGTGATCCGCTGATTGAATCCCTTCAACGGGAACGCGGCCGGACAGCGGTGTATCTGGCCAGTGGACGGGCAAATGACGCCCGCAACACGCTCACTGCACAACGTCAGCAAACTGACAGCCAGATCGATCAGTACCGTAAGCGGGTATCGGCGCTTCTGAATAACACCTCCATGGACCAGGGTTTGCGAGCATCAGCCAGCGCCGTGGACCGGGCGCTGGGTGAACTCCCGTCCCTGAGAAAGTCGATTGACGGCGGCCAGGTGGACTCGAAGCAGGCCATGGCCCGATACACCGGCACAGTCCGCGAATTACTGGACCGCATCACCCTGATCGTCCGCCGGGCCAGCGAGCCGGAGCTGGTACGGCAGATAAATGCCTACTACGCCCTGGCTGAAGCAGCCGAAAGGGGCGGCCTGGAACGGGCCGCCGGCGCGGCCCTGATCCGTAGGGGTGAATTCAGTCTGCCAGGCCTCCAGCGGATCGCCGCACTCGCAGGCGCCCAGAAAGCAGATATGGATATCGCCCTCGCCATGCTCTCCAGAGAGAACCAGCAGCGCCAGTCCCTCGAGCGCCTGGTCAGCACGAGCTATTCTTTAAGCGGGCTCCGTGAAATCCTGTTCAGCAGCGAATCAGGCCTGAACTCCCTCAAAGCCACTGACTGGTTCGACCAGGCAACGGCCCGCCTCGGCGACCTGAATCAGACGCGGACGACCCTGTTGAGCGGCGTGCTTGCACTTACTGAAACCCTGGCCGCTGATGAGCAACGGGGGCTCATCGTGACCGCCACCGTGGCGGCATTGGCAGTGGTCCTGGTTATTGTTCTCGCCCTGATCATCATGAGTTCCATCAACCGTCAGGTCTCCGGGTTGCTGACCACCGTCCAGGAGGCCATGGACAACAAGGACCTCAGCCGCCAGATTCCGGTGACCTCCAATGACGAACTCGGCCGCATCGGCCTTGCCATCAACCAGCTCTTTGACCGCTTCGGCCAGGCGCTGCGGCAGATCGACCGGTCCAGTGTGCAGCTGGCCACGGCGACGGAAGAAACCAGCTCTACCGCGAACCAGAATGCGGCCCAGGTCCGGAGCCAGCAGCAACAGATCGAGCAGGTGGCGGCCGCTAGTGAGGAAATGTCCGCCACCTCGGAGGAGATTTCAGGCAATACACAGCAGGTGGCGGGCGCGGCCCGGAGCGCGACCGAAAAGAGCCGGTCCGGTGAACATGTGCTTCACTCCAGTGTGAGCCGGATTCGTGAACTGGCCACATCGGTTCAACAGGTGAACGATGTGATCACGGAGCTGGAGGAGAAAAGCGGCACCATCAGCGAAGTGGTGGATGTTATCCGCAAGGTCGCCGACCAGACCAACCTGCTTGCACTGAATGCCGCGATCGAGGCCGCGAGGGCCGGCGAACACGGGCGGGGCTTCGCGGTGGTTGCTGACGAGGTTCGCTCCCTGGCCCGGCAGACCCATGATTCCACAACGGAAATCGAATCCATCGTCAACGGCTTCCGGGAGATTACCGGCCAGGCCAGCCGCTCCATTATCACCAGCCACAAGCTGGCCCGGGAAACCAGTGATCAGACCTCGGAACTGGAGCAGACCTTTGCCGATATCCTCTCCGATGTCGGGTCCATATCGGACATGGCCACCCAGATAGCGGCTGCCTCGGAACAACAGGTGGCAACTACCCGGGAACTGGCGGGCAATATGGAAAGCGTCAGCGAGGCGGCCATTCTTACCCTTACCGGCTCCCAGGAAATTACTCAGGTTACGACCGAACAGGCCCGCCTTGCCCGGGCACTGCAGGACCTGGCGAACGAATTCCGGGTTGCTTCCTGACCGGCGGTGTGTTCGGGTCTGTTGCCTTGGGAAGCTCGCAAAACCTGAAGAGGACTTTTGGACTGGGAGTCTGGCGGTGGGGTAAGGGGGAGCTTTCTCCGCCGCAATTCACGGCCCATCCATGGGCCGGCCTTGCTAAAGCGACATCCCTGTCGCAGCTACGAAAGCTCCCCCTCACCCCACCCCCGACGAGCACTCTGCTGGCCGCAAGTAAAAAGCCATGCCTGGAAAGGGCGGGGTGTAAGGGACTTTAGCGATATCGCCCGAATCGGGGAGCGCGGGATCCCTGGATGGTCTTTCAGAGCAAGGCCATGGATGGCCTGGTAGCAAGGCCGGCCCAGGGATGGGCCGTGAATTGCGGCGGCGAAAGACCACCCAGGGGTCCCGTGCCGCCCCCTGAGTGACAGGCTAGCGAGTTCAGGACCAAGGCCTGGTCTTTTTAAAAGTGGATCGTCGGATGAATCAGATAATGCGTGAAAATCGCTGGGAAGCCCCTTCCTTGCGGTACAGATCGAAAATCTGACAGATCGCCCGAATCAGCAACCGGCCAGCAGGTTGGACCTGAAGAACCTGCCCGTCATCCGCAATCAACTCGTCCTGTATCATGGGCCGCAACCGGCGCAGCTCGTCGGCGAAATAGCCATCAAACTCGCCACCCCACGCCATCTGGAATTGCTTCCGGTCAAGCCGGAACTGGCAGATCAGCTGGCCGATGACCCAGCGGCGAACCTGGTCATCACGGGTCAGCTCCACACCTCGAACGGTGGCCAGCTGGCCGGCGTCGATAGCCTGCTCCCAGGCCGGCAGGTCGTGATTGTTCTGGAAGTAGGCGTCGTCGGTCTGACCGATGGCGGATACGCCAAGAGAAACCAGGTCACAGTCCGAATGAGTGGTGTAGCCCTGGAAGTTCCGGTGAAGGCGTCCTTCCCTCTGGGCAATCGCCAGGGAGTCATCCGGCTTGGCGAAATGATCCATGCCGATGTATTCGTAGCCGGCCTCAAGCAGGCGGTTAATCGTATTGTGGAGAATCGTCAGCTTCTGCTGCGGCGACGGCAGGGTATCACCCTGGATACGGGTCTGGGGATAGAACCGGTCCGGCAGGTGCGCGTAGCTGAACACGGACAGCCTGTCCGGCGACATTTCGATCACCGAGTCCAGGGTTTCCGCAAAGCTCTCGGGAGTCTGGTACGGCAGGCCGTAGATCAGGTCCAGATTAATGGAGCGAAAGCCGATCCGGCGAGCTTCGTTGAGTACGCTCTCCGTCATTTCCCGGGGCTGAATCCGATTGACTGCTTTCTGCACCTGCGGGTTCACATCCTGCACACCCAGGCTGATGCGGTTGAAACCCAGCTGCCAGAGGGTGGGCAGGGTGTCCTGATCCACCTCCCTCGGGTCAATCTCAACACTGTAATCCCGCTCGTCGCCGGCCTGCAGATTAAACAGTTCACCGTAACCTGCCATCAGGTATTCCATCACATCCTTCGGCAGGAAGGTGGGAGTTCCGCCGCCCCAATGCAGTTGCTGAACCGGACGGTGGGCACCGAACAGCTCCGACTGCATCGCCGCTTCCCTGAGAACCCTCTCAACATAGGGCATGGCCTTGTCACGCTTCTTGGTGATGACCTTGTTGCAGGCGCAGTAGTAGCAGAGGTGGGCGCAGAATGGCAGGTGGGTGTACAGGGACACAGGGCCACCGGCGACCCTGCTACGCTCCGCTGCCTTTATCATGTCCCCGGGCCCGAAGTCCGCGGTGAATTCCACGGCCGTAGGGTAGGAGGTATACCGCGGTCCGCTCAGGTCATAACGCCGAATTAGGGTTTCGTCCCAGATAAAGGCGGGGAGTGTGGTATCGGCAACAGCCAGGGGAGAAGACATAGCAGGTACTCGGTTCAGGCAGATTCGCGCGCAGTGTAATACAGTCAGGGGCGCCGGCTTTTGATTCTGATCAGCCTCATTGTATCCGATGCCCCCGTGAACCACCCTTGCGCCGATGGCGTACCTCCCCTATCACCTTTGAGATACCCGGAACGACACCATGGCCAACCTGATTCTGATTCTTGGGGACCAACTCTCCCACCACATAAGTGCCCTGGAAGGTGCCAATCCGGACGAAGACAGAATCGTCATGGCCGAAGTTCATGACGAAGCGAGCTATACCAACCACCACCAGAAGAAGCTGGTGCTGATTTTCAGCGCCATGCGACATTTTGCCCGGGAGCTGGAGAAGGCCGGCTGGCAGGTCTGCTACCACCACTATAACCGGGACAGCAGGTGCACCAGCCTGGAACAGGCCGTGGCTGAGCAGGTGCGGGAATTCCGGCCAGACAGACTGATCACCACCGAGTGTGGTGAATGGCGACTGGACTCGCAGATACGCCAGTGGCACAAGGGCCTCGACATTCCCGTGGAGATTCGTCCGGACAGCCGCTTTTTTGCCAGCAAAAAAGAGTTTGCCGACTGGGCGAAAGATCGCAAGCAGCTACGCATGGAGTTCTTTTACCGGGAAATGCGTCGCAAGACCGGACTTCTCATGACGGCCGATGATGAGCCCGAGGGCGGTCAATGGAACTTTGATGCCGACAACCGCCGCAAGTGGACCGGCAAGCCCCCGGCACCAGCGCCCTTTCGGGTGGAGCCGGACGAGGTCACGCGGGAAGTCATCAAGCTGGTGAATGAAGAGTTCGGCGAGCACTTCGGCACCACCGACGATTTCCACTTTGCGGTCACCGCCGATGACGCCCGGGCAGCCCTGGAGCATTTTATTGAATTCGCCCTGCCCTGTTTCGGTGACTACCAGGACGCCATGTCAGACACCGAGGACTGGCTGTTCCACTCTATTCTTTCCCCTTACCTCAACTGTGGTTTACTGGAACCGTCGGACGTCTGCGAGGCGGTCGCCCGTGCCTGGTATACGAACCAGGCACCAATCAACGCCGTGGAAGGCTATATTCGCCAGATACTCGGGTGGCGGGAGTTCGTGCGGGGCATTTACTGGCTGAAAATGCCGGATTACGCCCGGGAGAATCGTCTGGGCAATGAGCGCTCACTGCCGGAATTCTACTGGAGTGGAGACACCGGGATGCGTTGCATGCAGCGCACCATCGGCAGCACCCGGCGCAACGGGCACGCCCACCATATCCAGAGGCTGATGGTCACTGGCAACTTTGCCCTGCTGGCAGGCGTCCGCCCTGAAGAGATTTGCGACTGGTATCTGGCGGTTTACGTCGACGCCTACGACTGGGTGGAGTTGCCGAACACCCTGGGCATGGTGATGCACGCCGATGGTGGTTACCTGGGCTCGAAACCCTATGCCGCCAGTGGCAAGTACATCCACCGAATGTCCGACTATTGTGGCCAGTGCCGGTACAACGTCAACCGCACCACCGAGGAGGATGCCTGCCCCTTCAACTCCCTGTACTGGCACTTTATTGACCGTCACCGGGATGATTTCGCACGCAACCCCCGAATGGCTCTGATCTATCGAAACTGGGAGCGGCAGGACAATAGCCGCAGGAAGGCCACCCTTGAGCGGGCATCCCGGGTTCTGGAAAATATTGAGAAACTTTAGGGCCTCGCGAACAGCTCGCATTCGCGGAACGATCTTACAATGAATCATCGACATCGCCAGAGGGGACACTAACCGGGCTTGTCGGCTTTCTCCAGCCGCTGCACGCGGCCGTTGCGAAGAATCACCACGCGGCGGTAGCGGTTGTCGCCGAATTCGTACAGCCATTCCTGGACTGGCACAATGCCCTGGAGGGGAGCCGTTATGTTGCCGGCCTCGCCGGCAGACAACACCCTCCACTCCACCCTGCTGCCCAGCGGTTCGCCACAGCGGGCCACCAGCTCGAATTCACTGGTGCCAGGGCCAATGGCCTCCGGCGAGCAGGGGCCCGGAGTAGTACCGGCGAAGCCGTAACCAAGCGTTTCCACCCGCTGGAGCCTGTCATTACGAAACTCGAGGCGGCGAATGAACTGTTGTGGCCCCCGGTTGTAGTACCAGTGCTCGATCTCCTCCACCACTCCCACCCCGGGTATGGTGGTCCCGGGATAGGAAGCGACGTAGTCCGGCTCTCCGCAACTTTCCTTTACTTCCAGCGGCCACTCACCGATCTCCACCAGGGAGCTTCCGCAGCGAACACCCGCGCTCGCCATGGTGGTCCCGGAAAGCCCGATTAGCACCAGGCATATCTTCGCCAACCATTCCATGGACCTTCCTCCTTGATCAGGCCTCAGGGTTTCGCCTGACCGCCCCCGGCAGGGCCTTCAATGGATGCCCTCTCGGCCGCCGCCTTTTTCTGTTCATCGTCGGGAATGGCCATGCCGCGCTGCACGGCTGGCCTCTCTCCGACCCGGGCGAGCCAGTCCAGCAGAGGAGCCAGGCCGGCAACGGCTTCGGCATCCTCATTCGCCAGCTCGTCGCTCGCCGCCTTTGCCCAGGCATAGCTGGCCACATCGGCAATGCTGTAATCCGCGCCGCCAAGATAAGGCACCTCACCCAGCCGGCCATTCATGACCTCCAGCAAGCGCAGGGATTCCTCCCGGTAGCGGGAGATGGCCATGTCGCTTTTTGCCGGGGCGGCATTCTTGAACCAGTGCCATTGCCCCACCATCGGGCCCAGGTGGGCCATCTGGAAAAACAGCCAGCCCAGGGTCTCGGTTCTGCCCTCGCCGGAGGCCGGCAGCAGCATTCCGGTCTTTTCCGCCAGATAGACCAGTATGTTGCCGGATTCGAATACCCGTCGTGGCCGGCCGTCAGCGCCCTCTGCTTCGTGGTCCACAATTACCGGGATCTTGCCGTTGGGACTGAGGGCCCGATACTCCGGATCATGCTGCTCTCCCTTGCTGATATCCACGGCCGTGACCCGGTAGGAGAGGCCCACTTCCTCCAGCATGATGGACGCTTTTCTGCCGTTTGGCGTGCTCCAGGTGTACAGATCGATGGTCATGAATTCCCCTCCTGTCGTCGATTGGGTGCCAGTATGCTCTCAAGGGTCCGAGCGAATACCGGAAGTCAGGTACCCCTGAGCGTAGCAGTCACCACCGACTTCTGGTGTGGCAAAGATCGGGCGGTGCTCACGGCGGGCCTTCCTCACAGGCCAGTACCAGGGCCCAGAACTCCGAGAAATCGTTCACCACCACATCCGGCTTGTCCGGGTGCTTGTGGGTGCCGGGAAAAATCTTGTTGAGCCAGGGCTGGTCCCATTGGGCGCCGTTGAAGAAGACTGCCGTCATGCCCGCCCGCTTGGCAGCAATAACATCGGTGGTGCTGTCGCCGACATACCAGACACTGGGGTCCGGCGGGTAATCCAGCTTCTGGATGGCCAGCAGCAACTGGTCCGGATGAGGTTTGCGCAGAGGCGTGTCGTCACCGCAGACATCCACCTCAAACAGTTCGGTCCAGCCGGTACCATCCACCGCTGCAAGCTCGTGCTCGAAGAACTCCCGGTCGCGGTTGGTGATCACTCCCACCTGGATGCCCATTTTCCCCAGGCCGACGAGCACATCCCGTACCCGGGGTTCGAAAGCCTTCACGGTTCCGAAGTGCTCCCGGTAATGGCGATTGAAGACGGTATGGGCAATATGCTTGGCCTCCTGGTCCTCGCCAAACAGCACCTCGAAGATATCGGTGCGGGAAATCTTCCTGTCCGCCCGCACCTTCGGGTGCAGGCGGGCAAACTCCCTCACATAGCCCACCAGCCGGGCATCTTCCGGGGTTTTGCTGTCTTCCGGGGAAAGCATGCGCTCCATCAGGCCCAGTTCCTCGAACTCCGGCAGCATGTCGTCCACGGCGTGGTACATGGCGTCCAGGGTGTCCACCAGAGTGGCATGCCAGTCGAACAGCACCACCGCCGGCCGGATCAGCTTCACCACCGCCGGGTGCCAGTCCGGCTCGATTCTAGGTGCCGGCCGCTCAGGCGGCGGAAAGGGCCGGGGCCGGGTTTCCGCGGGGGTGGCACCGAAGTCTTCAGGGTGACTCCGCTCCAGAAGGGCCAGCAGGTCCATCAGATCCTCGAAACTGTCCAGGATCGCCGCCGGCGCGTCCCGGTGGCTGAACCAGCTGTCAATGCGGCCCGACTCCCAGCAGGCGCCGTTGTAGAAGACCCCGGACACACCGGCCCTGTTGGCGGTCAGCATGTCCACGTAACTGTCCCCCACGTACCAGGCCCGCCCGTCCACCGGGAGGTCGAGCTTCTCCAGAACCTTCAGAATCACCTGGGGGTCGGGCTTGTACTCGGTCACATCGTCGGCGCACACGGTCGCGTCGAACAGATTGGCCCAGCGGCCTTCGTCAACGGTCCTCAGCTCCTTGTCCAGGAACTCCCGGTTGCGGTTGGTGGATACCGCCAGCCGTATACCCATGGCCCGCAGGGCTGACAGGTACTCGTAAGCGCCGGGCTGGAACGGTTTCACCTGGCCGAAGTACTTGCGGTAGCAGGCGTTGTAGGCCTTGTGGGCAATCAGTTTGGCATCGCGGTCATCGCCAAATATGGCGTTGAAGATATCAGTGCGGGACACGCGGCGCTCCGCCAGGATTCTCGGGTGCAGACGGCGGAAGATGCGAATATAACGAACCAGACGGGCATCCTCCGCGGTACGGCAGCGATCCTCCGGCAGCAGCCGGTCCACCAGTTTCAGGTCCTCCAGCTGCGGCAGCACCTCTTCCATCGCGCTGAACATGGCATCGTGGGTGTCCACCAGTGTGCCGTGCCAGTCGAATATCAGTACCAAGGGTGGTGGCAGGCAGTCGCTGAATCGCGCCATCGAAAAAATCTCCTTGCTGCGGTTCTACAGACCCGTTGCCGGGAACTGAACGTAAGGGACTGTTGTCTCTCAGTAAAACCTATTGCAGGGCCATGCACAAAAAAACCGGATTACCCAGCAGGATCTGTCCCGTGTGTCAGCGACCTTTTAACTGGCGAAAGAAATGGGCCCGCGAGTGGCACCGGGTTCGCTATTGCAGCGAACGCTGCCGCCGTCAAAGAACGATCGTCAGGAACACGACCCCATGACCACTGTTGTCTGGTTCAAACGCGATCTGCGTACACACGACCATGGGCCACTGCTGGCGGCCGCTGCAAAGGGTCGCCCGGTGATTCCCCTGTACGTGGTGGAGCAGGAGTACTGGGGATTGCCGGATACCAGCGCACGGCACTGGGATTTCATCCGCGAGTCCCTGGAGGATCTTGACCGTCAACTCCGCAAACTGGGGACCAGGCTGGTGGTGCTGCACGGTCGGATCCTGGATGTGCTGGCAACGCTCCATGCCCACTACGGTATTGGCCGGATCTTCTGCCATCAGGAGACCGGTGGGCAATGGACCTACGACCGGGACCGCACCGTGACCGGGTGGTGCCAGAGCCACGGTATAGAATTCCGGGAATGGCGTCAGTTCGGCGTTGTCCGGCGGCTGCCCGACAGGGACCTCTGGGACGGGGCCTGGAGCGAGCTGATGGCACAGCCGGTTCTGTCGCAGCCGGAGCAGTTACCGATGCCCCAGGACCGGTTCGCCGGCTGGCCGGACTGTCATTCTGTGGCCAGACCGGATATCTCCCATGACGAGGCGTGTCCTGACCGCCAGAGTGGAGGCAGCGCCCAGGGTAACAAGTTGCTGTCTTCGTTCCTGGAACGTCGGGTGGTCGGTTACCAGTACAACATTTCCAGTCCCAACACGGCTCCCCATGCCTGCTCCCGCCTCAGTCCTCACCTGGCCTATGGTACCGTAAGCCTGCGGGACGTCTATCAGCGGTCCAAAGCCGTTGGCGCCCACAGGAACACCCTCCCCCGCCGACAGAAGAGCCTGACCAGCTTCCGTTCCAGGCTTCACTGGCACTGTCACTTCATCCAGAAGCTGGAAGACGAGCCGGAACTGGAATGGCGGGCGATCCACCGGGATTTCGAGTCCCTGAAAACCGGACTGGACAACAGCGAGCGCCTGCAGCGTTGGCAGGAGGGCCAGACCGGCTGGCCCCTGGTGGATGCCTGTATGCGAAACCTGCATCACACCGGCTGGATCAATTTCCGGATGCGGGCAATGTTGATGGCGGTGGCAAGCTATCAGCTGTGGCTGCACTGGCGCGAACCGGCGCTGCACCTGGCCCGGCTGTTCACCGATTTCGAGCCCGGCATCCATTATCCCCAGGCCCAGATGCAGTCCGGGCTTACCGGTATCAATGCCCTTCGTATCTACAATCCGGTTCTCCAGAGCCGGAAATTGGACCCGGAGGGAGCGTTCATCCGTCGCTGGATACCGGAACTGGCGGGCGTTCCAACCGATCTGATCCATACGCCGTGGCTGATGACACCTGCCCAGCAGCAGCGCTTTGGCGGCAATACCTACATCAGCCCGGTGGACGACCATGAACGGGCCGCGCGGCGGGCGCGCAAGGCCGTTGGAGCCTTCCAGGCGCAGCACGTGCGGGCGGAGGAAACCGCCCGTGTCCTCAAGCGGCACGGCAGCCGCAAGGGCCCGAGACAGACCCGGCCCGGCGCCCCGAAGTCCTCGGACACCGATACGCAGCTGTCTCTCTTCTAGTGTCCCGTCGACGTCAGGGTTCCGGTGGGCTCCCGTTGTTGTTATTCTCGATCATCCGATGGATCGCTGTTCCAGACAATTCAGACAAAGAAGGCAGGCACCGATGCATGAAACCATGCCGTTCCAGAAGCATTACACAACGGTTGACGGCAAGCGCATTGCCTATGTCGACGAGGGTTCCGGCGAGCCCATCGTGCTGCTCCACGGAAATCCCACATCGTCTTTCCTCTGGCGTAATGTCATCCCGGAACTCACCGGGTCAGGCCGCGTCATCGCCCCGGACCTGATCGGCCAGGGGGACTCGGAAAAACTGCCCGCCAGCGAGGGCCCCGACCGTTACGGTTTCCAGACCGCCTACCATTACCTGGACGGCCTGCTGCAGGCCCTGGATCTGGGCGACCGGATCACGCTGGTCATCCATGACTGGGGCAGCGCCCTGGGATTCCACTGGGCGCGCCAGCATCCGGAGCGGGTCAGGGGTATCGCCTACATGGAGGCCATTGTCATGCCGGTAACCTGGGACGACTGGCCGGAGAGTGCCCGGGGCATCTTCCAGGGCTTCCGCTCCAGCAAGGGCGAGAGTCTGATTATTGACCGGAACATGTTCATTGAAGCTGTTCTGCCCGGCTCGATCATCCGGTCCCTTACTGACACGGAAATGGAGGAATACCGCCGACCGTTCCGGGAACCGGAGGACCGTCGGGTCACCCTGAGCTGGCCCCGGGAGCTGCCCATCAACGGGGAGCCTGAATCCGTGGTAAAACTGGTGGAGGACTACGGCCAGTGGCTGGCCTCAGAGCAGTCGCCGCCCAAACTCTTTATCAACGCCGACCCCGGCTCGATCCTTGTAGGGCGGCAGCGGGAGTTCTGTCGGAGCTGGCCTAACCAGACCGAGGTCACCGTCAAGGGCACCCATTTCATCCAGGAGGACTCTCCCCGCGAGATTGGCCGGGCGGTCGCCGACTGGCTGAAGACCCCTGGCTGAACCCCTCAGATAACCAACCCTGTCTGAGCCGTAATTCCAGAATGGCCACCGGTAGTCCACAATAAAAGCTGAGTGTCCCGCCTGGTTAATTCGTTAATCCACCGCGCCCCGTAAGGCGAGGCGCAGGCGCCTTGCAGCAAATCAACGAATCAACCAGGTGCGACACCAGATGCCCAGGCCGCATTCGAGAATTACAGGGAGGCTGTCTCACCCATGCGCCGCTCCATCCGATCCAGTCTATTGATGCTTGTGGGGCCTTTCGCCCTGACTTTCCCCCTGGCGGCCTGGGTGATTCACAGCCGGCTGGGGCCGGCACTGGACAGGCCCCTGATTTCCAATTGTACGGAACGTGGCTATTCCGCGACCCTGTGTGCCATCCAGGCCGACATCCTGCCATGGGCGGTTCTCGGGGCCGGCATTCTCGTCCTCTTGCTGGCCACCACATTCCTCGGCCTGGTATCGGTCCGCACAGCCCTGAGGGGCCTGCAGGCAGACCTTCTGGATTACCAGAAAGGTCACCGCAGCAGCCTCTCCCAGGATGTGCCGCGGGAGATGGAGCCCCTGGTCCAGCAGCTTAACCGGATCCTGGCGGCAAATCACAGAGCCCCCGGCATGACCATGAACACCACCCTCAAGAGCTCCGGCGAGGCCCCGGCCGGCACGGTAACCGCGCGCCAGCAGCCGGAGGAAGCTCCGGAGGATTTTGACTCCGCACTCTTTGAGCTGGACGCTGTCCTGGGGTCCCGGGAAACGGAATCCGCCGTCCTGACGCCCTCCCCCGAGCCCCGGTACACCCCACCAGAGCCCCCGGCGAAAGAACCAGAGAAACCGGCCGCTCCGGAAGCGCCCCAAGTGCCGGAAACGGACGCCGAAGAGCCTGCTGGGACACCGACGCCCGCCCCCTCCCGCAAAAACATTGCCTTCCCGGTCCGTAAATGCCGGAAGATCATTGCCATGCTCGAACAACGGCACCCGGACGTGAACTTCGAACTCATCACCGATGTGGGTGAGGATGTATCCTGGAGCATTCGGGAAGCGGAACTGACCGGAATCTTCGGCCAGCTGCTGGACAATGCCGGCAAATGGGCCAACTCCCAGGTCAATGTCTTCCTGGCCATCAAGGGCAACATGCTGGTGTTCGGGGTCGCCGATGATGGCCCCGGCGTTCCGCCGGAGCTCACCCCAAAACTCGGCGAAGCGGGATTCCGGGGTGACGGGGAAAAGTCTGGCAATGGCGTGGGTCTTGCGCTGGTCAGAAGGGTCATGGACAGCCACGGTGGCTCTCTGGCATTCGACCGCAGCCGGCTGGGCGGCCTGGAAGCCATCATTGCCCTGCCGGGAGCGCCCGTGCCGAGGCATTCCATGGAAGCCGGCCTCTATCACTGAAACGGGCTCTTACCTCCGCACTCAACCGCCGACACATTCCGTCAAAGTGGATGGGCTCCTCCTGAAAACCGCGCTAAGCTTATAAAACGGAGTTACCGCCCACCAGCCTCCTGTGGACACTCTGCTTCTGACAGTTTTCGACAGTATCCAACAGACGAAGGAGGTCATGCATGGCCTTTCGCAAGCTGCTGATCGCTAACCGCGGCGAGATCGCGGTACGTATCGCCCGCGCCTGTCACGAACTGGGGGTGAGATCCGTTGCCATCTACTCGGAAGCGGACAAGTACTCGCTCCATGTCAAAAAAGCCGATGAAGCCTATCGGATCAGTCAGGACCCCTTATCCGGTTACCTGAACCCCCACCACGTCGTGAACATGGCCGTGGAAACGGGGTGTGATGCACTCCACCCGGGTTACGGCTTCCTGTCGGAAAATGCCGAACTGGCCGCCATCTGCGCCCAGCGCGGGGTTGCCTTTGTCGGGCCCTCCGCCGAGGCTATCGCCGCCATGGGCGATAAGACCCGGGCCCGGCAAACCGCCATCGCCGCCGGGGTGCCGGTTACCCCGGGCTCCGAAGGAAATCTCGAGAACGTGGAGGATGCCGTTCACCAGGCCGGCGAAATCGGTTACCCCGTCATGCTGAAAGCCACGTCCGGCGGCGGTGGTCGCGGCATTCGCCGTTGCGACAATGAGAAGGAACTTCGCCAGAACTACGACCGGGTGATTTCCGAGGCCACCAAGGCCTTTGGAAGTGCCGAGGTTTTCCTCGAGAAATGCATCATTGACCCCCGCCACATCGAAGTCCAGATCCTAGCGGACAACCAGGGTAATGTGGTGCACCTGTACGAAAGGGACTGTTCCATCCAGCGACGCAACCAGAAGCTGATCGAGATCGCCCCTTCCCCGCAGCTGGAAGACCAGCAGCGTGAGTACATCGGTAATCTGGCGAAGCGGGTGGCGGAAGGCTGCGGCTATGCCAACGCCGGCACCGTCGAGTTCCTGCTGGACCATGACGGCAGCTTCTATTTCATGGAGATGAACACCCGGGTCCAGGTTGAGCACACCATCACCGAGGAAATCACCGGCATCGACATCATCAAGGCCCAGATCCGTATTGCGGCGGGGGAGACGCTTTGGCTCCGGCAGGAGGATATCGCCTACCGTGGCTTTGCCGCCCAGTTCCGGATCAACGCCGAGGATCCGAAGAACGGCTTCCTGCCCAGTTTCGGCCGTATCAGCCGTTACTACTCGGCCGGCGGCCCCGGTGTACGCACCGATGCCAACATGTACACCGGCTATGAGATACCACCCTACTACGACTCCATGTGCGCCAAACTGGTAGTCTGGGCCACGGAGTGGCCGGAGCTGATTGCCCGCTCCCGCCGGGCGTTGAACGACATGGCCATCTATGGCGTGAAGACCACGATTCCCTACTACCAGCAGATTCTGGGTCACCCGGATTTCCAGGCGGCCAGTTTCAACACCGGCTTCGTGGAGCGTAATCCCCAACTGCTGGAATACAGTACCAAGACCCGCCCCGAATCCATTGCCACGGCCATCGCCGCCGCCATTGCGGCCCAGGCGGGCCTGTAGGCGAAGTCCGGAGAGACGCCATGACCAAGCGCAAGATCCACATCACCGACGTTATACTGCGGGACGCCCACCAGTCGCTCATTGCGACCCGGCTGCGCACCGAAGACATGCTCCCGGCCTGCCAGTGGCTCGACCAGGCCGGTTACTGGTCCCTGGAATGCTGGGGTGGCGCAACCTTCGACGCCTGCGTGCGCTTCCTCAAGGAAGATCCATGGGAACGGCTGCGAACCCTGCGCAAAGCCCTGCCCAACACCCGCCTGCAGATGCTGCTGCGGGGCCAGAATCTGCTGGGTTACCGCCACTACGGCGATGATGTGGTGGAGGCCTTCGTAGCAAAAGCCGCCGAGAACGGAATGGACGTGTTCCGCATCTTCGATGCCCTCAATGACGTCCGCAACCTGGAAACCAGCATCAGGGCTGTGAAAAAGTCCGGCAAGCATGCCCAGGGCACACTCTGCTACACGGTAAGCCCGGTGCACAACACCGACGCCTACCTGGCCCAGGCCAGGACCATGGCCGATATGGGGGCCGATAGCATCGCCATCAAGGATATGGCCGGTCTGCTGACACCCGCGGTCACCGCAGAGCTGGTTTCCGGCCTGAAGGACAGCCTCGACCTCCCGGTTTTCCTGCACTCTCACGCCACCTCCGGCATGGCACCCATGTGCCAGTGGGCGGCCATGGAGGTCGGCGTGGACCATATCGATACGGCACTTTCCGCCTTTGCCGGCGGCACCAGTCACCCGCCCACCGAATCCCTGGTCGCCGCACTTCATGATGCCGGCTACGAAACCGGGCTGGACCTGGCATTGCTGGACAGGGCCACACATCACTTCCGGGAGGTGAGAAAGAAATATCACCAGTTCGAAAGCGAGTACAACGGCGTGGATACCGGCGTCCTGCTGTCCCAGGTGCCTGGCGGCATGATGTCCAACCTGGCCAACCAGTTGAAGGAACAGGGCGCGCTGGACCGCATTCAGGAAGTATTCGAGGAGATACCGAGGGTACGGAAGGACCTGGGCTTCCCACCCCTCGTCACTCCGACCTCACAGATTGTGGGCACCCAGGCGGTGATCAATGTGTTGTCCGGAAAACGCTATGACACCATCACCAATGAGGTGAAGAAATACCTCCAGGGCTGGTACGGCAAGGCACCTGCCGAGGTCGACCAGGAGCTCCAGAGACGCGCGGTGGGCTCCGAGGACCTGATAGAGGAACGACCGGCGAACCTGATTCCCAGGGAACTGGATGATCTGCGTAAACAGGTGGCGGATTTGGCGGAAACAGAAGAAGATGTACTCACCTACGCCATGTTTCCGGACCAGGCCCGCAGCTTCCTGCAGCAGCGCCGTGATGGCACGCTCCAGCCCGAACCGCTGGAGCCGTTGCCAGGCAAAGGCTCCACGGGACCGGTATCGACCCAGTTCCGGATCACGGTGCACGGTGAAAGCTACGACATCCACGTCACGGGCGCCAACCCGGCCGATGAAAGCAAGCGCCGTTTCTACATGACCGTGGACGGCGTGCCGGAGGAAATCGATCTGGAATCCACCGGCCAGGAAGGCGGGGCCTCCGCCAGTGGCCGTGGCCGGGCCACCAGCCAGGGCCATGTCACCACGAGCATGCCCGGCAACATCGTCGATGTGATGGTGAACGAAGGTGACAGGGTGTCCGCCGGCGACCCTGTTTTGATCATCGAAGCCATGAAAATGGAGACCGAAGTCAAGGCAACGGTGGCCGGTCTGGTTAAAGCTGTCCATATCAGGAAGGGCGACCGGGTAACTCCCGGTGAAACCCTGATAGAGATCGAGTAATTCCCCCCGGCTTCGGCCGGGGTTCCCCCCTACCCCCGGAGCAAAAAAAAGGAAATGAGAAAAGCACTGTTGTTGCCAGCAGCGGGACTGTTGTCGGCAGCTGGCCCTGTATGGGCCGAAAGTCAGGGACAGACGTTAAACCTGATCCACCACCCGGTGGGTTACCTGGCCATCGCCATTTTCGTAGCCGCCTACATCCTGGTGATGATGGAAGAGAAAATCCACCTCCGCAAGTCCAAGCCCATGCTTCTGGCCGCGGGCCTGATATGGGTGCTGTTGGCCATTGTTTACCGGAATTCCGGCGCGGAAGGCGAGGTGGAAGATGCAATCCGCCACAATTTTCTGGAATACGCAGAGCTGTTTTTCTTCCTGCTGGTGGCGATGACCTACATAAACGCCATGCTGGAGCGGGGCGTATTCGATCAGCTTAGAATCTGGCTGCTGGGCCGGGGTTACGGCTACCGGCGGCTGTTCTGGATTACCGGCACGCTCGCCTTCTTCATCTCGCCGGTTGCCGATAACCTCACCACGGCACTGATCATGTGTGCCGTCGTCATGGCGGTGGGCCGGGACAGTCCCGCGTTCGTGTCACTGTCGTGTATCAACATAGTCGTGGGAGCCAATGCCGGTGGCGCCTTCAGTCCCTTCGGTGACATCACCACACTGATGGTATGGCAAAAGGGCATCCTGCCCTTCCAGGATTTCTTCCAGCTTTTCCTGCCCAGCGTTGTGAATTTTCTGATTCCCGCTTTCCTTATGCACTGGGCCCTGCCAAAGGGATACCCCATGGCACCGGAGTCCCACGACAATGTGCTGAGGCCGGGTGGCCTGGTGATCTGCGGCCTGTTCCTTGCCACAATTGTGACCGCCATCAGCTTTCACCAGTTCCTGCACATTCCGCCGGTGTTCGGCATGATGACCGGGCTGGCCTACCTGAAGCTCTTCGGATACTTTCTCAGGCGCCAGGAGGAGTCTCAATGGGACGAGAGCTCAGAAACTCCTCCCGGCGATGCGTCCCAGGGCCACGGCTTTGACGTCTTTGCCCATATCGCCCGCTCCGAGTGGGATACCCTGTTCTTTTTTTACGGGGTCATTCTGGCCGTAGGCGGCCTGGGTTTTATTGGCTACCTGGGTCTGGTGTCCAACATTCTCTACGTTGACCTCGGACCCACAGCGGCCAACGTCATGATCGGACTCATCTCGGCGCTGGTGGATAACATTCCGGTGATGTTCGCTGTGCTGACCATGAACCCGGACATGCCGGACGTGCAGTGGCTGCTGGTAACCCTGACCGCCGGCGTGGGCGGCAGCCTGTTGTCGATAGGCTCCGCGGCGGGGGTTGCCCTCATGGGGCAGGCCCGCGGCCAGTACACCTTTTTCAGTCACCTGAAGTGGACCCCGGCCATCGCCCTGGGCTATGGCGCCAGTATCTGGGTACACTTCCTCGTCAATGGATAAAGAGGCGCCTCGCGGAGGAGCAGGGTATGAAAATCGGCGATATGGCGGAACAGACCGGTATTCCGGTGGAAACCGTGCGCTACTACGAGAAGATCGGCCTGCTTCCGGCCCCGGACCGGCAAGCCAATGGCTATCGGCGTTACCGGCAGTCCCATCTGGACCGCCTGCTGTTTATCAGGCGCTGCCGCAACCTGGACATGGCCCAGGACGAAATTCGCGAGCTGGTTCGCCTGGCGGACCAGCCCGAGGCAGACTGTACCCAGGTGGATGCCCTGCTGGCACGCCACCTAGAACATGTCAGGCAGCGGCTCGCGGAACTGCGGCAGCTGGAACGGACCCTGAGCCACTTGCAGCAGGCCTGCTCGGAGGGCAGAACCGTGGCGGAGTGCGGCATTCTGGGCGGGCTGTCCGATGATCTGCCTTCGGAACCGGCACCGACCGGCCATAATCACATACCGGGTAGCCATGGCACGCGATAGGGGGCGGAAGGCGTAACGAGGGGGCTCGCAAAAAAACACGGACCGGAGCTTGACCCTGTAGCAACTACAGGCATGGTAATGACTTCACTCAGTCAGGAGGGAGTGATTATGAGCTGCTGTTCCGTACCAGACCCAAAAACGCCTTCACCAGGGTTCAAGCAAGCCCTATGGATTGCCCTTTGGGTCAACCTCTCCATGTTCCTGGTGGAAGGCGTTGCCAGCTTCCAGTCCGGCTCGGTCTCCCTGATGGCGGACGCCATAGACTTCTTCGGCGACAGCGCCAACTACCTGTTATCCCTGTCCGTGCTATCCATGGGTATGGTCTGGCGGGGGCGTGCCGCCCTGGTTAAAGGCGTCACAATGACTGTCTTCGGGCTGGCGGTACTCGGACGGGCCGTCTGGGTTGCCCAGAGCGGAATGATCCCGGAAGCAATGACCATGGGCGTAATCGGGTTCCTCGCCCTGGCCGCCAACATGGGTGTGGCCTGGATGCTTTTCCGTTTCCGCAGCGGCGACTCCGATATGCGATCCGTGTGGCTGTGCAGCCGAAATGACGCCATCGGCAATGTGGCAGTCATCGCAGCGGCTCTGGGAGTCGTCGGCACCGGTAGCGCGTGGCCGGACCTCACCGTCGCCGCGGTCATCGGAGGCCTGGCCGTCACCTCTGGCATCAGCGTGATGCGCCACGCCCGAAGCGACATTGCCAGCGCCCGGGTCCTCGACGGTCACTGCCAATAAGCCTGCACCGCAAGCCAGCCCGCGTTCATTGCCGTATGATGGGGTCTTACCTACTGTCATACATAACAAAAGGTGAACGCCCATGAGCAATGCCATACGTTTTTCCCGGACCGGCGGCCCGGAAGTACTGGAGTGGACCGAGGTTTCCACTCCCGAGCCCGGCAAGGGAGAGATTCGCGTACGCAATCACGCCATCGGCCTCAACTACATAGAGATCTATTTCAGAGAAGGCGTCTACCCGGTGCCCTCCTTGCCCTCGGGGCTGGGTACCGAGGCCGCCGGCGTCGTTGATGCCGTTGGCCCCGGCGTTTCGGAATTCCGTAAGGGTGACCGGGTGGCTTACGCCCAGGCCCCCCTGGGAGCCTACGCAGAACTCCACGTTCTGCCTGCCGAGAAGGCCATCCACCTACCTGAGGATGTGGACTTCGAGACCGCTGCAGCCACCATGCTCAAGGGGCTGACGGTGCAATACCTGTTGCGGCAGACCTACCCGGTGATGTCGGGCCAGACCATTCTGTTTCATGCCGCCGCCGGCGGCGTCGGCCTGATTGCGTGCCAGTGGGCGAAGGCCCTGGGCGTAAAGCTGATCGGCACAGTCAGCACCCCGGAGAAAGCCAGGCTGGCCATGAACAATGGCGCCTGGGCCACCATCAACTACAGGGAAGAGAACATCGTCGAGCGGGTTCGGGAGCTGACCGATGGCGAGATGGTGCCGGTGGTCTATGACTCCGTGGGCAAGGACACCTGGGAAACCTCCCTGGACTGTCTGCAGAAACGCGGCATGATGGTCAGCTTCGGCAATACCACCGGCCCGGTGACCGACGTCAATATCGGCATCCTGAACCAGAAGGGCTCCCTGTTCGTCACCCGGCCAAGCCTCGCGGGCTACGCCGACACCCGCGGCCGCTTCGAGGCCATGTGTGGCGAACTGTTCGAGATGCTGAGCAGCGGCGCCATCAAGGCCGATATCAACCAGCGTTACCCATTGAAAGACGTCGCCAAAGCCCACGAGGCGCTGGCAGGCGGAAAAACAACCGGGTCAACGGTATTGCTGCCCTGACTCAAAAAAATGGCGGAAGGGTATGGGAGTCGAACCCACCAGGCACGCGTTGCGCGCCTCACCGGATTTGAAGTCCGGGCGCTCCACCGGGAAGCGATCCCCTTCCGTGTTGAACTGAGTGATAACGCTCAGGCAGTGTAACCGGTTTCCTCCGGTTTGCGGAGGGCGGCCGCTGCGGCCCGACGGTAGGCGGGCTGCAGTCGGCGCTCGTCGTTGATGAAGGCGGTGACCCCCGCCCGGTCCAGGTACTCCAGTACGCTGACGGTGAGGCGACGGCCGATGCCGGAGCGATCCCGGTAGGCGCGGGCGTCGAAGGCGCCGGTAGGAGACTCCTCCGCCAGGTCCACGGCTATCGCCACCAGTTCGGTTACGGTTTCCGGCCGGTAGAAGCGATTGGGCGCCACCGCCACCAATACACCCCTCCGGTGCATGCGTCCCAGGAATGCCAGCATATCTTCACGATCCTGCCCCAGGGATTCAGCCAATTCGCCGACGATGGGCGGCTTCAGGCCAGTGCCTTCCAGCGCCGCCATGACCCGATCCAGCAATCCCTGATCGTCCGCAGCCAGCCGGGGCTGATGCCCGGGCAGGTGAACACAGAAGCCGTGCCGGACTATGCACCGGCTGTCGATCAGCGACTGCAGCAGCAGATGGCGAAGTGCCTGATCCAGATGAACGCCCCGCAACTGGGGCAGATCCTGTTCGCCGGGACCCAGGCTGTCGGGATGGTCGACATGCCATTGCTCCAGACGCTCAAGCAGCGCGACTTTCAGGCTTTCCCAATGATCGCTTCGAACCGCCACATCACCATGGCTGCCTGGCAAAATCATCAGCCCCCGGTCCGCAATCAGGTTGGTCACTGACTCCGGTTGCAGGTTGTAGACGCGGGCAAGCCGCTCCAGTGACACGCCCTCAGGCTGCGCCTCAATCAGCACAGTCAGCTGGTCGTTCAGGCTATCCAATTCGGTCAGCTTCTCCAGCACGGCTACCCGCGCCTGCCGCGAACGACCGCGCCTGAGTCCAAACGGATCCAGCACCCGGCCACCGGCCAGCGTCCGGTTCGAGGCCGGGTCCCTCAGGATAAGCCGGTCACCGGCACAGGCCTGAACGGGCTGGTCCAGCATGAGCTGCGCCAGAGGCGGGCTCCCTTCCCTTGCCGTGCCATCCAGGACCACGGCCCGGCAGTTACGAACCGCCGCCCCCAGGTGTACCTGCAGGTTGCCGCGGTGCAGGCGGGCGGAGGGCAACAGCGTCAGCACCACATCAAGCCGGTCAGTGGGATGGTGAAGCGGTGCCGCCACCAGCCAGTCACCCCGGCCCACCGAATGGCGGCTGATGTCGCCTGCCAGATTGAGGGCGCAACGTTGGCCGGCCTCCACCGACTCCACCCCAGTCCCGTGAATTTCCAGACCCCGCAGCCGAACCCGGTGGCCCGCCGGGCAGGCGACCAGAGTGTCATGCCGGCTGAGGGTGCCGGCGATCACTGTTCCGGTGACCACACAGCCGGATCCGGTGATGGAAAAGCTTCGGTCCACGATCATTCTGGGATAACCGCTGGCCCTGTCCTGTGGTTGCCCGGAGCCAGCAGTGCTCTCAAGCCATTGCCTGAGGGCGGGCACCCCCTGGCCCGTCAACCCTGAAACCGGAAACACCGGCGCCCCGGCGAGCCCGGATTCCTGCAGTAGCTGGTGTACTTCTTCGGTAGCCTCGCTGCACCTCTCTGCGCCGACCCGATCGGTTCGGGTCAGCGCCACGATGCCCCTGCGAACACCCAGCAGATCCAGGATTGCCAGATGCTCCCGGGTCTGGGGCATCGGGCCATCATCCGCCGCCACCACCAGCATCACCGCATCCACCGCTGATACACCGGCCACCATATTGCGGATGAATTTCTCGTGGCCCGGCACATCCACAAAACCCAGCCAGTTCCCCTGCTCCGTATGGGTCCAGGCGAAGCCCAGGTCGATGGTCAGGCCCCGGCGCTTTTCCTCCGCCAGCCGGTCGGTGTCCTCACCGGTCAGGGCATGAATAAGAGTGGTCTTGCCATGGTCCACGTGGCCGGCGGTGGCAATGATCACGGCTCGCTCTCCGCCACGTCGAGCTGGGCGATAAAGGGCGCGGAATCTTCCAGGCAGCGGCAGTCCAGTAGCAGGGCATCCTCTGAAATTCGCCCGACGACCGGGACGGGTAACCGGCGCAGGCGGGCAGACAGCGCCTTGAGTTGCCGGCCGCGCTGCCGCTTGTTTCCGGTAAGCGGTGTCAGGCGTACTGCGGCGCTGGCCAGCAGGTCCAGGGGCAGCGATCCGCTGCCAATCTGGCTTTTGGCCGGCGTCACTGCCACTTCCCAATCTGCCCCCACCCACAGAGCCAGGGGCCCGGCGATGTCTCCGGCGGTCTGATGGATGGCTGATTCCGGGCGGGTCAGTAACCGCAGGGCCGGCACACGCTCGGCGACGCTGTCCGGGTTGCTGTAGAGCCGCAATACCGCCTCCAGCGCGGCCAGGGTCTGCTTGTCACAACGAAGGGCCCGTTTGAGGGGATTTTTCCGGATACGCCGGATCAGGTCGGCACGGCCGGCGATAATGCCGGCCTGGGGACCGCCCAGCAACTTGTCACCGCTGAAGGTAACCACATCCGCCCCCTTTTCAAGGGTTTCCCGGACAGTAGGCTCCCGGGGCAGGCCCAGGGCGGTCATGTCGATCAGGCTGCCACTGCCCAGATCAACCACCAGCGGAAGCCCGTATTCACGGGCGATATCTGCCAGCGCCGGCTCCTCCACCTCCGCCGTGAAGCCCTCGATCCGGTAGTTGCTGGTGTAGGCCTTCATCAGCGCGGCGGTTTTACTGCTCACCGCTTCGCCGAAATCCCCTGGATGGGTCCGGTTGGTGGTGCCCACCTCCCGCAGTTTGCAGCCGGCGCGGGCCATGATGTCCGGCAGCCGGAAAGCGCCCCCGATCTCGATCAACTCGCCCCGGGAGACAACGACCTCCCGGCGCAGGGCCAGGCTATTGAGAGTGAGGAGAACAGCGGCGGCGTTGTTGTTGACCACAGTGGCTGCCTCGGCACCGGTGTGCCGGCAGACCCAGGCCTCCACATGATCGTCCCGGTCCCCCCGCTTACCCTTGTCGAGGTCGAATTCCAGGTTGGTTGCCCCTGCCGCCACCGCGACCATGGCCTCAATGGCTTCCCGGGGCAGCGGAGCCCTGCCGAGGTTGGTGTGCAGTACGGTGCCTGTCAGGTTGTACACCGGCCGGATGGAGGGAGCGACCATGGCCAGCACCCGCTGCTCTACCCCTTCGGTAAATGCGGTCGCGTCAAAAGGCGCGTCGACCTCACGCCATTGCTCGAGCCCGGCCCTGACCGAATCCAGAACAAGTGAGCGGCCGTGGATCGCCGACAGCCGGGAAAGAACCGGCCACGCCAATATGCGATCCACCGATGGAGGACGCAGGCTTGTGGCCCGGTCCGGAAAAACTTCTGGAAGATTCATGGGTACCGCCATCCCTGGCGGCGCCAGGGTTCAGTCCGTCTTTGTCAGAGCGTCGACAACGGCCGCCAGGGCCTCATCCGCCAGGGCCCGCATCTCGTCATCGGTACGGTCCTGTATGGGGTGAGCCACGAACACCATGGCAGGCTCAAAGCCAAGGGTCTTCGACTGGGCCGCGGCCGCCTGGATAAATTCCGTGGAGGCGACACCTACGCCCGGGATATTCCGACCTTCAAGGTCTGCGATGTCATGTGTACAACACGACGTGCAGGAGCCTCAGTCGGCCAGGCCTTCCACCACCAGGTCCACTTCACCGGCGATCTGCTGCTTCAGCTCGGTGGGGGCGACCCGGGTGAATGTGGGTTTGCGGTAGCGCTTGACGGTTACCTCCATGGCCGTCAGCCGTTCCTCGAGCCGGTCGAGGAACACATCGCCCCGGGGTTTGGAGATATCCAGCAACCCGACGGTTTTGCCCGCCAGGCTATCCGGCCGGGCCAGCCGGGCCCGAATTGCCGGTGACAGCTCGCCCGTTGGGTCGAGCATCACATTCGTCTGGGTCATACCTTTACCTCTCTGGTTACAGAAGTGGAGCCCACCGGGCCGGAAGCGGCCCAGCCGGCAATCACGGCGGAAAACAGGCCAGCCGTACCGCCAGCCCGCACAATCAGCAAACCGCCGGGGCGGAACTTGGAAACGGTCTTGTCCCGGAACTGCTCCGGGATACCCTCGGCAATACCACCGGCGCCGGCCACCATTTCCTCGCCCGGGAACTTCAGCAGGCTCTCCAGTTCCTCCAGCAGGCGGGCCTTGGACCAGCCCGCCTCAATGAATACCCGGCTGTGCTCCGGCGATACAACCAGTACCGCGTCACCTGCCATCGCCATCTTGGGATGGTCCACTGCCCGCAATGCCAGGGCAAAGGATTTCGCCAGGGACTCGGGATCGCGGGATTTCTGGTCGACGATGCCCTGAACACCCTCGGCGGCGAAGAGAGTGACCGCCGACCTGCCGGCGGCAATTCCACGCTCCTGGGCCAGGGGCATCCATTCGCTGTCTTCCGCCTCGGCAAAACAGAAGGTGTACTTTCCCGGCGTGCCCAGGGTGGCCCGGTCGATCTCGCCGGGGCGGCCACCGCCGACATTGCGGACGATCAGTTGCAGAGCCCGGCCAATGGTGGCATTGGCCCGGTTGCCCTGGCCCAGGGCATTGCCGCCGGAATTCATCCCGATGGCTTTCGTCACGGGGCCGTTGGCAATGATCATGGGGCCGGCAAACATGGTGGTACAGAGCAGGCCATGCAGACCGAACTCATCCGTCAGAGCCGCCTCCAGGGCTGCCAGCACCACCGGCATGTATTCGGGTTTGCACCCGGCCATGACGGCGTTGATGGCGACTTTCTCAACGGTACAGGGTGCCAGGTCGGGAGGCACCAGCCCCACTTCTTCCGCCGGATCCCGGTCGGTACCCTTGAGCATTCGCAACACCCGTTCCGGTGTCGGCGGCACCACGGGCAGGCCGTCACTCCAGCCACGCTCGTAACAGGCCTCGATCAGGTCGTCGGCATCGGTCTCGATGGATCTGGCGCCCAGGCGGGTATCGCCGAACTTCAGTTCGAGCTTTTCAGCCACCCCCGGCTCCAGGGTCTTCGAGCCACACCCCGGGCGCATCAGAGGCAGGTCGGCGCCAAGATCATCAAGGCCGGTCAGCCGCTGCCAGTCCTCCCGGTGCCAGCCGTAGGTGCGCTCCACCTCCTTACCGTTTTCCATGCGGATCAGCGTGGGC
This sequence comes from Marinobacter daqiaonensis, assembly GCF_900115285.1. Taxonomy (GTDB): domain Bacteria; phylum Pseudomonadota; class Gammaproteobacteria; order Pseudomonadales; family Oleiphilaceae; genus Marinobacter; species Marinobacter daqiaonensis. The sequence continues at coordinate 1,560,850 of NZ_FOYW01000001.1, forward strand.
ACGAACTCGGCGTTCAGGCGGAAAGAGTGTTCAAGGGAGTTATCGTAGTGGGAGTCCCTGACTTCCGAGCCGAAGCCGGGATCATCCTGGGAATAGACCGTCAACGGGCCGCTTCGCCGGTCGATGTCCGCCAGCAGGGGCTCGATCAGCTGACAGGTGGGGCAATCGCGCTTGGCGATGACGATCAGACCATGTGGCAATGCAGTCATAAGAGGATTCCGCCCGCTTTCCGGATCTTGTTTTCGATTCTGAGGGTAGGCTCAGAATAGCAGGCGTTCCGGAAAAATCGAGCATGCGCCCGAAAAACAGCATTCAAGGCCGGTGCCCATCCGGGCTATTCGGCCCTCTCCGAGTCCGCCCGCGTCCAGGTCGATGTGCGCCCGAACAGGGGAGCTCCCACATACCCTCTCAGGGACAGGGTATCCTGATCTTCCAGGGTGATTCTGGCGTTGTAGGTCTTGCCACTCTCCGGATCGTAGACCTTGCCGTCTTTCCAGGACTCACCGTCACCGGCGCCCTGCAGGCCCCAGACGATCTTCAGGCCTTCGATCGGACGGTCACGCAGTTCCGGCTCCGGGTTTTCGGCATCCGCGACCGGGTTGCCCTGGTCATCGGTGGGGTTCTCGAGCCAGACAATGCGACCGCACAGCTCGTCGCCGCAGGACTCGAGTTGAACCTGGGCGCTGTCGTCTTCGGTGTTCCACAGGCCACGGGGATCGGCGTAAGCTTCACGGACCGCCAGAAAAGAAAGGACAACCGCCGTCGCGGTCAGCAGGTTAAGCTTGGTTCGCATGGATCAGTACTCTCTTGTTGTTGTTATGCCGCGTTTCCGGCGCGGTACCTTGAAAGCATATCGGTACCGCGCCTCCCAGGCCAGAGCCTGTGCCATCAATCGTGAATAAACTCCCGGTAGAGAAGCTTACTGCAACGATGCCCTTACCACGGTGTTGGTGTCGGTACCAAACCAGAAGCTGCGGGTTTCCGGGTCGAACACCATGTGACGGACGGTGCCACCACCGCTGGGAACGGCTGCCGGATCGGAGAAACGTTCCGACTCAGGATCAAAGCCGATCAGCCGGTTGGGGCTGGGGCCGGTTTCCACGAACCAGGGCCGGCCCTGGTCATCCAGCGCCATGGCATAGGGATAGGCGTTCGGGCCGCCGGGCACGGGCCATTCCAGGATCTCCCCGCTGTTCGTGTCCAGGCGCCCGAGAAAACCTCCGGAGTAGTCCACGTACCACAGGATTCCCTTATCGGTGATATCGAGCCGCCTGGGACGGGCGTCATCCCTTGGCAGGCGAATTTCCCGAAGCTGGCCTTCCCGGTCCACCGTAGCCAGCCTGTTGGTACCGAACAGGGTTGCCCAGGGACGATCGTCGGGGCCCACCACCAGGCCATAGGGCCTCGCCGACTCGCTCTTGACCGGATACATGCGGAAATCGTATTCGTCCACTTCCAGCCTGCCGATCCGGTTGCCGGCCTGCTCGGTAAACCAGATGTCGCCGTTGCTGTCGAACGCCATGGTATGAACATCCCTCGGGCCGTCCCCTTCCAGCCTGAACTTGCGGGTGTTGCCGCTGTCCGGGTCAATCAGGCCGATATGGCCATCCAGATTCCCGGCGTAGAAGGCACCGCGCTCATCGGCAATCACATTATGGGGCCCGGTCCCCGGATCAAGCCGGTAGCGCTTGAGACCGCCGGTTTCCGGGTTCAGGGTCGCCACATAATCGCCGGCCTGACCCACGAACCAGACGCTATTGCCCGCCGGGCCGACGAAGGGATCCCGGGGGCGGGTGTTCTCCCAAGGGACCTTCCACTCCTTGAGGCCTGGTTTTGCCGGAGCGTCCGCATGGACCGGGGTTGATGCCAGGGCCAGCAGCAGAGCGGCAAGGAGTGGGTAGAGAGACTTCATGACGGTGCTCCTTGAACAGGGTTCGGCGTTGCAGGTCCACTATAGTACGACAGTTCTGCCTCAGGACAGGATCATGGCAACCATGAAGGGAATGTAAACCAGTGCGAACAGGGTACTGAGCAGTGCGGTGCCCGCCGCCTGCCGGGGAGCGGTATCCAGCAGGGTGGCAATGACCACCGTATTGGCGGCGATCGGCGTGATGGAGATCAGGAAGATGGCCTTGTGAACCGCCGCGTCGTAGATACCCAGGACGGTGGCATCCAGCCACCAGAGCCCCAGAGCCACCAGCGGCCAGACCAGGAATTTGCCGGCGAAGGCCAGGGCGGTGAAGCGGACATTGCCCGCCAGGCCCCGGAAACTGAGAATCCCCATGCCGATGATCATCATGCCGAGGATGCTGTAGGCACCACGCAGGTTGTCAAACAGGGGTGTCAGAACCTCCGGAATGTGGAGGCCGGACAGATTGAGCAGCACCGCCAGCAGGAAGGCGTAAACAGACGGCAGCCGTGCTACCCGCACCAGCGCATCGCGGATACTGTATCGCCCTCGTGCGGCCAGGTAAAAGCCCACGGAATTCTCGAACAGGGTGGTACCCAGCATGCAGACGATGTACAGCGCCAGCCCCTCTTCACCGAAAAGCAGCAGCGCCACCGGGATGCCGAAGTAGCCGGTGTTGCCGGTGCCCACCGCCAGCGGAATGATGCTGGCACTGCCATCATGGAGAAGCCGCCGCGCCAGCCAGAGGTGGGCCACACCGATCAGTGAACACAGGGCGAAGGTCAGGAATGGCAGCAGGATCACTTCCGGCGTCAGCGGCGCCGCCATCACCCCGGCAAAGACCACCGAGGGGGTGACGATGTAGAGCATGATGCCGGCTATGTGCCGGCCGCTGGCTTCCAGGTAACGCCCCGCTATCCAGCCCAGGATAACGGTGATGTAGAGCGGCAGAAGCTTGTACAGAAAGGCAAAGGCGGCGGTCATGGCGTCTCCTGGTTGCGCGCCATTGTACCTTCACCCGTCCTTTACAGACACCGGCGGGTCAACCCTTCGTGTTGTCTCCGTCGCGGGCGGCCTTGAGCTGTCGCAGTTCTTCTTCAGCGGCCCGTCGTGCGGCCCGTTCCTTCATCAGTTGCACTGCACTGTTGGAGAGCTTGCCGTAGATCTCCAGGATGGCCTGCACCATCACGGCGGAACCACCGCTGAGGGTCTTGTCGGCCTCATCAGCGGCTTCTTCAATGGAATGGCCGGTTCTGATGGAGAAGGTCATCATGGCCATACGCCGGTCGGATTCCAGAATATGAAACGCCAGCCACCGGGTCAGGAAGTCGAACATATCCGGCAGAGTGTGGGTATCGCCCTGTTGCCGACGGGCTTCGTAGTGACGGATCTGCTCAAAGAAATGCTCGTGGCCTTTATGGTGGTTGGCCTCAATGCTGCTACCGGCAAAGAACTGCTTCCAGATGGCCTCTTCGGAACGGAAGTGGTAGCTGGCGTAATCCAGTAACTCCTGCAGGATTTCACCAGCCTGCAGTTCGTCGTCCTCCGCGGAGAGGTGCCAGGCAAGCCGGTTGAGTATTTCCACCAGCTTCTGGTGCTGAACGTCGATCTGCTCAATGCCGGTCTCGAACTGGCTGTTCCAGGGAAACAGCTCGAAGTCCGGCTGGCTGCTGTGGGGACCAGACATGACACCCCCTCTTATCCAGTGGGAACGTTCAATTTAACAGGGCACATCAAGTGCCTCCTTGAGATCGGACAAGTACCACGCCGGGTGGCGATGCAATTGTGGCAATGACCTGAGGACCTTTTCCCACTATTGGTGCCGCCTGGAGCCGAAGCAACCCAGAGGACTCTGGATGACTTATGTCATTTAACAAATATTCTGAATAATGGAATAATGATTACCTGTCCAAAAGCAGGGTGATGTCCACTATGAGCAGCTATTCAGAACGGATCGGGCCCAATCTTCCGGCTTCATCGCCGTGCCTCCTGGACTCACTTGAGCCGGAGATTCTGCCGCGACCGGAGCCGGCGCCCTCATTGGCTTTATTAAACGGATTGAGCCGGGTATTCGGAATCCGCTTTGACAGCGAGCGGGGCGACACGCCCGAAGCCCGTTTTCTTAAGGAACTGGCCCAATTGTTCCAGCCGCGCCGGGTAGAGGCGGAAGCCACCCTGGAAGCCCACGACAGACCCTGGGGACAGGTCTATCTGATACAGTATGGAGTCATGCGCCTTTATCGCGAGGCACCAACCGGTCGGATCGCCATCCACCACTTCTTTTCCGAGGGCGACCTGGTATGGCCGGTGTTCGGCCGGACCCGCACCAAGCGCAACACCCTGTGCCTGACGGCCGTCACCAATTGCACCGTGTGGACGGCGAATTTTTCGGCCTTTCGGGCAGCGGTCAGCAGCCGCGGTGAGGACACCTGGGCGCGCTTTGCCCTGTCCCTCATCGAGGAACTGGCGGAACTCACCAGCATGCGGGAATTCCGCAAGCAGACCATGCCGGCGAAGGAACGCTACCACCTGATGCTGGAAGAGTATCCTGAACTGGTGAAACGTGTACCGGACAATCAGCTGGCCGCCTGGCTGGGTGTGGTGCCGGCGACGTTTTCCCGTCTCAAGAACGGGAAAACGAATTAACCAGAATGAACGTGTTCAGGCTCTCTTACGCTGGAGGTGGGTCCGGAGGCGTCCAGGGTATTTTCTTCACCGGCATTCACGGTACCTCCTGTACCGGCCTGCCTCCGCGCCATCCATGGCGCTGTTGCGAAAATACCCTGGACGCCTCCGGACCTTCGAACTTCTTGCCGTCCGAACGTCGGTATCGCAAACAGGGGTTCTCGTTATTTGCGTACAGGTGTACGCTCAATACCCTGATACTCTTGTTCTGAGCCAGTCATAATCAGCGGGCAAAGCCCCAGGGACGACAATTTCTGATGACCACAGCGGAATCCAGCGCCATCTCGGGCCACGCGCGTATTGAAGAATGGTTGAACAGTATCACCCACGGACTCGGCGCACTCCTGAGTGTGGCGGGCACCATTGCCCTGATCGTCGGCGCCGGTCAACTGGGCGATGCCTGGAAGATCGTGAGTTTCAGCATCTTCGGTGCCTCACTGATCCTGCTATACCTGGCATCCGCGCTTTATCACGGCAGCCGCACCCCTCGCCTAAGGGCCGCCTTCAAGACCCTGGACCATTGTGCCATCTTCCTGTTGATTGCCGGCACCTATACGCCGTTCCTTCTGGTGAACATGCGGGGGACCGTGGGCTGGACCCTGTTCTCCATAATCTGGTCACTGGCGTTTACCGGGGTCGTGCTGAAGGCGATCTTCGGGCACCGCTTCAGGCTGGCGCGGGTAGGCATCTATCTGGGCATGGGCTGGCTGATCGTCTTCGCCTCTGCAGATCTGATGAACAACCTGAGCGAACCCGCACTCCATCTGACCATCGCCGGCGGCCTGGTGTATACGGTGGGCGTGATTTTCTACCTGATGGACCGGATCCCCTATATGCACGCCATCTGGCACCTGTTCGTGATTGGCGGAAGTGCCTGTCACTTCGCCGCCATCTACTACGGCGTACTGCCCTACGCGGTGCAGGTGTAAGGCACGAAGCTCACCGGCACTGTTATCCGGCTGGCACAGAACCACCAGTGTTTTTTTGATGGGCAATACAAAACCATTCCATTCATTCTGGCTCTTCTTCCCGGCGGCCGCGATCTGGGCGGCCCTCGTCGTTCCCTTATCCCTTTACGCAGCGCTTTCTGGTTCCGGCTGGCCGCCCGGTCTGCTGGGGGCCGGTCACGGCCATGAACTGATCTTCGGCTTTGCCCTGGCCCTGATTGCCGGTTACACCCTCGGGCCTCAGCCCTGGCGCATTCTTGCCCCGCTTTTCCTGCTCTGGCTCAGCGCCCGATTAGGCTGGATGTTCGCTCCGGAAAACACAGTCGCACAGCTCCTCAGCCCGGCTTATGCCCTGTTGCTTGCCCGCCACGTTGTGCCGCGGTTCCAGGCCGCCAAGAAGTGGCGAAACAAGGTCGCGGGGCCCCTGATCCTGGTCCTGTGCCTGTTATCCGTGGTTTTCTGGTTTGCCAACACCACGTGGCCATTTCCACCGATGCCAGGCAGCCGTCGCATCATGGTGGCCGCGATCATTGGCCTGTTACTGCTCATGACCTTCATGGGCGGCAGGATCATCGCTCCGGCAGTGGCGGGAACTCTGGAAAAAAGGGGGGTTCCCCTCGAAGCAAGGGTGCAACCACGTATCGAGGGCACTCTCCTGGTATGCCTTCTACTGGCAATGTTCCTGTCGCTCGCGCCGTCCGCGGATATCGGGACTGGCGCTGTGCTGATGGTCTCAGCGGCGCTGATAATGATCCGGTCCATTCGCTGGAAGCTGTGGCATTGCGGGCACCGGCCGGACTTGCTGGTTCTGTCGGCCGGTTATCTCTGGCTCGCCATCGGTGCGGGCATGACAGGCCTTTCCTTTGTCGGTGGAACCGATCCGCTGCCCTCACTCCACGTGGTCACCATCGGCGCGCTTGGTACCCTGTCCGCCAGTGTGATGCTGCGCCTGGGCTGGCAGCGGGCACGTCGCTCTTTTCCACCATCCTGGCAGGTTCTCGCCATCGCCATCGCCGTGGCAGCGGCAGCCATGCTTCGGCTATCGGCGGGGCCCACACCTTTTGCTCACCCCGAGGCGCTCTGGACGTCCGCCCTCCTCTGGTCTTCCACCTACGTACTGGTCGCAATACAGCTTATCGGCCTGTTTCGACACAGGCCGGCCCCCCGGAAATGATTGGCTACCTCCACTGCGCCGAACGTTAAAAGATGTACTCACTTAGAAATACAACCATTGCATCCGCTTGATTATAAAGGACTTTAAAGCCAGTCTCGCCCACCCGGAACAGAGCGTAAATCCGACTCCCATCATCCCGCAAATGTCCTTGATAAACATCAGGAATGAACTGCCCCCCTACTTTGCAAAATGGTCCCGAAATGTCCGGGGCTGCGGCTCACGCAGTGCAGGACGTATTAACCGAGGGAGTCAAAACCATGGCCAAAACAAACGCCGACATCGAACACTGGGATGTCGAAAACGAAGATTTCTGGGAACGGAAAGGCAAGCGCATTGCCACCCGCAACCTCTGGATTTCCATTCCCAGCCTGTTGATGGGTTTCGCGGTCTGGCTGATGTGGGGAATGATCACCACCCAGATGAAGAACCTGGGCTTTCCCTTCACAATTGATCAGCTGTTCACTCTGAGCGCCATCGCCGGCCTGTCGGGTGCCACCCTGCGGATCCCCGCCTCGTTCATGATCAAGATCGCCGGCGGTCGCAATACGGTGTTCCTGACCACCGCCTTGCTGATGATTCCGGCGGCGGGAACCGGCATCGCCCTGATGAACCCGGATACACCGTTCATTGTTTTCCAGGCACTGGCCCTGCTATCCGGCATCGGCGGCGGCAACTTCGCCTGCTCCATGAGCAACATCAGCACCTTCTACCCCAAGAGCAAACAGGGCTATGGCCTGGGCATGAACGCGGGCCTTGGCAACTTCGGGGTAACCACCATGCAGGTGGTGATTCCCCTGGTGATGACTGTCGGCATTTTCGGCGCCATCGCCGGTGATCCCATGCAGCTGCAAAGCCCCAGCGGGACCCTGATCGGCCGTATTGAGGCGGGGACTGACACCTGGATCCAGAATGCCGGCTTTATCTGGCTGGTCTTCCTGATCCCCCTGGCGATCGCCAGCTGGTTCGGCATGAACAACCTGAAGGTTGTGACCCCCAACCCCGGCCACCCGCTGTCGGCCTTCGGCAGAATCCTTGGCCTTTATGGCGTTGGCCTGCTGACATCCATTGCCGGTGTCTGGGCTCTGCAGGTGCTGAACATGTGGCTGGCGCTGCCGCTTACCATCATCATCACCCTGGCCCTGCTTCGGCTGATCCCGGGTGACATCAGGCCGAACATCAAGAATCAGTTCGCCATTTTCAGTAACAAGCACACCTGGGCGATGACGGTACTGTACATTCTTACCTTCGGCTCCTTCATCGGGTTTTCTGCCGCGCTGCCACTGTCGATCAGCGTCATCTTCGGCAACATGATGGAAGCAGGCGCGGACGGGACCTTCGTTCGAGTCGTCAATCCGGATGGACCCAGTGCTCTCACCTGGTCATGGATCGGACCCTTCGTGGGCGCCCTGATCCGGCCCGTGGGTGGCTGGATCTCAGACAAGGTTGGCGGTGCCATCGTTACCCAGATCATCTCGGTCGTGATGGTGGTAGCTTCTGTGGCCACCGGCTACGTCATGATGCTGGCCTACAACAGCACTGACCCGAACGCCTACTTCGCGCCCTTCCTGACCCTGTTCGTCATCATGTTCGCCGCCAGCGGTATAGGTAACGGTTCCACCTTCCGCAGCATCGGCTTTATCTTCAACCAGCAGCAGAAGGGACCCGTTCTGGGCTGGACCTCTGCGGTCGCCGCTTACGGCGCCTTCATCGCCCCACGGGTCATGGGTCAGGAGATCCAGGCGGGCACACCGGAAATCGCCATGTACGGTTTTGCCGTCTTCTATGCGGTCTGCCTGGTGGTGAACTGGTGGTTCTACCTGCGCAAGAACGCCTACATCAAGAATCCGTAAATCCTGCTCATCCAGCGAGGCCTCCTACGGGAGGCCTTTTTTGTGCTTTGTCTTTCGGGGGCTGGGACAGGGGCGGTACCCCCTGTTCTCAGACAATGGCCCGAGACGCCTGGCCCCGAATAATGAACTCGATCACAGTATCGCAGGGGAATAGCCTGAAAATATCTGCTTGAGTAATTCTCTTGGCAAGGAGCCACACGTCATGGAATGTCCTTCAATCACCAACCTCAGACTCAACAAGCGCGATATCGAGACACTGGAACAACCCCGGAAGAAGATCCGCAACATGGACTGGATCTCTTTGGTTATGGCCACTAGCGTCTCGGCCGGTTAATTCGCTGACCTACTGAGCCCCTGAAAGCCTTGAGAGCAAGGCGCGGTGTCGAAGGTTTGGTGGTTCCAAATCGAGGCGCCGCAACACAGCTCTCAAGGCTTTCAGGGGCTCCCGGAGGGCTTGCCGCTGGCGACTCTGGACCTGTGTTGTCAGCCCTTGATGTGGAACCACCACACCTGCGGACTGACGCCTTGGCCAGAGTCGCCAGCGGCAAGCAATAGGTCAGCGAATTAACCGGCCGAGACACTAGCGTACTGAACAATATTTTCACCAAAAACAATATCGTCGGCGCTTCGTATAACGTTTCCACGTTCGAATGGCGGGGTTTTGCCAATGCAATGGCACATATTCCGTCGGTAAAACGGGGGCTTCGTCCAAAGAGCGGCCGGCCTTCGGGCAATGGATGTCGCGATCACCTATCAGCAGAAACAGTTCTGGAAAGCAGTATACGAAGGATGTGAAGTGGAGGAGGTTTTGTGACTGCCTTTAGAACTTCGCTTCTACCAGGCCTTATGGTATTGGCCATCCCGGTATTCGCCGACAGCTCCTACCACGCCCACTTCCTGCGCACTTTCGCTGATTATGGCAAGTCAGTCGAACGTTGCCAGACTATTCGCGCCAATGCTGCCCCCCAGGCCAGGAGGTTATCGCACAGATAAAGGACAAGGATCCTGCTCGCTTACGGGTATTCCTGATATATCACGAGTTCGCCCGGCAGGACGAATGTGCCAGCGAGGAAACGGCGGCGATGCTTTATGCACTCGGCTCTCTCTCCCGCGCGGAAAATGTACCGGCCGAAACCCTGGAAGCCGTTGAAGCGCTTAGCGAGAATATGTTCAGTGGCGATCACCCGGCGATGGAAATGCGATACCGTGATCTTCCCTCCGACTTCATAAAAGAGCTGGAGAACATCACTTATTTCCACTCACCTTTCAGCGCATTTGAGGTAATGGAAAAGCTTGAAAGAGCGGACTGAAAGGAGGCTAGAATTCCCGAGCGCCGAACACAAAAAAACCGGCCAGGGTTGCCCCTGGCCGGTTTTTTTAGACAAAATCGTTGTCAGCTGACGGCAGGGCCAGCCTGCCGACGACGCTCCTCCTCTTCGATCTGAAGGTCCACGGAAGAAACATAGTACTCCTCCGAAAAGCCGCTTTCTGGCTCCTTCAGCCACATCACACACAGCAGCCAGCTGATAAAGGCACCGCCTGCGATGATGTAGAAAAACTGCGTTGGGGTGACAAAGGTGTAGATGGTGAGGTAGACCACCGCCCCGACGTTGCCGTAGGCCCCGGCCATACCTGAAATCTGGCCGGTCAGCCGGCGCTTGATGGAGGGAATGATGCCGAAGGTGGCGCCCTCGGCGCCCTGTACGAAGAAAGAGGTGAACACGGTAATCGCCACCGCGATAATCAAAGGCCAGTTTGAGTTCAGCAGGCCCATCAGAGCAAAGCCCACAGAGATACCGAACATATAGCTGAGCATGACAAAGCGGCGGTTACCCATACGGTCAGACACCAGTCCACCCATGGGGCGTGCAACCAGATTCACGAACGCGAAGGAAGCGGCGATCAGTCCGGCAGCGGTGGCGCTCAGACTCCAGGTTTCCTCAAAAAACATCGGAAGCATGGACACAACCGCCAGTTCGGCACCGAAATTGGCGAAATAGGTACTGTTAAGGGCGGCCACGCTGTTGAAAGGATACTTATCGTCCTCCGGCACCCCTTTTTTCAGGATGGGAATGTTGACCCGCAGGATCTGGACAATCTGGTAGCACACAATGGCGACGATAACACCGTAACAGACCAGTGCCCAGGTAGTGCTGAGGTACCCCATGACCTGGATACGCCAAACCAGGATACCCAGAACCCCCACCAGGGGAATGGTCCACAGGATCAGCTTGATCATGTCACCCCAGGAGCTGACTTCCAGGGCTACCGCCTTGCGGGGCTTGCGGTGCACAGTTCCCTCTGGGCCGTCGGTCATGGCAAACCAGTAGTAGACCCCGTAGCCGGCCATCACGATGGCGCTCTGGGCGATGGCCCAGCGCCACCCGTCTTCACCACCATACATGTGCAGTGCGATGGTGGGCAGGGTGATGGCGGCGGCGGCCGAGCCGAAATTGCCCCAGCCGGCGTAGAACCCCTCGGCAAAGCCAATGTCCTTGGGCTTGAACCACAGGGCGGTCATGTGAATACCCACCACGAAGCTGGCACCGATGGAACTCAGAACCAGGCGGCTGACCAGCAACTGGGTCATGGTGTTACCGAAGGCGAAAACCAGTGCGGGAATGGCCATCACCACCATAAGCACCGAGAACACCCGGCGGGGACCAAACCGGTCCAGGGCCATGCCCACCACGATGCGGGCGGGGATGGTCAGAGCCACGTTGCAGATGGCGAACAGGCGCAGGTCATCCGCCGTCAGCCAGTTCACGCTCTTGAGCATGCTCGACGCCAGTGGCGCCATATTGAACCAGACATAAAAGGTAATGAAGAAAGCAATCCAGGTCAGGTGTAACGCCCTGATTTCCGGATTGCGGACGCGGAATACGTCAGCGACTTTCATGGCAGCCTCCTCGGGCTATCAGCAAACATGGGGCCGCATTTTCAGCGGCTGGGAAGAATCAGGAGCGGGCACTGGACCCGGCGTGCAAGGAACGAACTCACACTGCCGAAGGTCATGTAATCCAGCTCATCAACGAAGTAGGTCAGGGAGCGGGCGATGAATCCGCCATCCGGCTCGTTGCTGTGGCGGGCGATCACCAGCATGTCCGGCTGAAATTTCTTCTCGGTGGCGTAGAGGAGCATCTTGCGGGCATCCCCTTCGAGCAGCAGGCTTTCGGAGACTATTCCCTCGCTCTCGCACACCTCCAGCGCCTCCTTGAGGTGCTGCTTGAGATCCGCTATCTCCTGCTGGAACAGATCCTCATTTCCCGACGTGATATCGCGGGGATTCTCGGCAACCGCCACCAGCGCCAGCTCGGGCTTGAGGTCGCGGAACATGGTGATGGTCTGGGCAAGGGCAAGCTTTGCGTTCCTTGATCCATCGTAGGCAAGCATGATTTTCATGGCGGACTCCAGGTAACTGAGGTTCATATATGCGACCATTACCCCATACCCGATGAACCCCATAATTGACTGAAATCAAAGGATCTTTCCCATACCCCAACAGAGGAATGGCAAGCTACCACCGTTCCTGACCACTCTATCGGGCAGGTACCCCTGTTGCGCCACGGAGAGTACCTCCAATGCGCCGCCAGCCCGTGCAGGCTTCTGATAGGCTTGTCCGGAAAGGACTATTGGCAGGCAGAGACCCTGCCTGGCCGGACAGATTTCCGAGATGACGAGGGAGCCCCCATGACCTCCATTGCCTCCAGGGCAGAACAGAACAGAGCACTGGGCCTGTCGACCCTTGCCTTCACCCTGTGCTTTGCCGCCTGGACAATTTTTTCCATCATCGGAATCAGCATCCGTCAGGAGTTCGGGCTGTCGGACACCCAGCTGGGCTTGCTGATGGCCACCCCCATTCTGACCGGCTCCGTCAGCCGGCTGTTTCTCGGCCTGTGGACGGACCGGTTCGGAGGCCGCTGGCTGTTTGGCACCCTGATGCTGACCACCGCGGCGTTCGTGTACCTGCTGACCTATGCCGTTTCCTATCAGATGCTGCTGCTGACAGCCCTGGGAATGGGGTTCGCCGGCGGGGCTTTCATGGTTGGTATTGCCTATACGGCAACCTGGCTGGAGCCGGAACGTCAGGGCAGAGCCTTCGGCATTTTTGGGGCCGGCAATGTGGGCGCCGCAGTCACTCATCTGGGCGCGCCCTTTCTGCTGGTTTCCATGAGCTGGGAAGATACGGCGAGGGTTTATGCGGCAGTGCTGGCGATCATGGGGGTGCTGTTCATCCTGCTCGCCAGGGAAAACCCGGCGGGTCGGTCCCGGACCGGAACCCTGCCGTTTATTGAGCAGATGTCGCCAGTAAAGGACCTGAGGGTGTGGCATTTCGCGCTTTACTATTTTTTCGTGTTCGGTGCCTTTGTGGCCCTTGCGCTGTGGCTTCCGTATTACCTCGTCGGGGTTTATGGGCTGGATATGACAACCGCAGGTCTGATCGCCGCGTTCTACAGCATTCCGGCCTCGCTGCTCCGCATCCTGGGAAGCCGTGTATCGGATCGCTATGGGGCCCGCCGGGTCATGTACTGGACCTTTATCGCATCGGTTATCTGTACGTTTCTGCTGAGTTATCCGCCGACGGCGTACGTGGTGCACGGCATCGACGGCGACGTGCGTTTCGTTCTTGAAGTGGGGCTGATTCCCTTCGTGGTGCTGATGTTCGTCCTCGGGTTCTTCATGTCACTGGGTAAGGCTGCGGTCTACAAGCACATCCCGGTGTACTACCCGGGGGATGTGGCCGCCGTCGGCGGGGTAGTCGGCATGATTGGCGGGCTGGGCGGTTTCTTTCTTCTCCTTGCCTTTGGAATACTCACCGACCTCACCGGCGTCTGGCAAAGCAGCTTCATGATGCTATTTGCGATTGCATCTGCCGCACTGCTCTGGATGCACCATGCCATCCGCAAGGCGGAGCGGAATGAGTGGGCCAATCACCAGACCAGGACCGACCTCCCGGAGCTGGCCTCTCCACAACTGTTTCATCCGCAAAAAAAACCTCCGGAGCGCAATGCCAACATGGCGGACAAAAACAGCTATCACCATTCCTGACCGGCCGGGGGAAGCGGAAGCGTTTTCGGTATACTGGAGGTTCAGAAATCGACAGGAGAGCAAAGCGTGGCACGGTGGCTGGTGAAAACAGAACCGGATGAATGAAGTCCACAACGGCGCTGCAGAGCATGCCACTGGTACGCAAGGGCAACCGCCTGTCAGTCATGCCGGTGGACGATGCCGAGTGGCAGACCATCCGTGGTCTGTGTGAACAGTAAAGGTGCGAGCTCAGAACAGAACGGGCTTGGCCATGGCCAGATGGAAAATGGCGGTAATCTGAACCAGCGCAAGGACGGCAGCCAGTACCCGCCAGTGCCGGGCCACCGTCTGCCTCATGGCGAACACGCCCGCCACGATGTAACCGATCAGCAAAAGGATCTTCAGCGTTATCCAGCCGTGAACGAAAGGCATCCAGGGGGTGACGAACAGCAGGCCGATGGCAGCAGCCAGAAGGATGGTGTCGTTGGCATGGGGGATCCAGCGCAGAGGCGTCCGGCGCCAGCCTGGCCGCCCGACCAGGTCAAGCAGCAGCCTCAGGGCGAAAAGCACCACCGTCAGATAGGCTGTGGTCATGTGAAGGTGCTTGAGCAGTACGTAAGCCATGGTTTTCAGTCCTTTTTGCATCAGCGTGACGGCGGCATTGTACGTCAATCACCGCGCAAATACCTCCACACGGGTATGGTGTGACGCCTCCCCCTGACGCTAAGATACACTTCAAATATATTTTTATCGGAGGTCAGCCATGCAGGCCACACCCACATCCCATCAGGAGACATCCGCCAGCATGGGCCAGCTGTTCAGCTACCCGTTCAGGATATTCTTCCTCTCCATGACCGTGCTCGCCTTGCTCGCCATCCCCCTTTGGGTGATGCAGCTGACGGGCATGACGCAGCTGCCACTGGCACTGCCCGGGCTGTTCTGGCACCAGCACGAGATGCTGTTCGGCTTTCTCTCGGCAGCCATTGCGGGCTTCCTTCTGACAGCCGTGTGCGTCTGGACCGGTACCGAACGCACCCACGGACTCAGGCTGCTCCTGCTGTGGGGCGTATGGCTTGCCGGCCGGCTGCTTCTGGCTACCGGTGAGGGCCTGCCCGGGTGGCTGGTCCAGGGCATTAATCTGGCGTTCCTGCCCCTGGTTATGCTGGATGCCGGTTGGCGAATCTGGCATGCCCGGCAGAAGCGTCAGTTCATGATCCTGATGGTGCTGGGGCTGCTCTGGCTGATGCAGGTCGGATTCGTGCTAAGGCTGGACCCGCTATACGCCAAGGGCGCCCTGATCATGGCCATGGCCCTGATCAGCATCATCGGCGGCCGTATCACGCCCGCATTCTCGACAGGCTGGCTGCGTCAGCGGGGACTGGAGTCAGACCGGATCCGCATGGTACCCGCGCTGGACCTGGCGAACCTCGCTGCACTGGTATTGCTGCTGGCTTCGTTTCTGGCAGGGCCGGATATCGCCACTGCGGCACTCGCCCTGCTGGCAGCTGCGCTGATGCTGGTCAGGCTCTATAACTGGAAGGGCTGGCTGGTTCGCCGGGAACCCCTGCTCTGGATCCTGCACCTGTCCATTCTGTGGGTACCGGTTTCGCTGCTGTTGCTGGCGGGCAGCCTGCTCGCCGGCTGGCCCACCTCGGCATGGAGCCACGCGGCCGGAACCGGTGCCGTCGGCGGGCTGATCCTGGGTGTGATCGCCCGGGTGTCCCTGGGCCATACCGGGCGGCCACTGATCCTGCCCAAAGGCATGGTTCTGGCCTTTGTCGCCATTCACCTGGCGGCGGCGGTACGCGTCGTTACAACCTTCGATCTGCTGCCCTGGCACGCCGGGGTGCTGGTCAGCGGCCTGCTCTGGGCTACGGCGTACGCGGTCTTCCTGGCAAGGTACACCGGCATCCTGGCAAGCCCCCGCGCTGACGGCAAACCCGGATGATCCAAATACTTTTTTGTTAACCTGTCACAACTCATCATGACTTTCCGGAGCCCGCTATACCGGGCTCCGGAGGTTACCCGAGCAACCAGCAGTCAAAAAACTACAACCATCGGTCAATAGCTTTTTCCTGAGTAAACGGTAAAGTGTAAGGTACATGCAAAAACGGAACTACCCTCAACC
Source organism: Marinobacter daqiaonensis (assembly GCF_900115285.1). Taxonomy (GTDB): domain Bacteria; phylum Pseudomonadota; class Gammaproteobacteria; order Pseudomonadales; family Oleiphilaceae; genus Marinobacter; species Marinobacter daqiaonensis. The sequence continues at coordinate 1,576,571 of NZ_FOYW01000001.1, forward strand.
ATGAAGCCAGACCATTTTGACAAAGCCGACCTGATCGAATGCGGACATGGTCGCCTGTTCGAGGGCGACATGCGCCTGCCGCTCGATGAGATGCTGATGCTGGACCGCATCATCCACATCAACGACACAGACGGTGCCTACGGCAAGGGCAGCCTTGTCGCGGAACTGGACATTGACCCGGACCTCTGGTTCTTCAAGGTTCATTTCGAAGGGGACCCGGTAATGCCCGGATGTCTGGGGCTGGACGCCATGTGGCAGCTGGTGGGTTTTTTCCTTGCCTGGTCCGGTGGTCAGGGCAAGGGCCGGGCGCTCGGCGCCGGCGAGGTGAAATTCTTCGGCCAGGTACTCCCCGAAAACAAGCTGGTCCGCTATCATCTTGATATCAAAAGAATGGTCAAGCGCAAGCTGACCATGGCCATTGCCGATGCCCGGATGGAAGTGGACGGTCGTGAGATCTACACTGCCAAAGACCTTCGGGTTGGCCTTTTCACTTCAACCGATAATTTCTAGGAGCCCGGACCATGCGTCGAGTCGTCATCACCGGGATGGGAATAGTCTCAAGCCTCGGTAACAACAAAGAGGAAGTCACGCAGTCTCTGCGTGATGTGAAGCCCGGCATTCGTTTCAGCCAGGAAGCCAAGGACGCCGGTCTGCGCAGCCATGTCTGCGGAGACATCGATCTGGACTACAAGGAACTGATCGATCGCAAACTGCTTCGCTTCATGTGTCCGGCTTCAGCCTACGCCTACCTGTCCATGAAGGAAGCCATCGAGCAGTCCGGTCTGACCGACGAGCAGATCAAGGCCGACAGCACCGGTATCATCATGGGCACCGGTGGCGCTTCAACTGTCGAGCTGATGGACTCCATCGACACCCACCGTGATCGCGGCATCCGTCGCGTCGGTCCCTATCGGGTTCCGCGCACCATGGGCAGCGCTATCAACGCTTCCCTGTCCACCGCCTACGGCATCCGGGGCGTGAACTACAGCATCACTTCAGCCTGCGCCACCAGTGCACACTGCATCGGCCACTCCGCTGACCTGATCGCCATGGGCCGCCAGGACATCATGTTCGCCGGCGGCGGCGAAGACGTCCACTGGAGCCTGAGCCTGCTGTTCGATGCCATGGGCGCCCTGTCCACCAAGTACAACGACACGCCGGAAACGGCATCCCGCACCTACGATGCCAATCGCGACGGCTTCGTGATCGCCGGCGGTGGCGGTGTCGTGATCCTGGAAGAACTGGAACACGCCAAGGCCCGCGGCGCCAACATCATTGCGGAACTGGTCGGCTTCGGCGCCACTTCCGATGGCGCGGACATGGTTGCCCCGAGTGGCGAAGGCGCCGTGCGCTGCATGCAGCAGGCGCTGAAAAATGTCGACGGCGAGCTGTCCTACATCAACACCCACGGCACCTCAACCCCGGCCGGTGACGTCACCGAGCTGAAGGCCATCAAGCAGGTGTTCGGTGACAAGATCCCGCCGCTGGGGTCCACCAAGCCGCTGACCGGTCACTCCCTGGGCGCCGCCGGCGTGCATGAAGCCATCTATACCCTGCTGATGCAGCAGAACGACTTCATCACCCCGTCCGCCAATATCGAGACTCTCGATGAAGGCGCTGAAGGTTACCCGATCATTCGCGAGCTGCAGAATACACCGACCGAGTTGGTCATGAGTAACAGCTTCGGGTTTGGTGGGACCAACGCTTCTCTGGTGTTCAGAAAGTACAAGGGCTGATCCTTGGCCTAAGCGCCTGGCAGCTTTCTGGCTTGGTGCCAGGAGCGCCAGGCCGGGATTGTTTTTCCGGACACGCCCCGCAAGTACATCCCTGTAGGGCTCGACGAATGCCATCCCTGGCATTCGACGGTCCGGAAAAACAACCCCAACCTACCGCTCTCGAACTTTGTCGATATATCAGCAAACCCTATCCCTTGAGATAAAGCACTGCCGTCAGAGTTCCAAACCTAGCGCTATCGAATAGCTAGAGGGGCAGATGAGCCGGGGGAACTTTTCTGGACCGTCGAAAACCAGGGACGGTTTTCGTCGAGATCTATGACCGCCAAGGATGGCGGAAATGCCGGTTTTGCAGGAGAAAAAACCGGCCAGGGACGTACTCGCGGGCGTGTCCAGAAAAGTTTCACCGGTTCAGCTGGCCCTGCCCCCAAAATTCAGGTCAAAGCCATGTATAAACGGCAGCGTCAACAGGCTGCCCGAAATTCCGCCGGCGACTTACCCATCCAGCGCTTGAACGCCCGACTGAACGCACTCAGCTCGGAAAACCCCAGCAGCTCCGCCACCTCCGACAGGGTCCGGTTCCGGTCCCGCAGGTATTTCAGCGCCTGCTCACGCCGGACATCCTCCAGCAGACCGGCAAAGGTCAGGTTTTCCTCCTTGAGTTTCTTGTACAGGGTGTGACGGCTCATATTCAGTTCCGCCGCCACGGTTTCCACCTTCACCTTGCCCCGGGCGAGCTGCCGCGCAATCAAAGGCCGAACCTGACGACTGAAGGCGATGGAGGGCAGAAGCCGGGTCTGGATCAGCTGCCAGAGGCGCTGCATCTGCGAGGGCGACAGCCGGGTCTGGGGCTCCGCGAGCTCCTCTGCTGACAGTCCCGCATAACGGGCCAGCTCCCCCCGGGAGAATCCGGAGGACTGAAGATATTGCATCATGGCGACGACAAGCGCCCCCAAAGCATCCGACCTCATGGGCTGGAAACCTCGCTTCGTTTCGGTTGAGTTCCTGATATTTTTGAGCGCACAGATGTTAGCTCAAAATTTATCGCATTAACATTGAGGCGGGTCAATGCTTTCTGCCCGTCAGGGCGGCAAACTCCCGCCGAACCTGTAACAGCCGGATGCCCTACCCATGCCCACGCCCGAACTGCTTGCCCCTGCCGGCACTCTCGACCACCTCAGGACCGCATTCGCCTACGGCGCCGACGCCGTGTATGCGGGGCAGCCCAGATACTCGCTGAGAGTGCGCAACAACAGTTTCAAGGATGTGACAGCCCTGGCCGAGGGTATAGCCGAGGCTCACAGACAGAACAAGGCGTTCTACCTGGTATCCAATATCGCCCCGCACAACGACAAGGTACGCAGCTACCTCCGTGACCTGGCTCCGATCCTCGAGCTGAAGCCCGATGCCCTGATCATGTCGGACCCGGGGCTGATCATGCTGGTCCGGGAAACCTGGCCGGACCAGCCGATTCATCTCTCTGTACAGGCCAATGCCGTCAACTGGGCTACCGTGGAATTCTGGCGCCGACAGGGCATCAGCCGGGTCATCCTGTCCCGGGAGCTGGCCCTCAGCGAAATCCGGGACATTCGCGAGCACGTGCCCGAGATGGAGCTGGAAGTCTTCGTTCATGGCGCCCTGTGTATGGCTTACTCAGGCCGCTGCCTGCTGTCGGGCTACATGAACCACCGGGACGCAAACCAGGGCGCCTGCACCAATGCCTGCCGCTGGAACTATCGTCCGGTGGCGCACCAGCATGATCACACCGGCGACCTGATCGCCAGCAGCTGTGGGACCGGGACAAACACTGAAGAGCCAAAGGAAATCCTGCTGGAGGAACCCAACCGGCCCGGGAGTTTCATACCCGCCTACGAGGACGAGCACGGCACCTACATCATGAATTCCCGCGACCTCCGGGCTGTGCAGCATGTGGCGGAACTCTGCAGAGTGGGGGTCCACTCCCTGAAGATCGAAGGCCGTACCAAGAGCACCTATTACGTCGCCCGCACCACTCAGGTATACCGCCAGGCCATTGATGACGCCATGGCCGGAAGGAAGTTCGACATGGGCCTCATGGATCAGCTGGAGGCGCTGTCCAATCGCGGCTACACGGAGGGCTTCCTGCGCCGGCACCTGCCCCAGGAATACCAGAGCTACGAGCAGGGCTCGTCCTTTCTTGGCACCCAGCAGGTGGTCGGCTCGGTGGTGGATCGCTCCGACCGCTGGCTCACCATTGACGTGAAGAACCGCTTTGCGCCGGGGGATCAGCTGGAACTGCTGACAACCAGTGGCAACCTTCGCTTTATCGCCGAACGCATCGAATCCGCGGACGGCAGGCCCATGGGCCTGGCTCCCGGTAGCGGATACGTCGTTCGCATTCCCCGTCCGGACCAGACTCCCGGGGATCTCTCTCACAGCTTCCTGACCAGGGTTGATCATCCCTGAGCTTCGACTCCGGAATCAGCCACATATCGCCGCGGTTGTCGCCCTGATAGCCGCCACTTTAGTGCCCCACCCCTTGATTGGGGTATAATCCAGCCAGTCACGAAATAATACCTGACTAAAATACTCTGATATTGTACAATCACTCGTCATAAGCATGATGGTGAGGCTCCAGCCAGAGCACTATTTCCGACGCGGAATGGCTGACCTGTCATCCAACAATCGATTGCGGGGCGTACTCAACGGAAGAGCGACCACCGCAACAGCCGAGTCGAAATACCGCCTCCCGGGCCGGACCCGGTCGAAGGCAACACCAATGGGCCAGGTGCCCACGATGAGAGAATTACGGAGCGACGATCATGGCGACCACCGATAAAGAGGTGAAAGAGCTGATCAAACGGGAATACGAACACGGCTTTGTGACTGAAATCGAAGCCGATACGTTCGAGCCCGGACTGAACGAAGATGTTATCCGCCGCCTGTCAGCGATCAAGCAGGAGCCGGAGTTCATGCTCGAGTGGCGTCTGAAGGCCTATCGTCGCTGGCTGGAGATGGAAGAGCCCGACTGGGCCCACGTGGGTTACCCCAAGATCGACTATAACTCGATCTCCTACTACTCCGCGCCCAAGCGCAAGGAAGACATGCCCCAGAGCCTGGACGAAGTTGATCCGGAGCTGCTGAAGACCTACGAAAAGCTGGGCATTCCCCTCCACGAGCGGGAGAAACTGGCCGGTGTCGCCGTGGATGCGGTGTTTGACTCCGTCTCCGTGGCCACCACCTTCAAGGAGCCACTGGCCAAGGCCGGTGTTATCTTCTGCTCGATTTCCGAGGCGGTTCGTGATTACCCGGAACTGGTCCAGAAGTACCTGGGCTCTGTGGTACCCGCTGGTGACAACTTTTTCGCCGGCCTGAATGCTGCGGCCTTCTCCGATGGCACTTTCGTATACGTGCCCAAGGGCGTGCGCTGCCCCATGGAGCTGTCCACCTATTTCCGCATCAATGCGGCCAACACCGGCCAGTTCGAGCGCACCCTGATCATTGCCGATGAAGGCTCCTACGTCAGCTACCTGGAAGGCTGCACCGCCCCCATGCGGGACGAGAACCAGCTTCACGCGGCGGTGGTCGAACTGGTGGCGATGGACGATGCCCAGATCAAGTATTCCACGGTCCAGAACTGGTATCCCGGTGACGAGGAAGGCAAGGGTGGCATTTTCAACTTTGTGACCAAACGGGGCACATGCCTCGGCAGGAATTCGAAGATTTCCTGGACCCAGGTGGAGACCGGCTCTGCGGTCACCTGGAAATACCCCAGCTGCATCCTGCGGGGTGATAACAGCGTGGGTGAGTTCTATTCGGTGGCGCTGACCAACAACTACCAGCAGGCGGATACCGGCACCAAGATGATTCATCTGGGCAAGAACACCTCCAGCACGATCATCTCCAAGGGCATTTCCGCCGGCCGCAGCTCAAATGCCTATCGCGGCCTGGTGAAGTTCCAGCCCGGCGCCGAGGGGGCCCGTAACTTTACCCAGTGTGACTCACTGCTGATCGGCGATCAGTGCGGGGCCCACACCTTCCCCTACATCGAGAGCCGGAACAAGTCGGCCATCGTGGAGCATGAGGCGACCACGTCCAAGGTTTCCGATGAGCAGATGTTCCTGTGCCGGCAGCGGGGAATCGACCCGGAGCAGGCGGTGTCCATGATCGTGAACGGCTTCTGCAAGGAAGTGTTCAAGGAGCTGCCGATGGAGTTTGCCGTGGAGGCCGGGAAGTTGCTTGAGGTTAGCCTTGAGGGGTCTGTTGGCTGATCGGTTTGACCTTATTGTCTGCTGGCTTGGGTGAAAGGCCAGCACTCGGGTGGGACTTTCCGGGACACGCCGTGAATCCATCCGTGGAGGCTCTTCGAAAACGTCCATGTTTTCGAAGGTCCCGGAAAGCCCCACCCGATCACTGGCCCCCGGCTCCGAGTAAATTCCGGTGAGGCCAGACGCAAATGAATATGAACGTCTTGACGAGAGAGAATCCGACAAATGCTGAGTATCAAGAACCTGCACGCATCCGTTGAGGGCAAAGAGATCCTCAAGGGCATTAACCTGGAGATCAAGGCCGGGGAGGTCCACGCCATCATGGGGCCGAACGGTTCCGGCAAGAGTACCCTGTCCCAGGTGCTGGCGGGTAACGAGGCATTTGAGGTTACCGAGGGGGAAGTCACTCTCAACGGTCAGAATCTGCTTGAGCTGGAAACCGAGGATCGGGCGCTGGAAGGTATTTTCCTGGCGTTCCAGTATCCGGTGGAGATTCCCGGCGTGAGCAACCTGCAGTTCCTGCGCACCGCGGTGAACGCCGCGCGCCAGCATCAGGGTCAGGCAGAGATGAATGCCGCCGAGTTCATGAAGCTTGCCAAGGAGGTCTCGAAGCAGGTGGACCTGGATCCGGCATTTCTGAAGCGGGGCGTGAATGAGGGCTTCTCCGGTGGCGAGAAAAAGCGCAACGAGATCATGCAGGCCCTGCTGCTGCAGCCGAAACTGGCCATTCTGGACGAGACCGACTCCGGTCTCGACATCGATGCCCTGAAAGTGGTTTCCGATGGTGTCAATGCCCTGCGGGCGGAAGACCGCGCGATCCTGATGGTGACCCACTACCAGCGTCTGCTGGATTACATTGTCCCCGACTACGTGCACGTGCTGGCCGGCGGCCGGATCATCAAGTCCGGCGGCCGCGAGCTGGCGCTGGAACTTGAGGAGCGTGGCTACGGCTGGCTGGGCATCAAAGACGAAGAAGCAGCAGCCAACTGATCGAGGAGGTCGCGGAATATGAAATCAGCACCGACGCTTTCCAGCGCCTTCCTGAAGCCGGCCGGGGAATCCCTGCCGCAACCCCTGCTGGCACTTCGCAAGGAGCGCGGCAAGGCCCTGGTGGACATGCCCCTGCCGACCCGAAAGACAGAGAACTGGAAATATTCCAGCCGCCATCTGAAGTTGTCGGATGAGCTGGCGAACTCGCTACCCGCCGGCGGCGCCACCACCGACGCCGCTGCGGGCGGCTACCGGATTGTTATTCGCAATGGCGTGGTGGATGCCAGCACCAGTGTGCTGCCCCAGGTCGAGGGCCTCTCTGTCCAGCGGTTCGCGGACCTGACGGATGAGGACGCGGCTGAGCTTGCCAGGTCGCTGGACAGCACCCTGGATACCAGGGCAACCCAGATGGCGAGGCTGAACTCGGCGCGGTTTGAAGATGGCCTGCTGATTCGGCTCAAGCCTGACACTGTGGTGGACCAGCCACTGTTCGTGATTCACGAAGTGACCGCCACCGCCGCCGGCTCCGCTTTTCCGCGGATTTACGTGGACGCAGGTCGTCACAGCGGGATGACCCTGGTGGAAGAGTTCCTGTCCAGCGGTGATGAGTCCGCCATGGTGGATGCCGTTACCGAATTCACCCTTGCTGACGGTGCCCGGATCACTGGCGTCCGGCTCGTTGCGGAAGGCCAGAATATTCAGCACATCGGCGCCACTGGTGTCCGCCAGCTCCGCAGTTCGCGGTTTGAAAGCCATTGCGTGGGCTTTGGCGGCCCGCTGCGGCGTCACGATCTGCGGGTGCGCCTTGAGGGGGAAGGGGCCGAGTGCAAGCTCAATGGTGTCGTGGTGACCCAGGACAAACAGCACTACGACAACCATACCTGCATCGACCACATGGTGCCCAACTGCAACAGCGAGGAGACTTACCGCAACATTGCAGCGGATGAGTCCCATGCGGTCTTCAACGGACGTATTCATATTCACAAGGACGCCCAGAAGTCCAACGCGAACATGAACAACAAGAACCTGCTGCTATCAACCGGCGCTGAAATCGACACCAAGCCGGAACTGGAAATCTACGCCGATGACGTCAAGTGTGCCCACGGCGCCACCATCGGCCAGCTCGACGACACCTCGCTGTTCTATCTGGTGTCCAGGGGGATCGCCCGCCGTGAAGCCAGCGTATTACTGACCATGGCGTTCATCAACGAACTGGTGGCGCAGATTCCGGTGGAGCAGGTTCGAAACAGCGCCAATGAGCGCCTGAACCAGTTCTTTGACGACGCATTCAGGGAGGCCTGATCCGGTATGACCGATCTCTCCGTGGCAAACAGTGCCAGTAAAGCCAGCTTCGACGTTGAGGCCGTGCGCCGGGACTTTCCGATCCTGTCCGAACAGGTCAACGGCAAGCCCCTGGTGTACCTGGACAATGGCGCCTCGACCCATAAGCCTCTGGCGGTCATGGAAGCCATGGATGGTTATTACCGTCATATGCATTCCAACGTTCACCGTGGCTCTCACACCCTCGGCGATCGGGCCACCATGGCCTTTGAGGGTGCCCGGGAGACAGTGCGGCGGTTCCTGAATGCCGGCAGCACCCGGGAAATCATCTGGACACGGGGCACCACCGAGGCCATCAACGTGGTGGCCAATGGCCTGGCACCCAGGCTGAGGCCGGGCGACGAGATCCTGGTCAGTCATATGGAGCATCACTCCAACATCGTGCCCTGGCAGATGGTGGCGGAACGCACCGGCGCCAAAGTTGTGCCGGTTCAGGTGACGCCGGAGGGGGAACTGGATCTGGATTCCTTCAACAGCCTGCTGGGCGAGAGAACCCGGATACTGGCCATCACCCATGTGTCCAACGTACTGGGTACAGTGAACCCGGTGGCGGCTCTCATCGAGCAGGCCAGGGCCCGCGGGGTGATTACGGTTCTGGATGGTGCCCAGGCGGTCCCCCATTTCAAGCCGGATGTGCAGGCGCTGGGCTGCGATTTCTATGCCTTTTCGTCCCACAAGCTGTTCGGGCCCACCGGCATTGGTGTCCTCTACGGCAGGGAGCAACTGCTCGAGGAAATGCCTCCGTTCCAGGGCGGCGGCGAAATGATCGAGCGGGTCTCCTTCGAGCGCACCACCTGGAGCACCCTGCCATACAAGTTCGAGGCCGGCACTCCGGCCATCGCCGAGGCGGTGGGACTGGCAGCAGCCATTGACTACCTGGACAGGCTCGACCGCCGGGCCATGGAAGCCGCGGAGAATGCCCTGCTCGTGCGGGCCAATGAGCTGGTAGCGACGGTGCCTGGGATGAGCGTGATCGGCACCGCGGTCCGAAAAATGCCAGTGATGTCCTTTAAAATCGAGGGATTACACCCCAGTGATATAGGAACCCTGCTGGACCAGCAGGGCATTGCCGTGCGCACTGGTCACCATTGCGCCATGCCGCTGATGGATTTTTACGGGGTTCCCGGTACAGCCCGGGCGTCCTTTGCGTTCTACAATACGCTGGAAGAGGTGGACACCCTGTTCGCCGCTCTGCAGAAGATCCAGCGCCTGTTTGCCTGATGGAGGTGGACCCATGAAAACTGAAACCTTCACGCCGACCATTGGCGTCACAATGACCCCTACTGCGGTCAACCATGTACGCAAACAACTGGCGAAAAAGCCCGAAGCCCGCGGCATCCGCCTCGCCATCAAGAAAAGCGGCTGCTCCGGTTTCAAGTATGAGACCCAGTGGGTCGAAGATACCGGCGCGGACGACGAAGTGTTTTCCGTGGACGGCGTGGACATCTACGTAAAGAAAGAACACCTGCCCATGGTGAACGGTACCGAGATCGATTTTGTCACCCAGGGCGTCAACTCCATGTTCGAATTCCGCAACCCCAACGCCACGGCGGAGTGTGGGTGTGGTGAGAGCTTCACTACGGCTTAAAAGACCTTTTTTGCCACGAAATCCACGGAAGGACACGGAAAAAAGAAAAGGAAAAGGGAAAAGATAAAGAGCTTTAGCCAGGGACGACACGGATAATCACAAATGAAAAGATTGAAAACCGAAAGAATCTTTTGTTTTTTGTCCGTGTCGTCCGTGGCTAGATTTTTCATTTCTTTATTTTTCCGTGTCCTTCCGTGGATTCCGTGGCTAACCAAACGAAAGCGAGGCCAGTACAGGCATGCAAGAACGGGAAGTGGTCCTGACCAAACGCGAGGTGGAAGCGCGCCTTGTTCCCACCGGAACGGAAATCATGATTCCGTCGGATACCTTCGTGACCATTACCCAGTCACTGGGTGGCACCTTCACCGTTGCGGTCAACGGCAACCTCGCCCGCATTGAAGGCCACGATGCTGACGCCCTGGGCAAGCAGCCCCTGGAAAGCAGCTTTGAGACCCCGGCGGACGGCACCATTAACGAAAACCAGGTGTGGGAAGCACTGCGCAACTGCTACGACCCGGAGATTCCGGTGAACGTCGTGGACCTGGGCCTGATCTACAACTGTCGGATAGAGAACGACACCGAAGAGGGCAACCATGTCTACATTCTCATGACCCTCACCGCCGCCGGCTGCGGCATGGGGCCCGTGATTACGGATGACGTGAAGCGCAAGGTGGAGCACGTCCCCAACGTGGACAAGGTCACCGTGGAACTGACCTTCGATCCGCCCTGGAACAATGACATGCTCACCGACGAAGCCAAACTCGAATTGGGCATGCTTTAACGGCTATTTTTGGCCACGGAATCCACGGAAGGACACGGACAATCACAGACGAAAAGACTAAGTACTAAACGATCTTTTTGTATTCGTCCGTGTCGTCCGTGGCTAAACTGTCTTTAAAGAAGTCGCCCAGCGGCCAAACCCGAACCACAGACCTTGCAGGTTTATGACAGCGACCAAACAGCAGTTCCTGGAAAACCCCCTCGGCACCGATGTCACCCTGGACGACGTCAGGGAAGCCTTCGAACTCCTGGGCGACTGGGAGGAGCGGTACGCCTACATCATCGACCTGGGCAAGCAATTGCCGACGTTCCCCGATGACGAGCGACTGGAAGAGAACTTTGTTCACGGCTGTCAAAGCCAGGTCTGGCTCATCCATCATTATGACGAAGACAGTGGCAAACTGTTCCTGCTGATCGACTCGGACGCCATGATTGTCCGTGGCCTGGCCGCCATCATCCTGGTGGCCCTGAATGGCAGGACACCCCGGGAGCTGCTTGCCACCGACGTGGACGAGCTCTTTGAACAACTGGACCTGTTCCGACACATCTCCCCGACCCGGGGCAACGGCCTGAGGGCCATGGTGGGCAAGATCCGCGACATTGCGGCGCAGTATGTAACTACCTGATTTTTGCCACGGAATCCACGGAAGAACACGGAAAAATAAAGAGCTGAAAAAAGATTAGCCACGGACTTGCACGGACAAAAACAAAAGATATTTTCAGGTCATTAATCTTTCGTCCGTGATTATCCGTGGCTAATAATTCTTTTCTCTTTTCTCTTTTCTTCCGTGTTCTTCCGTGGATTCCGTGGCAAACCCTCTTCTTTTCAGTACTTACCAGACAATCGCAATATCCCCCCGCTGGATATTCTCCAGAGAGCCGTACTCCGGCATCAGGCCATTGGCATACTCCGGGAATACGCTGTCCAGGGTGACCCTGGCGTCCGCGTTCAGCAGTTCGGGGGCCGCGCCCGGGCTGTCGAAGTGGGTATAGCTGCGGTACAGCGACAGCTTGTCACCAGGGCGCAGACCAGCGGTGGCGCCGGATTCAAGGGTAACCTTTCTCCCCTCCACCCGCATGACCCGGGTCATGAAGGGCTGGCAGGCCAGTGCCTGCTGAATGTCTGAACGCATGGCGTCAATCACCCGCCCGACCTCCTGGCCGAACTCGGTTTCCTGGAAGCCCACGGAGCCGAAGCCCACAGAAGCCCCCTTGCCTGCATTCCAGCGACCCTGGGTCTGGAATCGCTTCTGGTAGACCGGCGAGCCACTGAAACCGTCAAAAACCATAAGATCGGCAACGAATCGCCGGTTCTGATTACTGGTCCCTATACCCCGACCAATCCTGTGGAGAACCGAACTGCCCCAGGCAGAGGGATCTTCCACTGCAATATCCCGGATAACACCCGTCACCACGAACTGGGCGCCCATTTCGCTGGCAATCCGGGTTACGTTGGTCAGCCGGTTATCGAACTGCTGATGGGTGGGCGCGGTCGTCACATTATCGAACAGCTGAAGATTGGAAGCGCCAAGAGTCTGGAGGTTGCCCTGGGCCTGAAGCCGGGCCTGGAGCAACTGCGGCAACACCTGTCCAGCATCCTCGAGGCGGCCATGGCGGGCCTGTCCGGGATGCTCCAGGGTGAATCCGGCTATGGCGACCCGCTTCTTGAGACCCGCGGCATCCCCAACCTGGCATCGGCCCGCGCCTTCGGACACGTCGGCCCTGAGGGTCAGCCGCAGGGTATTACCCAGTTGGCGCTCATCCAGAATCTCCACGTGCCGGGCCCGCGCGCTGGATGCCACGGTCAGGCGTGAGTCCGTCACCACGCCATTCTCCATGGTGTCCTCACTGCTGATGTGGGCGTCATATTGCAGCGCCAGATCCCGCATAGCAGCCTGGCGGGCATCCTCTCGAGCCGCCTCAATATCACCGGCGCGGATCGTGGCCATCCCCGTGCCCTCCAGAACCACGCCATGAATCTGGCCCAGGGAAAGCATCGACAGGCCAAGAAGCGCCGCCAACCTGAAAATTCCTCTGCTCATGGAAATACCCGGTCAATCGAGATAATAAAGGGAGTCGGTGCCTTCACCGGCGACCACATCGCCCATGGAATCGTTGACGCGAGGCATGGGCATCGGACAAAGGGCGCCGACATCCCGGTCACTTACCCGCGAGACACACTGACGGAAACGGGGCTCGAGTTTCAGCTCCATCACGGTTTCCACCACGCCGTCGCTGTGTTCATTCACCGCGACCAGCTTGGCGCCCCGCAGGTAGCTGTCAACGTAGGTACGGAACATATCGTTCCGGGCCACGAAATCGTTGACGGTGGAGCTGCCATAGACCACCGTGCCGTATACCCGTTCCGCCAGATTGCGGTAAGCGTCCAGTTGCGAGGCCCGCCGGGCCATCAGGCGCTTGCGCGTATCCAGGCGGTCGCCCCGGGCGTCCTCATAGGTACCGAAACCGCTGACCCTCACCACAATGGGATCGAACTTCCCGTCCGGTTTCTCCAGCTGCCCCTGTTCTTCATAGCGGTAATAGCCGGTAGGCGCGCAACCGGCCAGGGCTACGGCCAGCAGAATTAGGATCCAGTATGACTTCATGGGTTTCTCCGACATTCACGAACGGCGATTCAAACATTTCCGGTTACCATGAAAAAAACGCGCCAACAATTCCATCCATCTGTTTCTGCTTTGGTTTCCCTCCCCTGCAGCTTGCATATTCTCAAGAACGGCAAGAATCCGCCGCCCTTAGGATGCCCTTGCGCCGGTTTTACAAATCTCGAACAGTCCGTTACCCGATCAACGCAGAACTGCGTCACATTATCCAATACCCTGCTTCCCTTCCCCTGATTTTTCTGGCCGCTGAGCCATCAACAACACCCGTACCGGAAGTCTGATCCTATGAAGCTGTCTCGCCTCGCACTGGCCATTGGCCTGTCCACCGCATCCACCGTTGCCCTGGCCGCGCCCCAGTCATTCAACACGGCCCGCTCCTTTGCCATGGGCGGCACCGGGGTTGCCATCGCCCATCCGACAACGGCCAACAGCGCCAACCCGGCCATGCTGGCTGCCGATCACCATGAATGGTCCGACGATCTGGGACTGATCCTCCCCTCGGTCAACGCGCGCTACGCGGATGAGGAGGAAGTGATCGATCAGGTTGATGGTATCCAGACAGTCATTGATGAATTCAACAGCCTCCAGCAACAGCTTGAGACGAATCCCACGGTCGAGAATGCCGACGCCCTGGGCGATGCGGCGGGAGACCTCCGCGACCGACTGCTCGCTTTTGACCGGGACACCGTCCGGATCGATGCGGCAGCGGGCCTGAGTCTCGCTGTACCAGGCCAGAAGCTGGCGGTGGGGGTATTCACCAACGGCAACCTGCGCGCCACGGTGCGGGGCGAGCTGTCTGACGATGACATAGCCTTCCTTAACGACGTGGTGGACGCGGCCCGGAATCAGGATCCGAACGCCATTGATAATCTCCTGGCGACGCGCACGAACAGCAATGGTGATATCGAGTTTACCTCCCGCGGCAGAGTCCTGGCGGCGGGTGTGGTTGAGGCAGGGGTCAGCCTGGCCCGTCCCTTCAATCTGGGCCTTGAACATCCGGTACAGCTGGGCGTTGCCCCGAAGTACGTGCAACTCCGAACCTTCCAGTACACCGCCATCGTCAATGATTTCGACGAAGAAAATGCGTCCGAGGGCAACTACGAAACCACCAAGAGCGGCTTCAACCTGGACCTGGGGGTCGCCTACGCTTTTGGCTCCGAGCGCCAGTGGAACTCAGCCATCGCCGTCAAGAACGTGATTCCGATGGAACTGGATTCCGCCTACGACCTGACCAAAGGCGAGGAAGAGCGTACCCTGGAGCTGAACCCCAAGGTCACCGTCGGCATCGCCCACACCGGCAGTTTTCATGTGCTGACGGCGGAAGCCGACCTGACCAAACAGGAAGCCTTCGGCTATGAGGACGACACCCAGTGGATCGCCGTAGGCGCTGAACTCGATGCCTGGCGCTTCGCGCAACTTCGCCTGGGAGCCCGTCACAACATTGCCAGCAATGACGATAGCAACGGCATTGAAGAGAAAACACAATTCACCGCCGGCCTTGGTCTTTCGCCGTTCGGTGCGCGCCTGGATGTTGCTGGTCTGGTGAGCGACGCCGACGTAGGCGCCGCCATCGAGCTTGGTTTCGCTTTCTGAGCGCCATCCCGTAACCGAAAAGCCCGCCTGACTTCCCTCGGCGGGCTTTTTCTTTGCCCGAACGCCACCCGACCCGGATAATCACCCGCACACACTCTGGCAGGCTGACGAGGCTATGGAAATCTATCTGGTGGGCGGTGCGGTTCGGGACGAGCTTCTGGGCATTCCGGTGAAAGACCGGGACTGGGTAGTCGTCGGTGCAACCCCGGAAGACATGCTTGCCCGCGGTTTCAAACAGGTGGGCGCGGACTTCCCCGTATTCCTGCACCCCAGAACCAAAGAGGAATACGCACTCGCCCGCACCGAACGCAAGCAGGGCCATGGTTATCATGGTTTTACCGTCTACAGCGCCCCGGATGTCACCCTGGAGGACGATCTGGTACGACGGGACCTTACCATCAACGCCATGGCAAGGGCTGAGGATGGCTCACTTGTGGATCCCTTTGGCGGACAGCGGGACCTTGAAGACCGGTGCCTTCGCCATGTATCCGAGGCCTTTGCCGAAGACCCCCTGCGCATCCTGCGCACCGCACGCTTTGCCGCCCGGTTTCACCACCTGGGTTTTGGGGTGGCCGGGAAAACCATGGCTCTCATGAAGCAGATGGTTGCTGACGGGGAGGTGGAACACCTGGTGCCGGAACGGGTCTGGCAGGAAGTCCAGCGGGCCCTGCATGCAACCACGCCAAGGGCATTTTTCGAGGTGCTTCGCGATGCCGGAGCGCTTGCGGTACTGATCCCGGAACTGGGCGATAAACACCATTTCCGGACGGCGATGGCTGCCCTCACCTGTACCATTGAACGAAATCTGGCAACGGCGGGCCGGTTTGCCGCCCTGCTCTCGCCTCTGGCTTCGGACGTAGCCGAAGCCAGAGCAGGCGCACTCAAGGCCCCTAATGACTGCAGGGAACTGGCTCGACTGGTTGGCGAGCTTTTCCCGAAGTTCCATGAAGGCGAGTTATCGGCCAAAGAGGCCCTGGAGATATGCAACCAGGCGGATGCCTGGCGCCGGCCAGGCAGGTTCCGCGAGCTACTGGTCACAATGAGGTGCCTGCAGGGAGGACCTTCCGCCAAGGAAATTCAGGACCTCGGCGATGCCGTGGCCGATGCCCGGTCGGTGGATGCTCACACATTGATGGCCCAGGGGTTCAAGGGCAGGGAGCTGGGTGAGGCCATCCGGCGGGAGCGACTTCGCTGCTTCGAGGCGCGGTTTCCAGACGAATCCGATTAAAGCCTTGCCCCGGGGCCCGGAGGCGCCAGGGGTTTTCCCTGGCCTGAGGGTGAAGATGCCATGAGGCGCTGGATGGTCCTGTTTTCCCCACCGCAATTCAGGGGCCTTCCCTGGCGGCCGCCTTGCTCCGCGCCATCCTTGGCGCTGTTCCGAAAACAGGACCATCCAACACCTCCTCATTGGCTTACGGGATATCGCCTTTCGGGCGGTTCGGTCTCTCTCGGGCTGATATCAATGCTTGCGATGCTACGGCTGGGTTGGGTCAACAATTTCGGATAGAATTGTCAGTCCTCTCAGTGCGGATACCACACAGGTCTGACCGGTATCCGGTGGGGGTGCTTCCGCAGCAGCGCCAGGGATGTCGTGGTACAAGGTCGGCACAGGATGTGCCGTGATTTATGGCGGAGGAAGCGGCCCCTCCGGATACCGAGCCCCCAGGTTCGATATCCGGGGGCAACAAACATTCAACCGGAGATCCCCCCATGCAAGACGTAGTCATCGCAGCCGCTAAACGCACCGCCATCGGCACCTTTGGCGGAGCCCTGTCCAGCCTGCGGGCGGACCAGCTCGGCAGTGCCGTCATCAAGGCCCTGCTGGAGGAAACCGGCGTCGCGCCGGAGCAGATCAACGAAGTCATCCTCGGTCAGGTCCTGACCGCCGGTAGCGGTCAGAACCCCGCCCGTCAGGCATCCATCAATGCCGGCATCCCCGCCTCCGTGCCGGCCATGACCATCAACAAGGTCTGCGGCTCCGGCCTCAAGGCCGTGCACATGGCGGTCCAGGCGATCCAGCTTGGTGATGCCGACATGATTCTGGCCGGCGGCCAGGAGAGCATGAGCCAGTCGCCCCACGTGGTACCCAACAGCCGCAATGGTCAGCGGATGGGCAACTGGACCATGATCGACACCATGATCCATGACGGTCTCTGGGATGCCTTCAACGACTATCACATGGGCATCACCGCCGAGAACATTGTCGAGAAGTACGGCATCACCCGGGAGGAGCAGGACGAATTCGCCGCCGCCTCCCAGCAGAAGGCCGCAGCCGCACGGGCTGAAGGGCGCTTCAATGCGCAGATCGTCCCGGTTCACGTGCCCCAGCGTAAGGGAGAGCCCGTGGTGGTGGCACAGGATGAAGGCCCGCGCGACGGCACCACTGCCGAAGGCCTGAGCAAGCTCAAGGGAGCCTTCAAGAAGGATGGCACCGTTACTGCCGGCAATGCCTCAGGGCTGAACGACGGCGCTGCTGTCGTTCTCGTCTGTAGCGCGGCCAAGGCAAAGGAACTCGGCCTGACACCGCTTGCCACCATCAAGGCCCATGCCAGTGCCGGGGTGGACCCCCAGATCATGGGCACCGGGCCAATCCCCGCAAGTCAGCGCTGCCTGGAAAGAGCTGGCTGGACGGTGGATGACCTGGACCTGATTGAAGCCAACGAGGCTTTTGCCGCCCAGGCCATTTCCGTGAACCGGGACATGGGCTGGGACACCAGCAAGGTAAATGTGAACGGCGGCGCCATCGCCCTGGGTCATCCCATCGGCGCTTCGGGCTGTCGGGTGCTGGTCACGCTACTCCACGAGATGCAGCGCCGCGACGTGAAAAAGGGCCTCGCCACCCTCTGCATTGGCGGAGGCATGGGCGTCGCCCTGGCTGTCGAGCGCTGATACCCCGGTGTTCAACATCGTGCTCTATGAGCCGGAGATACCGCCGAACACCGGCAATATCATCCGGCTCTGCGCCAATACCGGCTGCCTGTTGCATCTGATCGAGCCCCTGGGGTTCACCCTGGAGGACAAACAGATGCGGCGGGCCGGTCTGGACTATAGCGAGTACGCCCGGGTGAAGGTGCACCCCGACTATGCCGCCTTCCTGGAGACCGAGCAGCCGCAGCGGCTGTTCGGCCTGACCACCAAGGGAAGTCGGCCCTACCATGAGGTCAGCTACCAGGCTGGCGACTACCTGATGTTCGGCCCGGAAACCCGCGGTCTTCCGGAGAATGTTCGAGAGGGTCTCGCAGAGGGCCACCGCCTGCGCATCCCGATGCTGCCCCACAGCCGCAGCCTGAACCTTTCCAATTCCGCTGCGGTGGTCGTCTACGAAGGCTGGCGACAGCTGGGATTCCCAGAAGCAACCTGAAACAGGATTGGCTGTAGAGTCGGCCTGCTGGCAAGTAGGATAGCCGCATCAGCGGAGGTGTATTCTTCGCTGGCAGGCCAGCTCCTACAGGGGGGGGGGCGTGACCGGAATTTCGGGGGTGGCCTGATAACTGACCGCTATTTCTCGGATAGCCTGATAACTGACCGGAATTTCCGGGGCTGCCTGGCAACTGTAGGAGCCAGCCTGCTGGCGAGGACCGGACCTCACCATATGAGGCCGCCTCTTCGCTGGCAGGCCAGCTCCTACAGGGGAGCGTAACCGGAATTTCGGGGGGTGACCGGATAACTGACCGCTATTTCCCCGGTGGCCTGACAACTGTAGGAGCCAGCCTGCTGGCGAGGCGGTCAGCCGCAGAACTGGCGGGTGCCATCTTCGCCAGCAGGCTGGCTCCTACAATGTATGACTGAGCGTGAGCTCCGGGATCAGTGAGTCTGCTGACCCTCAGGGGAGGCATCGCCCTGGGCCTTGCCCTCCTGCTCCTGCTGCTTGCGCTTCACCGCCTGGGCGAAGATGGCGTCGAAGTTCACCGGCGCCAGCATCAGGGCGGGGAAACTGCCCTTGGTGACAACGTTGTCGATGGTTTCCCGGGCATAGGGGAACAACAGGTTCGGGCAATAGGCGCCCAGCATCGGAGGCACCTGCTGATCCGGGAATCCGTTCAGCAGAAAAACGCCGGCCTGCTGGATTTCCACCAGGTAGGCAACCTTCTCCTCCACCTTCGCGGTGATGGTAATGGACAGCACCACCTCATACTGGGTGTCGCTGATCTTGTTGTGGGAGGTATTCAGGTCCATGTTGACCTGGGGCTTCCACTGCTCCTGGAAGACCAGGGGAGCATTCGGTGACTCGAAGGACAGGTCCTTCACATAGATACGCTGCAGCGCGAACTGAGGCTGGTTTGCGTTCTCGTTGCCGGCAGCGGCCTGCTGATTGTTCTCAGCCATGATCTTTCCCTTTTGTGTTCAGAGTGTGTCGTTATTTTTTCACCAGCGGAAGGTTGGACGCCCTCCAGTCGCCGATACCACCGCTGAGGCGCACCACATTGTCGTACCCTTCAGCGTTCAGCTGCTTCACCGCCATGGCGGAATGCTGGCCCATCTTGTCGACCACGATAATGGTCTTGTCCTTGTGCTTTTTCAGCTCACCGGCACGGTCCTTGATGGCATTCAATGGAATGTGGACGGAGCCGGTAATGCGGCCCTCATTGAAGTCTTTCCGATCCCGGATATCCACCACCACGGCCTCGTCACGGTTGATCATGTTCACGGCCTCCTGGGCGGAAACCTTTTTTCCGCCGCGGCGGCTTTCCAGGAGCACCAGTGCTATCAGCAGTGCAGCGAAAACGGAAACCAGAATGTAATGATTTACAACGAACTCGAACAACCGTTCCATGAACCTGTCCCGAAAAAATAATTTGGGCGGATTATACACACCCTCCGCCGGTGACAGAAGGCGCGTTCCGTAGCCCAAGGTGCCTAAAACAGGTTAGAATCCTCGTTCAAATTTCCAGGCGCCTCCGCAGACCCGGGGCTCCGCAACCACACCGGATTGAGCAATGACCAGCACTCGCAAGACGACGGCACTGATCATACTGGACGGCTGGGGACATCGCGACCCGGCGGACGACAACGCCATCAGCAATGCCAATACCCCGTTCTGGGACAAGGCCTGGGCCGAGCAGCCCAAAACACTGATCAACACCTCAGGCATGTTTGTCGGGCTGCCCCAGGGGCAGATGGGCAATTCGGAGGTCGGTCACATGAACCTGGGGGCCGGCCGGGTTGTCTACCAGAGCCTGACCCGGATCGACAAGGATCTTGAGGACGGCACCTTCCAGCAGAACCCCGCCATGTGCGCGGCGGTGGACAAGGCGGTGGCCAATGGTGGCGCCGTTCATCTGCTGGGACTGCTGTCACCCGGTGGCGTTCACGCCCACGAGGATCACATCCTGGCGGCTGCCGAGCTGGCGGCCCACCGGGGCGCCAGACGAGTCTACATCCATGCCTTCCTGGATGGTCGTGACATGCCACCGCGCAGCGCCCGCCCTTCCCTGGAAAAGGCGGATGCCAGGATGAAATCCCTCGGTGTCGGGCGCGTCGCGTCCATTGTGGGCCGCTACTTCGCCATGGACCGGGACAACCGCTGGGACCGTGTCGAGCAGGCCTACAACCTGCTGACCCTTGGAGACGCGGAATACACGGCACCGAACCCCCTGGCGGCCATTGACGAGGCCTATGAGCGAGGCGAGAACGACGAATTCGTCAAAGCCACCCGCATTCAGGGCGACAAGGAGCCGGACGCCACCATAAACGATGGTGACGCAGTGCTCTTCATGAACTTCCGCGCGGACCGCGCCCGGGAGATTACCCGCTGCTTCGTGGACGAGGATTTCGACGGTTTCCGCCGCCGGAAACATCCTCGCCTGGCGGACTTCGTCATGCTGACCCAGTACGCAGCGGATATCGACACCTCCTGCGCCTATCCGCCGGAGCAGCTGGCGAATGGTCTCGGCGAGTACGTTTCGGCCCAGGGCAGGACCCAGCTGCGAATCGCAGAAACCGAAAAGTACGCCCACGTCACCTTCTTCTTCAATGGCGGGAAAGAAACGCCCTTTGAGGGTGAGGACCGCATCCTGGTGCCCTCACCGCAGGTGGCCACCTACGACCTGAAACCGGAAATGAGCGCCCCCGAGGTGACCGACAGGCTGGTGGAAGCCATCAGGAGCCGCAAGTATGACCTGGTGGTGTGCAATTATGCCAACGGCGACATGGTCGGCCACACCGGCAAGCTGGATGCCGCCATCAAGGCCGCAGAGTGCGTGGACCAGTGCGTTGCCCGCATCGCAGAGGCTCTTGAGGAAGTGGGTGGTGAAGCCCTGATCACCGCCGATCACGGCAACTGCGAACAGATGACCGATCCGTCCTCGGGACAGGTCCATACTGCCCACACCATTGGCCCTGTTCCTCTGGTCTATCTTGGCCCGCGCGAGGTTTCCCTCAGGGATGACGGCAGTCTCAGCGACGTGGCACCGACACTGCTCAGTCTGATGGGAATGGACCAGCCCCGGGAAATGACCGGCCACAGCCTGGTAGAGCTCAGCAACCGCTGAGCGATATAGCCGGCAATGTCTCCGACGTCTCCAGTCGCCACGCTGACCAGAAGCGCCACCGGAATTCTCCGGCTGGCGCTTTTTTGCGTTCTTCTGCTGGCAACGGGAATGGCCGGTGCCGAGCAGCAGGTGACTCCGGCGCAGGTGGAGGCCCTCAAAAAGGAAATTGAAAAGATTGACCGCTGGCTGTCCGATGCCGAAAAGGACCGCAGCCAGCTGGAACGCACCCTGGCTCAGACCGAAAAGGACATCAGCCGCCTGACCCGGGAGCGCAGGGAGCTACAGGACCAGCGCCGGCAACAGGAGCAGGAGCTGGCGACGCTGCAAAAAAGCGAGAAGATCCTCGAACAGACGCTCAGCCAGCAGAAAACCGCACTGAAGAAACAGCTGCGGGGCGCCTGGATGGAGGGCAAGGCGCCCGCCATCAAGGTACTGCTCAACGAAGCCAGTCCGGAAGAAATCGCCCGGACCATGACCTACTACGAGTACCTCAGCGGCGATAACCTTCAGCGCCTGGAGACCTTCAATGCCACCCTGGCGGAACTGAAGCAGACCCGCCAGCAGAAGCTGGAAGCCAGGAGCAACCTGGTGCGGCTGGAAGAGCAGGTTGCCAGTCGACAGAAGGAGCTGAAGGGTCAGCAGGCGAACCGGGAGCGAACCCTGGCGGCCCTGAAACAGGACATCGATGAGCGCCGCACCGAGCGGGGCGTCCTCGAAGCGGACCGCGAACGCCTGGAAAAACTGCTCCGGGAAGTGGAAGAGGCCATAGCAAGCATTCCCTCCCCCACCGAAACCGAGCCCTTCCAAAAACGCCGGGGGAGCATGCCCTGGCCGGCGAAGGGCAACCTGGCGGCAGCCTTCGGCGGTGCCATGGCCCAGGGTCATCTTCGTCGCAACGGTATTCTGCTGAACACCGCCGAAGAAGCTGACGTTCAGGTGGTCCACTACGGCCGTGTCGTCTTTGCCAACTGGCTGAGGGGGTTCGGCATGATGACCATCGTCGATCACGGTGATGGCTACATGACGCTCTACGGCCACAGCTCGAGCCTGCTGACGAGTCCCGGCGACTGGGTCCAGGCCGGTGAGACCATTGCCCTGGCCGGTCGGTCCGGAGGCACCGAGGATCCCGCTGTATATTTTGAACTGCGTCACAACGGCAAGCCAAAGAATCCCATGGGGTGGTTCGGCAAACGCTAACTGACCGTTTCTGCGGCAAAACCGTGGCTGACAAACACAGTGCGTGACGCCATACTGGCAGCAATGCCAATGAATCCAAGCCTTCAAGACAGGAATGCTGAATGAAACGGGTTATCCAACGTCGTAAATCCAGAGTGCTCGGCGGTGTACTGTTTTTTCTTTGCCTGCAGGGAGCCGTTGCCCAGGGCCAGGAAGCCGTCAGGGCTGAGTCCGCTCCCGGTGCTGCCGTAGACGAACAACCGGCCGCCCTGCCGCTGGATGACCTGCGCAAGTTCACGGAAGTGTTCAGTCGTATCAAGGATGCCTATGTCGAGGACGTGACAGACCAGCAGCTGCTGGAGAGCGCCATCAAGGGCATGCTCTCCGGGCTTGATCCCCATTCCGCCTACCTCGAACCTCAGGAATACGAGCAGCTGGAGGAAAGCACCACCGGCGAGTTTGGCGGCCTTGGCATCGAGGTGGGCACCGAGGACGGCTTCGTCAAGGTCATTGCTCCCATCGATGACACCCCGGCAGAGCGGGCGGGCGTTCAGGCGGGGGATCTGATCATCAAGCTGGATGACGAACCCGTAAAGGGCATGTCGCTGCAGGATGCGGTCAGCCGGATGCGCGGCAAACCCGGCACCACCATTACCCTGACCATCATCCGGGATGGCGAGAGCGCGCCCCTGGAAATCGAAGTGGAACGGGCCGTCATCCAGGTTACCAGCATCAAGTCGCGGATGCTTGAGCCAGGCTATGGCTATATTCGCATCACCCAGTTCCAGGACGAGACCGGCAGACAGTTCATTGACGCGATAAAGGCCCTGATGTCAGAGCACGGAGGCACCCTCGACGGCCTCATTGTCGACGTTCGCAACAACCCGGGCGGGATCCTGCAGGCTGCGGTGGCAACCTCCGACGCACTGCTGGATGAGGGCCTGATTGTCTACACCGAGGGTCGCATACAGAGCTCCCGGCTGCGCTTCAGCGCCAAGGCTGGCGATGTCTCCGAGGGAACCCCCATCGTCGTGCTGATCAACGGCGGCTCCGCCTCCGCTTCCGAGATTCTTGCCGGAGCATTGCAGGATCATGAGCGCGCCGTGATCATGGGCACACAGTCCTTCGGCAAAGGTTCGGTTCAGACCGTTATTCCCCTGGACGAAACTCATGCCATCAAGCTGACCACGGCCCGCTACTATACGCCGGACGGACGCTCCATCCAGGCCCGTGGCATAGCGCCGGACATCGAGGTTCGCCCCGCCACCCTCACTGAAATGGAGGGCGGCCCCATGTTCAGCGAAGCGAGCCTGAGCGGTCACCTGGAGAATGGAGAAGATGGCGCTTCCGGGAAAGGGCGCCAGCAAGGCGGTAACACCGAAGTGAGAAACGACTATCAGCTGCGCTCGGCCCTGAACCTGCTCAAGGGCATGAACATTCTGGGCAAGCGGGGAGCCGACATCGAGTGAGTCTTTTTGCAACGCTGCTGGGGCTTGCCCTGCTGGCCCCGGCCCTGGCACTGGCGGATATCAGCGCAGAAGGGGAAAGCGCCCTCCAGCCCACCATCGCCATCATTATTGATGACATGGGCCACAACCCGGTGGAGGGCGCTCGGCTGATCGGACTGGAACAGCCCCTGACACTCGCCTTCCTGCCCTACCGCCGATACACCACCCGCCTCGCCACCCTGGCCCATCGCCATCACAAGGAAGTCATGCTCCACGCGCCCATGGACAACACCCGGAAGATCGGCCTGGGGGCCGGTGGCCTGACAGCGGAGATGGACAGGGACGACCTGATCCGGACCCTACGGCGCTCCCTGCAGTCCGTCCCCCATGTCCGGGGCGTCAACAACCATATGGGCAGCCTGCTGACGCAAATGCCGGAGCCCATGGCCTGGATCATGGAAGAACTGCACAATTACCCGGTCTATTTCGTGGACAGCCGGACCATTGCCAGCTCCGTCGCCGGCCGGACCGCCGCTCTGAATAACATCCCCACGGTCACACGGGATGTCTTCCTCGATCACGAACAGACCGAAGCCTACATCGACGCCCAGTTCAGACTCCTGGTCGAGAAAGCGCGCAAGAACGGGACGGCAATCGGTATCGGCCACCCCCACACGGTTACGGTGGATTATCTGGAGAAAACCCTGCCGGAACTGGATGAAGAGGGCATCGCGGTGGCCACGGTGAGCGCGGTCTGGGCGATACGCAACGGAAACCGCCGTATGTTTGCGGAAGGCGAGAAGCAGGAGATCGTGCCTGCCATGGCGTCCAAACAGGACTGAATTTTTTGCCACGGAATCCACGGAAGGACACGGAAAGAAAAGATAAAAAACGGTTGGCCACGGACGACACGGATAAAGCAAAAGATTATTTTGATAATTGATCTTTTTCGTCCGTGAATGTCCGTGGCGTTCTTTGCTGTTTTTTCCGTGTCCTTCCGTGGATTCAGTGGCTAACCGGAAATCAGTCCCGCACTTCAATGCCCTGGGCTTTCATGAAGGCCTTGGCCTCGGGAATGGTGTGCTGACCGAAGTGGAAAATGGACGCCGCCAGGACCGCATCGGCGCCACCCTGAAGTACACCGTCAGCCAGGTGCTGCAGCTCCCCCACCCCGCCGGAGGCAATCACCGGAACAATCACTGCGTCACTGATGGCTTTTGTCAGGCCCAGGTCAAACCCTATCTTGGTGCCGTCCCGGTCCATGCTGGTGAGCAGCAACTCGCCCGCACCCATGGCGACCATCTTACGGGCCCACTCCACGGCATCCAGGCCGGTGGGCTTGCGGCCGCCGTGGGTGAAGATTTCCCAGCGGGGTTCTTCATCCCCCTCACTGACCCGCTTGGCGTCGATGGCGACCACGATACACTGGCTGCCGAAACGCTCTGCCGCTTCCTTCACGAACTCGGGGCTGAACACCGCGGCGGTGTTGATGGACACCTTGTCGGCACCGGCGTTGAGGAGTTTGCGGATGTCCTCGACGGTTCGCACCCCGCCCCCCACGGTGAGGGGAATAAACACCTCCGCCGCCATGCGCTCGACGGTTTCGTAGGTGGTGTCGCGGCTTTCGTGGCTGGCGGTGATGTCGAGGAAGGTAATCTCGTCGGCGCCCTGCTCGTTGTACTTGCGGGCCACTTCCACCGGGTCACCGGCGTCGCGGATATCGACGAAGTTGACGCCCTTGACGACACGCCCCTTGTCCACGTCCAGGCAGGGAATGATTCGTTTTGCCAGTGCCATGGGTAGCTCCTCAGGATCTCTTCAGGCTATCGCAGTAGGCCTGGGCTTCGGCCACGTCCAGGGTGCCTTCGTAGATGGCGCGGCCGGTGATGGCACCCAGAATGCCTTTGTCGGCCACTGTGGCGAGGCGTTTCAGGTCGTCCATGTTGGTGACACCGCCGGAGGCAATCACCGGGATGCCGCAGGCTTCCGCCAGGGCGGCGGTGGCTTCCACGTTGACGCCCTGCATCATGCCGTCGCGGCTGATGTCGGTATAGACGATGGCCTCCACTCCGTCATCCGCGAAGCGTCTGGCCAGGTCGGTGGCCATGACTTCAGAGACTTCCGCCCAGCCGTCGGTGGCAACCCGGCCGTCTTTGGCGTCCAGGCCAACAATGATGCGTCCCGGGAACTGCTTGCACATCTGGGTGACGAAGTCCGGCTCCTTGACCGCCTTGGTGCCGATGATCACCCACTGCACCCCTGCCCGCAGATAGGCTTCGATGGTGTCCGCGGAGCGGATGCCCCCACCGATCTGGATGGGCAGGTTGGTATACCTGGTGGCGATGGCACGAACGATTTCGCCGTTGACCGGCTCGCCGGCGAAGGCGCCATTAAGATCGACCAGGTGCAGGCGGCGGGCGCCGGCCTTTACCCAGCGTTCGGCCATTTCCACCGGATCGTCGCCGTATTGGGTGGAGTCGTCCATTCGCCCCTGGCGGAGGCGAACGCATTTGCCGTCTTTCAGGTCGATAGCGGGGATGATCAGCATGGATTTTTTCCTTTGGCTCTGGGCCTTTAACCTTGGGGCTTTTGCCGCCCGTGCTCTGGCAGGTGGAAGCCCTTTCCGGGACACGCCGTAGATACGTCCCTGTAGGCTCTTCAAAAACATCCCTGTTTTTGAAGGTCCCGGAAAGGGCTTCCACCCACCAGATCACTACCTTTGGCGGGGCCCGCTTGATGGTCGGATCAGTTTCCGGACCAACCAGCAAAGTTTTTCAAAAGCTGCAGTCCCGCCCGGGCACTTTTCTCCGGGTGGAACTGCGCCGCAAAAATGTTGTTTCTTGCCACTGCGGCGGCAAGGTCGACCCCATAGTGGGTGCGGCCGGCGATGTCTTCGTTGCCGGCGGATTCAACGTAGTAGCTGTGAACAAAGTAGAACCGGTCGCCATCGTCGATGCCGTGCCACAGGGGATGATCGATGGTCTGCCAGACCTGGTTCCACCCCATATGGGGCACTTTCAGGCGTTCGCCGTTCTCGGTCAGGTTATTGCCGAAGAAGCGGACCTCGGAGTCAAACAGGTTGATGCAGTCCACGCCGTTGTTTTCTTCGCTGCGGGACATGATGGCCTGCATGCCCACGCAGATGCCGAGGAACGGGCGGTCCACGGAGACCTCCCGTACCAGCTCGTCCACGCCCAGGCGGCGGATTTCAGCCATGCAGTCACGGATGGCGCCTACGCCGGGCAGGATGACCCGGTCCGCCTCGCGGATTTCGTTGGCGTTGCCGGTGACCAATACTCTTGTGCCCGGGGCGACATGCTCCACAGCCTTGCGGGCGGAATGAAGGTTGCCCATGCCGTAGTCGATTATGGCGACGGTGTTCATAACGGAGTTATCGGTCCAAGAAGGTTCAGGGCCGCTTACAGCGACCCTTTGGTGGAAGGCATGATACCTGCCATGCGCTCGTCCATTTCGATGGCCATGCGCAGGGCGCGGCCGAAGGCCTTGAACACCGTTTCGACCTGGTGGTGGGTGTTCTGGCCCTTCAGGTTGTCGATGTGCAGGGTCACCATGGAGTGGTTGACGAAGCCGTGGAAAAATTCCGAGAACAGGTCCACGTCAAAGCCACCGACCGAACCACGGGTGTAGGGCACGTCCATAACCAGTCCCGGGCGACCGGAGAGGTCGATGACCACCCGTGACAGGGCTTCGTCCAGTGGTACATAGGCATGGCCGTAGCGGCGGATACCTTTCTTGTCGCCGACAGCCTGCTTGAAGGCCTGACCCAGGGTAATACCGATATCTTCCACGGTGTGGTGGTCATCGATGTGCAGGTCGCCAGTGGCCTTGATGGTCAGGTCCACCAGGCCGTGGCGGGCGATCTGGTCCATCATGTGCTCAAGGAACGGCACACCGGTATCGAAACTGGATTTGCCGGTACCGTCGAGGTCGATTTCAACGGTAATCTGGGTCTCAAGGGTATTACGCTCTACCCGAGCCTTGCGGTCGGCCATGGAAACTCCGGAAGTTGCAACGAGTGCTCAATGAAAACAGAGCGCCATTATACCCGCAAAGGATGGCGCCGTCCTGCCTCTGGGCCTATGACGTTCATAGCAGGCTCCGACACGGAGCTGGTCAGAACGCCTTTTTGAGATTGTTCATGTAGGTGTCCACCAGGCCGTTGAACTCATGCTTGACCACCGGGCTGATGGCCAGCTTGAGCAGGCCTGGTAGCGGCAGGCTCAGTTCGGCACTGGTCTGGAATCTGGCCCGGGTGGTGTTATCGTCCACGGAGGTTATGGTCCAGCTGCCACGGACCAGACCGTTACCTTCACCCCTGACCGGTTCCCAGGTCACCTTTCCAGCGTCTTTGTCTGCACGATATTTGCAGGCGTAGGCTGTCTGGATGGAGTACTTGTCGACACCGATCTTTTCCATTTCCCAGCGATAGGTGTTATCGCCCAGGTCCACGAGCTGGTCGACCTTGGGAAAGTGGCTGACCGACCTTGGCACATCGGAGAGCAGCTCAAACACCTCATCATAGGAAGCGGCCAGCTCGATTTCTCGATTCAATTCGATGGATACCGTAAAAGCCACGCCATTGTCCTCCAGTCTTCAACCACCGGTTTTGTTTTTGGTTCCCCGGTAAGCGGTCTATTGTGGCGAAACCCTGCCATTTTGTCATACTTGTCGCGCTTTTATTTTGTAATCTGTGCGTTAGGCTTGGTGTAAGAACTCTGCCGTGCCGGCACCGATTCCCGAACCGGACGACTTTAAAAGGACCCTTCACCATGAAAGCTGTTCGCTACATCATTCTGGCTATTATAGGTCTGATCGTGCTGGCCGCTATAGCGGTCGCGGTTGCCATCT
The DNA here is from genome assembly GCF_900115285.1 of Marinobacter daqiaonensis. Lineage (GTDB taxonomy): Bacteria > Pseudomonadota > Gammaproteobacteria > Pseudomonadales > Oleiphilaceae > Marinobacter > Marinobacter daqiaonensis. The sequence continues at coordinate 1,605,448 of NZ_FOYW01000001.1, forward strand.
TCGTTATCGACCCGAACACCTACAAGCCCCAGATTGAGCAGGTGGTGGAGAGAGAGACCAACCTTGAACTGGAGCTTGCCGGAGATATCGGCTGGTCTATTTTCCCCCTTGGGCTGGAGCTCAACGACGTCGGCGCCACGCTCGACGGCGAACGCTTTGTTGCGCTGGATCAGCTGATCGCCAGGGTGGACTTCTGGTCGCTCGTTGCCATGTCGCCGCAGGTCCACACCTTTGTGCTGGACGGCCTGGATGCGCGGCTGGTTGTTAACAAGGATGGTTCCGGCAACTGGACCCGGATCATGCCTGAAGGCGACACCGCCGCCACCGGGGCTGCTGCCGAAGAATCCCCGCAGCCTGCCGCCGAGGAGACCTCCGGCGCGGCGCTGGAGTTCGCGGTTGAGAAAGTACAGATCACCAATGCCAGTGTTCAGTACGAGGACATGCGCACAGGCCAGAGTGTGGTTCTTCAGGATTTCAGCCTGCAGGCCAGCCAGATTGCCCTGGGCACGGAATTCCCTCTTGAGATCGCTTTCCTGGTGAATACCGCCGAGCCCGAGATGGCCGTGGATGGCGACATCAGCATGCGAATCAACGCCAATGAGACCCTGGACCAGTTCGCCGTGAATGGCCTGGACGCCCAGTTCGCCCTTTCCGGTGAACCGTTCAGCGGAAAAACCGTCCAGGCCCGCATTAACGGTAGCGCCAAGGCGAACCTCGAGAACGAAACCGCCACACTCGAGAATCTCAGGGCAACCCTGGCCAACCTGGAACTCACCACCAACCTGACCGTGGAAGGTTTTGGTGACAAGCCCAAGCTTACAGGCGACCTGAAAGTGGCGGAGTTTTCGCTGCGGGGATTCCTTGAGACTCTCGGCATGGGTGCAGTAGAGACAGAGGACTCCGACGTACTTACCCGTCTGAGCCTTGAAACCAGACTCACCGGCCCTGCCGGCGTTGCCGAGCTCAGCGACCTGCGCATCGTGCTGGACGAGACCACCTTGAAGGGCGGAGGCCGCTACAATCTTCAGTCCGGGGCCCTTGTGTTCAACCTGGAGGGCGACGCTATCAACGCCGACCGCTATCTGCCCCCCGCCAGCGAAGAAGACGGGCAGCAGCAACAGGCAGAGGCCGGTGCCGAGGGCGACCTGCTGCCCCTTGAAACCCTTCGCGGCCTGGACCTGGACATTGACCTCGGCCTGGGCGAGCTGATCATCAGCAACCTGACCATCACCGACATCAAGACCGCCATTGACGCCAACGGCGGTCAGCTGAAACTGAGCGACTTCAGCGGCAAACTCTACAACGGTGGCTTCCAGTCCAACGTGACCATCGATGCCCGCACCGACAACCCGGCCTGGAACATGCGCGCTGACGTCAACGGTGTCGAAACCCGGGCACTGCTCAACGACCTGGCGGAGCTGGACATGCTCGCCGGTGCTGCGAACATCAATGTAAATGCCAGCACCCGGGGCAACCGGATACCGACTCTGCGAAGCAACGCCGATGGCGAGGTCACCTTCAATCTCGCGGAAGGGGAGTTTACCCGCATGAACCTCACCCGCATGGCCTGCCAGGGTATTGCCGTGGTAAACCAGGAGCAGTTGACCGCCAGTGACTGGACCAGCACCACGCCCTTCAACGACATGAAGGGCACTCTCAAGATCAATGGCAATACGCTCAACAACACCAGCCTGGTTGCGGCCATGGCCGGGATGCGCCTGGAGGGCAGCGGCACGATAGACCTGGCCGAATCCCAGCTTGATTACGAGGCGGGGCTTCGCATCGTCGGGGAGGTCCACCGGGACGAGGCCTGCCGGGTCACAGAGATTGTGGAGAATGTGGTGATCCCTGTGGAATGTCGCGGTGACTTCGCGGAAGACCCCGCGGGGCTGTGCTCCTTCGACGGTTCCCGTTTCAAGGACACCCTCAAGGACATCGCCGCCAATGCCGCCCGCGCCAAGGTTCGCGAGGAAACCGACGAGGCCAGGAAAAAGGTGGAGCAGAAGGCCCGGGAAAAGGTTGAGGAGCGGCTCCAGGGCGAGGGCGGTGAAAAGGTCAAGGATGCCATAAAGGGCCTGTTCGACCGATGAGTGACCGCTTTGCCGAGCGGCTTCTGGCATGGTATGACAAGCACGGCAGGCACGACCTGCCGTGGCATCACAACCGCAACGCCTACCGGGTCTGGGTTTCGGAGATCATGCTGCAACAGACGCAGGTGACCACCGTCATCCCCTATTTCCTGGCCTTCATGGAACGCTTCCCCTCCGTCAGGGAACTCGCCGGGGCCCCCGTGGACGACGTGCTGGGCCATTGGTCGGGGCTTGGCTATTACGCCCGGGCCCGCAACCTGCAGAAGGCGGCGATCCGGGTTGTGGAGGATCACGGCGGTGAATTCCCGGTCGACCAGGAGGCACTGGAAGGCCTGCCCGGCATCGGTCGTTCCACCGCGGCGGCCATTATCGCCCAGGCCCATGACAAACGCGCTGCCATCCTCGACGGCAACGTCAAGCGGGTGCTGGCCCGCTACCATGCCATACCCGGCTGGCCGGGCCAGACCAGCACCCTGACCCGGCTCTGGCAATACGCCGAGGCCCATACCCCCGATGAACGGGTGAGGGACTACACCCAGGCGATTATGGACCTGGGCGCCATGGTCTGCACCCGCTCCCGACCGGTGTGCGAACGCTGTCCTCTCAATGAAGACTGCATCGCATTCAGGCGCGGCGAGACTCACCTCTATCCTGGCCCCAAAACCAAAAAGGAAAAGCCGGAGAAAACCACCTGGATGGTGATACTCGAGGACGAGAACGGTCGCATCATGCTGGAACGCCGCCCACCCACCGGGATCTGGGGCGGCCTGTGGAGCCTGCCGGAACTGGACCCTGCCTATGGGCCGGAGGAACTCCGGGAGGCCTGTGAACAGACACTGGGGCTGGACTGCGGTGAACCGGACCTGATCAGTGGCTTTCGTCACACCTTCAGTCACTACCACCTGCACATACAGCCTGCGCGTCTGCCGGTCGCCAAAGGGATCCTGATCCAGGACCGCCCGGACCGGCGCTGGGTCCACCGGGACGAGGCCCTTGGCCTGGGGCTGCCCGCGCCTATCCGTACACTGTTGACCCGGCCCGGACAAACCACCCTGCTCTGATCTGTTATCATTTCCCCGAAACCAAGACCCAATGGCGAGAGGAGCCGACATGAGCCGCACCGTGTTCTGCCGCAAATATCAGAAAGAAATGGAAGGCCTCAACCATCCCCCCATGCCCGGCCCTAAAGGCCAGGACATCTACGAGAACGTCTCGAAGCAGGCCTGGGAGGAATGGCAGGCCCAGCAGACCATGCTGATCAACGAAAAGCACCTGAGCCTGATGGACCCTAATACCCGCAAATACCTGCAGGCCCAGATGGACCGGTTCTTCAACAACGAGCCTTTCGACAAGGCCGAAGGCTACGTGCCACCGGAGAATTAACCCTGCCTGATCAAGGTTTAGCCAGCCTTGAGAGGCTCATAATTTTTTCTCCGGCAGCCTTGACTCAACATCCCTAAACCGGTTTAATAGCGCCCCGTTGCAGCGCACTACCGCAACGATGCCCGGATAGCTCAGTTGGTAGAGCAGGGGATTGAAAATCCCCGTGTCGGTGGTTCGATTCCGCCTCCGGGCACCATCAGATTCAATGACTTAGCCCGCCCCGTGCGGGCTTTGTTGTTTCTGGAATAGCGATTTGTAAGCAACATGTAAGCAGATTCTAGAAATGCTGATTCTCTCCCAATGGAGCTATCGGTCTACCGGAAATCCCGAGGAAGACCAGTAAGCTTCTGCACCGCCCATGGGGCGAACCTTAAACATCGAAAGCGTAGTGTCTTCTGTCTCGACGGATGGGAGATGGCCCTTTTCAATCATGCCCCTGACCTGCCCTTCGCTGACTCCGGTCAGTTGAGCGAATCGCTCCTGGGTCATAACCGAGGTTGCTGACAGGAAGATTTGTTTCTTCTCGTCCACTGTTTTGCACTCTGCTACACTATTGAACACAAGATGCTTCTGATTATGTGCATTGCACTATCTACAATCTCAGGCTAGATAGCAATATTAACAAATTACTCATTGCAATGATAAGAGAGCGCCTGATTAATTTCTTTAATGCCTGTAACGTAACTTCAAGAGAGATGGAGAAATTGACAGGCATAGATCGAGACAAGTGGAATGCTGTTCGCGCGCGTAGACGACGCGTAAACGAAGATGACATTGAAGCCTTCAATGGGGCCTTCCCACAATTTGCCTATTGGCTAACAACCGGGAAAACAATTCCATCAGCAGGGCAGATAAAGCCTGAAAGAAAGAATTCAGGAATAGACGTACCTAAAGAATAGTCATGAGGTGACCGTGCAAATACTTGGGAATGATGCCTGGAGAGAATTCAGGGGGATACCAGGAGAAAAAGGGATAAACGATAGCTCTCATCTCGCTAAAGTAGAAGACAGCTCAGGGAGATTGCATAGTTGCTTTGTAAAACTACTTAATCCAGGTTGCCCTGCTCTCATCTGCGAGGCAATTGGGTGGATTTTGGCCAAAAATTCCGGAACTCCAACTGTTTCATTTGCGGCAATCACCCCTATTCCCAAGGAAAAGCTTAAAGGAAAGGTTCCCCTGCCCGACTGGACTGAAAATTTCGATTTTTGCCCAGCCTGGTGCAGTGAAATAGTTGATGGGAAGTCCGTAAAACAAATTTACACTTGGAAATTCTTCACGGGACGACTGGCTTGCCTCAAAAGCAAAACAACGAGACAAATCGCAGCACTTGATGTATGGACCGATAACAAAGATAGAAACTATGGAAACGTCATCAAGTCAAAATCAAACGAATATATTGCTATAGACCACGAGACCTTGCTCCATGACTTACTCTGGCTACCAATGGGCATCTGCTACTCGGAACGGAGTCTCTTAAAAGAAGCAGAGGCACACCTTGGTCCAAAAGAACATGAAGCTTTCGTCTCCGATGTGGTCGGTTACGGTGAAGGCCATAAAAATGCCTTCAATAACTCGAAAAGTCAGATAGAGAATTTAATCAATACATTATACCCGGGAAATACTAGCTTATCCGATGCCGTCATCAGTCACCTAGACACTAGATCTGACAAAGACTGGATCAACAACCAGCTAGGATTAATGATATGAATTTTTTCACCCAGGAAATCGGTGACCTAGCAGTAAACTCATTAATTAGTTCCGGAACCCAAACTCAACGAGATGGTTTTGAAGGCATCTGGTACTCCATTGAAATTCAGCCAGATGTGTTTGTTCCGCAATGGTTCAACGTTGGAGTAGCAGTTCAAAACGTCAGCGGAAAACTAGAATTCCAAATCCTTGATTATTTCAAAAAATTTGAGTGCATTTACGGTAAAAAATTTAACAGGAATTCTTTTTTCGAAATAAGAAGTCATGCCCAAGAAATTCTAAGGAATGCTGAGAGAGACCGAATCCCTCTAAATTGTATTCACTTCGAAACTACAGCTCTTCGTATTTCCGAACAGGGATATACGTCAGGAATGGACATTACATCAACAACTAATAGACTATTCCGAGAAATCGTAGCACTAGAAAAGAACGAAAGCGACTCAAAAAGCAATTTTGAATCAATAGATACGTCTAAAGCACGAAAGCTCGTTTCTAAGGAACTGAAACGCATCGCCAATATGGACTACGAAAAAATAGTCAACAAAGAAAACACAAAGCGCGGCTTCGAGATTGAATACAACGAAGAGAAGCATTTTCTAGATGTCGAGCTACTCACCAGAAAAGCTTGTGGGAATATAGTCTCCGCTGTTTATAAATCCCCTCAAACTATTGAGCTAAATCTGTTAAAATCGAGCAGGGACCTAACCACGTTCTCAAAAATAAGAGGCATCAACGACATAGGGTTATTTTTACTCTTGCCCCACGAAGGCACAATGTCTGAAAAAGAGTTTAGGTCGATCGATCAGCTCCTTAAAGAACAGGAGTGGAAACTTGAAAGAGATGGTTTCAGAGTGGTCAGTCTGCCATCGGAACAAGATCTCGCGAAAGAAATATATGATTGGGCAAGACCATCTATCGTGTAGCTGGCCCAAAAAGATTCAGGTAACCAGAAAAAATCATCAACTAGGGGGAAACTTATTTTCTCAAAGAACACTACACATCCAAACAAATCGGCGCTGGAGAAATCAAAGGTCTTTAAATTTGAGTGCGCTCTGAGCTGGCCTTGTATTTAAATACTTACACTCTTTCTCGATCAGGCGTATTTTATGATCGTTTGGAACCACCTTACAAACCGATCTTGCGATCTCACAGATGATGAGGCTTTGCAATGGGACCTCTCCTGCACAGCCTGGACCATCGTAAAGCCTAGTATCAGCAGGTCAACCATCAATCCTTCAGATTATAAGCTAGAAAACGTTGTGCCTGAATCACTGAACCTTTTCTGGAATAACAATCTTGCTTTTACTAGATCAGTAATGATTGCAAGAGCACTGGCATCTTCACTACATCAATTTGAAATATCAAACATCATCTGGACGCAGTCTGTAAATAATTCCTATATGATGGCTGTAATCGAATGGTGCAAGGCTTTCGGTTCAAACAATGAAGAGGTCCACTGGAAGCGAGTCTTCGGCGAAAACTCTCCGTACATGAGTGATCTTCTATCTGAATTAGACCTAAGCCACGACGAATACGAGCAGTACTGGAAGAAAATGACAGATGCGCGTTCTAAGAGAATCGCGCACTCAAATCTTGACGGAGAAAAGGTTATTGAGTTGCCTGAACTTGATACAGCAATCTTCATGGCCCGGTCCACTCATCGGATTCTAAACCTGCTTTTGCCTCATCTCTCCAAGGTAAAAGGCGAACTATTCACACTAAACCCCATCTGCTTTGATGTTTGGAAAGACAACTTCGAAAATTCGTTGGGGGAGACGATTTCACCCGCTATAGCGACTGCTAAAGGCCCAGATTATCCCAGTTAGACCCTAAAACCTTTTGAAACCTGGTTACAGACCTATAGCCAATCAGATCGAAGCGTTTGGTAAAGCAGCTCACAATGATTCGATGACTAACGAGGAGTGACAATAGATCAGTCAGACTCCGAGCGTTCAGTCTTCAACAGTTGCAAAATCTCTTCCTGACAAGTCACACCATTGGGCAGGTATCGCTTTCGCTTGGTATCCGTTACGAGCGAAGCCCTAGCTTAAACAGGGTTTTTAGAGGTGAGAAGCGCCATGGTTGACGACACAAAACCAAAGGCAAACCGAGTACGTTTTAAGAGAGAAGTGCCTTTAGCTCATCCATCGAAAGTGTCTGATTGGGTCTGCGATGGACCATCGCATGACAGTTGGCACAGAGCGGAACGAGATCCATACTTGGGTCTACCTGCTTCTTACCATTGTATTCAGAAACAGGCACAACGTGATGAACATGAATGAAACCCTGACCATGTTGCCCGTAGGCCTCACCGAAGTTGAAACCGCAGGCTTTGCAGCTATCACCGTGAATCTGTATCGCCGCGTCTCGGAGTTTTTTGTCTCGTTCGTAGCGAGTTGAATAGACCTGTTTCTTACCTCCCTCCTCCCGGAAAGACGAAAAAGAATAGTCGTCACCCAACTGGCCTTTCTGTTCGATTCCTGGAAGCCCGGCTAAGCCAACAATTCGCTCATAAACTGACTTGGAGGTGGGCCGCACACCATCTCGCCAATGATTACTAACGCGATTCGGCAATACTTCCTCGATGTAATCGCCGGTCTCTGGGTCTTTGATGTTAATCGGTGTATCGAATGGCGTGAAGTTCTCGATTTTGACGAATAAATCACCTTTGTCGCTGCTATTATCTTCAAAGGGTGGTGTTTCTATAGTAGCCACACCGAAGTAGTGAGGCGCGTCAGACAGACGGTGTGGGCGAAAGGAAGTGTCTTTAAGCTTGCCCTTGTAGTACACCACCACCGTTTCCGGTGTGAGGTGCTTGGCATAGCGTTTGGGAAAGTGATACTCAGCGCCGGTCTTGTCTAACCATTGGGAAACGTCGTTTTCAGTGATGACTGTATAATTCATTTACCTTCCTCTTCATTTTCTAATCACTCGCCTCCTCGGGCACCTCATCTTCTTTACAATAAGCAGCCTATATAGTTTGAAACAAACGTAAATCCAATATAAAGACTTCAAAGAGTGAGCCGGCATAATTAGCCATTCTGCTGCAGGATAGCGGAATCACCAATCGGTAGAAGTTTTCGGCACTTCGGGTATCGAGAGCAAGCTAGGATTTCTGTTCCTGCATACTTTCCGGAACGAACCCGTTTTTTTACCATCGGAGCATAGCACCGTGGGCAAAGCGTTCGCCCCTCCTGTTGGTCGGAGTAAGCAGTAATAGACTCTTGCTCTCTCTCTGTCGCTGGCCCATCGGAGGAAATAGCCCCATCACTAGCGCTAGGAATGCCGTCCAGGCCCAAAGCTGCTTGTATGTCGGACCTGGTATAGCTCCGCTTAGTTTTGAAACGTAAGAGAGGAAGGCCTGCAGCGTCAAAGGCATTATCCAGAAATAAGTCTCGTTCCTTCCTCCTGGTCGAGTTGTGAGATTTATCGTCCAGCTCGATCGCCCAAACTGGCTTAAAGGTTTTGCGTTCAACTACAACAATATCAATGTGTCGGCTTTTGATTCGATTACGGGACGACTGCCAGGTTTGACGATCCAATCCCCTCTTCACGGAGATGAGATCTTCGACCCGAACCTTACCAAAAAGCCTGTAACGACCTTCCGGTAACGCGAGTTCAAGGACCTGGTAAAACGATCCCTCAGCTTCTGTCATCAGACGGTCGCAGCGCTGATAGGGGAACTCGATTACCACCTTTTTCGCAAGAGGCGAATTAGGAGAAACGAGCAGAAAAAATAATGCCACAAGCACTATTAGCGGAATCACATACATTAATCCGTCGAACACAGGAGCGCCTAACCCTCTTCAGTTCATCAAGGCTTCGATAGTACCCTATATTTCTTCTTGATCGCCACCCGAACCGAGCAGGTGTCAACATTGCGTCCACCGTTTTGCGGTGGCCTGTGGTTTTTAAGTGGGGTTCTACTTTTGCGAGTCTATGTTTCGACTTTAATGTTTTTTCTGCGTTGCTTAAAAAGCGTGAGTCATCAGGTTCAATTCACGCGAGCGCAAGAAAGGCGATGTCCACAGTACAGGGCGCGCAACACTTAACCGCCGCGCCCTACATCGGCAAGGCCTCGTATCGACACCATAGTGTAATTCTGTCGAGCAATAGCTTCGGGTCCTTCCCAGCACAAATTCATCACCGCGGGGATCGCTGAGCGCGGTTTTCATCTAATTTCACATTCGCTCTGACGCCACAATTCCAGGAAATAGCACCGATGGGTATGCCCCCTGAAAAAGTAATAACTGGTAAAACCATAAAAACCGGTAAAAGTGATCAGACTCCGCAGCTCCAACGGCTCCCACCGGTGGCACGTCCCATTTGAGGCAGAATCAGGTTTCACTTTTACCGGTATGTTCGCTATTCACTTTTTCAGGGGGCGAATAAGATGGGTAAAAGTGCTGAAACACAGAACGACTTCCTTCTGGGATTTCCACAGTCCATACAGGCCATCAAAAGGAGTATTTACATACCCACCAGATTGACGTTCGCCTCCCCCCGCGCCAGGGCTTTCACACGGAATTAACACGTCCCCTAAAAACTAGGCCTCTTTTTTTACTCTTACGCAAACAGAGATGGTCGCCGTTTTCTCGCCTGGGTGGCCTTCAGCGGCATCGAGAAAAATTCACAAGGCCTACGAGATCGTTCTTCGTTTGCTGCTTGCCAGGCACATTTCGCAGGTCGTATTTTCTCTGCCAGCTTTCGTGACGGAAGATTTTCCTGATCAACGATCACATCCACTTCCACCTCTTGGTCTGTGAACTCACCACGCCGACTAGGCCCGAACTTTTCCAAAAATCGATCAAAATATTCTAAACTTTGATTCACTGCGGCCAGCCCTCGGCCCTGTCCTCTCAGCTTGGGAGCAACCGCGTAACCCAAAGTGAATCGAAGCGGCATCATAAGGTTGACGTTGGTAAAAATCACCAGCGTTTGGACTTCCTGCTTTCCGCCTAGTTCAAAAAACACCACTGCGGTATACAACTCTTCATGCGGATCACCAACAGCGAAAAATCCGTTCGTAGGGTCATCTGCCATAAACTCGTACGACAAGCTTTTGTCATCGATCCTCTGTTGAGTCTCCTTCAGAACACTCTCCATATCATTAAGGTCTCGAAACAGGTCGTCTTTGCCATGCTCTAGTAGGTTAAGCCAATTTGGGAGGTTAATTGCCATTCTGGTGCCTCTCGAAGAGTTCATTCATCGGTTTAATAACGACGCTTCTTGCCATTGTAACCATCCCCTAAAATCGGTGCATGCGTAATTAGAGTTCTCCGGCCTACAATGAGGCAAACGGAGAACAGCATGAAGAAATCACGGTACAGCGAGTCACAGATCGTCAAGATCTTGAAGGAGGTCGAGGGCGGTCGCCTGGTCAAGGAAGTGTGTCGGGAGTACGGCATCTCCGATGCGACCTACTACAACTGGAAATCCAAGTACGGCGGCATGGAGGCCTCTGATGTGAAGCGCCTCAAAGAGCTTGAAGAGGAAAACCGCCGGCTGAAGCAGATGTACGCCGAGCTGAGCCTGGATCACAAATTGCTGAAGGACGTGATCAAAAAAAAGCTGTAAAGCCAGCCGTTCGACGAGAACTGGTGGATTACCTCAAGCAGGCTCACGGCGTCAGCATCCGCAGAGCCTGCCGAATCGCTGGCATCAGTGACTCTGTGTACCGGTATCGGCCGGACACCTCCCGGGATGAACCGGTGATTGCAGCACTTCAAAGCGCGACTGAACGCTATACCGCCTACGGCTTCAGCAAGCTGTTCAAGGTGCTGCGACGCTGGGGCCATGGATGGAATCACAAGCGGGTACACCGGCTGTATTGTGCACTCAACCTGAATGAACGACGACGGGGCAAGAAACGACTCCCGACACGAAACCCGGAGCCATTGAGCGTGCCAGCCACCGTTAATCGATGCTGGTCCATGGATTTCATGAGCGACAGCCTGTTCTGTGGTCGCCGGTTCCGGACGTTTAACGTGGTGGACGACTTTAACCGGGAGGTACTGGCTATCGAGGTTGACCTGAACCTGCCAGCACCGAGGGTCATACGGGTTCTGGAACGCATCATCGCTTGGCGAGGCTACCCGGCCAAACTACGCATGGATAACGGTCCTGAATTCATCTCGATTGCCTTGGCAGATTGGGCTGAGCAACACGGTATCGAGCTGGAGTTTATCAAGCCGGGCACACCAACTCAGAATTCGTATGTTGAGCGCTTCAATCGGACTTACAGGGACGAGATCTTGAATATGTATGTCTTCCGGAATCTCACCGAAGTCCGAGAACTGACCGAATCCTGGATGACGGAATACAACGATGAGCGCCCCCACGATTCACTGGAAGACTTGACGCCATGGGAATACCTGGCGAAACACCAACGGGCGGAAAACTCTAATCAGCGGTGCAACTGAAACAGGGGTGTTTCCAGTGACGACTTGCCCAGAAAATGCCGGTCCATTCTGACGAAGCATCGCAATATACCAGCCGAGAGTTGCGGGACCTCCTTGCAGATCATCGTCTCAAACCCAGCTGAAGCCACCGAGGTTAATGCCGTGAGAATGCGGTTGCTGAAGGGCTCTTGTCGTAGCTGAAAACCGAGCGAGTGAGGCGAAAAATCTACGGACATCGAGAAGCCGCTCGGCGGGATATCTTCGACTACATCGAGAGGTTCTATAACCCGGTTCGCCGCCATGGGAACAATGGCGGACCGTCCTCCGTGGAAATCGAAAATAGATTTTTGTACAGCTGGCAGGCGCCTATAAAGTCGAAAACTTGCCAATGGGTCACTTGGCGTTTATCTTTGCTGCTGGGTTATCTACTGCCACCTCGGCCCAGATGATGCTTACCCAAATGGACTGTTACTCAGGATTTTCAAAAAAATGGATAGGGATCACATAGAGCGATAGAAGAATAAGATCTTCATTGCAAGCTGGAGGCATTAATGAGGGCAACAGCAAACCTATCGGTTAAAGGAACTCGATACTACAGGGCCTCTGAACTATTTCAGAAAGGATCCCTATACTCGGGATTACCAATAAGGATGGAGCATCAACCACATAACCCCCACGATAGCAATGCTGTCGCCTTTAAGATCCGGAGCAATGGAGCAATGCTGGGGCACGTAGCCCGGGACTTGGCACCGAAGTATGCCCGGCTCCTCAAAGAGGATATGATTATCGGTGCCAAAATTTTCTCTATCAAAAGAGATGGTGCCGACATAAACATCGATGTCCAGGTCGCATATGAGCTTTCGGATAATGCGCTCTCAGAAAAACATCGATCGCGCCTTTGGCGGTCTTCTATGTCCATGCCAATGGGTCCAGGTATTTACGCAATAACAAACAATGTTACTGGCAGACAATATATTGGTTCATCCTATAACTTAAAAGATCGAGCTCGAGATCACATCAAACAGTTATCCCAAGGATGCCATGCAAACCACCTTCTTCAATCAGACTTTTCCGGTCTCGGCCCAAATCAGTTTGAGGTGCGTGTCCTTGAATCGCCAGTACGGCCATCGGAGACTGCCATACTCGAGGAAAAACACATTGCCTCATTACTGCTCTCTGGCGCTAAATTATATAACCTCACCGGCGATGGACAAGGTATAGGTTACCGGCCAACTAGACATATTAGGTCAGAATCGGTTTCAGATCGATTGATTCATCAACCCTTGGAAGAGGAGCAAAGGTTAAGAGATCGAACGCTTGCCGAGAAAAAAAAGATCGTTGCCGATTACTTCGATCCAAAACTTGAAGCGATGCTTCCGCTGGATAGCTTCTGGGTTTATTTGGTAACCTGCTTTTTCGGCGCCTTAGCAATTTGCGCCATTTTTTTTCCGGATACAATTAAAGGGGTCGGACTGGTTGTATCAGTGATCACTGCAATTGTGGTTGCACCCATCCTCATTGATTACCGAACGCGGAAGGTACAGCGCTCTGATAGCTTTCAGCAATTGCTCAAAGAGCGTAGCAAGCAGTTAAGTGCAATAGAATCTGAGCATCAAGCCTCTCGCAATCTTTAGTGTATGGCTCATAGGGAGACTCCCGGTCAGTACAGAGTCGACCCAGCAGGTAGTTAGAGCTAATATGGGTTCGTTTGTTATCTGGAGAATTGTATGGAACCAATTGAAAAGCTTCAGGAAAAGCTCAGCGCTTTTGCGAAAGATAGAGACTGGGAGCAATTTCATAGTCCTAAGAATCTCGCAATCGCTCTGTCTGTGGAAGCGTCCGAATTACTTGAACACTTCCAATGGTTATCTACGGATGCTTCAGAGCGAAAATGTCTGAGCGATGCCACAATCAAAGAAGTCGAAAACGAGATCGCGGATGTCTTTCTCTACCTTCTAAGACTTTCTGACCGGTTAGAAGTTAATATCGTGGACGCAGCAGAGAATAAGCTTGCCATTAACGCCAAGAAATACCCTATCTCTCTATCCAAAGGTAACGCTGTTAAGCACTCACGTCGTATCAGAGAAGAAAAATGACAAGAATTGCGTATCAACCATGTTCTGATCCAGATTCACAAAAAAATCTTATTGCATCGATTCATACACCAGTTTCGCTTGAGCACCTATCAAAGTTCTTGTCTGATGCCGACATGACGGTGTTACATGCCAAGTATCCAGAAGGCAAAGCGTATGTTTGGGGTGTGACTCCCAATCAGAACGCATTGCCAGCCTGGGATCAGCTCTCGGAAGGCGACATTTCGATCTTCAACATCAAGACGCTATTTTCTATAGCCGGGGTTGTCACTCACAAAACGCGAAACAAAGATCTGGCCACCAATCTCTGGGGCTGGAAAGACAAAAATGCGTCATACACTTGGGAATGTCTGTATTTCCTAGATCAAGTAACCCGCATTTCTGTTCCTTATGGCATTGCGATGGATGGTTCGTCTTCCCAACCTAAGATGGCCTTTAACCTTCTAAATGAAAGTAACAGCGAGATCGTCCTCGATAATATGGATATAGGTAGCCTTATCGCTGGCGCTTGGAGTACCCCAGATATTAGCACCGTGCGTTCTGAAATAGAGGACGACACCGAGTCAGTAGACGGGTCGACAGAAACCCCAACCCGAAAAGAGCACCGTTACATCGTAAATCATATTTTTGGAACGAGGACTGAGGCAGAATGTTCAATGTGCGGTAGAATGTTTCCCCGGGGGTATCTCGTAGCAGCGCATATTAAGAAGCGCTCACGATGCACCCTCAAAGAAAAGAAAGATATTGAAAACATTGCCACACCCATGTGTGCGTTCGGCTGTGACACACTATTCGAGAACGGTTTTATCAGCGTCAATGATAGTGGAAACGTAATGACCCATCCTTACAAAATCGAACACGATGCTATTTTTGATTACGTCAGAAAAATAGAAGGCAACAGTTGTCCTGCCTTTACGGAAAAAACCAAGAACTACTTTAAATGGCACAGAAAAGAACATGGGTTTGAGGCGATCTGACCAGTTCCCGGATTTCTAATCCATCCTAATTTTAGAGAGATTCGGGCTCAATTGGCTTGTCTGGTCTACAGTCAACCGGAATCTGAGTTGGCTATCGAGCTTTGCAATCGGACTTATCTTGTTGACAGAGCATGAGAGCTACTCATTATGTGCGGTGATCCTAGAAAATTAACTGCTTGGCGATTTAAACTTGGTGTTTTCGTAGCGTTAAACTCTTAAATCAACCGCGGTGTTGTGGAGAGAGCTTACGGACAACCCCATCAGGCCGCAGCTCACAGTTCTACGTTTAAGGAGAGTTACGTGGATGAACATAAAGGTGCGGACCATGTCATTCGAGGCTTCAACCCATCCACAATATTTGCAAATGGCTTTAGCCTAGGCTCTGCCGATCTGATCCAGGGTGGCTCACTTCGGGTAGTTGGCCGCACCGTTTCCGCTCTCCTTCAGCACGTTGTCGACGAAGAGGGAGGTCGCGCTTTCACGGGCGCAACGATAATCCTCCCTCCAATCTCTGCGACCAAGGACACCGAAGTGTCGGTGTTCAATGCCTTGATTCAAGCAACAGAAGAGCTTCGGGGCTACGAACTTGATGAACTAGAAAGGCCCATTCTCCCTCGGCTTGTGCGTATCCTACATAGCCCGTCGCTCAACATTGACGACCTGTTAGCCACTGCTCAAAAGCAGGGGAAGCGACGGCTAGTCGCGATCGCTAGTGCCAGCCAGTATCGAGATCCCAAGCTCGAGCTAATCCCGACCTTCGGCATTTCCTCAGTCCGGATGAACGAAGACCGGTGGACTCCTCACGTCACTTCGCTTTGTCGGTTACTAGTTCCTATTGTTGAAGAACTGGATGGTTATGGTCTGGTTCACGTCATGGAAGCACCCGCGAAAAGACCGTCTAATTCAGAGCAGCTCGTTTCTGTGGACAACTGCTATGTCACAGCCCTATTTAGCGAAACTGATCTCGAGGGGGAGTTTAATTTCCAAACGCAGAAATTGAAGACCATGATTCTCCAAGACAGACTGCTTGAGGTGATCACTGAACTTGACGACTTAGGATTGGCAAAGGGAGCGCAACTTCATGCTCTCGCCCAACTACTAGCGGGGACGGGAAGAGATAGAGAAACGCTCAAGATTATTGAGGAGTTGCTCCTCTAAATTTGAAAAGGTTAAAACCTATTCAACGGCTGGTCATCATACGGGCACCTTAATAGTTCAGCTTCATCAAACTGTCCAAATTCCTTCAATCTCTCGGCTAAAGTCTCGCTCTCCCATTCCTCGATTTCTTCATCCTCCCTCGTTCTCATGAGCACAAGGCCCACTTGCTGCAGGCAAAACGTACTGAATGACGTTGGGCGCCGGCCGGCACTGCGACATGAGTCAACCAAAATACCGTAGCTCCGAGTCATTTCACGCTCAATATTCAAAAGCGATGAATTGTCGCGGGCAAAAACCTGCCGCATGTGGCTGCTAACGGTTTCATCGTAGAGTGTTTTGAATTCTTTATCGATAAAGATTGGGAAACCAATTTCTTGACAGAGGTCAGCGTTGCGGTGGATGAACCAAGCTTTGACTTGCTCCCAAATTTCTTGCCTATGTTTTTCGTAGAGTTGGAGGCAATAACCCCTGATCGCATCGCCGTGAGACAGCTGTTTAAAACTCTTATATGCGGTGGACGCCCATTCTTTCAAAGAAATTTCTCGAACAGTAGCGGTGTTTTCCGTAAGTTCCACAATTAGTCGGTAGCTGCACTCATCACTTTTTTTATCCAGAAAACGCGGATTTCTGACAATGTATGTTCCTTGTCCATTCACACCTGCCCACAAAGTGCTGACGTCACTATCATCGAGCGAAGACGCCAAATCTATATCCCATACACGAGATCGTTCAACTGATTCATGATAGACCTCGCGCACACTTCTTTTAGTATTTAGGTCAACAAAGGCACGTAAAAGATTTTCTGGTTCCGCAACCACTTCTAATCTTTCAATTAGGCAACTTCGTCCTAGCGACAGAAAGTGGCTTAGAACTCGCTCGTTAAGTCGTGGCCGAACTCGCTCAAGAATCTCTCCGTCTATTACCAGATGTATGGCACGCTGATCGGATTCTGGCAGAGGCAACGAAGCAAACCGTAACCGTTTTTTACGCCACTCCTCTAACTGGCGCTTCAGATCGGTCAAAGACGTCCCGTTAATTAAAGTCATGTAGAATGGCAACGGTTTCTCCATCGTCCGGGCTAGGCAAGAATGACTACGAAAATCTTCCGTACTAACGCTAAAAGTGACACCATTCAATAATACGACTGCAGATTCCTCTAGCTCTTTTTCATTAAAATTTTCGTAGTCGGCGGATACGGTTTGGGGATTTCTAAGGAGTTCATTAGCTGGCACCCTCGTCTGTGTTTCCCTAGGACTTTTAACAGTGTCTTCAATGGAACCATCGTCGCGTTTAGTTCTGGAAAACGCGCCTAGGATCCAATCTAGCCCCACAACCAAAATCAGAATTACTAAAATAGGAACGATGGCATCCATGACTAATATCCTTGCCTCTTATTTTATCAACGCGGCTAAACGGAGCAAGCCAACTGCATCCAGTGTAATAGAATCTGGTTAAAGCATAGAAGGAAACACCATTAGTAGCCAATCTCACAACCTAGAGCTCCAATAAGAATAGGTCCCTAACGGACTACAGTGTCACCGAAGCACAGCAACGACCCATGCTCTCTATGGCAGTCGACTATGCCGGACGTAGTTTTGGTTTTTTCCTGACGCCACAATTTCAGGAAATAGCACCAGTGGGTATGCCCCCTGAAAAAGTAATAACTGGTAAAACCATAAAAACCGGTAAAAGTGATCAAACCTTACAGCCCCATCGGCTCCCACCGGTGGCATCTCCCATTTGAGGCAGAATCAGGTTTCACTTTTACCGGTTTTTCCACTTTTCCAGGTTTGTTCGTTATTCACTTTTTCAGGGGGCGGACTTGCATTACACGCTCCCTATGCGGGGACTTCGTCGAACACGTCTACCAGACGATAGATTTTCGCGTTGTTCGTCTCTCCCTCGGATTCCAACCACAACACGGTGCTGATTGTTCGATTCTTTTGAGAGTATCTTTGGATGCAACGCCGCACTCGTCGATGCGAAAGACCATGCTCCTTGCAGTAGCTGAGTAGCTCAGACTGTTTCGCCTCGCCTTGCTGCAACCGTTCTTCAATCCGTTCAATCACATCCTGATCCGTAGCAATCTGTTCCCGCTCTTTGCGCCGCGTCAGCACGTCTTCATAGCTTTCATGCAATCGGACATTCCGGTGCTGATCAATTTCCCAGGTGATCTTATCTATTGCCGCCCTTGTCTTATTTGGAAGCGTGGAAACAACCATAGAGCCGTCTGACCGTTTCTCCGGCAGCAAGTAAATCAGTTCATCACAGTCATTCCGCAGGTCCACAGTGCCTTCATATACCGGCAACCCGTCATCCCCTTTGTATTTGTTGGTATGAGCCAGGAGAATGATAGTCATCCCTCTGGCGGTGAGCGCCCTCAGCGTCATAAACACGTTCTTTGCATCGCGCTTGCTGAGAACATCACACATCTTCTTCCAGGTATCGAAAATGAACACGTAGTCGGAATAGTCACCCTCCGCCAGTCTCATTTTTTCAAGCATTTTCACTACATCATCCATGGACTTGCCGACCTTCATGTCTGGCAACAACAACCGAATACCCTTTTCTTTCGCCATAGCGTGATAGGGTTTGGCATCACCACCCGATACATCAGCATTCACGTAAACCACGGTGTAACCTTTCTGGACCATCTCCCCGGCGAGATGGAAAAATATAGTGGTTTTCCCCCCGTTGGCCTCCGCCACCACTGCTACCAAATGACCGCGCACGATCAGCCCATCAGCAATGAACTCAGAATTCTGAATCTCGTCCATTTCGTCATCACTCACCTCGAAGCCTCCTATCCAGCCCAACGGATCATCACCAGAAACCGAAACATCATCATCAAACTCATCAGCAAGCCCCCGACTTTTCGCCAGCACTTTTGCCAGAGTGTATTTCCACACCCACTCCATTGCGGATTTCTTATCGTCTCCCCGCCGGTCTATGGCAGCGCTTGCCAGAAAGAGCTCCTTATCAGTGAGCACCGTCAGGATTGATTCAACGTTCACCCCCGCACTCACCATTTCCTGACACACCGCAAACAGTGCTTTAGAGCGGTCAGGGTTGCCCTCTGAATCGAGGTATTTCTCCATCCCTTCACCGTCCCTGACCAGGGCTTTCATATGCCCGCTTACTCCCATATCATCCAATGACACCAGCGGTGCATCATCATCCCAATCCAGATCACCGACAGTGAGACTTGCGTCAGTGCTGGCGGATTCTCCGAACCAATCCGAATACAATGTATTGAGGGCGGCGCCGCCTGCCTTAACGGTGCCCAATCCTTCCACCACGTCAGCCGTTATCGTGAAGAACCGGCCTTCCTGATACATTTCCCTGCCTGCCTTGCTGTCGCAATGGCCTTTGCCGGGCAGCTTCCCCTTGCAGATAATGTGCAGCCCTTTTCCAGACGGTGATCTTTCGGTGAATGATTGCAGCTCATCCACTGCCCGCCGTACGTCATCCCGCAGGTTCCCCGACTCGTCAAAGCAGTTATCCAGGTCCACCCCTACGAACGGGTCATCCGCGGTGAAGACAAACCCGATTCCGGCATAACCTCCCATCATGTAAGCCATGCAAACATCGTCAAAGGTGCCCCAGTGTTCCCGCTTGCTGGTACTGGCCTTCTTTCTAGTCTTAGGGTTGTAGGGGACCTTGGTGACTTTCTTGGTGCCATCCCGCTTTGTGATCGTTACGGCCTTCCAGGGTACCCATTGCGGGTACTCCTGAAGCTCCATTGGCACCGCTGACCACTTTGGTTCTGGTACCTCCGGTGGTATATCCGGGACCATCTGTTCAGTGCTTGCCGAAGACATCGGGCACCCTCCTTATCACTTTTATCTGCACCAACTTGCCGGGCAGCTTTTCCGCCATTCCGGTGTAAAACCTCACAGGTACATCCGCGGGAATTATCTTCCTGATGTTCGGTAAACACGCATCAGGCCAGGCATCAGAGAACAACCAATTCAGGCTTATGAATATCCGTCCGTGCAGTTCATACACCGGCTGACCATCCGCCTCTGCCTTCCTCATAGCGCGGGTATCTGAGACACACGCACCACGGGGTGTAATGAACAAACGGCCTTCCTGGTCCCTCAGAACAAGCCGCATGCTTTCCGACAACGGCCAGGACAGCGGCGCTTCAAACGCTTCAACTTGAATGACAGACATGATCGATCCTCCCTCACGCTTGCTGGCTTTCGGTAGTGTTTTGCGGCTGAGCCAGCAACTGATCTACAGCGTCAGCAGGCCAAGCCAGAAGGCGGTTCGGAAGCTTTATCGGGCGGATACCACACCAGTGGCCTTTCCGACAAAGGGAGGCTCGGATTGAGCCAGGCTGGACACCGTGACGGAAAGCAACTTCCTCGGTGGAATACGCCGAAACAGCGTCACGGGCACGGTTTAGGATTTCACATTGTTGGTTTTTGACTCGCATGGTTATACCCCTTCGTTTTGGTCATCGCGAGTCACGATGATAGAAGGGGTATTTTCAGAAATAGGACAAAAAGTATTTGCCCCTATTCGTCTGTCTTCTTCCCTTTCGGTCTACCTCTTTTGATGGTCCACCCCTTGATATCGGCAGCATCTTTACGGTCATTGTTTACAGCCTTCAGCAGTGCACCGGAAGTTTTCCACTTATCAGGCCAAGGCAACGAGGCATCATCGGAAAAATGGAAACCGTCCTTTCCCTCAGCCAGCGCTTCAACAACCTGTTCAATGGCGCCGGGCACAGTCAGTTCCTCCCCTTCTTCCTGTTCGTGCAAATACCGCAGTCCGTGAACCGTGTTCACCAGGTAGTCTTTATCCCCCCGGTTTTTCTCTCTCCCGCGCGTACCATCGAATGCCCGGTATCCAAACATAAAGGCCAGCCAGTCATCCGTTACCTCAGCCAATTTGAGAGTCTTCCGCGGCGTGGATGATGCCTGCCAGGCTTGCTTCCAATCCTCCGGCACAAACGACAGCGGTTTCCCATCGGTGAGAATGAACCGAATCCCCTCCGGCGAGAACTCGACATCAGACACCAGGAAATAGCCCTCAGGTGTGCGGCTCTGCTTTATCGAATCCGCAGTGCCGTATAACGCAGCATCGGCAGGGAGCGTAAAAGTTAGAGGGCGGTGACGGGAAGCCCACTCGTCGTTCATCACAATATGGATGGGCTTACCCATCAAACGCAGGAACCAGGTCACTATTACCCCCGCATCCCTTCCAGGCGATTCACTGCTGCTTCCATAAGATCAGCCACCCTCCGGTGTGCTTCCAGGGCTTCCAGCAGATCCGCCAGCGAGTCGGTCTTATACAGCGGGTCATGCTTCGTTTCTTCCTGAATATCACTGTCGGTCTGCATCATCACGGTGAAGGCACCGAGTCTGCCTGACCGGGTTTCCTGCATTGCCTGTTCAAGCTGGCGGGCTTCCTGTTCGGTGATAACACCGGCTTTGGTGTACTGCATCATCGGTCCTTTCTCCCATTGTTCCCGGCTGGCAGGTTCACTGTTTCACGGCTCGCAGGCGCTGGCCTGCCACCGGTGGTTCAAACTTGATTCCGGCCTGTTCCAGAATCCAGCTTTCTATTTTCGTGTGCCACTGCTTCAACAGGTCTAGCGGTCTCTGGCGGTAGTGCTTTTCAACGGTGGCGCTGGGCTTGTGCCCCTGGATTTGTGCTACGATTCCGGCGGGCACCTCTACCCATTCCGACAGAGTTCCGAATGACCGCCTGAGACCATGCAGGGTTAGCCCCTCAATGCCTGCCACCTTTAGGGCGCGGGTATGTTGTGCCCGTGGCTCGACAAGGTGCCCACTCTCCGCAGTGGGGCTGGAAAATACCCATTCATTCCGGCGGGGCAACGATTCAATCAGGAAGGCTACATAAGGAGTCAGCGGAATCGCCCGTTCTCCTTCAACCTTGTCACGGATTGCCAGACTTCCCCACCTTGTATCAACGTCTGCCCATTGCAGGGTTGATAACTCTCCCCGCCGGGCACCGGTGAGCAACAGGATTTGCAGGTAAGCAGCAATGACCGGGTTATGGATTTTCTGGACAGCATCAAACCAGACGGGCAACTGTTCCCGTTGCAGGCAATCCGCCTTCACTCCTTTGCGAGGTAGGGTTTGTTTCGCCAGCCGGGTAGAGCAGGCATCAGGCCTCGCCAATCCCCGATAACGGGGTTGATCGTCGCACCAGTGCAGGAAGGCCCGCAGAAGTGCAAATGCTAACCGGGCTTGTGTGGGCCGGTCCTTCGCTTCCTTCTGCAACCACTGCCCCACGGTGTGACTATCTATGTCCGCCAGCTTCACGGAAAGCAACGGGGTCAGCACTCCGGGTTGTGTTTTTCCCTTTCCACGTTTGCGGGGTTCGCCACCGGGCTTGCTGATCTTCAGGTGGTCTTTGCGGTGGTGCTCACCCCAACGGGGCGTCCGGGCTTCAATGTAGTCTGACCAGGCATCAGCCACGGTGGCATCAGCCCGCTTTGATTCCTTCTGGGCTTCCCTGACCTCCGCCAGCCTTTGTTTCTTTTCCAACCGGGGGTCTATGCCCTGATCCACCAGCGTGCCAAGCTTACGGGCTTCAGCGCGGGCATCATCAATGCCCCAGGTCTTCACGTCACCGATAGTCACCCGCAGGGCTTTACCGTCTATCCGGCCCTGATAGATGAATGCTTTGGTCTTTGCGGTGGCACGAACTGCTAACCCTGGCACCGTGGAATCCCACAAGAACGCTTGCTTGCCATCAGCACCGGGGGTAAACCCGTCTACCCTGCCCGCTGTCAGATTTACCCTCATCCCTGCCACCCCTCGAAACGTGTAAGCAATATGTAAGCAGATTTCGAGAATACGAGTAAATTTCGATCAATACAATAGGAAGACAGAAATTCAACTAATAGTTGAATTTAAAGGGTTTTAGTGGGTTTTTGGAAGGGTCGATCAATGCGGAAAAACGCAGATTTTTAGGGATTGAAAATCCCCGTGTCGGTGGTTCGATTCCGCCTCCGGGCACCATCATATTCAATGACTTAGCCCGCCTCGTGCGGGCTTTGTTGTTTCTGCACCGTCATCAGCCGTTCAGGCAGGGAGCATACACGCGGAGGTGCGCTCAAACTGTTTCACTAATCGCTGTCCTCCTCATTTATCTATGGCAGCCGGTCCAATCTTAAGATGTGCTTTGTCGGTGGGGCTCCACACAAACAAAAAAGGCCAGGCACGAGGCCTGGCCATAAGGTGCGGGAGACCGCTCCAAGCCTTCAGTCCCCAAGATTTCCGAGACGGCCTGCCTCAACAATTTCAATCCAGTAACCGTCAACATCCTTGATGAACGCTACATCCCTCATCTTGCCATCTTCCGGACGCTTCACGTAGGTGACCTCGTTGGCGTCAAACCAAGCGATGGCAGCGTCCAGATCCGGCACTGAAATGCAGATGTGACCGAAGCCCTGAGGTTGGGCGTTGCCATCGTGATAGCTGAAGCCCTCCTGATCTTCCGTTCCCCAGTTATGAGTCAACTCAAGGATGCCTGTCTGACTGAAGGTCCAGACCGTCCGATCGCTTTTGTTGTCCGGCACTGAGTGCTCTGCGGCTAATGGAGTCAAAAAGTACAGTGAGAACTGCATCTCTTCAAAGTCGAGACGTCGCAGCACGGTCATGCCCAGAACATGCGTATAAAAGGCCAGGGATTTCTCTGGATCTTTTATCCGGAGCATCGTGTGATTCAAACGGAAACCTGCCGAATCTTTCGTTGGTGACTTCACGCCTGGGTAGTTTTCACCGGAAAAGCTCATACTCTATTTCTCTTGCTGGTTGGTGGTTCGCTTAGCGGGAGCGACTCAGACTGCTCCCTGCTTTAACATCTGCCCCATCTTCTCGGACTGCCTCAGTGCCAGGGCGACGATTGTCAGAGTCGGGTTTTCCGCCGCCGAAGTCGTGAACTGGCTGCCGTCAGAAATAAACAGGTTCGGGATATCATGGGTCTGGCCAGTGCCATTGCAGACCCCATCCTCGGCCTTCTGGCTCATCCGGCAAGAGCCGAGGTTGTGAGTGGACGGGTATGGCGGGGTACGGATAGTCTCCAGAGCACCCACAGCCCCGTATATGGCTTCGCCCCTCTCGAAAGCATGCTCGCGCATGGCAATGTCGTTTGGATGGTCGTCGTAATGCACGTTGGCAACCGGCATGCCATAGGCGTCCTTGACCTCCGTATTGAGCGAAATGCGGTTGGATTCACGAGGCATATCCTCGCCTACAAGCCACATCCCCGCCATATTGTCATATTGGTCCATTGCCCGCGTGAAGTCCTTTCCCCAGGCTCCAGGGTTGAGAAACGCAGCCATGAACGGCAGTCCGAGTGAGAGAGTTTCCATTTCATAGCCGCCCACGAATCCACGGGAGGGATCATGATGGGCCTCGTCCGAGATGATTCCGGCCATGGTAGTACCACGATACATGTGAACCGGCTTGTCGAAGGTGGCGTACACCGAGCCCGTCATGTGTCGCATGTAGTTTCTTCCCACCTGGCCTGAGCTGTTGGCCAGACCATCGGGGAACATCGAAGAAGCGGAGTTCAGCAGAAGCCGCGGAGTCTCGATGGAGTTCCCCGCAGCAGCCACAACACGAGCTTTTTGACGCTGCTCTTTGCCATTTTTATCAAAGTAGACAACGGCATTCACCCGACCTTTCTTGTCGTGTTCAATCCGGGCCACGTGGGACTCGGGCCGGATCTCGAGATGCCCCGTAGCAATACCCTCAGGTAGTTCGGAATAGAGTGTTGACCACTTGGCTCCGAAGCGACACCCCTGAAAGCAGAAACCACGCTGCTGGCAGGCCAGTCGACCGTTCCGGGGCTGACTGTTGATGGCCATGTGGCCGGTGTTACAGTTGTAGCCCAGCTTCTTTGCGCCCGCGTACATCACTTTGAAGTTATTGTTGCCGGGCAATCCGCCAATGCCGTTCGTCCGGGTAACACCCATCCGGTCTTCGGCAACTGCATAGTAGGGGGCCAGCTCGTCATAACCGACGGGCCAGTCAAGCAGGTTGGCGTCTTTGACCGGGCCGTAGTGGGTCAGCGCCTGGAACTCATGAGGTTGGAACCGCAGACTCGCGCCCGCCCAATGAATGGTGGTACCACCCACTGCTTTTACAATCCAGGCCGGAAGCCCGGCAAAGTCCGTAGCCAGGCGAAAGCTGCCTGAAGTTGTTCTGGGGTCGAGCCAGGCGAGTTGGGAAAATGACGCCCACTCGTCTGCCAGAAAGTCGGCCGTGGTGTGTAGTGCACCCGCCTCCAGAACCACAGTGTTGATACCCTGTCGGGCAAGGCCGTTGGCCAGGGTGCCGCCGCCGGCACCGGATCCGATGACCACTACAACGTCGTCGTCATCATGGGAGAAGGTTGCCTGTTTTTCAGTCAATGACATGGGATTTCTCCAGACTGTTTTTTATAGGAATTATCAAATGGAGCAATTTAGAATCAGCCTGGTAAGCGTGGCTTGATTCCGCTGTCTGCCGGCGCAGGGTCTGGCAACCACTCAAGATCGTTAAAACCGGCATAGAGGTAACCACCATCACCCTTGGCACCCTCATAGCCGAAGTGTGCGAAGGCCAGTTCATTGTTATAAAGTGAGACCACCGCAGTGCTACGGATGGTTTCGAAGAACTGGGTACCGGCAATTGCCTCGACATGGCGGAATTGTTCCTCAGAGTCTAAAGCAAGCCAGTCACCACCAGCCCGCCGGTTGAGGTCCTTCAAGCCAGTGTCCATTAGTGAATGCGTAGCCGGGTTTTTGTCGAGATCTCTGACCACAAACGCATAGACCGCGTCTTCAAGAGTCTCGTGTGGAAAGATGTGCCGGGTAAGTTTGAGGAGTGTCTCGGCCTCGGTCGTGGTGAGCATTTGCAGCGGCAACGACCAGGCTCTCGATGGAGCGAGTAACGCAATGGCTCCATTGCTGAATGCCAGGGCTCCGATCAGGGCGTTACGGCTGTTTCTGAGAAAGTTTCTGCGGGATAATGACATGGTGACTCCCCCAAAAGGCGTACGACCTCCTAATGTTCAGCAGTTCGGCGCCTTCATCTTGTTGTTGTGGTTTTATTGCGCTTTCGGCAAGTAGAGTCAGGGTAATCAGGCAGAAGCCTGCCTGGTAGGAAAAATTCTGGCTTTCTAAATTCCGGAAAATGGAACAATGTCGTCTATGCTGACGAGACCGTGCCCCCGGAGAGATCCATGTACGATCGCTTTCGCCTGCTCAAGATCTTTGTTACCACAGCCCATTCCGAAAGTTTCCGGGATGCCGCTTTCCAGTTGGGAACCTCGCCCCAGACCATCAGCCGGGCCGTGAAAGAGCTCGAGGACCAATTGGGAGAGCTGCTTTTCCATCGAAGTACGCGACAGATCCAGATCACGAAATTTGGCGAGCAGTTTCTGAGTGAATCCAGCAGCCTGATGGCTGAGCTGGAGCTTTTATTCGAACAATCGGACACGTCGGACAATCAGCGATATGCAGGGCGGGTCGGAATTACAGCACCCCACTCAGTGGGCAGGAGGCACATTCTCCCTTTGCTGGAACCGTTGATCAGGGCCGCGCCCGAGTGCCTGATCGACCTGCGTCTTGAAGATGAGGTGACCGACACTGTCGGAGCACAGATCGATATAGGAATCCGGGTTGGAGCCCTCCTCGACAATCGGTTTGTCGCCCGGGAGGCGGCAAAGGTCCCTCTTATGGTGGTGGCAACTCCAAAACTGATCGCTAGGGTTGGGGAGCCTAAGCGAATTTCGGACTTGATGACACGCCCTGTTTCCGGACGGATCGACCGTAACTCTGGCCGGGTCTGGCCGTGGCGATTCAATGGCTTCACCCATACGCCACACGCTCCAAGGTTTTTATCGGACGATCCTGAGGCCGAGCTGCAGGCGGTAATGAATGGCTGGGTATTTGGACAGATTGCAGCGTTCCTTGTCATTCCCTATATCCGCGAAGGCTTGCTTGTGCCCGTCCTGAGGGAATTTGAACCCCCACCACTCTCGCTTTTCGTTTACAGGCCACAGCGGGGACCGGTGCCACCCAGGGTCAGGCGAGTCTTCGACACGCTGTCAGAGAGCTTTGCCGATGAAGAGCAGTTCCCCTCCCTGCTTTAAGCCGATGAAGACCTCATGTAGCCTTTGGGCTCAAGAGAATTGCATAGACAAATGCGCGTTCGCGGTTACCAGCAGGTATGAGTCGTCGATGGAGGCTATGCCTTGTTCTGCAAATAGCACTCAAGATCGGCCAGGCCTAGCGGATAACTGAACCAGTAACCCTCTGCGAGCTGGCAGGACTGTCGCCGCAAAAACTCTAGTTGCTCGGCGGTTTCTATACCCTCCCCCACAACCCGGAGGTCCAGCATCCGGGCCAGCCCGACCAATGCCGAAACAATAGTGGCCGCTTCCGTCGTGGTTGGCGCGGCCTGGATGAACTGGCGGTCGATCTTGATCGCATTGACCGGCAACGAACTGAGATAGACCAGGGAGCCATAGCCGGTACCGAAATCATCGATTGAAATGTGGACACCAAGTTCGGCAACGTCGTGAAGCGCGAGATGCGGGAGGTCGTCCTCGCGAGCCTGCCTGCGCTGAATTTCCTGCAAAAGCCTTTCTGGAAAGCATCGGTAACGATATCCAGCGACCTCTGCAATCTGCAATCCAGCTAATCTTCGCCTGACGGCGAACCCTATGCTGCCCTTGCCTGCTACCGGTGGTTCGATTTCCTCTCCGGTCACCCTTGAGGGGTACGGGCCATTTGCTCACAATAATGATGCAATCTTTCAGGTAGATCCGTCGGACATACACCACACTGTTTATTCCCCGGAACCGCATAGTCGATGAATTTGGGATACGCGAGATCGAGCCTGTCCATGATCTCCCGAAACTCCTCAAGGCTTTTTCCCTGACCCAATCGGATATTGCGATCCTTCTCCTGACCAATTTTCGAAATGCGCCGTTGCTTGTAATCATGGGCCGGATAGACCAGATAGTCCTCCGGTAGGGTGAAAAGCTTTTCAGTTACGGACCGATAGAGGGCATCAGTACTGCCGTTCTGAAAATCCGTTCTGCCGCAACCTTCGATCAGGAGAGCGTCGCCCGTAAAAATACGGTCGTCCAGGCGGTAGGCGAAATGGCCGTCGGTATGGCCCGGCGTATGAATAGGCTGCAGGCTGAGCCGGCCTACCTGCAACGGTTTCCCCTCTTCAACTCCCAGGTCCGTGCAGGGCAGGCAGTCCATGGCGGGTGCCGCGATTTTGCTGCCCGTTTTCTGTTTCAGCTCTCGGGCGGAGGTGATGTGATCGGCGTGGATGTGGGTGTCCAGAGTGTATTCCAGCTTAAGCCCCAGCCTGGCCAGCTCTGCAAGGTCACGCTCGATCGAGTTGACGACCGGATCGATCAGGACCGCTCGCCCGGTTTCCTCGCAGCCCAACAGATAGGTGTAAGTGCTGGATACGGGTTCAAACAGCTGTCGAAAAATCATCGGCTACTCCCTGTCGGCGTGTGTTTCTCCTCAAACTCTAGCCTAATTTCCGGGACAACCCCCAACTCAAACTTCAGGTGAAACGGTCTCCCCAGCCATCACCGCCACCCGGTTACGGCCATTCGCTTTGGCATGGTACAGAGCCTGATCCGCCTCTTTCATCACTTCAGTAATATCCATCTCCGTCTTCAGGGTTGCAACACCAACACTGACCGTAAAGATGATCACGTCGCCATCATGCGTGACGCTGGCATGCTCCACGGCCTGTCGAAGGCGCTCGGCAAGTATCTTCGCACCGTCCCCTGTGGTGTAAGGAAGAACAGCAACGAATTCCTCCCCACCCAGACGGCCGAAGATATCCCCGGTCCGACAGGTTTCACGAATAATCCCGGCGAGTCGCCGCAGCACCTCATCGCCGCCGGCATGTCCGAAAGTGTCGTTGACCTTCTTGAAGTGGTCACAGTCGATCATCAGCAGCGAGAGCGGGTGATGATGGCGGCGGGCGTTGGCAATGTGGCTCTCCGCCTGTTCGATTACGGCGCGCCGGTTATTCAGGCCCGTCAACTGATCCGTGTTGGCCGCAGTCTTGAGTGCGGCCTCAGCCTGCTTGAGTTCCGTGACCGACTCATGACTGACCACCACTCGACCGCTACCATCGCTCATTGGCAGCACCTTCATCCGGTACCAGCGCTCGCCACCCGGGCCAGGGCAGGGATAGACGTGTTCGAACTCCTTACTGGTTCCGGTGATCACCGCGGACAGGCCCTCAGCGACCAGGTCCGCACCTTCGGCATGGTCGCCTTCGGCACCCTGGCAGGTACTGAGGTAGTTCTGTCCGATATGGCTGGTCGAGTCGCTGGCACCATTTTCCTGGCCAAACCGGCGCCACGCGGCATTTACACTGATAATCTCCCCCGTGGGAGATACGATCGCAATCGCCGGCGAAACGGAATCCAGCACCCCCTGGGCAAATCGCTGACTCTGACGGACCCGGTCATAGGACAACGCTGTTCGCTCCAGCGCCCGCAACTGAACGAGCATCATCGTCGCCATCAATGCAAGGACCAACGCCAACACCCCCGTCGACTGCACAAATCGGCGCTCGAAAGGCATGATCACACTGTTCATTCCCATCACGGTATTGATCACGAAAGGAAGACTGTCAGAGGCGAGATAGTAGGCAAGCTTCTGCTCGCCATCATAAGGTGAGTACCCCACGAAAGTTCCCGCAGGGCTCTGGTGGATGAGGCTGGTGTAGATGGGATGCCGGGTGAGATCCTGTTCGGCAATATCCGGCAGCAATGGCGCCCGCATCAGGAGCTCGCCGTCACGCCGGAACAATCCGACCGCCGCCCCCGGGCCCAGGTCGAGTGACCGGTAGAACGCCTGGAAATAGCCGATCTCCAGCGATGCGAGCACCACCCCTGCGAAGTTCCCATCACTATCATCGAGACGACGGCTATAGGTGAATATGGGCTTGCCGGATGTACCTGCGGCCACCAGTTCACCCAGATGCCGCGTTGCACCGGCTTTATGGGCCTCAAAGTAGTCGCGGTGGCTGTAATTGCCGCCAGGTGGCGGAAACTGACGGCTGAACAGGCGGAAGTCGCCCTGGGCGTCAAGGATTATCAGGGCACTGACCTGAGGGAGCGATTCGGCGGTTGCCCTGAGGTTTCGCCACTCCTCTCGGGACTCAGTGATCGAACCAAGGCCACTGGTCCTGGCTTGCCTCGCAACCTCACCGAAAACCAGGTCGATGGGATCGAAACTCCGGTAGACATGCTCCTCGAGTACGCGGGAAAGGTTCGCCGCCAGCTGCTCGGCATCCTTCCGGACCGCCACGCTTTCCTCATGGTTGAAGTGGGCCCATCCCAGTATGCAGATCACGACCATGAGACCGTACGAGCCAAGGACCAGGCCGGGAGCCTTGCCTGGAGGTTTTTTGAGCCTGTGAACGAGGTGGCCAAGCAACGCCAGGGCAAGGAGCGCCTGAAGAGCCGCACTCTGTGGAGGCATGGAAAGCAGCAGCACGCGGCCCGAGGGGTCCTGGAACCAGTAGGCATAAACCACGAGCTTGTAAATGCAGACCAGAAGGGCGCACAGCGCCGCCACACCTGTCGCTACCACCTGCAACTGGCGGGTGGCGCGAAGGCTCAGCATGCCGACGGCCAACAGCAGGAAGGTGGCAGCTGACGGCAATGATAACGGCGCGGCATCCAGCGGGAGCCCTTTCGGAAACCCACCGACCAAGCCCCACAAGGCGAGGACCAGGACAACGGTTCCTGCAGCGGGCGATAACCACCGCCACTGACCGGACATGAACACCGTCGCCGTCGATATTCCACCGAAGAGCAGAGCAAAGCCTCCGATGGCCCCCACATCCGAACGGTCGGGCAGCGGTACGGGCAGGATCGGTATGGAACCCCACCACCCGAGTACAATCAGCAAGCCTCCGGCCGCGGCAACGAGGGAAAGAATGACCGCCAGGCGGAATGCGAGTTGCCGGATTTTCGGAGCAGGAGACATGGGCAGGGCTACGGGAATCACAGAGCTATTGGGATGGGCGTTTCAGACACACGATCCATGCGGGCCGTGGGCAAAAATTGGCAACGTCCCTGAAGCGACGCGGGAGTCTATACAAGACTGTTCCGAGCTACAAGCCTCAGGGAAGTAAAGAAAGGATGATGGCGATGCGTGATCAGAGCTCCCGGGCTGGCCGCAAAGCCTCCCGGTCAACAGCACCAGGTGCCCCCACCGCCAGAACCACCGCCCCCAGTATACAACCGGCCATGATCAGCACGATGGGGAGCAGGGCATCGCCGGCGTAAATGGCCGACAGGGCACTGACAATACCGGCAACAGTAAACTGTGTAGCGCCCAGCAGCGCCGAGGCTGTTCCGCCGAGATCGGGAAAGTACTCCAGGGCATTGGCCATGTTGTTGGGAATGATGGCCCCCATGCAACCAACGGCCAGAATAATACAGCCGGCAACCACCCAGTAGGGCGCCGCCAGCGCCGCACTTGCCAACAGCGCGAGCATGGCAGCGAACTGCACCATGACGCCGATCCGCAACAGCACCACGGACTGGATTCTGAGCAACAGCCGCCGGTTGAGCACGTTCAGCAGGGCCATCATGCCGACGTTGGCGGCGAACAGAGCTGAAAAGTGGGCGCTGGAAAGACCGAACCACTCCTGATAGATGAACGAGGCATGGGTAATGAATACCAGCATGGCGCTGAAACACGCCACCTGGATGCCAATAAAGCGCATGGTCGTGGCGTGCCTGAGAACCAGGCTGTAATTGGTGATCAGTGTCTTCACCGGAGTGGAGGCCGGAGTCCAGGGTGGCAAACGGCTGAAAAGCAGCAACTTCAGGACCACCCCGAGCAGCATCGCGTAGCCGGTCAGCATCAGGAAAATGGCAGGCCAGTCCCACGTGGCCAGTAACAGAGCCCCCATGGACGGCGCCACGGCAGGGGCGATGAACATAATAAGCCCGATCAGGCCAAACAACCGGGCGGCATCCTGGCTGCGGGTCGTATCCCGCACAATGGCCGGCACCGATACCGCGCAGAAAGCACCGCCTATGCCCTGAACCACCCGCCACAGCAACATCTCGTCAAGGCTCGCTGCCCTTGACACCATGAAGGCAGCAGCCCCGAAAATCAGTAATCCCCCCAGCAGGATGACCTGGCGGCCATACCGGTCGGACAGGGGCCCGCCTACCAGCTGAGCCAGACCGAGCGCCCCAACATAGGCACTCAGGGTCAGCCCGACGTCACCCATGCCAACCCCGAGATCAGCCGAAATCGCCGGAAAAGCCGGCAGGTACGCATCCAGTGCCAGTGGGCCCAGGGCGACCGTCATACCGAGCAAAAGCGCAAGCTGGAAATGGGACAAGGGCAACCTCCTGAAGAAGGTAGACAGCTAACCGTATTTCAAGCCGATGCGCAACTGCGGTGAGGATGGAACATATCAGAAAGTCGAAAGTTGGCGGCCTGTCACCTACCCTGAAGAAGATGGTGTCTGAAGCCGGCGGCCGATTAACGGCTCCACCGGGCCGGAAAAGTCTGTTCAGGGAGTGGGTAGACCATCGACACGGTCGCTTCCCCTTCGAGGGCGCCGAGATTCACCCGGAATTACCTGTCGAAATAAAGGAGGAACGGATGATCAGACTAACGATACTCACGAGTCTGGCTTTTATGCTCTCTGCCTGCGCCGGCATGATGCAGGAGGAAAAGTCCCTTGAAGAAGTTGAGCAACAAACGTTCACTTACGACTATCAGGTGGCGGGAGCGGACCGGCAAGAGCTGTGGCGCCGTGCCAGGAATTACTTCGATGCTACCCTCGATGACCGGCAATCCGAATTTGAGATTGAGAACCAGGAGGCAGGCACCCTGACCGGCCGGGGGCTGGCCAGCTGGCGGATTGCCAGAGAGTACTGCTCCGCCGAATACCACATCCGGTTTCAGAGTCAGGACGAAGCGGCCCGGCTGGAACTGCAACTGATCGAAGATATTACCCCTTTCCGTGAATGCTCCGGTTTCGGCTGGCCCAGCAAAGATGCGGAAGATGTCATTGTTTCCCATTTCAACGACCTGTCGGCAGGTCTTGAGGAGGCGCTCAGGGAAGACTGATCAGCCCTCACGCAGGGGAACACAAACGCTGCGGATGTGTCTCAGGGAAGAGGCATATTCCTGCCCTGAGAGGGCATCTTTGGCTGAGTATCGATTTGACAGGCACAACTCCCCAGCAGGTTCCCACCCGTTGCTGGCACGGGCTCGACGACGGCCGCATCCAGTGTGATCTTTGCCCCCGGCACGGCAAACTGAAGGAAGGCCAGCAGGGCCTCTGCTTCGTCCGGGCCCGCCATGATGACCAGGTCGTGCTGACCACCTGGGGCCGCTCCTCGGGCTTCTGCATCGACCCGGTGGAGACGAAACCCCTGAACAACTTCCTGCCGGGCGTCATTGAGGCCCAGCCGGGGCGGTGGGGAAGAAAGCGCCGGCCAATCGCCATCCGTGCCGCCTGACAGGCGCCGACAGCCCCATCGCCGGGATGCCACCCCGGCCTCAACGCCGCCAGCCCAGCCAGCCCGGTATCCGGCTCAGCAGATACACCAGGAAAGCAGCCGCCAGCCCGGGCAGCAGCTTGAAGATGTCATCGTTAAAGGGCGACAGATGCCACGCCAGTACGGTGCCAAACCCTGTGAACATCATCGCGACCGCGGTTCCGGTGGAAAAGGGCAGCTTGAAAATCCGCAGCAACAACACCGAGCCAAGACTCGCGGCGAGGGCCGACCAGGCAATCAGAACCAGCCCGAAGACGCCTTCCGGGGCGTACAGCGCCACCAGTAACGCCAGGGTCGCGATGGAAATGGTGGCCACCTTGGAGGCAATGTAGGAGTCTTTCCAGCGCGGCTGCACATCCTGTGTGACGGAGCCGGAACAGACGATCACCTGGGAGTCCGCGGTAGACATGGTCGCGGCAAAGAGACCGGCGAGGGAGATGCCCACGAAAAACGCCGGCAGCATTTCCATGGTCATCAGGGGCAACGCCAACTCCGTGGGCTGGGTGACGCCTTCGGCGATCTGCATATTGGGCAGGTCGGGGAGGATTGCACGACTGTACAGCCCTACCCCCACCGAAGCCGCGAAAAACGGTACGAACCAGACGAAATACCAGACCCGTGCCCGCTTGATGGCCTCCACTGATTCGATTGCCATGAAACGGACCATGATCTGGGGCTGCCCCATGGACCCGAAGCCCCCTGACATCATGCCCAGCAGGTAGAAAAGGATTCCGAACTCAAGATTATCGGGAAAAAGCGACATCAGGGCCGGATCCTGCTCCCGGAGATTGTCGAACAGAGCCGGCAGCCCGCCAATGGTCTGCCAGGACATGATCAGAATCATCCCCATGGACCCGATCATCACCAGGCTCTGGGCCGCATCGGTCCAGATGGTCGCGCGGATGCCCCCGGCAAAGGAGTAGATGATGACAACGATCATGGCGATAACGATACCGACCCACATGTCCCACCCGAACAAGGCGTGAAGCGCCAGGCTGCCGGCCTTGAACTGACCGGCGGAATAGACCCCTAGGAATATGAAGGTGATGACACCACCCAGGACAATCAGTACCCGGTCTTCCTTGCCGTTATGAGTGCCGACGAGAGTCGCAAGGGTCTTGGCCTTGATGCGCCCGGACTGCTCCCGCACCCTGGGATGGACGAACAGCCAGGCGGTCAGGTCCCCGAGGATCCAGCCGATGGCCATCCAGATAGACTCAAGCCCCACCCGGTAGGAAAAAGCGATCATGCCGATGAACATGAAACCGCTGTTGTTGGTGGCAACCGCCGAAAGGGCCGACAGCCAGGGTTTTACCTGGCGGCTGGCCACCAGATAGTCACCAGTGGTGCGGCGCCTGCGAACAAATGAGAATGCGCCCGCCAGGGTAATCAGAATAAGCAGAATGCTGAATGACCATATCGCTGGCTCCATAGGGAATCCTTGATTGTCGGTACGTTCGCTGTCTTATCTGTCCGCGCCGGCGCCTCAACGCAACCGGCCTTTATAATCAGGGAAATTCAATCATTTGCCGATGTGCCTGCCCCTAACTGTAGCAAGCCGGGCCGAAACTTTCCTGACGGCCTCCCCGCCTGTCAGCCAGCGACACGCTCTGAAGCTGCTAGAATCTAGCCAGAACAGTAGAGCCAGGAGCGTATTTTTGGACCAGCTGGAGTCATGGCTTCGAAAGACATCGGATTTTCTCTGGGGCGCGCCCCTGATCTTTATCATCGTGGGTGGGGGTCTGTTCTTTGTGGTTTACTCCCGGGCCCTCCCCTACCGCTATTTCGGCCACGCCATCAACATTCTGCGGGGCAAATACGACCGTGACGACGACCCCGGCGATATCACCCATTTCCAGGCCCTGTCGGCCGCCCTGTCGGGCACGCTGGGCCTTGGCAACATTGCCGGCGTGGCATTCGCCGTCAGTTACGCCGGTCCCAGCGCGCTACTGTGGATGTGGATAACCGCGCTGCTCGGCGTGGCCACCAAGTTTTTCACCTGCACGCTCTCGATCATGTACCGCGGCCAGGACAGTCGCGGCAATGTCCAGGGCGGCCCCATGTATGTCATCCGGGAAGGTCTGGGCGGCCGATGGATGCCCCTGGCGGTTTTCTTCTGTCTGGCGGGGCTGATTGGTACCCTGCCCGTATTCCAGATCAACCAGCTTACCGAGACTATGCGCGAGTCCGTCCTGCTCCCCTTTGATGTTATTTCGGGGGATCAGGTGGCGACCTTCAACCTCTGGTTCGGACTCGCCATCGCCGCTCTGGTGGGCCTCGTCATTTTTGGCGGGGTGCGGCGGGTGGGGTATTCCGCCGCCAGGCTGGTGCCGTCCATGGTTGTGCTTTACCTGTTCTTCGTGGTGGTCATTATCGCCATCAATATCGAACAGGTGCCGGCAGCCCTGGCCTCCATTTTCACCCATGCCTTTGAGAGTGACCTGTCCGCCGTGGCTGCCGGTGGCCTGATGGGCGTGGTGATAACCGGGGTCCGCCAGGGGGCATTTTCCAACGAAGCCGGTGTGGGCACGGAAGTGATGGCCCATGGTGCCGCCCGCACGGATGAGCCGGTGCGGGAAGGCCTGGTGGCGATGATGGGGCCGGTGATCGATACGCTGGTGGTCTGCACCCTCACCGCCCTGGTACTGATCACCACCGGCGCCTGGAAAGCCGGCACCGATGTGGCCGGCGCCGCGCTGACCGCCAGGGCGTTTGAACAGTCCCTCGGTCCAATCGGGCCCTGGATCATCATGCTGCTGGTGACCGTGTTCAGCATGAGCACCATGTTCACCTTCTGGTACTACGGCGCCAAATGCCTGGGCTTCCTGATCGGTGCCGAGCGCCAGCACTGGTACAAGTATGTCTATGTCGCCCTCATTGTCCTGGGCGCGGTGATCTCCCTTCAGGCCGTCATTTTCCTGATCACCATCGGCTATGCCCTGATGGCGATTCCCACCATGATTGCCAGTTTGATACTGGCGCCAAAGGTGATGGAGGCGGCTCGGGAGTATCTCAAACCCTGAGGCCGTGGCGGAACCCGCCCTCACGACAGAAAGGCGCGTCACCACCTGATACCAACACCCCGCCCACGTTGCACTTCGGGAGACCACTTCTAGACTGTCAGCACTGGCAATGGGGGAGGACGGATAACATGGCTGAGGCCTCTACAGAGCAGCGTACATCCTGGCATGCGCTTCCCACGGATGAGGTCCTTGACCATCTTGACAGTTCGTCCGACGGACTGGAGGACGCCACTGCGAAGGAACGTCTCAGGGAAACCGGACCCAACCGACTGGAAGACTCCGGCGGACGGCCCTGGTGGCGCCGGCTTCTGGACCAGTTCAACAACATCCTGATCATCATCCTCCTGATCGCCGGCATCACCGCGGGCATACTGGGGCAATGGGTCGACGCCGCCGCTATTTTCGCGGTCGTCCTGATCAACGCCGCCATCGGTTTCATCCAGGAGGGCAAGGCCGAGAAAGCCCTTCAGAGCATCCGCAGCATGCTGTCGCCTGAAGCCACCGTTCGCCGTGGCGGAAACCGGAAAACCATACCCGCCGAAGAGCTGGTCCCCGGCGACGTTGTCCTCCTTGAAAGTGGGGACGGCGTACCGGCGGACCTGCGTCTCCTGTCCGCCAGGCGCTGTCGTATGGAAGAAGCGGCACTGACCGGGGAGTCCGAGCCTGTCGGCAAGCAGACCGACGCCCAGCCGGAGGACGCTGACCTAGCTGACAGGAGCAGCATGGCCTACGCCAGCACCCTTTGCGTGCATGGCACCTGTGAGGGTGTGGTGGTGGCAACCGCCATGGACACCGAGATTGGCCATATTTCCAGGCTGATAGAAAGCGTCGACACCACCCAGACCCCCCTGCAGCAACAGCTGGACCAGTTCGCCAAGGTGCTCGCCGGCGGCATCCTTGCGTTGGCGGCGGCCATGGGCGCCTTCGGCGTACTCGTCCACGAGCGGGGAATCCAGGACATGTTCATGGCCGGGGTTGGCCTTGCCGTGGCCGCCATCCCCCAGGGACTGCCGGCCATCGTCACCATCACCCTCGCCCTGGGGGTCCAGGCCATGGCCCGTCGGAATGCCATCATTCGCCAGCTCCCGGCGGTCGAAACCCTGGGTTCCGTATCCACCATATTCACTGACAAAACCGGCACCCTTACCCGCAACGAGATGACGGTCAATGCCATCGCCATGGCCGACAACGACTTCCATGTCAGCGGAGTGGGCTTCACACCCGAAGGCCGCTTTTCCCGCGGACGAAACGCCGACGAGGATGGCACCCCCGTCGAACCGGAAAATGAGGATCTTCTTGGCCGCCTCCTGACCGCCGGCGTGCTCTGTAACGACGCCGCCCTGCGCCAGCAGGATGATACCTGGACCATCGATGGTGACCCGACCGAAGGCGCGTTGCTGGTGGTCGCCGCCAAAGCCGGACTGGCACCGGACGATGTCCGCCAGGAGTACTGCCGGGTGGACGACATTCCTTTCGAGTCCGAGCGTAAGTACATGGCAACGCTGGACGAGCCGGTGGATGGCGGTGACCCGGTCATTCACGTCAAGGGCGCGCCCGATGTCCTGCTGGACATGTGCGACCGGGCCGTAGGCGGGGACAACAATGGCGAGCTCGACCGGGACCGCTGGCATGAGCGAATCGAAGACCTGTCTTCCGGCGGTCTCAGGGTGCTGGCCCTGGCCAGCAAGCCGGCAGACACAGCCGATACGCTGGAAGAAGCGGATGTCGAGAGTGGATTGACCCTGCTGGGGCTGGTCGGGATCATGGACCCGCCCCGGGACTCGGCGGTCTCCTCCGTTCGGGAATGCCAGGACGCCGGTATCCGGGTCAAGATGGTGACCGGTGACCATGCTCTCACCGCCCAGGCCGTGGCCACAGAAATCGGTATCGCCGGAACCGGCGGCACTCTTACCGGCCACGACATCGAAGAGGCCTCCGACGAGGAGCTTCGCGACAGGGTGCTGGACATCAATGTGTTCGCCCGGGCGGCCCCGGAGCATAAGCTGCGCCTGGTTGAAGCCATCCAGGACCACAAGCAGGTCTGCGCCATGACCGGCGACGGCGTTAACGATGCGCCCGCCCTCAAGCGAGCCGATATCGGCGTTGCCATGGGCGTCCAGGGCAGCGAGGCATCCAAGGAAGCGGCGGAGATGGTGCTGGCGGACGACAACTTTTCCACCATCGTGGCGGCTGTCAGGGAGGGCCGCCGGGTGTATGCCAATATCCGCAAGACGATTACCTTCCTGCTGCCCACCAACGGCGCGGAAAGTCTCGCCATCATGATCGCCATCCTTGCAGGCACCCTGCTGCCCATCACGCCGGTGCAGATACTCTGGGTCAATATGGTCACGGCGGTAACCCTGGGCCTGGCCCTGGCCTTTGAACCAGCCGAGCCCGACATCATGCAGCAGCCACCGAGGGACCCGAAGGAACCCATCCTGAGCCTGTTCCTGCTGTGGCGTGTGCTGTTCGTGTCGGTCCTGCTGGTGGCACCGGTCTATGGGCTGTTCCTCTGGCTGCAGCAGTGGCAGGGCGCGTCCGTGGAACTGGCACGAACGGCGGCGGTGAACATGCTGGTGATCGGGGAAGTGGTCTACCTGCTCAACACCCGCCGCCCCCTCGCCAGCGCGCTGTCCTGGAACGGCCTGTTCGGTAGCCGGAGGGTGTGGCTGGCCATTGGCCTTGTTCTGCTGATCCAGCTGCTGTGGACCTATACGGGGCCCATGCAATGGCTGTTCGCCAGTGATGCCCTGAGCCTGGCCCATTGGGGGCTGATCTGGCTGGCCGGCGGCATCATTTTCCTGATGGTTGAGATCGAGAAGGCGATCTTGCGAGCCATGAAGACCTCAAAATCGGAGTCCGTCACCTCAGCCGCTGCCAGGAGAGCTGATTGAGCCGACGGCCGGTTCAGCGGTCGGACCAGGGCCGCAGCCGGAACCGGCCGTCTGCACCGGCACGTGTCAGATGGCGTTCCGAACGCAGTCCCAGGTAAAGGCTGAAGCAGATGGCGATCAATAGCATGGACATGAAGAAGCCCAGGGAAATGGATGCGTTCTGGATGGCCTTCAGGCCCCCGACAATGAGCAGCGTCGCCGCAACAGAACCTTCGGAGACAGCCCAGAAAATCCGCTGGATCCGGGACGGAT
This sequence comes from Marinobacter daqiaonensis, assembly GCF_900115285.1. Lineage (GTDB taxonomy): Bacteria > Pseudomonadota > Gammaproteobacteria > Pseudomonadales > Oleiphilaceae > Marinobacter > Marinobacter daqiaonensis. Next base: position 1,644,988 of record NZ_FOYW01000001.1, read on the forward strand.
TGGGATGACCGCCCGAGGTGACCATATCATCCACCAGGGATCCCGAGTCCGATGAAGTAATAAAGAAGATGACCACCACCAGGGTGGCCCACATCATCGTAAGCCGCGCCAGTGGCAGTTCCTGCAACAGCGCATGGAGGGACACCGAGACGTTCTCCTGTACGGTTCTGGCCAGCCCGCTTTCTCCGAAGAGCTCGATGTTCAGGGCGGTGCCACCAAATACCGCCATCCAGGCAAAGGTTACCAGAGTGGGCACCAGCATCACCGAGACAACGAATTCCCGGATGGTCCGCCCCCGGGAAACCCTCGCCACGAATATGCCCACAAACGGCGACCAGGAGATCCACCAGCCCCAGTAGAACAGGGTCCAGCTCGCCTGCCAGTCACTATCCCGGGAAAAGTCCACAAACAGACTCATCTTGGGCAGGTTCTGCAGATAGACCCCCAGCGAGCCCACCAGCACCTCCATGATGTAGACGGTCGGTCCGGCCACCAGGACAAAAAGCATCAGTATGAAGGCCAGTGAGATGTTCAGCATGCTCAGCCTGCGGATACCGGCCTTGATTCCTGCCACCACCGAAATCGTGGCCACCAGGGTGATTGCGGCGATGATCGCCACCTGGATCGAGACGTCCTGAGGCACGTCCATAAACTGGGCGATACCGCTATTGATCTGCATGGCGCCAAGGCCCAGGGAGGTGGACACCCCAAGCAGCGTTCCAACCGTACAGAGGATGTCCACGCCGTGGCCAATGGGGCCGTGTATGCGTTTACCGATCAGAGGGTGAAGAATCGACCTGGGAGCCAGGGGCAGCTCATGCCGGAAATGAAAGTACGCAATCGCCACCCCGAACAGGATGTAGATCGCCCATGGATGCAGCCCCCAGTGGAAGAAGGTGTACTGCATCGCCTCCCGGGCGGCGTGAGGAGTGTTCGCGTCGGCGAACAGCGGGTTGCCGTAATGGTAGAGGGGCTCCGCCACCCCCCAGAACACCAGCCCCGTTCCCATGCCCGCACTGAACAACATGGCGAACCAGGAGGCGTAACCGAATCGTGGGCGGGCATCAGGGGGCCCGAGCCGGATACTGCCGTAGGGACTCACCAGCAGCCACAGGGCGAACACCACGAAGGCGGTTACGGCAAGCGAGTAATACCAGCCGAAGTGGATGGTGATCCAGCTTTGCAGCCCGGTAAAGGTCCGTGTAGCCGTCTCGGTAAAGACACCACCAAAGACACAGAAGGCGATGACGCACAGTGCCGATCCGAAAAAGACCGGGGGCGACATCCTGCTGGTCAGTTTGCGCCACCCCTGAGATAACCATCCAGACAAAGGCTTCATGTCTACCAGCGTAGTAGCCGAGGGCCGAATGAAACAGCGTCCGATTCCACTAAAGGACGCGAAGACCCCAGATCCGGCTCATCATGTCGGGTCCGATAAGGCAGGCGGTTATTCATCCTCACGGACGGACTGGTCGGACTCCTCCGACTCCGTGCTGCCCCCGCGCTGCGGATGGAGCTCTCCCTCCAGCCAGCGACGGACCTCGTGGCGGTCCCGTCGGCGGGTCAACTGCTCACTGTGAATGTTGCGCGGGAAAATCCTGGTTTCCCCTTCATGCTGCAGAAGAAAGCGCCGCCTTACCCCCACCGGATAGCGGCTGGGCCCGTGTATCACGGCGGCACGAAGCACAATGTCGGTAATGTCCTCGAACAGGTAGTCGGTCTCCTCTTCCTCTTCATCCTCGCTGCGCCGCCCGAGAATGATATTGCGAAAGGAGCCCAGCACCAGGTAGCCGCCAGGTTCAAGGGGCCCCTGGCGCAATACCTGATGGATGTTCTGGTCGTCCGGCCCCAGGCGCCGGTAATCGGTGACGGTCAGTATCCGTTGCTCGCCGTCCCTCGAGAAAACCACCACCTGGACACACTGGACATGCACGGTCTCCTTGCTCATGTTCACCAGCAGGCAGAGGGCGTCCGGATTCTCATTCTGGGCGTGATGGATGACGAGGTAGGGCCGGCTGTTGCGCTTGTACTGAAAAAAAAAGACCTGGAAATAGATAACCCAGACAAGTGCCATGATGGCCGTGCTGATTGCTCCCAGGTACTCCATGCCCCCTCCACCTTGGTCTGAATGCAGACAAGTCTAGCCTGCCCCGGACCAGGGTAAAGGAGAAATCCTCCCGAAGACGAATGGTCGACCACATAGCGGTCTTTTCACGGCCAAGGTGGCTTTAAACCGGTTCGACGCCTGCGGGCCGCCATCGATCGGGTTCGACAAATCCTCCCTGATTCATGCATTATTCCAGCACACTACCGCCGACGCTTATAGCGTGATTTTTTTACACAGATCATACAAGCCGTCTTCGATGCCTCCCTGCTAACGAACTGACTTTCAGGAGTTTTTATCAGTGGAGCAACCGGGACCGGCAAACAGGCTGCCGAGATTTTCATTGAATATCTTCACGGACACACCCATGACACCGAAATCGCTTTTCCTCTCCCTCCTTGCCCTGACAGCGCTGACACTCACCGGCTGCAGCGATCCGGAAACGCCGCAGGAGGTCACCAGGGCCTTCTGGGACGCTGTTATCGAGGGCGATGCGGAAACCGCCGCCGAACTCTCCACCCTGGTGGAGGAGTCCGGATTCGATGCCTATTCACTGAACTGGGAGGGAGCCAGCGTGTCCTGGGGGCGGGTAACCGTGGACGCCGGACAGGCCCGGATCGCCACCGAAATCAACGGCCTGAAGGCTCTGGACGGTTCCGCCCTGGAGACCACGACCCATGTCATACAGATAAACGATCAGTGGCTGGTGGATTATCACCGCACCGGGGATGAAATCGCATCAGATGCAAGCATCGGACGCCTCATGGGTCAGTTCCGTGACTTCGGCGAAAAACTCCGCTCCCGGTTTGCCGACGAATCGGACCGCGCCGCCCGGGAACTGAATCGGCTTGCCGATGACCTGGCGGCTCTCTCGGACCAGGCGGAGAAGGAGATGTCGGGGCTGATACGGCAGTACGGGGAAGATCTGGAAGCGAAGATGGAAGAGCTGTCCCGCTCCCTGGACGAGGCCCTGGAACAGAACCGTGACGCCAGCCCCGAAGACCGGAAAAAACTTGAGGAAGCCAGGAAGGAACTGGAACGCCAGCAGGAACGGCTGGATGAGTCCGAGGCGGATTCGGTGGCGGGTGTGAGTCAGCAACTGGCCCGTATCCAGCAGCAGCTGTCGGAACTCTCCGGCCAGACGTTCGAAGCCTTTCAGCAGGAATGGCAGCGCTGGTCGGAGAATCTGAGCCGGGACCTTGAACAGCTGAACAGGGAGTCCCGCAAACATCATCCGGACAGCATATGAGAGGGCAGGAAGATCAGGGGACTTTCGTAAAACCGCCTCAGGCGGCCTTGCGGAAATCCTCTGACCTTGCCTGGCCGTCGCGGCTGCGCTTGTACTTCGTCCTGTCCTCGACAATTCGCATCTGGTACTTGGGTGTTCTAAGGTCCCGCTGCACCGCGCTGTGATTCGTGGGCTTCGCCCGCTTTTTCGCCATGAGGCCTCCCATTGGCTGGTGATTTAACACCCATTAGTGTATCACCCCCCTGTTAAACGAGAGGGTAAGGAATGTCACTGACAGTCTGGTTAACGTTCCTGGTGGCGCAGTTCCTTGTTGCGGGCGCGCCCCACGACCAGAAACGCAGGAGCCGTATCTTCGGCGGCCTGTTCGTGGCCGCAGCTACCGCCCTTGCCAGTTTTCGCAGCGCGTAAAAAACCGGGAGCCTCTACTCCGCAAGCTGGTAACCATGCAGACTTTCGCTATCATGGTGCCGCCGTTTCTGTCCTGGAGCCTGCTGTGAATCTGAGTCGCATCGTCATCCTGTCGCTGCTGTGTCTGACGACGCCCCAACTGTCAGCCGAAGGCATTCCGGCGGTGGATATCAGTGTGACCGGCGGCGCTTCCCCGGAGCTTCTGGCGGACTTCCGGCAGGCACTGAAGCGGGCTGCCAGCCGCCAGCCGGCGACGGGATCTGGTGAGGCCACCGGGCCGGAGATCACCCCGGAAAGAGTGGACCTGGATCAGTTCTGGAAAGTGGACAGGAATGTACCCTACACCAACAGCAATAACCCCAGGCAGCGGCTGGATATTCTTTACCCTTTTGAAGGTGAGCCCCCTTACAGGACGGTGGTCAACTTTCACCGCGGTGGTCCGACCGACCGCAGGGACACCGCCTCAAACGCCGCTGTTTTCCGGATCATCTATCAGGGGTATGCCCTGGTGACCGTGGATTACCGTCCTCCAGAGGAGGCCCTCTGGCCGGCGCAACTTTACGATGCCAAGGCCGCCATCCGCTTTATCAGGGCGAACGCCAACCAGCATGAGCTGGACGCCGACAGCCTGGTGGCCTGGGGCAGCTCCGCCGGGGCTCACCTTGCCCTGATGCTGGCAGCCACCAATGGCGACAGTGGCGCGGAGGACCCGGAAATGGGGCAGCCAGCCAGTTCCTCCGAAGTGCAGGGTGTGGTCTCCTGGGCCGGCATATCCGATATCACCACTCTCGCCCCTCTTGGCCAGCCCCTGGCGGACAGTCTGATGGGCTATCCGGCCTATGAGAGCGACCTGGCTCTCGAGGCCAGCCCGGTCGAACATATCACCCCCGCCTACCCGCCCGTCCTGCTGGTGCACGGAACCCATGATGAAGTGGTGCCGTTCGAGCAATCAGCGCGAATGGCCCTCCGGGTAAACGCCATCACCGGCGAACCACGGGCGCGGCTGAAGCTGCTGATCAATGTTGGCCATGACGGCGACTGGAGCAGGAGCCCCGACAATCTGGTGGATGTCCTGGATTTCGTGGATTCGATCCTGTTCCCGGAAACGGGAAATCCCAACAGGTCCACTTTCTTCCCCCCCATACAGACCCGGCCGGCGGAGTGACCGCTCCTTTCCTTTCCGTTTCCCTCACTCTTGTTCACCCCAGGATGCATTCCCGACTGAGCCGGCCGCTGAGATCGCGCCGTCGGGCCCGCAGCCGGTTTCCGTGGGCATTGCTGTACCCTGCCCTGAGCTGGCTCTGGATTTTCTCCAGCTTTTCCCGGTACTGCTCGCAGCGTTTTTGCTGACGGGCCCTGTTTACGTCTCTGGCTCGGGCTGACGGGCCATCTCTCTGAGGGGTCCCGAGGGATTTCCGGATGGCCTCGGCGGCTTTTACATTGGAACCCATGGGCATCACGGAGGGTGCCGGCGGGGAGACCGTATCCGGCCGTTCGCCAGCAGGGCGCCGGTCCGTGAAATGGACAACGCCGTCACCGTCGGTCCAGGTAAAGATTTCCGCCATGGGGGCAGTGGTGGCAAGCGTGAAGAGGAAAAACAGTGCAACCGTCCTGGTTGGCATCCTATGACATCCTGTGCTGGTGATTCGCCGGATCCGATGAAAGCTGCCCTGCATCACTGTCAGGACGAAAACCGTCACATTCCGGGCGTCGTGATCATTTTTTTACTGAATCTGTTATCCATTGACGATGTTTTGATCTATTCTCGGGAGAAGCCGTATTTCTTGACATACATCAAAACAACAAGCGAGAGCAGGCTATGAGAGTGGTAAAACGTATGGATCTGATCGTTCCCGCCTGGTTACTGATCCTGACCGGATCGGGTGCATTCCTCTATTGCGCCTATGCGGGGCTGCTGACGCCCTGAACGGGATCACCCCTGGTCAAGATATGGGGTTCAGGGGGCGCCCGGAGCGGGCGGCTCCGGAGTTTCCGGCCCACCTTCACCGTCGGCCCCGGAGGAACCGCCGTCATTCTGAGCCTGCTGCATGAAGGCAGCACCACTCTGCAGGATCATTGCCCTGACCTTGGGGTCGGTCTGTCCAAACAGGCCCAGCGCAAAGGCCCCCAACGCCGCTTCCAGGGGGTTCTGTCGAATCATATCAGCCAACCGGTCCTGCATTGATCTGGGCTCTGCGCCTCCCTCATCACTATGGGATGACGAGGTTTTCAGCAGACGCCAGAAGAACAGCCCCAGCAAGAGGAAACACAGGCCGCCGGAAATACCCAGCGCCCCCGCCTGCCCTACATGGGGTGTAAGACCCTCTGTCAGCGCCCACAACAACAGAACAATGCCACCTAGAAGAAGGGCTGTCAGCAAGGCCATTGTCAGCATAAAGCCGATAACGGCTGCGACGGCCTTGCGCGCCAGCCCTTCCAGTTCCTGCTTGGATACCATACTCAGCGGTCGAGAAGCTTACCGACCACCAGACCGGCCAGGAACATGATAATGACCGTCAGGAAGGGGCGCTCCTCAATACGGTGCTCCACATCCTGCACCGCCTTTTCCCCGGAGGCTTTGGCGTAGTCCAGGTATTCGTCGCCACGCTTGCGCGCCCGCTCCAGGGCTTCCTGGCTTTCCCGACGGATTTCGTCCCGAAAGCTGGTAATGTTGCTCTTCTGGCCGTCCGCCACGGATTTGCTGAGTTTGGCCAGATCCTCCCTCAGCGCCTTCAGATCCGCCTTTACCTGCTCGTAATCGTCCTTCTGTGCTTTGGCTTCCATATCAGCCTCCTACGCTCGGTGTATTTACTGAACATTCTTCAGTCAGGCTCTTTCACTGTAGCACAAACAATCAACTCTGCAGGTTTCACAGGGGTCAGGCCCGGTCAAGCAGCTCGATCCAGTGGCGGACAGGCACCGGGGAACGGGTTTCCAGATGAAGCTGGCAGCCAACGTTGGCTGTTACGATCTCGTCCGGCTGGTCAATGGTCAGGGCCTCGAGCTTGTTGGTCAGTAAGCGCTGACTCATCTCTGGCTGGAGAATCGAGTAGGTACCAGCGGAACCGCAGCACAGGTGCTTGTCGGTTGTGGCTGCCATGGGAACGCCCGCCTTCTCGAGAACCTGCTCCACCACACCGCTCTGCTTCATGGCGTGCTGCAGGGTACAGGGGCAGTGGAACGCCACCTTGCCGGCATTGCCCTCAAGCTTCAGCTTGCCAAGGTCCTCTCCCAGCATAAAGGTACCGATATCCACGGTGAGTCCGCTCACCCGCCTGGCCTTCTCGGCGTAGGCGGGGTCGTCCTTGAGGGCATGCCCGTAATCCTGCACCATCGCACCACAGCCGGACGCGGTCATCACGATGGCTTCTGCCCCATCCTGAATCGCCGGCCACCAGGCGTCGATGTTCCGGCGCATCTGGTTGAGACCATCGTCATGCTGGCCCAGGTGATAATTCACGGCGCCGCAGCAGCCTGCCTGGGGGGCTTCCACCATGGTAATGCCGAGACGGTCCAGCACCCTCGCCGCCGCCGCATTGGTGTTGGGGGTTGCGGAAGGCTGCGCGCAGCCCGCAAGGGCCAGGACCCTGCGATTATGGCTGCCGGACGGCCAGGGACTGGCCTGCTTCCTTGGTGGAATCTTGGTGCGCAGTGGTTCCGGCACCATGGGTCGCAACAGCTGACCCGTGCGCAGCAGCAACCCGAACAGGCGCCGGTTGGGCAACACCCGGGTCAGTCCCCAGCGTAGCCACCTCTCACGGGCGGGGCGGGGCAGGCGCTCCTCCATCAGGCCACGGCTGATGTCCACCAGTCGACCATACTGCACGCCGGAGGGACAGGTGGTTTCACAGGCACGGCAGGTCAGGCAGCGGTCCAGGTGAGTGCGGGTTTTCTCGGTGGTTTCCTCGCCCTCCAGGAACATCTTCATCAGGTAGATGCGCCCGCGGGGCCCGTCGCGCTCATCCCCCAGCTCCTGGTAGGTGGGACAGGTAGCGGTACAGAAGCCACAGTGCACGCAACTGCGAAGGATGGCTTCCGCTTCCTCGCCTTCAGGGGTGTTCTTGAATTGTTGAACAAGGTTGGTCTGCATAGAATTCCTGCTATCACATCCAGGTATAGAGTCGGCCCGGGTTGAAAATGGCATCGGGGTCAAAGGCGTGCTTGAGGCGCTGCTGAACGGCCTTCAGGGGTGCCGGCTGCCGGTGCATGACTTCACCGCTCCGATCACCGCCGCGGAACAGGCTGACCTGACCGCCGGCCTGGACTGCCAGGGCCTCCATCCCCGAGAGCTGAGCCTCGCCACGGTACCAGCGCTGGGCGCCGCCCCAGTCCACAAGCCAATCGCCCTTGATGTCCGGGTTAGCGGCGGTGGGATTGACCGAGAAGCGCCAGAGGGGTTCGTCGCCGGCAAAAAAATCACTGGTGTGATCCCGGAGTTCCGCCCAGAAACGATCGCCGTCTTCCAGCAATTCTCCCTGCCATTGCCTCGCGGTTGCGTCCACCGCAGACCGGGCTCCGGAGAGCCGCAGGTAAAGCTTGCCATCCAGCCAACAGGCACCTGTCAGGGGCTTTGGTTCGGCAGCACGACGGTTCATCACTTCAATGGCGTCGACAAGGGGCAACTCACTGACCAGCGTGGCCGTTGCCGCAGGCCGGGGCAGTACCTTGAGACTGATCTCGGTAATCAGGCCAAGGGTGCCCATGGCACCGGCCTGCAGCCGGGACACGTCGTAGCCCGCCACGTTTTTCATCACCTGTCCGCCAAACCGCAGGTGTTCTCCCTTGCCGTTGATGACGCGGGTCCCCAGTACCTGGTCACGCACAGAGCTGGTCCATGGCCGGCCGGGGCCGGACTGGTTGCAGGCCAGGGTGCCGCCAATGGTTGCCTTGTCCGTAAATCGCGGCGGCTCGAAAGACATCATCTGATTGTTTTCGGCCAGGGCGGCTTCAATATCGGTCAGCAGGGTTCCGGCACGAGCAGTGAGCACCAACTCAACTGGCTGGTATTCCACAATGCCGCTATGCTCACCAACATGGAGGTCATCGGCATTTACCTGACGACCCATGAAGGCCTTGCTGCCGCCGCCGACAATTCTGAGTTTACGTTTTTCATCACGCGCCGCGAGAATCTGCTCCTGCAGGCGTCCGGTAATATCCGCCATATCAGGCTTCCACCTTATTGGGTTCGGATTGGTTTTGTGGCTGGCGCTCCAGCGCCCGGTATTCCTGGCACTGGCGCAGAGTGGGTACGCCCTTGCCCGGATTCAGAATGCCTTCGGGGTCAAAGGCAGCCTTGAGCGCATTGAACTGCTCCAGTTCCCGGTCGTCGAACTGCACCGCCATCTGACGGATCTTTTCGACCCCGACACCATGCTCGCCGGTGATGCAGCCTCCCACCTCGACACAGAGCTTCAGGATGTCGCCACCGAACTGCTCCGTGCGTTCAAACTCGCCCGGTACGTTGGCATCGAACAGGATCAGGGGGTGCAGGTTGCCATCTCCTGCGTGGAAGACGTTGGCCACCCTCAGACCGTAGCGCTCGGACATCCGCTGCATCTCGATCAGTACATGGGCCAGCTGCCGTCGCGGAATGGTGCCGTCCATGCAGTAATAGTCCGGCGAAATCCGGCCTACGGCGGGAAAGGCCGACTTGCGACCCTTCCACAGGAGCGCCCGCTCATGATCGGTCTGAGAGGTGCGCACAGAAGTGGCCCCGTACTTCCGGAAGAGGTTCTCTGCCTGCTCGATGTGTTCCTGCACTTCTTCGGCGGTGCCATCCACTTCACACAGCAGCAGTGCTTCGGCTTCCCTGGGATAGCCGGCCTGGGCAAAATCCTCGGCGGCAGCAATGGCGAAGCCATCCATCATCTCCAGACCACCGGGAATGATGCCCTCACCAATAATTCCACCCACCGCATCGCCCGCGTTCTGAATACTGTCAAAGCCCGCCATGACCACCTGAGCCTTCTCGGGTCTGGGCAGGAGCTTGACCTGGACTTCGGTGATGATACCAAGCAGGCCCTCCGACCCGGTCATCAGCGCCAGCAGATCCATGCCGCAGCTGTCGAGGCCATCACTGCCCACCGTCACCCGATCACCCTCGACGGTCACCATCTCCACACTGAGAATGTTATGGACGGTCAGGCCATACTTGAGGCAGTGGACGCCACCGGAATTCTCCGCCACGTTCCCACCGATGGTGCAGGCGATCTGGGACGAGGGATCGGGACCGTAATACATCCCGTACTGCAACGCCTTTTCGCTGATGGCCAGGTTGCGAACGCCGGGCTGCAGACGCGCGGAACGGGCTTTGGGGTCTATGCTGAGGATCTTGTTGAACTTGGCGAGGGACAGCACCACTCCCTGGGCATGGGGCATCGCGCCCGCGCTCAGACCCGTACCGGCCCCCCGGGCGACCACCGGCACATGGTGGCGGTGGCAGATCCGCATGACCTGCTGCACCTGGGCCACGGTTTCAGGCAGCACCACGAGCATCGGCATTTCGCAGTACATGGACAGGCCGTCACACTCGTAAGGCCTCATGGTTTCTTCATCCGAGATGACGTACTCGGGATGGATGAACTCCCTGAGCTTTTCGGCCAGCTCGGATTGGCTGATGTCCGGGGCTGCAGTCTGATTCATAACGTTGCTCCGTAACAGGCGGGGTACACAGTGATATGGCTATGACTGTGGTCAGGCCTGCTGGTTCAGAAAATGGTCGATTCCGGCCTGGGCGCATTCCATGTCCTGCTGTGGCGTTCCGGAACTCAGGCCGATACCTCCGACCACCTGTCCGTCCACTGTCACTGGCAGGCCACCGCCAACAACACAGAGCCTTCCGCCCATCGAGGTGTGTATGCCAAATACAAGGTTACCCGGAACGCAGGCCTGGTTGTACTCGTGAGTGGCCTTGCGGGCAGCCGCGGCTGTAAATGCCTTGTCCTGGGCCACGGTGACACTGGTAATCTTGCCGCCGTCCATACGCTCAAAGGCGATCAGGTTGCCGGACTCGTCCGTTATCGCAATGCACATGGGCACGCCGATCTCCCCGGCCTTGCGGGCCGCACCTTCGATCAGCAGACGGGCATCATCCAGGGCCAGACGCTTGATGGATAACATGATGATTTCTCCTTACAGACGCTTTTAATAATGTCAGCCGGCGACACCACAGGGCGTCGCCGGCACATGATCAGCCATACACCAGGTTTGGCAGCCAGGTGATGATGCCGGGGAAGACGACGCACAGTGTCAGGCCAATCGCCTGCATGGCCAGAAATGCCAGCGACGACTTGAAGATGGTGCCCATGGAAATCTCCGGCGGGCACACTCCCCGGATATAGAACAGTGCGTAGCCGAACGGCGGACTCAGGAACGACATCTGCATGTTCACCAGGTAAAGCACACCGAACCAGAGCACCACATCTTCGCCCGGCACCGCCGGCAGGCCGAACAGGCCATCGAAGGTCAGCGCCTCGACGATAGGGATGAAGATGGGCACCGCCAGAAGCAGGATACCCACCCAGTCCAGGAACATACCCAGCACCACCAGCAGCAACATCAGCAGCAGAAGCACCATGTACGGTGACAGGCCAATACCCAGGATGGTTTCGGTGATGAAATCCTGTCCGCCCTGGAGAATGTAGAAACCCACGAACACCGACGCGCCAAACATGATCCAGAGCACCATCGCCGATGCCTTGGCGGTGGTGACCGATGCTTCCCGCAGCGACTTGATGGAGAAAGCCCGGTGCTTCATGGCGACGAGGATAGCGCCGAAGGAACCGATGCCGGCGGCTTCAACCGGTGTGGCGATACCTCCGAACAGCAGACCGAGCACCAGTCCCACCAGCACCAGCGGGGCAATCAGGTCTTTGAGCAGCAGGAGCTTTTCGCCAAGGGAAATGCGGTCCTCCTTCGGTACGGGCGGTCCGAGTTCCGGCTTGAGCCAGGTCCGAATCAGTACATAGGTGATGTACATGCCCGAGAGCAGCAGACCGGGAACCAGCGATCCCAGATAGAGCTCGCCAACGGATTGCTGAGCCACAACGGCATAGAGAATGGCCAGTATCGAGGGTGGAATCAGGATACCCAGGGTACCGCCGGCCATGATGGAGCCCAGGGCAATCTGAGGATCATACTTGCGCTTGAGCATGGCAGGCAGCGCGATGATGCCCATGGTCACTACTGCTGCCCCGATAACTCCCACCATCGCCGCCAGGATGGTCGAAGCGAGGATGGTCGCGGTCGCCAGGCCACCGCTCAGCCCCCCCATCCATTTGTAGACCACCGTAAACATCTCCTCGATCAGGCCCGCGCGCTCCAGCATGGCCGCCATGAAAATGAACAGTGGAATCGCAGCCAGGTCCGAGTTGGTCATCATCGGGAAGATGCGGCTTGGCACGATGTTGAGCATCATGCTGTCGCCCACCAGATAGATGAACACCACACCCAGGCCCCCGGTCACAAAGGCAAGGGGCAGGCCCATCATCAATGCCACCAGCAGGGAACCGAACATGAGGTACGTCAGCGGACCGATGTCGACCTCACTGAGGCTGCCGGACAGGCGAAACAGGAATCTGTCATCGCTCCAGGGGTCATAGAAAAGGATGTTGACGACTTCAACGAAGATGATGAACCCAAGCGACACCGTGGCCAGGATCATAAGCCAGGTGCCGAGCTTGCCGATCATCGCCTTCGCAGTGCCCGGAGCGGACGCGGAACTGACAGTATTGGTGGTCATCTTGCGCCCTCCTGCCCCAGGCGGATGAACAGGGCGATGTCCTTGATCAGCTTGGAAACACCGGCCAGCAGGATCAGGGCCGAGCCCAGCACCATCATGGCCTTTACCGGCCAGTACTGGATGCCCCAGGTCTCAACCGTGGTTTCGTTCATTGAGTACGAGTTCATGAAGAAGGTCCAGGAAGTAATCAGAAGCGCGAGCGCGAAGACGAAAAAGAACATGGACGTGAAGATATCCATGCCCACGCGGCCGCGCAGGGGAAGCAGGTTGTACATCACATCCACCCTGACATGGGCACCGTGGAGCATCGCAAAAGCACCGGCCAGCAGGTACTGCATGCCCAACAGAAGAAAACTGGCCTCATGGACCCAGATGGTGGGCATGTTGAAGACATAACGCATGACCACCTCGAAAAAATAGAAGCAGACGGCGTTCACGGTCCAGAAAGACACAAACAGACCGGACTTGTCGCTGATCCAGTCAATGGCCCGGGTGAACCAGTTCACGCCGACATCCTTGTACCGCATGAGGGGATCTTCTTGCTCGGACTGGAATTCACCGACGGTTGTGGCCGCTTCCTCCTTGACCGGCTCTGAGGTTGAGGCACGCCAGCGATCGAGCGCCATCATGATCAGGGGCATCACCGCCAACCAGCCCCAGTAAGCCCAGTGGGGCAGAACGAAGCCGAAGCCTTCGAGATCAGACATGTTGATTTACCTTTGCCATTGAGAAGGGAGAGCCGAAGCTCTCCCTGTTTTTGATGCTGTCGTGGCTTACATGCCTTCGATGTCTTCCGGCTCGATATAGCCCACCGTCTCGTTCATCATGTAGTCCAGTTGCATATCAAAAATGGCTCGGGCGTCCTCGTCCTTGTTGGCCCACTTGAACCAGATCGGGATGGCGGCCTTGCGGAAGGTCTCCAGGTCTTCCTGGCTCAACCGGGTAACCGTGTCGCCGGCCTGCTTGAATTTCTCCATGGCTTCGATGTTGCGCTTCTGGATAGTCAGGTAATGCTTCTGGGAGAAGATACGGACTTCGTCCTCCACCAGCTGCTGCAGTTCGGGCGAGAGCGCCCGCCATGCACGCAGGTTCACCGTCAGGTCCATCAGATCCACCGGCTGGTAGATGGACATCACACCGGGAGGTCCGAACATGATGTAGTCGGTCACCTGGGAAAAGCCGAGCTCGTAGTTCACGGCCGGACCGACATAGTCCGCCGCGTCGATGGTGCCTTTCTCCAGGGCCGGGAAGATATCCGAGCCAGGCAGAGAGACCGTTGATACCCCGAATTGCTGGAACACCTCGGCTACCATGCCGCCGGGCACCCGGATCTTCATGCCCTTGAGGTCTTCGAGGCTGTTGACCGGTTTCTTGGAGTGGATGATGTTGGCATCGTGCTGGATCGGGCCTACGTAGAAGAGGCCGACTTTCTCATAGATCTCCCGGGTTTTTTCCAGCATGCCCAGGGAATAGAACATGGTGTCCCACTGATGGGGCTGGTCGGGACCCGCAGGATAGGATGACAGGAACACGGAGGCTGGAATCTTGCCTGACCAATAAAGCGTGAAGGGATTCATACCCTGGAGCACGCCATTGCGCACCGCATCAAAGAGGGCGTTATTATCGGCAGCCACCGCCTTGGCGGGGAAACAGCGGAACTTCAACTCGCCGCCGCTCTTGGCTTCAATACTGTTACACCATTCCTCGAACAGGTCGTAACCCACGGTACCGGCGTCCCACACCGACTGGATCTTCCAGGTCGTGGCAGCGGCTGCCTGACCAGCCCCCAGGGCAAACGCCCCTGCAAGCGCGGTGGACATCGCCAGGGTTTTGAGGAATCCACGCCGTGGGCGTGCCTTACCGATGTTGCTCTGTATGTGGTGCATCGATCAGTCTCCAGCTTATTTGTTTTTGTTTAGCTTTTTTCGTAACACATGAACTTGGTGTTTCACTATCGTCGGAGAGCAGCAGGGGCGCGGTTGCGCAAGGAATGAGCTGTCCCCGTATTGCCGGATGATCGTAGCGCCATGATTTCAAGTCCAGCAAAATGGCAACTGGTCAGACCACTTTATGAAGCCATTTCTATGGACCTTGAACAGCCAATACCTGATAGTTACCGGAACTTGCAGAGGAAAATCCCCCGATGCCAACTTCACCAGCGAGGGGCTGGTCTGACCAGTAAAAACCGATGAATCAGAAATCCGTGCCCGTGGCAAAAGCCATCGCCGATCGGATCGAGCGCTTGATCCTCGACGGCGGTCTTGCCCCCGAAGAAAAGATCCCCTCCGAGCGTCAGCTGGCCCTGCGAATGGGGGTTTCCCGTTCCATTGTCCGCGAGGCGCTGCATGAACTGCACGGGCGGGGCGTGATTGAGACCCAGCATGGAAGGGGCTCCTTTGTCGCCCACATCGTGCCGGAACCGGGCATGGAAACGCCTTTGATGCGGCTATTCACCGGTCACACCCGTACCCTCTATGACCTGCTGGAAGTGCGCGAACAGCTGGAGGGCCAGGCGGCCCGACTGGCAGCGCAACGGGCCACCTCCAGGGACCGCCATCGTATAACGAAGGCCTACGACGCCATGCAGGCGGCCGATCCCCTCACCAACGCCGGACTCGACCATGCGTTTCATCTTGCAATTGTGGAAGCCTCCCACAACCCGGTACTGGTGCATGTGCTCGACAGCCTTAAAAGCCTGATGCTGATGACGGTACAGGCCTCTGTGACGAACCTGAGTCCCCGGGAACCCTTCAAGAAACAGATCGATCAGCATCATCGCAAGATCTATCAGGCGATCATGAAGGGTCAGCCACAGGCCGCGCAGCGCGCAGCCACAGCCCATGTCCGCCATGTCTCGGAATCCATGCGGGAGATTGAAGAAAATGAACACCCTATTATCCGGTCAGGGCCGGTAAGCCGTCATAGCCACCAAAATGGTTGATTTAAGGAAGCCTCTCCGTAAAACTGTGCGCCACCGTGACGGCCACCGGGTTGGTGCCAATCACAGGCGTTCACTTTATAGCGACACAGGGTGACCGGGACGGACTCCCCAAAACCCGTCAGCCGTTTACCAAGTTCCGGGAGTGCCAGATGGCGGATATCGCCCCCCTTATCTGCAGGGACATCCACAAGACCTTCGACCAGAATGAAGTGCTCAAGGGTATTTCCCTTGAGACCCGTAAAGGCGACGTGGTGTCACTGATCGGTAGTTCGGGATCCGGCAAGAGCACCTTCCTGCGATGCATCAACCTGCTGGAAACCCCCACGTCGGGCGACATTATCGTGCAGGGCGACCCCATCCGCTTCAAAACGGATCGCAGGGGCGAGCGTGTTCCCGCGGACAACAGGCAGGTGGAACAGATTCGCGCGAAACTTTCCATGGTGTTCCAGGGATTCAATCTCTGGTCCCACATGACAGTGCTGGAAAACGTCATCGAGGCGCCGATCCATGTGCTGAAAGTGCCCCGGAAGGAGGCAATCGAGCGCGCAGAGGCCTATCTTTACAAGGTAGGCATCTACGAGCGCAAGGACTATTATCCGGCTCAGATGTCGGGAGGACAGCAACAACGTGCCGCCATTGCGCGGGCCCTGGCCATGGAGCCGGACGTCATGCTGTTCGATGAACCGACCTCCGCCCTGGACCCCGAGCTGGTGGGAGAGGTGTTGAGGGTCATGCAGGGGCTGGCCGAAGAGGGGCGAACCATGATTGTGGTCACCCACGAGATGGCCTTTGCCCGTGACGTGTCCACCCAGGTCCTTTTCTTGCATCAGGGTGTGATCGAAGAACAGGGAAGCCCTGACAAGGTCTTCGACAACCCGGATTCGGAGCGCATGCAGCAGTTCCTTGCGCCCCGGTTCTGAAAACCGGAAAAAACCGACAAACGATAACCCCTGAAATCGCAACCACTGGAGAAACCCGATGAAAAAACTGATTGTTGCAGCGGGATGCGCCCTGGCCATGATGGCCGGCACGTTACAGGCCAAGGAATGGGACACGATCCGAATCGCTTTTGACGTGCCCTACGAGCCCTTTGAATACCGGGACGAGGACGGCAACCTGACCGGCTTCGAAGTGGAGCTGGCAGAAGCCATGTGCGACGAACTCAAGGCCGACTGCGAATTCGTGATCCAGGCCTGGGACGGCATGATTCCCGGCCTGCTGGCACGCAAGTTCGACGCCATCATGTCCTCCATGTCCATCACCGAGGAGCGGGCCGAGCGGGTTCTGTTCTCGGAGCCCTACTACAACACCCCGGGCGGATGGTTCGGCCGTGAGGGCTTCGCCGTTGACGTGACCGACAAGTCCGCGATGGAAGGCAAGACCGTGGGCGTGCAGCGTGGCACCACCATGGACACCTACGTCACCGAGGAGCTCGGCGGCACTGTGACCATCAAGCGTTATACCACAGCCGATGACATGGTTCTCGATCTCGAAGGTCAGCGCCTGGACGTGGTCTTCGTGGACTACCCGGTCGGCGAGCAGACCATTCTCACCAAGGAAGGCTTCAAGGAAGTGGGCGAGCCAGTCAAGCTGGGACAGGGCGTTGGCGTTGCCATGCGCAAGCGTGACCAGGGCCTGGCGGACATGGTCAATGGCGCCCTGCGCAAGCTCAAGAACGATGGCACCTACGATGCCATCATGCAGAAGTATTTCGAATACGACATCAAGATGTAAGCCATCTGGGGTGGCCGGCAACCTCGCCGGCCACCGATGACTGGATTTCCCCGCATGATCGACCTGAAAGGCTACGGCCCGGCACTCGCCGAAGGTGCCGTTGTCACTATTGAGCTGGCTCTGCTTTCACTGCTGCTTGCCCTTGTTCTTGGGTTGGCCGGAGCCGTCGCCAAACTCTCCCGGAACCGACTCGCCAAGGGCATCGCCACCACCTACACCACCATCATACGTGGGGTGCCGGACCTGGTGATGATGATGCTTTTCTACTATGGCGGCCAGGTCGCGGTGAACATGCTGTCCGACTGGCTCTATATCCAGTTCCAGATTGACTGGTTCCTGCAGTTCGACCCGTTCATTTCCGGCGTACTCACCATTGGCCTGATCTTCGGCGCCTACATGGCGGAAACCTTCCGCGGCGCCTTCCTGGCGGTGGAAGCCGGGCAGATCGAAGCGGCCAGGGCTTATGGATTCAGCCGCTGGCACACCTTCCGCCGGATCATGGTGCCGCAGATGCTGCGCCATGCGCTGCCCGGTCTCGGCAATAACTGGCAGGTACTGCTCAAGACCACGGCGCTGGTGTCCATTATTGGTCTGACCGACATGGTCCGGGTTGCGGAGGAAGCCGCCAAGGCGGAGCGCTCCCCCTTCCTCTTCTTTATCCCGGTGGCCGCGGTGTACCTGGCCCTCACCGCGGTATCCGAACTCTTCATCAAGTGGCTGAACCGGCGCGCCAACGTCGGTGTGGTTCAGGGAGGTGGCTGAGATGCTGGAGACCATCACCTCCTGGCTGGACCAGAACGAGATTTTCACCACCATGACCATGCTGGAGTACTGGCAGGGGCTGGTGAACACGGTGCAACTGGTATTCCTGTCCCTGGTGATCGGGCTGGTGGTGGCCATACCCCTGGCAATCCTGCGCACCAACCGGCATTGGTGGATATCCGGGCCGGTGTGGTGCTACACCTACCTGTTCCGCGGTACGCCGCTGCTGATTCAGCTGTACATCATCTATTACGGCCTGGCCCAGATTCCCGGCATCCAGGAAACCTTCTGGTGGGCGATCTTCCGGGAACCGTTCTACCCGGCCCTGCTGGCGTTCACACTCAACACCGCCGCCTACACCACGGAGATTTTCCGCGGTGCCATCGCGGCAACACCCCAGGGTGAAATCGAGGCCGCCAAGGCCTATGGCATGAGCTGGTTCCTGCGACTGCGCCGCATTGTGCTCCCCAGTGCCGCGAGGCGGGCGGTGCAGGCCTATTCCAATGAGGTCATCTTCATGCTCCATGCCAGCGCCATTGCCAGCGTGGTCACCATCGTCGATCTGACCGGTGCCGCCCGCAACATCTACTCCCGCTTTTACGCTCCCTTTGAAGCCTTTATCGCCGTGGCACTGATCTACATGGCCCTCACCTTCCTGCTGGTCTTCGCCTTCCGCAAGCTGGAGAACCACCTGCTCAGGCACCAGCGGCCAGCGGGGAACTAGAGTGATGGACCGGGCCAGGGATCTGTTTGACGGCCAGCCCGACTGGCTGGCTCACACCCTTGCCCTGGGAGCTGCGGATTGTTCCGTTCTAACCGTGACACTCTCCCAAGGTGACCAGGTGCACCGGCTGGGCACCGGCCTGCTGGAGATACGCCCGGCCGCGCTGGTACAAAAGGGCCCTGCCCTGATTCTGTCCGCCGGCATCCACGGCAACGAAACCGCCCCCGTCGAACTGCTGAACCGCTTTGTGGGCGAACTGCTGCAGGGCGCGTGGTGTCCATCGGTTCCGGTACTGCTGGTCCTCGGCAATCCGCCGGCCATGGTGGTGGAAGAGCGCTTCCTGGAGCACAACCTGAACCGTTTATTCACGGGCGCCCACCGGCAGGCAGCAGCCGGGTATGAAGCCCGGAGGGCAGCACGCCTGGAAGGGGCCTGTCTCAGCTTTCACAAGGCCTTCCCCGGGCCTGTGCAGCATTACGACCTGCACACAGCGATACGCCCGTCGAAGCGCGAGAGGTTCGCGCTCTACCCGTTTGTTGAAGGTCGCCGGGTTCCGGAAACGGAGCTGGCCTTTCTCGGGGAGGCAGGGATAGGCACTCTGGTGCTGCAACACAGGCCGGCCACCACGTTTTCCTCCTTCACCGCCGCGGCGCTGGGGGCAGAGAGCTTCACCCTGGAGCTGGGCAGGGTAAGGCCGTTCGGTCAGAACGACCTGTCCGGCCTGGACGCCCTGGGAACAGCGCTGGAACGGCTGGCAAGCGGCCAACCCTCACCGCGGATTCCCGAGACTGACTGGCCGGAGAGGTTCGAAGTGATTCACGAAATCCTCAATACCGGAGAGGGGTTCCGCTTCCACATCGCCGACGATGTGGCCAACTTTACCCTCTACCCTCCGGGCACCCTGATCTGGGAAGACGACACCACCCGGTACCGGGTCGGTGCCGAGCCGGAGGCCATTGTCTTCCCGAACCCGAGAGTGCCGGTGGGGCACCGTGTCGGGCTCATGATCCGCTCGTGTACCTGTGACCACTAATGCTGGAAATCGTAAATGGACCCCAGCCCGAGAATGCCCGTCAGTTCGTCCAGGGCGTGGCGGGATTCCTGCAGTAGCGCGGGGTCGGACAGGTCCGCCGGTAAAAGCTGCTCCCTGTAGTGGCCCTGGACCCAGGCCACAAGACGGTCATAAAGTTCGTCGGTCAGCAGTACCCCGGGATTCATGGCAGCCACGGCTTCACCCGGCAGGGCCACCCTCAGCCGAAGGCAGGCGGGGCCTCCGCCGTTTCGCATGGACTGGCGCAGATCAAACGTCTCGATAGCCGTCACCGGATTGTCCGCCGCCAGCAGACGGTCGAGATAACGGTTCACCGAGGCCACCTCCCGGCACTCCCCCGGCACCACCAGCAGCATCCCCGCCTCCGTCGTCAGCAGCTGGCTGTTGAACAGATAGGAAGAAACGGCGTCATCCAGAGGCACCTCCGCCGACGTCACCCGGATGGTTTCCAGGGGGACCTCCCCCAGCTTTTCCCGGATTTCTGCCAGTAGGGGCTGCTCGTTCAGAAACGCCTGCTCGTGGTAGAACAGCAGGTTCTCATTGCCCACCGCAATGACGTCGTTATGGAACACCCCGGCATCGATGGCGGCGGGGTTCTGCTGGGCAAACACTGCCCGCCCCGGCTTGAGCCCGTTCAGCCGGGCCACGGCCCGGGAGGCCTCCAGTGTCTGGCGCGCGGGATATCGCTTCGGACGGGCAGCCCGGCGGTCAAACGCCACCTGGCCGTAGCAGAACAGCTCCACACCCGGCGAACCATGACTGCCACACAACCGGGTGTGGTTGGCGGCACCCTCGTCCCCGAACTGTGGCATCGCTGGCAAGGCCGGATGATGGGTAAACCACGCCTCGTCGGTAAACACCGAGCGCAGGATGCGGCCGGTCGTTTCCGCCTCGAGGGAGCGATGAAAACTCGATGCGAGATTCGCAGGGGTGAAATGTACCCGGTGGTCCACGGTATCCGGCACCGGCGACACGGTCGCTGCATTGGCGGTCCACATGGAGGACGCCGAACTTACCGCCGCAAGCAGCTCGGGGGCTTCGCCGTCCACCTGGGCCAGGATCATCCTGTCCGAACCGCTATAGCCCAGTCTGCGCAGGGTCGGCATATGGGGCCTTTCCTGGGGCGGCAGCACGCCCTGCAGGATGCCCCTGTCCGAGAGTGCTTTCATTTTTGCCAGCCCCTGCAGGGCAGCTTCCCTGGGGCTGGAGGGCTGGTTCGCGTTGGCGCCGGAGGCAAGGTTCCCCCGGGCGAGCCCGGCGTAATTGTGGGTGGGCCCGACCAGACCATCGAGGTTGAGCTCGCGGGCGGGCATCTCGACATGCCTGGCCGCAGGCGGATCAAACATATCCATACAACTCCACTCCCGGATGGCCTCAGAGAAAGTGACTGCGAAGGGGGCCCTGTTCGACCGACAGGGTCATCAGAGCTCGACCCCCGGAGCCAGTGCCTCCGGCAGGGCCACCCGGTCTGACTCCAGCGAAGCCATGGGCCATGCGCTGTAATCCGCGGCGTAGTATGCACTGGGGCGATGGTTTCCTGAATCGCCGATACCTCCGAAGGGAGCCTCGCTGCTGGCACCTGTAAGGGGCCGGTTCCAGTTTACGATGCCGGCACGGGCCTCCTCCAGCAGCCGGTCGTACAACTCGCGGCGATCCGACAGGATCCCTGCCGCCAGGCCGAACCGGGTATCATTCGCCAGCTCAAGGGCCTCATCGAAGTCCTCATAGCGGTAGACCTTGAGCAGGGGACCGAAATATTCTTCGTCCGGTACCTCGGCGACACCGGTAAGATCCAGGATACCGGGAGTGAGGAGCCCTGTGCCGCTTTTATGGGTCATCTCCAGCATCTGGCGACCTCCCGCGGCACTGAGTCTGTGCCAGGCCTCCATTATCCGGCTCGCGGCCTCCGGTGAAACCAGGGCCCCCATGAATGGCTGTGGGTCATCGTCGTACTCTCCCACCGTCAGCCTCGCGGCGGCTTCCACCAATTGCTCCAGGAACCGGTCGCCCTCCTTTCCCCTGGCAACCAGCAGGCGACGGGCGCAGGTGCAACGCTGCCCCGCTGACAGGAAAGCGGACTGCAGGGTGTTATACACCGCTGCCCTGGTGTCTTTGACATCCTCGACGATCAGTGGATTGTTGCCCCCCATTTCCAGGGCAAGGATCTTGTGGGGCTGGCCGCCAAATTTTTCATGAAGCTGCTTGCCAACGGATGCACTGCCAGTGAAAAACAGGCCGTCGATCTGCCCGTGGCCGGCCAGGGCCCGACCTGTGTCGGACTGACCCTGGATAAGGTTAAGCACTCCGTCCGGCAGACCGGCCCGCTGCCATAGCCTGACCGCATACTCCGCCACACCCGGGGCCAGCTCGCTGGGCTTGAACACCACCGTGTTGCCGGCCAGCAGTGCAGGCACAATATGGCCATTGGGCAGGTGGCCGGGAAAATTGAAAGGGCCGAATACGGCAACCACCCCATGGGGACGATGGCGGAGCACCAGCCGGCCATCGGACAGTTCACGCTCCCGGAGTCCGGCGCGCTCCTTCCGGGCACGCACAGAGATATCGATCTTGCCGATCATCGCGGAAACCTCGGTACGGGACTCCCACAACGGCTTGCCTGTTTCCCGGCCGATCTGATCCGCGAGGGCTTCCCGGTGCTCCTCCAGAAGCTCCCCGAACCGACGAACAATGGCTTCGCGCTCTTCAGCCGGCTTCCTGGCCCAGGCCGGAAAGGCAGCACGGGCTTCCATCACGGCGGCGTTCACATCGTCCATACTGCCGCCCTCACCGCTCCAGACTATCTCTCCGGTAACCGGGTGGCTGGATTCGATCATTTCACCATGGCCTTCCGCCCACAGACCATTAATGAACAGTTCTCCGGTTAGCGTCAGACTCACTGCGTACCTCCTGGTCCCGATATCTGGTTCTTCCATTAGGTATTGGTCAGAACAGCGGGTCTTTCAAGGGGGCGAGGCGAACCTGGTCCCCTTCCGATACCCCCAGAGCCTCCATGATCGGGCCGGGAATCTGGACCTCTTCATCCCTGATGGCCTGGCGCGGCAGGGTGCCGACCCTGAAGTCCTCAAAAGCGCGATTGGACACCATGACCCGGTCCGACGCTGAAAGGTTGTCCAGCAGGGGCCGGTCGACCCGCTTCACCGGTCGCAGGATACTCTGGCGGATGGTGCGGATATTGTGCAGAAACGCCTCGACCACCGGTCCACCGTCGAAAATATCCACCAGCCCGTTGAAGTTGAATCCTTCGGCCTGAAGCATATTCAGGGCCGGGCGGGTGTTGGTGTGGACCTCGCCAATAACCTCGCGGGCGCTGTCCGGCAGCAGTGAGAGGTAGATCGGGAACTGCGGCATCAATTCGGCGATAAAGGATTTGTTACCCCTGGCGGAGAGCCTGTCCGCGGCCACATAGTCCATATCGAAGAAGCGACGCCCGAGAGCCTCCCAGAGGGGGCTCTGGCCTGCCTCGTCCGAGACGCCCCGCATTTCCGCAAAGATCTTGTCGGAGAAGTGCTGCCGGAATTCATCCAGGAACAGGAAACGGCTCCGGGAGAGCACCAGACCGTTGCCGCCGCCCCGGTGACTTTCGGCCAGCAGCAGGGAGCCGATCTCAGTGGAATCGGTCATGTCGTTGGTGAGGTACAGGGTGGGCGTGCGCACGTGAACACCCAGTTCACGACTGTCCCTGACGGTGATACTGAGCCGATAGTTGTAGAACACTTCGTTGAGGCCCACCCGGGCCTGGATACCGCTGATGCCGACACACCGCTTGAGACTGGTGTCTTCCAGGGCAAACAGGTACAGGCCGGCGTCTGGCTGGCAGCGCCCCTCAAAGGTGTCGCGGGCTTTACGGATTTTGCCCTCAAGGAGTTGCCGGTCGGGGGGCAGAGTGGTCAGGCCATTGCCGGCGGAGGCGGCCATGTTGTGGAGGTCATCGAGATCGTTTTCTTGCAGTGGCCGGATGATCAGCATGGCTGGCCCTCTTTGGAGACTGGAGTTCAGGAGCAGGGGGCGGACCTCCCCGAAAACCTTGGAGGCTGGCTCCTACAGCTTACGCCCGGTCCTACCTGTAGGAGCTGGCCTGCCAGCGAAGAGGGTATCCCGGAGGATGCGGTGCCCGCCCCCCTCGCCAGCAGGCTGGCTCCTACAGACACGCCCCCCTCTCGACTCTACCTGTAGGAGCTGGCCTGCCAGCGAAGAGGGTATCCCTGAGGATGCGGTGCCTGCCTCCTCGCCAGCAGGCTGGCTCCTACAGGTCACGCCCCCCTCTCGACTCTACCTGTAGGAGCTGGCCTGCCAGCGAAGAGGGTATCCCTGAGGATGCGGTGCCTGCCTCCTCGCCAGCAGGCTGGCTCCTACAGTCACTCCCTACTTCGTCAGTGTAGCCACTGCCTTCTCGAATCGCTCAAGGCCCTCCTCGATATCGTGTTCCGGAATGATCAGAGAGGGCGCCAGGCGGACCACGTCACCGCCGGCCACCAGCACCAGCAGGCCTTCTTCCTGGGCGGCGGCCACGAAGTCCTTGGCCCTGCCCTTCCACTCTTCGGTTAGCACACAGCCCAGCAGCAGGCCCTCGCCTCTGACATGGGTGAAGATGCGGTGTTTTTCACCGATGGCCATCATGCCCTTGCGGAGCTTGTCGGAGCGGGCGCGGATGCCCTTGAGGATGTCTGGCTGGCTTATGGTGTCGATCACTTTCTGTGCCACGGCACAGGCCAGTGGATTACCACCGTAGGTGCTGCCGTGGGTGCCAACGCCAAAACTCTGGGCCACGGCATCCGTGGTCAGCATGGCGGCCACCGGGAAACCGCCGCCCAGGCCCTTGGCGCTGGTGAGGATGTCCGGGGTGACGCCATAGTGCTGATAGGCATAGAGGTACCCGGTACGGCCGGCGCCACTCTGGACCTCATCAAACACCAGCAGGGCGTCATGGTCGTTACAGAGCGAGCGCAAGCCCTTGAGGAACTCCGGGTCCGCTGGCAGCACACCACCTTCGCCCTGGATTGGCTCCACCACCACGGCGCAGGTCTTCTCCTTCGAGATCAATGCCCTGACCGAGTCCAGGTCGTTGTAGGTGGCGTGATGGATGCCGCCCGGAGCCGGCTCGAAACCTTCCAGGTACTTGGGCTGGCCACCGACGCTGACGGTGAAGAGGGTGCGGCCGTGGAATGAGTTGGTAAAGGCAATGATTTCGTGCTTTTCCGGACCGTGCTTCAGCCAGCTGTGGCGCCGTGCCAGTTTGAAGGCGGCCTCGTTGGCCTCGGCACCGGAATTGGCGAAGAACACTCTCTCGGCGAAGGTCAGCTCCTTCAGGGAGCGGGCGAGACGGAGAGCCGGTTCATTGGTGAGCACGTTGGAGACATGCCAGAGCTTCTCGGCCTGTTCATGCAATGCGCCGATCAGGCCCGGGTGGGCGTGGCCCAGGCTGTTGACGGCGATCCCGCCGGCAAAGTCGACGTACTCCCGGTCGTTCTGGTCCCAGAGTCGGGAACCCTCACCTCGAACCGGAATCATGGCCCCGGGGGCGTAGTTGGGTACCATGACGTCGTTGAAAAGTTCGCGGGTGACGGGATCTCTGTTCATGTAGTCCTCTCTGGCATGGCTGATGCCGGCCTGGGCCGGACCGGCGACAAAACCCTATGATACGTCAGTCAACGAGCGTCTGGAAAACTAATGGCTGGTGTCAAGCATAAGAACCTCCGGCCTGCCCACCGGCGACAGCGGCAGAACTTTCAGCCCTGGCACGCCCTTGCCAGACAACGCCTTGACCACCAGCTTGTAGGAATCCATGTCGAAAGTCACGGCCTGCCCCCGCAGGCTAAGCTCTGCGAATTCCTCTTCCGAATGCACCGTGGCCACGTGCATCCAGTTGTAAATCACCAGAATGTCCATGCGCCCGGTCTTCGGATTAAGCTCCATAACGCCGATGGGGCCGTCCCAGGGCCAGGTTTTCAGGCGCAGGCTGTGGAAGGCAATCTGGACGCGCAGATTATAGCGAGTGACGTCTTCTACTCTCTCGCAGGCGCCCCTGCAGCGCCCCAGGGTCCGCTGGAAGCAGGGCCCTGTCTGCTCCGGCGGCTCCAGTCCCAGCAGGCGGTTGCACAGCTCGTTTTTGGCTGCGATGCCGGTCAGCGCCCGCTGGGCGTCCCGCTTGCTACGGAAAAGTCCGAAATAATCGCCCAGGCGATGGGGCTCGACTTCCCGGGTCAGGCTGGCCTGCAGGTAGCCACCGGGGCCGGTGGTCAGCTCGATGCTCCATAGGGTCTTGGCGGGTCGGGAACGGCGGTTGTAGAGAGGCCTGAGCTTTTTGATCTGTTTCAGTTCCAGCAGCAGCGCCCCCAGTTCACCGGCGGTTTCCGTCCATTCCACCCGGCGCAGGCTCTCGGACATCCGCACACCGCGACTGGAGTTATGGTCACCGGAGAAATGGGAGGCGACGCGCTGCGCGATACTGGTGCTCTTCCCCACATAAAGCAGGACATCATTCTCACCGTAGAACCGATAGACTCCGGGCACGGCGGGTAGGCCATCCATTATGTCCGGCGGCAGATGAGAGGGCACGCTGGGCCTTTGCAGCAGTGTCCGCACCGCCTGTTCAACCGTTTCCGATCCGTGCTCCCCAAGGGTGTGACGAAAGAAATCCAGCATGGCTGATACGTCTCCCATGGCCCGGTGACGCTGAACCTGGCCCAGGCCATGACGCTGAATCAGAGCGTCCATATTGTGGCGGCGGTGCTCGGGGTAGAGCCGCCGCGACAGTTTCACGGTACACAGGACCTTCGCCGAAAACGCCTGCCCCAGGCGTCGGAACTCGGTCTTCACAAAGCCGTAGTCAAAGCGCGCGTTATGGGCGACGAACACCGCACCGTCGAGCTTTTCCCTGAGTTCGTCCGCGATCTCGGCAAACCGGGGCGCCGTCGCAACCATGGCGTTGGAGATCCCGGTAAGGCGTTCGATGAAAGGTGGAATGCTGGTCTCCGGGTTGAGCAGGGTCTGCCATTCATCCACCACCTCGCCGTCCCGCCAGAATCGGATGCCGATCTCGGTGATACGGTCGTGGCCAGTGGAGCCACCCGTGGTTTCCAGGTCCAGAAAAGCGAAGGTCGCCGATTCAAGAAACATCAATTTCTACCCGAATACGCCATGTGAAGGAGGATACGACAGGAACGGGCTGTTCGACGACTGATCGGAACGAAGGTTCCTCACTTTCAGGCTGTGACAGACTTAATGGGCCGGATCACGGGCGCGGGACAGACTGGAGTACCGCCGGGCTGATGCCAGCGACAGTTGTGAAGCCGGGGCCTCAAGCCTATGCTGGGTCACTTTCGTAACCACGGACAGGTATTGATCATGATCTCAGCCAGATCCTCCCTGCCGGGCCTTGTGGCCCTTGCCGCCCTCCTTGTCCTGACGAGCGGTTGCGCCACCACGTCCACCGACGATGCCAGGCCGGAGACCTTTGCCTTCGAGAATCTCGGCCAGACCATTGTGCTGCCGGTGGACCTTCTGCGGGGCTCAACGGTCATGCAGGAGACCGGGGTCGCGATTCTCACACCCGACGGGCGCAGCGTCACCCTCGACACACGGACCCACGATGACTTTGCCGAACCGGTGCCGCTACCGCGCTACCCCCTTTACGTGATGGCGCTGGAAGAACCCTCGACAGAGGACGGGCTGACCGAAACCACTGTGGAGGACCTCCTGCAGGCCCGCGAGATCGTCATGTATGGCGAACAGGAGCCCAAGAAGGTAACGCGGTTCGACACCAGGCACGGCAAGGGCTACGCCGCCATCACCGACGGCGAAGCCTTCATATACCTGGTAACCGACGGCTACGACGCCGGCATAACCGAGGTTTATCTGTGGGGCTTCACGGCGAATGAAGTGGAGACCTGGATCGCCCAGGGCCGCATCAGATAACCGAAACCCTGTAGGAGCCAGCCTGCTGGCGAGGAGGCAGGCACCTCGTCCGCAGGGATACCTTCCTCGCTGGCAGGCCAGCTCCTACACTGGGCCGCGATTCCGAGGATGGCCCCGAAACCCTGTAGGAGCCAGCCTGCTGGCGAAGAGGCTGGCACCTCGTCCAGAGGGATACCCTCTTCGCTGGCAGGCCAGCTCCTACACTGGGCCGCGATTCCGAGGATGGCCCCGAAACCCTGTAGGAGCCAGCCTGCTGGCGAGGAGGCAGGCACCTCGTCCACAGAGACACCCTCTTCGCCGGCAGGCCAGCTCCTACATTGGGCCGGTAACCCGAGGATGGGTCCGCAACCCTGTAGGAGCCAGCCTGCTGGCGAGGAGGCAGGCACCTCGTCCACAGAGATACCCTCTTCGCTGGCAGGCCAGCTCCTACACTGGGCCGCAATTTCGAGGATGGCCCCGAAACCCTGTAGGAGCCAGCCTGCTGGCGAAGAGGCTGGCACCTCGTCCAGAGGGATACCCTCTTCGCTCGCAGGCCAGCTCCTACCAGTTTCTCCCTACAGCAGCAGCCGGCGGATATCTCCCAGAACGTCGCTCAACAGGCTGGTGAAACGGGCCGCGTCGGCACCGTTCACGGCCCGGTGGTCATAGGACAACGACAGCGGAAGCATAAGCCGCGGCTGAAAGGCCTCGCCGTCCCACACGGGCTTCATATCGGCCCGGGAGAGGCCAAGAATCGCCACTTCCGGCGTATTCACAATGGGCGTGAATGCCGTTCCGCCGATTCCCCCCAGGCTGGTTATGGAGAAACAGGCCCCCTGCATCTCCGCGGGCTTGAGCTTCTTGTCCCGGGCCTTGCCGGCCAGCTCCTGGGCTTCCTCCGCCAGCTGCCAGAGCCCCTTCCTGTCCACGTCCCGGATCACCGGCACCATCAGGCCGTGGGGCGTGTCCACCGCAATGCCGATGTGAATGTACTTCTTGCGCACCACTTCCTTGCGACCCATGTCCAGGGAGACATTGAACTGCGGCAGCTCCGCCAGGGCGGTGGCACAGGCCTTGAGGATGAACGGCAACGGTGTCAGCTTGACGCCCTTCTTCTCGCCGGCCTGCTTCTGCCCCTTGCGGAAGGCCTCCATGTCAGTGATGTCCGCCTCGTCGAACTGGGTGACATGGGGCACGTTCAGCCAGCTCCGTTGCATATTGGTGGCGGTGGCCACCATCATGCGGGACATGGCCTCTCGTTCCACCTCGCCGAACTGGCTGAAATCCGGCAGCTTGATGCCCGGGATGCCGGGCCCCTCGACAGCCCCGCCTTCCTGGGCTTTCTTCAGGTTCTGGCGAATGTAGCCCTCCACATCCTCCTTGAGGATGCGGTCCTTGGGACCTGAAGGCTTCACCCGGGTCAGGTCGGCCCCCAGTTCCCGAGCCAGTTTGCGAACCGCCGGCCCGGCGTGAACCCTGGTGCCCGGTGAGGGCATCTCATAGGTACCGCCACCACGATCCTCCTCGCCGGCAGGCTTCCCGCCCCGCTCGGGGGATTCCGCTTTCTCCCCTTCATCTTTCCCGGCTTTTTCCCGGGGCTCTTCGCGGGTGCCTTTCTTCGCGCCGGCTCCGGAACCCTCCTCGCCTTCCTCCTCGACCGTCATCTCCAGCAGGTCGTCCCCCTCGGAGAGCTTGTCGCCCTCCTTGACGAGAATCCTGCTGATTCTGCCAGCGTAAGGCGAAGGGATCTCCATGGTGGCCTTGTCGGATTCGACGGTCACAAGAGGGTCATCTTCCCCGACGGTATCCCCTTCACTGACGTTGATCTCAATGACCGGAACATCGTCGAATCCGTCCAGGGCGGGAACTTTCACTGTCTCCTTGCGGCTGCCGCCCGAGGCCTTCCCCGTTTCGGTTCCGCT
The DNA here is from genome assembly GCF_900115285.1 of Marinobacter daqiaonensis. GTDB lineage: Bacteria > Pseudomonadota > Gammaproteobacteria > Pseudomonadales > Oleiphilaceae > Marinobacter > Marinobacter daqiaonensis. The sequence continues at coordinate 1,674,537 of NZ_FOYW01000001.1, forward strand.
CTTTGTCCCGGAAGGGGCCGGCGTTTCGTCACTCTTTTGATCCTGCTCACCGCCTTGCGCTTCCCTGGTCTCCTGGTCCTCGGCGGCTTCACTTTTCTCATCTCCTCCGGCATCACCACCTTCCGAATCCATGGTGCCGACCACATCGCCTTCCTTGAGCCTGTCGCCCACTTTCACAGTGAGCCTGGTGATCCTGCCGGCCGCCGGGGCCGGCAGCTCGACCGAGGCCTTGTCGGATTCCACCGTCAGTATCGGGTCCTCCTCCTGAACGGTGTCGCCCTCACTCACCAGCACCTCGATGACCTCGACCTCATCCGCGCCGCCGAGGTCGGGAACCTTGATGTCCTGTTCACTCATTGCGGCCTCCTCAGCTCAGCACCGGATTGGTTTTATTGCGGTCGATGCCGTACTTGCGCATGGCTTCCAACACCTGGTCGTTTTTCACCTCGCCGTCCTTCGCCAGGGCGGAGAGGGCCGCCACGACGACGTAGTAACGATCCACCTCGAAGAAGTGACGCAGCTTCTCCCGGGTGTCACTGCGGCCAAAACCATCCGTGCCCAGGGTGAGGTAGGTCTTGGGAATGTAGGCCCGCAGTTGCTCGGAGTGCAGCTTGATGTAATCCGTGGAGGAAACCACCGGACCTTTCTGCGGCTCCAGGCACTGGGTGACATAGGCCTGCTTGGGGGTGTCGTCCGGATGCAGGCGGTTCCACCGCTCCACATGCATACCCTCTCGCGCCAGCTCGTTGTAACTGGTCACGCTCCACACGTCGCTGGCCACATTCCAGTCGTCCTTCAGCATCTGGGCCGCGGCACGCACCTCATTGAGAATGGCGCCGGAGCCAAGCAACTGGACCCGGGGGGCTTTCTTGCCACTCTTGGCCTCCACCGACTCGAACAGGTACATACCCTTGATGATGGCTTCCTCGATGCCTTTCTGCTCGGGCATGGCAGGCTGCTGGTAGTTTTCGTTCTCGATGGTCAGGTAATAGAAAACGTTCCGGTTGTCCTCGAACATCTCCTTGATGCCGTGCTGGACCACAACCGCCATCTCGTAGCCGAAGGCCGGGTCGTAGGCGCGGCAGTTGGGCACGACATTGAACAGCACATGGCTGTGACCATCCTGGTGTTGCAGGCCTTCGCCGTTGAGGGTGGTACGGCCGGCGGTGCCGCCGATGAGGAAGCCCCGGGCCTGCATGTCACCAGACGCCCAGACCAGGTCCCCGACCCGCTGATAGCCGAACATGGAATAGAACACGTAAAAGGGAATCAGGGGGAAGTTGTTGTGACTGTATGAGGTTGCTGCGGCCATCCAGGCGGCCATGGCACCATCCTCGTTGATCCCTTCCTGGAGAATCTGGCCTTTCTTCTCTTCCCGGTAGTACATGATCTGATCCCGGTCCTGGGGCACGTACTTCTGCCCTTCGGACGTGTAGATACCGAGCTGCCTGAACATGCCTTCCATGCCGAAGGTACGGGCCTCATCCGGCACGATGGGAACCACCCGTTTGCCTATCCGCTTGTCCTTGACCAGGGCATTCAGCAATCGCACGAAGGTCATCGTGCTGGACACCTCCCGGTCGCCGGAGCCCTCGAGCACACTCTTGAATACCTCCAGCTCTGGTACCTTGAGCGGCTGACTGTCCTTGCGGCGCTTGGGGTAGAATCCGCCCAGATCCTGCCGCCGCTTCTTCATGTAGACCATTTCCGGGCTGTCCGGTGCCGGCCGGTAATAGGGGATCTCCTCCAGCTCATCATCTTTCACGGGGATGCCGAAGCGGTCCCGGAACGCCTTGAGGGCATCGATATCCAGTTTCTTCAGGGAGTGGGCCGTGTTCTGGGCCTCGCCTGCGGCTCCAAAGCCGTAGCCCTTGACGGTGTGGGCGAGGATCACCGTGGGTCGGCCTTTCGCCTCATTCACCGCCTTGTGATAGGCCGCATAGACCTTGTAAGGGTCATGACCGCCACGATTGAGCTTGTTGATATCCTCGTCCGACAGGTCCTCCGCCATCTTGGCCAGTTCAGGGTACTTGCCGAAGAATTCCTTGCGGGTATAGGCGGGACCCTGGCTGCTGTAGTTCTGCAGGTCGCCATCGCAGATCTCATCCATGGCCCTCTGCATCGCCCCATCCTCATCCTTCTCGAACAGCGGGTCCCACATGCGGCCCCAGACCACCTTGATCACGTTCCAGTCGGCGCCGCGGAAAATGCCCTCCAGCTCCTGGATGATCTTGCCGTTGCCTCTCACCGGCCCGTCCAGTCGCTGCAGGTTGCAGTTGACCACAAACACGAGGTTGTCGAGTTTCTCGCGGCCGGCCTTGGAAATGGAGCCCAGGGTCTCCGGCTCGTCACACTCGCCATCGCCGACGAAGCACCAGACCTTGCGATCACCCATGTCGATCAGTTCCCGGCTGTGCAGGTACTTCATGACGTGGGCCTGATAGATGGCCTGGATCGGGCCCAGACCCATGGACACCGTGGGGAACTGCCAGTAATCGGGCATCAGCCAGGGGTGCGGGTATGAGGACAGGCCATTGCCGTCCACCTCTTCCCGGTACTTGTCCAGGTGCTCCTCGTCGAAGCGCCCCTCCAGATAGGAGCGGGCGTAGATACCCGGGGCGGCATGGCCCTGGAAGTACACCAGGTCCGATTCGCGCTTTTCGTCGCCGCCATGGAAGAAATAATTGAAACCCACATCGTAGAGTGTGGCGGCGGAGGAAAAGGTGGAAATATGGCCACCGAGTTCGCCGGGGCGCTTGTTGGCCCGGACCACGGTGGCCATGGCGTTCCAGCGAATCAGGGAGCGTATCCGTCGTTCCATGAACAGGTCCCCCGGCATGCGGGCTTCATTCCTTGGGGGAATCGAGTTACGGAATGGTGTGGTGATGGCATACGGCAGCTCGGTACCTTCACGGCTGGCACGCTCGGAAAGCCGCTCAAGAATGAACTTGGCGCGCTCCACACCTTCGTTTGCAATGAGTGATTCCAGCGCATCCAGCCATTCACTGGTTTCAGTGGGATCTTCGTCCTGGTACATCGAACCCTCCGGTTGTCGGATTGGGCGACCTTTGGTCGCGTCGTTATCGGTGCCACCGGATAACGGGTGCCACCAGTCCTGCGAAATACTCTAGCCAAAGCATAGAACAGGTTGTGTCGATTGGCCGTTTCTGATGCCCTTCGGAGATGTTGCCAAATTACTACAATTCCGGCAATAGTCATTAGACCAACGTACTATTTAAGTAGTTTTTATAAAATTCAATCAGTCAGCTTCCTCTTCATGATGACTGGCGCCACCCATAAACAAGCTGGTGCGAACGACCTGCACCAGATAAAGCTTTCCGCACTAAAGGACACACGCCCCCTGCCTGATCACAGCGGCCGGAGCAATCGGATGATCGTTCAGCATGTTCGCCGAAAAACCCATAAATTCACGTGCTTCAGAAACATTTCCGATAAAGGCTCTCAGGCGGCGCCAAAGCTCCACGCATTTTTTTAATTAGAGCTGAAAATGTTGAACTTTTTCCGGTATACTCGCTTGCCCGATTTTTGAACAGTGGTGGCAGATTCGGTCCGGTCAGCCACCTGCCATTTCACTCAGACAGAGGGCGATTCATGAATTCCATCGTCACCTTCCCGAACCGGATTCCGACCGTCGAGTTTGAAGAACGTCGTTTTCAGGTTTACACCGACCGTCAGCTCGACAAGATCGAGGTCATCCAGAACCTTCCCGAAGAGACTCTGTTCGAAATGAAAGTCGTGGCCAGTGTGCTGCCCTTTCGTGTTAACGAGTACGTCATCAATGAACTTATCGATTGGGACAAGGTGCCCAACGATCCTCTTTATCAGCTGGTATTTCCGCAGAAGGGCATGCTCAGGGATGAACATTACGAGCGCATGGCCAAACTCCATCGTGAGGGTGCCGACAAGAAGCTGATCCAGAAGGTCGCCAAGGAAATCCGCGATGAGCTGAACCCGCACCCGGCGGGCCAGATGGAAATGAACCAGCCCATGCTGGACGGCGAGCCCCTCGAAGGCCTGCAGCACAAATACCGCGAGACCGTCCTGTTCTTCCCAGCCCAGGGCCAGACCTGCCACTCCTATTGCACTTTCTGCTTCCGCTGGGCGCAGTTCGTCGGTGACAAGGACCTGAAAATGGCCAGCACCGATGCCGACAAGCTCCACGGCTACCTTAAGCAACACCCCGAAATCAGCGACCTGCTGGTGACCGGCGGTGACCCCATGGTGATGAAGACCAAGAACCTGGTGCAGTACCTGGAGCCACTGCTGGAGCCGGAGTTTGACCACATCCAGACCATTCGTATCGGCACCAAGGCCCTCACCTTCTGGCCGTACCGGTTTGTCACCGACAAGGATGCGGATGAGCTGATCGAACTCTTCGCCAGACTCGTGGATGCCGGCAAGCACGTGGCGATCATGGCCCACTACAACCACTGGCAGGAAATCACCACCGACATCGCGGAAGAGGCTATCCGCCGCATCCGCTCCACCGGTGCCGAAATCCGCGCCCAGGGCCCGCTGATCAAGCACGTCAATGACAATGCCGACGACTGGGCAAAGCTGTGGAAAAGGGAAGTCAAGCTGGGCATCATCCCCTACTACATGTTTGTGGAGAGGGATACCGGGGCCAAGAACTACTTCGAGGTCCCCCTGGCCCAGGCCTACGAGATCTACCGGGAGGCCATGAAACAGGTTTCCGGCCTGGCCCGCACCGCCCGGGGGCCCTCCATGAGCGCCGGCCCCGGCAAGGTGGAGATACAGGGCATCGCCGAGATCAAGGGCGAGAAGGTATTCGTCCTGCGCTTCCTCCAGGGCCGCAACCCGGACTGGGTGCAGCGCCCCTTCTTCGCCAAGTACAGCGACACCGCCACCTGGCTGCATGAGCTCGAACCGGCTTTCGGGGAGGAGAAGTTCTTCTTCGAGGACGAGTATGAGGAAATGCGGAAGGGGAATGGCTGACAGGGTCGGTCAACGTAAAACCAACAGGCAGCCAATTGGCTGCCTTTTTTCTGCCTGAAACCGATTCACAAACACTCGCCGCCCGGATCTCATCACTGATCCCCCGATTCAGGCCTGCCATTGACCTTGATCAATTTCGATTCAAATTCCCTTATTTAACATTATTTTACGCAAACTAAGTTGCTCGCTAACAAAATATTACCTAGTTTAGTCCCGCTCCCGGATCTGGGAGTAAACCCCTGCGCGCCCTTGATCGGCTTCTCCGGATAAAAGGAAACCGATACCTGAACCTCTTTTCGGATTTCTTTCAGGGAATCAGATGACCCGACATCTGACTGCAGCAGGGTTCACATCAAAAAAAGCATGGACCGATAAATGTTCGAGAAAAAAATTCTTCTACGCGCCATTATGGCAGCCACTCTGGCATCAGGACTCACCGCTTGCGGCGGCGGCTCATCCAGCTCCACCTCCAGCGAAACCCCCGCAGATTCGCCCGACGGATCCACTCAAACATCAACCGGCCAGTTTGTGGATAGCCCTGTGAGCGGTCTGGAATATTCCGCCCAGCCTTCCGGCACTGCAGGAATTACAGATGATGACGGCTACTTCCAGTATGTCGAAGGCGATGAGATCACATTCAGTGTCGGCGCATTCAACCTTGGAAAGGCCAGCGGAGGCTCAGTAATAACTCCGGTGGAGCTCACCGGCGATGTCGCCGATAAAACCTCGAACATTGCCCGTTTTCTTCAGACGCTTGACGATGATGGCGTCCCCGGTAACGGAATCACTATCACTGCAAGCACTCGGGAAACAGCAACAAATCAGAACCCGACCGACGTAGCGGATGCCGACCTCGGTAATTCCACCCTGGCAGATACCATTATCGGCCTCACCTCCGAAAACACTGTACCCCAGACTACAATTGTCAGCACCGAAGACGCTACCGATCACCTGAGCGGCACACTGGATCAACTTGAGCCAATAGAGAGCTGTTTGGACGAGCGCGCCGTCGCAGTGACCGAAGACAGACTTGCTGACAAAGTATTCGGGTTCATAAGAGCAGATGAGCAGGGAATCTTTCACTTCCTGCCCGATGGCACGCTTGCCGAGTTCAGTTACGATAGCCAGCGGACCGTCGTGCTCCGCGATGGCGCCCAAGACACCTGGGCACTTCTGAATGGTGGTACCGAGATCCAGTTTGGCCGGGAAGACAGTCCCCTGACTGCGTGCGCGACAGACAATTCCCTTATCTTTGAGCTGGGTGACGAGATCGCGAGATTCTACGACATCAAGGCGTTCGCTCTGCCGTCCTCATCCCAGTCGTTCCTCATTGGGGAGGCACCAATGGATCCCAAGGCTATCCTCACGGTAAATCCGGACGGCAGCCTGGGCTACTTCCCCACGGAAACTCCGATCAGTGAAAATTCCAAGGCCACCGTCGCCACTTCCGGCGTACTGAACCTGGATTTCGATGAAGGCGATGTCATCGATAAGATCTTCTTCCTGGCCGGCCAGAGCAACCGCATCGGAGTGCATCTGGATTACAGTGAGACCGGTTCGCTTCTGCATGTTGGCACCGCTGAAATGATTGCCAATGCCAGCAGCGTGGCCGAAGAAGCCCTGAAAGGGAGTGTTCGAGTATTCCATGATGCGGAGAGCAACGAGACTGTCATCCTGCGCTTCAACGGAGACTACACGCTGGAGGATTTCGCCAACGATTATTACTCTGGAGAAACCCAGGAAACTTATTACTCCAAGGGCTCCTGGAGTCTGCAGGGCGATAAACTGACCATGACCGATGACCAGCAGATGCAAGAAGTCTTTCAGGTGCTTGACGCTGGCACTGCCACCTACTTTGCCACACCCGGAACCGAGGAAGAGAACCTGTACAAGCTGCGCAAGACACAGGCAATCACTGAGTCAGCCTTCCTGGGCACTTATACCGTCAGTGTTCCCACCGAAAACACCGTCGAGAGGGAGTTGGTTGTGCAAGCGAATGGCGTATGCACCTACTCCGGCACGGACTGCACCTGGACGATTGACGCTACTGGCAAGGCTGAGCTCAATTTCGGCAGCAACGAAACCGGAACCGTTGAAATCTGGCAATTGGCGGGCAGCAATGATCAGTTTGCCCACCTTATCACCCACTCAAACGATGTGACTGACATCGAACCGGGCTTCATGACCCGTAACTGATCGCTCTTAATAAGCCCATATCACTTGCCGGTGTCTTTTCGCCGGCAAGTGATTCACCTCTTCTTCGGAACAAACCCCTCCGGCTTGTCCCTCAGCCATTCCACAAACGTCTCCAGCTCCTCCAGCTCAAGCAACGCCTCCCTGGTGTTGTAGCGCATCCCCAGCTCATATTCCGACGCCGCCCGATGGATGGCATTGTGGCAGGGCCGACAGACCCAGAGGGTTCGGGTGATCATGTCCTCCCGGTCGAACAGCTTCTGGAAGCGCTTCTTTCGGTGCAGGCGTTTGGGAATCAGGTGGTGGCGGGTCAGCCTGGCGACAGGGCGCTGGCAGAGTTCGCAGTGATCGGGTTGCGGGGGTAGCTTGAGCATTTTTTAGCCACGGAATCCACGGAACGACACGGAAAACGAAACGAAAAGACAGCACTGAGCCACGGAATTACGCAGACGAAGGAAAAAAGATCTCAGAAATATTGAGTCTTTTCCGTCCGCGTCGTCCGTGGCCCATTACGTTTTCGGTTTTTTCCGTGTCGTTCCGTGGATTCCGTGGCAAACCCGGGATCAGTGCATCATGGTGTAAAGCTTGCGCCGATAGGTACGAACGTCCGGGTTGGCGTTGCCGAGTTTTTCGAAGAGTTCCACCAGGGTCTTCTTGGCCACGCCATCCCTGTACTCAGGGTCGACCTGCATGAGCCGGATGAGCAGGTCCATGGCTTCGGCGTTACGATCGTGCAGAGCGTACTGGATGGAGAGCTGATAGAGGGCGTCCGGATCTTTCGGGTCCTGTTCTACAGCCATTTCCAGGTCCTTGACCGGAGGCAGCTCCCCCGCCTGGCGCAGGAAATTGAGACGGGCGATCAGCTGCTTGGCCTTGGGCTGCAATTTTTCTTCCGGGGGCAGGCTGTCGAGGACCTGCTGTGCCGTGTCCAGGTCTCCCAGTTCCGCCTTGAGCTGGGCCACGTCGATGAGCACCTTCATGTCGTCCGGGTTCTGCTGGTTAAGCTCGGTGAACATCGCCAGCGCTCCCTCCAGGTCACCTTCCTCCCAAAGGCGGTGGGCGGCCTCGTAAGGGTCTTCGCTCTCTTCCGGCTTTTCAACGTGCTTTTCGAGGATCTTGCGCACTTCCCCTTCCGGCAGGGCGCTGTTGAACCCGTCCACCGCCTGACCGTCTTTCACCAGCACAATGGTGGGCAGGCTGCGAACACCCAGGCTGGCCGTCAACTGCTGCTGCTCATCGGCATTGACCTTCGCCAGAAGGAATCCGCCCTGATATTCGTTGGCCAGCTTTTCCAGTATCGGCATCAGTTGCTTACAGGGCGCGCACCAATCGGCCCAGACATCCACCAGCACCGGTGTGGTCGCGGAGGCGTCCATGACCTTTTCCTGGAAGTTATCAATGGTGGCTTCAAAAATGTAGGGGGAATCGTTCATGGAAGACTACCTGTCTGATCCGGAAAATAATGGGTTGCGAATGGAATTACCCAGTACATGGTGCCAATGAACGCAAATTCAAGGCATTCCCGGGCGCTGGCATCCAAGCCTTGAATTCCCGGCTCTCGCCGCTACATAGCATGAAAGACCGCTATAAGCGCCGGGCCAGATCGTGCACCCGCCCGGCCCTTTTTCCAACCGAGGACGCGAGGAGTTCCATGGCCGACGAAAAACGCAACGAGGCGCCGGAAGACGATGTTACCGAGTTCATCGGTCGCGACGAAAACACCAGCAAGGAGCTGATCCTGCCCGGTCAGCCACGACCCCGACGGATGTATGTTATTCCGGTATCCAACCGACCGTTTTTCCCGGCTCAGGTACAGCCGGTCCTGGTCAACCAGGATCCCTGGCAGGAAACGCTGAAGCGGGTGGGCGATACCGACCACCGGATGCTGGGTATCTGTTACGTGGAAAACGCCGATCCGGACAGCCAGGTTCCCGCCAGCGGTGAGCTGGAAACCATGGGCTGCGCCGTAAGGGTGCATCATGCCCAGCAGGACGATGGCAAGCTCCAGTTCATTGCCCAGGGGGTTACCCGATTCCGCATCACCCAGTGGCTGCGCCGGCGGCCGCCTTACCTGGTGGAAGTGGAATACCCTGAGGAGCCGGAGGAGCCGGCCGATGAACTCAAGGCCTACACCCTTGCCATTATCAGCGCCATCAAGGAACTGCTCCGCTCGAATCCCCTTTACGGCGAAGACGTCAAGCAGTATCTGTCCCGTTTCGGGCCGGACGACAGCTCCCCCCTCGCGGATTTTGGTGCCTCCATGACCAGTGCACCCGGCCGTGACCTGCAGGATGTTCTGGACACGGTGCCCCTGCTCCGGCGCATGGAAAAGGTGCTTACCCTGATGCGCAAGGAGCAGGAAGTCGCCCGACTCCAGGAGGAGATCAACGAACAGGTCAATGACAAGGTCCAGAAGCACCAGCGGGAGTTTTTCCTGCGGGAGCAGCTCAAGGTCATCCAGCGTGAGCTTGGCATGGCCAAGGATGACAAGACCGCGGACATCGAGCGCTTCGAGGCCCGCATGCAGGAGCTGAAGCCCACCGAGGAGGTGCAGGCCAAGTTCAAGGAAGAAGCCCAGAAACTCCAGGTGCTCGAGCAGGGCTCTCCGGAATACGGCGTGACCCGCAACTACCTGGACTGGCTGACCCAGGTACCCTGGGGAGTGACCTCGGATGACCACTTTGATCTGGGCCATGCCCGCACGGTACTGGACAGGGACCATGACGGACTGACCGACGTCAAGGACCGGATCGTGGAGATCCTGGCGGAAGGCAATTTCAAGGGCGAGATGTCCGGGTCGATCCTGCTTCTTGTCGGCCCGCCCGGCGTGGGCAAGACCTCCATCGGTCGCTCGGTCGCCGACGCCCTTGGCCGTGAATTCTACCGCTTCAGCCTGGGCGGCATGCGGGACGAAGCCGAGATCAAGGGACACCGCCGTACCTACATCGGTGCCATGCCCGGCAAGTTCGTGCAGGCGCTCAAGGACGTCAAGGTGTCCAACCCGGTAATCATGCTGGACGAAATCGACAAGATTGGCTCCTCATTCCAGGGGGATCCCGCCTCCGCGCTGCTGGAAACCCTGGACCCCGAACAGAACCGGGACTTCCTGGATCACTACCTGGACGTACGCCTGGATCTGTCGAAGGTACTGTTCATATGTACCGCCAACCAACTCGACACCATTCCCCGGCCCCTGCTGGACCGGATGGATACCATCCGCCTGTCCGGCTATATCACCGAGGAAAAAGTGGCCATCGCCAAGCATCACCTGCTACCCAAGCTGCTGAAGCGGGCGAAACTGATGAAGAAGCAGCTCAACATCACCGATGCCGCCCTGCGCCAGGTGATCGAAGGCTATGCCCGGGAGTCGGGCGTGCGTAATCTGGAGAAACAGCTCCACAAGATTATCCGCAAGGGCATTGTGAAGTTGCTGGATAATCCCGATAAGCCGGTGCGGGTTGGTGTCTCGGACCTCGAGGGCTACCTCGGCCAGCCGGCGTTCCGGAAGGAAAAGGCCCTCAAGGGCATGGGCGTGGTTACCGGCCTTGCCTGGACCTCCATGGGCGGCGCCACGCTGAGCGTCGAGGCATCCCGCATCCACAGCAACCAGCGGGGATTCCGCCTGACCGGTCAGCTTGGCGATGTCATGAAGGAGTCGGCGGACATCGCCTACAGCTATGTGTCATCGAACCTGAAACGCCTGAAGGCGGACACAACATTCTTCGACAAATCCTTTGTCCACCTGCACGTGCCGGAGGGCGCCACACCGAAGGATGGCCCGAGTGCCGGTGTCACCATGGCGACGGCCCTGCTGTCCATTGCCAGGAAGGAGGCCCCGCTGCAGAACATCGCCATGACCGGCGAACTCACCCTGACCGGCCAGGTGCTGCCCGTGGGCGGCATTCGCGAAAAGGTCATCGCCGCCCGTCGCCAGAAGATCACCACCCTGATCCTGCCGGACGCCAACCAGGGCGACTTCAACGAGCTGCCGGAGTACCTCAAGGAAGGGCTGACAGTGCACTTCGCCAAGCACTACAACGACGTGTACCAGATATGCTTCGGCGACAAGCCCAGGAAGGGATCAAGCGTGCACTGAATCAGGGATGTTCCGACTGTAGGAGCCAGCCTGCTGGCGAGGAGGCGGACCGCATC
>NZ_FOYW01000001.1:1686188-1697989 GCF_900115285.1 Marinobacter daqiaonensis
GGGATACCCTCTTCGCTGGCAGGCCAGCTCCTACAGGGGGGAGAAGCAAACTCTGGAGCTAGCCGACATAACTGTAGGAGCCAGCCTGCTGGCGAAGCGACGAACCTCATCAACCGAGGTTCCCGCCTCGCCGGCTGGTCAACACCACCCATGCTGACCCAATTGGGTTGACATCAGCCGACTGCCCTCGACGCAACAGTTTCTGCCTGGCGTTTTTCGATGCCCCTTCCGCTAGTGGCCGCTCCACTACGGTATACCCATCAAACTGGTCATACCACCTGATCCGAGCCTTGACGCTAGGGAAAGCCGCTGTCTTTACTAACACTGCAACAACAAGAACAAATGGTCGGGCACATTGCGCTTGCCGACTCTCAACGGGCAATGAAAGAGGTCAGAAAAACAATGAAAAAAAACGCTATAGCACTGGCTGTTGCTACCAGCCTGAGTGCGATCCCCTTTGCTTATGTCCAGGCCGACAACCTGGACAAACTCGGCGACTTCCAGGTCACTGGTGATGTGGAGTTCACATACATTGATCAGAAAAGCAGCAGCGCCGATGCCATCCGGAAAACGCTGGAAAAAATCAAGCTGCCGGAAGGTTTTGAAATTTCTCTCTATGCCCTGGTTCCCGATGCCCGGCACATGGCAGTGGGCCCACAGGGCGTGGTCACTTTTGTCGGTACCCGTAAAACTGAGGTATGGGCTGTGACAGATCGCGACAAGGACCGGGTCGCTGATGAGGTCAAGAATTTCGCACCCTCAATCGAAAAAGCAATACCAAACGGCCCCTGCTTCTCCCCAGCGGGCGTGCTTTACATCGCCGAACAGAACCGGGTTCTGGCTTATCCGGCTGCCGAATTCTTCTATGAAAGTGGCGATGTGGTCGCATCCGAGGTTATTCCCGGAGGTGAACTTATCCCGGAGCGATTCGTCAGCTACAACCATACCGCGCGGGTCTGCGATGTGGGGCCGGACGGCAAGCTCTACATTTCCCTGGGACAGCCCTACAACGTTGCCCCGAAGGAACATCTCGATATTTTCAATGAGGTAGGTATCGGCGGCATCATCCGGGTCAATCAGGACGGCACTGAGCGCGAGGTCTATACACGGGGCGTTCGCAACTCTGTCGGACACGACTTCCACCCGGCTACCGGCGAGCTCTGGTTTACCGACAATCAGGTAGACGGTATGGGAGACGATATTCCCCCGGGCGAAATCAACCGGCAAACCGCCATGGGACAGCATTTCGGCCATCCCTGGTACGGAGGCGGTGATGTTCGCACCAACGAATACAAGGGCGAGGAAGTGCCAGTGGACGTGGTCTTCCCGGTGGTTGAAACCGTCGCCCACGCTGCCGACCTGGGTATGGTGTTCTATACCGGCAACATGTTTCCCAAGCAGTACCAGGGCGGCATTTTTACCGCGCAGCACGGTTCCTGGAACCGGACTGAGCCCGTTGGCGCCCGGGTGATTTTCACGCCGGTGGATGCCGAAGGCAATGTAATCGGAGAAACCATTCCCTTCGCCGAGGGCTGGTTGACCGAGAACGGGGAATACCTTGGCCGGCCAGTAGACGTGGCTCAACTGAAGGATGGCTCGCTGCTTGTCTCGGATGACCTGGCCGGTGCAATCTACCGGATCGCCTATACAGGCACCGGTTCCTGATCCGACCGCCATCACCCATCTCAATTGCCGGAGAGCCGAAGCTCTCCGGCACTACGGAGTTGCAGTCCGATGCACCGAATGAACAAAACGCCTCCACGCTCTCTGGTGTTGGTTGCAGGTCTCTTATTCTGTTTCTCTACCGGCACTTTCGCCGGTGACCCGGAACAGGGTCGTAAACTCGCCGTCCAGTGCCAGACCTGCCACGGCATCGACGGCCTGGCGAAGATTCCGATCGCGCCGAATATCGCCGGAGAAAGCCAGATATACCTTCAGAGCCAGCTTAAGGCCTTCCGCAGCGGCAAACGCGAGCATGAGATGATGTCAGTGGTGGCCAAAAACCTGACTGACCGTCAGATAGCCGATCTTGCGGCCTGGTACGAGTCCATTGAGGTAACCGTCACATTGCCGGATTAGCGAATGCAACGGCCCGACAATCTTTGGGTTGAAAGATCGTCGGGGTTTTCTAACGGTCCGGGGAACGCGTCTTGCGATCGACGTCACGGACGACATCTTTCCCCTGTTACTGCGACCAGGTCGGCGCTAGTCCATCAGGTCTTGCCGTTCCAGCCATCTTCCCGCAGGACCGATCCCACATCCAGTACCGGCGATGCGTCGATTTCGTCGGCGTCCATCATGTTCGCCACCCGTTGCAGGGATGCGACTATCATGCTCTGCTCCCACTGGTCCAGGTTCTGGAACTTGCGGATAAAGTTGTCCTGGAGAGGCAGTGGCGCGCGAGCCAGGAGGTCGGCGCCTTCTTCCGTCAGGTGGGCGTGTACCTTCCGCTTGTCCTGGGTGCTGCGCACCCGATACACCAGAGCGCGATGTTCCAGCCGGTCAAGGATGGTGGTAACCGTGGCCTGACTCAGGCTGACGTGATCGGCAATGGTGCCGATGGTCACCTCACCCAGGTCCCGGATGGTGCGCATGATCAGCAGTTGCGGGCCGGTCAGGCCGGCGTGCTTGCTGAGCCGCTTGGAGTGAAGGTCGGTGGCCCGTATGACGCGCCGGAGCGCCACCAGGACCTGCTCGTAACTCTTGTTGTCAGTGAGTGACGAGCCCTGACTGTTTCCACGCTCATTCAGATTGGACATGACTTGTAATCACCAGATGTTTATACCACTAACTATTAGAGGTCTTTAAGCCGCAAAAAGCAAGTGGGCTGAGGTACCAAGGGAACGTTACTGCGCCCATTCGGGCCGTCAAATGTCAGCCATCCGCCTGTCGGGTGCACCAGCGAAGCGCACCCCGCTCCGGTTAAAGGCGGTGAGGCATATCGTGCAGCATTATACGATCCCGATTCAGAACTGCGCCTCAAACCGAAACCTCACAACCTCAAGGCTGAGACATCAGGACTGCCGAAGTTCAGCGACAGGGAAAACGCCCTCGTTGTGGCGCAGATATTGCTGGCGCAGTGTGGATGGAACGCTAGATAAAAGTCATCGAAAAATATTTTCGTTTATCACATAATCCCAACCGGTCCAGGCATCGGACGCCCAGGCTCGTGACCCGACAGAACCCTGGTCACAACAACGGGAGTTTCTACGCGGCTTTCTTGACAGGGAAGATCAGGTGGTGTTTTTTTAATCCGTTGTCATCAAAGAAAAATCAGAACAGGCAGGAGCATGCAATGATCAAGAATTTCAGCAAACTCGCACTGGCCGCCGGTGTATCCGCCGCCATTGCCCTCCCCGCTTCCGCGCTGGCAGAAATCCGCATCGGTATCGCCGGCCCCCAGACCGGTCCCGTTGCCCAGTACGGCGATATGCAGTTTTCCGGCGCCCGCATGGCCATTGAACGAATCAACGCCGAGGGCGGCGTAAACGGCGAAATGCTGGAGGCCGTGGAAGTGGACGACGTCTGTGATCCGAAACAGGCGGTCACCGTTGCCAACCGACTGGTCAACGAAGGCGTCAGCTTTGTGGTGGGCCACCTCTGTTCCAGCTCCACCCAGCCAGCATCCGACATCTACGAGGATGAAGGTATCCTCATGATCACGCCGGCCTCCACCAGCCCGGAGATCACAGCCCGCGGCTATGAGCTGGTATTCCGGACCATCGGCCTGGACAGCATGCAGGGGCCGGTCGCCGCCAATCACCTGATCTCCCTCGAGCCCAAGCGGGTCGCGGTCATCCACGACAAGCAGCAGTATGGTGAAGGCATCGCGACCTCCGTGCGCGACACCCTCGAGGAAGCTGACGTAAATGTTGTCATGTTCGAAGGCATTACCGCCGGCGACAAGGACTTCTCGTCACTGGTCACCAAGCTCAAGCAGGCAGACGTTGATTACGTCTACTACGGGGGCTACCACCCCGAGCTGGGCCTGATTCTGCGCCAGGCACGCCAGGCGGATCTGGACGCCACATTCATGGGTCCGGAAGGGGTTGGCAACAAGGACATCAACACCATTGCCGGTGACGCCGCGGAAGGCCTGCTGGTGACCCTGCCGCCCAGCTTCGACGAAAAAGAAGTGAACCAGGCACTGGTCAAGGCGTTCGAGGAAAAAGGCGAAGACCCCTCCGGTCCGTTTGTCCTGACGTCCTACACCGCCGTTCAACTGATTGCCGAAGGCATCGAGCAGGCCGGTTCCACTGACCCCTTCGAAGTGGCCGAAGCCCTGCGTGAAGGCTCCTTCGAGACGCCCATCGGCATGGTCAGCTACGACGAGAAGGGTGACATGGAATCCTTTGAGTTCGTGGTTTACGAGTGGCACGCCGACGGCAGCAAGACCGCCGTTAACTAAACCCCTGGAACGTAAATGAACACCACCCTGGCCTGACGTCTTGGCCGGGGGCGGTGTTTTATGGTCAGGTTGACGGAGTGTCACACCCATGCAAGACCTGCTTTATTTCGGTCAACAGCTGATCAATGGACTGACTATCGGCAGTACCTATGCCCTGATTGCCATTGGCTACACCATGGTTTACGGCATCATCGGCATGATCAACTTCGCCCACGGCGAGATTTACATGATCGGTGCCTATACCGCGCTGATCACCATCACCGGACTGGCGACACTTGGGGTTACCTGGCTGCCGGTGATTCTTCTGATTGCATTGATCTGCGCCATGATCGTATCCAGCTCCATGGGCTGGGCCGTAGAGCGGGTCGCCTACCGGCCAGTCAGGGGCCGGCACCGGCTCATTCCGCTTATTTCAGCGATCGGCATGTCGATCTTCCTGCAGAACTACGTCCACCTGGCCCAGGGCTCCCGGAACATCGGTTTTCCGGCCCTGATCGAAGGCGGCTTCCAGTTCGGCAGCAGCGGCAATTTCCAGATGTCCATTTCCTGGATCCAGATCGTCATCTTCGTGACCACGTTTGTCTGCATGACGGCACTTTCCCTTTACATATCACGCTCCCGAATCGGGCGGGCCTGCCGGGCGGTCTCACAGGACCTGGGCATGGCCAACCTGCTGGGCATTGACACCAACCGCATCATTTCCGCCACCTTCGTGATCGGTGCGGCCCTGGCGGCGGTTGCAGGCCTTCTGCTGGGAATGTACTACGGCTCCGTGGATCCGCTGTTCGGCTTCATTGCCGGCCTCAAGGCCTTCACCGCAGCGGTGCTCGGGGGCATCGGCAGCATTCCCGGCGCCATGCTCGGCGGGCTGATCCTCGGCATCGCCGAGAGCATGACCTCCGGTTATCTCAGTGGCGAGTACAAAGACGTGGTTTCCTTTGGCCTGCTGATACTGATCCTGTTGTTCAAGCCCACAGGACTGCTGGGCAAACCGGAAGTGGAGAAGATCTGATGGTCGCCGCCCACAACCTCAAACACGCGCTGTTCTGCGCCGTCATCACCCTGGTGATCTCCTGGCCCATCATGGGTCTCAAACTGGAGGCCGTTGGTACCCAGATCACCCTCCAGGGGGCCGACCCGTTCACCTGGATTGCCATCGGCGTTGCCGCACTGGCGGTTTTCCTGTTCCAGCTGTTCAGGGAAGCCATCCTCGGCAGGCTCGGCATGCTGAAGTCGCTCAACCCAATGGCGGACAGGAAACCGATGCCCCAGGAAAAGCGTCTGAAGCTTGAAAGCATCGGACTGACCCTGCTGATCGTGCTGGCCCTGATCTGGCCATTCTTCGTTTCGCGCGGCTCCGTGGATCTGGCCACCCTGGTACTGATCTACATCATGCTGGCACTGGGCCTGAACGTGGTGGTGGGCCTGGCGGGCCTGCTGGACCTGGGCTACGTGGCCTTCTACGCGGTCGGGGCCTATACCTTCGCGCTGCTGTCCCAGTACTGGGGTATTTCGTTCTGGATGGCGCTGCCCATCGGAGCCCTGCTGGCAGCCCTGTTCGGCCTGGTGCTGGGTTTTCCGGTGTTACGGCTTCGGGGTGACTACCTCGCCATCGTGACCCTGGGTTTCGGAGAAATCATCCGGATACTGCTGAACAACTGGACCAACGTCACCGGTGGCCCGAACGGCATCGGCGGCATTCCGGACCCGACCCTGTTCGGCATGGAATTCGGCCGTCGGGTGAAGGAAGAAGGCAACGTGTCCTTCCACGAGACTTTCGGAATCGCCTATTCCGGCGAACACAAGGTCATCTTCCTGTACCTGATCGCCCTGGTGCTGGCGGTGTTCACCGGTCTGGTTATCCGGCGCCTGATGCGGATGCCGGTCGGCCGCGCCTGGGAAGCGTTACGGGAAGACGAAATCGCCGCCCGCTCCCTTGGCCTGAGCCGGACGGGCGTAAAGCTGTCGGCGTTTACCATTGGCGCCTTTTTCGCGGGTTTCGCCGGTACCGTGTTCGCCTCCAAGCAGGGCTTTATCAGCCCGGAGTCCTTCGTGTTCCTGGAGTCCGCCATTATTCTCGCCATTGTGGTGCTTGGTGGCATGGGCTCCCAGATGGGCGTGATTCTGGCGGCCATCGCCGTTACCATTTTGCCGGAGCTGGCGCGGGAGTTTTCGGAGTACCGGATGCTCATTTTCGGTGCCGCAATGGTGCTGATGATGGTCTGGCGTCCCCAGGGACTGCTGCCCATGCGCCGTCGTCAAATCAAGCTCTCGACAGGGGAATAAGGCATGCTCGAAGTACAGAACCTGTCGATGCGGTTCGGTGGCCTGCTGGCGGTGGATCAGGTCTCCCTCGACGTGCAGGAACATGAAATCGTTTCCATCATCGGCCCCAATGGTGCCGGGAAGACCACTGTCTTCAACTGCATGAGCGGCTTCTATAAGCCCAGCGGCGGCAAGATCCTGTTCCGGGGCCAGGAAATCCAGGGCAAGCCGGACTACAGGATCTCCCGTCTGGGCCTGGTGCGCACCTTCCAGCACGTGCGGCTGTTCGGCAGAATGACGGTGGTGGAGAACCTTATGGTTGCCCAGCACCGGCACCTCAACACCAACCTGCTTTCCGGCCTGGTGGCCACTCCGAACTACCGGGCCCGGGAGCAGAAAGCCCTGGACCGGGCCAGTTACTGGCTGGAACGGGTAGGCCTGATGGAGATGGCCAACCGGGAGGCGGGGAACCTGGCCTACGGCCAGCAGCGGCGCCTGGAAATCGCCCGCTGCATGGTCACCGAGCCCCAGCTGCTCATGCTGGACGAGCCGGCCGCCGGCCTGAACCCCGCGGAAACCCGGGACCTCGACCAGCTGATCATCAGCCTCAAAGAGGACTACAACGTCTCAGTGGTGCTGATCGAACATGATATGAGCCTGGTAATGGGTATCTCGGACCGCATCAACGTCATCAGCCAGGGCCGGCCCCTGGCCAGCGGAACACCGGACGAAATCCGGAACAACGACGACGTGATCAAAGCCTACCTGGGAGAAGCCTGAGCCATGCTGTTACTGGAAGATGTACACACCCACTACGGCAAGATCGAGGCCCTTCATGGCGTAACGGTGGAGGTCAAGCAGGGGGAGATCGTGTCCCTGATCGGGGCCAATGGCGCCGGCAAGACCACGCTGCTGATGACGGTCTGCGGCAACCCCCAGGCCAGTTCCGGCCGGATCGTTCTGGAAGGCCGTGATATCACCCGGCTGCCCAC
Source organism: Marinobacter daqiaonensis (assembly GCF_900115285.1). Lineage (GTDB taxonomy): Bacteria > Pseudomonadota > Gammaproteobacteria > Pseudomonadales > Oleiphilaceae > Marinobacter > Marinobacter daqiaonensis. Next base: position 1,693,854 of record NZ_FOYW01000001.1, read on the forward strand.
CTCCGATATCATGCGCTCCGGCATCGCCATCGTACCGGAAGGACGCCGGGTATTCTCCGGTCTGACCGTTGAGGAAAATCTCCATATGGGGGGGTTCTTCAACACCAAGTCCGAGATTCGCAAAGGCATCGAGCATGTCTACGAGCTGTTCCCGAGGCTCAAGGAGCGGGAGCACCAGCGGGCAGGCACCATGTCCGGCGGAGAGCAGCAGATGCTGGCCATCGGCAGGGCCCTGATGAGCAAGCCCCGCATGATGATTCTCGACGAACCCTCCCTGGGACTGGCGCCCCTGGTGATCAAGCAGATTTTCGAGATCATCGGCCAGCTGAGGGAAGAAGGCATTACGGTATTCCTGGTGGAACAGAACGCCCACCAGGCTCTGCGACTGGCTGACCGGGGCTACGTGCTGGAAACCGGTCGCATCCGGCTCCAGGATACCGGCGAAAACCTGTTGGCCAACCCGGACGTTCAGAACGCCTACCTGGGCGGCTGAGCACCGCGACCAGGTCGCAAAAATTTGCGGCATATCAATGGCGAAGCTTTCCGTTTTGGCCGGCTTGGCTATACTTGTCGGGTCGGCCATACTCGGGTGCTTCCGTCAGGCCGTAACCGTACAGCCATAGCGCAGTACGGATTCTGTCAGGAAAAATCAGCGACGTTTAAAATGATAATCAAGGAGCAGAACATGAAAAAACTGATCGCAGGTGCAATTCTTCTGGGCGCATCCAGCTTGGCGTTCGCACAGCCTGGCTGTGGCGTCGGTGCCATGGTCTGGAAGGGGCAATCCGGTATCGCCCCCCACGTCCTCGCGGCAACCACCAATGGTATCTTTGGCAACCAGACCCTGGGTATGACCACCGGCACCCTCGGCTGTCAGACCAACCAGTCCGTTCAGTCCATGGCCATGTACATGGATAGCAACATCGACAAGGTAGCCCGTGACATGTCCCGTGGCTCCGGCGAGAACCTCGACACCCTGAGTGTGCTGCTGGGCGTCGATGAAGCGGACCGCAGCGAATTCAACCGCCTGCTGCAGGACAATTTCGCTTCCATCTTCCCGACCTCCGACACCACCTCCAACCAGGCGGTGGACGCCATTGTTGCTCTACTTGAGCAGCATGAGCGCCTGAGCAAGTACGTGGCCTGATCCCGTACCGTTCCGACTGCAGCCCAACCGGGGCAGCCGGTGGGCTGCAGTTGCTCCTGACCAGGGCGAAAAGCCCTACGCCTCCGTGTGACGCCAAAAGATTGATGCTCCATGCCTAGACGGATTCCTTCAGCCCCGCTCCTCGGACTGTTGCTGGCCTTCTCCTGCGCCGTTTCAGCCGCACCCCAGCAACAGGCGGACATCGAGGCACTGGCGACATCGGAGCAATGGCTCACCCTCGTGCACTATCACCCGAACCGTTTCCAGTCCGGTTATACCAGCCAGGCGGACGACCCCTCGTTTTTCTTCAGCGAGAGTGGCAAGACCGACCCGGAAGGCGAGCTCAGGGCAACCATTGAAGCCATCTCCAGCCCCGCCAGTGGCGATCCGAACAGGCATGCGCGGTGTGCATTTCCGGCCCGGGACGCCTGGATCCGAGAGCAGCTGGCTCTCCCGGAGCCCGAGGTAACCTGTACCGAATTCGAGGAATGGAAAGCCGAACTGAACACACAGGCCATCACCCTGGTGTTCGCGGCGTCCTACCTGAACAGCCCTTCATCCATGTTCGGACACACCTTTCTCCGCCTCGATCCCCCCGAGGAAGATGGTGAGACCAACCTCCTTCTCGCCAACACCATTTCCTACGCCGCGGACGCAGCGGAGCATGACAGCGAAATCCTGTTCGCCTACCGGGGCATTTTCGGTGGCTATCCTGGCGTCACCTCCGTTCAGCCCTACTACGAAATGATCAGGGTTTACTCCGACATCGAGAACCGCGACCTGTGGGAATACGAGCTCAATCTGACCCCGGCGGAGGTGGAGCAGATGCTGGCCCACACCTGGGAAATCCAGGACCGGAACTTCGACTATTACTTTTTCGACGAGAACTGCGCCTATCGCCTGCTGGCGCTGATCGACGTGGCCCGGCCCGGCACCAACCTGCTGGACGAAGTGAGCACCCACGCCATTCCATCGGACACCGTCCGCTGGGTGGTGGACCGGGATCTCGTATCCGAGGTGCATTACCGGCCATCCGCTGCAACCAGTGTCAGCCATGGTCTATCAACACTTGACAGTGATCAGCGACGGCTTGCCGCTGCCCTGGCCAATGGCTACATCAGTGTCGACGGCAAGGAAATCAACGCCCTCGACGACGAAGACCGGGCACGGGTGCTGGACGCAACTTACGACTATGTCCGGCACCAGGCCCAGGCCGAGGACTGGCCCCGGGAAATAGCCGCGCCCCTGTCCCATGAACTTCTGGTGGCCCGTAGCGGCCTCAAGGGTCCACCGGCCGATGAGGGCCCCCTGCCGCCGGACGTACGGGACGATCAGGGTCATGACACCCTGGCGGTCGCGGCAACGGGGGGCTACGACGGCACCCGCCATTATACTGGCCTGACCCTTCGCGCCGCCTACCATGACCTGCTGGACCCACCCGCGGGCTACCGGCCGGGGGCGCAGTTACAGTTCATGCGCCTGGATACACGCCTCTACACCGACAACCAGGAGTTCCAGATCGAGAATCTCGTGGGTGTGGAAATTCGCTCCCTGACGCCCCGGGATGCCTTCTTCAGGCCGCTCTCGTGGCAGGTCGGTTTCGGGGGGCGGCGCACCGAGTTGCCGACAGGAAACCGGGTACTGACCCCGTACCTGGAAGGCGGGGCCGGTGGCACCTGGCGCCTGACCCGCAAACTCAGTGCCCTGGCCATCCTCACCGGTGACCTGGAAATCAGCAAACACCTGCCTCGCGGCTACGACGTCGCTCCGGGCGCCGACCTATCCCTGCTCCGGCAGGGAGACCGCTTCAGCCTGCTCACCGGGCTGCGCAGCAAAACCTGGATCATCAGCGACCAGCACCGGCAAGATGAGCTATACCTGGAGGGCGCCGTTCACCTGGGGCGGGCCTACAGTATCCGGGCGAGCGCCAGCCGCACTCATCATTACGAAAGGTACGAGACCCTATGGAATCTCGGATTCCGCGCTTACTTCTGACCACCCTCGCGGCCATGACAACCCTGCTACAGGGTTGTACCAGCCTGTTCTTCTACCCGGACCAGCAGACCTACCTGACCCCGGACCGCCTTGAGCTTACCTACGAGGATGTCTGGATCGATACGCCGGATGGGGAGACCCTCCACGCCTGGTGGCTGCCGGCCGAAGGTGAGGCCAGGGGACACGTCTACTTCCTCCACGGCAACGCCCAGAACATCAGCAGTCACATCCTCAACGTCGCCTGGCTGCCGGAGGAAGGCTATAACGTCCTGTTGCTGGATTACCGGGGTTACGGTCGCTCCAGCGGGGAGATTGACCTGGAGGGCGCCCTGATCGACTCCGAGGCGGGCCTGCGCTGGCTGGAGGCCAATCGCGAAACCCAGCAGCTCCCGGTTTATATGCTGGGCCAGAGCCTGGGCGGTGCCCTGGCGATCATCCTGGCCAGTGACTGGGTCTCCCGGGGCAATGAACCTCCACTGTCCGGCCTGATCGCCGACAGCACCTTCTCCGGGTTCCGGGCCATCGCCCGGGAGAAGCTTGGCGACTTCTGGCTGACCTGGCCCATCCAGATTCCCCTGAGCTGGACCGTGACCGACCAGTACGAACCGATAGACAAGATCGCGGACATAAGCCCAGTGCCTGTCATAATCGTCCACAGCGTAAAAGACGGCATCATCCCCACCCATCACGGCCTCAGACTGTACGAAGCCGCCAGGGAACCCAAGCGTTTCCGGAGAACCGACATGCCCCACGGTGGTGCCTTCATGCTGCCGGAGTACCGCCAGGCAGTGCTCGACTTTATGGAAGAGCATGATTCGCCGCGAAATGACGCGGAAGAAAAGGCGAATAAAAATTAGCCACGGAACGACACGGAAAAGACAGATAGCACCTTCTTCGCGGGCAACGCCTGACTGAAGGAACCAGCCTGCTGGCGAGGAGGCGAACCGCACCAGCCGGGATACCCTCTTCGCTGGCAGGCCAGCTCCTACAGCGA
>NZ_FOYW01000001.1:1699370-1770966 GCF_900115285.1 Marinobacter daqiaonensis
ACCGCATCAGCCGGGATACCCTCCTCGCTGGCAGGCCAGCTCCTACAGGGGTTGTGGAGTTATGGCTAGGAAACATAAAAAAAGGCCGCCTCCGTTGCCGGGGGCGGCCTTTTATTCAGGCGCTTGAGATCAGGCGCCGAAGTCGGTCGGCTGCTCGCCTTCCTTCACTTCTTTCATGGACAGCTTCACGCGGCCACGGTTGTCCACGTCAAGGACCTTCACCAGAACTTCCTGACCCTCGCTCAGCTCGTCGGTGACGTTCTCGATGCGGCGGTCGGAGATCTGGGAGATGTGTACCAGACCATCCTTACCGGGCAGGATGTTAACGAAGGCACCGAATTCCATGATGCGCTCAACCTTGCCGCGGTAAATGGCACCCACCTCGATCTCGGCGGTGATTTCCTTGACCCGGTTGACTGCCGCCTGGGCCGCCAGCTGGGTATCGGCATAGATCTTGACGTTGCCGTCGTCATCCAGGTCGATGGAGGCACCGGTTTCCTCGCAGATGGAACGGATGGTGGCGCCGCCCTTGCCGATCACGTCACGGATCTTGTCCGGATGGATCTTGATGGTGGTGATGCTCGGTGCACGCTCCGAAAGCTCCTTGCGGGGCTCGGCGATGACCTTGGCCATCTCCTCGAGGATGTGCATACGGGCGTGCTGGGCCTGCTCAAGGGCGATCTCCATGATCTCGTCGGTGATACCCTGGATCTTGATGTCCATCTGCAGGGCGGTAATGCCCTCGGAAGTACCAGCGACCTTGAAATCCATGTCACCCAGGTGATCTTCATCACCGAGGATATCGGTCAGAACGGCAAAGTCATCGCCTTCCTTGACCAGACCCATGGCAATACCAGCCACCGGCGCCTTGATGGGAACGCCGGCGTCCATCAGGGCAAGGGACGAACCGCAAACGGACGCCATGGAGCTGGAGCCGTTCGATTCGGTGATCTCGGAGACCGCACGAATGGTGTACGGGAACTCTTCGATGGTCGGCATAACCGCGGCAACACCACGCTTCGCCAGGCGACCGTGACCCACTTCACGACGGCCCGGAGTACCAACGCGTCCGGCTTCGCCCACGGAATACGGAGGGAAGTTGTAGTGGAACAGGAACGGATCCTTGCGCTCTCCCTCGAGTGCGTCGATGATCTGCATGTCACGGGCGGTGCCGAGAGTGGTGGTCACGATGGCCTGGGTCTCACCACGGGTGAACAGGGCCGAACCGTGAGTGCTGGGCAGCACGCCAACCTCAATGGTGATGGGCCGGACAGTCTTGTTGTCGCGACCGTCGATACGGGGCTTGCCTTCGAGCACCTGGCGGCGCACAACGTCTTTTTCGACCTTGCCGAAGTACTTCTTCACTTCCTCTTCGGAAGGCTGGCCTTCCTCATCACCCGCCAGCTTGGCGACGGCCTCAACCTTGATCTCGCCCAGACGACCGTAGCGCTCCATCTTGTCGCGAATGGCATAGGCCTCGGCGATAGCACTGGAGAACCCGTCCTTGATGGCGTTCAGCAGCTCGGTATTCTCGGCCTCAGGCTGCCAGTCCCAGCGGGGCTTGCCGGTCTGGGCGGCAAATTCCTTGATGGCGGTGATGGCGACCTGCATTTCCTGGTGAGCGAACAGAACGCCACCCAGCATCTGGTCTTCCGTCAGGCCCTTGGCTTCGGACTCAACCATCAGCACGGCGTCTTCAGTGCCGGCAACCACCATGTCCAACAGGGAGGTTTCCAGCTCTTCAAACGTCGGGTTCAGGAAATAGCCACGCTCATTGGTGAACGCGACACGGGACGCGCCAATGGGTCCGTCAAAGGGAATACCTGAAATGGACAGTGCCGCGGAAGCCGCGAGCATTGCCGCCATGTCCGGGTCCTGCTTCTTGCTGGACGACATGACCGTGAGAATGACCTGAACCTCGTTCATGTACCCCTTCGGGAACAGCGGACGGATCGGACGGTCGATCAGACGGGAGGTAAGGGTTTCCTTTTCGGAGGGCCGACCCTCACGCTTGAAGAAACCGCCGGGGATCTTGCCCACGGCATAGGTCTTTTCGAAGTAGTTGACGGTCAGCGGGAAAAAAGGCTGGCCGGGCTTGGCTTCCTTTGCTCCAACCACGGTACCGAGAACGGAAATATCATCAATGGTCACCAGCACGGAGCCCGTGGCCTGACGGGCGATACGACCCGTTTCGAGGGTGACGGTCTTGCCGCCGAGTTCAAACGTTTTCTTGGTTGCTTCTGGAATCACAATTGCTCCTGATTACTCTGGCTATTTTGCTGTTTCTGTACCGGAACCAGGGCAACGCAACACCAGCCAGTCAACTGCCTGAAAGCGAACAGGCTGTTGCAAAACCCCGGACTCTGGCGAGATCCCCGGGCCTTTCAACAACCTGCTATCGGCGCTTTCCGTCGCGACAGAGGAACTGCTTCATTGTTACGAATAACCGGTTCGGGTACCGATTCGGGTGAAAAAGGCATACCCCGACGACTGACACCAGCTAACGCCGGGTTCAGCCGTCGGAATACAGGCCGGCACCAGGGAAGGCAGCCGGCCGGCAGGTCGTCAAATCAGCGACGCAGACCCAGACGCTTGATGACTTCCAGGTAGCGGTCAGCATTCTTCCGCTTCAGGTAATCCAGCAGCTTACGACGCTGGTTAACCATGCGGATCAGACCGCGACGGGAGTGGTGATCCTGCTTGTTGGCCTTGAAATGGCCCTGCAGCTTGTCGATGTTCGCGCTCAGCAGAGCCACCTGAACCTCGGGGGAACCCGTGTCGCCGTCACCTTGCTGGAAGTCCTTGACGATCTGTGCTTTTTCCTGGGCTGAAAGTGCCATATATCACCTCGTTAATTGCGATGCCTGTAAAATTGTCCGGCCGAACCGCGCATCTCTGCAGCCCGGCTAGTCAGCGACGCCCGACGGGCTATCGACTGCTTGAAACCAGACGCTGGGGAACCACCCTGGTGATCTCCCCTTCATCCGGCTGTCCTTCACCGAGGCCGACAAAACGGTTATCACCGTAAAGCCGGACCGGACCGGTCAAAGACTGACCCGATATTCTAACGGGTTGTCCGTTCAATATCGACTGCAAATTGTGCCCGTCCAGGGTCAGTTCGGGAAACATGGACAGCGCCGCATCCGGCCTGACCAGAAGGCCGTCCAAAGATTCGTCCCGCTCCCGCATGGCCTCCAGTTCCGATACCGGATGGGCATCGGCCAGGGTGAAGCCCGAGGCCAGCGTGCGCCGCAGGGCAACGACGTGGGCGCCGCATCCCAGGGCTTCACCAATGTCCTCCACCAGGTTACGAACGTAGGTACCCTTGGTGCACTTGACCGCCAGGTCCAGCTCCCCCGGCCTCACCGCCAGCAGGGTCAGTTCGTAGATGGTCACCGGCCGTGCCGGCCGCTCCACTTCGATACCCTCACGGGCATACTCATAGAGCGGCCGCCCCTTGTGCTTGAGCGCGGAATACATGGAGGGAACCTGTTCGATCTGGCCCCGGAAGCGATCCAGCACCGGCTCCAGCACCGCTTCATCCAGCCCCTCCGGTACCGGACGCTCGGACACCACCCCACCTTCGCTGTCAGCGGTTTCCGTGCGGATGCCAAGACGTGCGGTGGTGATGTAGGCCTTGTCGCTGTCCAGCATCAGCTGGGAGAACTTGGTCGCTTCTCCAAAACACAGGGGCAGCACGCCGGTGGCAAGCGGGTCGAGCGCGCCGGTATGGCCGGCCTTGGCGGCGCCATAGAGTCGCTTGACCTGCTGCAGAATTCCGTTGGAGGTAACGCCGGCGGGCTTGTCGATCACCAGGATGCCATTGACGTTCCGGCCCTTTCTCCTGCGACTCAAGCCTTGGGCTCCCCGTCGTCGCTGTCGTCCTGACGAACCACTGGCTCCTTGCCCACGGCCTTGTTGATCAGGCTGTCAATGTGACGGCTCTGGCCCTGAAGGGTGTCAAAATGGAAACGGAGCTGCGGAATCACCCGCAGCTTCATGGCACGGCCAAGCTGCCCCCGGAGAAACCCGGAGGCATTGCGAAGAACCTTGAGGGACTCCTGAACTTCCGGAGAATCCTCGGACAGCTCCTCGGTGCTCAGCATCGATACATAGATATCGGCATAGCCGAGATCCTTGCTGACCCGGACCGCATTGATGGTGACCATGCCAAGGCGGGGGTCTTTTATCTCCCGCATGATCAGCTGGGACAACTCCCGCTGAATCTGGTCACCGATACGATCAAGACGACTGAACTCTCTCGGCATTATGAACCTGTGGATTCCAGCTTGCGTTCAACGCGAACCCGATCAAATACCTCGATCTGGTCGCCCACCTTCACGTCGTAGCCCTTGACGCCGATACCGCATTCCATACCGTTGCGAACTTCCGCCACGTCATCCTTGTAGCGACGGAGGGACTCCAGCTCGCCTTCAAAGATCACCACGTTGTCACGCAGTACCCGAATGGGCTTGTTCCGGTGCACGGTGCCTTCCACCACCATACATCCAGCCACCTGGCCGAACTTGGGCGAACGGAACACGTCCCGCACCTCGGCGATACCGACAATGTCTTCCCGGAACTCCGGTGCCAGCATGCCGGTAAGGGCCGCCTTCACGTCGTCGATCAGGTTGTAGATGATGCTGTAGTAGCGCAGGTCAACACCTTCCTGCTCCACCAGTCGCTTGGCAGCGTTATCGGCCCGGACGTTGAAGCCGAACACGACCGCATTGGAGGCGACCGCCAGACTGATATCAGTCTCCGCGATACCGCCAACACCGGAGGAGATGATCCTCACCTGGACTTCCTCGTTGCCAAGGTCTTCCAGGGCCTTGGTAATGGCTTCCAGTGAACCCCGCACGTCGGTCTTGAGGACCACGTTGAGGGTGCTCACCTCGTCCTTGCCCATGTTCTCGAACAGGTTCTCCAGCTTGGCCGCCTGCTGACGCTGCAGCCGCTGCTCCCGTTCGCGGGTCTGGCGGAACTCCGCCAGTTCCTTGGCCTTGCGCTCATCGGCGACGGCGAAGAACTCATCGCCGGCGTCCGGGGTACCGTTCAGGCCCAGGATCTCCACGGGGATGGACGGACCAGCCTCCTTCACCTGCTTGCCGGCCTCGTCCGTCATGGCGCGAACCTTGCCAAACCAGGCGCCGGCCACAACCATGTCACCCTGGCGCAGGGTGCCGTTCTGGACCAGCACGGTCGCCACGGAACCACGACCACGCTCCAGGGAGGACTCCACCACGACGCCTTTCGCCGGCGCATCCTTGACCGCTTCCAGCTCCAGGATTTCCGCCTGCAGCAGCAGCGCTTCCAGCAGGTCGTCAATGCCATCGCCGGTATGGGCGGAAACCGGGACGAACTGGACGTCACCGCCCCAGTCTTCCGGAATCACCTGCATGCCGGCCAGCTCGTTCTTGATCCGGTCCGGATCGGCCTCTTCCTTATCCATCTTGTTGATGGCAACAACCAGCGGCACGCCGGCGGAGCGGGCATGATCCACCGCTTCCTTGGTCTGGGGCATGACGCCGTCGTCGGCGGCCACAACCAGGATGACGATGTCGGTGCACTGGGCGCCGCGGGCACGCATGGCGGTGAACGCCGCGTGGCCGGGGGTGTCCAGGAACGACACCATGCCGTGATCGGTTTCCACATGGTAGGCACCGATGTGCTGGGTAATACCCCCGGACTCGCCGGAAGCAACCTTGGTGCGACGGATATAGTCCAGCAGCGAGGTCTTGCCGTGGTCAACATGACCCATGACACTCACCACTGGCGCCCGACGGGTCTTTTCACCCTCGCTGCCGGCGGCGAGCTCGCTGATCACCTCTTCCTCAAAGGCGTCGTCACTGACGGCCCTGGGCTTGTGGCCCAGTTCTTCAGTGACCAGAACAGCGGTTTCCTGATCCAGCGCCTGGTTAATGGTAGCCATCACGCCCATACCCATAAGGGTCTTGATCACATCAGCGGACTTGACCGCCATGCGCTGGGCGAGATCACCAACGGTAATCGTTTCCGGAATCTCAACTTCTCTGACCATTGGTTTGGTTGGCTTTTCAAAGCCATGCCTTTTCTCTTTGGGTTTCTTTTTGGCCCGCAACGGCTTGCGCAGGGTGGTATCTTCCTCGTCCTCGGAAATCACGATGGGTTCTTCCACCGGACGAGTCCTCGGGCCACGATGTCCGGCCGACTTTTTCTTCGGCTTGACCTCTTCCGCGTCGTCGCTGCGCTCGCGAACTTTTTCCTTTTTCTTCTTGGCCTTGCGCTCCTTGTCCTTCGCAGTCTCCGGATCCGGCGGCGGCATCGGCATGTCTTCTTCCGCGGCCTCCTCAACCTTGGCCGGCTTCTCCTTCTTCTCCGCCGGCGCGGGCGCTTCGGTCTCAGCAGGCTTCTCTTCCGCTACCGGCTCACTGGCCTCGACGCCACTGTCGGGCGCTGCCGCTTCCGGGGTCTCGACCAGCGTTTCAGGTGTCGGCGCCTCGGGAGCTTTTTCCAGCTCGACCGCCGGCTCCGGAGAAGGCGGTGCCTCAGGCTCCGGCTCGGGCTGCAGTTCGGCCCGCTTCACATACGTGCGGCGCTTGCGGACTTCCACGTTGACGGTCTTGCCGCCACGGGCGCCACCACCGGTCTTGAGGGTGGTGGTCGTCTTGCGCTTGAGGGTAATCTTCCGCGGCTCGGCGGCGGCCTCACCGTGGTTCTTGCGTAGATAGGTGAGCAACTGCTGCTTCTCATCGCTGGTCACGGAATCATTCTCGGAGCGGGCCTTGAGGCCGGCTTCCACGATCTGACGCAGCAAACGATCCACGGGAGCGCCTACATCTTCGGCCAGTTGTTTAACGGTTACTTCTGCCATACTGGTCCTCCTCCCGATTAAGCCTGGTCTTCAAACCAGGGGGCACGCGCCGTCATGATCAACTGACCAGCACGCTCTTCGTCCATACCTTCAATTTCAAGCAGGTCGTCCACCGACTGCTCAGCCAGATCTTCCATAGTGCGAACACCCATACCGGCCAGCTTGAATGCCAGAGGCCGGTCCATTCCGTCCATCGTCAGCAGGTCTTCCTGGGGCTCGTTGCCCTCAAGGGCCTCTTCACTGGCCAGGGCCTTATTGAGCAGGACGTCCTTGGCGCGGCGGCGCAGTTCGGTCACGGTCTCTTCGTCGAGCCCCTCAATGGACAGCATTTCCTCCATGGGGACGTAGGCCACTTCCTCAAGGGAGGTAAAGCCCTCCTCAATGAGAATACCGGCGAACTCGTCATCAACGTCGAGGTTTTCCATGAAATGATTGAGCAGGCGGTTGTACTCCTGCTCCTGCCGCTCTCCGGCCTCTTCCTCGGTCATCACATTCAGGGTCCAGCCGGTGAGCTCACTGGCCAGACGGACGTTCTGACCGTTCCGGCCAATGGCCTGGGCCAGATTGTCCTCGGCGACCGCCACCTCCATGGTGTGACTGTCTTCGTCCATGACGATGGACGCCACTTCCGCCGGGGCCATCGCGTTGATCACCAGTTGCGCAGGGTTGTCATCCCAGAGCACGATATCCACACGCTCGCCGGCCAGTTCGTTGGAGACAGCCTGGACCCGCGATCCGCGCATGCCCACACAGGCACCCACCGGATCGATACGGCGATCGTTGGTTTTAACCGCGATCTTGGCGCGGGAACCCGGATCCCTTGCAGCGCCGCGGATCTCGATAAGATCCTCTGCGATTTCCGGCACCTCGATGCGGAACAGTTCAATCAGCATCTGCGGATCGGTACGGCTCAGCATCAGCTGCGGTCCGCGGTGATCGGTACGGATGTCCTGCAGCAGCGAACGAACCCGGTCACCCATGCGGAAGGTTTCCCGCGGGATCAGCTGATCACGGGGCAACAGGGCCTCGGCATTGCTGCCAAGATCAATAATGACGTTATCCCGGGTCACTTTCTTGACGGTACCCGAGATCAGCTCGCCGATCCGGTCGCGATAGCTGTCCACGATCCGCATACGCTCGGCTTCGCGAACCTTCTGGAAAATGATCTGCTTCGCCGCCTGGGCGCCGATACGACCAAAACTTTCGGACTCGATCTTTTCTTCGTGGATATCACCAGGCCTGAGGTCGGGGTCGATTTCCTCCGCCTCCTGCATCGTCAGCTCGGTACCCAGCGCCGGAACCGCATCGTTGTCGACGACCAGCCAGCGGCGGAAGGTTTCGTATTCACCGGTGCGCCGGTCGATGGAGACGCGGATGTCTGCCTCCTCGTCTTCGAAGCGCTTCTTGGCGGCCGTTGCCAGTGCCAGCTCGATGGCTTCGAAAATAACGTCCTTCTCAACGCCCTTTTCGTTGGAGACGGCCTCAACCACCATCAGGATTTCTTTACTCATTGAAATGCCCTGCCCTCAATAATTCTAAGACTTGCAGTCATCCGGCCTTACTCGAAAACCGGCACAATGTTGGCTTTATCGATACTCTCGAACGGCAGCAGGTACTCGTGATCATCAACAATCACCACCACATCGCCGTCTTCGGTGCCCTTTAACAGCCCCTGGAACTTGCGCCGCCCTTCAAACGCCATCCGTAAACGGATACTGACCTGGTGGCCGGCGAACGCATCGAACTGTTCCAGCCCGAAAAGCGGCCGGTCCATCCCCGGAGAGGACACCTCCAGGGTGTATTCGCTCTGGATGGGGTCTTCCACATCCATCACGCCACTGACCTGACGGCTTACCTTTTCACAATCCTCGATTCGGATGCCGTTTTCCTCATCGTCAATAAACAGTCGCAGTAACGAGTGATGGCCCTGGGAGCGGAATTCAATGCCCCAGTACTCGTAACCCAACCCTTCAACGACCGGGCGGAGGATTTCCTCCAGTTTTTTCAGCTTCGCAGACAAGTCTGTCGTGACTCCCGTAACAATCCGCCGACCAGGGACGGTCAATCAGAATTTCAAATGACAAAAACAAAAAAAGGGCTGTCTGGCAGCCCTTTTCATGCACCAGGGCCCCTTACGCCAGGCCCCTTAATCAAAAAGCCCCTACTGCTCAGACAGCCCGGACTCCGCTTGCTCCGGAACTACCTGCCTGTGGGGCTTCTTGTTGCAAGTAATCGCAGAAGAAGATAACGACTTCTGCCGACAGACACCTGGCCTGTCACCGTGGCCCGCCGAAACATGCCGGAGGAACCACCTTAATAATCGCCGGAGTATAAGGATACCGGCAATCGTGGTCAAGGACTGACCAAAAAAAACGGCTTGGGTAACTCGACTCCAAGCCGTTTTTGAATATGGTGCCGAAGGCCGGACTCGAACCGGCACGGCTTACGCCACTACCCCCTCAAGATAGCGTGTCTACCAGTTCCACCACTTCGGCAAAAACCTCACTCAAGCTCGGGAATGGCATCGCCATTTCCGCTCTCTTCTCCGCTGACGCTCGCGCCATCTTCAGCCTGCTCCGCCGGTGCGGCCGACCTTTCCTGAACAACAGGAATGCCCGCCTCTCCAGCAACTTCCGCACGCTGCTTGGCAAAAATAGCCAGCGAAAAACTCGTAATAAAGAACACCAGGGCCAGAAAGCTGGTCACACGGGTAAGGAAACTGCCACTACCCTGACTACCAAACACAGTCTGGGACGCACCACCGCCACCGAAGGCCGCGCCGGCATCAGCACCCTTGCCCTGCTGGATCAGAACCAGACCCACCAGTGCCACGGCGATAACGACGTGTACGACAACAACCAGCGTTTCCATCCAGTCCATAATTGCTCTCTGCAACCTTTCACAGCTGTTACACAGCCGCGACTCTCAAATGATTTCACCAGGTCTTACGAACCGACCGCCTGACAAATCGCGATAAAATCCTCTGCCTGCAATGACGCGCCACCGATCAGGCCGCCATCGATATCGGGCTCGGCAAATAGCGCGCCCGCATTATCCGGCTTTACACTGCCCCCGTAAAGTAGGGACATCTCATTAGCCGCAAAACCCATCTGACTCAGCTTTTCGCGGATCGCCTGATGCATTGCCTGGGCATCCTCCGCGGTAGCGGTCTTGCCGGTACCGATAGCCCAGACGGGCTCGTAAGCAACAACCACTTTTTCGCCGCGTCCCGGATCGACGCCAGCCAGCGCCCGCTCGACCTGGCGACAGACAACTGCCTTCGCCTCACCGAACTCACGCTGCCTGAGGGTCTCTCCCACACAGAGCATGACATCAAGCCCGCTTTCCAGGGCCCGGCTCACCTTTTCAGCGACCATCGTATCGGTTTCGCCGAAAAGCTCGCGCCGCTCCGAGTGCCCTACGAGGGCAAAGGTGCAACCCAGATCAGCCGCCATATCCGCGGACACTTCACCGGTATAGGCACCTGCCTGCCATCGGGCAACATTCTGGGCGCCAACCGCTACCTGAGATCCCTGAAGCAGCCCCTTGACGGCGCCAACATAAAGGGAAGGCGGCATGATAACAACCTCAACAGCATTATCAAGTGAGGCCGCCATCTCCCGAACCCGGGGCACCAGACTCTGAACGAGCTCCGAAGAGCCATTCAACTTCCAGTTAGCTGCAACAATCTGTCTGCGCATGGCGTTCCGCTGTCCAGGTACCGGCATCGAGGGCCATCCAGAAACGAGGGCGCACTATACAGTACCGAAAATCACTGCACAAGAGTTTGTTAGCCACGGAATCCACGGAAGGACACGGAAAAAACAGATAAGAAAAAGACAAAAGATCTGCCATGGATGGCATGGACTTATACGGACAAAAACCAAAAGATCTTTTCAGGTGTTTAATCTTTTCGTCCGTCGCGCTTTATCTTTTTCCGTGTCCTTCCGTGGTTTCCGTGGCCAACATCTTTCTTCCTCAGGCCCGGGAGTTACCAACCACCTCGGCCAGCTCGGCGGCCACGCGTTCGATGGTGGCGGCGTCTTCGCCTTCGGCCATCACCCGGATCAGCGGTTCGGTGCCGGATGCCCTCAGCAGGATACGGCCGGTGGAGCCCAGGTGGTCCTCGGCCAGGCGAACTGCTCCCGCGATGTCCTCGCGGGTCATGGGGTCGAAGCGCTGATCGACCCGGACGTTGATCATGGTCTGGGGCAACTTGGTCATCCCGCTGCGCAGTTCACCCAGGGTCTGGTCCGCCCTCCAGCAGGCCAGCAGAACCTGGAGCGCGGAGACAATTCCGTCTCCCGTGGTGGTGCAGTCGCGGATCACCAGGTGACCGGACCCCTCGCCGCCGAGCAACCAGCCACGCTGGAGCAGCCGTTCCATCACATAACGGTCACCCACCCTCGCGCGCTCGAAGGGAATCCCCTGGTCCTGCAGAGCCAGCTCCACACCGAGGTTGGTCATCAGGGTACCAACCACGCCGCCCGAGAGGGTGCCCGACCTCTTGCGCTGGGCAGCGATGATGTAGATCAGCTCATCGCCATCCACCTCCGTGCCGTCCTTGTCCACCATCAGAACCCGGTCGCCATCACCGTCGAACGCAATGCCGAGGTCCGCCTGGCGCGCCTGGACGGCCTCCTTAAGGGCCTCCAGGTGGGTGGAGCCCACGCCCAGGTTGATATTCAGCCCATCGGGATCCGCTCCCACAACCGATACCCTGGCGCCCAGCTCGCGGAAGACCTTGGGGGCAACGTGATAGGTGGCGCCGTTGGCGCAGTCCAGCACGATGTGCATCCCGTCCAGCACGAACTCATTGGGAACAGTGCTCTTGCAGAACTCGACATACCGCCCGGGCGCGTCATCTATGCGGAAGGCCTTGCCCAGGTCCGCTGACTCACAGACGGTGAGCGGCTTTTCCAACCAGCGCTCAATCTCCTCCTCCAGGCCATCGTTGAGCTTGGTGCCCTCGCCGGAGAAGAATTTGATGCCGTTGTCATAGTGAGGGTTGTGGGAGGCGCTGATCACGATACCGGCACAGGCCCGGAACGTCCGGGTCAGATAGGCGATGGCGGGTGTCGGCATGGGCCCCAACAGCTTCACGTCCACACCGGCAGCGGACAGACCCGCCTCCAGGGCCGACTCGAACATATAGCCCGACAGGCGGGTGTCCTTGCCGATAATCACGCTGTTACGCTGACCGTCCCGCTTGAAAGCCTGGCCAGCGGCCCAGCCAAGGCGGAGCATGAAGTCCGGCGTGATGGGCGCCTCACCGACCCGACCGCGAATACCATCGGTTCCAAAATACTTGCGCTCCACCGCCGCGGGCCTGTCCGTCATTTGCCGTACTCCGTTTTCAAAAAATTTTGGTTAGCCGCGGAATCCGCGGAAGAACGCGGAAGAACGCGGAAGAAAAAACGAAAGATTATTAGCCACGGAATCCACGGAAGGACACGGAAAAAAACAAAAAAGAAAGGAAAAGGCTCTCATGGATGAACACCAAAGTCCGTGCGTTTTTTCGTTTAGCCCTTTGCTTTCCGCGTCCTTCCGCGGCTATTTCTATTCTTCCTTCCGTGTTCTTCCGTGGATTCCGTGGCCAGGGAATTAGTACGCCGCCGACTGCATCGCCTCGACGACTCTCACTGCGTCCACCGTCTCCCGCACGTCATGTACACGAATTACCGAGACGCCTTTAAGGGCCGATATTGTGGCTGCCGCAACGCTTGCAGGCAAGCGTTCGCTTACCTCCCGGCCGGTCACCTGACCGAGCATTGTCTTGCGGGACATCCCTACCAGGAGAGGGTAGCCCAGCATCCGCATCTGCTCCAGAGCGGCCAGCAGCTGGAAATTGTGTTCAGCACTCTTGCCGAAACCAAACCCCGGATCCAGCAGGATCTGATCGGCAGGGACGCCCGCCGACTCACAGACCCGCACCCGGTCCATCAGAAAGGCGGCAACATCGCGCACGACATGGCGGTATTCCGGCCTCTCCTGCATGGTTCCCGGGGCCCCTTTCATGTGCATCAGGCAAACCGGCAGGCCTGTTTCCACTGCCGCCTCAACAGCACCCTCGCGCTGAAGCGCCCGGACATCGTTGATCAGGCCCGCTCCCAGCGAGGCGCCCTCACGCATGACCGCGGCGGAACTGGTGTCCACGGACACGACAACATCAAGCTGACGGGCAATGGCTTCGACCACGGGGCTGACGCGGTCGAGCTCCTCCTGTTCGGACACCGGGGCCGCGCCCGGGCGCGTCGACTCACCTCCCACGTCCACGAAAGTGGCACCGTCCGCAACCATCTGACGCGCGCGTTGTACCGCCAGTTCCGTGGTGTTGTACTGACCACCGTCGGAAAAGGAATCCGGCGTCACATTGACAATTCCCATGACATGACTGCGAGAGAGATCCAGCTCACGGCCGGCGAATTTCATGCGCATGAATGCCCCTGTCTCAAGCTTGATATAGAAAATAGCGGGAACGGAAATACAAAACGGTAATGAACGGCACCGGCAGGACGCATCCAGCTGAAACAGAAACGCCGCCCTGGCAGGCGGCGCTTCTGTTCTTACCGGAGCTCTCCGGCCCTGAAAACTCAGTGCTCTCCTGCGGGCCGCCCCACGGCATCATCGCTGTCGCGACCATCCTCAGGCAGAGTTCCGGTTTCAGGCTGATCGTCGCTGACACCGCCACCAGGCCGGCCATCTCCGCCCCACCCCTTGGGCGGACGCGGCTCACGACCCTCCATGATGTCATCGATCTGGAACCGATCAATGGTCTCGTACTTCATCAGCGCCTGAGCCATCAGGTCCAGCTTGTCCCGGTTATCCACCAGAATCTGCTTGGCGGTCTCATAGCAGCTGTCGATGATATTACGGATCTCCTCATCGATACGCTGGGCGGTCTCCGGCGAGTACACGGTATGGCTCTGGCCGGCACTGCGTCCCAGGAACGGCTCCTCGCTGTCGGTATCGTACTGCAGCGGTCCGAGTTTCTCGGAAAGCCCCCACTTGGTGACCATGTTGCGGGCGATCTGGGTCGCACGCTCGATGTCATTGGAGGCACCGGTGGTCACTCCCTCGAAGCCCAGGGTCAGCTCCTCGGCAATACGGCCACCGAAGAGGCTGCAGATGGAGCTGATCAGGAACCGCTTGGAGTGACTGTACTTGTCCTCTTCAGGCAGGAACATGGTCACACCCAGCGCTCGACCGCGGGGAATAATGCTCACCTTGTAGACCGGGTCGTGCTCCGGCATCAGCCGGCCCACGATGGCGTGCCCCGACTCGTGGAAAGCGGTATTGAGCTTTTCCTTCTCGTTCATGACCATGGACTTGCGCTCGGCGCCCATCATGATCTTGTCCTTGGCCAGCTCCAGCTCCTCCATGGTCACCAGGCGCTGGTTGCGACGGGCCGCGAACAGGGCAGCCTCGTTTACCAGGTTGGCCAGATCGGCACCGGAAAAGCCGGGCGTGCCACGGGCAATCACGGCAGGCTCGATGCCATCCGCCAGCGGCACTTTCTTCATGTGGACCTTGAGAATCTGCTCACGACCGATAATGTCCGGCAGACTCACCACCACCTGGCGGTCGAAACGGCCAGGACGCAGCAACGCCGGGTCCAGCACGTCAGGACGGTTGGTGGCGGCGATCACGATAACGCCCTCGTTACCCTCGAAGCCGTCCATTTCGACCAGAAGCTGGTTCAGGGTCTGCTCACGCTCGTCGTGACCGCCACCCATGCCGGCGCCACGATGGCGACCAACGGCGTCAATCTCGTCGATAAAGATGATACAGGGGCTCTGCTTCTTGGCCTGCTCGAACATGTCGCGGACCCGTGAGGCACCCACGCCCACGAACATTTCAACGAAGTCGGAACCGGAGATGGTAAAGAACGGCACCTTGGCTTCGCCGGCGATGGCCTTGGCCAGCAGTGTCTTACCGGTACCGGGAGGCCCAACCATCAGAACACCCTTGGGAATACGGCCGCCAAGACGCTGGAACTTGCTGGGATCCCGCAGGAAATCCACCAGCTCTTTCACATCTTCCTTGGCTTCATCGCAGCCGGCGACGTCACCGAAGGTGGTCTTGATCTGGTCCTCGCTCATCAGGCGGGCCTTGGACTTGCCAAAGGACATGGGCCCTTTGCCGCCGCCACCGCCCTGCATCTGCCGCATGAAGAATACGAACAGCGCAATGATGATCAGGATCGGGAAGGCCGCCACCAGCAGCTGGGTCCAGAGACTCTGGCGCTCGGGTTCCTTGCCGACGATCTCCACATTGTGCTCGAACAGGTCGTCCATCAGACGGTTGTCCGGAATCGGCGGACGCACGGTCTCAAAGCGGGAGCCGTCGCTGCGCACCCCATCAATTTCGAGCCCGCTGATGGTAACCTGGCGCACCTGGCCCTGTTCCACCATCTGGACGAACTCTGTGTAGTTGACCTGCTGACCAACGGTGGTCGGAGTAAAATTCTGAAACACCATCAGCAGAACGGCCGCAATAATCAGCCATAGAACCAGATTTTTAGCCATATCGTTCAAGGATCATCACCTGTGAATTGCTGGGCAGCCCGGGCAGAAGCCTTCGGCAGCCTATTATTGACAACCTTACACCAATTGTACGTCCAACCACCAGAAACGGCTTATCCGCGAAAACCCCTGCAGACCTGGTAGATTTCCCGGGAACGGGCCCGGGAAGAATCCGGCTTCCGGCTGACCACCGAGGAGAACGACTGCTTCATATCCGCCAGCAGCACATCGAATCCCTCGCCCTGAAAAACCTTTGCCACAAACACTCCCCCGGGGCGTAACACCTGCTTCGCCATATCCAGGGCCAGCTCAACCAGGGCCATGGCTCTGGGAATGTCGGTGGCGGGATTACCACTCATATTGGGGGCCATATCGGAAATCACAATGTCCACCGGACGTCCTGCCAGCACTTCCATGAGCTGATCGAAAACCAGCTGTTCAGTGAAGTCCCCCTGCACGAAATCCACCCCGGCAACAGCGTCCATGGGAAGGATGTCGCTGGCGACGACGGTTCCCCTGTCGCCCACTTTTTCCACGGCGACCTGAGTCCAGCCTCCCGGCGCAGCCCCCAGGTCGACCACGGTCTGCCCGGGCCTGAACAGCTGATCCTTGCGATCAAGCTCGATCAGCTTGTAACTGGCCCGGGAGCGATAACCCTCCTCACGGGACTTTTTGACCCAGGCGTCGTCAAAATGTTCCTTGAGCCAGCGATCACTGGATTTCGAGCGAGCCAAGCAGCCTCCCACCGGTCTGTCGCAGGTACGTGCAATCGCACATCCAACGAATTGTGTTGTCTGGTATCATTCCGCGATTATACGTTTTCGGGGCGTCGAATGCTCCCGACCTTCGGCGCAATTGCCCGCATTTAATCAATCGAACCTATCAAGAGATTTCATCATGAGCCTTTCCGCAGCCCAGCGTCGTGAATACCGCGCTATCGCCCACAACCTCAAGCCGGTCATCCTCGTTGGCGACAAGGGTTTGTCCGAGGGCCTGATGCAGGAGCTCGACCGCGCCCTGGACGACCATGAGCTGATCAAGGTAAAAGTCGCCACCACCGATCGCGAGGCGAGACAGGAAATCATCAGTGAGCTGTGCGCCCAGTCCGGTGCCGAACTGGTCCAGGTCATCGGCAAGATCGCCATCATTATCCGCCGCGCCAAGAAGCCCAACCCCAAGCTGAGCAACCTGTCTCACTGACTGGTTTGCCACGGAATCCACGGAAAGACACGGAAAAAAACACCAAAGATAGCCACGGACAAAGACCAGGGCATCTTTAAAAAATCAATCTGTCTGTCCGTGGCTGAATTTTCTTTTCCCATCTTTATTTTTCCGTGTCTTTCCGTGGATCCCGTGGCTAAAAAAATCCACCTGTGCACATTGCGATAAAAGCGCTAGGATACGATTAAAAACCACACAGTTCATTCGAAGGATCGAGAACCATGTCTACCGCATTCCGGCCCCTGGCCGCTTTCGTTCTGTCCTCCTTTGTGATTCTTGCTACCGGCTGTTCCAGCTCCGACGAGGCAAACTCAGAAGCCGCCGGCCATATCACCCGTGCGGAAACCTACGCCGATCAGGGGCAGTACCGCTCCGCCATGCTGGAGGTCCGCAATGCCCTTCAGAAGGATCCCGGCAACATAGAGCACGTGCTGGTACTGGCGGATATCTACAACACCATCGGTGCCGCCAGGCAGGCCACTGATCTGCTGGAGCCCTGGCTCGAGGACCACACGGAGCGGGTCGCCCTCCCACTGGCAAGGGCCTACATCGCCCAGGGCAAACACCTTTCAGCCCGGGATGTGCTTGAAGAGTATTCGCCTTCATCGGATACCGGACAACTCGAGAAACCTATCCTGCTGGCGGAAAGCAAGCGGCTTGCCGGGAACCACCCAGAGGCCATCAGTGACTTCCGCGCCGTACTGGAGGAGAACCCCGACCAGCAGGAGGCGGCCGCAGGGCTGGCCAAGACACTTCTGGCCGCCAACGAGCCCAACGCAGCGCTCAATCTGCTGAAGGAGTGGACCGAGCGTAACGGCGAGAACCCCGAACTGCTCTACCTGCAGGGGCTGGCCCACTACCGTCTCGGAGAGGTGGAAGAGACGACCGCGGTACTGACCGACGCAACATCCGCAGTCCCAAGCTCGGATGTCTTTCTGCCGGTACGCCGCAACATCCTGACACTGCTGTCACGAAGCCTCACGGAACAGGGCCGCATTACCGAAGCCCAGGTGTACAACAAGATTCTTGCCGAGAACACCAATTCCGATACCCGCGAACGGGCGGAGACGGCCATCGAGGCCATCAATCGGGGCGACATGGACACCGCCCGCACCACCCTCGAAGAGTTGATGCGCCAGAATCCGGACAATGAGCAGGTTGCCCTCATGCTGGGCACCCTCAAGCTTCAGGAAGGCCAGCGGGATGAAGCCGAGTCCCTGCTGGTGGGGAACATCGACGCGGAAACCACACCGACACCCTTTATCCGCGCCGCCACCATTGCCCAGATTGACAGCGGCAAACGGGAAGAAGCACTGCGCACTCTTTCCCGAGCCATTGAAGCGCGCCCCAATGACCCGGAGTTGCTGGCCATGCATGGCCTGCTGGCGCTGTCCCTGCCTGAACACCAAGACAGCGGTGTTGCGAGCCTGAGCAAGGCACTGGAACTGGACCGCTCGAGCTCCCGGCTGAGACTCGCGCTGGCGCAGCACTATATGAATGAAGGGCAGGAGGAGCAGGCCCTTGCCCAGATGCGTGTCGCGTTCACCGAAACCCCCACCGACTGGTCCGTCACCCAGAACTACCTCGGCCTCCTGATTCAGACCGGCAGGGAAACCGAAGCCCGGGAAGTGAAAGAATCGTTGCTGAACGGCTTTTCCGATGAGCCCAGGGCGGTCACCCTGGCCGCCATCGCTGAACACCGGCTGGGCGAGACGGAAAAGGCCCGGGCCAGGCTCGAAGAACAGGTTCAGAACTCGCCGGACAACCCGATGGCACTGGTTGCGCTGGCATCTGTTCACGAAGATGAGGGCCGGGCAGACGAGGCCGCCGAAACACTCCTGAGCGTTGCCGCCCTCAGACCCGACAATATCCGTTTTCTGCAGAGTGCCGGGCGCGCCTACGCCAAGAATCATACCCCCGAGGAAGTCGTTGCCTGGCTGCTGGGAATCGCATCCCGGCAACCCGAGCTCGCGCCCAACAGCCTGGCCCTGGCGGCCCAGGTCCGGGCTCAGCAGGGTAAGCTGGCGGAGGCCCGCGACCTTCTTGCCCAGATTCCCGATAACGAGCAGAGCAGCATGGTCAGTGCCGTGACCGGCCAGCTTCTCGTCAGGGAAGCCGCCAGAGCGGCCGACAACGAGAACTGGACCGAAGCGAGAGCCAAGGCGGCCGAGGCAATTGCCCTGCAGCCGGACAATCTCCGCTTTGCCCTGGTTCCGGTAAATCTGCTGGCACGGGAGGGCAAGCACCAGGAGGCCCTTGAGAGTCTGGATGAACTGGAAACAGTCCATGGACAGGAGCCTGCCATCGACCTGATGCGGGCGCGGCTGATCGCATCACAGGAGGGACAGGAAGCGGCCTGGAGCTTTCTGGAGGGCCGCTGGCAGGAGACAGGCAACCCTGAGTTACTGCCGATTCTGGTAGGGTTGGCCAAAGAGCACTCTCCGGCGTCCCTGGACAAGCTGACCAAGGCCTGGGTAACGGCACAGCCGGACAGTGCCACCGCCAACCTGACCCGGGCCGAGTTCCAGATGGGAAGTGGCCAGGAGCGGGACGCCATCGTCAGCTACGAAGCCGCCCTTGCCAGACAGCCTGACAACCCCATTGCCCTCAACAACCTGGCCTGGCTGCTCCGGGAGAGAGACCAGGAGCGCGCGATCATGCTTGCCGCCCGGGCTCAGGAGCTCGCCCCGGAAAATCCGGCCGTGCTAGACACCTATGGCTGGATACTGCACCTGGACGGGCAGCATCAGAAGGCTGTCGAATATCTTGAGAAAGCCCTGGCGCTGGCGCCGGATAATTCCGAAATTGCGACACACCTGAAAGAAGCCCAGCAGGCACTGTAAGAGACAGGCAGAACTCAAGGCGGGATGCCTCCGGAGGCATCCCGCCACCTCCGAACACCCATACGTCAGTAAATTAAACGCCTTCTTCGCACCCCCTCGACAGATCCTCTATCGAAACCAATGCCTGCCAATGCGCGGCAAGGCCTATTGGCCCAGACGAAGGCTGTTGCCATGCATGCTCAGGCAATGGTCCCGTGTCAGACTAATTTACACAGCGAAATTATCAAAACTGAAAATTCATTATGAAACAACGCCCTGCAACCATGGCACGGCTCGTGCTTGCTAATAGAGTGCTAGAGGCCTTTTTCAAAGGCACTGAACTGATCGCACATGGAATATGGAGATATATATGAACAACGCATTTAAAGGAATCATGGGTGCGGCGCTGCTCAGCGCCTCAAGTATTGCCCTGGCCGTTCCATCTACTGGCGGCATCAGCTTTTCCGCAATATCGGAAGGCTTCTCTTTCGACACAACCGCCAATACTGTCGATTTTGCTGAAGCTCCGAACGGTGAAGTTGATGCGGTAAGTGGTGGTTTTGCCGACTACTTCGCCCTGAACGATCAGGTGACTTTCTTCGACTTCACCTATGATCCGTATACACCGCAGACTATCTGGAGCGGAACGGCTACGGTTGGCGGAAACTCAGGCACAACCCTGTCATTCTTTCTCGACGCAGTGAATATCGACTTTGAAGATGCCGACACCCTGGTTCTTAGTGGTGCGGGCACCATCAGTGACAGTCTCGGCGGCGAGATTGACGGTAGCTGGAACTTTAGTGCCAACGAGGCCGGCAACACATTCAGCTGGTCCTCTTCAACCGAAGTTCCCGAGCCAGGCACCCTCGCCCTGCTGGGCCTCGGCATCCTCGGCCTTGGCGCAGCGCGTCGTCGCAAAGCCTGAACTTAGCCTTGATGTGAAAAGAGCAGTACCAGAGGAGCCGGGCGTCGCCCGGCTCTTTCATTTACTGGTACCGCTGGCCTCACTTTCTGACGATAGAATAATCTACACTTTGCCCTCCCGCCAGAACCCGACACCTATTACCGAACCCAAGTACGCTCAGTGCGCTACCAACATTTCTAATCCGCTACCAAATCGGCCTTACATCCATCTTCTTGAAGCTCACTGCACCCCACCACACCTGTCGGCATACTTTACACACCCAATTCGATTCAAAATAAATCTATTGGTTTTTCATAGAGTTGGAGACATGGAACAATTGATGCTTTACCGCACAGGCACACTCAAATAACTGGACGGGAAAAAATTTATGAAGCTGCACTTATTGTTAGGCCTTGTTGCGGGCTTGCTTTTTACAACCGGCGCCCATGCAACCGTCATTTTCCAGGATGACTTCGATTCCGAAGGCGCTCCTGGAGCGTCGGTATTGAACTACAACAGTTTTACCAACTGGACAGTAACCGATGGTTCAGTCGACCTCCTCGCCGACCCCAACTCATGGGGTATCGGATGTGCGGGCGGCACTGGAAAATGCGTAGACATGGACGGCAGCAGTGGTAACGCGGGTACCCTTAACAGCAACATGTTCACACTGGCTGCCGGCACCTATGCGCTGCTCTTTGACATTTCCGGCAATCAGCGCAACGCACCCGATGACACAATGGAGGTCATGCTTGGGGGTTTTCTTAATGAGACCTTTGTGTTGTCAGCCAGCGCTCCCTGGCAGACCATTATCCGCGGCTTCACCGTGATGGAAGAAACCACCAGCTACATCAGCTTCAACCATAATGGTGGCGACAATATCGGCATCATCCTGGACAACGTAGCCGTCGTCCCCGAACCCGGCACCCTGGCACTGCTGGGTCTGGGGCTGCTTGGCCTGGGGGCAGCCCGCCGCCGTGCAGCGACCTGACCGGTGGACTGATCACCGGTTTCACAGAGCCAGCCTCCGGGCTGGCTTTTCCATGAGTGACACCCCCCGGTGAAAACCGCTATTCTTGGATCCTGATAAAGATTCGGGCGCGCATATGTTAAGGAAGACTCTCGAAAATTTCCCGCTGGCCAGACCTTATTTCATTATCGTCGCCCTGGCGCTGGCCCTATTTTACCCAACCTGGTTACGACTCGCCGTACAGTGGCTGGAGTTTGAGCAGGTCCTGGCCCATGGATTACCCACCTTCCTGATCTTTATCGGCCTGCTGATCATCCATCCCCCTAGACCGGTCCGAGACCGGGAAAACGGCTTTTCCATTGCCGGCGGCATATCCCTGCTTCTGGTAACGCTGTGCTGGGCCCTCCTGGAACTGGTTCGCATAGACACCCTGGCCTATCTGACGCTGCCCTTCGGCATGCTGGCACTCTGCTGGTCGTTACTGGGGTTTCAGGCCGGCTTACGCTTTCTGCCCTATGTCCTGCTCTTCAGTCTTTCGCTCCCCATCTGGTCGGACCTGGTGCCCTTCCTGGTGGATCTGGCGACCTTTGTCGTCAGCAACCTGGTGGCCATGATGGGCATCACGGCGCTGATCGAGGGCCCCAACATCACCCTGCCTTACGGCCGACTGGTGATCGCCGACGGCTGCTCGGGCATCCGCTACTTCGCCATTTCCATCCTGCTGGCCATGATAATGTCGATCCTGAATGACTTCCGATGGAAAGGCTGGCTTGCCGCGATAGCCATTGGCATGGCCATCGCCCTGGTGGTGAACTGGGTGAGAATCACTGCACTGGTGGTGATCGCGTACCAGAGCAATATGGAAAGCGACCTGGTGACCGACCATGAAACCTTTGGCTGGCTGGTTTACCTGGCCTTTCTGGTCCCCGCCATGTGGCTGGCCCCGGTTTACCGGCGCGGGCAGCCTGCCAACGGCCATGGGCCTGCAGTTTCGCCTGAAGCATTCGGGTTTGTTGTGGTGGCCTTCCTTGCGGGCCCTCTCGGCATCAGCCTGGTCCACTCCGCCGCCGGTGAAAGTCCGGCCTGGGAGCTGTCCCTCCCAGGCGCGACCAGTGTGCCCCCCGGACAGATGCCATTGAGCATAACGCTACCGGACCCCATGACCCTCGGAGTCTGGCGCGCGGACAACTCAGTCTGGATTGCCATCGGCCAGACCCGGAAGGATTCCCGGCAGGACAAGCTGGTCCCGTACCTCTCCCGCACTATAGACACTGACGGCTGGTTCCTGGAGAGCCGTCATGATGGCAACATCAGGGTCTATCAACACCTGACAAATCGTAAGAAAGTGGTCGTGTCCGAGCGCTATCAGGTAGGCCAATACGCAACCCACAGCTACAGCAAAGCCAAGTTGCTGCAGATTCCCGCCACCCTGTCCGGTGAAAACCGCTTTGCACTGGTTACTCTGCAAAGCCCCTGCGGGCCGAGAGATTGTGAGCAAACCATCGAACGGGTGCGGGAACTGAAAGATAACCTGACGCTGTGAGAAAAGGCCGACTGAAGACAGTGCTTATTCAAAGAGGTGTTACCCTATCGGCCATTACCGGTGCCCGGAGAGACGGAACATTATGGAGATAACGGCCTGGCGAAGGACCTTCCGATGTCCGCCAGCCTGAAAGTCCTGAAAAGCGCGGGCCTGCTGCTGAGCCTTCAGCTGGTGCAGCGGGGGCTCGGCATCATCAGCACGCTGATACTGGCACGCCTGCTGACTCCGGAGCATTTCGGCATTGTCGCCCTGGTGACCATTGCCCTGCAGTTTTTTGAACTGCTGGTGGAAACCGGGAACCAGCAATACATCGTCCAGAAAGACCACGTCAATGAAGACGACCTGAATACCGCCTGGAGCATGGACATCCTGATCAAGTCTGTCCTTGCGGTCCTGGTAATAGCCAGCTCCCCCTTTGTCGCCCAGTGGTTCGACGAACCCGCGTTAACGGCTGCCCTTGCCGTGGCATCGCTCGCCCTGCCCCTGCGGGCCCTGCGGACGCCGGGGCTGATGCGCCTGGCCCGTGAAATCAACTACCGCCCCGTGTTCAAGCTGACTCTCTGGCAGAAGAGCCTGTCTTTTATCGTGGTGATCACCATCGCCCTCATCCAGCCAAGCCACTGGGCCATTATCATCGGCAACCTGGTTTCCGCGGCCATTCTTGCCGGCGGCTCCTATCTTGTGGACAGCTACCGCCCCCAGTGGACGCTGATCCATCTGCGCCAGCAGTGGCAGTTCTCGAAGTGGCTGCTCATGCGGGGGATCGTGGGGTTCACGCGCTCCCAGGTGGACAACCTTCTGGTATCCCGCTTCTTCGGCATCACCTCCCTCGGGGGATACAACCTGGTCAGAGAGGTCAGCCTGCTGCCGGCGCTTTCGGCGATCATTCCCATGAGTGAGCCGCTGCTGGCGGCAATTGCGGAAAGCAGGAACAGCCCTGAACAACTGGCCTACCGGGTACGTTTCAGCCTGGCCCTCATGATCACCGTACTGATGCCCATCACCACCTTCATCATGCTGTACCCGGAGCTGATCGTGCGGGTACTTCTGGGAACCCAGTGGATGGAGTACGCCCCCCTGTTAAGGCCCTTCGGCCTGTTTTTCTTCACCTTCTGCCTGTTTGCCCTGATCAGTGACGCCATCATTGCCCAGGGGAAAGTCAAAAGCCTGTTTCTGTTCGACGTGGTATCCACCGCACTGATCATCGGCATCCTGCTATTGGTGGCCACGGGCAGCCTTTCGGTCATGGCCTGGGCACGGGGATGGCTCGCCGTGGCCACCACCGCCACCCTGCTGTGGCTCCTGTGGCTCCAGACCCGGTTTGGCGCCCTGATGCTGATCAAGCTGTGTGTACCGGCCTTGCTGGGATCACTGGGAGCGGGTTGGCTCGTCACATTGCCTGAACTGGCCTGGGCGCATCCAGTTGGGGAATTTCTGGTGCGGGGCACTCTGTTTGTCGTCCTGGCCGCAATTACCGTCTTCGTAAGCGGCCAGTTGTTACTGGGCCGGACACCCGAGTGGCAGCAACTGACCTCCCTTTTCGCTCCTTATACCGGGTGGTTAAAGCCGCGGCCAAGGTAGTGGCGCCACACTGGATAATCGCCTCCAAGCAGAGTCAAACCCCTCAATTAAAGTTTACGGTTTTATTCTGACATAAAAGCTACATATAAGAATCACTTAAAAGTATAACCAATCCTGCACCATTCAAAAACGATACAACGAAGCGCTGGCAGAACAGGCACCTCCACCCATACTTGAAACAGATCACATTTTTTAACTGGTCAGGTGGGATTATGTCCGTAAGAAGCCTTCTTTTACTGTTCGTTATTTTAGGGTTGCTCAGCGGCTGTCAGAGTTGGCGTCCGGAAAAGATGCCCCCCACTGCCTCTCTGCCCCAAACCAGTGAATTCGGCGTTGTTGAAGTGCGCTATTGGGAAAATCTCAATATCCGCTCTGTCAGTGACCTGATCAGTCTACCGGCCTACCCCGATAACCCGGACATAGTGACAGTCCTCAACGAGCTACAAAGCCAGGTGAACCGGGGAGACAATTACGGGTCCCTGGTCCGCGGCTTTGTCGTTCCTCCCACCACTGGAACCTATCAGTTTTTTGTGACCGGCGATAATGAGACCCAATTCTGGCTCAGCACGGATGAAACTCCGGGAAATGCCGAGATGATCGCCCTCATGCCCGGAGCAGCCGCACCTGGAGAGTTTGACAAGTACAATTCACAAAAATCGACACCACGGGAACTGGTCGCGGACAATCGTTACTATTTCGAGATCCGTCACGTGGAGCGGTCAGGAGGCGATCACTTCGCTGTATCCTGGGAAGGGCCGGGGATTTCCCGCCAGATCATAGGCGGCAATTCGATTGCCTCTCTGGGCCAGTCTCCCTACGAGCAGATCGGCGAGGCCAGTCAGGAGGACATAGAGACGGCTTACGCTCTGGGCTATCGAGTCGGCTTTTTTGACGGCACACAGGGGCTGCAGTTTGGCTCGCAATATCCTCCCCTCGACATGGATCAGGATGGTCTTTACGACAACTGGGAAGTCTATTACGGCCTTGACCCCAACGATCCGACTGACGCGACCAGCGATCAGGACAACGATCTTCTGACCGCCCTCGATGAGTTCTGGCTCGGCGCCAGCCCCACAAATTCTGATACGGATGGCGACGGTATACCGGATGGCGTGGAGTTCGCCAACGAACTCGACCCGACGGATCCGACAGACGCGCAAGGCGACCTCGATGGCGACGGCGCGACTAACCTGGAGGAGTACCGGGCCGGGACGGGGATGAACGATGCCACTGAGGTTCCGGCCATGGCCGAGGCTGGAACGGACTATGTTTCCGGTTTCGTGGGCCAATACTTTCTCGGCACCAATTTCGACCAGTTTGAAATGACACAGGTCGAGAGCGATGTCGATTATCGCTGGGGCCGGGGCGCACCTGCTACCGGAATGCCATCGGATGATTTCAGCATCCGATGGGTCGGCATCTTCACGGCACCCCACGACAGCGGGCAGCGGCAGTATCTGTTCCAGACCGTTACCGACGATGGCGTTCGGCTCTACCTGGACGGCGAGCTAGTTATCAATGAGTGGCGAGGTCAGGGGGCCACCCCGTACAGCACCACCAGGACTCTGGATGCGGGCGAATCCGTTAGGATAACCATGGAATATTTCGAGGGTTGCTGCGGCGCGACAGCGCAATTTGTCGTGCTGGACCTCAGCACCGAGGAGGAGCTGCCCTTGGCGCAGGTGGTATCCTCACCGGATCCTGAGCTGGCCGCAGAGGGGGTATTTGACTCTGATGACGACGGCATTCCCGATACCTGGGAAGTTGCTTATGGTCTTGACCCCTGGAACCCCGACAGCGCCAACACAGTAAACAACCAAGGTGTCTCCAATCTTCAGGCGTACCAGAGCGGCGTCAGTCCCTGGACACTGGAGCCCGTCGAAACCGGTGAGGCCGTCGCGGCGACACCGGAACCGGAGGAAACCGCACCGCCCGAACCTGGAGAGGTCACTCTTTCCTGGACCGCTCCGTCCACCCGGGTCGATGGCTCTACCCTGCTGGAAGCCGACATTCAGAGCTATGAGGTGGTGTATGGCCAGAGCCCGGAGGCGATGACGAACGTCCATACCGTGCCTATTGGGCAGACCAGCACCACAATCACCGGTCTTGAACCTGGAATCTGGTACTTCTCCGTGCGCACCATCGCGGAAAGCCCGGGACCCCTCACAGACCCGATCCAGTATGCCGTTGAATAGCCGACTTCTCCCTTAGGGCCTCCCAGCTGGGGGGCTTATCACGCTGTTCGGATAAAGAAAAACTCCCAATAGCTCCTGATATTTCATATGTAGAGAAAACTTTCTGAGAGTACCTTACATATTGCGCATGGCATGAATTCGCGCCACCATCTTTTCAGGACATGGAACAGACAAAGACGGACATCGGTTGCACCGGCTGGTTGACACCAATTACTTCCTTTTGGCGAAAATACCGCTCACGGTCAGCAACAAAAAACTCGATACCATGGGGCCGGAGGAATTCCTTGCCCACTTCGTCTCCAAAGTGCACGGTAGTACTCCAGAAGCCCCACATGACCCTCTGTATGAAGAAATAGGTAATCACTACCCAGAAAAAACCCAAAGGATCCCACGCGGGCCCCATCGCATGAACGAGTTCTCGGGCATATTTCTCCGCATAACATCCATCGGCTCTATATTCTCGACAGCGTAGCTTCCCTTGGAACGTCACGATCGAGGTAGCGCCGTGTCAAATCTCGCATGATCCACTGCAGGAACCAGTAAATATAGCGGCCCCATCGACTGACAGGCCGGCTATCAGCACACGGCCACTCCTGACAAACAACACATCGGTCACTGGCAACCAAGCCATGAGCGACACCTCTTCCAACAGAAAAATTGCTACCATTATCACGAGCCTGAAGTACCGATTATCTACCGAAGTCAGAAGAATGACTCGGAACATGACGCTCTGATTTCACCTCGCCGCTGGTGCAAGCAAATCGCTTGCAGACTAACGTGCAGTGTCCTAATCTAGTGAACAGAACTCTCTAAGGATAGCGAAATGAAAATGTTAATAAACAGATTTATAGTTCGACATTTCAGAGACTGGCCATTAATTTGGAGAGTCATCCCCTTAATTCAAATGAAAAGCAAAGAATTTTCGGGTAAAGATATTCCCAAAACTGTGGGTACCCGGTACGGCTTTAGAATGAATGTCAACATTGGCGATTTTATTGGAAGACATATTTACCTTCATGGTCATTATGAGAATTATGTATCGCGTACCTTTGAAAAAACACTTAGGCCTGGAAACAATGTTATCGACATAGGCGCCAACATTGGTTATTTCTCTTTGCTGTCTTCATCAATCGTAGGCGAAAAAGGTAAGGTATTCTCATTCGAGGCTTCTCCTTCAATTTATAATAAGTTACAAAACAATCTAGCTCTCAATAAATCAAACAATGTTTATGCCACCTCTTGCGCGATAGGCGACGAAGAAGGGGAAGTGGAATTTTATGAAGCTGACGATTCACATCTTGGCATTTCCTCACTGCGAGATTTAGGAGAGCAAACGTCGCAAAAAATCCGCGTAAAGATGATAACTATTGATTCTCGCATCGATCAATTTCCCACCATAGACCTAATCAAGATAGATGTCGAAGGTGCGGAGATGAAAGTATTAAAAGGCATGGAATTACTTATTGATAGAGACCTTCCATTTATCATTCTTGAGGTAACAGACCATATGCTTAAAGAGCTTGGGTCAAGCAAAAATAATCTATTGGATTGGTTAAAAGGTAAAGGCTACGATCTATACCAATTGACAAATGATACAATCGCCCCCATCTCGGGTGATAAAATACAATTCAATGCAATGGCAGTCCCATCAAAGAAATCACACTTAGTTCAGACGTTCGCCTAATTTCGCAAAGGATGTAACCGGAGCATAAACCACACGGGAATGGCTACAGACTGGCCCTGGGCAAAAATCGGAAAAAGAGCCCAAATTCTCGTTTAACTCAAAAGGCTTGATTGTACATTCGGCAAGGTTATCAAAACGAGAAAGTGCCGCTATTAGGGGATCGAAAGTCCCTATGTCGGCGGCTCGATTCCGCCTCCGGGCACTGCCTGTCTTGCCAGGTGTACCTAGTGGCAACTGGCAGCAATAACCAATTTTTAACGAATCGGTAACAATAGCTATAATTAAGATACACATAGGCTAACAATCTGGAACAGAAGGACTTTTCCTGAACGGCTGAAACGGCCCCGCTCTTGCTGCGAAGTCAGAGCCCACCCCACCCTCTTTTCAGCGCGCTGGAAACTGCGTACTGTCTCGTCTCCGAGTCCACCTTCCAGCGCGAAACAAGCGTCTCGCAGAGGTGGCTGGCCACCAGACGGGGTAAGGAAGGAACTGCTACCCAGCACCGCTCTGTTTTCTGGCAGGCGATGCGACTAGACTCAGCTGACCTTGAAGCAGCCACCCAGTGCATCGCGGACACAATGGCATTTGCCAGTTTTAAAAACATGTAATCAGGCGTAATAAATGCTTTTTTTTTGCATTATAGAGAAAACGTCTTATTCAACACTGTTACAAACCTACTGTGAAAAAAACACAGCCCGGACTAGAATGAGGGATATAAGTCAGGCGACGGTCTGATTCGGATTGTTCAATTTTTTCGCCGAATCAACGACGTACGCACGACGCAGCGAAGCGTAAGGGGACGATAGCCGGGCACGGACATGCGATCTAACGTTACAGGATGGTGACGATTTGATGTGAAACAGTTAAAAGGTTAATTCAGTCACACAGCCTCACTGAATGACGCTTTACAGTTTTGCAACCAACAGTTCCAAATGAGGGTCTTTTATGACAGCGTCCAACTCCACACTATGCAGGTATCTGCTGGCGATGTCTATCGGACTGGTGCCACTAGCCACTCAGGCCGAGATATTGTTCGAGGAAAACTTCGACGATCAGCCCGACTACACCACAACCCTGCATACCACGGACACCGTGCAGGTAGCGGCCCAGGGTTATACCATTCCTCAGGACTGGACAGCTGTTTACCAGGGAACCGAGTGGTCACCGGAATTGGGCTTTCCGAATCAACATGCCTCTCACGAAATCCTGGCCAGAAATTCCGACAAAGCCAGAGGGGAGACAGGTAAGTCAATGGTAAATTGGCGGGAATCGGTAACCCAAGATAGCGGACGAATCCGATGGAATTCAGATAGCCAGTTAATCAAAGCTCCTATCGACGCGAACAATCCTGGAGGCACCGAGGAATTATACGTTGAGTTCTGGATTCGTTTTTCCGAGAACTGGTACCAAAGAGGACCATACGATGGGGGTTGGATGACAAAGATCTTCCGCGCTGCAAGCTGGACGCCAGGCGGAAACATGTTTAGCGGCGGCCAACGAGATTTGGGTCCCATGTTCTACTGGGATTATAAAGCCGACAATTATGGCCTAAGGAATGTAACGGCATACCGTGGAGGCCCCCCTGCCAATGCATCGGGAACAGATAACTATAAAGTTTCCAGCGTAGAATCGTTTGGCGAGTCCGGCAACTATAACGCTTTGGATATTGCAGGCGAGGGTGTGGGAGGAACGGATCCCCAGCTTACTGATCAGATACACGGCGGCCTGCTCGCTGAGACCACAGATCTGGTTAGCCATGAAATGCTTTTCGGTCCCCCCACACATTGGACGAAGGTCGCCTTTTACTTGAAGATGAACTCAGCCCCGGGCGTTCCCGATGGAGTCCTGAGCCAATACATCAACGGCCACCGGATCAAGCATCACGACAATATTCCGTGGGTCGAGACCAACGAACAGAACATGATGGTTAAATGGAACCACTTCTCTATCGGTGGCAACGATTATTTTGCGCCAAAACCTAATGAAGAGAAGTTTGAAGACTGGTACGCCATCGACGACCTCGTTGTTATGTCCCATCTTCCTGAGTCACTGCAAATAGCAACTCCGAAACCCAGCCCCCCCTCCAATCTGGCTGTTCAATAGGCCAATAGGCCAATGGGTTGCCGGACCGATGGCATACAGGCGCTCTGATTTTTTCAGAGCGCCTGAACTCATGCCTGGCGAGTCTCAGGAAAACGGCCATAGTCGATTAGTCCCTTAACAACCCCAAGCGACCGACTGCCCAGATAAAGGCAATCAAGGACATACACTGGCATAAGAGACTTCAGGCCGACGGCAATACTTGGTTTCGCCCGAAGCATCCTTTTGGCACTGAGAATCGCCGGCATCGTGAGCAGCAATGCCGTCAACCCCAGCGATACGGAAGGATACGCAATGACACTAATCACCAATGCAGAAAGCAACACCAGGAAAGATAGCGCCAAGTAAAAAACCGGATCTCTAACCGATTTCCTGATGTTTCTGATGTAATTCTCAGCATGCCACACCTGCCGCCTCGAAAAGGCACCGACTGTTTTGGCATTACCCATGTGAACAACGGACAGTTCTTTACGGATCGATATTGTCAATCCCGTCGATTCAAGTGATTGTGAAAGCTCTGTGTCTTCTCCTGAGCTGACATCCTCCCTGAAGGCGCCAGTATCGAGAAAGTCGCTTTTCCATATAAAAATGCAACTCCCCATAAGATCTTTCTGCTGTCGCGTGTTTTCACCATGATCGTTAAGGAGCCAATACTTTTCGACCCAGGTAGGATTGTCGCCAGATTTCAGCCCCCCGCCAAACACATGACCTGGATTCTTTTTCAAAAGGTTCACACCGTTCTCTATCCAGCTTTTGTCGAAGAGACAGTCCGAGTCGGTACAGATGAGAATTTCTCCCCGCGCCTGAAACGCGCCATGATTTCTGACCGCACCAACATTGACGCCAACCTTCTCCAGAACCTTGTCAGCATACCGCCTGGCAATCGTCACGGTGTCGTCCTCTGAACCATTGTCCACCACGATGATTTCATAGCTATCACGGGGATAGGACTGGTCCGTCAGGGACATCAAACATTGTTCAATGGATTCTTCCTCATTCAGGGCAGGAATCACGATCGAGCAGAAGGGGGTATTAACCATGGCTGTGAACCACCACAGCCGGTCTCGTGAAGGGAAGCATCTTTCTCATGAAGAATTTCGCCTTCAATGAGGTGTCCCCCTTAAGAAGGTTAGCGAAAAAGTACTTCAGCTTTCTGACTTGCTCGCCCGCCATATCATCGCCCAGATCATAGAGTCTGGCCTCCGGGGATACAGCAACCGGAGCATGAACGGGCGTGGGAAGACATCCATTACGCTCGATGGTTACTGGATGAACCTGCGCTGTGACAGGTTCATTCTCAAGCTGAACATCCAGTATTCCGGTTTTGAGGAGCCGTTGATCCCAGCACAGGTCGAACACGAAATTGCCGAGGGAAGGGGCACAAACTGTTTCGCCTTCCTGCCATACCTCATAAAAGAGGTGCGGATGACTGCCGATAATCCCTCGCACACCCGCCTGACTCAATTCACTGATCAGCTCCCGCTGGTAGTCCATAGGGACGGTGGATGACTCCAAACCCCAATGCAGCATGACAAACAGGTGATCGACGTTTGGCACCGAGGCTTTTACTCTTTCCAAAAATTCGGTGTCGAGCCTCTGATAGCTTACCTGTCTCTTATCGGTGTTATCTGGAACGTCGGACGCGGCCAGAAAGCCCAATGTTTTGCCCCCGACCTCCAGAACAGTCAGCTCCTGCTGATTCAGCCCGACCGCCTCGACGCCGGCTTCCGTGAGGGCGCGGACCGTCTCGTCGAACCCTTCTCTCCCGTGTTGCACCGTGTGATTGTTTGCCACCTGCAATACGCTGAAACCGACTTCCGAGAGGAGTTTTGCGTGCTTTGGGTGTCCTCGCAACACAACCCGCTCAGGATCATCTGGGTCAAAGTTGTGGGTGGTAAGAGGCGCCTCCAGGTTACCCACAACCAGGTCAGCCTGGCCAAACAATTCCCTCACCCTTGCGAAGACATCGGAATGCTCAAGATAGGTACCAGGGCCATGGCCAAAGGAGGTGTAGTATTCTCCAAGGTTAATGTCGCCAACAAACATGATCCGCATAACATTCCCTTTCTAAGTAACGGCTCTTCCAAAACCCCGCTTCCCCCCGGTCAGCCCTTTTACCGGTAGTAATTCTGAACCACCATTTTATACTTCCCGTTGGCTTCCGGCGGAATATCGTCGACAAACTCAGTGGTTATTTTCAAGGACTCCCCGAGCATTTTTTTCAGTTCCCAGATCATGAATTTTTCGCCTTCGGGGTTAAAGTCCGGTCGCTTCACCAGTTTGACCCGAACGGCATCGGCACAGTCCTGAATGATCTGGGCATTTTTGATGCCCTCCAGATATTCAAAGGCTATGGCAATGGCCGCGGTGGGAACCTGCTTGTCGCCGTTGGCAATAATAGCGCCGACCTTCCCGTGTAATTGCTTGAGAACGGCGGTTTCACGGCCACACTGGCAGGCCTCATCGGCCACTTCCCCAAGATCACCGATCCTGTACCGGATCAACGGCATGGCGTCATTCAGGAGCGTTGTGACGATCAACTCACCTTCACCTTCCCGGCGTAACTCTCCTGATTCGGTCAGCACTTCGACAATGCCGTACTCTGGTTCAATATGCATCTTTCCATACTGGCACTCGGAGGCAAAGACGACGGATTCCGCTGATCCGTACTGATCAAACACACGGCAGGCGAACGCTTTTTCAATGGTTTTCCGATGGAAGTCGGAAAAACTTTCGGAACTGGTACTGACTCCCGTCAGCTGGAAATTCAGGTCAACCTCATTGTTAACGATGTACTCAGCAAGCCGGTAAATGCTCAGCGGATAACCTTCGATTATTTTTGGCTGAAACTCGTTCAGTTTTCTTACATAGTGGGGAAGGTTTTCTTCACTCATATGATATGAGGAAAATACGAGCTGCCGATCCCTGGCGTTGTAACGCCAGAACGGAGGGGCGTCGTCGTCAGGTTCCTGTATCTTGCGACCGACGAACGATGCCTTTCTGTCTCCGATTTCAAAATCCATTCCGCGGTAGAACGACTGCCAGAATGCATAGGTCTTCTGACGAATCGCCTTGGAGATACAGACCTTCAAAGGGCTTGCGGAACTGCCGCCGGTATACAGCGCGATCAGGTCGTCGGGTTTGTACTTCTCGTTAACAAACTGCTCACCATGGAGGGCGACCTCCTGCCGCTCAAGCAAGGGAAACGCCGATAACTCTGGCCGGGAAATATTCAGGTTCCTGTAGTAGGGAACGTTTTCCATGGCGTTCTGGAGAGTTATGGTCAACTGATCTTCAACAATACCGGCCATTTGGTCGGCAGGTTTGAACTTGTTCTCTTCCAGATGGCGCAGATACGAGGAGTACACGCCGCCATAACGGCGCTGGTGTTCAAGCACTCCATAGGTACTGACCAGGAGGTTCTGTAGCCATACAGGGGATGCGAGGTATAGACGTTCCGGCAAGTGACTCTTCATATTTCATCCTTGGGCAACTGCTCATCGTCACCAAATCGGTTCCTGACCTGCCTGGCCGGATTTCCAGCCAGAATGGCGCCTTCCACACCTTCATGTTTTACCAGAACACTGCCGGACGCAAGTATGCAATGATCAGCGATGTCCGCCATGACAATGGCACCGTTACCGAGCCAGCAGTCCTCACCGATGCGGATCTTCTCATAGTGGCCGCCCTGCTCCTGAATCGGCCGCCCGGTATCGGCGAAGTCGTGCTGGCGGCTGCCACTGAGAACATGGACGCCGCTGCCAATCAGGGTGTTCTCACCAATCGAGCACATACCAATATTGCACTGGGGCCCGATATAGACGCCCTTGCTTATCGTGGTATTCCGGTGTGACAGAACGGTCAGAAAACCGACTGAGATCTCATCAGATGTGCCTTGGCACGCCAGTCGATAAAAGGAAGCCCGCAGGTAGATCCCGGTCTTGCCGGGAATCAGACTGAAGGCCTGGGAAAACGACTGAAAGGTGCCATCAGCGTTGCCTGCCAGACTGAGCAAACGATACACAGCGTAAACCGGAAGCACGAGGATCAGGAACAGAGACTTCACGAATCGTTTCAGTAGCGTTCGCAAGTTCATGTTCGATCCAGTCGGGCATCAAGCCATGCCTTTTCCCGGCCCGGCCGAAACGTCCGGATGCCCCGCAACAGGCGTTGCGTCATCCGGGCCATCAGTGTGGCCCAGGTCAGCCGGGGCTCGCTCAGGGTCAGGCTATCCATTTCCCCATTCAGGTTATCCGCCGTTGTCGAGCCGGTGGCCGGTTCCAGATGTTGGGGCCCGTAATTCTGCATCAGAATGATCAGGATTCGAGCGTACCGGGCCTCGTCACTCGCCTCGAGCCGGTTGCAGACGTAATCCAGCCATTCAGTGCCTTTCGCATAATACGCCTCTGCGTCAGAGCCGCTAAGGTTCGCCGCCTGAAACATCAGCATGGCCTTACGCACGTCCTGGGCAACCCAGGTGTCATTCGCAAACTCGAGCTGATCCGGATCCGCCAGGAAAGGCCGTTCATGGGCCTTCATCCACTCGGCATACCGGAGGAAGGAGCGGAGAGCATACCGATAGGGCTCATCCTGCTCGCCAAGCTCATCTTTCAGAGCAATATAGCGGACAATGCTTGCCAGCAGAATCAGGTAGGACCAACCAGTTTCCACATTCAGCAGGTCGCGCTCATCGATATTGTCGTTGGGGTGAATGGTGTTCCTGATAACCGCTTCGGCCTGCTGTAGCCAGCCATGTTCCGGCTGTAACAACCAGGCGTCGAGCAAAGCGTTCAGGTAGTTGCCGGTACCGCGGGTAAACGGGTAGCGGTGAGCCAGGGGCTTCTCTCCCCTGGTCAAGGCCCGTAATTTCGGCAACTCGTTCTTCTTCAGCGCCAACAGCTGCTCCAGAAGCCCCCCCTGCCCCTCATGGGCGGAAGTCATCCACCGCGCCAACTGCAGCACTGCGTCACGGGACGACTCAGCACCCGTAAGGTAATAATGATAGAGCAGACCAGTGGTGTAACAGTGCTCTGAAGCGGGGCCGCCCCCCGTCTGACCGGGCGTGGAGCTGGTGTCGTTGTGGCGGGTAAACGTTCGATGGGTGGCGGTATGGGCATCCAGATAATGATCCGTATGCCAGAACAGCCCTCCGTTATACTCTGCCCGATCTTCCTGCGTATGGTAGATATCAATGTCTGTCACATGCCTGGCAAGATCATCCATCAGCTCAAACCAGCGCCGGTCACCGGTCAGGGCAAACTGCCGGGCGAAACCGTATATGGCATCGTATTGATTGTTGTAATGGGAGATCAGCGGTGCCTCACCGGGCTCCTGGTAATGCGTTTCGTGGTCGGCGAACACATCTCCGAAGTTCCGCCAGCCATACTCGTCAATGACCTCTCGCTTGGCAAAGAAATTCCAGGGGCCATCCAGACCCTGCCGGATAAGGGCGTCCAGAGCCCCCGGTGCCATGCCCGACCTGAACCATGGGAACGCTCCTGTCCGTTCGAAATGTGAGGAGTCAATAACCGGAACCAGCGGTGCCTGCGTCCAGAGCAGTGCGTCCGGATCGTCACCGTAATGGAGGTAAGCGGTCTGGGTTTTCCTTTCTCCCCCTTGCAGCTCGTAGGGCCCTGCGGTGTCCGCGGGGAAGAGACCAAGGGTAAGGCGATTGGCGTCAACCGAAAGTGACGAAGGGAAATTCTGCCAGAACCGGCCGATACTGGCCTGGACACTCCCATCCCGGCCCGTCAGGCCTGCTACCGGTGTGGCGCGCTTGCCACGGGAAACGCATTGGTCCCCAGAGCAGACCTGGTAACCGCAAAACCGGACCGAGCTTTCACCAAGGGCGTCATTGTGGTTGGGACTGCCCCAGTTCTCGCCACCACTGGAATCCTGGTAAAGCGTCAGACCATCGGCGGAGTCTTCCACCGGGGCATCATGAATCTCTGGTCTCAGCCAGACTCTATCGCTACCTGGATTCATGACTTCGATTTCTAGAGACCTGAAATGGACAGACCCGGGGTCGCCTAAATCCCAAAGACCGCCGGAATGCTGGGCCCGTTTCGGGTTGTGGACGCGGGTTTCGACCGAAACCGTGTCGCAGTTGGCAAGAAAATATAGATAGCATTCAAAGCGAGCCAGGAGAGAGCCGTCGGCTCTATACCAACAGCCCTCAGCTCCCAGGGTCAGCGAAAGTTCGCCCTGCTGCCTGACTTTCCAGCCACCGGCCAGTCTGGCGTGACACTCTTGGCCATCCTTATCTGTAAGGACTATCTCATGATCCTTACAGCTCCCATTGGTCGTGTTCTGTTGAATTGACCATCGAAGGCCATTCAGTTCGACTCGAGCTTCAAACGTGTCGGTATTTACAAGCACAGCGGTCGTTGTCGACTTTATGCGAACCGGTGATATCGCGGCATGACCGGAAGTCGCGGAGTCATGGCAACGGAGATGCAATGTCAGTTGCTCACCGGCTTCCATATCCAGCACGACGCACACCCGAAGCCAACGGGGGCTCCCGTCTTGCCAATAGGCTATCGAGTCAGCCTGACAGGGTACCGGCATGCCGGTTTGGGGGTTGTAGAGTACGAAACTGCCGCTGGAATTCCCCTGCCCTTTTTGCACAGGAATTCCAAAGTGCACAACCTCGCCTTTGCGTGCAAGGCCGCGGTCTTCCTTGATATGAATGGCTATGGGTTCCATGTGCTGCCTGGTGCCTGACTCCAAAACTCCATTGATGACCAAGGATACTGCCTCCGGGCAGGAACATAAAGTGGCTTCTCTCCTCAGAAAAGGAAGACCACAGTACGCTGGCCAGAGAACCTAAAACGCCCTCCCCAAAATGATCTTCACGGCAGTCCCGCTTTTGTGTTAGTTTCACATATACTATTTTCGCAGTCCGGGCTCATTGCCGAATAACACGAAATCGTTTATAAAATAGCTTCCGCCCCAAACACTTATAAGAGACCAAGGTATCAAGACTAGTCCGCAGGCTTCCACGCAAGAAACAAACCTGGGATCTCGGCGATATCGCTGTCAACGAACAAGTAGGACTGAGAACCATCTTTTGAAAAACACCGGAATAGTTGAAAAAATCCGTTCAACCAGTATTTGAAAGTCACCCTCAGCCGCATTTACACAGAAAATATCCGATCATGGAGAGACAGGAATGAAACCAAATTTTTTTATCATTGGCGCGGCTCGATCAGGGACCACAAGCCTGTACCTTTATCTTGAACAGCATCCAGACATCTACTTCTCGGACGTGAAGGAATTGAATTTTTTCTCAAATCCAAGATTCTGGTCCAAGGGCGTCAAGTGGTATGAGTCAAGATTCAGGCCCAAGAAACACGTTAGTCGAATCGGAGAAGCCTCTACAAGCTATACACGCGCACCTTTTTTCAAGGATGTCCCTAAGGAAATTTCCAATTACGCTCCAGATTCTAAGCTGATCTATATTGTCCGTAACCCAATAGACAGATTCATTTCACATTATTTACACCGAGTTCAGCTTGGCCAGGAAACACGGGGAATATCGGAAATCATCCCCAACCTGGAAAATGAGCCATTTGCATGGCAGGGTCGATACCACTACCAGCTTGAACAATTCCTGAATTTTTTCAAGGATGATCAGGTCTGCGTTATATCAATGGAGAATTTGAAACAGTCGCCGGAAGATTTGATGAAAAAAGTTTTCCAATTCCTTGAGATTGATGATCAGTTCTCGGTAAAAAAATCAGGCACTGTCTTTAACGCCAACCAAAATACCACAAGAAAATCAAAACTGGGGTTAGCGCTACTTTCAATTTACAGGCGAAACCTTCGCCAGAGAGCCCTACCTTACAGATTGAAGCGAATGATTGAATCTACCGCTGAGATCGGATCGACAAAAATCGAAAAGCCGATACTAAGCAATGAAGAGTATGAGGCTTTACGGGACTTCTACGAACAAGACTCCGCTAAGCTCCATGAAAAATTCGGAATTTCTACTCAGCACTGGTTTAAACTGCCCACTG
The DNA here is from genome assembly GCF_900115285.1 of Marinobacter daqiaonensis. Lineage (GTDB taxonomy): Bacteria > Pseudomonadota > Gammaproteobacteria > Pseudomonadales > Oleiphilaceae > Marinobacter > Marinobacter daqiaonensis. The sequence goes on from NZ_FOYW01000001.1 coordinate 1,737,787, forward strand.
AAAGCTGATGGCCCAGGTTTCGGGTTCGGAACCATTGCCAGAATTCCGAGTGTGTGGTACCTACTACAGTTGATCCGGGTAATCAGCGAGTGGAATCGTCGACGTGGCGCAAAGCACTACGTTTTGTGAGCACGTCGGCATACATGTCTAGTAACTTTGGACAGATATAGTCTGGGGAAAAATAGTCCAGCGCTCTTTGCCTGAGCCTCTTTGAGTAGGCTTCCCACTGCGCCGCGTTCCCATTAAGCTCCACAACGGGCTTTACGAGTGCTTCAATATCGTCAAGATCAACGAGATACGTTCTTTCCCCAAGGACTTCTTCAACGGCATCAATGCGATACCCTACGACGGGAACGCCCGATGCCATCGACTCCAGAACCGAATAGCCGAAAGTCTCATATTCAGAGAGCGTAAGGGACAAAAAAGCGCCCCGGTACATGGACGCAACGTCATTCACATGCCCGACGAACTCAATGTGATTGCCCGGATAGCGTTCTGATTCCTGCTTACACAATTCCCAGTATTTTTTGTCTTTCGGTTGACCAGCAACCAAAAAACGAAGGTTCTCACCCTCTTCCTGAAGCAGGCGATCCACCTGAAACAGCTGTATCTGACGTTTCCTCTCGGCAATGGCGGCCGGATAAAAGAGGTAATCAGAGGCAAATTGTTCCTGTGACCCTCCTTTCGGGTACTCGGAAACGTCAATGCAGTTATGCAAGGCTTTAACAGGAGTGTCGGGGGCGACGGCATGAATCTTACCAATCTCTTCACGCCTGAAAGACTCCGATACCAGAATGACGAGATCCGGCTTCCTCCAACTCCCGAACAACCAGGAGTAGAACTCCTTTCGATAGTGGAAACGGAGATGGGTCACAATCGGCCTCCGCGTTATTCTGGCCACCATACACGCAGCGAAGTACGCGACATCCGAGTTGCAATGTATTATATCAATTCGATTTTTTATTACAAAAAGCGACAACCTGAAAACCAGAAAAAGAAACCTCGGGTATTCTCTGTATTTTGGAATAAAAAAATTTGCGTCGAGAACCTTTCCATTTTGAAACCTCGACAATCTTTCCTTTAGCCAGCCCTTGTTTGGGGCAGAGACAAACACTCCATATCCGTTTTTGTCGAGCCAGCTTAACCAATGCACAAGAACTCGGGTACCGGCACCAGGCATCGGCGTTGCTCTCAAATAGAGGATACGACTTTTATTTTTCATAATGCCGCCTTCCAAAAAATCAAACCTAGAATTGATAATCGTGCAATCGAATTTCAGTACGAAATGCGTTTTCAACGATTTTTCTGGAAGCTTCGGAGTAAACCTCTGTATAAGGCCGTTTATCACGCCTGTGCTCGGACTTGGCCTGCACTCCTAATTTTCCATCATAGGGAACGTCAAGCATAGAAAACACCTCGGCCAGCTCATCACTTAATGACTCATACCTGATAACGCGGTCAACAAGCAGATCGCCATTGTTATCCAGATAGATAGGATGGTTAAAGCAGAATTTTCCGGAGGCTAGGTATTCGTCGAATGTTAGCACTCCTCCGGTCCGCTCTCTCACCATGTGAAAGTGCGATAAAGTTTTATCCCAGGGATTTCGTTCGATGCAGAACTTGAAGTAATTATTCCATACATCAGAAGGCAACCGGTGTCGCAGTATTCTGGCGGGTATATGGTTATAAAATTTCCTTCGCGCCAAGAGGTCCCGGGCCGCTCTTCGAATACCGCGGCCGTCCTTCTCAATCAGATCATATACCGGGTTCCAGAGTCCTTTGTGATTCCTGGGCACGTGTGACTTCTCCGGAGGAAACACCGGGGTCACAATATCGTCTTCACTGCAATGATCCGAAAGGAAAACCTCGACGCTCGTGCCGGCTGTTTTTAGGGTCTTGATAAAAATAAAGCGATATTTATGTGAGACGATCATGACCGCTCCGTGTCTCCCGATTGTTGACTTTCTGAAACGTTGCGACTGGAAGACCAACAGGGGCTGCCAGGCTATGTAAAAAGCTCTCTGGCATTCACGGCCAAGGTCTCCCAGCTAAAACGACTCTCCACGTGCTTACGCCCCGCACGTCCCATCGTTTTCAATCTGTCAGGATTCCTGAGCAGTTCAGCGACAGCTTGTGCAATACTTTCAGGGTTGGTGCAATCCACCAGAACGCCTGTGACCCCTTCTTCCAGGGTTTCCCGGGTTCCTCCCGATGCGCCGGCGAGGACGGGACGACCGCATGCCTGGGCTTCCAGCAGTACCATCCCAAAGCCCTCATCATCGTTGCCGACCCGCCGGTTGGGCAGGGCAAACAGATCGCAATGTCGATAGCAGGCGGCCATGCGGGCATCATCCACTTCGCCCATGAACTGTACATGCCGGGCTATGCCCAGGTCATTCGCGAGGCGCTCGAGTGCCGGTCGTTCCTCGCCGCCGCCTATGACGGCGTAGTTGATGTTCGGAAATTGTCCGGCCAGGTCGGGAAGGGCGCGTATCATCATATCCTGGCCCTTGCGTCGCTGCAGCCTGCCAACGGTGAGTATGTTGATGTTGCCCTCCCAGCCCGCCGGTTTGGGCGTGGCCGGGTCAGGTCTGAAGTGATCCACATCAACACCCGGGGTCATGACGATGACCTTATCGTCGCTCAGACCCCACTTATCCCTCAGAATCCGAAAGCTGTTTTCGCTATTGCAGATGATTTGCTCCGCATGCCTCATCACCAGACGTGTCAGCCAGGTCAACTCCCGACTGGTCAGTGCTGTCTCCACGTCCTCGCCGTGCACATAACAGCTGTATGGTATTCGGTCGCTGATCCTTAGCATCAGGGCGGCCACACCTTCCGGGAGGACCCGGCCACAGTGGACCTGATGAATACCTTCCTGTCTGGCGGTATTTCTGAGTTTTCTCCATGTACGCCAATAGAACTTCGCGCCAGCCAGGGAGCGCACACCCCACTCTCCACTGCTGAGGTTGTACCGGTGAACCGGGTGCTTTGACTGGCTGTCGTATGCGTCGGCGCCATCGCTGGCCCCTACCAGGAAGGCGACACTCTCGCTGGGGAAACGGCCGTATATTTCAGAGAACCAACGTCCGCTCCCGCCATGGGTGGGCGGAAAAATCTCGCTGAATAGCAGAATCTTCTTCATGCTGGCGGGCCTCCCTGCAGGAACTCATCAATGACAGCGTCACACTCTTCTTCTATGGCCTGAAACCAGCTGGCAGAGGCATAGTCGAGCCACCGGTTTCCGGCTGGTGTGACAAATGAAAGATCGACACTCTCTCTCTGGTTTCCGTCAGACTTATCGATAGCTTTGATTATCGAGCGTATGGTGCTTTCCGGGCTGTTTGCCAGATCCTCCATTGCGACGCTGACGTCAGCATAATGACAGCCAAAGCAATAGGACAGTTTCCAGATACAATAGAAAAGATAGTATTGATGGCGATCCTGGTACGGTGCCAGGAAAGGGAACTGACGACACAGGTCCCGGACCCATATCCCCAAATAGAAATGGTCCGGGAAACCTTCCGGGGACGTTGCCTGAGAAGGATATTTCGCGGGGTCCCGGAGTACGGAGCACCACTGATCCCGCGGATTACGGTAGATATGAACAATACGTGCTTCGGGGTAATTTGACCTGAGCCATCCCAGACGGAAGTCCACCCGGTTGAATTGCAGCACTGCGCGGCCTTTTGCTTTGGCCACCAGGGTGTTGATGTAGGCCTTCATGTCGAAATCGAAGGCATGCTCATCCATGTACAACTGATGCCTGATCCAGTCTTCATGATAGTAATTACCCAGCTCTGCCAGGCCGGTATATTCCGACCAGTACTCGCTAACACCCCGGTGAGTACCATCAGTGTAATCCCCTCTCTGCTCCATACTGAACCAGCGTCGCTCGTTGAAGGGCTCGTAATAGGCCGTGTATCCCTCAAGGTTCCGGAAAATGTTCCAAAGCAGTGTGGAACCACTTCGAAACCGGCCCGTTATAAAGACGGGGGACTGCCGAGGTTCATGGCTGGCAGGCTGACCCTCCCCGTAAGGATTCGGTGAGAATTGAATTCGCTGGCGAATACAGCCGTACTCGGGAAGGGTCCGGTTCAGGTAGTGGCGCACTTCCTCGGTTTTTATAAGCCGTAGAAACTGGCGGAGAAGTATCTCTCTCACATGGCGGCGTAGCTTCGTCAAAGACATATTCGCAACCTCCCGGAGGGGACGGCGTCTGATTCCCTGGTCATTTTTTCCTCCTGAAAGAGAGAAGAACACCTCGAAGTTCTTTAAACAGGGGGTGGCCAAGCAGGTAGAGCAACAGCAACCAAAGCGGCGGCATCACCAGGGTGAGGGCCACCGCTGGCTGCCAGGCCGGGGCCAGTTCAAAATCAATCAGTTGCCTGACCACCAGGGTCATGACCCCACAGCCTGCGGCAATCGCAAGGTTCGGCAACCAGGCACTGGCGAACGCCATGGGCTTCAACCCGATGCAGGCACGCAGCACCAAAGTGATGAAAAAAACCTCGAAAAAACCAACCAACATGAATACCTGTGCGATCCGCTCAAGACCGGCGGGGTAGGCTGCGATCACGCCCATGACAAGCAGGAGGAAAATGACCAGATCCTTGATCAACATGATTTTCTCGCGATGCATGGCGACGAGAACATCATTGGAGAACCAGTGCACGGAGCGCAGGGCCGCCCATATGGCCAGCCAGGCCACTAAAGGTGCCGCTGCATCCCATTGGTCACCGAAGAACAGCCGGATCGCCGGCAAGCTGGCCAGGCTGCCAACCACAAGCACAGGCCAGACCAGTCCGCCGAGCAAGACACTGGCCCGCTGGTAGGCGAATCGTACATCGCCCCCTTCACGACGAGCGCCCGAGAGGTAAGGGAGCGCAACAGGACTGACCCCTCGCATCAGTGTTTCGGAGACAAACTGGGTAAAACCCATCCCCCGGGAAAACATGCCCACCTCAAAGGTGGTTCCCATCTTGCCAATAATCATGTCGGGGAGCACAACAACAGCCTTCCTCAGAATACCCGCTGAAGAATTGAAAATCCCGAGACTGGCAATTGCCTTAACACCGGTCATGCTCGGCAGGTAAGCCATGGCTTTCGGTCGAAGCAGGAGGTTAGCGATAAGACACTTGGAGAGCGCGCCCGCGACCTGTCCCCAGGCCAGTGAGTAAAAGCTCAGTCCGGCATATATCAGTGACAAGGTCACCACCAGCGCCACGATGGCGCCAAAAAACTGCATGCGGAACAGCAAATTAAATTTGAGATCACGGGAAAACAATGCCGAAGGCACACTGATAAATGGCGCCAGGAAGAACGTCAGGGAAAGGATTCTGAACACGGTTGCCACCGGCGGAAGCTCATAGAAATCAGCAGCTAGAGGAGCTACGATAAGGATGGCAAAACCGAGCCCCCAGGATATGAGGATTGTCAGGCCGAGGCCTGCCCTCACTTTTTCAGCGGTTAGCTCCACTTCACGCACAAGGTAAGCTCCGGCACCGAGTATACGGAACTCGCTGATGAGCATGACAATGCCGCTGGCAATGGCAAAGGTGCCGATTTCATCTGGTGTAAGGAGTCTTGCCACCGCCATCATCGAAACCAGGCCGATCAGCATGACGCTGTAGCGGGTGATCGATGAGAAGATTACTGCCCTGCGAACCTGCGACATACCGGCGCTAACCCCGAAGCATCTGTTGGTATAACTGCTCGTACCCACAAACCATCGGGCTGACTGAAAACCGGGCGTCGAAGCGTTTTCTGCCGGCGTCTCCCATACCCTTCCGCACGGCGTCGTTACCCAGAAGATCCTCAATTGCCACAGCAAGCGCTACAGGGTTGTCGGTAGGAACCAGCAGTCCTGTCTCGCCATCCCCGACAATCTCCGGATTCCCTCCCACCGCGGTTGCAATCACAGGGATACCCAGGCTCATGGCTTCCAGCAGGGTCATGGATGTGCCTTCGGTGTGGGAAGTCAGCAGGAAGAGATCCATCGCGGCAAGGTAGTCGGCGGGCTCTGGCCGGAAGCCTGTGAAAATGACCCGATCAGCGATCCCCAGAGTTCTTGCCTGCTGCTCGAGGCTTGTCCGGGCCGGGCCATCACCCACCATCAGGAGCCAGGTATCGGGCCATCGAGGGAGTACTCTGGCAAAAGCCTCCAGCATCATCGCCTGATTCTTGACTGGGTCCAGTCTTGCAACGGTTCCCAGAACCCTATGACCGTCGGGAATCCCCTCTTGCTGACGCACAGCGGAGACAGCCTCGGGGTCACGTACCAGGCCCTTGATCCCGTTATAGACAACCTGGATTTTTCCGGCGGGCACGAACTCATACCGTGCAAGGGCCTTCCGGGTGGCCTCCGAGATAGCGACCACGTTCCTCGTCATCAGCGCCATAAGAGGATTGATCAGTGCGGCCTTGTAGCGGTAGCGATCTGGGTGGAAGCGCCCGTGCTCCGTAAAAATCACCTTCGCCGCTGTTCCCCAGCTCGCCATCCAGCCATACACCCAGGGCGTGTATTGGTGACAATGGACAATTCGGACATCAAATTCACGAATCATGCTTCGAATCCGGTGGATCAGTTGGCGATCAAAACCCGGATTACGCTGGAACGCAAACACCTCAACTCCCTCGCGACGGACCTGCTCGCCAATATCTCCAACCTCACCGTCGATGCACAGCACGCTGTTAATGAACTTTTCCTGGGCAAGGCCAGTGACCAGTTGCCGGATAACCTGCTCGGTACCACCAAAGCCCATATTGAAGGTAATGTGGAGGATCCTCTCTGGCTGTTGCTTCTGTTCCATGAATGATGGGGGTCCGATATTCAGTGTGAAGTAGTGCGTCGTGTTCGTGCCAGCCATATCAACGGCAGCACAATGAGAGCCACCGGAACCAGCCACTTGGCAACGTAGCTGGCATGCTCAAAGACGTAGCGCTTGCTCATGAAATGATAGGTATCATCAAAGATGGCATGATCGGTCTTATAGATCGATAAAAGGGTGTCAGTCTCCCTCTCGGAATAACCTGCAGCGAGATATCGGTCTCGAACCTGTTTCGGATCCTCTAACAGGCTCTCCAGTGGAATGCCGAGACCGACCCCAAAATCCGGATCCAGGAGATTGCGCCGTCCGTCACTGTCTTCAAACTCGACAATAACGTGACCATGAAACGACACAATGCGATTCGGAATCCCATACCGGTCCATGACGCTGGAAAGAATGGTCGATGCATCGCCACAGATACCTATCCCGCGACGGATATTCCGCCGGTAATCCGCATAGTGGTAGCGTTCGAACTGCGGCAGACCCGAAAACCGGCCAATGGCCCAAAGGAAGTAGTTCTCCCATATCGGCACCAGTTGACGGTATTCCTCCGGGTCAACACGATTCCATTTCACATGGACCAGACTTTGATTGACGACCTTGTTGGCCGCCTCTGCCCGCTGCGTCAGGGGCTCGATACCAGCGAGGCGGTCAATGGCGTCCAAGCTTTGCTGATAACTCCAGACCTCTTCAGTGACAAAACGCAACTGGTCTCTATCGGTCACTCCCAGGCCTGGTTTGCGTAAAGGCTGGGTCAGCCCATATAGATTGATTCCCATAAGCACAATGCCAACGGCAAGGCATAGCAGCGCCGCCAGCAACAGGAAACGGTTACGGGCACCTCGGCGAGAGGTTGCTGAATGGTTCATGACCACATTACCCTATTTGCTATCCACATAAGCTCCCCACCAGAGTTCGAAGGCCAACATGCTCCAGAGTTCCTGTGTGTACTGGCTGTTTCCACCCTGGTGCTGCTGCCACAAATCCCGAACCGCGTTCATATCAAAGCAATGGGACAGGCCGCCCTCGTCATCATTGAACACCGACTCAGCGGTGTCGAAAAGCTCGTTCCGCAGCCATTCCGCAAGAGGTACCGAAAAGCCCATTTTCTTGCGATACAGGACGTCATCCGGCAGCAGCCTTGAGAAGGTGTCCTTGAGAATGAATTTCTTCTCCCTGCCCTTCATTTTGAGCGCAGAAGGAATGCTGGCCGCGTACTCCACCACCCGATAGTCCAGCAGAGGAGCGCGGGTTTCCAGAGAGTTGGCCATACTCATCCGGTCCACCTTGGTGAGGATATCCCCCGGCAGATAGGTTTTTATATCCGTGTAGAGGATCTTCGACAGATGATCGTCGGTGTCCGCGTTATGGTAATGATGCCGGGTAATATCGGCGGGATCGTAGCCTTGGGTCTCGCGCTTCAGCTCACCCCGAACCAGGCGGTTCCAGACCGAGCGCCGGAAGAAGCTGTTGGTTACGAAAAAGCCTTCGTCCGGCTCCATGGCCAGCGTACCCAGCAGGGATTGAGCCTTCCGGGTGAACGGGCTGTTCATGGCACCCGCCAGCTGCGCGAGGCGTGGAAAAGCGCTGTGGCGAAGCGCACTCGGGAATAGCCGCCTAATCCGGTTTTCCAGATGGTCGGTGCGATACTTGCTGTACCCGGCAAAGTTCTCGTCACCACCGTCACCGGCGAGAGCAACAGTCACTTTCTGCCGGGCCAGTTGCGACACAAAGTAGGTGGGCACAAAGGATGGATCCGCGAAAGGCTCATCAAAGAAGCGTGCGATCTCGGAGAGGCTGCCAGCCACATTCTCCCGAACGGTAAATTCATGATGATCCGTATGAAAAAGTTCAGCGACCTTTTTTGCCCAGATCACCTCGTCAAAGCGCCTGGAATCAAATCCGATCGAGCAGGTGGTCACCGGCCGGTCGGCGTGGCCTGCCATCAGGCCGACAACGGCACTGGAGTCCACACCGCCGCTGAGAAAGGCCCCCAACGGCACATCACTGACCATCCGCATACGTACGGCATCGTCGATCAGGTCGTACAGTCCTGCTTCCAGTTCCGGCAGGCTGGCCGAACTGGGCCTTGCGAAGGAGACGTCCCAGTACTGCCGGACAGTCAGCTCTTCGCCATCGATGGTTAGCCAGTGGCCAGGAGGCAGTTTGTGAACATGCCTGTAGATCGTCTTTGGATCCGGCACATACTGATAAGCAAAGAAATCCTTGATCGCATCCGGACGGATATCGGTTTTCACAAACGGCACCTGCAGCAGTGCCTTGATCTCCGAGGCAAAGGCAAACTGGCCACTTTCCTGATAGTAATAGAGGGGCTTCTTCCCCAACCGGTCCCGTGCCAGAAACAACTGCCTTGCCTCCCTGTCCCAGATGGCAATGGCGAACATGCCGTTGAGATCCTCCAGGCATTTTTCACCCTTGTGATCGAACAGCGCCAGCAGGACTTCGGTATCCGTTTGGGTGCGGAAGCGGTATCCGACTGCCTCCAGCTGCTTTCGGATCTCCCGGAAGTTATAGATCTCGCCGTTGAAGGCAATGATATAGCGGCCGGATTCCGACACCATGGGTTGATTACCGGCATCACTGAGATCGAGGATGCTCAGGCGCCTGTGCACCATGCCCACATAGTCGTCCATCCAGACGCCGCCCGCGTCCGGCCCTCTGTGCCTGATCGACCGTCCCATGGCCTCAAGCCACATGCGATGGGCATCCCGCTCGGGTGTGTTGGGCATCCGCAGAAATCCGGCCAGTCCGCACATCAGTCAGGGCACCCTCTTTTGCACGGTGGTATCCGTCTCGCCCTGACTGAGGAGTTCGCCAAACAGACGCTCGTATTCACGGGCCATTCGGGCCGCTGAATATTCTTCGTCGATTCGTTTGCGAGCCTGCTCTGAAAGCTTTCCCGTCAGGTCCGGGGAGTCCAGGAGTTGCTGGCAGCAGGATGCCAGTGCCGCCGTATCACCCAGAGGCGCCAGCAGTCCGGTCACACCGTGCTCTATCAGTTGGTCGACGCCCGGAATATCATAGGCAACCACCGGAACCCCCAGAGCCATGGCCTCCATCATGCAGCGGGGAATGCCCTCAAGGGACGAGGTCATGACAAACAGATCAAAGCGAGCCATCAGTTCCAGCCGATCGCTTCGGAATCCAAGAAACTCAATCGCGTGACCACTCGCGAGATGGTGCGCCTGGGCTTCCAGATCCCGACGCTGAACTCCATCCCCAAGTAGTTGCAGCTTTAACGTATCATCACCCTGGTAGAGCCGGTCAAAAGCCTCCAGCAGATCCGGCAGCCCTTTCCGCGGAATCATCTGGCCCACAAAGCCCACTGTTTTACACGGGGTATCATGTTCAGCGGGTTCTGATCCAGGTCGCCTGAACTCATCGATTTCCTTCAGGTCGACGCCATTCCGGATAAAGCGGTTTTTCGACGCCGGCACGCCGAATCGCCTCATATCTGCACAGAGTTCTTCCGAAAGGGGAGCCACCGCATCGAAATACCTCAGAATGTAAGCGCCAATACGAATAAAAGCGGCCATTTTCAAACCCACCTTACTCGGATAGCCATGAGGGGTACTGACACTACGGATACCAGCCCTCTTTGCTGCCAACAAACCAATAATGTCGGACTTGTAGCCATGAGTGTGTATGATTTGAATCTGCCGCTGCCGGATAACCTCAACCAGTTGCTCAACCACTGAAAAATCAAAGCGACCTCTCATGGCGAGGTAATGCACTTCCCCCGCCTCAGCCGGATAATGCTCCGCCACTGACAGGTCCTGGGCATTGCTCTCCCGGGGAACAGCCAGGTCACAGATAACCCGCTCGTGAACCAGGTTGTTAGCAAGTGCGAGCACCCAGCGTTCCGCTCCGTAGAAACCCGCCGGGGTTATAAACTGAAGCACTCGGACTTCGCGCATCAGGTGACTACCCTCCTTCGCAAATGAGTCTTGGCCTTCGTCACCGACTCTGTCGTCAGATGCCGCAAGTAATAGTGATTCGCCGCTACTGCCACCAACAATATCATCCAGTAAAGAATCTCGGCGCGAAACTGATTGATGAAACTGCCCGCCACCAGGAATCCTAATAGCGCACATTCCAGAGCACGGATCTGGAAGTAGGCGTTGGTATCATTCAAGGCAAGCACTTGCTTTCTGGCCTTCCTCGATAATCGATAAAGAGATAAAAGCATTGCCACGAAAACCGCAAAGCCTATCCAGCCGACTTCCGAAAGACCCTGAAACCAGAGTGAGTGAACACTCTTATTCTTATATTCTTCTCCCAAATAGATTTCAGAAAGCTGATTAAATCCCTGAACTCCCAGCCCGAACGGATGATCTTTCATCATATCGAACGTGGTGAGCCAGTAGTTGATCCTACCGGAGCCACTGGTTGCCTGGTCTTCGGGGTTTGTCAACGTCCCCATACGCTCCCAGAAGCTGTCGTCTGCCAATGACAGGGCGCCACTGATTCCGAGAACCGCAATCATGACAGCCATCGCCCGCTGCCCCTTCTGTCGGTATTTCGAGAACATCATAATCAACAAAAAGGCACCACCACTGACAACAACGCCAACGAAGGAGCCACGACTATTAATCAGAACCAGGCCATTAGCTATCAACGCACCACAAATAACACATAGAACCTTTGCTTTTTTATTCCCGAGCCACGCGTAATACATGAGCAGCGCGGCGGCAGGAACCAGCGCCGAAGCTACGCCGTTAGAGTCGGGTGAATCTACGAGACCGATCCCTTCTACACGGTTCCCGGAGTTTCTCCCGGTGATCGTCGCCAGGTACCCAATATAGGTTGCACCGATAATATATGCCCATGTCGCGGCGTGTAACGCAAGTTTCGAATGGAGCAACTTATAAGCAACGAAAATGATCACAATCAATTTAAGATAACTTACCATAAACATATCGTGAACCGCTGGCCGTTGCGCATAAAAACCCACAACATAGAAAACAAACAACAGAATCACCATCCACTTAAAAACCGGCTGCTTACTCCACGGAGAAATTTCGCTATAATGCTTATATCTCATGGCCAGGGCCATAATCATCAGCACAGCGCTAAAAAAAGAATAGCTAACTCCTGGAATTTCCGCTGACCACCAGCGGTCATCAGGGTTCAGGAAATAAATCAGCTGATATAACAAAAATGACGACATACCACTGTATGTCAAGGTCGCTACAACCCCACCGGTGTACACCATTAAAAACAGTAGAGCGAATTTAGACATAGGAATACCAGCTGTCCCTGAAAATCATTTTGATTCGATTCTTTGCGCCAGCCATTTACGATATCTCTGGCGGTATGCCGATAATCGCCAGCGATATTGTATCTGAATCTCACCGATGACTTTTTGATGCAAACGATAGTATGAAACGAGCCACGATGGCACTGAATAATTCGTAGGGGCCACGTCGTAACCCAATGAATCAAGGATCGGAGCACACACAGAGTCAACCACCCGGATCTGATGGCCGGACAACTTGTTTTCCCACTTTCGTGTCATTGCCGAGTCCGGGGCCTCGAACGCCTTCTTATTTTCCCGGGTTGTCTTGATAAACCCCTTCTGCTTGCTGTAATCAAGCATTGACTTGTCGAACGGGACGCCCAAAAAGTCACAAACGGTCTCAAGGGTCTGTTGCTGGTTTAGAACAAGATCTTCGAACCGAAGCTTGAGTACATGGTTCGGCAACGTCTCGTGAAAGCGCATTTGTGCCTCTACTTCCCGCTTCCAGCGCTGAGCCCCGGTGTAGGCGTTGGTGCCGAGTCCCCATTTATTCTCCATATAGGAGTTCACCACGGCCCGTGCGTCTCGAAAAATTATGATAAAACGAGCCTGGGGCAAAAACTGCTTCAAGTCTGCAAGATAGGTGGTCAACTCCGGATCCTTCAGGCCCCAAATGGTTTTGTTTTCAGCGGCCATCAGCTCGTCCAATGATTTTCCGGTCGCGAGCTTTACGGAGTGACTGATCCCCTCCCTGATTGCCTCGGGGGAGGCGCCCGGGGTGAATACCGACCGGACAGAAACCTCATTCTTGATAAAGATATCGGGGTGCGCACTCAACATTCGGCACAGCAATGTGGTTCCAGAACGCTGCGTTCCGATCAGGAAAACCGGTGAATGCATGCTGCCAGGTTTGCTAGATGACATAGTTCAGCTTCCTTCCTTTGAGCGCACATTTGTCCAGGCCACCTGCGTATCCCCTCGCAAGGCACGCAGAATGCCCTTAAGTGAATACAGGTTCACCATCACGAAGTAATAGGGCACAGAAACCCAGGCTGGCAGTGCATTCTTGTCCCGCGCCAGATGGCCCGTGACCGCCAGCAGCAGCAACAGTACCGCCCCCAGGGTAACCAGCTGGAATAACACGAATCCCTGCGTGGCCAACAAGGCACTGCCGATTGCCGCCAGGACGAGGAACAGCGGAATGAGCCAGCGCAGAAACTTGTGAGAGACTACCTGCCACGCAAAAACTCCGGTTCGCGCAGGATTCATGGTTTCTTTCACCCGCATCAGGCCGCGGATACTGCGGTTGACGATGCGCTCCTTGCGGGCAATCTCCCGGTCAAAATCGCCGGCGGTTTCCTCGAAGCACCTTGCTTCCGAATCGAATACGCCGCGGTAGCCTTTGGCGATAATCTGAAGCGGATTGACGAAATCATTGATGTCTTTCTGCTGCAGGGGCTCCCAGAGCCGGGAGCGGATGGCGTATATCGCACCGTCCCCACCCACAACGGAGTGAAGGCGCGATTCCATGCTCTTGATGGCGAGCTCGTACTTCCAGTAGAGATTCTCATTGCGGGCACTGGCGCCCGAGTCCGAGTCGGTATAGAGCGCGGCGCCCACCACGTAGCCCACCTGCTCGTCGGCGAAATTCCGTACCAGCCTGCCGATCGCATCCGGGGCATACATGGCATTGGCGTCACTGAACACGGTGATGTCGGTCGAGACCTGCTCCATGGCCATGTTGAGGCCCATGGTCTTGCCAAGCCGGCCCTCCTGACGAATCAGTTTTACCCCCTGAGACGCGAATTCCCGGACGATGTCGTCGGTACCATCATCGGAGCCATCGGAGACCACCAGGATGGTCAGCCGGTCACGGGGATAGTCCAGGGCGAGCGCGTTCTCGAGCTTGTCGCGGATGATCGCCGCCTCGTTATAGCAGGAGATGATCAGAGTAACCGAAGGCGTGGCATCACCGCGCCGGTGCGTGACATCGGGTCTGCCAAGGGTCATCAGCCACAATGCCAGGGGGTATCCCCCGTAGACGTAGAGTGGGACCATCAGGCACAGGATGGTAACGGCCATGAGCACAGCGGTCATAGGCTGATGTACCTCCGCACGGCCGGGCCCAGTGTGTTGGCCAGGGGCAGCGGCAGTCTCTGCCAGGTGTTCTCCGCGAACGCCCTGAGCTTTCCGCCGTGGCCGGAAGCCTGGCTGTCCGCCTCACGGGGCTCGCCATCCGGGTCCAGGTCCAGCCAGCGCAGCTCGTGGGGCTCGGCGCCCCACTGCTTCTTGAAACGGTAGGTACCTTCGTCGGGGGTTGAGCGGCCAAAATCGAACAGCCGGCAGCCCCGGTCCGTAACATGTTCAAGCAACTGCCAGTAAAGCAGCATGTTCGGCGCCAGCCGGTTGTACTCCGGTAGCGTCGACGCCCAGGGAATGCAGGCGCGCTGTCCGTTCAGCAGCACGATACCCGCGCCCACTGTCTGGTTCTCCAGCCGTACCAGTCCAACCAGCAACTGGTCACCGTAGGCCCGTTGCAGGGCCAGGAACCAGCCAAGGCTGTGCACGGGTGAACCGAGCCGGTGCATGTTGGCGGCAAAGACCGGGTAAAACGCCCTGATGGCCTCGGGGCTGCTGGTCACCTCACCGATCAGGCCATTCTTCTCCGCCTTTCGGATCTGGCTTCTGAGCTTGGGCTTGTAGCTCTTGAACAGTGCGTCGCTGCTCTGGGGCAGAGGGCACAGCATACTCACTTTCGGGGCTTTGGCCGCGCCTTCCTCGTCCAGTTTCGGACCGGGCAGCCTTAATCTCAGGCCTTTGCCGCCCCGCTCCCGGACCAGGCCCTGGGCCGCCGCTCTCAGTGCTGTCGAGGCTGCATGACTGCTGGCCAGGGGGCCTCCCAGATCACAGAAAGGCAGTGACACCCAGTGGGCGCCCAGGAAAGGTATGCGAAACTCGCACAGGGGCAGTACCCCCACCAGGTTACCGTTGGGGGTCATGGCCAGAACACACCAGCCACGGTGCCCGTAGGCG
Organism: Marinobacter daqiaonensis; assembly: GCF_900115285.1. Lineage (GTDB taxonomy): Bacteria > Pseudomonadota > Gammaproteobacteria > Pseudomonadales > Oleiphilaceae > Marinobacter > Marinobacter daqiaonensis. The sequence goes on from NZ_FOYW01000001.1 coordinate 1,752,910, forward strand.
CGTGCGACACTTTCGAGCCAGGCAAGCCGGTGGTATCCCGTCCCTTCCGGGTGGCGACTGACGTAATCGTCCCATCCCGCCGCCAGGGCTTCCCTGAGGCCGGTTACCACGGCCTCCACATCCCCCGCCCCTGCCATGTACTGCTCCTTAGCGCCCATAATTTGCTCCGGGCTCCCGCAACCACTGCTGTTTTGCCTCTCGCAGGGCGTTTTCCAGTCTGAGCTTGAACCGGGGCCGCTGCAGGGCAACCTGGACCAGTTGACGATGAAACCGCCCCAGGTTGGATTTGTAACGCTCATCGCCGCCCATGAAATCGTAGTAGTGAAAGCCGTGGTGGCGGTAATCTTCAATACACAGGCTGTGGCCCAGTAGCCCGGGTTTCAGCTTGTTGTCGGTTTCCGTGCGCATACCGCCCAGATAGAAATACACCACCTGGTTGTGCAACAAGTTATAGAAAGAGGCGATCACGTCGTCACCCGCACGCACGGAGACCAGGTCCACCCCGCCCAGGGGCCACTGGGCCTTGATCAGGCTGCGGTGAAACCGGACGAAATCCGGATTGGCGAATCCGCTCTCGTCGGGCCCGCTGCCCCAGCGCTCCAGGTGCCGTGGACCGATACTGTCGAACACGGCAAGTGCCTCGGTCACGGTGTCCGGGCGCACCAGCTCCACCTCGCCCCGGTTTTCATAGAGCCGATGGGCCCGGTTGATCTGGTAGCGGGTATTGCGGGAGAGCGTGTCCAGGTAATGCTGTCCGCCAGCCCGTAACTGGTTCAGGTCCACGCCGTAGCAGGGGGCCTCCCAGCGGACATGCTTGTGCAAGCCCATGCTGGTGGCGTAGAAATCCGCCTCGTCCGCATCTATGGCGCCGATCACGAATTCATCCCAGCTGTTTTCCTGGCGTTTGAGGAAAGACAGGCAGGCCGCGGCCACCTCCCGGTCACGACCGTGTTCCGCCAGGAAGCCGTTGTACTCGATCCAGATCTGATCGAGTGCCTTGCTGCCAGTCTGGTGCAGGCGCAGGCATCGCGAGCGCAGAACGCCATGGCGGCGTTCGTCCGACGCCACCAGCATCCCGAGCCCGACCAGACGGTCGGATTCTGTCACCCGTAATACCCGCACATTGGGCCGGTACACCGCGAGCCAGTGCCCCAGCCATTGCCAGGACAGGAAAACGGTCGGGGTCGACCGGCTCTCCAGGTCTTCCCATTCCTCCCGGAGAGATTCCGGATCGGTAATGGCGTATTGGGTAACCTGCAGCTTACCTGCTGTCATCAGCGTCCTGCTCCGCCCGCTGGTTAAAAGTCAGTGTGCCGGAGTCGGCTGTTTGACCAGGAAAGGCCCGATCGCCAGATAGTCCAGGGCACCCTGAACAAAAGCACGCACCGCATCTTCCGGTGAGTTGACGATGGGCTCCTCGTGCATGTTGAAGCTGGTATTGATCAGGCTCGGGATACCACTGAGCTTCTCGTACTCCTTGAGAATGTCGTAGTAACCCGGGTTCACCTCACGTTGCACCAGTTGCGGCCTCGCGGTGCCATCCACATGGACGGCAGCGGGGCAGTTTTCCCTCATGAACTCCGTACAGTCAAAGGTGATGGTCATGAATTCCGCGGCGTGTTCGGCACCCCTGATGTTGTGATAGCACTTCTCGCGGGCTTCATAGAGCGTTACCGGCGCGAAGGGCATGAATTCCGTTCGGCCCAGCCGCTTGTTGAGCCACTGGTTCACTTCCGGCTCCCGGGCGTGATAGAGAATCGAGCGGTTGCCCAGGGCGCGGGGGCCATACTCCATGCGCCCATCGAAACGGGCGACCACTTCGCCGCTGTGGATCAGCGCCGCCACTTCCGCCGCCAGGTTGTTGGGCCGCGTATAGCTCAGCCCCTCCGCCTCAAGGGCACTGGCGATCTGCTGTTCCGTATAATCCGGGCCGAAATAGGCACTGCTGATGGTGTTTTTAACGCCACCGGGCCAGCTGTGGTAAAGGGCTGCTCCGGTTCCACAGCCGCCATCCCCCATGTTGGGATAGACGAAAATGTTATTCACGCCCTCGATCTCGAAGATCCGCTGGTTCAGCTTGACGTTGGCGGTCACGCCGCCGGACAGCACCACGGTGTCAATGCCGGTCTTTTCGACCCAGTGGCGAACATAGTTGGTGGCCACAACCTCGAGAACGTACTGGTAGGCCGCGGCTACATCAATCTTGGGGAACTTCGAGGCAAGGTACCGGGAGAAATAGACGTTATTGGCTTCGTAGATGCGGAAATCCCCCGGCGTCTGCTCGATACGGCCCAGCAGGATATCACCCAGGATGCGGGGATCACCGTAGGACGCCAGACCGACAATCTTGCCCTCGTGCCGGCTTGGCTTGAAGCCGAGACTGGACGTGACATGCTCATACAGGGTGCCGAGGGAATTCGGGTAGCTGATGCCATGGAGACGGTGGATCTTGCCGTCCCGGCCTTCGCTGACCGAACCCGCAAGACCAGAGCCATAGCCGTCGAGAGTGATGCAGAGCGCCCTCTCAAAGCCGCTGCACAGGTAGCTGTTGGCGGCATGGGACAGGTGATGATCCATGCGTTTGACCGGGTTTTGCCATCCCATTTCCCGCAGGCCGTCGTTCAGGGCGGCTTCCCAGTGCTGGAAAGAGGCGGTCGCATTCTCGCCCCATCGACTTGAACTCTTTAGAGCTGCACTGTTGGATGCAAGCTTCTGCGCCCCAGCCATTGAATAATAGGAATTGTGTAAAAGACTTTTCTCCATCATGGCATTGGGGTGCTGCAACCCGTGAATGGGCTCATTCCGGTCAGGCACCATGCCCTGGGCGTCCTTGACCTGCCGCCCCAGGTCGGCTGGTTCAAAGGCACGGATAAAGTGGCGCTCTTCTTCAAGATTCTTATTGAAAAGCCTGGCTTCGTTCTCCCAGGTCAGAAACGGATAACACACCAGGTCAAAATCACTCATCTTGCTGCCGGTGTATTCCAGGGCCTTCTCAAGAGCGAGCCGGGGGAAGCCGTCCTGCTGCTTCACGCGGGAAAAACGCTCCTCGCCGGCCGCAAACAGGATCTCCCCGTCTTCGACAACGGAAACGGTGGAATCCTTGTCGAGGGGCGAAATACCAAGCACTTTCATGCAAACTTCTCCATCAGCGTCTTGAGGCGGGTGGGGGTTGTTGCCTGACCACCCAGGTCCTTGAAAAAGAAATCGAAATATTGCCGGAAGGCACCAAGGAAGGTTTTCAGCTCTTCCTCATTCCGCACGTAGCTTGTATGGCCTGGCACCACGCTGGGGCTGTGAAAGCTCCAGGTAAAGGTCCTGCACCCCTGTTCATACAGGGCCCGGGTCACCTTGATGTGCTCTCTGGGCGTAAAGCCTTCCGGCGACAGCATCAGCCGGTCGACTGCTCCCAGGCGTGAGAGGACGCCCGGCGCCCTGAAGCGCTTGAATCTCATGGCCAACTCGAAAAGCGGCACGGAGAGCGGACCACCCCAGCCCACGAAACCGCCGGTCACCGGCAGTTCCAGTACACGCCGCTCCGCCGGGCCATACCAGAACGGCCAGGCATCGTAATAGCGATAATCCGGGCCACCGTCGCCCCTGGCGTCCAGGGGCGGGCATACGGAAAGGTCGATATCGAACCCCAGCGCTTCCAGTGTCGTGGTGGTGTTGGGGCCATAGCCGTACCGGCCGGCCTTGTAGATGCGGGGGGCCTCGCCGAATGCGTCAGCGATCGTATCCCGCAACACGGTCAGCTTCTCCCGTTCCAGTTCCGCTGGCAGGTTTCCCGGATACATATTGGACCGGCTCATGGCTTCCCTGACCGGCGGATTCACCCAGGGATGGAGGTGGGCGCCGATCTCGCATTGCCCGGCGTCCAGAAAACGCTTCAGGGGAGCGACGCTTCGCTCCTGGCTGGCAATGGAATAGTCCACTACGTAACAGGGGGCCACGCCATACTCGTTGAAAATATCCTGGGCGCGATGGATATGATCCATGGCGGTCACGGCCGTGGCCTCGGGGTCCGGTTCGGCGTTCCAGTCGAACTCTTCCTCGGTATCGATCACAACCATCAGTTGCGGCGGAGTGTCCTCCGGGAGACTGATTCTTTGTCGGTTCTCGAACACTGCATCTTCCCTGTTAGTTCGCCGGCGGTGAGCCCGGCCAGTTATATCTCTCGACAGTTACCACTCTCGCTCGAGGCCTTCCCAGCCCAGCGTAATAAACACCCGGGCCCGGTACTGCTCCCGGTCTGTCACGCCCCGGGTGAAGGCGGTATCAAAGGACGCGCCCCAGGTAGCGAGCTCTGTCAGTTGCTCGCTGTATATGACCGAAAACCGGTGGATCTCGTCATCAATGGAGGAGCGCTCGGTAAAGGCGTCCCCCTGCCAGCTGTAATCCAGGCTGACCGTTCGGGCCTGGTCGACCGCAAGATCCAGCCGGGTTCCGGCCAGGTATTCCCAGGTCTCGTTGCCGCTTTCTGCCGCTTCTTCCCGGGCGCCCCGAACGACCAGGTTGAGGGTACACAGACTGCAGATCCGGCGCGTGGTATGAACCAGGGACAGGGCATCGGTCACGGTCACGCCCTGAACGCGGACGGAAAACTCGTCTTCAATGCCGAACTTGGTGATTGGCGAAAGTACCAGGTCCAGCAGATAGCTGGACTGGGAGCGGTCATAGCCGAACCGGGTATTGGTCAGGTCAGTCCGCCAGTTTCTGGAGACCGAACCGATGACGGCGTCGTTCTCGAAACTGTCGGTCTCGGCCCGGGACACCCCCGCAGACAGCGAGAAGGCGCCGTTCTCCAGACGTGTGTCCAGACCGAGGCTCGCGGTGTCGAGGGTGACGTCTTCCGACTCGTCCTGCTCTTCCCAACTGCGCCCCCCGGTGAGACTCAGGGTGCTTCGCTCGGATACCTGGCGCTGGATTGCTGCCGAAGCGTTAGCCGATCGACCCTCCTCCACATTGTCCGTCTCCCAGGTCTTACCGCCCTGCCCTGACACCCGGAGGCTCGTCAGTTTTCCCGGATAGAACCAGAGTCCCGCGCCCGCATTGACCGCGTTCTGGGTACTGTAGGCTGCCGGGTCGAGGGAAAAGCCGGTATCGTTTCGTACAGAGCGCGCAGAATGCCCGGCATTGAAATCGAACCGGTTACCCGGTTCAAAAAAGCTGTAACGAGAGGAGCCGCGAAACCGAACAGCGTTATCGTCCCGTGGCCCGAGGCTGCTTCTTTCGGTTTCCACCGTCGCGCCGTATCGCGCATTCAGATTGTGGGCACCGGACTGAAATTGCGCCCCCAGGTCACCACTGGCTCCCACGCCACCGCGGGTATCATCATCGGTTTCGCCCCGTGTATGTGTAACATCGGAAAACAGGGTCGTAGTAGCGGTAAAACTGGACTCCGCCGCCTGTAAACCGACCATCGGTATGACCAGCGGAAACAGGAACACTGCGACGCCTCTGGGAAAGAACCGTGGGCAACGGACCTCTTCCATGAACCACCTCATTGCTGGAATATCAGGCCGGAGAATTTTTCCGAACCGAGCATTTCGACCGAACTGACGATCTCCTCCGGCGTCACCTCCCCGAAGGGAACGCTCAGTACCACCTGGTTCGCGTAGCGCACCAGGATATGGGCTTCGGTACTTGCCCGGACGGGCGGGGCATTGATGATCAGGAAACGGTCCGGGTATCGCCCTTTCAGCTCCCTGATCAGATCCCGCATGCGCACCGCCGAGTAAAGCTCTACCGCGGATGTGGCCTGGGTGCCCGCGGGAACCACACTCAGCCGGTCGAGACCACTGGGATAAATAATGTCTTTCACGTCAAGGGATTTGTCGGCGACAAAATCCGTGACGCCCAGTGAGATGGGTGAGGACACCAGGTTCTCCAGGCCGTCGTGCCAGGGATTGCAGTCCACCAGCAGCGCCGAGGTCTGGGCATCCATGGCAAACGTGGCCGCCAGGTTGAACGCGGTGAGCACTGAGTCGTCCTCCTTGCCCATGGACGATACCATCACGGAAAAATTGCTGGCGCCGGCCCGGTCCCGCAACTTGATTCTCACTTCACGGAACGCATCGAGAATGGCCTTGTTGGCCATGCCCGGAAAGATGATCTTGCGCTCACGCAGTTGGTCCACGGACCAGGGCCGGGGATTGTTGATCAGTTCCAGGGAAATGGACGAATCGTACAGTGACGGAGAGTGTGTCTCATGCTCGCTCTCCACCATGGTCCAGTTCGGCCGGGAACCGGCGAAAGGGCGCTCCCGGCGGAAATTCTTCTCCTGGCCGGTTTCTCCGTGAAATGGCTGCGCGGCGCCCTCATCACTCGGATAATCCGACTCCCGATGCCTGGCGGACACCTCATCGGTTCTGTCGGTGTGGCCCTGGGCGGCGTGCTCTGCTCTTTGCCGCTCCTGTGTTTTCAGTAGCGCATTATAGAGTTTGTTGTTATCCATCTAGCCGCCCTGACCGGTGAGTCTGTTGATGATCTGCCCCGGCTCGACCCCGAGAACGCTGAATACCAGAACCCCGAGATAGCCCACCATGAAAACCACCAGAATGGCCAGGATGATTAGAACATCCTTACGTAACAGCCGCTCCCTCCAGCTGCTGCCGTAATGGGGAATGGACGCCAGCACCGGAATGTTGTCGGGTAACTGGGTCAGCAGTGTGCGACTGGAGCGGACCCTGTTATCAAACATTACCAGTGCCACCAGCAGCCCAAGCACCATGGTGCCTCCCAGGAAGGGCCCAGCCATGCCCACCTGGTGCAATTGCAGGCCATCCCAGCGGGTGGGGTAGGAGGCGGGTTCCTGGATGCGGTAGTTGACCCCCTGCCCCTCAACATCGAGAGTCATGGACAACCGTGCCTTTTCGCGACGCTGTAACATGTCCTCGTAAACGTCCTTGGTGACATTGTAGTCACGGGTCAGCTCCGACAGTTCCGCCTGGTTCGCCGCCACCCGCTCCGACCGCTCGAAAGCTTCCTCAAGCAGCCGTTCCACTGAAGCCAGCCGGTTTCGCTGGACCTCCAGGCGGGTCTGGGCCTCGCTCAGCTTGAGTCGCAGATTCTCATAAACCGGGTTTTCAATAACCTCACTGACAGAGCCACTCTGCGCACCAACATCGCCCCGGGCCTTGCGTTCCTGCAGTTCCTCGAGCTGGGCGAGTGCGGAAACCACGTCCGGGTGGCTGTCGTGGTATCGCAGCCGCAGCTCCGAGAGCGTGCCTCGCACTTGAGCAATCTGGCGATCCACCTCGGACTGGCCGGCATTCAGGTTTATCGAGCGATAGGGTTGCTCGCCGGCAAGCTGCTCCCGGGTCAGCTCCACTTCAGACTGGCTTTGCTGGATCTCCAGTTTCAGATTCTCGATTTCAGACCGCAGACGCTCGATACGGGTCTGAACATTGGACTCGGTACCATCCTGATTGCTGGCCCGGAACTCCTTCAGCCGCTGCTCGGCTTCTTCCAGCTGGCGCTGGTAGGTCTTGACCTGGGCATCAATGAACTCGAAGGCATTCTGGCTTTCGGAGCGCTTCTTGCTGGAGGTCCGCTCAACAAACCGGTTCAGCGCGGAGCTGAGAACCCGAAAGGACTTGTCAGGATCTCCGCTGGTGTAGCTCAGCTCCAGGAAATTACGGTTGGAGACTTTCATGTTGAGGGCATTCCGAAGTCCCCCTATTACAGAATTTTTCTGTTGCTCGTCCTCGCCTCCGGTCAACAATCCGGCATCGAACGCCACCTGCTCCAGGTAGGAACGGCTTTGCAGCATTTCCCTCGCCTCATTGATCCGGTCTATGGGCGTCACCTCCGCGGAGCCCCGCAGCAGGGGCTGCAGGATGCTGGAAGAATCGGCATACAGTATCGAGGTCGAGGTATAGCTCTTGGGCGTCAGGTAGCCAAGGGCAAGAATGCCGGCCGTCACCCCCATGAAGATGATGGCGGCCAGAACCCGATAACGGTAAAGCTCCAGCTTTACGGCATTGGCCATATCGAGAAGGTACCGCCAGTCCATCAGAGTTCTCCGCGCAGCAGGGTCTTGCGGGGCACACTCACCACATCACCGGGCTGCACCGTGTAATTGGTGCGCATGTCGCCCTCTTCCAGGATGTCGTTCAGCTCCAGGTTGAAGGACTCATACTCTTCTCCGGTGTGGCGGTGCATCACCGCCCGGTTGCCGGCGGCAAAGTCCGTCAATCCGCCCGCCTGAAGTACCAGATCAAGCACCGTCATCCCCTGGCGATAGGGCACGGATAATGGTTGCCCTACCTGGCCGGTTATCCGGACCCGGTTGCGGTATTCCGAACTGACCGGGCTGTTCACCATGACGGTCACTTCCGGACTGCGAATCACTTCGCTCAGGCCCGCGCTGATCTCGGCCGCCAGCTCCTCTGGCCGCATACCCTCAGCATCCACGTCGCCCATCAGGGGCATGGAGATATGCCCGTCGGGACGCACCACAATGGTCTGGGAAAGTTCCGGGTTCCGCCAGACATGTACCGATACGGTGTCCCCCACCCCGATCTGGTAGGGCTCAGGCTCTGCCATCGCGACGGGAGGACTGGGATTGTTTTCCCCTTTAGGGATACCGGAACAGGCCGACAGCAAGCTGACCAGTAAAATCAGGAGCCCTGCGTGCAGTGTGGTTATACGCTTCATATCCATGCCTCTTATCGCACCCCTTTGCCCAGTAACACCACTTCAACGGTCTGGATCATGATCAGCAGATCCATAACGATGCTGTGGTTCTTGGAATAGTAAAGGTCATACTCGAGTTTGCCCCGGGCGTCCTCAATCGAGGCCCCGTAGGGATAGTTCAGCTGTGCCCAGCCCATCAGGCCAGGCTTCACATAGTGCCGGGTGTTGTAGAACGGCACCTGTTCCTTGAGCTGATCAACGAATTCCGGGCGCTCCGGACGAGGCCCGACAATGCTCATTTCACCCTTGATGACATTCCACAGCTGGGGCGTTTCATCCAGCCGGGTGTTGCGGATAAAGGCGCCGACCCGGGTGACACGGCTGTCGTTCTCCGATGCCCACTGGGCCTTTCCGTCCTTTTCCGCGTCCTGACGCATGCTGCGGAATTTGTAGATACGGAACACCTTGCCGCGGACGCCCACCCGGTTCTGGCTGTAAAAGATGGGCCAACCGGACTCCAGCACCACGGCCAGGGCCGTCAGCACCATGAACGGAGCAAGAACGATCGCCAGTGTCAGGCTGATCAGTAAATCAACCACGCGCTTGGTGAAGTCCCGTGAGCGGGAAGCCTTGAAGCCATCCGAAAACAGAATCCACGACGGGTGTACCAGCTCAAGCCGGGCCTTTTTGAGTTCGCGTTCATAGAAGGCCACCGCGTCAGTGACATCAATACCCCGGAGCTTGCAGTCCATGAACGAGTCAACGGGCAGGCGGCCGCCCTGGCTGGTACGCCGTTCCCGCTGGGCAATGACGATCTCGGAAATGCGGTTCTGGCGGCAGAACTGGTAGAAGTCCTCAGGTGCCGGCAGATGGTGGCGACTGTCCACTTTGGGATTGGCGGAGTCAGGAACGCAGCCGATGATGCGAATGCCCGATGCCCTGAGGTTGTTCTCGTAATCCGTCATCAGGGATTCAGCGAACTCCCCTCCCCCGTAGATCACCACCCGCCTTGCAAGCTGGTCGGAATCCACCACTCTCAGGAACAGCTGTCGAACCACAGTGACCAGGGCGATTGCCAGCAGGACGGCCCAGAACAGCTTGTCACTGCCGGGACTGGTGGTGGGCAGCACCATGTAGAGAATGGTCAGGGCGATACCACCCACGAAGCAGAACGCCACCAGGGTGCGGAAAAACATGGAGGCAAAACCCTCGCGGACCATGGCGAAATACACACCCATGGCGAGGGTTCCGCAGCTCATCACAAAAGCGAACAGCAGGGCGGAGGCGGGGTCCGCGTGGAGGCCGGCCTGGCTGCCGCCAAGCTGATCCAGAACGAAACCAAGAAGGTAAAAAGTACTGAACAATACCGCGAATTCCAGCGCACCGAGAACCAGGTACGGCAGATGCAGGTAGTGTTTTCTAATGCGTATGTAGGACACGCGGAACATCCTTGTCGTCTCTATAAAACTCGTCCGGGCCCGGCTGGACTCTTCGTCTGTCAGCACGCGCCGCCGTCAACCGAATCTTTCAGACGACTCCTGTGAGCTTTATTCCTGAATGCATTCTGCGCCTGAGTGATGACAATCTCAAGGTGCTGTGTAGCATTTTGTAACTGAATTTTACAGACATTTACAATGTGACGCGATAATCATCTTGCTTTATGTGCAAAGGCAATGACAACAGCGTAGGCTAGGTTTAGTATTTGAGCGACCGGGAATCTGGACAGATTCCAGACCGAGTATTCAGGGAGACGGAGAACGGAGCCTCCTATGACGGAAACCAAGCAGTCCCAGCCGGCGCCTTACGGCAAAACCCTCCATGCGCTCAGCATCGACGTGGAAGATTATTTCCATGTCGCTGCCCTGGCGGGGGTCATATCACCGGACGACTGGGACAGCCTGCCCTCCCGTGTGGAACGCAATACCGAGCGACTGCTGGAACTGTTCGAGCGCAAGCAGGTGAAAGCCACGTTTTTCGTATTGGGTTGGGTGGCCGAGCGCCACCCGGAACTGATCCGGAAGCTCGCTGACCATGGCCACGAGATCGCTTCCCATGGTTACAGCCATCAGCTGATCTATCACCAGACGCCCGCGGTATTCGCCGAAGAAACCCGGCGGTCGAAGATGATTCTCGAGGACATCATCCAGAAGCCGGTCACCGGCTACCGGGCCGCGAGCTACTCCATCACCCGGGAGTCACTCTGGGCCCTGGATATCCTTGCGGAGCTGGGTTTCACCTGGGACTCCAGCATTTTTCCGATACGCCACGACCGCTATGGCATCCCGGACTCGCCGAAAGCGCCCTACACCATCCAGACCAGCAATGGCACCTCGTTACGGGAGTTTCCCCTGACCACGGCGAAGCTGTTTCGGCTGACCATACCGGCGGCCGGCGGAGGCTACTTCCGTCAGTTTCCATACCCGGTGTTCCGGCGCCTGTTCCGGATGGCGAGCGCCAATGATACTCGGCCCCAGATGTTCTACCTGCATCCCTGGGAGATCGACCCCGATCAACCCCGCTACAACGATGCCAGCTGGCTTTCCCGGTTCCGGCATTACACCAATCTGGACAAGTGTTACGGCCGCCTGGAGCGATTGCTCCAGGATTTCCGTTTTGGCACGGTCAGTCAGAGCTACCAGGAATACCAGCCCGACCGGATCAAGCTGCACCAGAATGAAATGATCCGCCTCGCCTGATAAAAACGGACGATGACCATGTATCTTGAGCATTTCAGTTTACGCCGCCATCCCTTCCGGATGACTCCGGAGGACGATTTTGTATACATGAGCCAGCAGCATTCCCGGGCCTTCGTATACATGAACTCTGCCATATGGAGCCCGGAAGGTTTCGTGGTGATCAGCGGCGAGATTGGCTCCGGCAAGACCACCCTCCTCAAGAAAACCATTCGCAGCCTGGATGGCAACCTCAAACTCCTCCACGTGTCCTATACCAACCTCAAGTCGGAGGATTTCTTCCGCCTGCTGGTCCACCAGGCCGGCATCAAGGTTGAGACCGACAGCAAGGTCACCATGCTGTTCGCCATCATGGACTACCTGCAGATGATGGCGGACCGCGGCACACCGGTGGTACTGGCGGTGGACGAGGCCCAGAACCTGAGCAAGGAAAACCTGGAGGACATCCGGATGCTCGCCGGCCTCGAGGGTCTTGGCGGACCCGCGATGCGAGTCATCCTGCTGGGCCAGCCGGAGCTGAAGGAGCATATCCAGAAAATCCAGCAGCTGGCGCAGCGGGTGAAGCTGTTCTTCCACCTGGAAGGCCTGTCCCTGAAGGAAACCGGGGAGTACATCGACTACCGGCTACTGGTGGCCGGCCACAAGGGTGCACCCCTGTTCGATGAGGCCATGGTGAAGGATATTTTCACCATGAGCCATGGCATCCCCCGCGTTATCAACAAGCTTTGCGACGGCCTCATGATGTGCGCCTTTGCCGAAGAAAGGCACGTTCTGAACCGGCGGGACCTGGAGGAAATACGCAAGGATCTTCTGGGGGACTACCAGGAGGGGGGAGCTCCCAACAAGCCCACCATTCCCACCAGCACCAGCTCTTCAGATTTCGAGGTCAGCACTCCGCCGACGAGCTCATTTGAGGGCGGAGAGCTGTCCAGCACCCTGTCCCGAATCGCAGATGCGCTGGAGGGAATCGACCGCAAGATCGGAATGCTGCTCCACGACAAGACCGGCACCCCACCGCCCCAGGATTCCGGCAACGTCAAACCCCTGTCCCCGGGCCGGCACCGGAATAACTGACCCAAAACTACTGTAGGAGCTGGCCTGCCAGCGAGGAGGGTGCCCGTGAGTTGCGAGGCATGGTCTTCGCCAGCAGGCTGGCTCCTACAGGAGCGAGGCGTTGTTCTGTAGGAGCTGGCCTGCCAGCGAGGAGGGTGTCCGGGAGTTGCGGGGCCTGGTCTTCGCCAGCAGGCTGGCTCCTACAGGGGATGCGGTGGTGTTCTGTAGGAGCTGGCCTGCCAGCGAGGAGGGTGCCCGCGAGTTGTGGGGTCTGGTCTTCGCCAGCAGGCTGGCTCCTACAGGAGGGGGGGGGGGTGGTGTTCTGTAGGAGCTGGCCTGCCAGCGAGGAGGGTGTCCGTGAGTTGCGGGGGTCTGGTCTTCGCCAGCAGGCTGGCTCCTACAGAAGGGAGATGTGGTGTTCTGTAGGAGCTGGCCTGCCAGCGAGGAGGTTGCCCGCGAGTTGTGGGGCATGGTCTTCGCCAGCAGGCTGGCTCCTACAGGGGGTGCGGCGGAGCCGGTTTGGCTTCAGATGTGCTCCACTTCCTCGATTTCGTACTCCACGGTGCCGGAAGGCACGCGGATGGCGACGATGTCCCCTTCGCTCTTGCCCACCAGGGCACGGGCGATGGGGGAGGAGACGGAGATCTTGCCTGCCTTGATGTCGGATTCGTCCTCACCAACGATCTTGTAGGTCACCTGCTCATCGGTTTCCATGTTCATCAGATGAACGGTGGTGCCGAAGATGACCTTGCCGGTATTCTCGATGGTGGTCACATCGATCACCTGAGAGGCGGACAGCTTGCTTTCGATTTCCTGGATACGACCTTCGATGAAGCCCTGCTGCTCACGGGCTGCGTGATACTCGGCGTTTTCCTTCAGGTCACCGTGCTCGCGGGCATCCGCGATGGCCTCGATAACCTTCGGTCGCTCGACGGACTTGAGCTGCTGAAGCTCTTCCCGAAGGCGTGCTTCACCCTCAACGGTCATGGGTACTCGAGTCGTCATAACTTAATTCCCTGAATGCAGGTCCTGCAGACGGCGCACCGTCCGCTCGGGTCCGAATTTAATGGCGCGACAGAAGGCCTCGCCTCCCGCCAGCGTAGTTGTGTAGGTCACCTTGTGCTGCAGTGCTGACTGCCGGATCTGGGCGGAATCGGCGATGGCCTTGCGGCCCTCGGTGGTGTTGATGATCAGCTGAACCTTGCCGTTCTTTATGGCATCGACAATATGAGGCCGGCCCTCGCCCACCTTGTTCACCCGCTCCACCTCGATACCCGCTTCGGCAATCATCCGGCCGGTGCCTGTCGTGGCCAGCAGACGGAAACCGGCTTCCACCAGGTCCCTCGCCAGCCTGACCACACTGGCCTTGTCCACCTCGCGCACGGAGATGAAGGCGGTGCCCTTCATCGGCAGACGCTCGCCGGCCGCCAGGGCGGCCTTGGCAAAGGCCTCGTCGAAACTGTCACCGATACCCATTACTTCGCCGGTGGACTTCATTTCCGGCCCGAGAATCGGATCCACGGACGGGAACTTGTTGAAGGGGAACACCGATTCCTTCACGGAGAAATAGGTCGGTATGATTTCCGTGGTGAAACCCTGCTCCTTCAGGCTGCGTCCCGCCATGCAGCGGGCCGCTATCTTGGCCAGGGAAACGCCCACGGCCTTGGAGACAAAGGGCACTGTCCGGGAGGCACGGGGATTCACCTCGATGACATAGATCTCATCATCCTGCCAGGCCAGCTGGACATTCATCAGGCCCACCACATCCAGTTCCAGGGCCATTTTCTTGACCGCTTCCCGCATCTCGTCCTGCACCGCCTTTGGCAACGTGTAGGGCGGCAGCGAACAGGCGGAGTCGCCGGAATGCACGCCGGCCTGCTCGATGTGCTGCATGATGCCGCCGATGACCACATCGGTGCCGTCACAGATGGCGTCGATGTCCACCTCGATGGCGGCGTTGAGGAAGTGATCCAGCAGCACCGGACTGTCGTTGGAGACCAGCACCGCATCGCGCATATAGCGAACCAGCTCCTGTTCGTTATAGACGATTTCCATGGCACGTCCACCCAGCACGTAGGAGGGCCGGACCACCAGGGGGTAACCGATTTCACGGGCGGCCAGGACGCCCTCCTGATGACTGCGCACGGTGGCGTTCTCGGGCTGCTTCAGGCCGAGCCTGGTGATCATCTGCTGGAACCGCTCGCGGTCCTCGGCCCGGTCAATGGCATCCGGGCTGGTGCCAATAATGGGCACACCGGCGGCTTCCAGACCACGGGACAGCTTCAGCGGGGTCTGGCCACCATACTGGACAATCACGCCCTTGGGCTTCTCCTTGTAGACGATCTCCAGCACATCTTCCAGGGTAATGGGCTCGAAGTAGAGCCGGTCACTGGTGTCGTAATCGGTGGAAACCGTCTCCGGGTTACAGTTGATCATGATGGTTTCGTAACCGTCTTCGCGCATGGCCAGGGCGGCATGGACACAACAGTAATCGAACTCGATACCCTGACCGATCCGGTTGGGACCGCCACCAATAACGACGATCTTTTCCCGGTCGCTGGGCTCCGCCTCACACTCTTCCTCGTAGGTGGAATACATGTAGGCGGTGGATGAGGCAAATTCGGCGGCGCAGGTGTCCACACGCTTGTACACCGGGCGCACGTCGAAATCATGGCGCAACTTCCGCAGGGACACCTCGGAAATACCCAGCAGTTTCGCCAGCCGGCCGTCAGAAAAGCCCTTGCGCTTGAGCCGGAACAGGGTATCCCGGTCAATGTCGGACTTGCCCGCGGTCTTGAGGGCCGCTTCCTCGCGGATGAGGTCTTCGATCTGGACCAGGTACCAGGGGTCGACCTTGGTGTGGCGATAAACCTCTTCCACACTCATGCCGGCACGGAACGCTTCGCCGATGTACCAGATGCGCTCGGCACCGGGCACATTGAGTTCCTTGATCAGGGTCTCGCGGCCACTGGTGCTGTCCAGGTCGACCTTTTCCTCGAAACCCTCGGAGCCTACTTCCAGTCCGCGCAGGGCTTTCTGGAGGGATTCCTGGAAGGTGCGGCCGATGGCCATCACCTCACCCACGGATTTCATCTGGGTGGTCAGGCGGGCGTCTGCCTGGGGGAACTTCTCGAAGGTGAAGCGCGGAATCTTGGTGACCACATAATCGATGCTGGGCTCGAAGGACGCCGGCGTGGCACCGCCGGTGATGTCGTTATGCAGCTCATCAAGGGTGTAACCCACGGCCAGCTTGGCGGCCACCTTGGCAATGGGGAAACCGGTGGCCTTGGAGGCCAGGGCGGACGAACGGGAGACCCTCGGGTTCATCTCGATAACCACCATGCGCCCGTTTTCCGGGTTCATGCCGAACTGGACGTTGGAGCCGCCGGTTTCCACACCGATTTCACGCAGGACCGCCAGGGAGGCGTTCCGCATGATCTGGTATTCCTTGTCGGTCAGGGTCTGGGCCGGAGCCACTGTAATGGAGTCACCGGTGTGTACCCCCATGGCATCGAAGTTCTCGATGGCGCAGACGATGATGCAGTTGTCGTTCTTGTCGCGGACAACTTCCATCTCGTACTCTTTCCAGCCAATCAGGGATTCGTCGATCAGCAGCTCGTTGGTGGGTGAGAGATCCAGCCCCCGGGTACAGATTTCCTCGAACTCGTCCCTGTTGTAGGCAATACCGCCGCCTGAGCCACCCATGGTGAAAGAGGGGCGAATTATGCAGGGGAAGCCGATGTCATCGGCCACTTTCCAGGCTTCTTCCATGGAATGGGCGATGGTGGCGCGGGGGCATTCGAGGCCGATGGATTTCATGGCCTTGTCGAACCGGTCGCGGTCCTCCGCCTTGTCGATGGTGTCGGCATTGGCGCCGATCATCTCGACACCGTGCTTTTCAAGAATGCCGTGCTTCTCCAGATCCAGGGCGCAGTTAAGTGCGGTCTGCCCCCCCATGGTGGGCAGCAGGGCGTCCGGCTGTTCTTTTTCGATGATCTTCTCGACCGTGCGCCAGGTGATCGGCTCAATGTAGGTGGCATCCGCCATGGCCGGGTCGGTCATGATGGTGGCGGGGTTGGAGTTCACCAGGATGACCCGGTAGCCCTCTTCCCGCAGGGCCTTGCAGGCCTGGGCGCCGGAATAGTCGAATTCACACGCCTGGCCAATCACGATGGGGCCTGCGCCCAGGATCAGGATGCTCTTGATGTCGGTCCGCTTTGGCATTTCTCAGTCAACCTGTCAGCAAAATTCAGAGTCGTGGCGCCTTTTGTTTCGGGGCAACGCCATAAAGTGGCAACCGCTCAGGCGGTGCGGGCTTCCATCAGCCGGATAAACTTGTCAAACAAGGGGGCCACGTCATGGGGCCCCGGGCTGGCTTCCGGATGACCCTGGAAGCTGAACGCCGGCCGGTCGGTACGCTGGATGCCCTGGAGACTGCCGTCGAAGAGGGACTTGTGGGTCGCCTCCAGATTTTCCGGCAGGCTACCCTCGTCCACCGCAAAACCGTGGTTCTGGCTGGTAATCATCACCGTGCCGTCTTTCACGTTCTGAACCGGGTGGTTGGCGCCATGGTGGCCGTGACCCATCTTGGTGGTTCTGGCGCCACTGGCCAGGGCCAGCAGCTGATGCCCCAGGCAGATGCCGAAGACCGGAGTGTCGGTCTCCAGAACTTCGGCGATCGCCTTGATGGCGTAGTCGCAGGGCTCAGGGTCGCCGGGGCCGTTGGCCAGGAAGACGCCGTCCGGGTTCATGGCCAGAACTTCCGACGCCGGTGTCTGGGCGGGCACGATGGTCAGCTCGCAGCCACGACTGGCCAGCATCCGCAGGATGTTCTTCTTCACGCCGTAGTCCCACGCAACCACTTTGAAGCGGTTTTCGGTGCGCTTGACGTAGCCCTGCTCGAGCGTCCACTCCGCCTCGTCCCAGGTCCAGGTTTCCTTGCAGGAGACTTCTTTTGCCAGGTCCATGCCCTTGAGGCCCGGGAAGGCCCGGGCCAGCTCCAGTGCGTGCTCGGCGGTGACGCCTTCCCCCGCCACAATGGCACCGCTCTGGGAGCCCTTGTCCCGCAGGATCCGCGTCAGGCGGCGGGTATCGATGCCGGCGATGCCGATCTTGTTGTTCTCCTCAAGATAGGCAGACAGGGTCTTCTGGCTGCGCCAGCTGCTGGCCAGCAGGGGCAGGTCCCGGATGATCAGGCCGGCGGCCTGAATGTGGTCCGATTCCACATCTTCGTCGTTGATACCGGTATTACCAATATGAGGATAGGTCAGGGTGACAATCTGACGCGCATAGGACGGATCCGTCAGGATTTCCTGGTAGCCGGTCATGGCGGTGTTGAAGACCACCTCTCCACTGGTTTCGCCGGCGGCGCCAATGGCGACTCCGTGAAACAGGCTTCCGTCTGCGAGTGCAAGGATGGCTGGTGTACTCAAGGCTTGTATCCTCATCGGGTTCGTTTGGGCGAACGGGAACGCAAGCGCAAATTCAGGTCGCAAAAAAGCGAGAGGGGGTGTTGCCCCGTCCCGCTTTTTGTATCCGCCATCGGGATTTTTAAATGCCCCGGGCGGGCTTTGTCATCAGGCTACGCTTGGTGCAGTTAAATCGCCGCATTGTAAGAAATCTGGCGGCCTGTGTCCATGCGAAATCCACCTTTCAACTGTGGGGCGAGGAGCTG
>NZ_FOYW01000001.1:1771271-2794580 GCF_900115285.1 Marinobacter daqiaonensis
CGTGCCCGCCAGAGCCGAGGCGGCCTCTTCGCTGGCAGGCCAGCTCCTACAGCGGAACGCCGGGAAAATGGGGTCTTTTCCTTCCGTGGATTCCGTGGCAAAAATTCAATCTTTCAGAGACAGCACATCCTGCATATCGTAAAGCCCGGCCGGCTTGCCCTGGAGCCAGCGGGCGGCGCGGACGGCGCCCTTGGCGAAGGTCATGCGGCTGCTGGCCTTGTGGGTGATCTCGATGCGCTCGCCCATGGTGGCGAAAAGCACCGTGTGGTCGCCCACCACATCGCCGGCACGGATGGTCTCGAAGCCAATTTCCTTGCCGGAGCGTTCGCCGGTGAAGCCCTCGCGGCCGTACACCGCGCACTCCTTCAGGTCGCGGCCAAGGGCATCGGCCACCACCTCGCCCATGCGCAGCGCCGTTCCCGAGGGGGCATCCTTCTTGTGACGGTGATGGGCTTCTATGATTTCCACGTCGTAGTCGTCTCCCAGAACCGCAGCGGCGGTCTTGAGCAGATTGAGGACCACGTTGACGCCGACGCTCATGTTCGGGGCAAAAACAACGGGTATTCTCTCCCCCACCATGGCCACCTGCTCTTTCTCGGCGTCTGTCATGCCGGTGGTGCCGATGATTACCGCCTTGCCGGCGCGACCGCAGAATTCCAGGTTCTCCAGGGTCAGATCCGGAAACGTGAAATCAATCAGCACATCGAAGGCGTCCCTGACGTCGGCTATATTACCGGCCATGGCCACTCCGTTCTTGCCTATACCCGCCATCTCGCCGGCATCAACCCCGATCAGAGAGCTTTCAGGGTGGACGATGGCCGCACCGAGAGTGAGATCGTCGGCCTCGTCGATGGCCTCAATCAGCACCTTGCCCATACGTCCGGCAGCGCCGGTTACTGCAATCCTTGTCATGACAGACCTCAGAATTTCATTTCGTCAAAAAAGTTCTTAACGCCTTCAAACCAGGAGGTTTTCCGGGGTCCGTGGTTGTTGCCGTTGCTGTTGTCCAGGGTTTCCTGGAACTCCTCCAGCAGTTCTTTCTGCCTCTTGGTGAGGTTGACCGGCGTTTCCACGATCACCCGGCAAAGCAGATCCCCCGCAGGGCCACCACGCACCGGGGAAACCCCTTTGTTACGCAGGCGGAACAGCTTTCCGGTCTGGGTCTCGGCAGGAATCTTCAGCTTCACCCGACCATCCAGGGTGGGCACTTCCAGTTCGCCCCCGAGGGCCGCGTCCACGATACTGATGGGCACTTCGCAATAAAGGTTGCGGCCGTCCCGCGTGAAGATGGAGTGCTCGCGAACCGCCACCTGGACATAAAGATCCCCGGCCGGTCCTCCGTCAATTCCCATTTCTCCTTCGCCGGAGAGACGGATGCGGTCGCCGGTATCAACACCTGGCGGAACCTTGACCGAGAGAGTCTTTTCTTCCTGCAGGCGGCCAGCGCCGTGGCACTTGCTACAGGGGTTGCTGATAACCTGACCGCTGCCACGGCAGGTCGGACAGGCCTGCTGGACGGTGAAGAAACCCTGTTGCATGCGCACCTGGCCCATGCCTTTACAGGTACCGCAGGTTTCTGGCCTGGACCCCTTCGCAGCCCCGCTGCCCTCACAGAGGTCACATTCCACGTGACCTGGCACGCGGATCTTGACGGTGGTGCCGTGCACGGCCTCTTCCAGGTCCAGCTCCAGGGTGTAGCGAAGGTCGGCGCCGCGATTGCTGCGACCGCGCGGTCCTCCGCCGAAAATATCACCGAACACATCGCCAAATATGTCGGAGAAGCTGGCGCCACCTCCGCCAAAGCCTCCGCCGCCGGCCTGGCCATCCACACCGGCGTGACCGAACTGGTCGTATGCGGCACGCTTGTTGACGTCCATCAGGACGTCGTAGGCTTCCGTGGCCTCCTTGAACTTGCTTTCGGCTTCAGCATCGTCCGGGTTACGGTCCGGATGGTACTTCATCGCGAGCTTGCGATAAGCCCGTTTGATTTCCTTCTCGTCCGTATCCCGGGCTACCCCGAGAACCTCATAGTAGTCACGTCTGGCCATACTGGAAAACCCTGTGTAAAAACCTGTCTGTACCTTTCGGTCCGGGACATTACGAAGGCAAAACCCGGTGTACTTAAACGCAGAAAACGCGGAGGCCGGAACCTCCGCGTTTTGGCTGCGCTATCTTCTCACAATTAGCGCTTGTCTTCGTCCTTCACTTCCTCGAACTCGGCGTCAACCGCGTCATCGGAACGGCTGCTGGCCTGCTCCTCGCCACCGGCCTGGGCCTCTTCACCCTGCTCGGCGTACATCTTCTGGGCCAGCTCGCCGGAAACTTCGGTCAGTTTCTGGGTCTTGGCCTCGATGTCTTCCTTGTTGGAGCCCTCCAGCGCTTCCTCGAGATCCTTGATGGCAGCTTCGATGTTTTCCTTTTCGCTGTCGGTGACCTTGTCGCCCGCTTCCTTCAGGGTCTTGCGCACGGTATGAACCATGGCATCACCCTGGTTGCGAACCTGCACAAGTTCTTCGAACTTGCGATCCTCCTCGGCATTGGCCTCGGCATCGTTCACCATCTTTTCGATCTCATCATCACTGAGGCCGGAAGAAGCCTTGATGACGATGGACTGCTCCTTGCCGGTAGCCTTGTCTTTGGCCGAGACGTTGAGGATACCGTTGGCATCGATGTCGAAAGTCACCTCGACCTGAGGAACGCCGCGGGGTGCCGGCGGAATGTCCGCCAGGTCGAACCGGCCCAGCGATTTGTTCTGGGACGCCTGCTTGCGCTCGCCCTGCACCACGTGAATGGTAACCGCGGTCTGGTTGTCTTCGGCAGTCGAGAAGGTCTGCGACTTCTTGGTCGGAATCGTAGTGTTCTTCTCGATCAGCGGTGTCGCCACGCCGCCCATGGTTTCGATACCCAGGGTCAGCGGAGTAACGTCCAGCAGCAGAACGTCTTTCACGTCACCGGACAGTACCGCGCCCTGAATGGCGGCACCGATTGCAACCGCCTCATCCGGGTTGACGTCCTTGCGGGCCTCTTTGCCGAAGAAGTTCTTCACTTTCTCCTGCACCAGGGGCATCCGGGTCTGGCCGCCCACCAGGATAACCTCGTCAATCTCGTTCGATGACAGGCCGGCATCCTTCATCGCCACCTTACAGGGTTCAAGACTGCGGTCGATCAGCTCTTCCACCAGGGACTCGAGCTTGGCCCGGGTCAGCTTCACGTTCATGTGCTTCGGACCGCTCTGATCCGCCGTGATGTACGGCAGGTTCACGTCGGTCTGCTGGCTGCTGGACAGCTCGATCTTGGCCTTCTCGGCGGCTTCCCTCAGGCGCTGCATGGCCAGGGAGTCGCCACGCAGATCAATGCCGCTGTCTTTCTTGAACTGGTCTGCCAGGTATTCGATGACCTTCAGGTCAAAGTCTTCACCACCCAGGAAGGTGTCACCGTTGGTGGCCAGAACCTCGAACTGGTGCTCGCCATCCACATCGGCAATTTCGATGATGGACAGGTCAAACGTACCACCACCCAGGTCGTAGACAGCTACGGTTCGGTCACCGCTCTGCTTGTCCATGCCGTAGGCCAGTGCGGCGGCGGTCGGCTCGTTGATGATCCGCTTCACTTCGAGACCGGCGATCTTGCCGGCATCCTTGGTGGCCTGACGCTGGCTGTCGTTGAAGTAGGCCGGAACGGTGATGACCGCCTCGGTGACCTTCTCACCCAGGTAATCTTCCGCGGTCTTCTTCATTTTCTTCAGCACTTCGGCGGACACCTGGGGTGGTGCCATTTTCTCGCCCTTCACTTCCACCCAGGCGTCACCGTTGTCGGCCTTGGTGATCTTGTACGGCACCATCTTGATGTCTTTCTGTACCACGTCGTCTTCAAAGCGACGGCCGATCAGACGCTTGATGGCATGAAGCGTGTTGTGGGGGTTGGTGACCGCCTGGCGTTTCGCGGACTGACCAACCAGGGTCTCGCCGTCGTCGGTGTAGGCGATAATGGACGGCGTGGTGCGATCACCTTCGGCGTTTTCGATAACCTTGACCTTGTCACCGTCCATGATGGCGACGCAGGAGTTGGTTGTGCCCAGGTCGATACCGATAATCTTGCTCATGTATACACTCCAGTTATCTGTTCAGACCGGATACTCTCGGATCCGGATTTGCTGATTCATGACCGGCCTGCTGTCGGGCCAGTGCTTGACGGTTACCTGCCTATATTGGCGCCGGCGTTTACTTTTCAAGCCTGCTCGTCAATTTTTGGTCCGCCTTCAGCCTTGGCGACCACGACCATGGCAGGACGCACCAGACGCTCGTTAAGGGTGTAGCCCTTCTGGACCACCGCAACCACGGAGTTGGGCTCTGCATCAGGTGCAGGCACCATGGACATAGCCTCATGCACCTGCGGATCGAACGGCTCGCCGACCGGATTGAGCTGCCGGACGTTGAACTTCTCGAGACTCTTCAGGAACAGGTCCAGAGTCATCTCGACTCCTTCCCGGATGGAAACCACGAGCTCATCCCGGCTTTCCTGACTCTCGGTGCTTTCTACCGCCTTCTCAAGGCTGTCCGCCACAGGCAGCAGCTCCCGGACGAATTTTTCGAGGGCAAACTTGTGAGCCTTCTCTACATCGATTTCGGCCCGGCGGCGGACATTCTGCATTTCCGCCTGGTTTCGCAGCAGCTGATCTTTCAGCTCCTGCATGCGGGCTTCCATGGAGTCGGGATCCCGCTCAGGAGAGGAGGTTTCACCGGGCTGCTCCTCGGTAACCGGTTCACCGGCCCGCTCTTCCGCCTTCAGCTCTTCGTCGACTTTCTCGTTGCGATTCTCGTCAGCGCTCATCTGCTACTCCCGCTTGTCTCTGGCTGCGCGGCAAGCCGCGCCACATCTGGGTAAGAAAACTTGCCAACGGATATGGGGCCCGAATCGGCACTTTCAACCATGCAGGGTTCACACAAATCCGCGAAAGGGGTTTGCATCCGGAAAAATCACTGTATATATTCACATGTACTGTATACCTTAACAGTGTTTGCGACTCAGGGAGACGCCACATGCTGACTCAACTCACAGTTTCCAATTACGCCATTGCCGAAAGGGTGGAACTTCAGTTCCAGAAGGGGATGACCGCCCTGACCGGAGAAACCGGCGCCGGCAAATCCATCGTGCTTGATGCGCTTGGCCTGGCCATGGGAGGCCGTGGCGATGCCGGAGCTGTACGACACGGCGCGAAGCGGGCGGACATTACCGCGTCCTTTGATATCTCCCGCATCCCTGACGCCCGGCAATGGCTGGAGGATCAGGATCTGGATGACGGCAACGACTGCATCCTGCGACGGGTCATCAGTCGCGATGGCCGCTCCCGGGCCTATATCAACGGCCAGCCCTGCCCCCTGAACCAGCTCAAGGAACTGGGCGCCTCGCTGATGGACATCCACAGCCAGCACCAGCACCAGTCGCTACTCAAGAAGGAAACCCACCGCCGGCTGCTGGATGAATTCTCCGGAGCGGAGGATCTGGCCATCAAAGCCCGCCTTGCCTGGAAACAGTGGCACCAGGCCCGCGAACGCCTGACAAGCCGGCAGCAGAACGCGGATGAGTCCGAGGCCCGCCTGCAGCTGCTCCGCTATCAGGTAGAAGAGCTCGACCGACTCGCCCTTGAGGCAGGAGAACAGGAGCGGCTGGAGCAGGAACAGGAGCAGCTGAGCCATGCGGAGACCGTCCGCCAGCACAGCCATCATGCAGCCATGCTGTGCTCCGAGGGCGAGACCAGCGCCGCCGACCTGGTGCGCCAGGCACTGCAACAACTGGAGCAGCTGCCGGTGGAAGTGCCGGCACTTGCGGATACGCTGCAGATGCTGAACGAGGCTCAGATCCAGCTCACCGAAGCCGGCAGCAACCTGCGCCATTTTGTCGAGGATTATGAAGCGGATCCGGAACGGCTTCAGGAAGTGGAAGAACGGCTCAGCGCCATCTATCAGCTGGCCAGGAAACATCGCATTCAGCCGGAGGAACTGCCGGATCTGCATCAGACCCTGGACAGGGAACTGGCGGGACTCGATGGCAGTGAGGGCAGCCTCGAACAACTGGAAGCGGACGTGGAAAGCTACCGCAAGGCCTATCAGGCAGTGGCCGACAAACTTTCCGAAGCCCGCCGCCTCGGCGCAGTGGCGCTCGACGAGCGGGTTGGCGCCGAGCTGGCGGAGCTGGGCATGCCCACAATGCGCTTTATTACCCAGCTGGACACCAGTGACAGCGAGCCAAGCCCTGCAGGCAACGAAGAAATTGAATTCCTGATCAGCGCCAACCCTGGCCAGCCGGCGCGTCCGCTGGCCAAGGTGGCCTCCGGTGGCGAACTGTCGCGGATCAGCCTGGCCATTCAGGTTGTGGTCGCCCAGACATCAACCACCCCGACCCTGGTGTTTGATGAGGTGGATGTGGGCATCGGCGGGGGCACGGCGGAAGTGGTCGGGCGCCTGCTTCGGTCCCTGGGGGAAAGTGGCCAGATTATCTGTGTGACCCATCTGCCGCAGGTGGCGGCCCAGAGCCATCAGCACCTGTTCGTCAGCAAGTTCACTGAAGCGGAGGCCACGTTTTCCCGGATTGAAACCCTGAATGATCAGGGACGCATCAGTGAAGTGGCACGGATGCTGGGCGGTCTGGATATGACCGAACAGACTCTGGCTCACGCCCGGGAAATGTACACCAAAGGTCAGGCAACCCATCACTGACCGTTAACTGACGCGAAAAAGGTTTTTGCTCTCGTCGAACTCCCTTCTCACCTGAGAGCCTCGGAGCGCCATTGCGGCGCTCTTTTTTTTGGCATTGATTGCCCAGGGCAGCCATCCCCGGGCGCACACCCCTGAACCTGGGGGATCAGGACTTCTTCAGCGGCTTCACGTAAAGGATGAGGCTGTGGTCGACAATCTCGTAGCCGTGTTCCTTGGCGATCTTCTGTTGCCGCTCTTCGATCACATCGTCCACGAACTCGATCACCTCGCCGGTCTGGGTGCATACCATGTGGTCGTGATGATCGTCGCCCGCCATTTCAAAAACCGCGTGACCACCCTCGAAATTATGGCGGAGAACCAGTCCGGCCGCCTCGAATTGGGTAAGCACCCGATAGACCGTCGCCAGGCCAACATCGTCACCCTGATCGAGGAGCTTTTTGTAGACATCCTCCGCGCTCAGGTGATGCTCCTTGGCACTCTCCAGGATGTTAAAGATCTTCACCCGGGGCAACGTAACTTTCAGGCCAACCTTGCGCAGTTCGGCGTTTTCAGATGACATAATGCTCTTCGCTCTTTGGTGTATTCAGTGCTTCCGGTATTATAGCGCCTAATTTCCTGTCATAAACCGTTTCATTCCCGGCCAAAAAGGACGTCTGTCCCTGATGCACCCGATTCGAAAGCTTGTTCCCGCCCTCCTGCTGCTTACTCTGACAGGCTGCGTGTTCCCCGGCGTTTATAAAATCAATATCCAGCAGGGCAATATCGTTACCGAAGAAGAGCTGGCGCAACTGGAGCCCGGCATGACCCGGGCCCAGGTCCACTCCGCCCTGGGGACTCCACTGGTACTCAACCCGGCCGACACTTCGGTGGAATATTACGTTTACACCTTCCAGGAAGCAGGCGGCGAGATACGGGAGCAGAAGGTGATCGTCCACTACGACAACGACACCTATTCCCATTCAGAAAAGCAGCTGCTGGATGATCTGCCGGCTTACTAGTCTGCAGACTAGCCCTGCTTCTTTTTGGCCCGGTTCAACCGGGCCTGCTTGGGATCGATCTTGAGGGGCCGGTAAAGCTCAACCCGGTCTCCCTCCCGCAGAACATGATCGGCAGGGGATTTCACGACTTTGCCGAAAATCCCCATGTCCGCGACATCCGGATCAAGACCGGGAAACAACTCTTCAATGCGGGACAGGCGGACCGCCTCCAGCATCGTCGCTCCCTCCTCCACGAGCACCGGCACGATCTCCTGTTTCTCCGGTGTTGCGTACGCCACCTCCACCCGCATCAGCGCTTCTCCGAACCCGAAGACCTGGGGTAGACCTCATCAGCACGACGGCAGAAAGCCTCGACCATGGTGTTGGCGGCCTGACTGAAAACCGGGCCGAAGGTCATCCGCGACAAGGGCCCGGAGAAATCGAATTCCAGCTGAAGGATAACCTTGCAGGCGACTTCATCCAATGGCTTGAAATGCCAGTGGCCCTTGAGATTCCGGAAAGGACCGTCAACCAGTTGCATGTCGATCCGCTCCGGGGTCATCCGGAGGTTCCGGGTGGTCAGGCGATGGCGCATCCCCCCTTTGGCGACCTCAAGGGAGGCAATCACCTCGGCCTCGGTGCGCTCGTGAACCTCGGCACCCGCACACCACGGGAGGAACTGTGGATAGCTGCCAACGTCGTCGACCAGGAAAAACATCCGCTCTGCCGAATGCAGGACCAGTGCGCTTTTATCAATCTGATGGGGCATGAAACTCCCGATTCTTTTCCTAACCAGAAACCCATGATATCGGATTTCAGATATTTTTTCGGCCCGGCACTGATCCGCCAGTCTCCAGGTATCAGTATTCCGCGGCCTTGCCAGGGCCGGGGCGACTGTTCGGACCAGGACTCCTTTCACTCCCTGTCATTCCCTGAGCCCCCACCTCATGGGCCGAAGGCGCACACCACCCCAGGTCGCCGTTCTGGCAAAGCAACTGCAGGGAAACGACTGAATAACTCAACCCCACGGCCGCCACCACCAAGGGTAAAAGGTATCGCAAAATCAGGTGCCAGAGCATGACAAGCCATTCAGGGGCATCGCCGAGCAGCCTGACCAGATACCCCGGTGGACCTCTCCAGCCAAGGAAAATGGCCAGAGCCACCGTTACCGCTGGAATAAGGAGGCCGCTGGTCACCAGTTCGATCCAGCGGAATGGAGTCAGCCCTGCCAGTTCGACACTGGACCAGATATTGAACGAGAAAAGAGTGACCAGGCCCACCAGCCAGGCGGACACCAGCACAAGCAGGACGGAAGCCCACCTGGGAGCCACCACCCACTCCCGGAGCCAGCCAACCACCGATTCGCTCAGGGCAAGGGCCGAGGTCCAGGCGACCAGCGTAATGACCGTGAACAGGGCTGTAGCCATGAACTGGTGCCCTGGTTGCTCCCCCAGACCCACGGGCAAAGCCACGAACACCAGACCGAATCCCTGGGCACTGCTTGCCCCGATGGCCGTTGAAGCAAGGCCATAGATTACAGCGCCGGCACACACACCAACCAGGGTATCCATCAGGGTAACTGCGATAACAGAGCGCTTGAGAGGGGTGCCAGGCGCCATCATGGCCCCGAAAACAGCCCACACGCCAAGACCGAGGCCCAGTGTATAAAAGGCATGGGATAACGCCAGCCAGACACTCTGGAGTGAAACATCCTCTGCTCGCAGGGCCGTCACTGAGGCCAGCGCCTGCGCTCCCCGTCCCTCACGAAAGACCCACCAAAGCAAGCCGGCAAGGACCAGAAGGATTATCGGCATCACTAACCGGAACGCGCGCTCCACAACGTTTCCGCGAATGGCCACCGCGCCCACGAGGATGATGAAAAACAGATGCCAGGCCATGAAACCGCGATACTCATGGGTGTCTTCCACAAGCTGGCTCAATAAATGCGTCATGGCGGCCGTGCTGGCGTTGTCGAAATGACCCAGGGCCCCGTAGAACACATAGGCCAGACAGATCGAGCCGATCACCAGGGTCATCGAAAGCACCAGGAAACCGGCCAGGATGCTGAGCCGGCCCACCCAGCGCCAGCGAGGCGACTGCCGGATGGCAGCGGCCTCTGCCGCCATCGCCAATACCATGCTGTGCCTTGAATGACGGCCAAGGGCTGTCTCGGCAAGCATCAGGGGTAGCGTGACCAGCAACAGGGAGCCCAGGTAAAGCAGAACGAAATAGCCGCCGCCGAACTGGTTCGCCAGCCAGGGAAATTGCCACAGGTTCCCCAGACCGATGGTTGCGGCCGTGGCTGCCCAGAAAAACGTGGATCGATTTGCCCAAAGGCCAAGGGTCGCGTTAGGAAGTACCGACATCCAGATCCCTGCTTACAATGAATCCGCCATTCTAGCGGAAATGCCACGTTCGTCGCCCGTTTCGTGACCCCTAACGGGACCTGCGTTACAATCCGACCCTTGTCTGTGGCCGGATCAGCCCCATTACAGACCCTGAATATCCAACGGAACCAGCGAATGAGCAAGAAAAAACCGGCAAACTCCGGGGGCACCATTGCCCTCAACAAAAAGGCGCGCCACGAGTATCACATCGAGGAGCGCCTCGAGGCAGGCGTCCAGCTTCTGGGCTGGGAGGTCAAATCGCTGCGTGCCGGCAAGGGCCAGATCACTGAGGCCTACGTCCTGTTCCGGGAGGGCGAGGCCTTTCTTTTCAACGCCCAGATTACGCCCCTTAACACGGCCTCCACCCATGTCATCGCCGATCCGACACGCACGCGCAAACTTCTGCTGCATGCCAAGGAAATTGCCAGACTCATGGGCAAGGTAGACCAGGCGGGCCATACTTGCGTACCCCTGGCGCTCTACTGGAAGAAGAACAAGGTGAAGTGCGAGATTGCTCTGGTGAAAGGCAAGAAGCTGTTCGACAAGCGGGCCACCGAGAAAGAGCGGGACTGGAACCGCCAGAAGCAGCGCATCATGCGGGAAGGTAACGCAGGCTGAATACGTGGGCATGGGTGTAACTACCGACCCGGGTTTCACGAAAACCCTTGAAGTCCCGGACTTCGGACCCATATACTTGATCAAGAGGGGACGACATGGCTTCGACGCTGGTGACGAACCCTTGAGTGCATGTCGAGATGGCAGCGAATCTCGTTAATCCAAAGCTGCAAGCAATAGTCGCAAACGACGACAACTACGCACTGGCGGCGTAAGCCGCTGGTTGTCCTGACCCGGGTGCCTGTAAACGGGTATTTCAGGACATCATAGCTAACAGGCTGCTCCTTTAACCAGAGCTCACTGGTTGAAGGATAAGATTCAAAGAGCTCGCCTCTTGCACCCTGGCTCTCGGGTCGCTTGAGGTTAAACGAATAGAGAGACGCTAAACATGTAGAGCTCAAGGCAGAGTACTGGCGGACGCGGGTTCAATTCCCGCCGTCTCCACCAAACTCTCAGAGAAAAGCCCCTGATTTCAGGGGCTTTTTTTTTGCCTGCGAATCTTAAAATCTGAAAGCACCCTTCGCCATGCAAGGCATCTGTCAATTTTTTTTACAGTATTTCAAAAATACTGCCGATCTCCGCTGGATGGACTTAAATTATTGATATGCATAAGGTCCCAGCGTGTCCTTCTCGACAGAGTCTGCGCTATCTCCAGTACTCTCAGATCTGAATCCCGACTCTGGCACCGCTTTATTTCCCCTCTCCCGTGCACAGCGTCGAGTCCATTTACATCTGCAGCTGGAACAGCCTGGCCAAAACCGAACGGACCCGTCTAGTCGCCTGATTTTAGCGTTTAAAAAGGTAATGGTCTGGATTGTGCTTTTACGTGAGGTGGTGGGGAACAGGTCCATTCGATGTACGGATCTGCTCCTTCGAGGATGAACCACACTTCTTGTGCAACTTGGAGACTGGAGGTCTCGTTATGATTCTTAAAAAAATAGGTACTGCGCTGACGCTGTGTGGCGCGCTTATCGCGGCGCCACTGAACGCCGCCCCTATCCTCAGCGACCTTGTGTTCGTCGTGGATGAGTCCGGCTCCATGGGCAATGTGCAGGCCAACCTGCGCGATAACATTGGCCTGTTCGCAAGCATCCTCACTGGTACCGGCCAGGTGAATGCCCAGTACGGCCTGGTGGGCTACGGCAGTGGCAACCCTGCCCCACGGATGATTACGGACCTGACCAATGACACCGCTTTCGCCAGTGCCGCCCAGAACCTGGTCGCCAGCGGTGGTACCGAACCCGGCTACACGGCCACGGCTTTCGCTCTGAACGCATTGGACAATCAGTCACCCACGTTCTCGTTCCGCTCCAACGCGATCAAGAACATTATCATCCTGACGGACGAACCCAGCAACGGCGACCGGACCTTCTTCGGCACGGTTGGTGGCCAGGCGGTTTCAGAAACCATCCTGGACGGCGTGCTGACCAACAACAACGCGCTCTATAATGGCGTACTGGCTGGCTCGAGCACCATTTCGTCCTACCAGTCGCTCATCACCTCTCATGGTGGCTCGGTGTTTGATCTGAACCAGTTCAACAGCACGGACACCTCCGTTGTTCAGGGCTTCGTAACTGCGTTCGCAAACGCCAAACTTCAGGAAACTCTGGATTTCTGTCAGCTCAATCCCAATGATCCGGCCTGTGGCGGCAACGGCGGAACCCCGGTACCCGAGCCCGGCTCCCTGGCACTCCTTGGCCTGGGTCTGACCGGCCTGGTGGCCATACGCCGTCGCAAGATGGCGGTCGAGGCCTGAGGCCGACAACGGCCGGTGACGTCGAGTCACCTCATCCCTGTCCGGCCAGATTCAACTGGCCGGACAATTCCTCCCTCCCCTGACCCGCCATTGCACTACATCCGGCAACAAACCGTTTCAAGAAAAAATCCGTTCAGCCGATAGTCTTCATTATAGTGACGTGTCTGCAGATATTGATGAGGAGCATCGGCCGTGGGGCTTTTTTCCCTTTCCTGGAAACAGAAATTCTGGCTTTTGATCGCCGCGACGTTTGTCGGTCTGGTGCTGTTGGCAATGGCCGCCCTGAGGGGCCTCGAACAGGTCTCGGACTCCTACGAGGCCCGCTCCGACGCCAGAGCCTATCAGGCCGCTTCCCTCTCCCTGTTCTCGGACTGGCTCAAGGTGGAGAGCCGCAGCTCTAACCTGGGGCCCGAGACCGTCGCTCCCTATCAAGGGTCGCTGGCTCAGCTCCAACAGCAGGCCGACGAGCTCATAGTGCTGGCCGGCGCCCTGACCGCAAAGGAGGTTGCCGAAACCGCGGGCACCATCGAGGGCATGGTCGACCAATATGTCCAGCTCCGGCAGACCTGGCTTGAGCTGCAACAGACCCTTGGCCTGAACAATTCCGACGGCCTTCGCGGTGAACTGGCCACGGCCATGGATGATGGCTTGCGGCAAATCAGCATCTCGATTCTCAATGACGACATTGAGCTGGCCAGAACCGCCTATCCGGATTACCTCGCCACCTACAACTCAGAGTCGGCGTCCATCGCGTATGAAGCCATTGAAGGGATGCAGAATGTGGTTTCCGACATGGGCTGGGAGGATAACGAGCTGGGCCAGTCGGTTCAGGCCTTCGCCAATGCCTTTCGACAGGCGAACCAGCAGATTGAAGTCATCGTGGAGACCGAGCAGCGTCTGGAGCGTCTCGGCGAGGAACTGGAAACCTTTATCGAGGATCAGAACCAGTCCCTGCGCACCGGCCTGATCGAGGAGACCCGCGCACAGGCCGAGCAGGCCAAAGAGTCATCCACCTGGCTGATTATCGTGGTATCCACCATTGTCGTGGTGGTGCTGGTGTTGACCCTCACCCAGGCCTCACGCACCCTCGTGGGACGGCTGCACGATACGGTCGATCTGCTTTCCCGGGTGGCTGGAGGCGATCTCACGGGGCGCCTTCGTCCGGGCAGCAACCCACGGGACGAGTTCAACACCCTGGGCGAGGCCTCCAATCGCATGACCGAAGACATGTCAAAGGTCATCCGCGAGGTCATCGGCGGCAATCGCGACCTGTCCCGGCTGCAGGGCGAACTCGAGCAGTTGATGCTGCAAATGAGCAACAACAGTGAGCAGGTGGAAGGTCAGACCGAGCAGACTGCGGCGGCGGTGCAGGAGATCTCACATACGACGACCGAGATCGCCAGCCTGACCAACACCGTCAATCACTCCGCGCAGGAGGCTAACTGCGCCGCCCAGGACGGTGCCCGGGTCATCAAGAGCAGCGTCAGCAGCATGCACGAGCTGTCCACGAGGATCCAGCAGACTCACGAGCAGGTGGGGCGCCTGAGCCAGACCGGGGAAAAGGTCAACTCCATCGTCGACACCATCAACGGGCTCGCGGAGCAAACCAACCTGCTGGCACTGAATGCGGCCATTGAGGCGGCCCGCGCCGGCGAAGCCGGACGGGGCTTCTCGGTCGTCGCTGATGAGGTTCGTTCACTGGCGGAGAAAACCGTGGCGGCCACCAGTGGCATTGCGAACATCGTCGATGCCCTGAACCGGGAAACCCGTGAAATCTCCACGCTGATGGAACAGGGTATGAAACAGGCGATTTCCGGTGAAAAGAGCGCTGAGGAAGCTGCGTCGGTGATCGACCGCATCACCCACTCCATCAACAGCCTGGCCGGCGACATGGAGCAGGTGGTCAGCTCGGTTGAAGGCATCTCAACCACGACCGAGGAAATCGCCCAGAAGGTGGAACAGATTCATGTCCACACCCAGGAAACAGGGATCATCCGCAAGCAACTGGACGAACATACCCGCCAGCTGGCGGCTTGCTCTGACAGCCTCAATGAAACCTCCGGGCGCTTCCGCCTTGGCTGAGCCCTGCCAATGACCTCCGGGGCCCCGCTTTTTCGGGGCTCCGGTGATACAAAACCGCCGCTTTCCTCTATCCTTTCCGGAAACCCCCCGAAACAGAAAGAGGAGATGCACTGTGATCAAATCCCGTGCTGCGGTCGCCTTTGAGCCAAACAAGCCCCTGGAAATTGTGGAAGTGGATGTGGCGCCTCCCAAAGAGGGCGAGGTCCTTGTCCGTATTGTTGCTTCCGGTGTCTGTCACACCGATGCCTATACGCTCTCAGGGGCCGACCCTGAAGGCATATTCCCCGCTATTCTTGGCCATGAAGGCGGCGGTATCGTCGAGCAGGTCGGGCCGGGGGTCACCGGCCTCGAGGTAGGGGACCACGTCATTCCGCTTTACACCGCGGAATGCGGCAAGTGCAAGTTCTGCACTTCGGGCAAGACCAACCTGTGCGGGGCCGTGCGGGCCACCCAGGGCAAGGGCGTGATGCCCGATGGAACCCCGCGCTTTTCCTATAAAGGCCAGCCCATTTACCACTACATGGGCACCTCCACGTTCTCCGAGTTCACGGTGTTACCGGAAATATCCCTGGCTAAAATTCCCAAGGAGGCCCCCCTGGAAAAGGTCTGTCTTCTGGGGTGCGGGGTCACAACCGGTATCGGTGCGGTACTCAACACCGCCAAGGTGGAGGAAGGGGCAACCGTGGCGATCTTCGGGCTGGGCGGTATCGGTCTGGCGGCCATCATTGGCGCCACCATGGCGAAAGCGGGGCGCATCATCGGGATCGACATCAATCCGGAGAAGTTCGAAATCGCCCGCCAGCTGGGCGCCACCGACCTGGTCAACCCGAACGATCACGACAGACCCATTCAGGAGGTGATCGTCGAGATGACAGACGGCGGCGCTGACTACACTTTCGAGTGCGTCGGCAACGTCAAGCTGATGAGGGCCGCGCTGGAGGCGTGTCACAAGGGCTGGGGAGAATCCACCATCATTGGCGTGGCCGGTGCCGGCGAGGAGATCAGCACCAGGCCATTCCAGCTGGTAACCGGGCGGGTCTGGCGCGGCTCCGCCTTCGGCGGAGTCAAGGGCCGCACCGAACTGCCCGATTATGTGGCCAGGGCCCAGGCCGGAGAGATTCCGCTGGACGTTTTCATCACCCACAACATGCCCCTGGAGGACATCAACAAGGCCTTCGACCTGATGCATGAAGGCAAGAGCATCCGCTCCGTCATTCATTTCTAGTCGTCGGCTCGGAAGGCGATGCGGGTCCCTCAGACGGGCCCGCTATCCGCCTGCAGCCCTTCCGCCGGAACCCTGTCCGCACCCCAGCTCCGGTACACCATATCGGTAATCCGGGCGATGTCCTCGGCCGGCACGGCGTCGGGATTCCCCCGCTCCAGGGGGTCAAAATGGAAAATGTACAGCCGCGAGGCGAATTGCTCGAACGGCAGTGAAGCTTCCCCGAAACGTTCACCGTTACCCGAGGTACTGACCACGATGTCGTCCCCCCAGTTCTGACCGCTGTCGTTATTGGGGTTGAAGAAATAGACCCGCATCCTGTCCTGCTGATCGAGACTTACCCGGAGGATGGTGAGGGCATGCCAGCCGATGAATCGGGCGGCACTGTCAGTCACCGCGATCCCGGCTGGCTGGGGGTGGATAAGCGGCTGGTTCCCGTTGTAATAAGGGTGATAGGTAATGTAGAAATGCTGGAGAAAGCGTTCCAGATCCAGGAGATTTCCGGTGGCCACATCCACGTTGATACTGAAGCCGCGGCCGGACCACCAGCCATGGAACTCCGGGTTGACCCAGCGATGGGGGTCGCCTTCCCGGCCGATACACATCCTGCCCATTTCCGCATAGATCCGGTCGAGGTGGGGCACCACCAGCAACGAGACCGGATCAAGGTCGAGAGTGATCTCCGCCGCCACCCCTGACGCGCTGTTCCGGGATGACACCGGCTCGCCCTCGAAGTGCATGATGATCTCATCGTCACGGGCGGCCCAGGCCACCATCTGCAGGAGATAGTCCGGATCGTTGTAGGCCCACATGGACAGCGCCCGGGCCGATTGACAGGTCGGATTGTTCCCCTGGCCGACACCCAGAGGCTGACCCAGCATGGACAGGACCCCCTGGATCAGCCATGCCCTGGGCTCCGGCGTGTCGCCAAACGCCAACCTGATCCTTTCCCGCGCATTGGCCGAGAGTGGCAGCTGAACCTGGCGCCAGAGTGCCGGTGCAACCGGTGGCTGGTACATGATCCCCCGCTCCAGCATCAGCGCGAGACCATACAGCCCCTGGCAGGTTTCCGGGAAAATCCCCTGCTGGATCAGGGCATGCACCAGGTCCTGATAGCACAGCAGACAGTCGCGGCCGGTGCTGGAGAGGCCCAGCGCCTCCGACAGCAATGAAGGCGACTGCTCGCGAAGGTACTGGACCAGCGCCGCGTGATACGGCGAGACCAGGCCAGTGTCGTGCATGGCCCTGGCGCAACCGGTGGCTTCGCTTTGCAGGGCGGCCTGGTCCATGGCCTGGATACGCTCCAGGTAGACCCCCACCCCGGGGTCCTCCCGGCAGGCCTGGGTGGGACCGAACAGGCTGCTGATCAGGCGGTCTGCCCCCTGACCGCTGCCTCCGAGGTCGATATCCGGATTGTTCCTGCAGATGGCGATCTGAGTGATCATCTGGCGCACATCCGTCACCTGGATAGGCCTCTGGTTCACAATGCGCCAGATCTCGTCGATCAAACGGTCGATGATGTGCTCGTAGCCGATGCGGTTGGCCAGATGACGGATAACCGCCCGGCTGATCGTGGCCAGGCGCCCCTGCTGTTCCCGCTCCGCCTCAGAGGGCGTACCGAACAGCAACTCCAGATTGATGGCCAACACCTGGGCAAGATAGTGGTGGGCCTGTTCTGCGGACATGCGGGGATGCTCGTACCCCCCCTTTGCCACCGCCAGCAACCGCAATTCACTGAGAGCCTCGATCACGACAGTGTCGGAATAGGGACTGCGCAGAGAAAGTCGGGTAAGGGATGGAATCAGAATCTGGGGGTCGGCCCAGTCGGACCCTTCAAAGATACCGGTCTGTTCAATCGACCGTGCCCGGGCTTCCACGACGGCGCAGCCGCCCTCCAGCATCAGCACCTGGCGGATGCTCTCGATGAGCCGGGGCATTTTTGTCAGGCGGGAAAAAGACGGACTGGACGACGCCACCTCGATGGCATCGTCCAGCCGTTGCGCCTTGATGGCAAGCTTGTGTTCCAGCTCGCCCGAGGGCGATGTTTCATTGCTATACGTCAAACCTGAAATCCTTAGAGCTGTCGGCAGCCCTTTAGCAGTTCTTCAGGCTGATTATACATAGAAGTCCAGCTCTTCCTGATGTTTCAGAAGATCCCGCATGCGATACGGGTCATCCCCGAAGAAATAGACAAGGCCCCAGTGGGTGCCAAAAGCCGTCCGCTTGGTAACAGTTTCCTCCATGGGTGCCGTGAGCTCGTGGGACTCGAAATAGTCGTGATCCTCCGTTTCCTCGGGGATTTCCAGCTTGCTGACCACCCGGCGGCGTGGATAGACGCCGAAGCATCCGGCATAACCTTTGGCATCCTCCACTTCCTTCGGGAAGAAGGCTTTTACTTCCTCCTCGGTGGTCTTGGGGTCAAAGGTCATGATCAGGGCCTGATAGGCGTTGAAGCCATAGGCGCGCTCAAGGAGTTCGAACACCTTGAACCCCGGCGGACGATAGGCCACTTCCCCGAAGTACATGGTTCTGTCGCTGGTGACGAAGTACTCGGGGTGGATGAAACCGAAATCGATATCGAAGGTCTTGATGAGCTTCTCGATCTCACCCTTGATCTGCTCACGGTACTTTTCCAGATCCGGTGTTGCCGGTACGAATACCGAGTAACCCAGAGTCACGTATTCGGAGATATTGAGGAATGCCACCTTGCCGTTGTGAATCCAGGCTTCCACTGCGAACTCCCAGCCATCAAGGTGGGATTCCATCAGGACGGGGAACTCTTCCTCGGGGATAACGTCCACTTCGTCCGGGGTGCGGATCACCCGGTGGCCCAGGCAACCTGCCTTGTCGAAAGCCTTCAGGTGAATCGGGTCATTGGGGTCGCCGTCGAGTTTCAGCAGGGTCTGGTTAACGCGCTTGAGAAAACGGATCACATCGCCTTTGTCGTGGGCCTCCTCAAAGATGCCGACCCGTATGCCGCCGAGCTGTGCGCGACGCTTCATCAGCGCCTTGTCCCGCAACAGCATGGCCTGGCCGAACAGCCTTGGCTTGTCCATCAACACCGAGTTGATTGCGCCGGCCCATTCCACGGTTTCCTCAAACAGCGGGATCGCCACATCGACGCCCATTTCCTGCAAAGTCTGGGCGATTTCCACGGAGCGATCATTCAGACGTTCGAAGTTCCAGGGCACGTAGGGAATGTTATGTTCTTCGCAGTAGGCCTCGGCCCAGTCCGGTGCCACAACCACATAGCGACGATCAAACTTCTCCGCGGCCTCAACGGCATTGAGGCTCCAGCCGAGCAGCGCCACGTACCCTTTTTCCGGATTAAACTTCGACTCACTGTTCATGATAGCTTCTCCTTGACCAACATTTACTTCTTCAACCTACACAATAATAAGTTGCATTCAGTAACAGGGCTTCTCCAAAAAACCCGAAACTTGACATACAGGTCATTGTTTTAAAATCGATTTTTGATTATCGAGAACAGGTAGATCGATTTGATCTAATAGGAGAGGAACGATGCCTCAGAGACATTACGGACAGCACTCCGGCCAGGGAAACCCTGGCCGGAGTCTGGATCAGGCGTCTTCCCGCAGACGAAGGGTGGACAGCGTCCGCTCGCGAACTCTACGCAGCAGGGCTTCATCCTCCACCAGGGACTGGCCGTAGGAGGGAACCATCTCCCGCAGGCGCTGCTGCCATTCATCGGTTTTGAGCTTCTCGGGAAAACAGCGCTCAATCACATCAAGCATGGCGTGGGCCGCGGTGGAGGCACCCGGTGAAGCCCCCAGCAGGGCTGCCAGCGTCCCATCCTTGGCCGCCACGATCTCGGTACCGAATTCCAGCTTGCCGCCCCCGTCCTTGCTTTTCTTGATGATCTGGACACGCTGCCCCGCGTCCTGGAGCTTCCAGTCCTCTTCCCTTGCATCCGGAAAGTAATTGCGAAGCGACGCCACCCGGTCACTGTGTGACTGGAAGACTTCACCAATCAGATAGCGGGTGAGGTCCATGTTGCTCTTGCTGACCGAAAGCATGGGGCGCAGGTTGGTGGGCCTGACGGAGCCGAACAGGTCGAACACCGAGCCCTGCTTCAGGAAACGGGTGGTGAAACCGGCGAACGGTCCGAACAGCAGCGCGGGTTTGCCGTTGATGATCCGGGTGTCGAGATGGGGCACCGACATGGGAGGCGAGCCAATCGGCGCCTTGCCGTACACCTTGGCGCGATGCTGTTTGACGATTTCCGGCTTCTGGCAGACCAGCCATTGGCCGCTGACCGGGAACCCGCCATAACCCTTGGCCTCGTCGATGTCGGATTTCTGCAGCATCGGCAGCGCACCGCCGCCGGCACCGAGAAAGACAAAGCCCGCTTCCAGCTTTCTGGTGACACCGGTCTTCTGGTCCTTGACCCGGACTTTCCAGCGGCCATTATCGCGCTTGGCAAGATAGGTCACCGGGCTGCTCAGCATCAGCTCGAAATTCGGTGTCGTCTGCAGATACTGGACCATGCTGCGGGTTAGCGAGCCGAAGTCCACATCGGCACCGTGACCGATCCGGGTTGCCGCCACCGGCTGCATCGGATCCCGGTTCTTGACCACCAGGGGCATCCACTCTTCGAGGACACGGGGCGACTCGGTATATTCCATTTCCCGGAACAGGTGGTGGGCTTTGAGTTTCTCGTAGCGACGCTTGAGGAACGCAATGTCCTTCTCACCCCAGACAAAGCTCTGGTGAGGCGTGCGGTTGATAAACGACCTGGGATCCGAGAGCATCCCCTGCTCCACCAGAT
This sequence comes from Marinobacter daqiaonensis, assembly GCF_900115285.1. Taxonomy (GTDB): domain Bacteria; phylum Pseudomonadota; class Gammaproteobacteria; order Pseudomonadales; family Oleiphilaceae; genus Marinobacter; species Marinobacter daqiaonensis. Next base: position 1,791,816 of record NZ_FOYW01000001.1, read on the forward strand.
AACTCCAGAGCTGAAGGGAGACCTCGAAGGACGCATTGATCGTCAGCGCCCGGTCAATGGTGACATCACCATCTTCGGTCTCGGGAGTGTAATTGAGCTCGCAGTAGCCGGCATGGCCGGTTCCCGCATTGTTCCATCCATCCGTGCTTTCGTGGGCAACGTGATCAAGACGTTCCACCATGACGATGTCCAGGGACGGATCGAGCTGCCTGAGCATCAAGCCGAGTGTGGCGCTCATGACGCCACCACCGACCAGCACCACGTCTGCCTGTCTTACAGCCATTTGCTAGTCACCTTAGCGAGTTATCGAACCTGTCGGGCCGCCACGATCAGCAGCGAATCCCTTACTGAATGATTATCCCGGTTTTGGCGGGAACAGAAAAAGTCCGGCCATACCAGGTCAGCCACCTGTCACTGGCCATGCCCTGAATTACCCGCGGGCATTTGGGGGCATCATCATGCGTATGAATACGTACGGAGTCACCGCAACTTTAGTCGGATACTCAGCGAAAACGCCATTCCCTTCCATAGGGGATTACCCTGTGCTTACCTTTGCATGAGATATGCGGTAACGTCTGCGCCGACAATTGTCTACGGTATGACGAACTGTTTCGTTCACCCCCGGTTCTGGACCGGGACTTTTCACAAAGCATTTTATACAGGAACGATCGATGCTGCTTGCACTGCTGGCAATTGCCGCGGGTCTCATTCTTCTGGTCTGGAGCGCCGACCGCTTCGTCGAGGGCGCTGCGGCGACCGCTTCGCATCTTGGCATGTCGCCACTGCTGATCGGCATGGTGGTCATCGGCTTTGGCACATCGGCTCCGGAGTTGGCGGTCTCGGCCATCGCCGCCTCTGATGGCAATCCGGGTCTCGCTCTGGGGAACGCCTACGGCTCCAACATCACCAACATCGCCCTGATTGTCGGGCTGGTGGCCCTGGTCAGTCCCATCAGCGTGCACTCCCAGATTCTCCGCAAGGAGCTGCCCGTGCTGCTGGGTATCTCCCTGCTGGCCGGCTGGCAACTCATTGATGGCTCCCTGTCCCGTCTGGACGGCTGGGTACTGCTGGCGGTCTTCGCCGTGGTAATGACCTGGTCAATCGTGCAGGGCATGCGTGGTACCGGCGACCCACTGGGTGGCGAAATCGAGTCTGAACTGGCCGCTCACCCGATGCCCCTGAAGCGGGCCATCATGTGGCTGGTGGTGGGTCTGGTGCTGTTGCTGATCAGTTCCCGCATGCTGGTCTGGGGCGCGGTCTACGTTGCCCAGGGCCTGGGCGTCAGCGACCTGATCATCGGTCTTACCATCGTGGCCATCGGCACGTCCCTGCCGGAACTGGCGGCTGGCCTGGCCGCGGTTCGCAAGAACGAGCACGACCTCATCCTGGGCAACATCCTGGGCTCGGGAATATTCAATACCCTGGCGGTGGTGGGCATTGCCGCCACAATCGAACCCATGGCCGTGGAATCAAGCGTGCTCTACCGCGACTGGATGGTAATGATGGCGCTGACCGTGGCCCTGTTCGTGATGGGATTCGGGCTGTTTGGGGGCAAGCGCATGGTCAACCGTCCGGAGGGGGCGATCCTGCTCGTTGCCTATGTGGCCTACACGGGTTATCTCGCCAGCACGGTGATTTCCGCAGCACGGGAAACCGGCCTTCCGCCGGTACTCTGAGAACATCATGGCGCAGGGCCCGGCCGGGCCCCGCCTGCTGAGCTTATCGGGGCCTGAAGGTCAGGGCTACTGAGTTCAGGCAGTAACGCTGACCGGTAGGCGGCGGGCCGTCCGGAAACACGTGACCGAGGTGGCTGTCGCAGCGGGGGCAGCGGACCTCGGTGCGAGTCATCCCCAGACTGTTATCCTCAATGTAACGAATATGATCCGGATCGAAGGGCTCGAAGAAGCTCGGCCAGCCCGTACCGGAGTCAAACTTCGACGATGAACTGAACAGGGGCAGCTCACAGAGGCGGCAGTGGTAGACGCCGTCCTGCTTGTTATCCAGCAGCGTACCGCAGAACGGACGCTCGGTGCCGTGATCCAGCAGGACCGTTCTTTCTTCGGCCGTCAGTTCAGCCGCTTTGGCATTGATGGCCTCTCTGGACCAGGGAGTCAGGTCGTAGCCTGCTGCCGATTTGCTCATGGGAATGACTCCATCGGGAAACGGGGAATGAATTGTCGGTACGCCCCTGCGTTCCTCGCGAATCCGGAGCTCAGGCCTGCTTGAGGCGGTCCGGAAAGACTTCCCTGACTTTCTTCAGCTTGGGGGCGGCCACCGCCATGATATAGGGCTGCCGGGGATGCTTGCCGGCAAAGTTCTGGTGATACTCTTCCGCAGGATAGAACTCCTCCAGCGGCTCCAGCGAAGTGACGATGGGCTCCGGGAAGACATCTGCCTCCTCGAGCTGACGGATGTAGGACTCCGCCACCTGGCGCTCCTCCGGGGTACTGTAGAAAATGGCCGAGCGGTACTGGGGACCGCGGTCGTTACCCTGCCGGTTGAGCTGGGTCGGATCGTGCGCAACCGAGAAAAAGATCCGCAGCAATTCCCCGTAGCTGATCGTCGCCGGGTCGTACTGGACCTCCACCGCCTCGGCGTGGCCGGTCTGGCCGCTGCACACAGCATCATAGTTGGCGGTCTCGCGATCACCACCGGCATAACCGGAAACAACCTGGTGTACACCCTCAAGGGTCAGGAAAACCGCTTCCACACACCAGAAACAGCCACCCGCCAGAACCGCCTTCTGTGGTCCGGCCCCCTCGGGCGTCAGATCTTTCTCCGGAACCGGGAAACGATCCCGCGGCACGGTCAATCCGGAAACACTGCAGGACATGCTCATCGCCGGTTTACTCCCTCATCAGACCGATTCTGACAACTTCTCCGGACTCCGGTTCCAGACCCGAGCCCGATTGATTGCCACTGTATGATCATTCTGTAACCTTTAGTTCAGCTTCACAACCTGTTTAGGCGAACCTGTGAGCCGGTAGTGGCATCCGGTGAGGGTCAGGCCACAGGTGTGCTCAAGTCAAAACAGCAGCGCCCCGGCGCCAGCGCTCAGGGGCGCCAGAACCCACACAGGCACCCTCAGGACAGCCAGCGCGCCCCACAGCAGGATAACCAGTGCAAACCCACCAGAACCTTTTACGGCGGAGGTCCAGACCGGATCATAGAGCGTGGCCAGTAACAGGCCGACAACACCCGCGTTGACGCCCGCCAGCGCCGAGCGGGCCCTGTCGTGGTTTCGTACCCAGTGCCACAGCGGCAGGCCGGCAAAAACCAGCAGGCTGCCGGGCAGGAACACAGCCACCAGCGCAATGACCGCACCGGCCATACCGTTTCCGCTGGCCCCCAGAAAAGCGGAGAACGTGAACAGTGGGCCCGGGACGGCCTGGGCTGCCCCATAACCGGCAAGGAAAGTATCGGCGGACAGGTAACCCGAAGCCACGAAGCCTTCCTGGAGCCAGGGCAGCACCACATGCCCGCCACCGAAAACCAGCGCACCGGAGCGATACATTTCGGCCGCCAGCCAGGGCAGAGTGCCAGTGGCCAGTGGCCAGAAAGACAGCAGCAGAAGCGCAGCGAAAAGCACCGCAAAGACCATCGGCCGGCGCCCCTGAACAGGCAGCGTCAGCTCCCCGGAAGCCTGGTCCCGCGGAATCCCCAGAACCAGTCCGGCCATCCCCGCCACCGCCAGCGCAAGGATCTGCATCACCGCCGACCCCGACACCACCAGGAAGGCCGCCACCAGAATCGCCAGTCCGCGGCGCCTGGCATCCGGGCAGAGGGTACGACCCATCTGCCACACAGCCTGGGCCACCACAGCCACCACGAACAACTTGAGGCCGGTCACCCAGCCCCCCTCGGCGACCCCGGGCCACAGGCCCAGACCCAGGGCAAAAAGCATCAGCAGGATCGCCGATGGCAGGGTGAAACCCAGCCAGGCCGCCAGGGCGCCCCGGTAGTGTCCCCGCAGGAACCCGATAGCCAGCCCGACCTGACTGGAGGCCGGCCCCGGCAGTAACTGGCACAGAGCCACCACCTCGCCATAGGCGGCGTCGGTGAGCCATCGGCGCCGATAGACGAATTCGTCGTGAAAATAGCCCAGATGGGCCGCCGGCCCACCGAAGGACGTCAGGCCAAGTCGCAGGAACACCAGAAATATCTCCCGGAACGAGGGTCGGGGCGTCACCAGAATCTCCTTCAGGCAATGAACCGCCGGTGGTCGACATATCACAGCGGCATTTTACGGGGCCCGCTGAAGGGACCATACTCGTGCTGCAGAGTCACAAACACTATCAGAGCCAGGCAATAATCGCATGACGGCAAGAGAGCCCGACCCCGACAACGAAGATCTGCTCCGGTACCGCCTCAGCCTCCGGCTCGGGCCGGTCCACGCCCGGCAGCGCCTGAGCATTGAACAGGAGGCGGAAGCGCGCCTCACCGGCCGCGATCACCGGTCCTTTCACCTGGAAAACTTCTATTCCGCCCACGGTTTTATCCGTAACTGTCTGCGCCTAGCGGGCCTGCTGCGGCGCGGCCAGGACAACAGTCGCCGCCTGCGCACTGTCGAGCACCGGTTCCCCATAACCTCACTGCCAGAGGCTTTTGAAGGTTACCGGATCCTTCACCTGACGGACCTCCATGTGGACATGGACCCGGCCAATCTGGAGGCCGTGATACGTCAGATCGAACCGCTGGAATACGACCTCTGCGTTCTCACCGGCGATTACCGCAAAATGACCTGGGGGCCGGTGGATGCCGCTCTGGAGGGAATGGCCCGTCTCAGGGAGGCCATCCGGGGCGAACCTTTGGCGGTACTGGGCAATCACGACAGCATCAGAATGGTACCGGGGCTTGAGGACATGGGCTATCGCCTGCTCCTTAACGAGCACATGGTCATCGAGCGGGGAGACCAGTCGCTGTTCATCGCCGGGGTCGACGATGCCCACTTCTACAAGGTTCACAACCTGCAACGGGCCGGAGACGACATCCCCGATGGCGCTGTCAGCCTGTTGCTGAGTCATACCCCGGAAATCTGGCGGGAGGCTGCCCACGCCGGCTACGACCTGTTCCTCTGCGGCCACACCCACGGTGGCCAGATCTGCCTGCCGGGCGGCTTTCCGGTCACCCTCGATGCCGATTGCCCCCGCGCCCTGGGCCGGGGCTACTGGCAGCACAATGGCATGCAGGGCTATACCTCACCGGGGTCTGGCACGTCGGTGGTCAACGTGCGATTGAACTGCCCCCCTGAGGTCACCCTGCATACTCTTACCCGGGGGCCGGGTTAGGCAGGGATCCCAGGAAATTTTTTTGGCATGCCCTACGGAGTCGCCGGTAAAGCCCCAAGTCATGCTCCGGCCCGCAATCGAGCCCCCGTTGTCACCAGGCTGGAAATCAGCGCTCGTAAACGGTTGGGCTTTATCGGCTTGTTCAGAACCGGCAGGCCCTCGTTCTTCAGCATCCGACTCACCGCATCACTGCGGTCCGCGGTGAGGATAGCCGCTGGAATATCTGCTCTGAGCGACCGACGCAACGCGTGAATGGCCTCGCGGCCAGTGAAATTGTCATCAAGGTGATAGTCGGCCAATATGGCCTGCGGAGGGCCCTCTGCCTGGCATGAGAATAGGGCTTCGGCCTGACTGCCGGCTGTCTGGACAATACAGCCCCAACGAGACAGCAGCGCTGTCATGCTCTCCCGGATGTCAGGTTCGTTATCGATCACCATCACGCGACAGCCTTCCAGCGACCCATGTGTCCCATTCTGTACAGAATCGATTGGGAGCTGTTGTCTTATCGGTTCGATCGCCGCCAACGGCAGATCAAGCGCAAACCGGGACCCGCGGCCGGGACGGGACTTCACTTCCACTCGGCATCCCAGCATACCGGCCATGCGCTCGACGATGGCCAGCCCCAGGCCGACGCCCGTGCGCCCCCCGGACTCCGGCGACATCAGCTGGTGAAATTCGGCGAAAATCTCCTCGAGCTTGTCTTCTGCAATGCCGATGCCGGTGTCCCAGACTTCCAGGCGCAGGTAGTCCGTGCGCCTCCTCATGGCCAGTAGCACACTGCCGGAGTGGGTGTAGCGAAAGGCATTACTGAGCAGGTTGCGCATGATCCGGGTGAGCATGCGCGGGTCAGTGAGCAAAGTGGCGGGAACCAGGTGGCTTCGAAATTCCAGTGAGGCGCTGCGGGCCACCGGCTCGAATTCCTCCAACAGGCCGGCCATCAGGTTCTCCACATCGACACGGGCCAGATCAGGCTGCATCGCCTGCTGGTCCAGTTTGGAGATATCCAGGAGGTCCGCCAGCAGATCCTCGGCACCTTCCAGGGCCCGGTGGACCCGTTCAATCAGGCGGTTCTCGTAGTTGGGAAGCTTACTGGCCTGCAGCGTGGAGACCAGCAACCGGGCGGCATTAAGAGGTTGCAGTAAATCATGGCTGGCTGCGGCCAGGTACTTGTCCTTGCTCCGGTTAGCTTCCTCGGCGGCCTTGATCGCCACTACCAGCTCCCGCTCAACCTTCTCGCGCTCTTCAATCTGATAGCGCAGGCCGACATTGGCGTTCTGCAGGGCTTCGGTACGCTCCTCTACCCGCCTCTCCAGGTCGGTGTTGAGCTGCTCCAGCCTTACCCGGGCCATGTGCCGCTCGGTAATGTCAGCAACGAAGGCCTCCACCACCTCCGCCCCCAGGTCGGGGCGCCTCAGCAGAGTGATCGCAACATGAACAGGCCGGCCGTCTGCTCTTCGCAAGCGGGTTTCGCGAACGTTGATGTGCCCCTTGTCCAGCAGCTCATCGCGCAATTCCTCAAATTCATTGGCGTCCCAGAAAAACTGCTCTCGCAGTCGGACCACGCAGCCAATCAGCGCCTGCGGGCTGGGATAGCCGCAAATTCGTGCCAGGGCGGGATTCACGGCGAGGAAACCGCCGTTCAGATTACCTTGAAAGATACCGTGGAGCGCATTCTCAAATAACCACTTATAGCGGTTTCGCTCCCGCTCCAACTCCTCCAGTCGTTCCTGCAGAGCCGGATAATAATTCTTGCGGACCGAATGACTCCCAAGACCCAGCAGATCGCCTACGTCGTAACGATCTGAACTTTCGTCGCTCGTTGGTGCTTCAGAGCGCTTCTTCATACACTACTTCAACGTCCCGCTGATTGGACTTGCGGGGATTGGTCACGATGCAGGGATCCTGCATGGCGTAACTGGACAGGGACGGAATATCCGAACTGCGTACACCCAGGGACGCCAGCTTGGCTTCCAGCCCCACTGTCTGCTTGAGCAGAATCACCCGCTCCATCAGTGCTTTCTTGATCGCAGGAGCAGCCATGCCGCGGGTGTCGATACCCATGGCTTCCGCCACCCGCTTGAAGCGCCCCTCTGCAGAACTGAAGTTATAGGCTATGACATGTTCCAGCAGCAGGGCGTTACACAATCCATGGGGCAGGTCCAGAAACCCACCCAGGCTGTGGGACATGGCGTGCACGGCGCCCAGAATGGCATTGGAAAAAGCCAGGCCTGCCTGCATGGAGGCGAGCATGATCTGCTCCCGCAGATAGCTGTCGCCAGGGCTTTGCACCAGCGGCTCGAGGTGATGACTGATCAACCGGATGGCCTCCAGGGCATGGCTGTCGGTCAGGGGGCCGCTACCAGTGGAGACGTAGGCCTCAATGGCATGTACCAGAGCGTCTACCCCGGTACAGGCCGTGAGGAATTCATCCATGGTTTCGGTCACCTCGGGGTCAATCAGCGATACATCCGGTACCACCGCCTTGCTGATGATGGAGAACTTGAACCGGCGCTGAGGATCCGAAATTATCGCGAACTGTGACACATCGGCTGAGGTGCCGGCGGTCGTGGGGATCAGAATGAGGGGTGGTGAGGGCACCCGGATGGTGTCCACTCCCTCGAACTCCAGAATGTTCCGACCGTGGGCGCTGACAATGCCTATGCCCTTGGCGCAGTCCATTGGGCTGCCACCGCCGATAGCAACGATAACATCGCATTCAGCCGAGCGGTAAAGCTCAGCCCCGGCCATGACTTCCTCAACTTTGGGGTTAGCTGAGACGCCGGTAAAAGTAGCGTACTCCAGGCCGGCTTCCCGTAAAAGCTGCTCTATCTCGGCGACCCAGCCGGCGGACTGGACACCATGATCCGACACCAGCAGAACCTTCCGGGCACCAAAGTTGCTCGCAAAATTGGCCACCGCCTTGCGTGATCCGGCACCGAAGACAATCTCCGGCGAAACAAACTTGCGCAGCGAAGAAACGTCGTAGCTCATGACCGCTCTCTGGATTCTTGTTTTGGCCTGCCCTGTTCCCGGGAGCGATTCCCGTCACAACAGAGTGTACTTTAACCAGTTGCGTAATGCAGGTAATTTGTCAATGAGCGTTATAGAATTCCAGCAGGGTCTGCAGCAGAAAGGCCTGGCGTTCAGCACGCCGGAACCCGTGACCCTCTTCTGGAAAGAAGTGATAGCTCACTGACTGTCCGTTAGCCTCCAGAGCCGCCACCATCGCCTCGGTTTGCTCGGGAACCACCACTCTGTCCTGGCCGCCCTGAAAAAAAATCATGGGCCGACGAATCCGGTGCCCCTGGCTCACGGGCGTACGCTCACGCCAGCGTTCTGGGTGGGATTCGGGATCGCCCAGCAGCCAGTCCAGGTAGCCGGACTCGAAGCGATGCGTCATGGCCCTCAGCCGGCTCGGATCACTCACGCCGAACAGGCTCGCCCCGGCCCGGAACCGGCTGTTATCGAGCATTGCCATCAGAACCGTAAAGCCACCCGCGCTGCGACCCTGTATGAATGCCCGATCCGTATCCACCACCCCCTTGCGGGCGAGGAAGTCCACCGCCGAGTGAATATCTGCCACATCCAGCTCGCCCCACCGCCCGGCAAGGGCGAGGCGATAGTCCCGGCCAAAACCGGAGCTGCCACGATAGTTGACGTCCACTACCGCAAAGCCCCGCTGCAGCCAGAACTGGGCCTGAGGATCGAAGACCGGATAGGCCGCTGAGGTGGGCCCGCCATGGACACGGAGAATCACAGGCGGCGCCGCATCAGCGGCGGATATCGGCGGATAATGGAAGAGCTGCACAGCGGAACCGGACTCCACAGGCACAACCATACTGCGCGGTCGAACGCACTCCTGAGCCGGAATGGGCCGCTCGCCGCCGGCAAGGCGACGGCAGTACCCGGTCTCGGGCCTGATCTGCCATACCGAGTCCATGGCGTCGGTGTGGCGGGCAACGCAGAAAATGTCATCCCCCCGGCTCTGCAGGGAACGAAAATCGACACAGTCGGGTAACAGCCTTCGCGGTTGCGAATCCCATTGGCTCCGCCACCAGAGCTCGCCATAGCCATGCTGGTAACAGACCCAGGCGCGGCCGCCGCCGGACAGGGATACGCCGTGCTGCTCGGCCAGTTGCCAGGGCGCGTTGCCATGGTCTGCCTGGCGGTCTTCGAGGCAATTCCAGACCACCCCCGCACCGCCCTCAGAAACCAAAAAAGGCTGCCACCAGCCATCGTGGTCCGAGAGCACCATCAGATTTCCATCAGCAAAGCGGGGCTGCTGCACCGAGGCCGTGTGAGGGGGCTCCAGCGATCTGACCGACGCCAGCTCTCCCTGCTCGGTTACATCCGCCCTCCATAGCCGCGTGGCGAACCAGGGCATATCTGGCAGCGACCAGCTGATCCAGGCCAGTGAGCCGCCGTCTACGGAAATGGCCGGCGCTCCGTAGAAGTCCTCGCCTTCAGCCAGCACGGTGAGGTGACCGGTAACCGGTGCAATGGCCACCAGTTGCTGCCGGCCCTCTCTGCCCTCGCCTCGTTCCTCCCGAACCGCAAGCACTCGACCCCGCATGGAATCCCAGACAAGGCCTCCGAACTGGCTCAGTGGATCTCTGGTGATCTGTTGGCGTGTTCCCGTCCGGCAGTCAATACGCACCACCTGCTGGGTATCGTGCTCGACGACATACGCCGTATTTCGATCCAGGCACATGGCCCCCCCACCATAGCCATTGACGGCACTACGAATGCTGAAGGTGGCAGCGGTGAGCCGGACAGGGTCCCCCTTTCTCAGACACCAGAGCTGGTTGACAGCCTCGCCCGGGTCATATTCGAGCCAGGCGATGGCAGTAGCGGACACACGCAGGTTTTCCCGCTGTCGCAGGGCTGCCGCAGCCTGCGCCGCGCTCAGCCGGACCGGCCTTTCAACCGCGGAAGAAGAGTCGTGAATTTCGGGCGTTTCGATAGGTCAGTTCCTCAAGGCCTGCCGTGGCATGGTCAGCTGCCCGGCGGGCCGCAAGAATGCGATCGTGGTGGGGCGACTTGTCACAAACCGGATCCGCGTTATCAGCATCACCGGTGAGCAGGTAGGCCTGGCAGCGGCAGCCGCCGAAGTCCCTGTCTTTTTCATCACAGGAGCGACAGGGTTCGGGCATCCAGCTGTCACCCCGGTAATGATTGAAGCCCGGACTGTCGTACCATATCGATTTCAGGGACTGGTCTTTGACATTGGGGAACTCGATAGGAAGAAGCCGTGCGCTGTGGCAGGGGAGCGCGGTGCCATCTGGCGCGACTGTCAGGAACAGGCTGCCCCAGCCGTTCATACATGCCTTTGGCCTTACCTCATAGTAATCCGGTGTCACAAAGATCAGCTTCATGGCGGAGCCGGCCTCCGCAAGGGTCTGGCGCCTGGCGTTTACCTCGCGCTCGGCCACCTCCAGCTGGGCAGCCGAGGGCATCAGCCCCTCACGATTTTTGAAGGCCCAGCCGTAATACTGGCACGTGGCCAGCTCAACGTAATCAGCGCCCAGACGTTCGCACAGATCGATAATATCCTCCATCTGGTGGATATTGTGGCGATGGATCACGAAATTGAGCACCATGGGATAGCCGGCATCCTTCACCGCCCGTGCCATGGCCAACTTCTGCTCGAACGCCTTGCGGGAACCCGCCACGGCATTGTTCAGTTCCGGGTCGGAAGCCTGGAAACTGACCTGGATATGATCCAGCCCGGCTTCGCGGAAGGACTCGACTTTGGCCTCATTGAGGCCAATGCCTGAGGTAATGAGATTCGTGTAGTAGCCCAGCAGGCGGGCTTCGGCAATCAATTCCGGCAGATCCTGCCGCACCAGGGGCTCGCCGCCGGAAAAGCCCAACTGAGCCGCGCCCATGGCCCTCCCCTGACGCAGCACACTGACCCACTGTTCGGTGGATAGCTCCTGATCGCTTTGGGCGAAGTCGAGCGGATTGGAGCAGTAAGGGCACTGCAGGGGACAGCGATAGGTCACTTCGGCCAAAAGCCACAGCGGCGGCCCGACCTGCGCTCGGGATTCCTGGGCCTGGCTCATACCATCATGATCCAGTGCTGCTGTCGGGCGTCGTCCAGGAATTCGCAGACATCACCTTCCAGCGCGCCGGCCTCCGGAAAGCGGTTTTCCAGGCGCTCGACAATCTCGGCCACGGTGCTCTCGCCATTTACTTCGGACAGGATCGCCGAAGCGCTTTCATTCAGCTTGACCATACCCTCGGGATACAGCAGCACATGGGCGTTCTGTACCGGCTCCCACTGGAAACGGAAGCCAGGCCGAAGCTTTGGAATCTGGTTCATCACAGCCCGAGCCCCCTATGGTAGACCTGGTTTTCAGTAACAGTGTGATAAGGCGGTGTGTGGTGAACATAGGCCATGGTGAGGGCATCCAGCATGGTCCAGAGAATGTCCAGCTTGAACTGCAGGATTTCAAGCGCCCGCTGCTGTTCTTCACCGGTCCGGAAGTAATCCAGGGTAATACTCAGGCCATGCTCTACATCCCTCCGGGCCTCCGACAGGCGCTTGCGAAAATAACTGTAGCCTTCTGTCCTTATCCAGGGATAGTGCTGAGGCCAGCTGTCCAGCCGGGATTGATGGATCTCCGGGGCAAACAGCTCGGTCAGTGAGGAGCAGGCAGCCTCCTGCCAGGTCGCCCGTCGCGCGAAATTGAGGTAGGCATCCACCGCAAAGCGGACACCGGGTAACACGTGACGCTGGTCAATTACTTCCTCACGACTCAGTCCCACAGCTTCGGCCAGCGACAGCCAGGCCTCGATTCCACCCTCATCATCGGTGTGACCGTCGTGATCCAGTACCCGCTGTAGCCATAACCGTCTGACCGAAGCCTCCGGACAGTTGGCCATGATAGCGGCGTCCTTGCGGGGAATGTTGATCTGGTAGTAGAAACGGTTGGCCACCCACCCGCGGATCTGTTCCGGCGTGCACTGGCCGCCATACATCGCCTTATGGTAGGGGTGATGGATGTGATAATACTGTCCTTTGGCCCGCAGGGCCTGCTCGAATTCCGCCCGCCCCATGGCCGATGCAATAGCGCTCATTTATACCCCGACAGATCCAGGTGCATGCCATCCCGGGCGACTTCGATTCCATGCCTGGCCAGTTCGGCCCGTTCAGGCGAATCTTCGTCGAGAATCGGGTTGGTGTTATTGATGTGAATGAGAATCTTGCGCCCGGCAGACATGGTGTCGAGTACCTCGATCATGCCACCCGGTCCACTCTGGGCAAGATGACCCATGGCCTTACCGGTCTTCGTGCCAACTTCCTGGCGGATCATCTCGTCATCGTGCCAAACGGTTCCATCCACCAGGAGGATGTCGGCCTTGTGCATCCAGCCCAGGATCCGCTCATCCGGCTGGCCCAGTCCCGGCGCATACAACACCGTTGTTCCGGCCCCGATATCCCGGATGAAAATCCCGATGTTGTCACCAGGGTGAGGGTTGTCGCGACGGGGTGAGTACGGCGGCGCGTTGCTCAGCAGCGGAATGGCGGTCATCCGAATCGAGGGAGCGCAGGGAATGCTGAACTCGACCTGTTCGGATGCCTCGATTTCACGCCAGTTGAGCCCACCGTTCCAGTGCTTCAGCATGGAAAACAGTGGAAAACCAGCGCTGAGATCATCGTGTACCTGCCGGGTGCACCATACATCCATTGGCAGACCCTCGCGCAGGGACAGCAGACCGGTGGTGTGATCCACCTGACTGTCCATCAGCACGATCCCGTTGATACCGGTATCGCGCAGTGCGCGGCCCGGCTGCATTGCCGGGAACGACTCCAGCTGGGCACGGATATCAGGCGAGGCGTTAAAAAGAATCCAGTGTTCACCGTCTTCGCTGACAGCAATAGAGGACTGAGTGCGGGCCTGTGCGTTCAGGGTGCCGTTGCGAAAGCCCGCGCAGTTACTGCAATTGCAGTTCCACTGCGGGAACCCACCACCTGCGGCGGAACCAAGAATGTGAATCTGCATGGGAACAGTTCGGAGGGGAAACGGCCAGCGCAACCGCGCCGGCCGACCCTCGCTCAGCGGTTAGCGAAGTACATGGTGACTTCAAAGCCGATCCGCAGGTCTTCGTAGGCTGGTTTAATCCACATAATGCTCACCTCTTGTCATTGATTGTTAGCGCATTGGGCACATGTACCGGCAATACCGACTACACAACTTCATCGTAGCCACAGTCGAACATGGCCAACATGATACTTTAGGACCATTTTCTTCCCCCCCGAAAAGTAGCACCGCCCTGGCCCCGAGGTCGAATTGAGGTGTAATCCCTTCCTCCTAATATAGACCATGGAAAATAATAACTTTTAGGAGCCTCCTGATGGCCATCCGGTTCGTGCTCTTCCTGGCGTTTCTTTACCTTTTCCCGGCGGCCGTTCAGGCCGAAACTTCCGACGCCAGGCAAGCGATTATTCACCAGCTCTTCCCTTCCGCTACCGTGATCGGTGAAAAACAGAAGGACTTTCCGGTATGGCCCGTTTACCAGCTGCAGGAATTGCTGGGCTACGCCTACGAATCCACCGACCTCAGCCGACTCCAGGGCTTTGCCGGCAAACCGATACGGATGATGATCGGGCTCGACACCCAGGGGCGCTTTACCGGAGTGGAAATTCTGGATCACCACGAACCAGTATTCCTGCATGGACTGGGAGAAGAACCACTATTCGAGTTTGTAGACCAGTACGAAGGCCGGTCCCTGCGGGAGCAGATCATAGTGAGAACCTCAAATTCCTCGCGATCTGGCAGAAACAGCGAGGGCGACGTGGTGTATTTCGATGGCGTCAGTAAAGCCACGGTGTCGGTCCTGATTGTCAATGACACCGTGCTCTCTTCCGCATTAAAGGTTGCACGCCAGAAGCTGGAGACCTTTTCTCAAGCCGCCCCCACCCGGGCCAAAACGGATTTTTTTGAACCGATGAACTGGAGGAACCTGATCGATCGTGGCTATGTGGGCCATAAACGTCTTGCCGCCAGCGATGTCGAGCAGGAACTGGGACGCCCGCTTACTGACTACCCGGAGGACCTTGAGCCTGCGGCCGGGGAGCCATTCACCGAAATTTTCTTTGCCTACATGAACTCGCCAATGGTTGGCCGGAACCTGCTTGGCGATGACGGCTATCAACGTTTCATGGACCGACTTGGGGACAATGATCAGGTTCTGATGGTTGCATCCCGTGGCGTATTCCCGCATGTAGACACCGACTTCACGCCTGGCAGCGCGCCCGACCGGATCGGCCTTGTTCAGAACGACCTCGCCGTGGAAATGCGTGATCTGAACTGGCTGGACCAGCAACTTCGCCTGCAGGCCGGGGGCCTGCCAGACTTCGACGCCGCCCACCTGTTCCGGGTTGGCGGCAATGCCGGCTTCAACCCCGGCGCCGAGGCCACACTGAAACTGCAAATCAAGCTGGCGAGAAATCATCTGATTTCAGATACAGCCACCCTGAACATTCCCGTCGCCTTCAATGATGACCTGTTTGAAACGGTTGAGATTGCCGCATCGCCAGAGTCGACTCGAACGCCGGTCTGGGTGGGCCTCTGGAAGGAACGCTGGGCCCAGATTACCCTGCTGGTTGCCGGACTCACCGTGCTTACTGTCGTTTTCGTCAAACAGAAGACTTTTAGCAAGCACCCGAAAATGCTGCATCGATTCCGTTGGATCTTCCTGTTTTTCACCCTGTTCTTTATTGGTTTCTATGCTCAGGGCCAGCTTTCTGTGGTGAATATCTACACTCTGTTGCTCACGCTCTGGGACGGATTCTCACTCGATGTATTCCTGCTTGATCCGATAATCTTCATCCTCTGGACCTACACCTTCATCACCCTGTTTATCTGGGGGCGTGGCCTGTTTTGCGGCTGGCTCTGCCCCTTTGGCGCGCTGCAGGAGATGTCTGCCTGGCTGGGTGAAAAGCTCCGGTTCCGGCAGATCAGGGTCCCCGAACGCTGGCACCGCAGGCTGATACTGCTGAAGTATCCAATCCTTCTGGGGCTGGTCGGAACAGCTTTCTACTCTTTGACACTCGCCGAGCAGTTGGCGGAAATCGAGCCATTCAAGACCAGTATCACCCTCTTCTTCTGGCGCTACTGGCCGTTTGTCGCTTACGCCGTAGGCCTGCTGGTAATCGGCATGTTCATCCACAAGTTCTACTGCCGTTATCTTTGCCCGCTCGGTGCCGGACTGGCAGTGCTTGGGCGGTTCCGGCTGTTCAGCTGGCTGGACCGCATTGAGAGCTGCGGGTCGCCCTGCCAACACTGCAAGAACGAGTGCGGTATCAATGCCATCCGCAAGGACGGCCGAATCGATTATGACGAGTGTATCCAGTGCCTGGAGTGCGTGGTGATCCTCCGCGACGAAAGTCAGTGCGTGGACAGCATCATCCGCAACAAGAAAGAGCAGAAGCAGCGGGCCCGGATTCTGGCGACCGATGCGGCGGGGACGTAAGGTCCGGTCCAGTCAACTCAGGGAAATCGCGTCAGCTCCTTGAGACAGGCCATATAAAGTGGTTTGTCCAGACCAGGTCTTCTGAACAGGTGCCATGATGGGCTGACTGAAGATGGAGCGCTTTCTGGCACCGGGCTCCGGCCACAAAAAAGGCCCCCGAAGGGGGCCAAAAGAGTAATTACTCACATCTGTGCAGGAACAGGGGATGCGGGCCTGGAGGGCCCGCGAACCGAGGATGACGGATCAGAAGAAACCCAGCGGGTTGGTATCGTAGCTCACCAGCATGTTCTTGGTCTGCTGGTAGTGCTCAAGAGCCATTTTGTGGGTTTCACGGCCTACACCGGATTTCTTGTAACCGCCAAACGCGGCATGAGCCGGGTAAGCGTGGTAGCAGTTCATCCAGACGCGCCCTGCCTGGATTGCACGGCCAAGACGGTAGGCCCGATTGGTGTCACGGGTCCAAAGGCCAGCGCCCAGACCGAATTCGGTGTCGTTGGCAATCGCCAGGGCTTCCTCTTCAGTCTTGAAAGTGGTAACACCCACTACCGGCCCGAAGATTTCTTCCTGGAAGACGCGCATCTTGTTGTCGCCCTTGAACAGGGTGGGCTGGACGTAGAAGCCGTTGCTGAATTCACCTTCCAGCTCTTCGCGACCACCGCCAATGAGCACCTCAGCGCCTTCCTGTTTGCCGATTTCCAGGTAGGACATGATCTTGTCGAACTGCTCTCGGCTGGCCTGGGCGCCCACCTGAACGTCTGTGTCCAGCGGATTGCCACGTTTGATCTGTTTGGTGCGCTCGATCACCTTGGCGATGAACTCGTCGTACATGTCTTCCTGGACGAGAGCCCGTGACGGGCAGGTACAGACCTCACCCTGGTTGAAAAACGCGAGTACCAGACCTTCAACACACTTGTCGATGAACTCGGGCTCGGCATTCATCACGTCCGAGAAATAGATGTTGGGGGACTTGCCACCCAGCTCCACGGAGGACGGAATGATATTCTCGGCGGCACACTTCAGAATGTGCGAGCCAACCGGGGTGGAACCGGTAAACGCGATCTTGGCGATGCGCTTGCTGGTGGCCAGCGCATTACCCGCTTCGATCCCGTAGCCGTTAACAATATTCACCACGCCCGGCGGCAGCAGGTCGCCGATCATTTCCATAAGCATCAGAATGGTGGCGGGGGTCTGCTCCGCCGGCTTGAGTACGGTGCAGTTACCGGCCGCCAGGCAGGGACCAAGCTTCCAGGCAGCCATCAGCAGCGGGAAGTTCCAGGGGATGATCTGACCGACGACGCCCAGGGGCTCATGGAAGTGATAGGCCACCGTGTTGGCATCGATTTCACCCATGTGGCCTTCCTGCGCACGGAGGCAACCGGCGAAATAACGGAAATGATCGGCGGCCAGGGGAATGTCGGCATTCAGGGTCTCACGGACTGCCTTGCCATTATCCCAGGTCTCGGCGACGGCCAGCTTTTCCAGATTTTCCTCGATGCGGTCGGCGATCTTCAGCAGGATGGTGGAGCGTTCCTGGACGGAGGTCTTGCCCCAGGCCGGAGCGGCCTTGTGGGCGGCATCCAGCGCCAGATCGATATCTTCAGCGGTGGAGCGAGGAATCTCGCAGATTACCTCACCAGTGACCGGCGTGATGTTCTCAAAGTACTGGCCTTTTGCCGGCGCTACCCACTCGCCGCCAATGTAATTCTCATAACGTGATTTGAACGAAACGACGGAACCTTCTTTACCCGGATTTGCGTAGATCATGATAGTGGCCTCTTGTTGTGTTTTGACGCAGTAGACGCGGTTTTCGCGTTGACCTTCCCACTGTAAAACCCGTCACCGGCCGCCGAAATGATCCCTTGGAGGCGTAAAACTCGTCATTTGGTAGTAGATGCCAGGGTCGCGCCTTATTCCTTCCTTGATCTACCGGGCCCTGGACGTGGGAGCTGAGACGGAGGTGACGTCAACGAACCAACCCGGTGGACTTGAGGATCGGAAACGGTGACGCCCGGTCTCTCCGTCCGCGCACAAACGAAAAGAGGGGCCGCTGGCGGCCCCTCTGCGCAAATCAGCAGCTGTCAGTTAGCAGCCGCCACCCGGTCCTTCGGCAGCTTGAAGGTCCACACCATGCCACCCTGGTTGAAATCCTTTACCACCTTGGCGACCTCGCCACCCCACAACGGTACCGCGCCACCCCAGCCGGAAGACACGGAGACGTATTGCTCGCCGTCCATGGTCCAGGTAACCGGTGTACCGACAACACCAGAACCGGTATTGAAGCGGTAGAGCTCTTCGCCGGTCATGGCGTTAAAGGCCTTCAGGTGGCCTTCAGGCGTACCCGTGAATACCAGATTGCCGGCGGTGGTCATGACGCCGCCCCACAGCGGGGCCGGGTTTTCATAGCGCCAGACTTCCTTGCCGGTTTTCGGGTCCATGGCCCGCAGGACGCCGATGTAGTCGTCGTTAGCCGGCTTGATAGTAAAACCCGCACCGAGGAAGGCGGCGCCTTTTTTATAGGACACCGGCTCATTCCAGATATCCATGGACCATTCGTTGGAAGGCACGTAGAACAGACCGGTATCCTGGCTGAACGCCATGGGCATCCAGTTCTTGCCGCCGAGGAAGGCCGGCTGGGCTACCACAACCTCACCCTTGCCGCCCTCCATGTCCGCCGGGTTGCCCGGGCGCCCGTCCTCGGCAAAGATCGGACGGCCGGTCTCCGTGTCCAGACCCTTGGCCCAGGTGATTTTGTCCACGAACGGGAAACCACGGATGAAGTCACCGTTTTCCCGGTTCAGCACGTAAAAGAAGCCGTTACGGTCAGCGGTGGCAGCCGCTTTGACGGTTTTTCCACCCTCTTCATAATCGAAGGAAATCAGCTCATTGACACCGTCATAGTCCCAGCCGTCATTGGGCGTGGTCTGGAAGTGCCACTTGATGCTGCCGTCATCCGGATCGATGGCCAACCGTGAGGAAGAGAACAGGTTGTCGCCGGGGCGCAGGTGGGAGTTCCAGGGAGCCGGGTTACCGGTTCCAAAGAACAGCGAATCAGTGTCCGCATCGTAGGTTCCACCCAGCCATGTGGCGGCACCGCCGTTCTTCCACATCTCGGCCGGCCAGGTCTTCCCGGCTTCACCGCCGGAAATGCCGTTTTCGATCTTCTTGCCGCCTTTCCAGACGTAGCCCATATGGCCTTCAACAGTGGGACGGGTCCAGACCAGGTCGCCAGTGTGGGCGTCATAAGCTTCAACCTTGCCGACAATGCCGAATTCACCACCGGAAACGCCGGTAATGACCTTGCCTTTCACCACCATGGGAGCGGCGGTGATGGCATAGCCGGCCTGGTAGTCAGCCACTTTCTTGATCCACACCGGTTTGCCGGTATCCTTGTTCAGGGCCACCAGCTTGGCATCGAGGGTGCCGAAAAAGACTTTGTCCCCATAGATGGCAGCACCACGGTTAACAACGTCACAGCAGGGCATGATGCCGTCCGGCAGACGCGCATCGTACTGCCAGATTTCCTCACCGGTCCTGGCGTCCACGGCGTAGATCCGGGAGTAGGACGCGGTTACGTACATGACCCCGTCTTTAATGAGAGGCTGGGATTCCTGGCCCCGCATTTTTTCGCTGCCAAACGAAAATGCCCATGCTGGCTGCAGGTGCTGAACATTGCTGGTGTTCAGATCAGCCAGGGTGCTGTACCGCTGACCCTGGGTTCCCATGCCGTAGCTGACGATATCTTCCGGCGTTTTATGGTCGTTCAGAATCTCTTCGTCGGTCACCGCATGGGCCCCGTAGGATACGGCCAAGGCCAGTGCGCTGGCCGCAATGCGAATCCCGAACTTGTTGGTTGTCATGGTTACGCTCTCCAATTCTATTGTTTTCAGTTCTCTTGGTTCCGTTTCAGGGCGAACCGGGTACTTTTCCCGCCTCTGCTACGATTCTTCGCTCTTGGGGAACTACCGACAATTACTCCCCGGAGCAGGTTTCCTCATCACTTGGTAGTACTACTTCGAAAGGCACAGCCCGCCGGACAACGGGTTTAGCCATTACTCACCGCCCTCGGCCCGGGCGATCGCCTCGTCGTCGAGGAAGGCACGGTAGTATCCGGGCACGCTGTAGCGCAGCTCATGCCCGGCGAATAGCTCATTGAGTTCACCGGACGTGACCATGCGGTCAACGATGGCCTCCAGGGCGTAGCCCAGTTGCCGGTGGGTGTGCTTGATCGCCATTCCCACATCCCACACCTGCTTCAGCAGACCGGGGAAGCCGTTACTGGCTCCCCGGAAGCTGCCGTTTTCCGGCTTGGCCAGTTCGTGATCAATCTGCGCCCGCATTCCCATGACCGCGCTCACCTCGCCCCGACGCATGGCATCAAACGCATCGCCCACCGACGGGAACTGACGAACCTGTTCACGCATCCGTCCGTTCAGTGACGACGTCAGATAAAAATCCGGCAGGGTGTCGATCTCCACTCCGACCGGGTTGTACTGGAATACGGCCACTGTCTCGACGCTCTCCAGCTGGCCGGGATCGTAGGCGATCTGCCAGGTCTCCTGCTGGTAGGGACCAAACAGCACCACCTGTTCGTTGATGTACTCACCGGTGGAATCCTGCATATAGGCGTACTGCTTGTCGTAGGGCACACGAAGCATCACATCCGCCAGGCGCTGTTTGTCCAGGTAATGGCCTTTCCAGACGTTGTTTCTCAGATCATCGCCCAGCTCTTCATCGGGGGTGATCCAGTGCACCATGAATCGCACGCCCATTTCCTCGGCAATCCGCTGCCCCAGCGCCACATCGATCCCCCGGGGCTCACCATCCACCTCATAGGAATAGGGCGGAAAATCCCGGTACACCCCCACTTTCAGATAGCCGGAATCCAGGATGATGTCGTAGGTCCGGTCTGCAGGACGATTGAGCAACTGAATGCCATCATTCACGTCCTGGGCGGCGGCCAGCTGAACAAGCAGAAACAGGGCAAGGATTCGAGACACTATTTTCATTGTTTTCTCCCAACACCTCCGGACCGGCAAAAGGCCAGCCCGGGTTCAGGCATCACAGCGAAAGGGAAGCCCCGTCATTCCGGCTTGGGCAGGGATTCGACGTAGGTCCGGATGGCCCACATGGCATTCTGGTCCATGCTGTTCTTGAAAGCGGGCATGCCGCGATCAGTACCGTTCATGACCCTGTTGATGAAATACTCATCATCCCATTCCGACAGCTCGCGAAGATCCGGTGTCAGACCGCCGGACATGGCGCGGATGCCGTGGCAGGCAGCACAGTTGCCGGAGTAGGCGCTTTCGCCCACTTGAACTGCCTGAGCGTTGTACTGGTCCAGCTCATTGCCCTCACGAAACGGATTCTCCATGCGCACCTCATCGCCGAGTTCAGGCAAGTTGCCCGTGTCCACTTCCTGCGGCGTGACATTTCCGTGGGCGAACGCCAGGCCAGCCAGGCCCAGCAGGGTGGCAGCGAAAGACGCTTTTAGTGAGAAGGACGTTGCCATTGGTGCTACCTCTGTTTTTTTGAATTCCCCATGGTTGGCTATTGGATTTGTCAGGCGCCAACTTGCTGACCTCCAGTCTAGGAATGTCGCGACCCATTCCGTATGCCACTTTGGGGTTTTTGGCTTAGTTCCTTGGTAGTACTTGCGCCGCCCGGCCTGAAAAATCTCATCCTTTCGTACTGCCTGATTGCGACTTTATGAATATTTCCGGGACTGGCCCCCTTGCTTAAGCTGAAGCCACAACAACAAGCCGGAGAACCCCATGCCTTTGCTATCCCGGACAGCGGCCGCTTCTTTGATCTTCCTGATGGCGATCAGCCCGCTACAGGCGGAGTCCCTTGGCGTGCGCATCGGCTACCTGCAGTGGGTTCCGGATCAGGGACCGGTTCTTTCTAACGTCATTCCCGAGCCGGAAGACGCCGGTCTGCGGGGCGCCGAACTGGCCATCAACGATAACAACACCACCGGCCGGTTCCTGGACCAGACCTATTCGATGCAGCGAGAAGTGGCCGATTCCCCAGATGCGGCGCTGGCCGCCTTCGACGCCATGCGCCAGAGCGGGATTGAACTGTTCGTGGTGAATGCTCCAGCCCAGACTCTCAGGACTATCGCCGGCGCAGCCGGTGAGAACACCCTGATTTTCAATGCCGGCGCCAGGGATAACGCCCTGCGCACGGGGCAATGCCACGTCAACCTGCTGCACACCTTGCCCAGCCACGCCATGCTCACTGATGCTTTGGGCCAGTGGCTGAATCAGCGACGCTGGAACGAAGTGTTCCTGATTACCGGCCCCACTGAGGCCGACAGGGGCTGGGCCGACGCCTTCCGTCGTTCCGCCAAGCGCTTCGGCCTGAAGATCGTCGAGGACAAGCCCTGGACTTTCGACGCCGACCTGCGCCGGACCGCCGCCAGGGAGCTGCCGCTGTTCACCCAGGCCAGGGACTATGACGCCGTGGTGGTGGCCGATGTGCGGGGGGATTTCGGCGAATACGTTCCCTTTAACACCTGGTTGCCGCGCCCGGTGGTCGGCACCCAGGGCATGACGCCGGTGACCTGGCATTGGGTGGTGGAAAGCTGGGGGGCGGCGCAACTGCAGAACCGCTTTCGGGAGCTGGCTGACCGGCATATGAACAGCGAGGACTACGCCGCCTGGGCCGCCGTTCGTTCCATTGGCACCGCGGTCACCGCACTCGGCACCGACGACCCGGAAGAAATCCGAAGCTTCCTGTTCAGCGACAGTTTCCAGTTAGCCGGTTTCAAGGGCCGCAAACTCACCTTCCGCGACTGGAATGGCCAGCTGAGACAGCCCATTCCTCTGGTGCACCCCAGGGGAATTGTGGCGCGGGCCCCCTTCGAGGGGTTCCTGCACCCGAATACCGATTTGGATACCCTCGGCTTCGACAGACCAGAAAGCGAATGCCGGATCAACGGCTGAGGCCGACAGTCTATTCACTTTCAAAACAAGAAGGATTCACACCATGAAATCCCTGCTCAAGCAGATATCCCTTGCCGCCATGGTCGGCCTGTCCACTCCGGCACTGGCCAGTCTGGCCTACGTGTCCAACGAGAAAGACGACACCCTCTCGGTGATCGATATGGAGACCCTGGAGGTGGTTGAAACCATCGATGTCGGCCAGCGCCCCCGGGGTATTCTGCTGTCCAAGGATTACACCAGGCTGTACATCTGCGCCAGCGATGATGACACCGTCCAGGTGCTGGACCTGGCCACCCGTAAGATCGTGGATACTCTGCCCTCCGGCGAAGATCCCGAGCAGTTCGCCCTGCACCCGAACAACAGGCACCTCTACATCGCCAATGAAGACGACGCCATCGTGACCGTGGTGGACGTGAATACCAAGGACGTGCTCGCCCAGATCGACGTGGGTATCGAACCGGAAGGCATGGCTGTGAGCCCGGACGGCAAGTGGGCGGTGAACACCTCCGAAACCACCAGTATGCTTCACTGGATCAACACCGAGACCTTCGAGATCGAGAAGAACATCGTGGTGGGCCAGCGCCCCCGCCACGTGGAGTTCAGCAGGGACAGCAAGATCGCCTGGGCCTCCGCGGAAATCGGCGGTACCGTGCACGTAATTGATGTGGACAGCCTTGAAGAGATCAGGAAGCTGGAGTTCAGGGTCAAGGGGGTCAACCAGGACCGGGTCCAGCCGGTGGGTATTGAGCTGACCTCCGACGGTCGCTATGCTTTCGTGGCTCTGGGCCCCTCCAACCATGTTGCGGTGGTGGATGCAAAAACCTATGAAGTTCTGGATTACCTGTTGGTGGGCAGCCGCGTCTGGCAGCTGGACCTGAGCCAGGACGAATCCCTTCTGCTCACCACCAACGGCGTCAGCGGGGACGTTTCCGTGATCGACGTGGCGGACCTGAAGGTCACCAAATCCATCAAGGTGGGTCGCTATCCCTGGGGCGTGGTGATCGCGCCCTGATTCGAGGTAACCGATGAGCTTTGAAGCCCGCCAGATCAGCTTCCAGTACGGCAGCAAGCCGGTACTCAAAGAGGTCAGTTTCACGCTGGCCTCTGGTCGTTTCCACGCCCTGCTGGGCCCTAATGGTGCTGGCAAATCCACCCTGTTCGGGCTGATGACCCGCCTGCTGGCACTGCAAACCGGTGAGCTGCTGCTCAACGGCCAGTCCCTGCGCAAGCAGCCCGCTGAGGCCATGCGTCAGATCGGCGTAGTCTTCCAGCAGAATGCCCTGGATCTGGACCTGACAGTGCGTCAGAACCTGTACTATCACGCCGCCCTACACGGCCTCTCCCGCAAAGAGGCCCGCAAGCGCGGCGACCTGGAGCTGGAGCGGTTCGCCCTGGTCGAGCGGGCCAACGATCCGGTGCGCCAGCTCAACGGCGGTCACAGGCGCCGGGTGGAGATTGCCCGGGCATTGCTGCACCAGCCCGGCCTGCTGCTGCTGGATGAGCCCACGGCGGGCCTGGATGTGGGCAGTCGTGCCGGTCTCAACGAGCACGTGCGGCGACTCTGCGAAGAGGACGACCTGACGGTGCTCTGGGCCACCCATCTGATCGAGGAAGTACAGCCGGATGACCGGGTGCTGATTCTCCACCAGGGCCGCCTGCTTGCGGACGGCGAGGGCCGAGCCATCTGTGCTGATCAGGGCCAGACCAACCTGGCCGACACCTTCCATGCCCTGACCGGAGCGGGACACTCATGACCCTGGCGCAATACTGGCATTGTTTCGTGGGCATACAGGTGCGGGAATGGCTGCGTTTCTGGCAGCAACGCACGCGGTTCTTCAGCGCCCTCGTGCGACCGCTGTTGTGGCTGGTGGTGTTCGCCGCCGGTTTCCGGGCGGTGCTGGGGGTTTCGATCATCCCCCCCTACGACACCTACATTACCTATGAGACCTACATTGCCCCCGGCCTTTGCGGGATGATTATTCTGTTCAACAGTATGCAGGGCGCGCTGTCCATGGTGTACGACCGTGAGTTGGGCAGTATGAGGGTACTGCTTATGAGCCCGCTGCCCCGCCCCTTTCTGCTGGTTACCAAGCTGCTGGCCATGGGCATGGTTTCCATGGCCCAGGTCTACCTCTTTCTGCTGATCGCCAGGCTACTCGATGTGGAACCGCCAGACTGGGGTTACCTGGCGGTGTTACCGGCACTTCTGCTGACATCGCTGATGCTGGGTGCGCTGGGTCTGCTGATCGCGACCTGGATCAAGCAGCTTGAGAACTTCGCCGGCGTGATGAACTTCGTGATTTTCCCCATGTTCTTCCTTTCTTCGGCACTCTATCCTCTCTGGCGGATGAAGGAGGCCAGTCCCTGGCTTTACTGGATCTGCCAGTTCAACCCTTTTACCCATGCGGTTGAGGCCATACGGTTCGCGCTCTATCTCCAGTGGAACCCACAGGCCTTCGGAATCACCGTCCTGGTCGCTGTTGTGCTGGCAGTGCTGGCCACAGCGGGTTTCCGGCCCCAGCGTACCCGCATTCTGTCCTCTGGCGGCAAAGCCGGTTAGTGATTATCTGAAAAATGCCGATCGGTCAGGGAGGTGGCCCGCAGCGCTCACTTATCGCTGCCACGGATGGCTTCCGCTCAGGCCGACTGGCGCAGTCGACCAACGATTCTCGCCGCAGTGGTGGCATCGGATATCCGGTCATCCAGCTGCAGTTTCGCCGGGCATCCATCCAGGTACCAGATCCGGTTCGCCAGCTCACCAACATCTTCTGCATCGTGGGTGACACAGATCATCACCATTCCGGTGTGTCGATTGAGCAGGCTTGCAATCAACGCCCGTAATTCCACAGCCCGATGGTGGTCCAACGAAGCGAAGGGTTCATCCAGTAACAGCAGGTCGGGCCTTACCGCGAGGCAGCGGGCCAGCGCCGCCCGCCGCGCCATGCCAAGAGAAAGCTGATCCGGGAAGTGGTCGCCATTGCCTTCCAGACCCACCTCTGTCAGCAGAGTGTCAACTTCTCCGGGACTCGCACCCACCAGGGCAAGGTTCTGGCGCACAGTACGCCACGGCAGCAGCCGGTGTTCCTGAAACAGATAGCCCACTCGAACATCCTCGCGACCGAGAATGGCCTGGGCCGAGATTGCCGGGTCCAGGCCTGCGATCGCGTTGAGCAGGCTGGTTTTACCAATACCCGACGGCCCGAGGAGACAGATGTGATCACCCGGGGCCACGGAAACGAAAATGTCCCCCAGCACCGGATGGCCCTGACTCTCTCCCTCGATTCTGAGATCAAGCATGGCCGAAACCAATCTTGCGCCAGCGCGAGGCGCGACTC
Source organism: Marinobacter daqiaonensis (assembly GCF_900115285.1). Classification (GTDB taxonomy): domain Bacteria; phylum Pseudomonadota; class Gammaproteobacteria; order Pseudomonadales; family Oleiphilaceae; genus Marinobacter; species Marinobacter daqiaonensis. The sequence goes on from NZ_FOYW01000001.1 coordinate 1,817,865, forward strand.
TCGAGAGGCTGCAGCAATACCAGCTCGATCAGCTGCACCACCAGAATGAACGCCAGGCTGTAAGCCAGGATGCCGGCCACATCGAAGACCTGGAAAGCCATGTGAAGCTGGAAGCCGATACCATCGGAGCGGCCCAGAAGTTCCACCACCAGGACGATTTTCCAGATCAGCGCCAGGCCACCCCGGGTAGCTGCCATCAGGTAGGGAAACAGTTGCGGTGTCCAGATGTGAGCGATTCGCTGCACAGGCGTAAACCGGTACACCTGAGCCATCTGTTCAAGCTTCGGATCAATGCTACGGGCGCCTTCCCGCACCGTCACTGCCACGTTGGGAACCTTGTTGATCACTACGGCGAATATCGCGGCAGCCTCCACCAGACCGAACCAGACATAAAGCAGGATAATGGTGACCAGGGCCGGAAGATTGAGAAACAGCACCAACAGCGGGTCCAGCAGGGCATTGGCGGTGCGGGAACGGCCCATAAACACACCCAGAGCCGTTCCCAGGGCCATGGCAAGAATGAAGGCAATCAGTACCCGGCGCAGAGTGACACCCAGATGATGCCAGAGCTCACCGGTCTCCGCGGCCTGGATCAGGGTGCCCATCACATTCAGCGGCGAGGGCAGCAGAGAGTTATCCAGGATTACCGCAAGCACCGCCCACAGCAGCACGCCAACCGGTAACGCAATCCAGTAGGTCCAGCGTGGAGGGCTCATTGCCCGGACCGGTGGAATAGCGACGCCGGCATTACCTGTCTCTGGTCTGTACCGGTGAGAATCAGCAGGCGATGGAGATCGTCGATACGATTTTCGGTCAGGGGATCTGGGGTGCCCTTGATAAAACCGGACCGAAGTTCGTCGAAGACGGCGTCGTCCTCTGCCCGCATCAGGGGTCGAATGGCCTGCCAGTGTTCCGCATTGGTGGCGAGTTCCGACTTGGCAGAGGTTAGGGCCCGGCTGAACCGGGCCAGGAGAGCGGGGTTCGCCTCAGCCCACTCATTCCTGAAGACATAACCCAAAACCGGGAGGTCCCGGTCAAATCCCAGTGTCACCAGCAGCTCTTCCATCCGGAATGCGGTTCGCGCCCTGCCATCGGCCCGGAGACGGGCCGCGAAATGCCAGTACGTGATCAGCACATCCACCTGGCCCCGGATCAGTGCCTGGCTAAGCAGGGGCGGTGCTGCATACTGAACCCTGGCCTGTCGTTCGATATTGATACCCTCACGCTGGGCTACTTCCTGCAAGAGGATCCACCCCTTGCTGAGGGGGCTGCCCGCAACACCAATACGCTGGCCCACCAGGTCGCTGATTTCGTCAATGTCGGAATCGGGTGACACCAGGACATCACCGATCTGGGACGAGAAAGGCAGATAAAGGAAGGGGTCACCGTTTTCGTAGCGTGACTGGACCCAGAGGAGGTCAGCCACAGCGCCGTCCACCTCGCCGCTTGAAACCGCCAGCCTGGAGGCCGGCAGATTGGCCACCAGCCGCACATCCAGCTCAAATCCCTCGGCCGTGTCCAGGCCGGCTCGCTTGAGGTGATACAGTTCCCAATGGGCGGTCCCGTATTGCAGCACGCTCACCGACAGGCGTGGCAACTCTGGGGCTGCCGTAGCCGAAGGGGCCGGTGTCCCCAGAGCAGCGACCAGCATGCCCAGGCATAGCAGCGTGTAATAAAGTCGAGGCGAAGTCAGGATCGTTGGCAGCATCATGGCTTCACCATACGAACCACAGGGAGGCGTAAGAATAGTACTTTAGTGCTTCTTTTTTTGTGCGATGGTCGCATTCAACTGCCACAGCCCATCACGTGTAATGGCTACATGACAACCTTGACCATAGTCCCGCGCCCGCAAGTGCTGATGGCTATAGCCGGCTGTTCTGGTATAAAGATGGTATCGGCACCTGGGAGAACGCGGCGCTGCCGATCAGCGCGGCGGAACGGTTACTTTCCGTATTCGATTCCTGACCGGCACCTGTCGACGGCTGACCACATTGACTTGTCAGCCATCGCAGAAAAACAAAAAAGTGACCAAGCTGGCCCATAACCGCCAAAGGACAAGACCAGCCACAAACAGGTAAACCCATTCATGGAACCGGTATACAAGATTCTGATTGCGGACGACCATCCGTTATTCCGCGAGGCCATTACCAGTGTCATCGAGTCCGGCTTCACCGGCAGTGAGGTGCTGGAGACCGCCGACCTTGAGAGCGCGATGGCCCTGACCCGCGAGCATGATGATCTCGACCTGATCCTGCTGGACCTGAACATGCCCGGCATGAATGGCCTGAACGGTCTGATCACCCTTCGCAATGAAGCCCCGACCATTCCGGTTGTCATCGTTTCTGCGGAGGAGGACAAGCAGATCGTGCTGCAGGCCATCACCTACGGTGCAGTCGGCTTCATTACCAAGTCCTCGCCCCGGAGCCAGATGACCGACGCGATTCAGCAGATTCTCAACGGTAATGTTTATCTGCCCTCGGACATCATTCGCACCGGCAAGGAGAGCCATCGCCGCAGTCGCCACGAAGACAACCCGATTTCACCGGAACTTCTCAATGCCCTGACCCGCCGTCAGCTGTTGGTGCTGGAACGCATGTCCAAGGGCGAGTCCAACAAGCAGATTGCCTACAACCTCAATATTGCGGAAACCACTGTGAAAGCCCACGTTTCCGCTATCCTGAGAAAGCTGGGAGTACATAACCGGGTGCAGGCCATACTCTCCGCCAGTGATGTCGACTTCAGTCAGTACCTGAAACGCTGACAGACCAGCTTTTGGCAAAAAAGTCCGGGCCATCCGGACTTTTTTCTGTACGGTACTCTAACGTCGCTGCAGCAGGTGATTCAGGGCGCTGCGGAGCTTCAGGGGTTTTACCGGCTTGTTCATCAGCAGGTAACCGTGGTTGCGGATGTGCTGTTTGAGGTCATTGCTGTAATTGGCGGTGATCATCAGTACCGGTGCTGCCACGGCTCGTCGTCGGTTGACCTCGGACACAACATCTACGCCGTTATCCCCGTTGTCCAGATGATAGTCGGCCAGGATGACATCGCAGCGCCCCCCGGCAACGTCCACCTTGGCCTCCAGATCTTCCAGGGAAACCGCTGTGACGGCACGACAACCCCAGCCCTCCAGCAGGGTTTCCATCCCGCTGCAGATAGCCCGGTCATTATCCACTACCCATACCCGAGCCCCGTTCAGGCTATTGTCAAAGCCAGGGTTGTCCATCTCCTTCGGCACATTGTCGGGCTCCAGCTTACCCAGGGGCACTTCTACCCGGAATACTGAACCACGGCCCTCAACGGAATCCACGGTCACACGATGTCCCAGCATGCGGGCGATCTTGTCCACAATGGCAAGACCAAGGCCCAGCCCCTTGTCTGCGGGAGAGCCCGCCGGACGGATGCGTTTGAACTCCTGGAAAATCTCTGTGAGCTTGTCCTGGGGTATGCCCGGGCCGGTATCCCAGACCTCCAGTAACAGGTGGTCACCACGATGTCGGCAACCGAGCAGGATGCGCCCGTTGCCGGTGTAGCGGATTGCATTGGTGAGAAAATTGCGAAGGATCCGCGCCAGCAGCTGGGAATCTGACCTGACGACCGCTGAAGAAGGCACGAAAGAAAACCTGAGACCGTCGGCCAGCGCCATCTGCCGGAATTCGCGGGCGATGTTGTTGAGCAGATCCCGCAGATCGAAAGCGGTCACATCGGGCTTGATCACCCCCGCATCGAGCTTGGAGATGTCTACCAGGGTGCCCAACAGGTTCTCGACATCATCCAGGGAAGTGCTCACCGAACGCACCAGGCCTTCCGCCCGGGGGCCGAATGAGTGCTCCAGCAGGGCGCTGGTAAAGAGACGTGCCGCATTGAGGGGCTGCAACAGGTCGTGACTGACCGCCGCCAGAAATTTGGTCTTTGAGAGGTTGGCCCGTTCGGCCTCGAGTTTGGCGTCCCGCAGTCGCGACTCCACGGCTGCACGTTCGTTGATCTCCTGACGCAGCTGGCTGTTGAGACCGCTCAGGGCCGAGGTGCGCTCCTTGACCCGTTGTTCAAGATTGTCGTAGGCCTGCTGAAGGGCCACGGCCGTACGGCGGCGATCGGTGATATCCCTGATCATCACGAAAAAACCCACCACCTCGCCGTGGGAATCCAGATTGGGCACATAGGAGCGCAGCATGTAGCACTGCTCGCCCCGACTGTTGGACTCTTCGAATTCGAACGTCACGCTCTGGCCCGCCAGCGCCTCACGCATGCGCGGGAGCAATCGCTGGTAGAGTTCAGGCGAATGGATCTGGCTCAGGGACCGACCCAGCAGGGGCTCACCTCCGGGACTGTACCAGGCCTCGTAGACCTTATTACAGAACTGAATGGTCTGGTCCGCTCCTACATAGGCAATGAGAGCCGGCACGTGGTCGGTCACCACACGGATCCAGCGTTCGCTTTCCTTGAGCGTTTCGGCGTAACGGTAGCGCTCAGTAATATCCGTGTAGGTATTAACAAAGCCCCCATCCGGCATGGGATGGGTCTTGATTTCAATCACCGTGCCATCGGGGCGGCGATGGACTTCCTCAATCGCCCCCCTCTGGGTAGCGGCGGGGGTTGAGGGGCTCAGCAAAGGCACGTCGGATGAAGCCATCCACTGAGTGAACGTCTGGTCGGCACTGATACTCCCGGCGTCCAGGCCAATCAGGCTCAGAAAACGCTCATTCCAGATCTCTGGGACGCCCTCCCGGTTCACCAGTACAACACCCTGGGACAGGTTATCAACGGTAGACTGGAGCAATCGGGTTTTCTGCGCCAACGCCTCTTCGCGGCGCGCCGTCTCCGTATTCTTGACATCAGTAATATCGGAATAGAGCACCACCAGACCACCTTCAAGGGTCGGCCTTTCCGTCATCTGAACCCAGCGATCGTTGGACAACAGGTAGACCGATCCCTCGGCGGCGGGGTCGGTGTGTTCCTCTACAATCAGGCCGGAACTGAATGCAGCGGCCTTTATGTCAGCGATGGCAGTACCTTCCACAATGTCGAGGCCGGCACTGCGCCAATAACTCCGGAAACGGCTGTTGGCCTGAATCAGGCAATGGCGATGATCAAAGAGCACGAAACCGTCTGCGATGCTCTCGATGGCATCACCGAGACGTTGACGTGCGGTTTCCGCTTCATCCCGGGCGCGATTGAGAGCCTTATTGCTGGCTTTGAGTTCATCCATGGCAGCATTAAGTGCTTCGGTGCGCTCCCGGACCTGCTCCGCCAGGATCACCGAATGCTCGAAAGCAGCATACGGCTCCGGTTTGTGGGGCGCGCTGGATTCCACCCTGGTAATCAGAGCATCCCTGATCCGTTTGAGGCGATTGTTTTCCGCTTCGAGCTCAGCGATTCGCTGATCGCGTCCGTCAAGCTCTTGCATCACCGCGTCAGCGCCCTGGGTCGGCGGCATCAGGCTGGCCAATGACCACCCCCGTGAAGGTCTGGTTGATATGGACGCCCTCAAACTGCTCGCCATAAGTATTGAAACCGATCACCTTATGGGCTTTGAGGAATTCGGACGTTTCTTCTGCCACGCCGGTCAACTCGGCCTCGAGTCGCCGCAGGAAACAGTCACAGCCGATGGTAACCAATGGCTGTCCCACGGCGGCCTCAGCTTCTTCCAGCTGCTCCCGAAGGTTCGCCAACAGGGACCCGGGGTGCATGGCAGTCATGACAATGCCCGTCTCCACGGCACAATAGAAAGTCAGGCTCTTATCGGGATTTACCTGCTGCACCGATCGAAGGAAGTAATGATCGCCGATTCGGACCGCCATGGGCCGCAAGGCAAACACCTCCCGATCGAGTCTTTCCAGCGATACCCCCACAGCCCTGGCATAGGCCTCTGCAGCCGGCTCGGCATTGAGCTCATAAACGGTTCGGGTATCGCTGTCAGCGGCTGTCACTACGAGTTTCTCCCCCGGTTCTATCATGTGGTGCGTTGAGAAGACCCGAAAATCCAGAGACGTGTTGACCAGCAATACCGTGGCCGCCCGGCTGTGAAACTGACCTTTGTGAAATACATGGGTATTTGCGAGCTGCTCGTCGTCGCCGGCGGAACCACCAAAATGAGGGATGGTGCCCAGGGCCGAGTTCAGCGTCGCCAGCAACAGCTCTTCCCTGCTTGAAAGACCGTCGAGCAAGGTGATGGCGAAGGTGTTTCCCTTAACCGGGGCCAGCCGCGGGTTACGGCAGATACTCAGGAGATCATCAATCAGGTCCTGGGCGCCCTGAAGAGAAAAGCTCTCCAGCTCGCTGATCAGACCACAGCCGATGGAAAAATAACGCCGGTCAAAGCCGATGGCGGTGATACATCCACGGCCATAACCATGCGGGGTGATCTCGCCGGCGGAGGTACAACCGAAAACCTCGGTACCGGAAAATACATAGTCCAGCGCAATGCCCAGCCGATCGAGGTCGTATTCGGCGGAGCAGAAAAACAGCACGGCCCCGAGATGATCATGGGTCAGCTGGCTGGCCAGGTTTGTGGCTGCCAGCATGGGATCACGAGCGTTGGAGCTTGCCACGCGCACGGCTGGATAGGTTATCTCAGGACTCATAGGCACCAGTTCCGGCAAGACGGATTCTGACTCCAATTCTACGGGGTCTGCGCTCTGGGCCAATGCGACTTGAGTGCTTTTAATCGGCGCGCCAAATCGTTCGTAAGTCATTGTTTCTTATAACCTGAGAAAATGATCCCATGATAGCGCTACAGTAGCGGCATCGGTAAAGCAGCACTTTAGTGCCATTCCGGCAGCAACACTAAAGGCGGCATCCGCAGTCCCGGACCGCAAAAGCGGCCCTTGCCCTATTTTCATCTGCGCATTTCATCGGTTGGAGTTGCTGTGGCTTCCTGCCCGTCTGGACGGTGGTAGCAGGTTCTCAGTCCCATTGTGGGTGAAATCCATGGACGGGGGAATCCGTCCAGCGAGCAGGTTGTATGCTTATTTAGGAGGCGCGAAAGACAGTACTTTGGGATTAAGACTTTTCGGACTGGTGGGAACTGATAATGCTCTATTCCTGGGCGATGGAGGGGCATCCGACATGAGCAGATGTCGCCACTTCAATGAGGCTGCTTGCGGATACCCAGGCGGAAGAGAAGGGGTGAAAGAAGCACATTGGTAGCGACAAAAAGAACCACCACGGCCACGGCCTGCCACACCTGAATCGGCAGCCAGGCCCAGGCAAACACTACGGGCAATGTCGACTCCGGCAGTTGGTCAAGCCCGGCGGCCCTGGCGCTTGCAGCCAGTCCCATACGCCTTTTGGCGAAACTGCTGAGAAGATCCCCCAGCAGCGCCAGCGCCCCGAAGGCAACCCCGAAACCCACCGACAGCCCAGCGATCGGCGCCACCAGGGCGCAGGCCAGGATTCCCGCCACCAGGCCCCGCCAGGTCTTGCTCTTACCCAGCAGGGGACGACCATCGCGCCACAGCCGGCCGTTGTCTATCGGCGCGGACCAGCGCTGCCGGAGCAGGCGGGCGGCAATCACCGGGGCGCCGTTGGCCAGCGTCAGCAGCACGAACAGCCAGACTGTGGTCATTCCATCACGACTCCATCAGGACTTCAGGCCCCCCTTGGTCAGATCCAGGGGATCGAGCAGCTTTTCCAGCTGCTTGCGGCTAAGACCACTCTTTTCTTCTGCCACTTCCATGATGGAACGGCCGCTGGCATAGGCCTCCTTGGCAATTTCAGCAGCCTTGGCGTAACCGATTTCCGGGTTCAGGGCGGTCACCAGTACCGGATTTTTACCGACAGCCTCATTCAGGGTGTCTTCGTTGACAGTGAAGCCGGCGATCGCCTTCTGGCCCAGCATATCGGCTGACCTGGCGAGCAATCCGGTCATGTCCAGCAGGTTGGCTCCCACCAGAGGCAACATGACATTCAGCTGGAAATTGCCGGACTGGCCGGCAATGGCCACGGCGCTATCCAGACCCATAACCTGGGCGGACACCATGGCGACCGACTCCGGAATAACCGGGTTAACCTTACCGGGCATGATGGAGCTGCCCGGCTGGAGCGCTGGCAGACTGATTTCCGCAAGACCATGGATGGGACCACTGTTCATCCACCGCAGGTCGTTGGCAATCTTCATCAGGACAATCGCCAGGCCCCGCAACTGGGCGGAGTAGTTTACGGCGGCATCAACGGCGCTCTGGCCGACAAATTTGTGTTCCATTTCCCGGAAGCGGAAGCCCGTCAGCTCGTGCAGGGTCTTGCTCACCTCGCCGCCAAACTTGCTGTCCGCATTGACCCCCGTGCCAACCGCGGTGCCGCCCTGGGGAACCGCCAGCAGCTCCTCGCCGGCCTGTTCCAGCCTCCGTCCGGCGCCCTCAAGTTGCTCCCGCCAGGTTCGTAACTCCTGACCAAGAGTGACGGGCATGGCATCCATAAGATGGGTGCGGCCGGTCTTTACCTGGTTGGTGAGATGATTCTCCCGCTCGTAGATCGCACCTTCCAGCTGGGTCAGTGCCGGTAGCAGGTCCTTCTGAAGCGCGATGACAGCGCTGACATGAATCGCCGTCGGGATCACATCGTTGGAGCTCTGGCTCATATTGACGTGGTCATTGGGGTCGACCTCAAGCTCATCGGTACTGGCCAGATGGGCAATGACCTCGTTCACGTTCATGTTGGTGCTGGTGCCGGAACCGGTCTGGTAGCGGTCCACCGGAAACTGGTCGTCCATCCCATCCTCGAGGATGCGGTCACAGGCATCGGCAATGGCTGTGTAGCGTTCGCTGTCCAGGAGGTTCAGGCGGTTATTGGTTTCCGCCGCGGCTTTCTTGATCAGCACCACCGCTTTGATGAATCCCGGTGGCATTGGCTGCCCGCTGACCGGAAAGTTGTCCACGGCGCGCTGGGTCTGGGCGCCCCATAGTGCGTTGGCAGGCACCTTGACCTCGCCCAGGCTGTCTTTCTCGATGCGTGAGTCGCTCATTCCTGACCTCCTGTGATTTCTCGCGTAAAACGTTCTCGTAAGATCCCTACGGATAGTTTTAGTTGTTGGGTTATCCGGAGGCAATGACAACCCTTGACCTGGCTTGAAAGGGACACCGCGCAGATACCCGGAAAGCGGGTCAGTCCCCGGCCAGCAGGTCGAGTTCTTTCAGGCAGCAGTTCAGGAATGCGTCCGGATCATCCAGGACGGCCTCATCCGCCACCACTCCGAACTGCACGTTCCCGGCGTAGCTCACGATACTGACGCCCAGGCCGATATCCCCGGCCTGGGGAACCCAGAACATCTGCTCGGTCACCTTATGCCCCGCCAGATACCGTGGCTCCCGGGTACCGGGCACATTCGACACCACGGCACTGGCCTTGCGAAAGAACAGATCGGAGATGGGCTTGCGGAGGGCTGTCGGCAGCAGTGAGGAAAGTCCCACCAGCCCCCACGCAATGGCGGGCTGCCAGCTGCGCTTGAGACGACGGGTTTCATGCTTGATGCGCCACAGCCGCTCCAGGGAGAAGCCACCATCCACCGGCAAAGGCACGAACACTGTGCCGAAGAAATTGCCCGGCCCGTGATCCGCACGCTGCAACGACGCCGGCAGGCTGCGGCGGATGTCCACCGGCACCGCCGCGTGAGCCACAGCCTGATTCAGTTGCCGGGCGGGCAGCGCGAGACTCTCTCTCATGGCCGCGGTGACGCAGGCCAGCAGAACATCATTGATACTGCAGCCGCGGCGCCTGGCCACCGACAGGAACCGGCGCAGGGCCACCGCCTCGGACCAGCGGCAATGGCGGCGCCCCAGCAGAGACCGCTTCAGGCTGGACGCGCTGTCTTCCGGTTCAGTGACCATGCCGGTGATTTCGTTGATCGCCCGCAGGCCATTCATCGTGGCCTTTTCGAGGAGCGCGGGATGCCGGCTTTCGGGAATGGTATCGTCCCACTGGGGACCAGACGTTTTCTCCGTCTGCGTGGGTTCGACTTCCGTGGTACGAAACCCGGTTCTGATGGCATCGCGGCAGGCCTGGATGACGTCTGTCACCCGGGATGCGTTCCGGGACTCGGAGCACCCGTAGTGTTCGGGGATGTCGCCGGGATTACGGGTACAGATGCGGTCGAAGACATCCAGCAGCGACATGCCGTCGCCGTAACAGTGATGAATCCGCAACAGCAGCGCGGCCCCGCCCTCGGCACGGGGCACCAGCCAGAACCCCCAGCGGGGCCGCCCCCCGGGGAGGGGCTGGTTGAGGCGGGCGGATACCCACTTCTGCAGTCGCTCCACCGACATCGCCTCGTTGACCGCCACCAGGTGGTGGGCGAGATCGAAATACCGGTCCGGTTGCCAGCACCAGCCACAGGATTTTTCCACCGGCATCATCCGGAACCGGTCCCACGCCAGCCAGTACCGCTGCAGGAAGGCCCTGAGTTCGGGCAGAGTGAGCCCGTCCACTCGCATCAGCACAGTGATGGTCAGCGGATTCTGTGGACTTTCAAGCGTCAGCCAGGCCGAATCCATCGGCAGCAGTCGCAGCGTATCCCTGTCATTGTCGGCGTCATTCAAGGCGTATGATTCCGGCTATCCTGATGGGGTGTGATAAACGTCTGAAATTTGCAGACTCCGCATTGTGACAGAGGGGGGAAACCTGCTCCACTCCGATGACCGGTCTCGGACCCGCCATGGACTGGCATTAACAATGCTTAAGGCATCCAGTATGTCGAGGGACAGTTCATTCACCCCCCGAGTGTTCTTTATCAGCCTTCCGGCCGTATACTCGAGGTAAGGGCAGCACCTGAGGCCCGCAGGAGGTGGCGACAATGAAGCCAAGCCATGAGCGCAAACTGATCAAGCCAGTGGAAATCGCCTATTCGGAGATGTTCTCGGGACGGGTATTCCACGTCGGCAGAGGTGCCGTTTCAGTGCGCAACCACAGCGGAGAGGCACTCCATACGGTCATCGGGGTACACGGCTACCTGGAAAACCACTGCTATTTCACCCACACCTACGACGACCCCACTACCGAACTGATCCTGCTCACCTGCAGCAATTACCACATTCCGGTAAACGGGGTAACGCCGGAAACCCCCGAGTGGGAAATGGAAATCGACGAAGTTCCGGGGACCATCGCCTACGATGCGGAAATCCTCAACCAGGCACTCGCCAACCTGCCGACATCGAACCATATCAGGCTCCACGGCCACTCCCGGGGCGGCGCGGTGATTCTCGAGGCTGCCCGCCGGCGGCCGGATCTTTACCGGGATGTAGAGCTGCTGCTGGAAGCGCCGGCCCTGCCCCAGGGGCGCCTGCATGCGCTGGTCACCATCATGCTGGAGCCTGTCGGCCATGGCATGTGGCCGTGGCTGATCCGACTGATCAACAACGCCCCGGCCTCGGTTTACGGACAGACCTTTTTCGGTCGCATGAACCCCCGCAAGAAACGGCTGTTAGGCAAGCTTTTCTCATCCACCCAGGACCAGCTCACTGTCGTCCGCAATCTGGAGGACGTGATTGAGTGGATGGAGACAACCTCCACCGATATCTATGAGTGCGTCAACCGGGGCATTTTCCTGATCCCCGGGACCGACCGCATTCTTGACAAAACCGCCATGCTGGCGAGCGCCAGCGCCTCCGGGACCATGGAGATCCGGGAAACCCCCTCCCCCAGTCACTTCATTGCCCTGGACGACAGGGAACTGATTCCCGAACTCGACGGGGACGGCAACAGCCGCAATGCGGGCGGCCAGTAGCGCCCTCAGCCGATAATCTTGTCAAGCTGACTGTGGATTTCGTCCTCGATACGCCCCTTGAAAGGACGCAGCATCATGCCAAGCTCCAGCCTGACGTGGAGATCACTGGGCGTGATGTCGAGGTGGCCTTTCACCCCGGAGCGGCGGAACCGGAGGATGTCGCCGTCCCACTCGTAGTCCACATCGAATTTTCTGGACAGGTCCTGAGCCAGGGTTTCCGCCGCCTCCCGGGCATGGTCATGGTCCAGGGAATGGGTGCGATGAATATCAATGGTCGACATCGGAACGTGGCCTCTGAAAGGTGATTTGAGCACAGTTTATTGATGCAGCCGGCCCCCGGCTAGCCCATCTTCCGGCATTGCCCACCAAAAACCTTTAGACTTGCCCGGAGGTTCCCTAGAATAAGCCTCTCGGATTTTTTACAGGACGCCCTCATGAGCGAACAGCAGTCAGCCCCGGAAAAGCCCCAGGACGAGACCACCGACTTCGGTTTCCGCAATGTACCCAAGAGCCAGAAAGCGGGCCAGGTGGCTGAGGTTTTCCACTCCGTGGCGAGCAGATACGACCTGATGAACGACCTGATGTCCATGGGCATTCACCGCCTGTGGAAACGCTTCACCATCGAACTCAGCGGGGTCCGGCCGGGCCATCAGGTGCTGGACATAGCCGGTGGTACCGGCGACCTGACCATGAAGTTCTCCGATCTGGTGGGGCCGTCTGGCAAGGTAGTGCTGGCTGATATCAACGCGTCCATGCTCCAGGTGGGCCGCGACCGGCTCATTGACCGGGGCTATGCCGGCAACATCGAGTATGTCCAGGCGGACGCGGAGCGGCTGCCGTTCCCGGACAACAGCTTCAATGCCGTCAGCATCGCCTTCGGCCTGCGTAATGTCACCGACAAGGACCAGGCCCTGAGGGACATGACCCGGGTGCTCAGGCCAGGGGGCAAACTGATGGTGCTGGAGTTTTCCAAGCCCACCAATCCGCTGCTGAGCAAGGCCTACGATGCCTACTCATTCAATGCCCTGCCCCTCATGGGTCGGCTGTTCGCCGGTGATTCCGAAAGCTACCGCTACCTGGCCGAATCCATCCGCATGCATCCCGATCAGGAAACCCTCAAGGGCATGATGGAAAATGCGGGGCTTGCCAACTGCCGCTACTTCAACATGACCGGGGGTATCGTGGCGCTGCATGTGGGAACCAAACCCTGATGTCACGGATTCCGACCCTGCATGCGGCCATCACCGGCACCCTGGAGCTGGCGCTGAACCGTGCCCTCGAACTGGACCCCCCGGGGCGCCGCGACCTGCTGAAAGCCCTGACCGGGCCGGTCTGCTTCGAGATCAGCGAGCCTCTGCCCCTGACTCTCTGCATCCAGGGTACCCGTCGGGGGGTCACGGTATCCGGCACCCGGCCGGAGGACCCTGCGCTGACCATTCGTGGCAGGCCCCTGGCCCTGGCGGCGCTGGCTATCGGCGATGACCAGGCCATCCGGGATGGCCGGCTCGTGGTAGAGGGTGATACCGCCCTGGCCCATCAGTTCCAGCGTGCCCTTGCCCGTCTGGACCCGGACTGGGAAGCGGCCCTGGCCCGCTACACCGGCGATATCGCCGCGCATTTCATAGGCCGACAGGTGCGGGGCAGCGTTCGCTGGAGCCGCCAGGCCATCGCCTCCCTGAGCGCCAGTATTGAGGAGTACATCCACGAGGAGACCCGCACCCTGCCCGGACAGCGGGAACTGGAAGCCACTTTCGAGGACATCGACCAGACCAGCCTGCGCGCCGAACGCCTGGCCGCCCGCATCGAGCAACTGGAAGCGAAAACCCGCTCCGGCTCCGCCGACGATCAGACCAGGACAGAACTACCGTGACACGAGTGCAACGCCTGTTCCGCATTGGCTGGGTCTTCTGCAAGTACCGCCTGGATACGTTCCTGCCACTCTCGGAACTGCCGGCTCCGCTGAAACTGTTCTTTCTGTTTGCACCCTGGCACCTGTTCCCCAAAGGCAGGATCGATCGAGGCGATCGTCTGCGCCTGGCGCTGGAAGAACTGGGACCGGTTTTCGTCAAATTCGGACAGATTCTTTCCACCCGCCGCGATTTGCTGCCCGACGACATGGCCATGGCACTGCGCCGGTTACAGGATGATGTCCCGCCTTTTCCAAGCAAGGTCGCCCAGGCGATTATCGAGGAGTCCCTCGGTCAGCCGGTGAGCCAGCTGTTTGCCGAGTTCAGTCCCGACCCGATGGCCTCGGCGTCGGTGGCACAGGTCCATGCCGCCACCATGCTTGACGGGCGCCGCGTGGTGGTGAAGGTTATCCGGCCGGGTATCGAGCGGGTCATCCGCCAGGACCTGGCATTGATGTACCTGATGGCCGGCCTGCTGGAGCGCTACTGGTCCGAGGGTCGACGCCTGCACCCGGTGGAGGTGGTGGCGGATTACGAAAACACCATCTACGACGAACTGGACCTGCAGCGCGAAGGCGCCAATGCCAGCCAGTTGCGCCGCAACTTCGAGAATTCCTCGCTGATCTATATTCCCGCCATTGACTGGGACTACACCGCCCAGCGTGTCCTGGTCATGGAACGGATCCATGGTATTCCCATTGCCGATACGGATGCCTTGCGCAGGGCCAATGTGGACATGAAAGTGCTGGCGGAAAAAGGGGTCGAGATCTTTTTCACCCAGGTGTTCCGGGACAGCTTCTTCCACGCCGACATGCACCCGGGGAATATCTTTGTGGATGCCTCCAATCCGTCCGACCCCCTCTATATCGCGGTGGATTTCGGCATTGTAGGCACCCTTGCCCAGGACGATCTCAGCTACCTGGCCCGCAACCTGCTGGCCTTCTTCCGTCGCGACTACCGTCAGGTGGCGGAGCTGCACATCCAGTCGGGGTGGGTGCCGGCGGACACCCGGGTCAACGAGTTCGAGGCAGCCATAAGGACCGTCTGCGAACCCATCTTTGAACGGCCGCTGAAGGACATTTCCTTCGGCCATTTCCTGCTGCGGCTGTTCCAGACCGCCCGGCGCTTCAACATGGAGGTACAGCCCCAGCTGGTACTGCTCCAGAAGACCCTGCTGAACGTCGAGGGCCTGGGCCGCCAGCTGTACCCCGAGCTCGACCTGTGGAGTACCGCCCAGCCCTACCTGGAAAACTGGATGCGCAAGCGCATCGGGCCATCCGGCCTGTACCAGGTGCTGCAATCACGGCTGCCCTCATGGCTGGAACAGTCGCCGGAAATGCCCCAACTGGTGCACGACGCCCTGGTGCAGTTGCGCAACGCCGGTCTGCAGGCGCAGGAGCAACAGACGACAGCCGCCGAGAACAGGGCCGCGGCCCGGCGGTCGGATCGTCGCTGGCGCCGGCTGACCATCGCCGTGGCACTGGTGGCCGTGGCCTGGCTGGGCGCGGAAGACGAGCTGCTGCCGCTGGCACAGGAAATGCCCTACTATGGCTGGGCCATGCTGGCGGTTGCCGGGTGGCTCGTGGGCCGGGGCAGCCGATAAACCCGCAAGCATAAGCGATGTCATGAAAATGCAAGATTCAACCACTACTGTTTCCGGCACCGACTGGCTCGACAGCGTTGCCTGGAACGCCGACGGTCTGGTGCCCGCCATCGCCCAGGATGCCGCCACCGGCGACATCCTGATGATGGCCTGGATGAACCGGGAAGCACTTGAGCTGACGGCACGGGAGCAACAGGCCATCTACTGGTCCCGCTCGCGGGGCAGGCTCTGGCGCAAGGGTGAAAGCTCCGGCCATGAGCAGCGGGTGAAGGAAATCCGCATCGACTGCGACGATGACGTCATCCTGCTGAAAGTGGAACAGAAAGGCGGCATTGCCTGTCACACCGGCCGGCGCAGCTGTTTCTACCGGGCCCTTGAAGACAGCACCTGGGTCACAACGGACCCGGTACTGAAAGATCCGGGAGATATTTACGGCAGGGGAGGTCACAGCCATGAGTGATGTACTGAAACAACTGGCCCAGGTCCTGGAGGCTCGCAAGGGGGCGGACCCGGAGACTTCCTATGTTGCCAGCCTCCATGCCAGGGGCCTGAACAAGATCCTGGAAAAGGTGGGCGAGGAATGCACGGAAACCCTGATCGCCGCCAAGGATGCGGAAAGGGATGGCAAGACCGATGAAGTCATCCTCGAGACGGCGGATCTCTGGTTTCACACTCTGGTCATGCTGTCACGGTTTGACCTTGGACCGGATGATATTCTCGAGGAATTGAGCCGGCGGTTTGACCTGTCCGGACTGGAAGAAAAGGCTGCCAGGAAGCCGTAAGCCGACACCTGCAATACCCCTTACGGGGGCCCGCAGGCTACCCGGAAAAGGGTGTTCGGTTGCCGGCGCCGTTGGCGTACAATGGTATCAGGCAAGATAAACAGTGAGGTCCTGAAATGGGAATTAGTATCTGGCAACTTCTGATTGTTCTGGGCATCGTGATCCTGTTGTTCGGAACCAAGAAGCTGCGCAACATTGGCACCGACCTGGGCGGTGCCATCCGGGGCTTCAAGAAGTCCATGAGCGACGAAGACAGCCAGCAGCAGGACAAAACGGAAGCCGACTCCATCGAGAACAGGGACGAGGCGCCCGTCTACGATGCCAAAGCCGGGAAAACCGACGAAAAATCCCGTAGCTGAGCGACTGCTGAATGTTCGATATCGGCTTCATTGAGCTGGTGATCTGTGGTGTTATCGCGCTGCTGGTGCTCGGCCCGGAACGGCTGCCCGAGGCCGCCCGGACCGCTGGCCGGTGGGTGGGCGGTGCCCGACGCATGGTGAGCCAGTTCAGCTCTGAACTGGACCGCCAGCTGAAAGCCGAGGAACTCCGCAAGGAGCTTCGTAAGGCCGGTGACGAGATCGGCCTGGAAGAGGTGGAGAAAAGCGTCCGTGGCGCCCTGGACGAGGCAAAGCAGTACGAGGACATGATTCTGCCGGAGGACAGGGCCCGCAAACCCCGGGCAGCGCCCGCGACCCGCCGGGTGGCCGAAAAATCCGGGCAGCAGGCCGCGGCAGGTGACGGCCAGGAACAGCCTGCCGTACCGGAGCAGGAGGCTGCGGACTGGCAGCCCCCCGATATCCAGTACGATCCCCATGCCGTGGTAAAACAGGCCTCTCACCCTGATACACAAACGCCCGATGACACCGGGCGCGCCGCTTCCGACTCCCGGGAAGCCCCCAAGGATAAACCGGAAAGTCATTCATGAGCTCAGCCTCTCCGGGCAATCTCCCGCCTGAGCAGCAGGAAATGCCCCTTATCGAACACCTGCTGGAACTGCGCAACCGCCTGCTGAAGATGGTGCTCGCGGTTCTGGTCTGCTTTGCCGCCATCTATCCGTTCGCCAACGAGCTCTATCTTCTGCTCTCGCAGCCGCTGCGGGAACTGCTTCCCGTGGGCCAGATGATGATCGCCACCGACATCACATCGCCCTTCTTCGCGCCCCTGAAACTGGCCCTGGTGCTGGCGGTGTTCGCCGCCATTCCGGTGATTCTCTACCAGATCTGGAGCTTTATCGCCCCTGGCCTCTACGCCCACGAGAAGAAGCTGGCCTTTCCGCTCCTGTTTACCTCGGTCATTCTTTTTTACCTGGGCGCGGCCTTTGCCTATTTCGTTGTGTTTCCCCTGGTCTTCGGCTTCTTTACCGCCATTGGCCCCGAGGGCATCGTCGAGCTGCCGGACATTGCCAGTTACCTTAACTTTGTACTGAAAATGTTCTTTGCCTTCGGTGTGGCTTTCGAAATTCCCATTGCCACCATCCTGCTGATCCTCTCCGGTGCGACCACCCCCAAGGATCTGGCGGCCAAGCGGCCCTATATCGTGGTGGGCTGCTTTGTGATCGGCATGCTGCTGACACCGCCGGACATCATTTCCCAGACGCTGCTGGCCGTTCCCATGTGGCTGCTGTTCGAGCTGGGCATCCTGTTCGGCTACCTGGCGGTCCGCCATCGCCCGGACGATGGCTACCCCGACGACGCATGAACCTGGCCCTGTTGTCAGCCGAGGATCTGCGCGAGGGAGGCAAGGCACGACTGACCGGGCGCCGTCGCGATCATCTGGTTTCCGTACTCAGAGCAGGCGAGGGCGACAGCCTTGCGGTGGGCCTGGAAAATGGCCTCATGGGCACGGGGACCGTCACTCGCCTCACCGACAGCCTGGCCGAACTGGCGGTTACACTGGATCAACCGCCCCCCGCGCCGTTGCCACTGACCCTGGTGCTCGCCATGCCGCGGCCGAAAATGTTCCGCCGGGTGCTGCAGACTGTAGCGGCCCTGGGCGTCAAGGACATCTGGCTGATCAACAGCTACAAGGTGGAGAAGAGTTTCTGGCAGACTCCCTGGCTGCAGGAGGCTCAGCTGCATGAAAACCTCACGCTGGGCCTGGAGCAGGCCAAAGATACACTGATACCCACGGTGCATCTCCGCAAGCGGTTCAAGCCATTTGTGGAGGATGAATTACCGGCCCTCCTGCAGGACCGACCCGGCATCGTGGCCCATCCCGGAACCCATGAACCCTGCCCCATCCATATCAACCGACCCGCCACCCTGTGCATCGGTCCCGAAGGCGGATTCATTCCCTATGAGGTGGACAAACTGGTGGAGGCGGGTTGTGAAGCGGTGCACCTGGGCAGTCGAATCCTGCGGGTGGAGACGGCTGTTCCCGTGCTGGTGAGCCGACTCTACGATGGCTGCCTCGCCACCTTTTCCTGACCAGCTTCTCCCGGGCGAAGGCGGGCCGGTTCCAGTAGTCCCCTTCGCCACACGAAAGGGATAAGAGCCAGAAGTACCGGCGCCAGCAGAGGCAGCACGGTGGTGGCGTTTTCCGGCCGCCATTCCAACAGGCCACCACCTGCCAGCGTGCCCACGGCATAGCCCCAGGTATGAATGCTGGTCAGGCGACCGGCAACCAGGCCATGGGCCTGCGGCCACCTGGCCCGCAGCACCATGCCATACCACGGTGTGAGCACCGCCACACCGGCGGAGAAAAGCACGACCCCGGCAAGGATACCGGCTGGAGATGCCGCCGTTGCCAGCCCGAGCCCCCCACCGAGCAGCAGACAAAACCAGAGCGCAGACAATGGCACGATGCCGGAAACCCACCGGTGCACGACCAGGCCACTGACAACGCCGCTGACTGATGCCGTTGCCAGCACCAGGCCGGTCAGAGCGGTTGCCTGATCGGCACCGATACCCAGGATGTGCCTGATCCAGGGTCCGAGGACAAACTGCAGCACCCCCACGAAGGCGGTCAGCACCAACGCCAAGGTGTAGACCGGCCACGCCTCCCGCCAGAGCGGTATCTCAGGGCTAAGACCCGGGGTTCTGCCGGAAGCGGTCCGCCCGCTGCCCTGCGGCAACAGGTGCAGCGCCGACAGGGCAAGACCAACGAGGCCCATCGCCACCAATCCTCCGAGAACCGTGACCAGTGCGGCAGCCGCCATCCCCACGGGCCCCAGCAGACGCCCCGAATGGGTTGCCGCCTGCAACCGGGCCAGCCGGAAGGACCACTGCGCCGGCACTGCCCCGCTCAGGGCCAGCGTCTGGGCGGCGGGGAAGACACCTCCGGCACCAACGCCGTGGAACAGGCGGGCCAGAAGGGCGATACCTATCAGCCAGCCGGCCGAGGGCGCCCACAGGATGGCACCGAGCAACAGGAAGTAGCCAGTCAGCACCAGCGCCATGGTGTGTCTTAACACCCAATAACTGCCGTTACGTTCAACAAACCGGCCCCACACCGGAGCGCCAGCCATCACCGGTACCATGCCGGCCGCCATGATCACTGCCCAGTAACCAGCGGAAAGCCCACTGGTTTCGATCAGCCACGGCAGGCTGGTGGTCAGCGCGGCCTGCAGCAGGCCCATGGTGAGAACCGGTCCCCATGCGTCCATTCCCCGAGTCACATCCTCTCCTTCGGCAGCTTCCACAGGTCCTAATTAATCAATTCTTAATTGCGAACGATTATTATTTAGTTTAAGGTTTTTGGCAACGGCTCACTATTAAAAGGACGTCAGGATGACTACCCGGATCAACGCCTTCAATGCCTCCTTTAATGCTTACTTCAACGCCCTCATCCGCGAACTGGGACCCTTTGGTTTCTACCCCGCCCAGAATGATGACCGGTGCGGGCACTTCGTGATTCCGGACGGTGACCGCAACCGCCTGATCGTGCCCTGCCAGCACCGATCCCAGGCCGGCAGGCATATTCTTGGCTCCAGCGCCCAGCTGGAACGGGGCAACCAGCGAACCAACCTCACCTTCCCGGAAGCCGTGGCCTGGACCCTGACCCTGCCAATGGTTCAACGGATTGCCCCCCCGGCCGTGCGCAAGGCCTTCCAGGCACGGGTACTGAGCAGCGAGCACAATCTGAAACACCTGATGATGCGCTCCAACCAGTGCCTGGACGAGATATTTACCCATGACCACAACTTCATCGCCTCGGAGCAGGGGCTGATCCACGGCCATTCCATTCATCCCTGCCCCAAGGACCGGGGTAACATGTCCACCAGTGAGGCTCTTAACTATGCGCCCGAGTTCCGGGGACGATTCGGCCTTGCCTGGTACAGCGTGGATCATCGCAACCTTTTCTCCTGCCAGGGCGGGCGGGAATCGACGGAAAGCATGGTTGCCTCCCTGATGGCCCGTCGTGGCGGTCCGGCAATGGCGGCCCACCTTCCCGGTCACAGCCTGATTCCCTGCCACCCTTTCCAGCACCAGCACTGGCAGGCCAGCCGTGTGGTCCGGAAACTGCAGGCAGAGGGACGCATCCGTTTTCTGGGAATGGGTGAAGCGGACTGGCGGGCCACATCGTCCCTGAGAGCCATCTGGTCCCAGCACCACGACTGGATGCTCAAGTTCAGTCTGAGTGTGCGGCTGACCAATTCCATCCGCCACCTGCAGCCTGAAGAGGCCATCCGGGGTCCGGGCCTGGCCCGCCTGCTTGACCGGGAGCCCCTGCGGGGCTGGCTGAAGGATACCCACCGATTCCGGATACTCCACGAACCCGCCACCCTGGCGATCTGTGACGACGAAGGCCAGCCTCTCCCCGAGACAACCGTGGTTTTCAGGGACAATCCTTTCAGTGGCACCGGCCAGGATCAGTGTGAACTGCTGGCCACGCTGTTGCAGGACGATCCGCGTAGTGGCCTGTCCCGACTTGCCCAGCGGCTGATCAGATCGGGCACGGGGGGCCGTGAATGGTTCCAGCGCTACCTGGAGGTGATCGTCGAGCCACTACTGAATGCGCAGAGCCGTTATGGCCTGCTGTTCGGAGCCCATCAACAGAACCTGGTCCTGAAACTGGACCAGCGCCAATACCCCACGGCCGCATGGTTCCGGGACTGCCAGGGCACCGGCTTTACCTCCCAGGCCCGGAAGTCCCTGGGCAGATCGGTTACAGCGCTGGTACAGAACGGCGACAACCAGCCCCCAGACGATCTCGGCATCCGCCTGTTCTGCTACTACCTGTTCATCAACAGCACCTTCAACGTCATCACCACGCTGGCGGCCGCCGGCCTGGCATCCGAGCCGCTTCTTCTCAACGAGCTCAGAAGCTGGCTCGGCCGCAAGCGCCGGGAATGTACCGGCGACCCGGCAGCAATGGACTACCTGCTTGAGAGCCAGGTGCTGCATGCCAAGAACAACCTGCTCTGCTGCCTGAAGGGGCTGAATGAGAACACCCTGGGGGAGGACATCGCCTCCATCTACCATCCGGTGCCCAACCCCCTGTGTCAGAAGAATTCCATCAACACACTCAACATGGAGGTTTCCCCCAATGAGCCCGTGTCCCCTCAATCTCAATACCAGGTTATCTGATGACCGGAGCCAGGTCCTGCTCAACGACGGTCCGGACCAGTGGCTCATGAATCTCGAATCTTGCGGAAGCTCGGTCCGGATCCGGTCCTGCGAGGGCCCGGTCCCTTCAGCTGATCAGGCACCGGTGCTGATTGACCACCTGTTCCACCATCTGCAGCCGGCATCACTGGTCCTGACGCCGCTCATGGCCGAGTTCCTTGGGGCAGACCAGCCTGCCTGCCTGCATCTCGAGGATCACGGTCAGCTTCGGCGCGATGCCTTCTACCAGACCCGTGAGCACTGGCTGGCTCCCGAACTGCTGCCTGTAATGCCGGATGTAACCACTGAAACCGGGAGCATCACCCATCCCCTGCGGCCTAAGGTGGGCGATGAGATCCTCTACCGGCGTCTGGTGCCGGCCCTTGGCAAAACGGTCACCCTGCGCCAGGCCAGCGCCAGCGTGGACGGCGAAGCGTTCCATCGGTGGCAGAACGACCCACGCATCGCCCGGTTCTGGGAATACCCTTTTGGCCGCCAGGAGCTGGACACCATGCTCGAGGAGCGGCGGGCCGACCCCCACAGCCTGCCCCTGATTCTGGAAGCGGACGGTGAACGGGTGGGCTATTTCGAGTGTTACTACGTTCGGGAAGACCGTCTTGGTCCTTACTGCGACCACTTTCCCTGGGATCAGGGCATGCACATGCTGGTGGGCGAGCGACAGTTTCTCGGGCGCTCGCTGACTCCGGTGTGGCTGAACACCCTCAGCCATTTCCTGTTTCTCCGCGAGCCCCGCACCACGGCCCTGTGGGGCGAGCCCAGAGCCGACAACGAGGCACTGCTGGCTTATCTCCGGACGACCACCTGGGAGCATCGGGGTGAGTTCGATTTCCCCCACAAGCGCGCTGCGCGGCTCTGTAATCCCCGCCAGAGCTTTTTTGAAAATACCCGACTGTAGGGGGATGGCACCATGAATCAACTTTCTTCTTCACTTGCCAACTGGCATGCACTGAATCGCCGACTTGCCGCCAAAATCATGGCCGAGTGCAGTTTCGAGGGCTGCCTGACCCCCGAGCCCCTGGACGAGGGGCGGTACCGACTGATGGCATCCGGCCACTGCTACGACTTTCTGGCGCGGCCTACGGCCTGGGGCTGGCTACGAATACGGCCGGGCAGTCTGACCCGCAATGGCGCTCCTCTGACCTCGGCGAGCGAGCTGATCCTCGACTGCGCGCCGCAGCTTGCCATGGATGATATTACCCTGGGCAATTTCCTGGAGGAGCTGAACAACACCCTTGCCGGCGATGCACAGCAGCAGGCCGCCCTGGCCGGCCGCCGTGCCGCCGAACTGCTGGATCTGCCAGCGGGCAAGCTTGAGGGCCTGCTGGACGGTCACCCCAAGGCACTGGCCAGCCGTGGACGGCTGGGCTGGGGCCAGGATGACATGCAGCAGTGGGCGCCCGAGTCCACCCGGAATTTCCGTTTGCGCTGGCTGGCTGTCCGGCTGGCGGAAGGGGTGACCGTCCATGGCCGGCCCGATCCCGAGCAATGCCTGCATCCCGAAGAATTGTCGACATTCCGCCGTGATTTTCCGGCACTGGAATGGGCGCTCATGCCCGTTCATCCCTGGCAGTGGCAACGGTATATCCGGCCCCAGTACGCCGCCCGATTCGCGTCCGGCGATCTGGTGGACCTGGGCCTGGCCGGTCCCTCCTGGCGCCCCCAGGCCTCAATCCGGACGCTGTCGAATACCAGGGATGCCAGCAGCTGTGACCTGAAACTGTCGCTGACCATCCTCAACACCTCCTGTTACCGGGGCATTCCGCCAGCCTCCATGACGGTTGCGCCCGGGCTGTCCGCCTGGCTGGCCAGACTCGTCGGCCATGACCCTGAACTCCTCGTCCGGGGCCTCACTGTGCAAAAGGAACTTGGCGGCATCCACGTCGCCCAGGGGGGTCAGGAGCGCATCCCCGGGACACCGTACCGTTATCGGGAAACGCTGGCAGCGGTATGGCGCGAGAGCCTTCCCAGCAAGACCGGGGCAAACGAGCAGGGATTTCTGCTCGCCACCCTCATGCAGACCGATGGCCAGGGCCAGCCATTGATCGCCGAGATGATCCGGCGCTCAGGACTCTGCGCCGAGGATTGGGTGATCCGTCTGTTCGACCGGGTCACGATCCCCCTCTATCACCTGCTATGCCGGTATGGCATTGGCCTCGTGGCCCATGGCCAGAATCTGGGGCTCATCCTGGATCGCTGGCGTCCGGCCCGCGTGGTGATAAAAGATTTCCACGGCGACCTGCGTGCCGCTGACTCCTCTCTTCCGGAGCGAGCGGGCGTACCCGGCAATCTCCTGGCCCACCTCACCCGCCTGCCTCCGGCACACCTGTTCCACGACCTCTACACCGGCCACCTGGTAACCACCCTGAGGTTCGTCTCCCCCCTTCTTGAAGAGGAACCGGGGCTGCCGGAATCGCACTTTTACCGCCTCCTGGCGGAGCGGGTTCGCGCCTATCAACAGCAGCACCCGGAACTTTGGGAAAGTTTCCGCCAATTCGATCTCCTCAGGCCGAGCGTGGAGAGGGTCTGCATCAATCGCGCCCGCTTCCGCATCGGCTATGGGGATGATGCCAGACGCCCTTTACCGGAACTGGGCATTCCCCTCAACAACCCCCTGTCTGACCACGGACTGTCTTTCGACCCCATGATCAAGGAGACCTCACATGACTGATACGGACACTCATTCGCCCACCCTTGACCTGGCCGGTATCGGAATCGGGCCTTTCAACCTCAGTATCGCAGCCCTGCTGGATGACATGGGGGGGCTTCGCAGCGCCTTCTTCGACAGCAAGCCGGAGTTTTCCTGGCATGAAGGCATGGCACTGCCCGGCGCGCGCCTGCAGACGTCCTGCCTGAAGGACCTGGTAACGGGTGTGGCGCCCTGCAATCGCCACAGCTTTCTGAATTACCTGGTACAGCACGGGCGTTTCTACAGCTACCTGAGTTCCGGGCTCCCGGCCATCAGCCGGGCGGAGTTTGCGGATTATCTGGGCTGGGCCGCCACACGGATCGATCAGCTCAACTGGTCCAGCCCGGTGGAGTCCGTCGATTTCCGGAATGGTCTCTTTGAGCTCACCGTTGCCGGCCGGAAGGCTGCGGTGCGCAGCCGTCATGTCAGCCTGGGCACGGGGATCCGGCCCCATATTCCGGCCAGCTGCGGGGGCCTGATGGGGCAACGCTGCTTCCACAGCATCGACATCATGAAACGGAACCCGGACGTTACTGGTGAGCGTGTGGTAGTGATCGGCGGCGGCCAGTCCGGAGCGGAGGTGGTACTCGCGCTCCTGGACGGGGTCTGGGGGAAGCCTGCCCAGGTCTCCCTCATTTCGCGCAGGCCAAACCTGGAGCCGCTGGATGAAACCCCCTTCACAAACGACTATTTCACACCTCCCTACGTTACCGCTTTCCAGGGGCTGGACGAAGAGCAGCGTCGCAACCTGGTCCGGTACCAGAAGCTGGCGTCCGACGGCATCTCACCTTCGACGCTCAATGCACTCTATCAGCGCCTGTATGAATTCCGACACACCAACCCGGCCACCCCGCCACCGCGGCTGCTTCCGGGAAGAGACCTGTATGCGGGGTCGGCTGCAGCCGATTGCCCGATAAGACTTCTGACCCGCAACCGCCTCGACGGCAGTTTCGAGGGGTGGGAAGCGGATCGCGTCATCCTGTGCACAGGCTTCGAGCATCAGTTGCCTGAGTGCCTCGCTCCCCTGAAAGGTCGCCTGGAGCTGGACAGCCAGGGCCGGCCGCGTCTTGGCCCGGACTTTCAGATGCGTTGGGACGGACCCGACCACAACCATATCTACGCCGTGAACCAGGGCCGTTACAGCCATGGCATTGCCGATTCCCAGCTCAGCCTGATGTGCTGGCGCTCTGCCCGGATTCTCAACCACCTGTGCAAGCGAGACGCCTTCCCGACCCGTCATCACGACAGCCCGGTGCAATGGCTGCCCGAGTCAGCACTGAGCCGACTCCAGCCCGGCAGGACGGATGTGTTCGGCGATCGATCTTCCCAGCCTGCCAAACCCGTCACCTTTCCCAGCTTTTGAATCATTATGAGAATCGTTTACACTTGCGAACGCCTCAAACCCTGGATTCCAAATTTCTTACAAGGAGTAGACCTCGTGATCCCGTCCCTGAGCCACAAGACCTGGGTTCCCGCCCTGTTCGGCCTTGCCATCTCCCATGCCAGTATCGGCCACGCAACCACCTCTTTGGATGAGCTGGTGGTGGTGGGCAGCCGTGCTCCGGCCCAGATCAGTGAAGTACCTGGCACTGTGTGGGTAGTGGATGAGGAAGAGATCACCACCCAGGCCAGCACTGGCAAGACACTCAAACAGATTCTTGGTGAACTGGTTCCGAGTCTGGACGCCGGCCCCCAGGGGCGGACGAACTATGGCCAGAACATGCGGGGCCGTAAGGCTCTGGTCATGATCGACGGCGTTTCCCTGAATTCCTCAAGGGCCGTCAGCCGCCAGTTCGACAGCATCGATCCGTTCAATATCGCCCGGATCGAGGTGCTCTCCGGTGCCACAGCACTTTATGGTGGGGGTGCAACCGGTGGAATCATTAACATTGTCACCAAGAAAGGCAAGGCGGGCGAAACCCGTTTCTCCTCCAAAGTGGGGGCATCCTCTGGATTCAATGACGGCGACGATTTCGCCTATGAGGCCGCTCAATCCATCAGCGGTGGCAATGACCGGGTTCAGGCCCGGCTCGGCGTAGCCTTTGGCCAGAATGGTGCGACTTACGATGCCGATGGCGACCCGGTCAAACCTGATGTCACCCAGACAGACCTGCAGTACAACCGTTCAATCGATGTGCTGGGCAACGTTGGGGTCTGGCTTAACGACAATCATCGCCTGGATGTCACGGCACAGTACTATGACTCCCGTTATAACGGCGACACCGGTCTCTACCTGGGCGAAGATTTCGATGCGGTTACCGGCGTCAACCCCGGTGCATTCGGAATCCGGGACGGTGTCGATTTTGACCAGGAACCCGCCACGGAACGATACCAGATCAGCCTGAACTACCAGGCTTACGACGTTCTTGGCCACACTTTCTATGCCCAAGCCTATACCCGGGACGAGGCGCTCAACTTCCATCCGTTCCCCTACGTCAGGCCAGATGGTAGTGGCGGACTGCAGCAGGGATCCTACTACTCCGCATCCCGCCAGGAAACTGCCCTGTCCGGCATCAAGCTGCTGATGACCAGAGACCTTTCCGACATGACCATGAGTTACGGAGTCGACTACTCCCGCGAACGTTTTGAAGGCGATCAGACGCTGTTTGATCTGGCCAAGGCCGCCAGCAGCGGTGGTCTGATCGCGGACAGGACCGATGTCGTGGGACGCTACCCCGACACGGACATCGACACTCTGGCCCCGTTCCTGCAGTTCGATTATCAACTGACTCCTGACCTCAGCCTCAGCGGCGGACTCCGGTACGAGAATGTCAAAACGGAAATCGGCGACTTCGTCGATTCGGACTTCCAGGTCATGGTGGCCCAGGGGCTGATCAGTTCCGCCGAAGCCATTCCCGGCGGCGAAGAGAGCTATGACGAGTTCCTGGCGAACCTCGGCGCTGTCTACGAGCTTTCTCCGGATCAGCAGATCTGGACCAACTACAGCCAGGGCTCCACCCTGCCCGACCCGGCCAAGTGGTACGGTCAGGGAACGTACACGATATCCGACGGTCAGGCTGCGCTGGACAATGCCGTCACTGTGAATGGTTCACCGCTGCAACAGGTTAAGACCGACCAGGTGGAACTGGGCTGGCGCGCGGCGAGGGCCGGATGGGATGCGCAGGTCGCCCTGTACTATGCCTGGTCGGACAAGGAGGTGGCCTATGACCGCCAGGAGCTCACCGTCGTGGTCAACGACAACGAGACCCGGAACTACGGGCTGGAAGCCAGCGCCGCTTTCCATCCCACCACAAGCTGGACGGTGGGTGGAACCACCCACCTGACCCGGGGCGAAGTGAAAGTAAACGGGGACTGGCAGAAAGCGAGTCTGACGGATGCCAGCATGTCCAAAGTGACAGGCTATGTCGACTGGCATGATGCCTATAATCAGCTTCGCTTCCAGGGCAAGCACCTGATGGACGTGGAGGATGAGAGCGGAAACGAACTGGAGGGGCGTACCACCTTTGATCTGATCGGGAATCGTCAGCTGCCGGTTGGTCAGGTGTCTCTCGGAATCATCAACCTGTTCAATGAAGACTATTCCACAGTGTGGGGACAGCGCTCCGTAATCTTCTACACCCCCTTCTACGGACCGGAGGAAATGTTCGACTACAAGGGTCAGGGCCGCACCTACACCCTGACATACTCCGTGGATTATTAATGGAATGCTGAAGGCAAGACATCCGGGGCCCGCCTTGCGGGCCCTGTTACTGCTTGTGGTTTGCACCACCGCCAGCGCCGGCACCGTGATTACCCACGAGGCCGGCGAAGTGCGTTTTGAGGAGCCGCCACAGAGGGTGGTGGCCCTCAACTGGTGGCTGGCCGAACATCTGCTGGCCCTCGGTGTCGTCCCCGTGGGGGTGACCGAGCGGGAAGGCTACAGACAATGGGTGGCCGAGCCGCCGCTGCCGGACTCGGTCAGGTCCGTGGGCCGGCGACAGTCGCCCAATCTGGAAGCGATCCGCGCCCTGAAGCCGGACCTGATCCTGGTGTCCGGCCACCTTATGGCCGCTGTGCCGGCGCTGAAGACGATCGCCCCCACTGTCGTGCAGACCACCTACGAGGCCGACTCCAATCCCTGGATCAGGGCCCGGGCACACCTCATCACCCTGGGCCGGATCCTGGAGCGGGAAGACCGTGCCCGGCAAGTCATCCAGCAGGCCGAGGACGAGCTGCGCCTCACCCGCCAACAACTGGCAGAGGCCGGACTGGCGGGACAAACCGCCTTTCTTGTTCGATTTCTCGATGATAAGCGGCTTCGCATCCATGGCGAAAATTCCATGCTCCATCAGGCTCTTGTCCAGGCTGGCCTGGCCAACGCCTGGCAGCAGCCCACCAATCTGTGGGGGTTCACCCCCGGCACGGTGGCGGACCTGGGTGGCCATCCGGATGCATGGCTGATCTATGTTCGGCCATGGCCGGAAAGCGACCGGGAGAGGCTGCAGGCCAGCCCACTGTGGCCCTACCTCCCCATGGCCCGTCATGGTCGCATCGTCGGCGTTGGGCCGGTATGGACCTTTGGCGGGGTACTGAGTGTGCCCCGCATGGCACAGATGCTGGCCGACCAGTTGCTGGCAGGACCGGAAGACCGCCGATGAAATCCCTGACCGATGCTGCCCCCGATAATCGCAGTCCAGCCATGACAGCCTCGTTCAAGCTGCTGTTGCTTGTGCTGACACTTTTGACCATCGGTATGGTTCTGTCCCCGGCAACCGATGCTGACAACCTGGCCAGACTGTATCCGGCCCTGTGGCTGTCCGAGTCCGCCAGTTTCGAGACCGCAGTTCTGCACTATACCCTCCTGCCCCGCATCGCCGTCGCGCTGCTCACCGGCGCCGCACTGGGCTTTGCCGGCACCCTGGTACAGCAGGTGCTGCGAAACCCCCTTGCCGCGCCCACCACCCTCGGCGTCGCCGCCGGCTCCCAGCTGGTGCTTGGCCTGGTGATGCTGCTGGCTCCCAGCCTGCTGGCATGGCGCGAGGCGTGGGCGATGCTGGGCGGGCT
The DNA here is from genome assembly GCF_900115285.1 of Marinobacter daqiaonensis. Classification (GTDB taxonomy): domain Bacteria; phylum Pseudomonadota; class Gammaproteobacteria; order Pseudomonadales; family Oleiphilaceae; genus Marinobacter; species Marinobacter daqiaonensis. The sequence continues at coordinate 1,847,127 of NZ_FOYW01000001.1, forward strand.
GGCGGCGCTGGGACTGGTGCTTGTGATGGGCGCGCGACGCGGTTTCGATCCACTTACCCTTACCCTCTGCGGACTGATCGTCAGCCTCTACCTGGGGGCCATCAACACGGTGATTCTGCTGTTCAATCACGAACAGCTGGCCGGGCTGTTTATCTGGGGGGCCGGCGAACTGAGCCAGACCGACTGGCGCAGCAGCCGGGAACTGCTACCGCATCTGCTCGCCGCCGCGGTTGTTGCCCTGCTCCTGTGGCGGCCATTACAGGCTCTGGACCTGGGAACGGAAGGAGCCCGGTCCCTGGGCCTCTCTCCGGGCATTGTCCGCACCGTGGCGCTCCTGCTGGCAGTCTACCTGACTGCGCTGACGGTCAGTCATGTGGGTGTGGTCGGCTTCATCGGCCTTGCCGCTCCGGCCATTGTGAAACTGCTTGGTGCCCGCACACTGCGCCAGCGCCTGTTGTTCAGCGCCCTGGCCGGCGCCCTGCTGTGTCTGGTGGCCGATGGTCTGGCGCAGCAGCTGACCCGGGCCTTCGGCCACCTGCTGTTCCCCACCGGAGCCGCTACCGCCCTGCTCGGCGGCCCTGTTCTGCTCTGGGTGCTGACCCACAATCGCTTCATACCCTCCCGGCCCGCGGAAGCATCGGTCTTCACCATTCAACGGCGGGGCGTTTCATGGCTGGGGGTCATTCTCCTGATGGCGATCGTTTTGGCGAGCCTGGCTGTCACCCTCGGACTCGGGCCAACCTGGGACGGATGGCGCTGGACCCTGCCGGGGCTTGACCCTGCATTACTGGCCATGCGTCTGCCGCGGTCCGCGACGGCATTGATGGCGGGCGTGCTCCTGGCCGGTGCCGGCGTGATCGTCCAGCGTCTGACCCGCAACCCCATGGCCAGCCCGGAACTGCTGGGCATCAGCACCGGCGCCGCCCTGGGGATGGTGGTGCTGGTGCTGGCCGTGGGCACGGGTAGCCGGACCCTGCAGATGATGGCCGGGGGCCTTGGGGGGACTCTGGTTCTGATAGCCCTGCTGATGCTGAGCAGGCGCAGTGGTTTCTCGCCCCAGCGCCTGCTCCTTGGCGGAATTGCCCTCTCCGCTCTGCTGGATGCCGGCATCCGGATGGTGCTGGCCATGGGAGATACCGAAGCTGTGACTCTGCTTAACTGGCTGGCAGGCTCCACCTGGCTCTCGGGACAACAGGATGCCCTCACCCTGGCGGCAATGACCCCGGTCCTGCTGGTCATGGCTCTCCTTGCCAGCCGCTGGCTGGACATGCTCCCTCTCGGCGAGGCGTCGGCAAGGGCCCTGGGACTGCCCCTGTCCCCGGTGAGGCTTGCCCTGCTGTTACTGGCCGCACTGATGACCGCCGCGGCCACCCTGGTAGTGGGTCCGCTGTCCTTCGTCGGGCTGATGGCACCACACCTTGCCCGGCTACTGGGCTATCAGCGGGCCCTCCCGCAAATGCTGGCGGCCTTTGCCCTGGGCGGACTGCTGATGCTGTGGGCGGACTGGCTGGCCCGCTCACTGGTGTATCCCTACGAACTGCCGGCCGGGCTTGTGGCCACGCTGATCGGGGGCGGCTACTTCCTAGTCAGGCTATATCGCGAGCGGTAGCACTTCCCTGGCCTCCGGGCAGAGACGTACCGTGCGCTCAGGCTCCGAAACATTTTTTTGATTATTTCACTGTTGGAACTTTTCAACGAAAAGTTCTAATGCTATACCTGCAAGTGTCGATGTTTCAGACAGGCACCGAACCCCTTAAAACAATAAGGCGCCTGCTACGGCCGGTTTTCCCCGAAAGCCGGACCATAATTACAACAAAAAGACAGAGACAGCTTATGGGTGTTTACCTGCTGCGGCGCCTGCTGGCGCTGATTCCTACCCTTCTGTTCGCCAGTATCCTGGTGTTCGGTGTTGTTCGCCTGGTTCCGGGCGACGTCCTCGACCTGATGCTCAGCGAGAACGATTACTCCGCCAGTACCCACGACACACGTGCCGACCTAGAGAGAGCCCTGGGCCTTGATGACCCCATCTATATCCAGTACGTGAACTGGCTGGGCGATGTGGTGCTTCGGGGCGATCTCGGAGAGTCACTTTGGCGGAACACCTCGGTGAATGCGGAAATCGCGGAGCGGCTGCCGGTCACCATCGAACTCGGTGTGCTCTCCCTGCTGATCGCTCTCACCATTGCCATACCCGTGGGGGTCTACTCCGCCGTCCGGCAGGAGGCCCTGGGTGACCACCTGGGCCGGAGCTTCTCCATCATCGCCCTTGCGGTACCCAACTTCTGGCTGGGTACCATGGTGGTGATCCTGCCGGCCATGTGGTGGGGCTGGTCGCCGCCCTCCATTATCCAGCCGTTCTTTTCCGACCCCATCGAGAACCTGAAAGTGTTCCTTGTGCCCAGCCTGATCCTCGGCGCTTCTCTGTCCGCCGTGGTCATGCGGATGACCCGCACCATGATGCTGGAGGTGCTCCGTCAGGACTATATCCGTACTGCCTGGGCCAAGGGTCTGCGGGAGCGCAAGGTGGTACTGCGACATGCCGTCAAGAACGCCATGATCCCCGTCATCACCCTGGTGGGTATCCTTGTGCCCATACTCTTCGGGGGCACCGTGATCATCGAGCAGATCTTCCGCCTCCCCGGTATCGGCCAGCTGCTGCTGGACTCCGTGAGCAACCGGGATTACCCCATCATCACCGGCATTTTCCTGATCTCCGGGGTGATGGTGCTGGTGGTGAACCTGCTGGTTGACCTCTGTTACGGACTGCTGGACCCGAAGGTGCGCTATGACGACTGAAACCACTCCTGCCGCGGTCACGATGCCCGCCTCCCCCAGACCACCCCTGCGGGAACGCCTGGGTGACAACAAGATCCTGGGCTTTCTCGGCCGGCTGATCGTGCAACGGCCGCTGGGCGCCTTCGGCGCCGCTATCTGTGTCCTGCTGCTGCTGACCGGTATCTTTGCCGATGTGATCGCGCCGGAAGGCTACAACCACATCAACCCCATAGACCGGCTCAAGCCCCCGTCGGCCGAATACTGGCTGGGCACCGACCAGCTTGGTCGTGACGTGTTCAGCCGGATCGTCCACGGCGCCCAGCTGTCGGTGATCGTGGCCTTCGCCGCCACATCCCTGTCCATCGTCATTTCCGCGGTCATTGGCATCACCAGCGGCTATTTCGGCGGTCGCTTCGATATGGTCAGCCAGCGGGTGGTGGATGGCTGGATGTGCTTTCCCGACCTGATCATCCTGATCGTGGCAGTGTCGGTTCTGGGCCCCGGCACCTGGCAGGTGATCGTGATTCTGGGCCTGCTGTTCGGTATATCCGGCTCGAGGATTGTCCGCAGCTCGGTGCTGAGTGTGAAACAGAACGTCTACATTCACGCAGCCCAGTCCATGGGTGCCTCCACCCTGCGGATCCTGGTGATGCATATCCTGCCCAACGTCATGGCGCCCATCATTGTGCTGTTCACCACCCGGCTGGCGGCGGTGATTCTGGCGGAATCAGGCCTCAGCTTCCTGGGACTGGGGATTCCGCCACCCGCGCCGAGCTGGGGCGGCATGCTGAGTCTCGACGGGCGCAGTTACATGTTCCAGGCACCGTGGCTGGCCATCATACCCGGGGTCGCCCTCACCATCGCGGTGTTCGGCATCAACATGTTCGGCGATGCCCTGCGGGACATGCTCGACCCCCGCATGCGGGGTGCCGGCGCCGGACGCTATGTGGCGGCGGTACGCCGTGACCGTCCTTCTTCAAGGGCCAGACAGGCCGGAGGTGCGAGCCAATGAGCGATACTGCAGTAAGCCAGCCCCTGGACCAGAGTGAAGAGATGCCGGTGACCGATCCCGCCGACGCACTGCTTCAGGTTGAAAACCTGCACACCGTGTTCCGCCAGGGCCGCAGGGCGATCAATGCCGTCAATGGCGTGTCATTCTCCGTGGGCCGGGGCGAAACCCTGGCGATCGTCGGCGAGAGCGGCTCAGGCAAGAGCGTTACCGCCATGTCCCTGCTGCGCCTGATCCCGAGCCCTCCGGGGGAAATCATTGACGGAGATGTCTACTTCGACGGTCGCAATCTCCTCGACATGAGCGAGGACGAACTGCGCAGTGTCCGGGGTAACGAGATCGCGATGATCTTCCAGGAGCCCATGACGTCCCTCAACCCGGTACTCTCGGTTCGCCAGCAACTGGCGGAGCCCATGCGGGTACACCGGAAGGTCAAAGAGGAAAATATCGAAGCACGCTGCCTCGACCTTCTGCGACAGGTGCGGATACCGGACCCCGAAGCCCGTCTGGACGCCTACCCTCATCAGTTCTCCGGGGGCATGCGGCAACGGGTGATGATCGCCATGGCCCTGGCCTGCGAGCCGCGACTGCTGATTGCCGATGAGCCCACCACGGCACTGGATGTCACGGTCCAGGCCCAGATTCTGGAACTGCTGAAGGATCTGACCCGCCAGCACGGCTCCTCGATGATCCTGATCACTCATGACCTGGGCGTCGTGGCCCGCTATGCCGATCGCATCAACGTCATGTACGCCGGCCAGATCGTGGAGTCCGGCACTGCCCTGGAGATCTTCGAGAACCCACGCCACCCCTATACCCTGGGGCTGATTGCCTCCATGCCCCGACTGGATGCCGAGGAAAAGGCCCGCCTCAAACCCATCGAGGGCCAGCCGCCCGATCTTGGCAATCCGCCGGCGGGCTGCGCGTTCCATCCCCGCTGTCCATTTGCCAAACCACAGTGCCGGGAGCAGGACCCGCCCCTGGAGCCTTATCGTGGCAACCATCTCAAAGCCTGCTGGGTGAATGTCGATGAGTGATACACCGTTACTGGAAGTCCGAAACCTCAAGGTCCACTTTCCGCTGCCAGGAACCCTGCTGAAACCCAAATCCGGGGGCTCGGTAAAGGCGGTGGACGGCGTCAGCTTCCACCTGAACCGGGGCGAGACCCTGGGGCTGGTGGGTGAAAGCGGCTGCGGCAAGTCCACCACCGGCATGGCAGTGCTGCGCATGACCCCTGTCACAGCGGGCGAGATCCACCTTGAAGGCAATAACATCACCGACCTCAAGGGGCGGTCGCTACGGACGCTGCGCCGCAAGATGCAGATGATCTACCAGGATCCGTTCGGCGCCCTGGATCCGCGGATGCGGGTCCTCGACATCATCGGCGAGCCCCTCAAGGTCCACAACCTGGTATCCGGCCGCAAGGCCTATCGGGCCGAGGTGATGCGCCTGATGGAGCTGGTCGGGCTGCTGCCCGGCATGGCCGAACGCTACCCCCATGAGTTTTCAGGCGGGCAACGCCAGCGCATCGGCATTGCCCGTGCCCTGGCCGCCCGGCCGGAGGTCATTATCTGTGACGAACCGGTATCGGCCCTGGATGTGTCGATCCAGGCCCAGATCATCAACCTGCTCAAGGACCTGCAGGAGGAACTGGGACTGACCTACCTGTTCGTGGCCCACGATCTGGCGGTCGTGCGCCACATCTGCGACCGGGTCATGGTGATGTACCTGGGCCACGTGGTGGAAGTGGCAGACAGCGAGGAGCTGTACACCAATCCCCAGCACCCTTACACCCAGGCGCTGCTGTCCGCAATCCCGATTCCGGACCCCCGGGCCGAGTCACGCCGCGAGGTGGACCCCTCCATCGAAGGCGAGGTGCCCAGCCCGGTCAATCCGCCCTCGGGTTGCCCGTTCCATCCCCGCTGCAAGCACGCCATGGAGACATGCAGGACAGTGGCTCCAGAGCTGAAGGACACCACCCAAGGACATGCGGTTTCGTGCCATCTGTACGAACCCACAAGTGCGGCAATGCCGCAGATACGAGTTGCCTCCATGGCCTGACGGAGGAAACCTGAGCGCAGGGGAGTGAGTACCTGGCATTCCCAACCCAAAACCAGGAAAAGGTGATAGCTATGCACCCGTTCAAAACAACAAAAAGGCACCTGATGGCGCTGGCCATATCGGCCGCCCTACCCTTATCCGCTGCCGCGGAAGCACCTCCGGAAAATCCAGGAGGCATGGTCAATCTCGCCACCATCTATTACGGCATCGATGCCGTAACGTGGGACACCAGCAAGTGGAACTGGAAGGCCAATCACGACATGCTGTTCATGGACCACCTGATCATGGGTGATCTGGACTATGGTCCCAGCGGCAAGAACGTCAACGACTTCATCGCACAGGCGTTTATTCCGCCGGAACACTACAAGGGCGACCTGGCGGAAAGCTGGGAAGTGAAGGAAGACCCCCTGCGGATCGAATTCAAGCTTCGGGAGAACGTCTACTGGATGGCCAAGGACGGGGTCATGGACCGCCGTGAATTTGTTGCCCAGGACGTCGTCGAACATTTCGAGGCCATGAAGAGCAGCGACCGCTATATCCCCACGTATTGGGACTTCATCGAAGAATGGAAGGCGGAAGGCGATCATACCGCCGTGGCCTACCTGAATGAGTTCAATGCCAACTGGGGCTATCGCATTGCCTGGGGTTACTACAACGGCATCATGCCGCCGGAATGGCACGCACTGAGTGGCGAGGACAAGGCGGACTGGAAAAAAGCCACCGGTACAGGTCCCTACGAGCTGACCGAAGTCGCACGCGGCCAGCGTCAGGTCTATAAGGCCAACGAGGAATACTGGGACACCACCACCATCGAGGGGAAGACCTATGAGCTGCCTCTCAACGATGGCGTTGTCTATAACATCATCAAGGACGAATCCAGCTCAATCGCCGCGCTTCGCAGCGGCAAGCTGGACATTCACGAGTCCATCCGCTGGCAGTTTGTGGATGAACTGAAGAAAACCGCGCCGGACCTGAACTTCAAGAGCGCCCTCAAGACCGAGGGGACCTTCATTGCCCTGCGCACGGACAAGAAACCCTTCAACGATGTCAGGGTGCGCCGGGCCATGAACCTGGCGGTGGACCAGCGGGCCATCCAGCAGTCGCTGCTTAATGGTGAAGGCGCATTGCTGAACTACCCCTTCTCCCAGCGCTGGACATCCCTGTACACCCCCATCGAGGAGCTGGACCCACAGGCCCAGGCCATGTTCGAGCACCAGCCTGAGAAGGCCAAGGAACTGCTGGCGGAAGCCGGCTATCCCAATGGCTTCGAATTTGACCTCCAGGTCTGCTCCTGCGACCCCTATCACACCGACATGGTAGCCATGCTCCAGGCCTACTATCAGATGGTCGGCGTGGAAATGAACATCAAGACCCTGGAGTATGGCGCGTTCCGTTCCCAGATGCGGGACGAGAACCAGGCCGAGGGCTACCTGATGGATAACGGCGAGGGCAACCCGTTCTCGGTACTGCGCAAGAGTTTTGTCTCAGGCCAGACCTGGAACCCCGCCTTCTATTCGGACGAAAAGTTCGACAGCATGTGGAAGACCGCCCTCCACGAAACCGACGTGGACAAGCAGAACGAGATGCTGCGGGACATGAACGAGTACATCATCGAGGAAGCAGTGCCACAGGTATGGCTGCCAACCCAGGAGTTCTACATCGCCTGGTGGCCGTGGGTGAAAAACTACGACGGCGAACTCCGGGTCGGCGCGGTCAGACCGGGGCCAATCTACGCCCGCATCTGGCTTGACCAGGAGCTGAAGGAGGAAATGGGATACTGAGGTAACATCTCCCACGGGCGCGACAGGAGGTTGCGCCCGTGAGTCCCGCTTTTCTGTATACTCCCGCACGCCCCATGACGCCCATGCGGGGACGACTGTTTCAGGGAGGACTTATGACTGAAGACGAAATCACGCCACTGAGCCGACTTGTTGAACGTCCCACATCCCGTGCCACTCCTCTGGACGTTCTCCGGGAGGGCCGCCGCCGCTGGCTGCGGGGGGAACGTATCAGCCTCAATGACCTGGCGGAAACCGTCGGCATCGGACGCACGACCCTGTTCCGATGGGTCGGCACCAAGGAGGTGCTGATGGCGGAAATCATGTGGTCGGTCTACGAACCCACTCTGGAAAAGGGGAAGGCAGAGGCCACGGGAACCGGACCCGATTACATCGCCGACGTGTGCCGTTACACCATGACCGCCGTGGTCGCATCGGAGCCACTGCGGCATTTCATCAGGGATGACCCCCAGTTTGCCCTCCAGGTACTCACCGCCACGCGGTTGTTGCAGGAACGCCGCCTCAATGCCATGAAAACCCTGTTGGCGGAGGAGCAGGCGAAGGGCACGATCCAACCGACCCTGGAGCTGGACAGCCTGGCACTGATCATCATTCGCCTGACCGAATCTTTCTCCTACAGCGACCTTATCGTTGGCCGGCCACCGGCCATCGAGGAAGCGTGCAAAGCCATCCGGACCCTTTGCGGAGGACGATAGGCAACCGTCCCTTTCAGGCCGGCCCCTGCTTCACAGGCCCATGGCCTCGGCCGCCACCCGGTTCTTCAGCGGTTTCATCCGATCCAGCCACCGCATGCCGCGGCTCCGCAGCCAGCGCAGAACCAGTTCGTCCCGCCCGAAGAGCTGCTTGAACCCCTCCATGGCGGCCATCATCGCCAGGTTCTCGCCCTTGCGGCGACGCTGATAGCGCTCGAGAACCGTCAGTTCCCCGGGTGATTGTCGGCGATTGCGGGCCGTATCCAGTTCATCCAGCAGCGCCACCACATCGCCGTAACCGAGGTTCGCGCCCTGCCCGGCCAGAGGATGGATGGTGTGGGCCGCGTCACCGATCAGCGCCAGGCCCCGGCGCACATAAACCTTGCCGTGACGCTGGCGAAGGGGAAAGGCGTGGCGCCCGGACATTGCCTGGACTTCTCCGAGACGTCCCTCCAGAGCCCGGGTCAGTTCCGCCATGAACGCCGGCGGTTCCAGTGCCATCAGGCGGCGTGCTTCCAGGGTGTCCTGGGACCAGACGATGGAGCAGAAATGTCCATCGCTCCCATCCCCCTCCGTGGCCAGGGGCAGAAATGCCAGTGGCCCGGTCGGAGTGAAACGCTGCCAGGCCGTAAACTGGTGATGGCGTTCCGTCTTGACGGTACAGACGATGGCTTCCTGATCGTAATCCCATTCCCGGGTGGGCAGGCCGGCCCACTGGCGGATTCGGGAATGGGCGCCGTCGGCACCCACCACCAGGTCCGCGGTCAGGTCACTACCGTCTCCCAGTGAAACCCGCCAGCCCTGGCCTTCCTGCGCCAGGCGCGACACGGTCTGGCCGTCAAGACAGGTAACCGCAGAGGTATCCACCACCTGGAAAAGCCCCCTTACCAGGTGACGATTTTCAACAATAGTTCCCAGGGCCGGGGCGCCCAGTTCGGCGGCATCGAAGCGGATGCGGCCAATCGCTTCCCCGTCCCACACATCCATGGCGGTGTAGGGACAGTGGCGCGTTTCACTGATGTGCTTCCAGGCTCCCAGGCTTTCCAGGAGCCTCTGGCTGGCGACGGAAATGGCACTGACCCGGGGTTCGATGTCGTCCACGGAGGTCGCCTCAGCGGGCCGCGACAGAAGCTCCGATAACGGAGAGGTTTCCACCAGGGCCGTCCGCCAGCCCTGGTGCGCCGCTCCAAGAGCCAGGGCGCTGCCGGTCATGCCACCGCCCACCACAACAATGTCAAAATGATTCATTGCCAGTGCTCCCGGTAACGGTCTGTTGGCTGCCGGGGCGAACCGGTGGCGCCAAGCCCCATGGCACGACGGGCAAACCAGTGTTTGGCAGCAGGCACCAGGTCCAGCCCCACCAGCCCGGCATTTCGCAACGGGCCCAGTGCCGGCAAATCTCCGCCGAACAGTCGCACCAGGGAGTCCGAGAATCCGATGGTCTGCCGGCGGTCCGCCTCGTGCTGTTGCTGGTAGCGGGCCAACACTGTCAGATCCCCGGGTGACAGGTCATGGGCCCTAGCAAACCGGAACGATTCCACCAGGGCCATCAAGCCGCGTAGCGCGAGGTTGAAGCCCTGGCCCGCAACCGGGTGAAGGGCGTGGGCCGCATTGCCCACCAGGGCCACGGATGGCCTTACCGTCTCATCCGCGGTCGCCAGTGTCAGCGGGTAATGGTGGCTTTCCCCGAAACGGATGAAACGTCCCAGGCGCCACCCGAAAATGGCCTGCAGCCGGGCACACCTGTCCCGCTCCCCCAGGCCCAGAACCTCGTCGAGGGCCTCCGGCGAGAGTGTCCATACCAGTGCCGAGCTATGCCCGGGCCTGGGCCCTCCCTGGAGGGGAAGCAGGGCCATGGGTCCCCGTTCGGTGAAACGCTCCCAGGCCGTTCCCTCGTGGGGCCGTTCAGTGGTGACGTTGGCAATCAGCGCATACTGGCCGTATTCGTGGCGATGGACGCCGATACCCAGCGCTTCCCGAAGACCGGAGCGGCCTCCGTCCGCAACCACCAGACAGCGTGTTCTGAAGCAGCGGGTTTCCCCGTTCTGCCGGAGCGTCACATCAACCCCGGCTTCCAAAGGTCTGACCGGCCCCACTTCGGCGGGAGCCAGCCACTCTATTCGTGGCTCCCGGCGCAGGGCGTCCATCAGGCACAGGCCGAGCCAGCGGTTGTCCGCCACGTAACCCAGGGCCGGCTGGTGGTGATCGCGGGCAGCCAGGCGGGTGACCCCGAAACGTCCCTTCTCGGACACATGAATCCGCTCGATGGGGGCGGCCTGGGCGCTGATGGCGGCCCAGAGACCCAGGTCCTCGAAGATCTTTCGCGAACCCCAGGCAAGAGCCGTGGAACGGGCGTCATAGCTGGGCTGGTAGTCCTCTGGTGCCGGGGCTTCCGCCAGGGGGAACGCCTCGGCCACCGTGATCCGGTAACCCGGCACCCTGCGGGCGATGGCAAGGGCCAGGGTGGCCCCGGCCAGGCCACCACCGGCGATGAGGATATCGGTATCTGGTTGCTGCATTACAGGCCCCCCGCCCTCAGTCGGCCATCAACGCTTCCACTTCGGCGATATTCTTGGGCACCGCCTCGGTAAGTACGCGGCAGCCTTCTCTGGTGACCACCACATCGTCCTCGATGCGGATGCCGATGCCGCGCCACTTGGGGTCCACGTCCATATTATCAGGAGCGACATAGAGGCCGGGCTCCACTGTCATTACCATGCCCGGCTCCAGTACCCGCCAGGCATCACCCACTTTGTAGTCGCCCACATCGTGCACATCCAGTCCGAGCCAGTGTCCGGTGCGATGCATGAAGAAAGGCCGGTAAGCCTCCCGTTCAAGAGCCCCGGCGAGCGGACCTTCAATGATTCCCAGGTCGATCAGGCCCTGGGTAAGAACCTCCAGGGCCGCCTCATGGGGCATGTTCCAGTGGTTACCCGGGCGCACCGCGTCAATCGCCGCATACTGGGCCTCCAGTACCACTTCGTAGAGGGCCTTCTGGGGATCGGTGAATCTGCCGCTCACCGGGAACGTCCGGGTGATGTCGGAGGCATAGCATTCCACCTCGCAGCCGGCATCGATCAGTACCAGGTCACCCGCCCTCAGCTCAGCGCTGTTTTCGATATAGTGCAGGATGCAGCCGTTGACGCCACTGCCCACGATGGAGGGATAGGCGGTGTTGCGGGCACCGTTCTCCATGAAGGTATGGATCAGCTCGGCTTCCAGCTGATACTCATAGCCCCCCTCGCGGGCCCGTTTCATGGCGCGACAGTGGGCCTCCGCGCTGATCTGGGCGGCACGGGCCATGGCCTTGATCTCGTTGGCGCTCTTGTACAGGCGCAGGTCGTGAAGCAGGTGCTCCAGGGCCACGAATTCCCCCGGCGGCTGGGCACCGGCGCGGACCTTGCTGCGGATCACCTTGACCCAGTCCATGACCCGGGCGTCGAACGACTGGTCACGGCCCAGGGGGTAGTAGACCCGGCTGCGGCCCTCGATCATGCCCGGCAGGATGTCGTCGATATCGGCTATGGGAAAGGCATCATCCAGGCCGTGCTTTTCGATCGCCCCTTCGGGCCCTGCGATGAACCCGTCCCACTTTTCCTTCTCCGGATTCCGCTCACGACAGAAAAGCACCGACTCGCCATGCTCCCGCCCCGGTATCAGAACCAGTACCGCTTCGGGCTCACCAAAGCCGGTCAGGTAATGGAAGTCGCTGTCCTGGCGGAAAGGATGGAGAACGTCCCGGTTGCGGGTCCGCTCCGGTGCGGCGGGCAGGATGGCGATACTGTCCTTCGCCATCAGTTCCATTAACCGGCGGCGGCGTTCGGCGTGTTCGCTGGCTGGAATCCACTGACTCATAGCATCTCCTGGTTCTGGGAACTCAATGCAGGGTCTGGCCTGCGGATGATGACGGTTTCTCCGGAGGATTGAATTCGGTAAATACGGAAACCACCCCCAGCCGGACGTACTCGGTAATGTCGTTAAGCTGCACCTCGGCCGCTTCGTCGGCGTCGGCCGCCTCTTCCACCTGGCTGATGGCCACCATGTCCTCTATCAGTTCGCGAATCTCACCAGGGGCCTCACCCAGGCGCTCACCGGCGGCGACCGCCATGCCTTCGAGAAACCCCCGGACCCAGGCCGAAAGAGCCTGCAGGCGCTGCTCAAAGGCATAATCGTCTTCTGGCAGCAGGGGCTGGAATTCAAGGGCACTGGAACGAAGTTCCTCCAGGGTGGTCCGATAGGCGTCGGCCATGAAGTCCGGCAATTCGTCCGGGATGTCGTCGTCTCCGGCCAGAGCCTCGGGAGCTATGCCCATGTGCTCGCAGACCACGTCCAGCCACTGTTGCTGCTCCAGGCGGGCCCCCGCCGCCAGCCGGCCGCAGAGACCGCCATGAAGCTCTGAAGGATGGCCAAAGGCCCGACAGCGGGTAAACAGGTTGGCCCAGACCTCGAAATCGGCATTCCCTGCGCCGGAATCAGCGTATTCGGTCATGAAATTGGTTTACCTGGCAGTTAAATGGGTTTCCAATCCTAGCATTTCCCGGAAGGGCGGCACACCGGCGGCAGGAATAAAGCGGAGAGGGTTGACCTTCCGCCAGCTCCAGGTAAATTACGTTATAACATATCAACAAGGCGATCCCCCATGAAGTCGATATCCATCTCTTTCCCCCGGTCCGGCTGCCTGGCTCTGCTTCTGGTTTTGCTGGCGCCCGGCCACGCCCTGGCTGGCGGGAAGCACGACCATGGCCATGACCACGGCCATCAACAGAGCGCCCATGTCCATGGCCAGGCGCAATTACAGGTGGCCCTGGAGGACAGGACGGTGGATCTGATCTTTCGTTCCCCTGCCGCGAACCTGGTGGGCTTTGAACATCAACCCCGTAACGAAGACCAGAAACAACAACTGGATCAGACCAGGGAGTGGCTGGCGAATACCCCGCTGGTGAATACGGACAACGGTGACTGCACCGTCGTATCCGGCACGGCCCACCTTAGCCACGAGCATGGCCACAGTCATGGCGACACCCACAGCGAAATTGAGGTGAGTCAGCAACTACAATGCGCGAGCGACCCGGAGAGCCCTCTGGTCACCCCGCTGCCGGGGCAGTTCCGCGAAATTCACCGGCTGGCGGTGGACTGGGTCAGCAAGCGGGGCCAGGGCCAGACTGTTCTGGAGGAAGGCGGGGACACAATCCAGCTTACACCCTGACCCCGGTCAGCGATCACTCCTCGTAGGGCTCGATAAGCTCTGCCGTCATGGTGTAGGAGGATGAGGCGATATCGTTCTCCACTTTTTCCGTGCGGATCACGCCCTGGGTCCAGATCGGGTCGTAGAGGGCCTCCAGGGTGAAGCCGGGCTTGTAGGTGACGTGGATGATCTGGTTGGGCGGAGGCGGCGGCACATGGATACAGGCGCCGTAATAAGGCACCAGGAAGAATTCCACAATACGCTGGTCTCCCACTGTCTTGAGGGGGACCACGAAACCCGGAATCCGCGCCGGGGTGCCGTCCATTTCCGGCACTACCCGGCCAGTCATGATTTCATCCGGCAGGGCCACCGGCCCATCGCCCTCGTGGTCGACCTCCGGCAGGCTTTCCAGCAGGCGCAGGTCTTCCTCGGGCATGAGTTCAAGCCAGTCAAGCTCCTGCCAGTCCTGCTGGCCATGGGCGACGGGAGCCAGCACCAGGGCAGCCAGGACAATTGCCGGCCAGAGCCGGTGAACCAACGAAAAACAACAGGGGGATGCCATTTTGCACTCCGTTCAGGCCCCGCTCAGGGCGCAGGACTTTCAAAACCGGCAGAAAATGCCAGACTTCGCAGATACCCGAAAACACGCATAGTGCCACATGAGCCAACACACGGATATGACGTCTGACACAGCCACAAGTTCACACGCCGACACGGTTATCCTCACCCGCGACCTGTGCTGGCAATGGCCGGGACAGGCCGCCAGGCTCCGCTTTCCCGACATCACCCTGCCGCCGGGAGAACACCTGTTTATCCGGGGCGCCAGCGGCACCGGCAAAAGTACACTGCTCAGCCTGCTCAGTGGCATGAACCGGAGCATGACCGGAACGCTGACAGTGCACGGCCAGGAGCTGACACAACTGTCGGGAGGTGCCCGCGATCGCCTGCGGGCCGACCGGATCGGCGTCATCTTCCAGCAGTTCAACCTGGTGCCTTACCTGGACACCCTCGGCAATGTCCTGCTGCCCTGCCATCTGTCTGCCCACCGCCGGCACCAGGCGGGAGATTCGCCGCCAGCCGCGGCGCGTCGATTGCTGGCGGCGCTGGGCCTGCCGGAAGAATGCCTGGGCCGCAAGCCGGCGCGGTTAAGCACGGGGCAGCAACAACGGGTGGCGGCCGCCCGGGCGCTGATCGGCTCGCCAGATCTGATTCTCGCCGATGAACCCACCTCGGCCCTGGACACACTGAACCGGGACCGCTTCGTCCGGTTGCTGCTGGACCAGGCCGCGAACTCCGGCTCCAGCGTCGTTTTCGTCAGCCACGATCCGGCGCTCGCCGGCCATTTCGAGCGCCATCTTGAGCTGACACCCACCATGGGAGACCAGCCATGAGACCGTCCGTGGCATTTTTCCTGGCGGGGGCCAGCCTGTGGCACCGGCGCCGGGTACTGGCCCTGGTCACACTGACTCTCACTCTCAGTGTGACGCTTCTGCTGGGCGTCCAATATCTCCGCACGGAGGTTCGCCAGACCTTCAACAGCACTGTTTCCGGGACCGACCTCATTATCGGTGCCCGCAGCGGCGAGCTGAACCTGCTGCTCTATTCGATCTTCCACATCGGCAATGCCACCAACAATATCCGCTGGTCCACCTTCCAGAAACTGGAAGAAGACTCCCGCATCGACTGGCTGGTGCCTCTTTCCCTGGGCGACAGTTACCGGGGCTACCGGGTGGTGGGCACGGATGAACGCTTCCTGAACCACTACCAGTACGGGGACGACCGTGACCTGGCACTGGATCGGGGCCGCTGGTTCGACGACGTTTTCGAGGTGGTTCTCGGTGCCGAGGTGGCACGGGCCATGGACCATGCCATCGCTGACGAGGTGGTGCTGTCCCATGGCGGAGGCCGCACCAGCTTCCTCGACCACGACCGCCACCCCTTCACCGTCAGCGGGATACTGGCACCAACCGGCACCCCGGTTGACCGGGGGGTCTATGTGAGCCTGCAGGGACTGGAAGCCATCCATGTGGGCTGGGAAAGCGGTGTGCCATCACCGGGGCGAACTCTGCCGGCGGGAAAGGCTCGGGAGGTGGAGCTCACGCCTACCCATATTACCGCCGCACTGGCGGGAATCGAACGTCAGATTCTCACGTTCCAGGTGCAGCGCCACATCAACCAGATGGACACCGAACCCCTATCGGCGATTCTGCCGGGCGTTGCCCTGAGCCAGCTCTGGCAGGTGCTCGGCCAGTTCGAGTCGGTGCTGCTCGGCATTACGGTATTCGTGGTTCTCACCAGTCTGGCCGGGCTTATCACGGTCCTGCTGACGCTTCAGTCCCATCGACATCAGGAAATCGCGGTTCTCCGGGCCAATGGCGCAACGCCCTTGCTGATCGCAGCCCTCTACCTGATGGAGTGCAGCGGTCTTGCCCTGCTTTCTGCCGTCCTGGCAACGCTGCTCTGGTATGCCGGTCTGGGGATGCTGGCGCCCTGGTTGCTCAGTGAGTGGGGATTGGCCATCAGCCTTCGGCCGCCCACCGGTATCGAGTGGCTGATGCTCGCCAGTGTGCCCATCGCGGGCCTGCTGGTGGGCATGCTTCCCGCTGTCCGGGCCTGGCGCCTTGGCAACCGCCCCTCCGGCTGGGGAGCGGCCAGGGACATGACAGGTTAATGTGCCGGCTCATGGTGGCAGCCTCTGCCAGGGTTGCGACAGCGGTCACAACAACATGACGCACAGGCAAATTGACCCGTTTCCATGCCCCCCTTATAGTGAGCGTGAGTTAGCAGACTATCTCTCAACGCCAGACCGACGGGAGCCGCCGATGTGGCGCCCCGAACATCACCGGAATGTCTATGGAACAGTCAGAATTGCAGGCCATGGCGGAAAAACTGGACCGCCTGATAGAGCGCTGTCGCAAGCTGGAGCAGGATAATGCCGCCCTCCGCGAGCTCCAGGATGAATGGAACCGGGAACGGGCCCAGCTGATCCAGCGCAACGATCTGGCGAAGAACCGAATTGAAGCCATGATAGGTCGCCTTCGGGCCCTGGAGCATCACTGATGGCAAAATCCCCGACCACCGTTGAAGTCAGCATCCTCGACAAGGATTACCTGGTCGCCTGTCCGCCGGACCAGCAGGATGCGCTTCGCCGTGCCGCCCGTCACCTCGACAGCAAGATGCGGGAGATACGCACCACTGGCAAGGTACTCGGCACCGAGCGGATTGCGGTGATGGCCGCACTCAACATTACCCACGACCTTCTGGAAGACAGCAGCGTGTCAGGCGCGGCGGATGACGTTCTGCGGGCCATGGACCAGAAACTGGACCAGGCGCTGGGAGCGCCTCATCCGGACACCGATTCCCGTAATGGCACCGATAGCAGAAATTAAAGAATCAGCGGTTGCAATTACCCCGGCCTCTGCCCCTATAATGGTCCCAACTTCCTGGGCTGTTCGCTGGTCGGATACGTCCTCGAGCCGATGCGCAACACCCAGGTGGCTACTTCAGGACATTGTGAGCAAGTCCCCCGCGTAGGGGAAAGCCTAATATGTCACAGCGGCCACCACCTTGAACTTTGGGTTCAAGGGCCACATCCGATAACGGCAGCCCGGGAAGCTTATTTTTACAGGACACGATCCCCCGTTGTGAACGATGCGTTTCAAAGCCTGACCAGTCTCGCACCTGATACCGCCGATGGTCGCAAAGCCATCCGCAAAGATCTGCGCAAGCAGCGACGCTCCCTCAATACCCAGCAGCAACGTGATGCCGCCATCCATCTGGCGAGCATGCTTCGACAACACCCCAGAGTAATGCAGGCCAGACACCTGGCCGTCTACCTCCCCAACGATGGCGAGATTGATCCGGGCCTTTTCATGGCCCAGACGCGGCGCAGGAACGTGCATTTTTACCTGCCGGTCCTACACCCCATCCATGACGGCCAGCTGGCATTCTGCCGCTTTGATGAAGACACGCCCATGAGACCGAACCGCTTCGGCATTGCCGAGCCGGTGTTCCACAGCAGGCGGATTCGACCTGCCTGGGCAATGGACGTGGTGTTGATGCCACTGGTGGGATTTGACGACCAGGGGGGGCGCCTGGGGATGGGTGGCGGATTCTACGATCGCACCTTTGCCTTCACGCGGTTACGGCCCCGGTTACGACCGGCCCTTATTGGCCTGGCTCACGACCTGCAAAGGGTCCGGCGCCTGCCCATCGAAGACTGGGATGTGCCGCTGGATGCGGTCGTGACCGACCGGGCGATTTACCGGGGACGCGGCTGAATACCGAAGATTTCAGCCTTCGGTTCGTCTGGCGGAGCCAAACCACTGGGCCTGGGCGCTGACGTCAGACGGTAGCGCGCGCGGGGTTTCGTCGGAGGCCTGCAGTCCCGTCAGACCGGTGATTGCCAGCCCCATTACAAATAACAGAACAACGGTCCGAAGCATGTCCGGCCTACGCTTCATTGCGCCTTCTCCACTGGTAAGTTTTCTAACGTGTTTTTATTGTAAAAACAGCTGGATGTCGCCGACTTCCAGAATCGAGGGAAAGCGTAACACGTCTTCAATAATTTACAATTTTTTATAATTACAATTTGTAAAAATCTGTGGGCGAGCAGGCTGCCACCGGTGACAGCCTGTAAGGAAAGGTTGCGATACGCTCTTCAGTGGCCGTTACCGGCCCCCAGGAACAGCTGATACGCTTCGTTGTCGGTTTCGTTGGTGTAGCGGAAACCAACCCGGTCGAGCATGGCCTCGAAATCCGGCAGTTCCCTGTCTTCCACCTGCGCCCCCATCAGGACCCGGCTATAGGCCGCGCCATGGTTGCGGTAATGGAACATGGAGATGTTCCAGCGGGTACCCAGGGACATCAGGAACTTCAGAAGCGCACCCGGGCGCTCCGGAAACTCGAACTGGAAGATCTTCTCGTTCCGCACCGACGGCGCGTGGCCACCGACCATGTGGCGGATATGCTGCTTGGCCAGGTCACTGTCAGTGAGGTCAACCACGGAGTAACCTGCCTCCCGAAGGCTCTGGACCAGATCTTCCCGGCCCAGTCCGCCAGCCTGGATCTGAATACCCACAAAGATACGGGCCGCTTTCGAGTCGGAGTATCGGTAATTGAACTCGGTGATGCTGCGCTTATGTAACGCGTTGATAAACGTCTTGAAGGCCCCGGGACGTTCAGGAATGGTCACGGCCAGGATGGCCTCCCGCTTCTCGCCGATCTCCGTCCGCTCCGAGATGTAGCGCAAGCGGTCGAAGTTCATATTGGCGCCACTGAGGATCGCGACGAGGCTCTCCCCCTCCAGCTGCTCCCGTTCCACGTATTTCTTCATCCCTGCCACTGACAGAGCACCGGCCGGCTCGGAGATGGAGCGGGTGTCCTCGAAGACATCCTTGATGGCCGCGCAGATCTCGTCGGTGGAGACGGTGATCACCTCATCCACATTGTCCTTGCAGATTTCCCAGGGCGCCTCGCCGATCTGCTTCACCGCCACGCCGTCGGCGAAAATGCCCACCTCGTCCAGCACCACCCGCTCGCCGGCCGCCAAGGCCGCCTGCAGGCAGTTGGAATCCTCCGGCTCCACGCCGATCACCCGGATTTCCGGGCGCAGGTACTTGATGTACGCCGCCATGCCGGCAATCAGGCCACCACCCCCCACCGGGATGAACACTGCGTGGAGATTGTGTGAAACCTGCCACATCAGTTCCATGGCCACCGTACCCTGCCCGGCGATTACATCCGGGTCATCGTAGGGAGGGATATAGGTATAGCCGTGCTTTTCCATCAGTTCCCGGGCGTGGGCGGCGGCCTCATCAAAGGCGTCACCCCGGAGCACGACCCTGGCCCCCCGGTCCCGGACCGATTTCACCTTGATGTCCGGGGTAGTCTGGGGCATCACGATCACCGCCTTGATGCCCAGCTCCCTGGCCGCCAGGGCCACGCCCTGGGCGTGATTGCCGGCGGAAGCACATATCACCCCCTTGGCCTTCTGCTCCTCGGAAAGCTGGGCGATCCGGTTATAGGCGCCGCGAATCTTGAAGGAGAACACCGGCTGCAGGTCCTCACGCTTGAGCAGAATATGGTTGCCCAACCGCTTGCTGAGACTGCGTGCTTCGGTTAACGGGGTTTCGATGGCCACATCGTATACCCGCGCATCAAGAATCTTTTTGATGTAGCGTTGCGGCATGGTGCTTTTGATCCGGTATCTGAATGAATCACGGTCGGTGATGTGAGTCCGCCTGTCGCGGGTAAACGGACAGTGTAAAAAGTTTGCAGGCCCCACGTCTATAACTTGGCCAGCGCGGAGCGTTATAATGGTCCTCCTCGCGGAAGACACTTTCTTATCCGCAATGCAACAGGAGGCCGGCATGACACAGGATGAACTCAAGCAGGCGGTAGCCAAGGCGGCACTGGATTACATAGCACCCCGCCTTGAACGGAACAGCGTTATCGGCGTCGGTACCGGCAGTACCGCCAATTATTTCATTGACTACCTGGCCGGGATTCGTAACGACTTCGATGGCGCTGTCGCCAGTTCCGACGCCACCGCGGAGCGGCTGAAAAAACACGGTATTCCGGTATACGATCTGAATGCTGTTGCCGATCTGGAATTCTATGTGGATGGCGCCGATGAAACCAACGATCGCCTGGAACTGATCAAGGGGGGCGGCGGCGCCCTGACCCGGGAGAAAATCGTCGCCGCAGTGGCAAAGACATTCATCTGCATTGCAGATGACTCCAAGAAGGTGGACATCCTGGGAGATTTCCCCCTGCCCGTCGAGGTTATTCCCATGGCCCGCAGCCATGTCGGGCGCCAGATTGTCCAGCTCGGTGGCGATCCCGTGTATCGCGAAGGGGTGACCACGGACAATGGCAACATCATCATCGACATCCACAACATGGACCTCTCCCGTCCCATCGTGGTGGAGGAGCGACTGAACCAGATCGTCGGGGTGGTCACCAACGGCCTGTTTGCCCGCCGGCCGGCTGATCTGCTGCTGCTGGGCACGAAGGACGGCGTCAGGAGCATTCCCCGCAACCCCAGCACCTGATGGCTGATGGCTG
This sequence comes from Marinobacter daqiaonensis, assembly GCF_900115285.1. Taxonomy (GTDB): domain Bacteria; phylum Pseudomonadota; class Gammaproteobacteria; order Pseudomonadales; family Oleiphilaceae; genus Marinobacter; species Marinobacter daqiaonensis. Next base: position 1,867,716 of record NZ_FOYW01000001.1, read on the forward strand.
ACCGAAACCGACCTTGGTTGAGTTTCGGTTCTCGCGGGTTGGCCGTATAATGGCGCCCACTTTTTCACCATCGTCTTTAATCCACTAGCTCACAGAAGGATCAGCCATGAACTTTGACCACATCCCGGCAGGCAAGAACCCGCCCGAAGACATCTATGTCGCCATCGAGATTCCGGCCAACAGCTCGCCGGTCAAGTACGAGATCGACAAGGACATGGGCGCCGTAATGGTGGACCGCTTCATGACCGCCCCCATGTTCTATCCGGCCAACTATGGCTTCATCCCCCACACCCTGGCGGATGACGGCGATCCTCTGGATGTGCTGGTGGTCACGCCCTATCCGGTCCAGCCGGGTTCCGTCATCCGTTGCCGTCCGGTGGGTATCCTGAACATGGAAGACGAGGCCGGTGGCGACGCCAAGCTGGTCGCGGTACCTCACGACAAGCTCACCAAGGCCTACGCTGACATCAAGGATGTTAACGACCTGCCCCAGATGCTGCGGGACCAGATCCAGCACTTCTTTGAAAACTACAAGACCCTGGAGCCCGGCAAGTGGGTGAAAGTCCAGGGTTGGGACAACGCGGACGCAGCCCGCAAGGCCATTGAAGACTCCGTGGCCAATTACCAGGGCAAGTAAACACAGGCCTCTGAAGTAAAAAACCGGGCGCGATGCCCGGTTTTTTTATGGTCCAGTCCCGCGGGCAGCCCGGGGCCCACAGCCAGAATCAACCCCGGGAGAGCAGCTCCCGGAGATCGGACACTGCCGAATTGGCCCTGGCGAGGTAGGCGGCCATGGTCAGGGAATGGTTGGCCACCAGGCCAAAGCCACTGCCATTGAGGATGATGGGGCTCCACATGGGAGCCTGGGATTCTTCCAGCTCGATGATGATCTGGCGGACACTGGCTTCGGCATTCTTGTCCGCCAGCACCTTGCGGAAGTCCACCTCGATGGCGCGGAAAATGTGGAGCAGTGCCCAGGACGTCCCCCTTGCCTCATAAAAGACATTGTCGATCTGCGTCCAGGGGGTTTTGACCTCTGAGCCACGCTCTGCCTCTGTCAGAGGATCCAGGTCCTGGATCCCCGCCAGTGCCTCGGTCACCTCCGGCTTGCCCACACTTTCGCTCAGGGTCCTGGACAGGCTTCCCAGACGGGTCTCAAGGTCCGCCAGCCAGCTGTTCAGGTTATCCGCCCTGGCATAAAAGTGAGCCTCCGGCTGCTCCGGATTGGAAAGGCGCCTGAGGTAGCTTTGCAGCGCCTTGATGCCGCGGCGGTATTCACCCTCGGTGGAGGGCAGCGCCCAGCTGTCACTGTTGAAATGGAACTGGGGCTCGGCGACGGTGAGATCCGGATCCTCCGCGGACTGACTCTGGGAACGGCTGATGTTCTGCCTGAGTGAGCGCGAGAAATCCCGCAGCTGAACCAGCACGCCATACTCCCAGGAGGGCATGTTATCCATCCACAGCCCGGGCGGAAACACGTCGTTGGTGATGTAGCCACCGGGCTTTTCAAGGAGGGTTTCCGCGATGCGTATCATGGTGGCGGTGGTGGCAAAGCCGGTTACCGGCTCGCGGCCCATTTCAGAAGCAACGCTGCGGGTATGCTCCCGGACGGAAAAGGTGTCCGGCTCGCTGCTCCATACTATGCCGAGAATAATAGTGACCAGCAGGTAGAGCACGACCAGGGCCAGCAGAATCTTGCCAACGGGACGCCCGTCCGGCGAAGAGGTCTGATAGCCCCCTTTATCACGGGAGAAAACGGATTTCAGTCGGTTGAGCATAGTCGCCTGTCCTGTAGCCTGAGTAATCGGTAAAGCCCCGCTGCCCGGGACTGCAAAGATGAACCATTCGTCAGATGGATGCAATGCCGGTGCCGGGCTCAGCCCGCTCCCGGTGGCGCCGGGCGACCCAGGTGGTAGCCAATTGCACCGTCCACACCGGCTGCCTTGAGGGTGCGCCATTCCGCCTCGGTCTCCACTCCGGAGGCGAACACCCTGACGCCGCGGCCGCGGGCAATGGTGATCATGGATTCCAGATAAAACCGGTTCTCATCGTGACGGTCGATGCCATGCACAAAGCTTGAGTCGATACGAAGAGCCTGGATGGGCAGATTCTTCATATAACTGAAGGGCACGCCCCCCACCCCGAAGCGATCCACCATCACCATGGCTCCACAACGTCTCAGGCGACGGATAAACACCTGGGCGTTGCGACGCCGATAGTGCACCACCTGCTCGGGCACCCCCACCCAGAGCCGTTCCACCAGCGGCCCGGCGGCTTCGAGCTTTTCCACCAGCGTGGCTGAAAATTCGGCATCGGCCACGGAAGATGCCCCCAGAGACAGTCCCAGCACCGCTCTCGGCTCAGTCTCCAGCCGCTCAAGGACCCGGCTGATCACCATCAGGTCGATCCGGGCCATTATTCCATAGCGCTCGGCAATGGGGACGAATACGTTGCCACGGATCCATTCGCCATCAACCAGAACCCGGGAGAACACCTGCTGGAAAACAGGCAGCTCGTCGCTCGCGGCAACCAGAGGCTGCTGCCAGAGCCATAACTGCTCACGCTCCAGGGCCCGCTCGAGGAGGACCCGCCACTGCTCCGCGCCATGGTGCACCTCAAGGTCGGTATCGGCGAGCTCGCAGCCACTGATGCCGCTGGTCTGGGCCCGACGCAGCGCAACATCTGCCGACTCGAAAAGGCTCTTCACGGAAACCCTCTCGCTGGTGCCGGCAACCCCGGCATGAACCGTAAGCGCCAACCCATCCGGATCAGCCTCACCGATAAACTCGATGCACACGGTCTGCAACTTCTCCACCAGGTCCCGGGCCCATAGCAGCGCGTCCGCCGGCGCTCCTCCGGGAATGAACACGGCGAACTCCGCCCCGGCGCGCCGACCGGCGAAACTGCCGGCATGCTCATGTAGAAATTCCCGGATCTCCGTCGCTGCGCGAATCAGTAACTGATCTGCCTCCGGCCGACCGAGGCGCTTATTGAAGTCCGCAAAGCCGGTAATCTGTACCAGCACCAGCGCACCGGGCTTGCGCTCCTCCTCGGAGACGGTTTCCACCGCCAGCCGCTGCTCGAACGCATTGCGGCTGGCCAGACCGGTGAGGGAGTCCTCGTTATTGATTCGACGCAAATGGCTTATCAGGGCTGCCTGGCCCGCAAACAGCTGCTCCAGGTCCTCGGTCATCTGGTTCATGGCCTGAGTCACGTGGTTCAGCTCACGGGTGGAGCGCACCTTGGTGCGCAACCGGAAATCCCGGCGACCAATGGCCTTGGCCTGCCGTTCCAGCGTCCTCAACGGCAACAGCAGTCGTCCCAACAATACATAGAGAAGTACAAGTGCCAGCGACCCTACAACCACCGCCGCCAGGGCGAGCGACAGGCTTACCCGCCACAGGTCGCGATAGGCGTTACCCGGGTGACCCCGGACCCGGATCTGGCCCAGCCAGCGCCAGCCTTGAAGAACGTCAGCAGTGCCAACGGGCCGGGGCAGGTCCGCCAGTTCCATGAACCAGCCCGGTACACCGAGGTCGTCCAGGGAGCGGGAACGACCGACAATCTGTCGGTTTTCATGGTCCACGAAAGCCACCGACAGATAATCACCGCTGTCGAACACGGAGTCGATCAGGCGACCAACGGCGACCACATCACTGGCATCGATGGCGTTTGAGACTGACAGCCCTATCGCGGTTGCCGCGTCCCGGGTACGTCCTTCCAGCTCCTCCGCCATGTAGCTGCGGAACCGGTCAAAACTGACAGCCATGCTGATGGTGATCAGTAACAGTACCAGCCCACCGGTAAACAGCATCAACAGCGTGCGGAGGGTTATGGCGGAAGATCTGTGCTGTTCTGGCCTTTCCTGTTGCATCCGTGCCGCACCTGACTCGAAAGGGTTTCAGCGCTAGTGTCCCGCATGGGCGATTCGCCGGCCAAAGACCGTACCCACGTCTCAGGTTCACAAAGATTTACAGTTCGCTGCCTGCGTCTTCAGTTACAAACACTATAGACTGCAGAAACAAAGACATCCTGCATTCCCCAAAAAAACAGACAGGACATTTTCGGTAACCCCATGACTGACGAGTCTCAAAAAGAAAAACTCCGCCAGCATTTTGCACGCCGCGTTACCAACCAGGCCCGGGTAGTACTGGACACCTGGCAGAAAATCCACGGCGATCCGTCAGCGGCCGCTTCTTTCAGGGGTGACCTTTACGGCGCCGCGGACAAGCTGGCGCGCTATGCCAGCCGGTTCGAAATGGTTGCCTACGTCGACGCCGGCAAGGCAATTACCGACGCCACCGGACACTGGCCGGAAGGCGAAGTGCCGGATTCCGGCGCCCTCCAGGCCCTTAGGGAGGCGGTGGCGGCGCTCGAGCAGAGCACCCAGCGGCGCTCGGATCGGAAGAGCAGCGAACCGCCACGGGTCTATCGCAAAACACCCGTATATGTTGCCCTGAGCAGCCACGAACTGGCCAATCGGCTGATCCGGCAACTGGAGTTCTTCGGCTTCCGGGCTGAGGCTTTCGACACCCCGGAAGAGCTGGCCAGCGCCTGTGCCCTCCACAAGCCGGAGACGATTCTGATGGACATCGCCTTTGGCGGTGAACCTGACAGCGGTCTCACCACGGTGGAAATGCTCCAGCAACGCCATGACACGCCGATTCCCATCATTTTCGTCAGTGATGAGGACGGCACCATCGAAACACGACTGCGGGCATCCCGCTGCGGCGGCGAGGAGTTCTTCTATCCGGCAGTGGATCCGGGTCAACTGATCGAAAAGATCGAGACCTATACCCACAACAATGCCGTCGAGCCCTACCGGGTCCTTGTGCTGGACGACTCCCGGGCCCAGGCGAAGTTCATGGAAACGGTGCTCAGGAAAGCGGGCATGAAGGCCCACATCATCACCGATCCCATGCAGATCATCGTGGCCCTGGAGGAATTCAATCCGGAAATCATCATCCTCGACATGTACATGCCCGGCTGCACGGGGATGGAGATCGCCCGGGTGATCCGCCAGCAGGACCGCTTCCACAGCGTGCCCATCATCTACCTGTCAGCCGAGGACGATGTCCAGAAACAGCTCCACGCAATGAGCCTGGGGGGCGATGACTTCCTCACCAAACCCATCGATCCGAAACACCTGATCGCCACGATCCACAACCGGGGCCGTCGGGCCCGGTCACTGCTGGCGCTGATGATCCGCGACAGCCTGACCGGACTGTTCAATCACACCCATACCCTGTATCTCCTGGAGCAGGAGATCGTGAAGGCGGAACAGAAGGGGCAGTCCCTCTGCTTTGCCATGATTGATGTGGACTATTTCAAGAAAGTGAACGACACCTTCGGACACCCCATCGGGGACCGCATCCTGCGCGCGCTGTCCATGTTCCTGAAACAGCGCCTGCGCAAAACCGACCATATTGGTCGCTATGGTGGCGAGGAATTCGCCGTCATCATGCCGGACACCCGGGAGAGCGACGCCCGGGTGGTTCTTAACGACATCCGCGAAAAATTCGCCGAACTCACCCAGAACGCAGGCGACCGCGACTTCCATGTCACCTTCAGTTGCGGTGTGGCCGGATGGCGTGGCGAGACGGCCTCGGTTCTCTGTGAGAGGGCGGACCGGGCACTCTACCGGGCGAAGGCGTCGGGCCGGAACTGCGTACTTGGGGCGGCCGACTGAGTTCCGTAGCCGCAAGGAACCCGCGATTCGGGCTTCTTCCGGTTTCTCTGCATGAAACCATAGTCTTATGGACGGAACTCCGCCAAAACGCCAGAATAACGCTGGCCTGGCGCAATCCTGTCTTTGAAACTCCGGAATTCATACGGTCGTTTGTCAAAAAGTGTTGAACCTCCGGAGTTCAAGACGCATCATGGGCGAAAAATCTGCCAAAATTCGGCATTTTCTGAAATTCAGCAAGGCTTGACTCTCATGGCCACCATCCTCGTTCTCCATGGCCCAAACCTGAACATGCTCGGTGTCCGCGAGCCCGAGGTCTATGGTCACGAAACCCTTCAGGATATCGACGAACGCCTGCATGCCGCCGCGTCAGAACAGGGCCATCACCTGCTCCACCTCCAGTCAAATGCGGAGTACGAGCTGATCGATCGTCTCCATGAAGCCCGCGCGGAAGGCATCGACTATCTTATTATAAACCCGGCGGCCTTCACTCATACCTCCGTAGCCCTGAGAGACGCCGTGCTGGCCTCTGGAATACCGTTTATCGAGGTGCACCTGTCAAACGTGCACGGGCGGGAGCCATTCCGCCACCATTCGTATTTTTCCGATATTGCCGACGGCGTTATCTGCGGCCTTGGCAGTCAGGGCTACGACCTGGCACTCCAGGCAGCCCTGCGACGTATCAAATCCAACTGACACCAGTAACGGGACGTTAAACACCATGGATATTCGAAAAATCAAGAAACTGATCGAACTGCTTGAAGAATCCGACGTGGAAGAGCTGGAGATCCAGGAAGGCGACGACTCTGTTCGTATCTCGCGCCGCCGCGAACAGGCTCCTGCCATGCAGTATGCGCCCCAGTACGCGCCTCAGCCTCAGCAGGTCTCAGCTCCCGCATCCTCATCAGCTCCAGGCGAAGCGCCTTCGGAGCCGGCGGCTCCCAAGGGGCACGCGGTCAAATCGCCGATGGTCGGCACCTTCTATCGCTCGCCATCCCCCAGCGCGCCCTCGTTCGTGGAAGTGGGTCAATCGGTCAAGGCCGGTGACGTCATCTGTATCGTCGAGGCCATGAAGATGATGAACCAGATAGAGGCCGACAAGAGCGGCACCATTACCGATATCCTGGTGGAGAACGGTCAGCCGGTCGAGTTCGACCAGCCTCTGTTTATCATTTCCTGAGCAACGGGTGACATAACATCATGGCCATGATCGAGAAAGTACTCATCGCCAACCGCGGCGAAATCGCCTTGCGGGTACTCCGGGCCTGCAAGGAGCTGGGCATCCGTACCGTTGCCGTCCATTCCCAGGTGGACCGGGACCTTATGCATGTGCGGCTGGCGGACGAATCCGTCTGCATTGGCCCCAACGCCGCCACGGACAGCTACCTGAACATCCCGGCAATCGTCAGCGCCGCGGAAGTGACCGACAGCGTTGGCATCCACCCCGGCTATGGTTTCCTGGCAGAAAACGCCGACTTCGCCGAGCAGGTGGAAAAGAGCGGCTTCACCTTCATCGGACCGCGGGCCGAGACCATCCGCCTGATGGGCAACAAGGTATCCGCCATTGAAGCAATGGTTCGGGCCGGCGTTCCCACTGTACCCGGCTCCGACGGACCCATCGATAACGACGACGAGCGCACCCTGCGCATCGCCCGGAAAATTGGTTATCCGGTCATCATCAAGGCGGCTTCAGGCGGCGGCGGTCGGGGCATGCAGGTGGTCCATACCGAGGCTGCCCTGCTCAAGGCCATCCAGGTAACCCAGACCGAAGCCAAGAACGCTTTCGGCGATGCCACGGTCTATCTCGAGAAGTATCTGGAGCGGCCCCGCCACGTCGAGGTCCAGGTGCTGGCGGACACCCACGGCAACGTGATCCACCTTGGCGATCGCGACTGCTCGATGCAGCGCCGCCACCAGAAAGTCCTGGAAGAGGCCCCGGCGCCGAACATCGACCCGGAAGCCCGGGAGAAGACCCTGAAAGCCTGTGTCGACGCCTGCAAGGAGATCGGCTACGTGGGCGCGGGGACCTTCGAGTTCCTGTACCAGGATGGGGGGTTCTATTTCATCGAGATGAACACCCGGGTTCAGGTGGAACACCCGGTATCGGAAATGGTCACCGGCGTGGACATCGTCCGTGAGCAGCTCCGCATTGCCAGTGGCCTGCCCCTGCAGTACACCCAGGACGAGATCCGCATCTCCGGCCACGCCCTGGAGTGCCGTATCAACGCCGAGGACCCGAAGACTTTTGTGCCCAGTCCCGGCAAGGTCAAACACTTCCACGCCCCCGGTGGCAACGGCATCCGGGTGGACTCTCACCTTTACAGCGGATATACGGTACCACCCTACTATGACTCACTGGTGGCCAAACTGATCACCTGGGGGGATGACCGGGAGATCGCCCGCCGCCGCATGAAAAATGCCCTGGACGAGCTGGTGGTGGAGGGCATCAAGACCAATCAGCCCCTGCATCGTAAACTGGTGAGGGATGGCGGTTTCAAGAGCGTGGATTTCACCATCCACTACCTCGAAAAGCTGATACGGGACTGATATGCCCTGGATCCAACTGCAGGTTCCGGCTGATCCGGAAAACGCCGATCAGCTGGAGGATCTTTTCATGGAGATGGGCGCCGACGCCGTCTCCATGGAAGATGCCGCCGACCAGCCCATCTTCGAACCGGACCCGGGCACCACCCCCCTGTGGAGCGACACCCGGGTGATTGCCCTGTTCGATGCCAGTCGGGACATTGATCAGCTCTGTGCTGAAATACGCGATGCCTGGCACCGGCAGACCCAGCAGGACCTGCCCGAAATCGACGTCACCCTGGTGGAAGACAAGGACTGGGAGCGGGCCTGGATGGACGACTTCAAGCCCCTCAGGTTTGGAGAGAGGCTCTGGATCGTGCCAAGCTGGCACAGCGCGCCCGACCCAGCGGCGGCCAACCTGATGCTGGACCCGGGTCTCGCTTTCGGCACGGGCACCCACCCCACCACCGCCCTTTGCCTGGAATGGCTGGACGGTCAGCATTTGCAGGGTCAGCAGATCATCGACTACGGTTGCGGCTCCGGCATCCTCGCCCTGGCGGGCCTGTTGTTGGGAGCCGATCATGCCATTGGCGTGGACACCGACCCCCAGGCCCTTGAGGCCAGTCGCGAAAACGCCCGCCGCAACCAGGTGGACGACAGCAGGCTGGACCTCTACCTGCCAGCCCGGGAGCCCGACACCCGGGCGGACACGCTGCTGGCCAATATTCTCGCCGGGCCCCTGATCGAGCTCGCCCCGACCCTGGCACGCAAGGTTCGGCCCGGGGGCAACCTCGTCCTTTCGGGCATACTCGCGCAGCAGGCCCGGAGTGTAATGGCCGCCTACGAGCCCTGGTTCATCATGGACGAGCCGGTCCAGCGCGAAGAATGGATACGCCTCACAGGACGCCGCATTGACGGGTGACGAAGCATTGCACTGTCGCTAAACTGCCGAGAGTCTGAGACCTTACAGGAACGAAGGATGGCCGATACCCCCAGTCTGTTGACCCGCTGCCCACACTGTGACACCCGTTTCCGGGTCACGGAAGAGCAGCTGAGCGTCGCCAAGGGCAAGGTGCGCTGCGGACACTGCATGGAGGTATTCGACGCCCGGGCCAATGCTGACGCCAGCGATGAAGCCCACCCCTCGCCCGCGGCAAAGACGGCAGAAAAGCCCCCTGAGCCTGTTGAGAGCGATTCCTACGAGAGCTTCAGCGCCACCGAAGCGGAAGATGAACTGATCTTCCAGGACAACCCCGAGGAGGATGCCGCCGAAGGCCGCTACGCCGGCCAGGATCTTAATTTCTCGGACGACGAACTCAGCGACAGCTTCAGGGAGTCGCAGGAGTGGCCCTCGGGCCAGGATACGGTCGAAGAGGAAGGGCTGGGTGACGTCGACGAGAGCTGGGCTGAAGCCATGCTGGAGGAAGAGTCCACCAGAAAAGCCGATACCCCTCCGCCACAGCCGGCCAGCCCCGCGCCAGCGCGCCCTTCCCCTGGGCGGGAACCGGAAAGGCCCCGGTCCAGAGCGAAACCGGAAGATGCCCGACGGCAGGAGCCACGCAGCCAGGCATCAGAACCGGAGTTTCCGCCGGATCCGCCCCTTGAACTGGGCGAATGGCCCTCCGAGCCCCTGCCACGGGACCGGACCGGCGCCGCGGAGCCGCCACGGGACACTTCCGGGCAGCGGACTTTCCCCTCCCTGGACGACATTTCCCCCTATGAACAGCTTTCACGGGAACCGGTGTCCGTGGGGGCCAAAAAAGGCGGGAGCGCCCGTGGCTGGCTGTGGAGCCTGGTCGTTCTGGCCCTGCTGGCGGCCCTCGTCTCACAGGTCGCCTGGTTCCAGTTTGACAGACTGGCTGCGATTCCAGAGCTTCGGCCCTGGTATGAAAAGGCCTGTGAGTATGCCGGCTGCGAGCTTGAACCACTGGTGGCCCTGGACCGGATTCAGAGCCGGAAACTGGTGGTGCGGACCGACCCGGAGAATCGGGATGCGTTGCTGGTGGACGCCGTGATCATCAATCAGGCCGAATTTGAACAGCCGTTCCCGTCCATCGCGCTCACGTTTTCCAACCTCAATGGCGACGTGGTGGCCCAGAGTGTTTTCCCACCGGAAGACTACCTGGCTGGCGAAGCTGCAGATCTGGACGCGATGCCAACGGAGACGCCAGTGCGAATATCCATCGCCATCCGGGACCCGGGTCGTGACGCGGTCAACTACAATCTCCGTTTCGTTAACCGCCGTCAGTGAATACAGGACCTGTCCGGGAAATCCGCCATGGGTGGACATTCGGCCGCATAAAAGTCAACCAGGCAGGACGAAAAATAATCAGTTTTTTACACCCTACTGGCCTTCAATAGCCTGCCCCCCGGCGGTATCATTGTCGCCCCCTGAAGAAATCACCCATTCCTGACTGGCGGCCCGAGCCGGAGCCGTCCAGCGTGTTTGGCTGGTTCAGGAGACGCTCAGACCACCGACAACGGACACAGACGTATGCTGCCCACGGTCAAGATCGGGCCCTACACACTGCCGAACTCACTGGTGCTTGCACCCATGGCGGGTGTGACGGACCGGCCCTTCAGGCAGTTGTGCCGGCGCATGGGTGCTGGCCTGGCGGTGTCCGAGATGGTGATTGCAGACCCGTCGCTGTGGCATACACGCAAGTCCCGCCTCCGGCTGGACCACAGCGGTGAGCCGGAACCCCGATCGGTGCAGATTGCCGGCGGTGACCCGGAGATGCTTGCCAATGCCGCGCGAATGAACGCGGAGCATGGCGCCCAGATTATCGACATCAATATGGGCTGCCCCGCCAAGAAGGTGTGCAACAAGGCGGCGGGCTCAGCCCTGATGAAAGACGAGCAGCTGGTGAAAGACATTCTTCACGCCGTGGTCCGGGCAGTGAATGTTCCGGTCACCCTGAAGATGCGCACCGGCTGGGATCGTGACAACCGCAACGCCCTGGCGGTAGCCCGCATGGCCGAGGACGCCGGGATCCAGGCGCTGGCGGTTCACGGCCGGACCCGGGCCGATGCCTACCGTGGCGACGCGGAATACGACACCATTGCCGAGGTAAAGGCAGCGGTATCCATTCCGGTATTTGCCAATGGTGATATCACCTCGCCCCATAAGGCGCGGGATGTGCTCAGGCACACGGGCGCGGATGGCCTGCTCATAGGGCGGGGTGCCCAGGGCCGGCCCTGGATCTTCCGGGAGGTGCATCACTTCCTGGAAACCGGTGAGATTGTCAGCGCTCCCCCTCTGGACGAGGTGGAAACGATTCTGCTGGACCACCTGGGAGAACTTCACCGGTTCTACGGTGACCCGATGGGCGTTCGCATCGCCCGCAAGCATGTGGGCTGGTACCTCCAGTCCCACGATGCCGGCAAACAGTTCAGAAAGCGCTTCAATGCGCTGGATTGCGCCCAGGCGCAGTCCGAGAGTATCCAACAGTATTTTGCAGCCTTACGAAACGGAGAGGTATTCGCAGCATGACCGCCGAAACCCTGGCAAACGAGAATCTGGGGCGTTCCGCCAACGACGACCAGCCCACCCTTCAGACAGTCAGCAGCACGGGCAATTCCGTCACCCTGCGGGACAGTGTCGAAGTGGCCCTGAAGAACTACTTTGCTCAACTCGACGGCGCCCCCGTCACAGACGTGTACCAGCTGGTACTCTCTGAAGTGGAAGCGCCCCTGCTTGAGCAGGTCATGAAGTACACCCGCAACAACCAGACAAAGGCATCCACCATGCTGGGGCTGAACCGCGGAACGCTCCGCAAGAAGCTCAAGCAGTACGGTCTGCTATAATACCCTGGATTGACCAAGGCCTCCCGGACACCCTTCGCGAGGCCTTTCCTGTTTCAAGAAGGCAGAAAAATCATGACCAACCCGTCCAATACGCCTGTCCGCCGTGCCCTGATCAGCGTTTCCGACAAGACCGGCATCGTCGACTTTGGCCGCCAGCTCACCGAGCGGGGCATCGAGCTTCTCTCCACCGGCGGCACCTACCGTCTGCTGAAGGAAAACCAGGTTCCCGTCACTGAGGTCAGCGACTACACCGGCTTCCCGGAAATGATGGATGGCCGGGTCAAAACCCTGCACCCGAAGATCCACGGCGGCATCCTTGGACGCCGGGGCACCGACGACACGGTAATGAACCAGCACGATATCCGTCCCATCGACATGGTCGTGGTCAACCTCTACCCGTTCGAGGAGACCGTGGCCAGACCGGATTGCGACCTGGCCACCGCCATCGAGAACATCGATATTGGCGGTCCCACCATGGTACGGGCGGCTGCCAAGAACCATAATGACGTCGCCATTGTGGTCAACGCGTCCGATTACGGGCGGATCATCAGGGAGCTGGACGAAAACGACGGCCAGCTCACCCACCGCAGCCGCTTTGATCTCGCGGTAAAGGCGTTCGAGCACACGGCAGGTTACGATGGCGCCATCGCCAACTACCTCGGCGGTCGCACACCGGACAACGACAACCCCGACTTCCCCCGCACCTTCAACACCCAGTTCATCAAGGTGCAGGACATGCGCTACGGCGAGAACCCCCATCAGCGGGCCGCCTTCTATGCCGAGCGTTATCCCAGGGAAGCCTGTGTGGCCACTGCCAAGCAGCTCCAGGGCAAGGCGCTGTCCTACAACAACGTGGCCGATACCGACGCCGCGCTGGAGTGCGTCAAGCCTTTCGCTGACCCGGCCTGCGTCATCGTCAAGCACGCCAATCCCTGCGGCGTGGCCATTGGCGCCGATATCCGCCAGGCCTATGACCTGGCTTTTGCCACCGACCCCACCTCCGCCTTCGGAGGCATCATTGCCTTTAACCGGGAGCTCGATGAAGACACCGCCCGGGCGATCATCGACCGGCAGTTCGTGGAAGTGATCATCGCCCCCACCGTTTCTCCCGAAGCGGTGGAACTGGTCGCCGCCAAGAAGAATGTCCGCCTGCTGGCCTGCGGCGCGTTCGACGGCGATCGCGCGCCGGCCATGGACTACAAGCGGGTCACCGGCGGTCTGCTGGTCCAGGACCGTGACCTGGGCATGGTGGCCATGGAGGACGTCAAGGTGGTCACCGAGCGCCACCCCAGCGAGGACGAGCTCAACGACCTGCTGTTCGCCTGGGAAGTGGCCAAGTACGTCAAGTCCAATGCCATCGTGTATGCCCGTGCCGGCCGCACCATAGGCGTGGGAGCGGGCCAGATGAGCCGGGTCTACAGCGCGAAGATCGCCGGCATCAAGGCCGCGGACGAGAACCTGGAAGTTAAAGGGTCGGTAATGGCCTCCGACGCATTCTTCCCGTTCCGGGATGGCATCGACGCCGCGGCGCAGGCCGGCATTACCGCGGTGATCCAGCCTGGTGGCTCTATGCGGGACCAGGAAGTGATCGACGCCGCCAACGAGCATGGCATCGCCATGGTGTTTACCGGAATGCGGCATTTCCGCCACTGATCGCCCCACAATCGTCGAGGTAGAACAAGATGAATATCCTGGTTATTGGTAATGGCGGTCGCGAACACGCCCTGGCCTGGAAGGCCGCACAGTCCCCCGACGCGGACCGGATTTTTGTGGCCCCCGGCAACGCCGGCACTGCCCTGGAGCCCCGGCTGGAGAATGTCTCCATTGATGTAATGGACCTGGAGGCCCTCGCGGATTTTGCCGCGACCCATGACGTCGGCCTGACCATTGTCGGCCCTGAAGCCCCCCTCGTCGGCGGCATCGTGGACCGGTTCGAGGCCCGGGGCCTGCGGGTGTTCGGACCCAGCCAGGGCGCAGCCCAGCTGGAAGGCTCCAAAGCCTTTACCAAGGACTTCCTGGCCCGGCACGCCATTCCAACCGCCGACTATGCCAATTTCACCGATGTCGACCAGGCCCTGGCCTACGTCCGGGAAAAAGGTGCCCCCATTGTGGTCAAGGCGGACGGCCTGGCGGCTGGTAAGGGCGTGATCGTAGCCATGACACTGGCGGAAGCCGAGGCAGCGATCCGCGACATGCTCGCGGGAAATGCCTTTGGCGAGGCCGGCAGCCGGGTGGTGATCGAGGAGTTTCTGGACGGCGAGGAAGCCAGTTTCATCGTCATGGTGGATGGCGAGCATGTGCTCCCCATGGCCACCTCCCAGGACCACAAGCGGGTCGGCGATGGCGACACCGGACCCAACACCGGCGGCATGGGTGCCTACTCCCCGGCCCCGGTCGTCACCGCCGGAATCCACCGCCGCATCATGGAAGAGGTTATCTATCCGACGGTGCGGGGTATGGCTTCCGAGGGCCATCCCTACAAGGGGTTTCTGTACGCCGGCCTGATGATCGACACCGGGGGCACTCCCAAGGTCATCGAGTTCAACTGCCGATTCGGCGACCCGGAAACCCAGCCCATCATGCTGAGGATGAAGTCGGACCTGGTTGCTTTGTGCAACGCCGCGGTGGACGGCAAACTGGACCAGTGCCAGTCCGAGTGGGACGACCGTGCCTCGGTCGGTGTTGTCCTGGCAGCCGGAGGATACCCCGGCAGCTACGACAAGGGAGACGTCATAACAGGTCTGCCGGAAAGCGAAACCGACGGCGAGAAGGTTTTCCACGCCGGCACCCGCATGAAGGGTGAACAGGTGGTCACCAATGGTGGCCGGGTCCTGTGCGCCACCGCCCTTGGCGAAACAGTCACGGAAGCCCAGCAGCGGGCCTACGCACTGGCACGAACCATCAGCTGGAATGGCATGTTCTATCGCAGGGACATTGCCTACCGGGCCATCGCCCGCGAGTCCGACTGACAGTTCGGGGGACCACACCCAGGCCCGGCCCATGTGCCGGGCTTTTTAGTATTCAATCCAGACGCAAAACCAAGTAGTCTACCGAAGCCGATTGTTCCGCCTCAGAAGCGCCCTACTCATGTCAGAAGCCATCTGGATTACCTTTGCTTTTTTTCTTGGATTGCTGGTCAAGGCATTCGGCCTGCCACCTCTGATCGGATATCTGGCAGCGGGCTTCCTGCTCAGCGGCCTGGCCGGCTTCACTCCCCTGGTAGTGGAAGGCACCGATGCCCTCGCTCATATTGCCCACCTGGGGGTGCTGCTGCTGCTGTTCACCGTGGGCCTGAAGCTGAAACTCAAGTCCGTGGTCAGTCCGGAAGTCATCGGGGGCAGCCTTATCCATTTCGGCATCACCTGCCTGGTCTTCACCCCCGGGATTCACTTCCTCGCGGGACTGGACTGGAAGACCTCGCTGTTACTGGCCATTGCGCTGTCCTTCTCGAGCACCGTACTTGCCGCCAAGGTGCTGGAGACCAAGCGGGAACTGAGAGCGTTCCATGGCCGGGTCGCCATCGGCATCCTGATCATGCAGGACCTGGTCGCACTGGTAGTGATGAGCGTGGCTGCCGGCAAGACACCATCACAGTGGGCCCTTCTGGTTTTCGGCCTGCCCCTTCTGCGCCCCCTGCTGTACCGCCTTCTGGATGCCAGCGGCCATGACGAACTGCTGGTGCTGCTGGGCCTGTTGCTGGCCCTGGTGATCGGCGGTCTCGGCTTTGAGGCGGTTGGCCTGAGCTCGGAGCTCGGCGCCCTGATTTTCGGGGCCATGCTGGCCAACCACCCCCGGGCCCAGGAGCTTTCCAAGTCACTCTGGAGCGTCAAGGAAATCTTCCTGGTGGGTTTTTTCCTGCAGATCGGCATCGGCGGCCTGCCGGACGGCAATGGCCTGCTGTTCGCCCTGGTAGCGGCCCTGGTGCTGCCCCTAAAGGGCATCCTCTTTTTCTTCCTCCTGTTGCTGTTCCGGCTGCGGGCCCGCAGCAGCTTCCTGACCAGTCTCTCCCTCACCAACTACAGCGAATTCGGCCTGATCGTGGCAAGCGTCGCCCTGCCCCAATGGCTGGTGCCTCTTGCCATCGCCGTGGCATTGTCGTTCATCTTCTCGGCACCATTAAATCGCCTGGCCCACCCCCTTTATGAACGGCTGGCACACCGGCTGGCGCCTCTGGAAAGCAAGCGCCGGCATCCGGACGAGCAACCTGTCTCCCTCGGCGGTACACGGGTACTGGTGATGGGGATGGGCCGCACCGGCACCGCCGCCTATGACCGGCTTGCCGAGGAGGAGCCGGACCTCATGGGCCTCGACTCGGATCCCGCCAAGGCCGAGAAGCACGCTGCCGAAGGACGCAACGTGGTATTCGCCGACGCCGAGGATACCACCTTCTGGGAAGGCCTCTACATGCCCAAGCTGGAGGGCGTCATCCTGGCCATGAACGACATCGAGGGCAAACTGATCGCCGCCCGGATGTTGCGCAAGAAAGGCTTCAGCGGCTACGTGGTTGCCCATACCGGGTATGCCGACGAGGCGGAAAAGATCCGCGAGGCGGGTGCTGACGAGGCCTTCCTGACCATGAGCGAAACCGGCGTTGCCCTCGCCAGCCACCTGGCCGACCGCCGCAGCCCGTTGACTGGCGAGGTACCGGCTGATGGATACCCAGTCCAGTAGCCTTCACGAGGAGCGGCTGGACCGGGTTGCCGGGCTGATCCGCACCTCCGGTGCCCGGAGCATTCTCGACCTGGGTTGCGGCAGCGGTTCGTTGCTGCGCCGACTGATGCGGGAGGCCCGCTATGAGCAGGTTGTGGGCGTCGAACAATCGGGCCTGTCCCTGAGGCAGGCCAGGGAAATGCTGGCTGAGGTGGCTTCCGGCGATACACGTGTGTCGCTTCTGCAGGGCAGCTACATGGACGCGTCACTTCCGCTCAGCGGTTTCGACGCCGCCGCCATGGTGGAGACCATCGAACACGTTGACCCTGGCCGCCTCTCGGAGGTACAACGGGCGGTATTCGGCACATATCGCCCGGGCTGGGTGGTCATGACCACCCCCAACGCCGAATACAATCCCCTGTTCGATCTCCGCCCGGGAGAGTTCCGCGACCCTGATCATAAATTCGAATGGCCCCGGCACAAGTTCCGCCACTGGTGTGCCACCGTGGCGAAGCAGTCAGGCTATCAGGTCCGGTTCAGCGGCATCGGTGAGGAAGACCCGGAGCTCGGCCCGCCGACGCAGGTGGCGGTCTTTAACCGCTTTTAAAAGAAGATTTGCCACGGAAGAACACGGAAAAAAACAAAGATAAAGAGTCTCTATCTTTCCGTGTCGTTCCGTGGCTGAAAGTCTTTTCTTTCCGCGGGTTCCGCGGCTAAAAATCAGTACCGTGGCGCATACTCGAGGACATCGGAAAAGAACTCGGACTCCGGCAGGCCCGCCCCCACGAGGGCGTCCATGAGAGTGTAAACCATCACCGGTGAGCCGCTGGCCATGACCCGGACGGTGTTCCAGTCAAAGCCGGAGTTGAGCACCGCGTTCACCAGCTGGTCGTGGTGTCCGCTCCAGTCGTTATCGTCGTCATCGCCCACCACCGGTACAAAGGTAAACGGTTCCCACTCACGGTCCCATGTTTCGGCGAGATCCCGAAGATACATATCCTCGGGTTGGCGAACTCCCCAGTACAGGGTGACCGGGTGGTCGAAGCGGGTGCCCCGAAGATAGTCCACCATGCTCTTCATCTGGGCGAAGCCGGTACCTGCGGCAACCATCAGCAGCGGTTTTTCGGGAATCGACGCCAGACACGCCTTGCCATGGGGCATTTCCAGGGTGATTTCTCCGCCGGCCATCAGGGCATCGATGACCCGCTGGGCGGAGACCCACTCCTCGGTGGCCTGGATGTGCAGTTCGATGGCCTGATCCGACGGACTGCTGGCAATGGAAAAGTAGCAGGGGTCCGCCTCGGGCAGATTCACCGACAGGTACTGGCCGGCGTGAAAGGAAAGCTCCCGCCGGCGGTTCAGCTGCAGCTCCACGCGATAGACGTCATGGCTGATGGATCGCACGTCGGCGACTTTTGCCTGAAATTTCTTCGGCGGGTTCTGTCCAGCGGCCATAACGGCTTGTATCTCCAGTTCCAGATCGGTTTCCGCCCGGCTTCGACACATCACCAGGGGTTCACCAACCACAATAGTCTGTTGGTTTCGGGTATTCACGGCCCGGCCCTTCAACAGGCGGGCCTCACACAGCTCGCAAACGCCGTTGCGACAGGCCGCGGGCACCGCGATGCCGGCAAGCCCGGCGGCACCGAGCACATCGTCCGCCGGGCCCGCCGGAAACGACAGCCCCGAGGGCCGCAGTACAATACGGTACGGACCAGTGGCCATATCAGTCGGGGCGCGGGGATGAAGATTCAATCCCCAGGCTGTCCCATTTTTCGTCAACCTGTCGTTTGATCTCTTCGCTCATGGTAATGGGCACCCCCCATTCCCGGTCGGTTTCACCGGGCCACTTGCTGGTGGCGTCCAGCCCCATCTTGGAGCCAAGCCCCGACACCGGCGAGGCGAAATCCAGGTAATCGATGGGGGTGTTTTCCACCAGCGTGATATCCCGGGCCGGGTCCATACGGGTTGTCATCGCCCATATCACATCATTCCAGTCACGGGCGTTGACGTCATCATCGGTGACAATCACGAACTTGGTGTACATGAACTGCCGCAGGAAGGACCAGACCCCCATCATCACCCGCTTGGCATGACCCGGGTACTGCTTCTTCATAGTGACCACCGCGAGCCGGTAGGAGCAACCCTCCGGGGGCAGATAGAAGTCAACGATCTCCGGAAACTGCTTCTGGAGGATGGGAATGAACACCTCGTTCAGTGCCACCCCGAGAATCGCCGGCTCATCCGGCGGACGCCCGGTATAGGTACTGTGGTAGATCGGATCCCGGCGATGGGTAATGCGCTCCACCGTGAACACGGGGAAGTGATCCACTTCATTGTAATAACCGGTGTGGTCCCCGAAAGGGCCTTCAGGCGCGGTATCTCCGGGGTAGATAAAGCCTTCCAGCACGATTTCGGCACTGGCGGGCACCTGGAGATCACTCAGCCCGGCCCTGACCAGTTCAGTACGGCTGCCACGAAGCAGGCCGGCGAAGGCATACTCTGAAAGGGTATCCGGTACCGGGGTCACAGCGCCCAGAATGGTGGCGGGGTCGGCCCCCAGGGCGACGGCGACGGGGAACGGCTCGCCGGGATGAGCCTTCTGCCACTCCTGGAAGTCCAGGGCGCCGCCCCGGTGACTGAGCCAGCGCATGATCAGCCGGTTGCGGCCGATGACCTGTTGCCGGTAAATACCCAGGTTCTGGCGCTCCTTGTGGGGGCCTCGGGTGATCACCAGGGGCCAGGTCACCAAGGGTCCGGCATCCCCCGGCCAGCAGTGCTGGACCGGGATCACGCCCAGATCGACATCATCTTTGCCAATCACCACGTCCTGGCAGGGAGCCGACCTCAGCACCTTCGGGCTCATCCGCATGACCTGACGGAACAGGGGCAGTTTCTCGATGGCGTCCCGGAAGCCCTTGGGCGGGTCCGGCTCCTTCAGGTAGGCCAGCAGCTTGCCGATATCCCGCAGGGCCGTAACGCTGTCCTGGCCCATCCCCATGGCGACCCGCCTGGGGGTGCCGAACAGGTTTCCCAGTACCGGCATGCTGTAACCCTTGGGGTTCTCGAACAGCAGGGCCGGACCACCGGCCCGCAGTGTGCGGTCGCAGATCTCGGTCATTTCCAGATGGGGATCCACCTCGACGGAGATCCGCTTCAGCTCACCCTGCTTTTCAAGCTGGTCAAGAAAGTCACGCAGGTCGTTGTATTTCATGGCTGGCTCCGAATTGGTCGGAAGTCATTACGCGCGGCAAAAACAGGCAGATTAAAAAAGCCCGGAAAAAGCCCGGAAGCGTTTCCGCTCCCGGCTTCCGGGCTCTCTTGTGGAAGCCCCTCCCGCATCCTTTCCGGAGCAGGAGGAATGGCATCCTTTAACGACGCTTCATCGACTGGAAGAACTCGTCGTTGGTCTTGGTTTCCTTGAGCTTGTCCAGCAGAAACTCGATGGCCGCGGTATCGTCGTCCATGGAATGGAGCAGCTTGCGCAGGATCCAGACCCGCTGGATGTCGGCCTCACTCATCAGCAGATCCTCACGGCGGGTACCGGAGCGACGGATGTTCATGGCGGGATAGATGCGCTTCTCGGCGATCTTCCGGTCCAGGTGGACTTCCATGTTGCCGGTGCCCTTGAATTCCTCGTAGATCACCTCGTCCATCTTGGAACCGGTGTCCACCAGCGCTGTCGCCAGAATGGTCAGGCTCCCGCCCTCTTCCACGTTCCGGGCCGCGCCGAAAAACCGCTTGGGTTTTTCCAGGGCATGGGCGTCCACACCGCCGGTCAGAACCTTGCCGGAGGAGGGAATGACGGTATTGTAGGCACGGGCCAGGCGGGTGATGGAGTCCAGCAGGATAACCACATCTTTCTTGTGCTCGACCAGACGCTTGGCCTTCTCGATCACCATTTCCGCCACCTGGACGTGACGGGCCGGAGGCTCGTCGAAGGTGGAGGCAATGACCTCGCCGCGAACGGTGCGCTGCATTTCGGTCACTTCTTCCGGACGCTCGTCAATCAGCAACACCATGACATGACAGTCGGGGCTGTTGCGGGTGATGGACTGGGCAATGCCCTGCATCAGGAGGGTTTTACCGGCCTTGGGCGGCGACACGATCAGGCCCCGCTGGCCTTTGCCGATGGGCGCCACAAGATCCAGCACCCTGGAGGAGAGATCCTCGGTACTGCCGTTGCCCACCTCGAGAACCAGCCGCTCATCCGGAAACAGCGGCGTCAGGTTCTCGAAAAGAATCTTGTTACGGGCGTTGTCCGGCTTGTCGAAGTTGATCTCGTTCACCTTCAACAGCGCGAAATACCGCTCACCGTCCTTGGGTGGCCGGATCTTGCCGGAAACCGTATCCCCGGTACGCAGGTTGAAGCGACGAATCTGGCTGGGCGAGACATAAATGTCATCGGGACCGGCCAGGTAGGAGGCGTCAGCAGAACGGAGGAAGCCGAAGCCATCCTGCAGAATTTCCAGTACGCCATCACCGTAGATGTCTTCGCCGCTTTTGGCGTGCTTCTTCAGGATCGTGAAGATGACATCCTGCTTGCGGGAACGGGCCAGGTTCTCAAGGCCCATTTCCTGCGCGATGTCGAGCAATTCGGGCACAGACTTCTGCTTGAGTTCAGTAAGATTCATAGTTTATTGGTTTATCAGGAATGGAGTAAGCGATAGTTGGAATGACAGGGACGCCCCTGAACGGTTTGATCGGAAACAATGCGCCGCGCGTGGTGCTGGCCAGATGGAGCAACCGGTAGTGATGGAGTCCGGAAAAAATACTGAAGCCAGAGACAGGGAGAACAACCGCTCGCCAGGCAAACAGGATAATCGACTACCGGCCGCACCCCTGTCAAGTACCCGTGACCAAATTTGCATCAGTTTGTGTCATCCGTCCACCGGAATGTGGCACATCCACCTATGCCGGTTGGGGTACTCCCTTCCATTGACCCGACTCTATACGGATACTGTTATCAAACAGACAGCCATCAACGGAGTGCCCCAATGAGCAGCAAACCCACCGGTGAACTGGTCTCCCTCAACCTTGCCCTGCTGACCGTCTCCGATACCCGGGGCCCGGCGGAAGACACTTCGGGGCAGTACCTGGAAGACCAGCTGGTGGCCGCGGGCCATCGCCTTGCGGCCCGCCGGATTCTGCCGGACGATGTCTACCTGGTGCGGGCACTCATGTCCGGGTGGATTGCCGACCCCGCCATCCACGGCATCATCATCACCGGCGGCACCGGCTTTCACGAACGGGACAGCACACCGGAGGCGGTGGCGCCGCTGCTGGACAAGACCATTGACGGCTTTGGCGAGGAGTTCCGCCGCCTGTCCCAGCTGGACATCGGCACCTCCACCATCCAGTCCCGGGCCTTCGCCGGCATGGCGAATCACACGGTGATATTCTGCCTGCCCGGCTCCACCGGAGCCTGCCGCACCGGCTGGGAAGGCATTCTCAGCACCCAGCTGGACAGCCGCCACGGCCCCTGCAACTTTGCCGCCCTGGTGCAGCGCAAACCGGATCGGGCCATTCACCGCCTGGCGGAAAAAATCGGTGAAAAGGCGGCAGGCTGATGACTGGTCAGACTCTCGCCTCCCTCGAAGACGCCCTCGACCACCTCCTGGACCGGGCCCGGCCGGTCACCGGCACGGAAACCCTGCCGCTGCACCGGAGCCTGGGGCGGATCCTGGCCGGGGATATCCAGGTACCGGCCGATGTGCCACCAGCAGACAACAGCGCGGTGGACGGTTACGCCGTGCGGGTGGCTGACACCCCCGGCAATCCGGTCCTGCCGGTATCCGCCCGTGTCCCTGCGGGGCAGCCCCCGGGCGAACTGACACCCGGCACAGCGGTAAGAATTTTTACCGGATCCGAGATTCCCGCCGGCGCCGATGCCGTGGTCATGCAGGAACGTACCGAAAGCCGCGACGGGGGAATCAGCATCACCGCGGACGTGGAGATTGGCCAGAATATCCGCCGCCAGGGCCAGGACCTGGCCTGCGGCAACGTGGCGTTGACCGGTGGCACTCCGATCCGCCCCCAGGAAATGGGCCTGCTGGGGTCGATGGGTATTGGCGAGATCCCCGTCCTGCGGCGACTCAGGGTCGCGGTTTTCAGCACTGGCGATGAGCTGGTGGAGCCTGGCCAGCCTCTGGCGCCGGGACAGATCTATAACACCAATCGCTTCACCCTGGCCGGCCTCCTCGAGGCCACGGGGTGCGAAATGACACGGTGCGATACCCTGGCGGATACCCGCCACGCCACCCGGGAAAGCCTGCTGGCAGCGGCCGCGGAAGCGGATCTGATTATCACCAGTGGCGGTGTGTCCGTCGGCGAGGAAGATCACGTGCGGGCGGTGCTTGAGGAGCAGGGTGAGCTGTCACTCTGGCGTCTGGCGATAAAACCCGGTAAACCGCTGGCGTTCGGCAGCATCGACGGCACACCGGTACTGGGCCTGCCCGGCAACCCGGCGGCAGTGCTGGTCACCTTCCTGATCGCGGGGCTGCCCTATATCCGTCACTGCCAGGGGAACCGCCGCTACCACCCTCTGGGCGAACCCCTTCCCGCCGGATTCAGTGTGGACAAGCCGTCCGTCCGCCGCGAATTCATCCGGGCCCGCAAAGAGATAAAGGGCGGCGGTACGGTGGTTACGGCCTACCCCAACCAGAGCTCGGGCGTGCTCAGTTCCGCCTGCTGGGGTGACGGCCTGGCCGTGGTGCCCGAGCACACCACGGTGGCCCCGGGGGACACGGTCACCTACTATGCCTTTACAGAACTGCTGGGATAGTCACTATGGCAACCGACACCATCACCGTGCGTTACTTTGCCCGCCTGCGGGAGGAGCTGGGTACCGACAGCGAGGTCCTGGCCCTCGATGCCGAACAGCGGACCGCCGGCGACCTCCTGAATACTCTGGCTGAGCGGGGAGGCCCCTGGCGGCAGCTGGCCGGTGACCAGCCGGTCATGATTGCGGTCAACCAGGCCATGGCCAGGCCTCACACTCGGGTCGGACCGGGGGATGAGGTCGCCTTCTTTCCACCGGTCACCGGAGGCTGATCATGGATCTGGTTCAGGTTGGGGAGGAAGACTTCGATCCCGCCGAGGAGTACGCCCATCTCAGGACCAGTGGCTCCGGGACCGGCGCCATTGCCACCTTCACCGGTCTGGTCCGTGACAGCGGCGACCTCAGTGGGGTGACGGGTCTTTACCTGGAACACTACCCGGGCATGACCGAACAGGTCATCACCGGTCTGATCCACCAGGCCCGGGAGCGCTGGGATCTCCACCGGGTGCGGATAATCCACCGCGTCGGCAGCCTCAGGCTGACAGATCAGATCGTGTTTGTGGGCGTCAGCAGCGCCCATCGCTCGGATGCCTTCGCCGCCTGCCAGTTCCTGATGGATACTCTCAAGACCAGCGTGCCGTTCTGGAAGAAGGAACTGACCGACAGCGGTGAGCACTGGGTGGAGCAGAAGGCTTCTGACCGGCAGTCGGGTGAGCGCTGGGAAGAGTGATTTCCGGCTCCGGGAATTCGAATGAGAACCCGCCCGCATGAAAACGGGCCCCGGGGCACTAGTAGGCTTTGCCGTCCTCCAGCCGGTTGATGTTATCCAGCAGGCTCTCCGGCTCGATGCTGACTGAACGCGCACCTGCCGCGCCCGCGAAAGCCATCACCCGGCGATCGCCCGCCTTCAGCCTCCGCGCCACCATCGTCGCCAAAGAGACCGGGTAAACACCGTGGAGCGGGTGCTGCCGACCCCCAGAGCTTACGATAACCGGCACACCGGGCGCGGCCTGGTAAGCCCGGTACAGCGCCCGAAACAGTTCGGGCGTGACCCCGGGGGTATCGCACGGGGAGACCAGCACCGCGTCAAAGCCCTCACTGGCCGCCGCCTGCAGCCCCGCCAACAGCCCGGCCATGGGGCCCTGCCACCGCAACTCAGCCGCATCGCTGACCAGACGGGAACTGTAACCGCGATAGCGGTCGTGGGAGCGGTTGGCGCTGATCCATACGGGGGAGACCACCGGCGTCATGGCATCCAGCACCCAGGCGACCAGGGGGCGCCCCTGCCACTCGACCAGTCCCTTATCCGCACCGCCCATACGGCGGCCTTCGCCGCCGGCGAGGATCAGACCGGCAATGGTCTGCTTGTCCGTCTCGTCAGCCATCATCTCTGGCATAAAAAAACCGCCCGTGAACCCGAAGTCCAGGGACGGTTTTCCGCCTCTTGATCGATCAGAGGTTGCTGTCGAGGAAGGCGGCCAGCTGGGACTTGGACAGGGCGCCGACCTTGGTGGCGTCCACATTGCCGTTCTTGAACAGCATCAGGGTGGGAATGCCGCGGATGTTGAACTTGGGCGGTGTCTGCTCGTTCTCGTCGATGTTCAGTTTGCAGACCTTGAGCTTGCCCTCATACTCCTCGGCAATCTCTTCAAGCACCGGCGCGATCATTTTGCATGGACCGCACCATTCCGCCCAGTAGTCCACCAGTACGGGAACGTCGGAATTCAGGACATCCTGCTCAAAGGAATCGTCTGTTACTTTTACGATATTTCCGCTCATTGCTGTTTCCTGCGTCTGTCGCCGGTCTTGTCACTGACTGACCGCCGGCGAACTGGATCTTTGACGGTATGGGACCGCCGCGAACGATACAACTGATTCGAAAATTGGATAGGCCCTACTTTACGCGATTTCTCATGCGCCTGTGAAGCGCCATGGCGGTTCCGCCGGCGAGGGGGCCGTTCGTTACTGACAGGCCGGAAGCATATCGCTTATAGTACCCGGCAGCGAAGCCCGACGGGCAAGATGGCGCAAGCGCCTCACTATAAAGGCTGGCAAGAGGATTTCAAGAGACGTGACAGCCCCAGACAACGCCAACCCGCCCGAGCTGCTGGCGGCCATCGACATGGGCTCCAACAGCTTTCACATGGTCGTTGCCCGTCAGGTCCATGGCGAAATCCGCACCCTCGAAAAAATGGGCGAGAAGGTCCAGCTGGGAGCCGGCCTCGACATCAATAACTGCCTGACGGAAGAGGCGCAGCAACGGGCGCTGGCCTGCCTGGGAAGGTTCGCCCAGCGCATCAGCGGTATGCCACCGGAAGCGGTACAGATTGTCGGCACCAATGCCCTCAGGGTTGCCCGCAATGCCGGCGCCTTCATTGCAAGGGCGGAGGAGGTTCTGGGTTATCCCGTGGAAATCATTGCCGGCCGGGAAGAGGCGCGCCTTATCTACCTTGGCGTGGCCCATACCCTCTCCGACGACACCGGGCGCCGGCTGGTCATCGATATCGGCGGCGGCAGCACCGAGTTCATTATCGGGGAACGGTTTGAAACCCAGGCCCTGGAAAGCCTGCACATGGGCTGCGTGTCCTTCCGTAACCGGTACTTTCCCGATGGCAAGATCAGCCGTCGGCAAATGGACCAGGCGGTGACCCATGCCTCCCAGGAACTGCTCAATATACGCTCCGGTTACCGCGAGCTGGGCTGGCACAGCGCGGTGGGTTCCTCGGGCTCCATCAAGGCCGTGGCCACCGCCCTCAGCACACTGCGGATCAACGACGGGGTCCTCGACCTGAAAGGCATGCGGGAACTGCGCCGGCGGCTGATTGACATGGGCCATGTGCGACGACTGGCGGACCTGGGGATCCGGGCGGATCGCCAGAGCATTTTCCCGGCGGGTTTCGCGATCCTGATGGCCGCTTTCGAGTCCCTGGGTATCGAGAGCATGACCTACGCCGATGGTGCCCTCCGGGAAGGCCTGCTCTACGACATCCTGGGCCGGATCCAGCATGAGGACGTAAGGGAGCGCACCATCAGCGCACTGCAGGAGCGCTATCATCTGGACCAGCGCCATGGCGAAGCCGTGGAGAACTCGGCCATCGCCGTCTGGCAATCCGTCAGCCGTGACTGGGATATCGACACCGTGGCTGACGAGGAGTTGCTGAGATGGGCCTGCCGTCTGCACGAGATTGGCCTGACCATATCCCACAGCCAGTACCACAAGCATGGCGCCTACCTGCTGCGTTACTCCGACCTGCCCGGCTTTACCCAGCAATTCCAGCAGGAACTGGCCACCCTTGTCCGCGGCCACCGACGCAAGTTCTCCCCGGCGATTTTCGAGGGCTTCAACCCGGAGGAAACGAGCCGGCTCCAGCGCCTCTGCATTCTGGTACGACTGGGCGTACTCCTGCAACACGCCCGCAAGTACGAGGAGCCACCGAAGGTCAGCGCCAGGGCCAGCAACAAGCGACTGCAGCTGATACTGGACGACCGCTGGCTCAGGGAGCGTCCGCTGACCCTGGCGGACCTGGAAAACGAAAAGGAATACCTGGTCAGACAGGGCTATACGCTTCAGATCCAGACCCGCTGACCCGGCCCGGATGGCGGAGATTCAGCCCGCCTCGAGCCGGGCCTCCAGGCTTTCCAGAGCTTCGGTGGTTTCCAGCCAGGTCGCTTCCGCCTCTTCCAGAGCTGCGCTCACAGTAGCCTGCTCGGCCAGCAGGGATTTCAGGCGATCCTTGTTACCCGCCTCATACAGCGTCGCGTCCGCAAGGGTCTCCTCCAGTTCCGTCAGCCGCGACTGGGCCTGCTCCATCGCTTTTTCGGCCTGGCTCAGCCGTTTCTTCCATGGACTCAGCTGCTGACGGAGCTGCGCCTGCTCCCGCTTGAGGGCCTTGCGCTCGTCGGCGTTCAGGCCGGTGGCGACCGTCGTCACACTGCTCTGGCTGTCACGGCGAGGCGGCTCGGCCTCGTCCTTGCGCCTCTCCCCCAGCCAGCGCTCGTAGTCCTCCAGGTCTCCCTCGTAAGGGACGACGATGCCATCATTCACCAGCCAGAACTCATCCACCGTATTGCGTAACAGGTGGCGATCGTGGGACACCACTACCATGGCGCCTTCGAAGTTCTGCAACGCCATGGTCAGGGCCTGGCGCATCTCCAGATCCAGGTGGTTGGTGGGCTCGTCCAGCAGCAACAGGTTTGGCTTCTTCCACGCGATCACCGCCAGGGCCACACGGGCCTTCTCCCCCCCTGAGAAGGAGCGGATCGGAGAGAGCGCCTCGTCTCCGTGAAAATCAAAGCCACCCAGGAAATTGCGGATACTCTGCTCGGACGCCTTCGGCGCCAGCCGCTGTAGATGCAGGAAGGGACTGGCGTCCAGATCCAGGGATTCCAGCTGATGCTGGGCAAAATAGCCAATGGCCAGATGTTCGCCGCAGGTGCGCTCACCCGCCAGCAGGGTCGTGTCGCCCCGCAGCGCATCCATCAGGGTGGACTTGCCGGCCCCGTTGGGGCCCAGCAGGCCGATGCGGCTACCGGGCAGCAGGGTCAGGTTGAGGTCCGACAGCACCACGGTATCGCCGTGCCCCGCCTCCCCATTGCGAATGGACAGGAGGGGGTTGGAGACCCTGTCGGCCAGCGGGAAGGTAAAGCTGAACGGCGAGTCGATATGGGCCGGGGCGATCCGCTCCATTCGTTCCAGCGCCTTGACCCGGCTCTGGGCCTGACGCGCCTTGGTGGCCTTGGCCTTGAAGCGGTCCACGAAACGCTGGATCTCGGCGACCCTGGCCTGCTGCTTCTCGTAGTTTGCCTGCTGCTGGGCCAGTCGCTCACTGCGCTGGCTTTCGAAGGCGGAGTAATTACCGGTGTATTGCACCAGCTTCTTCTGGTCAAAATGAATAATGTGGGTCGCCACCCGGTCCATGAAATCCCGGTCGTGGGAAATGAAAAGTAACGTACCCGGATAGCGGGCGAGCCAGTTCTCCAGCCAAAGACAGGCGTCCAGGTCGAGGTGGTTGGTGGGCTCGTCGAGCAGTAACAGATCGGACGGCTTCATCAGGGCCTGGGCCAGGTTAAGACGGATGCGCCAGCCACCGGAAAAGGACGCCACCGGCCGGTCCGCATCGCCATCGGCAAAGCCGAGGCCTCGAATCAGTGCCTCCGCCCGGCGGGAAGCCGACCAGGCCTCATGCAGATCCAGCTCACCGTGAATCCGCGCCATGCCATGATCGTCGCCGGCCTCTTCCGCCTTCGCCAATTCCGCTTCCAGCTCACGCAGGCGGCTATCGCCATCGAGCACGAAGTCACGGGCGCTACGCTGGGAGGCCGCCACCTCCTGGGCCATATGGGCAATGCGACATCCTCCCGGCAGCGCCACTGTCCCCTGCTCCGGAGACAGCTGGCCCAGGAGCAGCTGGAACAGACTGGATTTTCCGGCGCCGTTGGCACCGACAATCGCAACCCTCTGACCGGGCTGAATGGTGACGCTGGTGTTATCTAGCAACCAGACGCCACCGCGTTGTAAACTGAGATCGGTTATCGTAAGCATAGCGGGATTATACGACGTCTTATGACCGAGAGGGAAAATACCCAGCCGGATACGGACACTCCCCTATGGCGGTTTGCACTGGCCTTCTGGCAGCGGGAAGGGGCCGCCGGACTCTGCCTCGAGCTGCAGTCCCAGGGCTGGAGCGTAACGCGGATTCTGTGCGCCGGCTGGCTGGCGCGGGAAGGCCATTGCTATTCCGGGAGCGAACCGGAAACCGTCACTCATTGGCGTCAAAGTGTGACCGCGTCCATACGTTCCCTGAGGCAATCCCTGAGCAAATCGGATAGCCTGCAACTCCCGGTACGCCAGAGTCTGGCGAAGGCCGAACTGGAGGCGGAACGGGTCGAGCTGTTCCATGCCTGGGAAGCGCTGCAGGATCAGTTGAGCTCCCTGGCCGGGGACCAGGACGAGGCCCTTGCCCTGGCCAACCTGAGAAAGGCCGCACCGGCAACGGACAATCGCACCAACGAGATGACAGACGCCATGATCACACAGCTGGCCCGACTTATGCTCGATACCCCCACGCCGGCCTCCGATACTCACGGGAGTCCCGGGTCGTGAGCCGCTGGCTGGCGCGGCTGGCTTTTCCCGCCCTGGGGCTGCTGGTGGTGCTGATCCTCGTGGGTGTCAGTGTGCCTCAGGAGGCAGCAGCACCGCGAGCACCCGCGCAGCCACCGGGAACGATGCTCTCCTTTGAGGAGGTAGTACCGGCTCCCGTGCCCGTGGAAGGGCCGGATATCGTCTTCAAGTGGCAGGGTGCTGACGGCAGCTGGCATTATGCCGACCAGCCACCGGCCGAGGGCCCGTGGAATACCCTTGCCATTGAACCCCGCCGCAGTGTCTCCCCGACCCACCCAAGGAGCCCTGACCAGCCGGATCAGGATCTGTCGTATCCATACGCTGCGCCCTTCTCACTCAGCCCACGCTACCCCGAGAATGGCAGCTGAGGAAGCCCCTCCGCCATTCGGCATTTACCCATACCCGGTATTACGACTCCGTCAGTGGTATCCGCGACGCAAAGCGGTTACCTTTGCCGTTTGCAGTGTATCCATTGACAAGAAGACACAGGACTACAGGAAATACCATGAAAAAGACTGTTATCGCCCTTTCCGTGGCCGGCATTCTCGGCGGCTGTTCGGCCAACACCCAGACCAGCAGTGAACCCGCTCTGGAGACCAATAACGAGAAGGTCAGCTATGGCATGGGCATCGTTCTTGGCGAGCGCATGAAGAATGACCTGCCGGATCTGCAGATGGACCAGTTTATCGAGGGCTTCCGCCATGGCCACGGCGACGAGGAATCCCGTCGCCTGAGCAATGAGGAGATCCAGTCAGCCATGATGGCTTTCCAGCAGGAGATGCAGGAAAAGCAGCTCGAGGAAATGGAGGAGTCCGCCAGGGCCAACCGGGAAAAGGGTGAAACCTTCCTCGCTGAAAACGCGGAAAGAGAAGAGGTGAAAACCACCGAATCCGGACTCCAGTATGAAGTGCTGGAAGAAGGTGACGGCGAGAAGCCCGGGCCCACCGACCAGGTCACCGTGCACTACACCGGTGAACTGCTCTCAGGGGAAGTTTTCGACAGCTCCCGTGAGCGGGGCGAGCCGGTCACCTTTGGCCTCAACCAGGTCATTCCCGGCTGGACCGAAGGCCTTCAGCTGATGAGTGAGGGCAGCCGCTACAAACTGTATATTCCGTCGGATCTGGCCTATGGCCCGGGTGGCAACAGGGGTATCGGTCCCAACGAAACGCTGATATTCGATGTGGAGCTGCTGGAAGTCAATCCGGAAGAGTGAATTCCTTCCGGGACAGGGCTTCACTGACCAAAAAAGGGGTGACCGCGACGGTCACCCCTTTTTTGTCTGGTTTTTTCGAGTCGCCGATCAGGCCGAGGAAGGCACCTTACCCGCATGGGCGTTGTGCAGATTCTCGATCAGGAAATCCTCGAGTTCGAAACGGGTAGCAAGAACCTCCCCCAACCTGGACAGCTCCGCCATCAGGTCGTCCATTTCCGACACCGGCGGGCGCCTGCCATCAACCCGCTCGTTGAAATCCAGGACCACTTCCGTGGTTTCGCTGATTCGGGGATAGATCCTGCCAGCGAGCTCGATGCCACCGTCATCAAACTCCCGGGCTTCCTGGATCAGCTGTTCGTAAATCTCGAAATGACCGGCGGAGGTATAGTCCATAAGCACCTGGCAGAGACGCTCAAGCTTCTTGCCGAGGTCTTCGGCCGGGATATCACGAGCGGTATCGGAAAGATCACAGTAATGCACCAGCAGCTCCTGACGCTCCTTGAGCCAGCGGTCAATGAGCTGATGCACGCCACCCCAGCGTTCCTTCGCATTTCGGCAGTTTTCTAACATGGTGTCTCCCCGGACAGTCTTGTTGGTTCGTCTGGCAACTCTCTTTCAAGAGATTCAAGTTACCCCAATTCAACTCGGCCGGGCAAGCACATACGTATTGGACACGCTCATGAAAATATGAGAAGAACGTTTTTTCTAGCGACCGGAAGAAGCCCGCCGAAACAGGCCGAAAAGCACCCCAAGACCGCTCAGCAGGATGATCGTAAAGAAAACCGCAGTCCAGCCGGGAATGCTGAGCCCGAGGAAGGTCCAGACCACCCTGGCACAATCGCCAGTGCCCTTCAGGGCCCAGGCCAGCACGTCGATCAGGGGGAAAACCTCAAGCATGTAATCCACCGACGACCCGCAGGCCGGCACCTGATCCGGCGGCAGGCTCTGCAGCCAGAGCTGGCGACCGGCAATGCCCAGGCCAGCGCCCGCGAATAATGCCAGGAAGAAGCCGTAAATACGGCCACCGGTATCCCCGGGGTTGTGGATCAGTGCCAGCAGGGCCACCGCCGCCACCGCCATGAAGGCGTAACGTTGCAGCCAGCACAACGGGCAGGGCTCGAGTTCCATCACGTATTCCATGTAGAACGCCACCGCCAGCAGAACAACCGGCACCAGCAAGGCGAAAAGAAAAACCAGTCTGCGCATTGGACTCAAAACCCTCTGTAAGAGAAAACGGAAGCCTGCCGGGCCATGGATCGGTGGCTGCACCGCAGCCTCTGTCCTGCTATTCTGCCGAACAGATTCCATGAAAACGACGAGCCAAGACAATTCATCATGAAACAAACCACAACGTTCTGGCTGATGCTTGTCCTCACAGCCCTGCTGCCCGTTACCACCCTGGCCCAGGACAATGAGGAGAACACCAGCGAGGAAGAGCCGGGGCCCCGCTTTACCGATTACGTGGAAATGACCCCGGCATTCGTCACCCATGTCGGGCCACCCACCGAGCGGCCCAGTTACCTGAAAACCGACATCAGCCTGCGGGTGGGGACGGAAACCGCCAGAGCCGCTATTGAAACCCACATGCCCCGCCTGCGCCATGAACTGGTTATGCTTTTTGGCGAACAGAGCGACCTTGACGTCCTGGCGTCGCCCATTGGCCAGAAAGACCTTCGGGAGCAGGCACTGGAGCGGATCAACCAGGTCATGGAGGAGCAGCGGACAGGCGAGACGGTGGTGGACGTCCTGTTCACCACCTTCGTGGTTCAGCGTTCCTGACACCGGCGGGAGCCCTTGCCATCAGCTGGCGAGGTAGCTCTCCAGGAATTCCCCGAACGGCACCGTATCCTCCGCCTCCATGGCGGCCTGCTCGTCGAGGGAGGCGCGGCTCATACGCTCGAAATCCGCCCGCATCTGCTCATCGGGCTCCGCTTCCCGGAGCATTTTCTGGTGCTCCAGGGACAGCTCGAGCGTCCACTCACGGTGGCCTTTCCCACTGCTGGTCATGGCATCCAGCACCCTTGCCGACGGCATCAGTGACGGCTCTTCAAGCTTCTGACGCTGCGTTGACAGGGCGACGCGGTAGCGTTGACCACCCTGCCAATGGTCCAGCTGCTCCGCCAGCCACTCCAGCTCGTCCAGCGCGTCCCGGCCGGCATCCATCACCGGTGTGGTCTGGTCACAGCGGGCAAGCTGCAGGTCCGGGTCCCGGCCCCGGTTCACCACGTCCTTGTAGTTGTCGTCGAGCCGCTCGCATTCAGCATCGCCAATGCGGGGGCTGTCCTGAAGGAGACACCCCAGCAGGAACAGGTCCAGGAAGTCCACCTGGGGCGCATTGAGACCCAGGGGCGAGAAGGGGTCCAGGTCGAGGCAGCGTACCTCGATGTACTCCACTCCCCGGCTCTCCAGTGCCTGTATGGGCTTCTCACCACGCTCGGTGGTGCGCTTGGGCCGGACCGCGCTGTAGTACTCGTTCTCGATCTGGAGGATGCTGGTGTTGATCTGGATGTACTCGCCATTGCGACGGGTACCGATCTCCTCGTAGGGCGGCCAGGTGGTGTGGATTGCCCGCTCCAGAGTGTTGGTGTAGGTTTTCAGCTCGTTGAAACAGATGTTCAGTGAGGACTGGGCGTTGTTGTGGTAACCCAGGTCGCCCATCCTCAGGGAGGTGGCCCGCGGACCGTACCAGGTATGGTCGCCGAACCGGGTCAGGTTGTGCTTCACACCCTGGACAAAACTGGCATCCAGCGCGGGTGAGGCCCCGAACAGCATCATCAGCAGCCAGCTGCGGCGGCGGAAGTTACGGATCAGCCAGAAGTACTGGTCCGACTTGAAATCCTTCAGGGGCTGGCCGTTTTCCAGCAGCTGCTGCCACTTTTGCCAGAAACTGTCCGGCAGAGAGAGATTGTAGTGGGCGCCGGCAATGCTCTGCATCATGCGGCCGTAGCGCACCGCAAGGCCCTGACGGTAGACATGCTTGAGCTGTCCGATATTGGAACTGCCGTACTCCGCAATGGGAATGCTGGCATCGCCGTCCAGCTCACAGGGCATGCTCGCCGACCAAAGCACCTCATCCTCCAGGTGCTGGTGCACGAACCAGTGGATGTCCCGCAGGGAGGTCAGCATTTCCTCTGTGGTCCGGCATACCGGCGTGATCAGCTCCAGCAGGGCCTCCGAGTAGTCGGTGGTGATACGCGGATGGGTCAGAGCCGAGCCCAGTGCCTTCGGGTGCGGGGTCTGGGCGATGAAACCATTCCGGTCGACCCGCAACCCTTCCTTCTCGGCTCCCTTAAGAAAGCCGTCCCAGTCACTGGACGTGAGCTGCAGAAACAGCGCCTGGCGCGATGCACCCATGGTTGACTCCTCTGATCACCGGGCAAGCGGCACAGGGGCCGCTACGGACAACTCTAGCATGACAGTGGCGAACCCATGGCCGCCAGCTGCCGGTTAACGCTTATCCTTGCGGGCCGAGGCCAGGGCCTGTGCCAGCGCGCCAGCCATGGCGCCCTGCGGCGGGTTCTGCTGTGACTTGCCGCCCTTGCTGTTACGTGACGGTGGTTCATTCCGACCTCTGGCACCGGCTTTTCTGGTCGTGGCGGTCCGTTCCTGCCCACCGCTTTCCCCGGGGGTGTCGTCCAGGCGCATGGACAGGCCGATACGCTTGCGGGGGATATCCACCTCCATCACCTTCACCTTGACGATGTCACCGGCCTTCACCACTTCCCGCGGATCCTTGACGAAGTCCCGGGACAGCGCCGAGATGTGGACCAGGCCATCCTGGTGAACGCCGATATCCACGAACGCACCAAAATTGGTGACATTGGTTACCGTACCTTCCAGGGTCATGCCGGGCTTGAGGTCACTGAGCGTTTCCACCCCTTCCTGGAAGCTGGCAAAACGGAATTCCGGGCGCGGGTCCCGTCCCGGCTTCTCGAGTTCGGCAATGATATCCCTGATGGTGGGAACGCCGAAGCGCTCGGTAACGTAGTCCTCCGGCTTAAGGGAGCGAAGAAAACTCACATCCCCGATGACGTCGCTGACCTTGCGCCCGTTCTTTCTGGCGATGGCCTCGACCACGCCGTAGGCTTCCGGGTGCACCGCGGAGCGGTCGAGGGGATTGTCGCCCCGGCTGATACGCAGGAAGCCGGCAGCCTGCTCAAAGGTCTTTGGACCAAGACGGGGCACGTCCAGCAGCTGCCGGCGGGTCAGGAAGCCGCCATTACGATTACGGAAATCGATGATGTTTTCGGCGGTGCCGGGGTTGAGACCCGACACCCGCGACAGCAAGGGTGCCGAGGCCGTGTTCAGATCCACACCCACGCCGTTGACACAGTCTTCCACCACGGCGTCCAGGCTGCGGGCCAGCTGCACCTGGGAGACGTCGTGCTGGTACTGCCCTACGCCGATGGACTTGGGTTCGATCTTGACCAGTTCCGCCAGCGGGTCCTGCAGCCGGCGGGCGATGGAGACCGCGCCGCGAATGGTGACGTCCAGATCCGGCAGTTCGCGGGAGGCGAACTCGGAGGCGGAGTAGATGGACGCGCCGGATTCGCTCACCACGATCCGGTTCAGTTTCAGTTCCGGATAACGCTTGCTCAGATCCGCCACCAGCTTCTCGGTTTCCCGGGAGGCGGTTCCGTTGCCGATGGCCACCAGTTCGATACGGTGCTCCCGGCACCATTTCGCCAGCTGCTCTATTGACGGGTCCCACTGGTTCCTGGGAGCGTGGGGGTAGATCGCACCGTAGCCGGCCACCTGGCCAGTGCCATCGATGATGGCCACCTTGACGCCCGTGCGCAGCCCCGGGTCCAGACCCAGAGTGGGCCGGGGCCCGGCCGGCGCCAGTAGCAGCAGGTCCTTGAGGTTATTGGCGAATACCTGGATGGCCTCGGCTTCCGCGGCCTCCCGTATCTGGGCCATCAGATCCGTCTCCAGCTGGGTCGAGAGCTTGACCCGCCAGGTCCATCGCACCACCTCCGCCAGCCAGCGGTCTGCTGGCCGCCCATTGTCCCGGATGTGCCAGTGGGCGGCGATCTTGCCTTCCGCCGGGTGCGGGACGCGCCGGTCATCGCTCTCACCCTCGACGGTAATGGCGTAGGTCAGGACACCTTCATTACGACCCCTGAGAATGGCCAGGGCGCGGTGAGACGGGATCTTCCTCAGGGACTCCTGATGGTCGAAGTAATCCCGGAACTTGGCGCCTTCACTCTCCTTGCCCTCGATAACCGTCACCTTGAGCTGGCCCTCGTTCCAGAGGTATTCCCGCAGCCGCCCCAGCAACTCGGCATCCTCGGCGAATCGCTCCATCAGGATGTTCCGCGCTCCCTCAAGGGTTGCCTTGGTGTCGCTGAAGCCGGCCTCCGGGTTCAGGTAGCCGGCGGCGGCCGCGTCCGGATCCTGGTTCGGATCGTCGTACAGGCTGTCCGCCAGGGGCTCCAGGCCTGCCTCCCGGGCGATCTGGGCCTTGGTGCGGCGCTTGGGTTTGTAGGGAAGGTAGAGGTCTTCGAGGCGGTTCTTGGTGTCCGCCTGCTCAACGGCGGACTTCAGCTCGTCGGTGAGCTTGCCCTGCTCGTCGATGCTGCGCAGGATGGCGTCGCGGCGCTCTTCCAGCTCCCGCAGGTAGCGCAAACGCTCTTCCAGGGTCCGCAACTGGCTGTCGTCCAGGGCACCGGTGACCTCTTTCCGGTAGCGGGCGATAAAGGGCACGGTTGCGCCTTCGTCCAGCAGGGTGATAGTGGCATTGACCTGCTGCTCGCGGACACCAAGTTCTTCGGCAATACGACCGGGGATACTGATCATGCTGTGTTACCTGAAACGGAGAACCGCACCGGTCTGGCGGCGCGGGACCTTTGACTGTATGTGAACCAGGGAGCCTCTGACCGGGCCCTGAAGCGCAAAAGGTACAGGGCCTTACTCCGGCAGGCAAGCGAGGCGGTTGCGGTCGTGCAAAAAGGTCACCAGATCGTCCCATGGCATGGGGCGGGCGTAATAATAACCCTGGACCTCGTCACAGTGCTGGTCCCGCAGGAAGTCCAGCTGGCCTTCGGTCTCCACGCCTTCTGCAACAACGCTCATCTGGAGGCTGTGGGCGAGGCTGATGATGGCGCGGATGATGTGCTCCGAATCGCCGCTCTCTCCGAGTGCCTGGACAAAGGACTTGTCGATCTTGACCAGTGAAATGGGCAGGTGCTGCAGGTTGGTCAGGGAGGAATAGCCGGTACCGAAGTCATCCAGGGCAAAGCTGATACCCAGCTGACTCAGCTCCCTCAGGCAGCGCTGTGCGTAATCCGGGTCGTGCATCATGGCGCTTTCGGTGAGCTCCAGCTCCAGCAGGCTGGTATCGACGTTGGCGTTGAAAATGATGCGAAAGATGGTCTCGGTCATCTTGCGGTCGTGGAACTGGCGGAAGGACAGGTTGACGGCGACCACCAGCCCCGGAAAACCCGCATCGGCCGCCTGCCGCAGGCGCTCACAGGCCTGCTCTATCACCCAGTAGCCAATGGGTACAATCAGGCCGCTGCGCTCTGCCGCGGGGATGAAATCGTCCGGCATGACCAGCCCCCGGGTGGGGTGATTCCAGCGGATCAGGCTCTCCACGCCCCGCACCTCACCGGTGATGAGATCAACCCGGGGCTGATAGTACAGTTCCAGCTCGCCGGCCCGCAGCGCGTTGCGAAGGTCCGCCTCCAGCTGCAGCTGGTGTCCCGCGGAAATGTGCAGCTGACGATTGTAGAAGCGGTAGGACGTGCCGGTATCCCGCTTGGCCTCGAACATGGCCCGGTTGGCCCGCCGCAACAGGGTTTCGGGGGTGTCACCGGCCTCCGGGAAGGTGGCGACGCCCAGGCTTGCGGTAATACCCACCAGATTGCCGGACACGTTCACCGGATCACTCAGCCCCGCGACCAGCTTGCGGATGATCTGTGACAGGTCCAGGGAGTCATCCACGTTCTCCGCAATCACCGCCAGCTCATCACCACCGATGCGCATCAGGGAATCCACGCGGCGCATGGTGTGTCGCAGGCGTTCGGCCAGCTTCAGCACCAGTTCATCCCCCTGGCTGTAACCGAGGGATTCGTTGACGGTGCGAAAATCGTCCAGGTTGATGTGGATAAGGGCGAGGCGGTGGTCACCCCTTTCAGCCCGCAGAATGGCCTGCTGGAGGCGATCGAAGAACAGGTTCCGGTTGATGAAACCACTGGCAACCTCGCGGCCAAGCTGGCCGCCGGCGGAATCCTCCAGT
This sequence comes from Marinobacter daqiaonensis, assembly GCF_900115285.1. Lineage (GTDB taxonomy): Bacteria > Pseudomonadota > Gammaproteobacteria > Pseudomonadales > Oleiphilaceae > Marinobacter > Marinobacter daqiaonensis. Next base: position 1,905,737 of record NZ_FOYW01000001.1, read on the forward strand.
TGCTGACGGAACCAGACACAGCGCACCGCCCGGGCAAGTGCCCAGCGATCGATCTTGCCCTTGCAGAGGTAATCGGAGGAGCCGGAACCGAGCAGGTCCTCATCCATTTCGGCCTCGGAATCGGCACCGAGGGCAATCACCGGCTTCTCGTTGCCGGCCACCGACAGGTATTGAAGGAAGCCGATGTTGGAGCCGGCATGGAAGCTGCAATCCCAGATCAGGACATCGAAATGGGCATTTTCCAGGAGATCGCCGAGATCGTCGGGGTCCGGGCACCAGGTCAGCTCCGGGACAAAATCGGCATGGCCACGGAGGAGTTCACCGTACCAAAGGAAATCCATGTATTCCCCGGTCAGGACCAGGAGACGCAAGTTATGGGACTGCATGGGGGCTCTGAGATTCATGTTGCCAGGACATTCCCTGTCCCGGGGACGGCACTATCCCGGAACTCCGACCGCTTGTTACATGTCTTCACGTTCAACCTACAAGATAGCTTAAAGCCACAGAAGATACAGAAAAACCGCTGAGGTAGAATAGTGCCTCGTGCGAAATCAACCATCAGGTGAACTGTGTCACAACTTAACCCCCGTCAGCGGGAAGCTGTCCACTACATCGACGGCCCCTTGCTAGTGCTGGCCGGGGCCGGCAGCGGCAAGACCAGCGTTATCACCCGCAAGATCGCCTACCTGATCGAGCAGGCTGGTATCCCGGGGCGACATATTGCCGCAGTCACCTTCACCAACAAGGCCGCCCGTGAAATGAAGGAACGGGTAGGCAAACTGATCGACCGGAAGCTGACCCGGGGTCTCACGGTCTCCACCTTCCACAACCTGGGCATGCACATCATCCGCGAAGAGCTTGCCCACCTGGGATACCATCCCGGCTTCTCCATTTTCGACGCGGAGGATGCCAAGGCCCTGCTGCAGGACCTGATGCTGCGGGAGGCGAGTGCCGATGCCGGCGATGAGCTTGCGGACATCCAGGCCACCATATCCAGCTGGAAGAACGACATGAAAGGCCCGCAGGAGGCCTGGAGCAGGGCCGCCGACGAGCGTGAGCAACGCATCGCCCTGGTCTACAGGCGATACCAGGAATACCTCAAGGCCTATAACGCGGTGGACTTCGACGACCTGATCCTGCTGCCCGTACAGTTGTTCCGCACGGTACCGGAGGCCCTGACCAAATGGCGCCGCAAGATCCGCTACATGCTGGTGGATGAATACCAGGACACCAACCTGTGCCAGTACGAGCTGGTGAAACTGCTGGTGGCGGAGCGTGCGGCGTTCACCGTGGTCGGCGACGACGACCAGTCCATCTACGCCTGGCGGGGCGCCCGGCCGGAAAACCTGGCCCAGCTCAAGGAGGACTTCCCCAGCCTGAAGATCGTCAAACTGGAGCAGAACTACCGCTCCACCGCCCGCATCCTGCGCTGTGCCAACCAGGTTATTGCCAATAATCCCCATGTGTTCGAAAAGGCGCTGTGGAGCGACCACACCATCGGCGAGGAATTGCGCATCCTGCGATGCCGCAATGAGGACGCGGAGGTGCACCGGGTTGCCTCGGAGATTATTGACCAGAAGCTGAAGAAAGGCCTGCAGTTCCGGGACTTCGCCGTGCTTTACCGGGGCAACCACCAGGCCCGGCTACTGGAAATGAAGCTGCAGGCGTTCCAGATCCCCTACCGGATCTCCGGCGGCCAGTCGTTCTTTTCGAAAAATGAAATCCGCGACGCCATGGCCTATCTGAGGCTGTTGATCAATCCGGACGACAACTCCGCGTTCCTGCGGGTGGTCAATGTGCCGAGGCGGGAAATCGGCCCCCGTACCCTGGAGCAGCTGAGCCATTATGCCCGCTCCCGGGACGTCAGTCTTTACCGGGCGCTGGACGACATGGGCGTCGAGACCCACGTCACCGAAAAGGGCCTGGACCGCCTGCGCCGTTTCCGCCACTGGGTGGAGAACACCTGTCGCCGACTTCACGAGGAAGACCCGGTACCGGTACTCAAGCAGCTGTTCACCGACATCGAATACGAGGAATGGCTGCACCAGCACGCAAGCAGCCCGAAGCAGGCGGAACGACGGATGGAGAACATATGGTACCTGACCGAATCGATCCAGCGGATGCTCGATGACGACAAGGGCACCGCCAACGAGACCGGCATCGAGGACGCCATCAGCCGACTGATCCTGCGCGACCTCATGGAGCAGCAGGAAGAGGAGGACGACAGCGACAAGGTCCAGTTACTGACCCTGCATGCCTCCAAAGGCCTGGAGTTTCCCCATGTGTTCGTCATGGGGCTGGAGGAGGAGATCCTGCCTCATCGCTCCAGTATCGAGGAAGGCAGCATCGAGGAGGAGCGCCGGCTGATGTACGTGGGCATCACCCGCGCCAGGGAAACCCTGACCCTGACTTTTGCGGCGCAGCGCCGCCAGTATGGTGAAAAAATGGAAACCATCCCCAGCCGCTTCCTGGATGAACTTCCTGAAGAGGACGTTCGCTGGGAAGGCATGGGGGATCTGGACCGGGAAGCCAATCAGGAGAAAGGAAAAGCCACCCTCAGCGCGCTGCTGGGTGACCTGGGGGTCTGAGTCCGCAGACGGTCCGGAAAGCAGATGGCCGACCCCGATCGGGGCCGGCCGAAGACAGTATTACTGGACTTCGTCCACCATGTACTGGACGGCGGCCTCGATCTCCTCATCGGAGCAGGAGCCGCAGCCGCCTTTTGCCGGCATGGCATTGAAGCCATTGATCGCATGGCTGATCAGGGTCTCCATGCCCTTGTCGATTCGCGGTGACCAGGCGTCCTGATCACCCGTCACAGGGGCACCGGCCACACCGTTGGCGTGACATGCCTGGCAGGCCGCGGCATAAACCTCGTCTCCCGCGCGAGGACCATCACTGCCGGCAGTTGCCGCGGAAGGTGCTGCGCTGCCGCAGTCTTCACCCTGCAGGCAGACGTCGCCAACGGGCGAGATACGCTCGCGAATCTGATCTTCAACGCTTGCCATGACGACGCCGGCCGTCAGACCACATGCAACCAGAACGGCCGCCAGCACTTTTACTATCTTCACAATGCACCTCGCATCAGGACACTATAATTGTATGTGGGCGCATTATAGCGGGTGGAGCCGGGCAAAAAAACCAACAAACCGCTAAGATAGGCCGGGACTGGCCCACGACCGCCCGCAAGAGGACCCCATGACCGGCAGACCCTCCGACAATCAACACCCGTGGCGACGCCCGCTGCTGACCGCCGAATTCACCGCCCTGGCGGTTCTTGTGGGCTCGATGCTTCTGTTCAGCTCATGGGGTTCGGCCGAGACACCCATCCATCCCGGCTGGCTGCTGATCCCCGCCGCCGCGAGCCTGGTGGTGTTTCTGTCCTTCCTCGGGCTGATGTATCTGCGCTGGGTTGCGGCGGCGGGACCGGGACGTCAGACCCGCCAGCAGTGGCTGTTCTACCTGCTGGCGCTGACCCTTCTCGGGGTCTGGGCCTTTGCCATAGTCCAGACCTGGAACAGCCTGCCGGTGTAATCCGCCGTTCACCCCGCCGTCACCCGGAGGCAGGCATAATTCGCCAGGACTTCACACAAGGACCCGCCATGAGATCACGGATACTGAACACCTTCTTCCTCACCCTGCTCGTTCTCAATGGAACCGCCCTGGCTCAGGACCAGGACCAGCAGAAAGAGACCTCTGAACTGGCCAGGGATCTGGAAGATGAGTCGAACAGGGAGGTTCCGGAAAGCCGGGCGATGGAGCAGGAACTCGATGAGTACGAAGCACGGGAACGGCTGATGGGCCGGCTGATCGGTGGCTTTGTACCCTACCGGCCCACCTACATCCTGCCCTATACCTACGTGGACGACCCCAACCAGAATCCCAACAGTCCGCGGGTGGGCGAGGCCAGCTATGACTCCAGCCTCTTCAACGAAGAGGCCAAATACCAGATCAGCTTCCGCGTCCCCCTCCTGAGCGGGATCCTCGACGACCGGACTACCCTATGGTTCGGCTATACCCAGAAGTCGTTCTGGCAGGTTTACAACACTGACGATTCCGCCCCCTTCCGGGAAACCAACTACGAGCCGGAAATCTTCCTGCGACACCGCCTCGGCTGGGACATCGGCCCTGGTGAGCTGAACGCCGTGACCGCCGGCTTCAGCCACCAGTCCAACGGCCAGTCCGAGCCCCGTTCCCGGAGCTGGAACAGAATCAAGGGCAGCGTCTCCTACACCTACGATCGCTGGCTGTTCATCGTCTCCCCCTGGTACCGCGTACCGGAGGACGGGGGCGAGGACGACAACCCGGATATTGATGATTACCTGGGGTATGCCGACTACCTGGCCGTCTACAAGTGGGACGACAACCACGTGCTGTCCACACGCCTGATGAACAACCTCAGGTCCGACAACAGGACCTCGGTGGAGATCGGCTACAGCTTTCCCATTGGTCAGACCCTGAAGGGCTTCGTCCAGTACTACAACGGTTATGGCGAAAGCCTGATCGACTACAACGAGCGAATCCACCGGCTCGGCATCGGCATCATGCTGAACGACTGGCTCTGATCCAGGCGGAGACAGCAAAGGGGTGGCCGAGGCCACCCCTTTTTTATGGGTCGATCACCCGTTAGCTGTTGTTGAGCCGCTCCATCACCGCGAGGAGTTCCTCGGTTTTGGTCTCCATCAGGGGTTTGTCGGCCCGGGACTCCACGTTGAGACGAACCACCGGTTCAGTGTTGGACATCCTCAGGTTGAAGCGCCAGGTCTCGAACTCCACGCTCAGACCATCGATGTGATTGACCGCTACCGCATCCGGGCCGTAAGCCTCCTCGATGGCCTGGATCACCTTCGGCGGATTGTCGATGGTCCGGTTGATCTCGCCACTGGCCGGGTAGGCCTCGATACGGGCGTCAATGAGGGAGGAAAGTGACTGGCCGGACTGGGACAGCCGCTCAGCCACCAGCAGCCAAGGGATCATGCCACTGTCGCAATAGGCGAAGTCGCGGAAATAGTGGTGGGCGCTCATCTCGCCACCGTATACGGCATCCTCGTCCCGCATACGCTGCTTGATGAATGCGTGGCCGGTCTTGCTCTCCACCGGTTCGCCACCGGCCGCCCTGACCAGGTCAAGAGTGTTCCAGGTCAGCCGCGGGTCGTGAATCACCTTGCCGCCCCCTGTCTTGCGCAGGAACTGGTCCGCCAGCAGACCGACAATGTAGTAACCCTCGATGAAGCGGCCGGTTTCATCGAAGAAAAAACAGCGGTCGAAGTCTCCGTCCCATGCAATCCCCATGGCGGCCTGATGGTTCAGCACCGTTTCTGCGGTAATCGCACGGTTCTCCGGCAGAATGGGATTGGGAACACCGTGGGGAAAGTTGCCGTCCGGTTCGTGATGAAGCTTGATAAATTCAAACGGCAGGTGCTGCTCAAGGGCATCCACCACCAGGCCCGCGCCGCCATTACCCGCGTTGACCACGATCTTCATGGGTTTGAGAGAAGTGGCGTCGACGTAGCCCAGCAGGTGGTCAATGTAGGCGTCCATGACGTCAAGGGTCTCGTAACGACCCTGTTGCGGGGCATTGGCGAACGGCTCGGGCACCCGGTCGCGGATATCGTTCAGACCGTTGTCGGAGCTGATGGGGCGGGACTCGGAAGCCACCATCTTCATACCGTTGTGATCTTTCGGGTTATGGCTGGCCGTTACCATGATGCCGCCATCCATCCTGTAGTGGCTGGTGGCGAAATAGACATGCTCGGTGCCACAGAGACCAATATCGAACACATCCGCGCCGGCCGCCATCAGGCCAGAACTCAGGGCATCGGCGATGTCAGGACTGGAGAGGCGGATGTCGTAGCCGACAATCACCTTGCGGGCGCCGGTCACCTCGACATAGGCACGACCAATCCGTTCCGCCAGGGCGGGATTGAGCTGATCGGGAACGCGACCGCGCAGGTCATAGGCTTTGAAGCAGGACAGGTCCATGGCAATGAGTTCTCCCAGTTGATCCGCGGTTCTTACGTGATTCCTTAGGCAACAAACGGGCCCATTCTAGCGGCAAGGAGATGACAACGGCAGGAAACTTTTGAAAAATGAAGAAAAAGAAACCCGGCTTTAAGTACCGGGTTTCTTGCGCTCACAGATGGAGCCAGGGGCCCCGCACCGTGGCGGTGCGTCAGTCGGCGGAGCCTGACTGGAGCTGGATGTAATTCTGGATGCCCATCTGGCTGATCATCTCGAGCTGGGTTTCCAGGAAGTCGATGTGCTCTTCCTCACTCTCCAGAATACGGCGGAAGAGTTCCCGGGAGGCGTAGTCCTGAACCTGGTCGCAGTAGGCGATTGCCTCCTTGTAGTCAGTGTGCCCGGCTCTCTCCAGCTGAAGATCGCATTGCAGCATCTCTTCGACGTTCTCACCAATCAGAAGCTTGTTCAGATCCTGAAGATTGGGCAGGCCTTCAAGGAAGAGGATGCGTTCGATCAACTGGTCCGCATGCTTCATTTCATCGATGGACTCTTCGTATTCCTTGTCCGCCAGCTTGGTAATACCCCAGTCCTTGTACATGCGGGCATGCAGGAAATACTGGTTGATCGCTGTCAGTTCATTGCCCAGCGCCTTGTTGAGGTACTGAATAACCTTCTTGTCACCTTTCACGGCCGTGGCCTCCTCTTATCGTTCTAGGATGTCTGTTATTCGAATCGTCGGAATTTCCAGACAATCGCGGCTGCAAAATCTGCAGTATCCGGATAAGGATAGACCTAAAGGCGGCGATAAAAAATCGCGTAAGAGAATGGTTTACGTTTGACAGGAATCATTGACCCGCTCGGTGGCGGGCCACGTCAGGCGGGCTGGGCGAGCATATTGGCCAGCGACAGGTAATCGGCGGAGCGGCTTTCACGGAGGATCTCCCGGGCGGTGCAGGCACAGCGGCCACACTGACGGCCAACGCCCAGCTCCTTGCCGAGCTGGCGCATGGAGGAAACGCCGTTTTCGGCCGCTTCACGGATTTCCCGGTCCGTGACACCGGTGCAGAGGCAGACGTACATAGGAAGAATCTCTCCACCCGATCAAAGATAGTGATAATTATTGTCATTCGCAGACGTTATTGCAAGTCGTTTGGGAAAATTTCCACAAATCGTTACACAAAATTTCCGCTACACTATTGCGCTTGACCCCCAGCGAGCACCGGAACCCCCATGGCCCTGAAATCCACCGTATGCAAGGCAACCCTCAACATTGCCGACATGGACCGCCACTACTATGCGGACCATCACCTCACCGTAGCCAGGCATCCCTCGGAAACCGATGAGCGGATGATGGTGCGGGTGCTGGCTTTTGCCCTCAATGCCTCCGAGCACCTGGAATTCACTGCGGGCCTGAGCGCCGATGATGAGCCGGATGTCTGGGAGAAAACCCTCACTGGCGACGTGGCTCACTGGATCGAGGTGGGGCTGCCGGAAGAAGACCGGATCCGCAAGGCCTGCAATCGCGCAGACCGGGTGACCATCTATGGCTACGGCGGACGCGGCCTTCCGGTCTGGTGGGACAAGCTGGGCAATAAACTGCAGCGGCACGACAACCTGGCGGTTATCCGCCTGGACCAGTCACAGACCAGTGACCTTGCCGAGATGGCGGACCGCTCCATGAGCCTTCAGGTAAACATTGAGGACCAGGTGGTCACCATCAGTAATGACAGCGGCGTGGTGATGCTGCATCCGGAGAAGCTGCTGTAGCCGGATCAGAACCAAAGCCCTGCGGCGGCCTGGGTGCGGCGGGTAACGGGAAGACCCTGGCTCTGTAGCAGGGTCATCAGCTCACGGGAGTCCCTGGCGTTGAGAAAATCCGCCAACGGAATCTCCTCGTCCAGGCTGCGCAGCCACATCCGCTCGGGCGCGAAGGGATGGGGCTTGGGCTCCAGGTAGACCCGCACCGACTGCCGGGGCAGTTCCCATTCCTGCTCCCTGCACTGGTGTCCCTTCTCCACCCTGACCACCCGCGGCCCGAAAGTGATCACCTCCCGGCGACAGCATTTACGGGCGGTATACCAGAGCCCGGCCCCCACAGCCGCCAGCTCCAGCCCCGCAAATGGCACCACCAGCCAGGCCCCGGCAAGAACCATGAACACCACCACCAGGGAGGTCACCGCCACCAGTCCAAGCCATACCCGCACCAGCGCCGGCCAGCTGATGGACCGGTTCGGCGTGAGGCTGTATCGCATGCCATCCTTGTCGGGTAAGCGCTCGATCATGGGAAGCCGCCCTGCGGGAGTCATCGTACTTGTCATCCCTCAAGTATACGCAAAGAACCGCAATTGGTTTGCGGAAAGGGGCTGGACAGAAAACCTCGGCACACGTAAGATTGCGCACTCGAAATTGACGCATCACGCGCCGTTTCAAATCCGCCCGTAGCTCAGCTGGATAGAGCGCTGCCCTCCGGAGGCAGAGGTCAGAGGTTCGAATCCTCTCGGGCGGGCCATATTTTACAAAAAAGCCCACGTTCATCGTGGGCTTTTTTGTGGAACTCTGGTTTGTCAGAGGGCAGGTGCAAAACCTCCATTCGACCCTCCGCCTGCACCGGCCCCCCAGGATTTAGCCCAATCGCTCCCGAATAATGTCAACAGCACATTGCTTCTTACACCCCGTGCTCAAGCACGTTCACTTTGGAATACACTTCATTCCAATAGAGGTCGCCAAGCGCTTCAGTGCTGTCAATGTCCTGCACAAGGTGAACCCACTTTTCCAACAGCTCACGGAATTGCGCCAGCATCTCCTCACCGCGAGTAATGCCGTGCCGGGTTGCGTAATACCCGATATTCCTGCGTAGGTCCTTTTCAACAAACTCCCGGGTCGCTTGCAGAACTTCCGGAGATGCCTGGTGAATCCGGATGCCCGCCTCGCGGGCACGGTCAAGAGTCTGCCCCACCCGAATAACGGATTCGTAGGGAAGCGCTGCCGCATAGTAGGCGCCGGCTTTGAGCAGGGCCCGGCGCTGATCCGGGGTCAGTGACTGCCAGACGTCCTGGTTGGTACTGGCGGTGCTGGCACCGGCGTACACTCCGCCGGGAATATCTGTTGTGATATCCGTAACCACATCGGTCATGCCAAGGTTGATCAGCTCCGGCAGTGCCGACGCTGTGCAGTCGACCACACCCTGGTCAAGTGCTTCCGTCAGCTCCCCGATGGTCATGGAGACGGATGTGCCGCCGAGCTCATGAATCCACCGGGACCAGTGTGCGCCGGCCACCCGCAGGCGAAGCCCGTCCATGTGAGCCAATTCGGTTACTTCCTGGGTGCACAGCAGGGAGTAGCGGGCACTGGCTGAATTACCGGTATAGACCTGGTTCTGATCCGCATATTCCTGGTTGCATTCCGGACAATGCTCGAAGATGAACTCGGACATGGCCCCTTCAAACGCGAGCGCTCCGCGCCCGTTATCCACCAGGTCCGGATCAAACAACTGAAGCTGCATCGAGCTTTCGTTGACCATGTTGGTGTGGGGGTACAGTGAAGGAAAATAGACGGTCAGGACCTGACCGCTATCAGCCAGCCCGTCACGAATGCCATCCGACATTTCCGATCCGCTCAGCAATGTCAGGGGATACACCTTGATTGCCAGCTCCCCGCCCGAGAATGCCTCCACATCGGCCGCATACTGTTTGGCTGCCTCATGAGGCAGGGTGCCCGAAGGATAGGCGTGGGCATGGCTCAGTGTTCTCTGGGCATAGCTGTAGGGGATGGCAGCGATGGATGCTGCCAGGACAGAACTTGCGATCATGCCCAGTTTCATCTTGCTCAATGTCGTCTCCGTACCGGGACTTTCCGCAGGTGATGGTCGTTATCTGTCTGTGTTTGCTGGTCACGTCATCGCTTTCAGCAATCGCTTGTCGGATCTTGGATGTCAAAACCGGATCATTACATCGCGTAGTGTCACCCATAGTTTCTCAATTCTCCAGAGATCCTCAGCAGGCACCAAAGATAACTGGTAACCCAGTGGCTCTCCGGTTTTCTTGACAGATTCGAGCAAGACTCTGGGTCGACCCGCTCGATGTTCATAAGTGTCGTCTTCGACAGACCACACAGTCGAGCGTTGCCCGCTAGCCTGAGACCGACAAAGCGCTGACGTACCTCACGCAACGCAGCCCTGACCATGAACCACTTTAGTCAGGGATACATTATGATTGCCCCGCTTTCTTCCCTATAATGCCTCCCTCACCCGGTTCCAGTGAGCTTTGACCATCCACTCGGCCCGCCAGGAGGGCGCCTTGTCCGACATACAGACAACCCGCCCTTCCAGACGCCATCGTGTCCGCTGGCCGAACGCCTGGGCGTCAAGTACCTTTGTGGTCGCCATGCTGGTGGCAACGCCCGTTCTCGTCATCCTGGCTCATGTGTTTTTCCCTTCGGGGGACGTCTGGCAGCACCTGGCCAGCACGGTGCTGCCACGCTATCTGACCAATACCGTGGTGCTGAGCCTGACGGTTGCCCTGGGCACCACTGTAATCGGCACTGCCTGCGCCTGGCTGGTGGTGATGTGCCGATTCCCCGGTCGCCGCCTGTTCGAGTGGGCGCTTCTGCTGCCACTGGCGGTCCCCACCTACGTGATTGCCTACGCCTACACCGACTTTCTGCAATTTGCCGGGCCCCTGCAGAGCACCCTGCGCGGATGGTTTGGCTGGGAATACGGTGACTACTATTTTCCCGAGATCCGGTCCCTGGGCGGCGCCTGTCTACTCATCACCATGGTGCTCTACCCCTATGTGTATCTGCTTGCACGGGCGTCCTTTCTGGAGCAGTCGGTCAGTGCCCTTGATGTGAGCCGCACCCTGGGACTGGGGCCCTGGCGGATGTTCAGGCGGGTGGCACTGCCCCTGGCCCGGCCTGCCATTATTGGCGGGGTTTCCCTGGTACTGATGGAGACGCTCAACGAGTTCGGCGCGGTCCAGTTTTTTGGCGTTGACACCTTTACCACCGGCATCTACCGGACCTGGTTCGGGCTGGGGGAACAGGTCGCCGCTGCCCAGCTGGCGGCATGCCTGCTGGTGTTTGTTATGGTGATTGTGCTGTTGGAGCGGGCGTCACGGGGCGGTAAACGATACCATGCCCCGGTCCGCTACCAGGCCCTGCCGGAATACCGCCTGAGCCCCGGGCAGGCGGCCCTGGCCTTTGCGGTCTGTTTCTCCCCGGTCCTGATCGGGTTCGTGGTTCCTGCCGTGATACTGCTGGAAATGGCGATTACCACTGGGGACACCCTGCTGGGCACGCGCTTCCTGCCGTTCGCCGGCAACAGCCTGATTCTGGCGTCGGTCACCGCGCTTGTTGCCGTTACCCTCTCAGTACTTCTCAGTTACGGCGCCCGGCTGAGCGAAAGCCGCTGGGTCCGGGGTGCAAACCGGGTGGCGGCAATGGGGTATGCCATTCCCGGCTCCGTGATTGCCGTGGGAATCTTGATCCCCCTGACCTGGCTGGACCAGAAGCTGAACCTCTTTCTTCGCGACAACTACGGATTCATGATCGGACTGATATTCAGCGGTAGCGCGTTCGTGCTGGTTTACGCCTACACGGTCCGTTTTCTTGCGGTGTCTTTCAATACCGTCGAGGCCAGCCTCGGCAAAGTCACGCCTTCGATGGACGCGGCCGCCCGGACACTGGGGCAGACTGCGGCTGGAACCCTTCGCAAAGTACACACACCCATCATGCGCAGCAGCCTTCTGGCGGCGGGAATTCTGGTGTTTGTGGACGTAATGAAGGAGTTGCCCGCCACAATCATCCTCAGGCCGTTCAATTTCGACACCCTGGCGGTGCGTGCATACAGCCTGGCGTCTGATGAACGGCTGGCCGAGTCTGCACTGTCTTCCCTGTCCATCGTTGCGGTTGGCGTGATTCCGGTCATTCTACTCAGCCTGGCAATGCGCCATGGCCGGCCGGGTAGCAAGAAGGGCTGAAACCTGTCACTGCCTGAACATGAAGACCTTTGACATGTCCAGGCTCAGCGATACAGGCTGCCCTTCCGGTGGCAGAAACACACCTGGTACCCGGGCGTGCAGATGCATCTCCTGGCCTTCGGCACCGTGGGCACAGATATGCAACAGACTGCTGGAGCCCAGGAGCTTCGACATCACCACATGGCTGGCCTCCTGGTTCTGGCCGTCATCGGGCAGTGCGCTGACCCTGACGGCTTCCGGGCGAATCATCACGGTCACTTCACTGCCCTCGGGAAACCCGTGGGCCTGAAGATGCCCGACAGGCGTCAGAACGGAACCATTGCGAACCGGACCGGTACACACGTTGACCCGGCCAAAAAAATTCACAACAAACGGGTCTGCCGGATTGCAATAGAGCTCCGCCGGAGCCCCCGTCTGAACCACCTGACCCTCACGCATCAGGGCGATGCGATCGGCCATGAACATGGCCTCTTCGGGATCATGGGTTACCAGTAACGTCGCCGTTCCCATCTCTTTGAGCACATGCAGAGTGTCATCGCGGATCTGGTCCCGCAGTCGCGCGTCCAGGCTCGAGAATGGCTCATCAAGCAACATCACGCGGGGGGCCGGGGCCAGTGCCCGGGCCAGTGCAACCCTCTGCTGCTGGCCACCGGAGAGCGTATGGGGATAGGCCTTGGCAAGCCCCGCCATGCCGAGGCGATCCAGGAGGTGCATCGCCCGGGACTTGCGCTCGTGTTTCGGTAACGCCTGTAAACCGAAAGAGACATTCTCAAGTATGGTCAGATGGGGGAACAGCGCGGACTCCTGAAACGCGAGACCCACATTGCGCTGCTCGGGCGGGCGATGAACGTGACCAGGTGCCGCCACCAGATCGCCACCCAGAAATACGCTGCCTTCAGAGGGTGCCTGAAGGCCGGCCGCAACGCGCAACAGCGTGGTTTTACCGCAACCAGAGGGACCCAACAGGCAGACAACTTCACCGGCATTGATATGCAGACTGACGTCGGAAACCGCTTTGTGCTGGCCGAAGCGGCAGTGCACATGGTCAAGGGTCAGCACCGGCCTGGCCAGCTTCTCATCAAGCGGCAGGCTGCCAACAGACGTTCGTTGATAAGCGCTCATAGGATCGATCCAGCTTTATTCACAGATAGCCCAGCGTACTGGATTTTAAATCCGGTTGCTCCCCAATTTGAATTGATTTTCTGATTGATATTGATTCCGGTTCATTGACTTTTCAGGCAGGTTTCGATTTACTGACGCTCAAACGGAAATGGTTATCAATAACCCTGTTTAAAACACCTATGGGCAGACTTCAGGAGATTAATGCTGTGCTATCCCTCAAAGTAAAATTCATGACAGTTGCGCTGGCTGCAACTACGGCGGCAGCCAACGTGTCCGCGAGTGAAGTCAATCTGTATTCCGCTCGCCACTACGATTCCGACCAGGTCATCTACGATGCATTTACCGAGGCAACCGGCATCAAGGTCAACCTGATCGAGGGCAAGTCCGATGCCCTGATCGAGCGCATCAAGCGCGAGGGCGTCGCCAGCCCCGCTGATGTCCTGATAACGGTGGATGCCGGCAACCTGTGGCGGGCCGATCAGGAGGGCGTGTTTCAGGCGGTGGACTCCGGGGTGCTCAAGGACCGTCTGCCAGATCAACTGAGGCATCCGGACGGTCACTGGTTTGGCTTCAGCCAGCGTCTCCGGGTTATTTACTACAACCGCGAGGATTTTGACCCATCCCAGATCAGCACCTACGAAGATCTTGCGAAGCCCAAATTCGACGGTGAAATCTGCATCCGCTCCTCCACCAACATCTATAACCAGTCGCTGCTGGCCAGCCTGGTTGAGCACCATGGTGCGGAAGAAGCAGAAGAATGGGCCAAGGGTGTTGTCAACAACATGGCCAGGGATCCCCAGGGCGGCGATACCGATCAGATCCGTGCCGTTGCCGCGGGTGAATGCAATCTGGCGGTAGGTAACCACTATTACTATGCCCGTCTGCTCAACTCGGACGACGTGGCCGATCGCGAAGTCGCCCGTAAAGTCGGTATCATCTTCCCTAACCAGTCCGGACGCGGGGTTCACGCGAATATCGGCGGAGCAGGCGTGGTTGCGACGGCACCCAATCGTGAAAACGCCGTCCGCTTCCTTGAGTTTCTCGCCTCGCCCACGGCACAGGAGGTTTTCGCTGGAAGCAATCACGAGTACCCGGCCGTAGAGGGTGTACTTGCGAACCCGGTTCTGGACTCCTGGGGTAACCTGAACATCGATGACGTCAATGTCAGCGTACTTGGTGAGAACAACCCCGAAGCGGTGCGGATTTTTGACCGGGCCGGATGGCGCTGATACCGCCGCGACACAATTAACAGGAAAACCTTCGGAACGGGATGTTCCAACACAAGAGGCTGGTACTGCGTTCGCGGTGCCAGCTTTTTTTATGGTGCGCAGCTTACGGCCCTTCCCGGACCAAAGCCCTATTCAAAACCCCAGTGGCGTGACCGACAATGCTACCTGGCAGCCTTGAACAGCAAAATGACAAAGGAGGCTTTATGCCAACCTATAAAGTCACGACCGCTAACCTGGCACTCTCGCAGAAACAGAAATCACAAATCGCGAGTGCGATAACAACAGCCCATCATTCCCAAACAGGCGCACCCGGATTTCTTGCCCAGGTTTTCTTCTCTTCAACCGATGGCGGCGATCACTTTATCGGTGGTTCCGTGAACGTCAAATCCCATATTTTCGTTTCCGGCCTGATCCGACAGGGGCGCAGCGCGGATATCAAGCAGAAGCTGATGGACACTATTCTCAGGCAGGTAAGCCTGATTGCCGGTATATCCGTGGAGGACATATGGATTTACCTCCAGGAGATCCCTTCCGTCCAGATGATCGAGTTCGGGCGTTTTCTGCCCGCCCCGGGGGAGGAGGAGGAATGGAAACGGGGACTTTCTCCAGAGAAGCAGGCTGACCTGGCAAATGCCAACGTTTTTCTGTAAGTCCCTGGATTATTGGCATCGAAGTAACCCTGGGGTACCCCATCGGGGCGAGAAGATACCAGCCAAAAAGGGGAGCACCATTATGCTCCCCCTGTTCGCTGGTTGAACGGTTTAATAGTTATAGGCCGGGCCGTAGGCACCCGAATAATTGTCGGCACAACTGCTGCTGCAGGTCGTGGAAAGCATCCGATGGATGATGGCTCCGGTATTTGAGCGAGAGTGAAAGTGACCAACGCCATCGATGTCGCCGCCATCCTTGACGGTCAGCATTCCGTCAGCCCAGTCCCAGTCGTACTGGGTGGCGTAACTGCCGGTGCCAACATCCACCTGGGCAATGACGTTGCTATCGCTGTTGAAGTCGGGGCCATATCCACAGTAGTCCCAGCCGGTTGTGGTGGAGCAATGTATCTGGTCATGCCAGCCGGCACTGATCGTGTAGAACCGGATGCCTGAATGAACTCCGGGCATGTTGCGCATGGAGCGACGGGTACCAGTGCCTGTCCAGTCATTGTTGACGTACACACCGCCGTACCATCCTTCCTTGAAGAAGCCGAACACGTACTTGTCGTAGGCGTTTTGACTGCCGCAGGTCTTGGCGTATGGGTTTGCATATCCGGTGTAATAGCAGGAGTGCAGGCCGCGAAGACCGCCGGCGATATTTACGAAGCGGCGAATATCGCCGTGGGTGCCATAGTATTCAAGAGCGGCCAAGGTCTGAGACACGCCCATGGAGTGGGATACAATATCAACTTTGCTCGCACCGGTGTAGGCCTTCACTTCCTTGATAAACTTGGCAATGATGTAATATTTGGATGACTGATGGTAGTTATCCGGCGCCCCGTCAGATCCCTGCTCGCTGCTGTGGAGCCAGGTCACACCGAAAAGCTCGCTGTCATTGTAGCCGGCGGCTTTAAAATGGTCGTACACGGAATGCGGAGCCTTGCTGTAGCCGGGAACCTGGAATGTGGGACTGTCCCAGCCCAGCGCACTGTCGGCATTACCGTGAATAAAGACGACCGGCACCTTGGAGGCGGTATTGTTGTCACCGCCAAAGCCACCATAGCCGACAGTGGGGCTGAACCCGCCGCCGAACTGGAATGCCTCCCCGGAACAGAACTTGCCATCGAAACTGCCGCAGTTA
Organism: Marinobacter daqiaonensis; assembly: GCF_900115285.1. GTDB lineage: Bacteria > Pseudomonadota > Gammaproteobacteria > Pseudomonadales > Oleiphilaceae > Marinobacter > Marinobacter daqiaonensis. The sequence goes on from NZ_FOYW01000001.1 coordinate 1,921,815, forward strand.
AGCGCGAATGCCGTTTGTGCGGTTAATGCAAACAGCAATACCGCGATCAAGGATAGAAATTTCATTGTCACGAATCTCCAGTTGTTTTTGTTATGCGAGATATTGGGGGTGAAGCACCCCCGCCCGAGAGATCCGTCTGCCCGCGCTCTGTGAGCATTCCTTGTTGAATTTCCCCTTCCCTGCATTCGGCCACTTCGTAGCCCTGCCGGAACTTATCTTCCCTTAAGCGTTCTCGTATCCGCGTGCTGGCTCTCTATTGCTTCCGGCACTATCGTTTTACTTGAGTCTAGATCAATCCGACCGCAAACGTTAACAACCTAGTCAAAGGTCTCATCGCCATGTCCACGGCATCGCTTCGGAAGATCATTGCTACTCCGCCACCACTTCATAAACCTGTGCGAAAAGCGACAGAATGCCGCTGTTACTCTCGCGCCAGACGCGTAATGCATCTTCGAGGATCGGGGGAATCAGAGAAGTATCGATAGAGTCAGATCATTCGACCAATATCGTCTGGATGATTCTGTCCGCGGAGGAAGCCCTAGCGTGCAGCAGCCGCATTCGGAGTGTCATATTTGAAGAATACTTTGCGGCTGAGGAAGGGATCAGCAAAACACCCTGCGCTAAGCCGGTGTAATCGCACTGCTGGCGGCCGCTGCCATCGTGCCCCTTGCGTGCCTTTGCCTAAATTGCGAATAGCTGGTGCTTTAAACGTGGCTACCAGGATCCGATTCCAGTCCGTACATCCTGGTTCAAGGTCGAAGGATCTGTCCCGGGTTAAAAAAGCGAATTACCGGTCTTGCCATCCAGGAGCACGTTTCTCCAGAAACGCGCAGATTCCTTCCTGAGCATCCGCGGCCTCCAGATTGGCTACCATCACTTCCGACGTGTATTCGTAGGCATCCGTCAGCCCCATTTCCAACTGCCGGTAAAAGGCCTCTTTGCCAATCCTGAGGGTATGACTGGATTTTGCAGCAATGGTAGACGCCATTTCGTGAATGGTCTGGTCCAGGTTTTCCCCGGAGACCACCCGATTAACGAGTCCCATTTCTTCGGCGCGCTGGGCACTGATCATCTCCCCTGTCAGCAGCATCTCCATGGCGTGTTTCCGGGAAACGTTACGGGAAAGGGCAACCATGGGTGTCGAGCAGAACAGCCCGATGTTGACTCCCGGCGTCGCGAATCTCGCCGAGTCCGACGCAACCGCCAGGTCACAGCTCGCAATCAGCTGACAGCCCGCAGCTGTGGCGACGCCTGCTGCCCTTGCGATAACAGGCTGGGGCAGCTGAATGATCTGCTGCATGACTTTGCTGCAGAGCCGGAACAGCTCCTGCAGCGCAGCCTTCTGGTCAAGTTGCTCCCGTATTTCCCGCAGATCATGCCCGGCGCAGAATACATTTCCTTTTGCAGCAAGAACCACAACACGGGTTTCGTCATCTCCGGCGAGTTCCTCCAAAGCGACCGATAGCGACTCCAGCATTGCCATGGACAGGCTGTTCCGACGTTCAGGCTGATTAAGCGTAAGGGTCGTAATGCCAGCTGGAGTACTTTCTCGGAGAATCAGTGGTGCTTCTGGATCAGTCATGGGCTACCTCCGGGGAATCTATTGTTTATTCTTTATACCGCCTCTCAGGATAACAAACCACGCATTTGCTGAAGGCGGGAAGAATTCCAGGAGCGGACAGGGCCGCCCACCAGTCAGCTCCCGAACCCGGCTCAAGCCAGGATTAGACCCGGAGCCTGCACCTGCCTTAGAATTCGAGTCCTTAAACGCTGGCTGACCAAAATTGCCTGCACGTTCATATTGAGACACGACACATTCACAATCCAGTCGACAGGGGAGTCCCGGCCAGCCAGGCCGGGGCTGAGAGTGTCACAGACAGACCCTGGAACCTGATCCGGATCATTCCGGCGGAGGAAGAGCGACATGATGATGACCCACCTGGCCGCCATTGCTGCGGCGCTGTGCCTTTTCGTCTGGCTGGGGCTGAGGGCCCGCAGGACAGCTGACGGCATCGACGACTACATGACGGCCCGCAACAGCCAGGGAGCCGCCACGATCGGCCTCTCCTTTCTCGCCTCCGGCATGGGGGCCTGGATCCTGTTCGCACCACCGGAAGTAGGTGCCTTTGTTGGCCCGATCGCCCTCGCCGGATATGCCATCGGCGCGGCGTTGCCATTTATCGTCTTCGCCATGCTCGGCCCTGTTATCCGCAAGCGGCTGCCGGAGGGGCGCAGCATCAGTGAGTTCGCCGAGCGGCGATTCGGCATCGCCATGCGGCGGTGGGTGTCGGTGATTTCGGTGCTTTACATGCTGTGCTTCCTGGCGGCGGAGCTGACCGCCATCGGAGCCATTACCGGGCTGCTCTCGGAGCTGAACGGCCAGATCGTGATCATCGGGGTCGCGGTCACCACATTGATCTACACGACCTGGGGGGGACTGAGGGCCAGTCTTGCCACCGACCGCTGGCAGGCGTTACTGCTGATGGCGCTGCTGGCTGCCGTTCTGTTCGTGGACTGGAAACACCTGCCCGCCGTGCCGGAGTCTGCCCGGCTGCCCGGCATCCCCTTCTGGAGTGCCGTCAGCGTCGCTCTTACCCTCGTTCTGGCGGTAACAGCAGCCAACCTGTTCCACCAGGGATACTGGCAGCGGGTCTGGGCGGCACGGGACAGCGCTTCACTCTGGAAGGGCGCGGTTCTCGGTGGCGGCACCACCATTGTCGTGGTGGCGGTGGTGGGCGCCCTGGGTATGAGTGCCGCCATGGCGGGTCTTGACCTGGGCGAACCGCCGATTCCGTTCTTCGCCCTGCTCAGCGAGGCGCCGCCATGGCTGGGCGTGGTGGCACTGGTTCTGGCGGTCACACTGGTGGCCTCCTCCGTGGATACCCTCCAGAATGGCATCGCATCGCTGGCGGTGGCTGAGAAAGGGGGCCTGACCCTGACCTCCGCCCGCTGGATAACGGTTGCTCTGATGGTTCCGGTCGTTGCCCTGGCCATGCAGGGCGTGTCGGTACTCAGGCTTTTCCTGATTGCCGACCTGCTGTGCGCGACGGCCATCATCCCGGTTCTGATGGGCTTGTGGCCGCGGGTCACACCAGCCGCCTCCATGGCCGGTGCACTGGCTGGCCTGATCGGCGCGATCCTGCCCAACTGGTTCATGACCGGCAGTTTCCTCGAGGCCGTTCATGCCGCCAGCTTCCCGGGTGGGGTCCCGACGCTGGCGCCATTCGCCGGGGCGTTACTGCTATCGGGTGGCATGACCCTGGTACTGACCGCTGCGCAGGGTCTTCGATTCGATTGACCGGGCGGCGGGGCAATCCTACAGGTAGGGGGGCTTGTTCGCCGCGGCGCGCTCCGCTCGCCATTCCGTCAGGGTCTGTGCGGCCTTCTCGCCTTCGAGGGATCCGACCACCTCGAAGAAATCACTGCGTAGCGGGTCGCTGATCACCTGTTCTCTCTTCTTACTGCGCACCACGTATATGGTCTGAAGATTCTGGTGGTCAAAGGCGCGCCATTGCTGACGGTCTTTTAGCAACGTGTACTCATAGCCTTCCAGGGCCCGGATAAGAGCCTGTGTATCGGTGGTTCCGGCACGCTCCACCGCATCCTTGTACTGGTAGATGATGCCATAGGTTGTTGCCGCCGTTGAGGTAGGCCTCAGGCCGTACTCTTCCGTAAACGCCTCAACAAACTGCTGGCCACGCTCGTAGTCCAGCTGGTATGGGATCATCCACTCCCAGGGCGTGGTCGAGATAAGGTCTTCCATGATGGTCGCACCCACGTTATGGGCAATCCCCAGTGAAATATTGGGCGATACGATCTTCATTTTGTCCTTCAGGCCCATGTCATGAGCCACATTAAGCGCTCTCACGAGATCGTCGCCGAATAACACCAGCATTAATATATCGGCCCCACTCGCTTCAGCGGCGGACAGTGCTTTCTGGAAATCCCTGATGAAAGCCCCTGGAAAAGGCGTCAGTGCGTTTGGGTGGGCCTCTGTATCGGAGGTATTGGTGAAGTTACGCAAAGACGCTTCCGAGGACTTCCCCCAGGTGTAATCCGCCGTTACGTAGAAGTATTTTGCATCACCGAACGTTTCTGTCAGATAGCTCCCCAGTGCGTTTCCCGTCATCCAGGCGTTGGGGTACTCACGAAACATGTGATCATGCCCCTCGCTTCCCGTCGTGGCATTCGCGGATGTGGTGGTACCAAAATACAGGCGACCCAGCTCTTTGGCAGCCTTGCCCGAGGCAATGGCAACGGCGCTTGAAGCACCGCCGAATAGCATGTCCACGTTTTCCTGTGTGATGAGCTCTCTGGTATTGGCAACACCGCGCTCGGGAGAACCGGCGGTGTTACGGATGACCAGTTCCACATCCTTGCCGAGAATTCCGCCAGCGCTGTTTATTTCTTCCACGGCCAGGAACGCCGCCAGTCTTTGCTGCAGACCCAGGTCCTTGTAACGACCGGTTTGCGGATAATTAAAACCGAGTTTGATGGAGTCCGCCCAGCTCGGCAAACTGCACACTAACAATAGAAATCCGGCAAACAGAATCGTTTTCTTGTTCATTTATAAATGAGCCTCGTATATTTTCATTATTCGCAATTAAAAAGCCGGATCATTTTATGATAAAAATCAATATCGTTGGTTAATAAACGCCTCATTATCGTTACAGAGTGTAATCACGCCTTACCAGCCCAGTGGGGCTCCCTTGACCCGAGCTGGTGCCAGGCCGGCTGACTTCCAGGCCCCGGGCCTGTGTTAGGATCCAATTACACTTTGACATCCAGCATCGTCCACTGAGACTCTGTAGGTGGGCTTACAACCCAGACATGTTCGGAAGCCACGCGAGGGAACAACCATGTACAGCAAGATACTGGTGCCTGTGGATCTGGCACATAAGGAAAAAATGTCTAAAGCGCTGGATACCGCTACCGACATTGCCAAACATTATCAGGCCAAACTCTGCTACGTGAGCGTCACAAACACGACACCCTCAGCCGCCGCCCACAACCCCGGAGAGCTGGCAAAAAAGCTTGCTGCCTTCGCGGACGAGCAGAGCCAGGCCCATGGGGTGAAAGCAGAGAGCAAGGTTATCGAAACCGCCGATACAGCCGTTGAGCTTGATAAAAAGCTTGTTGAGGCCATCAAGGAATCGGGAGCTGACCTGGTGGTCATGGCCTCACATTCCCCTGGCATCGGCGATAAGCTGCATATTCTCCATTCCAACGGTGCCAATATTGTCAGGCACAGCGATGTTTCTGTGTTCGTCGTGCGCTAATTTGAGTTAGCCACAGGCATCCCTTGCGGGCCGGGCATGTGAAAATCCCGGAACGTGCGCCACCCTCTCCGTTGACCGGGGGCGTCGTCCCGTGCCCTTGACGGACGGGACGACGCAAGGGCCTACTCGTCGGCATCCGCCTGCTGTTTGGTTTCGTGTTCGGTGCCTGGCGCATGTTCCGGTGGACAGTACGTCGTGTAGAGCTTCAGCATCGTACTGCCGGCATTGCGGAAATTATGGTAGGACCCGGAAGGCACAATGCTGACGTCACCCGGCCTGACGGCAACCCTGGTATCACCAATGGTGGCTTCACCTTCCCCCTCTACGAAATAGAGCAGCTGGTCGTGGCCCTCATGGACTTCACCCCCGATTTCGCCGCCCTCCGGGATCGCCATCAATACCAGTTGGGTATTGTCCCCCGTCCAGATCACCTGGCGGAATTCCGTGTTTTCCCGGGCCATCTCAACAATGGGTAACGTGGTCCTGCGTACCTCTTTCATGGTCTTCACCTCCGATCGTGACAGTGTTATTTACATCACACGGTAATGACTGCTCATACCGTTACGAGAGGGTTTCAATATTCAGCATGGTTATTGTCCCTTAGGCTCTGAATACTCGGGAGCATTCCGGCTCAGGCATTGCCTGCCGGCAAGCACCAGTGGGTTCGGTCGCATCTCTCAGATTTACAACCACTCCATAAACGCTACGCAGGAATGAGAGCGGCGGATTTTTTGATCTCCAAAGAAAGCGAGGGACCTAAAACCATTGAGCCGGCCGTTTCCGGGTGTTTATACTCCAACTCCCCTCGACTTTGAGTCTCTGGTCCCCAAGCGGGTAATCAGAAACTTTGCGATTCGTCCACGGCGAAGGGTCGACTTCTCAAACTTACGAAAAAGGTTACCGATGAAACTCGATCAGGCAATTCAGGAACGTCGATCCATCCGCGGCTTCACCGACGAACCCGTTTCCCGGGAGCTGCTTGAGGAGATCATTGCCCTGGCCAACCGCGCGCCTTCCTCCATGAACACCCAGCCCTGGCATCTTCACGTGCTGACAGGAGAGCCACTGGAGCGGGTTCGTCAGGGCAATACTGAGCGGATGCTCGGTGGCGTTCCACCGACCCGTGAAATCGAAGACTATGGCGCCTACCAGGGGGAACACCGCAAGCGCCAGATCGAGATTGCCGTACAGCTGTTCGAGGCCATGGGAATAGAGCGCGATGACAAGGAGCGGCGTCAGGACTGGGTCATGCGGGGTTTCCGGCAGTTTGATGCACCCGTGTCCATCGTCGTCTGTTTTGACAGGGAACTTCTGAATAACACCATTGCCCACTTTGACACTGGCGCCATGACCTATGGCCTGGTGCTGGCGGCCTGGAGCCGGGGGCTCGGGGCAGTGATCAACGGGCAGGGAATCATGCAAAGCCCAGTGGTGCGGGAAGTCGCCAACATCCCGGAAGATCAGGTCATCCTGACCTGCGTCGCCCTTGGCTGGCCGGACGATGAATTCGTCGCGAATTCCGTCATCTCCCGCCGACGCCCCATCAGCAACACGGCGCGCTTTCTGGGCTTCGACGATTGAAAGAAATGCCTGAAGCCGGGTGTAAAACCGTCCCGGCGCCATCTCAGATGCTGTCGGGGCGTGGAATTGCGGATTGCTCAGGAACCTGATCAAGACCGAACAGCAAATCGTCCAGAGGACAGGGCCGGTGTATTCCGTAGCCCTGCACCCAATGGATACCAAGTTCAGCCACACAATCGCGGATGGCATCGGTCTCGACGCATTCTGCCACGGTGCTTCTGCCCATAAGGGAGTCGATTTCACCGATGGACTTCACGATTGAACGGTGTACTTCATTATCGAGCAGATCCCGCACAAATACGCCGTCGATCTTTACGAAGTCCACCGGCAGGCTCGTAAGGTATTCGAACGAAGACAGACCGCTACCGAAGTCATCCAGGGCGAACGTGCAACCTCGCTGGCGGAGTCGCTCGAAGAAATGCCTCGCATCGGCGAGATTCGAGATAGCCGCCGTCTCGGTAATCTCGAAACACAGCTTGCCCGGGTCCACCGGAGAGTGATCCAGCGCCAGCTCCAGGAAGGCGAGAAAGTCCTCGCGTCCGATGGATTGTCCGGAAAGATTGATGTGGCATGATCCCAGTTGCTCCAGGCGCTGTGGGTGCTCAGCAAGAGCCTTCAGGGTTGCCCCGACCACCCATCGGTCAATGTCGGGAGCGATGTGGTATCGCTCTGCGGCAGGAAGAAACCGACCCGGTGGTATCGTGTTTCCATTCAGGTCGAGCATGCGCACGAGTATCTCGCAATGGAGCTTTTCCCCTCCGGCCAGCGATTTTATCCTCTGGGCGTACAGTGTGAATCTGTTGGACGTCAGGGCCGCGCGGATCTGGGCCAGGGCTTCCATTTCCGAGCGTCGCGACTGTAGCGCGTGATCGTCCGGTGAATAGAGGACGACCCGATTACGGCCATAGTCCTTGGCCATGTAGCAGGCCGTGTCGGCGGCACGGAGCAGATCCGTCGGATCTCGCATGGTTTCGTCGATACAGACGCAGCCGATGCTGGCACCCATCCGCAGCTGCCTGTCGTCTGAGCTGAACACGTAGCCTTCGATCGCCTCACGGAGCTTCTGCGCGACTTCCACCGCAGCCGTCTCGTTGCAATCCAGCAGGATTACGCCGAACTCATCACCGCCAAGCCGAGCCAGGATATCGGACTGCCGGAGTTCCCGCCGTAGCAGCCGGGTGACCTCCTGCAGGACCTCGTCCCCAGCCAGGTGACCTGCGGTATCGTTCACGACCTTGAACTGATCCAGATCGATGAAGCACAGGGCATGCCGCATCCCCTTTGTATGTGCCTGATGGATCGCCGCAGCCAGGTGTTTTTCGAATTCATAGCGGTTTATTGTGCCGGTAAGTGCATCATGACGTGCCTGGTAGTGCAGGTTGTGCATCAGGTCCCGGGCTTCGGTGATATCCTGAACGCCTAGAATCATGTGGGGCCGGCCATGCCAGGTATCTTCAACCCGTGACAGGGAAAACCGGCACCATACCGGGGTATCGTCCCGGGTCCTGAGCTTGAATTCCTGTGTTTGCGGCGTTTCTCCCGCCAGGAACAGGCTCTCAAGACTATCCGATGCCTGATCCGGATGGAGAAACTCGGCCAAGTAGCGGCCAGCCAGCTCGTCCCGGGAGTAACCAAGAAGCTCACCCAGTGCGCGATTGGCAGCCACCAGCCTGCCATCGGGTCGCATCTGGGCCATGCCCATGGCGGCCTGCTCGAAGGTGTCCCGAAACTGTCGCTCTGAGCCGGCGATTCGACGGGTTGCCCACCGGAAAAGCAGGCTGATGGCAACTGCCAATGCGCCAAACGCAGTGGCTGCGATGACCTGGAGCCAGGACTCGAGGAGCCGGGAACCTTTACCAAGTTCGTCAGTAAACCCGTCCTGCAGGGGTCGCAACTCCTGCGCAATCCGGCTCACCTCTTCGCGCAGGCTCTTTATTTGCCTCCTGCTGTCGGCGAGATCGGGGCTGTCTAACTGCGCCTCCATTTCGCCAATAATGGTCTGGAGGCGAAGGATGTATGGGTCCGCCTTTCGCCAATTGGCTATGGCATCACGAATATGGGGTGCGCTCTGGAAATAGCGGAACATCCAGACCATGCGAGCAGCATCGGCAGGGTGATTTCCTGCGGCGATGAACTGCCTCAGCGCCGCATCGGTGTCTTGCGGCTGTCTTTCCATGGCCTGCCTTGCGCGGAGGTCGGCCAACGGTACTTCCAGAGCCGCTCTGGCTTGTTCGAGCCAAAGCGGATCCCCGGTATCGGCAGCCCGATCCAGCCAGTAAACGACTTCTTTCTGGGACTTCGACCAGTCACTCTCACCTGCCACAAACGCCCTGACAGCCGACTGGATTTCCAGCGCCAGAACCGACAGCCCGAATCCTGCCAACGCGATGAGCGCAACGAACAGATAGACTCTGACGGCAGTCTTCCGGGATCGGCGGGGATCCGATTGTGAAGAAGTAACCGATTCTTCCTTACGGTGGCTCATTGGCTGCTGTGTTCCATTCCTGCTACCCAGTCAGGGCAAGGCGTATCACGGTAGTAGGTTAGCATCGTTCGCTTCAAAAACATGCATTTATCATGCAATTCCGAGTACATCGGCGCAGGGACGTGGTCTAGATGGCCCCGCAGGGATTATCGGTGGATAGGCTCCCGGTTTCATGCCGGTTCGGGTGGCGCGGTCGGTGGATTCGAGAACATCACCACCCGGTTTCTGCCAGCCATCTTGGCGCGATAGAGTGCACTATCCGCGTTTTTGACCAGCTCGAACGCGCTCGTGATATCGCTGGCCGGTTCGAGTACAGCAACCCCGACACTGATCGTGATCCTCTGCCAGGGGGAGTCTTGGTGGGGAATATCGAGACCCGATACTGCGCGACACAGGCTTTCGGCAATATCCATGGCCTTGTCATGACCGGCGTCCTGGAGGATGACGATGAATTCCTCCCCACCGTAACGGGCCGCCAGATCGTCCCCACGGCGCAGGTGGCGCTGAAGGGAAATCGCCACGTCGCGCAGACACTGGTCGCCTGCCGGGTGCCCGTAACGGTCGTTGAATGCCTTGAAATAGTCGATGTCGAGCATGATAACGCTCAGGCTCAAGCCGCTGCGCAGGGCTGTTGACCATTCGCGATCGAGTATTTCCTCGAAGTGACGCCGGTTGGCCAGGCCAGTGAGGCTGTCGGTACGGGATAGTTGCTGTAGCTTGCGATTCGCCCCTTCGAGTTCCTCTGTCCGTTCCTTTACCCTCTCCTCCAGCTCTTCACTGATTTCCCGGTATCGGATCAGGAGGCGCTCGGTCTCCTGGTTCCTCTCCCGGAAGACCTCGGCTGCCTTCGACAGTTCATGAAGCTCGTATCCGGCTTCCCGCTGGCGCAGGCCCGAGACCGTCTCGCCCTTCGCAAGACGGCGAAAGGTACCGGCCAGGTTTTCGATCGGCGTTGCGATGCTCCGACCAATGGCATAAGAGAGGCCGATAATCAGCACCAACATGACCGCACTGCCGGAAAGCCCCAGCAGAAAGGCCTGGCGGATTGTGCGGGCCACATCGCTCTCGATCCGGTTCATTTCAAGGTGAAGTTCATCGGACAACCGGTCTGACTGATAGAGAATCTCGTGAGTCTCTGCCGCCATGACCACGTTGACCAGGAACAGATACCCACGGGTCCGCTGGACCGCCTCCAGTATGACCTCCTCGTAGGCCCGTACCGACTCTTCCATCTGGCCCAGCAGTCTCAGCGAGACCCGACTCTGGTGCAGGTCCCGGAGCTGCCGGATCAGCTCACGGGACAGACGGACATTGCTTCTGACCTCCCGGATCAGGGAGTTGTCGAGAGAGTCGAAATACCGATGCGTCAGTCGCTCGACCTGCAGCGCCAGGGTACGCAGACGCTCCACCAGAGCAACCGATTCCGGACCCGACGGCGGAATCCTCGCGGCGAACTGGTCCAGCAGGGCCCCATACTCTTCCGCCCGGGCCTGGATCGTTTCGGTGATCAGCCGGCTCTGCCGGTTGCGCTGGATCTTAACCTCTGAAAAGGCCTGCTGGAAACTGTCCAGATGCGTTGCAATGACAGCGGCCCGTTTCATGACTGGCTCGCTGCCACTGCCTCCAAGCCTTGCCAGCAGACCTCTCGCCTGTTCAAAGACAAGATTGGCCTGATCCGCCGAGAAGCTCTCGCCTTCCTGGATAAATTCCTCTGACAGCCGCTGAAGATCAATCATCCGGGTGGACAGATCCTGACCCAGCTCCGCCCGTTCACTGAAGACCGTGAACCGCCGGAAATCCGAATAGATGTTACTGATGGCCAGGCCCATGGAAAGAGCCACGCCCACACCAATCAGACCGATCACCAGGAAGCCGGCAAAGATCCGGTTCTTGAGGCGCCACCGGTGGAAACCCATCAAGCCAGCAATAGATCCCTCCACTTCGTCAACGTGTACTCGTAGGTATCCATAACCGTGTTCCAGACCGCAACGTTCTCGAACCTCTTGACGTAGCTCCCTCCCCGCCGGACCTCACCGGGCTCCGCCACGATCTTTCCGTCGGTCCCGGTCATGGGGATCTGCGCAGGCTGGCCTTCGTACCAGAAATTCCATTCTTCGGGGCTCAGGTATTGTCGGGTCCGCTGTGGATTGGAAATGTAGTAGCCCTGCCTTGCAATGAACGCCCCGGGCCAGCCCGACAACCACCAGTTCATATAGGCGTAGGCTGCCTCCTTTCGCTCTTCGTCGACCGCTGATGACAGACACATCACCCCATACCAGGCCCGGTAGCCTTCCCTGGGGGCGGCATAGACACAGGGGATGCCCATGCCCCGCAACCGCGTGGCGGCAGGGGAAAACATGCTGGCGATATCAACGTCGCCCCCAGAGACCAGGTCCACCGAATGGGGGACAGAAGACCAGAACCCGCGAAAATGACCCCGTCGCTTGTAGTCGACGAGGATCTCGAACAGTTGGTCGACTTCCTGCCGACTCATCCGACCAATATTGTCAAAACGGATGAGCCCGCGCGCCTGAGCCGCGAGGGCAAGGTCGAACAGCCCGATACTTGGCGCGTTGACGATGGCCACCCGACCACGATACCTGGGGTCAAGAAGCCAGCCCCAGCTTTCCGTCTCGTAGGGAATTCCCTCATCAATGACGTCTGAGCGATATCCGAAGGAATCCACGTTATGGGCGTAAGGCAGGAAACTGATGCTGCCGGAAGGGTCCGGACCCAGAGTCCCGTTTGGCTGGATATGGAGCAGCCGGTGAGGCGCGTCCCCTTTGCCAACCTGAGCTCCGGGGGCGATCCGCCCCGTCTTTGGCAGATCGTTGATTTCGTCCCAGTAGGTCAGCCGCCGGGTTTCAATCGGCTGGATAGCGTTGGCCTGCCAGAGCACCCGGATACTGTTTGACCACTGCTCATACAGATCGAAGGCTCCGGGATCTGTCGCCGCCTTCAGCAGGACCTCGGCACTCCCACCCGGGTAAAACTCGATGTTTATGCCCAGATCACGCTCGGCGCGTTGCCGTATCGGCTCCTGCAGGGTGACATGGGTGCCAACCACTCGGAGGGTGGGCTTGCGGTTCACTGCCTTGACGATGGCCGGGAACCCGGCCTTGCCCAACAGCAGGCCCGCTCCACCCGCTTTTAACACATCGCGACGTCTCACCAGATGATCGGCTCTGTTTACAGGAAACTGTCACCCTGCCGTGAAAAGGCAGGGGCTGCGTCCCGGGGTAATCGTTACAGCCATATCCCGGGGTACTGGCCCTTTATTTCGAGGTACTCCCCCTTGCATCCTGTTCAGGACAATTCGGTCTACCCACAAGGCCCGGTAAAGAGCGTACGGAGCCAACCTGTTCACAGGCTCTTCACTCTGCCCACAGGCGGGCCCGGAAGCCGCTTTTTTTCCAGAGTACGGCAAGCCAGATCGCATGCAGGTTGATCAGAAGCGCCAGCACCCATTCGAAAGCGTCATCCGTTTGACTATAGACCGTCGGCGCCACCGCCGAAAGAATAACCGAGAGGATGCCCACCGCCAGAGTAAGCTCGCACAACCACAGCAGGTGCTGGCCACTTCGGCGCCATCGCGGATGCCCTGTCAGGGCCGAACTGATCAGCAACTGGGCAATGTAAGTAAGGGCAAAGTAGAGCACCACACCGATGCGGCGAATGAGGTAGAAACCATCGCCCGCATGGCCAAGGGCCAGCGTATAGGCCGCCAGCGATGCGCAGGCGACGAGGCCCAGCCAGGGGATCCATGGCCGGCCACGACTGGTGGCACCAAGCTGCAAAAGCCATTGACTGTTCAGAAACCAGAACAGTACGCCGAGAATCGCCGCCGGCAACATGGTGCCCTTGAAAATGAAATAGGAGGTGCCGTACCGACCGGTCCGGCTGATGCTGGTGCAGCTGTCCCAATAGGGAACGCACCAGGAAACGTGGCCTTCCAGTATCGATACGACAAAGGTGGTGTGGATGGTGATCAGCGGCGTCAGTGCGGCGGCCATGGCCAGCCACCACAGTGAAATACCCCTGTACCGGTTGTTCATGGCCCTGCCCCCGTCATCCATTGCCCCTGGTCATGATGATCAAAGTCTGAACAGCGCGCAATCCACCTCAGCGGGACAGCAACGGCCCTCGGGAGTCAGGCACGGGCTGCGGATTTCTCCAGGAACTGGCTGATTTCCCGCTCCAAACGGGAGTGCACATCCAGCAGATCCTCCTGTTCGACCCGGCGTTCCCTGAGGCTGGAACGGGACTTCTTGCGCTCAAGCTCGGCCCTTTGCTCGGCGTAGACGTAATGCAGCACACCCACGCCCAGGCTGGCCTGCTCCTCATCGTTCATGTGCTTGCGCAGTCGCTTGAACTGCTCCGGAGCGGGAGAACGGTGTCGCCTGGCCTCTATGTCCTTTGGCCGTATCCCGAAGGTTTCGCCCCAGAGCACAACGGCCCTGTCCCAGGCCCGCGACAGGGTCTGCTCCTCGCTAATGGCAATCCGAACGGGATTACCCGGAACATTGACCTGAAAATAGCACTGCTCGGTTTGGCTCCCACCGATCGTGCCAATACCCAGGGTGATACCCTGAAAACCGACGCCCCTGAAGGGCCTGGTCCGCGCGTGCTCCGTGCGGATGAAATCGAGATATTTGGTAGCGGCCGCACGCATGGACCAGCGTGCCTCATAATACTCGGCGCGGGTTTTCTGGTATCGGTACCAGAGCTCCTCGGGCACGCTCGTGCCGGGCCGCCGGAGGCTCAGATACTTCTGGTACCGTTCGCCGCGAATCATCACGACAACGCGCCAGCCCCAAAACCCGGACGACAGTTCGCCCTTTTCATAAAACTGAATGGCCATAAGTGGTTATCAAGCTCTCCGCTTTATTGGTTGGCACTTCAATGGTTCAGGGATGGGCCGAACGACACCACCCGCTAACTGGTAAGACTCCCACCGACACTACTCGCCTTCGCCGGCCGGTCCTGTTTCGGTGAGGGCCAAAGTGCATTATTGCAACCCGGTGCCGTAATATCCTGCCCAGACAGCGCCGGTTAATTCTGCAGCCGGGAACCCGTCCTGCGACTGTCGAGACCGGGACTTCCCAAACAACAGGTCGATGTATTTTCATAACGGATATTCGACCGGGAGGCCATCCGGATCACTGCACAGAGTTACTTTCCAGGGCCGGCGCATCAACGGGACTGTTACTATAACCGCTTCAATGAACCTTTCCAGGTAATCTCGAATACTGCCTGGATCAAGGAGGAACGACACACATGTCCCACATTCGAAGAACGACGATCCAGGGCCTCAGGGCAGGCGACAGCTTCACCATCACCCGGACTTTCAGGGAAGAGGACACCCTGGCCTTCGGCGACATCAGTGGTGATGATAATCCTGTCCATTACGACGACCGCTTTGCCCGGATCAAGGGCTTCGACGGGAAGATCTGCCACGGGCTCCTTGTAGGTGGGATGATTACGGAGGTGGGCGGGCAGATTGGCTGGCTGGCTTCAGGAATGAATTTCCGCTTCCGGCGGCCGGTGTACTTTGGCGATACCATCACCTGTGTATTCACACTCACCGAGGTGGACGAACGGAATCGCGCCAGGGCGGAGGCAACGCTGTCGAATCAGCATGGTGTTCCGGTGATCGAGGCCTGGCTGACCGGTGTGCTGCCCACGCCTGATGAGCAGCAGATCCTTTCGGCCATTCTTGAGGAGCAGGACGGGGCTTACTGAATACCGCATCTGCCGGGTCCGATGCCTCTTCCTTACTTGAGGCATCGGACCCGGCCTGCCGCCAATAATGGCCAGTGGTTCCGGTGTTGTGGTTAAAGCAGCTCGATTGCCACCGCCGTACCTTCGCCACCGCCGATGCAGAGCGCCGCAACGCCGCGCTTGAGGCCGCGCTGCCTGAGGGCGTTGATCAGCGTGATCATGATCCGCGAACCGGAGGAGCCGATGGGGTGACCAAGGGCGCAGGCGCCGCCATGGACGTTGACCTTGTCGGTGTCGAGCCCCAGCTCGTTGATGGCGGCCAGTGTCACGACGGCAAAGGCCTCGTTGATTTCGAACAGGTCCACGTCATCGCGGTTCCAGCCAGCCTTTTTCAGTACCTTTTCGATGGCACCAATGGGGGCGAGGGTGAACTCGGCCGGCAGGCGGGCGTGGGTGGCATGGGCGACAATGCGGGCCTGGGGTTTGAGGCCCCGTTTTTCGGCCTCTTCCCGGCTGGCCAGCACCATGGCCGAGGCGCCGTCGCTGATGGAACTGGAGTTGGCGGCGGTGACAGAGCCATCTTTGGCAAAGGCCGGTTTCAGCTGGGGAATTTTTTCAGGCTTCGCCTTGCCCGGCTGCTCGTCAGTGTCGACAACGGTGTCGCCACCACGACCGGAGACGGTAACCGCTGCGATCTCATCGGCGAACCCGCCATTTTTGATGGCGGCCAGGGAGCGTTCCAGGGAAGCCATGGCAAAGTTGTCCATGGCTTCGCGACTGATGTTGTACTTGTCTGCGGTGCGCTGGGCGAAGACGCCCATAAGGCCACCTTCGTAGGCGTCCTCGAGACCATCCAGGAACATGGAGTCCATGACCTGGCCGTGGCCCATGCGCAGGCCCGCGCGGGCTTTCGGCAGCAGGTACGGGGCCTGGCTCATATTCTCCATGCCACCGGCGATCATAATGGAATTGGTGCCGGCCCTGATCTGGTCATGGGCCATGATGACCGCCTGCATGCCGGAGCCACACATCTTGTTAACCGTGGTGCAGCCTGATGAGTCCGGAATGCCGGAGGCGCGGGAGGCCTGGCGGGCAGGTGCCTGGCCGAGACCGGCCGGCAGCACACAGCCCATGATGACCTCCTGGATATCACTGGGCTGCAGACCACTGCGCTCAATGGCCGCCTTGATAGAGACGGCGCCCAGCTCCGGGGAGCGAACCGAACTCAGCTCTCCCATCATGCCGCCCATGGGGGTGCGGGCGGAGCCGGCGATGACCACTTCTGTTGTCGACATGTTGTTTATCCTCCAGACGGACAGACTATTGAATCAGGGAAGCTAATTTACGTTTACGTAAACTTTATCCAAATCGCCCCCAAAAAGGAAATCCTGATGACAGGGGAACATCTACAGCATCAGCAATTCCGCCATCCCTGGCAGATCGCGCTTCCCTAGAAAAGGTTATAGATGAACACCACTGCTACAGCGATGGGAGTGACATAGCGGATTACACCATACCAGAGCGAAAAGCTTCCGGATGACATGGCCAGCTCTTTCTGCAGAGTCTCGCGGGTCATGACCCAGCCTGCAAACAGCGCCACCAGCAGGCCTGCCAGGGGCAACATGATGCTCGCGGTCACGAAATCAAGCAGGTCAAAGATGGTCTTGCCTTCAAACATGGAGAACATGCCCAGGGGCGTCACATCAGACCAGACGTTGAGGGACAGGATCGAAGCGATACCCAGCAACCAGCAGCTGACGCCGGCACCGACCGTGCTTCGGGTCCGGCTCATGCCCTTTTTCTCTTCCAGCCATTCCACGACCGGCTCAAGCAGCGAAATGGCCGATGTCCAGGCGGCGAATGTCAGCAAGACGAAGAAAAGCGTGCCGATCAGGCTGCCCCAGGGCATCTGGCCAAAGGCCAGCGGCAGGGTCTGGAAGATCAGCCCCGGTCCCGCACCCGGCTCGAGGCCATTGGCGAACACGATGGGGAAGATCGCAAGGCCCGCCAGCAGGGCGACGCCGGTATCCATGACCGATACCACAATGGAGGTCTTGGCAATGGACACATTCCTGGAAAGATAGGAGCCATAGGCCATCATCACCGCCATGCCCAGGCTCAGGGTGAAAAAGGCATGGCCAAGGGCTACCAGTACGCCCGCGGTGGTCAGGCGGGAAAAGTCAGGCTGGAAGAGGAAAGCGACCCCCTCCCCAAAGTGTCCGGTGGTCATGGCGTAGCCAACCACGATCAACAGCAACACGAACAGTGCCGGCATCAGGATGGTCACGGCACGTTCCAGGCCGCCGCGAAGGCCCCGGCCCACCACGAACATCACCAGGGCCATGAACAGGGTGTGCCAGCCCAGCAATAACCAGGGGCTGCCCAGCAGCCCTGAGAAAATCTCGCCCACCGCTTCGGCGGATTTTCCCACGAGTTCACCGGTAGCCGCGGTGCCTATGTAGGAAACCGCCCAACCTCCGATAACGGAATAGAAGGACAGGATCAGAAACGCCGCCAGCATGCCGATCACCGCCGTGAAGCGCCAGGCAGGGTGATGACCTCCCTGTTCAATAAGCAGACGCATGCTCCGCAGGGGACTGGCGGCGCCACTGCGGCCAATGAGTATTTCCGCCATCATGATGGGCAGACCCACGGCCGCAATGCAGACAAGGTAAACCAGCACGAAGGCGCCGCCGCCGTTTTCACCGGTGATGTAGGGAAATTTCCAGATATTGCCAAGGCCAACTGCGGACCCGGTGGCGGCGAGTACGAAAGCCATCCTGGATGACCACAGACCGCGCTTGATGGAGGCCTCGCTGTCGCCGCCGTTCCGGTTGGCGGGTGAAGGGTTATTCATGATGTTCTCCTGCTGTCTTTCTTGTTTTTGCAAAGATGAGCCGGGGTGTCGGCCGGCGGCTTCAAGAGTGCCAGCTAACCAGACATCCCGGCACTGGCAGGGTGGTGCTCAAAACGCTCTTCCGCCAGCTGATTGGCGATCTGGCCAGTGGGCCTTCCATCCCTGGCGGAGCGGGTAAAGATCTCGTCAAGGGTCTCGCCAATATTTTCAACGTGCTGGCGCACCACATCCGGCTCGCCACCAACCCTTTCGTAGTAGATATCGATAATGCCGCCGGCATTGATCACGAAATCCGGGGCGTAGAGAATCCCCCTCTGCCACAGGGAGTGGTCATGACTGGTGCGGTACAGCTGGTTGTTGGCAGCTCCCGCAACTACAGAGGCCTGCAGTCGCGGAATGGATTCATCGTTGAGCACGGCCCCCATGGCACAGGGAGCCAGTACATCCACCGGCAGGAAAAGAACTTCCTCCGCGCCCACCGGGGTGGCTCCAAGCTCGTCAACGGCCCGGTTCATGTTTTCCCGGTGGATGTCGAAGACCGAGAGCTTTGCGCCCGCATCCCGCAGGTGGCGGGCGAGGCGGTAGCCAACATTGCCGATACCCTGCACTGCCACGGTCAGCCCCTCGAGATCATTCGGGTCGGTGCGACCCAGTTTATGCTTTACCGCGGACTGGATACCCACGAAGGTGCCGTAGGCGGTGGCCGGCGAGGGGTCGCCGCTGCTCGGCCGGCCGTCAAAGCCGGGGCGTGGAGAAACACCGGCCACATTGGCGGTGTGCCGCCCCATTACCTTCAGGTCGGGAACACTGGTTCCGGAATCCTCGGCCGCGATGTACAGGCCACCCAGGCTCTCCAGGAAACGCCCCATACTCTCAAGCAGCGCCTCCGTTTTGTGCTTGCGGGGATCCCCGATAATCACGGATTTGCCCCCGCCGAGATCCAGGTTGGCCAGGGCGGACTTGTAGGTCATCCCCCTGGACAGGCGCAGCACGTCGGTCAGGGCCTCGTCGTCGCTGCCGTAGGGGAACATGCGGCAGCCCCCCAGGGCAGGACCGCGGGAGGTATTGTGAATGGCAATAATCGCGCGCAGGCCGGTTTCCGGGTCACAGTGGAAGGACAGGTGTTGGTGATTGTCGAACTCGGCGTGAGTAAACACACTCATGGCTTGGTACCTATTCAGAGCACCGTCAGGGTGAGCGACGGCGCTTGCATTCACCTCGCCAACGGGCAATTGGTCCCGTTGACCAGAAATGGTCGGGCGGTCAGTGGGACCGTGATTTCCGGAACCAGTGGAAACCGGACACATCCTTTGAGGTCATGGCTGATGAGAGCGGCCTGATCCGGCCTGCTGGAAGAGAAACTGCTGCGGGAGGTGGGACTGCTCCATCAGAGCGGTCACCGGGAAGGGACGCATTAACCAGTTGCATACTGAAACCCTCTTTTCATTTCACCGGATCACGGCGCTCGGGGTTGTGTTTTGTGCCGCAGGCAGGGTATGCCATTGGCGGCCTCTCGGCTGCTTATGCTCTTTTGGAGCCAGACAGCTGAACGATAGGTTAACCTGTACGTTAACGTCAATGGCTATCTTTCATCCAGTATCTTTTTACGCTACTGTGAAATCAAGTCTGGTTCCATGGCACCCCACAGGGTTCCTCCTGACGAACCGGCTTCATTGAACGACGCCCTCACAAGGGGCATTTCGTCCCTCAACCCCTACCCCAGGAAGAGGATTATGAGTACAACAACAAAAGCCGAGGTCGTGCACACGCCGACCTTCACCGACGGTGCCGAGTTTCGCATTCCCACGTTTCAGGTTCTGAAGCAGGACGGCACGCTCCACGAGGGTGCCCAGGCCCCTGCCCTGGACAAAGACCAGGCCCTGCGCATATACCGCACCATGATTTTCACCAGGGTTCTGGATGAGCGGATGCTGGCTGCCCAGCGCCAGGGCCGGCTGAGCTTCTACATGCAGTGCATCGGAGAGGAGGCCGCCATCATAGGCAGTGCCGCCGCCCTCGATGAGGACGACATGATCATGGCCCAGTATCGCGAGCAGGGTGCGCTCGCCTACCGCGGCTTTACCACCGACGAATTCATGAACCAGCTGTTCGGCAATGAGATGGACTACGGCAAGGGTCGCCAGATGCCGGTCCACTACGGTTCCGCCAAACTGCACTACATGACTATTTCTTCGCCGCTGGCCACCCAGATACCCCAGGCCACCGGCTATGCCTATGGCCAGAAACTGGCGGGGGACGGCAAGTGCACGATTGTCTATTTCGGCGAGGGCGCCGCCTCCGAAGGGGACTTCCACGCCGCCCTCAACATGGCGGCGGTTCACCGGGTGCCGGTGATCTTTCTCTGCCGCAACAACGGTTACGCCATTTCCACCCCTTCCGTTGAGCAGTTCGCTGCTGACGGCGTCGCTCCCCGGGCCTTTGGCTACAAAATGGATGTTATCCGCGTGGATGGCAACGACGTTCTCGCCGTACACGAAGCCACCCGCCTCGCCCGGCGGATGGCGGTGGAAGAGAACCGCCCGGTCCTGATCGAGGCCATGACCTATCGGCTTGCCGCCCACTCATCCTCCGACGACCCTTCCGGTTATCGCAGCAAGGACGAAGAAGCCGTCTGGAGGGAAAAGGACCCTATCCTGCGCATGCGTCACTGGCTCCAGGGAAGGGAGTGGTGGAGCGATGACGAGGAAAAAGAGATCCAGGAGCGCCTCCGCCGCGAGGTACTGGAAACCATGAAGAAGGCCGAGAAGCGGCCACCCCCTCCCCTTGAGAGCCTGGTCACCGATGTCTACGACCAGGTGACGCCGGAACTGAGCCGGCAGCTGGATAATCTCAAGTCTCATATACGCCGCTACCCGGACGCGTACCCCAAGACCGCCGGTCAGGTAAGGGGAGGTGAATAACATGGCCAAGATGAACATGCTCCAGGCCATAAACAATGCTCTTGATATGGCAATGGCCGCCAACGACCGGGTGCTGTGCTTCGGAGAAGACGTGGGTGTCTTCGGCGGTGTTTTCCGCGCCACCAGCAACCTGCAACAGAAGTACGGCAAGGACCGCTGCTTCAACACGCCGCTGGTGGAACAGGGCATCATCGGTTTTGCCAACGGCCTGGCGGCCCAGGGCTCGGTGCCGGTTGCGGAAATCCAGTTCGCTGACTACATCTTCCCCGCCTTCGACCAGATCGTTAACGAGTCCGCGAAATTCCGCTACCGCTCAGGCAACCTGTTCGACGTTGGCGGGCTGACCATCCGCGCTCCCTATGGCGGTGGTATCGCGGGGGGGCTCTACCATTCCCAGTCGCCGGAAGCCTACTTTGCCCATACCCCGGGCCTGAAGATCGTTGTCCCCCGGAATCCGCACCAGGCCAAGGGCCTGCTGCTCGGCGCCATCCACGACCCCAACCCGACCCTGTTCTTCGAGCCCAAGCGGCTCTACCGGGCCTCGGTGGGCGAAGTGCCGGAAGAAGACTACCGCCTGCCCCTGGGTGAAGCCGAGGTACTGAAGGAAGGCACCGACATTACCCTGCTGGGCTGGGGCGCCCAGATGGAAGTGATCGGCCAGGCAGTGGATCTGGCGGAAAAGGAGGGTATTTCCTGCGAAGTGATCGATCTGAGGACCATCCTGCCCTGGGATGTGAACACTGTGGTCGAATCGGTGCTGAAAACCGGTCGCCTGGTGGTAAGCCACGAGGCGCCGCTGACCGGCGGCTTCGCCAGCGAGATTTCCGCAACCATTCAGGAGCGTTGCTTTCTTTACCTGGAATCTCCCATCGCCCGTGTTACCGGCATGGATACACCCTTCCCGCTGGCACTGGAGAAGGAATATCTACCCAATCACCTGAAGGTTTTTGATGCCATCAGGGCGAGCGTCGAATTCTAGGCCGGTATCAGGACAGGAGAGCAACCATGAGTGATTTTATTCTGCCCGATATCGGTGAAGGTATCGTGGAATGTGAGCTGGTCAAGTGGCTGGTGAGCGAAGGTGACATCATCGAGGAAGACCAGCCGGTCGCCGAGGTCATGACCGACAAGGCCCTGGTGGAAATCCCCGCGCCCTACAAAGGCAGGGTTACCCGGCTTTACCACCAGGAAGGTGACATCGCCCGGGTGCATGAGCCTTTATTCGAGCTGGTGGCCGAGGGCGAGGGCGAGGGCGAGGGCGAGGGCGAGGGCGAGGGCGAGGAAGGAGAACACAGCGAGACGGAGACCGAAACTTCTTCCGAAACCGTCAGTGATGAACCATCTTCCGCCATCGCGGCAGAGACCGGCCGGCCTGCTTCAGAACAGCAGGAAGCAAAGACCGAACCTGCCGGACCCGCCGCCGGGGAAGCCACCGAGGACTTCATCCTGCCGGACATCGGTGAGGGCATCGTGGAATGCGAGGTCGTGGAATGGCGTGTAGCCGAGGGCGACAGGATCGAGGAAGACCAACCCGTTGTGGACGTCATGACGGACAAGGCCATGGTGGAAATCACGGCGCCCAAGGCCGGCCGCGTCACACAGCTTTACTATCAGAAAGGGGACCTGGCGAGAGTCC
Organism: Marinobacter daqiaonensis; assembly: GCF_900115285.1. GTDB lineage: Bacteria > Pseudomonadota > Gammaproteobacteria > Pseudomonadales > Oleiphilaceae > Marinobacter > Marinobacter daqiaonensis. The sequence goes on from NZ_FOYW01000001.1 coordinate 1,944,295, forward strand.
ACTCTCCCCTGTTTGCCTTCATTCCCGGGGATGGAGAATCGTCGGCCGGGCCTGCCGCTGAGGCGGAAACACAGAAACAGGCAACTCCGCCAGCGGTTTCGGCCCGGTCCGCCCCGGCTATCAACAAAGCCGGGGGCAAGCGGATTCCCGCCAGCCCGGCCGTGAGGCGCATTGTAAGGGAACACGATCTGAACCTGGCGGACATCCCCGGTTCCGGTAAGGACGGCCGCATACTCAAGTCCGATGTGCTGGAGTACCTTGAACGGGGCGAACAGGCTCCCCGGGCCCCGGTCTCTCCCGAGCCGGCACCGGAGGCAGGACCGGCTCGCCGCCCGGAAACCGGCGGGAAGGCCCGGATTGAACCCATCCGGGGGGTCAAGGCGGCCATGGCCAGACATATGGCCTCGGCAGCGGCGATGATTCCCCACTTCATCTACAGCGAGGAGATCGATGTCACCGATCTGCTGGCCCTGCGAGCCCGGCTCAAGCCGGAAGCGGAGGCCGCAGGCTCACGGCTGACCCTGATGCCCTTCATCATGAAGGCCATGGCGCTGGCGGTGCGGGAGTACCCCGTACTCAACAGTCAGCTCAATGACGAGGTCACCGAGATCCACTACCTGCCCCAGTGCAATATCGGCATGGCCGTGGACAGTACATCCGGCCTGATCGTGCCCAACGTGAAGGGAGTGGAGGGCCTCACCCTGCTGGAAATCGCCAACGAAGTGGCCCGCCTGACGGAAGCCGCACGATCAGGCCGGGTAAGCCAGGAGGACCTCCGTGGCGGCACCATCACCATCTCCAACATCGGCGCCCTGGGCGGCACCTACGCTGCCCCCATCATCAATGCACCGGAAGTGGCCATTGTCGCTCTCGGGCGAACCCAGAAGCTGCCCCGGTTCGATGCGGGCGGCCAGGTCAGGGAAAGATCGATAATGACCGTGAGCTGGGCGGGGGATCACCGAATCATCGACGGTGGCACCATTGCCCGTTTCTGTAACCGCTGGAAGGGCTATCTGGAGGATCCCCAGTCCATGCTGCTGCACCTGGGCTGACCGGAAGCCATGCCGCAACAGAGCCAGCTGCAGCAATTCTATATCCCTGAAGAGCAGTCCATCTATCTGCTCAGCGAGGACGACGCCAGAAAGCTCAAGGACTGGGTGGCATTGTGTGCCACCCAGCTTGAGCAACTGGGCTACCGTGACATAGAAATGATCGGCAAGGGGGCCTACGGCTTTGTGTTTGCCGGCGTGCTGGCGAGACCGGGTGCCACCGACCTGGAGCATGTGTTCAAGTTCACCCGGGTCACCCTGGCCCAGCATCTTCAGGACCGGCTGGAGGAGGAAGCCTTCATGCTGGAGCAGGTGCGGCATCCACGGGTACCACAGCTGATCGCTTACCAGCGGGCCGGCAACCAGCCCATCCTCGTCATGGAGCGGGCGCCGGGCCTCAACCTGGAGGAAATTTCCCTTCGGGAAGGCCCCCTGAGGCCAAGGCTGGTGATCCGTATCGCCGCGCAGCTGGCGGATATCCTCCGCAACCTGCGGCAGGAACTCGGCCCTGCCGGTCGGCCCATCGTTCACGGCGATATCAAGCCGTCCAACCTGGTCTTCGACGAGCGCACCGAAAACATCGCCCTGATCGACTGGGGCTCTTCCGTATTTGCCCAGCTCGATGCGAATCAGCAGTTCATCAATGCCAATGTCATGGAGCTGATGTCCGACAATCTCCAGCAGACCAACGCCCGCCTGGGCGATGTCTATTTCATTGGCGAGGAACAGCTCAATGGCGGCCTGTCCTCACCCAGGTTCGACGAGCAGGGCGCGGCGGGAACCCTGTATGCCCTGGCGTCCGGCCAGTCCTGCCGATTTGGCCATCAGGCCATTCCTCCCACCTCCCTGGGCCTGCCCATGGAATTCGCCCGCATGCTCGAGGGCATGCTGGACCCGGACCCGGAGACACGGATGCGGGCCGGCGACTATTACCTGAAAGCCATGCCGAGAATGGCCAGGACCGTGATGGTTGACCTGCCCGAGCCGCCGGTGCCCCCCATGGTTCCGGTCTGGACACGGCTGGCCAGGCGGGAGATCGACACGGTGGTCTACAGTTCCCGCAAGTCCTTTCTGCGCCAGGAGGATGCCCAGGAAACCCTTAACAGCGTCAACGACGTACAGCTGGATCGCTACTACAAGAACTTCATGCAGGGCATGGGGGAAACCGAGAAGGCATTTCTGGCGGCAGTCAGCCGGCTTGGCAGATACCCGGTGGTGGGTGGGCTCGCCGTGCGCTGGGAGAGCGACGGGGTCTACATAGATACTTCCCTCAATCTCCACGATCCGGAGCTCCGCACCTCATTTGTGGCCGCAGTGAACAATATGGTGAACCTGGCCCGGGCAATCTACCGCCAGGGCATCTTCAAGAGCTGCCTGTTCAACGCCCGGGATACCCTGCATATCGATCGCCTCAGCCCGGAAGAATCGTTCGAGGTTTCGCCGGATTTGCGCCTGCCCTACGAAGTGAGCTCGGTTCCCGAGCTGGAGGATCACTCCCGTGTGCATTCCTACTTTGAAGACGGGCCGGACCCCGAGGAATTCCTGGTATTGCCCGCGCAGATCATCCATTCTCTGGAGGCCCTGAACGAAATACACCATACAGGAATGATCATATTCGAAGCCCTGCCCACCCACCTGAAGATCCACAGTCACTACCGTCTGCTGGACCCGGGCAGGGAAAAGGAGTTCCGTCTGCGTCTGGAGGAGATTCTCGCGGCCGTCGGCCAGATCGAGGGACTGGGTGTCTCGGGCTTCATGAAAATGCCCTTCAAGGACACCCGGTTTTTCACTCACATCGAACGGATGCCGGAGCGGTATTATCCCAGGAACCCCCGCCTTGCCAGTGATCCCCCATCGAATCCTTCCCCGTAGATAACCGGCTACAGACGCTTTGGCCAGCAAAAACACCTTTACGTTTACGTAAACTTTCTCTAACCTAAGTCTAAAAAGGGAGTCACCATGGCCAGTAAAAAGACGTACAGCATCAGTGAGCTCTCAAAAGAGTTCGACGTAACCACCCGGAGCATCCGCTTCTACGAAGACCAGGAACTGCTCAGGCCTTCCCGGCGGGGCCAGACCCGGATCTTCAGCTCCAAGGACAGGGTACGCCTGAAGCTCATCCTGCGGGGCAAGCGCATGGGCTTTTCCCTGGCGGAAACCAAGGAACTGTTCGACCTGTGGGACGAGACCCCCATCGGTAACGAAAAACAGCTGCTGAAGATGTTGACCATCCTCAACAACAAACGGGCGCAGCTGGAACAGCAGAAAAATGACATTGCCCAGGCAGAAATGGAAATGGACACAGCCGAGGCCAGGTGCCGGGAAGCCCTGGCCGAACTGCAGAAGAAAAAGAAACAGCAGGCACCGGCCAACGACGATGAAAAGCAGGCCGCTGAAAACTAATGACAGAGAACCAAAGGTAGCCAACCATGAAATCACAATACTCAGAGCTCAACTTCGGTCTTGGCGAAACCCTCGACATGCTTCGGGAACAGACCAACGGCTTCGCCGCCTCTGAAATCGCGCCCCGGGCCGAGGAGATCGACCGCAACAACGAGTTCCCCATGGACCTGTGGCGGAAAATGGGCGATATGGGCCTGCTGGGTATTACCGTGAAGGAAGAGTATGGCGGCTCTGACATGGGCTATCTGGCCCACGTGATCGCCATGGAGGAAATCAGCCGCGCCTCAGCATCGGTCGGCCTGTCCTACGGTGCCCATTCCAACCTGTGTGTGAATCAGATTCACCGCAACGGCACCGAGGAGCAGAAACAGAAATACCTGCCGAAACTGGTCAGCGGCGAGCACATCGGTGCCCTCGCCATGTCCGAGCCCAACGCGGGCTCCGATGTCATCTCCATGAAACTCAGCGCCAGGGATGCCGGTGACCACTATGTGCTCAACGGCAACAAGATGTGGATCACCAATGGCCCTGATGCCCATACCTACGTGATCTACGCGAAGACTGACACCAAGGCCGGTTCCAAAGGCGTGACCGCCTTCATCGTGGAACGGGACTACCCGGGCTTCAGCCGTCATCAGAAACTCGACAAGCTGGGCATGCGGGGCTCAAACACCTGTGAGCTGGTGTTTGAAGACTGCAAGGTACCCAGGGAAAACATGCTCGGGGAACTCGGCGGCGGCGCCCGCGTACTCATGAGCGGCCTCGACTATGAGCGCCTGGTCCTTTCCGGCGGCCCCCTGGGCATCATGCAGGCAGCCATGGACGTGGTGGTGCCCTACATCCGCGAGCGCAAGCAGTTTGGCCAGGCCATCGGCGAATTCGAGCTGGTACAGGGCAAAGTGGCGGACATGTATACCTGGATGAACACCGCCAGGTCCTACGTCTATATGGTGGCGATGTCCGCCGACCGGGGCGAGACCACCCGCAAGGACGCCGCCGGCGCCATTCTCTACTCCGCCGAAATGGCCACCAAGCTGGCCCTGGACGCTATCCAGCTGCTCGGTGGCAACGGGTACATCAACGAATACCCGACAGGACGTCTGCTGCGGGATGCAAAGCTTTACGAGATCGGTGCCGGAACATCCGAAATCCGCCGCATGCTGATCGGACGAGAGCTGTTCCTGAACAAGTAACAGCGCCGTACCGGGAAGTCAGCACCAAAGCACGTCGAGGGACCGGCGGTACGTCGCTCCGGAAGTGCCTGTTGCCTTCAAGGGCAACAGGCAGGCGCCCAGGGTGTGCCTTCAAACTTCCCGAGGGGCCGCCGCCGGACCCTATGCACCGACACACGTTGCACGGACCAAGAGCCCTATGACCATACTCCAGAGCAAAATAAACCCCAGGTCTGACGAGTTCCAGGCCAACCAGGAATCCATGGCGCAGGCCGTGGAGGACCTGCGGGACAAAGTCTCCACCATCCAGCAGGGTGGCGGCCCCTCCTACCAGGAGCGGCACCTTGCCCGGGGCAAGCTGCTGCCCCGGGAGCGTATCAACCGCCTCCTGGACGACGGTTCTCCATTCCTGGAAATCGGCCAGCTGGCCGCCTACAACGTCTATGATGAGGAGGTCCCGGCAGCCGGCCTCATTGCTGGTGTGGGCCGTGTCTCCGGCACTGAGTGCATGATTATCGCCAACGATGCCACGGTCAAGGGCGGCAGCTACTACCCCCTGACCGTGAAGAAGCATCTTCGCGCCCAGGAGATCGCCCTTCAGAACCGACTGCCCTGCATCTACCTCGTGGATTCCGGTGGCGCCAACCTGCCCAGGCAGGACGAAGTCTTCCCGGACCGCGACCACTTCGGCCGTATCTTCTACAACCAGGCCAGAATGTCCGCCAACGACATTCCCCAGATTGCCGTGGTCATGGGTCTGTGCACCGCCGGCGGCGCCTACGTGCCTGCCATGGCGGATGAATCCATCATCGTGCGCAACCAGGGAACCATCTTCCTGGCGGGCCCGCCGCTGGTCAAAGCGGCCACCGGCGAAGTGGTCAGCGCCGAGGACCTTGGCGGCGCCGATGTCCACTGCAAGATCTCCGGCGTTGCCGACCATTATGCCGAGAACGATGCCCATGCCCTGGAAATCGCCCGGCGCTGCGTGTCCAACCTCAACCGCCGCAAGCCGGTGGATGTGGAGATCCGCAAGCCGAAGGCGCCCCTGTACGACGCCGAGGAAATCTACGGCATCGTCGGCACCGACCTGCGTAAACAGTTCGACGTGCGTGACGTCATAGCGCGGGTGGTCGATGGCTCCGAATTTGACGAGTTCAAACGCTACTATGGCCAGACCCTGGTCACGGGCTTCGCCCACATACATGGGTACCCGGTGGGCATCATCGCCAATAACGGCATCCTGTTCGGCGAGTCGGCCCAGAAAGGCGCCCACTTCGTGGAGCTTTGCTGTCAACGCAACATTCCCCTGCTGTTCCTGCAGAACATCACCGGCTTTATGGTGGGCCGGAAGTACGAATCCGAGGGCATCGCCAAACATGGCGCCAAGATGGTCATGGCCGTGGCCTGTGCCAATGTGCCCAAGATCACCATTCTGATCGGAGGCAGCTTTGGCGCGGGTAACTACGGCATGTGCGGGCGCGCCTACAGCCCGGACTTCCTGTGGATGTGGCCCAACGCCCGCATCTCTGTCATGGGTGGCGAGCAGGCCGCCGGTGTTATGGCAACGGTGCGCCGGGAGGGGCTGGAGCGAAAGGGCCAGGAATGGGGCGCCGAGGAAGAGGCCGAATTCAAGAAGCCGATCATCGACACCTACGAGCATCAGGGCCATCCCTACTACGCCAGTGCTCGACTGTGGGACGACGGTGTCATCGATCCGGCCCAGACCCGCGAAGTGGTTGCCCTGAGCCTGTCTGCCACCCTTAACCGACCGGCCCGGCCGACACGCTTCGGCGTGTTCCGGATGTAACGGAGGAGAACACCATGACCGAACAGGAATCAGCGGTTCTGCTGAGACGCCGCGCCGAAGGTGTAACCGAGGTGGTACTGAACCGCCCGGAGAAACGCAATGCGTTCGACGACCTCATCATCCAGCAACTGATCACCGCGCTGGAAAAGGTGAATGCAGACGATAAGACCAACATCGTGATCCTTCGTTCCGAGGGCAAGCACTTTTCCGCCGGTGCGGACCTTGGCTGGATGCGCCGCATGGCGGAAAACACCCGCCAGGAAAACCTGGACGATGCCCGCCAGCTCGCGCGGCTGATGGAGACCCTGAACAATCTCGGCAAGCCGGTCATCGGCCTGGTCCAGGGCGCGGCCTACGGAGGGGCAGTCGGCCTGGCTGCCTGCTGCGACATCGTCATCGCCACCGGGAAGTCCAGTTTCTGCCTCAGCGAGGTGAAGCTCGGCCTGATCCCGGCCGTCATCAGCCCTTACGTGGTACGGGCCATCGGTGAACGCCAGGCTCGCCGCTACTTCATCTCGGCGGAAGTGTTCACCGCCCGCCAGGCCGAACAGTATGGGCTGGTGCACATGGTCTGCGACGACCTCGACGCCATGGAGCGCCGCTGCGATGACCTGCTGCTGCAGCTTGCCCTGAACGGGCCCGAAGCCATGAATGCAGCGAAAGACCTGGTGTTCGCCGTCAGTCACAAAGTCATCGGTGAAGACGTGATTGAAGACACGGCACAGCGCATTGCGGACATCCGTGTGGGTGCCGAAGGCCAGGAAGGGCTCAGTGCCTTCCTCAACAAGCGCAAGGCCACGTGGGTTCCGGGAGAATAATCCATGAGACAGGGCACCCAAATGTTCAACAAAATTCTGATTGCCAACCGGGGCGAGATTGCCTGCCGGATAATACAAACCGCCCATCGCATGGGCATTCGCTGCGTGGCCGTGTATTCCGACGCCGATGCAAGCGCCCGCCATGTGGCCATGGCCGATGAGGCCTTCAACATCGGGCCCGCGCCCAGCTCCGAAAGCTACCTTCGGGCTGAAAAAATTATCGAGATCGCAAAGCAGAGCGGCGCCCAGGCCATCCACCCCGGCTACGGCTTCCTCTCGGAAAACACCGGCTTCGCCGAAGCCTGTGAGGCCAATGATCTTGTTTTCATCGGGCCGCCCTCTTCCGCCATTGCCGCCATGGGGTCAAAGTCCGCCGCCAAGGCCATTATGGAAAAAGCCGGCGTCCCCCTGGTGCCCGGATACCACGGTGACGACCAGTCCCCGGAAACGCTTCGCGCCGAAGCGGAGAAATGCGGCTTTCCGCTGCTTCTGAAGGCCGTTGCCGGCGGTGGCGGCAAAGGCATGCGGGTGGTTGAGCGCATGGCCGATTTTGACGATGCCCTGGCCGCCGCCAGGCGGGAGGCCCAGAACGCCTTCGGCAATCCGGACATGCTGATCGAGCGCTACCTGACCCAGCCGCGCCACGTGGAAATCCAGGTGTTCTGTGATCAGGAAGGCCACGGCGTCTACCTCGCTGAACGTGACTGCTCGGTGCAGCGGCGCCACCAGAAAGTCCTGGAGGAAGCCCCCGCGCCGGGCCTTTCCGAGGAAACCCGCAAGGCCATGGGGGAGGCCGCTGTGCGCGCGGCCCAGGCCATCGACTATGTTGGCGCCGGCACCGTGGAGTTCCTCTACGACGTGGACGGCTCCTTCTTCTTCATGGAGATGAACACCCGCCTGCAGGTGGAGCACCCGGTCACCGAAATGGTCACCGGCCAGGACCTGGTGGAGTGGCAGCTGAAAATTGCCTGGGGCGAGCCCCTGCCTCTGGACCAGTCCCAGGTACGCACCCGGGGCCATGCCCTGGAGGCGCGGATTTACGCGGAAGATCCGGACCAGGACTTCCTGCCCGCCACCGGCAGCCTGCGCTACCTGAGAACACCGGATGAAAGCACCCACGTCAGGGTGGACACCGGGGTTACCGAAGGGGACGACATCAGCATCCATTACGACCCGATGATTGCCAAACTCATCGTCTGGGACGAAACCCGGGACCAGGCCATCAACCGCATGGTTCAGGCCCTCGAGCACTACCGCATTGCCGGGGTAAAGACCAACATCCGGTTCCTCCACGCCCTGGCCGATTCCCAGCCGTTCCGGGAAGCGGATCTGACCACCGGCTTCATCGACAGCCACCGTGACCTGCTGTTTCCGAAATCCCGGCTGGATACCCACAAGGCCCTGGTACTGGCCGCGGGCTTTGTCCTGGAGCAGCGCAAGTCCCGGGAGGTGGTCAGCAACGACCCCTGGTCGCCCTTCGGCCGCCAGAACAGCTGGCGCATGAATTCCGAGTTCGCACAGCCCCTTCGGCTCCAGGTAGGCGAGGAGATCCACGAACTCAAGGTGCTTGAACGGGACGACCGTTACCAGGTGTTCGTGGGCGGCAGCGTCTATAACCTCTGCGCGAGACTGGATGACGATTATCTCCAGGCTGTGATCAACGGCCACCGCATCAGCATCCACGGCGATCTCCACAACGACCAGCTGGTGCTGTTCTACGAAGGCGACACCTTCAACTGCACGGTTTACCGGGAGACCTACGGCTTCGAGGAAATGGCCGGGGAAGGCAGCCTGGAGGCACCCATGAACGGGGCCATCGTAGCGGTGCAGGCCAAAGTCGGAGACCGGGTAACCGCCGGCCAGACCCTGGTGATCATGGAAGCCATGAAAATGGAACACGCCATCAAGGCCCCTGCCGATGGTGTAGTGACCGAGATCTTCTTCACCGAAGGCGATCAGGTCTCAGAGGGCGCTGAACTGATTGCCATCGAAGTGGACGAAGAGGAGGCAGGCTGATGGCTTTTCCCAAACAGGTTCGTCTGGTGGAGATGAGCCCCCGGGACGGTCTTCAGAACGAACCCGGTGCGGTGATTGCGACGGCCATCAAGACCGGACTGATCGACCGCCTGGCGGACTGCGGCCTCAGCCACATCGAGGCCGCCAGCTTCGTGTCTCCGAAATGGGTGCCCCAGATGGGGGATGCCGCCGAGGTCATGGCCGGCATCAACCGCAGGCCGGGCGTTCGCTATTCCGCCCTCACCCCCAACCTCAAGGGACTTGAAGGAGCCATTGCCGCCCGGGCCGACGAAGTGGCGGTGTTCGGGGCGGCTTCCGAGTCCTTCACCAAAAAGAACATCAACTGCACCATTGCCGAGAGCCTGGAGCGGTTCGCCCCGGTGGTGGAGCAAGCCCGCAGCCACGGCATTCCTGTTCGAGGCTACGTTTCCACCGTGATGGGCTGCCCCTACGAGGGCGATATCGCCCCCGGGCAGGTGGCCACCGTGGCCCGGGCCCTGTACGACATGGGCTGCCATGAAATCTCCCTGGGCGACACCATCGGCGTGGGGACGCCCCTGAAAGCCAAGCGCATGCTTGAAGCCGTTGCCGCCCACGTGCCCATGGAGAAACTGGCCGCCCACTTCCACGATACCTACGGCCAGGCCCTGGCCAATCTCTATGCGGTACTGGAAGAAGGCGTGGCGGTCATCGACTCATCGGTAGCCGGACTCGGTGGCTGCCCCTACGCCAAGGGCGCTTCCGGCAACGTGGCCACCGAAGACGTGCTGTACCTCCTTGAGGGGCTGGGCATCAGAACCGGTGTCGACCTCCACAGGCTGGTGGCCACCGGTAACTGGATCTGCCAGCAGCTGAACCGCCACAACGGTTCCAAAGTTGGCCAGGCGCTTGTCGGCAACTGCGATTGAACGGTGGAGGGCGTCCCCTCTCTCCACCACACCTTGAAGGCAAGGAGCAAACATGAGTCAGAACAGAAACATCGTCGCCCTTGATCTGCCGATCCCGGAGATCAGCGACCTGCCCGAGGATACCCGGAAGTACTTCGAGATCTGCCAGGAAAAGCTGGGCATGATTCCCAACGTGCTTACCGCTTACAGCCAGAACCTGAAACAGCTGGATGGCTTTACCCGCCTGTACAATGAGCTGATGCTCGGCGAGGGGGAGCTTTCCAAACTGGAACGGGAGATGGTCGCCGTGGTGGTCTCCTCCGAGAACAAGTGTTTCTACTGCCTGGTGGCTCACGGCGCCGCCGTTCGGGTACTCAGCGGCGACCCGGCACTGGGTGAACACATGGTGATGAACTACCGCACCGCCAGCCTCGACCGGCGCCAGCGGGCGATGCTCGATTTCGCGTCGCTTCTCACCCGCTCGCCGGCCACCGTCACCGAAGACAATATCCAGGCACTGCGGGACGCCGGTCTCAGCGACCGCGCCATCTGGGACCTCAGCAACCTGGTGGGCTTCTACAACATGTCCAACCGCGTGGCCATTGCCAGCGATATGCAACCCAATACCGAGTATCACAGCCAGAATCGCTAGCAGGCCCGGCCGTCTGCTCGCCCTCGACTACAAAAACAATGGAGGCAGATAATGAACCAGACTCTTCCAAGTTACACCAGCGGCACCTCCGAAATCCCACTGCTGGGCATGACCATCGGCGAGATGCTCGACCGTACCGTCGAGAAATACCCGGACACCGAAGCCCTGGTGTGCCTGCATCAGGACATCCGCTGGACCTACAGGCAGTTCGTTGAAAAGGTCAACGAGGCGGCCCGTGCCTTCCTGGCCATCGGCGTCAGGCGTGGCGACCGGGTGGGCATCTGGTCCCCCAACCGCTACGAATGGACCGTCACCCAGTTCGCCACCGCCAAGGTGGGCGCCATCCTGGTGAACATCAACCCCGCCTACGGCGTCCACGAGCTGGAATACGCCATGAACCTGGCCGGCATTTCAGTACTGGTAACCGCAGACAGCTTCAAGGCGTCCGACTACCGCAAGATGGTCTACGAACTGGCTCCCGAACTGAAAGCCGGTGCGCCGGGCAAAGTTCAAGCCCAGCGACTGCCGGACCTGAGGGCGGTGATCAACCTGGACAAGGACAGTCACGACGGCATGTGGACCTGGGACGAGTTCACAGGCTTTTCAGGAGAGGTCAGTCAGGAAGAGCTGGAGAGACTGCAGGACAGACTCCAGTTCGATGATCCCATCAACATCCAGTTCACCTCCGGCACCACAGGCAATCCCAAGGGTGCCACCCTTACCCACCACAATATCCTCAATAACGGATACTTCGTGGCAGAAAGTCAGCGCTTCACCGAGAAAGACCGCCTGGTGATCCCGGTACCCCTCTACCACTGTTTCGGCATGGTAATGGGCAACCTGGGCTGCATCACCCACGGCTCCACCATGATCTACCCGGGTGAGGGTTTCGAGCCGAAATCCGTGCTGCAGGCGGTACACCAGGAAAAAGCCACCGCCCTTTACGGCGTGCCCACCATGTTCATCGCCGAACTGGCCGAGCCGGAGTTTGAAACCTACGACCTGTCGAGCCTGCGCACCGGCATCATGGCCGGCTCCATCTGCCCGGCGGAGGTGATGAAAAAGGTCAACGGCAAGATGAACATGAAGGAAGTACAGATTGCCTATGGGATGACCGAGACCAGCCCCGTGTCCACCCAGACCAGCTCCCTCGACCCCTTCGAGAAGCAGGTGACCACCGTGGGCCGAACCCAGCCTCACCTGGAAACCAAGATCGTTGATCCAGGCACCGGCAACATCCTGCCCCGGGGCGAAATCGGCGAACTCTGCACCCGCGGCTACAGTGTGATGCTGAAGTACTGGGACAACGAGGAGAAAACCGCCGAAGCCATTGACGAGGCGGGCTGGATGCACACCGGCGACCTGGCCACCATGGACGAGGACGGCTACGTTCAGATCGTTGGCCGCATCAAGGACATGGTCATCCGTGGCGGTGAAAACATCTACCCGAAGGAAATCGAGGAATTCCTCTACACCCACCCCGCCATCGAGGAAGTGCAGGTCACGGGTATTCCTGATGACAAATACGGCGAGGAACTGATCGCCTGGGTGAAACTGGCCCCGGACGCGGAACCCGTCACCGGCGACGACCTCCGGGAGTTCTGCAAGGGCAAGATCGCCCACTTCAAGATCCCCCGGAACTACAAGTTCGTGGACGAATTCCCCATGACGGTTACCGGCAAGATCCAGAAGTTCAAGATGCGGGAGATCTCCATTGAGGAGATGGGCCTGAAGTCCTGATTCGTGCCGAGACAGATCCATTCCAAGACCCCCGTACCGGCCGGGGGTTTTTATTGCCCGACCAGTATCTCCCACCCTGTTACAGTCACGCACGGGCCCTGTTACGGCCCTCACTCTTGGCCCGATAGAGAGCCTGATCTGCCTGGCGGACCAGTTGGTCGAGGCCACAGCTCCCATCCCATTCAGCAATACCGAAGCTCGCAGTGACTTGGAGGGGTGTGGTCCCATAGTTTACTGGAGTTTCGGAAATCTGAGTGCGGATGCGTTCAGCGATGTCCAGAGCTGCGCTTTCAGGGGTGTCGGGCAGGAGTATCAGAAACTCCTCACCGCCAATCCGTCCAAATAGGTCGGTCGGGCGAATAGTGGTTTCGACTGGGGTCATAACCCCACGCAGAACCTCATCTCCGGCCTCATGACCAAAGGTGTCATTGATGGTCTTGAAATGATCCAGGTCGAAGGCGACCAGAGCTGCCGTCCGTCCGTCCTGCTTCAACCGTTTCAATTCTCTCTTGGCGACTTCGTAGAAATGGCGGCGGTTGGCGATGCCTGTCAGGAAATCTGTAGACGCAACCTTCTTAAGCTTCTCAACAGCCCTGTTCAGGGACTGTGTGCGCTCCTGAACTTTTTCCTCCAGGACCTCATTCTGCTGCTCGATTGCACGGTTGGCCTCCCGCAGGCGTTCCTCGGCCTCTTTCTCCTGCGTGAGATCGTGCTGGATACCTACATAATGTGTAACAGTGCCGGCATGGTTACTCACGGGTGCCAGACTCAGGTCTATCCAGAGAAGCTTGCCTGATTTTGTGTAATTTCTAACCTGAACGCGGCATGGTTTACTCTCAGCCACTGCGGCTCGTATGATTTCAATCGTCGTCTTTTGCTGATCACCATCCTGAAGAAACTGACAGCCCTGCCCAACGATTTCGGCTGCCCTGTAACCAAACAGTTCCTCGAACTTGGGATTGACCCAGGTGATTGGCATGTCAGATTGCCGGACATCGACAACAGAAATTGGATCGTTGCTTGCCTGAATTGCCCGCTCCTGAAACCGAAGAGAAGCGTTTTGACGTCTTATTTTCTGGATCAGCCCGGAGAGACCAACGGCAATGATACTCACAACCACGAGATATTCCTGGGTCAGCCAGATTGCCTCCTGAGGAGCTATCGTTTCGGTATAGGTACTCAGCGGTTGGATGAGGAGAGCAACAGCCACGACGGCAATTATCGACACGGTTGCTGTGGTGGCGAGTAACCGGAAACGGGTCGCAGTCCAGACGACGAATCCCAAGAGCAGCACAGGTGTAAGGAAAAACTCGACGCTTCCCTGGCGAGCAAAGTCAAAGGCATAGAAGCCGGTGATTGCGATGGCTGTCCATATCACGACAAGTTCTGTGATCTTCGAATAGTGTGGAGCACGGACACTCCTCCAGCCGGTGCTTATGGCATGCCAACAGGAAGCGAACAGTGGCGTGAGAAGAAGGAGGCCCACGGCGTCGGCAAACCACCAGAGACGCCAGAACACCCAAAACGGATTGTCCGTTCGGTCCAGAATATTGTAAACGGCGGCGCCTAACAGCGCGGCAACGGAACATGCAACCAGGGGACCCGTCAGGATGAATATCCTGAGGTGCTTTAACGATTGAAAGTCAAAACCGGGACCACAAAATCGCCGGATCAGAAAAGCCGCAAGAAAAGATTCAAAGATATTCACCAGACCAAACAGGCTGGCGGACCAAAGCGGGAAAGAGACGGACAGAGCCGCAGTACAGGCTGCGATCAAGGCAGCAGTGGCGAGTCCAGTCCACTCGCGGCGAGGGGTCAATAAAAGTGCGGTTAAAAGTACGGCATTGGCGGGCCAAAGGATGGCAATGCCGTCCTCTGTCACGGTTTGTGTAAGACCTAACCAGGCCCCCAGAAAGAAAAACACCCCGGTGAGGATGGCGCGTAAACCAGGTTTCGTTAGCGCATTCGAATTCACCCTCTCTCTCCAATACTGTCACAGGCTCTGTGAAGGGCCTTCTCGGACAGTACGACAACGGAATTTCCGCTTTCTGGTCGAAAGCAAACTGTTACGGGAAGCTTAGCTGAAAAAACCGGTGATACTAATACCGGCCAGGCTCACCAGAACGAGGATGTACCCCCCAGGGCTGAAGAGCCTGGTCGGTTCCAGGCAAGGGTGCCTGCGCTGATCGTCTGTCGCGGAGCGATTGGGGGGAGTAACTGGCGGGGGACTTGCCGCTGAAGCCGTCCGTGGCCTCGGAGGTACTGCGGTGGCAACCGTCAACTCATATTTTTCCGCAGGAAGTTCTGGATCTCCCCCACAATCCCCGAGCGGAAGGTCATTACCGTAACCACAAAGATAGCGCCGAGGATGGGGTCCACCCAGTCGCCCAGCGGGCCCTGGGAGAGCTGATACTCGAGGTTGACCACGAAAGTGGCGCCGATCACCGGGCCCAATAGCGTCCCGGTGCCACCGAGCAGGGTCATGAGGATCACCTCGCCGGACATGTGCCAGTGGGCATCATTGAGGGAAGCCAGCTGGAACACCACGGTTTTCACCGAGCCGGCCAGGCCTGCCAGGCTGGCGGAAATCACGAAGGCCAGCAGCTTGTAGCGATCCACGTTATAGCCCAGGGAAATGGCCCTCGGTTCGTTCTGTTTGATGGCCTTGAGCACCTGGCCGAAGGGGGAGCCGACAATTCGCTGCACCAGAAGATAGCCACCGAGAAAGACTGCCAGCACGAAATAGTACATGGCGAAGTTATTACTCAGGTCCACCAGGCCGAACAGGTGGCCCCTCGGCACACCATGCAAGCCATCTTCGCCGCCGGTAAACGGGGCCTGCACGAACACGAAATAGACCAGCTGGGCCAGCGCCAGGGTGATCATGGCAAAGTAGATACCCTGCCGGCGAATTGCCACGATGCCGAATCCGAGCCCCAACAGGGTGGCCGTAGCGGTACCCACGATGATGCCCATTTCCGTTGTCAGTCCGGAAAAGTTCGAGAGCAGGTAGCCGGTGGTGTAGGAGCCGGCCGCCAGGAAGGCTGCATGCCCGAACGAGAGCAGTCCCGTGTAACCCAGCAGGAGGTTGAAGGCCACGGCGAACAGGGCGAAGCACAGGATTTTCATCAGGAAAACGGGGTACATGACCGTCGGTGCGAGCAGGAGCAACACCAGCAGCACCAGGTTGAGGATCTGCTTCTTGCGCTGTTCCGCCTTCTGTTGCCTGACGATACCCTGGTGGATGTCAGTCTGGGTGGTTGCGGTCGTCATGGCTATGCCTCCTTACCGAACAGGCCCGATGGGCGAATCAACAGGACGATCACCATCACCAGAAAGATCACGGCTGCCGAACCCTGGGGGTAAAATACTTTGGTGAGACCTTCCACAACCCCCATCAGCAGGCCAGTGATGACCGCGCCGGCGATGGAGCCCATACCGCCGATGACCACAACGGCAAACACCACGATAAGTATATTGGCGCCCATCACCGGAGATACCGAATAGATGGGGGCGGCCAGCACACCGGCGAAGGCAGCCAGCATGACGCCAAAACCGTAGGTCAGACTGATCAGCAAGGGCACATTGATACCGAAACCCTGCATCAGCTGGGAATCCTCCGTGCCTGCCCGCAGATAGGAGCCGAGCCGGGTTTTCTCAATCATGAACCAGGTACCGAAACACACCAGTAGGGCTGCGACGATAACCCAGGCACGATAATAGGGGAGAAACATGAAGCCGAGGTTCATCCCCCCCTTGAACACATCCGGCATGGAATACCTCAGGCCGGAAACACCATAAATATTGGTCAGCACACCCTGAATGATAAGAGCGATGCCGAAGGTCAGAAGCAGGCTGTATATATGGTCCTGCCCCGCAATACGTCGCAACAGGAAATACTCCAGGGCAATACCAAAGCAGCCCACAAGAATAGGTGCGAGAAAAAGTGCCACCCAGTAATTGATGCCGAAAGCATCAAACATCAGAACGGTGCAGAGGGCGCCGAGCATGTACATGGCACCGTGGGCAAAGTTGATAATTTTCAGCAGTCCGAATATGACCGCCAGGCCGAGGCTCAGCAGGGCGTAAAAGGCGCCGTTGATGACCCCGAGCATAAGCTGGCCGGACAGCACAGCCACGGGGACTCCCAGTATCATGGACATGTCGAGAACTCCAAAAGCAGCGCAGACGTTGTAACCGGGTGGTGAATCTGCAGTTTTCGGTGGTGTCCCCGCCACAATGGCGGGGACACCAGTCGGTCAGAACATCAGTTTTGGGTTACCAGATCGCACTTGCTCTCGGAGAGCGGACGGTAGGCTTCGTCGCCCGGGATGGTGCGAATGATCTTGTACAGGTCCCACTCGCCCTTGGATTCAGCCGGCGTCTTCACTTCTGCCAGGTACATATCGTGGACCATACGGCCATCCTCGCGGATGATGCCATTCTTGGCGAACATGTCGTTGATGGGTGTTTCCATCATCTGCTTGCGGACGGTCTGGGCATCGTCGGAACCCGTTGCCTTGACGGCATCCAGGTACTGCATGGTGCTGGAGTAGATACCCGCGTGCACCATGGTGGGACGAACGCCGGTCTCTTCCATGAAGCGGTCGGACCAGGCACGGGTTTCATCGTTCATATCCCAGTACCAACCCGTGGTGAGCTGGATGCCCTGTGCGGTTTCCGCGCCCAGTGCGTGAACATCGGTGAGGAACAGCAGCAGGGCTGCCAGGGTCTGACCGGACTGAGTGAGCCCGAACTCGTTGGCGGTCGTAATCGCATTGGTGGTATCCGCACCGGCATTCGCCAGGGCCACCACGTCAGCACCGGACGCCTGGGCCTGCAGGATGAAGGATGAAAAGTCAGACGTCGGGAAGGGGTGCCGCACGGTCTCGATGACTTTCCCGCCATTTTCCTCCACCACGCGGGTGACATCGCCTTCCAGAGCATGACCAAAGGCGTAATCGGCGGTAAGGATAAACCAGGTCTCCCCACCCTCTTTCACGACGGCACTGGCCGTACCGTTGGCCAGGGGATAGGTGTCATACACATAGTGAATGTGGTTGGGCGTGCAGTGTTCGTTGGTAATGCTGGACGCGGCAGAGCCGGAGATGATGCCCAGCCGGTCGTTCTCTTCCAGGATATTGCTGACAGCGATGGAGACCGAGGAGGCAACAAGGCCGCCAATCATGTCGACGTCTTCATTTTCCACCCAGCGCCGTGCCGTACTTGAGGCGGCGTCAGGGCTGTTGCGGTCATCGGCACTTACCACTTCGATCTTGGCGCCATTCACCTTGCCACCGAAGTCGGCGATGGCCATTTCCATGGCCTTCAGGCCGTTAGGACCTGCCAGGTCCCGGTAGGTACCGGACATATCGGCAAGGTAACCGATCTTGACGGTATTGTTGGAGATCTCGGCCTGGGCACCGCCCACCAGAAGGGCCGAGGCGATCGCTGAGGTCAGAAGCTTTTTCGTGATTGTCATTATTGTAACTCCGCTGCTGTCGTTGCGTTGGTTTTCGGGATTTGTTCTTGTTTTTGCACTCTCTGGCCCGGGCATCAAACGCCCAGGTACCTGTCCAGCACCGACTGCTTGCTCGCAAGGTCGCCAGCGCTGATTTCCTCCACAATCTGGCCGTGCTCCATCACGTAATGACGGTCTGCCAGGGGTGCGGCGAAATGGAAATTCTGTTCAACCAGAATAATGGTCAGTCCTTTTTCCTTGAGCCTGATCAGGACCTCGCCCAGCTTTTCTACAATGACCGGGGCCAGACCCTCAGTGATTTCATCCAGCAGCAGCATGTTGGCGCCCGTCCGGAGGATGCGGGCCATGGCCAGCATCTGCTGTTCACCACCGGAGAGCTTGGTGCCCTGACTGGTCCGACGCTCATACAGGTTCGGGAACATGGCGAAGATTTCTTCCAGCCCCATGCCGCCGCTTCTTACCACCGGCGGGAGCGTCAGGTTCTCCATGACGTTGAGTCCGGAAAAAATGCCCCGGTGTTCGGGGCAATATCCAACGCCCAACCTTGCAATGTGGTGAGGGGCACAGGACATCGTCTCCTCACCGTTGATCATGATCGAGCCGGTACGGCGGCCCACCATATTCATGATGGCTTTCAACGTGGTGCTTCGGCCGGCCCCGTTGCGACCCAGGAGGGTGACCAGCTCGCCCCGCTGGACCTCCATCTCAATGCCGTGGAGGATGTGGGACTCGCCGTAGAACGCGTGCAGTCCGGAAATCCGCAGCTGTTCGTACTCCTTGTGAGCAACCTGGCTCATTCCGCTTCCTCCTGCTTCTCGGTGGCTGCGCCACCCATGTATACCTCCCGCACGCGGGGGTCATCGGAAACCTGCTGGTAATTCCCCTCGGTCAGCACCGAGCCCTGGGCCAGCACAGTGACCCGGTCACAGAGCTTGCTGACGACGCCCAGATTATGTTCCACCATCAGTACGGTGCGGCCCTGGGCGGCCTTCCGGACCAGCTCCACCACCCGATCCACATCCTCACTGCCCATGCCCTGGGTGGGCTCATCCAGCAGCAGCAGCTCCGGCTCCATGGCCAGGGTGGTGGCCAGCTCCAGTGCCCGCTTGCGGCCATAGGCCAGCTCCACGGTTGTGGTATTGGCGTATTCCGTCAGACCCACACTGTCCAGCAGCTCCATACACCGCTCATTCAGCCTGTTGAGGGATTCGCCGGACTTCCAGAAGCGGAACGAATTGCCTTCAAAGCTTTGCAGGGCAACGCGGATGTTTTCCAGGGCGGTCATATGGGGAAAGACCGCGGAAATCTGGAATGAGCGGACCACGCCCTTCCGCGCGATGGCGGCAGGCTTCATGGCGGTAATGTCCTCGCCCTTGAAAAGGATCCTGCCCCGGGTGGGAATGAGAAACTTGGTAAGCAGGTTGAATACCGTGGTCTTGCCCGCGCCATTGGGGCCGATCAGGGCATGGATGTGCCCACGCTGCACCTTCAGGTTGACGTCGTTGACCGCGACAAAGCCCTTGAACTCCTTGACGAGGCTTTGGGTCTCCAGAACGAACGGGTCACTCATGGGGCATTCCACCTTTGTTATTGTTGTACATTTGAACTTTTCACAGAGTAGATTGACGTATACGTAAACGTCAATCAAAAAGTCGCGTTTTTTCGACCAATCTCTATGTCCGGGAAGTCGAGCGTTGACGACAGCACCCCACGGTGCCTGTGCCGCCGAAAACGCTCTTGCTCAACCCCCCCCCCGCACCGGAGGTCCCCCAGGTCCGTTATCGCGCCGCCGGAATGGCATAGATGCTGGTAGCATGAGCGACGGGCTCTTCCAGGCCTTCGGAGTGAATATACACCTCACCCACGGCACTGGTCCGGCCAATACGCAGCATGTTGGCCTTCGCCCGTATCGGGCTGTGGGCCACCGGCTTGCGCAGAAAGTTGATGTTCAGGTTGCTGGTGACGGCCAGGGGGACCAGGCCGATCTTGCCCAGTAGCGCGGCATAAACCGCGACGTCCGCCAGCGCCATCATGGCGGGACCGGAAACCGTGCCACCCGGGCGCAGATGTTCGTCGTCCACCTCCAGCTTCATTTCGGCCCAGCCATCCCCCAGGCCCTGCAGGGTTCCGTACCGGGCGCCCTGGGGGAAATGCTCGGCGAGGAAGGCCTGAAGTTCCTCGAAGGTGACGATCATCCGTGCACCTCCTCCTTGGCCTGGTTGCGCAGCACAAAACGCTGGATCTTGCCGCTGGGAGTTTTCGGCAGTTCATCCACAAACTCGATCTCCCGCGGGTAAGCGTGCGCCGACAGACGATGGCGGACCAGTTCCTGCAACTCCTCTTTCAGGGCATCCTCGCTTTCCGGTTCCTGCCCGCCCTTGATCACAACATAGGCCTTGATGATGGAACCACGCTTCTCGTCAGGCTTGGCCACCACACCGGACTCGGCAACGGCCTGGTGCTCCAGCAGGGTACTTTCCACATCCGCCGGGCCAACCCGGTAGCCGGCGGTGGTGATGATGTCGTCATCGCGGCCGCTGAAGGAAAAGCCGCCGTCACCATGGCTGATGACCATATCGCCGGTGAGGTAGTAGCCGTTCACAAACGGATCCTTCTCTCCCCAGGTATAGCCATCGAAGTGGAACAATGGCGAGGCCTCCACATCCACCGCCAGCTGGCCGACCTCGCCTGCCCCCACTTCCTCATTCCTTTCATTCAGTGCCACCACCCGGTGGCCCGGGGATGAATAGCCCATGGAGCCCGGGCGCACCGTGCTCTCGAGTCCGTGAAAATTGCAGCAGGTCATACCGGTTTCGGTCTGGCCATAATGGTCCTTGACCGAACAGAAATGGCGCTTTTCGATCCAGCTCACCACCTCCGGATTCAGCGGTTCCCCGGCGCTACTGGCGACCCGCAGGCCAAGGTTTTCACCCTCCGGCAGCACATGATCATGGGCCTTCAGCAGCCGGTAAGCCGTGGGCGCCGCCGCCAGATTGGTGATCCCGTATCTGCGGATCATGTCGTAGGTGGTTTCCGGGGTGAAGGCGCCCGGGTTGAAATGGGTCGCGTGCCCCATCAGCAGCGGGCCGATCACCGCGTAGTACAGGCCGTAGGCCCAGCCCGGATCAGCCACGTTCCAGAACACGTCGTCTTCCCGCAGGTCAATGGCGTATTTCATGTAAACATAGAACGCCAGCAACGCCTTGGCCGGTACCGCAACACCCTTGGATTTGCCCACGGTTCCGGAGGTGAACATCTGCAGGAAGGGGTCGCTACCCGTGATCAGCACCGGCTCGAACCGGTCGGACTGCTCTGCCAGAATGCTTTCGAAATCAGGAACATCGGCATCCACCGCCGAGGCATTCACACACACCACCGGCGCGCAATCCTTCACTTCGGTCAGCTTCGGGTAATTGGCCGGGTCGGTCACCACCAGTTGAGTGCCGGCACGCTCAAAGCGGTACTCGATGGCGCCGGGACCGAATGCGGTAAAGAGGGGCTGGTACACAGCGCCGGCGCGCAGGGTGCCGGCAATGACAATGAGCAGTTCCGGGGTACGGGGCAGCAGGGCAGCCACGCGGTCACCCTTGCCAATTCCCCGGGATGCCAGGTAATTCGCGAAGCGGGCGGACTTTTCCTTCAGCTCGGCAAAGGTGAGTTTGCCGGAACCACCATCCTCTTTCTCATAGTAGAGGGCGACCCGCTGGGGGTCTTCGGCCCACTTGTCACAGATTTCGGTGCAGACATTCAGGCCCGTCTCCAGATTGCCTTCCAGGATCTCGGCTTCGAGGCTGGCGGGATCGAAATTGTCATAGACCGACTGGTATTCCGGGAGGCTCATGGTCCTTTCCTTTTATTGTTGTCAACGAGTGCGTGATCAATTTTTAGCACATACTACAGTTTACGTAAAGGTAAAGTTAAGGACCATGACAGACCCGCAATAACCTCCCGCCCGGGTAGCAGGATCGGCCAGCTAACGGGAGTTTCAGAGCAGGGGTTTTTGCCTGTACCCAAGCCCGTATGAGCCGATCAAAGCCACTGGCGACGGGCCAGGACGTAATACAGCAGCGGCACCACCAGCAGCGTCAGGAGGGTGGACATGGCGAGACCGAAGATCAGTGAAATCGCCAGGCCATTGAATATCGGGTCATTCAGAATGAACCAGGCCCCCACCATCGCCGAAACGGCGGTAAGGGCGATGGGTTTGACCCGTACCGCTCCCGCCAGCATGACGGCCTGGTCGAGGTCCACGCCTTCAGACAGCAGCTGCCGGATAAAGACCACCAGCAGGATGGAATTGCGGACGATGATTCCGGCCAGGGCAATCATTCCGATCATGCTGGTGGCGGTAAACTCCCTGTCCAGCAGGGCGTGCCCTGGCATGATGCCTATCAGGGTGAGAGGAATCGGCGCCATTATCACCAGGGGCAGAAGATAGGAACGGAATTGGGCCACCAGCAACACGAAGATCATGAAGACACCCACGGAATATGCCAGGCCCATATCCCGGAAGGTCTCGTAGGTGATCTGCCACTCACCGTCCCATTTCAGGGAGCCCTGCTGGGGCAGATCCGGCTGACGGATGAAGAACTGCTCGGGGCCGTTCTCCCACTGGTCGAGGCGCTCCACCATCCGGAACATGCCGTATAGCGGCGAGTCCACATCCCCGGCCATGTCCGCGGTGACGTACGTGACCGGCAGGAGGTCCTTGTGGTACCGGGCTCCCATCCAGTCGGCCTCCCTGACCTCGGCGAAACTGCTGATCGGCACCAGTTCACCGCTGCCGCTGCGCAGTGACAGGGACAGCAGCCCGGATTTCTGGGCCTTGTCGCCCTCCTCCAGGATGACCCGGATCGGTACCGCGTATTTGGCACTGTCATCGTGGAGGTAACTGACGTTATCTCCTCCCAGCAACGTCGCCAGGGCTGACACCACCTGGGCCTGGGAAATCCCCAACCGGGCGGCCCGGTCGCGGTCCACCTCCACTTCCCAGCGCCGCGTCGGAGCCTCCAGGGTGGTGTCGATATCCACCAGACCCCCGACCCTGGCCATTTCTGCGGCCAGATTGGTGGCAAGTTCCGCACGGTGGGCCTCATCAATGGCGTAAACCTCCGCCACCACAGGGGAGAGGACGGGCGGACCGGGGGGAACCTCGACAATCTTGACAGCCGCGCCGTAGCGGTCTCCGATCTCCTTAAGAGGCGCTCGCAGAGCAAGCGCGATCTCATGGGACTGGCGGTCACGCTCGTCCTTGTCCGCCAGGTTTACCTGGATATCGCCATGGTAGGGCTCACCACGCCGATAATACTGACGTACCAGACCATTGAAGTTGATGGGTGAGGCGGTGCCGGCATAACTCTGCCAGTTGGCGACCTCGCCGACGGTTTCGAGGTGGGCGCCCATCTCCAGCAACACACGCTGGGTCTGCTCCATGGGTGTATGCTCGGGCATATCGACCACGACCTGAAGCTCCGACTTGTTATCAAATGGCAGCATCTTGAGGATAACGGCCAGAAACAGCGGCAGCGAAGCGGCAACCAGCGTGAGCCCGATCACAACCACAGCCAGCAGGCTCCTTCGCCAGAAGTGCCCGCCCAGAAAGGGGCCAAGAACCGTGCGGAATATCCGCATCATCAGAGTGCTGACGCCTGCAGCGGAGTTACTGGCCTCTTCCGCCTCCCCGGCCTGCTGCCCCTTTTTATGACGTAGCAGGCGCAGTGCGAGCCAGGGCGCCACCACGAAGGCGACAATCTGGGAGAACACCATGCCGGCAGAAGCGTTGATGGGAATCGGCTGCATGTACGGCCCCATGAGCCCGCTCACAAAAGCCATGGGTATCAGTGCCGCCATGATGGTCAGACTCGCCATGATGGTTGGCGTGCCCACTTCGTCCACTGCCAGCGGAATGATTTCTCTCACCGATCGGCGTGAATTCTGGATGCGGCGGTTGATGTTCTCGGTTATTACAATGCCGTCGTCAACCAAAATGCCGATGGAGAAGATCAGGGCAAAAAGCGAGACCCGGTTCAGGGTGAAACCCCAGGCCCAGGAAAAGACCAGGGTCAGCAGAAGCGTGATCAGTACGGCGGAGCCGACGATCAGTGCCTGACGCCAGCCCATGGCGGCCAGCACCAGCAATATGACGGACACGGTGGCCGACAGCAGGTCGGTAATCAACTGGCTGGCCTTGGCAGAAGCCGTCTTGCCATAGTCCCGGGTAACCACCACCTCCACGGTTTCCGGCAGGATCCAGCCCCGTAAAGTATCCAGGCGCGACTCTATGGCCGCGGCGATGTCGACCGCATTCTCACCGGATTTCTTTGCGATGGCGAGGGTAACCGCCGGGTAGAGTTCACCGGGCGCCCCGGCTCGCGTTTCCGCGTAAGCAGGCCCGAAGCCCATCATCACGCTCTGGTCGGCCACGGTTCCACCCCGGCTGATTTCGGCCACATCCGCCAGGAAAACCGCGGCGCCATTCTCCATGCCCACCACCAGCCGGCGCACTGCTTCAACGGATTCAAGGGGAGTGCCCGCCTGGACCGGTATCGACATGCCATCCTGGGTCACCCGCACTTCCTGGCTACTGGTGTTGGCTGCCTGCAGTGCTAGGCGAAGGTCTTCAACGGTCAGGCCGAACCCCTTGAGCAGGGCGGGATCGATGCGCACATCAACCCGGTCGGGAATCCCGCCCCGGGTGTAGATATCCCGGGTGCCGGGTATGCGTTTCAGTTCGACTTCGAGGGCGTGGGCCAGGCGCGTCAGCTCCTCGCCCCCATGACGGTTGTCGGGGTCGAAAAGCGTCAGGGTCATGATGGGCACGTCATCAATACCCCTGGGCTTGATCAGAGGTTCGGTAGCGCCCAGGTTCCGGGGCAGCCAGTCCCGGTTCGAGTAAATCTTGTTATAGAGCCGGACCAGGGCCTCCTGTCGCGGGATGCCCACTTCATACTCAACCGTAATGACAGCGCTGCCCTGGCGGGATACCGAGTAAACATGTTCTATTCCCCTGATCTCGCTCATCACCTGTTCAGCCGGAGTGGCAATAAGACTTTCCACCTCGCTGACACTGGCGCCGGGAAGGGCCACAAAGATGTCCGCCATGGTGACGTCGATCTGGGGCTCTTCCTCCTTCGGGGTAATGATGATGACCAGAATGCCCGCCAGCACGGCAAGCATCGCCAGCAAGGGCGTAAGTTTCGAGTCCTGGAATACCCGGGCTATCATGCCGGAGGGGCCGACCGGATTGTCTTCCTGGCTCACTCGTCGGCCTCCCGGGGATCGGCATGGTGGTCCCTGGCCGATCCGCCGCCCCCTTCCCCGGCCAGATCACCAGGATTGGTTACAACCTGCTCACCCTCGTCAAGCCCCGCCAGCACTTCGATCTGGCCATCACGCCGGACACCGGTGCGGATCTGCCGCAAACGGGGGCTGCCCTCCCGGTCGAGCACATACACTGCGCGGAGCTCGCTACGTTGAATCAGACTACTGGCGGGTATCCACAGGGCCTCCCGCTCCGCGACCGGAGCCTCGACCTTGACCAGCATTCCCGGATAGAGCGTTGCTTCGGGCTCCTCCAGGGCGAGCCGGAGCCGGAATGTGTGGGTGCGGGCGTCCGCATAGGGGTAGAAGGTCATCTCGCCGGTTCTGAGCACCCGGCCATCACCGAGGGTGACCCTCGTGCGACGCTCGGCCCTGACCTTGTCCACGTACATCTGCGGCAACTCCACGACAATCCGAAGCTGTTCAAGGGAGAGGCCACTGAGCAACGGTTGCCCGGGACTGACAGACTCACCCACCTCCACGTGGCGCGCCGTGAGAATGCCAGTGTAGGGTGCGATCACCGTGGTGTAGTCCAGCTGTTCCTGAGCCTCTTCCACGGCGGCCCGGGCCCGTTCCAGCCGTGCCCTGGCTGCTGCAAGATTGTTCTGGGCCTGATCAAATTCCTGTCGCGACACATAGCCCTGCTCATGCACTTCCTCGATCCTTCGGAACTGCTGCAGGGCATTCCTGTGATTGGCCTCCGCTTCCTGGAGGTTTCCCCTGGCCTGGTCGAGTCTCGCCTGTTGCTCGCTGTCTTCCAGCTTCACGATCAGTTCCCCCGCCTCCACCGAATCATCCACATCGTAGGGCAGGCGCTGCACCGTGCCGCTGGTCTGGGCGGAGACGGTGCTCTCCTGGACCGCTTCGATTACGCCATCGAGCCGGATGGTTTCACTGAGGGTTTCTCGGCGGACGGGCTCGGACTCCACATCGGCCAGGGCAGCAACAGGAAAACCCAGAATCATCACCAGGAAGAGCGCGACAGGATAAGGCATTTTCAGGACCTTCATTGTTCGCATAAGCTTATAACTTCATGCTATCACACACGGCAAAATTTTGAACCGCGCTCCTACTTTTGGCGGGTTCTCTCCTGCCTGCCATGACATTTTCCAACCTGCCAACCTTCACATCGTTTTTTACGAACATTCACTATCAATAAACCTGCTTTTTTCGACACCTCCCTTCGACTACCGTGGAAGCATCTTGCTGGGCACTATTTAAAGGGGGCAGAACATGGCGATTCACCACACTGACATTCTGATGATTGGCGGCGGAATAATGAGCGTTACCCTCGCCTCCCTGATCGCCCGTCTGGACAGCTCACGGTCCATTACCCTGGCCGAACAGTCCGGCCAGCTGGGCGAAGAGAGTTCCGATGCCTGGAACAACGCCGGCACCGGTCATGCCGGCTACTGTGAGCTCAATTATACGCCCCAGCAGGCGGACGGCTCCGTCGCAATCGACCGCGCCCTGGCGATCAACGAGCAGTTCGAGGTGTCACTGCAGTTCTGGAGTTCCCTCGTTGAGCGCAACGACCTTTCCCAGGCTGACGGATTCATTCGCAATGTGCCTCACCTGAGCTGGGTTCAGGGCAAGGAAGCGTGCCAGTTTTTGCAGAAGCGGCAGGCGGCACTTCAGTCCCATCCGCTGTTCGGAGCCATGGAGTTCACCAGCCGGCCCTCCACCCTCTCGGAATGGCTTCCGCTGATCATGGGACCACGATCATCCATCGTGCCCACGGCAGCCACCAGGGTTGCCCACGGCAGTGATGTGAATTTCGGATCGCTGACCCGGCAGCTTGGCCGCTCCCTGTCCCAGCGGGACAACACCGACATTCGCCTGAAAACCCGCGTAACCGGCCTGACCCGCAAAGGGAAGACCTGGCTTGTCACGCTTGAAGACCTTGAGTCCGGACAAACCACGGAGCTGTCAGCCAACTTCGTCTTTGTTGGTGCCGGTGGCGCCGCTCTCCACCTCTTGCAGAAGGCCCGTGTGCCGGAGGCCAAAGGCTACGGGGGCTTCCCGGTTTCCGGTCTCTGGCTGGCCTGCGAGGACCAGAATCTTGCCTCGGCTCACCACGCCAAGGTCTACAGCCAGGCACCCGTGGGGGCCCCGCCCATGTCGGTTCCTCACCTGGACACCCGATTCATTGATGGCAAACCCGCCCTGCTGTTTGGTCCCTTCGCCGGCTTCACCACCCGCTTCCTGAAATCCGGAAGCGTGCTCGACCTTGCGAAATCCATTCGGAGCCACAACCTGCGAAACCTGCTGGATGTCGCTGTCGGCAACTGGCCCCTGACACGCTATCTGATCAAGGAGGCGCTCAGCTCCAGGGATGCCCGCCTGGATCAGCTCCGTGGCTTCATGCCCGACCTGGAGCCCGAGAACTGGTATCTTCGCCCGGCGGGCCAGCGGGTCCAGATCATCAAAACCGATGACCGCAAACGGGGCAAGCTGGAATTCGGCACCGAAGTCCTGACCACGGCCGACCGGTCGATGGCCGCTTTGCTCGGCGCCTCGCCCGGAGCGTCCACCTGCGTTTCCGCCATGCTTGACGTGATCGAGCGCTGCATGCCGGAACTGGTCACCGGCAAAGGTCTGGAAACACTCCAGACACTGATTCCAAGCTATGGTCAGTCGCTGAAACACGATGGGATGCTGCTTGAGGACGTCCGCCGCTTCACGTCCTCCACCCTGGGACTGGCACCGACGGCCACCCAACGCGCCCCTGAACGAAGCATTTCCGCGTGACCGCGAATGCTCTCTGGGGGAAAGCCGGCGATAACCACTGACCGGGAACGAGCGTGAATACGCATCTTGACCAGCTGGAGGCCGAAGCCATCCATATCATGCGGGAGGTTGTCGCCTGCTTCGACAACCCCTGCATGTTCTACTCCATCGGCAAGGACTCCACGGTGATGCTCCACCTGGCGCGCAAGGCCTTCTGGCCCGCGCCAGTTCCCTTTACCCTGCTGCATATCGACACCACCTGGGAATTCGCGGAAATGGGCCGCTTCCGGGACCGGCTCGCCCAGAAACACAACCTGAACCTGGAGGTGTGGGTCAACCGGGAGGCCCTTGCAAATGGCGTCCATCCCATCGAGTCAGGTTCCGTTATCTACAACGACCAGATGAAAACGGAGGCACTGAAGCAGGCCCTGGCTCACTTTGGTTTTGATGCCGCTCTCGGGGGTGCAAGGCGGGACGAAGAGCGCTCAAGGGCCAAAGAGCGGATTTTCTCCGTAAGAAACAGCCAGCAACAGTGGGACCCGAAAAACCAGCGCCCCGAGCCGTGGAACATCTATAACACGAGAATCAACAAGGGCGAGTCTGTAAGGGTGTTCCCGTTGTCCAACTGGACCGAGCTGGATATATGGATGTACATCCTCAGGGAGCGGATCGAAATCGTTCCTCTCTATTACTCCTCACCCAGGCTATGCTGGCAGGACGATCAATCGGGTACGATTCTGGCGCTGGATGACGAGCGAATGCTCCCCTACCTCTCAGAGTCAGAAAAAGCGTCACTTTCCGAGCGCCAAATCCGTTTTCGCACCCTCGGGTGTTATCCCCAGACAGGCGCGGTCGAGAGCACGGCAAAAACCGCCGCCGCCATCGTTATCGAAATGATGGCGGCCCGCACGAGCGAACGGGATGGTCGGCTCCTGGACAAAGACCAGGCCTCATCCATGGAGCGAAAGAAACGACAGGGTTACTTCTAGTCTTTTCTCCCCACGTGACCAGGCATGCATCCTTCGTCATCTTCGTTCATATTAGGCACACCGTTTCAAATCGCTCTCGCACCGTCCAAAACAAAAAAGGAGAGTCCGACGTGCATACCCCTGCTGTTCGCACCGAAGAGAAAGGCCATGTCTTTACCATCATCCTCGAGCGCCCCGACAGAAAAAATGCGGTAGACCGTAAGACCGCGGAGGAACTGCGGGCGGCTTTTGAACGTTTCGAGGCCGAGGACCGGTTCCGCGTCGCCGTGCTCTGGGGCGCAAACGGGATTTTCTGCTCCGGTGCGGACCTGACCGCCATGGGTGACCCGGAAAGACGTAACAGCCTTGACCCCGAAGGAGCGGGTCCGGGTCCCATGGGCCCTACCCGCATGAGCCTGAGCAAGCCCGTGATCGCCGCTGTCGCCGGTTATGCCGTGGCTGGGGGGCTGGAACTGTCTCTACTCTGCGACCTGCGGGTGGCGGAGGAATCCGCCGTCTTCGGTGTATTCTGCCGGCGCTGGGGCGTACCCCTGATCGATGGGGGCACGGTACGGCTGCCCCGGATCATCGGCCAGTCACGGGCCCTGGATATGATTCTGACCGGCCGACCGGTTGGTGCGGACGAGGCATTGCAGATTGGCCTGGCTAACCGTGTGGTTCCAGACGGCCAGAGCCGTGAAGCCGCCGAGGCATTGGCGGAGCAGATCGCGGATTTTCCCCAGCAATGCATGCTGACGGATCGTGCCTCTGCCTATCGCCAGTGGGAGTTGCCGCTTTCGGAAGCTCTCCGCAATGAGGGCCGGAACGGCTACCCCATTGTATTCAGGGAGGCCATTGCCGGAGCCGACCGCTTTGCCAGGGGCGCAGGGCGTCATGGCCAGTTCGAGCGTTGAAGCACCCGAGCCAGGCCAGAGCGGAGTTTTCCAGTGCTTTCTTCCGCATCCTGTACTACACAGCCAATTTTCTGACGCTGATGTTGCTGAGCCAGCTGAAACGCTTCCTGCGGCTGGAGCTCTCACTGTCCTGGTGGGCCTATTCCTTCCCCATGGCCGCCCCACCTCCTCGTTCACATCGAATTTTCCGATGCTTACTTCTTATTAAATCTGTTTTTGGCGACAGCTCTATTCGACTAAGGTATGACCCCTTTTATTCGGGCACTACCGAAAAGGTCACGATATGGCGAGTCACCCAGAACGGAGCATACCCGCATGATGATTGGCATCCCCCGGGAGAAAGCGGCCGGTGAAAACCGCGTCGCGATCATACCCCCAGGCGTAACGCAACTGCTTGAGTCTGGCTACGAGGTGATCGTGGAGAGCGGCGCCGGCCTGGGCGCCCATTTCACGGACGAGGAATATCGTCATTGCGGTGCGATCATCGCCGACGATGCCGAATCCCTCTACCGGCAATCGCAGGTTATCCTCAAGGTCCTGGCGCCGGAACCGGACGAAGCCGCGCTGATCCAGCCGGAATCAACACTGATATGCCTGCTCAACCCCTGGTTCAACCGGCCGCTTCTGGAGCAACTGGCTGACCGGTCGGTGCAGGCTTTTTCGCTGGATCTTGTGCCACGCACCACCCGCGCGCAATCCATGGATGTTCTCAGTGCCATGGCCGGAATCAGTGGTTACCGGGCGGTACTGAACGGCGCCATGGCCCTGCCACGGTATTTCCCCATGCTGATGACCGCCGCCGGCACCATTCATCCGGCCCGGGTTCTGGTCATCGGCGCCGGTGTGGCCGGCCTCATGGCCATTGCCACGGCCCGACGGCTGGGTGCCGTCGTGGAGGCCTACGACCTGCGCCCCGAGGTCAAGGAACAGGTAAACAGCCTGGGTGCGGACTTCATTGAGATCGAGGTTCCACCACCGACCGCCTCAGGCAGCGATGGTTATGCCAAAGCCCAGAATGCGGAGTTCTATGCCGCCCAGCGACAGCAGCTGGCTGAATGCGTGGCCCGTGCGGATCTTGTGGTTACCACCGCTGCCGTGCCGGGCAAACCGGCACCGAAACTCATTGACCGGGACATGATCCACCGCATGAAAAGCGGCTCGGTCATTGTCGATCTCGCCGCTGACCGGGGCGGAAATGTCGAGGGTACCGTCCTGAACAGGAAGGTGGATCTGGACGGCGTAACCGTGGTCGGCCACGCCAACCACCCATCCCGAGTGCCCGTGCATGCCTCTCAGCTGCTCACCCGGAACATTACCGCTTTCCTGCTGAACATGACCCGCGAAGGGGCCCTTGATCCCGACCCTGAGGATGACATTGTCGCCGCCACGCGGGTCATTCACGAGGGCCGGATCCTGCACGATCAGGAGCCTGCCGGGACCGTGAAAGCGGAAAAAACAGAAACGGATGTGGAGGTAAACGCCTGATGGAGATGTTCGTTCTCAGCTTCACTATTTTCATTCTCGCCCTGTTCGTCGGCGTTGAGCTGATCAACAAGGTGCCCCCCACCCTGCATACACCGCTTATGAGCGGCACCAATGCCATTTCCGGCATCGTCGTTGTGGGCGCGATCATCAGTGCCGGCAGCGCTGGTGTATCACCCACTGTGGCCGCGGTACTCGGATTTGTTGCCGTTACCCTGGCCAGTATCAACATCGTGGCCGGCTTCCTGGTGACAGACCGGATGCTGAACATGTTCAAGCGGAAGGTATAACCATGTTTGCACTCATCAACTTCTCCTACCTTGCCGCTGCGGTCTGTTTCATCCTTGGCATCAAGGGTATGACCAGGCCCAGCACCGCCGTGCGGGGTAACCAGATTGCCGCTGTCGGTATGCTCATCGCCGTGGTCGCGGCACTTCTGCATCAGCAAATCGTCAGTTACCCCACCATCATCGCCGGTATGCTGGTTGGTGGAACCATTGGCGTCTGGCTGGCAAAGCGCATTGCCATGACGCAGATGCCGGAGCTGGTGGCGAGCCTCAACGGCATTGGGGGCGCGGCTTCTGTCACCGTTGCCGCCAGCACCTGGCTGATCGCCCTGACCGCGGACAATCTGGGCACGACAGGGTGGGCGGTAGCCATTCTGGTGTCGATTGTCATCGGCTCGGTCACACTCGCAGGCTCACTGGTTGCGGTCCTCAAGCTCCATGGCAGCATTGGTGACTCCGCAAAGAACAGGACCTGGCAGCTGGTTGCGCTGACAACACTGGTTGCCGTGATCGTCGGCGGCGGTCTGTTCGTGAACGGCACCGGCGCACAACCCCTGGTGCTGGCGGCTCTGGTTGGCCTCTGTCTCCTGATGGGAGTGGCGCTGGTGCAGCCCATCGGCGGTGCGGACATGCCGGTGGTGGTCGCTCTTCTCAACGCATACTCCGGCCTGGCCGGAGCTGCAACGGGCTTTGTCCTGGACAACCAGGGGCTGATCATAACCGGCTCACTGGTGGGCGCGTCCGGCCTGATCCTGACGGCGGTCATGTGCAAGGCCATGAACCGCTCACTGCCAAACGTGCTGTTTGGCGGCGTATTCGGCCAGGCGGGCAGCGGGTCCCAGGCCCGGGACGAAGGAGACTTCTACGCGGGCAAGGTGAAATACGCCACTGCGGATGAGCTGGCCCTGCTCCTGGACAGCGCCAGGAAGGTTGTCATGGTTCCCGGCTACGGCCTCGCCGTTGCCCAGGCCCAGCACGCGGTCAAGGAGCTGGCCTCCCAGCTGGAAAGCCGTGGCGCCAGTGTCAGCTATGCCATCCATCCCGTTGCGGGCCGGATGCCAGGCCACATGAACGTATTGCTGGCGGAAGCCGAGATTCCCTATCACCAGCTCAAGGACATGGACGCCATCAACCCGGAACTGCCACAGGCCGACGTTGCCATCGTACTCGGGGCCAATGACGTGGTGAATCCGGCAGCCGCCGAAGAGCCCAGCTCGCCGATCTATGGCATGCCGATTCTCGACGTTCACAAGGCCAGGACCGTGGTTGTGGTCAAACGGAGCCTCTCTCCGGGCTTCGCCGGGATTCCCAACAGTCTGTTCATAAAGGACAACAGCCTGATGGTGAAAGGTGATGCCAAGGACGTGCTGCAAGCGACAACCCGTGCCATGAAGGACCTGTAGGCCCCGCCGGCGGGAAACAGTCAGCACCGCTGGCCCGACCCGCCTTTGATTAAACCTGAAACAGACAGCCCCCGATGCAGATCTCTGTGCCGGGCGCTTTTTTGTAACCCCACCAACCGGCGCCCTCAAGCCCCGCTTTACCATCCCGGTTGCACAGGTGCGGTCGAGTCGCCTATGTATGCCAGCGAACCGACCAAAAGATTCCTTTGAGTTAATCTTTTCTCTCAAACCGGCCAGGGAGGACACGATATGAGCGTGACATCGATTTTTGTGACCATCCTGGTACTGGCCCTGGCGGGCGTCGTTCCCGCATGGCCAAGCGGCAGGGCATGGGGATACGCGCCAAGCGGCGCCGTAGGTGTTACCATGCTGGTCCTGCTGATCTGGGTTATGACAAGGAGCATTTGAGCAGAGACTCACACACTGACGACGGCTTGTCCGGACATGGGTGTCATGCCTGCCTGATTCGAGTCAAAGGGATACCCTATGCCATCGAAAGAAGAAGCAGAGCCCGTGGAAACATCAAAGGACGGCAATCACCTGATCGACAGTCTGCCATCCAGGCAGCGCCAGGCCGTGCTGGCTCAGTGCGAGCGCGTTGAGCTGGCAGCCGGCGCGGTGATCTGCGAGGCAGGCAAGCCCTTCCAATACGCCTACTTTCCGATAGGCGGCACCATCTCACTGGTCAGCTCAATCACCGGCTACAAGCCGTTCGAGACCGAGAGCATCGGAAGCGAGGGGATGGTCGGGGCGACGCTGGTCCTCGATATCAACAGCTCACCCCAGGGGGGTATCGTCCAGACCCCGTGCCTGGCACTGCGGGTGAGCGCAGGGAGCCTGCAGGCAGCCATGCGGAAGGAACCCGCACTATCCCCTATTCTTCAACGATATCTGCACTTCGCTCTCACGGAAATCCTGCAGACAGCCGGCTGCGTCCGTTTTCATGATGTGAGGATGCGCCTGGCCCGTGCCCTGCTGCTTGCCCATGACCGCGCCCAGACCGACCAGCTACCCCTGACCCATCTTCTTCTCGCCGGCATGCTGGGCGTCCAGCGTGGCGCCGTTACCATCGCCGCCGCAAAATTGCAGCGGGCGGGGGTCATACGCTACACCCGAGGCAAAATCGCCATTCTCGATCGTCCTGCTCTTGAGGCGGCATCCTGTGGTTGCTATGAGGCAAGCCTTGAAAACCGCGCAAGCAACCTGTCCTGATACACCCCCCATAGAAAAACGTTACAGATTATCGCCAATGTTCGTTAGCGTACAGAGCCCCGGCCGGAGCCACGCTAAACTCTCCAATCACGGGTACGACAGAAAGCGATGGGCTAATCAGTTTCTCGGGCCGTCTGCACTCAGGATGAGGGAAGGCGAGCCTACACGGAGGACAGGGAGAACGGGAAGAACCAAGGGACGACAGGGATTGTATTCAGGTGTGTCCGGGAAACTGATAGCCCATTGCCCCGTATGTTGAACGACTTGACACGGGTTCCCTTCAGGCCAATTCCAGGCTGAAGGGTGTTCACCCCTCAAGAACCTTTCACTCCCTAGTTGCCGCCAGGAATAAGTGCTTGCCCTACAGGCCCTATGTATTGTGTCGTACATAACTCCGGCAGGTGAACTACACTACGCCCATCTCGGTTGGAAAGAAGACCTCAGTGATGCCCAACGCTCCACAGCCAACACAGAACCTGCTCCTCGACAAATTGCCACCGGAGGTCCAGGAACGGGTTTTTCCCTATCTTGAAGAAATTCCCCTGCCTCTGGGCAAGGTGCTCTACGAACCTGGCGACAAGATGCGCTACGTCTACTTTCCCACCGACTGCATTGTGTCATTGCTCTACGTCATGGAAAGTGGCGCATCGGCGGAGATTTCCGTGGTCGGCAAGGAGGGCCTCGTGGGCATTTCGTTGTTCATGGGCGGCGAAAGCACTTCCAGTCGCGCCCTTGTTCAGAGCGGTGGCTGGGGTTTCAGGCTGGCGGGCCACCGACTTGTCGATGAGTTCAACCGGCACGGCGAGCTGATGGCACTGGTATTGCGCTACACCCAGGCCCTCATGACCCAGATGTCCCAGACCGCCGTCTGTAACCGCCACCATTCCATTGATCAGCAATTGTGCCGCTGGCTGCTGCTCTCCCTCGACCGATTGCCCTCGAACCACCTGGTCATGACCCAGGAACTGATTGCCAACATGCTCGGCGTTCGTCGGGAAGGGGTGACGGAGGCGGCCGGAAAACTGCAGGATCTTGGCGTTATCGAATACCGGCGCGGCCGTATCGAAGTCATCGACCGCCCCAGGCTCGAGGAACTGAGCTGTGAGTGCTACGCCGTGGTCAAGAAGGAAACGGACCGTTTGCTCAACCCCGACTCAAGCGAAGACTGGTTCGCCAGTAAGAAGCCGGCCTAGCCCCGGCATTCTCCAAAGTAAAATCCCGATCCTGCCTTCCCGGCAGGAGGGTGCGCTCCCGTACAGACCCCTGGTGTCTCCTCCGGATAATCTGGTGATCAAGGTCGTTACCAAGGAGACATCGATGCCAATGACACTCGTGCCCGCAACTGGCGGTCTCTTCACTGACACCGGGCTCCCATGTCCTCACTGCGAGGCCAGGAAAACCTCAAGGGGATGGCCGGGCCTTAGTGGGAACTCTGCCGAAGGCTTCGATGACGTCTCGTTCGAGGACATGGCACAGATTACCCTGGATGCCATTGGTGATGGGGTACTGGTTGTCAATCCGGAAGGCAGGTTGATCTATCTCAACCGTGTGGCGGAAACGCTGACCGGCTGGACCCGTGAAGAGGCTCTGGGTCGCTCGGTGGAACAGGTATTTTTCATTTTCGACGGTATCACCCGGGAGCGGACTGTCAGCCCCGCCCAACGCGCCATCAACGAAGACCGCATCGTGGAGCTGGCCCTGGGCAGTGTGCTGATCCGCCGGGACGGTACCGATATCGCAATCGAGGATTCCGCGGCGCCCATCTACCATCGCTCAGGAGAGGTCGCTGGAGCTGTGATTGTGTTTCACGACGCCCGCCAGGCCGGATCCGTGGTGCAGAAGATGAGCCATCACGCCCAGCACGACTTCCTGACCGGCCTGCCCAATCGCATGTTGCTCATGGAGCGGCTCAACCAGGCTATCGGCATGGCCGACCGGCACCACAAGCAGATCGCACTGCTGTTTCTCGATCTGGATCATTTCAAGCAGATCAACGACACCTTCGGTCACGGCGTGGGCGATCATCTGCTTCAGGAAGTCGCGGGGGAAATCGGAACCTGTGTGCGGGCCACAGATACCATCAGTCGTCACGGCGGCGATGAGTTCATTATCCTGTTGACGGAAATCGAAGCAGCCCAGGACGCCGCCTGCATTGCCAGGAAGTTGCTGGACAGGTTTGCAACACCACGGGTTGTCGATGGCCACGAACTCAAGGTCGCCCTGAGTATAGGCATTGCGGTCTACCCGGAAAGCGGCCTTGACGCAGACACGCTGATGGCCAACGCGGACGCGGCCATGTACACCGCCAAGGAAAACGGTCGTAATCACTACCAGTTCTGCCACCGGGTACCCGTGAAACCGGGTGCATCGAGGGGGACCGGTTTGCGGCAGTCCACCAGCGACAGGTTCCAGTGATCGAAATTGGGGGCAAGCATCCCGGGTAAAGACCGGGGCCTGCAAAGGTTTCCCTTGGCCCGTTACTGACGCCGGGCCAGGACGGCGCTGATTTGTCAGCTCCGGCGTGATTGAGTATGGTCAAAAGGCAGATCTGCTGATTCCTATTGTCACTCTGGGCCACGCCATGTTGGACGCCAGCTCTCCGCGCCAAAGAACAGTCCTGCTGATCCGCCGCTCGTTCCGGTTCGGACATCGCGTGCTGGGCCGTTTCCTCCGTAACCATGGCATTCTTCTCGCCGGTGGTGTGGGTTACAACGTGCTGCTGTCGGCGATTCCCTTGCTCGCCGTGCTGGGGGTCCTGCTGACCCATATTGTTCCGGAGGCGCAACTGGTGGAGGTCATGCGCATCCAGGCGCGGCATTTCGCGTCGGGCCATGCCGACCTGCTGCTGGAAATCGTGCAGACATTTCTGGATTCCCGGGACGTTATCGGTCTCATTGGAATCCCCGTGCTGCTGTTCTTCAGCTCCTTCGCTTTCCGGATGCTGGAGGATTCCATCGCCATCATCTTCCACCAGCCCGACACGCCGACCCGCAGTTTCTGGGTATCCGCCGCCCTGCCCTATGCTTTCATCCTGGTACTGGGCATTGGCCTGTTGACCCTGACACTGATTTTTGTGCTGGCGGATCTCTTTTACGAACGCCCGGGCATTATTCTCTACCCCCTGAGCTTTGTCAGTGTGTTCGTTCTGTTCAGCGCCATTTACAAAGTGCTTCCCATCGTCCGCATAGCGCCACGGCGGGCCGTTATAGGGGGATTTATTGCGGCCGTTCTCTGGGAGGGTACGCGGCTGATTCTGATGTACTACCTGCAGAACGTGTCCTTCGTGAATGTCATCTACGGTTCCCTGGCCACCATTATCGTCCTGCTGATCAGCCTGGAAGTGGGTGCCATCATCCTGTTGCTGGGCGCTCAGGTGATCGCGGAACTGGAACACAGCGCCGTGGCGGGACGGCCCTGGTACCAGGGCGCTGGTGATGAGGGCCGGAAGGTTCCGGCCCCGGGCGGCAAGCAGTAGGTCAGCGGACTAACCAGACGGGGGGCACTAACCCTCGCCAAGATCTTTCAGCACATCCTCGCTGCTGAAGTAGGTTCCTTCCGGTATGTGCTCCAGGGTATCGATGATTCGCGGATCGGCACCGTGTGCCCGTGCCTGCTCCACCAGCTCGTCGCGACTGGCGGGAAACTCCAGCCCCGCGATGGCGTCATGGGCCTGGGTATCAACACGCTTTTCAGGATCGCTCGTTGCCATGATGTCCTCCTCTATCGGGTGACCGTTCAGCGTACCTCGCCTTCAGCCTAGCTTCCGGACGGGAGAATACCAAACGGTGGTGGCTCTCCGGGGCTTACCTCAAGGCCCGGCTCCGGCATTTCAGTGGAGAGGACAATTCCCTTTAAGTATATGCATATTAAATAAACAGGACTCGTTTATTTACACAATAATGCACGACATATAAGTTTTCCCACATTACGTTTAAAATCAATTTACGAACACCTTAATAACAACATAACCATATGTAAAATATAGATATTTATTGTATATTTTCCAATCAAAACCGGTGAATTCAAAGATTAATTTTTCATCAGACAGAAGAAAACCACATAAGAAAGCGCCAAACTGTGGGCCACGAACAAAAGAGCACACCAGAACCAGAGGAGCCTTTCCGAGGCCTCCACCAAACAGCGAGTGCCCCCATAAGCTGAGCGCTGCCATTACAAGGGAATATAAACCAGGGAGAAGGAGCTTCATGAAATACGATATGTTGGTGGAAGGTGGCCAGATTCCCTCGGGCAAGGTCAAGGTCAGTGGAGCGAAAAACTCCGCCACCCGTCTGTTGGCGGCTTCACTGCTGACCGACGAGCCTGTGCGTATCCGTAACTTCCCCACCCAGCTGGTGGATGTGGTGGAGAAGATCGGCTTTATCCGGAAGCTGGGTGCGCGGGTGGAGGTGGATGACGAACGGGAGTTCCTGGAGATCCTCACCCCCGGCCTGTCCTGCAAGACCATTGATGACTGGGAACTGCCGATACGGACCACCTACCTGCTCACGGCCGGTCAGATCGTTCGCAACGGCATCGCGCGGATTCCCTACCCCGGCGGCTGCAAGATCGGCGCGCGAGGCTACGATCTTCACATGATGGTCTGGAAGGCACTTGGCTGTGAGGTCAGGGAGGAGGAGAGCTACATCCAGGTGAACGGCTCCTTTCGCGGCGGCTCCGTCGACTTCCCGATTTCGACCGTGGGCGGCACCGAAAACGCGCTGATGTGTGCATCGGTGGCAACCGGCACCACGGAAATCCGCAATGCCTATATCACCCCGGAAGTGGAAGACCTGATCGACATGCTTCAGCAGATGGGCGCGGGCATCGAGAATTTCGGTAACAGCCTGATTCGGGTCCGTGGCATGGGGGGGCTCATGCGCGGGGCGTCGTTCGAGGTCATGCCGGACCGTATCGAAGCCCTCACATGGATCGTTTTCGCGGCCATGACCGGCGGCGACGTTTACATCAAGGGTGTGCCGTTCAGGCATATGAAGGTCCCTCTCCTCCACCTTGAGGAAGCGGGGCTTGATCTCTATCGCAACTCCCACTCGGTGTTTGTCTCGGGGGAGAGCATTCAGGGCCAGGGTATCCAGCCATTCGAACTGGCCTGCGGCACCCATCCGGGCGTCATCTCCGACATGCAGTCTTTCTATGTTCTGCTTGGCATGAAGGCGAACGGCATTTCCCGTACCTTTGACTATCGTTACCCTGAACGAATCGCCTATGCCCGGGAACTCAGCCGTTTCAATGCCGATGCCATTGCCTGCGAGCCAGGCAAGATCACCACGTTCGGCATCGCCAGCCTCAAAGGCGCCGATGTGACCTCCACCGACCTTCGTGGCAGCATGGCCCTGGTAATGGCCGCCTTCTGCGCCGACGGCCAGAGCCGCATCAAGGATGTGCACATGGCCATGCGTGGCTACAACGGCCTGCTGGACAAGCTCAAGACCCTGGGCGTTCATGCCTCTCTCATTGAAACCGGGTAAGGCCATGGACCAACAGCGGAAACCGGAAATCTTCGACTATCGCTCGGTACTCGGTGATCTCCGTGCACTGTCACCCAACGGGGTGTTCACGAATATCGACCTCGCCGGTCTGAGCCGCTGGCGGGTGGGCGGCCGGGCCGACTGCGTGGTTGCACCCAGGAGCCTGACGGAAATCCGGGAACTTATGGGCTACATCCACCGTCACGGGATTCCCTACGTTGTGCTGGGCTCGAGCTCCAACCTGATGTTTGCCGACCAGGGACTGCGCGCCCTCGGTGTGCATTTTGGCGCCGGCTTTGCGGACATGCGTATTTCCGGCAGCTCGGTCTGGAGCCAGAGCGGCGTATGGGTTCCGGAGTTCGCCCGAAGGCTCGCCCGGTCGGGGCTCGAGGGCGGCGAACACATCTGCGGGATTCCCGGCACTCTGGGCGGCCTGATCTACATGAATGGCGGCAGTCAACGCAAGGGTATCGGCGACAATATTGTGGAAGTCACAACCGTCACGCCAACCGGGAGCCTGAGGCGCTACGACCGGAAAGCCTGTGACTTCCGTTACCGTCGCTCGTGTTTCCAGTCCTCCCCGGAAATCATTGTGGAGGCTCGCTTCGAGTTCACCTACACCGGCCAGGTGGGGGCCATCCGTCGCAGCATGCTCGAGATTCTCGGCCAGCGAAGGCGCAAGTTTCCGAGAAAACTCCCCAACTGCGGCTCTGTCTTCGTCAGTAATCCGGCCATGTATGAGGATTACGGCCCCCCCGGGGCGGTGATTGAACAATGCGGCCTGAAGGGCCTTCGCCGTGGCGGCGCCCAGGTCTCCAGCCTTCACGCCAACTTTATTGTGAACACAGGGAATGCGACCGCCAGTGATCTGCTCTACCTGATTGAAAAGATCAGGACAACGGTCCGACACCGCACAGGTTACGATATGCCATCCGAAGTTTTGTACGTTACCCCTGAAGGCCGAATCGTTCAGGCCCACGAGCAGGCCCGCCAAATGTTCGGGGGATCACCGCCAGGGGATGAGGCGCAACCGCACCCGGACCCTGTTGGCACCGGGATGCCCAGACTGGTTTGAGACTTCGATCTCGCCGGCAGGAAACCGTCCTTGAAAGAGCCGTTGCCATGAAAACCATCGTTTTCTTTCTTTCGTCCTACTCCACGATCAATACCGGTGTCGGCGGGCACTACCGCTCCCTGAAGGAAATCGCATCGATCCTTCAATCGGATTTCGATGTACGCATTTTCACTTTCGGAAACGTGCCGTCCCCTATCCTGCAGCAGCTCGACTGCTACCGGCATGTTGAGACAGGACCACTGGTTTCCCCGGGCACATGGCGCACCCTTCGCAACCTCAGAAAGGAGCTGTCATTCGAGCCGGACAGGGAGGTGCTTTATGTCACGGTGGGTGACCTTATCTGTTACGTGCCCATCCTGTTATGCCTGGGGCTAGGCTCCGGGCCTGTCGCCCACCTGAAGCCCGGCGGACCGGTATTCCCCAGGAGTTATATGTTCAACGGTTTGCCGCTGATGGTCTTCCACCGGCAGGACTACCGGCTATTCGAGGCCCATGACAGCAAGCGGCCCCTGGCGCTGGCGCCAGGCCGGGTCTCGCCGCCCCCCTATGACCGCGAGTACCTCAACCACGCCGTGCCGCGACTTATCGGGGCTCAGGAAGGTCAACTTCGACTGCTGACAATTTGCCGGATCGCGGAAGAGAAGGCGACCTCACTGTCGGTCATGTACGGGGCTCTGGAAAACCTGGAGGGCAGTCCTGTTTCCACTCACATCGGTGTGCTTCAGAGCAGGAGCGTGCTGCACCGGCTGGAGCAGCACCGGCTTGCGTTCAGTCACGAGATTCTGGTGGACGATGACGTGGTGGACACAGCGGCCAGGGCGATCCACGCCTGCGATCTGTTTATCGGCCTGGGCCGGTCCGCAATGGAAGCCATGGCCCTGGGGAAAATCGCTTTCGTGCCGGTCAGGGACAGGGAAGGGGCTCCCCGCCTGGTAGCGGTAACCCGCCAGAACTGGCGCATCTTCCAGCATCACAATTTTACCGACCGAACCCCGATGGACGAACTGGAAGCGACCGGAGAGCCCCTGTTCATCGAGGACGTGGTCGGTGACTTCGATCACCACCAGCATCTGGGGCAGGAAGGCCAGGACATCTTCCGGGAGCACCTGTCCATCGAAACATCGGCGTCCGCCTGGCGCCAGTTCTACGACGATGCCACGGGTTTCAGGGTCTCACGGCTAAGGGATCTTTTTCGGGTGTGCTACTTCGTGGCAATGG
The DNA here is from genome assembly GCF_900115285.1 of Marinobacter daqiaonensis. GTDB lineage: Bacteria > Pseudomonadota > Gammaproteobacteria > Pseudomonadales > Oleiphilaceae > Marinobacter > Marinobacter daqiaonensis. The sequence goes on from NZ_FOYW01000001.1 coordinate 1,986,416, forward strand.
CCCTCAAACGCCAGCTGAAACCGATCAAGCGCTGAACCGGTCCAGGGCCAGTGTTATTCAGCCTACCTTCGAATGATCCGCATACAATTTTGTGCAGTACCTACTACTATAATAGACATGTCCCACTACAAATCAGGAGATGGCTTGGCTTACCCGACAGTCCTCAAACGACTCCTGGTCGCCGGGATCACGGCAACCCTGGCCGGCTGTGGAGACGCCAAAGAGCCCGAGTTGGTGGTGATGGAGTCGCCGTTCGAAACCGGCGTGCTGAAAGTCGCCACCCGCAACGGCTCGACCACCTACTACCTCGACCGCCATGAAAATTCGGCCGGACCCGAGTACTCCCTGGTGTCGGACTACGCCGAAGCCCGGGGGTGGGAGGTGGAGTGGACCATGCTGGAGTCCACAGCCGATGTGCTGAAGGCGCTCAAGTCCGGCACCACACACCTGGCAGCAGCGGGACTGACCCACCTGGACTCCCGGGATGAACAGTTTGTCCGGGGCCCGGCCCATACCGAGATCGTCGAGCAACTGGTGTGCCACCGGGATCACCGACCCCTGCCCCGCACCGCGGAGGAGCTCCCCGGCACGGAAATCGTTGTCACCGCCGGCGCCAGCTACGTGGAAACCCTGGACGGCCTCGCGCAGGTCCATCCCGGCGTTGAGTTCACTGAAGACAGCGAGCGGACCACCGAAGTGCTGCTCTCGGAAGTTGCGGAGCAGGCCATTGGCTGCACGGTAGCCGATTCCAATATTGTCCAGGTGATGCGCCGCCACTTCCCACACCTTGAAATCGCGATGAACCTGACCGGGGGTAACAACCTGGGCTGGTACCTACCCGCCGGGTCGGAAGACCTGGCTGGCGATGCGAGGAGGTGGATGAGCAGCATTGAGGGTGACGAAGCCATTGGCCTCATGGAAAATCGCTATTATGCGTACATTGGCGACTTCGACTTTGTTGACCTGCGGGCACTGAACCGTCGGATCGAGGACCGGCTCCCCCGGTTCATCGCCGAGTTCGAGAAAGCCGAAGCGGAAACCGGCGTACCGGCGGACCTGCTGGCCGCCCTTGCCTATCAGGAATCCCACTGGGACCCGAACGCTGTCTCGCCTACGGGCGTTCGCGGCATCATGATGCTCACCCTGCCCACAGCCAAGTCACTGGACGTGACCAACCGGCTGGACCCCCGCCAGGCCATCGATGGAGGCGCCCGGTATCTTGCGGACCGGCACCGCAGGCTTCCGGACACCATCCCGGAACCAGACAGGACCTTCCTGGCCCTGGCCAGCTACAATATCGGCCGTGGCCACCTGCTGGATGCGCGAAGCCTCGCCCGCAAACTCGGCAAAAATCCGGACTCCTGGGCAGAGATGAGAACCGTGCTTCCCCTCAAGGCCGACAAACGCTACTACCCCAACACACGCTACGGCTACGCCCGAGGCTACGAGCCGGTGCATTATGTGCAGCGCATCCGCAACTATCGCGATGTGATCCGGCCGGCATTCAGTCAGTGAAAGCAGGACCACAACAGCAATTCGCTGACTGCGGCTGAACATGGGGCAAGACTCATTCCGACGTTATCTTGGCATTGCCCGCCAAACCTTCTATTGTGCTCTGGTTTCTGTATTTCCCTCACTTTTCGGCCGGGCGCCGAAACGACAATAAAAAAAGGAGAGATCATGGACGTAGCAAATCGCATCGTAGTGGTGACCGGCGCGGCCGGTGGAATCGGCAGGGCCCTGGCAATCCGCTTCGCCCAGGCCGGCGCGAAAAAGGTCATCTGTGCCGACCTGGATGGCGAAGGGGCCGAAGCAACGGCAGCTGAAATCAATGGCATCGGCCGCAAGGTCAATGTCGCCAATGAAGATGAGATCAGGAGCCTGATCGACGATATCGAAGCCAGCGAAGGCCCCATCGACCTGTTCTGTTCCAACGCCGGCATCATGGAGCCGGGCGGCCCCGAGGCCTCCAACGAGGCATGGCAGCGTATCTGGGACATCAACGTCATGGCCCACGTTTACGCCGCACGGCACCTGGCACCGGTCATGATCCAGCGCGGCGGTGGCTACTTCCTCAACACCGCTTCCGCCGCAGGCCTGCTTTCCCAGGTGGGCTCCGCGCCCTATTCCGTCACCAAGCATGCTGCCGTCGCCCTCGCGGAGTGGCTGGCGTTCACCTATGCGGACGATGGCATCAAGGTGTCGGTGCTATGCCCCCAGGCGGTCCGTTCCGCCATGACCCGGGGCCATGAGGACGGTGTGGCGAGTGTCGACGGCATGCTGGAGCCGGAACCCGTGGCCGATGCCTGCCTCAAGGCTATCGAAGAGGAAACCTTCCTGGTACTGCCTCACCCCAATGTCCTCCAGTACTTCCGCAACAAGGCGGAAAACTATGATCGCTGGATCGGCGGCATGAAGAAACTGAACCGCATCTATAAGTGAGCCGCAGTGGAGCCCGGAATCGATCCCGGGCTCCGGCCACCCCACGCCCGTTCTTCGCGACTTCTCCCGGCAAAGGCCACCCTGGGCCCGATACTGCCCTGTCAGTACTGGCGTAAGACGCATCATCCCGCTAGCCTTGTGAATCATTTCCCGTGTTTATTCAGGAGTGGCTCATGGCTTCGCAGTGGATCGACATTCCCAGTAACGACGGCAAAAGTTTCAATGGTTACCTTGCGCTGCCACCCGCTGGCAAAGGGCCCGGGCTGGTGCTTGTCCAGGAAATCTGGGGGGTCAACCGCCACATCCGTGCCGTGGCCGAGCAGTACGCCCTGGATGGTTATGTGGTGCTGGCGCCGGATGTGTTCTGGCGACAGGAGAAGCGGATTGATCTGGACTATAACGAGGCAGACTCGGCCAAGGCCTTCGCTCTTGTGAAGGCGGCGGACGCCGCGCAATGCGGCGACGACGTTGCCGCTGCGGTGGATCACCTCAGGGGCCTGTCCGAATCCAATGGCAGGGTCGCCGTCATGGGTTTCTGCTTCGGCGGCCAGCTGGCCTATCGCGCCGCCGCCACCGGCAAGCCTGACACCGCTGTCAGTTATTACGGCGGTGGCATCCACAACCACCTGGACCTCGCCAAAGAGATCCATCAGCCCATCCTGTTTCACTTCGCGGGGGAGGACGGCATGATCCCACCGGAAGCGGTGAACCGGATACGCGACACCTTCGCCGATCACAGTCGCGCACTGGTGTTCGAGTACCCCGGTGTGGACCACGGCTTCAACTGCTGGGGGCGGTCGGCGTACAATCAACACGCCGCCGCGCTGGCCCATGGCCGCACCCTCCAGTTCCTGGCGGAAAACCTCAACTAGGACCGGCTATTACAAGCTCCCGGGAGGAGTCATGCGGAAGAACATCCTGATCACCGGAGCCAGCTCCGGCCTCGGCGAGGGTATGGCACGGGCCTTCGCCGCGAAAGGCTGCAGTCTCGCCCTCTGTGCCCGCAGCACGGAAAAGCTCGCCCGGCTGCAAAGCGAGTTGCTGGCCAACTATCCCAACATCCGGGTGTTCGTCCGGTCGCTGGACGTGTGCGAGTACGATGACGTATTCGAGGTTTTTCGCGGTTTCCGGGATGACCTCGGCTCGCTGGACAGGGTGATCGTCAACGCGGGCATGGGCAGCAGGTCCGCCATCGGCAGCGGTGACTTCCCCTCCAACCGGAAAACGGTCGAAACCAACTTCGTGGCGGCCCTGGCCCAGTGCGAGGCGGCAATGGAGATACTGAAGGACCAGAACGAAGGCCACCTGGTGCTGATGTCATCCGTCAGCGCGGTGCGGGGATTCAGGGGATCCATCAATGTCTATGCCGCCACCAAGGCAGCGGTTGCCTCCCTGGCGGAGGGGCTGCAGCTGGACACACTGGGATCGCCGATACGGGTGAGCTGCATTCTGCCCGGGTACATTCTTACGGACATCAACCGCGACGTGGAGAACGCTCCCTTCCGGGTTGACCTGGAAACCGGCGTACAGGCGCTGGTGAAGGCCATCGAGAAAGAGAAGAGGCGCGCCTACGTGCCATCCTGGCCCTGGACACCCCTCAGTCATGTGCTCAGGGCCCTTCCCTTTCGCCTTTACGCGCGGGCCATGTGAACAGGGACTGGCGCCGCTCGGGGGTAAAAAAGGTAGAATGCTCTCTTTCAGGAGATCCGACGTACATTTCCGGATCTGGTCACCAACGTGAGAGAGGCACCATGAACGAGGTTATCGAGTTACTCCAGTCCCATCGCTCAATCCGCAAGTTCACCGACCAGAAGATCCCCCGGGACCTCTTCCTGGAGCTGATCCGTGCCGGCCAGAGCGCGGCCACCTCCAACCATGTACAGGCCTACTCCATCATCCACGTCAGGAACCAGGCCAACCGGGAGAAGATCGCCGAGCTGGCTGGTGGCCAGAAGTACATCGCCGACTGCTCCGACTTCCTGGTGTTCTGCGGCGATATGAAACGTCCCACGGATTCCGCTGAACGGGCCGGGGCCGATGTGATCCGGGGCATGACCGAGCAGTTCCTGGTGGCCAGCGTGGATACCGCCCTGATGGCCCAGAACGTGGTGATTGCGGCGGAGTCCGCAGGCCTGGGCATATGCTACATCGGTGGTATCCGCAACAATCCGGCCGAGATCAGCGAGTTGCTGAAACTGCCGGAGCACGTGTTCCCGGTATTCGGCCTGTGCCTCGGTTATCCGGATCAGGACCCGAACGTGAAACCCCGCCTGCCGGTGGAGAGCATTCTCAAGGAGGATTACTACCGCGAGGACGAGGCCATGGTGGACGGCTTCGACGAAACCATGCGCGACTACTACGGTCAGCGTACCGGCGGCACCAAGGACACCAACTGGTCGAAACAGCTGAGCCCGCTGTTCAACGCCAAACTGCGGCCCCATATGCGGGAATTCCTGGTCAAGCGTGGCTTTGAGCTGAAATAGAACGAAAAAAGCCGTCAGTACAGTACTGACGGCTCTTGATATAACTGCCGGGCTTGCGGGCGCACCGCCAGCCTGCTGGCTGACGGTGCCGGAGCGTTATTCCGTAGGCAGCTTGTAGCCCTTGAAGTCCTCCCGCAGCTTGGCCTTCTGGAGCTTACCGGTGGCACCGTGAGGCAGCTCTTCCACGAACACCACGTCGTCCGGCAGCCACCACTTGGCAACCCGTTCCTCCAGGAACTTCAGGACGTCTTCCTTGGTCACCTTGGAATCCGGCTCACGCACGGCCACCAGCAACGGACGCTCCTGCCACTTCTCGTGACGCACGCCGATCACCGCGGCTTCCGCCAGCTCCGGATGGGCGACGGCTTCGTTTTCCAGATCGATGGAGCTGATCCACTCGCCGCCGGATTTGATCACGTCTTTCACCCGGTCAACGATTTCCATGAAACCATCCGGGGAGATCACCGACACATCACCGGTGCGGAACCAGCCATCGTCGTCGAATGCATTGGCGCTGGCTTCCGGGTTCTCATAGTAACCGTTGATAACCCCGTTCCCCCGCACCAGCAGCTCACCCTGGGACTCACCGTCATGGGGCAGCTCATTGCCTTCGGCGTCAACGATCTTCATCTCCACGCCGAACATCAGCCGGCCCTGGGTGCCCCGCAGCCGCAGTTCCTCCTCCCAGTCTCCGCCACGCTGGCTCGGCCGCGGTGTTGCCACCGTGCCCAGCGGGCTCATTTCGGTCATGCCCCAGCCCTGGATAGCCTCGACGTTGTAGGTCTTCTTGAACTCCTCAATCATCGACTTGGGCAGTGCCGAGCCACCGATCAGGGTGCGCTTGAGGCTGCTGAACTTCTTGCCAGCCTTGCGCATGTAACCAAGCAGGCCCAGCCAGACCGTGGGCACGCCCCAGGCGTCGGTTACTTTTTCGTCTTCAATCAGGTTATGGAGACTCTCGCCGTCCAGCGCCGGTCCCGGGAATACCATTTTTACCCCAGCGATCAGGCCAAAGTAGGGCGAACCCCAGGCATTGACGTGGAACATGGGCACCACCGGCAGAATGGTGGAGTTCTCGTCGATGGGCACGCCGGAAATGGTCAGTACGAACAGGGCATGCAGGACGTTGGAACGATGACTGTAAAGAACGCCTTTGGGGTTGCCGGTTGTGCCAGAGGTGTAGCACAGGGAGGAGGCGGTATTCTCATCGAATTCCGGCCACTCGAACTGGTCCGACTCATCCTTGATCAGGGTTTCATAGCAGTAGACCCGGGGCAGGCTGGTCTCCGGCATGTGCTCTTCATCGGTCATGACCACGAAGCCTTCCACGTCCGGAAAATGCTCGTACAGCTTCTCCAGCAGCGGCAGGAAAGTCAGGTCCACAAAAATGAACTTGTCCTGGGCGTGGTTGACGATGTAGATCAGCTGGTCCGCCGGCAGGCGCGGGTTCATGGTGTGACAGATGGCACCCATACCGGAGCTGGCGTAATACACTTCCAGGTGACGGTAGTTGTTCCAGGCAATGGTACCAATGCGGTCTTCCTCGGAGGCGCCCAGTTTCTTCAGGGCATTGGCGAGCTTGCGGGTGCGCTGGGCCATTTCCGGGTAGGTGTAGCGATGAATGCCGCCCTCAGTGGTGCGGGAGACGATCTCCTGATCGGGGTAGTTCCCGGCTGCGAACTCCAGGATCTGGGATATGAGCAGGGGCCGGTGCATCATCAGGCCTTGCATGGGCTTTCTCCTTTATTTTTATCTAACGGTAATGAATTGGGGGGACAAGTGCCTCCGGGAGACACCGGGTGCCCGGTTTCCTGTTTTCGGGTAGGGATACGATATAGCGCCGGATTGGATCGTGGCAACCCGGATGGTTGTTTTTCTTATGCGGGGGGCACTGACCGTTGATCAGTCGTCGTCGCTGAACGCGGAGCGGTGAAATTCGGCGGCCTCACTGGCCTCCTTCACACCGGTTTCCAGCAACTCAGGTATGTCTCCGCCAGCGAGCACCTCCAACACTGCGTGGGTACCCCGGGCAAGGGAGGTCAGGTTGTAGCCACCCTCCATCACGAGGGCGAGCCTGCCATCGCAGTGCTTGTCGGCAACCTCCTGAATAATGCGGGTGATGACCTTGAACCCGTCGTAGGTCAGGTTCAGCGCCATGTCATTGCGGTGAGGGTCGAAACCGGCAGAGACAAGCACCAGGTCCGGCTTGAAGTGGTCGGCGGCCGGCACGAGGATTTCACGGAACACTTTCTCGAAGGCGATATCCCCTGCTGACTCGGGAAGGGGCACATTGATGGTGTAGCCCTCACCAAATCCCGCGCCCACCTCCTCCAGGTGGCCCGAACCCGGATAGAAGGGAGCGGCACAATGGGTGTCGAAGAACAGGACATCGGGGTCCGCCCAGAAAATATCCTGGGTTCCGTTGCCGTGATGGGCGTCCCAGTCGATGATCAGTACCCGTTCACAGCCCAGCTTTGCCTGGGCATGGGCCGCAGCCACCGCAACGTTGTTCAACATGCAGAAGCCCCGGGCCCTCACCGGCTCCGCATGATGACCCGGTGGACGCACCAGGGCGAACGCGCTCTGGCATTCACCGTTGATGACACTCTCCACGGCCGCGATGGCGTTCCCCGCAGCCGCGGTAGCGGCCTTGATGCTGTCGGGGGAAACGGCCGTGGTGTCCGAGTCCAGCCAGGCGCTTTTGCCCGACAGCGAAAAGATGTGATCCAGGTAGGATGTGGTATGCACCCGCGCAAGCTGGTCGTAGGTTGCGCTCTTCCCCTCCCTGAACTGAACACCGGGAACCGGGTTTTCCTCCAGGTACTTCCTGACTGCGGTCAGACGCCCCGGATGTTCCGGATAACTCCACTTGAAGTCCAGACCCTGCAGGATGTTCCTGACACGCTTTTCCACCCGACTGGGAACGAAAGGCAGATCCACCTCAGGGTTATGGCCCAGCATGACGTCATCGGTAAAGACATAAACGGTTCGATCGCCCAGCACTTCATCCCCCTTTTTCATTTCTCTCCCGCGGCCCAGTGAGGTTCACGTATCACTGTCGATCAGCCAGAACTTCCTGCACAGACGTTGTGAATGCGGCTGCCCGTACACCTATGGTTTTGAAGCCCAGCCGGGTCCAGGCCGCCTTGGCCTCCTTGTTGGAAGCCGAGTACTCAAGGATCAGCTCATAGGCGCCACGACTCTCGGCGAATGCAACGAGCCTACGCAAAATCGCCCGGAAAATCCCCAGCTTGCGGAAATCGGGCTCCACCCAGACATCGTCAATAACACCAGACCTGTATTCCACGTGGCTGGTCTGTTCCCAGATGCCCTGATTGTGCAGTACATAGATATAGCCCATGGCAACAAGACCAGCCCCAGGTACCTCCGCCACCACAAGCTGCTTGTTGGCAGCGGTCAGGGACGAGTGCAACACCGCGAGCAGACGGTCCCGCTCATCCTCCTTCAGGCTTTGCGGCTGCGCACCCGCCACATGCAGGGCGAGCTTGGCGAGAAATTCCACTAGCACGGGGAGGTCATCCTCTGTCGCTTCCCGAATCACATACCTCTCATCTGTGTTCTTTCTGCTAACCATCTCGCGGCTCCGGCACGACCACTGTTTCACGACCAGTGCAAGTCTCCGGCTGCGGAACTCCCACAACCCCCTTTCACTATGGCTTGTTATGCTTGATATTCAAGCACTCATCCGTGACAGGAGTTTGCCAGGGTGTTCATCAGGGTCGCAACCGTCCGTCGTTCACGCAGGCTTCGCCTGCCATGCCACCCATGGCAGAACTCACCCACCGGGCCTGAACGAAACGCCCGGCCGAGGTTAAAGATTGGTTCACGATCATGGTATGGTGGCAGGGAGCTCGCGCTACGGCCGGGCCCACGAATCCACGTTCCGCCTGCGCTGGCGGGTCCCGTTGTTATCTGGAGCAAGAACATGCCAAAGGATGTGATTCTGGACACCAATGTCTTTGTTGCGTCCGGCTTCAACCCCCACAGTGCCTCTGCAAAGGTTGTCCGCCAGGTCAGGGAGGGCAAGCTTCAGATGATCTGGGACCGGCATACCCGGGGAGAGATTGAACACATCCTGGGCAAGATTCCGGGCCTCTCCAGGCGCGACAGCCGGGCTCTGTTCCAGAAGAGCGGCCGGTTCCGGGGCCGTACCCACCCGAGCCGATTCCGCTATGTTCCGGATCCCGCTGACCGGAAATTCGCAGCCCTTGCCGATGCCAGCGGTGCCACCCTGATCAGCAATGACGACGACCTGCTCCGGGGCCGAAAACGGGCGCGGGCGCCCATCATGACCCCCAGGGAATTCCAGCGGAAGCGGTCAAAGGGCTAGTGTCCCGTTTGGTTAATTCGCTGATCCACTGAGCCCCTGAAAGCCTTGAGAGCAAGGCGCGGTGGTGAAGGTTTGGTGGCTCCAAATCGAGACACCGCAACACAGCTATCAAGGCTTTCAGGAGCTCCCGAAGGGCTTGCCGCTGGCGCCTCTGGACCTGTGTTGCCAGCCCTTGATGTGGAACCACCACACCTTCGGACTGGCGCCTTGGCCAGAGGCGCCAGTGGCAAGCAGTGGATCAGCGAATTAACCAAACGGGACACTAGTGTTCCAGGCCTTCAGGGCATACGGTTGCGCTGCAGTAACTCCGACAGGGCCTCCGGGAAAAAGGACTTGCGTATCGAGATGGCATAGAAATTCTCGAAAACCTGGGAACCACCACACCTTCGGACTGGCGCCTTGGCCAGAGGCGCCAGTGGCAAGCAGTGGATCAGCGAATTAACCAAACGGGACACTAGTGTTCCAGGCCTTCAGGGCATACGGTTGCGCTGCAGTAACTCCGACAGGGCCTCCGGGAAAAAGGACTTGCGTATCGAGATGGCATAGAAATTCTCGAAAACCTGGGGAAGAAGCTGATATTCCTCCAGCCTGCCCTGATTGATCTCATCCTTTACCACCACCGGCGGCAGCACCGCGAAACCGTCGCTGTCCCGGGCCAGAAGCCGCAGCATCGCCATGTCATCGGCCTCGGCCTTGATACGGGGCCGGTACTGATGAATGGCACAAAGCGATTCGAACGCGGAACGGATTTCGGTGTTTTTATCGGGCAGCACCCATTCGGCGTTCTCGTAGCCCTCCGGGAACGGCCGTTCTGGCCGTCGTCCCGTTGGCCCGACAATGGCAACCGGCTGGCGGGCGACCAGCTGGTTCTGCCACGGGGCTTCCTGCGCTTCAGCCGTCACCGCCCGGTTGGTCAGTACCAGATCGAACTCATGACTGGACAGGCCCTCCAGCAGACTGGACATGCCCCGCGCCTTCAGGGAAAAGCGGACGTCCGGATTCTTCAGCAGCGGGCTCACAAATCCCTCGACGAAATTACGGGACAGGTTGGTCTGGACACCGATGGACAGGTGCTGGACGCGACGATCGGCGCCCTTCAGCAAAAACGTCTCCAGCTCCTCCCCCGTTGAAAATATCTCCTCCGCAAAGGCCAGGGTGCGTCTGCCGGTGTCGGTCAGCACCAGCTTTCGGCCGCTGCGACTGAACAGCTGTACATCCATCGTGTGCTCGAGCTGCTTGATCTGGGCGGAGAGGGCTGACTGGGACACGTGCAGCGCCTCGGCAACCTGGGTCAGGTTCCCGGTTACGGCCACACGCCAGAAGTAATAGAGGTGATGGTAATTCAGTCGCTTCATTTCAGTTAACTTTTATAGAACGTTTTTTTAATATTTATGTATTTTTATTAACTATAAAACATCAGCACACTGGAGCTCAACTTGAAAAGGAGGTCAGCACCCCATGCCACTATCCAGTACCCTGATGCTCACTATCCCGGCCCTGTGTTTTCTGGCGGGTCTATGGAGCGGAAGCTCCGGCCTCAGCCATAGCCGGCTGGCGCAATGGCAACAACGGCTGGGCCAGTACCTGTGGCTGCCCCTGCCATTTCTGCTGGTGCTCATGCTGACTCACCCAGAAAGCGCCGCGGACCTCGACATTCTCAGCCTGACGCCCCTCACCCTGGTTATGCTGGCGCTGGTGACCGGAATGGCGTTCGTGCTCATGCGTTTTTCCCGCCACTACATGGCTGGAGATCCCCGGCTTCCCCACTACTACCGGTGGTTCTGGCTGACACTGGGTTCAGTCTCCCTGACCATCATGGCCAATCATCTGCTGCTGTTCTGGTTTGGTTGGATGACGATCAGCCTCTGCCTGCACCGCCTGCTCACCCATTACCCTGAACGGCCTCGCGCCGTTCTGGCGGCCCACAAGAAGTTCATCCTTGCGCGAACCGCCGAGCTGGCCCTGCTGGCAGCCTTCACCATGCTTCATCTCCAGCACCAGACCTTCCTGATTGATGAACTGCGCGCACACTTTTCACAACCGGGGGCCACACTGAGCTGGCAGGACCAGGTTGCCGCGGGACTGATTGCCATCGCAGCCCTGATCAAGTGCGCCCAGTTGCCGGTACACGGCTGGCTGATCCAGGTTGTCGAGGCACCGACACCGGTCAGCGCCCTGCTGCATGCGGGCGTCATCAACCTCGGGGGCTTTCTGCTGATCCTGTTCGCTCCACTGCTGATGCTGGCGACCGCGGCCCAGTGGCTGATCCTGATCGTTGCGGGGCTGAGTACCGTGCTGGCCGCCCTGATCATGACCACACGCGTCAGTCAGAAAGTCCGGCTGGCATGGTCAACCTGCGCGCAGATGGGGCTGATGCTGGTGGAGTGCGCCCTGGGACTGTTCGAGCTGGCCCTGCTGCACCTGCTCGCCCATTCGGCCTACAAGGCATATGCCTTCCTCAACTCCGGCAGTGCGGTTTACGACGATATCCAGCAGCGCCTCGCGCCGGCGGCGGTACCATCATCGGTTGACTGGTCCGTTGCGGCAGTGATCGCGGCCTCCGCCGTCGGAGTTGTCGCCGCCCTGCTCAACCCCGGTGGCGCCTGGAGTCCCTGGCTTCTGCTAGCGCTGGCCCTGACGATGCTGATCGCCCAGCGCCGCAGCACCGAGGCGCATGCCTCCCTCGCCGGCCTCGGCATGATTGCCCTGACTCTCAGCCTGGTTTACGGCCTGCTGAAGACCGCCATGGCTCCTGTACTTGAGTCATCCGGCATCCAGGCCGCCCCGGCCTCCGGCCCCGCGGATGTCTGGGGGATGCTCATGTTCACCACCCTGTTCGCTCTCGGATGGCTGCTGCGTTATCAGTTCCGCAGGCCCCGGACGCAACATCTGTACACGGCGCTGTACGCGGGCCTGTATCTGGATGAGTGGTTCACCCGTGCCACCCTGAGAATCTGGCCGGTGCGCCTGCCAGTCAATCCTCGTCAAAAACAGTGTGACCTTGACCTTTCCGAGTTGGACAACAGGAGCCCGACGCATGAATATGCCGCTCAGCCCCAGAAACTTTAAGCTCCCGCCGGAGACCGCCGCCCGCCTGGCTGAGGCGACGGGGCGAATCGCTCCCGCCTGGCCCCTGGACAGGATGATCGCGGTCAACCCCCTGTGGGAAATGCGGGATCGTCCGTACCAGGAAGTGTCCGCACGCTGGGGTGCCCTGGCCGGCATCCGCTGCCTGCTGCCACGGCAACAATACCGCCGCCTGTACCGGGAAGGACAGATCACGGATACCGCACTGGTGCAGGCCGCGAAGCGGCAGGGACAGAGCGCTGACCTTGAGCAACTCCATTCCGGCCTGCGGGACACCGGTAATGAACCGGCCCACTGGCACAATATCGCTGACCTGCTGGATGCGGATCGCGACCCGACCCGCATGTACTGGACCGATGAGATCATCCATCAGATCAGTCAGTTCTGCGCCATGCACTATCAGCAACGCCAGCGAATGGCCGGAGACGAGAGCCTCGAGTCCCTCTACAGCCACTGGCTGAATGTCGTCCAGAAGGACTACGGCATCAGTATCGTGATGAAGGAACCCGGCCTGCGCTCGGTCTTCGCCGGCCTGCCCGCCGACCCCGAAGAGCTGATCGCCGCCGCAATTGACGAGCTGGGGATCGATGAGAGCGTCCTGGACGCATACGCCGAAGCCCTGCTGCTCGACATCAATGGCTGGGCCTCCTACGTCGCCTACCGGCGCTGGCAGGCCAACCTGGCCGGCGAGCCTGATTCTGACATGCTGCAGTTGCTGGCTATCCGGCTGGCCTGGGAACTGGTGATCTGGCGTCACCTGAAGGAGAATGACCGCTCACAGTTCGAACAGCTGGCGAGCCGCTGGCGCCAGGAGCAGGACAGCCTTGACCAGAAACTGGACGCGCACCTCGATGACCAGAGGTTGCTCTGGGTCTGGGCCCAGGCCCTGGAGCTGAGCGATCAGCATCATCTGCAGGGGTCACTGCTCGCGAGCACACCGACAGAAACAAAAGTCCCGGACCTGCAGGCGATTTTCTGCATCGATGTGCGCTCGGAAGTCATGCGCCGCGCCCTGGAAAGTCAGCATCAGGGGATAGAAACCTACGGCTTCGCCGGTTTCTTCGGACTGCCGCTGGAGTATGCGCCGGCGGGCACATCCCTGGTGCGGCCCCAATTGCCGGGCCTGTTGAAAGCACAGATCACGGCAAGGGAAGCGAGCCCTCCAGGCCATCGCCCCGGAGCCCTCAATCGCCAGTCGCGTTGGCGTGACTGGTCACAGTCCGCCAGTTCAGCCTTTTCCATGGTGGAGTCGGTAGGCCTCTGGTATGCCTTCAAACTTTTCAAGCAAAGCCTGTTTCCCTCGCAGCAGAACCATCCGGTCAATACCCTCAGTCACCACCGCGAGTGGGAACTGAGCCGCGACGGCGAGCCTCTGGGTGTCGAAGAGAGGGCGGCCCTTGCCAAGGGTATCCTTCACGCAATGGGACTGGGCACTTTCGCGCCAAAAATCCTTCTCGTCGGGCATGGCAGCCAGTGCAGCAACAACCTTCATGCCGCGGGGCTGGACTGCGGCGCCTGCGGGGGCCAGACCGGTGAAATCAATGTTCGTGTACTGGCACAGTTACTCAACGACCCGGAAATCCGCCGGCAACTGGACCGGGACGGTCTGCCCATACCTGACGGTACCGTTTTCGTGGCCGCCCTGCACAACACCACCACGGACGAGGTGACCTGCCTCGACAACGAGACCGACAGCCAGCTTCAGGACTGGTTACACTCAGCAACCCGCCAGGCCCAGAAAGAGCGCGCCGGTCGCCTCGACCCGGAGCTGGAAGGTCTGGAGGAGCACTCGCTCCATGCAGCGCTCGGGCGGCGGGCCCGCGACGCGTCCCAGGTTCGCCCGGAATGGGGGCTGGCCGACAATGCCGCCTTCATCGTGGCGCCCCGTAACTGGACCCGGGAGCTTGACCTGGGCGGGCGCAGTTTCCTGCACGATTACGACTGGCAGCGGGACTCGGGCTTCAGCATCCTGGAACTGGTGATGACCGCGCCGATGGTGGTTACCCACTGGATCAACATGCAATACAACGCCTCGGTGACCGACAATCTCAAGTTCGGTAGTGGCAACAAGGTCCTCCACAATGCCGTGAACGGTAACATGGGCGTATTCGAAGGTAACGGTGGTGACTTGCGCATAGGCCTGCCGCTGCAGTCGCTTCACAATGGCGAACGCTGGATGCACACCCCACGTCGCCTGAGCGTGTACATAGCAGCGCCCAGGGAGGCCATTACCGACATCGTGGCCCGCCACGACACGGTTCGTCACCTGATCGATAACGACTGGATCTACCTGTTCCGCTGGGACCAGCAGGAGGGTATTGAACGACTCTACCGGCAGCAATGGCGGGAGATGGCCGAGTCACCTCAATTCAGTCCGTCGGACGTGCGCGGTGCCGCCTAGACAACCTTGGGGACCAACGGCAGGGGTGGCTCAGATAAGCCCCTGCCGTCTGGCCTTCACCAGAGCATCCTGCTTATCCCTGGCCTGGAGCTTTTCGTAGATTTTCTTGATGTGACTATGCACGGTATGGGGACTTATATTGAGCCGCACCGCGGTTTCCTTGTAGGTCAGGCCCTCCTGCACTGCCATCAGCACATCACGCTCCTTGCGGCTGAGTAACTCCCCGGTGGGGGCATCGGCCTGGAATTCCCTGACCAGTGCCCGCGCAATCCGGGGTGTCATTGGCGCTCCGCCATTACGAAGCGTGTGCAGGGCGTCAATCAGTTCAGCCGGGCGTGTGCCTTTCAGGATATAGCCGGTGGCGCCAGCCCTGAGTGCACCAAAAACATGGCCGCGGTCTTCATTGATGGTGTGAGCGAGGATCTCGATGCCCGGCAACCGCGCCTTTGCCTCGGCAATAACCGTCAGGCCCGACATGCCCGGAAGGTTGAGGTCACACAGCAGAAGATCCGGCCTCACGGTATCCAGAGCCAGCATCAGGCTCTCGCCGTCGCCACAGGCGGCGACTACATCAAACCCGGGATCGCCCTCCAGCAGCAGGCGAAGGTTCTCCCGCAAGGGCGTACTGTCTTCCACAATGGCGATCCTGATCATGCCGCCGCACCTCTTCCATTACTGCCGGGAAGGCCGGGCATCACCGCCAGGGCATCACCGGCGGCTTCCCCGATCCGGGCGATTCCGGTCCCGATGTCATTTCCGGCGAGGGGCAGGGAGAATTCCACCCGGGTGCCCTTCCCCGCCTCCGACGAAATCTCCAGGCGGGCGCCAAGGTGTCGTGCCCTGGTCGCCAGGTTGCCACTGCCCCGCCCCGTGCCATCGACCCGGATAGCCGCCGCTGATGAGGGCATCCCGACGCCATCATCCACCACCACAAGCCTTAGACCCGGGGGTGCGACATGGAGGCTGACCCTGATCCGGCTCGCCCGGGCATGCTTGAGGGCATTGGTCAGGCACTCCTTGTAAACACGGGATACGTTCAGCAATATCACGCTGTCGGGCACGGGTGTTTCTTCATCCAGGGCAACCGTCATCTCGAAATCGAGTCCGCCCGCCTCCGCCAGGGAGCGTCCCAGCACCCGGAACTGGGCTCCGAGGGTTACCCAGTCAATGTCGTCGTCCAGGGCCTGCATGATCGCCCTGACTTCGCCCAGGGTCTCACGGGCAAGATTCGCGATGCTCTCGAGGTGTTCCCTGACAACCGGCTCACCGCTTTTCTTAAGTGTCATGTCGGCCACCATGGCAATCGTCGTCGCCAGGCTTCCTATGCCATCGTGAAGGTCCCGCAGAAGACCCGCCTTTTCCTCCTCCCGCGCGGCCAGCTCCCTGGTCCGGCCATCTTCTGCGCGCTGCAGCGCTTCAGCCTGTTGGGTCAGCGCAAGCAGTGCCTCGGCGAGCCGAAGATCCTCGCTGGTGAAAAGTCGCTTGCCCTTGTGGCCATGGCTCAGCTCCAGGCAGCCGCGCCCATCGATAGTGGGACTGAGCAGCACCAGTCCTTCCCGGTCAAGGGTGGCACGTTGGCACTTCTCATCCAGCATGCGCACGGAAAGCGGCTCGAAAACCCGCGTCAGCAGCCTCTGCCAGCTGACGCGAAGTCCTTCCGCCGAGCGGGCCGAGAAGAGGGTCTGAATGAGTTCAGGAAGGTGGCGCTCGATGGCCTGGCCGGCGGCTGGATTCACTTTTCGCCACAGGTACTGACGCAATGGGAAATACAGCCAGCCGGCAATCAGCAGCGAGGCTCCAAGGGAGGCTCCCGCGCCGGCATTAAGTGTCAACAGGAGAGCATCAAGCGCGAGAACCGTCATTCCGCTGAGAGCCCAGATCATGGCCTCGAACCACCACTGGCCCAGATTGAAAAGACGGTAACGCACGACTCCGAACGCCAGGGCAACGTACATGCAGAAGACCAGGGCGTAGACCCCGGATGTGGACAGGTAGACCTCCCGGGCCAGCGCCACCTGCATCAGGTTGGCAACAATTGCGGTACCGATGGTGATCAGCACCACCATCAGCAACCAGAGCAGCGCGGACCGGTCCGCTGGCTCAGCAGACGTACGACGCCACTGTAGTGCGCCAAACAGCGGAAACAGCACCAGCATGGACAGTACAATCGGCAGCTGGAAGAGCAGCAGTGGCGACGGGGACAGTTCCAGCACCGACACCGCCGTTATCATGGCGGCGGCAAGGTACAACATCTTCGCCACCGGCGCCCTTCCCAGCTGGACGGGATAGGACCAGATAAGGGCCACGAAGGCAAAACAGGCGATGGTGACGCCAAACAGGTTGGCATGGGTCAGGCTTTCAAGAAGCTGGGGCCGGAGCGTCAGCTCCCGGTGATTGATAGGGGTTGCGGCGCAGGCCGCCACGAACATCCCCGCTCCGTTGATGGCGAAGTGCCGGCAGGCCTCTGACTGGCGACGATAGGCCCATACGCCCACGCCTACCAGCAGGGCAGACAAGCCACAAAGCATGGCAATCCAGTAGGGCAGAGGCACTGAAGCCACTGGCCGCATGGAAGGCTTCAGGGCTACCGTCTCCCCTGCGAGCAGTTCGAGGGTGACCGTTCCCGCGGTGAGCCCGCGGTAGAGCTCGGCTTCATCCGTGAAGAATGACTGGAACTGATCCCGGTCCGGCAGACCGTAGGCACCTTCCGGCAGAACCAGGGCGGACCTCAGAGGCAGGTACGTGCCATTCCCGAACCGGATTCCCTGGATGCGGTCACCGGGTTCGACCTGGCCCGCGGCAGGCCCTGAAGGCGCCACCTCGCTGACCACCACCAGCCCCGTTTCGAGGTCACCCCTGAATGTCAGCCCAAGCCAGGGAGTGGACAGCAGGAACTGGGTAAGCAGAGCGATGGTACAAATGCCGAGGATACCGACCAGGAGCAGCAGCTTGCCGGGGGCATAGCTCGGACGACGCCAGCAAAAGGTTCGAAGACCCACCTCAAGACTCCAAACAGATACGCCGTCAGCCGTTGGTGCCCCCCGGGGGACTGGCTGCTATCACAAGTCCGTGGCGCCGGTCAGACCCGGTACGGACCCCGCCCACAAAATGTACAGGTCTATTTAAGCGCAAATACCCCGGAAAATCACTCTCCCGGGGTAGCGCCCGGGGATACCCGATACCCATCCCACCCCATAGGATAACGGAGCCTGGCGTATACCCGAGCCGCCACCAGCGGCACCGGGAATCGACCGGGCCCGAACCACCCCCACCGCCTCACCACCCTATAGCTCATGGAGGGAACCAAAAATGACTTTTGATCGCCAATACCTGATCTGTGGCCTGATCTATGCCCTGGCGGGCATGGGGCTGGGCATCGTTATGGCCAAGACAGCCAACGTAGCCCAGCATGTGACCCACGCTCACATACTGCTTGTCGGCTTCGCTGTCTCCCTGATCTACGCCATCATCCACAAGCTCTGGCTGGCCAATGCCAACCACCGCCTGGCGTTGGTCCAGTTCTATGCCCACCAGACCGGTTCACTGGTCATGTTCGCGGGCCTGTTCCTGTTCTACGGCGGACACGTGCCGGAACCCCAGGTCGGGCCTGTCCTTGGACTGGCGTCCTTTGCCGTGCTCACCGGGGCGGTCCTGATGCTGGTCATGGTCCTGATGAGCGGCAGACAGCCCCACCCGCACAACGCAATCCATGAAATCCGATAATGGAAAAATCGTCATGTTCAAGCAATCACTACGGCCTGCTGCCTTTTGCATCGCCCTTGCCATCACACCCTGGGTTTCAGCGGACTGCGTTGGTGGCATAACCCAGGCCGAAGCCCGGCAGCACTGGAACCACGCCCAGGCCCTGGAGAGGTCGGGCAGGACCACAGAAGCCGTCGTCGCCTACCGCCAGGCCCAGGGGTATGTCTGTGGAGGAAGTAATCCCGTTGAACTGGAGGCGGCCCAGATGGCGGCGCCCCTGGCCAGGGATCTGGGCCGGTCCCTGGAACAGAAGGGCAGGCTACTGTCCGTTGACGACAACGGCAAGGTAGCGGTGTGGGGTGCGTTCGACTGGTACGAGACCGGCGGCCACTTCAGCGACGCCGACCGTGTCCTGTTCGCGGCCGCCCGCGCAAACCCGGATGATATCGGCCTGTTCGACAGGATCCGCCAGCATTTCATCGACCGGACGCTGCCCTCCTTTTTGACCAACAACCGGGCACGGCTCCAGGCCGTGGGCGGCTATACCCTGGACCGGTCCATTTACGACAGGGTAATGGCAATGCCCCGGCAGAGCTTCGAGAACGCGCTTCTTGCCGAGGACCGGGCCTTCGATGAGAACTGGCTCCGGGGCTTCGCTGCGCTGGAGGGCCGGCGGCCGGAGAACCCGACGGATATCGTCGCGATCCAGCAGGCGCAGATGGCGGAGCAGACGTTCATCCGCAAATGGCCGGAGGATCTTATGGACCGCAGTCTTTCACTCCTGGAGATTGCTCGCCAGTGGTCTCTGCGGGCAGCGCCGGATCCGGCTGTCCACAAGGCCCTGGTCCACCGGCTCAACGAACGCGCGGTGGCCCGTGGTGATCGTCTGCTTGAGGCTTATGCCGATACCCCTGCCCTGCTTGATCGGGCCATTGAGTTCTACCTGCGGGCCGATGCCGCTGACCGGGTGGCCACGGTGGAAAAACGCGCTGAACAGCTGGGTGACGCGAACCTTGCCGACAATCGATTCACCCTGGCTGCCGAGTTTTACCGGATCTCCGGCAACGACGGGAAACAGGAGGAAGCCACTATACTTGGGGAACGCCAGCTCGGGTCGCAGGCATCCTCCATGGCCGCCAGCTATGAGGCGCAGGCGCTCCAACTGCAACAGATGTACAGCAATCCCGCCATGATTGAGGCCATGCAGAAGCAGGCCGAAGAGATGATGCGGCAACTCCAGAAAAGCCAGGGCCAGTTCCAGCAGAACTGACGATGGGATTAACCGACGGCGGGATCAATCCACTTTCAGTCAGGAAGCCGCTGCCGCGACCTCCAAACCGGATTGGATGGCCAGACGTCTGCAGGGCATCGTCGGCCGCTTCAGTAACTGAAAGGCCTGTACTCCACCCCCAACGCCCGGGACGAGCGAACGCTCATCCCGGGCACAACTGCGATTCATTTCAACTGGTCACCGCGTGGTGGCGTGTCCGGCCACCATTTCAGCATCACGGGCTTGACGCTCAGCCCGTGGATAATGATTGAAAGCACGATGACAACCAGGGTGATGTGGATGAACTCCACGGCCATGTCTTCCGGCAGGCCAAAGACAATGGCGAACATGAGGTAATAGATCGAACCGATCCCCCGCACACCGAACCACCCGACCAGCAACTGCAACCGGAGGGGAGTGCCGGAGCCCAGCAGACCGAGGAGGACACTCGCCGGCCGGACCACCATGAAAAGAAACAGTGCCATGCCGACGGCTCTCACGCTCCATGAGTCAAGAAACAACATCCCGCCCAGCAGCAAAACCAGCACAAGCTCGGACAGTCGCTCCAGGGGTTCCTTGAATAACAGAGAGCCTTCCGATACGTGAGTACCGTGCTGTGGCATCGCTCTGTCGGGCTGAACCTCCGGGGCGGATCCGGTATCCCTGGTGAGTGGACCAATAGCCGCCAGCTTGAGCTCTGCCTGACGCAGTGAAATGGCTGCTGCGAAAACCGCCAGGAAGCCCCAGGCTTCCACCAACAGGCAGGCACCGTACACCAGGCCGATCAGGCCCAGACCAAGAAAATCATCCAGCAATGGGCTTTCGCCACCGAGCAAACGCTGCTTCCGAACAATATGGGCCAGCAGGCGGCCCATCACGAATCCGATCAGGAGGGCCGATACCGTCGACCAGAGGACGTCCTTCATCACCCACGAGCCAATCAATTCATAACTTACCGGAGCGCTCAGCATTGCAAGGCCCAGCATGATAAACGGAAAGGCACTGCCATCATTCATACCCGCTTCGCTGGTCAGGGTGAACCGCAAAGCGTCTTTGTCCCCCATGTGCCGAACCTGAACATCCGTGGCCAGCACCGGATCGGTGGGTGCCAGGATACCTCCAAGCAGGATCGCCGCACCCAGGGGGAGTGAGAGCACGAAATACCCGAAAGCAGCGGTCAGGGCGACACTGATTGTCATGGAGACGAATGCGAGCCGCACCGGAGCCCGCCACTCGCGCCACCTCACAGGAACCGGCATTTTCATGCCGGCAATAAACAGTGACACCAGAACCGCGACCTCCGCAAGAATTTCCAGCAGGTGAGCCTGTTCCAGCGGATTAAAATGAAAGGCCCCGAATACCGTTGGGCCAAGGGCTACCCCGACGGCAAGATAGACAATGGAGGGCGTCAGGTGTAACCGCTGGAGGATGGGAGAGCGCAATCCCATCATGATCAACAGTGTTCCGATCAATACAAACCAGGCGGCGGTGTTCAAAGGCATTCCCCCGTTGCGGGATATGGAGCACAAACACCTACCGCAACCCAGGTTTGCGGTTTAATGCGCTGAGTTACAGCTGGGCCGGAGCGTGGCCGAGAATCGATTTCCAGGCCTTGTTCATATCGGGCAGCCACGCCTTGAGAAGGGGCGTGGCCGCCTCCCCGGGCCCCATGCCCCTGTGGGTTTGAAGGTAGCAAAAAAGAAATGCGGACACCCGGGCGTTGACGATGCAGTGGACCCAGACCTTCCGGTCAGAAAACGCGTCCATGAGCTCCGAGAACTCATCCAGATGCGCCTTGGCTGGTGCATCAAAGGGTACGGGCAGATGGACGTAGGTCATACCCAGGGAGGTGACGATACTCCCTTCCCGGTCGATCGACTGCTCGTGGTTCGGCATTGCCAGGTTGATCACGCACTGGTAGCCCCTCGCCGCGATCTGTTTCAGCTGTTCCTCCGTGGGCTGGCCCGAGGTGCAGATGCCCGGAGTGATCTTGAATTCGTTGAGTATTTCCATCGGCAATCCTGGCCTGAGTTAGAACTGCTCCGGCCACGAGCGAAGCCCGCGCCCGTAAACCGTTCAGTTTCAGAATACACTGAGTCTGTCATTGCGTGCCAGGAACCGGTCGTTAACGGTAAGCCACAAAGGTTCACAAGACAGGGGCGCACCTTCCGGCAGCCCTCTCTGGGCATGCACGTGGAGGTGGGATTCCGAGCTGTTTCCGCAGGAACGCCAGCAGGGAGGGCGAGACAATCCACCGGCACAAGCTGATGATGCTCTGACCGGCGTCAATCACGGGGGAACTCCACCGCCGCAACCTCCGCGACGAAGAACGGAAAGTACTGGTCACCACCAAAATGATTCCCTGCCTCTACATGGGTCGGTAAACGGAAACCCGAAAACCAGCGGTATCCGGAAAGATAGCCACCGAATGGCTGCAAGCGGTATTGTTTTTCCGGGTTAGCATTGCTCCATCGTTCAAATCGGACCTGGGTTGGCTCCCCGTCTGGCGCCACCGTCAGCTCCACCGACTGTGACAGACCCTGGTGCACGACGGTGAGCCGTACGCTGTCGGCACCCACCTGCTCCCAGGAAATTCCGGGGCCAGGAAGCGTCGCGGCGGGGGTCCAGAATAACGCTTCGGCCACGTAGCGGCCAAACGCCGACCGCCGATGATCCTCGTCCCCTCCAAGCCGGGCGACCGGCAGTAATCCCATCATCCAGAACCGGGTCCAGTGTTCACTGTCAGAACCGGAGAGCCTGAGCACACCTCGTCGCCCGCGCATCTTCCAGAGGAATCCCTCTGGCATGGCCAGCGCCTGGATCGCCGAAAAATCCAGATAGCCTGGACTGGCCCTGGTTCCCAGACCAAAACGGCCGGTCATTGTTATTCTGGCTATTGTGTAGAGCGGGGCCCCAGGTTCAATGGTGTAAAGGAAATAGCGCCGGGCCGGTTCCGGCAGGCCGGCAACAATGTCAGGTGAAAACCTTGCAGGTTGTCCGGGTTGCAACGATGCAAGCGCTTCCATGGCGTCACGGTCAGCCCGGTGGTCCAGCTGCCGCCTGGCCGCTAGCGCCAGCACCACCAGAACGAGCAAGAGCACCGTAAACGTCAGCCACATGATCAGTCTGCACTATCGGACAAGGGACTCTTCAGCCTGAGGCCAACGCTCATACGCCCCTTTACCCGGTATTCGGCGTCAGGCACACCCGGCAGCGCTATACCCATCGGAGGACCTCCTCTACTGGCCGTCTCAGGGACCGTGGCATCTCGGGTCCGCGACCAATTCGCACAATCAGATCCGGGCGGCAACCCGGGTCGACGGCGGGACAGCGTCTTGAAAGGTCAGGAAGAATCCAGATCCGCCCCGGTTCTGCCCTGAATATCCAGGGCTGGGTATTGTGACTGGAAGCCGCAAGGGTTGCGTAACGTATCAGGCCGCCATAGTCCTGCGGCTGAATACCGAGGTCATGGTGACGCCAGATTTCACTGACGGTATCGGAATAGGTCATGGCAGCCTCACATATCCATGGGCGAGGCACAAAGTATGTTCCCTGTCGCCGGCCCCTGCTATTGATATGAATCAACAGGCCCAGATATCATTTTGTGGTTTTGCTCAGGGCAACGCTCACGGCCTGATCCGCATGAATCCGGGTCGTATCATAAAGCGCCACATCGGTATCGGTTTCCTGAATGAGAAGCCCGATTTCAGTGCACCCCAGAATGACCGCCTGCGCCCCACTCTCTGCCAGAGAGGACACTACATCCAGATAGGCGTTCCTGGAGACCGGCTTAATCACACCCTGGCACAATTCTTCGTATATCACCGTATGAACAAGTTCCCGCTGGGCTTCATCTGGCAGCCGGACCTCAATCCCCTGAACCTCCAGCCGCTTCCGGTAGAAGTCCTGCTCCATGGTGAACCGGGTGCCAAGCAATCCGACACAGGTGACGTCGTCCTGCCGCAGCACCTGGGCGGTGGCATCGGCAATATGGAGCAGGGGCACCGTCACGGCCTTTTCAATTTCGGGCGCAACCTTGTGCATGGTGTTGGTGCAGAGCACCAGGAACTCGGCACCGGCGGCCTCAACTGATCGGGCGGCGGATGACAGGATCTCCGCGGTGGCTTCCCAGTCCCCCTGGTGCTGAAGTCGTTCAATATCAGCAAAATCCACGCTGTACAGAACCAGCCTGGCGGAGTGAAGCCCGCCCAACCGATCCCGGACTTTCTCGTTTATCAGGCGGTAGTAGGTCTGGGTCGACTCCCAGCTCATCCCGCCGATCAAGCCTATGGTTTTCATCCACTCACTCCCTGTAAGGGTTTCGGTTCAATTTCCGGCCTGTTCCGGAGCTCTAACAGCCCGGGTAAATTCCGCCCCCGCTTCCGTGCCTGTCGTTACCGCTTCATTAAGGTTTCGTATCCTGCTCGGCTGGTGATTCCTTTTTCGAGGATCACGATGGCGCGGGGGTGATATCTGACCTAACGTGCAAATGCAGGTGCTCGGGAATCACATTTATCAGGGACGATAGGCTGAAATGGAATTGACGGCAACGTTGGAAATTTTTGCTGATTACAACCTCACTCTCGTGGTGATAGGCCTGGGAGTGCTTGCACTTGCGGTGCTGCTCCACCACTTCAGCGACTACCCGTTCTCCTTTCCCATTGTCGCGCTCGCCCTGGGGTACCTTGCCTTTGCCCTTCCTCTGGGCCTGAAGCCCCCCGACCCTCACGAACACGGTGCGTTAGCGGTTCACCTGACAGAGCTGGGTGTCATCATTTCGCTGATGGGCGTGGGCCTGAAGATAGACCGGATGCCCAGTTTGCGCACCTGGAGTTCCACATGGCGCCTGCTGGCCATTTGCATGCCGCTGACCATCGCGGGCGTCGCCTTTCTGGGATGGTGGATGATTGGCCTGACTCCGGCGGCCGCCGTGTTACTTGGCGCCGCTCTCGCCCCGACGGACCCGGTCTTGGCCGCGGACGTTCAGGTTGGCGAGCCAGAGGGTTCGAACGAAGAGGATATCCACCCCAAGAAAAAAGAGGACGAGCTGCGGTTCACCCTGACGTCTGAGGCGGGACTGAACGACTCGCTGGCATTTCCGTTCACCTACCTTGCCCTGCTTATGGTAGCGGAGGGAACGGCTCCGTCGAACTGGATTGGCGAATGGCTGTTGATCGACGTGGTGTACAAACTCGCGATGGCTCTCGTCGCCGGGCTGGCCCTTGGCTGGCTGCTTGCAAGGATCCTGCTTCGACTGCCCATCGAAACAGAGCCCCAGAGAATGAAAGCCGGGGTCGGGGCCCTGGCCGGCACCCTGCTGCTCTATGGCATCACCGAAGTGCTTGGAGGTTACGGCTTTCTGGCGGTCTTCATTGGCGCGATGACCATCAAACACTACGAGCAGACGCACCAGGCCCACAAGTCATTGCACACCTTTGCTGAGCAGTCGGAGCAGCTGCTGATGCTGGGCATACTGATCGCGCTGGGTGCCGCCATCGCCGGCGGACTGCTTGCCTCCCTCACCTGGGAGGCCGCCCTGCTCGGGATACTGCTGGTCTTCGTTTTGCGACCCCTGGCCGGAATGATCAGCATGTTCGGATCGACATGGCTGCCCCTCCGGGATCGCGCCATCGCCAGCTTTTTCGGTATCCGCGGTATCGGCTGCCTGTTCTACCTGGCCTATGGGCTTCATGAGGGAGAATTTATGGAAGCGGAACTGCTGTGGTCGACCTGTGCCTTTGCCGTCGTTCTGTCTGTTTTTGTGCATGGCGTAGCAGCCAGTCCCGTTATGAAGTTCAGGGAGCGGCGGATCCCCCCTCATCCCCGGCAACCATCCAGCAACTGCTGAAACCTCGCGGCCTCCGTGGCATCGGGCTGGAGACCGTAGCTCTTGACTATCCTCACAAACCGCGCGACATACTGGCATCGGCCCGCTGGCGGCATCCACTCATCGGGGCCTCGTGCTCCCTTGCTTCGGTTCAGGTGGGCCTCCACCGGCCAGAGGTTGACCGGATCGTTGGCGAAGCGCTCCCGCTCCACCCGGGGCCAGGTGTTGGCGCCCCGTTCCCAGGCCCAGGCCAGGGGGACGACGTGGTCGATGTCGATGTCACCGGCGTTCTGGATAACGTTGCCGGTGAAGGGGGAGATCCAGCGACCGGTGACCACGCGGCAGCGGCTGGCGTCGGCGAAGCGGACGGTGGTGCTGGAGCTCTGGATCAGGGCTTCGGCCCGGCTGTCCTGGCAGTCGCCGTCCTCATCGGACCAGCCGTGGCCGAACTCGGAGCGCTGGTATTCCACGCTGGGGTCGGCGCGGCTCAGGGTAAGGCCCTTGGGCAGACGGCCACCAGCACTCAGGCAGCTCTCCAGGTCCTGGAAGGGCGTGAAATTTCCGGTCCGCTCATAGTAGGAACTTACCGGCGGGTGACAGATACCGGAAGAGGACTGCTTGACGGGTGGATTGACCGCATGGGCCAGGCTGAAGCCCAGCAACAGGACCAGCACGGCCAGGTTTCGACAGCACACTGAAACCATGAAAACTCCAGGTAAAACGAGGGCTACTTCATTGCCTCCCTCTCCTGGTCAAATTGTACCCGAGTTGCCGATTTTTTGCCCCGAGATGACACTGAGGTATTGGATCCGAGAACGGCACCGGTGTCGAAAGCTAGCGGGTCTCAGTCGTATCCCGATCAAACCACCATTCCGGCAACAGGTTCCTGTTCGCCGGCTGCAGGAAACGGTCATCGATCAGCCAGATCACGCCTTCATCCTGCGGGGTGCGAATCACCCTTCCCGCTGCCTGGGCGACTTTCTGCAGGCCGGGGATGCGGTAGGTGTAGTCGTAGCCGGCACCGAAGCGTTCCTCCAGCCGGGTCCTGAGTACCTCGTGCCAGGGGTCGAAGGGCGGCAGGCCCAGGGTGGCCACAAAGGCCCCGATCAGCTGGTCCCCGGGCAGATCGATGCCCTCACTGAACACGCCCCCCAGCACGGCGAACGCCACGGCCGGTTCCGGTTGTCGGAAGCCCGCCAGGAAATCGGCCCGCTGCGCCTGGCTCATACCCGGTCTCTGGGGACGCTGGGGGATATCCGGGGCAATGTGGGCCAGGGCTTCGGTGACCTGCTCCAGGTAGCGAAAACTGCTGAAAAAGGCCAGATAGTGCCCCGGGCGTTCACGGAACTGGCCGGCAATCAGCTCGGCAATGGGTTCCAGCGACCGTTCCCGGTCGGGCTGGCGGGTACTGATGCGCGGGGTGAAGTGAACCTGCAGCTGGTCCGCGCTGAAGGGGCTGGGAAGCGAGGTAAACCGGGTGTCTTCCGCCAGGCCCAGCAGATCCCGGTGGTAGACGCCGGGGGTGAGGGTGGCGGAGAACAGCAGCACCGAAGCCGCCGCCCGGAACCGGTCCCGCAGGAAGTCCGCCGGTATCAGGTTCTGCAAGGTCAGGCTGGCCCTGCCACGACCGGCCCGCTGGTACTCGCACAGGGAGTGGTCGCCAAACTGATCCGCCAGTTTCATGAAGGCCACGCTCTCGAACAGCAGCTCCTGCAGCGCCAGATCCGGCGGGTTGTCCGCCAGATAGTCAGTCAGACCGGACACCAGTCCTTGCAGGCTGCCGGTGAGCTGTCCGGGAAGTGACTTCAGGAACACCGGTTCGGAGCTGTCCACGCCCTGTTCGCTGATCACCTCCTGCCAGGCTTTTGCCACCCGATTCATTGGCGCTTTCAGGGGCCTGGGCGCTGTCCGGCGGACCCGCAGCAATCGTTGCTGGTCCAGCCTTACCGAGTACATGCCCCGGGCCCGGTCCACCAGGTTGTGGGCCTCGTCCACCAGCACGCCGGCCTTCCACTGGTTCTGACGAACCAGGGCATGTAGCAGTGCGCTCTGGTCGAACATTCGGTTCACGTCGGCCACCACCACATCGCTCCAGCGGGCCATCTCCTGGCCCAGGAAATAGGGACAGATGTCGTGGCCGGCCGCAATTTCAGCCAGCCGTTCACGGCTCAGGGGCCCCTGTACCCGGGCCGCTTCCGCCCGGGCATCCGGAAGACGGTCAAAAAAGCCCCTTGCCAGTGGACAGGCGTCGCCGTGGCAGGCCTTGTCCGGGTGCTCGCAGGCGTCGTCCTTCGCCACCAGCTCCAGGGTCCTCAGTGGCCAGTGGTGGGGATCCGGCTGGGCCTGCCGCAGGGCTTCGGTGGCGCCCATGGCCAGCTCGCGGGCGGTATTGCGGCAGGTCAGATAGAACAGGCGGTCCTGGCCGGCGGCCGGCATGGCCATCAGCGCCGGGAACAGGGTACCCAGGGTCTTGCCCAGTCCCGTCGGTGCCTCCAGCAACAGGGATCGGGACTGTACGGCATTGCGGTAAACGGTTTCCGCCAGCCGTCGCTGCCCGGCCCGGAACTCGTCGAATGGGAACCGCAGCTGCCCGAGGCGCTGGTCCCGGGCCTGGCGATGACGATCCTCCTGTTCGGCCCAGGCCCGGAAGGCGCTGCACAGGGCTTCCAGCTCGCGCCATAGCTCGTCGGCGGTGGCGGTTTCCGTGACCGGGCTTTCCCTGTTACGTCCCGTGTCGTAGTACACCAGCGCCAGGGTCACGGATTTCAGGTTTTCCTGGCGGCAAAGCAGGGCGCCATAGGCCCGTAACTGTGCCCGATGGAGGGCACGCTGATGGTCGCGGATGCGGGAAAGGTCGCCGCGGTGGGTCTTGATTTCCTCCAGCAGGGGCTTGTGAGGGTTGTACACATCTGCCCGGCCAGTGAGTTCGATACCCAGGCAGTTTCCGGTGAGTGAGAACTCACTCTTATAGCCGTAGCCACGGCTTGCCTGCACCGCCTGATGGCCGGCAATTCCCTCCTCACTGGAGGGGGCCGGGGTGTAGCGGAAGTCCAGGTCACCGCGCCGGGCGGCAAACTCGCAAAGGGTTCGAACCGCCACTTTCACGGGCCGAACTCCGGCTCCTGCCACCGGACATGGCAGACCCGCGCCGCAATCCCCTGGCGGTCAAAGAACGCCAGCCAGCGCCGCTGGTGGTCCTGCAGGCGATCACCGGGGCCTTTCACCTCGATCATTTCGTACCGTTGCGCTGGCTCGGGGTGGTCCGGAACAAACCGGATCAGGTCCGGGAAGCCGCTGCGGTGCTCCTTCAGGTTGGCCAGCAGACGCCGGAACAGGACCTTGAGGTGGACCGGTGGAATGCAATGGAGGGCCATCTCCAGAAGCGGCCCGGAAAGCACCTGCCAATGGACGAAAGGGTTGGCCAGGCCCTGCTTCCGGCGCCAGGTGGTGAGGATGGTGTCGCGGTAGGCGTCCGTGTCCAGCTGGCGGAAGCAGGCTTCCAGCAGATCCCGGCGACGGGAAACAAAGTCCTCCCGGGTCAGGTCCGCCGGCCCCACATGGAAGGGATGGAAGAAAGCACCGGGCATCGGCGTGAAAATCACCTCCCAGCACAGCAGCCCGAAAAGGCCATTGATCAGGGTATTCTCCACATAGACCACCGGGCACTCGTCCGTGGTCAGGTGTTGCTGCACCAGCCACTCCACCGGGCCCGGCTCAGGCAGGATCAGGGTGAAGGTCTCGGGAACGGGGGTATCGTCCAGTGGCGGTGCCGGTTCGCCAACCTTTTTGGATAACCGCTTGAGCAGGCGCCCGAGACCCTGGGCCTCGGCGTCGCTCAGGTCCTGGTCATGCCAGTTCCGGGCAATGGCCCAGGCCTCGTCGAAACGCTTCATGCGCTCCAGCAGCCTGAGCTGCTTCAGGCGGGCTTCCCGGTGATGACTCCCCGCCAGGGCCTCCAGCGCCAGCTCCGGTTCTCCCTGGCGTTCCGCCTGACGCCCCAGCTCCAGCAGCAGTCGGTCGCGGCGACTGGCGAGCCAGGCGTTATCCGCAGGATCCGGCACCTGGCCCCAGACATCAGGGGCGGCCACCCCGGCATCCAGCTGCTCCCGGCACTGGTGCATCACCAGGTAGCAGTCTACATCCCCCCGGTCATGGAATGCCCGGCTCCGGGGTGAGAGGGGGACGGTTTCATACTGCTGGTAGCCCAGCTCCACCAGCACGAAGTCAGACCAGCTCTGTCGCAAGTTGCCAAAGAACATCAGTCGGACCCGGTCGAACAACGCCATGTAGCGCAGACGCACCACCGGATGGCGGTCATGCCCGAGCCACTTGCTCACGGGCCGGGGATCCGGGAACTCCCCCGCCAGCAGCGCTTTCATCCTCCCCTTGGGAAGGCCGGAGGGATGGCCAAGAGACTTGAGGGTGGCGGCAAAGGCCGGGCGCAGTTCCGCCAGGGTAAACAGGCGAAACAGGTCGTCCAGCGTCAGTTCAGGATTGTCTTCAAGCCACCCCCTGGTGCCCAGCTCCATTAGCGCCCTGGCTTCGGAGTCGGGTAGCTCGGGATACTTGAACTTGTCCAGGCGAAACAGCTCACCGGTTCGCATCACCATTCGGGTCAGCAGGGCACGGGCGGAAACCGACAGGTTGCCGAAGGCGGCCAGACGATCGCATTCATCCTGTGTCAGCAGGTCAGCGTGGTGACCGGCCACCCAGGTGACAACAGTTTCCATATTGGCCAGGTAATACAGCGGATCGGCAAGGTCGGCGGTCTGCGGCCGGGCCTGCGGGTGCGAATCGGTCATAGGGGATGGGGACAAAACCTGCTTTCGGGGGAACCAGAGTGCTCACTTTACGACGACCGGGCGCCCACCTCAAATACCGGTATCGGCCTTCTGAACGCGAACACCGGCGATCCGCCACTGGCCATCCTCCTCCACCATGCGGTAATAGGCGTTCCATCGGGCGCCCTGCGGCCCGGTAAGACGCACCACCTGGATGTCGAAGTAACCGTGGGGCACATACTCGCGGAACTCGATGGCAGTGGCCCGGTGAATTGCCGGGTAAGCCTGCTCCACCATGCTGAGGAACACCTCGGAGGTGCCGAAGCGGCGCTGGATTCCCTCGGAGGCGATATCCCAGGCCCGCTGGTGATCATCGGTGGCGAACGCTTCGATCTGCCGCAGGATGGTGTCCCGGATGTCTGCTTCCGCCGAACCCGCCGTTACCTTCGGCACTGCAGTCACCAGCGCCAGCACCAGTAATGTCACCAGCAGCCCGGCGGATGCACCGTGCAGGCGCGATCGGACTCCAGTTCTGTTCCACATTGTCACCTCCCGGGCTCTGCCTCAGGAAACGTGCCGACCCTGTGCCGGCACAGATATCGTAGAAAACATACGAGCTCTTTTGCTTCCAGGATGAATAAAAACTGAGCTGAGCGCCAATCTCCCACGTACCCCGTTCATGACGCACCCGCACAAGTCACCAGAAAGGAGCGCCTTAATGCATATTTCCCATACCGAACTGAAGAATCTTGTCGACCCGGTCGATACCCTGGAGATCGTTTCTCTTGAGGGTCGTTACTACATGGCACGGGTCAGGGTTGGCGAGCGCTGGTACGTCGTCACCGATGGCCACGACGAGGTCATACGGTATTCTGGAGCCGCTGCCGCCCGGGAAGCGTTCGACGACATTCCTGTCAAGGACACAGTGGTGATCGCCGCGGCTGGCACCGACGAGATGGTCGGTATGCCGGAGGAAGGCCTCCGACCCATGAAAGTGCCGCTCAAGTAACGCCACAGCGAACCGGTTGCAGAAACGAAATCAGCTGCCCGCGAACGACAATGAATCCACCAGCTCGCGGCCATGGAAGACGGCGCCGTGGAAATCGCTTTCCGGGACGTCCTTCAGGGTGAAGGCGATGGCGGAGGCGGCCTGCTCCGGCGTCAGGCAGTCGCCGTTGTCCAGGCGCTCTGTCAGCCAGCTGGCATGGGGCAACCCCAGCGAACGGGCACTTGATGCGTGGGCGCGCAACCCGTCCGTGTCCACCATGCCCGGCTGGAACAGGCTGATGACCGGCGCCTCGGGGGAGGCGTCGAATTCAACCGCCAGCTGACGCACCAGCCGTCTCAGCGCCATCTTGCTGACACCATAACTGCCCGTGCCCTTCTGCACAGTCTGATCCATGCCCGCCCCCAGCATCACCACACGGGCAGCCTTTTCCGGGTGGTACAACAACGGCATCAGTCCCTGTATCAGCTGCAGCGGCGCTGCCACATTAACCGCCAGGGCACGGTTCAGGTCTGCCACGTCCCAGCTTTCCACATCCGCCGCTGGCTCCCCGTCACCCGCGCAATAGACCAGGCGATGTATGGCGCCGGTTATCCCGGCAATGTGGCTGGCGAGGCGGGCAACATCATCCGGTCGCGAAAAATCCGCAACGGCGACCCATACGACACGATCGGGATACTGCTCCCGCAGCCCGGCGGCCACGGCTTCCAGCTTGTCCCGTGTCCGGCCCGCTATAATCAGATGGTGGCCGTCCCGTGCCAGTTCATGGGCCAGGGCCCGGCCGATACCGGAACCCGCGCCTGCTATCAGAGTCCACATGGTTCACCTCCAAAAGTCAGCCTGATCAGGCATAATCAGTCTCTGATTACTGTGGCACATACGGTAATCTTCAGCGTCAGGATTGCATTTACCACCCAGCAAGGAGTTCCATGGCCGAGCCCGTCACCATCCACCCCGGCTTCCATGCCATCCACGCCAATCACCTGGAAGATCTGCGCCGGGCCGTGGTGTACCTGTGCCACCATACCCCCCTGCCCCCCCTGGAAAGCGAGACCTTCCTGGTCCAGAGCAATGGCATTGCCCAGTGGCTGAAGCTGGCGCTGGCGGAAAAGCGCTCCGCGGATGGCGGTAACGGTGGGCTGGGCATCGCCGCCGGAATGGACTTCCTGTTCCCCGCCCGTTTCATCTGGCAGGCGTACCGGGCGGTGCTGCCGAATGGCGAGGTGCCGGAGGAATCGCCCTTCGACAAGCGTCGCCTGCTCTGGCGGCTGTACCGGCTGCTGCCGGAACTGGTGGCCACCGACGACGCCTATAATCCGCTGGCCCGGTTTCTTGAAGGCACCGACCCGGAGCTGAGGGCTTTCCAGCTGGCGGAGAAAGTGGCCGACCTGTTCGACCAGTACCAGGTATTCCGTGCGGACTGGCTCAGCGCCTGGGAGCAGGGCCACGACCGCATCACTTCGCCCCGGGGCGGGGAGCAGATGCTGGATGGCGAGACCCGCTGGCAACCCATGCTGTGGCGGGCCCTGGTGGCGGATGTCGGGGAGGCCTCCGGGACGAGCCGATCGGGCATCCATACCCGCTTCATGAACACTGGCCAGCAGCTGCCGGCACCCTCCAACCCGCAACGGCTGCCCAAACGAATTGTTGTCTTTGGCGTGTCTTCCCTGCCCCGCCAGGCGCTGGAAGCCCTGTATGTGCTTAGCCGCTTCAGCCAGGTGGTACTGTGCGTCCACAACCCCTGCCAGTTCTACTGGGCGGACATCATCAGCGACCGCGACCTGCTCCAGGCCCGGCGCAAGCGTGGCAAAACCCACCCCGGCCTGTCCCGCGTCACCGACCCGGACCAGCTCCACCAGCATGCCAACCCCCTGCTTGCCGCCTGGGGCAAACAGGGCCGCGACTACATCCGGCTGCTGGATGAGTTCGACAACCCGGACGAGTACCGGGACCGGTTCCAGACCCCGGACCAGAAGATCGACATTTTTTCTCCACACGGCCATGGCGATGAGCCGCGTCTGCTTCATCAGTTGCAGAACGACATCTATAACCTGACGCCCCTCAGTGAGATCCGCGCGGAGCAGCGGCGGCTCGACTCCCGGGGGGATCATTCCCTGGCCTTCCACGATGCCCACAGCCCCCAGCGGGAGGTGGAAATCCTCCATGACCAGCTGCTGGCCGCTTTCAATGCGGACCCGGCCCTGCGGCCAAGGGACGTGATCGTGATGGTGCCGGACATCAACGTCTATGCGCCCCACATCCAGGCGGTGTTCGGCCGCTATCAGGCCAGCAGCAAGCGCCACATCCCCTTCACCATCTCCGACCAGGGCCAGCGTCATCACGAGCCGGTGCTGATCGCCCTGGAAACCCTCATGTCGCTGCCCCGCAGCCGCTTCCCGGTAAGCGAGATCATCAGCCTGCTGGAAGTTCCGGGCCTGCGCCAGCGCTTTGACATCAGTGAGGAGGAGATTCCCCTGGCCCGGCGCTGGGTGGAAGGCGCCAACATCCGATGGGGCCTGCACGACCGCCAGCGGGCAAGCCTGGAGCTACCCGGCGACCTGACCCGCAACACCTGGCAGTCCGGCCTGAGGTCGATGCTGCTTGGCTATGGCATGGGCGATGATGAGCCCTGGGCCGGGGTGGAACCCTACGCCGAGGTGGGAGGACTGCAGGCCAGCCTGGCCGGCAGGCTCTCGGACTTCGTGCTGCAGCTGGAAAGCCTGTGGGAAACATTGCAGTCGCCAAGGACCCCAGGCGACTGGGAGACCCTGTTCTCGGACATGCTGGAGCAATTCTTCCGGGATGTGAGTGGCTCCGACCTGTTGCTGCTGAACCGGTTCCGCCGCCAGCTGGAGCAATGGCTCACGGACGCCCTGGCCGCCGGCCTGCAGGAGACGCCTCTGCCCCTGAATATCGTCAAGGACGTCCTGCTGGAAGGCCTCGACGAAGGCGGCCTCAACCAGCGTTTTCTTGCCGGCAAGGTGAATTTCGCCACCCTGATGCCCATGCGGGCCATACCCTTTCGCAAGGTGTGCCTGCTGGGCATGAACGACGGTGATTATCCGCGCTCGCGGCCGCCGGTGGACTTCGACCTGATGGCCAACGACTATCGCCCCGGGGACCGCTCCCGCCGGGAGGACGACCGCTACCTGTTCCTGGAGGCCCTGCTGTCCGCCCGGGAGCAGCTGTACATCAGTTGGGTGGGCCGCAGTATCCGGGACGACTCGGAACGGCCGCCTTCGGTGCTGGTGAGCCAGCTCCATGACCACCTGGACAGTCTATGGCGGGTCTCCGGTAACGAAGATCAGGGCGTCACCGCCGCCCTCACCACACGGCACCCGCTGCAGCCCTTCAGCCGGGCCTACTTCCCCCGGGCCAATGGTCTCGAGCCGTCACCGGATAGCCCGCCACGCCCCCTTGAGGAGATCCTGCACAACCGCCACCTGTTCACCTTCGAGCGGGAATGGCGCAGTGCTCACGGCCATAGGGACGAGGATCCGTCACAGCTCCACCAGCCCCTGGCTTATCAGCCACCAGAAGAGCCCATCACCTTCGGAGACCTGGCGAACTTCCTCAAGCGCCCGGTGGGAACCTTCTTCCAGCGCCGGCTGCAGGTGCGATTCGAGGAGGTGGAAGAAGACGACACCGACAACGAGAACTTTGATCTCAGTGGCCTGGACCGCTGGCGCCTGGACAATGAGCTGATCGGCGAGGCCGTGCTCAAGGCCGACAGCGACAAGGAACTGCAAAGCCGTCTGGAGACCACCCTGAACCGGATGGCCCGCCGTGGCGACCTGGGCATGGGACTGACCGAGCACCGGCTGCGTTCGGAGCTGGCCGGACGCCTGCCGGATCTTCACAAACGCTATCGTGAGGCCCTGGCCGGGCTTCCCGAGGCGCTGCCGGAACCGGTCACCTTTGAACATCGCTTCACCAGCGATAAGGGCACGGTGGAGGTGCTCGACCTGATCGACGGCCTGCGCCGGAGCCCGGATGGCAGCCTCTGCCGGCTGGTGGTGTCCCGCTCCAGCCTGTTGTCCGGCTCGGGCAGCACCCGCAAGGTTCGCTACGCCAACCTGATGAAAGACTGGGTACTTCACCTGGCCGGCCAGCTCACGGAGCGGCCGTTCACCACCCTGATCCTGGGCAAGGAGGAGGGCCGCCGTTTCCGTTTCGAGCCGCTACCCGCAGACCAGGCCCGGATCCATCTGGATGCCATGCTGGCCCAGTGGATCGCCGCCTCCACACGGGCCCTGCCCCTGCACTGCGAGGCGGGCTTCGCCTGGATCTACAGCTTCTACCAGAGCAGTAAACACCGGGGGGATCATGACAGGGCCATCGAGGACGCGAAACAGGCCTATAACACCGCCCTGGATCGGGACGCGGGTTATCTGCGCAGCGCCTTCGAGCATCCCGAAGATATCGTGAATGAGGCATTCGAAGGCCTGCTGCACCAGCTCTATGTGCCCCTGTGGGAAGCCGAGCAGGACAAGACCGCCGCCGACCAGATCGAGGGTCAGTCATGAGTCGTGAAAATGCCACCCTGAATCCCCTGGAACTGCCCCTCAATGGCAGTACCCTGATCGAGGCCAGTGCCGGCACCGGCAAGACATTCACCATCGCCATCCTTTACGTGCGTCTGGTGCTGGGTCACGGCCAGCCCCGGGATACCCCCCTGGCCCAGGGCATACTGCCTCCCAATCTGCTGGTGGTGACCTTCACCGAGGCCGCCACCAAGGAGCTTCGGGACCGTATCCGGGCCCGCCTGACCCAGGCCGCGGAGGTATTCTCGGAAACAGCGGACAGCGACACTCCAACAGCGGAAACCGCCCTGATCCATCAGCTGCGGGACCAGGGCTATCCGGACCCGGCCACCTGGCCGGAATGCCGCAAGAAACTGCTGCTGGCGGCGGAATGGATGGACGAGGCAGCGGTATCCACCATCCACGGCTGGTGCAACCGGATGCTCAGCGAACATGCCTTCGATAGCGGCAGCCTGTTCCGCCTGACCCTGGAGACCGACCAGACGGAGCTGCTGGACAATGTGGTCCGGGACTACTGGCGCACCTTCGCCTACCCGCTACCGCCCGAGCTGCAGGACGAGATCCTGGAGCACTGGCAGACCCCGGGGGCACTGCGCAACTCCGTGCGTAACCTGCTACCCGAGGGTGCTCAGATCAGTGCACCGAGCGGCGGGGTGCGCCAGGCTATTGAAGATGCCGTCAGCGAGCGTCAGCGCCGGGCTGATGAGCTGCGCGCTTACCCCTGGCACCAGTGGCGGGACGAGGTCTTCGACCTGCTGGACGGCCTCGGCAAGCGATTGCACGGCAGCAGCCGCAAAGCCATGGTCACCGGGTGGGACCACCTTCTGGCCTGGGCGGACTCCGGCGCGCTATTACCGGACGGCCTGGACAAGGCGGGCCTGCAGAACCAGACCCCGGAGGTGCTGCCTGCCAAGCTCAAGGGAGACGGTCCGGTACCCGACCACCCGGCATTCCATGCCATCGCCGAGCTGATGGCTTTCAGCAAGGATCTGCCAACCGCCCGGGCTGATATCCTCAGGCACGCCGCCCAGTGGATTCACCGGCGCCTGGAGTCCGAGAAACAGAAGCGCTCCGAGATGGGCTTTGACGATTTGCTCACCCGCCTGGACGAGGCCCTCCACGGGCCCCGGGGCGATCAGCTGGCCGCCACCATCCGCCGTCAGTTTCCGGTGGCGCTGATCGACGAGTTCCAGGACACGGACCCGGTGCAGTACCGCATCTTCGACCGAATCTACCGGGTCGCCCGGAACGACCCGTCCACCTGCCTGCTGATGATCGGCGACCCCAAGCAGGCCATCTACGGCTTCCGGGGTGCTGACATCCATACCTACCTGGAAGCGCGCCAGGGGGTTCGGGACCGCATCTGGACCCTGGGCCGCAACTTCCGCTCCGCCAAGCCCATGGTGGAGGCCGTTAACCGGATTTTCGAGTACGGTGATGCCAGGGGAAGAGACGGCGCGTTTCTGTTCGGCAAGGGTGACAGTACGCCACTGCCGTTCAATCCGGTGGCCGCCAAGGGCACGTCCCGCATCTGGACCGTGGACGGGCAGCCCCGCCCCAACCTCACCTTCTGGACCCTCGAGAGTACCGGCCAGACCAGGAATGGTGAGCCGGTCCCCCTGGCCAAGGGCCGGGCTGTCGAGCAGATGGCGCAGGCCTGCGCCAGTGAAGTCGCCCGGCTCCTCCAGCTGGGCCAGCGGGAAGAAGCCGGCTTTGTCCTGGCGGACGACGCTGGCGATCTCGAGCCGGTGCGTCCGGGAGATATCGCCATCCTGGTGAACAACCGTAACGAAGCGGCCGCCGTCAGGGACGCCCTGCAGGACCGCCGGGTACGAAGCGTCTATCTGTCGGACCGGGACTCTGTGCTCACCTCGCCGGAGGCCCGGGAAATCCTTGGATGGCTACGGGCCTTTGCCGAACCCCGGCAGCTGGCCCTGGCACGGGCGGCCCTGGCAACGCCGACCCTGGCGCTGCCGTGGCGGTACCTTGACCAGCTGCTCACCGATGAGGTGGCCCTCGAGCGTGAAATCGAGCGTTTCATGGGCTACCAGCGGCAATGGCAGGAACAGGGCATCCTGCCCACCCTTCGCAGCTTCCTGATGGATTTCGGCGTGCCCGGCCGCCTGTTGCGGCGTCCGGACGGCGAGCGCCGGCTGACGGACATCCTTCACATCGCCGAACTGCTGCAGCAGGACAGCCTTCAGCTGGATGGCGAGCACGCCCTGGTGCACCACTTCACCCAGATCCTGCGAGCGGCGGATGGCGAGGATGAGCACCGGACCCTGCGCCTGGAAAGCGATGCCGGCCTGGTGAAAGTGGTCACTGTGCACAAGTCCAAGGGTCTGGAATACCCCCTGGTGTTTCTGCCCTTCGGCACCGCCTTCCGGGCGGAAAACGAGAAGCAGGCCTTCGTGCGCTTCCACGATGAACGGGGCCGACTGGTTACCGTATTTGATCCCGGGGCCGACGACCTGGCCAGGGCCGACCGGGAGCGGCTGGGTGAAGACATCCGCAAGCTCTATGTGGCCCTGACACGGGCCCGCCATGTCACCTGGGTGGGCGTGGCCGCCCTCCAGGACTGGCACCGGAGCGGGCTCGGCTACCTGCTGGATGGCGATGGTGGAGCCGATGGTGAACTGACCCGGTGCCTGCGGGCCCTCGCCGACGGCCACCCGGCAATCGCCGTCACCCCGCTGCCGGAGGCTGCCGACAACGAATACACTGAAGAAGCCCCGGAAAGCCTGGGCCCGGCACTGATCTCCAGCCGCCAGGCCCGGGAGGACTGGTGGATTGCCAGCTACTCCGCCATCGAATACGGCGGTGTTGCAGGCACCGGCATTGCTTTCACCGACGAGGTGGAGGACGCCGAGGCCCA
Source organism: Marinobacter daqiaonensis (assembly GCF_900115285.1). Taxonomy (GTDB): domain Bacteria; phylum Pseudomonadota; class Gammaproteobacteria; order Pseudomonadales; family Oleiphilaceae; genus Marinobacter; species Marinobacter daqiaonensis. The sequence continues at coordinate 2,025,185 of NZ_FOYW01000001.1, forward strand.
GAACCTGCTGGAGGAAAGTCGCCTGGAGGAGGAAGCCAGCCAACGCCGGGCGACCACCCTGATACGCAACCAGCATCACTTCCCCAAGGGTGCCGGGCCCGGCACCTTTCTCCACGACGTACTGGAGTGGTGTACCCGCCAGGGGCTGGCCTCCATCGCCGGCCAGCCGGAACAGCTCCGGGACCAGCTCGCCCGTCGCTGCCGTACCCGGGGCTGGAGTGAGTGGGCGGCCCCCCTCACCGATTGGCTGGTAACCCTTATACGCCAGCCACTGCCCCTGGACCGCCAGGGCCCCGACCGGGTCGCCCTGGGTGAGCTCACCACCCTGCGGCCGGAGCTGGAGTTCTGGTTCGAGAGCCGCAATGTCAGCATCCGTGACCTGGACACACTGGTGCGGGTACACACCCTTAACGGAGCCGACCGTCCGGAAGTGGAACAGCAGCACTTCAACGGAATGGTCAAAGGGTTTATCGACCTGGTGTTCGAGCACGAGGGTCGTTATTACGTGCTGGACTACAAGTCCAACGCCCTGGGCGAGGATGACAGCGCCTACACCCGCCAGGCCATGGGGGAGGCGATCCTGGAGAAGCGCTACGATCTGCAGTACGTACTCTACCTGCTGGCGCTGCACCGGCTGCTGAAAGCGCGCCTGCCGGATTATGACTATGACACCCACATCGGCGGCGCCATCTATCTGTTCCTCCGGGGCGTCGAGGCACCCTCCGCAGGCGCTTTCGCGGACCGGCCACCCCGGGTATTGATCGAGACCCTGGACGCCCTGTTCGACGGCGAGTCCATTCAGGGGGAGGCGGCATGACACGCAAAAAGAACCACGAAAACCAGTTCAACCTGGAGTTTGAGCAGGATCCGATTCCACAGGTCAGCCCGGAACCCTCCCAACGGGTCGTCGACGCCAGCGAGGCTCTGGCCGAGCCGGAAACCATTCTTGAGCTGCTGTCCCGGTGGCGGGCCGCGGACTGGATCCGTCCTCTGGATGTGGAGTTTGCCCGGCTGATCCGGTCCCTGTCCGGGGAACAGGGGGAGGAGGCGCCGCCCCTGTTGCTCCTGCTGGCGGCCCTGACGTCCCACCAGGTGGGCCGGGGCCATGTCTGCGTGGACCTGGGGGAACTGATGAGGGATGCCGGACAGGTCGTTGCGTTGCCTCCGGAGGAGTCATTGGCCAGCTCTGTCGCACCGCAGGAGATGGAGCAGTTGCCCCGCCCCGGCGAACTGCTCGCCGGTATTGCCCTGACCGATTGCCTGGCCGCCCTGGACAGGGTTGCGGCCGTCAGCGAGGGCTCACAATCAACGCCGCTGGTGCTGGACGGACACCGCCTCTACCTTCGACGGTTCTGGCGCTATGAGCAAAAGATTGCCCGGGGTATCCGTGATCGCCTGGCCCTGCCCTCGTCAGTGGCCGACTCCGGTTCAGCCGAAGCCGGCACCCTCAAACAGGCCCTGGCCGCCCTCTTCGGCAGCCAGGCCGGGGTGGACTACCAGAAACTGGCCTGCGCCCTGGCCGCCCGGAACCGGTTCGCGGTGATCACCGGCGGGCCGGGCACCGGCAAGACCACAACGGTGGTGAACCTGCTGGCGGCACTGCAGTCGGTGGCGGGAGCCTCCCCCCTTCGGCAGGGTCGCAAGTACCGGATCCGGCTCGCGGCTCCCACCGGCAAGGCCGCGGCCCGCCTGAACGAATCCATCGGCGGCGCGGTCAGCCGTCTGCCCCTGGATCAGTTGCCCGGCCAGGTGACCGTCGCGGACATTCCCACCAGGGTCACTACCCTGCATCGCCTCCTGGGCAGTCGCCCGGACACCCGCCAGTTCCGTCACAACCGGGACAACCCGCTGCTGGTGGACATCCTGGTGATCGACGAAGCCTCCATGGTGGACGTGGACCTGATGGCCTCGGTGTTCGACGCCCTGCCCGGGTCCACCCATCTGATCCTGCTGGGGGACAAGGACCAGCTGGCATCAGTGGACGCCGGTGCGGTGCTGGGGGAACTGTGCCAACGGGCACAGGAGGCCCATTACCGGCCCGGCACCACCGACTGGTTGCAGGCCATCACCGGCGACCGGGTACCGGACGATCTGACCGATCCCGAGGGCCAGGCCATGGACCAGGCGGTGGCCATGCTGCGCAGAAGCTATCGTTTCACTGAGACCAGCGGTATCCGCCAGCTGGCGGAAGCGGTGAACACCAACGCCCTCGACGACGCCATGCTCGAGGGGGCACGCAACGGCAATTTCGAGGACGTGGCCTGGCTGGACACCGGTGTCAGCACCGAAGAAACCCGGACGCTGGTCAACCGGCACGCCCTCACCGGCACGCCCGGGGCTTTCCGCCATCAGGGCCAGGGACGCGTTGTCGGTAACCAGCCGGTACCGCCACCAGTGGGTTACCGGCATTACCTTTCACTGATGAAGGACCATGAGCTGGCGGAAAACAGCCCCCGTGAAGCGTGGGATGCCCTGGCCCAGCGGGTACTGGCCGCATTCGGGGATTTCCAGGTGCTCTGCGCCCTGCGCCAGGGGCCGTGGGGTGTGGAGGGTCTCAACGACCAGATTGCCCGCCACCTCCTTGGCGAGCAATTGATTCCCAGGGCGGAAGGCTGGTACGCCGGCCGGCCGGTGCTGGTAACCGGCAACGACTATAACCTGGGGCTGATGAATGGCGATGTGGGCATTACCTTCAGCCTGCCCTGGGATCAGGATGAAGCCGGTCGGACGAGACAGGTGCTACGGGTGGCGTTTTCCAGTTCTGATGGCAGCGGCAACATCCGCTGGATCTCCCCCAGCCGGCTGCAACAGCTGGAAACCAACTACGCCATGACCGTGCACAAGTCCCAGGGCTCGGAGTTCAACCACACCTGCCTGGTATTGCCGGACCGGCTCAGCCCCGTGATGACGAGGGAGCTGGTCTACACCGGCATCACCCGTGCCCGCAACTGGTTCAGCCTGATTACCGGGAATGAAGCCGTGTTGAGGGAAAGCGTGCGCCAGCGGGTTATTCGGGCTTCGGGGCTGGCTGAGCGGCTGTGGCAATAGGTTCACACCGTACCCGGCAAATCAGGTTCACCCTTTCTTTATCGCCTCCAGGGGATAATACGGTGGAATCCGCCACAGGGGATAACCATCAGGATGACATCGCCGGCAGGAACTACGCCGACAGAGACACCGACGGGCCGCACCCGCCCGCAAAACAGACAGGGACTTACCGCCCCTTTATACTCACTTTTCTTTCCTAACAACCAAGAACGCAACAAAACAGGAGACGCGATATGACAATTCGACTGGATGACAAGGTCGCCATCGTGACCGGTTCCGGTGGTGGGCTGGGCCGCTGTCACGCGCTGGCCCTCGCCGCCCGGGGGGCCAGAGTGGTGGTGAACGACCTTGGCGAGGAGCCGGCGGAGAAAGTGGCCGAGGAGATTCGGGCCGCCGGCGGCGAGGCCATTGCCCACGCCTGTTCCGTGGCCGACTTTGCCGCGGTGGAAACCATGGTCCGGCACGTCATGGACCAGTGGGGCCGGGTGGACATCCTGGTGAACAACGCCGGCATCCTGAGGGACAAGACCTTCGTCAAGATGAACCTGGAGGACTTCCGCACAGTGCTGGATGTTCACCTGATGGGGGCCGTGAACTGCACCAAGGCGGTTTGGGAGATCATGCGCGATCAGCAGTACGGTCGTATTGTGATGACCACCTCGTCGTCTGGCCTGTTCGGCAACTTTGGCCAGTCAAACTACGGCGCCGCCAAGCTGGCAATGGTCGGCCTGATGCAGACCCTGAGCCTGGAGGGCGAGAAGTACAACATCCGGGTCAATTCCCTGGCGCCCACCGCAGCCACCCAGATGACCGAAGGCCTGATGCCACCGGAAGTACTTGAGAAGCTGCGTCCGGAAACGGTTTCCCCGGGCGTGGTCTTCCTGTGCTCGGAGGACGCTCCCAACCGGGCCATCCTGGCGGCTGGCGCCGGTTCCTTCGAATGTGCCCACATCACCCTGACCAGGGGCGTCTACATTGGTGAGGGCGAGGATGCTGCTGATGAAATCGCTGCCCGGTTCTCGGAGATTGCCGACCGTACTGACAGCCAGGTACCCAGGATGGGCTCGGCCCAGGGGCAGCAGGAAATGACCAACCTGATCGCCAGCCAGAAAAAGAGCTGACGCCCCTGTCCCGGGACCGTCGACGCACTGGCGGGTGACGGTCCCGTCTTCAGCGAACCTGCTAGCGCCGGAACTGCGGCGGAAACATCACGAATACGCCCAATAATCCCAGGCGGTCGTGAACCATCGCTGCCATTGGCATCCGTTTGACCCCGCCTTCAGTGCCTGATAACTCTCCCCGCGCTGGGGGGCACCGTTGCGAAAGGACGGTCCATACCGGGACCGGGCCAAAGTGGGTACTCATGACCACATCCAGGGACCATCCGTGGGCTTCTGTCCAGAGCGGCTATACTTTTATGAGGGTCTGGGCTGGGACGGGATCGGGAGAGGGCGAGCAATAAAACCTTTCCGGGCTGGTAGGCCTAGTGTCCCGGCCGGTTAATTCGCTGACCTACTGAGCCCCTGAAAGCCTTGAGAGCAAGGCGCGGTGTCGAAGGTTTGGTGGTTCCAAATCGAGGCGCCGCAACACAGCTCTCAAGGCTTTCAGGGGCTCCCGGAGGGCTTGCCGCTGGCGACTCTGGACCTGTGTTGTCAGCCCTTGATGTGGAACCACCACACCTGCGGACTGACGCCTTGGCCAGAGTCGCCAGCGGCAAGCAATAGGTCAGCGAATTAACCGGCCGGGACACTAGGACCTCGCATATGCTGCTATTTTTTTGTTTGAGCATGATTTCCCGACGGCAGTCAGGGTGATCGAACGAACCGGCGGAGCAGTTTCATGATCGAAAAGCAGGAAATCCTGGTCATCGGCCTGGGCGTATTCGGGTCCACGATCGCCAGCGAACTTTCCCGGCTGGGGCACAACGTCCTGGGCGTCGACAACGATGAGCACAGAGTCGATCGGCTGGCGGATCAGGTGACTCACGCGGTGATCATCGATGTCAGCGATGACGACGCCCTGGAAGAGGTGGACGCGGGTTCCTACGACGTTGCGGTGGTGGCCATGGGGCAGGATTTCGAGGCGACCGTCCTCGCCACCATGAGACTGAAAGAGCTCGGCGTGCCCAAGGTCTGGGCAAAGGCGGTAACCACCCAGCACCACCGCATCCTCGAACGCCTGGGCGCCGACCGGGTGATTGACCCGGATTATGAAATGGGTGAGCGGGTGGCCCAGGAACTGAACTATCCCATGGTGGAGGACTATCTAGACCTGGGCGGCGAGGAGTTCGTGGTTGAGCTGCACGCAACCGACGAGCTGGTGGACCGCTCCCTGGAAGATGTTATTGGCAGTACCGAGGTCCATGCGTTAATGATCCGCAGGGGCGGCCAATCGCTGGTTCATCCTCAAAGCTCCCTCACCATCGAAGCGGAGGACAAACTGATACTGGCAGGGCAGCTGGAGGCACTCAGGGAACTCGCCCGAGATTTATGAAATCCAGTGTTCTTTCCCTGATCCGAGCCGGTCGCGATACCCGGGGAACCCAGCAGCTCAATCCACCCAGGCTGCTGATCGAAAGTTTCCTGAGCCTGATTGTCGTGGGCGGGTGCCTGCTGAAACTTCCGTTTGCCACCGAAATACCGGTTACCTGGCTGGAGGCGTTTTTCACCGCCACTTCGGCGGTAACGGTAACCGGTCTGGTGGTGGTGGAGACCGGAAGCCACTACTCCCTGTTCGGCCAGCTGGTCATTCTCACCCTTATCCAGCTGGGCGGCCTCGGCCTGATGACCTTCGCGGTGCTCACACTGCTTGCCCTCGGCTTCAAGCTGGGTCTGCGGGGGCAGGTGGTTACCCAGGTGGCGTTCAATGAAGTCACCCTGACCACGGCCAAACGGGCTAGCAAATCCATTGCACTGTTCGCCCTGATTGCCGAGTGCATCGGGCTGGTGGTGCTCGCCCTCTTTTTCGTGCCGGAACGGGGCTGGGCAAACGGCCTCTACTACGCCCTGTTCTACGCCATTTCCGCCTTCAACAACTCCGGCTTCGCGCTTTCCGGAGACAGTCTGTCGGCCTATGTATCCCACGCCGGTGTCTCGTTGTCGGTGACTGCCCTGTTCATTACCGGGGGACTTGGCTATCTGGTGGTGATGGAGATGATCCAGAAACGCAGTTTCACCAGGCTGTCGGTCTACGCCAAAATCATCCTGGTCACGACCCTGACACTGAACCTGGTGGCAATGACCGTTTTCCTGCTCCTGGAATACAACAATCCCGCCACCCTCGGCGCCCTGGACAGCATCACCGACAAGCTGGTGACGGCCTGGTTCCAGGGCACCACGCCCCGGACGGCGGGTTTCAATACCGTTGACATTTCCACGCTCACTGCCGGGACCAGTGTTCTGTTCCTGTTGCTGATGTTCGTCGGCGCTGCCCCCAACTCCACGGCCAGCGGGATCAAGATTTCAACCTTTGTGATACTGCTCGCCGCCACCCGGGGGTTTCTGAAAGGTAACCTGAGGGTCAACCTTTTCCGGCGCTCCATCAGTCGGGAAGCGGTGCTGAAAGCCCTTGCCGTGACGACCCTGGGCATGGCACTCGTGTTCGTCGGTGTTCTGAGCCTGACGATCCTGGTGAAGGACGACTTTCTCGACATCGCTTTCGAGGTGGTATCGGCCTTCGGCACAGTAGGACTCTCGAGGGGGACTACGGAGCACCTGGGGGCGGCGGGGCAACTGATCATCATGGCCATCATGCTGATTGGCCGGGTGGGCCCGTTGACGGTGGGCTATATCCTTACGATGCGGAGCAAGTCCCAGATACGGTATGCCCGAACAGAGCTGCCGGTCGGTTGATGGAGGACCCGGTGCGGCGCGGGGTCACAGAAACAGACCATGGCGTCGCCCACAGGCTCACTTGCCCTGATCGTCCCGCATGCGCTCGATACCCGCCAGCATCAGATCGATGCTGAAGGCGGCATCCTCTTCGCTGGTGCCATGACCGGCCGTACCGGTGTCCGGAAGGGGGTCTCCGTAAAGCGGTCGTAACCGCAGGCCATTGGCCGCCACGCTGGCCATGCCGATGCCGTAGGTATATAGCGCGCTGGTTGTCCGGGGCCGGTCCTCTTCCCTGAGCCCGGCTTTCTGTAACGCACGCTGGATGTAGCTGAAAATCTCCTGCTCCCTGGGGGTGCCATAGGGGCTGGCGATCATCGCCGGAAAGATACCCGGGTAACGCCTGGCCAGAACATGAAAGCCCATACCCAGTTGCCGCAGGGCCACCTTCCAGTTGTCCGGCATGGGCTCCGGCAACGGCAGCTCCTCGAGCACCGTCTGGAACACACCCTGCAACAGGGCCTGCTTGTTGGCCACGTGGTGGTAGATCGACATGGCGTCCACCCCAAGGGCCACTGCCAGCTTGCGCATGCTCAGGTCCTCCACCCCCTTCTCGTCAACCAGGGTCAGGGCCATCCGGTAGATGCGCTCGGGGCTGAGGGGCTCTCTTTTCTTCTGGACCTGCTGGGGCTGTCGTGCCAAGGGGCCTCCCTGCTATCCGGCCTGTGGTGGTATCGGAGGCTCCAATGATGCCCGGAAAGCGCATCATTGACCAGCCCTACACCGTAGGGTAAATTTCATGGACCCTACAGTGTAAGGCTATAATAACGATCATGAAGCAGCATCCGGGCGTTACCAGCAGTTCCGACAGCACCACGTCGGCAGAACCTCTCCACCCCATCCCCCATCCGCCCCGCTGGCCGGTGGTGGGCAACCTGCTGCAGATCCCCAAGTCACGCATGGCCCAGTATTTCCTGGAAGTCTCCCGGAACTATGACGGCATTTTTGAACTGGACTTCGGTGGTTTCACCACGCCTTTCGTGTCATCGGCAGCACTGGCGGAAGAGCTGTCCGATGAGACCCGCTTTCGAAAAGTGGTCCGCCCGCCGCTGTCGCTGCTGCGGGATATCGTGGGCGACGGGCTGTTCACCGCCAAAAGTGATGAGCCGAACTGGGGCAAGGCCCACCGTATCCTGATGCCGGCTTTCAGCCAGCGGGCCATGAAAGGGTACTTCGACGCCATGCTGGAGGTTGCCAGCCAGCTCTGTACACGCTGGGAATCCCATCCCGGGGAGGACATCCTGGTGGCGGACGACATGACCCGCCTCACCCTGGACACCATTTCCCTCGCCGGTTTCGGTTATCGCTTCCACTCCTTCGAGTCGCGACAGCTGCATCCATTCCTGGGTGCCATGGTGCGGGTCCTGGCCGCCAACATGGCCAAGCTGACCCAGCTTCCCATGTTCAACCGGCTGCGCCGGGACCCGGCGGACTATTACGCCGACATCGACACCATGAACGCCCTGGTGGATGAGGTGATCCGGGCGCGCCGGGAAAACCCCACCGGAGACAACGACCTGCTCAACCTGATGCTGACAGCGGAAGACCCGGACACCGGCGAAACCCTGGATGACCTCAACATCCGCCATCAGGTGCTCACCTTCCTGGTGGCCGGCCACGAAACCACCAGCGGCCTGCTGACCTTCACCCTCTATTTCCTGCTGCGTAACCCCCATGTTCTTGCCCAGGCGTATGCCGAGGTGGACCGGTTGCTGCCCGGCGACACCGTGCCGGAATACCGGGATCTGGCGCAGCTGGATGTCATTGAACGTGTCCTCAAGGAGAGCCTGCGGCTGTGGCCCACAGCGCCGGCCTTCATGGTGGCCCCCTATGAGGACACCATCATCGGCGGCCGCTACCGGATCAGGCGTAACCAGGGGGTCTCAGTCCATCTCCCGGCGCTGCACCGTGACCCGGCGGTCTGGAGCGATCCGGAAGTGTTCGACATTGACCGCTTCCTGCCGGAGAACGAGGCGAAGATCCATCCCCACGGCTATAAACCTTTTGGTAACGGCCAGCGGGCCTGCATCGGCCGCCAGTTTGCGCTGACCGAGGCCAAGCTGGCCCTCGCCCTGATTCTGCAGCGCTTCGCCCTGAGCGACCCTCACGACTATCAGCTGGAGATCAAGGAGACCCTGACCCTCAAACCGGACAATTTCCGTATCCGCGCCCGTCGGCGCCAGCCTCACGACCGCCTGGCGACATCGGTCGCCACCGGAAACCGGGACAGATCCGAGACGGAACACAGTGGTGTCCAAGGCGACGGGGAGCCCTTCACTGTGGCCTGGGGCTCGAGCCTTGGCACGGCCCGGGATATCGCCGAGGCACTGACTGCCCGGGCGGCGGCACTGGACTTCGATGCCCGCTGCGTTCCCCTGGACGATCTTGCGGGGTCACTGCCGGAGTTCGGCATTCTTCTGATCGTCACCGCCACCTATAACGGCTTTGCGCCGGACAGCGCCAAGGCCTTCGAGCGCCTTCTCGACAATGATGGCCTGGCCGCAGTCACGCGTCCGGAACTGAAGTTTGCGGTGCTCGGCTGCGGCAACACCCAGTGGGTCAACTACCAGGCCTTCCCCAAACGGATCGCCGCCGCCCTTGCCGGGACCGGTGCAACCGAGCTGGCGGAGCGTGGGGCCGCCGATGGCAACGGCGACTTTGAAGGTGCCGTTGAAGACTGGATAGATAACCTCTGGCGAAGCCTGGGCCAGGAGAGTGGGAGTGACGGCGGCACGGCAATTGCGCTGCCCCTGACCTACGTGGACAAACAGGCTACCCGCGCCCTGGTGCTACCGGTCCATGCCCGCCCCCTCAGGGTGACAGGTAACCGGGAACTGGTGCGGAACCCTGACGGACTCGCTGACTTCTCCGGCAGCCAGCCCAGAACCTCGACCCGGGAAATTACCCTCGAGCTGCCAGAGGGCATGCGCTATCAAACCGGCGATCACCTGGCGGTCTACCCCTCGAACGCGCCCCGGCTGATCGAGCGGGTGACCGGGTTGTTGGGTCTGGACCCATCGGACCTGGTGACCTTCCCCGAACACGATACGCCGGCCCACCTGCCGGCGGGCCAGACCGTGAGCATCGGCCAGTTGCTGGGCCACTTTCTGGAACTACAGGAGCCGGCCAGCCGCCGCGACCTGCGGGTACTGGCGGCTCACAGCGCCTGCCCCCGGACCCGCCAGGTTCTGGAGAACGTGGTGGAGGATGGTGACCAGTACCACCACGAGATCCAGGAAAAACGACTGTCCGTGGTGGACCTGCTGGAAACCCACCCCGCAATACAGCTGCCGTTCGAAGTCTTCGCCGCACTTTGCCCGCCGCTAAGGGCCCGGTTCTACTCGATTTCCTCGAGCGCGCTTGCCAGCCCCGGGCAGGTCCGCCTGACCGTGGGTACCGTCGAGGCACCGGCCTGGTCCGGCCAGGGGGAGTACCGGGGCGTTGCATCGGGCTATCTCAAGGGTCTGAAGGAAGGGGACACCCTGCCCGGCTACATCCGCACCCCCACCCCGGCTTTCGCGCCCCCGGAGGATCCGGCCACGGTCATGATCCTGGTGGCGGCGGGCACCGGGCTGGCCCCTTTCCGGGCATTTCTTGAAGAGCGCGCGATTCTGGCGGACCGGAACACAGCGGTCGGCCGAAGCCTGCTGTTCTTCGGTTGCCGCCATCCCGACCACGACAGTCTCTACGGGGACGACCTGATTCGCTGGCAGGACCAGGGTATCGTCGACTGGCAACCGGCCTGCTCCGCAGTGCCGGGCCATCCCTACCGCCACGTCCAGGACGCCCTATGGGGTGAGCGGGAGAGGGTATGGACGATGTTGCAGAACGGTGCCCCGGTCTATGTCTGTGGCGACGGCAGCCGAATGGCGCCAGCGGTGCGGGACTGCCTGATCCGTATCTGCGAGGAAAAGACCGGCGGCACCCGGGAGGAGGCCTCCCTCTGGCTGCAGGCGCTGATGGAGAAAGGGCGTTACCACCAGGATATCTTCGGCACCGGCTAAAGGTTTCTCCCCCGGGCCCGATATACACACTACAAACGGAAACAAAGGCAGCCTCCAGTTTTTGCGGGTCGTCGGCTACCATTGCCCGATACCTCCCGAAAAATGGCAACCAACGTCCGGAATCTCTTGATGACCGAAGGCAACGCTGTTCCCCAGAAGCTTCTCCTGTTCCGCCTGGGCGGAAGCCGCCTGTCAGCATTGGGCACCCTGAAGATCCGCGAGATCATGCCCATGCAGCGGCTGACCCAGCTGCCCCAGAGCCATCCCGCGGTGGTGGGCACCATGAACTTCCGGGGCTCGGCCGTGCCGGTTATCGACATGGCGGCCGCTGTGGGGTACCCGCGCCTGGACCCGGAAGCCCGCAAGACCGCCTCCATCATTGTTACCGACATCCAGCGCCAGGAGATCGGTTTCCTGGTTCGCAGCGTCGACCGCATTGTCGAGGCCAACTGGAAGCAGGTTCAGGCACCGCCCCGGGCGCTGGGCGACCAGGCCTTTGTTACCGGCCTGCTGCAGATCGACAACGACCTGGTACAGCTGATGGACGTGGAACTGCTGCTGGCCCGGGTCTATCCGGAATCCATGCGCAGCGCCCCCACCCAGCTCACCGATCCCGAACGGGAGACCCTGGTCGGGCAGCGCATCCTGCTGGTGGATGACTCCCAGGTGGCGCGCCGGCAATTATCCGATGCCCTGGATCGAGAGAATATTCCCTACCAGGTAACCGGTAACGGCCAGACCGCCCTGGACATCCTGATCGAGGCCAACCAGGACCAGAAGCCTGTCACCATCCTGGTCAGCGATATCGAGATGCCAGGTATGGACGGCTATGAGCTGACGTTCCACCTGCGGGACGACGGTTCCATGCACCAGCCTTACGTGATCCTCCATACCTCCCTGAACAGTGAAATGAGCGTCAGTTACGCCCGCCAGGTAGGGGCGAACGAGGCCCTCACCAAGTTCGACGCCGAGGAACTGCTCGAGGCAATGTTGCGGGGCTCCAAAACCACCATGGCCTGATGGGCCGCGGCCCCGCCTCGTCCATCGTCGGCCGCCTTTTGCTGCCAGGCCGTCGGGGATATACTCTGCCTCCAGCAGCATCCCATCGGCAAAGCAGGGCAGGCCCATGAAGTTCCGCGTCATTCCCGTCACACCTTTCCAGCAGAACTGCACACTGATGTGGTGCGAGGAAACCGCCAGGGGCGTTGTGATCGACCCGGGCGGCGACCTGGACCGGGTGCGGCAGGTGGCGCGGGAAGAAGGGGTCATCCTGGAGAAGATCCTGCTCACCCACGGCCACCTTGACCATGCCGGCGCCGTCGCCGTGCTCGCCCGGGACACCGGCCTGCCCGTGGAAGGTCCCCATCGTGACGACGAATTCTGGATCGAGGGCCTGCCACTGCAGAGCCAGCGCTTCGGCTTCGCCCAGGCCGACCGCTTTACCCCGGACCGCTGGCTTGAGGATGGCGACCGGGTAACATTCGGCAACCAGGAGCTGGAAGTACTTCACTGCCCCGGCCATACCCCGGGTCACGTGGTCTTCTATCACCGGTCCTCTGGCCTGGCCCAGGTAGGCGACGTGCTGTTCAATGGCTCCATCGGTCGCACCGACTTTCCCAGGGGTGATTACAACCAGCTGATCGCTTCCATCCGCGAAAAGCTGTTCCGGCTGGGGGAAGACATCCGTTTCATTCCGGGCCATGGTCCCATGTCCACCTTCGGCCATGAACGCCGGACCAATCCCTTTGTCTCGGATCATCGGGGATAACATGGAAAACAGCCGCCCCCATAAGGTCGACATTCACTACTGCACCGGCTGCCGCTGGCTGCTCCGCTCCGCCTGGATGGCCCAGGAGCTGCTGACCACCTTCGAGGATGAGATCGGCGAGCTCACCCTGCATCCCGGTAGTGGCGGTATTTTCGAAGTCCATGTCAACGGCGAACGGATCTGGTCCCGCAAGGAAATGGGCGGTTTCCCCGAGATCACCCGGCTGAAACAGCTGGTGAGGGACCGGGTTTCACCGGATCGGTCACTGGGTCATTCCGACCGGAATACATCGAACACCTGAAAGTACACATATCCACACATAAAATAGACACAGATCAACAGGCGAATCATTCCGGACCGGACACAGTCCGTTATACTCTGGTTAAAACAACAACAGCCGGAGTAACAATATGTCCCTGGGTAACGTTTTAGGCTTCCGGGCCAAGGTGGCCCTGCCCTTTGTCATTACCGCCCTGGCCGTGATCATTCTGGGCGTGTTCAGCACGTTCACCGTTCGCAACCTGGTTTCCAACACCGACTTTCTCGCCCTTAACCTGATGCCTGCCTCCAGCGAAATCCTCAACGGCGACAGGGACCTGTACCAGGCGCTGGTGGCCCAGAGCGAGTATATCCGCTCGCGGGAACGTAATGCTTCCGCGGACGAGTCCCTCGCCGCCTTCCATGAAAACGCTGACCAGGCGAAAAACCGGATCCGGTCGGCCCAAGAAAGACTCAGCGGCACCCGGGTAGACCAGGTGATGGAAGGCTTCGAGGAAACCTACAGCGCCTGGCGGGACTCTGCGGAATCCGCCCTGAAGCGGGCCGAGATCGGCGACACCTATGGCGCCCACGAAATCGTGGTGAACGAGACCAGCGACCGCTTTGACGCGGTCCGGAACTATTTCGACCTTGCTGGCCAGGTGGCTGACGAGCTGGCCACAAAAACAGCCGGCGCGGCCTCCCAGGAAGCACAGCGCAGCATCGTCATTACCGTCGCCGTCACAGTGGCCGCACTGATCATTGCCGTGGCGGTCTTCGTGTTTGTTCTCAAACTGATCATCGCCTCCATCCGCGAATTGCGGAACCAGCTGGACAATATCGCCCAGGGCGAGGGAGACCTGACTCAGCGGATTCCCGTGGAAAACAACGATGACCTCGGCCAGTTGGCGGAGTCCTTCAACCGGGTACTGGCCAACCTCCAGGGCATGATCCGCAGCATCCAGGAGCTCTCAGGCCAACTCGCGGAGGGCGCCCGGGATCTGGAGAAGTCCGCCGCCGAGAACCGCGACGGCGTTTCACGCCAGACTGAATCCATCACCATGGTGGCGACTGCCATCAATGAGATGCAGAGTGCCGTCGAGGAAGTGGCGGGCAACGCGTCACGGGCTGCGGAAGTGACCCGTACCGCCCAGGGCAACGCCACTCGCGGGGCTGATATCGTCGAGCAGTCCGCAGGGCAGGTCCGGCGTCTGTCGCAGCAGATTACTAAGGCGGTGGAGGTTATCCGCAAGCTGTCGGAGGATTCGGACAACATTACTTCAGTGCTGGACGTGATCCGCGGAATAGCGGAGCAGACGAACCTGCTTGCGCTCAACGCCGCTATCGAGGCCGCCCGGGCCGGAGAACAGGGGCGTGGTTTCGCCGTGGTGGCGGATGAGGTACGCACCCTCGCCCAGCGCACCCAGCAGTCCACCGAAAACATCCAGCAGATGATCACCGCCCTTCAGACCGGGGTATCGGACGTGGTATCGGTCATGGAAACCGGCAGTGAACAGGCCGCCGCCACTGACAAGCTGGCCTCGGATGCGGAGACCGAGCTGTCCTCTATCCTGAACGCCATGACCGACATCAGCGACGTGAATACCAGCGTGGCATCCGCCACCGAACAACAGACCCAGGTCATCGACGAGATCAACCAGAGCATCACCCAGATCAACGACCTGGCCGGAGAGAGCAGCCAGCGTTCCACCGACCTCAACAGCATCAGTGAGTCCATGGCCGGCTACGCCACCAGGCTCAAGGAACAGGCCGGTCGATTCCGGGTCTGATTCGGTTCATAAAAAAAGCCCCGTCAGGTACGGGGCTTTTTTTCACCACCTGTAGGGAGCGACGCTCTTCAGTCACCAACAAACTCTGGCCCGAACCCGTAACTCCAGAGAATCACCGAGCCTACCCGGGTGGTAACCAGGATCACCAGGGCGACCGTCAGCAGGGCTCCGGCGTACATGATCGCCCGTTCCTTTGGAATATCCATGACGATGGGGAGACCGTCATACATCAGGTAGGCCCCGTAGATCGCAGCTGCCAGGAAAACCAGGGCGTTGAACCAGGGCACCGGATACAGAAGGGCAAAGCCCGCCAGGAACAACGGTGTGCAGGAATACGCCGCCAGGGCAACGCCGTTCGACGCATCGGGCTCCTCCTGCGCCCCGTAAGTCTTTGCCATCCAGTTAACCGCATAACCCAGCGCGAACACGCCCACCAGAATGGCGAGGTAGGTCAGTACGCTCAGTTGAAGGGCGCTGACCGGCGATAGCTTGATCAGGCGGTCGGCGCCCACGGTCCAGCCGAAGTGGGCCGTTGAAATATAGGCACAGATTGGGCCGATGGCCGCCAGCGCCAACACGTAGGCCACATAGAGACGCAACGGTTTCTCGTGCTCCCTACGGATTTCTGCCCACTCCGAATCCGGGTGGGTGAACAGACCGAATACATGATGCAAAAGCATAGTTTCGCCCTCTTTTTTGTTGTCTTCTATTATTACGCTCGCCTCAAGAGACAGATCAGCTTTTAACCACACTCTTAATTTAGTCGACAGAGCCCGCCGCCGAAAGTTTTCCCGGGGCCGCACTCACCCGCCTGACATAAGAATCGCGATCCAGGTGGATTCCTTCTGGCTGGCGCCGGCCGCAAATGGCTTCTAGGCTGCGTTTGTCCATGTCAACAGCAACGGATGGCTGGGGCAAATGCCGCCACCCTGAGTTCTCCGACGTGCTGGTCAATGCCAAAGGCTGGTGCAGCGTTTACGCCCCCCGCGGCTGACCCGGTTTTCCGGCATCGTTTTCATGGGGCTTCCGGCTCCCTGGAACGATGCCGGAAGATTCTCGCACTCAGCTCCTTCCAGGATTAAAAGTCAACAACTTACCCACCTTACTGGAACAGGACTTTGAGAACCGGTGCACAGGTGGCAAACTGATGCATTGCTACTGATGTCATGCCTGGCATTCCGCCGACCCTTACCCACAAGAAAAAGGAATCCTTATGAGCGAGTCCGTACTGCTTGAGCGCCGTGACAACGGCGTTGCCCTGGTCACCCTGAACCGTCCCGAAGCCATGAACGCGCTCTCCACCGAGCTGCGCCAGACCCTGTACGGAATCATGCAGGAAATCCGCAGCGACGACACCATCCGTGCCGTGGTGGTCACTGGTGCGGGGCAGAAGGCCTTCACCGCGGGCCTGGATCTCAAGGAGCTGGGCACCGACACCAGCGGCATGAAGGCCGCCACAGACCGGGATCCCACCAGCAACCCGGTTACCGCCATTCGCAGCTGCGGCAAGCCCGTCGTGGGCGCCATCAACGGCGTCGCCATCACCGGCGGCTTCGAGGTGGCTCTGGCCTGCGATATCCTGATCGCCTCGGAAAACGCTCGCTTTGCCGACACTCATGCCCTGGTCGGCATCATGCCGGGCTGGGGGCTCTCCCAGAAACTGCAGCGCATCATTGGCCAGTCCCGCGCCAAGGAACTTTCTTTCACCGGTCGCTTCCTGAATGCGGAGACCGCCGCCCAGTGGGGACTCGTCAACCGCGTGGTGCCGGCGGACAAGCTGCTGGACGAAGCCCTGACACTGGCGGATGACATCGCCGTGATCGAGCCCCCTTTCCTCGCCAAGTACCGGCACCTGATGGAGCACGGCTATGAGCTGGCCATGGACGATGCCCTGGACTACGAGACCCTTTTCTCTTCCATAGAGAACGGCCGCGTCACTCCGGAGGACATCGAGCGCCGGCGCCAGGCGGTCACAGAGCGCGGCCGGGCGCGCAAGGGTTGATCTCCCGCCCGCAACCCCCGGAGGGTTACGGGCCTCTCCCATCCGGTCGCCGGACCCGGGTTCCGCATCCTTGAGAGGTAATGGCTGATATGGCCATGTCCATGGAAGAGCTCCAGCAGCGCTACGGCAGCCACTACAAATGGTGGGTGATGGTGACGGTGATGATCGGCACCATGACCATGTCCTTGTCCTCCACCATTGTTAACGTCGCCCTGCCGGAGATCATGGGTACGTTTTCGGTCAACCACACGATGGGACAATGGCTGGTCACCGCCTTCCTGGCGAGCATGGCCATCGGGATGCTGCTGAATATCTGGATGGTGGACCGTTTCGGACCCCGGACCACCTATATGGGAGCGCTGGCCATATTCATCATCGCGGCCCTGGCCGGCGGCTTTGCCGTCAACTTCGGCATGCTTGTGGTTGTGCGCATAATCCAGGGCCTTATTGCCGGCATGGTGCAGCCCTTGGCTATGCTGATGCTTTACGCGGTGTTTCCGGTGAGAGAGCGGGGGCAGGCGATGGGACTTTACGCCATGGGCGTGGTTCTCGGACCTACAGTAGGGCCGGTGGTGGGCGGCGTACTGGTGGACTGGTGGTCCTGGCGGGCCGTTTTCCTGATTGTACTGCCGTTCTGTCTGGTCGCGTTCTACCTGGGCCAGCGATACCTCTCCCGCCCGCCCTCCGCGCCTCCGGTCCACCGGCGCCTGGACAGCGCCGGGTTGCTGTTGCTGACCGGCTGGATGGTGGCCCTGCTGTGGGGACTCTCCGCCGGCCCCGACTATGGCTGGGCCAGCCCGGCGGTCATCGGCGCCCTGATCCTGGCGGTGATACTGTTCATTGCCTTTGCCTGGCGCCAGCTCAAGGGCCGGGCGCCGTTGCTGGCACTGGGAATTTTCCGCCACGCCGGTTTCGGGCCGGCTTTCATGGTGGCCATGCTGACAGGAGCCGGGCTGTTCGGCTCGGTCTACCTGCTGCCGCTACTGGTACAGACCGCCATGGGAAAATCCGCGTCCGCCGCCGGGATGTTGCTGATGCCGGCCGGCCTGGCCATGGCGCTCTCGTTTCCGGTAATCGGCCGGCTGACGGACCGGGTGGTTCCGAAGGTCCTGGTGGCCGGCGGACTGATCATCTTTGCCATCTCCTGCGTGGTGCTCAGTGATGCCCAGAAAGGCACATCACTGATCCTGGTGGCGCTGATGGCGGCCCTGGGCCGGGTGGGGCTGGCCATGACCATGCCTCCGGTGGTGATCGGGGCGGTGAGCATTGTTCCCCAGAACATGGTGAACCAGGCCACCGGACTGATCAGCTTCGCTCGCCAGTTCGGCGGTTCCCTCGGCGTGGCCCTGTCAGCAATCCTGCTGCAGGAAAGCACCCGGTGGACCGCCGCACTGGGCGTGCCGCTGACCTCCCCCGGTTACCAGGATGCCTTTGCGCTGATGGCCCTGTTCTACCTGCTCGGCCTCTATCCCATGGCCCTGATGAAGTCGCCGCCAAAGGAGGAGCCGGCAAGCACCACTGCCTGAGAACTTGCCCCTGCGAGAATCGGCGCAGGACTTACGCCGGGGTGAAATTTTATTGTATGGTTCCGGGAAACGTCTCACAAAACACAGGAAACAATAACAATGATTTTGACCGACCTGCCAGAAAAGAGCCTTGAACGCTTTGGCGAGTACCCCATGCTGTACGCCGGAGAGCGGGAAATCACCAATCTGGAGCTTCAGGAAAGCGCCAATCGCCTCGCCAACGGACTGAAAAACTTGGGGGTAACCCCGGGTGACCGGGTGGTGGTCTGCATGCCCAACTGCCCGGAAGTATTTATTGCGTACCAGGGTATCCTGAGAGCCGAAGCCATCGTGCTCCCGGTGATGTTCGTGCTCCACCCCCGGGAAATCGGCTACATCCTCCAGGCCTCGGGAGCCACCGCGGTGATCACCAGCCAGGCGATGCTCCCCGCCATCGAGCAGGCCACGTCAGGCATGGAAACCCCGCCCACACTGGTTGTCGCCGGTATCGCCCAGAACCAGCCCAGCCCCAACGCCGGCATCCCCTGTAACAGCCTCTGCTCGCTGATGGCGGCGGCAGAACCGGAGCTTTCCCGGCCCCGGCTCAAGGAAGATGACGTTGCGGTGATCCTGTTCACCTCCGGCACCACCGGCCAGCCCAAGGGGGTCATGCTTACCCACCGCAATCTCTACAGCAACGCCGCTGCCGCGGTGGAACTGGCGGAGGCGACCGGTGATGAGCCAGGCACCACTCTCGGTGTCCTGCCACTGGCCCATATCTACGGCTTTACCATGGCAAACACCCTCTTCCTTCGTGGGGGAAGCATGGTGATATTGCCAAAATTCGATGTCCGGGCGGTCTGCGAGGCCATCCAGAAGCACCAGGTGAGAGCCTTCAGTGCCGTTCCAGCCATGATCTACGCCCTCACCATGGCCCCGGAAGTGGACGAATATGATGTCTCCTCGCTGGAGTCCGTGGGCTCCGGCTCGGCGCCACTGCCGGTGTCGCTGATCGAGGCGTTCCGCAAGCGCTTCAATGCCGAGATCTACGAAGGCTATGGGCTCTCCGAGGCCGCCCCGACGGTATCGGCCCACCGCAAGGGAGAGACCATCAAACCCGGTTCTGTCGGCCGGGCCTTTCCAGGGGTCGAGCTGCGTATCGCCGACGATCAGGGGAACCCCATGCCCGCCGGTGAGGTCGGTGAACTGCTGGTACGGGGCGAAAACATCACACCAGGCTATTACCGCAACGAGGAGGCAACGAAGGCCGCGATTCGTGACGGCTGGCTCCATACCGGCGATGTGGCCAGGATCGATGAGGATGGCTACCTTTATATCGTCGACCGCAAGAAGGACCTGATTCTCCGGGGTGGCTTCAACATCTACCCGCGGGATCTGGAGGAACTGATTTCCCGCCATCCGGCGGTAGCGGAAGTGGCTGTGGTTGGTGTGCCTTCGGAGCGCATGGGGGAGGAAGTCGTGGCCGTGGTTGTCCCCAACCAGGACTCGGAAATTACGGAGGAGGAAGTGCTGACCTTCTGTCAGGAGCGGCTGGCCAAGTACAAGACGCCCCGCCGGGTGGTGTTCATGGACACCATGCCCCGTAATGGCGTTGGCAAGATCCTCAAGAAATCCCTGCGGGAGCAGGTCGCGGAGCAGGTAGTGATTGAATAGAAGGGAAGGACCGTCAGATCACTGGTGACGCCCCGATACCCGTGGGCCAGAGTGTCCGCGGGTAATACAGAATAACAACAGGAAACCCCATGAGCGCGAACACCCCCACCATCATTCCGTTTGAACATGGCATATACGGCATCGACACCGAGTTCGCCGGCACCACAATGATGGACGCCAGTCACCTGATTGTGGACAGTGGCGAGGCCGCCTTTGTCGATGTGGGCAGCAACTTCTCGATACCGGTGCTCCTGAAGGCCCTTGAACAACTGGGGCTGGACCGGAGCCAGGTTCGCTACGTCTGCGTAACCCATGTCCATCTGGATCACGCCGGCGGCGCGGGCCTGATCATGGAGGAACTGCCAGATGCGCAACTGGTGGTTCACCCCCGGGGCGCCAGGCACATGATCGACCCCGGTGCTCTGTACGAAGGCGCCCGCCAGGTTTATGGCACCGAGACCATGAAACGGCACTATGGCGAGCTGATCCCGGTACCCCGGGAGCGGATTGTCGAGGTTCAGGACGGGAACACCCTCACTCTGGGCAAACGCACCCTTACCTTCCTGGACACGCCCGGGCACGCCCTGCACCATTACTGCATCCATGACAGCACCGCCAACGCCGTCTTCTCCGGTGATACTTTCGGCATTTCCTACCGCTTCCTGGATTCGGCCATGGGAGAATTCATCTTTCCCGCCGCCACTCCGGTCCAGTTTGATCCCGCCCGGGCCCATGAATCGGTGGACCGGCTCGCCGGCCTCGAGCCGGATGCCATCTACCTGACCCACTTCAGCCAGGTTCGCAACATCCGGGCCCTGGCCCGCCAGCTTCACAGCGACCTGGACGCCTATGCCGATATTGGTCGCCGCCATATGTCGACCGCTGCCGACCAGGCCAGG
This sequence comes from Marinobacter daqiaonensis, assembly GCF_900115285.1. GTDB lineage: Bacteria > Pseudomonadota > Gammaproteobacteria > Pseudomonadales > Oleiphilaceae > Marinobacter > Marinobacter daqiaonensis. The sequence continues at coordinate 2,046,023 of NZ_FOYW01000001.1, forward strand.
CCCATCCGGGACGACCTGAAGACCCTGTTCCGCCAACGCCTTGAAGATCATGGCCTGGCTTTCACCAGCGAAGAACTGGAGGCCTCGCTAGGGCTGGACCTGGACCTGAACTCAAAGGGTATTGCCGTATGGTCGGCCAGGCAGGCGAGGCAGGAACCTTCTAAGACAAAGGTCTAAACCACTATCTGAATAAATGTAACACTCAACTGATCCGTGCTAGTTTAATAACGTACCGTTGGAGGCTTCCGGGGCTTGGCGGATTCCGTGGATGCCCCCGTTTTTAGAAATACCAGAGGCCTCTCCGGGTCGTTAACGGACGGATGACCGATCGGCCCCCTGAAAGCGCCCGAGCACAAACTACAACAACCCAGAGGAACGCACCTTATGATTCGTCGTTCATTTTTTCGCAAGGTGGCTACCGCTGCCGCGCTGTCTGCACTGATTGCCTCCCCCTTTGCCGCCGCCCAGGAGAAGTTCACCCTTCGCCTGGCCGAGACCTGGGGGCCGAATTTCCCGATCTTCGGGGAAGCAACCAAGAGCATGGCCAAAATGGCCGAGGAAATGTCCGATGGCCGTCTGCGCATCCGCATCGACTCAGCCAACAAGCACAAGGCGCCCTTCGGTGTCTTTGACATGGTCAAGGCCGGCCAGTATGACATGGGCCACTCCGCGTCCTACTACTGGAAGGGCAAGGTACCCAACACCCTGTTCTTTACCAGCATGCCCTTTGGTATGACCGCTCAGGAACAGTACGCCTGGTTCTATTACGGCGATGGCATGGAGCTGATGCAGGAAGTCTACGAGCCCCATAACATGCTGTCTTTCCCCGGCGGCAACACCGGCATCCAGATGGGCGGCTGGTTCCGTAAGGAAATCAATTCCCTGGAAGATCTTCAGGGCCTGAAAATGCGGATCCCCGGCTTTGCGGGCGAAGTCTTCGCGGAAGTGGGTGTCGTACCCACCAACATTCCGCCGGGAGAGCTCTACACCGCCCTGGAGCGCGGCACCATCGACGCCGTTGAATGGGTAGGCCCGGCACTGGACCTGCGCCTGGGCTTCCAGCAGATTGCCGACTACTACTACACTGGCTGGCATGAGCCCGCCACCGAACTGCAGTTCCTGGTCAACCAGGACGTCTGGAACAAGCTGCCCAAGGATCTCCAGCGGATCCTGGAGATTTCCATGCGCACCGCCGCCTACGACATGCTGATCCAGTCCGTTCACGAGAACGCCCAGGCCTGGGCTTCCATCACCGAGGAGTATCCGGACATCGAAGTCAGGAACTTCCCGCAGGATGTTCTCGAGGCCATGGTTCTGGCCAACCGCAAGCTCCTCCAGGAAGCGGCCGAGGCTGACGAGCAGGCTGCCCGTATCATCGAGTCCCAGGAGGCTTACCTGGAGAATGCCCGCAATTACATCAACATCTCCGATCGGGCCTATCTCAACAACATGGCCGATATCGAAGAGTAAGTAATTGATATCAGAAAGCGCCGGAACTCCGTAACGGGGTTCCGGCGTTGTTTTAAGGGAATTCTGTGAAAAAGCCGCCACCCTGACGTAGAATACCGGCGTTTTTTTCACAGACTGTCCCTATCGGAACAGAAGGCCGGCCGGGTTTGCCCGGCGGGCCCATGAGGATTGATCATGCGATGGCTCAGAATCATTGACAGCGGGCTGGGACGCGTAGCTTATTTTTGCGGCTGGATTGCCAGCGTGGCGTTCATCCTGCTGACACTGAATGTGTTCTACGACGTGGTAGCCCGTTACGCCTTTAACAGTGTCTCCATCGGCATGCAGGAAATGGAATGGCACCTGTATTCCGTGGTTTTCCTGATGGGCATTCCCTATGCCCTGCGAACCGACGGCCACGTCCGGGTAGATGTTTTCTACACGCGCTGGAGCGAGACCTTCAAGGCCTGGGTCAATCTGATTGGCGCATTGTTGCTGGTCATTCCCCTCGCCGGCTTCATCGCCTGGCTGGGCATCGATTTTGCCTACGAATCCTACAAACTGGGAGAGGGCAGCGGTGACCCGGGCGGCCTGCCCCATCGCTGGATCATCAAGAGCCTGATTTCCTTCTCGTCCTTCTTTACCGCGGTCGCCGGTATTGGCATGGTCACCTACGCCATCCGGGTCCTCAAGCGGGATGCCCACTACGAAGATAGCTCACACAGCGGCGGAGGCCTCGCATGATCGGCATTATTATGTTCGGGGTTTGCCTCCTGATGCTTTTGTGGGGCTTCCCCGTCGCTTTCACCTTTGGTGGTGTCGCCCTGATCTTCGGCCTGATCGCCGAAGGGCCGCAACTGTTCGCCTTCATGCCCTACCGCATCATGAGCATCATGCAGAACACCACGCTGATGGCGGTACCGCTGTTTATTTTCATGGGTCTGGTGTTGCAACGCACCAGGCTGGCGGAGCAGTTGCTGGAATCCATGGGCAAGCTGTTTGGCGGGGTTCGCGGTGGCCTGGCCATATCCACCGTTCTGGTGGGCGCGCTGCTGGCGGCCTCAACTGGCGTCGTAGGTGCCAGCGTCGTTGCCATGGGACTGATCTCCCTGCCGGTGATGATGGCCCACGGTTACAAAACGGAACTTGCTACCGGTACCATCTGTGCTTCAGGCACTCTGGGACAGATTATCCCCCCTTCCATCATCCTGATCATTCTGGGTGATGTCATGGGCCTGCCGGTGGGCGACCTGTTCAAGGCTGCAGTGGTACCGGGACTCATCCTGATCGGGCTTTACATCGCCTACATCCTGATTATGGCCTTTATCAAGCCCGAGATCGCTCCGGCTATGGAGCGCGACAGCAACGAATCCCGCAGCCAGGAAGTCGTCCGGGCCCTGCTGGCGGTCATTCCGCCACTGGCCCTGATCATCGTGGTGCTCGGTTCGATATTCACCGGCATCGCCACGCCCACCGAGTCCTCGGCCCTCGGCGGTGTGGGGGCAGTGGTGCTGGCGCTACTCTATCGTCAGTTCTCCTGGCAGGTTATCTGGGACTCCGCCCGGGATACCGTTAAAGTCACGGCCATGGTATTCGCGATCCTGGTGGGGGCGACCGCTTTCTCCATGGTCTTCAGCTATACCGGCGGAGAGTATCTGCTGGAAGAGTGGATGCTGGCCCTGCCCGGCGAGAAGTGGGGCTTCCTGATCCTGTCGATGCTGGTCATCCTGGTCCTGGGTTTCTTCATCGACTTCGTGGAAATCTCCTTCATCGTGGTGCCCATTCTGGCCCCTATCGCGGAACTCCTTGGCATCAACATGCTCTGGTTCGCGATTCTCATTGCCATGAACCTGCAGACCAGCTTCCTGACGCCACCCTTTGGCTTCAGCCTGTTCTACCTGAAGGGCGTGGCACCACCAGGGGTTCAGACCACACAGATCTACCGGGGCGTCATGCCATTTATCCTGATCCAGATCGCGGTCGTCATCACTCTGCTGGTCGTGCCCGAGTGGTTCGGAATGAGTTCGACGTCGGGATTCTGACCCTTCCACTGCGATAAAAGGGCCGGCTTCAAGCCGGCCCTTTGCATTTCCGGCACCCTCTCGTGCCCGCGGAAACCGAGCTCCTTCGCGGCCTTAAAAAAACTGACCCGACAGAAGTGATTGATGTGTTCCGCAGATCGAGAGAAGATACCGCAACCAGTTTTACAGGATGGGATTCCATCGACCTCCAACACTCAACAATCATAAAAAGGGCCACGCCATGAAACTCAAAGATTCCGTCGCCATTATCACCGGCTCCTCCTCAGGCATTGGTGCCGCCATCGCCCGCCTGTTCGCCGAGCATGGCTGCCATGTCGTGATCAACTACAGCAATAATGAGGGGGGCGCCCTCGCCGTGGCCGCCGACTGCGAGAAGCAGGGCGTCGAGACGCTGGTTTTCCGTGCCAATGTGGCAGAGGATGCTGACTGCCGGGCCATGGTGGACGCCGCCCTGGCCAAATTTGGTCGGGTCGACATTCTGGTCAATAACGCTGGCACCACAAAATTCTGCGACCATGCCAACCTCGACGGGCTGGACAAACAGGACTTCCTGGACCTTTACGCCGTCAACACAGTAGGCGCCTTCCAGATGACCCGCGCCGCCGAAAAGGCCCTGCGCGCCAATGACTCCGGACATGTCATCAACATGGCATCCATCGCAGGCCTGGCGGGGATTGGCAGTTCCATTGCCTACGCGGCTTCCAAGGGCGCACTGGTCACCATGACCCGCTCACTGGCTCGGGTCCTCGGACCGGAAGTGCGGGTCAATGCGGTTTGCCCGGGATTTGTCCAGGGCGAGTGGCTGAAGAAAGGGCTGGGCGAGGAAAAGTACGACGCCCTTCTGGAGAAGACCAAGCGGGCCGCCCCGCTACACGATACCGCGTCGCCTGAAACCGTTGCAGATGTCTGCCTGGGCCTGATCATCGGTGGCGATCTGACCACCGGCGAGACCATCCTGATCGATGGTGGCGCGCACTTGGGCGCCGCCCCCGTACGCCGCTGAATCAACGGGCCGAACAGAGGAGTTTTTTCGATATGAGTAGCAAACCCGATATCCTGATCGTCGGTGCCGGCGCCATAGGCAGCTTTTACGGTGCCATCCTGAAGAAGGCTGGCTGCAGTGTCAGTACCGTGCTGCGGTCGGAGTACGAGGCAGTCAAGGCCAACGGCATCAGGATCAACAGCCCCCTCGGCGACCTTTCCTACCGCCCGGACCACGTCTACAAGGATGGCGACAAACCGGAAACCACCCCGGATTATCTGATCCTTTGCGTCAAGGTTCTGCCGGGAGTCGACCGCGCCGCCCTGGTCAGGCCCTGGATGGGCGAGAACACCCGCCTGGTGCTGATCGAAAACGGGCTGGACATCGAGCGGGAACTGGCTGACGCCTACCCCGACAACCCCATCATCAGCTGCCTGGCATTTATCGCCGCCAGCCGCACGGAACCGGGCGTGGTGGAACACAAGGCCTACGGCAAGCTGGTCATGGGGCGCTACCCGAAAGGCATCGACGACGATTGTCGTGAACTGTCCCAGCTGTTCATGGACGGTGGCATCAACATTGACCTGACCGAAGAGGTGGTGGGCGAGCGCTGGCGCAAGTGCCTGTGGAACACACCCTTCAACCCACTGTCGGTGATTGCCAACGGTGCCGATACCAAGACCATCCTGGAAACCGAGGGTGGCGAGGAACTCATCCGGGCCATGATCCGCGAGGTCATGGACGTGGCCGCTGCGGAGGGCTATCCCATGGATGAGAAGCTGATCGACCAGAACATCGAGGGTACCCGCAAGATGCCACCCTACAAGAACAGCATGGCACTGGATTACCTGAATGGCCGGCCCATCGAGCGGGAGGCTGTGCTTGGCAACGTGGTGGCCATTGCCCAGCGCCATGGTCTTCCGGTGCCTCACCTGAACACGGTTCTGGTGACCCTGAAAATGCGGGCCAACCTGGAAGACCGGAACTGACTGTCAGTTTCTTTTACACATCCTGACTGACCAGAGAGGAGAGCGCGATGCTCTCCTTTTCTTTTGCTGTGTCGTCTAACCGGATTTCTCATTGAACATGGAAATCCGGCCACCATCCACCACCAGGTCGTGGCTGTTGATAAAAGAACCCTCATCGCTGGCCAGGAACACCGCCGCATTGGCAATATCCAGCGCCAGCCCTGCCCTTGGCAGGGGCGTGGCCCTGGCCAGATTTTTCTCCAGTTTTTCCATCTTGGCCTGGTTCTCCTCGTCGCTGAGGTGATTTGCCCGGGCGGATCCGCCCCAGAAGATGGGCGTCGCCACCGCTCCCGGAGAAATGGCGTTTACCCGGATTCCATCCGCCCCCAGCTCCACACCCGCGAGCCGGGTCAGATGGCTGACCGCTGCCTTGGCCCCGGAATAGAGATAGCCGCCCTGGCCCAGCCGGTGGGCGGCGATGCTGGAGTTATTGATGATGCAGCCGCTGCCCTGCTCCCGCATGATCCGGGCAGCATGCTTGATACCGAACACCACGCTGCCCGTAAGCAGCCGCATGACCTGGGCGAATTCTTCCTCGGTCACCGAGTCAAGGGTGGTGCGGTCGCCGGCGCCGGCATTGTTGAACAGGCAGTCCAGCCGACCGAACTTCGCCTTTGCGGTGTCGACCAGCGCGGCAATGTCCGCCTCCTGCATCACATCCGCCTTCTGGAACATGGCGTTACCGCCCAGTTCCTTTGCCAGCTTCTCACCCTTCTCCACGGTACGACCCGCAAGGATAACCGTGGCGCCCTCCTCCGCGAACCGTCGTGCGGTGGCTTCGCCGATACCACTGGTGGCGCCGGTGATGATGGCAACTTTGCCTTCGAGTCTTTGTGTCATGGTTGTTCTCCCGGTTGTTATTGGTGAACAACAGGATAATCTTCTCGACCCCAGGAAGTAACCCGCAGCAGACAGGTGTCAGTTTTTTTAACGAACTCTCCAACCATGAACTTGATTACCTGGCCTCTGAGATCCGCAGTCGCCGTCGGCATATTTTACACCTCACTCCTTAGCCGCCCAGAAACAGAATCATAACATTATGATATTAAGTATTTTTTTATGCGTGAGAAATTCTGGCCCTGCAATTGCTTGCTATAAACTGCAGAATCGCTGACGCGTTACCCGATGGCCCACGCGGATCAGAATCGGATTCGAGCGGCTACCCGATGTAGTCCAGAAATTATCTTGGCAGGGCAGCACCAACCCTCACAGGAGTGCATCAATATGACTAAAAGATATTTCGCGCCAACTCTTGCTGTGTTCAGCCTTGCGGCCGGACTGGCATTCTCAGGCACAGCCAGTGCGGCGGCCACCTACTGTTCCGACGCGGGTGGACACAGCGTTCTCGATACCAGCGATATGACCTGGGCCGGCGCTAACGCTAACGACTGTTATGGCGTCAGCTCTGGTAACCCGGACACAAGCGCCGGTGCCACGCTCACCAACAACTGGGGAACATTCGATTTTCTCACCAAGGACGCTCCCGGAGAGATCGCCGGTGTCAGGTTCACGCTTTTTGACGTCAACATCGGCGCTACATCTGGCGAATGGAGCCTGATGTGGGAAGAGGTTGGTACGCCGGGCCTTCCCCTAACAATCGATTTTGTCGGTAATCTCAAAGCGGGCGACGGTTACGCTTCCTATCTGTTTGAAGGCATCACCTTCGGCAGCCCGGGAAGTTCCGGTACCGGAACCTTCGATATAAGCTTTACCAACCAGGGTGGCCAGACACCGGATCTCTCGAACCTGTCGCTGTTTGCCCGAGTGGCTGAGGTTCCGGTGCCAGAGCCCGGGTCACTGGCCCTTCTCGGTCTGGGCCTGGTCGGTCTGCACTTTGCCCGTCGAAAGAAGGCTTGAGCAAAGAACCCGTTAGCGCTCTTCGCTTGTGTCCTGAAGGAATCCCCGCCCCTGCGGGGATTCTTGCTTTTATCAGTCTCTGCTTTCACCATGAAGCCGTCTTGACGTCCTGACGACCTGCCTCCATGGGGAAGTGATGATTCCAGATGAGCATACCCACAGAAGCCGCCTGAAAACCTTTCTTCTTCTGACCACCGGTGCGGTGATAATGGCTGCAGGGGTACTGATGCTGTACCTCTGGTTCGCCATGCTCAGCCCCTATGGCTACGAGCCGCCCGAGACGCTGCTTCCCATCGACACCGCCCGCGACCATGAACTGTTTGTGTTCGGCACCCTGCGCAGCCCCGTTGTGCGATGGATCGTGATGGGACGAGGCGGGGAGGAGCAGGTGGCGATTCTGGAAGGCTATGAGAAGGAAGGCCTGGATATCACACCCCGTGCCGGCAGTGAGGTGGAGGGTGACCTGATCACAGTGACGGCAGAAGAACTGGCGAGGCTGGATCGCTACGAGCGTCTGGGTATTCGTTATGAGAGGGTGAAAATGGCGCTGGCGGATGGCACCAGCGCCTGGGTGTACCGACGACTTACTCGATAACGGAGTTGTTCAGGTACGCACGGTCGGAGATGTTGGTCCAGGGACGGATCTGCTGCAGATAGTCACGCTGGGACTCGATGATCTCCCGGCTCAGAGGATCCTTTTCTGCCATCTGGCCAAGCAGCTTCTCGGTGGAAGAGCGCAGCGCCTCGATGACCTCATCAGGGAAGGTGCGGAACTTCACGTTGGGGTAGTCTTCCTTGATGGTGCTCCAGGCTTCGCCGCTCATGTGCATGGTCTGGATGTACATGTCATAGGCAGCGGTTCGCATGGCGACGCGCAGGACTTCCTGGAGGTCTTCCGGCAGCTTGTTCCAGGTATCCTTGTTCACCAGCCACTGCAGCTCAGCAGACGGCTCCTGCCAGCCGGCGTAGTAGTAATCGGCGATCTGGTGGAAGCCCATGGGCAGATCCAGTGCGGGGCCGACCCACTCCAGCGCGTCAATGGTTCCGCGCTCCAGCGCGGTGAACAGTTCGCCCGGCGGAATGTTGGTAACCGCAACGCCAATGTCCGACATGACCTCACCGGCAAAGCCGGGCGTCCGCATCTTCAGACCCTTCAGGTCTTCCAGGGATTCGATTTCGTCGCGGAACCAGCCGCCCATCTGGACACCGGTGTTGCCGCCGGGGAACGACAGCATGTTGTGCTCACCGTAGACCTTCTGGGCCAGCTCAAAGCCTTCGTCATAGTAGAACCAGGCGTACTGCTCCGGCGCCGTCATGCCGAAGGGTACGGTGGTGAAGAACATGCTGTTGGGGATCTTGCCTTTGTAGTAGTAAGAAGCGGTATGGCCCAGATCGTACTGGCCCGCCTTCACCATATCGAAGATACCGAAAGGCGCCTTGTGCTTGTTGGAAGAGTCGATACGAATCTTCAGGCGACCTTCCGACATTTTCTCAACCATGGACTTCAGGCTGCGGTTGGTGTCACCAAGGATCGGATAGTTCGGTCCCCAGGTTTCGGCAAGTGTGAGGGTATAGGTTTCTTCGGCAACGGCCTGGGCACTGGCAAAGGAGAAGGAGAGCAGTGCGGCCGCGGCCATCAGCTTGGAGCGTAACGTCATGATTTTACTTCCAGCAATGGTTTTATTGTAGGTTGTTTGCCTGGTGTACGAGTGACATCCGTCAAACGTCACCGGCTACGACAAGACATGATAGCGTTCCCTGAGGCTCTGTGCACCCATCGTATCGCATCGCCGGCTCACCACCGCGAGACCAGAGCGGCCACAAAGATTACGGTCAATTCAGAAGCCACCATACCAGGGTCACGGCAACGGCCCCCAGGACCAGTGCAAGTGTGATATTGCCAAGCCATGCGGAACCCGAGGCACCCTGGTTGTCCCCACCCCGCATACTGGCAATCGTCGCGCGGGTATGCTCCCCCGCGTAAGTTACGTCCGCTTCCAGCGTTCCCGGGGCCCAGGCACACTCCTTCCCTTTGTTGTGTCTCATAAAGTTCGTCCCTCTGAAGAACGCCCTCATGATACCCGTCCCGCCCGGCCCGGGATACCGCAGGGCCCAGAAACAGCGCACACTCCCAGTGATCCGACATTCAGCCTGGGCGTACTTTTCACCAATCAGTCTCATCGACTCCTACCGGGGGAATATGAATGGACATTCTGTTTCACGATGGGGCATGTTCCCTGTGCTCCAAAGAAATCCGGATTCTCCAGAAATACGAACAGGGCGGTCTGAGCTTTGCCGATATCCACCGCCAGCCCGATAGCGGAGCATTCGCGCCCGGCAAAGAGGCCATGCTGCGACGGCTCCATCTGGTGGCAGCGGACGGAACCTGGCACGTGGGGATTGACGCCACCGTCAGGGCCTGGTCCCACACCCCGTTCGGATGGCTGTTCCGCCCCCTGACCTGGCCACTGATCAGGCCCCTGGCCAGCCGACTCTACGCCCGCTGGGCCGACCGCCGGTACCGGCGAAAATACAGCTGTAGCCAATGCAGCCCACCAGAGTCGGCGGTCGAGGGAGGCTTGTAATCACAGCCTTCGACCCAAGCTAGTAACACACATCACTCAAGCAGGGAGACGTCGACATGAAGATTCTGATGGTTCTCACGTCCCATGGTCAGATGGGCGACACCGGCCACAAGACCGGTTTCTGGCTGGAAGAATTCACGGCACCCTATTACGTCTTCCGGGACGCGGGGGCCGAAATCACCCTGGCGTCCCCGAATGGCGGACAGCCCCCGGTGGACCCGAACAGCGAAGCGGAAGAGGCACTGACCGAGACCACCCGCCGCTTCAGCGAGGACGACCGGGCCCGGGAAGCCCTCGCCAGCACCAGGAAACTGAGTGACATCAACATCCACGACTTCGACGCCGTCTTCTATCCGGGTGGCCATGGCCCCCTGTGGGACCTGGCGGAAGATAAGCACTCCATCCAGTTGCTGGAGGAGGCCAACAGGGCCGACATGGTGATTGGCGCCGTCTGTCATGCCCCGGCGGTTTTCCGCCATCCCGAGTCCCCCAACGGTGATCATTTCGTCCGCGGCCGCAGTGTGACCGGCTTCAGCAATTCAGAAGAGGAAGCCGTAGGTCTGACGAATGTTGTCCCTTTCCTGGTGGAGGACATGCTTCGGGAAAAAGGCGGCAACTACAGCAAGGGCGACGACTGGGCCCCTTACATTGTGGTGGACGCAAACCTGATCACCGGCCAGAACCCGGCCTCTTCCGAGGGCGCGGCCAAGGCCGTGTTGCAGGCCCTCGCGGATCAGGGCAAGGGCTGACCTCAGACAGACGGGGGCTGGACATCCCGCGGCGCGCCCCCGTCGCACTTCACGCATTCCAGCTGGAAACCCAGCATGCCATTGCGGCCCTCGGGATTGACCACCCAGGGCCGGTTGATCCAGGGTGGGTCGTGGCGCACGTGCTGATTGTGCCCGCAGGCGAGCTGGGCGACCCAGTGCCCCTCGTCATCCCGGTGATAGCCAACAATAGGCTGCTTCATCTGATTTGCCTCTTTATCCCCTTGAAAAACTGTAGCCCGTAAGATGAGCCTTCAGTGGGATTGGATTGCCAGCGCCCCAGCTACTCAGGATACCCAACCCGTGTCCCCATCAGGGCAGGCAGCAGGCCTTGAACTTGCGGCCGCTGCCGCAGGGGCACCGGTCGTTGCGACCGGGGTTCAACCGGCCCTCCTTCGGCGTTCCGCTGACGTAGTACCACCTCCCCTGCTCCCTGAGAAAATCCGAGACCTCCTCAAGGTAACCGAAGCCATCAGGCAATCGATGGATCGCCCGAAAATGCACCGTGCCATGGTCGCCCCTGGCGTCGGATGCCAGCACCTGCAGCCCTGTCCAGTCTGGTGAGTCCGAAAGGTTCAGCCGGCTGGGGCGGGTGTCCGGGTGCCAGGTGGCCAGCAGATATTCCTCAAGGCCTTGCATGAAAGCGGTGTAGCGGGAACGCATCAGCGCTTCCGGTGTTTCCGCCCGCTGGCCCGAATGTAAGGGAGCGCAGCATTCCCCATAGGTAAGCGTGCTGCCACAGGGACACAGGTTCATAAGGTGAGTCCTCGAAATATCGCCTATAAGGCATCAATCTAACACAGAGGCTCCGGTAGCTACCTATCGGCCTCACGTGCTATAACAGACGGTCACTCCGAAACCCTGACGAGGACGCCGCCGTGCTGGCCGATCTGACCCTCTACCACATTCTGCTCGCCAACCTGGTGGTGCTGGCGGGCGCCTGCCTGCAGGGTGTCGCCGGCTACGGCATCGGTGTGCTGGCCGCTCCGTTGCTGTTCCTGATTTCGCCGGCCTTTGTGCCCGCGCCCCTGATTCTCAACGCGACCGTGCTCACCGTGCTGATGCTGGTTCGCAACAGAACCAGCCTGCAACTACGGCAGGTACGCTTTGCCATCGGAGGGGGGCTGGTGGGAGCCGCCCTTGCCGGGCTTACCCTGCTGCTGCTTTCCCCCAGGGGGTTCCAGCTGATCTTCGGGATGCTGATTCTGGCGGCGGTGGCACTGAGCGTGGCCGGCATCAAACCGCGGCTGAACCTCCGCAACAGCGTTATCGCCGGGGCCGCCTCCACCTACATGGGCACCATCACCGCCGTTGGTGGTCCACCCATCGCGATGATTTACCAGAACGAGAAAGGGCCTCTGGTGCGGGCCAACATGTCGGCGTTCTTCCTGAGCGCCAGCGTGCTGTCGCTGGTTACCCTGATTGCCTCCGGTTACCTTGGCGCAGCAGAACTTCGGCTATTCGCGGCCACCGTGCCGGGAGTGTTCCTGGGCTTCTGGCTCTCCGCGGGGCTGGTCAGGCGGCTGCCTTTCGAGGCCCTGCGCCCCATCATCCTGGGCATTGCTGGCGTGGCGGGACTGATGGCGCTGGTAAGGGGGTTGATCAGCCTGAACGGCGGCTGACCGATGCCCTCAGCTCCTCGATCCGGGCGTCCTTGTCGCGCCATAGCTCGCTGACCCAGGCCTGGAAGGTTTTCCGGAACTCGGGATCATTGGCGTAGTCCCCCAGGAACAGCTCCGGCGGCACCGTGCGGCCGCGGATATCCACGATCACCCGGGATACCTGTCCGCTGAGCAGATGCCAGAAGCCGGGGACCCGCCCTTCCGGGTAGACAATGGTGACATCCAGCAGATACCGCATCTGTTCCCCCAGGGCCGCCATCACGAAGGCCACTCCTCCGGACTTGGGCCTGAGAAGATGGTGATAGGGGGAGTCCTGCTGGCGATGCTTGCCCGTGGTGTATCGGGTGCCCTCCAGAAAATTCACCACGGTCACCGGCAGGTCATGGAACTTCTCGCAGGCCCGCTGGGTGATTTCCAGATCCTTGCCGCGATCCTCCGGGTGTTTTTCCAGGTGCTCCCTGCTGTAGCGCTTCATGAAGGGGTAGTCCAGCGCCCAGAAAGCCAGGCCGATCAGGGGCACCCAGATCAGCTCTTTTTTCAGGAAAAACTTGAAGAAGGGGGTACGGCGGTTGAACGCCTCCACCAGGGCCGGAATATCCACCCAGGACTGATGGTTACTGATCACCAGGTAGGGCTGGTCACGACCGAGGGGAACGTCACAGCGCACGTCCCAGACTGTAGGCGTCATCAGGCGGAAAATGGTCTTCAGCCCCTCCGCCCAGGTTTCGGCAATCCACATGACACCCACCGAACAGACCCTTTGCAGGGGCCTGAAGGGTATCAGTGCCTTTATCAGGCCCATGATCATCATGGGGCCGATACCGATCAGGGTGATCAGCAGGATCAGCAGGCAGACGGCGGCTGCCCGCAGTGCGTGAAGAATGGACACGGTTCTGATGGGTTTCTGGCCTCTTCAATCTCCGACTGACAGGGTCGGTACAGCAGTTGATCGCCAATATACGCAGGCCGGAGCCCAGGACCTGGAATCGGAGGCAGCGTCACCAACCCGCCGGGGTCCGGGCATCGTGCTTAAATGTCCTGGCTGTTGGATATCTGGCGCGCCAGACGCATGGCCTCGTTTTCTTCCATTTTCCGCAGGGAATCCACCAGTTCCTTTGCTTCCGGAATCTCCGCCTTGCTTCCCAGGCTGTCGTAAAGTTCCACCACCTGGTCGTGGAAGGCAAAGACTTCCCGGCAGATGTCGTCAAAACTCAGGGACGCAAAGTGGGTATCCGATGAACCGGCAACCTTGACCGGTTTGTGCTCCATGTAATCATAAAGGCGGGTTTTCAGGGCTTTCGCATCGGCCTGGCGTTCGAACTCCTCGGTGATGCGGACCAGCTCATGCTCGTGCTCGGAAAGATACTGCAGCAGAGCCGAGGCCTGCTCGTTGGTGCTGTGCTCAGCGCTCCGCTTCATGCTCTGGGCAAGTTCGGTGTGAGTGTCCCGCACCCAGTCGATCAGGTCTTCAAAGGTCTTGATTTCCATAAAGTATCCTTTTATTGAGATCTGCAGTCATTTGAAATGTCTAGGATATCATTACCCATGATCCTAGCGCAGGACAGGCGTGGCATCCATCAAACCGGGCTATTAAACCGGTGCTGATCTATGGGGCACCATAGCCTGTCAGCTCCATATAGCCTTCGCCCGAGGCATCCCCGGAAACCGTCACGGGGCTTTCCCAATAGGGATAGGCGCCACGGTTCCAGTAACTCCCCTCGGGCGCTGTCACGGTGAAAGTGAGAGCCTCAGGGAGCACGTCGATGCGCCAGCGATCCGGGATCCGCCCACCCCCGGTGTCGCGAAGCCCCAGAGGAGAGAGGACCAGATCCTTCGGCCCGAGGGCCGAGGTGACGCCTGCCGGGTCGATCCAGGTGCCCGACAGATAGGCGTTGTCACCCCGGCCGACCCGGAAAGCCATCAGCCGGGCGCCCGTATCAAGACGCAGGGCGAACCAGTCCCAGCCCTCCTGGTCCGAGCGCAGGAATTGGCTGCTCCACTCTCGGTCAAGCCATCCGGTACCGCTCACCGAGTGAGGCTCGCCCCCGATGGTTACCGTGCCCTCCATGGCAATATCCGGATCACTGAAGTACATCGAACCCTGGCCACCCTCCGTTTTGGCACTGAAGCCATTGTCCCCGTGGCGAACCACCCGGTCACTGGGGAGGAGGGTGAGGTTATAGGCCCATCCCTCACCGGCTGCTTCCAGTTGCCACTGATCCCGACCCGCCTCCATCAGTTGCCAGTGATCCAGCCAGACCCTGAGCGGTTCGGCCCGGGCCCCGGCATGGCCAACATCGCCGCGGGCAAAGCGCTCAGAGAACCAGTGCCGGCCATTGAACGACACCGCGCCATGGGCCATCCAGGCCGATTCCAGGGGCCAGAGCTGCTCAGCCGGTGGTTCGTCATCCGGCTCCCGGGGTTCCAGTCCCTGCCGGAACTGGGTCCACTGAATACCCATGGGCACACCGTCGGCGGTGGTCAGATTGGCGGTCAGGTACCACCATTCTATCCGGTGGGCCGGGTGAGGCCCCCAGTCCTCCGGAAGCCGGATCGTATCGCCGGGCCGGGGCTGTCGGAAGCCGTCCTCCGCCTCGCTGCTGGCAGCCAGTCCGGCAAAACCACCGGGCGCGGGGGTGTCCGAGCAGGCAGCCAGCAGAAAAGACAGAAGGAAGGCAGGCAGGCATGTTCCCAGTGGCAACAGACACCGTGTCATCGCTCACCTCCCTCAGTGAGAACGGGCATGGTGACAGGGGCGCCCCGCCGTACCCGTGCGGCCAGACTGCCGAGCACCAGTCCGATGATCACCATGACAACCAGCAACTGCAGCCAGTAGCCGGGATAGATTGCCATGGGCAGAGACCAGCCGAACGCCACCGGATTGATGCGGGCAACCAGTACCCAGGTCAGCAGCAGCGCCAGTGGCAGTGCCGCCAGCCAGACCCGGAACATCAGGCCCATGCCGAGCCGGACCAGCAGGCCCAGACGCTCTCGGCGGCGCAGCCCCCAGACCGCCAGCAGATGGACATACCATCGCCGCGATGCCAGCGCCACCCACCCGGTCATCAGCAGAGCGGCTCCAGCCAGCACCAGGGTCAGCAGACTGATGGCCCTGGTCAGCAGAAAGGTCTGGTCAAAGATCCGGTTCGCCAGCTCCCGGATGGTCCCGGTGTCACGAATCTCAATATCGGCAACGCTCCACACCCTTTCCAGGTCCCGCTCCAGGGACTGCCGGTCGGAAGTCGTGGCATCAGATTCCAGGGCGATGGTGACCGACTGGAAGCCCGGCACAAAACTCGCGGGTAGCTCATCATGGTCCAGCAGAACCTCACCCGCGGGGCGGCCGTAGTCGCTGTACACCCCGGCCACCCGTGGGCTGAGGCGATGTTCGGGAAATTGCAGGGTCAGGGTATCGCCTGGTTCCAGCTGGTGGCGCCTGGCCAGCTGCTCATTGATCAGCACCCCGCCCCCGGCGACCGCCTGCCAGGGGTCTGGCACTGACTGAAGCAGTTCCCATTCGCGGATCAGGCCCGAGCCGGTGTCCGTCGCCATCAGATCCAGGGCAATGGTGTTGCCGTCAGGCAGGGGCAACCGGACCTGACCCCGGATGACTGGATGCCATTCGACGATCGAAGGTTGGAACGACAGAATCCCGGCCACATCCTCTGGCCGTTTGCCGGCGGGCACCTCGACAAACAGGTCTCCCGCCAGCCGCTGCCCCAGCCATTGCTGGAAGGTATCTTCGAAAGTCGTCACCAGGGCCTGTACCGCGATCACGGTGGCCACCGCCAGTTGCAGCGCCACCAGGGGAAGACTGAGGCGGCGGATCAGAACGCCGGTTTCCCGCCGGCGCCACAACCCCAGTGGCGCAGTTCCCGAAGAGGTCTTCGGCCACTGGTTCATCAGGTAGGGGGTGGCAAGTCCGGTTGCCGCCATGATCATACCGGTGCCGGCAAACACGGCGACGAGACGTTCGCCAGAAAAAACCAGGACTCCTCCCACCCCCATCATCAGCACGACAGTGGTTACATGAAGCCAGCGGTTGCCTGTTACCCATTTTCCGCGAGGCCGCAGCAACTCCAGTCCACACCAGAACGTCACAAGCAGCATCAGAATCGCGGTCACGCCAAACTGAAGAAACGTGTCGCCGCCCCTCAGCAACGGCGTGCCGAAAAGGGACCCCATTGCCTCTCCGAATCCGCCGGCAAGCCCGTCCGCCAGCAGCTGGCCAAGAAGATAACCGGGCACTATGCCCGACAGCCCCAGTATCAGAAGCTCCAGCAGCAACAGCCGCTGCAGCCGACCGCGGGTGACACCGTAGCGCTCCAGCAGAGCCAGACCCTCCCGGCGCTGGGCAAGTCCAAGGGTGTAGACACTTCGGATCAGCAGCGCCGACACCAGCACCACCAGCACACCCAGGGCGTCCAGATTCAGCAGGAAACTGTCCGCCAGCTCCCCTGTGCTCAAGGCTGCCGGGTCCGGCTGGCGCTGCCACTGCGGCGGCAGGGAAAGGTCTTCCGGCGCGTCCAGCAGCAGCCGCAAGCGATGACGATGGCCCGCCTCGGCCAGCTTCGCCGCTCGATGGATGTCGACGAAAGGCTCACCATCGAGGGAAGTGCCGGCACCGGTCTCCTGATTACCGGCACAGGCCATGGCCAGGGGGTCGATACCCACAAGGCGGCCACGGCCTTCACCGGCGTCCACTTCCAGCCAAGGCATCACACAAAGGCCCTGGCGACGCAGCGTAACGAAATCCTCTACCGTGACAGGCGCCCCGTCACTGCGCACCACCTGCTGTCGACCGGAAAGCTGGGCCTCCCCGGTCCGCATGCTGTCCCGGGCCTGCTGGGTCAGGGACCAGACGCCGGACCAGAGCGCCGTGGCCAGCATCAATATGACCCATAACGACAGCAGATGAAGCGGGTGACGCCGGTAGTGACTGAGAATGGCCCGCAGCACCATGGCTCAGGCGCCCCCCGCCAGATCCAGACCGTCGTCGCAGCGATCAGCCAGGGGCAGGTCGTGGGTGGCCAGAACGAGTGTGGCATTCACCTCCCGCTGCCAGCGAAAAAGTGCATCCGCCACAGTGTGGGCGGTCTGTCGGTCAAGACTGCCGGTGGGTTCGTCCGCCAGCACAAGCTCCGGCTCCATGGCGAACACCATGGCGAGGGCGGCCCGCTGGCGCTGGCCACCGGAGACCTGATCCGGGTATCGCTGCTCCAGCCCTGCCAGCCCCAGTCGCTCCAGCCAATCGCCGGTGCCTTCGGTCGACCTTCCCGCCAGCCCGGCCCGTAGCCGGACATTCTCAGCCAGGGTCATGGTGGGCATCAGGTTGCTGTCCTGGAATACCACCCCGATATGGCGGCGGCGCAGGTCCGCCCAGGCATCCCGCGGCAGGCCATCGACCTCCCGCTCGAGCAGTCGCACATTGCCCTCGTCGAAGCTCTCCAGGCCGCACAGTATGTTCAGCAATGTGCTCTTGCCGGAGCCCGACGGGCCGGTGAGCGCCAGGGAGCGGCCTGCGGCGATGCTGAACGAAAGGCCATCGAAGACCCTGACGGTATCACCGGACGACTCAAACCGTTTGACCAGGCCCGTAACACTCAACATGGGCGCGCACCGGAGCTGATGTGCTGAGCAGCCCGCAGGCACAGGGGCAGTGCATGCCTCGTTTTTCTGCACAAACTCTGTGCATAACCGCTTCGATTCCGAGTTGAAACAAACAGTCTCGCACCATTTAAAATCACGCAACCTCCCGCCAGTTCTCGATTTGCACCATGCCGGACCATTTTTTGCTGGAGTGACGGCTCAGTCACCGGAAAAGGCGCACCACCGTGCGCCATCCGAAACAATCATCGACCCGGGAGCGCTCCAGTCCGTGGATATTTCATCAGCTGTACATACCCTGACCGACAGTGCGAATACCCTTTTCCTCCTGATCGGCGCCGTCATGGTACTCGCCATGCACGCCGGCTTTGCCTTTTTGGAAGTTGGTACTGTCCGCCACAAGAATCAGGTCAACGCTCTGGTAAAAATCATTACCGATTTCGGCATTTCCGCCATCGCCTACTTTTTCATAGGCTACTACATCGCCTATGGCAGCCACTTTTTCGGCAGCGCTGAAACCCTGACCCAGAATCAGGGCTACGAGCTGGTGAAGTTCTTTTTCCTGCTCACCTTTGCCGCCGCCATACCGGCCATCGTATCAGGGGGGATCGCCGAGCGGGCCCGGTTCTATCCGATGCTGATTGCTTCCGGCCTCGTCGTGGCCGTGCTGTACCCCTTCTTCGAGGGTCTTGTCTGGAACGGCAATTTCGGTTTCCAGGCCTGGCTCGAGAATAGCTTTGGCGCCCCTTTCCATGACTTCGCCGGATCCGTCGTGGTTCACGGTGTCGGCGGATGGATCGCCCTCGGCGCAGTATTGTTGCTGGGCGCCCGCAACGGCCGCTACCGCAATGGCCGGGTCGTCGCGTTTGCGCCCTCCAATATCCCGTTCCTGGCCCTCGGTGCCTGGATTCTCACCGTAGGCTGGTTCGGCTTCAACGTGATGTCGGCCCAGACCCTGACCGGCATCAGCGGCCTGGTGGCGGTCAACAGCCTTATGGCCATGGTTGGCGGCACCATCGTGGCGATGCTGGTTGGCCGCAAGGACCCGGGCTTCATCCACAACGGACCCTTGGCCGGGCTGGTGGCGGTGTGCGCCGGCTCGGACCTGATGCACCCCATCGGGGCACTGGTTACCGGCGGCATCGCCGGGGCCATCTTTGTCTACCTGTTCGAGTGGGCCCAGAATCGCATCGAGCGACTGGACGACGTGCTCGGCGTCTGGCCGCTGCACGGTGTCTGCGGGCTCTGGGGCGGTGTCGCCGCGGGAATCTTCGGCCAGACCGGTCTCGGTGGGCTCGGTGGTGTCAGCTTCGCATCCCAGTTACTGGGCTCGCTTGCGGGCATGCTGATCGCCTTCATCGGCGGCCTGGTCATCTACGGGCTGGTTCGCCAGGTGTCTGGTCTGAGGCTGACCCAGGAGGAGGAGTTCGAAGGTGCCGATATCAGCATTCACCGAATTGGGGCCACCTCCTTCGAGTAAATGTCGGCGCGGGGAAGCCGTTGCCCGCCATCGGGCGTATCATGACCGGAAACCTCAGTGTATAAGGACTCCACCATGAACGCCCAGGCACTTTTCCAGGCCATGATTGAAGACTGTCAGCCGGGCTCGTTGCTGGCGGCGGGCCACCATGCCCGGGCAGCGGCGGAACGCTGGCACCAGTATCATCCCGATGCAACGGTCGAACTCCTGGAACCCACGTCCGGGGAGCTGACCGGTCATGGCGCCGTTCCCCACGACCTGGCCATCATCAGCGACACGCTGGAGGAACTGGACCCGCGACAGGGCAGCGTGTTGCTGGGCCAGCTGCGAAACCTCGGCAATCGTCAGATCGCCGCCCTGATAAGCAACAGCAGTGACTGGGCCTTCACTGACTTCATCGCCCTCGGCTTCGTGCGCCAGGGCGCCACCGGGCATGAGGAAGGCTTCACTCTCTATACCTACAACATCGACACTTACAACCGGAAACGGGACTGGAACAATCCACGGAACTGGGCCAACCCGGAGATGTGGGGCAAGGCGAGGTGGTAACCGGCGGCTCCGGAGGTCAGGGCAGCGCCACCGCCTCGAACCGTGCCAGTTCACGACCCTGGTCGTCGAGCAGCTTGAGCACCTTGCCCTGGAGGAAAACGCCGGCGGTGCTGGCGAAGGCCTCATAGAGCCGGCTTTCATAGGTGTCTTCGGGGCATGCCATACGGGTGCTGGCCATGGAATCGAACAGCAGGTTCTCGCCCTGGACGGTGT
Source organism: Marinobacter daqiaonensis (assembly GCF_900115285.1). Classification (GTDB taxonomy): domain Bacteria; phylum Pseudomonadota; class Gammaproteobacteria; order Pseudomonadales; family Oleiphilaceae; genus Marinobacter; species Marinobacter daqiaonensis. The sequence continues at coordinate 2,066,204 of NZ_FOYW01000001.1, forward strand.
ACTCCCCCACAAACCGGTTGCAGCCACTGAAACCGTTCACCTTGCCGTCGTCCCGAAGAATCAAATGAGGTTCGCCGGGCTCCCCCGCCGGCACGGCCACCTCCTCACCACCGAGCGCCGTGAGTTTCCAGTAGGTGTTGGTCAATGGTGCGGTGGGGATGGCACCGCGCTGCGGCGATGGTCCGGATGCACAGGCCACCATCAGAAGGGCGAGACCCCAAACGATGCCTAGCCGGATAACCTTCATTCCTTTCATATCGAACCTCCCTTGCATTGCTGACCTGGCCCGGATAGGGCACGGATTCGGAACCAAATTGCATGATACCAGCCCGGAGCGGATCCGGTATTTGCCAGCCAGAAAAAATACCCCCAAGTGAGACACGCATTCGGTTGCCGCCCCAGATCTGTCATGTGACTGAGCGTCCCAGGGACCTCAAAATGCCACCACACCGGGCCCGATCCGGTGTTAGACTCATACTATCCGAACCCCAGCAACAGGGAGCTTCTATGACCTCAATCACTTCAAAACAGGCGCAAGAGGAACTGGACCGGGAAAGCAGTAATGTTGATCAGGCGGATGTTGAAACGGTGCTGCAACGGCAGAAGAAGATCGAGGAGAAAGTCCGCAGCAGTGGCAGGCTGCGGCGCTTTTCCACCGATATCAAGCTGATGTTTTCACTGTTGCGGGACTACCTGAAGGGTAATTACCGCACGATTCCCTGGAAGTCGATCGCCGCCATCGCCGGTGCGCTGCTGTATGTGCTGAACCCACTGGACCTGATTCCCGATGTGCTTGTGGGTGTCGGATTCATCGACGATGCCGGCGTGGTTGCCCTGTGCCTGGCGTGGGTCGAGGACGACCTGCACCGGTATGCAGCCTGGAAAGAACTGAAAGAGGAGGGGGCTTGATGTGCATCAACGCTCCCGGGCTGATGTTTCGCTAGTCTTTCCTATGGTCACACGCCCCAACCCGACAACCTGAAGGCTGCCAATGGATTTTGACTACTCGGAGGAGGCTCGCCAGGTGCAGGACCTGATGCGGCGCTTCATGAAGAAGCATGTCCTGCCCCGTAACAGTGACTGGCTGAATACCGCCGAATCCGGCCGCTACCCGCTGGATATTGTCGAGCCCCTGAAAGCCCAGGCAAGGGAGGACGGCCTGTGGAACCTGTTCCTTCCGGAACTGCGGGAAAACGAGCCCGGCACCGCCATGACCAACCTGGACTATGCTCCCCTTGCGGAGATAATGGGGCGTCTGCCCTGGGCAGCTGAAGTCTTCAACTGCAGCGCACCGGACACCGGCAACATGGAGCTGCTGCACCGCTTTGCCACCCCCGAGCAGTACGAAACATGGCTGAAGCCGCAGCTGGACGGCACCATCCGTTCCTGCTTTGCCATGAGTGAGCCGGACGCGGCGTCCTCCGATGCCACTAACATCAGCACCACCATTCGCCGGGATGGCGACGAGTACGTGGTGGACGGCCGCAAGTGGTTCATTACCGGCGCCAACCATCCCAACTGCCGGTTTGCCATCGTGCTGGGTCGCTGCGACGACGTTCCCAATGATAACCGCCATAGCCAGCATTCCATGGTGATTGTGCCCATGGACGCTCCCGGGCTGGAGGTGGTGCGTAATATCCCCATCATGCAGCATCACTCCCCGGAGGGGCATTGCGAGATCGCCTTCCGCCAGGTGCGGGTGCCGGCAGAGAATCTGCTGGGCAAACCCGGGGAAGGTTTCGCCATGGCCCAGGCCCGCCTGGGGCCGGGACGGGTACACCACTGCATGCGCACCATCGGTCAGTGCGAGCTGGCCCTGGAAATGATGACCGAGCGGGCCCTGGAAAGGCGCACCTTTGGCAAGTTCCTCAGCGAGTATGAGAACGTCAGGGACTGGATCGCCGAGTCCCGCCTGGAGATCGACCAGGCCCGGCTGCTGGTACTGCAGGCCGCCTGGAAAATGGACACTTATGGCAACCAGGCCGCCCGGGTGGATGTCTCCGCCATCAAGCTGGTGGCTGCCCGCCTGCAGACCCGGGTGGTGGACCGGGCGATGCAGGTTTTCGGCGCCATGGGGCTCACCCCGGACACTCCCCTGGCCTACCTGTGGACCTGGGGGCGGGCATTGCGTTTCCTGGATGGCCCCGACGAGGTGCACCTGCGCACCGTGGCCCGGGCCGAACTGGAGCGCGCGAAAGAAAATCGCGGCTCCACGGCCGCCTACTACAACCTCTGAAATCCGTTTTCGGATGGGGCATCGGCTCGCTCTTCGCGAGCCTTGCCCCACCCGCCCTTCAGGATTCGGGTGCGGTTCCTCTTTCCTCCGCAAAGCGGATATAGATATCCAGGCTGTCCGGATTGGCCATGGCATCCGGACTCGCCACCTGTGACAGGGGCTTGCCCAGCAGCAGCTTGCGGATGGGCAGTTCCATTTTCTTGCCGGTGAGAGTGTAGGGGATCTCCTTCACCTCGATAATCTCGTTGGGTACATGGCGGGCGGAAAGGTTGTCGCGAATCGCCGACCGGATACGCCCCCTGAGATGGTCATTGAGTTCGGCACCCTCACGGAGCACCACGAACAGGGGCATGTAGGATTCCCGCCCGAGGTATTCCAGGTCCACAACCAGGGAGTCCATCACCTCCGGAATTTCTTCCACCACCCGGTAGATCTCGCCGGTGCCCATGCGCACACCCTGGCGATTGATGGTGGTGTCAGAGCGGCCGTAGATGACCGCTCCACCACGGGGGGTGATGCGGATCCAGTCGCCGTGACGCCAGATACCCGGGTAGGTGTCGAAATAACTGTCATGATAGCGCTGTCCGCCCTCGTCGCCCCAGAAATAGAGGGGCATGGAGGGCATCGGCTTGGTGACCACCAGCTCGCCGACCTCGTCCTCCAGGGCATTGCCGTCCTCGTCAAAGGCATACACCGCGGTGCCCAGGGTCCGGCACTGCATCTCGCCGGCGTAGACCGGGAGAATGGGGTTGCAGCCCACATAGAAGGCCGCCACATCGGTGCCGCCGCTGATGGGCGCCACCAGAACATGCTCGCCCAGCTCATTCATGATCCACCGGTAACCCTCCTCCGGCAGCGGCGAGCCAGTCGATCCAACGGAATGGATGGCGCCGAGGTCCGCATAATCCCCTGGATGGATCCCTGCCTTCTTGCAATTGAGGAAGTAGGCTGCCCCCGCTCCGAAGAAGGTCACCCCGGCCTCGCCGGCAAACCGCCACAGGGTGCCCAGGTCCGGGTAACCGGGATTGCCATCGTAGATACAGATGGTACTGCCCAGCAGCAGCCCGCCGATCTGGGCGTTCCACATGATCCAGCCAGTGGTGGTGAACCAGAGGTAGCGGTCGTGAGGCTGCAGGTCCATGTGCAGACCCTGGCCCTGGAGCCCCTCCAGCAGCGCGCCACCGTGGCTGTGAACAATGGGCTTGGGCATGCCCGTGGTGCCGGAGGAATAGACAACCCAGAGGGGATGGTCAAAAGGCACCTGTTCAAAATGCATGGGAACGTCGTGGAACAGCATGTCATTCCATGGAACGCTGCCCTCCAGGGAAGCGTCCGGGTCCAGGTAAGGCAGCAGTATCACGTGCTCCAGGGTGGGCAGTTCCTCCTTCAGCTGTCGCACCACCTCCAGGCGATTGAAATCCTTGCCGCCGTACCGATAGCCATCCACCGCGATAAGCACCTTGGGCCCGATCTGGCGGAAGCGGTCGATGACGCTGCGGGTGCCCATGTCCGGCGAACAGCTGGACCAGATGGCGCCAATGCTGGCGCAGGCATAGAACGCCACCGGGGCTTCCTCGATGTTGGGCAGATAGGCCACCACCCGGTCGCCGGACTTCACCCCGATCTCCCGGAGACTGTGGGCCAGCGAGGACACCTGGGTTTTCATGTCCCCCCAGGACAGCTCCTGCAGGGGCCGGATCTCGGAACGGGAAATGACCGCCGGCCGCCCCGGCTCATCCTCGTGGAAGCGCAGGGCCTGCTCGATCATATTGAGACGCGCCCCCTCGAACCACTTGGCACCAGGCATGCGGTAACTGTCCAGAACCCGCTCGTAGGGAACCGAATGGGGAATGTCGAAATATTTCCAGAACTCCCCCCAGAAATCTTCCGGACTGTCCACGGACCACTGCCAGAGCTGATGATAACCATCGAATTCAAGACCGCGGTAGCGCATCAGCCACTGCATGAAGTCGTGCATCCGGCTGTTCTCGATCCGTTCTCTGTCCGGGGTCCAGAGTAGCTCTGGCGTCTGGTCTGTCATGGTGTGCTCCTGTCTTATTGTAGGTGTTCGGGGGTTCATGTCGGCATCTTCATGTCCGGCCTTGCCGGCCAACCTCGCAGCCCGTGCAAATCTGCGGATTCGGGCTACAGTAAAAATCGGGTAAATCCTCAACTTTCTGTTGAAGTGGTTGATTTAATCAACTATACCTGTCAACTGTCAGGCTGACCCTAACAGCCTGAAAAGGACGAATTTTGAAATTCATTTTCATAGGGAAAAATAATGGTTCACGACATTGAATAGAACAAGCGCTCGCTATACAGTTTGAAACTCTATCGAACAATTACAAAAAGTCCACTGCCATGGTGGTAGTGGTAAGCAGGAGAACATCATGACAAGAAAGAACAAGACCGGTGTCTTTACCGGCACCATGATTGGCCTGACCATGGCCATTTCCTCAGTCACCTACGCTGACAACCATCCGATCCGGATTTCCTACATCGAGCCGCTGTCCGGGCCCTTCGCCAACGTTGGCGACGCAGGCCTGAAGCACTTCCGCTTCACCGCCGAACAGATCAACAAGGAAGGCGGCATCCTTGGCCGCAACGTCGAAATCGTGGCCATGGACAACAAGCAGAGCCCGTCCGAGTCCGTGCAGCTGATCCAGCGTTCCGTTGACCAGGGCATCAATTTCGTCACCCAGGGCAACGGCTCCAATGTGGCCGGCGCCATGGTCGAAGCGGTGGACCGTAACAACCGCCGCAACGCCGACAACAAGGTGCTGTACCTGAACTACGCCGCCGTTGACCCGGCCCTGACCAACGAGCGCTGCAGCTTCTACCACTTCCGGTTCGATGCCAACAGTGCGATCAAGCTGGAAGCCCTGGCCAACTACATGAAGGACCAGGAGGAGATCAATAAGCTCTTCCTGATCAACCAGGACTACTCCCACGGTCAATTCATTTCCAACCACATGAAGACCCTGATCGACGAGAAAGACATGGACGTTGAAGTGGTGGGCGACGTGCTCCACCCGATCGCCCAGGTCCGTGACTTCGCCCCCTATGTAGCCAGAATCCAGCAGTCCGGCGCGGACACTGTGGTCACCGGCAACTGGGGTAATGACCTGTCGTTGCTGGTTCGGGCGATTGACAGCGCTGGCCTCGACGTCGACATCTACACCTACTATGGCGGCGGCCTGGGTACTCCAGCGGCGATAGGAGCCCGCGGTGAAGACAAGGTCTACCAGGTCACCGAATGGCATGCCGACGTGAACGTTGACGAAGGTCTGGAGGAATACGAGCAGTGGTTCGTCGACTTCAAGGAACGCTACCCGGAAATCGACTGGTACTACCATCGTGTCTACAACCAGATGTACATGCTCAAGGATGCCATCGAGCAGGTCGGTAATGCCGAAGACGTGGACGCCATTGCCTATGCACTGGAAGGCATGCAGTTCGAGTCCCCGACCGGCACGGTCACCATGCGCGCCAAGGACCACCAGGCCCTGCAGCCCCTGTACATCTCCGTCATGGACGCTGACGCCAAGTATGACGCCGACAACTCCGGCGTAGGGTTCCGTACCGTTGCCAACATTCCCGTTGAGCAGGCCACGGACGAGACCAGCTGCAACATGAAACGCCCATAACCCCGAGCGATACTCCGGTGGCGCAATGCCACCGGAGCCTTCCAGAACAATAACCAGGAATTGGTCTCACCATGCTCGAAACCATCGCATATTCCATACTGAATGGCGTGCTCTATGGCACGCTGCTGTTCATGATGTCCAGCGGCCTGACGCTCATTTTCGGGATGATGGGTGTCCTGAACTTCGCCCACGCCAGTTTCTATATGCTGGGCGCCTACTTTGCCTACACCCTTGGCCAGGCTACCGGCTTCTGGGTTGCTCTGTTCATCGCCCCCATACTGGTAGGGTCCGTTGGAGCCATAGTTGAACGATACGGCCTGCGCCGCGTGCACCAGTTCGGGCACGTGCCGGAACTCCTTTTCACGTTCGGCCTGGCCTATGTGATCGAGGAGCTGGTTGCGCTGTTCTGGGGAACCGTTCCGGTACCCTACAAGATGCCTGACGCACTGAACTTCACCGCATTCAATCTGTTCGGCCTTGATTACTCCATGTTCAAGGTCTTCATCCTGTTGGTGGCGGTCGCCATGTTCGTGGGCCTTTGGGTCTTGCTCAAAAAGACCCGTGCCGGCCTGGTCATTCAAGGCTCCCTGTCCCGCCCGGACATGGTTGGCGCCCTGGGACATAACGTGCCCCGCGTTTTCATGTTGGTGTTTGCCTTTGGTTGCGCCCTGGCCGGCCTCGGTGGCGTGGTCGGTGGTATCCAGTTTGTCACGGACCCTGGCATGGCATTCATGATGGGCCCAATCGTCTTCGTGGTGGTGGTACTCGGCGGCCTGGGTTCCGTACCTGGAGCACTGGTGGCCTCGCTCATCATCGGCATCCTGCAAACCTTCTTCCTGTCGGTCAATTTCTCCCTGGCGGAGACCATCGGCACCCTGGGTATTGAGGATTCCGGCTTTTTCGGCGTCCTGTGGCATATGGAGGCAACCCGTATCGCACCGGTTCTGCCGTTCCTGCTGCTGGTCCTGACGCTGATCTTCAGACCCCGCGGACTGTTCGGGAAGCGTGAAGCATGACAACCACAACAACAACGCAACAGGAAACCAAGTCTATGGCTACCAATACCGCAGTGGGCAAACCCAGCCTGCTGAAGTTATGGCCCTGGGTGGTCATCCCGATTGTGGCAATCATCCTGCCGCATATTTTCGACTCGGGTCACGACATCAACCTGATGAGTCACATGAGCATTGCGATCATCTTTGCCCTGTCCTACAACATGTTGCTGGGAAACACCGGGCTGCTGTCCTTTGGTCATGCGGTCTACTTCGGTTTGGGTGCCTACGTCGCCATGCACGTACTGAGAATGGTCAACGAAGCCGGCGGCGAAGGTCTGCCCCTTGAGTTGATACCGCTGGTGGGTGCATTGGCCGGCATGGGCTTCGGCATCATCTTCGGTGCCGTCTCCGTGCGCCGGGCTGGCGTTGTGTTCGCCATGATCACCCTGGGCGTGGGCGCCCTGGTACACTCAAGCTCACTAATGTTCACAGACTTCTTCGGTGGCGAGGCGGGGCTATTCGGCGACCGGACATACGCTCCCTCAATGTTCGGTATCGACTACGGTTCAAGCGTCAGCACCTACTATCTGATCGTAGCGTGGACTTTGGTAGCCGCCATTCTCATCTACCTGCTGAAGAAGACACCTTTGGGCTGGATGGCAAACGCCGTGCGGGACAATCCCGAGCGGGCCCAGTTCGTCGGTTATGATCCGACCTTCGTGCGCTTCTTCCAGTTCGTGCTGTCGGCTCTTTTTGCGGGTCTGGCGGGCGGTCTGCACGTGCTGTCCGATGAAATCGTCAACGATGAGGTGGTTGGCCAGATCCAGTCCGGTGCCGTCCTTCTGGGCACCTATATTGGTGGCATCGGCTACTTCGTGGGCCCCATTGTCGGCGCTTCCATCGTAACCATTCTGGAAAGCTCACTCTCCACCTATACCGACGCTTGGGTACTCTACTTCGGCTTGCTGTTCATCGGCATCGTCATGTTCGCCCCCATGGGAATCGTCGGTGTGATTCATCTGCAATACCTGTCCTGGAAAGCCGGTGGCTGGAAAGGCAATACCGGCATCCGCCTCTACCTGCTTCTTGCCGGCCTGGTGGGAATCTTCGGCCTGGTCTGCGTGATCGAGCTTTCCTATCACTACTTCCGCAGCTGGGACCCCAGTGCACCCTTTGGCCTGATGGGCTTTACCGTTGATGCCACCGGCGCCATGCCCTGGCTGGTATCCTTCGCCATTGCCATTGCCGGCTTCGGTGCAATGCTGTTGCACGCCAAGCCGATGCTCGCCCGCCGTACCGGCGCCAAGACAGAGGGAGGTAAAGCATGAGCACCCGTAACGCACTGGAACTCAAAGGCGTCAAGAAGAACTTCGGGCGAGCCGAGATCATCCGGGGTGTGAACCTGGATATCCATGAGCACGAAAAGCACGTCATCATCGGCCCCAACGGGGCCGGCAAATCCACCCTGTTCAACCTGATCAGCGGACGCCTCAAGGTCTCCGAGGGCTCCGTGAAGCTGTTCGGGAAGGACATACACAACCTGCCCGCCCATAAGGTCAACCGCATGGGCCTCAGTCGCAGTTTCCAGGTGACCAACCTGTTCCAGAACATGACCGTGCTGCAGAATCTGCGCTGTTCACTACTCTGGTCCGAAGGGCACAAGTACGCTTTCTGGAAGAGCGTCCTGAAGCAGGACTCGGTCACCGAACGCGCCAACGAACTCATGGAGCGGCTGAATCTGACGACCCAGGCCAACACCCCGGCCCAGTTGCTGACCTACGCCGAGCAGCGCTCCCTGGAGATCGGCTGTACGGTCGCCTCCGGTGCCAAGGTCATCCTGCTGGACGAGCCCACCGCCGGCATGAGCCGGACGGAAGCCAACGACGTTATCCAGCTTATCCAGCGGATGACAGGCGAAAACACCCTGGTAGTGGTGGAGCACGATCTGAACGTGGTCTTCGAACTGGCCGATCGCATTTCCGTACTGGTGTATGGCGAGATCATCGCCACCGGCACCCCGGAAGACATCCGCAACAACGCGGCGGTACAGGAAGCCTATCTCGGTACGGAGGTCCACTAATGCTCAAGATCCAGGATTTGAATGCCTTCTATGGCAAGAGTCACGTGCTGCGTGGCGTCAACATGACAGTCGAACGCGGTGAAGTGGTCAGCCTTCTCGGCCGTAATGGTGTGGGTCGGTCCACCCTCTGCAAGGCAGTAATGGGACTGGTAGCACCGGTTGGTCATGTGGAGTTCGACGGCAAGACCATCAGCGGCATGGCACCCCACGACATCGCTCACGCCGGAATCGGCTACGTGCCGGAGGACCGTGCCATTTTCCCGGGACTGTCGGTACTTCAGAACCTCGAACTGGGGATGAAGAAGAAGGGTCAGACCGGCGAGAAGTGGACCCTGGAGAAGGTCTACGAATGGTTCCCCCGTCTCAAGGAACGGGAGCATACCCCGGCCGAGGTGCTGTCCGGTGGCGAGCAGCAGATGCTGAGCATGTTCCGGGCCCTGATGGGCGACCCCCAGTGCATACTCGTGGACGAGCCTACCGAGGGTCTGGCCCCCAAGGTGGTGGCCGACGTGGCGGCGATCCTGCAGCAGATGGCAAAAGACGGCCTGGCCGTATTGCTGGTGGAGCAGAAACTGTCCATTGCCCTGGATATAGCCGACCGGATCTACATCATGGGTGAAGGCGAGATTGTCTTCGAGGGCACCCCGGAAGACCTGAGGAATAACCCCGAAATCCGCAAAGAATGGCTGGAGGTATAGGATTCAGCATGCCCGGAGCAGACCACTGCTCCGGGCATGCTGCACCTGAAAACATCAATGGCAACACTGCTTAACGACCGCGATCTTGAATTCCAGCTTTACGAAGTCCTCGATACCGAGTCCCTCCTGCAGCGACCCCGCTACGCGGAACACGACCGGGAGATTTTCGACGCCACGCTCAATACCGCCCGGGATATTGCCGAGCAGTACTTCGCGCCCCACAACCAGAAAGGGGATGCCAACGAACCCACCTTCGATGGCAAAAAGGTCACCCTGATACCGGAAACCAAACCGGCCTGGGATGCCTTTGCCGAAGCGGGTTTCCTGGCCTCCCATCACGATTTTGACGATGGTGGCTCCCAGTTGCCGGAAGTGGTGCTGCGGGCCAGCATGGCCTACTTCAACGCGGCCAATGTCTCCAGCACCGCCTACTCTTTCCTGACCATCGGTGCCGCCAACCTGCTCAAGAGCTTTGGCAGCGACGAACTGAAGGACAGGTACCTGCCGCCGATGCTGGATGGCCGCTACAGCGGCACCATGGCCTTGACCGAACCAGGCCAGGGATCCGCACTGGGCGACCTCCGCACCCTCGCGAAGCCGGCGGGCGATGGCAGCTACCGCCTGTTTGGCAACAAGATGTACATATCCGGAGGCGACCACGAACTGACGGAAAACATCATCCACATGGTACTGGCCCGGATCGAGGGCGCCCCCGCCGGGGTGCGGGGGATTTCCCTGTTCCTGGTGCCGAAATTCCGCCTCGACGACCATGGCCAGCCGGTGGAGCGCAATGATGTGGCCCTGGCGGGCCTGCTCCACAAGATGGGATACCGCAACACCACCTCGACGGTGCTCAACTTTGGTGAGAAAGATGGCGCCGTCGGTTATCTGGTCGGTGAGCCCCACAAGGGCCTGACCTACATGTTCCAGATGATGAACGAGGCCCGCATCGGCGTCGGTCTGGGCGCCGCCGCCATGGGCTACCAGAGTTACCTGCACGCACTGGACTACGCTCGCGAGCGCCCTCAGGGCCGCCCCGTCAGCAACAAGAACCCGGATGCCCCCCAGGTGCGCATCGTCGAACACGCCGATGTCCGTCGCATGCTGTTGATGCAGAAGGCCTATGCCGAGGGCAGCATGGCCCTGTGCCTGTATGCCAGCACCCTGGTGGAAGATGCCCACACCGCGCCGGACGAGAGCGAGCGCAAGGCTGCAGCGGAGTTGCTGGACCTGATCACCCCGATGGTGAAATCCTGGCCCTCCAAATACGGCGTGGCGGCCTCGGACCTGGGGATCCAGGTACTTGGCGGCGCGGGCTATACCCGTGACTACGTTCTTGAGCAGCTTTACCGGGACAACCGGCTCAACCCGATTCACGAAGGCACCGAGGGCATCCAGGGTATCGACCTGCTGGGTCGCAAGCTGGGGCCCAAGGGCGGCGATGGCTATGCGGAGTTCCAGCGGCGCATCGAGGCGACCCTGTCCCAGGCAGCGGGTCTGGCGGGCTGCGAGCACCTGGCCGACGAGCTCGCCCAGGCCCAGGAAACCCTGAAGGCGGTTACCTCGGAACTCCAGAAACAGCTGGCGGCAGATCCCGACCACGGGCTTTCCAACGCCACCATGTATCTGGACATGTTCGGCAAGGTGCTGGTGGGCTGGATGTGGCTCAAGCAGGCCATGGCCGCGGAAAAGGCGCTTGGCAACGGTGCCCTGGGCAGCGAAGAGGCCTTCTACCGGGGCAAGATACACACCGCCCGATACTTCATGAACTGGGAGCTGGCCCCGCTGGATGGTTACGCGCGCCTGCTCATTGCAGGCAACCGTGACAATCTGGATATGCGGAACGACTGGTTCTAATGCTGTTCATGCCTGGTCAAAACTAGTATTGCCTTTGTGCGGTTACCCGAAAGGCTGAAGCGAGTGGACGGGGATGGCTTTCCGGGACCTTCAAAAACAGGGACGTTTTTGAAGAGCCTCCATGGACGGATTTACGGCGTGTCCCGGAAAACCATCCCCGGCCCGCTCGCCTGACTCCAAAGCCCGAACCTCAAACTCCAAATGTAAACACTGGAGCATCAAGCAATGACCTCCCCCCAAGACCACTACACCCCCGAACAGCAACAGGCCCTGGAGCACGTAAAGCAGGCCGAGCAGGAAGCCAGCAACATCCCCGGCATCAGCCCGGACATCCAGCTAAGACCGATCAGGAAGGTGGCCGTAATCGGCGCCGGCACCATGGGTGGCGGCATCGCCATGAACTACGCCAATGCCGGCATTCCGGTGGTCATGCTCGAACTCAGGCAGGCAGCCCTGGACAAGGGCCTGGACATCATCCGCAAGAACTACCAGCGTACGGTTAGCAAGGGCAGGCTCAGCCAGGAAGATATGGACCAGCGTATGGCGCTGCTCTCCGGTACGCTCAGCTACGATGACCTGGGGGACGTGGACCTGGTGGTCGAAGCGGTGTTCGAGAGCATGGACATCAAGAAGAAGGTATTCAACGCCCTGGATCAGGTCTGCAAACCCGGCACCATCCTCGCCACCAATACGTCCAACCTGGACGTGGACGAGATCGCCGCATCCATCAGTCGTCCCCAGGATGTGATCGGCCTCCATTTCTTCAGCCCGGCCAATATCATGAAGCTCCTGGAAGTCGTCCGGGGCAAAAAGACCGCAGACGACGTTCTGGCCACCTGTCTGGACATGGCGAAGAACATCCGCAAGGTCGCGGTGGTGTCCGGCGTCTGCTTTGGTTTTATCGGCAACCGCATGCTCGAACCTTACGCCCGCGAGGCCCACCGGCTGGTTCTGGAAGGCGCCACCCCCGCCCAGGTGGACGCTGTCATGACCTCCACTGGCCTGGCCATGGGGGTACTGGCCATGTATGACATGGCGGGCATCGATGTCGGCTATATGGTGCGGCAGGCCCACCCCGGTGACATCGGTCGTGACCCCAGCTTTTTCAGACTGGCGGACGAGCTCTACCACATGGACCGATACGGACAGAAAACCGGACGCGGCTTTTACATCTACGAGGATCGGGAAAAGAAGGAAGATCCGGAAGTGAACCGGCTGGCGGAGGAGATCGCCGCCGATCTGGGCATCAAGCGCCGGGAGATCAGTAACGAGGAGATCCATGATCGCTGCCTGTACATGCTGATCAACGAGGGCATCCAGATCCTTGACGAGGGCATCGCCCTGCGCAGCGGCGACATCGACCTGGTGTGGATCTATGGCTATGGCTTCCCGGCCTGGCTCGGCGGCCCCATGCACTACGCTGAGCAGATTGGCCTCGAGAAAATCCTCGAAACCATCCGCCACTATCGCGATACCCTGGGTGACTACGGCAAAATGTGGTTCGAGCCGGCGCCTTTGCTGGAAAAGCTGGTTGCCGAAGGAAGGAACCGAATCGAAAAAATATGAGTCGAGAACGCCTCGGGGTCAGACCCCATTTTTCACGCCAAGAGGAAGAGATCATGAGAGAAGCAGTCATCGTATCCACCGCCCGGACCCCCATCGGCAAAGCCTTCCGGGGTCTGTTCAACAACACCAAGTCCCCCACCATGGCCTCCTTCGCCATCAAGGCCGCCGTTGAGCGCTCAAAGGTGGACCCGGCGGAAATTGAAGACCTGATCATGGGCACCGCCATGCCCGCGGGGACCGCCGGCATGAACCTGGGACGTCTGGCGGCACTGGCTTCTGGCCTGCCTCAGGACGTCAGCGGCATGACCATGGACCGCCAGTGTGCCTCCGGCCTGATGGCCATTGCCACTGCCGCCAAACAGATCATGTTCGATGGTCAGGACATCGCCATCGGGGCTGGCCACGAGAACATCTCACGAGTTCAGCAAAAGAACTTTGAATGGATGGCCGCCGAGCGGGACGAGACCGTCATCAAGCACGCACCCCACGCCTACATGCCCATGCTGGAGACCGCGGAGAACGTGGCCAAGGTCTACGGTATCAGCCGTGATGCCCAGGACGAGTATTCCCTGCAGTCCCAGCAGCGCACTGCCGCCGCCCAGGAAAAAGGCCTGTTCGACGACGAGATCGTTCCGGTCACCACCACCAAGGCAGTAATGAACAAGGAAACCAAGGAAGTCACCTACGAGGAAGTTACCCTCGACAAGGATGAAGGCAACCGTCCCTCCACCACGCTCGATGGCCTGCAGAGCCTGAACCCGGTGATTGAAGGCGGCTGCATCACCGCTGGTAACGCCAGTCAGCTTTCCGATGGCGCCAGCGCCTGTGTACTGATGGATTCAAAGCTGGCCGAGCAACGCGGCCTGCAGCCTCTGGGCGCCTATCGGGGCATGGCCGTGGCCGGCCTGAAGCCGGAGGAAATGGGCATCGGTCCCGTGTATGCGATTCCCAAGCTGCTCAAGCAGCACGGCCTGAAAATCGATGACATCGGCCTGTGGGAACTGAACGAAGCCTTTGCGGTGCAGGTGCTTTACTGCCGCGACAAGCTGGGCATTCCCAATGACCGGCTGAATGTGAACGGTGGCGCCATTTCCATCGGCCACCCCTACGGTATGAGCGGTGCGCGGATGGTGGGCCATGCCCTGCTGGAAGGTAAGCGCCGGGGCGTCAAATACGTTGTGGTGACCATGTGTGTGGGCGGCGGCATGGGTGCCGCGGGCCTGTTCGAGGTGCTGTGATGCACCCCCTCGACGCCTTTTCCCTGAAAGGCAAAACCGTCATGGTCACTGGTGCATCCAGTGGCCTTGGCGCCCATTTTGCCGAAGTCTGCAGCCAGGTCGGGGCCAGGGTTGTTGTCGGCGCCCGTCGCGTTGAAAAACTGGAAAAGCTTGCCGAGAGCATCCGTAACACCGGTGGAGAGGTCCTACCGGTAGCCATGGACGTAACCAGCCGGGACAGTGTCGAGGCTGCCTTCGACAGTGCCGAAAAGGCATTCGGGGTGGTGGATATCGTCCTCAATAACGCTGGTATCGGCGGCGCGGCACGGGCCCTGGAAATCAGTGAGGACGACTGGCATGCGATGCTGGCGACCAACCTGGACGGCGTCTGGCGGGTGGCCCAGTGCGCGGGCCAGCGCCTGGCCAGAGCCGGCAGGCCCGGCAGCATCGTCAATATCGCATCCATCCTGGGACTGCGGGTGGGCAAGGGACTGAGTCACTATGCGACTTCCAAGGCGGCGGTAGTGCAACTCACCAAGTCCCTGGGCCTGGAACTTGCCCGGCACCAGATCCGCGTCAACGCCATTGCCCCCGGTTATTTCAAGACCGAGATCAATGCTGATTTCTTTGACACGGAACAGGGTCAGGCCTTTATCCGCAACGGCGTGCCCATGCGCCGCCTGGGCCAACTGGACGAACTCAATGGCGCCATGCTGTTGCTCGCCAGTGACGCCGGTCAGTTCATGACCGGCTCGGTGATTGCCGTCGACGGCGGCCACCTGGTCAGCCCTTTGTAAAGCAGGTCGGTCGCCCTCCGGGGCGACCGACACCTCCCTCCCCTCGATCCTTACCATACCATTAATTTCACGCAGCATTCCTGTACCCGGTGCCGGCAGGTTGCCATCCTGTAGTCATCACCACCCAAAAGGAGTAGGGAGGGAATGGAACCGGATCCGGACAACAACTCATCCTTCGGCACTGAGCAAAAAGGCAGATCGGTTGCCGCCCACGCAATCAACTTTCGTTCCATCGCCCCCATCGTAATCGCCTGCCTGGGGTTTATTGTGTTCCTGGACTGGGCCCAGGCGGTCCTGTTGCCGTTGGTGGCGGGCATCATGATCAGCTATGCCCTGGACCCGCTGGTTTCCCTCTTTGATCGGATCAGCATGCCCCGGCCCATCAGTGCGGCTATTGTTCTAAGTGGCCTGGTGGCCGTTCTGGTGCTGGCCGCCATACCATTACAGACGCAAACCATGAAGATGGTGGAACGGATTCCCGACGCGGTCCGTCAGTTCGAGCGGGAAAGCGCCGCCAAACCGCAATCGGAAGGCATGATGGAGAAAGCCCAGGAGGCCGCAAAGGAAATCGAGGAAAGCGCTTCCAAATCCGAGGAGAAAAGCCAGCCGAGTCGGGTACAGGCCACCGCAGTGCGGGTTGTTGATGAACCCTTCAGCATTCGCGAATACCTGCTTGACCGGGCATCCGGGGCAATAATTATGGTCGCGCAGCTCTTCTCAGTATTGTTCCTGGTCTATTTCGTGCTGGCCACGGGCAAGCTCTACAAACGCAAGGTCGTGCGGCTTTCGGGTCCGGGTTTTCACGGCATGCGCAGGGCGGCGCGGATGCTCAACGAATTCCACGCCCAGATGCGCCGGTTCATCTTTGTCATGCTCCTGGGTGCGGTCTTCGTTGGTGTGGTGACCTGGCTGTCGTTTATTGCAATGGGGGTGGAGCAGTCGCTGCTGTGGGGGGTAATAGCAGGCGTGGCCAGCGCCATCCCCTATCTGGGCCCTCTGCTGGTATTCCTTGGCGCCGGAGCCGCCGCATTTATCCAGTTCGGTTCCCTGGACATGGCGATTCTGGTGTCCGGCGTTTCACTGGTCATTACCAGTATCCAGGGTAACCTGCTGACACCCTGGCTCACCAGCCGGGTCTCAAGCCTCAATCCGGTAGTCATCTTTATCGGTCTGCTGTTCTGGGGCTGGCTCTGGGGTCCCGTGGGACTCATCCTGGCCACACCGATACTGATGATGACCAAAACCCTTTGCGACCATGTGAAAAACCTGCAGGGACTCGGGGAATTGCTGGGGAAATAGCCGCCATGGCTATTTTAACGACAGTTATTTTATGCTCCAATTCACCTTTGCAGCCCAGCTCCCGACAACTCATGGACAGACACCCGGACACCCTCACCCAGCTCGCTCGCCCGCACCGCAAGGCGGTTCTGGTTGCTCTTCTTTGCATTACCATTGCCGGAGGCATCCTGTTCGGTGTGCTCAACGCCCGGAATGACGCATGGTTTATCGCCATCGTCGAGTGGGCAATGGCGGGATATTCCATCGCCCTCCTCCAGGCCGTTCGCAACACCCGCTACCTGGAGCGCTGGATTCTGGCGTACATTCTGCCTTTCTTCAGTGCGATGATGGTGGCAGTGGCCACCCCCAATGCCAGCGCCACGGTATTCGGCTGGGTCCTGCTGATTCCGCTGGTGAGTCACCTGCTGCTGGGGCGCAGGGCAGGCATGGTGCTCTCCCTGTTCTTCATTGCCGTGGCCACGCTGATCTTCCTCTATCGCTTCCAGGGAGACCCAGGCGCCATGGATCCGCGATCCATTGCGAATATGGTAGTCCTTACCGCCTGCATCACTGTTTTTTCCCACGTCTACGAAGTGAGCCGTGAACGCAGCGAAACACAACTGCTCAGGATGGCGCAGACCGACTTTCTCACCGGCCTGCCCAACCGCTCAAGAATCAAGGTGTTCTTCGAACGTGAAAAGAGCCGGGCCACCCGGGAGAAACAACCCCTGTCGCTCCTGATTATCGATCTGGATCACTTCAAACAGGTGAACGACCGCTTCGGCCACGAAGCCGGGGACCGGGCGCTGGTGTTCTTTGCGGACCTGCTACAACGACGGCTGCGCAGCACCGATCTGGCCGGCCGACTGGGCGGTGAGGAGTTCGGTGTCATACTGGTCAATACCGCCACCACCGCGGCCGCGGAGGTGGCCGACGACCTGCGCAAGGCCCTGAAAAGCACGGGTATCAGCCACGATGACCAGACCATACACCTGACCATGAGTGCCGGCGTGGCTGAGCTGGGCGTGGACGGCGACAGCCTGCAGGCGCTGCTCGCCGTCGCCGACCAGCGCCTGTACCAGGCCAAGAACGAAGGGCGCGATCGGATAATTCCCCCACCCCCGGAGCTTACATCACCAGCGATTCTCTCCCCCGGCTGAGACTGTGAAACGCAATCACCGTCAAGCCGGCTCATGCCGTTGCTCACGCCACTGATGGAACTGCTCCAGCAGGGACATCAGCGCGGGAATCACCAGCAGCACCAGGAAAGTGGACAGCGCCAGCCCGAAGGTAATGGAGGTTGCCATCGGAATCAGGAACTGCGCCTGCAACGAGGTTTCAAACATCAGTGGTAACAGGCCCCCGATGGTGGTCAGGGAAGTGAGTATCACGGCCCGGACCCGCTGCACCACCGCTTCATTCAGTGCTTCATTGATCGACCGTCCCTTGCGGCGCTCGGCCTGGTAAAAGGACACCAGGATGATGGCACTATTGACCACGATGCCGGACAGTCCGAACAGCCCAAACAATGACAGAATGGTCAGTTTCATGCCCAGCAGCCAGTGGCCAAGAAGCGCGCCGATCAGGGCAAAGGGAATGATCGACATGACGATCAGCGGCGTGGTCCAGGACGAGAACACCCACACCAGCACCACATACATCAGGGCAACACCGGCAATGGCTCCCGTTTTCATGTCGGCCAGGGTTTCCCTCTGGTCGGCGGAACGCCCCTCGAAGCTGTAGCTGATGCCCCAGGTATCCGCCAGGTCCGGCAGGGTGTGTTCCCGCAAGGAGCCGAGGATCTGGCCCGCGGTGGTCCGGGCCGGGTCCAGCTGGGCCGTCACCTCCACCGCAAGCCGACCATCGGCGTGGCGCAGGGCATCGAAGCCCTGACGAGGTGTCAGGTCCATTACCTGGTCCAGCGGTACGAAGCGACCGTCCGGCAGGCGAATGGTCAGTTGAGACAGGGTGCCGATGCGTTCCCGCTGCTCCCCGGGCAGCTGGACCCGAACCTCGATCTCGTCGCGGCCATCCTGATAGATCTGCACGACGCGACCATCAAAGGCGGCTCGCAACTGACGACCCAGTTCGAGCGTGGTCAGGCCCAGGCTCTGGCCCATGGGCGATACCTCATAGATAAGCTGCTCACGACCCCAGGGCATGTCATCCTCGGTCTCCATGACGCCGGGAAGGGACTGCATGGAGGCCGCCAGGGATTCCGCGGCCCGCTTCAGGGTTGCGGCATCGGCGCCGGTGAGACGGACATTCACATCCCGCCCCGGCGGGCCCGCCTCGCGCTCGGTGATGGTCAGGTTTTCCATGCCGGCGGGGAGCCTTATGCGCTCCCGCCAGGCCCTGACGAATTGCGTATTGCGCACATCCCGGTCGTCGGGATCCGCCAGCTCTATCATGATGGAGCCGACGTCGTCCCCGCTCCTGGCGCTGCCGCCGGCACCCTGGGTACTGCCATGGCTGGTGACGGCGTGAAGAATCAGCTCACCACCGAGGGCGTCGTTGGTCTGGTTGAGGGTCTCCTGCAGATGCTCCAGAAATCGGTCGACCGTACCCCGGTCGGTGCCGGCCACGAAATTGGCGTTGGCATAAAGAACGCTTGGCTCCGGTGTGGGGAAGAAACTGAACCCGATCCGATCACCTTTCAGGAGGCCGAAGGTCATCACCGCCAGGGCCACCACCGATGCCAGCACGATACCCCGGTTCGCCAGGCTCCAGGAGGACAGGCGGCGGCAGAATCCCTGCCGGAACCGCTCGACCCCCCTGTCGAAGCTCCCGCGAACCCGCGCCATCCTGCCCGGATCGCGCCGCTTCCGGCCGGGCTCGAAAGCGTGGCGCAAGTGGGCGGGCAGCACGATAAAGCATTCCAGCAGGGATGCCACCAGCACACAGATCATCACTACGGGAATATCGCCAAGAATGTTGCCGATCACGCCACTGACCGCCAGCAGGGGCATAAAAGCAGCGACGGTGGTCAGCGATGACGCCAGCACCGGCCACACCATGCGCTTTGCCGCGCCTTCCGACGCATAGATGGAATCCTCACCCATGCGGGCATGGGCATCGGCGTCCTCCCCCACCACAATGGCATCATCAACAATCACCCCCAGGGCCATGATCAGGGCGAACAGGGAGATCATGTTGATTGAGCCGCCGTACAGCCACAGGATGCCCAGCGCCGCCAGGAAAGCGGTGGGGATACCCACCGCCACCCAGAAGGCGACCCGCCCTGGCAGGAACAGGTACAGCAGCAGCAACACCAGCACCAGCCCGCCAAGGCCATTGCTGATCAGCAATGAAATCCGCTGGTCGATGAGCTCCCAGGTCTCGTCGTAAACCTCCAGCTCGACAGTGGGAGGGAGTCCCGGCCGGGTTTCGTCCAGCCAGTCCTGCAGGACCTCGGCGGCTCTCAGGGAATGGCCGTCCTCTGACCGAAGCAGCTGAAGCTCCACGGCCGGATGGCCATCCCGGCTCAGGGTAACCTGCTGGTCCCGGGACTGCTGACGGATAATGGCGATATCGCCAAGACGAATCCGTTCCCGGTCCCCGGCCACCACCGAGATATCGGCAAAATCCTCCGGAGAACGTCCCTGGCCGGTGGCCCGCAGTTCCCGGGTGGCGTCCTGCTGCCCCATCAGTCCGGCGGGCAGATCCCGTGACATGGCCTGAATCCTGTCGGCAATGTCGTCCAGGGACAGGCCAAGGGCCTGCAGCCGCTCTGCCGGAACATCAATGCTCATCTGCAGCGCAGGCAACCCCCGCAGTTGTACCCGGTCAATGCCGGCGCGCAGCAGCTCGTCCTCGTAACGGTACGCCAGGCGCCTCAGTTCATCCGGGGCTACCTCGCCGTGTATCAGCAGGCGGGCCACCGGTTCGTAGCGCCCCACACGGCTGACCCTGGGCGTCTCGGCATCCGCCGGCAGGTTGTTGAACTCCTCCACCTGCTGACGCACGTCATCCACCGCCTGGATCGGCTCGGTGCCTTCCTCGAACTCCAGGGTAATGCTGGCGACGCCCTGGGCGGAGGTGGACGTCATTCGCTTGAGGCCCTCGATACTGCGGAAGCGCTGCTCCAGGGGGTCGGTAATACCCTGCTCCACATCCTCGGCAGAGGCGCCGCTCCACACCGCCCTTACATTAACCACATCCAGGGCGAAGGTAGGAAAGAACTGGATGTTCATCCGGGTCAGTGCCAGCGCACCTGCCAGCAACATGAGGATCATTACCAGGTTGGCGGCCACCCGGTGGTGGACAAAGAAACCGATGACACCCCGCCGACGCCTCATTCGTCAGCGCCCTCCCTGGCCTCTACCTCGGATACCTTCAGCCCCTCGATGGCATTGGGCAGGTGGGTGACGATGATTTTTTCGCCCCCGACCAGCTGGTCACTGCGAACCAGGGCATCCAGGTGACCATCGTCCCGCAGGGTCTCACCAATCCGGGTCACGGTTACCCGGTGCATGCGGCCCTCTTCTGTCATCACATAGAGGCTGTCGATGCCGTGCAGCGCGCTGTAGGGAACCGCAATCACGTCCCGCTCCGGCGGTCTGAACACCACCAGGGGCAACATGGCACCGGGACGCAGCAGGGTTCCTCCCTGTTTTATCCGGAAAATGCCCTCAGGGCCCCGGGGGTCGCTTTCCCCCGCGAAACGGACCAGTTCAAGGTGAATCCGGCCATCCTCTGAAATCGCCTCAACTCCGGAGCCCTCCGTCATTGCCATCTCAAGACCGCTGGCGAAGCGGGAAGGCACCCGGGCCCTGACCTCCAGGCGCTCCGGTTGATAGATCGACAGCAAGGGACTGCGGGCTGCCACCTGGTCTCCGGGGGCCACCTCCACCCGCGCCACGATGCCGTCGAACGGCGCCGCCACCTCCGAACGCCGGGCATCCCGCCGGGCCATCGCCAGTGCGGCCTCGGCCCGTTCCAGCCTGGCCTCCAGGCTCCGCAGACGGGCCGGATGTTCCGCCAGGCTCTGTTCCCGCATGATAACCGCCAGCTTCGCCTGCTCCAGGGCGTCACGGGCAGTGTCCAGGTCCCGCTGGGAGACCAGGTTATTGCCCAGCAGGGAGCGGGTCCGTTCCAGTTGCCGCCTGGCACTGTCCCGAACCGCCCGCTCCAGGGCCAGGGCCTCCCGGTCCGTTTCGGCACGGGTCTTCTCACCCTGTATCTGTGCTTCCAGGTCTGACACCTCGGCTTCGGCCTGGACAAGGGGCGGCCGGAAATCCGCCGGATCCATGGCCACCAGCAGTTCCCCTTCGGCCACCCGCTGCCCCTCCGACACCGGACGCCGGGCGACCCGTCCGGAGACCGATGCGACAATATTCATCATCTCCGGCGCGGTCACCTCACCGTAGACGGGCAACGCGGGCCGATGGGCCGAGGGGGTGGCCGGCATGACCTGGACCGGCCAGGAACGCTCGGTCTGGCCGGCGACCTCAGGCTCCGGCCTGGTCAGCTTGAGAATCTGGAAAACCGCCACCGCAGCGATCAGTATCACCGCGGGAATCAGATATCGCATCATGCAACTGTCTCTCATCAAAACCGGAGCTTCCGGAACAGGTACTGGCTTTACCCGCCGGCGTCCATGGCACAGAATTATCCATCATTGCCACGCCCTGGTGTGAGCCGATACGACAAACAACAGGTTTTCCGACATGGATATTCTTGGTCAGGCCAGTCTGCTTACCGCCACCGTGATCAACAGCCTGATCGTGGTTCTGGCCGTGCTTTTTCATTACGAGTGCCTGATGCGGCTCAGCACCTCGCTCGGCCACATGCGACCCATTCGCCAGTTACGGCTGCTGGTGGCGGTGCTGGGAATCCTGATTGCCCACACTGTTGAGGTATGGCTTTTCGCCGGTGCCTATTATCTGATGCATCATGCCGATGGCTGGGGACAGCTGACCGTCAGCTACTCCGGCTCTTTCATGGATACCGTCTATTTTTCCTTCGTGACCTTCACCACCCTCGGTTACGGCGATATCGAACCGGTAGGTATACTGCGTTACCTGACCGGTATTCAAGGGCTCACCGGCTTCGTGCTGATCACCTGGAGTGCCTCATTCCTGTTTGTTGAAATGCAGCGCTACTGGCCGAGTCGCTAATGCCCCCTTACTCAGGCGCCACTCAGTCTACCGGTTGGCGGGCACTGGACAGTGGGACAGAATGTCGCGGTAAAACCATGACCGCCCACACTATAATCGCGACATGAAACTCCACACCATTTCCCAGGCCGGTTTTCGCCAGTCCGCCCGCTACCTGCTGCTGATGCGGCTTTCCATGGTCACCATGGAGTGGCTGGCCCTGGCGGCGCTCTCTTTTCTGGCACCTCCCATGACCGGCCCGGCACCGCTGCTGGTGACCCTGGCCCATGCCCTGTTCGCCGCCGCCAGCTGGCTCTGGCTCACCCGGCATCCGCCCGCCCATTCACTGCCGGTGACACTCTCGCTGACCGCCGACCTGGTCGTCATGGGGATCTGGCTGGCCCTCACAGGTGGTTTCACCAACCCCCTGGTGTCACTGTTATTACTGCCGCTGGTCACCGGCCTGGTGCTGGTTCCCACCCGTCACAGCCTCGCCATCACCCTGGTGGCCATCGTCGTTTATACGCTGCTGGTCCTGTTTCCGGTTCCTCCCCCGGCCGGGCTCTCACGTAGCGATTACATGCAGCTTCACCTGATGGGCATGTGGGGAACCTTTGCCCTGACAGCCGCCATTATGCTGGTCGTGGTGGGCTCGCTGGTATCGAGACTCAGGGAGCAGCAACAGGCCCTTGCCAGGGACCGGGAGGAACGCCTGCGGGACGAGCAGATCATTGCCCTTGGCCTGTCTGCGGCGAATGTGGCCCATCGCCTGGGCACACCCCTCAATACCATGACCCTGCTGGTGGATGACATGCAAACCCTCCCCCAGGCCCACGAGATCCGTGAAGACCTGAAGTTGCTGGAACAACAGATCGGCCTGTGTCGCGATCAGCTGAAGACCATGACCGAGGCTGCCGTCCGGGCACGGGAGGCGGCTACTGAAACGCTTCCCCTGGGTCACTGGCTGCAACGTCTGCGGGAGTCCGCCACCCTGCTGTGGCCGGACGCCCGCATCCACTGGCCCCGCGACCTGCCCGACGACCCGCTGCAGGTGGACGCGACCCTCGACCAGGCCGTCCTCAACCTGCTTGCCAACGCCCTGAGAGCCAGCCCAGGGGGTATCGAAGTGACAGCGGATATCGTCGGTCCACGGGTACAGGTGCGGATCACGGACCATGGCACCGGCATCAGTGAACAGATTCTGGGCCAGCGGTCCCACCGCCCGGTCAACTCCGACCAGGGCCTTGGTGTTGGCCTGTTTCTTTCCAATGCCACCATTCAGCGCCTCGGCGGGCACCTGGAGGCGGATGTCCGCACAGGGGACGAAAACCGGGGCACAACCATGATCATCGACCTGCCCATCGCCGAGGAGGACCACCATGAATGAACCGATCTGGCTGGTGATCGACGACGACCCGACATTTGCCGGCACCCTGGCCCGGTCCCTGGGGCGACGCGGCATCGAGGCGCTCACCGCCCACACATCGCAACAGGCCATGGACCGCCTGAATAACGAGCGGATCCGGCGCTGCGTCCTGGATCTGAACCTGGCGGGAGAAAGCGGACTGCAACTGCTGCCCCGGCTGCTGGAAAAACGGCCGGGCCTGGAAGTACTGGTGCTGACCGGTTACGGCAGCATCGCCACCGCCGTGGAAACCATCCGCAAGGGCGCCATCAACTACCTGTGCAAGCCGGTGACCGTCGGGCAGATCATGGAAGGGTTCGAGCCTGACCGGCCCGAACCGGCGCTGAGAAGCCAGCCTCCGTCCGTGGAGGAACTGGAATGGGAGCATATCCAGCGCGTGCTGGCCGAGCAGGAAGGCAATGTTTCCGCCACCGCCCGGGCCCTGAACATGCACCGCAGAACCCTGCAGCGCAAGCTCGCAAAGCACTCCCGCTGGCGCGAGTAGAGCCCCAGCAGGAGGCGTGTCAGGCGTTGTTCAGGGTTTTCATATCGATGACGAAACGGTATTTCACGTCACCCTTCTTCATGCGTTCGTAGGCTTCGTTGATGTTGCGGATATCCAGCATCTCGATGTCGCATTCGATGCCATGTTCCGCGCAGAAGTCCAGCACTTCCTGGGTCTCCGGCATGCCGCCGATCAGGGACCCCGTGAGGATGCGCCGCTTGCCGATGAGATTGCGGGAATGCACGGTGGGATCGATGGGCTCGATCAGCCCCACCAAGATATGGGCACCATTGACCGCCAGGGTTTGCAGGTATGGGTTCAGGTCGTGGGGAACCGGGATTGTATCCAGCAGGAAATCGAAGCGTTCCGTGGCGGCAGCCATCTGCTCGGGGTCCGTGGAAATGATGACGTGGTCGGCACCCTGTTTCCTGGCCTCGGCCTCCTTGCTCTGTGAACGGGTAAACAGGGTCACCTCCGCGCCCAGCGCCCGGGCGAACTTCACGCCCATGTGGCCCAGCCCACCCATTCCGATCACGCCCACCTTGTGCCCCTTACCCACACCAAAGTGCTTGAGGGGGGAGTAGGTAGTGATGCCCGCACACAGAATGGGCGCTGCCGTGGCCGGGTCCAGTGCGTCCGGCACCGACACCACAAAGCGCTCGCTGACCACAATGCTGTCGGAGTAGCCCCCGAAGGTGCGCTCACCATCGTGGCGGTCCACACCGTTATAGGTGGGCGTCATGCCCTCACGACAGTATTGCTCGAGCCCCTGGTCACAGGAGGCACACTGGCGGCATGAGTCAACCATGCACCCGACGCCGACCCGCTGTCCCACTGTGAATTGATTCACATCATTTCCAACCGCGGTGACCCGGCCGATAATCTCATGCCCTGGCACGACCGGATAATTCGTGCGGCCCCAGTCATTGGCAGCAAAGTGAATGTCCGTATGGCAGACGCCGCAATATTCGATTTCAATGGACACGTCATCCGGCCGGGGGGCGCGACGCTGGAATTGGAACGGCGCCAGGCCCGA
This sequence comes from Marinobacter daqiaonensis, assembly GCF_900115285.1. Classification (GTDB taxonomy): domain Bacteria; phylum Pseudomonadota; class Gammaproteobacteria; order Pseudomonadales; family Oleiphilaceae; genus Marinobacter; species Marinobacter daqiaonensis. The sequence goes on from NZ_FOYW01000001.1 coordinate 2,091,619, forward strand.
AAGTTCGGAAGTGGCAGCGTAACCTTTTACTTCAGACATGCTTGCATCCTCATCAGTTGACTTCAGTGTTTTTTGTTTGTGTTATCATTATCAGCAAACTATTCGTAATTGACCGGACGTCTATACCACACTGCAGGGCAGCAGCGCATTCACCCTTGAGCCCGATACCAGAGTATGGACGAGCAGATCATCAAGCAGCAAACTTCACCTGGACCCGAACGGCTGGCCCTGGTGGCCAGGCACACCAATAATGGCGTCATGATCACGGATGCCCGGGGCCGCGTGGAGTGGGTCAATCCGGCCTTCGAGGCCATGACCGGCTATAGCCTTGAGGAAGTGGCCGGCCGCCCGCCGGGCGAACGCCTGCAGGGCCCGGACACCGATTCCCAGACCATTGCCAGAATCAGACAGCACTTTGACAAGGGCGAGGGTTTCGACAGGGATATTCTCAATTACCGCAAGGACGGATCAACCTTCTGGGTAAGGATGATCTGCACTCCTATCGACCGCAGGGATCACCCGGAGGGTGGTTATGTGGCCATCCAGGTGGATATCACCCACCGCAAGGCGATCGAGCGTCGCCTCAAGATTTCCGCCAGCGTATTCGAGCGCAGCCACGACGCCATCGTCATTTCCGATCGCAACAACCAGATCGTTGACGTCAACCCTGCCTTCACCCGTATCACGGGCTACGACCGCGAGGAGGCCATCGGCCGCAACCCCAATATGCTCAGCTCGGGTCGACAGGGCAGCGAATTCTATCAGGCCATGTGGCGCTCCATTAACGAGCACAACTGCTGGCGTGGCGAGATCTGGAATCGCCGGCGTAACGGCGAGGAGTATCCGGAGTTTCTGCAGATTACCCGCGTCCAGCTGGATGAACCCGGCGACTGGTATTATGTCGCCAGTTTTTCCGATATCTCGGCACTCAAGAATCACGCCGAGGAGCTGGAACGGGCGGCCAATTACGATGAGCTCACCGGACTGCCCAACCGCCAGCTGATGACAGCGCGCCTGGACCGGGAAATGGAGCATGCCGATCTCAGCCGCAAGACACTGGCGGTCTGCTACCTGGACCTGGATGGCTTCAAGGCCATCAATGACCAGGTTGGTCAGGGCCTGGGTGATCGGGCGCTGATGACGGTTGCCAACCGGCTGCGCCTGTCCATCAGGAGTGATGATACGGTGGCCCGCGTCGGTGGCGATGAATTTGTACTGCTGCTCAGGGACGTCGACGACCCCCGTGTTTACCAGCGTATTCTCGATGCGGTGCGTCAGCCCCTGTCCATCGGCCCGACGACCGCGAACATCACCGGCAGCATGGGCATCGCCCTCTACCCCAACGATCCTTCCGATTCGGAACGACTGGTGCGGCATGCCGACCAGGCCATGTATTTCGCCAAGGAAAAGGGACGCAACAACTATCACTTTTTCGATCCGACCCTGGACAAGCATCTGCAACAGCGCCGGCAGCTGCTGACGGAACTGACCCAGGCCCTCAGGGGCAACGAATTCGAGCTCCATTACCAGCCCCAGGTGCAGATGAGCGATGGCCGGGTGGTGGGCATGGAAGCGCTGGTCCGCTGGCGGCATTCGCAGCGGGGCCTGGTTCCGCCGGGGGAGTTCCTGCCCTTCATCGAGGGCAGCCATCTCGAGGAACGCTTCGGCCAGTGGGTTCTGAAAAAGGCCCTGGAACAGCAGGCGATCTGGGCCCGCAGCGGTCATCTCCTGGCCATAAGCATCAATATCAGCGCCGCCCACCTGCTGGCCCCGGGTTTCGCCAATTTTCTGCGGCGCTATCTCTCCGAGCACCCGGAACTCTCTCCGTCACTGGTTACGCTGGAAATCCTGGAATCCACGGCCCTGGACGACATGCAACGGGCAGGCAAAGTCATTGAAGACTGCCGCAACCTTGGCGTCCAGGTCGCCCTCGACGATTTCGGCACGGGTTTTTCGTCCCTCAGTTATTTCCGGACATTGCCGGTGGACCTCATCAAGATTGACCGGAGTTTCATCTTCCGGATGCTGGAAAACGACAGCGATTGCGCCATCGTGGAGAGCGTTATCTATATGTCACGACGGTTCAATCGCCCGGTGCTGGCGGAAGGGGTGGAAACCCTGAGGCACGCGGAAGTCCTCAGAGACATGGGGTGCGATCTGATTCAGGGCTTTGGCATCGCCCGACCCATGCCGGCGGGGGAGGTCGAACGCTGGCTGTCCGGCTGGACCTGGAATCTCGATGCCCGCTCGACAGCTCACTGACGATACCGGCGTTCATCGAGGGTGGTCAGCAGTTCCGGTTGGAACACCATCAGCCCCGTGACCACCGTGCCGTTGACGAAGCCCTCGGGCAGTACGAACAGGGGCAGGTAGCGCAAGTAATCATGCACCAGGTGATACCAGTCGTACACGCCGGTCAGCCAGAGCAACAGCACCATGGTCACGCCGGCGCTGGCGACAGCGGCGCCGGCGCCAAAAAAGCCGCAGAAGAAGATGTAGGCGAAGAAGTTGCGGAAGTTACGGTGGCGTTCCCAGCGCATGATGCCATGGGTAACCAGCGCCGGCACCATGACCGTGATCAGACCGTTGACCGCGAACAGCGACAGGGGCTCGTGACCGGTCACCACCACGATCACCAGCGCCAGCAGACCGGAAAAAACCGCCAGTGGCCAGCCCAGCATGAGGGTGACCGCGGTCATGCCGAAGATATGGATGCTGAGCCCCGGCGAGAGGCCGGCCCGCAGTTGCCACAGGGAGCCCAGTGCCACGGCGGCACCAAACAGGCAGTGCTGGAGGCGTGGCGAGCTCCTCAGCCCAGCCCAGCTGGTCTGGCGCACTGCGGTTACCAGAACACCCGCGAACAGCAGCCCGCAAACCAGCAACAGCCAGCCGGGAAACAGGTTGTCAGTCAGCCCCATACCCTGCCCCTTTTTTCCACACTGTCCTTTCGGATCGTAACCTGCTGATTCTGCAGGCGACCGTCAGGTCTCAAACAACCTTTCATTGACAATGGTCAGGCGACGATTGTCAGAAAGGCACTACCATGGTGCAATGACTCGCTTTACCCATACTCAATCATCGGTCCTCTGACAGGAGAATTCCATGGCGGCACGCCTTGACGAAAAGCTTGAACCCATTTTCCAGGATGTTCTGCACCGCAACCCAGGAGAAGTCGAGTTCCACCAGGCAGTCCATGAAGTACTGGAAACCCTGGGCCCGGTCCTGGTGAAATATCCGGAGTTCGCAGACAAAAAGATCATTCAGCGCATTTGCGAGCCGGAACGGCAGATTATTTTCCGGGTGCCCTGGCAGGACGACAAGGGTGAGATTCATATCAACCGGGCCTTCCGTGTTGAATTCAACAGCGCCCTTGGCCCCTACAAGGGAGGCATGCGCTTCCACCCCTCCGTCTACCTCGGCATTATCAAGTTCCTTGGCTTCGAGCAGATCTTCAAGAACGCCCTCACCGGCCTGCCCATCGGCGGCGGCAAGGGTGGTAGCGATTTCGACCCCAAGGGCCGGTCCGATGACGAGATCATGCGCTTCTGCCAGAGCCTGATGACCGAACTTTACCGCCACCTGGGCGAGTACACCGATGTGCCAGCGGGCGACATCGGTGTCGGCGGCCGTGAGATCGGTTACCTGTTCGGACAGTACAAGCGCATCACCAACCGTTACGAATCCGGCGTCTTTACCGGGAAAGGAATCAACTGGGGCGGCAGCTGCGCCCGCACCGAGGCCACCGGCTATGGCACGGTGTTCTTCACCCAGGAGATGCTCAAGGCCCGTGGAGAAACCCTTGATGGCAAGACCGTGGTGGTTTCCGGCTCCGGCAACGTTGCCATCTACGCCATCGAGAAAGCGCACCAGCTGGGGGCCAAGGTCATCGCCTGCTCCGACTCCGGCGGCATCCTGGTTCACGAGAAAGGTATCGACCTGGCGACCGTCAAGCGAATCAAGGAAGTAGAGCGTCGCCGCATCAGCGCCTACACCGAAGTCCATAAGGACGCGCGATACGTCAAGGGCGGCAGCCTCTGGTCCGTTCCCTGTGATGTGGCGCTGCCCTGTGCCACCCAGAACGAGCTCAACGGCTCCGACGCCAAGACCCTGGTGGAAAATGGCTGCATTGCCGTGGCCGAGGGGGCGAATATGCCCACCACCCCGGAGGGTATCCAGATTTTTCAGGAGGCCAGACTCTCCTACGGCCCGGGCAAGGCCGCCAACGCCGGTGGTGTCGCCACCAGTGCCCTGGAAATGCAGCAGAATGCCAGCCGCGATTCGTGGACCTTCGACTACACTGAAAAGCGGCTGGAGGAAATCATGATCAACATCCACAAAAACTGCTTCGAAACCGCCGAGGAGTTCGGCTCTCCGGGTAACTACGTGATCGGCGCCAATGTGACCGGATTTATCAAGGTGGCCAGGGCCATGGATGCCATGGGCCTGATCTGATCATGACGGACGTCACCAGTTCCGGAGACACGACGCTGATCTCCACCGGCGTTGCCGGCCTGGACCGGGTTCTCGACGGGCTCAGAATTGGTGACAACGTGGTCTGGCGGGTCAGTGACCTGAACGATTACCGGAGCTTTGTTCTCCCCTTCGTCCGCTCCGCCAGGAAGGCGGGACGCCAGATTATCTACCTGCGCTTCGGGCAGCATGAGCCGCTGCTCCCCCCCGGACCTGGTATCCGCATCGTCGAGGTGGATGCCAGGGACGGCTTTGAATCCTTTACCGCCCGGGTCTGGGAGCTGGTTGAGACCTGGGGCCACGGCGCCTTCTACGTCTGCGACTGCCTCAGCGACCTGCTCGACGCCTGGGCGACGGATACCATGGTGGGCTATTTCTTCCGGGTGATCTGCCCGCTTCTGTTCGAGCTGGACACGGTAGCCTGGTTTGCCCTCTATCCTCACCGGCACTCCCGTCACACCCTTGACCGCATCCGCGCCACCACCCAGGTGATGATTGACGTTCACCGGGCCGACAACGACATTCAGATTCAACCGGTGAAAGTCTGGCAGCGCCAGTCTCCCACCATGTTTCTGCCCCACCGCTACCAGGACGGCGCCTTCACGCCGGTGACCGACAGCAGCAACGCCACACGGCTGCAGGCGGCCATAGAGCATCAGGCCCACGGCACCCAGCAACGTCTTGACCGCTGGGACCGTCTGTTCCTCGAGGCCAGGGCGCTGTCCGGCAGCGAAGACCGGACCGCCCGCCGGGCTCTGACCGAACGCATCCTGAGGGTCCTGATAAGCCGGGATCCACGTGTTCTTGAACTGGCGGAGCGTTACCTGGACCTCGATGACCTGACCGCCATTCACAACCGGATCATCGGCAGTGGTTTTATCGGCGGCAAGGCGGTGGGCATGCTGCTGGCCCGTGCCATCCTGTTGCAGGAGGATCCCGATACCTGGAACGAGGCCCTGGATCCCCACGACTCCACCTTCCTCGCGTCGGACGCCTGGTACGCCTTCCTGGTGCATAACGGGTTATGGCCGCTGATGATGCGACACCGCACCTATCAGGGATATTTCGAGGAGGCCCCGGCTCTCAGAAATGCCATCCTTGCCGGAACATTCCCCCCCGAAGTGCGCCCCGAACTGATCCGGACCCTGGACCATTTCGGTCAGTATCCGATCCTGGTCCGCTCCAGCAGCCTTCTGGAAGACGGTTTCGGCAATGCCTTCGCGGGCAAATACGAGAGTGTTTTCCTGGTCAACCAGGGTGATCCGGAGCAGCGACTGGCGGAGCTGGAGAACGCCATCCGCCAGGTCTACGCCTCCGCCCTGAGCGAGGACGCCCTCAGCTATCGTCGCAGCCGCGACCTGGAGCACCAGGAAGAACCCATGGCCCTGCTGATCCAACGGGTCAATGGTCGTTTCCATGATCACTGGTACCTGCCTGATGCCGCCGCCGTGGGTGTGTCCCGCAATACCTTCGTATGGGACCCGGACATGACGCCGGAGGCTGGCATGCTGCGGCTGGTTATGGGCCTGGGCACGAGAGCTGTCGACCGGATCGAGGGGGATCATGCCCTCGTTGTGGCCCTGGACCAACCCGATAAGCAACCCTTCCGCAGCCGCGAGGAGAACTACCGGTTCAGCCAGCATCTTGTAGACGCGCTGGATGTCAACGGCCCCGGCCTGACGACCATCGATCTGACCAGCCTGGCCCGGGAGGTGCCCGACCTGCCCCTCTCGCAACTGGGGGAGACCGACCGGGAGGCCTCGGACCGGGCACGGGAACTGGGCCTGGACCACCCGGTGTGGCGCCTCACCTTCCGCCCCCTGATCCGCAAGGGCGATGTCACGGCTATGGCAAGCCTTTTGCTGAAGACCCTCGAACAGGCCTACCGCCACCCTGTGGATGTGGAGTTCACCCTGCACCTTGCCACCGCCGATAACCCCAGGCCCCGCCTCAACCTGGTGCAGTGCCGTCCCCTGGCCACGATTGGCGAGGCCAGCCCGGTGGAACTGCCGCGACGGCCCGACCCACGCCAGATACTGCTGTCCACGGAAGGTCATTTCATGGGGGGCAATATCAATCTGCCCATACACCGGATCATCCGGGTAAAAGCGGAGGCCTACAGCGCCCTGACTGTGCCCGAGAAGTACCAGGTCGCCAACCTGGTCGGCCGGCTGGCCCGCCAGACACCGGAGTACTTCAACCTGATGCTGGCGGGTCCCGGCCGCTGGGGCACCAGCAGCCCCGAGCTGGGGGTGCCGGTGGGATTCGCGGACATCAGCCGGGTTTCGGTACTGGTGGAGGTGGCCGACATGGGCAACGGCATGGTGCCGGATCTGTCATTCGGCTCCCATTTCTTCCAGGACCTGGTGGAATCCGGAATCGCCTACGTGGCCCTGTTCCCGGAGGAGACCGGCTCCCGCTGGAACCCGGACTGGCTCACGGATCACAGCCTGCTGCGACAGGCGGACTGCCTGCTGCGGGACGATCTGCCGCCGGCTCACATCCGCGACTGCGTGGAAATCCGGGAATGCGAGGACCATCCCATCCGGGTTCTCGCGGACATCACCGTGCAACGTTTACTGGCCGGCCACCTCTGACTCCGGCTCCAGGGCCTTCCAGGCCTGGTAGTTGGTGAGGTAGATCTGCCCGGTCAGGTTATCCAGAAACCCTGTCCCCCGCAGCCGATCCATCACCGGCCCCTTCACCTCGGAGAGGTGCAGGCGCACGCCGCTGTCCTTCAGGCGCTCATTGATGGCCTCCAGGCTCTCCAGGGCAGAGGCATCGATGAGGTTCACCGCCGGACACACCAGCACCACGTCCTTGAGTTCCGGCTGTGTGCTCGCCAGATCCAGCACGCAGTCCTCCAGAAAACGCGCGTTGGCGAAGTAGAGACTTTCATCCACCCGGAGCATGGCCAGGTCCGGGCGGGTTTCCACCTCGTGCCGGCGCACATTGCGGAAGTGCTCGGTCCCGGGAACCCGGCCCACCACCGCGCTGTGGGGGCGACTGGTGCGATAGAGAAAAAGCCCAATGGAGAGGCCAACCCCGGCCACGATGCCGGCTTCGACGCTGTAGGCCAGGGTCAGCAGGATCGTGGTCAGCATGGCGATGAAGTCTGCCCGGGAATAGCGCCAGGTGCGCACCACCGCCGGTACATCGATCAGGCCGGACACCGCCACGACGATGGTGGCCGCCAGGGTGGCCACGGGCAGCAGGGCGATGGCAGGCGTCAGGAACAGCGTCGCCAGGGCGATGCCTATGGCGGCGAAGGCTCCGGCCGCCGGGGTTTCGGCGCCCGCCTCGAAATTCACCACCGAGCGGGAAAAACCACCGGTCACCGGCATGCCCCCGGAAAATCCGGCACCGAGGTTCGCGGCGCCCAGGCCCATCAGCTCCTGGTCCGGATCGATGCGCTGACGACGCTTGGCCGCCAGGGTCTGACCCACCGACACCGACTCCACAAAGCCCACAATGCTGATCAGCAGGGCGCTTATCGCAAGCTGCTGCCAGAGCGCCAGGTCCAGCGTCGGCATCACCAGGCCGGGAAGACCACCGGGCACGTCTCCCACCACGGCGACACCAGACTGGTCCAGTGCCAGCGTCCAGGTCAGTCCGGTGGTGACCACCACCGCCAGAATGGGCGAGGTCTTCACCAGGATATCCGCCGTTTGCGGTGCGAGGCCGGACCGGACAAGGACCCCCTTCAGGTGTTTTCGGGTCAACCAGAGAAAAACCAGCGTACCTCCGCCTATCGCAAGGGTAGCCGGATTGATACGGCTCAGGCCGGAGACCAGTCCGGGAAACAGCGTCAGAAGATTGTGGCCGCCCGCCTCAATGCCCATCAGGTGCGGAAGCTGGCTCGCCACGATCACCACGGCCGACGCGGTGATAAACCCCGAGATCACGGGGTGGCTGAGAAAATTTGCCAGGAATCCGAGCCGGAGAAGACCCATCAGCATCAGCATCAGCCCCGACAGGACCGCCAGCACAACGGCGCCGCCAATATAGCCGGCCGAACCAGGCTCGAACAGTTCACCCAGTGCCGCCGCGGTCATCAGGGAGGCGATCGCCACGGGGCCCACCGAAAGGGTCCGGCTGGAGCCGAACAGGGCGTACAGCACCAGCGGCAGCATGCTCGCGTAGAGCCCTACCTGTGGCGGCAGGCCCGCCAGCATGGCATAGGCCAGGGACTGGGGAATCAGCATGACGGTGACGATCACCGCCGCCATCAGGTCATGGCCGAGGGTGAGTCGTCCGTAGCCGGGCAGCCATTCCAGAATCGGCAGATATCGCGCAAGCTTCAAAATGTCGCCGCCGTCAGAAACGGTTAAGAGGGACTTTCAGATAAACCTGACCATTGTCCTCCGGTGGCGGCATATGGCCCGCCCTCATGTTGACCTGAACCGAGGGAAGGATCAGGCGGGGCATATCGAGGGTTTCATCCCGCTCGCTGCGCATTCTCACGAATTCATCCTCCGTGATGCCGTCGTGAACGTGCACATTGCTCCTGCGCTGCTCCGCCACCGTGGTCATGTGCTGGTACTCGTCACGCTCTGGCGCCTTGTAATCATGGCACAGGAAGATCCGGGTCTGGGGAGGAAGACTCAACACCTTCCGGATCGACCGGTACAGGGTACGGGCATCGCCCCCGGGGAAGTCACACCGGGCCGTGCCATAGTCCGGCATGAACAGGGTATCGCCCACAAAAGCGGCGTCCCCGATAACGTAGGTCAGGCAGGCCGGGGTATGGCCGGGCGTGTGGAGAACATGGCCCTCCAGGCCTCCGATCCGGAAGCGATCACCCTCCTCGAACAGGCGATCAAACTGGCTGCCATCACGGGCGAACTCGGTGCCGGCATTGAAGGCTTTGCCGAAGATCTCCTGCACCTCCACGATGCGGGCGCCGATGCCGGTTTTACCGCCCAGCGCCTCGTGCAGATAGGGTGCCGCGGAAAGGTGGTCGGCGTGGACATGGGTTTCCAGGATCCACTCCACCACCAGACCTTCCCGGCGGACGTAGGCAATAATCTCGTCAGCGGAGCGAACGTCCGTGCGGCCGGCGGCGTAGTCGAAGTCCAGCACCGAATCAACAATCGCGCAGGCATTGCTGTCCGGATCCCGGACCACATAGCTGAAGGTGTTGGTGGGCTCGTCGAAGAAATGCTGAACAAGGGGAGTATTCATGGGAACGCCTTTCAGTATCACATTTGTTCTAAGCATATACTGAAAGGTAATATAGTGAAATACCGATTTTCTATAACCGTGATTTCCCTGATGCATCCACCAGGCAGTCCCGCCCGGAACGCTTGGCCTTGTACAGGCGGCGGTCGGCCTCGGTGACCATGGCATCGGTACTCAGCTTTCCCGGCCGCAGGTCCACTACATGGACCAGGCCCGCACTGACCGTGACCGGCACCGTCCTGCCCTTGAACTCCACGTTCATGGCACGTACCCGTTCGAGTATTCGCAACAAGGCCTGCCTTGCGGACTCATGGCTTGCGCTGGCCAGGGCGACCACAAACTCCTCCCCGCCATAGCGCGCGGCAACATCGGTGCCGCGGAACTGTTCCTGCAGCAGGCGACCGAACTCCTGGAGCACCCGGTCGCCAGCCTGATGACCGAGGGTATCGTTCACCCGCTTGAAATGGTCGATATCCAGCATCGCCAGGGCGAAACCTTCCCCCGTCCGCTGGAAACGCGACATCATCTCTTCGACCCGGGGCTGAAGGTAGCGCCGATTATGAATGCCCGTCAGCGGGTCCCGGATGGACTGATTCAGCAGCTCCTGCTCCAGACGGTGACGTTCCAGGGCCTCCGAGAGCAGGTTTGCCGCCAGGATGAGCAGGTCCGACTGGTCCTTTCGCCAGCTTCGCACGGTCAGCGAGTCCATGCCGAAGAACCCCTCCACCACACCCCGGATCAGGATGGGCACGCAGAACATGGCGGCCACCCCCTGCTCTTCCAGTAACTCCCGTTCAGCAACCGCCTCTTTCGGGAGCTTGCTGACGTCTTCGATAAACACCACCCGGTTCTGCTTCAGGACGCTCTTTGTCTGAGCCTGCCACCAGTGAAATCCGGTGATATCCACTTGCTGCTGGGATCCCTTCAGTTCCGGGACCCCCTCCCGACACCATTCATGGGTGTTGGTCATCCGGGCCAGGTCCTCGGAGAACCGGTACACGTAGACTCTGTCAACGCCGAAGAACTCCCCAATGCGTGCCAGGAAGGTCTGGACTTTGTCGTCAATGTCCCCAATGGTCGAGTTAATGAAGTCTGAGGAAAGGCTCGTCATCAGTTGTTGAAATGACAGCTGGTACTCGGCCTCTGCCTCACTCTTCCGGAGTCCGAACTCCAGATCCTTGTGAGCCTGGATGTCAGTAAACTGCCCGAACCAAAGGGTGCTACCGCCGGGTTCCCTGCGAGGCACTGAATGACCCTCAAACCATCGGTATTCGCCGCTTCTGAGCCTAAGTCTTGCTTGCTGCTGCCAGGGAGCCAGATCCTGAAAAGATTGCTGGATGGAGGAGCCGACCGCGTCGTGGTCGTCGGGATGGATGATGTTAAACAATTCGGAAGCGTCCCGGAGCAATTCATCCGGTGAGACCCCGAACAGATCCCGGACACGGCTACTGATGAATGGGATACGATGCGTGGACGCGTCGGCACTGATTTCATAGCAGAACAGCACGCCTGGTACGCCAGAAGCGAGTTCCCGGAACAGCCCTGAAAAATCCAGGTTATCCGTTGCGGATTTTGACGCCATAAGAAGAGGGCCCTTGGCAGGCGGGACAACCACCGTCTCTTGCGTTCCATCCTAGCCCAATCCCTGACGCCGTGCCATTTCACGAGGGACCCCAGTACCCTGGCGAAGGGCTCGCGGGGATGGCATTACACGCCCCGGGTGCGCCACAATGCTCCCTTTTCAGGAAAACTCGAATTGACCGACGAATCATCCAGATTACGCGCTGAGTGGCAGGCCTTCTGGCTGGCACTGGGATTTCTTACCCGTCTTCCGATGATGGTAAAGATCGACTACAGCCAGAAGCTCATGAATCAGAGCAGCCTTTACTTTCCCCTGGTGGGACTGCTGCTGGGCGCCCTGTACGCCACGACCTATACGGGCCTGACCCTGGTGTTCCCGCCGCTGACAGGCATTCTCCTGGTGATGGCCCTGCATCTGTGGACGACCGGAGCCTTCCATGAAGATGGCCTGGCGGACAGCGTGGATGCCCTCGGGGGCGGCTATACCGTCGAGCGCCGCCTGGAAATCATGAAGGACAGCCGTATCGGCACCTATGGCACGGCCGCCCTGGTCATGTCCCTCGCCCTCAAGGCAGCGCTGCTGCTGGACAGCTCACTCATCTGGCTGGCGCTGCTGGTCGCCCCGGCGGTCTCGCGGCTGACACCGCTGCTACTGATGGGCGGTATGCGCTATGTCACGGACACAAGCACAAGCAAGAGCAGGCCGGTGGCGGACGGTTTCTCCCGGCGGCGGCTGGCTCTCGCTTGCGCCTTCACCCTTACCCTCACCCTGGTGTTCAGTCTCTGGCACGTCAACCTGCTGCTGTGGAGTGTTATCGCAACCATGGGGGTGGCCCTGCTCTGGGGTCGGTATCTGCACACCCAGCTGGGGGGCTATACCGGCGATGCCCTGGGGGCCAGCGTGGTCCTCTCCGAACTCGTTCTGCTTCTGCTGCTGACTCTGGAGTGACGGTCAGCGCAGCGCGGGGACGCAGCCATTATCCCCGGAGCGAGGGCAGGATTCAGCTCAGTGCAGGAACCGCTCAAGCTCCTGAACCGGCAGCGGTCTGGCAAACAGGTAGCCCTGGGCGAAATCACACTTCTTCTCTTTCAGCCAGTCCCGCTGCTCGGCTGTCTCCACGCCCTCCGCCATGACCTTCAGCCCCAGTCTGTGGGCCATCATGATGATGGTTTCGAAGATCTCCCGTTCAGTCGAGCGGGCGCCAGTCTGCAAAAAGGCCGGAGCGACTTTCAGGTAATTGATATTGAAACGTTTCAGGGAGGTCAGTGAGGAGCACCCGGTGCCGAAATCGTCAAGGGCCAGTTCGAGACCGGCGTCCTGAAGACTTTTCAGACGCTCCTGCAGGTAGGGGGAACCATTTACAAGGGTGTTCTCGGCGAGCTCCACCACCACGTTGCTTGCGCCTTCCTTTCGCCGGTTGGTGTGTATTTCCCAGGGTTTTTTCCGGGTATCGTGAATGAACTGCAGCGGTGAGGTGTTGACGCTGACCTGAACACTTCGCCCGGTATCCAGGCTCCACTGATCGGCCTGGGCTGACGCTTCGGCGAACACCCAGTCCTCTAGTTCATCGATCAGCCCTGTTTCCTCCGCAAGCTTCAGAAACTCTTTGGGAAGTAACAGGCCTCGCTGGGGGTGCTCCCAACGTAACAGTGCTTCGGCTTTGGTAACGCGGCCCGTGGCGAGTTCGAAAATCGGCTGGTAGTAGAGCCTGAATTGCTGATGTATCAGTGCCTGACGGAGGTCGCCAATCAGCTGTTGTCGTTCCGACGGGGACTGTTCGCGCACTTCGCTGAAGAAGCAGAGCTGATTGCGACCGGTGCCCTTGGCTGTGTACATGGCCCGATCGGCGCGGTTCAGCAGCTTTCGACTGTCCGACGTATCCTCGGGAAACATGGCAATGCCAATGCTGCCGGAAACCATTGCCCGCTCCTGATCCAGCTCAAACGGAGCACTGAGCTGATCCAGAATGTCCCTGGCGATCACCTCGATAAGTCTGGCGTCACCAAGGTCCAGCAGGAGAACAGTAAACTCATCGCCTCCCAGGCGTGCAACGGTATCGGTCTCACGGATGCAGGACTTGATCCGATCCGCGCTTTGCTGCAGCAAACGGTCCCCCGCTTCATGCCCCAGCCTGTCGTTAACCTCCTTGAAGTGATCCAGATCGATCAGTAACAGCGCAAAAGGAATGCCCGTGCGATTGGAATGAGTGGCATTCTGGTTCAGCCGGTCTTCGAACAGGCGCCGATTGGGGATACCGGTGAGAGCGTCGAAGTTAGCCAGTCGCCAGGTTTCCTCTTCCGACCGCTTTTGTTCAGTGACATCACGGGCGATACCGGAAATGGCCTCCACCACCCCCTGATCATCAATCACCGGGGCATAAACGTAGTCGATAAACCGCTTTCCGGCCTCTTCCTCTAACACCACTTCCTGGTGAAGTTTTTCTTTCTTCCTTATCACGCGGGACAATGTCTGACTCTTGCCGGAGGAGTCTGGAAGACAAATATCTGCGAAGGATTTACCGATGAGATCGTCCCTGGATCTATCCTGGAACGCCGCCATGGCATCATTCGCGTAGAGGAACCGACCTTCAAGGTCCAGCACAAAACCGGGATCGGGCATGGATGACATCATCGTTTCAAATAGCCTGGCCTGATGCTCCGTGTCCGCCTGGTACCGCTGTATGGACTCTGACAGCGTCTTGTCCAGTGCCTCATTGAACTGAACCAGATCAGTAAACTCCCGATGGCTCGATGGTTTACCGTCCTCGATCCACATCTGGATGATCGATCTCCGCAAGGCTCTGAACTCCGTGGCCAACTGGTGTACATCGGCTCCCATACCAAACCGTTGTGAGCCGTGCTTCTGGGCGGAGGTCTCTTCGCCAGATAGGGAGCCCCGCCCAATCGACCTTTCCGACGATTCATGCTCGCTCTGCCGATGTTCCATATCATGAATGATGGCCTCAAGGACGAATTTAAAATGATCTCGTAGTTCCTTCCGGGAAAAATTTTCCGGAGGGAGGATAGCCCGTGCATCCTGTTCGCATTCAAGGAGAATACTTTCCATGTTATCGCGGATAAATTGGGCGAATCTCATCTTCTGGGGGGCCTCCATGGCATCCTGTTCCAGGCGGGCAGGCGGAGCAATTGTTTCATCCCGGAAAAGAGGTGACGGGCCTGCAGCGTCAATGGCCGTCTCTTCGGAACCCGCGACATACTCAAAGCCTAGCTCGGAAGCAGTCGTTTTCAATCCGGAGCGTTCAAATACCTTTATCTGAACTGCCTGTTCATGGTCCCCGGCACAGCCCGCGCCCATCTCTCGCCCCTGACCCGGAATCTGCTAAGTTTGAACAGGACCACCCATCCCCCTGGAGCCCCCATGAAAGACCTGCTTGTGGTGTGCCTGACCGCCCTGACCCTGGCGATGACCATGCCGGTGGCTCACGCCCAGATGACGGAGAGCACGGAGCCGGAAATACGGGTTCAGGATACCCCGCGGGATCAGGCGATCCAGAGCCGCCTGAAGGCGGTACTGGCCGCCATTGACGGCCTTGAGGATGTCGAGGCCACGGTGCAGGCAGGGGTGGTGACCCTGGAGGGGCAGGTCTCCAGCGCCCGGTCCGCCCGGGAACTGACTGCGGTCGCCCAACGGGTTGAAGGGGTGGTCTTCGTCCAGAACCGGCTGCAGGAGGAAGTGGATGTGGCGGCCCGCCTTCAGCCCGCCCGCCGGAAATTCCAGGAGCTGGTGGCCACCGTGATACGCACCTTGCCCCTCACCCTTGCAGCCCTGGGTGTGGTCGTGGTGTTTGCGCTCCTCGGCCGGTGGATCAGCCACCATGCTGACTGGCTGCGGCACCTGGGTTTTTCGGAACTGGCGTCCCATCTTGGCAAGCGGGTGATCCGACTGATCATCACCGGCATCGGCATCCTGCTGGCCCTGGAAATCCTCGACGCCACCGCCCTGGTGGGCGCCATGCTCGGCGTGGCCGGGGTCGCCGGCATCGCTGTGGGTTTCGCGTTCCGCAACATCGTTGAGAACTATCTGGCCGGCGTACTGCTGAGCGCCAGGAATCCCTTCAACATTGGCGATAATGTGCAGATGGGCGAGCTCGCCGGAAGCGTGGTTCGCCTCACCTCCCGGGACACCGTGCTGATGACCGCGGAGGGTAACCACCTGCGCATTCCCAACAGCATGATCATGACCTCGCCGCTGACCAACTTTACCCGTAACCCCCTCCGCCAGTTCGATTTCCCGGTCAACATAGCGGCGAACCTGGACCCCGCCGACGCCCGGCGGCTGGGCACGGCCACCCTGCGGGGGATGAAAGGGGTGCTATCGGACCCCGGCCCGCTGGGTGTGGTGAATTCCCTGGGTGAGGGCACCGTGCAACTGCGTTTCTTCGGCTGGATCGACCAGCGGGAGACGGATTTCCTGAAGGCCAGGAGCGAAGCCATCCGCCTGATCAAGGCCGCGTTCGATGGGGCTGGCATCGAGATGCCGGCGCCCACCTACCGCATCCGCACGGATGACAGCCCATCCCGAGCGGGCCAGAAGCCGGAAACCACCGTAGCACCCCACGAGCCGGTGGACGTTGCCGCCGACTACACCATCGACCGGCAGGTTGAGGATGAACTGCGAACCTCGGGCGAGGAGAATCTCCTGAAAGCCGGCAGGAACGGGCAACAGTAGTGTTCTGCGTCGGGTGGACCTCTACCGGGCCCCGTATTGTCAGCCATTGATGGGAGACCACCACATCCGGTCTGGCACCTGGCCGGAGCCAGCACCGGCAAACCCCGGATCAGGGAATGATTCCGGCGGGAAACTAGTGTCTCGGCCGGTTAATTCGCTGACCTACTGAGCCCCTGAAAGCCTTGAGAGCAAGGCGCGGTGTCGAAGGTTTGGTGGTTTCAAATCGAGGCGCCGCAACACAGCTCTCAAGGCTTTCAGGGGCTCCCGGAGGGCTTGCCGCTGGCGACTCTGGACCTGTGTTGTCAGCCCTTGATGTGGAACCACCACACCTGCGGACTGACGCCTTGGCCAGAGTCGCCAGCGGCAAGCAATAGGTCAGCGAATTAACCGGCCGGGACACTAGGAGGCCGCGTAGATTGAGTTGCTGAAGATATAAATGTGCAGAATGGCCATTGCCAGACAAAACAGGTTTGAGAAAATCACATAGGACCGGAACGCTTTCCCCTCAACGGTATTTCTGGACAGGCAGATAAAACCGATAATAAGCGTCGATATGGCGACAAGAAAGGTCGGCAAAGCCAGGAACATCATCTTTTCAGAATCCGAACCCACCATCGCAACATGGAATTCAGCCTGGCCAATCTCTGACGCCGCCCCCAATATGAACACCACGTAGTAAATCGTGAAAAACGCCAGGGAAACCGCCAGTTGCACACCAAACACGCCGATGACATACCAGGTGTTCTTCATGTGATGAATCTCGGCCACGGATTGTCCTCCATGTTCTTGGTCGCCCAGGAATCCATCCGATGGGACAACTCCCCGAGGCCAGCGAATGCATCAGCCCACGCAGAACCCCGCCAGCGGATATTGACCTCCCCACGATATAAAACGTCTGGCCGCTCATCAAATGGAACGTAAGCAGGCAGACCAACTGCTATGCTTGAGAATTTACCCACGAGGCCCGCTTTCCGATGTTCGAGATGTTCTTTACCACCTACCTCAGCTCCACCATCCGCTTCCTGTTCCTGCTCGCCCCCTTCTTTGTTGTCTCCATGTTCCTGGCCCTGACCCGGGGACTGCCCGCAGCGGAGAAAGAGTCCATCATCCGCCGGGCCTGCATATCCGCCCTCGTGCTGGGGCTGATCCTGTTCTTCGCGGGACCTCTGCTGTTCAGTGCGATTGGCATTACCCTGAATTCCTTTCGCATCGGCGCCGGCAGCCTGCTGTTTCTGACCGCCATCAGCCTGGTCACAAGTGGCACCCGTAACCACGCCACCGGACTGCCGGACGAGGACCGGGATGACATTGCCGTAGTACCCCTGGCAATCCCGGTGATGATCGGGCCGGCGACCATCGGCGCCATCCTGGTATACGGGGCGGAGCTGAATACTGTGCCGGCCGTTGCCGGAGGTCTTCTCGGACTGGTGTCCGGCCTGTTCATACTGGCCGTGCTGCTGCGACTGTCCGGTCACCTGGAAAATGTACTGGGCAGGACGGGGCTGAATATCCTCTCGAAGATCAGTGGCCTGATCCTGTCCGCCATGGCGGCGGAAATTGTCATGACCGGGATTGCCGGGTTTATGGCATCCACCTGAGCCGCGCCCGTAAGGAGTGCCGGCCGGTCGAGCGGGATGCTCACGGCTACGGCTTCCAACGGTCCCGAAAAGAATCGCCGATGGACCTGGCCGCCTCGTCAGCCAGCCGGAGCCGGTCTTCTCTCACTCAGCCATTGCCGCAGGTCGTCGTCCAGGTGGAACTGGGGGTAGGACCAGTTCTCCTCCTCCATTCCGATGTCCTCCTCCCAGACCCTGATTTGCTCCCTGACCTGACCGAACATGGCTTCGGGATCAGTGAGGGACAGGCCCACGTGCTGGTACACCGCCTTGGTGAACCAGGTCATCTCTGAGTCGTCGCCACAGCCAAAGGAGGTACGGTCTTCCCTCGCGGAGGTCATGATCAGGGTGTTGCTGTCCCTTAGCTGGTTGAGCCAATGGCCGGAGTAACAGGCGGAGACCACCAGCACTTTGCGGTGGGCCTTCAGGGGCTCGAGCATTTCCGCGAAGGCCTTGGGGGTCAGGTCCGGCAGTTCGATACCGGGCTGCTGCAACAACAGTCCACCGTCCTGGCCACCGTGGCTCACCAGGTGGATGAAAAGCAGGTCCTGCTCCGGGTCCATGCGCTGACCCAGGGCCTCGATGGCCCTTGCGATGGAGGGCCGGCTGGCCAGGGGAAGGGTTTCATAGTCGCGGTGATTGAGCAGCATGATGGCACGGCTCTCAACATCGAACAGCTTCTGCAAGCCGGTTCTGGCAACCTCGATATCCCGCATGAAGACGGACTCGGTACCATCGCCACCCACCGCGAGAAAATAGGCATCAGTGACACCCGGGCGCTCGGGTTCCAGGCGTTCAATCTGACGGTTCAGGCGCTGGCGGTCCTCGGCCAGAATCTTCTCGGTCAGGGGTTCGGTTGGCTTTTCCGGTGTGTATTCCTCGCCATCCAGGAATTCACCGTACTCCCAGCTGCCGGAGAGGCTGCCCACATCGTCCGGTGCACCGGTGTAGGTGTAGGTGTAGGTGCCTTCACCGTGGTAGTACCAGTCACGGAACTCGCCCTCATAGGTGCCGTAATCCGTGATGTGCGCGCCCTCCACCGGGTCACCATCAACGAACCTGGCGATATAGACGCTGTCATTGACTTCATAGCGTCCTACCCCATGGAACCGGTTATTCCTGAAGGCGCCTTCATAAAGACTGTTTTCATCCTGAAGCACGCCCTCCCCCGCCATCAGGCCCTTCTCGAACTCGCCTTCGTAGCGCCAGCCCGCCGCGGAATCGAGCTCGCCCTTCCCATGCCAGTATCCTTCCCGAAACTCGCCCCGGTAGACCGTCCCACCGGGAAATTCCTGAACGCCTTCTCCGTGGAAGACGCCGTTGCGGGTCTCCCCGGTATAGGTGCTGCCGTCCGGGAGCCGGGCGTCGGAGGGCAGCAACGGTGAGGAATCACAGGCCGCCAGGAGCAGAGCCAGGATCAGTGACAGGGTGAGTCGCAGGGCGCGAGGTAAATCGGTGGACATCCGCTACTTTTCCAGGCCCATTTGACTCAACTTCCATTTCAGAGTCTCAATCCGGTCCTGGCCGAAAAACGGCTCACCATCAACCACCAATGTGGGCACTCCCCAATGACCAGCATCGGCCAGCATCTGCTGATTGTCTTCAATTTCGCGCATGTGGCTGGCATCATCGCTGATTGAGGCATCCATCTCCCCCAGGTTAAGACCGGCTCTGCTCGCCGCGCTGGCAAGATGATCATCCTGGTGCCAATTTCTGGTGCCACCAAAAATAAGCCTCGACACTTCCGCCACGAACTCCGGCCCGCGGCCCCGCCGCTGAGCCTCAACGCCCAGGCAGCTCAACCAGTAGATATAAGGCTGCTTCTGAGGAACACTGAAATTCTTGATATCCATGACAACCGGATCGGGCGAAGGCCAGGCATGAGGCATTCCCAGGAATTCCGCCCGACGCTCCCAGTCCAACTGGATATACTTGACCTTGTTCAGGCTCTCTGGCGTGAACAGGATGTCAGGGCTTCTGATAGCGATAGGCAGTACCACCCGAATATTCACCCGGACATCGTAGTTTTCACGAATTTCAAGAATTCCAGGCGTCGCCAAATAGGAGTATGGGCTCCTGAACGACCAAAATACATCAACTTCTCTCATACAACCCTACTCCACTGACGTTATCAAATCTGGATGCGGCGGCACATGCAGCCGGGAACGGGAATCGTTTATATTCAGCGACGTTGGCGCCGGACCACATCTCGATCTCTCAAAAATGCTGCAGGCAGGAATGATTGTCAATTCTCATGCCGTAAGTCTCGCTTAATGCAGGGTGACGTTCATGCGATCTACCAGACCACTCGAGGCCCGAAGATCACTACACATCGATCCATAGTTAGGGTATCGGTCTTCGGGCGAACGGGCGGACTACTCCGGTGGACTTCCCCGACAGCCAGGCGACCGCTACTTTTTTCAGTTCTTCCAATAGCACAACCGGCAAGAGCTCTTTCACATTCTCGACCAACGCCACGCTGGTTTCGGTGCAGACCAGAAGCTCGTCAGGCAGGTGCCGTCAACTTTTTCGAAAAAGGGCCGAAGGGCATCAAGGACCTCTGGGCCCCCTTTGCTTTTGGATCTCAGAAGCAACTGCTCCAGCTCACGTATTTCTCTTTTTATCTTTTCAAGCTTGTTCATTTACTCACCAACCAGCTCGGGGGAAGTAAATTTTCCCCTATCAAGAACAAGGATTTGAGTTCCGCCACCAGATCTCAAATACTCGCCACCATTGAGTGAAAAAGGCGCGATTGTACTTTCGTATACCGATACTTTCGATGTCGTGCTAATTTTATAAACATCGAAAGCACTTGGAACCTGAGACAAACCAAGTAATGAACCCGCCTCTTGAGGATCACGGGGTAACGGCTCGAGCATTTCTTCGCTCATAAAATAGGGCAAATTTTTCGCCTGGTTTGCCGCCAGTCTTAGGAACAACTATATAGATAGCCTGCGCGCTCTCAAGTTTCGCTAGAATAAAGTAGGGCTTCTGATAATAATTATCGACGTAGCTATCGGCCGCCACGCCTGCAGCCAGGGCAAGCAGCTCTGAACCGTTGTCCCCGCATTGGCTTAGCTCACAAACTGAAACAAGCCCCCCTTCTTGAGGGTATTTTTATAGTTCTCGAATGCTTCTAACGTGGAAACGCCCTTCATCTTATAAGCGATTCTGGTAAAACCGCCTACCAGGGTCTCGCTCGTTAGATTACACCCGTTTGCCGCGGAATCATGATCAGGTCATGTTGGTGTAGTTAGTGGATCGCTTACCAGCAGGGCGTGTAATCGTCAGCAGGCTTGGGGCTAATCCGACAGGACGAAGGATCAATCTGGGCAAACGATTCAATTGCGAATCCCTTCTAGAACAGGGCAAGAATATTAGCATTCATAGGGGCGGCGGCGGGTCGGTTGATCTTATTGTTTTGGCGAACTCAAAACGAACCGGCCTTACCGCCGCCTCCTACTTATTCATGCCAACCCGCGATGAACCTATTTTTTTATCCTTATATTTATTAACTGAACCTCAATTCAAACCGCTGATTTCAGTCGTAGGGGCGACCAATACCATCACCATACGATGCTCTGGAGCAACCGTATCAAGGCCTTCGGCACTACCGTAATCAAATATTCCTAGTCCTTCAAAATCGAGAGTCTGCTTAGGCACTCCCAAATCACCCAAAAACTCCGCGACCGTTCTTGCCCGTACAAGCGACAGGTTCATATTGAAGCCCTTATCGCCTATATAATCAGTGTAGCCCAGAAGCTTGACCGAAACACGCGGGTCCCTATTAATCAGTTCTGCAACCGCTTTATATTTTAGCTTCATGGTCGACGATAATTCGGAGCTTCCCAACCCATAGCCCGATACACGAAGACCTTGTTCAAAGCCTTCTTTTGACCAATAGTTCATGATAGCGTTGGCGTAATTATAAATTGATCGCTCAATATCCACCAGCAAAGCAACCTCATCAATCGTCACCCTGACCCTATCACCTACCATAGAAATATGAGCCGACATCACACGCTCAGGCGGGCCGTTCTCGGGATATACAGCGGATATATAGTACTGGTCAGACTGAGCACCATCTTCCTGTTCCGGATAGAACACCCCCCATCCCTTAACAGAACCACAGGATATGTGCTCACACGAAAAAACCAGCTTAAATCCTTCATCGTCAACTACGCTCTTAATGGCGGCCATTGCTTTTAACGTACCGACACCCGCGCCGAGATCCAAGACCTTTCGATCTATCCTTCCCTCAAAAATCTCTGAAGTTTCGGCTCGGAATCCCTCAACTTCTTCAGGAGAGGAGGGGTACTGATAAGCGAGTTTACCCAATATCAGTTCATAGCGACCAAAATCAGTATGCTCGGATGAGAACTCCTGTACGTTGATCAGGGCACTGGTAAACTCACTTGATATCGAAGCGGCTGAGCTGGTAGACATGCCAACCGCTAAAACGACGACCGGAATAAATCCAAAACATTTTGCCCTTATCATAATCTATACCTCCTTGTAACAGTTTAATCTCAGCTTCTACCACCGGATCGGCGTCTGCATTCTGACCACGCTCGTTGCGCTCACCGGTAAATAATATGAGTCGCGAATAAACGACAGTGCCCTGCAGGCGCCCCAGTGAGGACTCTTGGCTCCAGGCAGACTGGCGTACGTTTGGTAAATGATATAATTTACGAATGGCACGATCATCTCATAACACCAATGACCACGAATTTTTAATAGATTAGCATCCTGCAAATTAATATTAACGTTACCCGACGGCGTCTTTACGAGCTTCTGGGAAGAACTCCGGACGTTCAGATTGTCACTGGGCATCTGAACTATTCCTCTCTCAATCCCTTTTCGGTCTAGATAGTATTGTGTAGTTTTGAACTCTTCGTAAATACTTTTGGTTGGGGAAATAATCTGAATATCCCCAATTGGCGCGGCCGGGAGCTTCATCGCGGCCGACAATATTGCTCTCTGCTTCACCAATTCAGTTAGACTGGCATCTTTTATGTACAAAGGCGCCATAGTCTCTGCCAGGCGCTTTTCCATCGCCTTCCCATCCCCGTGTTTTATAGAACCTTCTCTGGCGGCCTGAAATGTGGCATTGTTCATCGTCGCCTTAGCATTATACAAAAAACCCATCTGGACTACGCCAAGCGTCAGCATTACCAAGATAGGCCAGAGCCATATGCTTTCGACAATGAACGAACCCCGCTGTTTACAGTAATTTTCAAGTTGTTTCATGAGATAAGGCTTCCAAACCTATCGCACAAGGTGCTTTATCAGAGATTGCCTGGAATTTCTTAATACTGCAGCACCCGCAGAATCGTTCGGAAAGTGATGCTGCGCCTCATCGAGGACAGCAAGACTTTGCTTTAACCGGGTTAAGGAAAGGTTGCTCCAACCACGAACTTCATCGGGCCGAAGTTCAGTACACTTGGTGAACATGCGTACTGCTGCTTCGAGCTGGCCAGTTCTTACGTATATGTTACCAAGTTTGAGCCAGGGCTCGTAATAGTCCGGCCGTAACTGCGTCACCTTCCGATAGGAGGCCTCTGCTTCAGTGAGCAATCCCGCTTCATATTGTGACGAAGCTCTTTCAACCAAAGCGGTAAATTCCACGTCCTTTCCTGATTTGGCCGTTGCCGCGCAACCGTTAAAGAGCATAAGAAAAAGTGGAATTAAAGCCAACCTCATAATAAAAAATCTGCTTTTACTGCACATCCCAGCACCTTTCGTCTCTAACGCTTAATTTTTCGCCAATGCTTGCAAACGGAAACGCTGCTTGTCCCGATTTCAGCTCCAGCGCATACCTTGCGCCGAAAATAAATCTACACTGGCGTGGCCCTACGGAAGGGCATCTACGGACTACCCGGAAATCTTTATCCAGGAAATAAACATCGATATCAAAATCCATGCCGATCGTGTGTATCGAGGAGCATGGATATATCAGAATACCATCGACTGCACTCGCGGCGTGCTTGCTTTTAAACCCGCGATATCGTTTCAGCCAGGTATCCGCAATGCTGACGATCGCACGCCTACCGCCTTCAGACTCGACCATCGACTTCCGATATTGGGTTTTACCTAGAATTCTGTTTACGACCACCTAAACATTTCCGGCGTCCTCATGCTTATGGTTGCATTACATTTCGTATAGAAACTTCATGGCAATCGGGAAGCCAAGCACAATAAACGTCATCGGGAATATGAAAGCCACCAACGGGAAGATCAGCTTTACTGGTGCTTCCATAGCCATTTTCTCGGCACGCTGAAACCTTTCGACCCGCCGCTGGTCGGCCTGTATTTTCAAGGTGGCGCCGAGGCTACTACCGGTTTTCTCGGCCTGTGCCACTGCACTGACAAAGCTTGTAACCTCTTTTAATTCGAGCCTCTCTGCCATTGCCCTTAGCGCGTCGATCCGATGCATGCCGGCCCTGATATCCCGCATTACCTTCTCGAGTTCGATTTTTAAAGGTCCCGCTGGGCCTTTTTCGATGGACTGTGTAATGGCCCCTGACAGGTTCATGCCGGCCTGAACCGCCATGGTCAGAAAGTCCAGAAAGGTTGGCAGCTGCTTTAATATGAACGCTTCTCTTTTCTTGCGACGATCCCTTAGTGAAAGCGATGGCAATATCCAGCCGATGAAAAACGCCACCGGAAGATAAAATATGTCAAATGCTTCAAGAAGCCACATAATCAAGCCGGCCACGCCTAATGCGCATAATGCAGCCAGGATTTTCAAGCCCACCAGTTCATCGGCCGTCATCAGGTAGGTAACCCCGGATCTTCGCATCTGGCGGTAATAATATTCCAGAACGTCGGTGGGGAAGCGTTCCCCGAAATAGAATGCAAAGATGCTCACCAAGGGCCAGGCCATCCTGAGCATCGGAGGCAATGGGTCCATATAGTCCCGCTCGGCATCGGGTACAGCGTTTTTAATATTTCTTGCAGCAATTAAAAACAGAACCACCGATAGAAACGCTGCGACAAATAAAATCAGCTTCATATAATTTAACCGTTACGTCCTTTTGTTCACCCGGCACGCCCTAGACGTCGATGGTTACAATTTTTTTTATAAAGTGATATCCGAGCAATTCAAAAACCACGATTACCGCGCATACTGCCCAGCCTATTGGCTCGCTCCACAACCTGGACATCGCCTCTGGCTCGATGTGGTAGATAATCATTGCCAAAAACAAAGGAAGAGCTGCCATCACAATGCCCTGATATTTGCCTTGAGCGGTGAGGGACTTAATTTTCCCTTCCATCTCCAGCTTTTTCCGGATCGTCTCTCCCAGTCGTTCGAGGGTGCCTGCCAGTTGACCGCCTATTTCCCGGGAAATTTTGATCCCGGAGGCGACCAGTGCAAGCTCTTGTACCGGCATACGGTGGCAAAGGTTATCCAAAGCTTCAGCATAGTCCGTTCCCATCCTTACCTCTCTCTGGAAAAGACCAAATTCCTGCTTGATCGGGCCCGATGTTTCCGAAAGCACCGTGTCCAACGCCGTTGACATATTCCCACCTGCCCTCATGCTATTGGCCAACGCGAGAAGAAAATCCGGCAAGTCAGACAGGAACTGGTTTTGCCGCCTGGTTTTGAAGAATTCGTATAACCAGCTTGGCGCCCAGGCTCCAAGCACAGATGCCATCAACGCGACAACCAGAAAACCGCTTGCAATCCAGGTAATTAAAAAAAACAACAACAAACAAACAATATTGACGATGTACAGTTTCGCAGGGTCAACAAAAATGAAGAGGTCGGTTAGATTTTCCCTCGCTGATTCGGTAAAATTTTCTTCATATCTTTTAATCCCAACATTTACATAATAGATACAAACTGCTGCAATCAAAAAGGCAAAGAAGGAGGAGCCGATAACGGCTGCCAGTACTGTGTTAGACATGGCTGTGGTCCGCCGCCATGTCTGTTTTGGGCGCTTTTTCGAAAATCGACAGGTCGACATGGGTTCCCTGATCCGCCAGCCTTTCGTAGAACTCGGGTATCAGACCGGTCGGCTCGAAAACTCCCTTAACTTTTCCATCAGACCCGTAGCCCCTCTGTCGAAAACGGAATATCTCGGCCAGTTGAACGGTATTCCCTTCCAGTCCGGTCACCTCAGCAATAGACGTAACCTTGCGACTGCCACAGGAAAACCGGGTCTGCTGCACAATAATATTAACAGCAGAAGCAACCTGCTCCCTGATGGCGGTCAGAGGCATTTCAATTCCACTCATCATTACGAGCACTTCCAATCTGGATATACAATCGCGAGGGGAGTTGGCGTGGATAGTGGTCAAAGAACCATCATGCCCGGTATTCATGGCCTGCAACATATCGAGCGCCTCACCGGCGCGGCACTCCCCCACCACGATCCGGTCGGGCCGCATCCGCAAACAGTTCTTCACAAGGTCTCGGATAGAAACCAAACCCTTGCCTTCCTGATTAGCAGGCCGGGCTTCCAAGCCAACCAAATTCGGCTGAATCAGGCTTAGCTCAGCAGCGTCTTCTACTGTAATGATTCGTTCGGATTCGGGAATAAAATTCGACAACACGTTGAGCAGCGTGGTCTTGCCGGAGCCGGTACCACCGGAGATAACCACGTTCCTTTTCGCCTTTACAGACATTTCAATGAAATTAATCATTGAAGGGCTTACGGATCCGAAATCGATCAGATTTTGCGCTCTCAGCCGCTCCTTGGCAAACTTACGAATGGTTATGCTCGGACCTTTCAATGCGAGAGGAGGAATAATCGCGTTTACCCGCGAACCATCAGGCAACCGGGCGTCAACCATGGGGGAACTCTCGTCAATACGTCGCCCCAATGGTGCAACTATTCTCTCAATCGCACTAATCACTGCTCTGTCGTCAGTAAAGGTAATGTGGGATTTTTTTAGACGGCCGTTCTGTTCGAAGAAGATCTGATCGGCGGAGTTGACCATAATTTCCGTTATCGAGTCATCACCCAGCAGCTCTTCCAGCGGACCCAATCCTACAGCCTCAGCCAGTGATTGCCTTGCCAGTTCCGCCTGGTCGATATCATTCGGTAAGTCGTCGATATCGGCGATGATTTTCTCAATCGCTTTACTGGTAATCGCGCGTAGCTCTGCGTCACTCAGTTTATTAACATCTATTCTTCGGAGATCCAGCAATTTTACAAGTTTGTCGCGTACGATAATACGCCAGCCCGCATAGAGCTGATCCATTTCAGCAATTTGGCCTTCGGTATCGAGACGGGCCAAATCCGTGGAAACCGACGGCGCCGATTCCCTGGCCTCATTTTCGGTTTTAACTGAAGCGCCAACCGCAACGACGCTATTCTGAACTCGCTTGCAGGTAACCCGAAGTAGGTAGTCTCCAATGGTTATCGAATCCTCTACCGTTATCGGCCCGTGGGAAGAAACCCGAGTGCCATTAACGATAATGCCGGTCTTGGACGAATTATCCTCAATAAATACCCCTTCTTCTTTTTCCAGCAGCCACGCATGTACCCCGCAAACCTTGCGGCCCTGGAGAACGATCATGTTATCCCGGTCACGACCAATACGACATTTTTCATTGGCGCAGTGTGCCTTCTGGAGCACCTTGCCTTTTTTTGAGGATACCTGTATCTCGAACATGGCTTACTCCATCAAGGCTTCGTTCAGCTTTCCGTCTGCCCAGGGCTTGGACATCTCCCGACCAAGCTGCAGCAAATCCTTGTTCTTCTGGCTATCTGCCGTTATCAGCTGAGGAGTCACAAACATGACGATTTCTGTTTTTTCCTCAATTTTTTCGGTCGACCGGAAAAGCGCACCCACATAAGGAATATCACCGAGGAGGGGCACCTTAATCACCTGGTCAGAGGCGTTTGCGGTCGCCAAACCGGAGATGACAATGGTCTCTTTTGCTTTAACGTTAATCACGTTAGAAACGTTTCTTGTCAGCAGGCCCGGCGTGTCGCCAGCCTGGTTGGCCCTGTCGATTGAGCTCACTTCAGCGGCGA
Organism: Marinobacter daqiaonensis; assembly: GCF_900115285.1. Classification (GTDB taxonomy): domain Bacteria; phylum Pseudomonadota; class Gammaproteobacteria; order Pseudomonadales; family Oleiphilaceae; genus Marinobacter; species Marinobacter daqiaonensis. The sequence goes on from NZ_FOYW01000001.1 coordinate 2,119,146, forward strand.
TAGCGGTCATTATGTTGCCGTTAGCGTCGACCAGCGGCTCGATATCGAGGCTGATGCCATATTGCCGGAACTGGATAACGGGGCGCCCCAGTTCGTCAATCGTCTGATAGGGAAGCTCGCCGCCAGAGTTGAACGAGGCGACTTCACCACTACGGGTGACCAGTTTCGGGGAAGCCAGTATGGAGGCTTCGCCGGTTTCCGCCATAAGGTCAATTTGCGAAGCAAGGCCGGTGCTCAAACCGGCATAGCCGTAAAACGTATCGACGCCAGCGCCACCGACGGCTTCGATAATATCCTCGGAAAGGTCATTGGCATCTGGCGAGAACACAGCAAATCTTGAGTTGGTGGCGATAGGGGCGTACAAACCAACGGCAGGACCTGCAGCGACCTGACCCCATCGAATTCCAAGTTGTTCGGCCGCCCTGCGATTTACCTCAATAATCCTGACGTCCATCAACACCATGTCTTTCATGGTGAATTCCTTTTCCGTGGTCAGGTTAAGACTCCCGGGCAGAGCTGCCGTAAGCTGCGTTACCCTGTCACGGTTTTCGGGCGCAATCTCTCCTTCGAAAATAACAACACCATCAACTTGCCTTAGCTTGAGCTCGGGGATGCTCTCGGCAAAGCCCCTAGCGGTGCTCAGAGCCCGTGACAGGTTCTGCTGAAATACGGTGACAATAAACCGGGTCCGGCGGTCACCCGCTGTCCATACTTCCACCGTGCTTTCACCAACGCCGTTGGCGATGAACAACAGTTGGCCGTTATCGAGTGCCCGATAACTGATGACTTCCGAATTACCGACGGCTACCCGTTTGACATCAGCGAGATCAAATACACGGACCTGACCAACGAACATGGAAACGTACTTCGTCTCAGCCGCTGTCGCCCCGGATATCTTGAGCCCCAGAATCAATGCCAGCAGCAACCATCGCGCTACAGACTTTTCCGCACTGAATATCGTGTTCAACATCCGTGTTACTCCGACTCAACAGTGTTTTTGCTTTGGGACGCAGCAATCGCGCCCTGAAACTTCTGGGGCAGCCTGTATAGATCAACCCTTCCTGTCGACTTATCGAATCCAGGCTCTTCATAACGGACTTCGAGAACTCCATCATTCGACTTTCCGCCGATGTTTTCGATGCCGAACGAACCTGTCTGCAGACCGCGGGAACCACCGGGATAGGACGCGATACTTTCATCTATTGGGTGACGTAGAAGAATATTGAGAGTGTCGTTTTCACGGGCCATCAGTATTTCGGTGACCAGATAAGCCGGCACGGCAATGGTGATCGTGCCGTAAAACGGCTCGTCAGGATAAACGCCATTCGCTTTCGCGTACTTGGCGTCAAGTCGGGTCATGGTGCCTGTCGCCAGTACCTCTACCCTTTCCATCAGCCGACGAAGCACATAGCCCTTGGTGCCTGCTTCGCCATTCTCCTGCTCACCGGCGATTACCAGATCGATGAAGTCGCCTGCTTCGAGCATGCCTGCGACCGCATTGAGTTCGTCAACGGATAATGTCATGGCCCGCCAGCCTTCTTTGAGGTGATCGGAAAAACTCGATTGGTGACTCAAACCCGAGATGTAAGACTTCAGCAGAGGCCTTCCCGGATCCAGCGGGACTAGAATCGCTTTCTTCGCGTAAAACTTGAATTCCTCGGGAGCAATGGCGTCCTGCGGCAGGTATTTTTGTGGAACTTCGGCAATCGCCATATTCTCCAGGGTTATCGATCCCCCGGGGGCCATAGCCTGACTGGCGACCACCACCTCGACGGCGGGGCCGTCCATCGAAGCGGCGGCTTGCCTCAGTTCTGCCTCACGGCTATTCAGATAGGAAAGCGTGCCCCAACCAGCGAGACCCGCGAAAATGAGAGCGAGCAGCATGAGACCGCCCGTTTTAAGAAAACCAGCCATTGAACTTCCATCCCTGGTAAAACTGCGAAAAAAAATTCCATTCTACAACGGGTACGACGCACCCCAGATGTAGCGGTGGTGACTGTCCTTGAACCCCTGTATCATCATTTCCATAACTGATTCGCTATGGCCGGGCACAGGCAAAAACAACATTGCCACCACAACCGCTGTTGCTACGAGATATTCTATCGTTGTTGCGCCAGATTGATGTGAGCGGCGCAACAAACGGACTGAGGAACGGGTCTCGCCATGTATGTTTTTGCGACACCTCTCAGTCATAGCTTTCCACCAGAACGCCATAGCTTTCGTTGTCTATTCGATTGAAAACAATACTAATCTCACCATTACCTTTGTTCATCAGCAGCAGCGCTGTGTCCCTGTCAGCCGAAAGCTGAGATAACTCCTTCCACCCTTGGGCCATATAAAGCTCCCGGTAGAAATGATAATTGGCCTCTACTGTCTGTTGATTCTTGAACTGGACCACCCGTCCACGCTTACCGGCATCGTCAGAGGCAAGATCCAGGAGAATTTCCGACCCAGCGGGTTTGGCGAACCCGTCCGGCTTGTGATTCACCAGGTCCATTGGCCGGGAAACAGCCAGAAACCCGAATGAGGATCCCATGGCCGCTTCCCGCACCTGCACCGTATAAAAGTAGGGCTCGTCGGAACGACTGATAATTTGCCATCCACCGGCTTCATTTTCGAGGAACCCGGGACCTTTCGACTCTGCCGGATCCTGCCATTCCTGCCGATAGTAGGCGAGGATTTCCTCGGGCGACTGAGAACTGGAAAGCTCCCACACCCGAGTAGGTAAACCATTAATATTCAGATCTTCACCAACAATGACCACTTTGGCCCCGTCGGGAACGGCAAGCTCAGGCCCCTCTACTGCATGAACCTGCGGCATTAAAATTGCCATGCTGCAGAAAACGAGCGCCACCTTGCCTGCACCACTCATCATGTCAGAGAATACGGTGAGGGATTGTCCATACTTCAGATTCAACATGATAGCCCGCCCCCAGATTCTGCTAATCGGTGACAGGGAACAATATCCACATCAATTTTGCCCAACTCCATCCTCTTGAAGTCTTTAAAGCCTCCCAAGGAACCTAACGTTTTTAACCCAGAGTCGATACTGGCGTTTTTTAACAGGGTTGTGGCCACGATGCCGTCGATAGAACTTCTAATTCTATCGGGTGAGCCTGCATTCCAACTCTCGGTGAGCAACGTATTTGTGCTACTCACGGTCGCAGGTGTCCAACCATAGTCCAGAGCAGGGATCCAGTCATATTTCCAGGAAATGGTAGAGGTCTGAAGACCTTTATCATTAAGATCGAGTCCATAGGAAACCACACCGCTCAAGGCTTTGGCGATCGATCCCTTCGCAGCCTTGTCATCCTTGAAAGAAAAAGTGTGCAGTACGCCTTTCTCTTCCTTAAATACCGGTCCTCGTTTTCCATCCCCCTTATTGAGGCCCAGCATAGGATCAAACTTCCGACTTTTTGCTTTGACTACCTTTCCATCAGCGTCGCTATCGATAGGCGCGTTGGGTCGGCCAATGACCCTGGAGACAGCTTCATTCAGTACTACTCCATCTGACTTGTGGTGCGCCCCACCTCCACCCGCAGACCAGACGGTGCGCTCCCATGCCGCGTACCGGGCTGCCTCGTGCATCTCATGCTGGCTATTGCCGATCTTCATCAGGTACACACTGCCGAGCGTGACGGGTACCAACAGGAACGTAGCCACTATCACGAACTCCACGAGGGCCTGGCCTGCCTGGCAATTCGCTGAACGCGATATACAACTCTTCATTGTCGCCTCTCCTTGAAGTTAGCCTACTCTCAACTATCTGAGACCACTGCCTAAAGTATCGTCACAGCCAGTCTCAAAAGGGCAGTGCTATCCTTGATTTCAGCCAGCCGCGGCTGCCAGAAAGGGTTATAGAGATTGCCGTATTCCCTTTTTTTATCCCAGCGGCGAAATACGCTCACATCATTAGGTCGAGAAAAATAGGGCACAGCCTGACTCAGCGCAGACAATCTGTTTTTAAAGAATCCGCCTTCAGCCTCAAGGTTGAGATCATCCGACCCGCCCCCAAACGAAGTGTGCTTGACCGTCTTCACGCCACCACCGCTATGGGGCTTGGTAAGCACCACAGCTATCCCTGGCCCCTCGCTCACGAGACCATCCTGCTTGATATCAAAGAAGGGCTGCAGTCCATTAAACCTACCGCTTGGTCCCAAGCCTGTGTATTCGGTCGCAGCCGCCCAAGAGGTTTTCTTGTTTATCCGGAAAGAGCTTGCATACCTGTGCTTACCACCCAGCTCCCGAAAGAAAGTGAAGGACCTTTCGCCGTCGGTAGCCGCAGCGCCCCAGGCGATAGGCATCCCCTCTTTCCAGGACCGCCAACGGCACCGCCAAGAACCACACTTGTACCATTTGAGATGAACGGCCATCGTGTCCATTGCCGACCAGGTATAGTAGCTGCCAATCTCATCGGGATTTTTCGAGCTACCCGTCAGCTCACTGCCTCCTGTTTTTCTCACCCGGAGCTTTAGAACTTTCCATACAGCGGTGAAAGATTTCACATAATCGTATGTACGATTTTTCGAGAAATCATCACGAGATTCAAGGGTAACCTGCCTGAATTCATCCATTCGCTTTTTGTTATCGTCGTATGTGTCGGTCCACCATTTGGCCTTGTTCGTTTTGGTGACTTTCGAAGGAGAATAGCGTTTTGTAAATGCCAGATGATTTTTGGCGTACTGAGCCGCGAAGGGAGCACTACTTAAGGAAATCGAACGATCCACATCAGGGTCATTCCGCTTTACCACTTCGTCAAAGATATCTTCGGCCATTGCCAGAGTACCCCCGTGATGCACCACCTGCGCATAACTTAGTGTTTGCTCAATGACGTTAATAGAAGTGATAGCAATTTCGGTCGCCACTTCAAGAGCCTTCATAGTGATCGCAATACCTTTAGAGACCGCAGCAAAGGCTAATCTCAAGGGCGGAAACGCGCTTGCCACGTGAGATATATTTTCCGTATAACGTGTAGCGAAGCGCGCCCATGAAATAAGACTAATAGACTGAGCCAATCCTACCTGGTTAGCAACCATCGCCCGGTTGGTATAGGATTTGAAGTTTAGATCTCGGGCCTCGACGGCAGCCACGCTAAACGCAGCCGAATCTGCCGTGTTTTGCAGGCGCGTTTTTTCTCCGGAAATGCGGCTAACATTAAATGAGTACCCCACAGAAAGAACTATCAACACCAGCACGCCGAGGCAGTATACCAAAACGCTACCATGCTGTTTTGACAAATAGTTATTCGGCCTGGCTTCGTTCATGTCTTTTCATCCATGCGAAAATCTTAGTCACTTTTTTTTAACAATCTTCCCATTCTTTCAGTGGGTACGTCATCATTACAAGAGTACTTCCATTCTCAATAAACATAGGGTCTTCACTTGTAGAAACCATAACGCCGAGATCGGTATCCGTATCTCCGTCCTTAAATAGTTGGCAACCCTCTGGGTCCAATCCATCAGCATCAATTTGCGAGTACCCTCGAGGGGTCAACTCTGAATGATAATAGCTACAGACTTCTGCAACCGAGAGTTCTGTCCTTAACCCCAAAGTACAGAATTTATTTCCACTCACGCCCATAAACTTCCCACCTGGAGGAGGCGGGAAGGGAACCTCCGACGCATCCGGCATCTTCATTTCCGGATCAATCTCTTGCAAAGGCATATCCTTACCAATAACGCCCCACTCTGCGTAAGGCTCGGCTGACGCGATGCAAGACCAAAAAACACTAAAACCAAGAGCCACCTTGATGAACCTCATCAAACTCTCCTGTCGCTAGAGAATAAACTGACCGGACGGATATCCGGTCAGCTCGTTGTATATTCGGAACTTACTTCTGGTTCCCGTCGTAATAGTTTGACAAGTCTTTTTTTGTTGTTGCCTGTTTTTCAGCGTCAGCAGCAGACGTCTTCGCTGCGTCTCTTGCTTTCTTACCAGATTCGCCTGAAAGTTCCTGTGCCAGACCCGCCATTTGCGTTCTGACGGTGTCGCCAAAAAGACGATAGACTCCAATCGCCGCAACAGCGATAAGCGCTACGATAATGATGTATTCAGTCATGCCCTGACCGCGGATGCGACGAATTCTTACTGGTTGCATAATGTATTCTCCTTGGAAGCGATATATCCTTTAAGCAGACCAGTCAGTAACAGCTTCGTCCCCGGCCTTTGACGGCAACACGATGGCGCCGACTAACCTTGGAACACGAGAGGCAACAGAAGAAAGAGAAGTACCCGGGAGGGCTGACACCCTCAAAACTGAGGGTGCAGGGCTCGACTCACTTCCTTGTGTTAGCCTGCTGACATCCTGATCAACGCAAGCTGACAATACCTACCAGCCTAGAAAATCGTCAACGTTTTGTTGAATCGGGACGCGAAATCGTGACGATGCTCTCATAACTTTAACTATCTGTACCGTCCCCCCATATATCATGGGTGACACCTAATCTTCGTTCGAAAGCCTGCGCACGAGCTCCACACGACGATTCAGACGGCGGCCCTCTGCAGACTCGTTACCTGCCACCGGCGCGTAAGGACCAACTCCAGCGGGTTCCAGACGGTTGCCCGTAACCGGGTAATCCATCTCCAGCGCTTTAACTACAGAGGCCGCCCGGCGGGATGAGAGGCTCAGATTATAGCTGCCTTCACCTGTGTCATCGGTATGACCGACCACATACAGCTCCAGCTCGGGATGAGACTCAAGGAGGTCCGAAATGGTTTTGAGCGCATCAGCGGATTCTGGCTTTACGGTGGTCGAGTCGGTGTCGAAATAGATGCCGTAAACCAGAGCCTTACCCGATTGCTGGATTTCCTGATACAACTGATCGGAATCAACTCTGACCAGATCCGTTTCAGCTCCTCTTTCCTCTACAACGGCCTGCTGAATCCAAACGTCGCCTTCAAACCCGCCAAAATACACCGCAATGACAATACGACCGTGACCAGTTCCACGACTCGCCACGAGGTAATACGGCGCTCGGTAGTAGTTTTCAACATCACGGTCAACCGCCAGGCTTTCCGCCAATGCCAGGGACGCCGATTCATCTCCACATTCATCAAGCTCACACGTGTATTCCAGCGAGAACCCCAGCATCTTTATTGCTTCGAGATAGTTCCGGTAGATCTTCAGAGTCGAAACGTTCTTCGCCTCATAGCTGTACTGGCGAATGTCTCCGACCAGATCCAGTTTTTTGGAAGTCTCGCCTTCCGAATTCAGGACACCGATGGCGATCGTCATCTTCTCATACTCAACGTTTCTGGACCGGAGCAAGCGAGTTTCCGGGTAGCGGGCAATCATGGGGTGGTCCTGCTGCTTTTCCTCTGCGGTACGTCGGTCCCCTAAGGTTGTGGCCGCAGGCTTTTTTTCCAGGTAATCCTCCGCAACAGCGACGAGTCCATTTTCCAGCGGTACGTCCTCAACTACGACCTGATGTAGCCACACGTCCCCTTCGAATCCACCTATGAAGAGGCTCAGATTTACTAGGCCTTTTGCGCTATCGAGTTTTGCGTGAATAAAATACGGCTTACGGTAATAGTTGCCAACATAGCTATCACCCGCCACAGCTGAAGCCAGATCAAGCAGCCCTGTGTTTTTACCACCACACTGATCCAGCTCGCATACCGTCAAGAGCTTTGCTCCCACGATTTTGAGGGCCTTTCTGTAATTCTCGAATACCTTGAACGTGGACACGCCTTCGATCTCATAGGTAATTCGGCTGAGATTGCCCACCAGAGCCTCGCCGGACAGATTACCTTCGGCATCCGCCGGACCGGTCGGCAGCGAAACTTTTTCATACTCGGTATAAAGCTGGCTTTTGATCTCTGCACCAGGATAACGGCTCAGCAGAGGATGGTCTTGAGCATCAGCAATAACCAACGGCGAAAGTAAACAGAGAGTCAACAGGCCAAGCATTCTGAAGAACATGAACATTCCTTATTCACCTTGAAAATAGACTACGCTCGCAATACCGTCAGGACGACGACACGCTTGCATCGTGTTCCTTGAGCGAACGGAAATCGGTATTCCGCCCAAGCGGATGGGTAACCTTACCAAGACCGCCTGACATGTTTATGGGCCGAGAAAAGAACCGTGATTCATGTCACGGATAAAGTCCTGATAAGGTACTAACGATGTAATACCTGTCAAAGCCCCCGGGCAACTCAGCGTTCACCAATCAAGTAATTTTGCGGTAGTCCGCAGATGTCGACTCCGAGCGGCAGGTACAACTATACTCAGCCAAATCCACGATAATCGAAGGACCGCGCCATGAGTGATCTTGAAACCCGCTTCAACGAAGCCGTGGATTTCATCCAGAAGGGAGAGGGCGATGCCCGTCCCTCCAACGAACAGAAACTGGAATTTTACGCCCTCTACAAGCAGGCGACAGAGGGTGACGTTTCCGGCAAACGGCCCGGTATGATGGACTTTGTCGGTCGCGCCAAGTTCGATGCCTGGGAAAAGCTCAAGGGCATGTCCCGGGAAGAGGCCATGCAGCGTTACGTTGACCGACTGGAGGAGCTCCGGGGCTGACGGGATATCCGCCCGGGCGCAGGGGGCAATCCGCGACGGTTTTTTTGCGGTGGTCAAGTGCCTGTCATCTCAGGCCGTCACCATGGCACCAAGAGAGGCACATTCTGGCCTCGCCGTCAGCAGGAAACCTCCCATGCATCTGACCGAAGCGCTCGAGCGGAGCCAGCCCGGGCTGTTTTACCGCATCCAGTGCGCCATGAGCAAACACAGCCTGAACCGGCGGACCGAGCAGACCTACCTGCACTGGATATCACGGTTTGTGTATTTTCACCAGTCCAAGGCGGCGGACGCCCTGGAAAACAAGGACCAGCACCTGTTCCTGAACTACCTGAGCGACCGGATCCAGGTCTCCCGGGCGAGGCTCAATCAGGCGCAACACGCGCTTACCCTGTTTTATGCGGATGTTCTGCAGAAGACAGATCCGGACCAGCAACCACATCTGAGCCACTATGCGAGCAAAGTTGATTACCCGGGCCGGCTTCGAGGCCCTGAAGGCGGAGATGGAACATCTCTGGCGGGTTGAACGCCCGGAGGTCACCCGCAAGGTGACCTGGGCCGCGAGCCTGGGCGATCGCAGCGAAAACGCCGATTACCAGTACAACAAGAAGCGGCTGCGTGAAATCGATCGCCGCTTTCGCTACCTGGAAAAACGCTCGCGGGAACTGAGGGTGGTGGACTACGCCCCCGAACAGGAAGACCGGGTTTTCTTCGGTGCCTGGGTGGAGGTGGAGAACGAGCAGGGAGACACCCGCCGCTTCCGCATCGTCGGTTATGACGAGCTGGATCTGGACAAGCGCTTTATCTCCATTGATTCCCCCATGGCCCGCGCACTGCTGAAGAAGCAGGTGGACGATGAGGCTATCGTCACTACGCCGGAAGGGCCGGTGGCCTGGTATGTCACCGCTATCGACTACGAAAAAACCTGATCCCCGACCCTCTGTCCGATGCAAAAAAAAACCCCGCCGAAAGGCGGGGTCAAGGCTAGCGCTGTGCTGGAGGGAAAAGCAGACGGAACCTTTGTCTGCTTAACTGCTGCAGTGCTTATTATGCATGGTCGCTGTTAAGGCGAGGTGGCGATGGAATGACATTTTCTTCAGGACGGCGCGGATCCCGACCGGCATCCGCCAGGCACTTTATCAAGGTTTTCAGGGGCTCGGCAGGGTGAGCAATTAACCCGACGGGGCAGTAGGTTGTATACTCTAAACAACAACCCCACTATTCCCGCAATCCAATCTCATCCATCTCAGGGAATTGCTCCATGAACAGACAAGACATCGGTCAGGTCGGCCTGAAGGCCATTGACGCTCTGGGTTATCAACTGGACCGGCTGGGCATCACCGACAAGGTGAATCGCCACAACCTGGCGGCTTTCGTGATGGCCGAGCAGCATCACCTGGAGGGCGAATGGGACAGCCTCCAGACCCGGCTGGATCGCTATCGCTCCCGTGCGGAGGACCTCCTTGACGGCCTTGAGCGCGACGGGGCTCCTGTCCTCCGGTCGGTTGCGGGACGCATCAACCGGTTCCGCAGGAGCGACTCTCAGGCCGACTGATCCTGTTCCTGCCGGGTTGTCGAGTCCTTGGCGGCCACCGACCTTAACCGTTTTCTCCGGTCATGATAACGGGGCAGCGTGATCCGAACCCTTAACCCGGGGTATTCCTCTCGCCCCGGATGATGGTCGCTGACCTCAATGGTGCCCCGATGGATCTCGGCCACCGCGCTTACCAGGCTCAGGCCAAGCCCATTGCCAGGCAGGGAACGGCTCTTGCCCACCCGATAGAAACGCTGGAAGATCTTGTCTTTCTCGTCGTCCGGGACACCAACGCCGCTATCAGCCACCTCGAAGATCACGGTGTCGTCCTCCTGGCTCACCCGGATCACGATCTCGCCCCTTTCCGGGGTGTACTTGATGGCATTGTCGATCAGGTTGCTCACCATCTGGAACAACAGGTCCCGGTCCCCTTCCACGGTAATCTCACGATCAATGTCCTGGGTGAAGGTCTGGGCCTTGTCTTCCGCTACCGCCTCGTAGAGTTCACAGGCGTCGCCGACCAGGGTCCCCAGGGCCACCGGGCGGAGGTCGGCCGTCGTATTGCCGCGGGTTTCCAGGCGCGCAATCCGCAACAGGGCGTTGAAGGTGGCCAGCAGCTGATCGGCTTCCGCCACCGCCTTCGCCGCCTGATCCCGGGCCTCGTCGTTGTCCACCAGCATCAGCGTGGTCTCCAGCTGGTTGCGCAGGCGGGTCAGGGGGGTTCGCAGGTCGTGGGCAATGCTGTCCGAGACGTGGCGGATGCCTTCCATCAGGTAGACGATCCGGTCCAGCATCTGGTTGAGGTTTTCTGCAAGCTGGTCGAAGTCGTCCTGGGTTCCCCGGGTGGGAATGCGCTGTGACAGGTGACCGTTCATGATCTTGCGGGAGGTGTTGTTGATCACCTCGATCCGCCGGGTGGTGCTGCGACTCATCATGAAGCCCCCCAGCAATGCCAGGGCGAGGGTAATGCCCATACCCCAGTTGATCGCGGTTTCGATCAGCTCCTTGAGGGTGTTGAGCTCATCCACATCCCGCCCCACCAGGAGCCGCAAGCCGCCCTGGACCTCGAAAATACGGGCCCGCGCCATGCGGGGCGGGCCGGACCATCCCAGGCTCTCGTCCAGGGTGAAATTGATCCAGCCACCCTGGCCCTGGGCCTCTTCAGGCCAGGAGCTCAGGTTGCCCGCCAGCTTCAGATTTTCGTCGGTGGTGAGCAGATACAGGGACTTGGCATTGGGGTCACGAGCCACCCGTTCACGAATGACCGTGATCAGGCCGTTGACACCCCGTCCCCGGTACTGCTCCGCCAGCCCCGCGATTTCCGCCTCGATGGTTTCATCGGTCTGGGCGGTCATGAAGCCGGCGGTACGCCAATAGATGAATGCCAGCAACAGGAACACAGAGGTGGCGAACACCACCATGTAGAGCAGGGCCAGCTGAAATGTGGAGGTTCTTAGCTGACTAAGCAGTTTCACGCAGCATGTATCCGGCACCTCTCACCGTCTGTAGCAGCGGGGTATCGAACTCCTTGTCGATCTTGGCCCGAAGGCGGCTGATGTGCACATCAATAACGTTGGTCTGGGGATCGAAATGGTAATCCCATACCTTTTCCAGCAGCATGGTCCGGGTGACCACCTGACCCGCGTTGCGCATCAGGTACTCCAGCAAGCGGAATTCCCGGGGCTGGACATCGATACTCTGTCCGGCCCGCTTGACGGTCCGGGCCAGCAGGTCCATCTCCAGATCCGCCACCCGGAGCACGGTTTCGGTCTCGGCGGACTGCCGGTTCCTGCGTACCAGCGACTCGATCCGGGCCAGCAACTCGGTGAAGGAAAAGGGCTTGGTGAGGTAATCGTCGCCACCGCCACGAAGACCTTCCACCCGGTCATCCACATCCCCCAGGGCACTGAGAATCAGCACCGGAACCTGATTTCCCGTGGCCCTGACCGTCTTGACGATGGAGAGCCCGTCCATACCCGGTAACATCCGGTCCACAATCATGATGTCGTAGTCTTCGCTGGCGGCCATCATCATTCCTTCCCTGCCGTCAGCTGCGTGATCCACCACGAAATCGGACTCCTTGAGTCCTTTCACAAGGTAGCTTGCCACGTCCTGATCGTCTTCGATTACCAGTGCTTTCACCGGTCTTCCTCCCGCCTGACTGTGTACTCGCGATTACAGGATCCAGGCCCCGCCGTGCGGGTGCCCTGGTACTGTTAATGTCGCCCAGAGTAAGGGCTGGCATGATTGGCTGCCAGTTACGATCCTGTAAGAGGGTGTCGTCATAGACGACGGTCAAAATTGCCCCGAATTCAGCCGTCCAGCCACCCCAGGCCTGCCTCCGTGGTGGTCAGGGGCCGATATTCGGCACTTACCCAGCCATCATACCCGGCCTCGTCCAGGACCCGAAAGATGGATCGAAAGTTAATCTCGCCGGTGCCCGGCTCGTGGCGGCCCGGATTGTCCGCAAACTGGATGTGACCAATACGGGGCATCAGCCGCTGCAGTGTCCGGATCAGGTCCCCCTCCATGATCTGCATGTGGTAGAGGTCGTACTGCAGGCGGACATTGTCCGCACCGACCTCATCAATAAGTTGCAGCACCCGGGAGGAGGTGTCCAGCATGAAGCCCGGCATATCCACACGGGAGTTGATGGCTTCCAGGCACAGGGTGATGCCCTCATCAGCCAGCCGGCCGGCGGCGTAGCGAACGTTCTCCCGCAGTGTCTCCCACTGCCTGGCCTCGTCCACACCCGGTGCCCTCAGGCCCGCCAGGCAATTGAGCCGCCGGCATTCAAGGACACGGGCGTAACGAATGGCATCCTCCACCCCCGTCCGGAATTCGGACTCCCTGCCCGGCAACGCGGCAATGCCTCGCTCGCCGGCCTCCCAGTCGCCCGGCGGCAGGTTGAACAGCACCTGGGTCTGCCCCTGCTCACGGAGCCAGCCCGCCAGTTGCTGTTCCGGCCAGGCGTAGGGAAAAAGAAACTCCACGCCATCGAAGCCGGCATGTCGGGCAGCGGCGAACCTTTGCTCGAACGGTACCTCGTTGAACAGGAGGGTCAGGTTGGCGGCAAATCTCGGCATCTGGCAGCTATCCTTCCTTCGATTCCGGGCGAGTGCGGCCCAGGCGGGCGCCATTAATGTGCTCCAGCTCCAACAGCAAACCACTGTGGTCCACATCTGCATGGCCGTTGGCGACCAGGGACAGATAGGTATTATGGGCCTGCTGGGCCAGGGGTAGGGTAAGGCCCTCCGCCCTGGCCTCGTCCAGGATCATACGAAGGTCCTTGAGCTGGATACGGGCCGGGGCGCCCGGTGCGAAATCCCGGTCGATCATGCGCTGGCCATGCTGCTCGAGGATCCTGCTGCCAGCAAAGCCGCCCAGCAGGGCTTCCCGCACCGCAACCGGATCCGCTCCACCCCGGCTTGCGAGCAACAGCGCCTCCGACACCGCACCGATGGTCACGCCGACAATCGCCTGATTGGCCAGTTTCGCCAGTTGCCCTGCCCCCACGGGTCCGATGTGAGTAACCCGGCCCAGTGCCGCAAGCACCCCCTGCACCGATTCCAGGTGTGCGGCTTCACCACCGGCCATGATGCTGAGTGTCCCCGACTCCGCGCCCCGGGTCCCGCCGGACACCGGTGCATCCAGGTAGCCAGCGCCCCTCTCCGCCGCCATGGCAGCATGGCGGCGGGCCAGGGAGGGCTGGACGGAGCTCATGTCGATCAGCACGGCGCCTTCACCCAGGGCATCGATAACGCCCTGGCGAACCAGCACGTCCTCCACCACGTCGCCATTTTCCAGCATGGTGATGACCACGTCGGCACCCGCGACGGCTTCTGCCGGTGAAGGGGCAACGTCGGCCTGCTCTTTAAAGGGTTCGCATTTGGCAGCGGTGCGGTTCCAGAGGGTCATCCGGAAGCCAGCCGCCAGCAGATTGGCGGTCATGGGCGCACCCATGAGCCCGATGCCCAGAAAAGCGATATGGGGTCTTGCCATTGGCTTTCTCTCTGTAAACAAAAAACGCCACCGGCCGGTCACGGCGGGTGGCGTTTATCATAGCAGGGATCAGGCGAGGATCAGGCGGCTTCCGCCATCTGCGCCCTGATCTTCTTCATGGCGTTCTTCTCAAGCTGCCGGATCCGCTCCGCGGAGACACCGTATTTGTCCGCCAACTCATGAAGTGTGGACTTGCTCTCGGTCAGCCAGCGCTCCCGGAGGATATCCTGGCTGCGCTTATCCAGGCTTTCGAGAGCCTCCATCAGGCGACTGTTGGAGTCCTCGGTCCAGTCTGACTGCTCCAGTTGGGTGGCTGGATCACTGCGGCGGTCCTCCAGGTAATAGGCCGGGGCCTGGTAGGCATTATCGTCATCGTCATCCTGGGGGCCATCGAAGGCGGTGTCCTGGGAGGCAAGACGGCCTTCCATCTCCCGTACTACCCGCGGTTCCACACCGAGGTCACTGGCAACCGCATTGAGTTCATCCTGATTCAGCCAGGCCAGACGCTTTTTCTGGCTGCGCAGATTAAAGAACAGCTTCCGCTGGGCCTTGGTTGTGGCGACCTTGACGATCCGCCAGTTACGCAGAATGAACTCGTGAATCTCCGCCTTGATCCAGTGCACCGCGAAGGACACCAGCCGGACCCCGTACTCGGGGTTGAATCGTTTAACGGCTTTCATCAGTCCCACGTTGCCTTCCTGGATCAGGTCGGCCTGGGCCAGCCCGTAACCGGAGTAACTGCGGGCAATGTGAATAACGAAACGCAGATGGGAGAGCACCAGTGTACGCGCCGCCTCCACATCTTCGTCATAGTAGAGGCGCTCGGCAAGCTTACGCTCCTCATCCGGGGTCAGAACCGGAATGCGGGCGGCTGCCTGAATGTAGGACTCCAGGTTGGTACCCGGAACAAGACGATCGGCCAACTGTAGACTCGTACCCATGTGTCTCCTCCCTCCCAAGCGGTCTATGGCAAAAAATGAATCAATAGACCGCCAAAACTGGTAAATATATTCCGGCTCACAGTACTCGAAAACATTGAACTTACATCAGATCTGGAGCCGGATATGTAGCCATAATCATGTCACTCTGGCTACTCGCATCTGCATTATGCCACACTCCGTTACGTTCAGTGACTAACATAGGTTTAACTACGGAAATCCCGCCATACGGTGTTTCCCTAACGCAGCATTGTCTTCCGCGGCCATCGCCCCCACCGTCTCTGCGCCTGGCAAGCCTTCGGCTCCAGCCAGAAATCAGGAACCGGCGATTTCTCCCGGCTCGATGGCATCGAGGTGGCGCCGTACCGCCAGCCATGCCCCTAGCCAGCCCAGCGAGACAGCGACGAGCAGCAGGCCCAACATGCCATCCGCCGGCAGACCGTGGAGCTCGAAATTGCTGTTGTACAGCATCGCCAGGTCCCGCACGGGACCATTGAGCCACCAGACCGACAGCTGCAGGATGACAACCGCGACCACGCCACCCCCCAGGCCATACCATATACCGGTATAGAGAAACGGCCGGCGGACAAACGCATCCGTTCCTCCCACCAGCTTTGCCACCAGGATTTCATCCCGGCGATTCTCAATAGCCAGCCGAATGGTATTGCCAATGACCAGAATGACTGCTGCCGCCAGCAATCCTGTCAGTACCCAGACAGCCCTGGCGATGAGGTCCGTCATTGCCGCCAGCCGCTGCAACCAGCCCATATCCACCTGAACCCTTGCCACTTCCTCATAGCCCCCCAGGTCGCCGGAAAGGCGATCGACGCCCATTGCCGTGCGGGCCTCGTCCACCGGTGTCACCAAGAGGGTGTGGGGAAGCGGATTGTCGTCCAGATAATCGAGCGCATCGGCCAGGCCGGAACTGGCCCGGAATTCAGCAAGGGCCTCATCCCGGTGGATCAGGGCGACATCGGCGACATCAGGTCGTTCCCGCAGGGTTGCCTGGAGCCGGGCTGCCTCGTCACCGGACACGGAGTCCGCCAGATACACTGTCACCCTTGCGGCGCTCTCCCAGCCCGCGCTGACTCCCTGGAGGCTGGTCAGCAGCAGCAACAGCCCCATCGGCAGGGCGAGGGCAATCCCCATTACCGCCCAGGTCATGGCACTGGCCACCGGCGTGCGCAGCAGACGACGGGCACTGTCTCTGGCCACCTTCAGATGGTGGGCACGATAACTGGCGAGAAGGGCGCCGAGGGATGGCCGCGACTGACCGGCGCCACGGCCGGGGCGGTCTGACTGCTGGCGGTGCTGACGGCCGCTCATGCCACCACCCTGCCGGCCGGCGGAGTGGTCAGGAGCTCGCCGTGGGCCAGGGTCAGCCGGCGGCGCCCCATGGACTCGATCAGGGCAATGTCGTGGGTTGCGATCAGCACCGTAACGCCCACCTGACTGAATTGCTCGAACAGGTGCATGATGTCTGCGGACAGCTCCGGGTCAAGGTTACCGGTGGGCTCGTCCGCCAGCAGCACCGGCGGTTTATTGACCACCGCCCTGGCGATACCCACACGCTGCTGCTCGCCGCCGGAGAGCTGGACGGGGTTCATCTTTTCCTTGCTGAGCAGGCCCACCTTGTCGAGGGCGGCGCGGACCCGGCGGCCGATGTCCTGGTGCGACACCCCCATGACTTCCAGTGGCATGGCCACGTTATCGAAGACGGTGCGGTCGAACAGCAGCTGATGGTTCTGGAAGACCGCCCCTATATGACGGCGGACATAGGGAATCTGTCGCCGCGGCATGGTGTTGAGCAACTGTCCCCCCACCACTACCTTGCCCGCAGAAGGACGCTCCATCAGCAGAATCAGCTTGAGCAGGGTACTCTTGCCGGCCCCCGAATGCCCGGTCAGGAAGGCCAGCTCACCCCGGCCAAGGCCAAAAGAAACGTGCCGCAACGCCGTGTGATCGCTGTCGTAGCGTTTGGAGACCTGCTGGAACTCAATCATTGCGGCCTACTTCCTGGTTCGATAATGCCGGACAACGCCAGTCTGCCACCTGCTCAGTCGTCGAACAGGGCGTCTACGAAGGTCTCCGGCTCAAACGGCCGCAGATCTTCCACCTGCTCCCCGACACCGATG
Source organism: Marinobacter daqiaonensis (assembly GCF_900115285.1). Lineage (GTDB taxonomy): Bacteria > Pseudomonadota > Gammaproteobacteria > Pseudomonadales > Oleiphilaceae > Marinobacter > Marinobacter daqiaonensis. The sequence continues at coordinate 2,136,279 of NZ_FOYW01000001.1, forward strand.
TAGCGGATTGGCAGACCCAGCTGCCGGGCAATGGCGAATACAATGCCCCCCTTGGCGGTGCCATCAAGCTTGGTAAGCGTGATACCACTGACTCCCACGGCCTGCTGGAACACCTGGGCCTGGCTCAGGGCGTTCTGGCCGGTACCGGCATCCAGCACCAGCATGACTTCATGGGGCGCGGTATGGTCCAGTTTTTTCATGACCCGCACCACCTTTTCCAGCTCGGCCATGAGATTGTCCTTGTTCTGCAGGCGGCCTGCTGTGTCCGCAATCACGACATCAACACCCCGGGACTGGGCCGACTGGACAGCGTCGTAGATGACTGAGGCACTGTCAGCACCCGTGTGCTGAGCCACTACCGGCACATTGTTACGCTCGCCCCAGACCTGCAACTGTTCGACCGCGGCCGCGCGGAAAGTATCCCCCGCCGCCAGCATCACCGAATGCCCCTCCTTCTGGAACTGGCGGGCCAGCTTGCCGATGGTGGTGGTCTTGCCAACACCGTTCACACCCACCATGAGCATGACCCACGGCTTCCTGCTACTGTCGATGACGAGGGGCTCCTGGCTTTCCGCCAGCATCGCCCGCAACTCTTCCTTGAGGGCGTTTTTCAGTGCAGCGCCATCCTTCAGCTGGCTGCGATTGAGCTTCTCCGTCAGTGAATCAATGATCTCGGTGGTTGCGGTAACGCCCACATCCGCCATCAGAAGGGTGGTCTCGATCTCCTCAAGAAGGTCCTCGTCCACCTTGCTGCCGGCCGAGAACAGCCCTGACAGACCGGCGCCGAAGCTGGCGCGGGTCTTGCCAAGCCCTGACTTGATGCGCTGGAAAACACTGATCTTCTTCTCCGGCTCCGCGGGCGGCTCCGGGACTTCTTCCGGAGTGACCACCGCAGTGTCGGGTACCGGCGGGACTTCCGGCTCCGGGGCAACCTCAGGTTCCGGCACCACTTCCGGTTCGGCCGTCACTTCCGGAGCCGGCGCGGCTTCCCGATTCAGCGGTTTTGGTGGTGGCCCGCGCGGAGCCTCCAGCTTGCGCTGGGGCACGGGTTTGGGGCGGGGCGCCGCTGCACGCCGCTTGGCCACGTCCACCACAAAGGCCAGAACCAGCAGCACCAGAAGGCCGATCAGAATCCACTCTGCCATCATTTGTCATACCATTTTTTCGGGAGGGAGCGACGGCCCTTAACAGAAGCCGTCGTCAGGAAAGCGCTCATTCTAGCGGCAGGGGCGTTCCGGGTCCAAACCCGCTTACCGGAAGGACAGGATTCCGCTACCATGATCGCCGATCATCAACTCCGGAATACAAGAACCATGAGCCGCCGCCAACCCCGTCCGGGGCGACAGACCAGCAAACAGGCCCGCAGCACCGAAGGTGAGCTGAGAATCATCGGGGGTGACTGGCGTAGCCGGGTGCTTCGTTTTCCCGACGAGGGCGGTGTCCGGCCCACGCCGGCCCGTACCCGGGAAACCCTGTTCAACTGGCTCAACTTCCAGCTGCCCGGCAGCCGCTGCCTCGACCTGTTCAGCGGCAGCGGCGTTCTGGGCCTGGAAGCCCTTTCCCGGGGCGCATCACACGTTCGCTTCGTCGATCATACTCCCGGCCTTGCCCGGGCATTGCGGGAGAATCTGAGGAAACTGAATTCCCAGGGAGGTGAGGTGATCTGCCAGGAGGTAATCGCCTTTCTGGACCAACCGGCGGCAGACCCGGTGGATATCCTGTTCATGGACCCACCTTTCCGCCAGGGCTGGCTCGAGCAGCTCATCCCGCTGATAACGGAACGGGGCTGGTTACGCCCCAGTGGCTGGGTCTATCTCGAGTACGAGAGCGACAGGAGCGCGCCGGACGTTCCGGCGCACTGGCACCTGCACCGCGCAAAAAGCGCGGGTCAGGTGACCTATGCCCTGTATCAGCTTGATGATCAGGCGGGGCGCAGTGAATAGGCTCGCAGATGGGCGGCGAAGTCTTCCAGGTAACGGATGCCACTGGCCTCCGCCCGCCGGCACCACTCCATCAGCGCCTGCAGTTTCTCCTGGGGCTTGACCCCGCGACGGCGCCACAGCGCCTGCAACTCGTGACTCATGTCGTAGATCTGACGCAGGGCCGGATTGGTCTCCAGCACGGTCTCCAGATGAGCCTGGTCCTGGGGCGGAATCAGAGAGGTTTCCCGGGACAATAGTTTCCTCAGGCGCCGATAACGCGGGCGGATGGCGTCGTCCAGCAGTGCCTGTTGCTGGCGCAGGACCGGCTCCATTACCCGCTTGCGGTACTGGCGCATGATGTCGAAGCGGTTGTTCGTAATCGCCTGCACGGTTTCCACGTCAACCTCCTGTTTGCCGGGGACCCAGTGGGCAACGGGCCGGTAACCCTTGGGCGTTGCCAGGCCAAACAGCTGGAACAGGCGGATGTAGCCCCAGCCAATGTCCACCTCATACCAGCGCCGGGAAAGCTTGGCGGAATTGGGGTAGGTGTGGTGATTGTTGTGGAGCTCCTCACCGCCAATCAGTATGCCCAGTGGAGAGATGTTGCGGGCATTGTCCTGGCATTCGAAGTTACGATAGCCCATGTAATGGCCGATACCGTTGACCACGCCCGCCGCCCAGACCGGAATCCACATCATCTGTATCGCCCAGATCCAGATACCATGGACACCGAACAACGCCAGGTTGACGGCGAACATCAGGGTAATCCCGAGATTACGGTGGCGACTGTAGACGTTACGCTCAACCCAGTCCTCGGGTGTGCGCTGACCAAACCGTTCGAGAGTTTCCGGCGTAACGGCCTCGGCATAAAGCTCGGCGCCCTCGAACAGGACCTTGCGAATACCCCTGACCACCGGACTGTGGGGATCGTTCTCCGTTTCCGTGGTGGCATGATGTTTGCGATGGATGGCAGTCCATTCGCGAGTATTGATACTGGTTGAGACCCACAACCAGAAGCGGAAAAAATGCTTCAGCACGGGGTGCAGATCCAGAGCGTTGTGGGCCGAGTGCCGGTGGAGATAGAGCGTGACACTGACAATGGTGACATGCGTCATTGCCAGCGTAACCAGTATGAGCTGGACCCAGGAAAGGTTCAGCAAACCGTTGTACCACATGGGGGTATTCCTCAAATTCTTGTCGGACTGCCAGATCGGGGACTGTCAGAAGTAAGCGCCTCCACCCTCCAGAAGGGTGGGGCATGCCTCTCACTTTAGCGTACAGATGTACGCCGAAACAATGGGTCTTATAGTGCTTTTTATTACCGTTTACTTAGGAGCTGTCGGTGCCTGAATTGCCGGAAGTCGAAACCACCCGCCGGGGAATCGCGCCCCATTGCGAAGGCAAGGCGGTCGCCCGGCTTACGATCCGGGATTCCCGCCTGCGCTGGCCAGTGCCCGACGATCTGCCCGAACTGCTGGCCGGCCAGACCCTGCGCCAGGCGGACCGGCGGGCCAAATACCTGCTGCTGAGGTTTGATCACGGCACCGTGCTCGTTCATCTGGGAATGTCCGGAAGCCTGCGGGTGATAACCGACGGCAGCAGCCCCCTGAAACACGACCATATCGAGCTGCTGTTTAACGACGGCACCCTCCTGCGCTTCAACGACCCGCGACGGTTTGGCTGCTGGCTATGGTCCACGGAACCGGACCGGCACATACTGCTTGCCAATCTGGGACCGGAACCGCTGTCCGGCGAATTCAGCGGAGCCTATCTGCACCGCAAGGCCCAAGGTCGCAAGACGCCCGTCAAGTCGTTCCTGATGGATAACCGTATTGTGGTGGGCGTCGGCAACATCTACGCCAACGAGGCCCTGTTCAAAACCGGCATCCACCCCAACCGCGCCGCCGGCCGCGTCAGCGCCGGCCGCTACCACCAGCTGTGCGAGGCGGTGAAGGAAACGCTGTCCGGCGCCATCCTCATGGGAGGCACCACGCTGCGGGACTTCGTCAACAGCGACGGCAAGCCGGGCTATTTTGCCCAGTCACTGCAGGCCTACGGCCGCGGCGGCCTGCCCTGCTTCAACTGCCAGCGTCCCCTGAAGGAGATACGGATGAATCAGCGCACAACTGTCTATTGCAGCCACTGCCAGCGTTAGGCAGGCTTGCGGCATCAGTGGTCCTTGCCAAAGCGCTCGCCGTTGAGGCAACCTGAATCATCAACACGTCTGACGGAAAACGCCATGATCGACTGGGCACAGGCAGACACCGTATTCCTGGACATGGACGGTACCCTGCTGGATCTGCACTTTGACAACCATTTCTGGCTGGAGCACCTGCCCCGGCGTTACGCCGAGCACAACCAGCTGAGTGCCGAGCAGGCCAGGGAACTCATCATTCCCATGATCATGGCCGAGCGGGGCACCCTTAACTGGTACTGCACCGACTACTGGAGCGAGCGTCTGAAGCTGGACATCACGGCCCTGAAAGCCGAGGTGGGCGACCGTATTGCCTATCGACCCCACGTAAAGGACTTTCTGGCCGCGCTCCGGCAGAGCCGCCTGAAGCCGGTGATCCTGACCAACTGCCACCCGGATCCGCTGCGGCTGAAGCTCGACCGAACCGGACTCGATCAACTGGTGGACGGTGTTGTGTCAAGCCATGACCTGGGAGCGGCCAAGGAAGACCAGGCCTTCTGGGACGAGCTGTCGAACCGGCACCCTCATCATCGCGAGAAGGCCATCATGGTGGATGACAGCCTGCCTGTACTGATGAGCGCACGCCGTGCCGGCATTGGCCAGTGCCTGGCGATTCTGCAGCCGGACAGCCGGCAGCCGGTCCGCGAGCGGCCAGCAGGAATGGCGGCCGTGGAGCATTTCAGTGAAGTGCTGCCGGGGCTCTGCCATCACGCCGCGAGGACCGCTATACTATCCCCATAAGTTGCGGCAGAACCGGGGCGGCAGCGCCCGGATTCCCAGCGGAGGACCATGAGCCAGAAAAGAACCGAGACCCAGGCCGGCTCCGGCAAGCTTCAGGTGCGCCTCGACAAGTGGCTGTGGGCTGCCCGCTTTTTCAAGACCCGGACCCTGGCCAAGGAGGCCATCGAAGGGGGCAAGGTCCACTACAACGAGCAACGCAGCAAGCCGGGCAAGATTGTTGAGGTCGGCGCACTTCTGAAGCTACGCCTGGGCTCCCAGGAAAAGGTGGTGATCATTGACGACATCACCGACCGGCGCCGCGGCGCTCCGGAGGCGCAGACTCTCTATCACGAGACCGAAGACAGCATCCGCCGGCGCGAGGATCTCGCCTGGCAGCGCAAGACCCTGCAGGCAGCGCAGCTGCCGCCGGCCCGGCGGCCCAACAAGAAGGACCGGCGGGATATACGAAAATTCCGGGAAGAGCAGGGCCTCTGAGCACACTTTCCGACAGCTGACTGCCACCACCGACCAGCGCTGATGAATACAGGAACCCCGATGTCATCCAACGATCAGTTTCGCAAATTCCTTTTTGAACACAGTCAGGTACGAGGCGCCTGGGTTCACCTGAAAGAGAGCTATGGTGAGATCCTGTCCCAGACCCGCTACCCGGAGCCTGTGGCCCAGTTGCTCGGCGAGTCCCTGGCGGCCAGCGTCCTCATGAGCAGCACCCTCAAGTTCCATGGCACCCTGTCACTGCAGGCCAATGGCGAGGGGCCGGTGACCACCCTCATGGCTGAATGCAGCCACGACCGTTACATCCGGGGCATCGCCCGCTTTGATGACGCTGACAGCACGACCGGTGAGAACCTGAACCAGCTACTGGGCCAGGGCCGCATGGCCATTACCATCACTCCGGAACAGGGCCAGCGGTACCAGGGCGTCGTGCCCCGGGAGGCGGAAACCCTCTCCGGCGCCCTGGAGGAGTATTTCGAGCGCTCGGAACAGCTTTCCACCCGCTTATTCGTGTTTGCGGACGGCAAGCAGTGCGCCGGCCTCCTGATCCAGCGCCTGCCCGGCGCCACCGAGGAGGACGATCAGCTGTGGGAGCGGGTGGAGCATCTGGCCGCCACCATAAGCCAGGAAGAACTGCTGACCCTGGACAGTGAAACGGTGCTGCACCGCCTTTTCCATGAGGAAGAGGTTCGCCTTTACGACCGCGAGCCGGTGGCCTTCCGCTGCAGCTGCAGCCGCGAGCGCACCCTGGCGGCCCTGCAGGCCATCGGCAGGGACGAGTGTTACAGCATTCTGGAGGAGCAGGGCAGCATCGAAATGGACTGCCAGTTCTGTCACGCCCAGTACCGTTTTCAGCGGATTGATATTGATCAACTCTTTGCCGGACACACCCTGCACTGAACATCGGTGCACCAGGCGCCAGCCCAGTAATGGCAAGGCTTCCAGGGCGGTCGTTTTTCCCGGACTTCTCTGGCATAATAGCGCGCCTGAATTGATCCGATTGCTCATAAATCCACCACCCCCAGTGCTGTCCCGGGACGGAGAATCGAGCAGTCAAAAGACACCCCGAGGGCGAGGTCGAAGTGAGCACAACCTATACTGATCTGAGCTCAGCACGATTGGTCGAGCTGGCACTGAAAAGACACGAAGGTCAACTGGCCGTAAATGGCGCCCTGGTCGTCAAGACCGGCAAGCGTACTGGCCGTTCACCGATGGACCGGTTCATTGTTCAGGAGCCCGGCACAGAAAATACCGTCCACTGGGGCCCGATCAACCGTCCCTTCGATCCGGACCGGTTTGACGCCCTGTGGGACCGCGTGGCGAGCTACCTGGCCGCCCGGGAGCACTTCCTGTCCCACGTTCATGTGGGCTCGGATCCCGAGCATTACCTGCCGGTCCAGATGCGCACCGAGACCGCCTGGCAGAACCTCTTCGGCCGCAATCTCTTTATCCGCCCGGACCGCTATAACCCGGCAGACAAGGACGAATGGCAGATTCTCAACGCCGCCAATTTCGAGTGTGTCCCGGAGCGGGACGGCACCAACAGTGACGGCTGCGTGATCATCAATTTCGCGGCCCGCAAGGTGCTGCTGGCCGGCATGCATTACGCCGGTGAGATGAAGAAGGCCATGTTCTCCGTTCAGAACTTCCTGCTGCCCGAGAAGGACGTTCTGCCGATGCACTGTTCCGCCAACGTCGGCGATGACGGTGATACCTGCCTGTTCTTCGGCCTCTCCGGTACCGGCAAGACCACCCTCTCCGCCGATCCCAACCGTTACCTGATCGGTGACGATGAGCACGGCTGGGGTCCCGGAACGGTCTTCAATATCGAGGGCGGCTGCTACGCCAAGTGCATCGACCTGAGCAAGAAGAACGAGCCGATCATCTGGGACGCCATCCGCTTCGGTGCCATCGTGGAAAACGTGACCATCGACCCGGAGAACCGCGAGCCGGATTACACCGATGTGTCCCTCACCGAGAACTCCCGCTGCGCCTACCCCCTGGAGCACGTGGAAAAGCGGGTTGAAGAAAACCGTGCCGGCGAGCCTTCCCATATCGTGTTCCTGACCTGCGACATGACCGGCGTGCTGCCGCCAGTGTCGATCCTCAGCAAGGAAGCGGCCGCCTATCACTTCCTGAGCGGCTACACCGCGCTGGTGGGCTCCACCGAGATGGGCTCTTCCGCCAAGCTGAAGTCCACCTTCTCGACCTGTTTCGGAGCACCCTTCTTCCCGCGGCCGGCAGGCGTTTACGCGGAACTGCTGATGAAGCGGATGGATGCCTTCGGCAGCAAGGTCTTCCTGGTGAACACCGGCTGGACCGGTGGCCCCTACGGCGTGGGCGAGCGTTTCAGCATTCCCACCACCCGCGGCATCATCAGCGCCATCCAGAACGGCGACCTGGACAATGCCGAGACCGAGCATCTGCCGACTCTGAACCTGGATGTGCCCAAGGCTGTCCCCGGCGTCGACAGCAACCTGCTGAACCCGCGCAACACCTGGGCCAGCAAGGAAGAGTATGATGCCAAGGCGAAGGAGCTGATCAGCCAGTTCGTGGAGAACTTCAAGAAATTCGAGGTTTCCGACGCCATCGTCGCGGCAGGCCCCAAGCTCTGAGCCAGCCGACGTAACCGCATCAAAAAAAGGGGTGTCCGTTGCGGACACCCCTTTTTTTCAGCTCAATGTTTTCTGTCGGTCAAAGGTTGCTGGCAATAATCCCGCAGACTCCTCCCGCTCAATCCGGCCGGCACACCACTTCACCCCCGTGTATGGTCCAGCGGAGCACACCGGGCAACGGTTCGTTCGGCACCGGCACATGCTGCCCGACGGACCGGATTGTGTCAGGGCGCGCCCGCCACTCGCCATTCAGGTCCCACAGGCCCAGACTGGCCTCCGCCCCTTCCGCGATCTCGGAGCGCTGCCCGATGATCGAGGCCGGCCCCGTGGTCAGCGCACGTGTGAGCGCGGCGAAGGAGAGCTCGCCCCGCCGGACAAGCGTCAGGCCCATGGAAAAGACACTTTCTACGGTGGACAGGCCGGGCTCGGTGACCCCGAGCGGCGCCTGCTTGGCGGCGCTGTCGTGGGGCTGGTGCTGGCTTACAATCGCATCGATAACTCCCGACTCCACACCCTCCAGCAGCGCCTTGCGGTCGGCCTCGGAACGAAGGGGGGGCACCACATGATAGCGACTGTCGAACCCGGACAGGGCCTCCTCGGTAAACAGCAACTGATGCATGGCCACGTCCGCTGAAACCGTCACGCCACGGGCACGGGCCTCAGCAACCATCGCCACGCTGCGACCACAGGACAGCTGCCCCAGGTGCAGCCGGACACCGGTTTCTTCCGCCAGCAACAACATTTCCATCACCGCTGCGGTTTCCGCCACTTCCGGCACACCCAGCAGACCCAGACGGGCGGCGACCCTGCCGTCGTGGGCATAACCGTCCGCCGCCAGGGCCTGATTCAGCGGCTGCAACATCAGGGTCAGGTCGAAGGTCCGGGCGTAGGCCATGCAACGGCGCAGGATACGGGCATTGGCCATGGCCCGGGAACCATTGCTGAAAGCCACGCAACCCGCCGCTTTCAGGCCCACCATGTCGCTCAGCAACTCTCCGGAGAGGCCCCGGGTGGCAGCACCGATGGGCAGCACCCGGATACCGGACCTGGCCCGGGCCACATCGCGGACCAGATGGGTGACGGCACCGGAATCGTTCACCGGCGAGGTGTCGGGGGAGGCGCAGACCGTCGTGTAGCCACCCCGGGCCGCAGCCCGGGTTTCGGAAGCGATATTGCCCTTCTGGCCGTTGCCGGGCTCCCGCAGATTGCAGCACAGGTCCACGAATCCCGGCATGAGGGTCAGGCCGGCGGCGTCGATTACCTGCACCGCCTCTGCGCCAGTCAGCTCCGCTCCCACTGCCTTGATACGACCGTCACTCACCAGGACGCTCAGGGGACTCTCCTGGCCAGGCAGCCTTGCCCCGTCAATTCTCAGGGTCTTGCTCATTGGTCAGCCTCCTGGGCCCGGACCCGAGCGGCACGGTCCGCCACCTGCCCGCTCATGGCCATGGACATCACTGCCATGCGGATGGCGATACCGTTGGTGACCTGGTTGAGAATCACTGATTGCGGGCCGTCCGCCACCGCGGACTCGATCTCGACACCCCGGTTGATGGGCCCGGGGTGCATGACTATGCAGTCGGGCTTTGCCAGCGCGAGCTTCTCGGTATCCAGGCCATAGAGCCGGTAGAACTCCCGCTCACTGGGCAATAATGCACCCTCCATCCGTTCTTTCTGAAGTCGCAGCATGATCACCACATCCAGATCCGCCATCCCACGGCGCATGTCGTATTCGATGGTGCAGCCCAGGCTCTCCGCATCCGCGGGCAACAGAGTGCCCGGCGCAATCAGGCGGACCTCCGCGACGCCCAGGGTCTGCAGGGCACGGATCTGGGACCGCGCCACCCGGGAGTGGAGGATATCCCCTACAATGGCCACCCTCAGACCTTCAAACGAGCCCTTGTTCTGGCGGATGGTCAGCATGTCGAGCATCGCCTGGGTGGGGTGTGCGTGGCGGCCGTCGCCGGCGTTGATGATGGCGACGCCGGGGGTCACCGACTCGGCAATGAAGTGGGGCGCGCCACTCTGGGAATGCCGCACCACGAACATGTCGCTGGCCATGGCCTCGAGGTTCAGCAGGGTGTCCGACAGGGTCTCCCCCTTGGATGTGGCCGAGGTGCTGATATCAAGGTTGAGCACGTCCGCCGACAATCGTTTGGCGGCCAGCTCGAAAGTGCTGCGGGTGCGGGTACTGGACTCAAAGAACAGGTTCACCACGGTTCGCCCCCGCAGCAGGGGGACCTTCTTGATGGTGCGCTCGCCCACCTCGATAAAGGAGTCAGCGGTATCGAGGATGTCGGTGAGCATGACCAGGTCCAGGCCATCCAGGGTAATGAAATGCCGGAGCTGGCCATCCCCGGTCAGCTGGAGGTTCCGGGAGGCCCGGTCATGGGCGCTCAGCACAACAGGATCGGTCGCCGGTATCATGCCCTGACCTCCCTGATCTCGACAGCCAGGGGTTGCGGTCCGGTCAGCTTGACCCGCTGGTGGGGCGGCAGCTTCAGGGGGCACGCCGCCACATCGGGCTGGATCGGCAGCTCCCGCTCACCCAGGTCGATGAGCGCCACCAGGGAAATGGAGCTGGGCCGGCCGTAGTCGAAGAGCTCGTTCATGGCGGCGCGAATGGTCCGGCCGCTCATGATGACGTCGTCCACCAGCACCAGGTCCCGGTCCTCCGTCTCGAACGGCAGGTGCGAAGGGGTCACCCTCGGATTGAGGCCAATCCGGCTGAAATCATCCCGGTAGAAAGAAATGTCCAGCTCGCCCCAGGGCTCGATAAGACCCAGTCTTGCGTGCAGCGCTTCCGCCAGCCACACGCCCCCGGTGCGAATCCCCACCAGCAACGGGCGATCGATACCCTTTTCCTCAAGAAAATCCTTCAGCCGCTGCTCAAGACGGTCGAGCAGAACGGGAACTTCGGGGATGTCGGTCATGGTGACGAGAGGCCTCTGCTACATCGATTGTCAGAACGAATTAATTGTCGGGATGGGTTTGCTGATGATTGAACCAGCTCTCCAGGATCAGCACCGCGGCGAGATCGTCCACGCCGTGCCGACCAAAGTCGCTGCTACCACCGCTGGCCAGCACCGCCTCCTTGGCCTCGAAGCTGCTAAGGCGCTCATCCATCATCTCCACAGGCACGTGGAAACGGCCGTGAATGCGCTTGCCAAACTTGCGGGCCCGGGCGCAGATGTCGCTTTCGGTGCCATCCATGTTCAGGGGGAGGCCCACCACAACCAGATCCGGACACCATTCCGTCAGCACGGCACCAATCCGGTCCCAGTCGGGAATGCCGTCCCGGGCCGGAATCATGGTGACTGGCCGGGCCGATCCCAGCAGTTCCTGGCCAACGGCCACGCCAATACGGCGGAGACCGAAGTCGAACGCCAGCACGGTCCGCCGACCAGGGGCAGCGATGGCCTTCTCAGGCATGACCCACCGAAGAGCCCAGCTGCCCGGGATCAATACCCATGCTGGCCAGTACCGCACGGTATCGCTCCCGCCAGGGGGTGCTGAACAGTATCGCGTTGCTGGCCGGGCAGGTAAGCCAGGCGTTTCCGGCCAGCTCTTCCTCCAGCTGGCCGGCGCCCCAGCCGGAGTAGCCCAGGGCCACCAGGAAATGCTCCGGGCCGATGTCGTTGCCAATGGCCTGGAGGATATCCCGGGAAGTTGTGACCTGAAGCTCGCTGTTTATGGGCGTGGAGCTCTGCCAGCGCTCATCCGTCGGATGCAGCACAAACCCCCGCTCCTGCTCCACCGGCCCGCCGGCATACACCGGCAGTTCCAGATGACCGCCATCCATGTCCAGCTGCTCCAGGATCTCGCCCAGGGAAACATCCAGGGGATGGTTGATCATCAGACCAAAAGTGCCGTCCTCGCTGTGCTCGCAGATATATACGAGACCGCCCTGGAAATTGGGATCACCCAGCCAGGGCGACGCCACCAGAAAGTGATCTTTCAGGGACTGGGTCTTGCGCGGGCCGTCACTCATCCCGACGACAGCCCCCTGGGCTGGAACGACCAGGTCCGTATGATTTCAAGCTCATCTGTCTGCTCCCGCATTTCTTCCGGGAAGGGCGCGAAAGGGGCCGCCATGCGAATGATGCGAATGGCGGCGTCGTCCAGCACCGAGTGTCCCGAGGATTCCAGAATGCTCAATTCCTTGATGGTACCGTCCTTGCGCAAGGATACCAGCAGACGAAGGTCACCGTAGATACCGCGACTGCGGGCTTCCTGGGGGTAGTTCATGTTGCCGACGCGGGTCACCTTGGTAATCCAGTTCTGGACGTACCAGGCATTGGAGGACTGCAACGTGGAAACCGCCGTGACCCGGGTCACCCTCGGTCGCCGGGCGTAGGCCTGGCGCTGGGCATCGAGGCGCGCCTCAAGGCTGGCGATTTCCAGGCTGCGTTCCATCAGGCTTTTCTCCTCGGCCACCGGCAGGTCCTGCTCGGGCTCTTCACGGGCTTCCTCGCGGCTCGCCTGGGGCCGCGACTGGCCGGAGGTCTGCACCACTTCCCGCTCGGCCCTGGGCTGGCGTTCGGTGACAGTGGGGGGTTCGGGCTGCACCTGCTCCACCTGCCGGGCATTCACTTCCGCTATTTCCGTGGTGGTCTGCTCGCGCTTTTCCTCGAGCTCACCGCTGCCCTGCTGGGTGGTGGCCGCCAGAAAATCGGCCTCCTCGGGTGCCTGCTCGTCACTGAAGCGGGACAGAGTGATCTCCATGGTGGACGCGCTGGTCGCCGGCTCCTCCGGCGCAAAGCTCACGCCCAGCAGGATCAGCGCGTGAAGCGCGAGCGCCATGAACAAAGTAAACATCAGGCGATCGTTCGCCGTGACCTGTGCCGCCATTCCAGCCACTTCCCGGGGGTTCCTTATTCAGAGGATCTCAATCAGCGGGCCATTATCCCAGGCGACGCTCGATCGCATCCATGAGCTGGCCCGCAATATCGATCCCGAAAGCCGCATCAAGTTCCCGCACACAGGTGGGGCTGGTCACATTGATTTCGGTCAGATAGTCGCCGATCACATCGATGCCCACGAAGATCAGGTTCTTCTCCCGCAGCACCGGAGCGACCCGTTCGCAGATCTCCCGGTCCCGCGCTGTAAGCTCGCGGCCCTCGCCCCGGCCTCCCGCCGCCAGGTTGCCACGATTCTCGCCCACGGAGGGAATCCGGGCCAGCGCGAAGGGCACAGGCTCGCCTTCGATGATCAGAATCCGCTTGTCGCCCTCGGCGATCTCGGGGATGTATTTCTGGGCCATGCACTGGTGCTCGCCGTCGTTGGTGAGCGTCTCGATGATCACGCCCAGGTTGAAGTCGTTTTCCCGGACCCGGAACACCGACTTGCCGCCCATACCATCCACCGGCTTCATGATCACATCGCCATGCTCCCGGTAGAATTGCCGCAGGCGGTCGGCGGAACGGGTCACGATAAGGGGGGGAGTGCAGTCCTCAAACTGGGTGGCGAACAGCTTCTCGTTGCAGTCCCGCAGAGCCGCGGTGGGATTGACCACCAACGCGCCCTGGCGCTCCGCCGCCTCCAGAATATGGGTGGCCATCAGGAATTCCCGGTCCACCGGTGGATCCTTGCGCATCAGAATCGCATCCAGATCACCCAGGGCGACGTCGTCTTCACGACCCAGGGTAAACCAGTCGTGGGGGTCCATCCTGACCTCCAGCTGTCGCACCCGGGCGCGGGCCTGCCCCCCCACCATGTAGAGATCCGGAAGCTCCATGTACTCGACCTGCCAGCCCCGCTGCCGGGCGGCCCACAGCATGGCCAGAGAGGTATCCTTTTTATAGTGGATCGCTTCGATCGGATCCATGACAACACCGATTCTGACTGTCATTGCGCCTCCCCCGGCCACTTGATAAAAAACAGGAACCCGTCTACAGAGCTTACTGATTGAAGGGTGCTATGCTGAGTCATGGAATGGTATTGCACACGGCGCCGGAATGCACCCGCATTCCCCGCCCGACGCCATAAAAACGTCGCCATGGGCGACTGAAACTGTGAGCGGTACAATACGACACAAACTTAAACTTTGTTGCAGGTCACGAATATCCTATAAATAGAGAGGCTTGATAGAACACCCTCAAATAGTGTGTTAAAAAGCCATTCTCTGAACAACGACACTCGCAGAGCGCAGGGCAGTTGCACAATGGATGACAACTTCGAAAATCTGAAAATCATGGTGATTGACGACAGCAAGACCATTCGTCGCACCGCAGAGACGCTACTCAAGAAAGTGGGCTGCGAGGTAATCACCGCGACCGACGGTTTCGATGCGCTCGCCAAAATTGCCGATTCCCGCCCTGACATCATCTTCGTGGATATCATGATGCCGCGCCTTGATGGTTACCAGACCTGCGCTCTGATCAAAAATAATTCCGCGTTCCGGAAAACACCCGTCATAATGCTCTCGAGCAAGGACGGCCTGTTTGACAAGGCCAAGGGGCGCATTGTCGGGTCTGACCAGTACCTGACAAAACCGTTCAGCAAGGACGAGCTACTTAATACCATTCGCCAGTACGTTCCCCAGGCGGAACAGTAACTCCGCCCTATAAGAGAACCATTGAGGATAACATGGCCCGTATTCTGATTGTTGACGACTCCCCCACCGAAATTAAGAAGATCTCCACCATCCTGGAGAAGCACAAGCACGAGGTTCTGACCGCCGACAACGGCGCCGATGGCGTTGCCATGGCCCGCGCGGAGAACCCGGACCTGGTGCTGATGGATGTGGTCATGCCGGGACTGAATGGCTTCCAGGCCACCCGCCAGCTTACCCGCGCGCCGGAAACCGCGTCCATCCCGGTCGTCATCGTGACCACCAAGGACCAGGAAACTGACCGGGTCTGGGGCACCCGCCAGGGGGCCAAGGGCTACCTGGTCAAGCCGGTCAATGAAAACGACCTGATCAACACCATCGACAGTCTCGTGTCCTGAATCCGCCCCGTGGAGTAAGCATGTCTGCCCAGGCCGCCCCCTTTGCCGTACTGACGGATATTGCCCGGCGAAGCCGGTCCCTCGCTGCCGGCCTTCCGGAGCAGCAGGAAGCCGTAACCCTCTGGAACGGCATCGGGTTCATGCTGGCGGGCCAACGCTTCGTCGCACCCATGGGCGAGGTGGTGGAAATTCTCCACGTTCCCCGCTTTACCCATGTGCCGGGTGTCCGGCCATTCATGCTTGGTGTCGCCAACGTCCGTGGCCGGCTGCTGCCCCTGATCGACCTCACCCAGTTTCTCGGCCTCCCCCGGGGCTCCCGCAGTAACCGGGACCGGCGGATATTGGTCGTTGAGCAGGATGACATCTTCACCGGCCTGGTGGTGGATGATGTCGCCGGCATGCAGTACTTCGCAGAAGACAGTTTTGTGGTGCATCCAGGCAATGTTCATGAGGCGGTCCAGCCTTTCGTACAGGGCGGTTACGTCCGGGATGAAGAAATCTGGAACGTGTTCTCAACTTTTGCGCTGATCGATGATGAGCGCTTTCTGGATGTGTCACAGTGGTAATGTTTACGGCCGTGCCGGCATCGCTGGCCGACTTACCCTCTGAAACCTATTTGCCAAAAAAAGAAGAGGCCGGGAGCCAAAGATGAAAAACAAAGCCGGAAGATTCAGCATGGGACAGGGCGCCAACAAGCTTGTTGCCACTCTGATCGCAGCGCTGATCGTACTCACCGTGCTGCTCGTTGCGGTTCTGTTCATTATCAACCGGAACAGCCAGAACGATCAGGAATACATTGCTCACGCCAGTGAGCTGCGGGTCTTGTCCCAGGAGATCACCAGTAACGCCACGGAAGCGGCCTCTGGTACCCCCGAGGCCTTCGACCGGCTTCAGCGCAGCCGTAACGACTTCGCCCGGCTCTGGGACTATATTCTCAACGGTAACCCGGCCACCGGCCTGCCGCCGAGTGAGCTGGCAGCCGAGAGCAATGTCCAGGCCCGCTGGAACGTTCTTCGGGAGAGTGCCGACAGCATCGTGAATACCCGGGAAGAGGTTCTGGGTCTTCATGAAGTGGCGAATACGCTGAACGAGACCATTCCCCGGCTTCAGGTTGAGTACAACGACATTGTCCAGGTACTGCTGGACAACAACGCACCGGCGGAACAGGTTGCCCTGGCCCAGCGCCAGTCCCTGCTGGCTGAACGTATCGCCCGGGCCGTCAACAGCGTACTGTCCGGCGACGAGGACGCTGTGGTGGCCGCCGACCGGTTCGGCCGGGACGCCACCCAGTTCGGCCGCGTTCTGCAGGGCCAGCTGGAAGGCAGCCCCGCCATGGGCATCTCCCGTATCGATATCGACGAGGCCCGCTACGGCCTGGAAGCCGTCCAGGAACTGTACCAGTTCGTTGCCCAGAACATTGACGCCATCCTGGAAGCCTCCCCTGACCTCTATCAGGTCCGGAACGCGGCCAACGACATTTTCCAGAACTCCCAGCTGCTGCTGAGCGAGATTTCCGACCTGGCCGACGCCTTTGCCGGCCGCGCCGATGCCCGCCTGATCAGCCCGCTGCTGGCCTACCTGATTCTCGCCCTGATGGTCGCGACCGTGGTTGCCATCGGTCTGGTACTCTACCGCGCCGCCCAGGAGCGCCTGGCCCAGACCCAGGCCCAGAACGAGCAGAACCAGAATGCGATCCTGCGACTGCTGGACGAACTGGCGGACCTGGCAGACGGTGACCTGACCACCGAGGCCACGGTAACCGAGGACTTCACCGGTGCCATCGCCGACTCCATCAACTACGCGATCGACCAGATGCGTGGCCTGGTACAGGCCATCCGGGGCACGGCGGTACGGGTTGCTTCCGCGGCCCAGGAATCCCAGTCCACCGCCATGCAGCTGGCAGACGCCTCCGAGCACCAGGCCCAGGAAATCGCCGGAGCCTCTGCGGCGGTGAACGAGATGGCCGTGTCCATCGACCAGGTATCCTCCAACGCAGCGGAATCCACCGCGGTTGCGGAGCGCTCGGTTGCCATCGCCAAGAAAGGCGCGGAAGTGGTACAGAACACCATTCGCGGCATGGACAACATCCGTGAGCAGATCCAGGAAACCTCGAAGCGGATCAAGCGCCTGGGTGAATCCTCCCAGGAAATCGGTGACATCGTATCGCTGATCAACGACATTGCCGACCAGACCAACATCCTGTCCCTGAACGCGGCTATCCAGGCCTCCATGGCCGGTGATGCGGGCCGGGGCTTCGCGGTGGTTGCGGACGAGGTTCAGCGCCTGGCGGAACGTTCCTCTGCAGCGACCAAGCAGATTGAAGCCCTGGTAAAGACCATCCAGTCGGATACCAACGAAGCGGTTATCTCCATGGAACACACCACCGCCGAGGTGGTCCGTGGTGCACGTCTGGCGCAGGACGCCGGTGTTGCCCTGGAGGAAATCGAGAACGTATCCATGAGCCTGGCCGAACTCATCCAGAACATCTCCAACGCCGCCCGTCAGCAGGCGTCCTCGGCAGCTCACATTTCCAACACCATGAACGTTATCCAGGAAATCACCTCCCAGACATCCTCCGGTACCAACGCCACCGCGCGGTCCATCGGAAACCTGGCAGAGATGGCTTCCGAGCTGCGGTCTTCGGTTGCTGGCTTCACGCTGCCGGAGGAAGATACCGTCGACACCTACAGCGAGGAAGACCGCAACGTTCCGGTGGTCAGCTGACCACCGCTGCCAGGGGCGATGAGGGTTTATGTCTGAAACACCCCGCAACCTGTCAGCTGGCTCCGACACCTGGGCGCTGCGCCCGCTTCCAGACATGGACGAGGCGCAGTTCCACCAATGGAAAACCCTGTTGGAGCATCGGACTGGCATGGCCCTCGCCCCTGAGCGCAAGTCTTTTCTGGAAACCAACATCGGCATCCGGATGCGGGAAATCGGATGCGGCAGCTTTCAGGCCTATTACGAGAAGATCGTTGCCGGGCCGGAAGCGGTGGTGGAGTGGGCAACCCTTGTTGATCGCCTCACGGTGCAGGAGACCCGGTTCTTCCGGGATCCTGATGCCTTCCGGCTGGTGCATGACTACGTCATGACCCGGCCACGGGAGCAACTCCGCCAGAGGCCTCTTGAGGCCTGGAGTGTGGGCTGCTCCACTGGCGAAGAGGCCTACACCCTCGCCATCCTGCTGAATGAATGCATGGAGCAGCTGGAGCTGCCACCGCTGTATGGGGTAACCGGTTCTGACATCAGCAAGCCGGCTCTGGAGAAGGCTGAACGGGGTTTGTTCAACCCGCGACGCCTGAACGGCATGGATGACAGCCTCCGTCAGCGGTATTTCCGGGCAGGAGCCCGCAACAGTGCAGAAATTACGGAGGGAATTCGTGAGCGCGTCTGTTTCACCCGGCTCAATGTGCTGGACCTGAAGCGCGCCCCGATGCAGGGGATGAACATCATCTTCTGCCAGAACCTGCTGATCTATTTCCGCCGCTGGCGACGGCGGGAGATCCTGAAGCGGCTGGCGGGGTATCTCGCTCCTGGTGGCCTGCTGGTGCTGGGCCAGGGCGAAATCACCGGCTGGCAACCACCGGGACTGCAGCGGGTTCCCTCGGAACATGTACTGGCGTGGATTCGCCGCCAGTCGGACGACGAATAACCGGAGTGGTTATGGGCAACAACCATGACAATATCGCCCTGGACTGGGTTCGTGGCGAGATCGAACAGACCCTTAAACAGGGCCAGCAGGCACTGGAAGCGTACGTCGACAATCGCGACGATACCGCTCGCCTGCGCTTCTGTCTGAATTACCTGCATCAGGTCCATGGCACGCTGCAGATGGTGGAGTTGCAGGGCGCCGCCCTGCTCACCGAGGAGATGGAGAAACTCACCCAGGCTATTCTCGGCAACCGGGTGGACAGTCCCGACCAGGCGGTGGGCGTGCTGATGGAGGCGATTCTGCGTCTGCCCCGCTACCTGGAGGGCCTGCGCTCCAGTGCCGACGATCTGCCCCTTGCCCTGCTCCCGCTGCTTAATGATCTGCGTGCCGCCCGCGGTGAAGGCCTGCTGTCGGACCTCTCCCTGTTCCGGCCGGACATGACCCAGGCCAGATTCGAGCCCTCACCGAAAGTTGCCCGTCTGCTACAGGATCCGAAAATCCTGGCGAACGTCGGCAAACTGGGCAAGATGTTCCATCGGTCGGTAATGGCGACGGATCCCGACCAGGATAACCAGGTCCATTACCAGAACCTGCAGAAGGTCATTCAGCGGCTGGTCAAGCTCTGCACCGGCACGCCCAGGGAAGAGCTCTGGCGTGCGGCCGGCGGTTTCATCGAAACCCTCCAGCACGACCTCCACGAACTGGCTCCGGCTACCCGGACTCTGCTCCAGGAACTGGATCATGAGATAGACCGGCTGACACGGGAACCCAAAGGTATTCTTCATCAGCCGGTGCCGGAAACCCTGTTCCGCAACCTGCTCTATTATGTGGCCCAGGCCCATGATGGGTCATCGCCCTACCTTGTCGACCTGCGGCAACGCTATCGCCTGACCGAGGCTCTGCCCGCCGCCGGTGAGGCCGACCACGGCGACGGACCCGGACGGGAGGCTATCCATTCCGTTGTGGTTGCCCTGAACGAGGAAGTCGCAAGACTCAAGGATCAGCTGGATCTCTTCGTCCGCGACCAGCACCGTCAGAATCAGGATCTGGAGGAGCTCATTCCAGGCCTGCGCCAGGTGGCCAATACCCTGGCGGTGATCGGTCTGGGCAACCCCCGACGGATCATCGGCGAACAGATCGATCTGGTCGAGAAACTGATCCGGCAGTCCGAAACGGCGGACGATGGCATCCTGTTGGATATCGCCGGTGCCCTGCTCTACGTCGAGGCGACCCTTTCCGGTCTCGATCGTGACCGCGGCCCAGGTCTCCAGCGCAAGGCGCTGGCGGACGAGGACGACACCGATGTCGGCGGACCCGGTCGCCAGGAGCTGGGAGACGCCCATACCGCCCTTCTGCGGGAGTCCCGCAACGCCCTGGAGCAGGTCAAGAGCGCGGTCGTCAATTTTATAGCCTCCCAGTGGGACCCGCGGGAAATCGAACACGTGCCCTCGATGCTGGCGAGCATCGAGGGAGGCCTCAAGGTCATCCCCCTGGAACGCCCCGCCCAGATCCTGTCCGCAGCCCGCGATTACATCCAGCAGGTATTGCTGGAGCGCAGGCGGATCCCGGACTGGAAGCAACTGGACACCCTGGCCGATAGCGTCACCAGTATCGAGTACTACCTGGAGCGGCTGACCGACGGCATTTCCGACAATGAGTCGGTACTGCGGGTCGCCGAGGAAAGCCTGCGCTCCCTCGGCTTCCCTCCCGGTGAAGAGCCGACCTGGGTAGAGGCCGAGACCAGCGCCGAAATTCCGGAAGGCAGGTCCAGCCAGGCGCCCCTGGAAGCCCCGGAGCAGGCCGCAAAAAATTCCGACATGGATCTTGTGGATGATGAGATTCTCGAGATTTTCGTCGAGGAAGCCGGCGAGGTCCTGGAAACCATCCATGAATGGTATCCCCAGCTGCGTCAGAACCATGACGACCGGGAAGCCCTTACCGAAGTTCGCCGAGCCTACCACACTCTCAAGGGTAGTGGCCGGCTGGTGGGCGCCGTCAGTATTGGCGAGCTGGCCTGGTCCATCGAGAACCTGCTGAACCGGGTCCTTGACCAGTCCCTGAAACCCACCGACGAACTGTTCGCGCTGGTGGACGAGGTTAACGACCGGCTGCCAGGGTTGATTGACGAATTCCGCACCGGCAGTGCCGACGGCGACGTGTCGGATCTCATTCAGCGCGCGGAGGCCATGGCCACCACCCGCAAGACCGGCCAGGAGGCGGTTCCGGATGAGGCCGCCGACGATCATGAAGCGTGGGCGGAAACTTCGGAAAACGACGACCTCCGGGAGCCCGGAGAGGCAGCCGAGGAGGCCCCGGCCCAGGCCATTCCGCCCGAAAGCACGCCCGAGCCCGCTGACGATTATGACGATCTGATTGATGACGAGATCATCGAGATCTTCGTGGAAGAAGCCGGTGAAGTGCTGGAAACCATCAACGAATACCTGCCCATGCTGCTGCGACAGTACGATGATCGCAGCGCCATGGCGGAAGTCCGACGGGCCTTCCACACCCTCAAGGGCAGTGGCCGTATGGTTGGTGCCACCACGGTGGGAGAGCTTGCCTGGTCAGTGGAGAACATGCTGAACCGGGTTATCGACGGCACCGTGCTCATGAACGACGACATTGCCTCGTTACTGCGGGAGGTTACCGACCAGCTCCCCGCCCTGGTTGCCGATTTCGAGCACCGGCGCACGGCGTCGGTCGACACCCAGGCCCTGGAGATGCGTGCCAACGCCCTGGCCAATGGCGACATCTCCGACGCCCGCGAGATGCCTGCCGCCGACCAGGAGCCGGAAGCGGTTGTGGAGGAAACACCGGAGCCGGCCGACGGCGACAACGACGACCTTGTCGATCCGGTCCTGGTGGATATTTTCGAGAGCGAGGCCCGCACCCACCTGGCCACCCTGGAGGCATTCCTGGAAGAGTCCGAGGGCCGCAGCAGCGTGCCCTACACCGACCACGTCTCCCGGGCTCTCCATACTCTCAAAGGCAGCGCCAATACCGCCGGCATCCAACCGATCGCAGAAATCATCACTCCGCTGGAACAGTTCGTGAAACAGGCCCGCGCGGAAAACCGGCGTGCCGACAGCGATGTGCTTCAGCTGATTCACCAGGCCTGCGAATTCCTGAAGTCGGGCCTGGACCAGCTTCATACCTCGCCCCAGCAGCCCCTGCGCGGCACCGAAGCCTACCTGGAGCGGCTGGCGATGGTCTCCGCCCAGACCCTGGGTCGCCGCGACCGGGAAGACGGTCGCGAGAGCACCGGCAGCATCGACAGCCAGCTGGTGACACTGTTCCTCAGCGATGGCCTTGACGTTCTGCTGGATGCTGATCGCATCGTCAATGAATGGACCGAGGAACCCGGCGAAATCGAGGGCATCCAGCGGCTGAGCCACGAGCTGGAGCAGTTGAGCAAGGGCGCCCGCAATGCCGGCCTGACCGACGTTTCAGAACTGACCGATGGACTGTCAACCGTTTACCGCAATGCCCTGTCTCACCCGGAAGGGCCGGACGACTGGTTCCTGGAAACGGTTCGCTCCGCCCATGATCACCTCATCAATCTGATGGACCAGGTGGCCGCCGGGCTGGCAACCCAGCCCGACGCCACCCTCCAGACCGAACTGCAGGTGCTGGCCGACTCCCTGTCGACTGTTGACGCGGACAGTGCCGGCACCGATGAAGACGTGGATTACGACACCCTGGCGCTGCCGGACGTGGACGTCAGCGAGGAAACCGACGAGATCACCGATGAGGTGGACGAAGAGTTGGCGGAAATCTTCCTGGAAGAAGCCCAGGACCTGATAGCCAGTACCGCCGATGCCCTGGAGTCCTGGCAGGAGCGGCCCGACAACACCGAACTGTTACGGCTGATGCAGCGCGACCTGCATACCCTCAAGGGCGGAGCCCGTCTGGCGGATGTCCAGGCCATCGGCAACCTGGCCCATGACCTGGAAACCCTCTTTGAAGGCCTCAGTGAACACCGCCTGGGGATGACACCCGAACTGTCGGACCTGCTGTTCCGTTGCCACGACCGCCTGGCCGGAATGGTGGAAGCCCTTGCCAATGGCGAGCCGCCGCGTCCGGCGCCGGATCTGGAAGCCGATATCCGGCGTTACATGGATACCGCCAGTGGCAGCCGACCTGTAACTGACATGCCGGGCACCGGAGAAGAGCTGCCCGACACCGACGGGTTTGCCGAAGACCAGATTATCGAAGACCGGGACGAGTCTGAGCGTCCAGAAGGGGTTGCGGAATTCGATGCCGAGCCAGAAGTCCCCGATGACTTTGCGGACGATCAGGACGAGCCGGTAGCCCCGGAGGAAGTTGCGGAAGATCCGGAGCAATCCGAGACACCCTACGAGCTGGGCCTGCCCGATCTGGAGGATCTGGATCAGGAGGCTGCGACCTATGATCTTTCCCATCTGGATCCGGAGCTGGTGTCGATCTTCCTTGAGGAAGCCTACGACCTGATCAACTCCACAGGCAGCGCCCTGCACGCCTGGAGCGAAAACACCACCGATCAGACCGTTGCCGCGGAGCTTCAGCGGGACGTCCATACCCTCAAGGGCAGCGCCCGGATGACGGGGGTCGAACCCATCGCCGATCTGACTCATGTGCTGGAAGATCTGTTCGAACGTGTTGTGGAGGGCCGTCTGAGCGCCAGCCAGCAGATGCTGGACCTGCTGTTCGCGTGTCACGACCGTCTGGCCAACATGGTGGATGAAGTGGCCACCTCCCGGCCCTGCGCGCCCGCCAGGGACCTGGTGGCGCGGGTGCAGGCCATCCTCGACGGCCGCTCGCCTGCCGGGCCCTCACCTGAGCCGATGCCGGCGCCGGCGGTGGACGAAAGCGTCACGACTGAAGCAGACGAAGCTCCGGAGCTCAGCGCCGATGAAATCACCGGCATGTTCCTCGAGGAAGGTCTCGACATCTGTGAGTCTATCGAGGAGAGCCTGGTGCAGTGGCGGGAGGAGCCGGAACAGCTCACCGGCATTACCCAGCTGCAGGAGGAGCTTCATACCCTCAAGGGCGGAGCCCGGCTGGCGGATATCGATGCGGTCGCGGATCTCGCGGCAGCCTGGTCCGATGCCCTCGGCCCCCTCCTGGAAGGTTCGGGCAACCAGCCACTGGTACTTTCCCTGAGCGAGCGTGCCAATGCCGGCCTCAGGGCCATGCTGACAGCCCTTGAGGAAGGTGATCGCCCCGCCGCGGACGACGGCCTGCTACGCCTTCTCCGTGAGGCCGCGAGCCACCTGGACGAGCCCGGGGAGGCACTGACGCCAGCGCCGGAAGCCAACACCGATGAAGAGCCGGACGTCGAAGTCCTGGAGATCTTCCTGGAAGAAGCCCAGGAGATTCTCGACCAGCTCGAACAGCTGTTGGCCGACTGGCGCCAGGAGCCGGACAGTCACCATTTCAACCAGGAGATCCAGCGGGCACTCCATACTCTCAAGGGCGGCGCCCGCCTGTCCCGGCAACCCGAACTGGGCGACCTGGCCCACGACTTTGAAGCCCTGTTGACGGACCTGGGGGACAAAGTGCCGGACCAGGCTGCCTGGCAGAAGATCACACAGTATCACGATGGCCTGATTGCATCGGTGAGCAGGGTCCGGAGCGATTTCGAGGCTTATCTGGCCCGGAGCAGCGACAGCCCGGCCCGGGAAGCCCCGGCACCGAAGGCAGAGCCCGAGGCCCGGAGCGCACCGGAAACCGGCACCGTCGTGCCGGCACCGGCGAAAGCGCCGCAGGCGACCCGCAAGGCCATCGAAAAGCGACGCCGCGAGTCCGCCAGGGCGGCCCAGGAAACCATCCGGGTATCCGCTCCGTTGCTGGATGACCTGGTCAACCTGGCCGGCGAGACCAGTATTACCCGGAGCCGGCTGGAGCAGCAGAACAGTGACTTCAGCCACACCCTGGATGAAATGGCCGCAACCATTGACCGGCTGCGGGAACAGCTGCGGCGGATGGATATCGAGACCGAAGCCCAGATTCTGTTCCGGGCCGAGCAGGAGCATGGCCCGGACTATGGCGAAGACTTCGACCCCCTGGAAATGGACCGTTACTCGTCCATCCAGCAGTTGTCGAGAGCCCTGAGCGAATCCTCTTCCGACCTTGCCGACCTTCGGGAGACCATGGCTGACCGGGTCCGGGATACCGATACCCTGCTGGTCCAGCAGTCCCGGATCAATACCGAGCTGCAGGAAGGTCTGATGAAGACCCGGATGATCCCCTTCGCCTCAATGGTGCCGAGGCTGCGGCGGATCGTGCGCCAGATCAGTGGCGAACTGGGCAAAAAGGTGGAATTCGATGTCCGTAACGCCGAGGGCGAACTGGACCGTAACATTCTCGAACGGATGGTGGCGCCGCTGGAACACATGCTCCGCAACGCCCTGGACCACGGTATCGAGAGCCCCTCGGAGCGGGCCCGGGCCGGCAAGCCGGAAACCGGCCAGGTCAACCTGACCCTGACCCGCGAAGGTGGCGAAGTGGTTCTGCGGATGATGGATGACGGTGCGGGTATTCCCAGTGACATCATCCGTCGCAAAGCCATCGAGCGTGGCTTGCTGTCAGAGAACGAAAATCTGAGCCAGCGGGAAATTCTCCAGTTCATTCTGCAGCCAGGCTTCTCCACCGCCAAGGAAGTCACCCAGATTTCCGGTCGCGGCGTGGGCATGGATGTGGTTGCCAGCGAGATCAAGCAGCTGGGCGGCAGCCTGGACATTGACTCCCGGCTCGGTGAGGGCACCACCTTCACGGTTCGGCTGCCGTTCACGGTATCCGTGAACCGGGCACTGATGGTGTCCACCGGTGAAGACTTCTATGCCATACCGCTCAATACCATCGAAGGTATCGTGCGGGTCAGCACCTGGGAGCTGGAGGAGTATTACCAGCCGGAAGCGCCCATGTATGAGTATGCCGGTCAGGAATACCGCCTGCAGTACCTGGGGGGCCTGCTTCACAGCGAACATCGTCCCAAGCTTCAGGGCCAGGCCCTGCCGCTGCCGGTGATCCTGGTGCGGGGCTCCGAGCAGCCCATGGCGCTGCAGGTGGACAGTCTGCTGGGCAGCCGCGAGATCGTTGTAAAATCCCTGGGGCCTCAGTTCAGCTCCGTGCGGGGGGTTTCCGGTGCCACCATCCTGGGTGACGGCAACGTGGTGGTGATCCTGGATCTGCCCGCCATGATCCGCTCCGACATCCTGTCCGAGCGTCAGCGTCTGGCTGATCATGCAGCCCAGCAGCAGCAGTACCGGGAAGACCGGCCCACGCTGGTCATGGTGGTGGACGACTCGGTCACGGTGCGTAAGGTTACCTCGCGCCTGCTGGAACGGAACGGAATGGAAGTGGTAACCGCCAAAGACGGTCTCGACGCGGTGGCCCAGCTGCAGGACCACAGGCCGGACATCATCCTGCTGGATATCGAAATGCCCCGGATGGACGGTTTCGAAGTGGCGAGCTTCGTACGGCATGATGACAGCCTGCGGGAGGTACCCATCTGCATGATCACTTCCCGGACCGGTGCAAAACACCGGGATCGGGCGCTGAGTCTCGGCGTCAATGAATACCTGGGCAAGCCGTTCCAGGAATCCGAGCTGCTGGAGACCATCGAACGCCTGACCGGTGAGAAAATTGGCGATGGAGAGAGCTGATGGAGGGGGAGGGCGGTCGGCCTGCGGTCGGTATAGTCTCTGACGACGTTCTGCAGCGCCACCGCCTTCAGGAAGCGACGGGGCGCTTCGGCCTGCGGCCGGGGTTCTCCGGCGCCCCGGAACGCATTCTCGGCTATGACCTGTTGCCGGACGCCAGCCTCTGGCTGGTGACTCTGGAGGACGAGGCGGACCACCCGACCCTCTTTGACCATTTGCTGGATCACACCGAGGCGCCCATCCTGTTTGGCATTGATCCGGCGCCCAAGCCCGGCACCCGGGATTTCATCCGCTGGGAGCGCCGCCTGCTCAGGAAGCTGGAGGAGCAGCTTGGCCCCCTGGAGCAGACCGAGTCGGTCCAGGCACTGGAGGCGCTGGCCCAGACACCGCCGCCGCAACCTGCCGCAACTCAGTTGCCACCCTGGATCAGGCCCGCGTCACCGGGCCAGCTCGCCGAGGAAGTCTGGATTCTGGGGGCGTCACTGGGAGGACCGGCCGCGGTGAAGGCCTTTCTGGACAATCTCCCTCCGGGTTTGCCGGTAGGGTTTGTCTATGCCCAGCACATCGACGGTAACTTCACCGATGTACTGGCAAAGGTGCTCGGGCGCCATGCCCACTACCGGTTGCAACGGGCCGAGGAAGGGATGGGGATAGCGTGCGGTCAGGTGACCCTGATACCCGTTGAGCGGGAATGGACACTCACCCGTGAGGGCACACTGACGGAAAAGACCAATGCCTGGCCCGGGCCCTACGGCCCGTCCATTGATCAGGTATTACTGAATTTTGGTGATCACTTCGGGCCCCGCTGCCATGCCATACTGTTTTCCGGCATGGGCAACGACGGAGCCGTGGCGGCCCCCATGCTGCGGGCCTTCGGCAGCAATATCTGGGTGCAGGCGAGCGAAACCTGCGCCAACAGCGCCATGCCAGAGGCCGTGTCGGCGACCGGCTGCGCCGGTTTTTCCGGCTCCCCGGAGGCCCTGGCGAAAGCGCTCGTCCGCACTGTTGCGGATGGGGCACTGCTGAAACAGACCTCGTCGCAGGATGTAACCTGAGGACAGATAACATGACTGATACCACCACGAAAACGCTACCCTGTGTACTGATCCCCATGACTGACCGGCAGTTGCTGCTGCCCAACGTATCCATAGCGGAAGTGGTGGACCACAATACCGATCTCGAGGGCCATGACGGGCCGTCATGGCTGGCGGGGTTCCTTGAATGGCGTGGGCTGCAGCTGCCGGTTATTTCCTATGAAGGCGCCAACGGCCAGTCGGCCGTCATGCCGGGCACCGGCCGTGGCCGGGTCGTGGTGCTCAACACCATTGGTCCCAGCCACGACCGGCTGCCCTTCCTGGCCATCATCACCCAGGGCATTCCGAGCCAGGCCCGGCTTGAGCCCGAGCAGGTGCAGGGGACCGAGGACACCAGCAAGGGGCCGGCCGATCTGATGCAGGTGGACCTGGAAGGCGAACCGGTGTGGATACCGGACCTGGAATACCTCGAAAATCTGGGCCTCCAGGCGCTGGACCGCGGTTGACCGTCAGCCCGGCCAGGCCGGAGCCCTTGTGTGTAAACGGGAAAACAATGTTATATTGTTGCATTGTTTTTCTCGGAAACCGGAGCCATGCCCGCCAACGCGCTGCCCTATCGTCCCCACAATCACAACGCCTGCGTCCGTGACGCCCTGGCAGAGGCTCAGGCCATCTGCCAGGCCCGTAATGCCCGGCTGACTCCGATCCGCCGCCGTGTCCTGGAGCTGGTATGGGAGTCCCACAAGCCCCTGGGGGCCTATGACCTGCTGGCAGTGCTGGCACAGGAAGGCCACAACGCCGCGCCACCCACCGTTTACCGGGCTCTGGATTTTCTCCAGCAGCAAGGTCTGGTCCACCGCATTGCCTCCCTGAACGCCTTTGTCGGCTGCGCCCACGCCCGGGAAAACCATACCGGCATGTTCCTGATCTGCCAGCAATGCCGTAACGTCCATGAACTGGCCTCTGGTCCGGTCGCCGAGGCGGTCAATGCCGCCAGCTCCGAACAGGGCTTCGAGCCCCTGGATACGACCATCGAGGTAGCCGGCCTCTGTCCTGCATGCCGGGCGATCGCACCGGTGGGCGGGGAGTGAGGGCAGCCATGACCAACTTGCTGGTCCGGCTTGAGCGGGCGTCCGTCAGATTCGACAAGCTGCAGGTGGTGGATGACGTCAGCCTGGACGTTCACCGGGGGGACATCGTCACCATTATCGGTCCCAACGGCGCCGGCAAAACCACGCTGATCAAGACCGTTCTCGGGTTGCAGCCATTGACCAGCGGCAGTATTCACAAAACCCCCGGCCTGCAGATCGGCTACGTCCCACAGCACCTTCAGCTGCAGACCACACTGCCACTGAGTGTCCGACGCTTCCTTTCGCTGACCGGAGCTTCGACAAAGGAATGCCAGGCCGCGCTCCACCAGACCGGCATCCCGCAGGTGTTTCGTCAGTCCATTCACCACCTCTCCGGCGGCGAGATGCAACGCCTTCTGCTGGCCCGGGCGCTGGTGCGAAAACCGGACCTGCTGGTCCTCGACGAACCCGCCCAGGGTGTCGACATTAACGGCCAGGCCGCCCTTTACGACCTAATCCGCTCATTCCGTGACCAGCTCCATTGTGGTGTCATCATGATCTCCCACGATCTTCACCTGGTGATGGCGGCAACCGACCGGGTAATCTGCCTGAACCAGCATGTCTGCTGCAGCGGGTACCCGGAGGACATCTCCCATGACCCCGCCTTCGTGGAAACCTTCGGGCGGCCGGTAGCCGAAAGCCTGGCGGTTTATCAGCACCACCACAATCATCACCACGATCTCCATGGGGACGTGGTGGACGAACGTCACTCCAGCCAGCACCAAGATGCCTGCGACCATCATGTCCATTCTTGACCCGATTCTCGATGATTTCTTCTGGCGGGCGCTGCTGGGTGGCCTTGGGGTTGCGCTGGTGGCGGGTCCCCTGGGCTGCTTCGTGGTCTGGCGACGCATGGCCTACTTCGGCGATACCCTCGCCCATTCCGCCCTGCTGGGTATCGCCCTGGGGTTCCTGTTTCAGATCAACCTGAGCCTGAGCGTCACCATCACCTGCGCGCTGCTCGCCATTGCGCTGGTGTACCTGTCCCGGAGCCGGGCCCTGGCCACCGATACCCTGCTGGGCATCCTGGCCCACAGCGCCCTTGCCATTGGCCTGGTTGCCCTCAGTTTCATGCCGGATCTCCGTGTAGATCTCACAGGCTACCTGTTCGGCGACCTGCTGGCGATGACCCGTCAGGACCTGGGCCTGATCCTGGGTGGCGGCGCTGTCGTGCTGGCGTTGCTGTTCTGGCTCTGGCCCGGTTTGCTGATGGCCACCATTCACGAGGAACTGGCCCGGGTGGAAGGTTTCCCGGTGGCCCGACTTCAACTGGCTTTGATGCTGATTTTTTCACTGGTGATTGCCGTGGCCATGAAAATGGTGGGCGTGCTGCTGATCACCGCCCTGCTCATCATTCCCGCGGCTACCGCCCGGCGCCTGGCCAGCAGCCCCGAGAAGATGGTACTCATGGCCATAGGCTTTGGCATGATTGCCGTCTCCGGGGGTCTGACCCTGTCCTGGAACGTCGACACACCCGCTGGCCCTTCCATTGTGGTGTCCGCTTTCACGGTCTTTGTGCTGGTCTATGCCCTGGTCCGCAAGGCCCGGGCCTGAACCGGTGGCAGGGGACGTGGCACTGGGCTAGATTGTAAGCGGTTCATTCCGCCACAACCGGCGATTACAGGGACAGGATTCGCCCATGGACAGCGAGCACTCGTTAACTCAATACAGACACCTGCCATGGCTGTTACCAGGGCTGGTGCTGGTTGCCGGGCTGACCATCACGGCCCTGGTCGCACCCCGCAGCGAGGCACCGGTGAATCACCTGGCCCGGGAGCTGTCCCGAAGCCATCATGAACAGCTGGCCCGGGCCCTGAGCCAGCAGGCTGAACAAACCCTGTCAGAAGCCGGCGCCCTGCCTGGGGGTTCCCGGGACGGATTCATCTTTCACGCCGAGACATTTCTCGAGGATCATCCTGAAATTGCCGGCCTGGAGCGCCTGATCACTGTGCAACACAGTCAGCGGGAGATGGTGGAGAGACAGCTCAGCGAGGAAAGCGGACAGTTCATTCAGTTCGGCGAATGGGACGGCGCCTACGAAAGTGCTGTGGCCCCTCCCCGGGAAGACTATCTGATTGTGCGTCAGAGCGTCTTCCATGGAGACGACCCCGCCTCTAACGCAAGCCTGGGCCTGGTTGCCACTTCGGTGCCCCACTGGCGCAGCGCCCTGCGCAAGGTCCGGGAGGAGCACCGCCAGGCGGCCACGACACTGACAAGGCTGAGCCGCAACGGGGGCGAGCTTTCCGCCCTCAGGGTGTTCCTGCCCGCCGGCGCCGGTGGCGAGGGGCTGCTTTCGGTTGTCATCGAGCCACAGCAGTGGCTTGAGTACCAGCTCGCGGGTCTTCATGATGACCGCTGGCGGGTGGAGATCCACGACATCAGCAGGTTCGCCCTGCGACCCATGGCGTCCCTGCCATCGGCAGACGAGCCCGACGATGTGCCGGCGACTCGATCACCCGTGTCTTTTGCGGACCGCCAGTGGATGCTCAGCACCTGGCCTTCCGGACAGTGGCAGAGCACCCTGCGTCAGCAGGCGGCCTGGCCCGCATGGCTGGCTGGTCTCACCGTAACGCTGCTGGCTACCGGTCTGACCCTGTGGGCAGGCCTGCTCTCGCAACGCCTGCGACGGTTACTCCACCGTCGCACAGAACGCGCCCGGCACCTGGGCCGGCAACTGGAGAATACCCGCGTGGAGAAGTCGATCCTGCATCACTCCCTGCAGGAGAGCGACCGCCGGACCCGGGACCTGATCGAGCTGGGAGCCGGTATCTTCGCCGAGCTGGACGAGAGCCGGCGAATTGGCTACCTATCGCCCCAGGCGGCGACTTTACTGGATCAACCCTCGGCGGAGCTTGCCGACAGCCCCGTCGACTGCCTGTTTCCTCCTGACGCCCGGACCGAGCTTGCCATGGCCTTCGACGCGGCAAGGCGGGAACAGGTCACCCAACGCATGGACAGTCACCTGGTCACCGTTTCGGAGGAGCCGCTGCCAGTGGCCATCAGGATAAAGGCCCTCAAGGATCCCCTTAGCGGCTGTAGCGGGTTCCGGATGACCATGACCCCACGTCAGTAAACGGAGCGGTCGGCGCACCCACCGCTTCAGAGCGGCCTCAGTACATCCCGGATCTGACCTGTCTCGACCAGCTCCAGAAACTCCTGACCGAGTCGGTCACTGCGGGCAATGGCCGTGCGCCAGGTCCGCTCCCGGCCTGCATCGTCCCCGGCGTAGCGTTCGAAGTCCTTCCGGTCCGGCAGTTTCCTGTCCGGCAGGGACGCCAGGTATTCACGGGAAGGCGCCACCAGCACCACGTCCTGCAGCCGACCGGCATCACCACGCCGCCACGGCAGCGACTTGTCAAACCAGCCCGGAATCACCTTGTCCGTGAAGTGGGGGTAGAGGACCACTCCGTTCTGCCTGAAGGGCAGGTCCAGGTGATAATCCAGCAACCCGCCATCCCTGTACACCCCCTCCGGAGCGCCAGGAATATTGCGTACACCAGCCATGACGAGGGGAATGGACGCCGAGGCCAGCAGTGCGGGGATCAGGTTCTCATGGCTCAGGGGCACCTGGTGACTGGGAAAATCCACCAGCTTGGCTACCGGTGTGGGCAGTCGCTGGTCGTGGATGATGCCCCGTTCGAAAAAACGGCCCAGGTGCCGCCGGCTCACCATATTGGCGCTGATCGCCTTCGCCAGGCCGAGGCCCAGTCTGTTCCTGGCATCATCCTCCAGGCCGGCCAGGCTCCGCACCACCACGATGTTCAGCCGGTACCAGGGATGCTGGAGAATGGTCTCCTCCCGGCCCCCCAGAAGTTCCTCCAGGAAAAGCGTACTCTTGCGGGTGACCTCCATCGGACTGACACCCCGGGAAAACCTCTGGCAGGTGTACAGTTCCGCCAGTTTCGCCAATTGAGCCGCAGGATCCCCGGAAGACGCCACGGCGGCGAACCGCCAGCTGCCAATGGATGAGCCGATCAGCGCCCGAACCTGCGGAGCCCTCGGCAGCCACTCTCCGAATATGGCCTGGTCCAGTCCCGACAGACCCAGCGCCTTGGGTCCCCCTGCGGCACCGGGTATCACATGGACATCTTCCGGGGCGAGGCCACGCTCACGCACCCGCTCCAGTGCGCGGCGCCCTGCCCTGATGGTGAGTGCTGGCGGTCTGGTATGAATGGCTGGCATGGTTTCGGATCTCCCTGACTCCCTGGTTCGCCGCGAGTGTAACGAAAGCCCTCGGACACCGCCATAACCTCGCGGGAAAGCCGGGACCGCCTCCCCGGCGTCCATTACGAAACGATTTCACGGCAGGCGGCCGGGAGGGGGGATACTGTTACCGGCCAACTTGGCTTACAATGGCGGGTTAAGCCACGTCGTATCCCTGACGGAACACATAATGACTGACCCTCTCGATAACCTCTCTGATCACTACCGCGCCATCATTGAAGGCCTGGGGGAAAACCCGGACCGTGAAGGCCTGCAGGACACCCCCAAGCGGGCGGCCAAGGCCATGCAGTTTCTGACCCGGGGGTACAACCAGACCCTCGGCGAGCTGGTGAACCGGGCGGTTTTCGAATCCTCCATGGACGAAATGGTGCTGGTCAAGGACATTGAACTCTACAGCCTGTGCGAGCATCACCTGCTCCCCTTTATCGGCAAGTGCCATATTGCGTATATTCCCAATGGCCGGGTTCTCGGGTTGTCCAAGTTCGCCCGTATTGTCGACATGTACGCCCGCCGGCTTCAGATCCAGGAAAACCTCACCCGGGACATTGCCGAGGCCGTGGAGCAGGTAACCGGCGCGGCCGGCGTGGCCGTGGTGATCGAGGCAAGGCACATGTGCATGATGATGCGCGGGGTGGAGAAGCAGAACTCGGTGATGAAAACCTCCATGATGCTGGGGGCTTTCAGACGGTCCCAGGCCACCCGTACCGAATTCCTGCAACTGATCGCCTCACGGGACTGACACCAGGGACACCCATTGGTGTCTTTATTCGTAAAATCATGACCTGACTCATTGAAACTGGTTGCAAATATGACATAGTGCCAGAGGCGGCACACCGGTGAGCACCAGACAGCCGGGCCGACCCTGATATCAGCCAGTACCCGTTAACCCTGTGCCGGAGCCCCGTGTGCGTCAACCACGCCCGCTGTCCCTCATGATTGTGCGCCAGCTCATGCGGCCGGGGTTTCCGATTGTTGTACTGCTGACGTTCCTGGCAATCGCCACGGGACTGAAGATGGGCCTGGATTCCGCAGAAGATACCCAGATCCAGCAGACCCTGGCCGCCGAAACCAACGATCTGGCCAGGCAACTGGAACAGGACTTCCTCAACCACGTACTGGCGCTGAGGCGCATGGCCGAACGGCGTGAGGCACGGCCGGACATGCCCGTGGAGGTCTGGCGCCGGGATGCCCGCCAGTACCTTGAGGATTTCCGGACATTCCAGGCCATTGAGTGGATTGACCAGTCTTTCACAATCCGCTGGCTGGAACCCATGGAAGGCAATGAAGGGGTGCTCGGTTACAACGTCGCCTTCTCCGATGCTCGTCGGAAGGCCCTTGAAGAGGCTCAGGAAACCGGCGAGCCGGACATTTCCGGAGTGATTGAGCTGGAGCAGGGCGGCACAGGGCTCGTGGTGTATGCCCCCATTGGCGAAGGGAACCAGAGCAATGGCTTTATCGCCGGGGTCTTCCGGATGGAGCGGCTGGCGGATGCCCTGGTACTGCCCCGCATCCGCGACAGATTCAGCCTCGCGCTGATCGAGGATGGAAGCGTCGCGTTCTCTCTCTTATCCGACCAGCCCACGGCTGATCGTTTCAGTTATACCTCCGCCCTTGACCTGCCTTCGGTCACCTGGTCCCTCCGTGCCACCCCCACCCTCCCATGGATGAACCGCTACCGGAGCATCTGGCCCTGGGTGACCTTTATCAGCATGGTAGCCCTGGGCATACTGGTGTCCCTGAGTATTCTGCTGGCTCAACTGATCCTGAAACGAAATCAGGACCTGCTGCGGACCCGTCGTGAACTGGAAGCGGAAATCGATCAGCGAGTGGCGGTACAGCAGGATCTCGCCCGGCTTGAATCCACCGACGCCCTCACCGGTCTCGCCAATCGCCGTTTTTTCATGGAAGATCTGGAACATACCCTGACCCAGGCGGACCGCAAGATGCAGCAGGTCGCGCTGATCATGATGGATCTGGACCGCTTCCAGACCCTCAACGACTCCCTGGGCCACCAGTTCGGCGACGAGCTCCTCATCCGCGTCTCCCAGCGCCTCAACAGGCTCAGTGATGAGCGGGTGATGGTGGCCTACTCAGGCGGCGATGAATTCATGATCTGCCAGCAGCATGTGGGCAATATTGATGACGTCATTCACCTGCTCGGACAGATCAAGAGCTGCTTCGCACGGCCTTTCCAGGTTCATGGCGAGCCTCACTCCATCACGGCGACAATGGGGGTGGCGGTCTACCCCCAGAGCGGCCTGGATGCCGACATTCTTCTTCGGAATGCCGATATTGCCCTGTACCGTGCCAAGGAGCGGGGCCGGAACACTTACCAGTTCTACACTGAAGGCATGCAGGACCGGGAAGTCCGGCGGCTGGAGCTGGACAAGGACCTCAGCGAAGCCCTGGCGGGGGATCAGTTCGAGCTGCACTACCAGCCCCAGCTGGACCTGATCACCTCACGGGCCTGCAGCGTGGAGGCACTGATACGCTGGAACCATCCGCAGCGGGGCATGGTGCCCCCGGTGGAATTCATCCCCCTGGCGGAGGAAAGCGGCCGGATCGCGGAAATAGGCCGGTGGGTAATCCAGGCCGCCTGCCGCCAGCTGCGGGCGTGGCAGAACACCAATCTGAGTCACTTGCGCATCGCCATCAACCTGTCCGGGCGGGAACTGGATCAGCCGGATCTTCCGGACTACATCGGCCAGTGCCTGCTGGACTCCGGCGTGGCTCCCCACCAGCTTGAAATCGAGCTGACGGAGGAGTCCTTTATCGCCAACATCGAACACAATCATGAGCAGTTGCGACGCATCAGTGAGCTGGGTGTGCACCTGGCGATTGACGATTTCGGGGTGGGCTATTCCTCCCTGGGCTACCTGCGAAACTTCCCCGTTGATCTGCTCAAGATTGACCGCTCCTTCATCACCAACGTGGCCCAGCAACAGGATGACGCCGTTATCACCCGAGCGATCATCAACCTGGCCCATAACCTGGGCATCCGGGTGGTGGCCGAGGGAGTGGAAACGAAGGAACAGCTGCGCTTCCTGTACAATCACCAGTGTGACCTGGCCCAGGGCTATCTCGTCGGTCGGCCGATGCCGGCACGCAAGCTGGCTGAGAAACTGACCCAGGGGCTGCTGCCGGAATCCCTTAAGCACAACAGTTGATCCGCCGGCCGCCCTGTGCCGAAAATACGGGGAGTGGCATCAGGCGCCGACAGGCAAGCCCTGCCAGAACCCCCTCAGACAGGAATACCATGGCCAGCTACCTGACATCCGAACAGAATCAACGCCTGCGTCGCTGGGAAGCGATCAACAAGGCCTACTTCATCTTTGCCTTCATCACTCTGATCCTCCTGCTGGTGTTCAGCAGTCAGCTCGGCGTGTCCAGTGGCGACAACTGGGGTGCCCTCGGCGTTCTGCTGGCGCTGCTCGTCATTCCCGTTATCGTGCTTCAGTGGCGGCTGAAGTGTCCCGCCTGTGGCCACCCGATTGGCTGGCAGGCCAAGCTCATGGCGCCTGACCAGTGCCGTCACTGCGGTGTGTTCCTGCGATCCCGGGGAGACTGAACCCCGGCACAGGATAAAAAAACCCTTGACCTTTGAGCTACTCACAGGTTTTAGGTTAAGCTCGTGTGAAAGCTGACCATGAGCAAAACATCATGAAAGTAAGTGACATTGCCCGAGCCGCCGAGGTGAATCCGGATACTGTCCGCTTCTATACCCGGGAACGTCTTCTGCATCCGGAACGGAACCCGGACAACAATTACCAGCAATACCGTGCGGAAGACCTGCGCCGACTGCGGTTCGCCCGCAAGGCCCGTCAACTGGGTTTTTCCCTGCCGGAAATTCGCGCCATCCTCGACCAGGCCGATGACAATCACTCCCCCTGCCCCATGGTGCGGGAGCTGTTCGAAGCGCGGCTGATGGAGGTGGAAAAGGAGATCAACGAGCTTCAGCGCCTTCGCGAACGCATGACCAGCGCGCTCACAGCCTGGCAGTCCATGCCGGACGGAACGCCTGACGGCCATACCGTCTGTCGGCTGATCGAGCACTGGGATATTGAGGAGACCTGCCACCATGAGTGAGACCAGAGAACTGCATGCCGGACTGTCCATTTCCGGCGCG
The DNA here is from genome assembly GCF_900115285.1 of Marinobacter daqiaonensis. Classification (GTDB taxonomy): domain Bacteria; phylum Pseudomonadota; class Gammaproteobacteria; order Pseudomonadales; family Oleiphilaceae; genus Marinobacter; species Marinobacter daqiaonensis. The sequence goes on from NZ_FOYW01000001.1 coordinate 2,173,003, forward strand.
TCCTGCCAGGGTTGTGTGAAGAAAATCCGGGGCGCCCTGGAACCTCTGACCGGGGATCCGGAACAGGTCGAGGTGGACCTGGACCGGCAGACCGTGGCCCTGCCCTCCGGAGTGGACCTCGATGATGCCGCGAAGCGGGTGAGCGAGGCGGGCTATCCGGCGGAACCCCTGCCAGGGCCGGCACTGTCCATCTCCGGTGCGTCGTGCCAGGGTTGTGCCAGGAAGATCCGCGGAGCACTGGATCCCCTGATCGATGACACCGACCAGATCGAAGTGGACCTGGACCGGCAAACGGTGACACTGCCCCACGGTACCGACCTTGACGAGGCCGCTCAACGGGTAACCGATGCCGGCTACCCGGCAAAACCACTGGATGAACAGGAGGACAGCGGCACCGGGGAGTCCGAAAACGCGGAGGAGGAATCCGCGGGGGACGGCACCAGGCCCTCACCGGACGAGTCCCGGCAGTCAGTGGAATCCGGGGACGACGAGAACCAGACCTACCTCTCCGTGTCGGGAGCGACCTGTTCCTCCTGTGTCTCCACCATCGAGAAGGCACTGCTGTCCGTTGACGGGGTGACTCACGCCCATATGAACCTGGCGGACAACACCGCCACGGCCTCAGGGGATGCCGACCCGGAGGCGTTGGTCAAGGCGGTGGAAAGTGCCGGCTATGGCGCCAGTATCATCGAGGACCAGGAGGCCGCCGACGAGCAGAAACAGGAACAGGACCGGAAACAGTACCGGGACATGCTGGTCAAGATGGCGGTCAGTGTCAGCCTTGGCATCGGGCTGATGGCCTATGGCATGGGCTTCGGATCGATGATGGTGAGTGAGGCCAACCAGCTCACCTGGATCATCCTCGGCCTGGTGACGATCGCCGTCATGGTGGCGACCGGCAGCCACTACTACACCGGCGCCTGGAAAGCCTTCCGCCACCATAACGCCAACATGGATACCCTGATCGCTTTGGGTACCGGCACCGCCTGGGTCTATTCCATGGTGGTGTCCCTGTTCCCGGACGTCTTCCCCGAGATGGCGCGGCATGTCTACTTCGAAGCCTCGGCCATGATCATAGGCCTGATCAACCTGGGTCAGGCCCTGGAGCTGCGGGCCAAGGGCAAGACCTCCGAGGCCGTTCGCCGGCTTCTGGACCTGAGGGCAAAGACAGCACGGGTTATCCGCGACGGCGAGGAGCAGGACATCCCGGTGGAACAGGTGCGCCGGGGTGACCATATCCGGGTGCGACCCGGTGAGAAGCTGCCGGTTGACGGCGTGATCGTCGAAGGCAGGACCCGCATCGACGAAAGCATGCTCACCGGTGAGCCCATGCCCGTCACCAAGGAAGACGGGGATGACGTGTCAGCCGGCACCCTGAATACCCAGGGTTCCATTGTCTACGAGGCGACCCGGGTGGGCAGCGAGACCGCCCTGGCCCAGATCATCAGGCTGGTGAAGCGGGCCCAGGCGTCCAAGCCCGCCATCGGTCGACTGGCGGACAAGATCTCGGCGGTGTTCGTACCCACCGTGATGCTGATTGCCGTGGTCACCGCCCTGGTCTGGTTCAACGTCGGCCCGGACCCGAGGGTGGTCCACATGATGGTGGCGGCCACTACGGTGCTGATCATCGCCTGCCCCTGCGCCCTGGGCCTGGCCACACCCATGTCGGTGATTGTCGGTGTGGGCAAGGCCGCGGAATACGGTGCGCTGATCCGCCAGGGGGACGCCCTGCAGACGGCCGGTAAACTGGACCTGGTGATCCTCGACAAGACCGGTACCATCACCGAAGGCCATCCGGCCGTGACCCACGTCCACGCCCTGGGCAGTGACGACAGCCGGCTTCTGGCCCTGGCCGGAGGGCTGGAACGTCACTCCGAGCATCCCCTGGCGGAAGCGATCGTGAACCGGGCCGATGACGACAACATCGCCCTGGAGAAGGTGACCGACTTCGAGGCCCTCAACGGCAAGGGCGTGCAGGGACAGCTGGATGGCCAGACCCTGCGCCTGGGCAACCGTCGCTGGCTGGAGGGCGAGGGAGTCGACCTGGCCTCCCTGGACGAAGCCGCCGAATCCATCACGCGGGACGCGGGCACACCGCTGTTCCTGGCCCTTGACGACAAGGCACTGGGGGTTATCGGTGTGGCCGATGCCATAAAGCCGGATTCCGAAGCCGCCATTCGCCGGCTGCACGATGCCGGTCTGAGGGTCATGATGGTGACCGGCGATGTCCGGGCCACCGCCGAGGCCATCGCCCGCAAGACAAATATTGATGATATCCGCGCCGAAGTGCTGCCGGAAGACAAGGCCGATATCGTGGAAGAGATGCGCCGCAAGGGTTACAGGGTCGCCATGGTGGGTGACGGCATCAACGATGCCCCGGCTCTGGCCGCCGCCGACGTGGGTTTTGCCATCGGCACGGGCACCGACGTGGCCATCGAGAGCGCGGCGATCACCCTCATGCGTGGGTCGCTCCATGGGGTGGCAGACGCCATTGAGATCTCGCGGGCGACCGTGCGCAACATTCACCAGAATCTGTTCGGGGCATTCATATACAACACCATGGGTATACCGATCGCCGCGGGCGTGCTTTACCCTATCTGGGGCATGCTGATGAGTCCGATCCTGGCCGGGGCCGCCATGTCCCTGTCTTCGGTTACCGTGGTGACCAACGCCAACCGTTTGCGCCTGTTCACAACCAGCCACAAAACTCACCGGCAGGAGGGGAACTGATGGAGACCGTGCTAGTCAACCTCACCGGACTGGTATTGATGGGGGCCATTGTGTGGTGGTTCTGGCTTTCTGATTCCGACGCCCCTGACACCGACAGAGAACATCACTGAGGATCTACCATGAAAAAGCTCACGCTCGCCCTTGGCCTTGCCGCCGCCCTTGTCAGCAGCCAGAGTGTCCTGGCTGATGGCCAGGAAACCATCAAGGTGTACAAGTCGCCTTCCTGCGGCTGCTGCGGTGACTGGGTCGACCATCTCAAGGAAAATGGCTTCGAGGTGGACGTCACTGACATGGACAACATGAACCAGGTCAAGATGGATGCCGGCCTCACGCGTCAGCTGGCCAGCTGCCATACTGCCTTTGTCGGCGACTATGTGATCGAGGGCCACGTGCCCGCCTCGGACATCCAGCGTCTTCTTGCGGAGTCGCCCCAGGGCCACGGCCTGAGTGTACCGGGCATGCCCATGGGTTCCCCCGGCATGGAGTATGGTGATCGCAAGGACACCTACCAGGTGCTGCTGTTTAATAAAGAAGGCCAGACCCGGGTCTTCGCGGAACATAACTGAATCCGACTCCGGCCACCCGCTCGCTTCTGACGGGAGCGAGCCCCTAATCCGCCCCCTCCGGCTTTAACCGGGCAGCAGCTCAATGGGGTGGCGTATGGTGATGCGCTCGGCGCCCTGCTTCTCGCCGAAATTCACCAGCTGCAGGCGGGCCCATATCTTCGCTTCCAGGGACGGCTCGTCAAGGGTGGATTCCACCACATTGCAGCTGGATACCGCCCCGCTCTCCTCGATCACCAGTTCCGGTGTTACCGTGCCCCTGAGTGAGGGATTGCGACGCTGTCTGTCACAATCACCAGCAGAACGATCGTAAGACACTGGAATGTAGGAGAGATACGGAATTTCATAGTCGTTACCCGCACTGAACGACACCATTGTGCCACTGGAAACGCCTCATTACCGGCGCAATTTCACAGCCACAGAGCATCTGACTCACGGCCTCATAACCGGTATACTCCGCCCAACAGTCACTTTTACCAACCAGGTTCATTTCATGCTCAATGCCGACGCGCTCAACCAGTTGCGCCAGCTTAAAACCGATATCAAGGACAACAAGGTGGTCTCTCCAGGCACCGTCAAGGCCACCAACGGTCGTTTCGGGTTTGTGGCACTGGACGAGGGTCGCGACGTATTTCTTCCCCCGGAGGAAATGCAGAAGGTTCTGCCCGGCGACCGGGTCACCGTTACCGAGGTGCCAGGTGAAAAAGGCCGCTCCCAGGGCATCGTGGAAGAACTGCTGTCAACGGACCTGACCACCTTCGTGGGCCGCTACCTGGTAAAGGGTAAGGGCCACTTCGTCGCTCCGGAAACGCCCGGCATCGGCCGCTGGATTTTCCTGCCGCCGAACGAGCGCCAGAATGCCGAGCCCGGGGACTTCATCTACTGTCGCGTGCTGCGCCACCCCATCAAGGATGGCAAGGGCCAGGCCCAGGTGATCCGGGTCATTGGCAAAGGTGGCGACCCGGGTATCGAACGCAGCTTCACCCTGGCCAGCTTTGACATGGACGACCGTTTCCCGGAAGAGGTGGAGGTCCAGGCCGAGACCCTGTCGGAAGCTTCTGTGGATGCCCACCGAAATGGCCGTGAAGACCGCACCCATCTGCCCTATGTGACCATCGACAGCCCCGGCACCCAGGACATGGACGATGCCCTGCTGGCCGAACCCAATGCCACCGGCTGGAAACTGTCGGTGGCCATTGCCGATCCGACCGCGCTGATTCCGCCAGGCTCGCCGGCGGATGTTGAGGCCCGCAACCGCGCCACGGCCATCTATTTTCCCGGCGAGCCCCGGCCCATGTTGCCGGAAGCCATCAGCACCCGGCTCTGCTCGCTGATGCCCGACACGGACCGCCTTGCCCTGGTATGCGACCTGCAGGTGAACAATGATGGCAGCCTCGGGGAGTACAGTTTCCACCAGGCGGTCATCCGCTCCCGGGGCAAGCTCAGCTATGAACTGGTGAGCCAGCTGCTGGACGACCAGCACACCGAGGAAACCGACGCCCTGAGCAGTGATGTGACCAACAACCTGGACCAGCTGCATCAGGCGGCCACCGCCCTGCGCAGATGGCGTGGCGAACACGCCCTGCTCAATACCGACCGGCCGGAATTCCGCCTGCGACTGGATGAGAACCGGCGTATCCGGACCATTGAAGCGACAGTCCAGAGCGAGGCCCACCGCCTGGTGGAGGACTGCATGGTGGCGGCCAACCGCTGCGCCGCGGACTTCCTGGCGAAGCAGGATCAGGGTCTGTTTATTTCCCATCCCGGCCTCCGGGACGACCGGGCGGACAATATCCGGGCTTTGCTGGAGCGTTACGCTCCCCATCTGGCGGCCATCGATCCGGCCACGCCGGAGGGTTTCCGGGAGCTGATGGTTCGCACCACTGACCTGGAGACAGAGGTACCGGTCAAGTCCATCATTGCCCGTCAGCTGGCCCGGGCCGAGATGGTATTTGAAGCGGCACCTCACCAGGGCATGGGTCTTGCGGCCTACACCACTTTCACCTCGCCCCTGCGACGCTATGTGGATTTCTACGTGCACCGGCTGGTCAAGGCCGCGCTCTGGGAGGAGAGCCACGAGGCCATGGCCCCACATGGCCTCGAGCAGCTTCAGACCGCCCAGATCCAGGCCCGCCAGGCATCCAACAGCCTGGAGAGCTGGCTCAAGAGCGACTACGCCAAAGGGCTGGGGGATGAGCCCATGACCGGCACCATTTCCCGCACCATGCCCGCGGGCTTCTTCGTCCGCCTGGACGCCAACGGTCTGGAAGGTTTTGTCAGCTGCAAGACGCTGTCCGGCAAGTACAGCTTCGATCCGGTCACGCTGCGCCTGGAGGCCACCAAGGGAGCCCGCACATTCCAGTTGGACCAGAAGGTGGTGGTGAAGCTCGACAGCATCGATGAGGAGCGCCGCCAGATCAACTTAAAGCTGGTCAGTGACAGCCCGGAGGCCGAGCGCCCGTCCGACCCCGGAGAGTAGACCGCGCCATGGCCGGATAAGGCCAAAGACGGACGCTCTTCGTAGGGTATGGGTAGTAACGACCGCTCAAGCGGAGGGAGGTACCCATGCCCATAAGCCCCCAGGAGTTCCTGAGGAAGTATGGCTTCGAGGACGACGATGAGGAGCGCGATCATTCCCTGCGTCGCAATGCCCTGGAGCACGCCCGCCATCTGAAACGGCCCCATGCCGGTACACCCCATGACTGGGAGGAGTGGGAGCGTTTCCGGCGGGAGCATCCGGACGAGGTGGACGACAGCGAGAGCTGAAAAAGCGGTCGTCAGCGGGTCTCCGCCTCCGCCAGCATACGCTCCAGACGCTCGTCCTTTTCACGCCACAGCTCCGCCAGCCAGGTTTTCAGCATGCGGCGATACTCGGCGTCCTTGGCATAGTTCCGGCCCTTGAGCTCATCGGGTATGGGGTGGGTATGGATCTCCATGCGCACTTCGCTGACCCGGCCACAGAGAAAGTCCCAGAAGCTGGGTGCGCCCCCGGGATAGGCAATGGTTACGTCAACCAGCGTTTCCATGGCATCCCCCATGGCATCCAGCACGAAGCCCACACCGCCGGCCTTGGGTACCAGCAGGTGACGGTAGGGTGATTTCTGCTGCTTTTGCTTGGCGGACGTAAAGCGGGTGCCTTCCACGAAATTCATGACGCTGACGGGCGTGTAGCGAAACTTCTCGCAGGCCTTGCGGGTGGTCTCCAGGTCCTGGCCCCGCTTCTCCGGATGCCGGAGCAGGTACTCACGGGAATGGCGCTTCATGAACGGAAAGTCCAGGCCCCACCAGGCAAGGCCGATCACCGGCACCCAGATCAGCTCCTTCTTCAGAAAGAACTTGAGAAATGGCGCCCGGCGGTTGAATACCCACTGCATGGCCAGGATGTCCACCCAGCTCTGGTGATTGCTCAATACCAGGTACCAGCTTTCCCGTTCCAGCTTTTCGGCACCATCAACGTGCCACTTGGTTCTCTGGGTTAGTCGCATCCAGGCGTTATTGCCCGCAACCCAGTTCTCCGCCACCCAGATGATGAGCCTGGTACAGCCGACGCGGAAACCCTCGTGGGGAATGATCAGCTTGAGGAGCGCCGGAATGTAGAGGAACAGTGCCCAGAACAGGGTATTGAGAATCAGCAGACTGATTGCAATAACGCCAATTACTGGCTTTGGCAGGAAACCCAACATCGCGTTTTCCGTTATTCAGGGGTTTTGGACCATGCATCATAACAATGCATCGCCTGCTTGGGCAGGTCTGCAGTCTTCATGGCTGGAATCGGTGATACACTTCACCCATGAAATCCGTTGATCAATTCAATCTCGACAGCCACTCACTATCCGTGTTCCTGATGGTACTCCAGGAAAACAGTGTGTCGCGGGCAGCCGAAAAGCTCGGCATGAGCCAGTCCGCGGTCAGCCATACCCTGGAGCGGCTCCGCCGGGCCCTGGGCGATCCGCTGTTCGTCAAGTCCGGGCGGGGCATTGCGCCAACGCGGTATGCCGTGAAAACCGGGCCCCATGTACGTCAGATCCTTGATGAGCTCCGCTCCCTGTCCGCCGGGCCACCCTTCGATCCGGAAACCGCACAGTTCACCTTCACCATTGCCGCCAACGACTACCAGCGGGACCTGCTGCTGCCGCCCCTGATGAAGATACTGTCCGAAAGGGCACCCGGTATCCGCCTGCAGGTCATACCTTCCGGCATCCCCGGTCCGGAAATGCTCCGTGATGACGTCTGCGACCTGATCATCACGCCCCACGCGCCGGATACTGCTGACATCATCCAGAAAGGACTGCTCACCGACCGGATGGTGATTTTCTACGATCCCTCCCGCCGGCAGGCGCCACAGACCTTGGCGGAATACCTGAGGTCAAGGCATGTGGACGTGCTGTTCGGAACCGGCGAGCGCACCGGGCTGGAAAACGCGCTGCAGGCCCGGGGGCTGAGCCGGAACGTCGTGGTGGCGGTGTCCAACTTTTCCGGGCTGCCTGAATTCCTGCGGGGCAGCGACCTGCTGGCGTCCGCCCCCGGTCGCATGAAAGACCAGCTGCTGCGGGGGTTCGCCACCGCCCCGCTCCCCTTCGACTACGGCGACGTCAACCTGCTGATGATCTGGCACCAGCGCTACCAGACCGATGCCGGCCATCGCTGGATTCGCAACGAGCTTGCCACGGTGGCACGGGCCATCGCCTGAATGATCGAAATCGTTCATAGGTCCTATGACCGGGCCGGCCGTTATCTTCCCCGATCAGGCGCGTAGACTGGTCAGCCCTGATTCACCGACCGGACGCCCCCATGCTCGCCCTGACCAGCATCTGGACAACCATACTGCTTGCCGCCGCCGTGGCCCTCGGCCCCCTGGCCACGGATATGTACCTGCCGGCCCTGCCCGCCATGGGCGACGCCCTGTCGGCGGGTCCGGACCAGATCCAGCTGACCCTGAGCCTTTACATGGCCGGCTTCGCGGTCGCCCAGCTGTTCTGTGGGCCGCTGGCGGATCGCTTCGGCCGCAAGCCGGTGATGATCTTCGGGTTGCTGCTGTTCTTTCTCGCCAGCATCGGCTGTGCCCTGGCCACCAATGTGGAAAGCCTGATGACGTTCCGTTTCCTCCAGGCCCTTGGTGGCTCGGCGGGCCCGGTTCTCGGTCGTGCCGCCATCCGCGATATCTACACGCCCCGGGAGGCCGCCCGCATCATGGCGATCCTTGCCAGCATCATGGCCCTGGCGCCAGCGGTGGCCCCGACGCTTGGCGGCCTGCTGCTCTCCGGTTTTGGCTGGTCAGCCATCTTCGTGGCCCTGGGTGGCTATGCCCTGGTGGTCATTCTGCTTATCGCCTTCGGAATTCCGGAGCCCATGGCCCCGGGCAACCGGCAGTCCCTCAGGCTCGGCAACCTGGCCTGCAACTACCGCCGCATTGGCACCGACCCCAGCTTTATCGGCTACACCCTGACAAACGCCTTCGCCTTTGCCGGGTTATTCGCCTTCCTGTCCGGCTCGTCGTTCGTTCTCATTGACTTCCTGGGTATCGCCCCCGACCACTTCGGCCTGTACTTTGCCTGTATGGTCGCCGGTTACATTATCGGCAACCTCACGGCGGTGCGCCTTGGCCGACGGCTGGTGCCGGATCAGATTCTGCTGCGGGGGCTGCTGATCAGTGTCGCCGGCGGCAGCATCATGGCTTCACTGGCCATGACCGGGGTCTACAGCGTCTGGGCGGTAATGATACCCCAGACCCTGTTCATGGTCGGCGTGGGTATGACCCTGCCCCAGACCATGTCGGGCGCCCTGGCCAACTTTCCAACCATGGCGGGTTCCGCCTCGGCCCTGTTCGGTTTCATTCAGATGGCCGTTGCCGCCTGCGTGGGGGCGCTTGTCGGCCATCTTTACACCGGCACGTCACTGATCATGGCCAGTGTCATCGCCGTTTGCGCCGTCGCCGCCCTGGCCGCCTACCTGCTGCTGGTTCAGCGTTATCCGGCTCCGGGCTTCGAGCCCGCGGAGGCAGGCAAATAGGGAATTTTCTGGTTTTCGTGCTCGCGGGGTCATCCAAATTGCCACCAACCAGTGTATGTTACCGGTTCCGACACCAATAATATCGAGCAAGGAGATTTTCCCATGAGCAAGGTCAACCTCGGCGGCAACCCCATCGAAGTCAGCGGTACTTTCCCCAAGCCGGGCGACACCGCCCCGGATTTCACCCTCACCACCGGCGAACTGAAAGACGTGGGGCTCGATCATTTCAGTGGTAAACGCAAGGTCCTGAATATCATCCCCAGCATCGATACCGGCGTCTGCGCCGCATCCACCCGGAAGTTCAACGAGAAAGCCGGCAGCCTGGAGAACACCGTGGTACTCATCGTGGCGGCGGACCTGCCCTTTGCCATGGGCCGGTTCTGTGGCGCCGAAGGCCTCAAGGACGTGGTGAATCTCTCCACTTTCCGGAACCCCGGCTTCCAGGAAGACTATGGTGTCGCCATCCAGACAGGTCCCCTGAGCGGCCTGTGCGCCCGTGCCGTGGTGGTTCTCGACGAGAACAACAAGGTACTCCACAGCGAACTGGTCGACGAGATCAAGAGCGAGCCGGACTACGACGCGGCCCTGAAAGTACTCTGATCAACGCTGTATCATCAGGCCGCCGCCACGGGGATCCCGTAGGCCGGCGGCTTGACCGGCGCGGAACACCCGTGGCCGGGGCCCAGTACCATCCACCGACGATGTAACCCGCTTCCGTGACCCCTACCGACCAGCCGGACAATCTCAGCCGTCAGCTCTTCACCATGACCTGGCCCATGTTGTTCGGGGTACTGTCGCTGATGACTTTTCAGCTGGCGGACAGTATCTTCATCGGCCAGCTGGGCCGTGATCCCCTGGCGGCGCTGGGCTTCACGGTCCCCATGCAGCAGCTTATCACCGGGCTGCAGGTGGGCCTGGGCATTGCCACCACGGCCATTATTTCCCGCACCCTCGGTGCCGGCGATGAAGACCGTGCGGTCAGACTGGCCGGTCTGGTAGTGGTCACCGGCGCCATCCTGGTGTGCCTGCTGGCAATCGGTCTGTGGCTTCTTCGCGACACCATCATGACGCTACTGGGAGCCGAAGAAGCCCTACTGCCGCTGATCCGCCTTTACTGGATGCCCTGGCTGGTGGCAGCCTGGACCGGCGCGGTGCTCTACTTCGGCTACAGCATATGCCGGTCCCATGGCGACACCAAGCTGCCCGGGCTAGTCATGGTGATGGCCAGCCTGCTCAATATCGCCCTCGACCCGCTGTACATCTTCGTCTTTGGCTGGGGGCTGCCCGGCGCGCCCCTGGCCACCATCACCTCCTTCGGTGTGGGCTGCCTGTTCATCTACCCGGCATTACTGCGGCGGGGCTGGCTCGGATTCGACCTGTTCCGGCTCAATCTCGGCAAAGCCCTCCGCCAGCTGGCCGGCACCATGGCACCGGCGATGGTCAGTCAGCTGATGCCTCCCATGGCCGCCATGCTCGCCACCGCCCTGGTGGCCACCTTCGGTTCCGCGGCGGTAGCGGCCTGGGGGCTGGGCACCCGCCTGGAGTTCTTCTCCATCGTGGTGGTGCTCGCGCTGACCATGTCCATGCCGCCCATGGTGGGCCGACTGCTGGGTCAGGGGGACATCGCCACCATTCGCAGACTGGTTCGTCTGGCGGTGCGGTTCATTATCCTGTGGCAACTGGGCATCGCAGTGATCTGGCTGATGGCCTCCGGCGTGGTGTCGGAACTGTTCACCGCCGACCGGCAGGTCAGCGACGTGCTTGGGGAATACCTGTTGCGGGTGCCGCTGAGTTACAGCGGTCTGGGGGTGTGCATGCTGATGGTGTCCGTCAACAACGCCCTGGGGCTGCCCCTGCGGGCGCTGCTGATTTCCACCCTGCGCCTGTTCGCCTGTTACCTGCCAATGCTGTGGATTGGACGGCAACTCGGGGACATAACCGGCCTGATGACCGGCGCACTGGTGGGCAACCTGATGGCCGGTGTCATGGCCTACCTGCTGTACCGACAGGGCATGGGGGAATTACGACGCACCATGGCCCACTGATGGACGGTGCTCAGACAAAGCGCTTGCGAAAACTCTCGGGCAGCTCGACCACCTTCTTGTGCTGGAAATCGAAGAATACGAAACCGTACTTGGCCAGTGCAACCGGCTGGCCACTGCTGGCCTTGGTGACCCGGAACACATAGTCGCCGCCGTACCTGTTGAGGTCAGTCACCCCTACCTCGAAAGTCAGGATTTCCGGAAAGAACGACTCTGACTGGTACATGGTCGCCAGATCGGTGACGATGATACCTATGCCATTGCCAACGGTTTCCTCCAGCCCCATCTTTACCATGAACTGGGCTCGTGCCTCGGACAGCATCGACACCAGAGCGTCGTTGCCAAGATGGTTCGCGCCATTGATATCGGTGATCCGAACCGGCATATCGGTGGAGAAGACGAACACGTCATCGGGAAAGGAAAGTTTTACTCGGGCCATGGCACAGTCAACCGGACAAATGAATCGGAAAAAGTGACGCGCATGATACCGGCATCCCGCGGCCAAATCATCCGGTGCCCCCCCTATATGGGCGCGTCCCCGGTCAAGGGAGACTGGAGTCCGTCCCGTGCTTTCGTTATGTTAGGAAGCCACTAAAATAACATTCATGTCTGTCATCCAGGTATTATCTGATGGAAATCCGCCCTGCCGCCACACTCGCCATTACCCGGGACTCCTCCGAGGGCCTTGAAGTTCTGCTCTTACAGCGCACCTGGGACGCCACGTTCATGCCCGGTTTCTACGTCTTTCCGGGAGGCGCTGTGGACGACGCCGACCGCCGCTGTGAGCAGTGGCTCACCGGTGGCAACGATGCCTCCGTAAGCCATGACATGGGCGTTGAAAGCGGCGGCAGCCACTTCATGACCGCCGCCATCAGGGAGAGCTTCGAGGAAGCCGGCGTCATGCTGGCCCTGGACGGGAATGGTGAAACACTGAAACCGGACCATCCGGTGTTTGCCGAAAGGGACGCGGTCTTCGCCGGCGACCAGACCCTTGGCGCCCTCTGCCACAAGTTCGGACTCAGCCTGCCGCTGGACCGCCTGGCCTACCTCAGCCACTGGGTAACCCCGCCGGGGCCGCCGCGCCGCTTCGATACGCGTTTTTTTGTGGCGGCGCTGCCGGAAGGTCAGTCACCGACCCATGACCGGGTGGAAACCATCGACCACGTCTGGCTGACGCCGGAACAGGCCATGGTGGAACATCGCAAGGGCACCCGTCTGTTCGCCTCGCCGACGCTGCGGACCCTGCGCATACTGGCGGGTTTTGACACCACCGAGGAGCTGATTCGTTACGCCCGCTCCCAGCCACCGGAGGCAGAGCCGGACAAGCCCTGGCCGGCAATCAAAGCCGGCAAGCCGGTGAGCATCGAGCCGGGAACGCCGCCCTTCGATGAGGTGCGCAAGGTCGATCCGGAAGGCCTCGGCCAGGCCAGGGCCGAGATCATACCGGAACGGCCGGTCCAGCTGGCCGACGCCGTGGTGCGCCTCACCTGCCCCAACCCCAGCGCCATGACCGGTCCCGGCACCAACACCTACCTGCTGGGCGTTACCGGCGGGGAATGGACCGTGATCGACCCGGGTCCCGCCGAACAGAGACATCTGGCGAACATTCTGGAGATCACGGGCGGCCGCATCGGCCAGGTGCTCTGCACCCACACCCACCCGGACCATTCCCCGGGAGCCGCGGTGCTCAAGCATGAAACCGGCGCCATTGTCAGAGGCATGCACGCGCCGGCGGAGGATCCGATCCAGGATCACGACTTCGCTCCGGATCAGGTGCCGGTGGATGGGGACCGGATCGATACCGCCGCCGGTACCCTGAAAGTGCTGTTCACCCCGGGTCATGCCTCCAACCACCTGTGCTTCCTGCTGGAAAAAGAGCGGATGCTGTTCGCCGGCGATCACATCATGCAGGGCTCCACCGTGGTCATCAATCCACCGGACGGTGACATGAAGGATTACCTGGAATCCCTGGACCGCCTGCTGCTGGAGGACATCCGCTGGATCGCTCCCGCCCATGGTTTCCTGATCGGCAAGGTGCAGTCGGTCATTGACTGGCTCACCACCCATCGCCTCACCCGGGAGCGCAAGATCGCCAACAGCCTGAGGGAGCATGGGCCCGGAACCCTGGAGGAACTGGTCAAACACGCCTACGACGACGTACCTGCCAGCATTCACGGGCTGGCCAAGCGCTCGCTGCTGGCTCACCTGATCAAGCTCAGAAAGGAAGACAGGGCGCGGGAATCCGACGACGTCTGGCAGGCGATGGACGACAGTCAGGCCTGATAAGGGAAAAGGGGTTAAACCTTTGTCAGTCACCTATCGGCGTCGTGGCCAATTCAGGTAGCCTTGGGGTTGTTTTCGCGCCAGAGACCGGAATCAGCCGGTCGGCGCGAATGCAGTACCGTCCAACAGGATCAAGAGGGGACATGCACCTGAACCATCGCTGTGCCAGCATTATTTTCGCGTTTGTAGCAGGCCTCGGGTTTCTCATTGCGGCACCGTTTTCAAGCGCCCAGGAGACATCCACGGCGTCAGAAGCCGCCGGCAAAACCAGCTCCGATGCCGGGTCCTCCCCTCAACTGCCGGTTATCGAGCTGCCGGAAGACGAGTCCGTTGAAGACATTCCGGTGCCGGACGGCTCCGCCCTTTCCACAAAGCCTGACGTTCCGCCCGACCCGGTTGTCTCAGGGGACAGGCTGCCCCGGGCGGATGACGCGCCCGAATCCCTGGAGAATGCGCCCGGCTCGTCACCACCTGCGTCCGGCGGGGACGACAACTCCGACACAGGCAGCACCGGACCGGGCGAGCGCCAGGACATTGCCCCGGGAGGTGAGCCGGCAACGCTCGAGGTCATACCGGAAACCCGGCCGGCCCAGGCCGGGCCTTTCCACATGCTCAGCGGAAAGGTGTTGCCAGGCACCACGGCCCGCCTGGCCTGGTCCCCGGGTATCCAGATCGCCGGACTGAGCCAGCCAACGCCGGTGCTGGTGGTAAACGGCAGCAGGCCCGGGCCCGTGCTGTGCATGACCGGCGCTGTGCATGGTGACGAACTCAACGGCATCGAGATCATTCGCCGGGTGGTTTACGACCTGGATCCCAAGGAGCTTTCCGGCACCGTGGTGGGCATTCCCATCGTGAACCTTCAGGGTTTTCAGCAGGGCAGCCGCTACCTGGCGGATCGCCGCGATCTGAACCGTTATTTCCCGGGCAGTCCCGAGGGCAGCCTGGCCCATCGCGTGGCCCACTCCCTGTTCGAGCAGGTCATCCAGAAGTGCACCATGCTTGTGGATATCCACACCGGCTCCCTGAAGCGCACCAACCTGCCGCAGCTGCGTGCTGACATGAATCAGCCCGCCGTGGCCGAGCTGAGCCGGGGGTTTGATGCCATGGTCGTGGTTCACAGTCCGGGCAGCCCGGGTATGCTTCGCTCCGCCGCAACCGACGCCGGTGTTCCCGCCGTCACCATGGAAGTGGGTGAGTCCATGCGCATTCAGGAAGACCATATCGACGCCGGCGTGAACAGCCTGTTCAGCCTTCTGGAAAAGCAGGGTATGACTGCCCGTTTCTTCCAGTGGAGCAAACCGGAACCGGTGTACTACCGGTCCCACTGGATACGGGCCAACCAGGGCGGCATTCTGTTCAGCGATGTAAAACTGGGAGCCTACGTGACCGAGGGCACGGTTCTTGGGGTGGTATCGGACCCCATCACCAACGAGCAGTCCGCCATCCGCGCCGACAGCGACGGGCGTGTCATCGGCATGGCGGTCGACCAGGTGGTCATGGCCGGGTTCGCGGCCTATCACCTGGGGTCACGGGCGGAAATCCCCGCGGAAGAGTAAACTCCCCGATTTCATTACCGGAGCTGATTCGTGCCTCAAGCAGTCGATCGTTCCCTTGCCCTAGCCTATGTCGGGCTGGTCCTCACCCCCCTGTTCTGGGCCGGCAATGCCGTCGTGGCGCGGGGGGTGGTGGAGACCATTCCTCCTGCATCCCTTTCATTCTGGCGCTGGGTGATTGCCCTGGTGGTCATCCTGCCCTTTGGCATCCGGGGGATCCGGCAGGAGTGGCGGACGGTCCGGCAGTACTGGCGCAGCATGCTGGTGCTGTCCTTTTTCAGCGTCACCGCCTTCAACACTCTTCTCTATCTGGCGGCCATCACCACGACCGCCATCAATATCGCGCTGATCAACTCCACCATCCCCATCATGGTGGCGCTGCTGGCGCTCCTGCTTCTTGGTGAACGGACCCGCCCTCATCAGGTGTTGGGTATCGCGGTGGCCCTGGCCGGCATGCTGATTGTGATCGGACAGGGCAAGCTCGAAAGGCTGACGAGCCTGAGCTTCGCCATGGGGGACCTGATCATGGTGACCGCCGTGGCGTCCTGGGGAATTTTTTCGGTGCTGCTGCGCAGATTTGCCGTACCCCTGAAACCCCTCACTTTCCTGACTGTCCAGATTGCCCTTGGCACCATCATTCTGGCACCCGTCTACCTGGTCGATCTGCTCTGGTTTTCCGGAGGATTCCGGCTGACGCCAGGCACGCTGCCGCCACTACTTTACGTCGCCTTCTTCCCGGGTATCCTCGCCTACGCCTTCTGGAATCACGGCGTCCTGAAGGTGGGTCCGGCCAGGTCCGCCATGTTCATGTATCTGACCCCCGTGTACGCCGCCGTGCTGGCCTGGGTTTTCCTCGGGGAACGGCTGGGCTGGTTCCACCTGGCCGGCGGTGCCTTCATTCTCGCTGGTCTCTACCTGACCACCCGCAATCCCGCACCGGCACCGAGGCCGGACCGACCCTGAGATGTACCGACGGTCTGCGGAGGTTCAGCCTGCCAGTCTGGTCAGTACCCGCTGATGCAGCTCACGGTCGGCATCCTTGAACAACACGAAGCGAATCAGCCTGACCTTTTTCAGTTCGGAACTGAGTGCCAGGAGCGTCTCGAAGGCCACTTCGGCCGCCGGTTCCATGGGGTAACCGAAGGCGCCGGTGGACAGGGCGGGGAAACCAATGGATTCGAGGCCTTCCTTTTCAGCCAGCTGCACGGCATTGCGATAACAGTCCGCCAGCAGTTCGTCGGACGGCTCATCCCTGCCGTAGACCGGGCCCAGGCAGTGGATGACATGGCCATTGGGCAACTCGAAACCCCGCGTGATAACCGCTTTGCCCGGCGAGATGGGTGCCATTGACTCACAGGTGCGCGCCAGTTCCGGGCCAGCTGCCTTGTGGATGGCACCTGCCACACCACCGCCGGGCATAAGCTCGGCATTGGCGGCGTTGACGATCACATCCAGGTCATGCTGATCGGTAATATCCCCCTGGATGCACTCGAAAGTGACGCCATTCTTCTGGACGCTGTCGCTACTCACAGTCCACCTCCTGCTACTCTGACTTCAGCGCGGTAACCGCTGTCTCGATCTGTTCCAGCGCCTGCCTCAGGACGGACCGGGGAGAACCCAGGTTCAATCGCATATAACCACTGCCGCCGGTTCCGAAGGAACTGCCGGGATTCATGCCGACCCCGGCCTTCTGCACAAAGAACCGCTTCAGGTCGGCATCGCCCAGCCCCAGCTCGCGACAGTCCAGCCACAGCAGGTAGGTGCCCTCCGGCCCGGTTACAGAAATGTCCGGCAGGCGCTGTTCCATAAAGCCAAGCACAAAATCCCGGTTGTCGCGAACGTAGTCCATCATCTCCGCCAGCCAGTCCGCACCAGACCGGTATCCCGCCTCGAAGGCGGCCACACTGAACGGGTTGCACTGCAACATATGAAAGGCGTCGAACACATTGTTCAACTGCTTGAGGAGATCAGCCCGCTCGGCCACAACCGCCGAAAGCCCCATACCGGGGATATTGAAAGTCTTGCTGGGTGCCACAGCCGTCAGCAGAGGGTCCCCGGGTTCTGCCAGCGTAGCCAGCATGGTATGAGCGGACCGGTCAGGATAAACCAGGTCGGCGTGAATCTCGTCGGAAATCACCACCAGGTCATGGCTCCGGGCAATGTCCAGTACCGCCTCCAGTTCCGCCCGGCTCCACACCCGCCCCACCGGGTTGTGAGGTGAACACAGGAACAGCAGCTTCACATCCGGCGACGCGGCGCAGGCGGCCAGGTGATCCAGATCCATCTCGTAGCGGCCACCCCTGACCACCAGTGGGTTCTCCACCACCCGCCGACCGGTTTTCTCGATGCTGCTGAAAAAGGGCGGGTAAACCGGCGGCTGAATGATGACCCCTTCGCCTTCACCGGCGAAGGCCCGGGCGGCGGCGTGCAGGGTAGGCACGACCCCTGGAGCCATCCGGACCCAGTGCCGCTTGATCGACCAGTGGTGATGCTGCCGGAACCAGTCGATCATCGACTCATACAGGCTGTCGGGAAAGAGGGTGTAGCCGTAGGCAGGGTGCCGCGCCCGCTGCACCAGCGCTTCCGTGATCGCCTGTGGCGCGGCGAAGTCCGTATCCGCCACCCAGAGGGGAATCACATCCTCACGCCCGAACACCGCCTTGCGGGCATCAAACTTGACGGAGCAGGTTCCCTCGCGAACGAGCACCCGATCAAAAGGATTCTTCAAGTTACACTCCCGTATTGTCGTATCAACTGCGCCATGCTGATGGCGCCAGGGGGTTTTCGCAAGACACTCCTCCACTGAAGAAGCGTGCGGCCGGGGCCTGCCGGCGATTTCCCGGCTCCGAGCCCTTTCCGGGACGGTGGGTGTGGGTATAAGACCCTGGTCCGAGTGACTGCATCGGGTGGAATGGCTACACTTACCCTCCTACCGTTTACCCTGCTTACCCGCCAAGGCACGGAGTTTTCATGATAGGCCAGATTCTCTCCACGATGTTGCCGGTATTCCTGATCGCCGGCTGTGGCGCTCTGTACGGCCGTTACCGGTCACCGGATATCCAGAGCATGAACACCGTCAACATGGAGCTGTTCGTGCCCATGCTGGTGTTTGCGGTGCTGGCGGACCAGGAGGCCCCGCTCGCCGACTTTGCCTGGCTTGCCACAGCCGGGGCGATCATCGTTCTGGGGTCCGGACTGATCCTGTGGCCGCTGGCGCGGGTCCTGAAGCTGAATGTGAAAACCTTCCTGCCGCCAATGATGTTCAGTAATTCCGGCAACATGGGTATTCCGGTCATCGTGCTGGCCTTCGGGGAGGCCGCCCTGCCAGCGGCGGTGGTGCTGTTTGTGGTGGAGATGATCCTGCATTTCTCGGTGGGTCTGTACATGCTTGATCCCCATACCTCGATCCTGCGACGCCTGCGGGTACCCGTGGTGCTGGCCACCATCGCGGGTCTGACGGTCAACGCCGGCGGCATACCCATGCCGGGGTGGCTGATGGAGGCCCTCAACATGCTCGGCGGCATCTCCATTCCCCTGATGCTGTTCACCCTGGGCATCCGCATGCTGGACGTGGATTTCAGCGACTGGAAACTCGGTCTGCTGGGCGCCATCGCCTGCCCCGCCAGCGGCCTGATTCTGGCCTGGCCAATGGTCGTCCTGATGGATCTTACCGGCCTCCAGATTGCCAGCCTGTGGGTATTCGCCGCGCTGCCTCCGGCGGTACTCAATTACATGGTAGCGGAGCAGTACCGGCAGGAGCCCCACAAGGTGGCCTCCCTGGTACTCATCGCCAACCTGGGCAGCCTGGTGGTGATGCCCCTGGTGCTGGGGCTTGTGTTCAGCGCCAATCTGGTCTGAGGCAACAGCGCTGAGGAGCTGTCGCTGGCATTGATCCACATCAGGCCTTAATGTCAGCTGTGAGGGGTAGACTGACCAGCCAGGCGACACGCCGGGCACATCAAGGACCGACAGCATGCCAAACCCGAAGCCGGACAAGCGCACCCAGTTCTCCATCTGGTACTTCATCGCCGTCATGGTGTTTCTGTTTCTGCTTCCGGACTGGCTTTCCAGCCAGCCCCAGACCATCCGCTACAGCGATTTCCGGGCCCTGGCCATGGCAGGCGAATTGCGGGAGGTATCTGTGGCCGCCGAGGACATCAGGGCCACGGTCGCCATTGACCAGCTGGCGGCTTACCTGCCAGCGAATCAGCTGACCCGCATGGGTCCCGGGGACAGTGGTCTGGTGCGGGTCCGGGCGATCCGCGTGGAAGACCCGGACCTGGTTCGGGTGCTGGAAGAGGCCGATATCAACTACACCGGAGTTCGGGAAAACACCTGGCTGACCTCCCTGCTGTCGTGGCTGCTGCCTTTCGCCCTGTTGATCCTGCTGTGGAGCTTTCTGCTCAGACGCATGGGCGGCATGGGCAGCGGCGGCAGCATGATGGCCATTGGCAAGAGCAAGGCCAAGGTCTACATGGAAAAGGACACCCGGGTGACCTTCGACGACGTGGCCGGCGTTGACGAAGCCAAGGCCGAACTGCAGGAGGTGGTGGATTTCCTGAGAGACCCTGAGAAGTACAGCCGCCTTGGCGCCCATATTCCCAAGGGCGTTCTTCTGGTCGGTCCCCCCGGAACCGGCAAGACCCTGATGGCCCGCGCCGTCGCCGGTCAGGCCGGGGTTCCCTTTCTGTCCATCAGCGGCTCCGAGTTCGTGGAAATGTTCGTGGGCGTGGGTGCCGCCCGGGTCCGGGACCTGTTCAACCAGGCCCGCACCATGGCACCAGCCATCATTTTCATTGACGAGCTCGACGCGCTTGGCCGTGCCCGGGGCGCGAACCCCATGATGGCCAACGACGAAAAGGAACAGACACTTAACCAGCTGCTGGTGGAACTGGACGGTTTCGATCCGTCCAGCGGACTGATCCTGCTGGCAGCCACCAACCGTCCCGAAATCCTCGACCAGGCCCTGCTGCGGGCGGGCCGGTTTGATCGCCAGGTACTGGTGGACCGGCCCGACCGTCTGGGCCGGACCCAGATCCTGAAAGTGCATGTTCGCAAGATCAGGCTGGATGACCAGGCCGACCTGGATCAGATTGCCGCCCTGACACCGGGTTTCACCGGCGCCGACCTGGCCAACCTGGTGAACGAGGCGGCCCTGCTGGCAACACGCCGCAATGCCGACAGGGTGACCCTGGATGACTTCAACAACGCCATCGAGCGGATTGTCGCAGGGCTGGAAAAGAAGAACCGCATCCTCAGTGAACGGGAGCGGCGAACGGTCGCCTATCACGAACTAGGCCACGCCCTGGTGGCCATGGCGCTGCCCGGCGTCGACCCTGTTCAGAAAGTCTCGATCATCCCCCGGGGCATAAGCGCCCTCGGTTATACGCTGCAGCGCCCCACCGAGGACCGGTTCCTGCTGTCCGAGGACGAACTCCGCAACCGGATGGCGGTCCTGCTGGGCGGCCGGGCCGCGGAAGCCCTGGTGTTCAACACCACATCTACCGGCGCGGCAGATGACCTGCAGAAGGCCACGGACATCGCTCGTGACATGGTTACCCGGTACGGCATGATTCCGGGTCTGGGCCTGGTCACCTATGAGAAATCCCCGGCCAGCCATCTGCAACAGCGGTTCCTGGATGGGCCCCGCTCCTACAGCGAAGCCACGGCCGAAGCCATCGATCAGGCCATAAGGACACTGACGGAACAGGCCTTCGAGACTGCCACCGGCATCCTGGAAGCCCATCGTGACTCTCTTGAAACCGGCGCCATGCGCCTGCTGGAGGTCGAGGTACTCAGCGGGGAGGGCCTCCGGGACCTGATGCCGAAGAGGCCAGCCGTCTCTGGCGCGCGATCATGACGGCTGGCCATGCCTGGTACTCAGCTAGTGCCCTGGGCACGGAAAAACTCGACCTCACCACGGAGCTGATCTGCGAGGGAGTCCAGCTCCCTGGCTGAGGAAGCCACCTGCTCGGAACCGGCGGCAGTCTCCACCGTGGCGTCATGAATGCGGCTGATATTACGATTGACCTCTTCGGCCACCGAGCTCTGCTCTTCGGCGGCACTGGCAATCTGGGCGTTCATGTCATTGATGGCACCCACCTCATGACGAATACGGGCCAGCGCATCCCGTGCCTCGCCAGTCTGCACCACCGTCTCACGGGCCCGTTCGCGGCTGGTTTCCATGACCGATACCGCCTGACCGGCGCCAGTCTGCAGCTTGCCGATCATTTCCTGAATCTCCCGGGTGGAATCCTGAGTCCGGGTGGCCAGGGACCGGACCTCGTCCGCCACCACCGCGAATCCACGGCCATGGCTTCCGGCCCGTGCCGCCTCGATGGCGGCATTGAGTGCCAGCAGATTGGTCTGTTCGGCGATCCCATTGATCACTTCAATGATGGTTTCGATATTGGCGCTGTCCTGACTGACCTGCTTGACGGTTTCCGTGGCGTCCTCAAGAGTGTCAGCCAGCTTGCCAATGGCGGTGGCGGTTTCACCAACCACACGGTTGCCGTTTTCCACCTCCTCATCGGCAGTCCGGGTCGCAGAGGCCGCGTTGGCGGCAAAGCCCGCCACCTCGTTCACGGTAGCCGCCATCTGGTTGACCGCTGCGGCCATCTGCTGGGCCTCCTCGGACTGCAGGCGGATCTGCTCACGGTTGTTTCCGGAGGTCGCCAGCAGTTCAGAGGACGATTCTGCCAACTGCACCGAAGCCTGCCTCACCCGCGCCATGGTGGCCGCCAAATGCTCCGTGGTCTGTTTGAGCACCCCCATAACGCTACCGGGATAGGGGGTCTGGATGTTCTGGTCCAGCTGGCCATCAGCTAGGCCACGAATCACATCCGCCACCGCTTCCGGCTCCGCGCCCAGGGTGGACTTCAGATTGCGGATGATCAGCATCGCAACCACCACACCGGCGAATATCGCCACACCGGTCACAAAAAAGATCAGCGTCTGGAAGCCAGAAGCCGCCTCCTGCACGCGCTCAATATCTCCGGCAATGATGGCTTCCTGGTGATCGATAAAGGCGTTCACCCGTTTGAGCCATTCGGTATACGCCGGCGATACCTCGTCCAGCAGGAAGACACGGGCCGCTTCCGGACCCTGCTCCCTGCGCAGCTCGACCAGACGCTCGGTCAGAGCCAGTGTCTGGCGCTCGATCTCCTCGATGTCGGCCAGCAGACTCGCTTCCCGTTCGCTGGCACCGAGGCTGTCGAACAGGGCATCCATGGCCGCAGCAGACTTCTGGTAGAACGCATCCAGGCGCTGGACCTCCTGCAGGTGCCCGGCCAGGGCACTGTCGTTCCGCACCAGAACCGCATCCCTGATGGCAATGGCCCGGTCATGGACACTGCCACGGAAATTGATGGCGTGACGCTGCTTGACCGCAGCACCCTGCTGCACCTCTGTCAGGGTGCGGTCAAGAAAGTCCACCCGGAAGTTCCCGACCAGACTGATAAGTACCATGAGAGATAACAGGAAACCGAAACCGAGACCAATGCGGCCCGCAACCGTCAGCTGGCGAAACATCTGTATACTCCAACGTCGTTATTTTATTAATCGAGTCTATTCTTTCGACGGCTAAGAAAGACTGGATCAATTTCACGATGGTCAAAGCGCATTCTTTTACAACTATTTGCAATATGGTTTTTGCGGTGACAACAGATTCAGAGGCACTTGCAACCATCCGGGGTTTGTTCGATGGTTAGAGGGTTTCTGGTTGATTCCATTCCCGATACGGAGGTCTCCCGATGAGTGTCCTTTTCCTGATTATCAGTGCCCTGGTGCTGATTTACCTTGGCCTCGGCGGTACCCTGGCCACGGTCGTCCTGATTGCCGCCACCCTGGTGGGCATGTCCATGGACGAGTGGCACGTTGTCAGTATTCTTTTCGGCGGCGGCCTGCTGGCCCTCGCCCTGGTTATCCTCCACGCCGATGACCTCCGCCGTGAAAAGCTCAGCAAGCCGCTGCTGGGCTGGGTCCGCGGTCAGCTGCCAACCCTCTCCGACACCGAGCAGGAAGCCCTCCGGTCCGGGTCCGTGGACTGGGACGGCGAGCTGTTCTCCGGCCAGCCGCAATGGTCGAAACTGCTGGGTGCCAGGCCGGCACACCTGTCCAGCGAGGAGCAGGCGTTCCTGGACGGTCCGGTGGAGAAGCTCTGCGCCATGCTGGACGACTGGAAAATCACCCATGAGGATTACGACCTGCCCGACAAGGTCTGGAAGTTCATCCGCGAGAATGGCTTCTTCGGCCTGATGATTCCAAAGGAACGGGGCGGTAAGGGCTTTTCCCACACCGCCCATTCCGAAATCGTGATGAAAATCTCCACCCGCAGTGTGTCCGCGGCAGTCACGGTAATGGTGCCCAACTCCCTGGGTCCGGGTGAGTTGCTGATGGAGTACGGAACCGATGCACAGAAGGAGTACTACCTGCCCCGCCTGGCCGGCGGCGAAGAGATTCCCTGCTTCGCCCTGACCTCGCCGGTGGCCGGTTCCGATGCCGGCGCCATTCCCGACAGGGGCATTGTCTGCAAAGGCCAGTGGAACGGAGAGGAAGTTCTTGGACTGAGGGTCACCTGGAACAAGCGCTACATCACCCTGGCACCGGTGGCCACGCTGATCGGCCTGGCCATCAAGGTCTTCGATCCGGACAGGCTGCTCGGTGACGACGACGAGGTGGGTGTCACCTGCGTCATGGTTCCCAGGGATACCGAAGGCGTCAACGCCGGTGCCCGTCACCTTCCCATGAACACGGTATTCATGAACGGCCCCACCTGGGGCGAGGACGTGTTCATCCCCATGGACCAGGTGATCGGCGGCCAGGACATGCTCGGCAAAGGCTGGACCATGCTACTGGAGACCCTGTCCATCGGCCGTTCCGTTTCCCTGCCGGCGCTCGGTACCGGCGCTGGCAAGGTCGCGAGCCTGGCTACTGGCTCGTACTCCCTGGTACGGGAGCAGTTCGGTCGCTCCATCAGCCAGTTCGAGGGCGTACAGGAGGCTCTGGAACCCATTGCCGGCTACACCTACATGATGGACGCCGCCCGCCTGCTGACCGCCGGCATGCTGGACCGGGGAGTTCGGCCTTCCGTGCCTTCCGCGGTGCTCAAGTACCGCAACACCGACCTGATGCGCGAGGTGATCAACCACGCCATGGATGTGGTAGCCGGCCGGGGCGTCATCACCGGCCCCCGTAACTTCCTGGCCAGGGCCTACCAGGCGGTCCCCATCGGTATCACCGTGGAAGGCGCCAACATTCTTACCCGCAGCCTGATGGTGTTCGGCCAGGGGGCCATCCGCTGTCATCCGTTCATCGTGGCGGAGATCGAAGCGGCGGGCATGAAGGACCAGCGCAAGGCCGTGCGCAAGTTTGACGACACCTTCTACCGTCACATCGCCCACACCACCCGCAACGCCTTGCGGGCGCTGGTGCTTGGTCTGACCGGCGGACTGGCGGAGCCGGTGCCCAGGCAGGGCAATATCCAGAAGCACTACCGCCAGCTGGCCCGGTTCTCTGCGGCCTTCGCCCTTATGACGGACGTCACCCTGCTCACCATCGGCGGCGGCCTGAAGGCCCGCCAGCGGCTCTCGGGGCGCATGGCAGACTGCCTGGTGCAGCTCTACTACGCCACTGCCGTGATCAAGCAGTGGCATGAGGAGGGCTACCCGGACGACCAGCGACCCCTGGTGGAGTGGTGCCTTCAGCGCTGCCTGTGCGACCTGCAGGCGTCGATGCGGGACGCCGTGATCCGGTTTCCGGTACCGGCCCTGCGCTGGCCGCTGCGGGTACTGATCTTCCCCCTCGGCGCCACTGGCCTGAACGGGCCGGACGACCGCCTTGCCACCGAAGTCGCCGAAAGCATCGTCAAGGACACTCCCCTGCGCAAGCGGATCAGCCGCGGGTGTTACGTCAACGACAAGCCCGATGACTCCCTCGGCCGGGTGCTCAACGCCTATCGCCTGGCCAATGAAACCGCCGAAATGCGGGAGCGCCTGCACAAGGCCATCCGCAGCCGTGATCCGGACGAGCTGGGCGGTATCGACATGCTGATGGGCCACCAACGCAAGGAGCTGGTGGACTGGGCCTGCAAGGAGGGCATCATCAAAGAAGAGGAATGCGACAAGCTACTGGAAGCCCTGTCCGCCCTTTACGATGTGATCCGGGTGGATGCGTTCGAGCCCGATGGGCTGAAGGCGCTCGCCCGTTGCGCCAAGGGCAAGCGTAAAGTGGTGGAACGTCCGGCAGACCTTGAGCAGTGAATGGCCGGGGCCCGCGGGCCCCGGTTCCTGCCTGCCTCAGACGTGGGTCAGGGCGTGGCGGCGGCCAGGCCGCTCCAGGTGGGGTGCATTGTTGAAGTTCAGTACCCGACGGGCGCTACTGCCCACGATCACCTCACAGAAGGCGGTGTTACGGAACTGGAAATTGAGGTGGATCGCTCCCCGCTCCGGCCCTTCCAGAAGCCGGGTGAGGGCACTGCCGATAACGCCGCCTGAGGTCACCACCAGTACCGCGTCGTCGCGTCCGGCACCCTCGCAGGCGTGGTCGATGGCGTTTTCAATGCGCTGGCCAAAGTCACCCCAGGTTTCGGTGACATCGGTGAGCCGATCATCGATCCAGGCTTCGTAGGCGGCCCGGAAGGTGCGCCAGTAGTCCTTGAAGTCCCGGGCTTGGTGCACGTGCTGGTCACCGCTACCGGTGAAGGCGCGATACATCATTTCGCCGTCGTATTCGTTGAGACCAGGGTGGGTGGACACGTCCGCGCCGACCCGGGCCATGCCCTCGAGAATGCCCTTGGCGGTGTCCTGCTGGCGCTGGAGACTGCCCGCCACCACGCGATGGAAGTCCAGCTCCCGCTCACCGAAATACTCGCCCAGCCAGCGTGCCTGCTGCCAGCCCAGGTCGGAGAGTCGGTCGTAGTTGGCTTCGCCGAAAGAAGCCTGGCCATGTCTTACGATGAATAATCTTGCCATGGGGTACCTGTTGTTGGATGTCTACCGCAGAAAACACATCCTGCCCGAGCGCGGCGCGATTGGCCAGCCCATCACGCAAGCTGCCAGACCACGAACCCTATGGTTGCGGCGGTAATCGCCAGCGCAATCAGGCCCAGGAGGCCGTCCCGGGCGATAATCGCCAGCCCGTAGGCGAGCAGCGCAAGACCACCACCATTGGCACTGAAGGGCACCAGTTCCATCACCGGCAGCATCATGGCCACCAGCAGGCAGGCGCTGGTGAGAAGAATGTTTCCACCATTCGTCATGAGCACCGTCAGGCGAGGGCCGGTAAAACGGTCGATGAACCGCGCCGGCCGGTACATCCAGCCCAGTCCCTTCTCAAACCTGGCCCGGGACATTCGCCGCTGCGATAGCCATCGCGGCAGCCAGATCCGCTCCCGGCGAAACAGGCGCTGGCCAATGGTCAGCATGATCAACAGGCTCATGACCGTGGGAACGCCCGGAATGTCACCGATCAGGGGTGCCAGTACCACCAGGCCGGCCAACACCACCACGGGTCCGAAGGAGCGGGTGCCGGCCGCGTCGAGGACATCTTCCACTTTCACCTGGTCCCGATTGCCCCTGCTCCGGCGCAGTCGGTCCAGCACGGCTTCGAGACTGTCCAGCCCTTTTTCCTGCGTCTCACCCATCCTGATTCTCCCAGTGTCATTGCGAGGCGGCTGCCTGACCCGCGGGATTCATTAGGGTAACCAATGATCCGGTCGGGAAACCAGACCTTCCGGCAGGGGAAGGCCTCCTCCTTTCAAGGGCTCCGGAAGGCCTCTATACTCCCCCTTCCAGTTCGATCCAGGTCAACCCACGCCGGAGAAGGGCATGTCAGGCAACACAGTGAGCAGCGCCATCCTTTTGCTGGTGATCGGCAACGCCCTGGCTATCGTCTCGGACGTGTTCATCAAACTGCTGGAGCCGGGGGCGCCGGTGTTCCAGTTCGCCTTTCTGCGCAGCCTGCTCACCCTGGTGCTGTTGCTGCCCCTGTTGGGGCAAATCAACCGGGACAGGTTGCTTGAGGGCGTCGGCCTCCATGCCCTCCGGGCCCATATCCATCTTGCCGGTCTGATCTGCATGGTGGTAGCACTCACCACGCTGCCCCTGGCAAGCGCCAATGCCGTGTTCTACGTGGCGCCGGTCATCGTGATGGTGCTATCGGTGGTTTTCATGGGCGAGGGGCTCAGACCCCTGAGCCTGCTGGCGGTTTTCAGCGGCTTTGGCGGCGTCCTCGTCATACTGCGACCCATGGAATTCAACCTGGCGTCACTGTCCGCCCTCGGGACGGCTTTCTGCCTGGCAACGGCGGCGGTCATGGTGCGCAAGCTCCCCCGCGAACAGTCGACGGTGCACAAGCTGTTTCTCAGTTACCTGCTGATGCTGCCCGCCAGCCTTGTGCTGGCACTGCTGGAAGGGGCTCCCTGGCGGCTGGAGGTTGTCTGGAGTGCCCTGGGTTCGGCAATTTTCATCCTCGGCTATAACACCAGCGTGCTGATGGCCTACCGCCACGTGGAGGCCAACCAGGTGACCAGTGCCGAATACACCGGACTGATCTGGGCCATCGCGGTGGGGTGGATCTGGTTCGGGGAAGTGCCGGACCTGTGGTTCTTTACCGGCAGCCTCATGATCATCCTTCCGCTGGTGCTGATCGGCCTGCAGCGCAGGCGGACACCGGTGCCACCGAGGCAGGCCATGGCAGCAGAGGTTACCGCTGCCGACTCCGGAAAATCTCAGCCGGACTGACCTTCGCCTCCGCCTTGCCCACAGGACTCAGCATTTCATACAGACGGAGAGTTTGAACCGATTCCCACTTTGGGCCATTTAACGCTTTGTAACATGCCCCTGTGATGGGAACGGCGGCACACTCCCGTTAACAAGGAATCCACCGATTCGCAGGAGGCGTCTCATGTCCAGGGCACTGGCGTTTATCACCGGTATTGTCGTTATCGTCGTTGTACTGCTATTCCTGTTCTATCCGGTGGCGGACACCACCGGCGCCGGCTCCCCCGCCGACGGAAACAGAGAAAATACCGCGACCAACGATTTCAGACTCGGTCTGCAGTAGGTCTCGTGGTTCTGACCCTTTGAGTGCCCGGCCTCCCGCCGGGCACTCCGTTTTCCTCACCGCCCCCCTTCAGCCACCTCTCATGGCTCTACGTCTTTACAAGTCCCCCACCCCTGTCTAGGATTAGGTTTCATTACGCAACCGCATTTAAAAACGCCATAACAACAAGCAGGAGCACCCATGTTTCTCAGCGAGCCCAAAACCCTTACCACGTCACGCGGCACCTTCAGTTACCGGGAGGGAGGCAGCGGCGCCCCGGTGGTTATGATCCATGGCTGGCCGGAAAGCTCCTACTGCTGGGAGCATCTGGGCCGCCACCTGAAACAGGGCCTGCGGGTCATCGCACCGGATCTTCGGGGACTGGGAGACAGCGAACGCACGGAAGGTCAGGAGCACTACCGAAAGCAGGAGCTGGCCAAAGACGTTATCAGCATGCTGGACGAGCTGGGCATCGAAAAATTCCAGCTTGTCGGCCATGACTGGGGCGGTATCGTGGCCCAGGAAGTGGCCCTGGCGATCCCGGACCAGATCCGCAAGATGGTGATCATGAACATTGCCCTGATCAACAATCTCAAGGGCAACATGGAAGTGATCGAGAAAGTCCGCTCCGGCAGCGGCAAGGCGTACTGGTACCAGCACTTCCAGCAGGCTCCGGGCCTTGCGGAAGCCATGATCCCCGGCGCCGAGGAGACCTGGCTGCGGTTCTTCCTCCAGGGCTGGAGCAACGACATTCCGGAAGATTCCATCGCCGAGTATGTGCGCATGTACAGGATTCCCGGCACGCCTGGCGCCGGGGCCAACTACTACCGCGCCTTCGCTGACGATGCCAAACGCTGGGGAACCCTGTCAGATCATGTCTGGAAGATTCCCAGCCTCTATATCTATGGCAACAAGGACAGGGTCATTATCCCGGAGTACCTCAACCATATCGAAGACTGCTTCGAGGAGATCCGCGTGGAAGAAGTGGACGCCGGCCACTTCCTGCAGGAGGAAAAGCCGGAAGAGGTGGCAGGCCATATGAACGGTTTTTTCGAGACTGACTGATTCCCCGGATGCGACCGGCCACGGGGTCGCCCTGGCCGGTTGTCACTCCTTTCCGGAATTTGTGCTCCCCCCCTGGCCAAGCGCCACCCGCGCCACCAGGTGCTCGATGCGGCGAATGATGTCGGTATTGCCCTGGCGACCGGAGAGCACTACCTGTGAGCCGATGGTCGCCACATACATGAGGGTGGCCAGCTCCTCCACCTGGTCCTCCACGCTTCCCAGGTTCCGGAACAGGAGCTTGTTCTGCTCCACCCGGGCCTCGTCCACCTCTTCCACCAGCCTCGCGGCGTAGTCGTTACGGCGGGCGAAGTCCCGCACCGCCAGTTCCACCTGCAGGCGGCGGACGTTCCGGGAGGCGTCGGTCAGCAGCAACTGGAGCAACTGGTGCAGTTCCTCTTCCGGGTTTTCCCCTTTCGGCCGCATGTAGTCCAGTTCCACGAAACGGCGGTCCCGCCAGCGGTCCAGGAAGCTGTTCACCAGATCCTCATGGTCCCGGAAATGCCAGTAGAAACTGCCCCGGGTCACGCCCAGTTTTTTTGCC
The DNA here is from genome assembly GCF_900115285.1 of Marinobacter daqiaonensis. GTDB lineage: Bacteria > Pseudomonadota > Gammaproteobacteria > Pseudomonadales > Oleiphilaceae > Marinobacter > Marinobacter daqiaonensis. Next base: position 2,202,830 of record NZ_FOYW01000001.1, read on the forward strand.
AGGGTCAGAACCCGCAGGTTGCCGAAGCCACCGGCGGCGACTTCGCCGGCGGCGGCATCCAGCCAGTCGTCCCGGGTCAGCTGGGACTTGCCCGGGGCTACGTTGCGGTTTGTTCTGGGACTGTTTTTGCTGCTTGCCATAGTAAGTCCGGTTCCGAGCGGCCGCGGCATGAGAGCGGTCCGGGCTCGTTGGTTGCGGGTGACCAGGGCGACGGAGTGTACAACCCCATTGACCTGTGACGCGACAATACATTACTGTACGGAATCTCCAGACACCAGTGTATGGAAACAATTTCCCGCATTCCAGCACGACGACCCGGCCCACGGTGGAACCGACCTGCCATCGAAAGGGCCCACCAGAGCTACCCGGCACTCGTTGCCAAAGCCAAGAAAGGAGCGAGCATGAGCACCGCACACTACGACACCAACGGCAATGTCGCCGTTATCCGACTGGACAACCCCCCGGTCAACGGCCTCAGCCTGGCATTGCGCCAGGGCATCGTCGAGGGCATCAAGAAGGCTGAGCAGGACAGTGCCATCGAGGCCATCGTGATCACCGGTTCCGACCGGGCCTTCTCCGGCGGCGCCGACATTACCGAGTTCGGCACCCCCCGGGTGATGCAGGAGCCTATCCTCACCACCGCCATCCACTACGTGGAAACCGCCAGGAAGCCGGTTGTCGCCGCCATCAGCGGCAACTGCATGGGCGGCGGCCTGGAACTGGCCCTGGGCTGTAATTACCGGGTATCCACTCCGGACGCGCAGCTGGCCCTGCCGGAAGTGAAGCTGGGCATTCTCCCCGGCGCCGGCGGCACCCAGCGCCTGCCCCGGGTAATCGGTGTCGAGCATGCCCTGAACATGATCGTTTCCGGCGCGCCGGTGCCCGCCAAACAGTTCAAGGGCACTCCGCTGCTGGATGAGATTATCGAAGGCGACCTGATGGAAGGCGCCCTGGCGTTCGCCCGCAAGGTGGTCGCCGACAAGATGCCCCTGAAGAAGGTGCGCGACCTGAAGGCGAAGCACCCCAACCCGGAAGGCTTCTTCATGTTCGCCCGTAACACCATCGGCGCCATGGCCAAGAACTATCCGGCTCCGCTGAAGTGCCTGGAAGCGGTGGAAGCCGCCGTCAAGAAGCCCTTCGACGAGGGCATGAAAGTCGAGCGCGACGGCATCAAGTATCTGATGCAGACCCCTGAGTCCGCCGCCCTGCGCCACGCCTTCTTCGCCGAGCGCAAGACCAGCAAGATCTCCGACGTGCCGTCCGATACCCCGACCCGGGATATCGAGTCCGTGGGTGTGATCGGCGCCGGCACCATGGGCACCGGCATCTCCATCAACTTCCTCAATGCCGGCATTCCGGTGACCATCGTCGAGATGAAGCAGGAAGGTCTGGACCGGGGCGTGGAAGCCATCCGCAAGGTCTACGAAGGCCAGGTCAAGAAAGGCCGCATGACCGAAGATAAAGCCAAAGCCCGGATGGAGCTGCTGACCCCTTCCCTCAGTTATGACGACCTCAAGGACGTGGATCTGGTTATCGAGGCCGTGTTCGAGGAGATGGGCGTCAAGGAGCAGGTATTCACCAGGCTGGACGAGGTCTGCAAGCCTGGCGCCATCCTGGCCTCCAACACCTCCACCCTCGACGTGAACAAGATCGCCGGCTTCACCAAGCGACCGGAAGACGTGATCGGCCTGCACTTCTTCAGCCCCGCCAACATCATGAAGCTGCTGGAAGTGATTCGCGGCGACAAGACCGCCAAGGACGTTCTGGCCACCGCCATGAAGCTGGCCAAGACCATCCGGAAGACCGCCGTGGTCTCCGGCGTATGCGATGGCTTCATCGGCAACCGCATGATCAACCAGTACTCCCGTGAAGCCCTGACCATGCTGGAGGAAGGCGCCAGCGTGCAGCAGATCGACAAGGCGATCGAGAAGTTCGGTTTCGCCATGGGCCCGCTGCGCATGGCCGACCTGGCCGGCGGCGACATCGGCTGGGCCATCCGCAAGCGCCTGTACGCGGAACACCCCGGCATGAAGAAGAACCTGATTGCCGACCGCCTGTGCGAGCTGGGTCGTTTCGGGCAGAAGACCGGCTCCGGCTTCTACCGCTACGAGCCGGGTAACCGCAAGGCCCTGCACGATCCGGAAGTGGACAAGATCGTTGACGAGGCCCGCGCCGAGATGGGCATCACCCCCCGCAAGATCAGCAACCAGGAAATCGTCCAGCGTTGCGTCTATGCCCTGGTGAACGAGGGTGCCCGCATCCTGGAGGAAGGCATCGCCCAGCGCGCCTCCGACATCGACATGGTGTACCTCACCGGCTACGGCTTCCCGGTATTCCGCGGTGGCCCCATGCACTACGCCGAGCAGGTTGGTCTGCTCAACGTGGTCCGCGACATGGAGCCCTTCGCCGAGAACCCGAACACCCAGGAAGGTTTCTGGGAGCCCGCTGCGCTGCTGGCCAAATGCGCGCAGGAAGGCCGTGGTTTTGACCAGTAAGGCCGGTGCATTGCGTCACCTGGTTTCCACGAATTGATCGCCGGGGCCCTGCGGGGCTCCGGTTCACAGGAGAAAGATTATGAATGATGTTGTCATCGTATCCACCGCCCGCACGCCCCTGGCCAAGTCCTGGCGCGGCGGCCTGAACATGACCCACGGCGCCACCCTCGCGGGCCACGCCATCCAGCATGCCGTTGAGCGCTCCAAGGTGGACCCCGCCGAGATCGAAGATGTGCTGATGGGCTGCGCCCTGCCGGAAGGCTCCACCGGTAACGACGTGGCCCGCATGGGCGCCATCCGCGCCGGCCTGCCGGTGTCCGTGGCCGGCGCCACCATTAACCGGTTCTGCTCCTCCGGCCTGCAGGCCATTGCCATGGCCGCCCACCACATCGCCGTGGACCGGGTGCCGGTGATGGTCGCCGGTGGCGTGGAGTCCATCTCCACCGTCCAGGCCACCGTCAACCAGAACTACCTCGCCGAGCCCTGGCTGATGAAGAACAAGCCCGAGCTCTACTGGTCCATGCTGCAGACCGCGGAAACCGTGGCCCAGCGTTACAAGATCAGGAAAGAGGACATGGACGAGTACGGCGTGCGCAGCCAGACCCTGGCGGCCAAGGCCCGTGAGGAAGGCAAGTTCGACGACGAGATCGTGCCCATCACCACCACCGCCGGCGTCGCCGACAAGGCCACCGGTCAGCTGATGAGCAAGGAAGTCACCGTGTCCCAGGACGAAGGCATCCGCCCGGACACCAACCTGGAAGGCGTCAGCAAGATCGGCTCCGCCATGGAAGGCGGCGTGGTCACCGCCGGTAACGCCAGCCAGTTCTCCGACGGTGCGTCCGCCTGTGTCCTCATGGACGGCAAGCTGGCCGAACAGCGGGGCCTGCAGCCCCTGGGCATCTTCCGCGGCTTCGCCGTGGCCGGTTGCGAGCCGGACGAGATGGGCATCGGCCCGGTCTACGCCGTGCCCAAGCTGCTCAAGCGCGCCGGCCTGAGCGTCGACGACATCGGCCTGTGGGAACTCAACGAAGCCTTCGCGGTACAGGTGCTGTACTGCCAGCGTGAGCTGGGCATTCCCATGGACCGCCTGAACGTCAACGGCGGCGCCATCGCCGTGGGTCACCCCTACGGCACCACAGGCTCGCGCCTGGTGGGCCACGCCCTGATCGAAGGCAAGCGACGCGGCGTAAAATACGTTGTTGTGACCATGTGTGTCGGCACCGGCATGGGTGCCGCCGGGCTGTTCGAAGTGGCCTGATCGGGTTTCTTTTACGAATAATCCCGGTACACAACCAGACCGGAGTTCCCGCCCCGGCGGGGCTCCGTTGCGACAGACGACACGAGAGAGCGAACCATGGATCTGAATTACACCCCTGAACAGGACGCCTTCCGCCAGGAAGTGCGCCAGTTCCTGGAGAACAACCTGCCGGACGATATCCGTGAGCGGGTGCAGAAGCGCCATCGACCCACCAAGGACATGATCGCCCGCTGGCAGAAGATTCTCTACAAGCAGGGCTGGGGCGCCTCCAACTGGCCCGAGCAGTACGGCGGCACCGGCTGGGATGAAGTCCAGCAGCTGATTTTCGAGGAAGAATGCGCCATGGCAGGCGCGCCCCGCCAGCTGGACTTCGGCCTGCGCATGGTGGCCCCGGTGATCATGAAGTTCGGCAACCAGGAACAGAAGGATCGCCATCTGCCGGGCATCGTCAGCGGCGAAGTCTGGTGGTCCCAGGGCTATTCCGAGCCCGGCGCCGGCTCCGACCTGGCCTCCCTGCGCACCACCGCCAAGCGTGAGGGTGACCACTACATTGTCAACGGCCAGAAGACCTGGACCACCCTGGGCCAGCACGGCGACTGGATCTTCTGCCTGGTGCGCACCAACATGGACGTGAAGTCCCAGGAAGGCATCTCCTTCCTGCTCATCGACATGAAGAGCCCGGGCATCGACGTCAAGCCCATCATCATGCTGGACGGCGAGCACGAGATTAACGACGTCTTCTTCGAGAACGTCAAAGTGCCGGTGGAAAACCTCGTCGGCGAGGAAGACAAGGGCTGGACCTACGCCAAGTACCTGCTGGGTCACGAGCGCACCGGCCTGGCCAACGTGGGCCAGTGGAAAGCCATGATGCGCCGGCTCAAGGAAATCGCCCGGGAGGAGAAGGACGATGGCAGGCCCATCATCGAGAATCCCCGCTTCCGCGATCGCCTGGCCCAGCTGGATGCGGAACTCCGCGCCCTGGAGCTGACCGTACTGCGGGTGCTGACCGCCTCCTCCGGCCCCGGCCCGGAAGCGTCGATCCTCAAGATCCGTGGCACCGAGATCGGCCAGCGCCTGTTCGAACTGGCCATGGAAGCCACCGGCCAGGACGCCCTCGCCCATATCCCGGAGGCCCTGGAGCCGGACTACGCCTACCCCGTGGTGGGCACCATGAACGCCACCTCGGCGGCCGGTGACTACTTCAACATGCGCAAGCTGTCCATCTTCGGCGGATCCAACGAGATCCAGCGCAACATCATTTCCAAGCTGGTGCTGGGGCTTTAAGGAGCGGACCATGAACTTCGAACTGACAGAAGAACAGAACATGCTGCAGGACTCGCTGCGCCGCTTCCTGGCCAACGAGTACACTTTCGAGAAACGCCGCAAGATCGTCGAGTCCGGCAAGGGCACCGATGAGACCATCTGGAACGCCCTGGCGGAGATGGGTCTGCTGGCCTTCACCTTCCCCGAGGAGTACGACGGCCTGGGTGGTAACGGCATCGACACCATGATTGTCATGGAATCCTTCGGCCGCGCCCTGGTCACCGAGCCCTACCTGGCCACCGTGGTGCTGGCCGGCGGCCTGGTGCGGGATGCAGGTTCCGACGCCCAGAAACAGGATATCCTGCCGGCCATCGCCAGTGGCCAGAAGCTGATGGCCCTCGCCGCCTACGAACAGGGTGCCCGCTACAATCCGGCCAATGTGCAGACCACCGCCAAGGCCGACGGCGATAGCTACACCCTGAACGGCAGGAAGACCGCCGTGATTCACGGTGGCCAGGCGCACCAGCTGGTGGTTTCCGCCCGCACCAGCGGCGACACCCGCAGTGAAGACGGCATCACCCTGTTCCTGGTGGATGCGGACGCCTCCGGCCTGACCATCAACGATTTCGCCTCCCACGACGGCTTCCGTACCGCCGATGTGGAGCTGAAGGACGTGAAAGTCAGCGCCGATGCCATCGTTGGCGAGCTCGACAAGGGCTTCCCGGCACTGGAGAAGGCCATCGACCAGGGCATCGCCGCCCTCTGCGCCGAAGCCGTGGGCGCCATGGAAGCCATGACCGGGGCCACCCTGGAGTACACCCAGCAGCGCAAGCAGTTCGGGGTCTCCATCTCCCGCTTCCAGGTGCTGCAGCACGCCATGGCGGATATGTTCATCCAGACCCAGCAGGGTCGTTCCATGGCCATCCTGGCCGCCGCCTACGCGGACTCCGATGACCTTGACGCCCGCCGTGAGGCCATCTCACAGGCCAAGCTGCTGATCGGCCAGGGCGCTCGCCTGGTGGGCCAGTCCGGTGTCCAGCTCCACGGTGGCATGGGTGTCACCGACGAGATGTTCGCCGCTCACCTGTTCAAGCGCCTGACCCTGATCAACCTGCTGTTCGGCGATGCCGATCATCACCTGGGCAAGGTCAGCGACGCCCTGCTGGACAAGATCGCGTAACACAGCTGCCAGTGCCCGGCTCACTCCGGCCGGGCACTCCAACAACAACGACAGGATTCCCCACATGAGCCTGAAACAACTTCTCGACCTGACCGGAAAAGTCGCCGTCATCACCGGCGGTTCCCGGGGCCTGGGTCTGCAAATGGCCGAAGCCCTCGGCGAACTGGGTGCCAAGCTGGTCATCAGCGCCCGTAAGCAGCACGAACTGGACGACGCCCGGAAGCACCTGGAAGGTCAGGGCATCGAGGTAATGACCATCGCCGCCGACATGTCCAAGCGGGAAACCGTACCCGGCTTCGTTGACCAGATCATCGAACGCTTCGGCACCATCGACATCCTGGTGAACAACGCCGGCGCCACCTGGGGTGCCCCGGCGGAAGACCATCCGGACGAAGCCTGGGACAAGGTGATGAACCTGAACGTGGACGCCACCTTCTTCCTCACCCGGGAAGTGGGCAAGCGCTGCATGATTCCCCGCAAGTCCGGCAAGGTGATCACCACCGCTTCCATTGCCGGCCTCTCCGGCAACCCGGAAGGCATGACCACCATCGCCTACAACACCAGCAAGGGCGCCAACGTGAACTTCACCCGGGCCCTGGCCGCGGAGTGGGGCAAGTACAACATCAACGTGAACTCCATCTGCCCCGGCTTTTTCCCCTCCAAGATGGCCAACGGCCTGCTGGACACCATGGGCGAGAAGATGCTGGAGCGCATCCCCCTGAACCGCTTTGGCGGCGAGGAAGACATGAAGGGCCTGATCGCCCTTCTGGCCACCGAAGCCGGCCGCCACATCACCGGGCAGAACATTGCCATCGACGGTGGTACCACAGTCTGTTGATGTAATCCCGACTCGGTTGCACTGACCCCAGTGACAGTCCATTGCCCGGACACCGTTTGGTGATCCGGGCTTTTTTGTACAGTGAGGCCAGGACTGCAAATACATTGGATAAGTCTGTATATCCGGGACTGCCCGGTTCACGAGAGGTCCAGTGGACTACTGATACCTCGCTGGTGCGTGCCAACAACATGGGTATAGATTTGCGTGGTGCTGATATCGTTATGACCCAACAACTCCTGGATACTGCGAATGTCTGTTCCCCGCTTGAGCAAGTTGGTGGCAAAACTGTGGCGAAAGGTATGACAACTGGCCCTCTTGCGAATGCCCGATGCTTTTAACGCATCGCCGACGAAGCGACGGACCTGTTGTTCACCTATATGATGGCGCCGATACACGCCAGACCGGGGGTCAATGGACAGGCGCCGGGCCGGAAATACATACTGCCAGGCCGGGCTGCGGGCAGCAGCGGGGTATTTCTTCGCCAGCGCATTGGGCATGTAAACCTCGCCGAAACCATCTTCCAGATCCTGCCGGTGGAGCGCCAGTGCATATTCCACCTGGGTCTCCAAACTTTCACAAAGTGATGCCGGCAAAATCGTGCGCCGCCACTTATTGCCTTTGCTCTCACGGACAAACACACACGGCTCTGAGAAATCCAGATCCTGAACGCGCAGTCTCACCGCTTCCATAACGCGCAAACCGGAACCGTACATGAGACTGGCCACGAGCTTATGCACGCCCCGCATATGTGACAACACCGCCATAGCCTCTTCATGACTGAAAACGGTGGGCAACTTGCGTCCCTGGGAAGTATGAGTGAACTGCAGGTTGCCCAGTTCCCTTCCCAGAAACTGGTGATACATGAACACCACGGCGTTCAGGGCTGTCTTCTGTGTGTTCACTGCCACGTTGCGGTTGTTGGCGAGATGGCTCAGCCAGGCGTTGACCTCATCCGCACCCATGGACTCGGGGTGACGCTTGTTATGGAACAGAATAAACTCCCGTACCCAGTTGCAGTAGGTTTTCTCCGTGCGGTATGCGAGATGCCGGGTACGAATGAACGCGCGGAAGCGGTCCATGAATCGGGTAGGAACAGCAGGCAAAGGGACTGGAATGTCATCCATGAGCGAGAATCCTATTTAAACTGTACATCTGTACAGTCTATGCAGAGAAGAAAATCATGACAACTGGAAAAACGGTCGCCGTGACCATGATCCAGGCAGCCTTCCAAATTTCCAAACTTTTCCTATATCTATCAGACCATTACGTACTTAGGCGAAACCAGGGGAAGTGATCTTTCTGATCATTTTTCTTTGACCAAAAAGTGACCGAAGTCCGGGAACTGATTGACTTACGAGGACATTTTGCATAGTTTCGAAAAATTATAAATTGAGATATGGGTCGCGGGAAAAACGGTCATGGCGACTTATATACAAATGTTATGTGATCAAATCTACAGAGAAATATGCTAGATGAAAGCACCAGATAGGTTTTGGAATTTCGATGCTCATCTTAAAAATCAGCTGTTTATTGGTAGAGCTAGAGAGTTAGATTTACTCAAGAGATCTATTTTTGAAAAAAAAGATAAGGTAGTTGCCATATCTGGCAATAATGCAACCGGGAAAACATCCTTGTGGAATGCCTTTTTAAGGGTGCATAGTGGAAAATTAAATAATAAAACTGAAGTTGTCTCTATTCTTCGATCTGACGAAGAGTTTCCACCTGTTGAAAATGATATTGAACTAGTAATAATCGAAGATCTGAGTCTGGATATAACACTATCGCTTGAAGGTAAGATAACTGATTTTATAAATCGTTACCCTCGCAAACAATTTATTCTTGTGGGTGCATTCAAAAATTTCTTAGATAAATTTGAGCCCGCTGAACATATCCATCTTGAAGTATTGCCAAGCGATGAGTCTGTTCGGTTCTTATTGAACTTCCTCTCAAGAAAACTACCGGAAAAAGATCTAGTTAAAATATCAAGGATGACTCAAGGAAACCCTTACTTATTAAAGTTGGTTGCCAACTACATTAATGAAAACAAGTATGATCTTAGCTCAATTCTTGAGCTAATCACTCAAAATATAAACTATCAAAGTTTTTTTGATGGTAGAGCCGTTTCCAACATTGAGCAAACGCCTGAGTTTATACAGGTTTCTAGTGATATTCGAGTTGTAAACCAGAGTATTCTGGAAAGAATGAAATATAACCCAGATGCCATGTACCATTTATCGCCGCGACAGTTTGAAGAAATGGTGGCAGAATTGATGGTGAAACGTGGCTATCAAGTAGACCTGACAAAAGCGACCAGGGATGGCGGAAAAGATCTGATAATTGCCAGTCACGTCGATATTGGCAATTTTATGTACTATGTTGAGTGTAAAAGATATGCTCCGACAAACCCGGTTGGAGTAAATCTTGTTCGAGAGTTAGTTGGCACTATTTCCGCCGATCGTGTTACTGCGGGAATAATGATTACGTCTTCATATTACTCACCAGATGCTGTTGAGTTCTCAGAGAAGTTTAGGCACCAACTAAGTTTGATCGATTTCATTAAGTTAAAAGAATGGATGGCGAATTGTCGGTAGCTCAAGATGCACATCACATAACCAAGCCATTAAATACGCTTTTCACCGACGCTGGCGCTCTGGTGCGCCGCAAAGCCAGAGCGTTATGATCTTAAGGAGGGACTCTTGTGTCGATCAAATTAGTTCATAGACAGATAGATAAATTTCTCGGCAACACGACTCCTGAAGTTCTCGCAATTCGAGGGAAATGGGGCGTAGGAAAAACGTTTACGTGGAATCAATTTTTGGTTGACGCTGCACATCGCAATGCAGTTGGCTTGGAACGCTATTCCTATGTTTCTCTCTTCGGTATCAATTCCCTCGATAGCCTGAAATTTGCAATGTTTGAACAAGTTGTCGATATTGAGGCAATTGATCACAAGCCGAGCATTGAAACTTTTAGGAAAAGTACAGAAACCTTAGGAAAGTCCCTTGGAAGAAAGTCAATTAGGGTTATCCAAGGGCTGCCATATGTTAAAAACGTTTCTCTTGCTCTCGAAGCTGTTTCATTTCTCTCCTTGAAAAACACGATTATTTGCATTGATGATCTAGAGCGAAAGGGGGATGATCTAAAAATACGTGATGTTTTGGGTTTAGTTTCTTTGCTAAAAGAACAAAGAGACTGCAAGGTCGTTCTTATACTCAACGAAGATTCCTTCGAAAAAAATGAGAGTGAACAGTTAGATCGATATCGCGAAAAGGTGATTGACTTTGATGTTCTGTTCTCTCCTACCTCAGATGAATGTAGCGAGATAGCTCTTAATGAAGATTTTGAATATTTGGATATTTTAAAGAAAAATGTATTAAGTTTAGGTGTAAGCAACATAAGAATAATTAGGAAAATGCTGTACCTTTCCAGATCTGTAGCTCCTCTTCTCAAAGATTACGAGGCCGAAGTTACCCATCAAGCCATACATAGCCTCGTGCTGTTCGCGCTCTGCCACTTTCAAAGAGACGATAGTTCGATTCCGTCTATAGACTATGTCCGGCATATCGGATATTCACTCTGGGGCCTTGGAAAAGATGAAGAAAGTGACAAAGAGAAGAAGTGGAATTCTTTGTTACGTTCTTATGATTTTCAAAACTGTGATGAGTTTGATTTAGAGATAGCTGATGCAGTGGTTAGGGGGTTTTATGATGAGTCTAAGCTTATTTCTGAAGCTGAGAGTCTCAATCAAAAAATAGTCGCAGACAAAGTAGAGGGCTCGTTCAAGCAAGCTTGGGAAAAATACCATAATACGTTTGATGATAATGAAGAAGAGCTAGTTAACGCTTTGTATGAGGGTTTCAAGAAAAGCTCAAAATACATAAGTCCCCTTAACCTAAATGGCACAGTAGGACTTCTTCGTGATTTGGGGCATGGTGATAAGGCTGATGAACTAATTGAACTTTATGTTGCAGAGAGGGAAGGGAATCCAAAATCTCTTAATCTTGAGATGTACCCATTTTCAGACGATATTCAGGATAAAATAATAATTCAAAGATTTGACGAGATTGCAAGTAAAGCCGTTGATAATCGCTCTTTAGAAGACGTTGTCAGCAGCTTAGTTGGCGCGAACGGATGGAATCGATCTGATATTGAAGTTCTATCACGGGCATCTGTGGACGATTTCTACACACTTTTCAAAGGCACTAAAGGCCCGCAGCTAGGTCGTTATGTTGAGGTTTGTTTGCAATTTTTCCGCATCGGCAATATCGGTGATAAAGAAAGACAAGTTTCAGAGAACGCTCGAAACGCTTTAATAAAAATTGGAAAAGAGAGCACGCTGAACCGGAGGCGAGTTTCAAAGTTTGGGGTTAAAGTGGATGACTGATCATAACCAATGCAGGCACAGCGACGCCCATTACATTGCGCCTTTGGCTCCATTCCATGGGCGCGCGTGCTGCAAGCGTTACATGGTGAATCCAGGCTTATGACTGCGGTGAAACTGAGGGATCTTCAACACCAAGATAAAGCGGCTGTAGTAGCCATGCTTCGTGATCCTAAGGTAATGAGGTTTCTTGGGCCCCGCCGCGCTCTGGCTGAAAATGAGGCGGGTTCATGGTTCGAAAGAGCGCTCGCTCATCCGGCCCGGTTCGCTGTCGCAGAGGCAGATACTGATGAATTCATAGGGTTCTGCGGGGTTAAACAAATAGATGGCGTTCTAGATTTTGGATACTTCATCAGGTCAGAGTTTTGGGGTAGCGGCATAGCTGTCCGGGCGTGTGAGTTGGCAGTTGAAAAGCTGGCCTCGGATATTGATTTAGAGACCGTCCAGGTTTTCATTGCGGATGAAAATGCTGCCAGCAAAAGGGTAGCTGAAAAATTGGGTTGGCAGGCCACACATAGCGGATCTAAGGATGGAGAGCATGGCCGATACTATCGAATCACCATGTAACAAGGCGGTCAACCGGACGCCAAAAGCGTACCGCTTTTGGTTCCCTCCGCTGCGCTCCGGCGCCGGTTACCATCAGCGTTAGGTGTCAGGGTATGCGGAAGCTCGTACCTACAGTACTAAAAGATCACTTACTTCCGTTCGATTGGGATGTGGCTGCTGTGTGGGCCCTTTACGCGCCGACGGAAGATGACCCAATTACTAGATATACCTATTTGCTCCAGTTGCCACTATGGTCCTCCGTGCCAGGACAGGGAATGCTATTTGACGTAAGCCCTATGGGCGTACTGAGCCGGCCTGAACGATTTCCTCACCAAATGAGCCGTATCAACGAAGCAGATGTTTCATTTCCAATAGATATGCTGATCTGGGGCGGTCGGAGATGGATTCTCGATGGAGTACACCGAATCGCAAAGGCATACAGCCAGGGAGCCAAGACCATCGCAGTACGAACACATCCCGAGGAGGCTGTAGCCTCAATTCGGACACCTAACCATGCGCTGCAGCGGAACGCTGACGCGTCCGCTGAGCTATAGCGTTAGCCCCAAAGGAACGGAATCGAAGAATGATTGCGCGGATTTCCACTCACTTTGCGTGCACAGAGAGTGAACTATGGCAACAGATTACCAAGCCAGAGTCTCTCCAATACGTGGCGTGGCCTATACTTACCTTCTCGCCTATCGAGCCTGGAGCGTTTGACAGCGAATGGGAGTTAGGTCGGGATTATCCGTTAAAGCTTTATTTCCTAAAATTCATCCCTTTAGGGCGGCACACGATCCAACTCGTAAAGATTGATACAGAGGAAAACATCATCTGGAGCCGTGAGAGGGGGCTGCTAGCACCAGTTTGGAATCACAAAATCTCTTTTCAGGAGACAAAACCGGGTTTGGTTAGCTATAGCGACGAAGTAGAAATTCGGGCGGGATTCTTAACCCTGCTTATCTGGGTGTTCGCACATGGATTTTATCGCTATCGGCAGCAACGATGGAAAAGGTTGCTGAAGAATAGTAGTAACTGACGACTAATGGCTAACAAGTCGCTCAAGTTCGTTCCGCGCTTCGCGCTCCACCGGACGCGGCAAAGCCGCGCCGCTTAGCTCAGACGTTATGAGTTAAGGTTAGCATGAAGAGTTACTTGTTTAAGTGGGCTATCGCTGGGCTAGCAATCCCGGCGACATTGATAATGGCTAATCATCTAATGTCGCTTCCAGATGAGCTGATAATGGCGCTTTGGCCAAGCGCAATAGTCCTGATGGCATTGGATACGAATCAGCCAGCTAGCACATTGAATGTAATGTATGTTTGGTCGGTGAGCCTATCTTTAAGCGTTGCAATGTATGTAGCTGTCGGACTGGTGCTGACGTTGGCAGCCAAGACCATAAGGAAAGCACGTGGATAAAACTCATAACCAAGCCATTAAGTACGCGCACGTTGTGCGCCGGACCTCGTTTCACTCGGCCGCTTATGGCGGGCGTTAGGCAGAAATTTTGAGTTAACGGAATAATAATGAAACTAATTGAAATTCGAGTACGTAATTTTCGATCAATTGAAGCTGAACAACACTTTCCAGTCCCCGGTAGGATGACTCTGGTTGGGCCTAATAATTCTGGGAAGACCAATCTTTTAAGGGCAATTCAGGTTTTATTTACAGGTCAAGCAAACTCATATGGGTATACGCGTGAGAACGATCTCACATTTGGTGTAGGTAAAGCCCGAACAAGTATTACTGCGACATTTGACGGCGACCCTGAAACGGAAAAAGAAATCTACGATAGCGTCGATGAGCTCCATGAGTTACAGGGAACTACGAGAACCAGCAGCCATCTCAATCTGACACTTTACTTCACCGATACGGACACCCCGGTATACAGCTTCTTCCCTAACATCAAACGACCTAAGCCAGGCGCACAGGCAGCGCAATACTCCCGAACTCACATAGCCCTTCTTAACCGTATAATAGGGATGTTTAGTCTTCATTATGTACCCTCTGCCAAGAGTATTGATCAAATTTACCTCGAACTCCTGACGCCTTTTCTCCGCCGTAAGGTGTCAAAGGTAATCGAGCCGCACCTTTCAGAAATCAATCAAAGCCTAGATGAAGCCGCGGACGCGCTAAATACCGAGCTGAAAAGTGCCAAGCTTTCGGAATACGAAGCTAGCTTCTCTCTGCCGGGCCAATCTATCGAAGCTTTGGTTTCTGGCTTTGACTTTATGATCTCTGATCCCCAAAAGACACCAATACATGAAAAAGGAATGGGGATTCAGTCTACAGCGCTTCTAGCAGCCTTTCGATGGATAACTAAACAAGAAAAATCAGAGGGTAGAGAGGTTTTATGGTTACTCGAAGAGCCAGAATCGTATTTGCATCCAGATCTTGCCGGTAATTGCAATTCGATTCTAGAGAACTTAGCCAAAGATGCAACTGTTATCAAAACCACCCACTCAATGGCGTTCGTACCTCAAGATCCGAATTATGTAAGTGGTACTCGCCTTAACTCAAAGAATCGAACGGAAGTTGAAAGTTATAAAACATTCTCCGAGGCCGTATCTGCTATCAGATGCGCGCTCGGAATAAAGTTTGGTGATTTTTACAACTTGGCTCTCTTTAATATATTTGTGGAAGGGCCTACAGACCGCGAGATATTTGGGTGGGTGCTCGATAATCTGCCAGATGAGACTTACCCTCTTCCATTTGTTCGGCAATCAAAGTTTGAAGACTTCGGCGGCGTCAAACACTTATCGGGTTTCCTCAGGGCAACATATCAGTTCATTCGGCAAGAGTATGCGTGTGTGGCTGTATTCGATGGCGACGACGCGGGAGAAAAAGAGAGAAGAGATCTTCAGGCCTATTTTGGGCAAAGATCAATTCCGTTCGAAGCCAATAAGAATTTTGTCTCAGTGCGCTCACGGTTTGCTATTGAAGGGCTCTTTCCTGACGACTGGATTACAAATATCTATGAAGAGCACGCCTCGTGGTTCGATTCATTCGCAGTTGACGCAGGTGGTGAACTTGAGCCATTTAAGGTAAAGGATAGTAAGAAATCACAAATGCAGGCCAAGCTAATATCTTTCGCAGAGGCCGACAATAGTCTCGATTGGGCTAGTCGCTTCATTAATGTTTTCCAAGTGATAGATTCTGCATTAAGTTCGCTCCATAAAAATCTGGCAAAACAATAATGAGAATCCTTCAAAGCCTAACAATTGCAGGCACTGTGACGGCTTTTTCGTTGCGCCTTCGCCTCCACTACAAAGCCGCACGTGCTGCAGGCGTTAGGCGTCTCTAAGAGGAGACCGTAAAAATGAATCCAAGCATCATTCGACACGGGTTTATCCTGATCTTGATTGCTTTGGTGACCGGCTTATTGCTTCCTGCTATGCAAATTCCGAGACTTGGACTGTCCGCACATACAATCGGCATTCTGAGTGGAGTGCTACTCATCGGGATCGGCGCCATCTGGAGTGCATTCAGCCTATCGGCCCGGCAGTTTCTCGTTATGTACTGGGGCTGGGTGTATTCCAGTTATGCCAATTGGCTAGGCTGCCTAATTGGTGCTTTTACCGGCGCAGGGCAAATGACGCCATTGGCATCATCGGGCGCGAAAGCCGACTCTTGGGCAGAGGCGACTGTTGCCGTGTTGCTCATTAGCGTTGCAATTACCTCGCTAGTCGCTGTGGCGTTGTCCATCTGGGGATTACGGAGGCACAGTGCAAACGACGCCTAACCATTCATTCCAGTTCGTTCCGGCCCTGATGGGCCTCCACCGGACGCCCTTTTCTCCGCTTCGCGGTGCAAAGGTCGCCGCTGAATATTGGCGTTAGTTTTCTAGAGTAGGTTTAAGAAATGCCAGAGATATCAGCTAGAACATGGACCCGTTTTTTGGTGACGAATTTTAATGTCTCGGCGGATGTTATGGGCTTAGCGCATGAATTTGATTTTCATGGGTACAACGTCTCGATTAGGCTTCCTCAGAAGGATCAAGCTGACAGAGACGAAAGATATGACAACGTTGCAGCCACCTCAACTCGGAGGGCCGATACCGGTGAGCCTATCAATTACGAAGTTCTAAAAGTTGATGTTGAGATCGATGTTAAGAATCGGCTAAGCGTCCCATCCGAAGCTTTGGAAAAGCCACCGAAACAATTTCAATTTTTTTCCGAAGAACAGACCAAAGCTGTTGATGATATTTGTGAACAGTATTCTGAAGTTGCCGATAGGGCATTCCAATACTGGTTAGGTGTACTCCGTTGGGCAACTGACTACTCGTTGATTGGTCAACCTGAAATTAGCGGGCCGGATTCGGGTTGGTCGACATATATTTTAGAGTCTTCGAGCAGCCACAGAGTTTGGGCTGGCACTACGGTAATCAGAATTCAATTGCATAAAGAAGTAACGAAAGAGCATTGGGAAAAAGCTTCAGAGAGATTGGTTATCGGCGAAGACATTCCCATGCATCTGCGGTTTCTGCAAGATGCTGAAACATCGACGAAAAACGAGCAATATGAAAAGGCTATCCTCGAACTGGCGATGGCATGTGAAATATACCTTAGGTACTCCGTCTTTGAGTTTATTCCTGAAAGTACCCACTCTGAGCTAAAAACTTATATAGAAGAAGCCAATATTAATCGCTTTGTGAGCAAATTTTTTAAGGGCTTGGTTCCTGCGGATAGGTTGTCGGAGTACAAAAAATTAACAAGCGAAATCTCTTCGCTAATGAGTAGAAGGAATTCGTACGTTCACATGGGAAAAATGGATGATGCTAATAAAGAAACCTGTGATCGTTTTATTAGATCTACCAGGCTGTTATTTAGCATTAAATTGTCTTCCCCTGAATCCGAAAACTAACCACGCCAGTCACGGCTTCCCCTCCACTACAGAGGCGCGCATGCTGCAAGCGTTAGGTAAGAATACACATGGATGATATTCAGGCGTTGGCTTCGGCCATATCGTCAGAGACCCTGAGTCGCTCTTGGCCGTACTTCCTTTCTATTGGCCTGCTCACCTTGGTCTCGGGCGCAGTTGGTGCTTTCCTCAGCTCTTATTTTGGTAGGAGAGGCGAGCACAAAGCGATTGCAGCGGACTTTAATTTAATCAAACAGCAGTTGAAAGACACTACAGAGATCACGGAGTCGATTCGGGGTAAGTTGGATCATACTCTCAATAGGCGACATGCCATTGAAACCCTTCGCCGTGAAAAACTTGAATGTTACGTAGCTAAGGCAATCGAAGCATCGGAAAATTTATCAAGGGAAATGAATGAGAAGCTTTTCAACTCGAAGGTTGATTACGACAAATCCGCATTCTCGACCGCTACCATGCTTCAAAAGCTCTACTTTCCTGAGTTTGATCAGGTACATGCACAATTCCAAATTGCCCATGCGGAATTCCAAAAATGGTTGGTAGAGGGCATGAAGTACCTTGTAGATCAGAGGTCGCAGGGAGTTCCGTTACCAATTCCCAACGCTGCTCACCTAGACCGATACTCTGAGTATTACCAGGAAGTTTTGAGAGCGTTAACAGCTTTGGAAGAAGCGGCACGTGACCTTGGAAGGCAGCTCATTCAAGATGATCCTGCACCGTTTACCTAACCAAAGCAGGCAAGGGACGCTCCTGACGTCGCGCCCCTGCTGCAAGCGTTATGAGTATTGATATGGAATACAGTGTTCATTTTTCACTGACTATTCATAGTCTTGATGGTTCGAAAGCGGCATCGTTCGGTAAGCGAATGACGCTGCCGTTTGTGCCATTTATAGGTCTGCGATTGGCGGAGAGAGAGGGAGCCACTGATCCCGTGGTATCTGTGGTTTGGTCAGCATTAGATCAGGAGTTCCGCTGTCATATCGACTCCTCAGAAGTTGAAATAGCCGACGGCTACGATTTGGACATGGCCTTTCTGATCGACCAAGCAAAAGCCAATGGCTGGGAAGGAGCTGGTCGTATTTATGACACCAACTCATAACAAGGCCATTAAGGTCGTTCCGGGCCGATGGCCCTCCACCGGACGCCCTTGACAGGGCGCCGCTTATGGCTGGCGCTATAACGCTTTGACACCTGATACGTTACAGGGTACACTCAAGAAATGATTCGAAGCTTCAAACACAAGGGCTTGGCAAAATTTTTCAAATCCGGCAGCACAGCAGGGATTCAGGCCGCTCACGAAAAGAGGCTTCGGCTCATTCTCGGTAGATTGAATGCAGCGGCGAATGCCAAAGACATGGACTTACCCGGTCTTCGCTTGCACGAACTCTCTGGCAGCCGGGCCGGAATCTGGTCGGTGACCGTCAGCGGTAACTGGCGAGTGACTTTCCGGTTCGAAGAGGGAGATGCCGAGATTGTGAACTACGAGGATTATCACTGAGGTACCGCCAATGTTAATGCACAACCCTCCGCACCCGGGCGAAGTACTGCGAGAGCTTTGTCTTGAGCCCCTTGGCCTCTCTGTCACGGCGGCGGCAGAGGCATTGGGCGTTAGCCGAAAAACGCTGAGTGCCGTATTGAATGGCAAGGCCGGTATCAGTCCGGAAATGGCAATCCGGCTTTCTATCGCTTTCAATACTTCGGCAGAAAGCTGGCTGAATCAGCAGTCCCAATATGAACTCTGGCACGCTGAACAGCATCGCAAAGAGCTCAACGTGAAGAAGCTTGTTGCAGCTTGAAGCAGCACATAACCAGGCCATGCGCCGGATGCCAAAACCTCCGCTTTGCTGCGGTTTCGCCACAGGTGATGGTGGGCGTTATGTGGTGAATTCCAAGCACACCAAGGAGATAGGTCTACATGGGTGAAGGAAAGGACCCCACCGTAAAGGAGTTTTTCGAAGATTTTGGCGCGGCATTTTCGAGCTTTGACGGTGATCGTGTGGCCACCAAGTTCAGCCTTCCTTATATGGCTAAAGGGCCTGGCGATGTTTGCAATGTTTTCAACTCACGGTCTCAGTTGGCAGAGTATTTCCAGTCGTACGTGCACGTGAAGCTGTCCGCCGCATATCTAGCAAAAATGGTGGTGCGCGCGGCGTTATTGTGAATCTCTCCTCGGCTGCGTCCCGGCTTGGCTCTCCAAATGAGTATGTGGACTATGCTGCGTCGAAAGGTGCCATCGACACCTTTACCCCCGGTCTGGCAAAAGAGGTCGCCTCCGAAGGAATCCGGGTCAACGCCGTGCGCCCGGGGGTTATCTATACGGATATTCATGCCAGCGGCGGTGAGCCGGACCGGGTGGATCCGGTGAAAGGGTCAGTACCCATGCAACATGGTGGCAGCGCTGAAGAAGTGGCCAGAGCTATCCTTTGGTTGCTTTCGGAAGATGCCTCTTACTCAACTGGCGCTCTGCTTGACGTCGCGGGTGGGAGATGAAAATGCCTAACAATCGCAGGCACGGCGACGCTCTTTCCATTGCGCCTTCGGCTCCCTTCCAAAGCCGCGCATGCTGCGAGCGTTAGCAAGATGCCAATAGGCACACACTCTGCTAGACTCGTCCCATGAAGCAAATTAACTGGAATGCTGAAAAGAACCAGCAGCTGATGAGCGAGCGCGGAGTTTCCTTCGAAGATGTCCTTTTTGCTCTTCAGTCTGGTGGTTTACTTGATGATGGACCTCACCCCAACAGGGACAAGTATCCGAATCAACGCCTGCTTGTAGTTCGGATTGACGATTACGCCTGGCTGGTGCCGTACGTCGAGAATGATAGCGAAATCGTTCTCAAGACCGTCATTCCCAGTCGCAAGGCCACCAAGAAATTTCTAGGGGGGTAGCATGGCCAAGACCAAATTAGATCCCGAAGAGCAAGAGCTGCTGGAGGCATACGAATCCGGGGAGTTCGAGTCAGATCTGGATGCCGATCGTCGGGAGTACCTGACGAGGGCAGCGGAAGACACGTTCAAGAAAGACAAGCGGATCAATATACGTATCTCCAGTCGCGACCTCGAGGCACTTCAACGTCGGGCGCTGGAAGAGGGACTTCCTTACCAGACCCTGGTTTCCAGTGTCCTGCACAAGTATGTCTCCGGCAGCCTCAAGGACATCTCTGCTAACAAGTCAGGCCAGCGGAAGCGCTAACGCGAGCCGCTGCCTTCTGCGTTAACCCCTCCACCCGCCATCTTGCAAAAGTCCGTCAATGACGTATATTGGTCGTCATGTTCACCATCATCGAAACTCCTACATTCGAAGCAGATGCCAGAAAGATCTGGACTGAGGAGGAACGGAATGCGCTCTTTGCCTGGTTGGCAGCCAATCCGGAAATTGGCGATCCCATTCCAGGTAGCGGTGGATGTAGAAAGGTTCGCTGGTCGGTGGCGGGTTCAGGGAAGCGTGGTGGAGCGGAGTTATCTACTTCACCAGATTGGCAAATGGTGAGATCTGGTTGTTGGTGATCTACAAGAGGGCCGTCAAGGAGAACATACCCGCGCATATCCTGAAGTCGATCGTGAGGTATTGGAAAATGAGTAATGAGACTCTGAGTGCTGAGGAGCTTGGCAACAAGCTGCTTCAGTCTGTTAAAGAGATGAAAGCTGGCAACGCTGCGCGCGTCAGTCGTGTGGAGCCAAACGAGGTCGCAGAAGCGCGTGGCAGAACTGGCCTCACGCAGCGAGAGTTTGCCGAGGTACTCCATATTTCTCCACGTACGTTGCAGGAATGGGAGCAGGGGCGGCGTAAACCTTCCGGCCCGGCAAAGGCGCTCATCGAGATTGCGTTTCGCCATCCGGAGGTTATTCGGGAAGACCTCGAACTCAGGGGGTAACAAGGTGGTCAACGGGACGCCAACTACGCTGCGCTCCGTTGGCGCGCATGCTGGCAGCGTTAAATCAGTAGTGATATCGAACCTGTGCGATAAGTAAGGCGTCATCCGTGACCTTATACACCATACGGTGTTCCTCATTGATTCGGCGAGACCAGTAACCAGCGAGGCTGTGCTTGAGCGGCTCCGGTTTACCAACGCCTTTGAACGGTTCTTGCTTGCTCTCTTTGATCAGCTTGTTGATCCGGTTAAGGATCTTTTTGTCGGTTTTTTGCCAGTACAGATAGTCTTCCCAGGCGTTCTCGGAGAAGATGAGTTTCATTCAAGAAGTTCCTTTTCTTGACCACCGTCTTGCTCCAGTTCGGCGACGGATTCCATCAAACGCCGGGCGTTTTTTGGTGCGCGCAGAAGGTATGCAGTTTCTTGCAGCGCTTCGTAGTCCTCAAGGGAGATCATTACCACGGACTGCGACTTGCTCCGGGTGATGATCACAGGGGAATGGTCCTCACAGACCTGCTCCATGGTTTTTGCCAGATTGGTTCTGGCGGCTGTGTAGCTGATGGCATCCATAAGGCTGCTCCTGTACAGGATGTTGGTCATGATCAGGATACCGTACGCCAAAGGATTTAACAATCGGCTGCACAGCGACCGATTTTCCGCCGCTTCGCGGCTCCAAACCGGCGCGTGAGCCAAGCGTTATGTTTCCGAGTTACCCATGATAAAGGACACCTAAGAAAAAGCCTGTCCGGTACCTGTCCCCATTCCCTCCTTGCCCCACCCATTCTCCGGCCTGCCTGTGTCCGAAGAGAGTATCTAAGCTATCATCATTACCGAAGACAACGTTCCGGCAGGCTCGGTCTTGCAGCAACACCAGCGTTTCCATATGGCTAAAGGACAGCTGAATGAGCGACAGGGAAACCGATCGGGATATCTCCTCCGAAAAAAAAGCCAAGGAGGCCGCAGACGATCAAGCGTCCCGGGCCAAGGCTCAGGATCGGGAATCCCGGGAGCAGACACCGACGTCCAGCGAAAAGTCACTGACCCGCAAGGAACGTAATACCGTCGCCGACCATGGCGGTCTGACTTCACTGACTCTGTACTCCATTATCCATCGCGAAGGCGAAGCGGAACTGCGACGCCCGGCAATGTCTCTCTGGTGGTCTGGTGTGGCAGCGGGGATCGGGATTTCCACCTCGATCCTCGCCGAGGCTGTTATCCGCTCCAATCTGGAGCCAGATCCCTACCGGACGTTGATTGAGAGCCTGGGTTACTCGTTCGGGTTTGTCCTCGTGATCCTGTGCCGGCTGCAACTGTTCACCGAGAACACCATCACCGTCGTGCTGCCGTTGCTGGCCAAGCCGACGCGCAACGGATTCTCTTGCACGGCGCGCCTATGGGGGATTGTGCTTGCAGCGAATCTGAGTGGCACGTTTGTCACTGCCCTCATCGGCGTTCATGGGGGTATTCTTCCCGGGGACACACTCGCGGCTATCCTGGATATGTCGCATCACCTGGCCTCGCTGACCCCAGCCGAGGCGCTTTTGCGGGGGATTCCATCAGGGTTTTTCATAGCCGCTCTGGTGTGGATACTGCCTTCGGCGAAGGGATCCGAAGTGCTGGTTATTGTCATGTTCACCTGGCTGATCGCGGCGGGTGGCTTTACCCATGTGATTGCCGGGTCAAACGAAATTTTCACTCTGGTGCTCACTGGTGAAATGAATATCTTTACCGCCTTTATCGATCATATTTCACCGGTACTCATCGGCAATATTATCGGCGGCACCGGTTTGTTCGCGATGCTGGCCTATGGCCAGGTTCATGAGGAAATGTGAGTGGCGCAGTCTCGATCTCGATGCCATGCATAACGGGAGCAGTCGCCTAAGACCATTGGACAGTGTTCAGGACGAACATCATGCTGACTGACAGATTCAAGCCGACTGAGCAGCCCATAAACGTGCTGGTCATTCTGGGACATCCCCGCACGGACAGCTTTTGCGCGGCCCTGGCTGAGGCCTTCTGCCGGGGCTCGCGCGCGGCGGGGGTGCAACTGCGCAGGCTGGACCTGGCAGGACTGGATTTCGATTCACACCTGCACATGCCCTCCCCCAACGATCAGCCCCTTGAAGACGACCTCTGCAGGGCCCGGGAGCTCTTTCTCTGGGCGGATCACCTGGTAATCGTTTACCCCACCTGGTGGGGAGGAGCCCCCGCCCTGCTCAAGGGCTTTCTGGACCGGCTGATGGCGCCAGGCTTTGCCTTCAGGACCTGCGAAGGGGGCATCGGCTATGAAGGGCTGTTGCAAGGCCGTTCCGCCCAGCTGATCACCACCATGGATACGCCCCCGCTTGTGCATCGGCTGCTGTACCGGCAACCCGGCAAAAATGCTCTGGCCCGCGCAACCCTGGGCTTCTGTGGCATACGCCCGGTGCGTTCGCTGGTGTTTGGCTCCGTCAAGAACGCCAGCGCGAACCAACGCGAGGCCTGGCTCGGGCGCGCCGAACAACAGGGCCGCAAGCTGGAGCAGGGGCGAATAACACCGATGGAACGGCTGCAACACAAAACCGGCGCCTGGTTGCGGAGCCTGCGACTGCAGTTCTATCCCATGTCGTGGGTGGCCTATACCATCGGCGCTCTTGCGGCCTCCCCCGGCAGCTCAGTGCTCGGGACGTCGGTGTTCTGGGTCGGCTACCTCTGCCTTTTCCTGCTGGAGGTGGCAACGGTGCTGGTCAATGAGCTGGTCGATCTGCCCTCGGATCAGCGCAACTCCTACTACAACGCCTTCACCGGCGGATCGCGCGTGTTGGTTGACGGTTCGCTGAGCCAGCGGGAGGTAAAGACCGGGATTGGTGTTGCGCTGTTGGGGTTGTTGGCCAGCATAATCTGGCTGCTGGCGCTATCCACGGCGGCTCCGGTCGCCATGATCGTGGTGCTTGGCGCCCTGACCGTGCTGGCCATCGGCTATACCGCACCGCCACTGAAGCTCAGCTATCGTGGCCTGGGGGAGTTGGATGTGGCGGTTACCCACAGTATCGGCGTGCTGCTGTGCGGCTATGTGTTTCTGGGCGGGGCCTGGAGCGATCCCACGCCATGGCTCCTGAGCGTGCCGATGTTGTTGGGGATATTGCCCTCCATTACCCTGTCAGGCATACCGGATCTGGAGGCGGATGCCCTGGCGTCCAAGCGCACTCTGGCGGTACGCTTTGGATTCAGGAATGCGCTGGGTATCGCGATCTTCTTCGTCCTGCTCTCCTGTGCAGCTGCACTGGCATGGCAGGCCTGGGGACTGGCAGGTGGCGCCTACAGTGGCATTGGCTGGCTGGTGGTCCCCCATGCCGCTATGCTGACGTGGTTGTTGTACCAGCATTTCCGCACTGACCGGGCGCCGGGGCGTATTGATGGGCTGATGGTCGCCTCACTTGGCTACACGGTGTGGTTCGGGCTGGTTCCACTACTGCGACTGCTATAACTGAAGCCGGACAGGCACTTCCCAAAGAAGAGGGAATGGCCGGCCGAATCATGGCTGTTTCCGTCTCGCCACGACTTTAAAACAACAAAAAAGGCAGCCGAAGCTGCCTTTCTGGTCATGCGGTCTGCTATTTAGATAGCGACAACATTTTCCGCCTGCGGGCCTTTCTGGCCCTGGGTAACGCTGAACTCAACCTGCTGGCCTTCTGCCAGGGTTTTGAAGCCGCTGCTCTGGATGGCGCTGAAGTGAACGAAGACGTCCGGGCCGCTTTCACGCGTGATGAAACCAAAGCCTTTTGCTTCGTTGAAAAACTTAACAGTACCGGTGGTGTTAGACATATAAAGATATCCTGAGATCAATCATTTTGGTTGCCGCCAGTGCATCGGAATGATGGCCGGTCAGCGGTGTGCGGAAAAAATTTGAAGACTCGAAAACAGGACGGGCACTACCAGTAATAACCAGAGAAGCGTCGTATTCTTGAAGTTCGTAACAGATCTTTTCTACCCGCACACAGTACCCCATATCCCCCTGGTTACCTAATGTTTTTTCGGTAGGTACATACCGGGGGATTACCCAGCCTCTCAAAACGCGACCGGAGGTAAGCAATCGGATGGCTCGCCGGCATGCCATGTGGCATATCCCCTGCCAGTTGGTATATTGAAGCCTGCGGCGATGCAATGAACCCGGCGGAAGTACCGAAGCCGTCCGTTACCCGGACCCGGCAAACCGGCGTATGCACCCGCCCGATTCCAACGACAACAACAAGGAGCACCGATGAAAGCCCTGCGGACCCCTGACAGCCGTTTCCAGAACCTGGCCGGTTTCGACTACCAGCCCCATTACCTGAACGTGGACGATTTCGAAGGTGGCGAACTGCGGATGCACTACCTGGACGAGGGTCCGCAGGACGGGCCGATTGTCCTGCTGATGCATGGCGAGCCCTCCTGGTGCTACCTGTACCGTAAGATGATCCCCATCATCACCGCCGCCGGCTACCGTGCGATCGCACCGGACCTGATCGGCTTCGGCCGGTCCGATAAACCAGCGGATCGTAAGGACTATACCTACGCACGTCACATGGGCTGGATGCAGTCCTTCCTGGATCAGCTCGATCTGCAGGACATCCATCTTGTGTGCCAGGACTGGGGTGGACTGCTGGGCCTTCGCCTGGTGGGAGAGAACCCGGACCGCTTTGCCTCCGTGGTTGCCGCCAACACCTTCCTGCCGACCGGCGACAAAGACCCGGGGGCCGCCTTCAAGAAATGGCAGCGCTTCTCCCAGGAAACCCCGGAGTTCCACATTGCCGGCGTGATCAAGGGCGGTACCGTGACCCCGCTGCCGCAGGAAGTCATGGACGCCTACAACGCCCCATTTCCGGATGAGAGTTTCAAGGAAGGTGCCCGTCAGTTCCCCATCCTGGTTCCGACCACCCCCGATGACCCCGCCGCCGAGGCCAACCGGCAGGCCTGGAAGGTACTCGGCCAATGGCAGAAGCCCTTCCTGACGGCATTCAGTGACTCCGACCCCGTGACCCGGGGTGCGGACAGGTTCCTACAGAAGGCCATACCCGGAGCCCAGGGACAGGATCACGTCACGATCGAGCAAGGTGGTCACTTCCTGCAGGAAGACCAGGGGGAAACCCTGGCGGAGGTTGTGGTTCGGTTTCTGGATAAGTCCCGGTGAGCAGGTTTCGGCATGATCGGCTGGAAAGGGTTTTCAGACCAGCCGATCCAGGCGCAGGCGCTCGCGGGTGTCGAACAGGCGGCGGCTTCCCACCGAAACGGCCATCAGGGCTCCGAAACCAGTGCCCACGGTGATGGTGAACATCACCAGAATCTGATATTTCACGGCAACAGCCGGGGGACTTCCGGCAAGGATCTGGCCGGTCATCATACCCGGGAGGCTGACGATACCCGCCGCCGCCATGGCGTTGATGGAGGGGATCATCCCGCCCCGCATGGCGTCACGACGAATATCGCCCACCGCCTCCCGCCAGGTCTGCCCCATCATCAGGCGGTTCTCGATCACCGCACGCTGGCGCCAGACGGATTCGGTAAGACGGTCCAGACTCAGGGCGACGCCGGTCATGGTGTTGCCCAGCATCATACCCAGCAGGGGAATTGCATACTGGGGTGAGTACCAGGGCTGAGGACCGATGACGACAGTAAGGGTCAGTATCGTCACCGTGAAGGACGAAAGGAACATGGCGCCGGTCCCGATCCCGAAGGCCCAGCCCCCGGATAGCCGCCGTTCCTGCCGCGCCATGACTTCCCGCCCCGCCACCAGCAGCATCACGAAAGCCATCAGAACAATCCAGACCAGGTCCGCGGCGGCAAACAGCGCCTCAAGGATCAGGCCTATAAGAAACAGCTGAACCGCTGTGCGGGTGCCGGCAATGAGCAGACTTCTGGTAATGCCCAGTCGCGACAGGTGGCTGCATAGTGCGAGCAGCAGCAGGAGCACCGCTGCGAGGGCCAGCTTCCACCAGGCAAGGTCTATCACTTCCATCAGCGCGCCTCCAGGACGTGGCCGTTCAGATAGAAGGCCCGGTCTGCCAGACGACGGATCTGCCCGGCGTCGTGGGCGACCCAGATGACCGGCATGTTGCGTTCACGGATCTCAGAACCCAGCCATCGCTCAACGGTTTCGGTTGTTTCCGGGTCCAGGTTGGCGGTAGGTTCATCAAGCAGCAGGGCCTGAGGGGCAGCCGCCAGAGCGCGAAGAAGGGCCAGTCGCTGTTTTTCACCGGAGGACAGGCGGCTCACGGACCAGGCCATGACCTGGCGATCAAATCCCAGCTCCGACAATCCGGAAACCTCCGCCTTATCGGGGAAATGATCCCCTACCCGCTCCGACCACCACTGGCTTTCTGATGGCACGAGCATGACCCGGCGGCGCCATTCATGGGCGGCTATTTGCGACTGTTCGATATCGCCCAGAAATACCCGCCCGCCGTGGTCCTCAAGGTCGGCAACCGCCCTGAGCAGTCGGCTTTTGCCACTTCCGGAAATGCCGGACAGGCAGACCACTTCCGCTGAAGCGATGGTAAGGGATACCTGCTCCAGTTCACCGATGGTGACGTTCTCCAGGCGAAGTGTATGGTCGGGACGCAACGGCAGGGCTTCCTCAGGGTCTGGTCCGATTGGGTATTGGATGCCATGATGCACACGAATCGCCCTAAAGCCAATTCGTGCATCGATCGGGGTAAATCGCCGGTCACGTCCGTTCATGGGCACGATGTTCACTGGGCTTGGGCCGGTTTTGGTGCCAAGCTTACACTTGGGTTCAAGGGCTGGAGAATTCTATGGCTGGTGGCTGGTCACGGGATGGTGCCGTTCAGGATCAGATTGATGCGAGCGTTGATGAGGGCGTTCAACGGGCGCGGAGCCAGTTGGCTAGGGGCGAGAGTGCCCGCTATTGCGAAGAGTGTGGTTCCGCTATCCCGGAAGAGCGCCGCAAGGCGATTCCCGGGGTTCAGTTTTGCGTTGCGTGTCAATCCGCTCTCGAGAAGAAGCAGACCTCTTCAAGCGGAATCAACCGCCGTGGCAGCAAGGACAGCCAACTCCGCTAGCCGGAGCTAACGTTTGTCCTGCCTTGATACCCGCAGCCAGGAGTCGTTCCCGACACTGAAAACCTGGCCTGATCGATTTTATCCATAAATGGAGTCTGTACATGCAGCCAAAAGATATCGTGGCGCAATTCATTGCTGATATCCATGCCCAGCGATTTGACGAGGCAAAGGCCCTGCTGGTTGCTGAGGGGTTTGAATATGTGGGGCCGAACATGCGCTTCCTCAGCCCCGATGACATGATGTCCTATCAATTCGGAATGGCTGCCATTCAGAAAGACCTGATACTTCGTCAGCTCAGTGCCGAAGGGGAGCATGTCTTCGCGGTCCTGGATTACCGGACCAACTTCGAACCAATCGGGGATGTGCGGCTTGCGGTCTGGTTTCGGGTCCGGAACGACAAAATACAGACAGTCGAAGCCTTCTACAATGCGGCAGTGGTCGAAAACATGCTGGGAGGCAATCTGCCTTCAGCCCACTGAGACAACAGAAAACCGGGACGCATATTCGTTTAAGGCTTCCTCCTTTCCCGGGTGGGCCGCTGGCCATCCGGGAGGGAAAATAATGCAATATTGCAATTCGTCATTTGTAATACCCCATAAATCAGGCTAACTCCTATCATAGGGCTAATGACCAAGGGGGACCTAATGTCTGATCGGAACCGTTACTCTTCAGTTTCCACCATTAACCACTGGGTGACCGCACTTCTTGTGGTTGTCATGCTTGCGCTCGGCTTCGCAGCGGCAGCAGCGCCGTCAGAAACCGTTGAGAACTATGTGCTTGGGGTTCATATTTCCCTGGGCTTTTTTGTCCTGATATTTATCATCTGGCGAGTGTTATTCAGGATATATGAAGGGTTTCCCCGAAATGTGGGAAAAACTGCCTTAGAGCGCTGGGCCGCTTATGCGGCTCACAGGCTGATACTGATTCTGCTTACTATTCAGGTAATTACGGGACCGATGTATCTGTTTACCGAAAACGAATGCATGAATGTATTTGGCTGGTTTTCTCTCTGTCTTCCGCTGGAAAGCCTGTCAATGATTCACGAGCCCATGGAGTGGCTTCATTTGAATATCGGGCTATATGTTCTTCCAGTCCTGTTGGTACTGCATTTTATTGGCGCAATTCGCCACTATGCCACCAACTCGCCTCAGGAAACGCCAGCGGATATGTGATGTTTAGCCCGGGTCAGCTCCGAGAAGAAGCCGTGCGTGCAGCAGGGCTTCAGAGAGCCCCGAGGACCGATGTTCATCACTCGTAGCGGACCAGGCCCAGGTCGATGTTATCTCCGACAACAGCCCGGATCGCCGCCAACCCGTTCTCCCCGAAAGCGGCGCTCAGCTCAATGGCGTGAACGCCCTGATCCCGCAGGTCACTGGCGAGCTGCTTTGCAGAAACCAGATTATCCACGGTCGCCAGGCTCAGGGTGAAGCCCTCCCCTGACTGGGTACTGACTGCATTGCTGCCCACGGTCGGAACCAGTATGAGAAACGCGAGATGCTTGTGCTCTGCCATGGTTATGGATACTCCATCCGATGGTGAGTGAGTGCTTCCACCGAAGCGTCCGATTTGACCTCGCCCCCGACGGCTTCAACCAGCAAAGTCTGCCAGCCCGACGGGCGCCGGTAACCGGTTCACTAACGGTAGCGGATTTTCAGCCAGGTCACGCCCGCAAAGGCGCCGGCGTTAAGCAAAAAGACAACCAGGGCCTGGTAGCCCTGCACGGGTGCGTACTCCTGATTGGGAATGAGCGGCGCCAACAGCTGCAGGATGATCAGGAAGACGATGGCGCAGAGGCCGGCGAGCAGCGAAAAGCCAACTCTTCCCGGCATTCCGGGAACCCGGCTCTGCCATCGGTACCAGACCAGGTAGAACGCGGCCAGGATCGTGGCCAGTAAATTGCCGACAAGGCCATGGGCTGTGCCCGAAAACAGGTGGATGATGAGTATGACCACCGAGAGGCCGCCAAACACAAGCAGGTAGGCGATAATATCCTGTAGTACATTGTTTCTTGTCATGTCAGCCTCTATACCCCGATATCTTCATTCCAGAGTTCGGGATTGTCGCGGATAAAGCGCTTCATCATATCGATGCAAGCGGGGTCGTTCAGAACCTTCAGCTCAACGCCGCGGCTTTCGAGCAGATGTTCCTCGCCCTGAAAGGTCCGGTTTTCGCCGATGATCACGCGGGGAATGCCGTACAGGAGAATCGCGCCGCTGCACATGGCGCAGGGTGACAGGGTGGTGTAGAGAGTTGACCGCCCATAAACCTCGGCGGGCTGCCGTCCAGCGTTCTCCAGGGCGTCCATTTCACCGTGGCGGATGGCACTGCCGGACTGGACTCGCTGATTCCGCCCGGAACCCAGCACCAGGCCATCACACACAAGAACCGAGCCGATGGGGATGCCACCTTCCGACGCGCCCTTCTCGGCCTCCGCCATTGCCAGCTCCATGAATCGGTCCATGCTGTCTCCTTAGCGAGTGTGGTACTTCGAAGATAGCACAGTCGCGGGTCACCTTCCGCACGGGCCTGCGGGGTGATGGGGAATTACGGTATGGCCGTCGGCCGCTGTGGCTGTTACTGTCCCGCGAGGAGGGCATATCATGAGTTTTGCGAGCATTCACGAACGGGCTGTGGCGCGCAAAGGCGGTATCGCCGAGCTGAACGCTCTGCTGCCCCGACTGGCCAAACCTGATGAACTGATGGACCTGGGCGACGACCGCTATCTGGCTGAGATCACCCGGTGCGTGTTCCGGGCAGGATTCGTCTGGCGGGTGATAGATAATAAATGGCCAGGGTTCGAGGCGGCGTTTGACGGTTTTGTGCCTCTGTACTGGCAGCAGGTACCGCCGGAGGTGTTGGAAAACCTGGCGGGGGATGAGCGCATCGTCCGTAACCTGCAGAAGATCCGCACCGTGCCGGAGAACGCCCGCATGATCGTCCAGGCAGCGGAAGAATATGGCAGTTTTGGCATCATGCTGACCCAGTGGCCCTCGGAAGACCAGGCCGGGCTACTGCTTTGGCTTAAGCGCCACGGTGCCCGGCTGGGGGGCAACACCGCCCAGTACTTCCTGCGGATGGTGGGTTGGGACGGCTTTATTCTTTCTCAGGATGTGATCGCCGTGCTCCGCCTGGAAGGGCTGATGGATGCGACACCAGGCACCAAAAAGGCCCTGCTACAGGCCCAGGCGGCCTTTAACCAGTGGCACCGGGAAACGGGCCTGCCTTATAGCCACCTTTCAAGGATCGCGTCTTGCAGCATTGAGCGCTAACATTAGTAAAGCTACCCGGTTCCCCAAAGCGCCACGCCAGTTCGGCATGACCCGACAACCCCCGACATTCCGCAGTGTTGCACTGGAGGCACTCATTGAAATACTGGCTGTTTCTTGGCATTGCCATTATTGCTGAAGTGATCGGCACCTCGGCCCTCAAGGGCAGTGAGGGTTTTACCCGTCTGTGGCCATCGGTGGTCGTGGTGGTCGGCTATTCAGTGGCCTTCTATTTTCTGGCCCTGACCCTGAAAGTCATTCCCGTCGGTGTCGCCTATGCCATCTGGGCGGGGCTCGGGGTGGTGCTGATTACGGTGGTGGGCTGGCTGGCCTTTGGCCAGAAGATGGATGCAGCCGCCATTGTCGGGATGGCCCTGATCGTGGCTGGCGTTGCCGTGATCAACCTTCTTTCCAGCGCTGGCGGCCACTGAGCCACGGCGCTCGTGCCATCAGTTCTCAGCCGCTTCCTCGTTCAGTAGTTGCGGCTTCTTGAGAGCCTTCTGGAACAGATCCTTGTTCTCCGCGATGGCCAGCGCACACCGGTCCGCCGTTTCTTCATCCAGGCCTTCCACCTTGCGGGTGAGGAACTCCCGGATCTCCTCGGAGAGTTCCAGTATCCGGTCGCGGGCGTCCGCATCGGCCTTGTTGGTGAACAACAGGGTTTCGGGGTGCTTCAGTGCCATGTCCAGCCCATCCTTATCGGAGAAGTAGACTGCTTGTACCGCCATGGGAGTGCCTCGCAGTTTTCGTGAATGATTAATACTGTATTAATTTACAGTATTAATCTGAAGCCTACAATGTGTGTCGATATCCGCTGCGGGTTCACGGCATTCCCGAACTGATCCATGACCCGGAGCTGAACAAGGCACTCTCGTCCCAGTCCCAGCAGTCCCTGCTTGTTACCCGGGTGGCGGTGACCAGCAGCTATTTCCATTGCGGCAAGGCGCTGATCCGCAGCGGCGCCTGGTCACAGGACGCCCAACAAGCGCCCATCAAGGTCTCTTTCGGTGCGGAGATCGCCAACAATCAGGGCCTGTCCGGGGATATCATTGCCGACATCGACGCCGGCGTTGCCCAGCGGTACCGGACTGACATCTGATCAGGCCGGCGTTTCCACGGAGGTCAGTCCGAGCATGAGCAGACACATGCGCTCGGTTTCCTCCGCCCAGCGGACCATGCGCTCCTCCTCCAGTCCCACCTGCAGGGCGTAGCGTCGTCCGCCCCAGACCGCGAGGTGTAGCGCTTCCACGGTTTCCGGCGTCGCCGGTCTTGGCAGGTCGGTACAGGCCGCCAGTACCCGGCGCCACATGGCCAGTAATTCCCCGTAAGCCCGCTGCTGGTATTTCCGGTCCGCCACCAGGGGTTCAAGCCGCATCATGTCCGGATGGAACCAGGAGGGCTGGTCCCGGTCCAGGCCCCCCAGCAGCCGGATCAGCCGGTGAAGCCGGACCCTGGAGTCGAGGGATTCCGGCGCCACCACTCTCTGTTCCACCTTTTCCAGCAAGCGCTCGATGCAGTGTCGGACATAGCCGGAATGAAGCGCTTCCTTACTGGGAAAGTAGTCGTAAAGGGTGCCTACCGCGATGCCTGTCTCCAGGGCCACCTTGCGGGTGGTGAGCCCTTCCCATCCATCCCGCTGCCAAATCCGAACATAGGCATCGTAAATGGCCTGAACCGTGAAGCGGGCCCGGGCCTGCCTGGGCCGTTTGAGCGGTCTCGCCCGGGGCGTGAGGTGAGTCGATGAGCGGCGCATGGTAATCCGAACCCGTTGTGGCCAGCGTGAGCATAAAATCGTCTAACGACAGTAACCGCTCACTATAACGGATTAAGGATGAAAATCATGACCGACATCCAGAGGCTTCTCACCAATCGCAGGGACCTGGGCCACACTCACATCACACCACAGGCCGACCAGCCCCTGGAGCAGGGTCAGATCCTGCTGAGGATCCGGCGCCTGGCCGTCACCACCAACAACATTACCTATGCCGCCTTTGGCGATACCCCTCACCTGCGCTACTGGGACTTCTACCCCACCGGCGAAGCCGCCTGGGGTCAGATGCCTGCGTGGGGCTTTGCCGATGTGATGTTCTCCGATGTGGAGGGCGTTGAGGAAGGTGAACGCTTCTACGGTTTCTGGCCCGTGGCCACCCACGTGGTAATGGAGCCGGTCCGGGTGACGGAGCGGGGATTCTACGACGGAACCCCCCACCGCCAGGAGCTGACCTCGGCCTACAACCAGTACCAACGAATCACCACCGATGCGGCCTACCGGGCTGAGGACGAAAACTACCAGATGCTGCTGCGGCCCCTTTTCATAACCTCGTTCATGCTGGCGGATTTCCTGGAAGACAATCGTTTCTTTGGTGCCCGGCGGATTCTGGTATCCAGCGCCTCCAGCAAGACCGCCTATGGCACGGTTTTCTGCCTGCAGAAACGTGATGACCTGGAAGTGGTCGGGCTTACCTCGGCGGGCAACCGGGCTTTTGTGGAAGGTCTTGGTGCCTATGACGCCGTGGAGGGGTATGACAGCGTGGAAGAACTGGATCCGTCGGTTCCCACTCTCTATGTGGACTTTTCAGGTAATGCGGGTCTTCGGTCACGCATACACCACCACTTGAAGGAGACTCTGGTTCACGATTGTTATGCCGGCTCCGCCCACAGTCATGATCATATCAGCACCCAGGGGGAAGAGCTGCCCGGTCCGGAGCCCAGGACCTATTTCGCACCGAACCAGATTCGCAAGCGCAACACTGACTGGGGCCCCGCAGAAGTCACCCGCCGGTTCAATGAGGCCCAGCTGGCATTCATCAAGCACGTAAAAGGGCCGGATAATCCCTGGATCGAGATAACTGAACATCGTGGGCTACCGGGGGCGCAGATGCTGATCCGCAACCTGGTGGATGGCAAGGTGGAGCCACGGGAAGGCCACGTGGTGATTCCGGGCTGACCGTCGCCCAAGGAACCAGAGGTCCGGCATCACGGGTTACACTCAGAAACGGTTTTTTGGCTGGTTCGGCTCTAGACTCGGGGACTGCCGCCGTTAACAACAGAGTAGCCATCACCAACCGGGCGATGGCACCGCCAAAAAAGAAGGTTATACACCATGCCCGCCGAACCAATGGTGCAACACGCTGATCAGGCCCATACCGCGCTTCCGGCCGGTGGGAAACCGAGCCTTTCCTGGAACGCCCTTCTGTGGGGCGCACTTCAGGTCATTACCGCCATTCTCCTGTATACCCAGTCCGATGGTGCCCTGAAGTGGATTGCCGTGGCCCTGGGTATTGCCGGCGTTGCCATGATGCTGCTGCGTCTGCGGAAGGGGGAATCCGGGGGGCAGCGGGCACTGGTGACCGTGTTGCGGGGAATCAACGAGGATCAGGGTGACCTTTCCCGTGAACTCCCCAGGGAACGGGAGGGGGACGAGACTGCGGAACAGTTCAACCAGTTCATTGAACGCCTGCGGACGACCCTGGAGGAGCTGCGCACCCAGACTATCGGAGTGTCCCTGTCCGCCGCACGGGGCCGCAAGCTGACCGAAGAGGCTGCCCAGGACGCGGCACGGCAGGAGTCCTATTCGGAAACCATTTTCAGCTCAAGCGAGGAGTCGTCCAACGCCATCCAGGAACTGGCCCGGCGCACCGCCACCATTGCCGACGCCAACTCCCGGAATCTTGAAGTGGGCCGCAACTCCTCCACCGAACTCCAGGAGGCCGCCCGGCTGATCGCCGAGGTGAGCACCATGATGCAGGAGTTCCAGAGTACCGTCGGTGAGCTTCACAGCACGTCCGACAACATCAGCACCATTCTGGCGACGGTGCAGGAGTTTTCCGACCAGACCAACATGCTCGCGCTCAACGCGGCGATCGAGGCGGCGCGCGCCGGCGAACAGGGTCGCGGTTTCGCGGTGGTGGCGGATGAAGTCCGCACTCTGGCAGGCAAGGTTGGCGGCGCCGCGGATCAGATCGGCGGGCTGATCGGCAAGATGGGCAAGGTGGTGGAACGCACCGCCAACGGTACCAGTGCGATGATGTCCCAGGCTGAAAAGGTCCAGGCATCCGTGGAGTCATCCTCGGAGCACTTCCAGAATATGATCCGGGACTTCGAGACTGCCCATGGTGACCTGCTGCAGATCAGCTCCGCGGTGGAAGAGCTGTCGGTGGTGAACCGGGACGTGCACGAACGCAGCACTGAGATCCGCTCCCTGGGCCAGAAGATCCGCGAGAACATGCAGCATGCCGACACCCAGACCAGCGACCTGGTTGATTCAGCGGATGAGACGCTCCACAAGCTCTGTCAGTTCCGCATCGGCCGTGGCCAGCTGGAGGCCACCCTGGAAAAGGTGGAGGCCCGGCGGGATGTCATTGAGGCGGAAATCGCCAAACTGGTGGCGAAGGGCGTCAACATGTTCGACCGCAACCACAAGCCCATTCCTGGCACCAATCCGCAGAAGTTCGATGTCAGCTACGCGAGGCCTTTCCAGCAGGCCTGCCAGCACCTCATCGACGAGTGGGCCCGTGAGAACGACGGCGCACTCTACTGCCTTCCCCTGGACAATAAGGGCTATGTGGCCATTCATCGCAGCGAGCTTTCTCATCCGCCTTCCGGCAATCCGGAAGTGGATCTGCAGAAGAGCCGGCACATGCGCTTCTTCCAGACCCGGGACATCCCCCATATGGGTCGGTTCAAGTTGCAGAGCTATATCCGCGACACGGGCGAGGTGATGTTCAACCTGTCGGTGCCCATTGCGCCGGATGGCCGTTATTGGGGCGGCCTGTTCATCGGCCTGCCGGCAACAGTTCTGGG
The DNA here is from genome assembly GCF_900115285.1 of Marinobacter daqiaonensis. Lineage (GTDB taxonomy): Bacteria > Pseudomonadota > Gammaproteobacteria > Pseudomonadales > Oleiphilaceae > Marinobacter > Marinobacter daqiaonensis. Next base: position 2,238,643 of record NZ_FOYW01000001.1, read on the forward strand.
CATTGAATAGGGCCGGTCATCAGACCCTGGCCCCGGTGCCCGCGAGAAGACATTCCACCCGGTGCGCCAGTGCGAACACATGATCATCTCTGGCGCCGAGCGCCTCCAGCGCCCTCGCCAGCTGCAGCAGGTAGTCCGCATTGGCGCCGCTGGGGCCCCCGGACCGGGCTATGTGCTTCGCCATTTCCTGCAGGGGAGCCGGGCCGAGAAAGGCAGCGTTGTCGGATCCCGCCACATAGACCAACCCATCGGCATGGTCACCGTTGTCGAAGGTCATTGGGATGAAGAACCGGAGGTAGCCGTTCTTCTCACGGTGATCCAGATGTTCGAAGGTGACCGGCGAGACACGGTATGCCATGCCGAAACAGACCTCACCCGGCGACTCAGTCAGGGTCGCCACCCGTCCTGGAGATTCCGGCGTGCCCCGGTGGTCATGAGATCCCTGCCAGAAGCGCCGGCCCCAGCCCTGAATGCTCGCCGGCCGGCGTTCAAGGAAAGGAAAATCCACCTTGTATATCAGTGAACCGTATCCGAACAGCCAGACATCCTCGAGGTGATCGAGCCTGTGGCGCTCACGGTTCAGGGCTGTGGTATCGAGTGCCATCGTCGGTAACCTCCCTCAGGACGGGTCCATCCGCGAGAAAGTCCCCTGGAAGAATCGCACCGGCAGGCGACAGGCAAGGCTTTTCACCAGCCACTTGATGCTCTTTGGATTGAGGCAGTACGCCCTGAAGAAGTGCCGACTGGCCAGAGAGAACTCGCCCCTGTCGGCCGCCTCGTAGGCGAACGCCACGCTGCTGCCCCTGAGGTTCGTTGCCACGATTTTCATGGCCCGCTCATCGTCCGACCATGTCTCCCTCATGAATTCAAGGGAATCCAGGCGGCGTTTGCGGTATGCGTGGGTTTTGGTGGTATTGGCAGGATGGTCCCGCATGTGGGTCAAATGCGGGCTACAGAGCATGACTTTCCCGTATCGGGTCAGCCGTGCCCACATTTCCGTATCTTCCGCCGCCCCGCCCAGATGCGGCACGAAAAGTCGGGCTCTGGACCAGACGCTCTTACGGACCAGGGCAGACGAACAGTGGACCGGGTTCCGGTGAAGAATATCGTAGTTCGACAATGATCGGTGTGACACAGGGCACCGGATGGCTTCGAACCGAATCTCTTCCTCCTCCTGAAACTTGACCCGTTCATTGCAGACCACGACCCAGTCGGGATTCTGCTTCATCAACGATGTCTGAATGGAAAGCTTTTCCGGGTGCCAGACATCGTCGTCATCCAGCAGCGCAATGAACTCTCCAGAGGCTTCCAGAATCCCGACATTCCGGGCAACCGATAACCCCTGATTGTTTATGGATACCACTTTGATCCGGTCACCATAACGACTGAGAACCTGCATGGTCCGGTCCGTTGAGCCGTCGTTGACCACAAGCAGCTCGACATCGCCATAGGTCTGGTCCAGCACGCTGTCTATGGCCTGCGCTACGTATTGCTCTCCGTTGTAGACGGGAATAACTACTGATACTCGTCCTGGATACTGCATACTGCTCCCTCTGCGCATCAACTACACCGCTCCGTCCCCGGGGTAAGACGTGCAAGTCGTGCCAGGTACTGAACCTCAGCTTTTTACCCTTCTGCTACCAGTACATCGACAATACACCAAATTCCGGGCGCCCGGAAATGCTCAGGTTTTACCCCCCAAGGTCGCCCCGCCCTCGCTCCGGAACGTCGTGCACAGTCGCCGCTACCTCACTGTCCGGAATGGCCAGCGCTCAGTCCCAGTCCGGGGCGAAGTCCGGGTCGGCGATGCGGTCGCCACGGTCAAGGGCATCGATTTCCCGCATTTCGTCATCGGTCAGCCGCAACTTCAGGGCGTCAAGATTGGCAGTCTGATGCTTTGGCCGCGTTGACGAGGGGATGGGTATCACACCCCGGGTTGCACTCCAGGCGATGGCGATCTGCGCGGGCGTTACGTGGCGCGACCTTGCGATCCGCTGCAGCGTCTCGTCTTCCATTACCCGCCCCACCGCCAGGGGCATATAGCCGGTCACGGTGAGACCCAGTTTTTGCGCATGCTCCACGACTTTGCGATTGGCCATGAACGGGTGTACTTCCACCTGATTGGTGAGAATCGGGGTGTCCCCCAGGATTTCACGAGCCTGATCCATCTGTGGGCAGGTGAAGTTGGAAATTCCGATGTGGTCGGTCAGGCCCTCCCGACGGGCATCCTTCAGTGCACCGAGGTATTCCTCCATGGGCACTTCGTCACCTGGAGACGGCCAGTGGATCAGGGCAAGGTCGACATGATCGGTCTTCAGCAGTTGCAGGCTTCTCTGCAGGCTGTTGATCAGGTCACTGGAACGGAGGTTGTCGAACCAGACTTTGGTGGTGATGAAAATGTCCCGGCGAGGGATTCCGCTGGAAGTGATACCGTCGCCCACCGCTGCTTCATTCTCGTACATCTGGGCTGTGTCGATGTGGCGATACCCCAGTGACAAGGCGCTACGGACCGCTTCCCGGGCTTCTTCGCCCTTGAGTCGGAAGGTTCCCATGCCGATGGGTGGTAATGCGTCAAAAGCCATAATGTCCTCCTGTCGCTGAACCCCTGCTTACGACGATAATGCCCGATCCGCTCTGTGTGGATTCAAAAACGGGCGATGGCCTCGTCATGGCAAGGCTGATGGTCTGCAGAATGGAAGAATTCCAGACAGTATAACGTGCCCGAGCGGTCCCGGGAGGCCATCTGCCAATCAATGGGCTTTTTTGCGGGACTCGGAAATCCAGTCCGTAATGGCGAAAAACACACCGGACAGCACGAAGGTAAAGTGAATACCCACTTTCCACCCCAGCTGCTCATTGGTGTACTGCTCGCTCACCAGGAAAGCCTTGAGCAACTCCACGGCGGAGATGGCAACGATGGCGCCGATCAGCTTCAGCTTGAGATCGGCGAAACCCACCTTGCCCATCCAGGCTGGCCGGTCCTCGTGTCCACTGACCCCGATTTTGGAAACAAAGTTTTCATAGCCGCTGAAAATGATGATCAGCAACAGACTGGCAATGAGGGCCGTGTCCACCAGTGTCAGAATGGAAATGACCGTGTCGTATTCCCCGGCGGTCCATATGCCTGCCACCAGGGAGGCCAGCTCTTTCATGAACTTGACCAGCAGGACCACGATCGCCAGGATCAGGCCCACGAAAAACGGGGCCAGTAACCAGCGGCTGTTGAAGATCGCCATTTCCAGGGTTTTCTCGAAACGCTCCATAGATTCTCCTTCGGGAAACACATCGGCAACCGGTGTGCCGCAGGCCAGGCTATCATCGCCTGGCCATCGTTCGCTCATGTTAGCGCAACAGGAGGAACACACCAGTCAGATAAAGTACGAGGATGGCGACACTTTCCGCACCAATCCGGCCGGGCCCCTGGCGTTCACGTCGAATGAGTCCCATCATCAGAATGCCATGCATCAACACGGTCAGCGCCACCCAGAACAGGGCATCCTCACTCATGGCGTGGTAAACCGAGCCATCCCGATAGGCCAGGTCGGAGGCTGCCGTGAAAAGGGTGTCGAAGGCATTACCGCCAATGATCCCCCCCACAGCCAGGGTCAGCGCACCCCGCCGCACGGCCGCCAGCGAGGTCACCAGCTCGGGGATGCTGGTACTGATAGCCGTGAGCATCACACCAACCACCGTCTGACTGAGCGCGGTTTCACGGGAGATGGTGGTTGCCGACGGCTCAAGTGCCCAGCCCGCCAGACCGAGAATCAGCATGAGGATAACGAACTCGATCCATAAGCGGGATACCGCCGGCATGAGGGTGGTATCGTCCGGCGCATCCTCACGGGTCTCCCCCGTGATTGTCGGTTTCCACATGGGCTCCTTCGATGCCCCCTGCACCAGGCGCACGCCGTAAATGTAAAAGCCGAACAGTACAGGCGTGACCGGATGGATGCCCCAGAAGGTCACGTCGGGCAGCATGGGCGCAAGCAGGATCACCGCCAGCAGGCAGATCAGCAATCCGTTCTGCATCATGTTGGGGGCGGAGGCCGCCGCATGTTCCAGGTTGGCGCGGCGGTAGACCATGTCCGCCACCGCCAGGAAGAATGTCTGCACAGCGATGCCGCCCACGGCGTTACTGACCGCAAGTTCAGGGTGTCCCTTCCAGGCTGCGGTAACCGACAGTACAGAACCACCGAGAGAGGTGGCCGCGCCCAGCAGTACAGCGCCGGCAGCGGCCTCGCCAATACCCGTGCGGTCCGCCAGCTGATCCACCACTCCGGTAATACGGGTTCCCGCCAGGGCAATGACAACAGCACACAGGGCAAACGCTATCAGCGCCTGGCCCAGGCTCCACCCTTCCGGCTCCAGCAAAAACATGAATAAGGGGCCTTACTGGCCCCGTTTCCGCCGATGGGTGACCTGCTCGCCGGCGATACCCCAGTTGTCAGTATTCACTTCATCAATGACCACCACGGTGGTAGCGGGGTTCTTGCCCAGCACATCCTGCAGTAGCCTCGTCGCCCCTTCGATCAGGGCCTTCTTGTCCTCGGAAGATACATTCTCGTCGGTAATCTTGATGTTGACGTAAGGCATGGCATTGAGTCCTTGGAAAAAGTGAACAGTGCCTCCATCCTGCCGCGAAGCCGACCGATAGGCAACGACAGCCTTTAGCGACAGACCGGGCGCAGGGCCATCAGACCCAGCACCGGACCGATCACCAGCAGCCAGGTCACACCGGTCCCCAGCGACAACCAGAGGCGCGCTGTCAGCTCGATCGCGAACACGGTGAGCAGGAAGCCCACACTGTTCATGATGGCCAGGGAGCTGCCCACGGATTCGCTCGGTGCCGACTCCGCCGCGAGGGCCGAGAACTGGGGCGAATCGGCGATCACAGCCATGCCCCAGACCATCAGCAGAAGCATCGAAAGCCAGGCCGGGGCGGATCCGAGCCAGGGCCAGAGCAGGCACATCAGTCCCGACACCGACAGAGCAATGAAAGCAACCCGGGCACTGCCGATCCTTCGGCTGACCATGCCCCCAAGGACACAACCAACAGCGCCGGAGGCAATAAACAGGAAGCTGGCCAGAGAGATCAGTGCGGGGTCGCCATCCTTGCCCGGCAGGCTGGCCGCCACCAGCAGGGGCGCCAGGGCCCACACCGCATAAAGCTCCCACATATGGCCGAAATAGCCCAGGGCCGCCGCCCGGAAGCGTGGCGAGCGAAAGGATCTCACTACCCCGCCCCAGTTGAAATGGCCGCTGGCCGGGAGGCTGGGACCGTCTCCAAGACGCGCCACCATCAACCCCGCGACCACAGCGAGCACAGAGGAGGACAGAACGACCGGTTGCCAGTTCCACCCTGTGCTCAAGCCCCGCATCAGATGAGGAAAGGCCGTGCCCAGGGTAAGCATGCCCACCAGCCAGCCCAGGGCAAGGCCCTTCTTTTCCGGCGCCCAGCTGGCCACCAGCTTCATGCCGATCGGATAGATACCGGCCAGGCACAGGCCGGTCAGGAAGCGCCAGATCAGGCCTGCCCCTGCTCCCGGCGAGAGCACGAACAGACCGTTGGTGACGGCACCCGCCAGCGCGCACACCAGGAAAATCCGGCTGGCCCGCCAGCGGTCCGCCAGGCCGGAGATCGCAAAGATCAGGGTGCCCAGTATGAACCCCAGCTGCACCGCACCTGTTAACCGGGCGACCTCGGCGGGACCAACGCCCCAGGATGCCATCAGACCGGGCATCACCGCATTGGGGGTGAACCACAGCGAGGTGCCAAAAAACTGCGCCATCACAATGATGATCAAGGCAGGGCGCTGGTTCGGCAGGGGCTTTGATGGGCCGGGAGAAATCACAGGAAATTGATCACGATGAGGCCGGCGACGGTAAACGTGAAAACCAGGCCGAGAAGAGCCAGCAGGCCATCCAGGGAGATCATGGCCAGACCAAACACCGCCAGGGCAAAACCGGCAGCACTGGCTGAAAAGGGAATGACTTCCATGAGGGGCATGAAGGCGGCGATCACCACACAGACAGCGCTGATCAGGTAACTGCCCGGGCCTCGAACCACCGGAACCAGCCTGGGATGGAGTCGTGCATCGATAAATCTCGCGGCGGGTAACAGAAAGCGGATGCCGCGGTGCAGCTTTTCGGCGGGCAGGGTGCGATTCATCATCCAGCCAGGCAGCCAGTAACCGGGACCCAGCACCAGCATCTGTGCGGAAACAAACAGGATCAGGAGACCGCTCAGGGTGGGGACCCCGGGAATGCCGCTGATGGGAGACATCAGCAGAACCCCCACAATCACCAGCACCGGACCAAAGGAGCGGCTCCCCACCGTATCCATGATGGTGCCCAGCCTGACCCACGGTTGCTCTGTCGTGGTCCGGACGATCCGGTCCAGTACCTGCTGAAGATTGGCGGGATCACTCATCGAGCGCGCTCCGCCACTGTATGCCTTCTGATTTCCATTTGGCGCATGTGCTTTACGATAACCCCCTCCAGCGCGGGCAAAAACAGCTGACTGTGACTTGTCCGAAAGCTCCGACCCATAGGACCGGAACACGGTTTCCAGGCCATTAGCTTAGCCTGTTCAGCTGTCGAATGCGCAGCGCTTCATAACGGCTGTATCTATTTTCTATATCGGCCTGATAAATAATGCCACTGACCGGTAACTGGTCATCCGGGAGGGGCTGTTCTATAGCTATTCAGCGTTCGGAAACCAATCAGGCATCAGAAGAGGATACGAGACGATGACCGACAAGAAACCGACCACAACCGATGCGGGGATACCGGTTGCGAGCGATGAACACTCCCTGTCCGTGGGCCCGAATGGTCCGCTGCTGCTTCACGACCATTATCTGATCGAACAGATGGCCAATTTCAACCGGGAGCGCATCCCGGAGCGGCAGCCCCACGCCAAGGGTGGTGGCGCCTTCGGTTACTTCGAGACCACCGAGGATATGAGCCCCTACACCAAGGCGGCCCTGTTCCAGAAAGGCACCAGAACCGACCTGGTCATCCGCTTCTCCAGTGTCGCGGGGGAGCGGGGCAGCCCCGATACCTGGCGCGACCCGCGGGGTTTTTCCATCAAGTTCTACACCAGCGAAGGCAACTACGACATGGTGGGCAACAACACCCCCATCTTCTTCGTGCGGGATCCCTTGAAGTTCCAGCATTTCATCCGCTCCCAGAAGCGCAGGGCGGACAATGACCTGCGTGACCACGACATGCAGTGGGATTTCTGGACCCTGTCCCCCGAGTCCGCTCACCAGGTGACCTGGCTGATGGGCGACCGGGGCATCCCCAGGACCTGGCGCCATATGAACGGGTATTCCAGCCACGCCTACATGTGGGTCAACGCCGAAGGCGAGAAGTTCTGGGTGAAATACCACTTCAAGACCGATCAGGGCATTGATTATCTGCCGCAGGAAGAGGCCGATCGCATCGCCGGTGAGGACGTGGACTACCATCGTCGCGACCTGTTCAACACCATCAGGCAGGGCGACTACCCGACCTGGACCCTTTACATGCAGATCATGCCCTTCAGGGAAGCGGAAACCTACCGCATCAATCCGTTCGACCTGACCAAGGTCTGGCCCCACGAGGACTACCCCCTGATCAAGGTGGGCAAGCTGACCCTCAACCAGAATCCCACGGATTTTCACACCGAGATCGAGCAGGCCGCCTTCGAGCCCAACAACCTGGTGCCGGGGATCGGTATAAGCCCGGACAAGATGCTGATCGGGCGAGTGTTTTCCTATGCCGATGCCCATCGGGCGCGGCTCGGGGTGAATTACAAGCAGATTCCCGTGAATTCACCCAGATCGCCCGTTCACAGCTACAGCAAGGACGGCGCCATGCGGGTCCAGAAAGTATCCGACCCGGTCTATGCTCCCAACTCGAAAGGCGGCCCCGCCGCGGATGGGGAGCGCTACCCCACCGACTCCACATGGGAAACCAGTGGTGACATGGTTCGCGCCGCCTACACGCTGCGGGAGGATGACGACGACTTCAGCCAGGCCAATGTCCTGATCAACAAAGTCATGGATGATGCCGCCCGGGATCGCCTGGTCAGCAATGTGGTTGGCCACGTCAAGGACGGTGTTGAGGAGCCGGTGCTCTCCCGGGTATTCGAGTACTGGAAGAACATCGACCAGGCCATCGGCGAGCGTATTGAGAAAGGCGTCAGGGGCGGCTGAATGAACCTGACCCTGCAATCCGGCAGCCGGGAGGCTGTCGGTTTGTTACTCCCTGGCGAAGTCGTTTCCTGCCCTTTCCTTCCAAACCGTAATCCGGCCCGGCCCACATTTGCAGAATTGTGTGCTAATCCTGAACAGACACTCAGGAACGCTGGCAGGAGGCCTCATGTTTATTCAAAAGATCAAATCGGAAGGACTTTCACATCTCTCCTACCTGGTTGGGAACAAGGGCAAGGCCTTCGTCATCGACCCTCGACGCGATTGTGAGATCTATATGGAGGAGGCTGCCAAAGCAGGCTGCCGCATCACCCATGTTTTCGAGACCCACCGTAACGAAGACCTGATTTCGGGCGCACCGATACTGGCGAAGCTGACAGGTGCCCGGGTACTCCACGGACCCAATGCCATGGGCGATGTGACCTACGCGGACACGACTCGTGACGGAGACACCTACGAATTCGGTAACCTGACACTGCAGGTACTGGAAACCCCCGGCCATACGGACGACAGCCTCTCGTTTGCCGTGTTCGACACGGACCACGGCGACGGTGCCGTTGGCGTTTTCACCGGAGACGCCCTGTTCATTGGCGATGTGGGCAGGACGGATTTTTACCCCGACCGGGCCGAGGAAGTGGCGGGCCTGCTCTACGACAGCCTGCAGAAAATACTGGCCCTGGGTGACCAGGCCATTCTCTATCCGGCCCATGGTGCAGGGTCCGTGTGCGGCGATAACATGGCGGACCGGGAGTTTTCATCACTGGGGTATGAACGCCAGTACAACGACAGGCTCAGGATCGACTCGCGCGAGCGGTTTATCAAGGAGAAGATTGCAGAGCATCATTACCAGCCACCCTATTTCCGGCTGATGGAAAAGCTCAATCTGACCGGCGCGGACCCCGCGCCCCGGGTAACCACCCCGGTCCCGCTTTCACCCAATGAATTTCATGACCTTCCGGATACAACGGCCATTATCGACGTCCGTACGGTCAGTGCGTTTCTCGGGGCCCATCTGCCGGGAAGCCTGGCTATCCCCGCCCCCATGATTCCGGCGTTTGCGGGCTGGTATATCGAGCCTGGTCAGCCTGTGGTACTGGTGGCGGCCGATCCCGGCCAGGCCCGGGAAGCGGCTCAGCACCTGATCCGGATCGGCCTGGATAACCTCAGGGGATTCCTGACCACGGATATGCCCGAGTGGTCTGCCAGAGGGCTCCCTTTTCACTCGCTGCCTGCCATGCACGTGGACGACATTCGGGAACGGTTCCGGAACCCTCCGGAAAACTGGCAACTGCTGGACGTGCGGAGCATAACGGAATATGAGGAGGAGGCCATCGACGGATCTGTCCACGTTTACGTCGGCGAGCTGCCCGAGCAGCTGGACCGGCTTGACGGGAACCGGCATTACACGGTGATGTGTGCCAGCGGGGCTCGGGCGACCATAGCCGCGTCGGTGCTGGAACGTGCCGGGTTCAGCCGGGTGGATGTCTTTCTGGGGTCGTTCGGTGCCTGGAAGTCCAGGGACTGAAGCGGCGCCGGGCAAGAACCTTACCCCGATAGCACCGGAGTGGTAGGATTCCCGATAAAGCATTGTTTTGGTAGGGACGCTTATGACCACCATCGCTGATCGGCCAGGGTGGGTGTTCTATTGCTCGCTGGTGCTGCTTGCAGGCTTCGTTGGTATCGGAATCTGGTTTCCTGAGCAGCTGGCTTATGGGGCGTCGCAGGCACTCGCCTTCACGACGGAGCACTTCGGCTGGCTGTACCTGTTCGCGGCAACAGCCTTTCTGTTCTTCTGCGTGGGTGTGGCCCTGTCTGACTATGGCCATATTCGCCTGGGTGCGGATGGGGAAAGTCCTGAATTCGCCTACCCCGCCTGGCTGGGGATGATTTTTTCCGCAGGCATGGGCATCGGCCTTGTGTTCTGGGGCGTTGCCGAGCCCATGACCCACTACAACGAGCCACCCCTGGGGCTGGCCACACCACAAACGCCTGAGGCCGCGAGCCTGGGCATGCGTTACTCCCTGTTCCACTGGGGCTTTCATCAATGGGCCAACTTCGCTCTGGTGGGGCTCGCCATCGCCTACGTGCGGTTCCGTCAGCAACGACCCGGACTGATCAGCGAGGCCTTCCGGGCATCCCTGGGAGGTCGTGTGGATGGCGGGTTCGGCCATGCCATCAACATTCTCGCAGTGGTATCCACCGTGTTCGGCGTTGCCACAACCCTCGGGCTGGGGATCATCCAGATCAACAGCGGCCTGAATACCGTCGCTGACGTCGGCTTTGGCATCACCCAGCAACTGTCGATACTGGGTGGCATATCCATCATTTTCCTTATTTGCGCCCTGTTCCCCCTGGAAAGTGGCGTACGCTACGTCAGCGATGCCAATATGGTGCTGGCCTCTGCCGTTCTCCTTTTCGTTTTCTTCGCGGGACCGACCGACTTCATCACTGCTGCGATGACCAACGCCATTGGGGAATACTTCGGCAATGTCATTGGCATGAGCCTGGTAATGACACCCTATACCGGCGAGGACTGGGTAGAGCGGTGGACCATTTTCTACTGGGCCTGGGGGCTGTCATGGGCGCCCTTTGTAGGAAGCTTCATAGCCCGGATATCCCGGGGGCGCACCATCCGTGAGTTTGTTCTCGGGGTCATCGGCATGCCGGTGCTCCTGAGCATCGTCTGGTTTGCAACTTTTGGCGGCTCTGCCCTGTTTTTCGAACTGTTCGAGGAGGCCGGCATCGCAGCGGCGGTAAGTCAGGAAATCAGCTCGGGACTGTTCCAGATGCTGGCGTTGCTGCCGGCCAACGACATTGTCGCTCCTCTCGTCCTGCTTCTGATCATCCTCTTCGTCATCACATCCGCAAATTCGGCCACCTTCGTTCTGGGCATGTTCACCAGTCAGGGCACCCTGGATCCGAAGCGGTGGCTCCGGATTCTGTGGGGCGTCTCGCAGGTTCTCGTGGCGGGTGTGCTGCTGATGAGCGGCGGCCTGGCGGCACTGCAGACGATCTCCATCGTGGCAGCGTTTCCGTTCATGGTGCTGATGATCTTTATGGCAGCCTCCCTGCTGAAATCCCTGCGCAACGAGCGGCGCCAGTCCGAATTCCACGAGGCGCTGCTTCGGGAGCGTATGGCGCGCATGCTGGAGGAACATGAAAAGAGGCGGGAACAGGAAGGTGCGCTCCGGGAGGAGACCGCTACCGGCGACAGGCCCGGTAGCGGCTATTCGGATCAGTAAAGTTCGCCAAGGGAGGCCTTGCGGAAAGGCTCCACCTCGGCGGATCGACCCTCTTTCACCTTGACCAGCCACTCCGGGTCCTGCAGAAGGGCCCGGCCGACGGCGATCAGGTCAAACTCATCATTGTTCATACGCTCAACCAGCTCATCAATTCCCGCCTCGGAAACAGCCTCCTGTTTGCTGGCGAAGGTGCCGGCAATGAAGTCCTCCGTCAGGCCGACGCTGCCCACGGACATGGTGGGCATGCCGGTGATCTTCTTGACCCAGCCCGCCAGGTTGAGATTGGAGCCTTCGAATTCCGGCTCCCAGAAGCGACGGGTGGAAGCATGGAAGATGTCCACACCCGCATCCACCAGTGGCCTGAGGAAGGCTTCCAGCTCTTCCGGCGTCTGTGCCAGCCTGGCGTCGTAGTCCTGCATCTTCCACTGGGAAAAGCGCAGCATGATGGGAAAGTCCGGACCCACCTTCTCGCGGATGGCCTCGATAATCTCGATGGCGAAGCGCTGCCGGTTGAGCATGCTGCCGCCGTATTCGTCGTCGCGCTGGTTGGTGCCCTCCCAGAAGAACTGGTCGATCAGGTAGCCGTGGGCACCGTGAACCTCAACACCATCAAAGCCAATGGCCTTGGCATCGGCGGCGGCATCGGCGAACGCCCTGACCACATCCTGGATGTCCTGCTTCGTCATGACCTTGCACACCACCTTGCCAGGCCTGTTCATACCGGATGGCGCATAACCCGGCACACTGGGGTCCGGTTCGATTCCCTCTTTGCGAACCGCACCGACGTGCCACAACTGCGGGAAAATCTTCCCCCCCACCTCATGGACGGCATCCACCACTTTCTTCCAGCCAGCCAGGGCCTTCTCTCCGTGGAAGAAGGGAACGTTCTGGTAGCCATTGGCGGCAATATGGTTGACGGTGGTGCCCTCGGTAATCAGAAGTCCTACGCCATTCTCGGCCCGACGTTTGTAGTACGCCACCACGTCATCAGTGGGGACATTGCCCGGGGAGAAGTTGCGGGTCATGGGGGCCATGGCCACGCGGTTGGCGAGCTTCAGGGATTTTATTTCAAACGGCTCGAAAAGAGGGCCGAGGTTCGCGGACATGGGGGACGCACTCCTGACAGTTTTTGGATGGGTATCCGGGTGAATTCGTGATTTCGGGCCGTGGTGAGGGGCAGGCTCCCGAATATGGTCTCTTTACGAAACCTTATTCAATCCGGTTTCATATTGCAACCCTATTGCGTACACTTTGACCATGGCAAGAAAACGTTTTGATGATTCCAGCTGCTCCGTCGCCCGGGCCCTCAATGAAGTGGGGGACTGGTGGTCACTGCTGATTGTACTGCAGGCCATGTATGGCACCCGTCGCTTCGTGGACTTCCAGCAGGAACTGGGCATCGCCCGCAACATCCTGGTGGACAGGTTGTGCCGCCTGGTGGATAACGAAGTTCTGCGCAAGGTGGACGTGGGCGAACACGGACCCCGTTTTGAATACCGTCTTACCGACAAGGGCCGGGACCTGTTTCCGGTGGTCATCGCCCTGCGCCAGTGGGGGGACAGGTACAACCCCAGCCCGGACCAGCCACCTCTGGATCTTCGTGACCGCCCCTCGGGCCGGCCCATCCGTCAGTTGGAAGTGCAGGATGCGGAGGGCAAACCCCTGACCGTGCGTGACGTCTTCGTGGCGGAGGACAATAATGAAGCCCCCTCCAACGGCAAGAAGCAGGCCTGACAGATTCGGTGATTTTCGGACTTTTTGAGCTGAATCAATGTTCTGCAAGCACCATTGCGCTCCAGGATAGACTCTTGCGTTAGATCAATTCCCTTTTTCGCCGCCGCGTTAGCCTTGACCCGTCAACAACTTTTGGTCAAGGAGTTACATCTATGTCCCGTAAATTCACTCTGAGCGTTCTCGCGGCAGGCCTTCTGGCGGCAACTTCCGCGCAGGCCTATCAGGCGGGGGATATCATTATCAGGGCTGGCGCTGTTGCGGTAGACCCGCAGGAGTCGAGCGGCAGCGTACTGGCGGATGGCGCTGATCTGGGTGGCTGGGAGGTCGGCCTGGACTCGAACCGACAGCTGGGCCTGGCAGGCACCTATATGGTGACCAGCCATATCGGTGTGGGACTTCTGGCGGCGACACCGTTCAAGCACAATATCAGCGCAGCCGGCGCCATTGCCGGCGCCGGCAAGCTGGGGGAAACCAAGCACCTGCCCCCGACACTGACTCTGCAGTACTACCCGATGGGATCCGCCAGCCGTTTCCAGCCTTACGCCGGCCTTGGGGTCAACTACACCATCTTCTTCGAGGAGGCGACCACGGACACGCTGAACGGTGCCCTTGGTGTGGATTCGACCACCCTGGACCTGGATGACAGCGTGGGCATCGCGGCCGAATTCGGTTTTGACTATGCACTGTCTGAAGAATTCGGTTTCAACGCAGCCATCTGGTGGGCGGATATCGACACCGAAGGCACTATCAGGACCCAGGCCAGCGGTGCTCCCGGCCCTGTTGGAACCGTCGATGTGGAGATCGACCCCCTGGTCTACATGGTCGGCTTCACCTACAGATTCTGATCAGTGTGAGACGTTCGTGCCCCGGCACCCGTGGACTGGTGGTGCCGGAGCGCGTTCTCCCTTGCGGGGCCCTGGTGGCCCCGCTTTTTTTACTGAAAGAAAATCAGCCACGGAAAACACGGAAAAACACCAACGAAAAGATCAGAACCAGAATGATTCAGTTCTTTGTCTGGGTTTTTCCGTGTTTTCCGTGGCTGAAGAATATCTCTTTGCGGCTATCCGGGGGCTCTCAGCCCCCGAACATCAGGCCGTCTGGCGCGGAGCGGAGCGGCCCTGACCACCACCACTGCGTCCACGGCCGCCGCTGCGACCGGCGGGCTTCGGGCCGAAGCTGCGCTGGCCCTCGGAACGGCCACTGCCACTGCGAGCGCCGCCACCGGCACCACGGTTGCGGGCACGGCTGGGGTCGGCCTTGGCCTTGGGCTTCAGCGGCAGGTTGTTGATGGGCTCGAAGCCCTCCACTTCCTTGCGGGGCAGCTGCTTCTTGATCAGCTTCTCGATATCCGCCAGCAGCTTGCCTTCGTCTGCGCTGACCAGTGACAGGGCATGACCGCTCTCGCCAGCACGACCGGTGCGGCCGATGCGGTGGACATAGTCCTCCGGCACATTGGGCAGCTCGAAGTTCACCACCTGGGGCAACTGCTTGATGTCCAGGCCGCGGGCCGCGATGTCCGTGGCCACCAGCACACGGATATCCCCCTGCTTGAACTCCGCCAGAGCCCGGGTACGGGCGCCCTGGGACTTGTTGCCGTGGATGGCGGCGGCCTTGATGCCGTCGCCTTCCAGCTTCTTGGTCAGGCGGTTTGCGCCATGCTTGGTGCGGGTGAACACCAGCACCTGCTCCCAGTTGTTATCCCGCACCAGCTTGCTCAGCAGGGCGGATTTCTGGCTCTGGTCCACCGGATAGACCGACTGCAGGACCTTCTCGGCAGTGGTGTTACGGACCGCGACGTCCACCTGTACCGGGTTGTTCAACAGGCCCTGGGCCAGGGTACGGATCTCGTTGGAGAAGGTGGCGGAAAACAGCAGGTTCTGACGCTTCGCCGGCAGCAGTGCGAGAATCTTGCGGATATCGCGGATAAAGCCCATGTCCAGCATGCGGTCGGCTTCATCCAGTACCAGGATTTCCACTTCGTCAAAGCGCACGGCGTTCTGCTGGTAAAGGTCCATCAGGCGACCGGGCGTGGCCACCAGCACGTCCAGACCCTTGCGCAGCTTCATCATCTGCGGGTTGATCTTGACGCCACCGAACACCACGGCGGCCTTGGTGGGCACGTATTTGCTGTACAGGTTCACACTGTCATGGACCTGGGCCGCCAGCTCACGGGTCGGCGTGAGGATCAGGGCGCGGGGACCCTTGCCGGTGCGCGGGTTGGCGCTCAGGCGCTGCAGCAAAGGCAGGGTAAAGCCGGCGGTCTTGCCGGTACCGGTCTGGGCGGCCGCCATCACGTCCTTGCCGGACAGTACGGCAGGAATGGCCTGGGCCTGGATGGGGGACGGGGTTTCATAGCCCTGGTCGGTGGTTGCACGGACCAGTTGCTCGGACAGACCGAGTGAAGAAAAACTCATATTTGATGAACTCTTGATTGTTCTGCCTCCACGATCGACGGTAAATCCGTTAACGAATGTGGGCAGATGCCATGGCAAAGCATGGAGTATAAAGACGACTACGGTCCTTCGCCGGTATCGGGAGGACGTCCTCTGACGGGTCGTATGAAAGTATTCGCACGGAGGCCTTGTGGCCGAAACTGCGGATCCTTAGAGGCAGGATGCGGGCACGTTAACAGAGCCCCCGGAGAATAGCCATAGGTGTTTGTCGCCAATATCCCGGGCCCCGTAATGTTTCACTATGGAGCCAGCATCCAGGTCATCGTGGCCGCCAGCAACCCGCCAGCCAGCAGACTGACCACCGAGTGCGACAGATTCCACCGGAATGCGGCCACCCTGGCGGAATAGCCGGTGACCCTCTCCATCAGTAACGAATTGGCCGAATAGGGTGTACCCCCTGTGGTGATGCCCCAGCCGGACACCATGCCGATTCCCAGCCCCAGAACCGACTCCACGGGCCAGATGGGGCCAAGCACACCGCCGGTCAGGGTGCCGATGACAATCGGGTTCAGGCCCAGCATACCTCCGCAAAAGAACACCCAGGGCACCAGCGCGGCCACCAGGGGATAGCCCCAGCCCGGCAGAATGAAGCCGGCGCCAAGCCACTTCAGGGCAAAACTGCTGATCAGTGCGCCGAGGAAGGCGGAGCCCCCCACGATCACCAGTTCATTGCTGACCGGCGCCATGGACGGCAGCGGATTACGCTGACCCGCTGGGGCCGTTGCCACGGTATGCACGAACAGCAGGCCCACCATGCTCAGGCAGCTCAGGGTCACCGCCTTGGAATAACTCAGCCCACCGGGCCCGCTGAGGACAAAGGCCCCCAGGCAGATAACGCCGATAATGGCGGAGAACCGCACCCAGGGGAGGTATCGTTGCCAACCTGATGCCGTTATCTCCAACTGGGCCGGTCCTGGCTCCTCCCGTTCGATGAACAGCAGACCGCTCAGCAGATAGACAGTGGCCAGGGGCAGGCTGAAGGAAATCAGTTCCCAGCTGTGGAGGCCGGGCAGGAAGGTGACGGTCATGACCACCGAGATGGACAGCGGGGAACAGGTAGGCGAAGCGCCGAAGCCCCGCAGGGTCCCCCGGCAGGCATTGCGGGCCATGGCCGAGTCCCCATGGCGCCTGACCTGGCCAGCGATCATCGACGATACCACGCCCACCGAGCCGAAGTTCAGCGGCACGGACAGCACCGTCGTCCCGAAACTCACGCTGAGGTAACGCGCCGTGGGGCGCCCGGCGAAGAGACTGGCGGAGATCCACTCCAGATCACGGGAGCGGCCCAGCAGAGAGGACAGCAGCATCACCGTCAGGATCAGCGCCGTCAGCCGGGTCATGTTGACGGCGCCGTCCATGAGTGCGGAGGGTTCGTCCACCAGGGCCAGCGCGGACATGGCCACCAGCAGACCAAAGATAATCCTGGCCACCAGACGCAACTCGCGCCAGCCCAGCAGTATCGCCAGTACAATGGCGGCCGCGCCCACCACCGCCATGCCGGGGACCAGGGAAAGCACGCCGCACAATAACGCCAGGTAAGCCAGTGCCGACCGGGTGACGGTAAGTACCCCGGTAGAGAAAACGTCTGTCATCAATCAACCTGAATCGGGACCGGGGAGTTGAGGTACGCCGCCTCACACCCGGTCGGGATTGCCAGTGCGGGTCAGGCTGGCGGCGGCAGGAGGCGGGTGCCGGTTACGGCCTGGACCTCCGCCAGGGTGTTGCCCGCCACCAGCTCCAGAACCTGCAGCCCCCTTGGGGTTACCTCGAGAACTGCAAGGTCGGTATAGATCCGGTCCACCACCCCCTTGCCGGTCAGCGGGTACTCACACTCGGTCAGGATCTTGGGTTCGCCGTCACGGGTGCAGTGCTTCATCAGTACATACAGCCTGCGGGCACCCACCGCCAGGTCCATCGCACCACCGACAGCGGGTGGTTCACTGAGGTCATTGGTAGCCCAACTGGCCAGATCACCGGTGGAGGACACCTGAAACGCACCCAGCACAGCAATGTCCAGGTGGCCCCCGCGCATCATGGCGAAGGAGTCCGCATTATCGAAATAGCATCCCCCGGGCAGCAGGGTCACGAATTGCTTGCCGGCATTGATCAGGTCAGGGTTTTCCTCACCTGGCGCCGGCGCCGGGCCCACCCCGAGAATGCCGTTCTCGCTATGGTATATCACATGACGATCCCCGGAAACATAGTTTGCTACCTGGGTCGGCATGCCAATGCCAAGGTTCACATAAGCGCCGTCAGGAATATCCTGAGCGACCCGCCGGGCCATACCTTCGGTATCAAGCCGTTGCATTGATCAGACCCTCCTGTAGCACAACCGTATCCACAAAGATGCCGGGGGTCACCACGCTTTCCGGGTCCAGGTCGCCCACTTCGACAATCTGCTTCACCTCGGCAATAGTAATTCTGGCCGCCATGGCCATGGACGGATTGAAGTTACGGCCGGCGGTGTTGTAGGTCAGATTGCCCCAGGCATCGCCCTTCTCGCCACGGATGAGGGCCACATCCGCATGGAGCGCCGTTTCCATCACATACCCCCTGCCATTGAACAACCGGGTTTCCTTTCCTTCTGCCAGCCGGGTGCCGTAGGCCGTTGGTGTATAGAAGGCCGCCAGACCCGCCCCGGCGGCACGGATGCGTTCACCAAGGGTGCCCTGGGGAACCAGCTCGAATTCGATGGACCCTTCCCTGAAGCGCCTCTGCAGCCAGACCGAACCCCTGGAACGGGGAAACGAACACACCACCTTGCGCACCATTCCGTCCCGCAGCAGGGACGCGATGCCCTCCTCGGCGACGCCGGCATTATTGGAAATGATGGTCAGATCCTTTGGACCATGACGGCGCAGTGCCTCGATCAGCTCCAGCGGGATGCCGGAACTGCCAAAGCCACCGATCATGACGACATCGCCATCCTTGACCACGGAGATCGCCTCCGCCATGGAACTACAGACTTTGTTGATCACGATGTTTCACCAGTGCGTTGCGTGGTATTTACCGGAACGCGACCGACGGTTACCGCCGGAAAGTTCAGCAACCGGCTGCTCAGGTAGATGGCGGCGATCAGACCGAAACCGATCAGGTCCGTCACCAGCTCGGGATAGATGAGCACCCCACCGGCCACCAGCACCAGGATCCGAGCCGGCCATCCCAGCACACCGATCCGGTAGAGGTAACCTTCCATCGCTGAGGACAGCAGCCAGATCGCCGTAATGGCCGTGAAAGTGGATGTCAGGATTTTCGTCAGTTCCCCCTGCAGGATCAGCGAAGGATTGATCACGAACAGGAACGGCAGGATGAACAGGATGCCGCCCAGGCGCATGGCGTAGAGGCCGGTCCGGCCCGCATTCGCCCCGGCCACGCCAGCCGCTGTTATCGCTGCCAGTGAGACCGGCGGCGTGATGTAGGAGAGCATGCCCCAGTAAAGGATAAACAGATGGCTGGCCAGGGGATTGAGGCCGGCGTTCACCAGAGCCGGCGCCAGCAGGATCGACAGGAAGATGTAACAGGCGCTGACCGTCATTCCCATGCCCAGCACGAAACTGGTCACGGCTCCGGCGATCAGCATCAGCGGAATGCTGCCATCGGCGTAGAGCAGTAGCTCCCGGGAGAAGGCTCCCGCCACGCCGGTGTAGGAAAGCCCGCCCACCACCAGGCCGATACCGGCCAGGATGGCCACCAGATTGGCCACGCTGGTGGTCAGGTCCTGCAGGAAGGCCAGGGCACGTTTCAGGTTCAGCCGGTATTTACGCTTGAAGAGGGAGATGCCCAGCAATATCACCGTGGCGTAGTACGGCGCGTAGGCCTCGAGACGCATCACGATCAGCATGTAGATGAGCATGCCCAGCGCCAGCAGGTACGGCCAGCCCTCCTTGAGGGTTTCCTTGAGATTGGGGATGGCCTCCGGCGGCAGTCCCTTCAGCCCCCGGCGGGCGGCATAGATATCCACCTGGAACAGCAGCGCCAGGTAGAAGAGTACCGCTGGCAGGAACGCCGCGATCACGATCTCGGCGTAGGGGACACCCAGGAACGAGGCCATGATGAACGCCACCGCTCCCATGACCGGGGGCATCAGGGTGCCACCCGTGGACGCGCAGGCTTCCACGGCCCCCGCGTAATGGGGCGGGTAACCGGTCTTTTTCATGGTGGGGATGGTGATGGGTCCGGTGGTCAGGATATTGGAGATCACACTCCCGGACAGACTGCCCATGATGCCGCTGGACAGCACCGACACCTTGGCGGGCCCGCCCCGGCTCTTACCCATCAGGGCGGTGGCGAAGTTCATGAAGAACTCACCGCCACCGGTGGCGGTCAGGGCAGCGCCAAACACCACGAAGCCGATCACCAGCTGGGCCACGACCTGCATGGGAATGCCGATAACGCTTTCCACCCCGATGACGTGGGCCCGGATGATCTCCGGCAGGGTGTACTGGTTGCCCCACAGGAAGCCGGGCATGGAATCGGCATAGAGCGGGTAGGTCCCGAAAAACAACGCCACGAACAGCAGTGGCCAGCCACCGCAGCGGCGAACCCCTTCCAGGATCAGCACCAGCAGGATGCCGGACAGCACGGTGGCCTCTGGGGGCGCCTCGAACTCCCAGCCGTAGTTGATCATGGTGAGACCGTGGTAGCCGAGGTAGCCGGCGCACACCATCGCGGTGACCGCCAGCAGCCAGTCGTACCAGGGCACCCTTTCCGCAGCCCCTTTCCAGGCCGGAAACGCGAGGAAGGCGGCCGCCAGGAAAATGCCAATAAGGTAGTACAGGTAGGCGTTGCCCAGGGGTTTGAAGCCGAGGATTTCCAGGTTGAAGGTCTGGTTGATGGCCATCAGTAGGCCCAGGGTGCCCAGGACGATAACGGTCCAGTAACCGGCGCCACGCAGGCGGCCATCCCTCTGTTCAGGCCCGCTGGGTGCCGCTTTCTCCGCGGCGTCGGAAACGCTCATGGCTGTGATACTCCGAAAATGAACAAGGGGCCCGGTCGGGCCCCAGTCAGGGCGTGTTGTACGGTCTTACTTGACGGATTCCAGGGCCTGGGTGCGATGCTTTTCCCAGATCTGGGCAAATTCCTCGTCGCTCTTGTTCTCAGCTGCGGCGAGGGCTTCCGGCCAGGCGTCCAGCAGGGCATTCAGCCGGGCGGTGCGCTGGTCGTTCCAGGCCTGGTGTTCCTCGGTCCAGATGCCCTTCTCTTCCAGGTAGCGGATAGCGCCGGCGTGGAAGGGAACATCAATGGCCGGCGTGCCAGCCTCTTTCAGGTCCCAGCGATGCATAACGGCGGTGGCATCCTTGTACATATCGTAGGTTTCATCCAGAGCCTTGATGTAGTTATAGACCGCATCCTCGTCCATGTCCGCGCGAACGGTCAGAACGGGGTAGCGATAGGCCAGGATATCCACCGGGTTTTCCTTGCTGATGCCGGCACCCACAGTTTCAGTGTAGGGCTGGAAGAAAGGTGCCACTTCCCGCAGGCGTTTCCAGCCTTCTTCATTTTCCTTTGGAACTTCCAGCCAGCGAATGCCCCGGGGGGACTCGGCCAGTTCGTACACATGGCTCGGGGTTGTGGTGGTGCAGGAGGCGTCCGCCTCGCCACGGGCCAGGGAGCTCATGGTGCTGGCATAGGTAGGGAACATGATCGCTTCCACGTCATCCCGACTCAGGCCGGCAAACGCCAGGAAGGCATCGCATTTCACGTTGATGGACGGGTTACCGGCAACGTAGGCGAAACGAACGCCTTTCAGGTCTTCCAGGGTTTCAATGTTGGCATCCGCGGCAGTGAAGATACCGAACGAGGAGGGTCGACCGGCAACCGCCCGAAGATCCTGCGGGCCCCAGCGACGGGTGGAAAAGTCATGGATGCCCTCAGCGGCAAAAAAGGTCTCCGTGGCGAGGAAGGCATAGTCCGCACGGCCACTGAGCAACGGCTGCAGCCGGCCGATGGCAGAGCCGGAGGGCTGGATGCGAACACGGGTGCCGTATTCCCTGCCGAAGGCATCGGCAATGGCGGAGGCCTCCGCGTATCCGGCGGAACCGACGTCGTAGGACGACCAGGTCATGGTGTCGGGCAATTCCTGGGCGGCCGCAGATCCGGCAAAGGCCAGTGAAGCGCTCAGAGCAACAGCAGTCAGGGTTTTTATCAGGAATGGGTTGGCGTAAGGCATGGGATTCTCCGAAGGCTTTTTATTGTTCCGTTCGATTTTCGAACAGCGCAGGGCTGTGACCCGAGATAACAAATTAGTCCCTGACGTGTTCACCGTCAAATATTTATCAATATGTTATAAATTTTTCTCACATAATGAGACAAAAATGAAATATCGTCCCTCATGCAAGGCCGGGGTCAAACAGGGAACACGATCAGGAGCCGCCAGATGCCCAGCGATCAATTTCATCCCTGAGGATCTCAAGCACCCGCTCCCGCCGCCCTTCATTCATTCTCGAGGCGACCGAGGCCACACTGATTGCAGCGTAATGGCCGGAACCCGGCGCCTGGAACGCAAGGCCCACCGCCGACACCTCCGGCACGATGCGGCCTTCGTTCACCGAATAACCGTCCTGCCGGGCCCTGGTGAGCCATTGCTCCACCTCGTTGCGGGTGATACCCGAATACCGGGGGTAGCGGCTCGCGTTCAGCTCTACCATCCGCCGGGCCTCCTCTTCGGGCAGCGCCGCCAGCAGCGCCATGGCGGCGGCACCAACTCCCAGGGGGCGGCGTGCGCCCGCCACCAGGGTATTGGCAGTCACGGGATAGGAGCCCTCGGCCACATCAATGCAGACGGCATCCCGATTCGCGCGGATACTCAGGTAGGTGTAATCTTCAGTACGGGCCGCGATCCGGGCCAGGACCGGCTGCAGGGCATGCCTCAACTGCAGGTCCGGAGCGACCTCTTGGGCCGACTCCGCCATCCGCAGCAGATCGAATCCGATGTGGTAGGTCTTGGCATAGGGATCAAAGGTCAGCAATCCCTCGCCAGCCAGGCCCGTCAGCAATCGGTGGGCCGTGGCGGTATTCATTCCCACTTCACGGGCGATACGGGACAGGCTCCCGCCGGTGGGAAACACCGTTGCCACCGTCCGCAGTAACAGGCAGGCCTTACTCAGGGTTGTGCTGCCGCCGGACGATTTCCGGGAAGGAATGGGAACGTCGCCTGATGTCGGCATTAGGGCTTCCTCTGGTTTCTCAAAATGTATGAAAATTTTATCGTATTTCAATAAAAATAACGATGAGGTTCCAATGAAACCGCGCTTCAGCCTTGTCGGTCGTTATTCCCTGCTCTCACTCACGCTGATCGTGGGCTCGGTGGCGATTCTCAGCAGTCTCTACGCCACGGTGGCGGATTCGGTCACCGAGCGTCTGGCCGGCGAGCGTCTGGAAGCCCAGATGGCAGGCACGGCCAACCGGCTGACCAATTTCATCGAGAACCGGATCTATCAGCTGGAAACCCTGTCGACCCATCCATCCATGCCCCTGTACCTGCTATACCGCGATGGCGTGCCTGAGGGGGTGCGGGAACTGGTAAGGGTGGAGGCGGACTCGCCCGACCTCTATGGCATCCTGTTCTTCAATGATCGCAATGAGCTGACCGAGGTCATTCCCGGGCAGGCAGCCTCAGGCAGCCCCTATTGGGACCGGAGCGACTGGACCCTTGCCGGCCTGCCCTCGGTGTTCCTGCGCAATAGCGAGGTTATCGGTCCCAGCCACAGCAGCGGCGCAGGTCCGAACTGGCTGCTGATCCGTCAGCCTCTGCGGGACACCGGGGAGCCTCAGGTCACCGGCTCCATCGGTCTGCATGTGCGACTGGCGTCCCTTACTGAACTGATGCGAACCGAGAATCTTGCCAGCGTCTTGCGCCCCTATCTGAGAACCCCCGCGGGGGAACTTCTGGATGCCACCGGCAATACCCTCACCATGCCTCCGCAGGACCTGCGCACCGGCCCGGAAGTGCTCCCAGGCTGGCGCATCGACTACGTGGTTTCGGCGGGGGATATCCTCAGCCCCCTGCGTAGTGCCCAGCTGGGACTCTATACCCTGGCCGGGGTGATGGCGCTGGGCACGGTTGTGCTGTTCTGGGCCCTTGCCCGGAGCCTGCGACGGCGGGTGAGACGTCTGGTGGAAGGCGCGGAGGCACTTGCCAGCGGCGACCTGCACTTCCGCCTGCAGGCGCCGAGGAACGACAAGGACGAGATTGACGTACTGGCCCATGCCTTCAACGCCATGGCGGACCGGCTGCAGGACATGATTGGCCGCACCGTGCAGGCGGAGAAAATGGCGGTACTGGGGGAGTTCGCTACCGGCGTCGCCCATGAAGTCCGCAACCCCCTGGCCACCATCAAACTTACGGTACAGGCCCTGGAAAAAGGCGAAGCCAATGACCAGCGCCGAGACCTGCTGGTGTCCGTGGAGGATGAAATCGACCGCCTGAACCGGGTGGTCGGTGATCTGCTGGACTATGGCCGTCCGGTAGCCGGGGAGCCCCAGCGGGTTGAGATCCGCAGGGTGTTCCGCCATGCCACCGTCCTCACTTCCGGCCTGGCGGACCAGCGCCAGGTGCGGATCAGCGCCAGCGGCGATTCCCGTCTTGCCATCTACGCCAGCCCGGACCAGGTCATTCAGTGCCTGGTCAACCTGCTGGCCAACGCCATTGAGGCCTGCGACACCGGCGGCGTGGTTCATCTGCGTGCCTTCCGTAATGGCGACCGCATTAATGTGGATATCACCGACAACGGCTCTGGCATGGACCCCCAGACATTGCGCCAGGTTACCGAGCCTTTCTTCACCACCCGCCAGGAGGGGACGGGCCTGGGCCTGAGCATCACCCGCCAGCTGATCGAACTCAACGGTGGCGAACTCCACATCCACAGTGTCCACGGTGAAGGCACTACGGTTTCCGTCAGACTTCCGGCGGCAAACGATGATAACCTTTTCACACAATAACAACCGCCCGCGAAAGAAACCCATGCGCTCCCAGATACTGATCGTTGATGATGAAAAAAGCTTCGTCCGCTCCATGACCTTCGCCCTGGGCGAAGCAGGCTTCGGTGCCCGTAGCGCACACACCGGCGAGGACGCCCTCAATGCCCTGGCCATGACACCGGCGGACCTGATGCTGCTGGACCTGCGGCTGCCGGGAATGAGTGGCATGGACGTGCTGGCCGAGACCACCCGCCTTTATCCGGACCTGCCGGTGGTCATGATCTCCGCCCATGGCGACACCCGCTCGGCGGTCCAGGCGGTCAAGGCCGGTGCCACCGACTACCTCACCAAACCCTTCGCCCTGGATGAACTGCTGCACCTGATCCGCTCCATCACCGACCGCACCCGGATGCGGGACGAGCTCGACTACCATCGTAAGCGAACCGCCAATTCCTCCGGCCTGGTGGGCTCCAGCCAGCCCATGAAGGCACTGTGGCAGACCGTGCAACGGGTCGCGGCCAGCAGCACCGGGCGAATCCTGTTGCTGGGCGAGTCCGGTACCGGCAAGGCCGTGGTGGCGCGGGCCATTCACCAGCAGAGTCCCCGTGCCGAGGGTGCCTTTGTGGAGATCAACTGTGCCGCCCTGCCCGAGCAGCTGATTGAAGCGGAACTGTTCGGCGCTGAGAAAGGCGCCTACACCGGCGCCCACCAGAAACGCTCCGGACTGGTCGCCCTGGCCCACGGCGGCACCCTCTTTCTCGATGAGATCGGCGAACTGCCACCGTCGCTGCAGGCCAAGTTCCTGCATTTTCTTGAGAACGGCGATTACCGCCCTGTTGGGGGCACCGTCAGTCACACCGCTGACGTGCGGGTGGTTGCGGCCACCAACCGTGCCCTGGAAGAAGACGTGCGCAGTGGCCGATTCCGGGAGGACCTGTTCTTCCGGCTCAACGTTATCGAGCTGACCGTTCCGCCGCTGCGTGAACGGGGCGAGGATCTCCAGGAGCTGCTGGACGTCTTCATCGAGTCCCAGGCCCGGGAGGAAGGCTGCCGGCCCATCGCCATTCCTCCGGAAACCCTGGAGCGCCTCTGCGCCTATCGCTGGCCGGGCAATGTGCGGGAACTGAGGAATCTGGTGGAGCGGCTGACCATACTGCACCCCGGCCAGCCGATCCGTCCGGACCAGTTACCGGCGGAGTTCACCGCCACGGCGACCGCCGAAACCCCGGTCGATGCAGCGATCTCCCTGGACCAGCAGCTTCAGCACACCGAACGCGGTATGATCCTGCAGGCCCTGGAGCAGTCCGGCGGCCACAAGGGTCGGGCAGCGGAAAAGCTGGGCATGTCCCGTCATGCTTTCAAGCGCCGGCTCCAGCGCCTGGGCCTGACTTGAGCGGAATCCGCTCATGAAACCCGGAGGTCTGAGCGGAAGTCGCTCAACGGAGCGCCCTTGATCGGGCTCCGTCTCCGCCTGTCGCCCCACCATTCTGGCCCACAGCGCCAATCACAGGCCACCCCATGGCCTTGGCCCTCCTTTTGCTACAGATTCAGTGTCAGACATCACAAAAACAAACGATGACCCGAGGCCGGCTCTGCCGGATCAGGAGGCAGACGTGCCGGGATTTTCCAACCGCCATCGGCATAGAACAGCATCTCTCAGGCGAACATTCGGCCGGTGGTGGCGACAGGCCGCGGCAACGGCATTTTGCGTTTTCAGTGTTTCGCTGGTGTCGGCACTCCCGGAGAAGCCCCCCGTTGGACGGGTCGAACTGGGCGCCGCGGCGGAAGACGCGGACGCCACCGTAGCCTGCATGTACCCCATGACCGGTCGCTCCGCCAGTTACGGCCGCGACAGCATCGCGGGCATACGCCTGGCCCTTGAAGAGTTGGCCTCCGACCCGCTCGCGCCCCGGTTGCGGGTGATTGTCGATGATTCCCGCTCCAAGGCATCGTTCGCGGTTCGCATGGCCGAGGACTTTCTCCACCAGGACGACGCCAACGTTCTCTGTGGCATGGTCAGCTCAGGGGTTGGCATGGCGGTGAGCCGCCTGGCGAGGGAGAAGCAGGTGATCCTCGTAGGTACCGATCACGCATCCTCCCGCGCTGCCCTTGAAGAAGGCCACGATTACTATTTCCGGGTGTCCAGCGACACCTGGACCTCCCACGCGGCCGGCGCCCGCTACCTGAAGGATCTCCAGGCCAGCAATGGCTGGCGGAAACTGGCCTTCCTGGGGCCCGACTACGAGTATGGCCGGGTAGCATGGCGGGACCTGCAGCAGGCACTGGATCAGAACGGTGTCAGCTACCAGCAGACAGGGACCTACTGGCCGCGCCTCTACGAGCCCGATTACTCGCTGTATATCCAGTCACTGCTGGAATCACCTCCGGACATTCTGGTGGTGGCCCTGTGGGGCGGCGATTTCACGGCCTTCCTGGAACAGGCCCGCACCACTCACCTGTTCGAGCGCATGCGGGTGGCGAATTTCGACACCGGAGGCGACTACGAGACCCTGGTGGCGCTCGGAGACAAATCCCCCGCCGGGCTCATCCTGTCCGCCCGTCACCACGTCAACTGGCCAGACACGGAGCTGAACCGACAGTTCGTAGAACGTTTCCACCGGTTATCGGGACGCTATCCCAGCTATTCCGCCCAGGGTGCCTACGCCGGCATTCTCGCAATCGCCGAGGCCATCACCCTGGCCGGCTCGGTGACCGACACCCGGGCCATGATCTCGGCCCTGGAAGGCCTTCGCATCCGGCTGCCGAAGGATCCGGACGGTTTTGTTTCCTATATCGATCCCGAGACCCACCAGATTGTTCAGGCCCAGGCCATTGGCATCCCCCGGGCGGACGACCGCTTTCCGCCGGCCCGGGTCCTGCTGGGCGACTGGCGGGTCTACGACGCCGAATCCCTCAAACCGTCATCCGCTCTGATCCAGGAGCGACGCGGTAAACCCACAAACCCAACGCAGCATCCGAACCGGGCACAACAACAATCAAGGAGCACGCAATGAACACGACTCAACAACGCAGCATCTGGCAGAAAACCCTGCTGGGTACCGCCACATCGGTGGCCCTGGCCTCCGCCGGCATGATGGGAATGGTGGCTTCCGCCAACGCCCAGGACACCTTCAAGGTGGGTTTTGTCACCTTCCTCTCAGGGGGTGCCTCGGGGCCCTTCGGCGTACCCGCGGCCCAGGGCGCGGATATTGTCGTCAAAGCCATCAATGAGGGAACCCTGCCGGCACCCTACAACAGCAAGGGCGTGAACGGCCTGCAACTGGAAACCGTGGTGATCGACGAGGCCGGCGGCCCCACCAAGCAGGTGGAGGAGTACCGCAACCTGGTGCAGCGTCAGAACGTCGACGCCGTGATCGGCTACATCTCTTCCGGTGACTGTCTTGCCGTGGGACCGGTAGCGGAAGAAATGAAGATGTTCACCATCGCGTTCGACTGCGGAACACCTCGCCTGTTCCAGGAGATCGAGAACCCCGAGTATCTCTTCCGCACCGGTCTTGATGCGGTTGCCGACAATGTCGGGGCGGCCCACTACCTGGCGGAAACCCGTCCCGAAGCCAAACGAATCGCCGGCATCCAGCAGAACTACGCCTGGGGCCAGGATTCCTGGGAGGATTTCACCCTCTCCATTGAACAGCTGATGCCTGAGGCGGAAATCGTCAACAACCAGACGCCTCAGATTTTCCAGGGCAGTTACGGCACCGAAATATCGGCGCTGCAGACCCGCCGTCCCGACATCATTCACTCCTCCATGTGGGGTGGTGACATGGAATCCTTCGTGGCCCAGGCCAATGCCCGTGGTCTTCTCGGCCAGGCGACGGCCCTCCTGACCACGGGTGAATCCGGTCTGCACCGCTTCGATGGCCAGGCGCCCAACGGAACCATCCTGGGTGGTCGTGGGCCCTTTGGCGGCTTCATGCCCGAGAATGACCTGAGCACCTGGTTTACCAAGGCCTATGAGGCCGAGCATGGCACACCGCCAAGCTACCCTGCCTCCAAAGCCGCCCAGGCTATCCTGGCGCTGAAGTTCGCCGCCGACAATTCCGGTGCCGAGGGCGTCCCGACACCGGAGCAGCTGGCTGCCGCTCTCAAGGGCGCGAAGTTCGAATCCGTCAGCGGTACTGTGGACATGGCCCTGGCGGGTGGTCACCAGGCCATGCAACCCATGCTCTACGGTGAATACCACTTCGTGGATGGCAAGGCCGAACTGCGCAATATTCGCTCCTATCCGGGTGAGTGCGTGTCCGCACCGGACGGCCAGAACCCGCAGGAATGGATCAAGGCTGGCTTCCCGGGAGCCAAGTGCGACTGATTCATTCACTGGTTGATTGTTCCGCCGCCCTATGGCGGCGGAACCGTCAGTAACAGGAGAAACAATCGATGTTAACGGTCTGGGCGATACTGATCGACGGGTTTATCTACGCCTCCTGGCTGTTCCTTGTGGCCGCGGGGCTTACCGTCATTTACGGCGTCATGCGAATTCTGAACATGGCCCACGGCAGCCTTTATGCCCTGGGAGCCTATGCCGCCGCCTCGGCGCTGGGCTGGTACTACGCCGGCGGCGGGGAGCAGCTCTGGATGGCCTTTGCCATCATCGCCGTGTCCGCGGTGTTGATTGGTGCAGTCACCGGCCTGGCCATCGAGCGGGGACTGCTCCGGCTGATGTACGGCCGGGACGAAATTCTCATGCTGATCATCACCTTTGCTGTCCTGCTGATTCTTGAGGACGTGATGAAGCTGGTCTGGGGCACCACGCCCTACTTCGCCTACCAGCCCTATGCGGCCATGGGCCGGATCAATATTGATGTGCTCACCGTATCCCAATACGACCTCATGGTGGTGGGGGTGTCCATCGTGATTGGCGTGGGGCTCTGGTTCTGGCTTGAACGCACCCGGATCGGCAAGATCCTTCGCTCCATCATCCACGACCGGGAAGTCTCGGAGGCCATGGGCGTCAACGTGCGACGTATGTTCACCATCACCTTTATGATCGGCGCTACCCTTGGTGCCATTGCCGGTGGTGTCACCGCGCCCATCATTTCAGTGGTACCGGGCATCGGCATCGAAGTCATCGTGCTGGCCTTTGCCGTGGTGGTGACCGGCGGCCTGGGCAGCATCCTCGGTGCTGCCATCGGCGCGATCATCGTGGGCCTGGCCCGGGCTACCTCCATACACACCATGCCCGAACTGGAGCTGTTCATTATCTACGCGGTGATGGCGGCGGTACTGGTATTCCGGCCCCATGGGCTATTCGGTCAGGCGATTGCGAGGAAAATCTGATGAAGCTGGAAAGAACCGAACTGTCACTGATCGGCGTCGCTGTCGCCGTCGCGATTCTTGCCCAGTTCAGCCCCAACTGGCTGGTATTTACCCTGACCCTCGCGATTTCCACCGCCCTGGTAGTGATGGGCGTGGTGATGCTGATGCGGGCAGGACTGGTGTCTTTTGGCCAGGGACTCTTCTACTGCCTCGGTGGTTACGCCGTGGGCCTCGGTGGGCGGTTCCTCGGAATTACCGACGCCCTCATGCTGGTTGGGCTTGGGGTCGGGGTTACCGTTGCCATATCCATGGTGCTGGGGCTCCTGGTCACCCGCTATCGTGAAATATTCTTCGCCATGCTGTCCCTGGCCTTTTCGATGATTCTCTACGGGGTACTGGTGAAAAGCCATGACCTCGGCAGCACCGACGGCTTCGGTGTTGTGGACTGGTCCATTCTGGGATACCAGCCCGGCACCGGCGAAAGCGGCACCCGTGCGGCATTGCTGCTGGCACTTGTGATAGCACTGGCAATCGCCCTGTTTCTCAATCGTTATTTCAAGTCCAGCCTGGGTCTCGCCTGCGAAGCGATCCGGGAAAACGAAGTGCGTGTGGAGTACATGGGCATATCGCGCCAACAGGTGCTGTACATCAACTACGTCATTGCCGCGGCCATCGGCTCCGTTGGCGGGTCCATGACCGCCCTGACCGCCGGCCATGTGGACCCCACCATGGCTTACTGGACCATATCCGGTGAGTTCGTGTTTATCGCCATCCTGGGAGGCACCGGCCACGTTGCGGCGCCCTTTATCGCAGCGCTGATCTTCACCCTCGTGCGCACCTACGCCGTTGAACTGGCGCCCAACGCCTGGCAGATGATCCTGGGCATTGTGCTCCTGCTGATCATCCTGTTCCTGCCCAAGGGTATCTGGAGCCTGTTTACCCGCAAGAGAAGGACCGCCTCATGACGGAGATTCTGAAAACCGAGGGGCTGTCCCGTTATTTTGGAGCGGTGACAGCGGCTGAAGACATCAATATCACCATTACCGAAGGGGAAATCGTGGGTGTCATCGGCTCCAACGGGGCCGGCAAGACCACCTTCATCAACATGGTGACCGGCTACCTGCCGCCATCCAGTGGGACCATCGCCTTTGGAGGCGCGCCTATCAAGGGGCTGGGGCCCCGCAAGCTGATGCGCAAAGGGCTGACCCGGTCGTTCCAGATACCGCAGCTTTTTCTGGAGCTGCCAGTGATCGACAACCTCGCCATTGCTCTGGCGTCCGCCGAACACAACCAGTTCCAGATGCTGCGCCCGGTGCGCACACCCAGGCGTCTTGCGGCGGCGGACAATATCCTCGAACAGATGAACATCAGCCAGTACCGGGACGAGATGGTGACCGCCATGCCCCAGGGCGCCCGCAAGCTGCTGGACATCGCCATCGCCATGCTGGGCAATCCTAAAATGCTGTTGCTGGATGAGCCCACCAGCGGAGTCAGCATGGAGGAGAAATACACCCTGATGGATACCGTGATGGAGGCCGTCAAACGACGGGGGCTGACAGTGTTGTTCGTGGAGCACGATATGGAGATCGTCCAGCGCTACGTTACCCGGGTACTGGCCTTCGCCAGTGGCGTAGTGATCAAGGACGGGCCCGTGGACGAGGTGCTTGCGGACAAGCAGGTCCAGGAACTGGTGACCGGAAAGCGCAAGAAGCAACCTGAAACCGAAGGAGACGCCTGATATGAGCCTGGAAATTTCCAATCTCGACGTCTCCATCGAGGGCATCGGCATCCTCCGGAACGTCAACCTGAACATTCCGGGTGGCCAGATGGCCGGTCTGATCGGCCACAACGGCGCCGGCAAGACCACCCTGATCCGTGCCATCATGGGCCTGCTGCCCGCCACCCGGGGATCCATCATCTTCAAGGGCCAGGACCTCACCCGCCTGCCGGCGCACCGACGGGGGAACATGGCCATCAGCTATATGCCGGAAGACCGGAGGCTGATACCCGAGCTGACGGTCACCGAAAACATGCTGATGCCCGCCTGGGCCAACCGCATTGCGGACGGTGAGCAGCGGCTCAAGTGGGTCTACTCGCTGATGCCGGAGATCGCCGATTTCGGCGAACGCAAGGCGCTGCAGCTGTCCGGTGGCCAGCAGAAACTGGTGGCCCTGGGCCGGGCCCTGATTCCCGGCCGGGAGCTGATCCTGCTGGATGAGCCCTTCGAGGGTGTCGCCCCGGTTCTGGCACAGCGGCTTTCATCCGTAATCGCGGATCTCAGAGGGGAGGGTCTCACCGTGCTGATTGCCGAGTCCGACGACGCCCATTCCGCCGGTCTGGTGGACACCAACTGGCGCATCGAGCGGGGCTCGGTTTCACAAGGGCGCAGGGATCGTTCAGAATCATCAGCTGTTGCTGATGACTGATCCGATCGCAAACAAGGAGAACAACCATGAAAATACGTGCTGCCGTACTCCAGGCCATCGGTGCCGAGCGCCCCTATGACAAAACCAGACCACTGGTCATCGAGGAGCTGGAGCTGGATCCGCCCGGTGACAACGAGGTGCTGGTGCAGATCAAGGCCGCGGGCCTGTGCCACTCCGACCTCTCGGTGATTGACGGCAACCGGCCGCGGCCGGTGCCCATGGCTCTGGGCCATGAGGCCGCCGGTATCGTTAAGGCTGTGGGCAATGGGGTCCGCGACCTCAGGGAAGGCGACCACGTGGTTGCGGTATTCGTGCCCAGTTGTGGCCATTGCGCCCCCTGCGCCGAGGGCCGGCCGGCCCTGTGTGAGCCTGCGGCCAAAACCAACAATGCCGGCACCCTGGTCAGTGGCGACCATCGCCTGCACCGGGCCGATGGCACCACCATCAATCACCACCTGGGGGTTTCCGCCTTCGCCGATCACGCGGTTGTTTCCCGGGACTCCCTGGTCAAGGTGGACCCGGACTTGCCACTGCACCACGCCGCTCTGTTTGGCTGCGCGGTGCTCACCGGCGTTGGCGCCGCCATCAACTCTGCCGATATCAGGGCCGGGCAGTCGGTGGCGGTCATCGGCCTCGGCGGTGTCGGTCTTAACAGCGTGCTGGGGGCCCTGGTGGCCGGTGCCGGTGAGGTGATTGCCATCGACCTGGACGACAGCAAGCTGACCCTGGCAAAAGAGCTGGGGGCTACTCACGCTTTCAATTCCGGAGAAGCGGACTGTGTTGCGAAAATCAAGGAACTGATGAACGGCGGCGTTGACTGCGCCATCGAAATGGCGGGCTCCGAGAAGGCCCTGGAATTCGCCTATCAGATCACCCGCCGCGGCGGCACCACCGTCACCGGGGGGCTCGCCCACCCCGAGAAGAAGGTGGCCATTCAGCAGGTCAGCCTGGTGGCGGAAGAGCGGATTCTGAAGGGCAGCTATGTGGGAAGCTGCGTGCCGGTTCGGGATGTGGCCCGTTACGTCACCCTGTTCCGCCAGGGCAAGCTGCCGGTGGACAGACTGCTGAGCGATACCCTGACCCTGGATGAGATCAACGAGGGGTTCGAGAAGCTGGCCGCCGGTAAGGCGGTACGGCAGGTAATCCTGTTTGACTGACAATTTGTAGAACAAAGCTACACTTAGCACGACCCTCTTTCTTCCTTGCAGTACCACGCCGGGGGCGCACTCGCCCCTGTTGGTAGACACCAGAACCACAACAAGAACGCGACAAGGAGAATTACGATGCCACTCAAACCATCCACCCTGGCCCTGTGCGCCGGGGCGCTACTGACAGGACTGTCCGCCGGAGCCACGGCCCAGTCACCCATGGAGATCCTCCAGGGCGATGCACCCACCAACTGGGGCAAGTGGGGCGAAGACGACCAGGTGGGCGCCCTCAACTACCTGGGCGAAGCCGAGGCAAAAAATGGCGCCGGGGCCATCACCAGCGGCAAGACCTTTACCCTTCAGATCCCCATGACCTCCGGTTCCGGGCCGGTATTCCCGGGTCGGGTACCCACCCAGCATTTCATGGCCACTGACGCGGGTGTCTACATGGCGGGCAAGGCCGAGCCTGCTCCCGGGGGCATCAAGTACTCCGACGATGTGGCCTTCATGTACCTGCAGGGGACCACCCACGTGGATGGCCTGGCCCATGCCTGGTACGGCGACAAGGTTTACGGCGGCAAGAGCGAGGCCACCTCGGTGCATGGTCACACCCATGCCGACGTGGGAGAAATCGGGAAGAAGGGTATCGTCGGCCGCGCCGTGCTGCTGGATGTCGGCCGGCACATGGGCAGTGACGACCTGCATCGTCTGCCCACCGAGACCTGCATTCACCTGAAGGATCTCGAGGCAACCGCCGAGGCCCAGGGCACCACCATCAATAAACGGGATATCCTGGTCATCCGCACCGGTTCCATCGCCCGGTTCTGGGAAGAGGAGCCGGACGAGCAATGGAACGCCATGAACGAACCGGGGCTGTGCTACAGCAAGGAATTGCTGAGCTGGCTGGATCGCATGGAAACGCCCATGATTGCCACCGACAACATTGCGGTGGAGAAGGTGGTCCAGCAAATCGACGGGGAAACCTACATTATTCCGCTTCACGGTGCGCTGATGCGGGATATGGGTGTGGTGCTGTCGGAAATCTGGTGGCTGGATGACCTGGCTGCAGACAGCGCCGAGGACGGCCAGTACAGCTTCATGCTGGTGGCCGCCCCGCTGAAAGTGGAACAGGGCACCGGTTCCCCGGTTAACCCCGTGGCCATCAAGTAGCCAGGTTCATGGCCCCGGCATCCCTCCGGGGCCATGTATCAGGCGTGTCTTATTCCTGACCATCCTCATCAGCGTCGTCCCCTGCGGCGTCAGGGTTGTCGTATTCGTCGAGACTGTTCTGTTCATCGTCCGGAGAAATGTCCCGGACGCCCGGGCGGTGACCTTCCTTGAGGGTTTCCCGGTCCATCGGGGCCGGATCCTCTTTAGCCTGGTCTGCCTGCTCTCTCGGTGACAGGTCCGGCTGGTTGCCCCCCATGGGACGTATGGCCTGGCCTTCGGGCGAAGCGGCCCAGGCCGATGAGGTCACCAGAAGCATGGCGGCAATGGCGGCGGGAAGAGAATATTTCATGGCGTCTCCTGGATCTGGGAATGTCAGGGACCAGGACCGCCGAAGGTAACCGGCGGCCATGTGGACCATTCATGGTTATGGTATTGGGACGAATCCAGAAAAATAAAGCCTTGGCATGATCCGGCTCAAAACCGGTTCGTACCGCGATATTTGGTTCTTTTTACCGATCTCGCCGGGGGAAACGGTCAGAAGCCCTGACATTAATCAAACAAACGATATTTTTTCGATCACAATTCATCCAGAGTTCAGAGGGCTGGCTTATACTGAGCCAATCGTTTCTGGCCTCCTATCGACAAAACTGACATGTCATTCA
Source organism: Marinobacter daqiaonensis (assembly GCF_900115285.1). Classification (GTDB taxonomy): domain Bacteria; phylum Pseudomonadota; class Gammaproteobacteria; order Pseudomonadales; family Oleiphilaceae; genus Marinobacter; species Marinobacter daqiaonensis. The sequence continues at coordinate 2,273,869 of NZ_FOYW01000001.1, forward strand.
AACACGCCCCTCGCCACAGCCAGCCCCACTGGGTGGTGACGATGAACCGACGCAACCGCAGCCTCTCCTTCGCGGCCATCTTCGTGACCCTGGCCAGTCACATCTGGCTTCAGCAGCTCTCGCCCTGGCTTCTTCCCATCCTGCTTGTAAGCTTCCTCGTGTGGCCCCAGCTCGCCTACCTCCGTGCAAGAGAGTCCCGGGACACCATGAACGCCGAGTTCGATAACCTGATTATCGACTCGGTGATCTTCGGTCTCTGGATCAGCGGACTGGGCTTTCCCTTGTGGATCGGATTCATGCTGGCCATCAGCACCTCCATGAACCTCATGGTCTTCCGGGGACCCAGGGGACTGGCCCAGGCATTCGGCGGTCTCACAGCGGGCATCGTGGCGGGAGCGGCGTTCACGGGCATGAGGTTCGAGCCCGCCACCCATTGGCTTACTACGGTAATGGCGGTGAGTTCCATTTCGATGTACCTGCTGCTGGTGGGATACGTTTCCTACAGCCGCAACCTGGTACTCCACGAAGCCCGGGAGCGGCAGCGACGGATCGAGTCCCAGCTGAAACAGCAGATCGAGGAAAACCGGCTTCTCCAGGAGAGACTGCATGAGCAGGCAAACCGGGACCCTCTCACCGGCCTCTACAACCGGCGCTACCTTGATGACAGTCTGCAGCGGGAGATTGACCGCTGTCGACGCCAGCAGGAGCCGGTCGGCCTGCTCCTAATCGACATCGACCATTTCAAGGCCATAAACGACGAACATGGCCATGCCAGCGGCGATGCTGTAATTACCCAGCTGGCAACCCTGCTTGGGTCCATGTCACGGGCCAGCGATATCGTCTGCCGCTTTGGGGGTGAGGAGTTCCTGGTGGTGTTGCCGGGAACGGGCCGGGAGCCCGCTATGGAGAGGGCGGAGGAATACCGTCAGTTATTTGCCAATACCCCGGTCATCACCGAGGCGGGAGCGATAACCGCCACCCTATCGGTGGGGGTTGCGTGCTGGATTGAACCCATGAGCCCCGATGAACTGATTCGCGAGGCGGACAAGGCGCTCTACCGTGCCAAGAACGAAGGCCGCAACCGGGTCATCTTCGGCACCTTGGACCCGGCGGCAGCCCCGGAAGGGGCCTAGTGTCTCGGCCGGGACACTAGTGTTCCGTCCGGGACACGACCGGTCCGGCATGTTCAGTCCGCATCGAGGGATCTTGCCGGCGGCTGATCCACGGCCACCTCCCGGGGAAATCGGCGGATCATGAGCGTGAGCCAGACACCAACTACCAGCACGGCGAATGTGAAGCCGAACGCCACCCGGAAATCACCACTCCACTCGATCAGCCAACCCGCCACAGCGGGGCCGATCAGCTGACCGGTGGCGAAAAACACGGTCACGAAACTGAAGGCAATGGGAATATACCTGGGGGCCACCTGATCGGTGGCACTGGCCTGGATCAGGGCAAACATGCCATTGACCGACAGACCCATCACCAGGAAATGCAGGAAGAACACCGGCAGTGACTGGTCCAGCAGGGGCAGCCCCATGGCCAAGGTCACCAGGGCCAGGGAAGCGGTCAGGGCATTGCCACGCCCCCAGAAATCCGACAGCCATCCCCACAGGGGGCCGGCAGCTATGGACAATAGCCCGAGCATCGCCATGAAAGCCCCGGCGGTGGTCTCGGGGTGCCCTGACTCCACCATGAAGCTGACAATAAAAATCGCCTGCACGATGTAAGTGACCCCGATGATGCCGTAGACGGAGGCCACGGTAATTACCCGCGGATTGCGGTAGATCAGCCATTTGTCGGCGGAGGGCGGGGACTGCCCGGTCGCGGTGGCCAGCCTTGGCGGATCCTTGGCGAATACGGTCACCAGTAACGCGACCACAAGGGCCGCACTACAGAAAATGCCCCAGCTGACCCGCCAGCCGTCATCACCAAACAGCTCGGTCATCCATGGCACCAGCGCACCGGCCAGCAGCATGCCGAGGCCAACGCCGCTGGTCATCAACCCGATGACCAGGCCCCGCTTTTCCGGATACCAGGTCGCCAGCAATGAGACCATTGGCGCAAAGCTGAAAGCTGTACCAAAGCCCAGCAGGGCCATCAGGGCAAGCAGCATATAGAAATGGGAGGCCAGGCTCAGACCCGCGAAGCCAATGGCAACACACACCAGGCCAAAGACGACGGTCAGGCGGGCTCCCCAGCGGGCAGCGGCAATACCGCCCGCCAATACGAAGCTCAGGTAGCCCAGGGCGGTGATCGTGCCCAGGATGCCCGCCTGCTGGTAACTCAGGCCAAGGTCCGCCCGCATGGGAGGCAAAAGCAGACCGTAGGCCATCCGGGCAAAGGCAATTACCACAAGACTGGTAAACAGGCCGCAGACCACCATGATCAGCATGTTTGGCCGTTCTTGACTGGGAGACATCGGAACTTCCATCGGCAAAGAGGGGGGAACGCCCCGACAATAAGCGGCGGGGCAAGCTGATTCTGCGGTGGCTAATGACTGACCGGAGAGCCCTTGTGCCCGCCATGGACCGGACCCACGCGGCGGTCGATTTCCCGCTGCAATGACTTGCACAGTCCCACCCCGAACGCGGCTTCGGCAACCACAAACAGCGGACCGATCAGCAGGCCCACCAGATCATCGACAAAGGCGGGTTTGCGGCCCTCGTAGAAGTGGCCGATGAATTGGGCGATCCAGCCAATCACGAACAGGCCGATACCCCATCCCAGCCAGGCCCCGGTGGACATGGCGGCAACGGTCATTCCCGCCCACACGGCGAGAGCCATCAGCACGCCCATGACAACCCCGAAACGGAGGTCGAGCACCAGGTAATAAGCCACGCTGGCAATGGCAAGCAACCAGATCGGTGCCATGGTGATACCGGCGATCTCGAAGGAAGGGCGGGCCAGAAGTATGGCGATGGCCACCACGATCATCGGAATACCGATGAAGTGGGTGACGATGTTTCGACGATCACGATGATAGCTGGCGTAGTTGGCCAGCTGGTCTGTTATTGTTTTCATTGTAGTTATCCCCTAGTCGCTCGTGTTCCGGCAATGCACGGAACACCAGAGCGGCGGCTGTGGAAACCGCCGGATCTGTTAAAGATAGCTGCCTACGGGAGTAAATGCTACTTCCGAACCCAATTGCCGTCCACCTGGATATACTGCCCGGCCGGTGTTTTCTCCAGGGCCTTCTTGCCGGCCACGGCCTCCACCTTGGCGACGGGAATATCATGCTTCTCGGCGATCCGCTGGTATTCCTGACGGCGGGCATCGTTGATCGTCTTCACGATCTCGGCCGCATCGCCGCCAGGGGACACCACGCCCAGATAACCATCGGGTTTTTCACCCACCAGGCCCTCGGTCTTTACGGTATCCAGACGACTCTTGGCTTCCTCAAGCTCCATGGCCAGGGCCGGGAGACTCAGGCACAGCATGAGCAGAAGCATTGTGGCGCGCTTTATCAATGTCATTTGCAGCTCCTTGAAACCGTGACGGTCAGGCTCAGAACAGGCCCTGGTCAGTGAAGAGTTCCTCGACCTCGCGGTCCACCTTCACGTAGATCTCATGCTGGATCTTGACGTTCAGGTTTACCGTTATGGGCTCCTTGGGTGCCGCCATCTGCACGGTTGGCGTGCAGGCGGCCAGCAACAGGCCGGCCAGGCAACCGATCATCAGACCTGCACCGGTTTGCGATATCCTCATAATCACCTCATTGTCCGGGGCTTTTCCACCCTGCCGATGGGCCATGAATTCACCCAGTCTGCTCATTGTACACTGACATCACCCTGCTCCAGCATCCTGCGGACCCGTTCGGTGACCGCGTCGTTCACCCGGCCACTCAGCTGCAGGCTGGTCAGCAGGGCCGGAATGTTTTCCTCCAGGTTGATATTCAGTACCACCGGCCGTTCGCTTTCGATCTGCGGGCTTGAGCCCTCCAGGTGCAGGTCCAGTGTCAGGGCGCCATCCTCAGCATAGTTGATACTGCTGTCCAGGACCCGGTAGTGAAAATCCTCCATGGCCCTGGCCACCAGGTCCATGGCCGCATTGCCCTGCCCCAGGCCGCGGAGTCGGTCCGCAGGCAGCTGCAGCGTCCCACCCGGCGCCAGAGCCGAGATCTCGCCACCTTCAATACGGATACCGTTGGCGCTGATCAATACCGGCAGGCGCCCCTGCAGGATGCCGTCCCCCGACAGTCCCTCGGCGGGGTAGAGGTTCATCAGCGCCGACAGCTCGATACCTTCCACGATCAGCGGTACCCGCCAAAGCTCCTTTGCCAGCGACCAACGGTTTTCATCTATTTTTACCATACCTCCGGCGAAGCCCGCTGTAGCCTTATCCAGATGTAACTGTCCCGCCATCGGAGCCTCCGTATCGGCCTCGTACTGAAATCCCAGCTGAACCGGGCCGATAGCCACCCCGGGGTTGAGAGTTTCCAGTGCCAGCTCGTCTGCGTTCAATGACACCTGCTCCCTTCCCCAGCGACCAGAGACACTCCCCTCCAGTTCTTCCCACGCCATCCGGTCGTAAAGGCCTGACGCAGCCGCCAGCACCAGCGTTCCCTCCATCTCCGAACCTTCATCAGGCAGCCACCGGATTCCCGCTGTCAGGTCGGCATGGCCGCCTGAGAATGTCAGCGTCTTCGGCCAGGCCTCGAGAGTCCCGGCCAGATAGTTTGCCTGGTTGGCTTCCTCGAGTTTCATGGAAAAGCGTGCATCCAGGCCCTGCCGGGAGTGGTAGTCCAGTTCCGAAGTAATGATCGTCCCCGCCTCACTGGACAGGGTCAGACCGGTCATGGCGATGGCCTGCCCCTGTAACCGGACCTGGCCGTTTGCCTGCCATGGCTGGGGAATCAGGCCAGGTAGGGTTGCCTCCCGGACTGACAGCTCCAGCGGGCCTGTGGCGGCAGGCCCATTCTCGAAGGTGAGTTCCAGCCCTGCCCCTGAGAGCGACAGTCCGTCCAGCCAGACCAACCGGTCGGTTTCCATCAGATCCGCATACCGGACGGTAAGCTCCGCACCCTGACCGAGGGTCAGTCGGGTCCTGGCCGCGGATACACTGCCGGCAAGGGGCAGATGCGCCCTGATGTCGTCGAACAGCCAGCCCGAGTGTTGCAGGCTGCTCAATCTGCCAGTCAGGAGACCCTCCCGGATCCGAAGCGCCCAGGGTGACTCCGTGTTCAGAGTCAACTGCCCGTCGAAGCCAAGGCCGGCGCCGCCTTCCGTTTCGACGGAGACATTCCCTGACCAGTGATCGGGGGACTCTTCCGTAAGGCCGGAGGGTGACAGCTCAAGCCGCGCGGAGACGGGCATCAGTGTCTGATCCATTGAAGGGAAAAGATCCCTGAGCCAGGGTTTCAGGCCATCCATCCGGAACTCGCCGCCGGTAATATCTTTCGCCGAACCGCCGGCGCCCAGACGGAGATCTCCGCGGATTTCCAGCGGCTCAACCGCTTCCCGGTTCAGGGTTGCGTCCACCTTCAGGGTTGCCTCGCTTCCGCCACGATCGAACGCCAGCTCTCCTTCCAGCCGACACTGGCCGGCCCCGCAGGGAAAGGATGCCATCAGATGATTCACCGTCAGCGTCCGCGGTAGCCAGAAAGGGATGTTTTCCGGCAGGGTCAGCCTGACGGCGGGAGCTCCGTCGGAGGATGACGGGGCGCCGTCTTCATTCCCGAGACTGACATCAGTGACCGTGGCCTGACGGGTCGACAGGCGGGCAACCTGCCAGTCTCCCCAGTCCAGATGCACCGATGGGCCGGTACTCTCGACGCGCATCGTCCGACCCGCGCCCGACCAGGTGAAGGCAAGGTCACGGAAGCCCACATGATCCCACCCCACCTCAAGGCCGCTGGCCTCGATCTTTTCGATGCCCAGCTCCGACAGCCGGTTGCTCACCAGTACCCAACTGACCCAGAGAAGAAGAACCAGCGCCAGCAGAAGAACCAGCAGAACCCAGAGCGAGCGTCGGACTTTCAAGTCAACCTCCGTGACAAGTGAGATAGCCTTGGCAAACAAGCATAGCGGTGGCTGTATCGTCTTGAAAATGCTTTAGTATGACCAATAGACGTGTATAGGTGGCGGGAGCCCCCGCCCGTACGATGGCATAAGGAGTGCGAATGAGCGTTCAAAACGGTAATACCCACAGTGTGGTTATGGGCTACCTGCTCTGGATATTCGGTTTCCTGGGGGCCCACCGTTTCTACTATGGCAAGCCGGTGACCGGCACCATCTGGTTCTTCACCCTGGGCCTGTTTTTCATCGGCTGGATTATTGACCTGTTCCTGATTCCCGGCATGGACCGGGAGGCGGACATGCGCTATCAGGAAGGACCGGTCAACTACAGCGTGAGCTGGCTCCTGCTGACCTTCCTGGGAATCTTCGGACTTCACCGGATGTACATGGGCAAGTGGATTACCGGCATCATCTACCTGTTCACCGGCGGCCTGTTCTTCCTCGGGGTACTTTACGACTTCTGGACCCTGAACGAGCAGGTGACGATCAAGAATAACGAAAGGCTGTAGTCACCTTATCGACCAGGCCCCTGGCGTAATGGACGCCGGGGCCTGGTCCACTCAGGCAATGGAGTCGACGATACCCCCTTCCACCCGCAGGGCCGCGCCGGTGGTGGCAGATGCCTGTTCGGAACAGGCGTAGACAATCATGTTGGCGACCTCTTCCACCGAAGCAATGCGCTGGATAATGGAGCTTGGGCGCATCTTTCTCACAAACTCCTGCCCCACCTGCTCCATGGACACACCCCGTTTCTCCGCGGATTCCTTCAACATGGCACCGACCCCGTCACTGAGAGTGGGCCCCGGAAGCACCGAGTTGACCGTAACCCCGGTGGCCGACATCCGCTTGGCCAGCCCACGGGCAACGCTGAGCACAGCGGTCTTGGTAAAACCGTAATGAATCATCTCAGTCGGAATGTTGAGGCCGGACTCCGAAGACAGGAACACCACCCGTCCCCAGTTCCGCTTTTCCATACCCGGCAGGTAGGCCCGGGACAGACGCACACCGGACATCACATTGATGTCGAAGAAACGCTGCCATTCGCTGTCCGGTACATCGAAAAAATCCTCCGGGCCGAAGATGCCCACATTGTTCACCAGGATGTCGCATTCCGGGATGGCGTCCACCAGCGCCTGGCATCCTTCAGCGGTGCCAAGGTCCGCGGCGACACCACGAATACCCGCGTCAGGGGCCATCTTCCTGACCGCCATGACCGCTTCATCCACGGCCTCCTGGGTACGGCCATTGACGACCACACTGCCCCCGGCTGCCGCGAGCCCTTTCGCCGCCGCCAGGCCAATGCCCTTGGTTGAACCGGTGATGATGGCGTTACGCCCTTCAAGAGAAATGTGCATGGGCTTGCTCCTGTCAGTGTATGAATTTGGCAGAGACCTGTTGTCCGTGCCTTCAGGGTATACCAATCCGGCGCCTGTCAGGTCTGCCCCGGGTAACCGGTTTTCATGGGCCACCGGAGCCCTTCATTAAAACTTCGCAATCCTACACATCCAGGCAAATTCGCCTGGCGTAAAAATAGCCAGCATCGATGCCGATCCGAATGAACCGCAAGTCACTCAAAATGTATCTCATTGCACCAACTGAAGGAGTCAGACATGAGTATCAAAAATCTTGCTATCGCATTGATTGCAACCGTTGGCTTTTCCGTCACCGCCCAGGCAGACCATCACAAGGGCGATGGGATGAAAGACGGACCGACCATCACCGATATCGTGGTGAATTCAGACCAGCACACCACCCTGGAAACCGCCGTGGTGGAAGCCGGCCTGGCCGATACGCTGGCAGGCAAGGGGCCGTTCACAGTCTTTGCCCCAACTGACGCGGCCTTCGCCGCATTACCCGAAGGCACGCTGAAAACCCTGCTCATGCCGGAAAACCAGGATAAGCTCCAGGGCATTCTGACCTACCATGTCGTTGAGGGTAAGGTGTCCGCTGACAAACTTCTGGGCCTCATCGAGACCGGCGAGACAATGTACGAAGTAACCACCATGAATGGCGAGATCGTCGCCCGTACCGAGGGCGGCGCGGTTACTCTGGAAGACGCCCAGGGCAACCGGGTGACAGTCACCATGACCGATATTGAAGCCAGTAATGGCGTGGTACATGTGATCGACGGCGTACTGCTTCCCTGAATCAACGGAACCACCGCGACGCGTCCGTATCAGACGGACTTCTCAACCCCGCTGCCCTGAAGGCGACGGGGTTTTTTTTCAGATAATTGTCGGTATCAGCCTGCGGCAGCAAGACGGAAGCCGTACCGTGGAAAATGCACGTGCACGAGGCCGGCCCGGTCATCTTCGCGGCTGACGACAATTTCTTCGGCGTCATGGTAAACCAGCGTACCCGCCACCGGGTCAACACCGTAGTCCACAGCCGCCACCGTCACCTGGTTGCCGATCTCGAAGCCATTGGGGTCCACGAAGTCAAAGTCGCCTGAACCCACCGGCTCCGGTGTGCTGTCACGGGCGATCTCGACTGCCTCGGGGGACGGCAGTTCCGAATGTTCGCCGTGACCACAGGCCGCCACGGCTTCAAGCCACGCCAGCACCTGGGGATAGGGATCCAGCTCGTTGGCCACCGCCTTGTTACTGGCGACGAACCACAGGGGATGATAGTAGGAGAAGTCGACGATGCAGGGTTCCTCACCCATGAGGAAGCTGCCGCTTTCCGCCAGCTGTTGCTCCAGCCGCCCCAGCAGGGCCGGCCACTGGGATTTGGCCTGGGCCGGATGGAGCGGCGCGGCGGAGCCACCCTCAAACAGCTTCTTCCGGTCCGCCAGGAAAGCCTTCATGACATCTTCCGGGGCCCCCTTGAAACGCTCAGCCACGCCATGGGGCTGGAAATTCATGGCAACACCGTGGCGGAACATCACCTCGTCCGCGAAGTGGGCCGCACTGGCCGCAAGCGCTTCCTTGCCTTCCGGGTAGAGCGCCGGAACCGGCTGTATCCGGTCCAGAAGACGGGCCATGATGGCTGTGTCGCAGTAGATATCGGCACCAATCTGCATCACCGGTGTCTTGCGGTACCCCCCTGTGAGGGCGGTGAGATCAGGCTTGGGCATGACCGGAGGAATGGACACGGACCGCCAGGTGAGGCCCTTGAAGCCCAGCATCATGCGGGCTTTTTCGGCGAAAGGGGAGCCGGCGTAGTGGTGCAGGATAATGTCGCTCATAGGGGTTCCTTTTTCTTATCAGGTTGCGTAATGCAACCACCTTAGACGTTTACCGGCCCGACAGCCAGTACTCCCGAACCTCCGGACCCTTCCGGGGAGCTTCGTCAGGACCACTTGCGGGCGGGAGGCTCGTAGGCCCGGATGGCTTCAACAAGCGCTTCGGCCCGATCTTCCACAATCAACATTCTGTGGTGGTGGGTTTTCAGGAAACCGGATTCCGCCATATGGTTTACCAGGGCCAGCAGGTGGTCGTAGTAACCAAAGGCGTTGTACAGAGCGCAGGGCTTATTGTGGTAACCCAGCTGACCCCAGGTCCAGGCCTCGAAGAGTTCGTCCATGGTGCCCGGGCCACCGGGCAGTGCCACGAACCCGTCCGCCAGCTCCGCCATCCGGGCTTTGCGCTCGTGCATGCCGGAGACGACTTCCAGTTCGGTGAGTCCATGGTGGGCAAGCTCCCGCTCCTGCAGGGAGGCAGGAATAACGCCAAAAACCTGACCGCCACCGGTCAGCACGGCATCGGCCACCGCTCCCATCAGTCCCACCTTGCCACCACCGAACACCAGATCAATACCCTCATTGGCCAGAAAGGTACCGAACTCAGTGGCGCACTTCTGATAACGTTCATCGTTTCCGCTACTGGAACCACAAAACACGGCGAGTTTCATCAGGCTGGCCTCCGGCGGCATCGGGGTGAAAGCGGGCATCGGCTCCCTGTCTGCTCAATCAGGAAAGCCGGTTACAAATGGTGCCATGGTGGCGTTGACGGCACAATTGTCCCGCATCAGCGATCACTGTGGACATGGGCGGCCAGCGCACCAAGGGTGCGAACGGCATCCTCGATTCGCGCCGACCAGGGATTGGCGGCGTTCAGGCGCAGGCAGTTCTCGTACTTGCCGGTGGTGGAGAACATGATGCCCGGTGCCACGTTGATATCCCGCTCCCGGGCGCGCCGGTAGATATCGGTGCCGGAGATGCCCTCCGGCAGCTGGACCCAGACCACGAAACCACCCTGGGGCCGGCTGACCGCCGTTCCCGGCGGGAAGTGGCGGACCACGGCGGTGCGCAGGCGCTCCACCGCATCCCGGTAATTGCGCCGGGCGCCACGCAGGTAGCGATCGTAACCGCCCTGCTCCAGAAAATGGGCGACCGCCATCTGTGGCAGGGTGGCCGTGGCCAGGTTAGTGAAGTATTTCTGCTGCCGGATCTCGTTGAAATAACGACCGGGGACGATCCAGCCCAGCCGCAGGCCCGGGGAGATGGTCTTGGAAAAGGAACTGCAGTAGATCACGTTACCGGACCGGTCAAACGCCCTGGCTGGTCGCGGCCGCTCCCCCGAGTGACCAAGGTCACCGTAGATGTCGTCCTCGATCAGCGGTACGCCCGCATCTTCCAGCAGAGTCACCAGCTTGCGCTTGTGGTCATCCGAAAGCCGCATGCCCATGGGATTGCTGTGATTGGTGACCGCGATGCAGGCCTTGATGGGCCATTGCTCCATGGCCAGCTGGAGTCCCTCCAGGCTCAGGCCCTCCGAGGGGTGGGCCGGAATCTCGATGGCCCTGAGCCCGCCGACCTCCAGCGCCTGGAGGATTCCCGGAAAGGAGGGGGATTCCACCGCGACAATATCACCGGGTCGGGTTATGGCCCGCAGGGCCATGATGATGGCCTCCTGGGCGCCGTTGGTGGCCAGCACCTCGTCCGGCGTTACCGCCACACCCAGGGTCGCCATGCGCTGGGCGATCTGGCGCCGGAATGCGGACTTGCCGGGGAAGGCGTAGTCGAGGGTTTCCAGGCCGTGACGGGCGGCCCAGATGGAGGCCTGCTGGATCTGGCGGATGGGCAGGAAATCCGGGTGGGGTATGGCCGTGGCCAGGGGTACCATGCGCTTTTCCTCATCGGCGCAGAGGTCGATGGTCATGTCCCGCGCACTGACCGGCATCGGTCTGGATGCCTGGGACGCCATCGCAGGTTCCGGTGCTTCAACATCGGGCACCCGGACAAAGAATCCGCTCCGCTCCCGGGGTTCGAGGATGCCCCGGCCTTCCAGGGTCTGGTGGGCCTGCAGCACGGTGGCGATACTGACACCAAACTGGCGGCTCAGCATCCGCACGCCCGGCAGGCGTTCGCCATTGCGATAGACCCCATCGCGAATCAGCGATTCCACCTGATCTGCCACCTGATGATAAAGAATTTCCATACCCTATCCTTTCACAGCCCGCAGTCAGCGACACAGTACAGTTCATCGTCAACAGAACCGGTACAGATACTCCGCCACCGGCCGCTGTACCGGTTCAAAACCATATTAGCTGAATCTGTTACGCCAAACAGCCAGGAGAGACACTATAAGGCCATCGGATCAGGGAAAAGAGACACCCATGAGCCTGTTCAGCCCGATCACAGGAAAAGCCGGCCCGGCTACCAGGAAAGATCTGCTTCAGGTCCAGAACACGGTCGGATCCGCGACGACGGACGTCATTGATGAACTGGAACGCCTCGGTTTTTCCGTGACCGGGCGACGGCGCGATCACTGGGTGGTAACGGGACGATCAGCACTACCGGAATTCCACTTCTACAGCATCGGGGAGATGGGCCAGTTTGCCCGGGACCGCGCCCGATTCTATATTGAGCCTCTTCATAAGGAGATCCTGCCATGACACAACTGTCCATCTATCAAGTGGACGCCTTTGCCTCACGGGTATTCGGTGGCAATCCAGCGGCGGTTATGCCGCTGGAGACGTGGCTGCCGGAAGAAACCCTCCAGGCCCTGGCCATGGAAAACAATCTGGCGGAAACCGCCTTCTTCGTGGCAGAACAGCAGGGCAGTGAGGCGGACTTTCACATTCGCTGGTTCACCCCCAGAGCCGAGGTGCCACTGTGCGGTCATGCCACCCTGGCCAGCGCGTGGGTGCTGTTCCACCGGCTGGGCTGGCAGGGAGAGCACCTTCGCTTCCGCTCGAAAAGTGGCACTCTTGGGGTTCGCCGGCTGGAAAAGGACCGGCTGGAGCTGGACTTTCCGGCACTGGCCATAAGACCGGTTGCCGTGCCAGACATCCTTGCAAGGGCTTTGCCGGAGGTCAGCAGCCAGGTATTCGAGGTGCCCCACGACACCAACCTGATGGTCGTACTGGACAGCGAAGACGCGGTCCGTCGGGCAAAACCGGATATGACACTGCTTAAAACACTCGATAACCAGGGAGTGATCATCACCGCCCCGGGTGACCAGTGCGATTTCGTCAGCCGCTACTTCGCCCCCGCTCTCGGTATCGACGAAGACCCGGTGACCGGATCGATCCACAGTGCTCTGGTCCCTTACTGGGCCAGTCGGCTGGACCGCACCCGATTCAGGGCACGCCAGCTGTCCGCACGGGGCGGTGAACTTGAATGCGAACTGCGGGGCGACCGCGTGTCGATTGCCGGACCGGCGATTCTCTACATGGAGGGCCGGGTTATTCTGGCCTGAGAAAATCAGGGCAGAATAACCAGATGGTTGGGCAGCTCGTTACGTTCATGGGTGGCCGGGACGTGTTCCCGCAGGTGTTTGCCACAGGCCTCGATACAGTCGAGAAAACCCTGGCAGGTGTCACCCTGGCGCACCTTACGCGTGAAATCCGCCACGATTTCCTCCCAGACCCGGTTGTCCACTTTTGAGGAAATGCCCTGGTCAACCAGGATTTCCACGTAACGCTCGGCCTCGGAGACAAAAATCAGCACACCCGTGCTGCCCCTGGTGTGATGCAGGTTCTGCTCCAGGAACTGCCGGCGGGCCAGGTTGGAAGCCCGCCAGTGCCGGACCGGCCCGGGTATCATTATCGTGGTGATCCGGTGTATGCGGAAGAGCAGGCCCAGAATCAGGAAAACACCCCACTGGGTAAGCAGCAACATATCGGCGCCAAACCAGCCCGTAAAATAGTTGATCATCCCCGGTATCAGCAATGCCACGATTCCGGCCCATAAAAGCGGTATATAGGAATAGTTGTCGGCCTGCCGCGCCAGCACGGTGACCAACTCTGCGTCGGTTTGCTGTTCCACCGCTTTGATGGCTGCTGCCACCTTGTCCTGTTCGGAATTGGTCAGTAGTGTCATGGGACCTTCGTTTTATGGGCTGTCATTATTGAGGTTGAAGACTTAGGGCACCGGACTACCAGCCACCGGAAGCACCGCCACCACCGAAGCCACCGCCTCCGCCGCCAAAGCCGCCACCACCGAAGCCGCCGCCGCGGCCGCCCATGCCAGCGCCGAGCAGAGCACCGGCAACCAGCGCACCCCTGCCACGGCCCCCTCTGCCGCCACCTCCGACAAGGCCGATGAAGGCGACGATAATGACAAAGAACATGATGACTGCGCCGACATTGGGTTTTTCGCGCTGGCTGGTCTGCGCTGCCGGTACATTCAGCGGATTACCGCCAAGTACCTGGATCATCGCTTCGGTTCCCTGAACGATGCCACCGGCAAAATCGCCCTGGCGGAAGGCCGGCGTAATGATGCGGTTGATAATCGTGGACGAGGCCGCATCCGTCAGTTGCCCCTCGAGCCCATACCCCACTTCGATGCGGACCGCACGCTCCTGCTCGGCCACGATCAGCAGGGCGCCATTGTCTTCGCCCTCCTGACCGATGCCCCAGTGGCGGCCAAGTTGGTAGCCATACTCTTCAATGTTGCGTCCCTGCAGATCCGGCAGGGTAACCACCACCACCTGGTTCGTGGTAGCCTCCTCATGGGCGGCCAGGATCCGGGTGAGATCAGACTCGACCTTGGAAGGCAGCATCTCGGCCCGGTCCACCACCCGGCCCGTAAGCTCGGGGAACTCCGGTGTCGACTGGGCCCAGGCCACCGGATAAACCACCAGCAAGGCAAGAATCGCGACGAATGGTCGAAGCCAGAGCATCAGAATTCAACCTGTGGTGCCTGGTCCGCGTCTTCCGTGGTTGCAGTGAAGTTTTCACGCAACTCCATGTCGCTGTAGAGCAGACTGTGCCAGATACGGCCAGGAAAGGTGCGGATCTCGGTGTTGTACTTTTCCACCGCCTGGATGAAGTCGCGACGCGCTACGGCGATGCGGTTCTCCGTGCCCTCCAGCTGTGACTGCAGGGCAAGGAAGTTCTGGTTCGACTTCAGCTCCGGATAGCGCTCGGAAACCGCCATCAGACGACTCAGGGCACTGGTCAGCTGGCTTTGTGCCTGCTCGAACTGCTGCATTTTCCGGGGATTGCTGAGCATGCTCTCATCCACCTGAATCGAAGTGGCCTTGCTGCGGGCCTCGATGACCGCGGTCAGGGTCTCCTGCTCCTGGGCGGCATATCCCTTGACCGTCTCCACCAGGTTCGGCACCAGATCCGCACGCCGCTGGTACTGGTTCTCCACCTGGGACCATGCGGCCTTGACCTGTTCGTCGTAGGTTGGGATGTTGTTGATCCCACATCCGCTGAGCAAAAACGCCAGCGCCAGCAGTGAAGTGAGTTGCCAGAATGCCCCCCGCCGGGGCCCTTTCCTGAGGTTGGTCATGATTCAACGTTTCCTGTGTGCATGACATGAAGCCATTGAGACTGTCGCCCAACGGCTCAACTATGTCCGTATCGGCCCCTACCGTAACACCTCCGGCGTTACAATTCGCCCAGGGCCGACACTGAGCTGCCCCATCCCGACGATGGAGTCGACCCAACGGGAGTCAGCGTTACTGCTTCTGGCGGTAATCGGGGTCCGTCCAGCACACTGGCAGTGCTTCTCCTGAGGGAAACGCGAGCTCGGTCTTCAGCATCGGCTCCGGATCCTGGGCCTCTTCGCCGTAATGAACGCTCCCCATGACCCTGGGTTCATTGGGATCGATCAGCATTTTAACGTCCTTGATCTCAACGAGATGTCCGGTGGATTTCTCGGCCAGCAACATGGACTTGCTCCTTTTTTCAGATAGGGCGGGTTCCGCTGTTATTCATCTGTTCCTGCCCACAGGTATATGGCCCATGGCCGCCAGATGCAACTCCGGCGCGCAGCCCTGGGGCCGGACAGGGGTTTAAACCCGAAGATTCAGCCTCAGGTCACTAGGACTGACCGAGAGACCGGGGACTCCCGGCATCAAGCCATTTCAAACGGGGAGACGTCATCATGACGAACCAACTGCAAGGCAAGACAATCGCATTTCTCGCGACCGATGGGGTCGAGCAGATCGAACTCACCCAGCCCTGGGAGACACTCAGGGACGCCGGCGCACGGGTGGAGTTGCTGTCGGTGAAAACCGGTAAGATCCAGGGCTACAACCATCTCGACAAGGCGGACCAGTTTCCGGTGGACGGCCAGGTGAAGGACGTCTCCTTCGAGGACTACGATGCCCTGGTGTTACCCGGCGGCGTGGCGAACCCGGACGCATTGCGCATGGACCAGAGCGCCGTTGCCTTTGTCCGCAGTTTCGTGGAAGCCGACAAGCCGGTGGCGGCCATCTGTCATGCGGCCTGGCTGCTGGTGGAGGCGGACGTGGTTCGTGGCAGAACCCTGACATCCTTTCCCAGCGTGCAGACGGACATTGCCAATGCCGGCGGTAAATGGGTGGACGAAACCGTCTGTCATGACGATCCACTGATCACCAGCCGCAAACCCGATGACCTGGACGATTTCTGCAACAGAATTATCGAAGTCGTGGGTCGGTAGCTGTCGCACTGCTGCGCCCGGACCGCTCCCCCGGGCGCAGCGTTGACGGGTCTGCCAGCTCCCGGGTACCAGATTCATTGCACAACTGTCATGGAGAAGACGGCCGTATTTCAGTCGATTCTTGCTACGCTTACCGCTAATGCCATCCGTTTTTCATCACAGCCCGATAATGGATGCCGCACCTCTTCAAGGAGTTCGTTTACAAGGAGATTCCCAATGAAATCCCCCGTAAAGCCTCTGATGGCCCTTGCCGGTCTGGCCGCACTAATGGCCGGCTGTGCCTCCGACCCCGGTCCGAAGCCCAGCGCCGAACTGGAAGAGGCCACCCTGGCGGTGCAGGAAGCCGAGACGGCCCGGGCCCAGAACCAGGAACCGGCCCTGATGGAGGAAGCACGGAGCAAGCTCACCCGCGCCCGATTCCTCCTTGAGGAGCAACGACACACCGAGGCCAGACAACTGCTGGAACAGGCGGCCCTGGATGCCCGCCTCGCCGAGGCAAGAGCCGGAACCCAGGCCGTGCGGGATGAGCTGGGTGCTCTCATGGCCAGTATCGAATCACTCCGGAACAGCCTGGCAGCCCAGGAACAATAAAGACACAGGGAGGCGCCATGAAAACATTGTTGATCACCAGAGGCTCCGTCATCACGCTGGCGGCATTTATCTCCGCCTGTGCCAGTGGGCCCACCGAACACGCCGGCCTGGCGGAGAGCCGGGCCAGCTATGAGCAGGCGATCGAAAAAGACCATGTGGTCCGTAACGGCCTGGCGCACCTGCGCAAGGCGGACACGGCCCTCAGTCACGCCGAAACCCTGCTGGCGGAGAGAAAGGACTCCGAGGAACTCGACCATCAGGTCTATCTCGCGGACCGGCACCTGGCGATAGCTCGGGAGAAAGCGCTCCGGGCGGAGCTGGAGGAACAGCGGATCATGGCAGAACGGGAGCGTGACGACCTGCGTATCCGCCTTGGCGAGCGCCGGGCCCAGATTGCGGAAATGGAAGCGCGCATGTTGCGGGAACAGATGGGTCGCCTGCAGGCGGAACAGACCGACAGGGGCATGGTAATGACCCTCGGCGATGTCCTGTTCGAGTTTGACCAGGCCGAACTCAAACCCGCCAGTGAAGAGACCATCGAGCGTCTCGCCAGTTTCATGAAGGACTACAGCAATTACCGGGTCCGCATCGAGGGTTATACCGACAGTATCGGCGACCCCGACTACAACCAGGCCCTGTCGCTGAAGCGGGCGGAGTCGGTCCGCAACGCCCTGCTTCGTAAAGGCATCGCGCCGGGTCGCATGGAAGTGGCCGGTTATGGCGAAGCCTTTCCCAAAGCATCAAACAGCACCCGGACAGGACGGCGGGAAAACCGGCGGGTGGAAATCGTGATTTCCGATAGCGAGGGGAACATCAAGAACCGCTGAGCTATGTCGGCCGGACGGTCGTCCTGCTAGCCCTTTATGCGGGATTTTTTCGGCCGCTTGCCTTTAGCCCGGGCCGGTTTGGCCGGGGGCTTGCCTTTACCGGCAGTGGCCGGTTTGCCAAATGGCTTGCCCCCTCGTTTCGGCGCAGCGGGGCCGCGTTTTCCTGCCGGAATGCCTTGACCCTTACCGCCGGCCTTTTTGCCGGTCGTTTTCTTTGCGCCGGCTTTTCCGGACGGTTTGGGAACCTGACGCCGGGTACCGGGGGTGGCTTCCGATGACGAGCCACGAATGGACTCGAAAAGGACCGACAGCTCTGCGTCGGTCAAATCACGCCACTCTCCCACCGCCAGCCCCTTAAGACTGATGTTCATGATCCGCACCCGCTCCAGCTGCAGTACTTCGTAGCCAAAGTGCTCGCACATGCGCCGGATCTGCCGGTTCAACCCCTGGATCAGCGTGATCCGAAAGGCATTTCTGGATTCCCGCTCGACCTTGCACCTTTTGGTGACCGTGCCAAGAATGGGCACGCCGGCCCGCATACCATTGAGGAAATCGTCAGTCACCGGCCGGTCGACCGTCACCACGTATTCCTTTTCATGGTTGTTGCCCGCCCGCAGGATCTTGTTCACCAGATCGCCGTTGCTGGTGAGAAAAATCAGCCCCTGGGAGTCCTTGTCCAGCCGGCCAATGGGGAAAATCCGCTCGCTGTGACCCACGAACCGGACAATATTGTCGGGTTCGGCGCTGTCCGTGGTGCTGACCACCCCCACCGGCTTGTTGAGAGCAATGAAGATAAGGTCCTCTTCACTGCGGGGCTCGATCAGCTGTCCGTTGACCCTGACCTCGTCACCAGGAAACACCTGATCGCCGATCTGCGCACGCTTGCCATTGATCACCACATTGCCCTGCTCAATGTAGCGATCCGCCTCGCGGCGGGAACAGATGCCGCTCTCGCTGATGTACTTATTGAGGCGGGTTGAGCCCTGGTTGTGCATAACAGTCCTGTCTGGTCATTGTTCAGTGGATGGGCGAGGTGCGGTCGCAGGGTCGATTGTCGGCCCTGACCGCCGGTGGGACAAGGGTCGGGGAACAAAAAAGCCCCGCGCCATTGCTGGCGCAGGGCTTTGGGGCCTGCAGCGACGGCGGTAGCTGTCGCTGCTCTCTCATCAGGCCACTTCCGCTATCACGCGGCTTCGGTCTCTGCCTCTTCCGGCACTTCGTGACGAATCAGGAAGTCAAAGGCACTCAGGGCAGCCTTGGAGCCCTCGCCCATGGATATGACGATCTGCTTGTAGGGCACCGTGGTGGCATCACCGGCCGCGAACACGCCCGGAATCGAAGTCTCGCTACGCTCGTTCACGACGATCTCTCCGTGCTTGCTCAGCTCAATATCGCCCTTGAGCCACTCGGTGTTGGGTACCAGCCCGATCTGGACAAAAATGCCCTCCAGAGAAACATGATGCTCCTCGCCGGAATCACGGTCCTTGTAATTAAGACCGTTTACCTTGCCCCCTTCACCGGTAACCTCGGTGGTCTGGGCAGAGGTGACGATTTCCACGTTCTTGAGGCTGCGAAGCTTCTTCTGGAGCACCTCGTCGGCCTTCAGCTCGCTGGCGAACTCCAGCAGGGTCACGTGGCCCACGATGCCGGCCAGGTCAATGGCGGCTTCCACACCGGAATTACCGCCACCAATGACCGCAACGCGCTTGCCCTTGAACAGGGGACCGTCGCAGTGGGGGCAGTAGGCCACACCCTTGTTCCGGTATTCTTCCTCTCCCGGTACGCCCATCTGGCGCCAGCGGGCACCGGTGGACAGGATCACGCTGCGGGCCCTCAGAGATGCGCCATTGGCCAGCCGGACCTCATGATAGCCCCCGGCCTCGGAAGCCGGTAACAGCTTCTCGGCGCGCTGCATGTTCATGATATCCACGTCGTATTCCTTGACGTGCTGCTCCATGGCAGCCACCAGCTTGGGACCCTCGGTGTAGGGCACGGAAATCAGGTTCTCGATACCCATGGTATCGGCCACCTGGCCACCGAAGCGCTCCGCAGCGATACCAGTGCTGATTCCCTTGCGGGCGGCATAGATTGCCGCAGACGCGCCAGCAGGACCGCCGCCAATCACCAGGACCTCAAACGGATCTTTCTCATTGATCTTGCGGGCTTCCTTGGCTCCGGCGTTGCTGTCCAGCTTGACCACAATTTCTTCCAGGGTCATGCGGCCCTGGCCCCAGGGCTCACCGTTGAGGTAGACCGAGGGCACTGCCATGATCTCTTTCTTCTCGACCTCGTCCTGGAACAGGGCGCCGTCGATGGCGGTGTGCCTGATCCGTGGGTTCAGCACGCTCATCAGGTTCAGGGCCTGTACCACGTCCGGGCAGTTCTGGCAGGACAGGGAGAAGAAGGACTCGAACTCGAATTCCCCTTCAATGGACTGAATCTGTTCAATGGTGTCCTGAGCGGCCTTGGACGGATGGCCGCCAACCTGCAGCAGAGCCAGTACCAGCGAGGTGAACTCGTGGCCCATGGGGATGCCGGCAAACCTCACGCCGACATCGGAGCCGATCCGGTTGATGGCAAAAGACGGGCGACGCACGTTCGGATCGTCGTCGGTGCGCAGGCTGATCTTGCTCGACAGCGGCTCGATTTCTTCCAGCAGTTCCTTCAGTTCCTGAGACTTCTTGCTGTCGTCATAGGCGGCCGCGAGCTCGATGGGCTCGCGGAGCTTCTCAAGGTAGGCTTTCAACTGGTCTTTGAGATTGTTGTCCAACATGGCGTGTCCTCTATTAGATCAAAATGCGATGACTGAAACCGTAAACCGGCAATTTAAGTCTGATGGTTCTCAAGATAGGACCAGACCGGCCGAAGCTCAAATTAATTGACCTTAAACATTCAATAGTCGATATCTATAGGCCAATGAGTTTGAACTCTTTTCGGAACCCTGAAAACAGCAAACCCCGGACGGGCCGGGGTTTACCGAAGCGCGGAGCCCGCCAGAGGCGGACTCCCTGGGAGATCAGGCGCTCCTTAGATCTTGCCAACCAAGTCCAGGGACGGAGACAGTGTTGCTTCGCCTTCCTTCCACTTGGCCGGGCATACCTCACCGGGGTGGTTACGCACGTACTGGGCAGCCTTAACCTTACGCAGCAGGTCCTCAGCGTCGCGACCAATACCTTCAGCCGTGATTTCCATCGCCTGGATGATACCGTCCGGATCCACCAGGAAGGTGGCACGGTCGGCCAGGCCCTGACCTTCACGCATGACACCGAAGTTGTTGGTGATGCGGCCGGTCTGGTCACCAACCATGTAGTACTGGATCTTGCCGATGGTCTCGGAGCTGTCGTGCCATGCCTTGTGGGTGAAGTGGGTGTCAGTGGAGACGGACAGCACTTCCACGCCCAGCTTCTGGAGCTCTTCGTACTTGTCAGCCACGTCACCCAGCTCGGTCGGGCACACGAAGGTGAAGTCGGCCGGGTAGAAGAAGAAGATCGACCACTTGCCCTGCAGATCGGTGTCGGAAATCTCGACGAACTCGCCCTGCTTGTACGCGGTGGCGGTGAACGGTTTGATTGGCGTGTTTACTAGAGTCGTCATTGATTTATTCTCCTTCAAGTTAATTGAGGTGCACAAGGTATGCGGTTCACCCCGACTCATCAAATTGATTAACCTTAAAAGAGCCATAGGTATGGGCTATATCTCGGAAAAGGTTTACCGTTTTCCGAACCGGGAGCCGATAATTTGTACTACCCCCGTATGATGGGGTGAATGTTCCGGAAATCAATCAGTCCATCACCGCGACGTATCCCGCCCACCCGTCCGGGACAACACCCGATGATTCCCTGTCGGAGCCATATTCGTTAATCTGTGTGACCGTTCTGATACACACCCGGGAGCTCTCCCCATGCACGAATTTCCCATCCACTATGTCGAGCCCGTATTCCGCCCACCCAGCGAGGCCCATTCGCTGATCCTGCCGGTGACCAACGGCTGTTCCTGGAACAAGTGCACGTTTTGCGAAATGTACACCGCACCCCAGAAAAAATTCCGGGCCCGGGATGAGAGCGAGGTGCTTGAGGAAATTCGCAAATGCGGCGAACGGATGATTGTTCAGCGGGTATTCCTCGCCGATGGCGATGCCATGATCCTGCCCACCCATCGCCTGCTGCGGATCCTTGAGGCCATTCGGGACCATCTGCCGGATGTTGAGCGGGTGACCTCCTACTGCCTGCCAAGAAACCTGAAGAAAAAATCGGTGGCCGAACTGAAAGAGCTGCAGGATGCCGGTCTTGCCATGCTCTATGTGGGAGCGGAATCCGGCGATGATGAGGTACTCAGGCGGGTCAACAAGGGCGAAACCTATGACTCCACCCGCGATGCTCTGCTCAAGGCCGGCGAGGCAGGCATCAAGCGCTCGGTGATGATTCTCAACGGTCTTGGCGGCAAGAGCCTGAGTGATCAGCATGCCCTTCATTCCGCCCAGTTGATGAACGAGACCCAGCCGGAATTCCTGTCCACCCTGGTGGTGAGCTTTCCCCAGGGCATGGAGCGTTACCGGGAGCAGTTCCCGGACTTCGAACCCCTGAACCAGCAGGAGCTGTTCCTGGAAGCGGAGCGGCTCCTGGAGAACCTGGAACTGGACAACACGGTGTTCCGCAGCGACCACGCCTCCAATTACCTGGTACTGAAGGGCACGCTCGGTCGGGACAAGGAGCGGATGCTGGCGCAGGTACGTACCGCCATACACACGCCGGAGCAGGCCAGATTGCGTCCCGAGTGGATGCGGGGGTTGTGACAGGGATCGACCCGGCAAGGGAGAGGTTCCGGTCAAAAAACAACTATATCTGAGAAAAAGAACGCGGTCTGTCCAGGCGTCCTCCCAGGGCGCCTGAACCCTTCATCTGATCACTTTCCGCTCGACAAAACTTGTAACCGCTCCCTGATTTCCTGTATCTTTATTTTAATTGAACGTTCAATTAACAATATTCCGAGAGAACTCATGCCGATTGTCGGAGTCAAGGACACCCGAAAACAGCAGCTGATCGATGCCACTATGGCCTCCATCGCGGAGCTGGGAATGCAGAACACCACCATCGTCAGTATCAGCAAGCGGGCTGGTATGTCCTCCGGGATCATCAGCCACTATTTCGGTGGCAAGCAGGGACTGATCGAGGCCGCGCTACGTTACCTGCTGGATCAGCTGGGCCAGGAATTGCGGGAACGCATGGCTAAAACCGATGGCAGCCCCGAGCAGCGCCTAAACTGCATTATTGAGTCCAATTTTTCCGAATTTCAGCGCTCGGCCCTGGCCGCCAAGACCTGGCTCAGTTTCTGGGCCCGCTCCATGCATGAGCCGGGGCTCAAGCGTTTACAACAGATCAACAACGCGCGGCTATACAGCAACCTGCGTTATTCATTTGCCCAGGGGCTGCCGCCGGCACAAGCCACCGCAGCGGCCCGCCAGACCGCCGCCATGATTGACGGCTTCTGGCTGCGCAGTGCCCTCAGCCTGGACCCGGCAGAAAGTTTCGAGGCAGGCGAACGCCTGTGTAAGCAATTTGTTCACCAGACCCTGGCCAGTGCCGGGGCCGAGAACTCATCAAATTAAGGATACCGGTCGCCATGTCCCATTCCATTCCCGTTTACCAGAATTTCGTCCACGGCCGTTTTCTCGCCAACCATAGTGGCGAAACCTTTGCCGTGGTGAATCCGGCCACCGGCCAGGTGATTTACCAGGTGGAAGTCGCTGATCCGTCGGTTCAGAAGGCTGCCATCGAGAGTGCCCGGGCCGGTTTCGCCGACTGGTCCGCCATGACCGCCATTGAGCGCAGCCGCATCCTGTTGCGAGCCGCCGCCCTCCTGCGGGAGCGCAACGACGAGCTGGCCCGGGTGGAAGTGCTGGACACCGGCAAGCCGCTGCAGGAGGCCGAAGCGGTCGATGTTGTGACCGGCGCCGACGCGGTCGAGTTCTTTGCCGGCCTGGCTCCCTCGATAGAGGGTAACCAGCAGGATCTGGGTGGAGACTTCTATTACACGCGCCGGGAGCCCCTGGGCATCTGCGCCGGTATCGGCGCATGGAACTACCCCATCCAGATTGCCTGCTGGAAGTCCGCGCCGGCATTGGCCGCAGGCAATGCCATGATTTTCAAGCCCTCGGAAGAAACGCCGATGGGTGCCATCAAACTGGCGGAAATCTTCATCGAGGCGGGTGTGCCCGCAGGCGTGTTCAACGTGGTACAGGGCGCCGCCGAGGTGGGCAGCTGGCTGACCCATGATCCGGACATCGCCAAGGTGTCCTTCACCGGTGAGGTGGGCACCGGCAAGAAGGTCATGGCGGCAGCCGCGTCCTCCCTGAAGGACGTGACCATGGAGCTCGGCGGCAAGTCACCGCTGATCATTTTCGACGATGCCGACCTGGAGAACGCGGTTTCCGCCGCCATGGTGGGCAACTTCTACACCCAGGGCGAGATATGTACCAATGGCACCAGGGTGTTTGTCCAGGAAGGTATCTACCCCGCCTTTATCGAGCGGCTGCTGGAACGCACACGCAACAACATCGTGCCCGGCGATCCCCTGGATCCGGCCACCAACTATGGTGCGCTGATCTCTGAGGGGCACCGGAAACTGGTACTGGACTATATCGGAAAGGGCGTCGCCGAAGGTGCCACATTGAGCCATGGCGGGCGCCCCCTGTCACCGGCCAACGCCAGCGGTGGCTATTTCGTGGAGCCCACCATCTTCACCGATTGCACTGACGACATGACCATCGTGAAGGAAGAGATCTTCGGGCCGGTGATGTCCGTGCTCACCTTTGCGGACGAGGCAGAAGTCATCGAGCGGGCCAACGACACCGAGACAGGCCTGGCCGCAGGCGTGTTCACCAATGATATCCGGCGCGCACACCGGGTGATTCACCGGATTCAGGCGGGCATCTGCTGGATCAACAGTTACGGGGCCTCGCCGGCGGAAATGCCGGTGGGGGGTTACAAACTCTCCGGCGTTGGTCGCGAGAACGGTCGCATAACGCTGGATTCCTACACCCAGATCAAATCGATTTACGTTGGCATGTCCGACCTTGAGGCGCCGTTCTAGTGCCGTCTGGTTACCAGACACATCGCTAGTGTCTCGGCCGGTTAATTCGCTGACCTACTGAGCCCCTGAAAGCCTTGAGAGCAAGGCGTGGTGTCGAAGGTTTGGTGGTTCCAAATCGAGGCGCCGCAACACAGCTCTCAAGGCTTTCAGGGGCTCCCGGAGGGCTTGCCGCTGGCGACTCTGGACCTGTGTTGTCAGCCCTTGATGTGGAACCACCACACCTGCGGACTGACGCCTTGGCCAGAGTCGCCAGCGGCAAGCAATAGGTCAGCGAATTAACCGGCCGGGACACTAGTGCCACGGGAGGAAATGAATGAAAGAAAACCGATACGACTACATCATTGTGGGCGCGGGCTCCGCGGGGTGTGTGCTGGCGAACCGGCTCACCGAGGACGGCCGCAGCAGGGTGCTGCTGCTGGAAACCGGCGGCAGCGACAAGAGCATCTTCATCCAGATGCCCACTGCCCTGTCCATCCCCATGAACACCAAAAAATACGCCTGGCAGTTCGAGACCGAGCCTGAACCCTACCTGGATAACCGTCGCATGCACTGTCCCCGCGGCAAGGTGCTGGGTGGTTCCTCGTCCATAAACGGCATGGTGTATGTCCGCGGCCATGCCAGGGATTTCGATGAATGGGATGCCGAAGGCGCCACGGGCTGGGACTATCAGCACGTACTCCCCTATTTCAAAAAGGCCGAAACCTGGGCCTTCGGCGGTGACGACTACCGGGGCGGTTCCGGTCCGTTGGGCGTCAACAACGGCAACGGGATGAAGAATCCCCTCTATAAAGCTTTTATCCGGGCCGGAGCGGACAGCGGCTATCTCGAGACCGAAGACTACAACGGCGCGCAGCAGGAAGGCTTCGGCGCAATGCACATGACCGTGAAGAACGGCCGTCGCGCCTCCACTGCCAATGCCTATCTGCGTCCGGCCATGAACCGCCACAACCTCACCGTGGTTACCCATGCCCTGGTCCACAAGGTATTGCTGGAAGACAAAACCGCCACTGGTGTGCGTTTCGAGCAGGGCGGCAAGGTACAGGAAGTTCATGCCCGCGAAGAAGTGATTCTCTCCGCCGGGTCCATCGGCTCGCCCCACCTGCTGCAACTCTCCGGTATCGGCCGCCGCGAGGTACTGGAGAACGCCGGTATCGAAGTAAGGCATGAGCTGCCGGGCGTGGGTGAAAACCTGCAGGACCACCTGGAGTTCTACTTCCAGTTCCGCTGCAAGCAGCCGGTTTCCCTGAACCGCAGGCTGGACTGGTGGAACAAGCTGAAGATCGGTGTGCGATGGATCCTCCGGAAGGATGGCCTTGGCGCCACCAACCATTTCGAATCCTGCGGCTTCATCCGGTCGAAGGCCGGCGTGGAGTGGCCGGACCTGCAATATCATTTCCTCCCGGCCGCGATGCGTTACGACGGCAGGGAGGCATTCGACGGGGATGGCTTCCAGCTCCACGTGGGGCATAACAAGCCAAAGAGCCGCGGCTTCGTTCACGTGCAGTCGGCCGACCCGACCCAGCCGCCCCGTATCCGCTTCAACTACCTGCAGCACGAGGCGGACCGTGAGGGCTTCCGCGACTGTGTTCGGCGGACCCGCGAACTCATCAGCCAGCCCGCAATGGATGAATACCGTGGCGCCGAAATTCAGCCGGGCGAGCATATCCAGAGCGATGAGGAAATCGATACCTTCGTTCGCCAGGCGGTGGAAAGCGCCTACCATCCGTCCTGCTCCTGCAGGATGGGCACGGACGACAAGGCGGTGGTGGACCCCAGGACCCGGGTTCACGGCCTCAAAAATCTGCGGGTGGTGGATTCGTCCATCTTCCCCACGATCCCCAACGGCAACCTGAACGCGCCCACCATCATGGTGGCGGAACGGGCGGCCGACCTGATCCGGGGCAGGGAGCCCCTCCAGCCTGCCGGCGTGCCGGTCGTCATGGACGAGCAATGGCAGAGCCGCCAGCGCCCCGGGGAACCGGAACGGGCGTCTGGTTAGTGCATTCCCTCCCCGGGCGCATCGCGCGCCCGGGACTCTGTAAACCATCAGGGTTTCCCTATCAGCGCGGCGGCTTCGTGCCGTCTTGAGGCGCCGGATAGGCAAGTCCTGGTTGGATTCTCAAACTCGAGGAGACAAACCATGAAACTGATGACAACAAGTAACAGCCAGGGGAGGAGTAACCCATGACGCTCTGGTTATCCGCAGGCCTGATTTTCACCTTCGCTGCCATGGCGATGATTCTCTACAAGTGGTGGAACGTGCAATGCATCGGCGTAACACCGGTAAGCACGTTTACGTTCATTGCCATCCTGTTTACCTCGGGGCTGGACGTGGGGCTGATCATGTTCCCGCTGACCGAGTTCGCCGGTTATGGCGACCTGGCTGAAAGTCCGGAATACGGCTTCGCCAATCCCCTGGCCATTGAGTTCGGCTTCTGGGCCTTCCTGATCTGGGGGTTCTATTTCCTCACCTGTTTCTATTTCGCCATCATCGAGCCCCGGGTGCACTTCTTTGAGATTCCCGTGGTCAAGGTGATCAACAACATGGTGATCATCGGCACCTGTGCCTTTACTGCCTACCTGCTGCTGGTGAACCTGCCCTGGTATCTGCCCCAGATCGGCGACGGGGAATCGGTAGTTCCCACCTTCTACGCCATTGTGTTCGCGTCCATTGGCCTGGCGGTGTACTCCAGTTCCCGGATCAAGTACGTGCGCATCCTCAGTGTGGGCTCCAGTATCCTGTTCATCGCCCTGATCGCACTGATGTGGTTCCGGGCGTTTGTACTGGGCAAGGGGTCACCAGCGGATTTTGTGGGCACGGCCGGAATGATCGGAGAGTACTTCAGCAACATCCACCAGTTCCTGCTGCCCATCAATGACTATCACGAGTTCTATCTGCTGTGGTGGTTCTCCTGGAGCATCATGATCGGCCAGTTCACGGCGCGCTTTGTCAGCGGCATCCGTACCTGGCAGCTGCTGATCGCCATGATGGTGGTGCCGTCCATCGCCATCGGAACCTGGTTCACAGTGCTCTACTACTACCACTCCGAAGGCATCCAGGTGGCCGCCTTCACCAACATCGCGATGATTTCCGTGGGTGTGCTGATGGTGGTGAACTCCCTGGACTCCCTGATACGCCTGTATACGGACAACCTGAACCTTACCGCGAAGCGGCTGGGCCAGTTCAACTACGTGGTGTTCAACCTGGTGGCCATGATAGGGCTCACCCTGCTGTTCCAGCTGGACTTCCTGCGCATCCAGTGGGTAGGCGCCCTGGTGATTGCGCTCTACTTCAGCTGTTTCGTGTACATTCTTACCAGAAAGCGGACCGAAGTCGGCGCTATCACGAGCTCTCCGAAGGAGAACGTGCTCGATTTCCACAAGATCGAAACCGCCAGCTGACCTGGTCGGATGAACATCCCGGGGGATAATCCCCGGGGACCCGCTCCGCCCCTTCCTCAATACCAGATCAGGCGACCGAGGATGGCCGCCACCATGATGAGGGTGAGCCACCGGATCCACTGGGCACCTTTCGGCCCCATGTTCACCTTCACCGCCAGCAGAGCCCCCACCACGTTGCCCGCCGCCAGGATAAGTCCGGTGGCCCACAGCACCTGTCCCTTGAAGGCAAAGATCGCCAATGCCGGAATCGTGTACACCAGCACGATGAATACCTTGATGACATTCACCTGTGGCAGGTCAATCTTCAGCATACGGTAAAGCACCACCACGAACAGCGCACCGACCCCCACCTGGATAAACCCGCCATAGAGCCCGATCAGCAAGAGGGCAAAGTACTCAACAGGTCCAAGCCGGTCCGGCGCCAGGGGGCGGGTATCGAGCTTTGGCTGTGGCAGCAGGAGAAAGAGGGATGCGCCAATCATGGCAAGGATCAGTACCCACTCGAAGATGGTCCTTGGGATCCAGGTGGCCGTCCAGGCGCCGATAAGGGAACCGACAACGGCGGGAATGGACAGCCGCCAGCTCACCGCCAGGTTGCTCTGCCCCCCGCGGAAGAAGCTGCCGACAGCCATGACACTCTGCAGCGTAATCGCCACGCGATTGGTGCCGTTCGCCACCTGGGCGGGAAGGCCCAGGAACATCAGCATGGGCAGTGTCAGCATGGAGCCGCCCGCGGAGAGTACGTTGATGAAACCCGCCACGCCGCCAATGGCAACCAGGGCCGTTATCTCCAGCAGAGTCATTGTCGTCATTTCCCATCCACGGGGGTCATAAGAATAAGCGCCAGCCGGTCAGGTCAGGCGCTCCGGCCATCTCGGAGTCCCGTCCCGGGCGCCCGGTCGCGCTTCACGGGTCATAAAGACTATCATGTGGAGACCAGACCCCAACGAACCGCAGGCAGGAAACGATTCATGTGGAGTAACCTTCAGGACCAGCTTTTAAGCAACCTGAGTGATACCGCTGACGCGCTGGGTATCGCCGAGATGGACTGGCAGCATCTGCTGGTCTGGATGTCCGGCCAGCTACTGGTCACCTTTATACTCCTGGTTCTCGCGGCGCTGCTGTACGGCCTGCTCGAACTTATCCTGAAACTTGCGATTGGCCGGCGGCGAGCGCTGAACAGCATTTATCTTGCGGTGAAACGGGGCCTGCAATACCTGGTTACCCTGTTTGTCGTCATTGCCGTCGTTGCCCAGTACGGCGGCGACGCCGCACTACTGAAAAGCATTGCCCGCGGTGGCCTCATGGCCATGGGGTTCTATGTGGGCTGGGTGCTGGTAGCCCAGACCATACTGAAAACCCTTCATCGTTATCGCATCGACCCCTCCCTGGAACAGTTGCTGAAAAACTCCCTGTCGGTGATGTTCCTGGTGCTGGGCGCGGTGACCGTGCTGGCCCAGTTCGGCTTTGATGTCTGGTCCATTATTGCCGGTCTCGGCATTGTCGGCATTGCCGTAGGCTTTGCGGCCCAGTCCACCCTGTCCAACTTTATCGCGGGCGTGACCCTGCTGATCGAGCGTCCCTTCCGCATCGGCGACTGGGTACGCATCAACGACCAGGAAGGCAGGGTTCAGAAGATTGCCTTTCGCACCACCTGGCTGCGGACGCGGGACAATATCTTTACCATGATCCCCAACGACAACGTCGCCTCCTCGGAAATCGTCAACTTCAGCGCCGAGGGCCCCACCCGCATCCGTATCAAGGTTGGTATTGCCTACAAGGAATCGGCCCAGGCCGCCCGCGACGCTATCCTGCCGGTTCTGGCGGAGCATCCCAAGGTATTGCAGGAGCCCGACATGATGCCCCGGGTCCGGATGGAAGCACTCGGCGACTCCTCCATTGACCTGGAGGTACTGGCCTGGATCCGGCGGGAAGACATCGATACCAAGGCCAGAATCGCCTCCGAGATCCTGGAGGGGATCAAGAGTTGCCTGGATGAAGCCGGCATTCAGATCCCCTTCCCCCACCTTCAGCTGTTTATCGATGACGCCAAGGGTCTCAAGCCCCTGGTCTCGCCGCTCCGCATCAAGGATGAGGGGGGAACAGCCGCCAACAATCCGTAGACCCGACCTGAACCAGCGGGGCGCTTTCCGGCGAGGGAGAGACCCGGCCGAAACACCCGCTAAGCGGTTGCGGTCACACCCGGCCCCGCTGTGCGGCGTGTACTCCAGAGCATCAGGGAGAGAAATACCACCAGCCCCGTCAGGTCAATCCAGATCAGGCCGTGGGGCCAGAGCATCAGGGCACCCAACGGGAACATCAGCACCCGCAGCCACCACTTGAGGGGATGTTCCAGATAACCTTCCAGGCCGGCAATAATCGCGTACATCCCGAACAGGGCAAAGGTAAAGACCTTGAGCATCTCCATGGGCGTGCCGGAAATCAGCGGCGAGTAGGCGAACAGAAGCGGCACGATGTAGAGCCCCTTGGCGATCTTCCAGGCAGTCAGCCCGGTGCGCATCGGCGGCGTACCGGCGATGGCGGCTGCCGCGAACGCGGTCAGGCAGACCGGTGGTGTGACGTTCGAATCCTGGGACAGCCAGAAGATGATCATGTGGGCGGCCACCAGCGCCATTGTGGTGGCGTGGGGCGAAAGCGCCTGCTCCAGCAGCTGGCTGGTGAAGTTTTCCGGCACCTGGCCCAGCAGCTCCACCGCCAGCGCCCGATCCATGGGCGCGCTCAGGGCCTCCACGGAGTCCGGGGCGGTCAGCATGAAGATGGCCCGGGCCTGCTCCGGAAGGTTCCCGCTGGCCATCAGGTCCAGCAGCTGGCTCTGGGCAATCAACTGATAGATGGCGGGGGCAGAGAGGGTGGCCAGGACAATATAGGCTGCGGTCACCGGCAGCCCCATGCCCAGGATCAGCGATGCCAGGGCGACCAGGACGATGGTCACAAGCAGACTGCCCCCGGCCCAGTCGGTGATCATCAGGGAGAAGATGTTGCCGATGCCGGTAGTGGAAATCACATTGACGATCAATCCCACAGTAATGAGCAGGATGGCCGTGGTCATGATGTTGCGGCTGCCCTGGGCCAGGGCGTCCAGGATATCCCTGAGGGTCATGGGCTTGCGGGCGATCCATGAAGCCACGACCACCGAGACAATGGCAATGCCGGCGGCGTAGGTGGGGGTAAAGCCATAGATAAGCGCCACCACCAGCACCACCAGCGGCAACAGGTAATGCCAGCCGTTCCTGAGTACCGTGCCGAAGGACTCACCGGTATCGTCCTCCAGCTTCACCGCGTTACTGCGCTTGGCCTCGATACGTACGAACATGGCCACGGACAGGAAATACAGGAACGCCGGCAGTGCCGCCACGCCGATGATGGTGAGATAGGACACCTGGGTGTAGGAGGCCATGATGAAAGCGCCGGCACCCATAACCGGGGGCATCAGTTGTCCCCCGGTGGAGGCCGCCGCCTCTACCCCACCGGCGAAGCGGGCGGGGAAACCGGCCTTACGCATCAGCGGGATGGTGATCACGCCCGTGGACACCGTGTTGGCCACACTGGAGCCGGACACCGAGCCCATCAGTCCGGACGAGAACACCGCCACAAACCCGGGGCCGCCGACAAAGCGGCCGGCGGCACAACGGGCCAGGTCAACGATGAAATCTCCGGCACCGGACTTTACCAGGAAGGCGCCGAACAGGATGAACATGAACACGTAGGTCCAGGAGATACGGGCAATGGAACCCAGCATGCCCTGGCCACCGATATAGGAACGATAGAGGACCGTTTCCCAGGACAGCCCGGGAAAGTTGAACACGCCATCAACATACTGCCCCCACCAGGCCACATAGGTCAGCGCCACGATACACAGGCAGGGGATGAACCAGCCGGTGGTGCGCCGGGCAAATTCCAGCACCAGCAGAATCGCCGCAATGGAAACCACCCAGTCACCGGTGGAGAAATTCACGCCCCTGTCGTAGAGGGCATCCTCGAATCCGATCAGGTAAAGCGCGCAACCCAGGGCCGCCAGGCCGAGCAACAGGTCGACCCCGAACACGGCCCGGCGAACCCCCGGGCGCTCGCTGCGGATCATCGGCATGGACAGCGCGCACAGCAGGCCGAACAGCCCGAAGTGCAATGCCGAGGTCCACAGTTCCGACAGGGTGGAAAAGGTATTGAACCAGAGATGGATGAGGGCGATGCCGATGGCCAGCACGAAGATCACCCGGCCGATGACCGGGTGGTCCAGGCGCTCTGGCGCCTCCTTCACACTTTCCTCGCGGATTCCTGCTGGCGCCTCGGGGGCGTCGTTCGGGGCGTTGCTCACTCCGAAGTTACCGGCTTACCGGGCTTTCAGACGATCCGGAATCTCGATGCCCTGCTCTTCGTAAAAGCGCTGGGCGCCTGGGTGCAGGGGCATGGGCAGACCCACAATGGCCTTTTCCAGCGCCATGGCCTTGGTGGCCGGGTGAATATTGTTCAGGAACGGCAGGTTTTCGTAGACGGTCCTGGTGATCTGGTAGACGTCTTCCTCCGACACATCCTCCCGCACAGCCAGGATGTTGGGCTGGGCGATGGTGTTGATGGCCTTTTCCTGGTTGGGATAGGTGCCGGCTGGGATCTCGTAGGGTGACCAGAGCTCGAATTCACTGTTTACCCGGGCCAGCTGGTCGGCGGTGAAGTCCAGCGTGGTGATGTCGCCGCCAATGTTGGCGTAGGCCCGGGTCACCGCCGAGGCGGGCACACCGGCGGGGATATTCATACCGTCGATATTGCCATTCTGCATGGCGTCGGCACTGGGACCATAACCGAGGTAGGCCATGTCGATCTTTTCCAGATCCACACCCAGCTTGCCAAGGATGAACCGGCCCGAGCCCTCGGTGCCGGAGTTGCGGGCGCCGATGGAGAACGTCTCACCGTACAGATTCTCCATGTCCGAAATGGTTCCGGTGTCCACCATTTCATCACGAACCACGAAGTGCTCGACGTTCTGCCAGAGCATGGAAACCGAACGGAGGTTCTTGTAGGCCTTGGGAACCGGGCCCGATCCGTTCCAGGCCCAGGCACCGTAAAGACCCTGCAGGATGCCGAACTGGATCTGGTCTTCATCCATCAGTTTCAGGTTCTCACCGGAGCCGGCTGAACTGATGGCGGAGAGGGAAATGTTCTGGGTGGGCTCAAGCTTCACCTTGACCAGCGTGGAAATGGCAACGCCCACAGGGTAGTAGGTGCCACCGGTTGTGGCGGTACCCATAATGTATTTGCCCTCGGCCTGGACCGGAGCGGAGAGACCGAAAGAAACCGAAACAAGCAGGGAGGCGCCAAGGGCGAAAAAGGAACGCTTATCCATGGAAATATCCTTATTGTGGATCTGATCTGATCGTTTTGTTGTGTGTTATCCAGACAAATCTAGAACAGGCTGACGGGAACGGCCACAGTGTTGCCTTATACTTTAGGCGAAGAGACTCTCGGGGGGCATGGTGGTGTGGTGTCCGGGTGGAACGGGAAAAGCCCGGCAGGTCCGGGGAAGCGCGCTTCCCCGGCGAGCCAGGCTGATGCCGGCAGGGCCGATTTCTCGATATCCCGTGGGACAGCAGGGCCTGTTAATTGTTGGTGGCGTCTTTTCCCTCCCCCGTGAGGTTGTACCAGGCAGAGGAAGTCGCCTGCTTGGTGTTCTCCCAGGCGCTTTCGCTGACGTCCTTGGTTTCTTCCCAGGCCTGGTTCAGGTTTTCGCGGGTCTCGTTCCACCAGTTTTCATCGTATTCCGGCAGTTCTTTAACGCCTTCTCCCGCGGTTTCCATGTGAACCTTATAGTCGAAGTCGTCAAAGCGGGCCTCGTCACCCTCTTCACGCATCGTCTGCACCGTAAACGAACCGCGCTCGGCAACCACCTGGCGACCACCAAGGCCAAGGATATCACCGGTTCTGATGACCAATGAGTGCACGGACATATCGTCACTCAACAGAACGTCTTCAACCTCGCCGATTTCTTCGCCTGTATTATCCAGAACGTCCGCATCCAGAAGCTCGTCCATGGAATAGAGCCCCTCGGTGGCAGTCGCGGAAAAGCTCAGCGCCATGCTGCCTGCCAGTAGCGACGCGCCCATTGCACGAATGATAGGTTTACGCATTTTCATACTCCTGTACTCCGTCACTCCTGTGAAAACCCGGAGCGTTGAACGCACCCGGGCCACTCAAAGCGTATTCGTTCATTGATGTGCCTCACCGATTTGGTGAACTGCGTCACACTTTAAAAGCTAGCAGAGGATCCAGGCAGGGACTAATGACGGTCCGGCAATGATTTGGCCTTCGGCCCGCCGGCGACAAGGGCTTGCGAATGATCTCCTCCGCGCTCCCGTCACCAGGGAACGCGGCAGTCTGTGGCGCTACAGGAAGTAGACCCGCAGCGGCATCCACAACCCCATGCCCATCATGATCAGGTTTTCGCTGAGGGAGATAAAACCCAGGGGAACATTGCTGTTGCCACCGACACAGGCACACTTGAGGCTCCGCTTGTCTATGTAGACAGCCTTGAACACAGACACCGCCCCGACAGTCCCGATAAACAGGGCTATGGGCGCCGCCAGCCAGATCAGGGCACTGGCCAGCATCAACAGGCCGGCAAAAGCCTCGCCAAAGGGGTAGAAGTAACCGTAGGCGACCTGCTTCTGGGCCAGCAGGTCATAGTTGAGGAACATGGTGCTGAAGCTTTCCACATCCTGCAGCTTCTGCAGGCCGAGCAGCACCATGGAGATGGCCACGAACTTTTCCACCGTCATCCATGAAAAAACCGGGCTGTCGAAGAACCACATGATGGCGACCGCCATCAGCAGAGCGGTGCCAAACAGCGCGATCACCGGTTGATAGGTGGTGTCCTGCTCGGGGTCGTCGAGCCCGAAATACACCCTCAGATCGTCGTATCCGCCGATCCGCTTGCCGTCGATAAACGTCTGGGGGGTGGTGTCGACGTCGTGCTTTTCCTTGAAGCGGTCCGTCTCCTCACGGGTGGTCAGATGATGGTCCTCAACCTTGTATCCCTTCCGCTTGAGCAGGAACTTGCTTTTCAGTCCCATGGGGCACAGGTGTTGCGACATGACCATGCGATGCAGCTCGGCCGTTTTACCACTTGCTTGATTTGCCATTGCTTTTCTCCAGACAGCCCCGCAACCGAACCCCGGGGGGAAAGGATCCAGCGGAAGCGATGGGTTGTAGGAGAAAGCCTAGCAGATGCGGAGGGGACAGCCCTGGAAAAGGGCGAGACTTCCTTAGGCCAGTTCAGGAGTGGGCAAAGGTGCCCTTCGCGCCGTCCTTGACACTGTACATGGCCTTGTCCGCACGATGGATAATGTCGGCTACGGACATGCCGGGATAGGGAAACTGGCAGATGCCTATGCTCGCGGCCAGCCTCTCGTTCGCCGGTACCGACTTCAGGGGAGCCTTGAGCCGTTCCAGAAGTTTGTCGGCGAAGGCGCTCGAGTCCGCTTCGTTATCGATATTGGTGAGCAATACAAAAAACTCATCCCCACCGAGGCGGGCCACGGTGTCCATGTCCCGCACCACGGACTGCAGACGTTCCGCCACTTCTTTCAGTACGTCGTCTCCGGCCTGGTGACCGTACTCGTCATTGATGCGCTTGAAACCATCCAGGTCCAGAAACAGGGCACAGTGGGCAACATTTTCCCGCTGGCTCGTCGCCATGGCCTGGCTGATCCGGTCTTCCAGCAGTTCGCGGTTGGCGAGTCCCGTCAGGGGATCGCGGAGCGCACGATTGAAATGGTACCTCCGCTCCCGGTCCAGCTCCTCCTCCCGGAGAAACAACAGGCGCCGCTGTCGCTCCGTCAGGTAGCCGGCAGTGCCACCAATCAGATTGGCGGAGACAATGAAAATGTCATGTCCCAGCAGAATCGGTAACGGATAGCCCTGGACCACCCCGAAGACAAGGTTGTAACTCACCAAAAACAGGAGATCGATGGCCAGAGCGTAAATGAAGCGGATACCGATGAAGTTATAGGTGTAGAAGGTCACCAGAATGATGGCGGGATAATAGAAAGCTGCCTGGGAGGTGGGCACATAACTCTGGATCGCAATAAGGCCAACGCCCGCCGCCACCGAAACAAGGGACAGATAGAACTGCGCGAACCGGTGGAAAGATGACGTCAGAGTCAGGACGAGAACCACCACTGGCACGCAAAGCGCAATAATCCTCACTCTCCAGGTGGCCTCCTGGTGCGGCTCGGCTACAAACCAGAAATCCAGCATGCCCACCAGCAGATAGACCAGTATTCCGACCAGGATGGCCATCCGCCCCTGTAAACGGAGGCGAGACAGAGTCTGTTGCCGGTAACGACGCTCATCCTCCACATCATGGAAGGTCAATGTAAACGGGCGGATGGCCTGCATTTTGTTTCCTGATAGTACCGTAGCCAACACTATATGTAGCCTTTCACGGTACATGATGAAACTGGGATAAGGCAGGTTTTTTAACCCGGACAAGGCATTCCTGTCGAGTACAGGACACACTTATCACGCAAATTAACATTTTGGGTTGCGCTGAGCCGTAATCACGGGTTAGATTCCTGTTAACAGATAAATTGAGTCGGTCGAATTTTTTCTATGAACCTTAACGCCGTAGTCGTGATCGTGAAGCTAGTCCTGGTGGTGGTGCCATCCGGGGGCCTTTGCGTGAACAGACGGTTGACTGACTGACAGACCGAAAAGACACCAAAGCCCCCGGCCCGAAAGGTCCGGGGGCTTTTTTTTGCACCAGAAAAAGAAGGGAAAACACCATGAATGGCGCACAGCACATACTGACGGCGTTACGCCGCCATCACATCGACACGGTCTTCGGCTATCCGGGCGGCTGCATCATGCCCCTATACGATGCCCTGGTGGACAATGTTGGTGTGGAACACGTGCTTTGCCGCCACGAGCAGGCCTGCGCCCTCGCCGCTGATGGCTACGCCCGGGCCACCGGCAGGACCGGTGTCTGCATCGCCACCTCCGGGCCCGG
Source organism: Marinobacter daqiaonensis (assembly GCF_900115285.1). GTDB lineage: Bacteria > Pseudomonadota > Gammaproteobacteria > Pseudomonadales > Oleiphilaceae > Marinobacter > Marinobacter daqiaonensis. The sequence continues at coordinate 2,310,637 of NZ_FOYW01000001.1, forward strand.
CGCCACCAATCTGATCACCGGTGTCGCCAACGCCCACCGGGATTCCACCCCCATGCTGGTCATCACCGGCCAGGTTCCCTCCGGGCTGATTGGGACCGATGCCTTCCAGGAAACCGATGTACTTGGCATGGCGCTGGGTATCGTCAAACACAGCTACCTGGTGCAGGAGGCCGACAGCCTGCCCGCAATCATGGAGGAGGCCCTGAGACTGGCATCGGAGGGACGCCCCGGACCGGTCTGGATCGATATTCCCAAGGACATTCTGCTGGCCGAAGTGTCCCCGCCCATGATGGCCGCGCCGTCCAGGACCCAGTCCCGTACCGCAAAGATCGGCGATGCCCTGGCCCTGCTCCGCGAGGCGCGAAAACCCCTGATCTACAGTGGCGGAGGCATCTCCCTGGCCGGCGCCGAGGCTGCTTTCCGGGCGTTCGCAGAGACCTCCGGCGTGCCGGGCGTGGCAACCCTCAAGGGATTGGGCAACGCCGGCAAACACAACCCGAACGACATGGGCATGCTGGGGATGCACGGCTCCAGGGCCGCCAACCGGGCGGTGGACGAATGCGACCTGCTGTTCGTGGTCGGCGCCCGCCTGGACGACCGGGCCACCGGCAGGCTGGATGGCTTCGCGCCCAACGCCCGCCTGATCCATATTGACGCCGACGGCGCCGAACTCAACAAACTGCGCCAGGCGGACATCGCCCTGAGGGGGGACCTCAACACCATACTGGGCGCCTTCACCAAAGCCCTTGATGCGCAACCGCTGGCCATTGCGGACTGGCAACGGCAATGCCGTAGCTGGCACACCACCGGCGGCTTCCATGAGGCGGACAACGAGGATCCCTACGCGCCCATCACCGGCCCCGCTTTCATTCGCCGGCTGTCCGGAATTGCCCCCGAGGAAGCCATCATCGCCTGCGATGTGGGCCAGCACCAGATGTGGGTGGCCCAGCACTATCGCTTTGCCAGCCCGCGCCACCACCTCACGAGTGGCGGCCTGGGTACCATGGGCTTTGGTCTGCCCGCGGCCATCGGTGCCCAGTTCGCGGACCGCGACAGTACTGTCATCAACGTCACCGGCGATGGCTCCTTCATGATGAATGCCCAGGAACTGGCCACCATCCGCCGCTACCAGCTGCCGGTGAAGATCATCATTCTCGATAATCAGTGCCTGGGCATGGTCCGTCAGCAGCAGGAACTGTTCTACAACAACCGGGAAAGCCAGATCGGTCTGGACGACAATCCGGATTTCGTGGCCATGGCCGGAGCGTTCGACATCCACGCCCTGCACATCAACCGCACGGACCAGATCCGCCGGGGCATCGAAACCCTGCTGGCCTACAACGGCCCCATGCTGCTGCATGTCGCCATCGCCCGGGAGGAAAACGTCTGGCCCATTGTCAAACCCGGCGCCAGCAATGCCCACATGATCGACGAGTCCCAACGAACCCGTAAGACCAGCAAGGAGGAGGTTGCATGAACACCACGACCCAGGACACATCCAGTTACCAGATGAATTGCCGCATGAGCCAGGAAGCAGCAGCACTGGAGCGCCTTTGCCAGGTGGTGCGGATACGGGGATTTCGAATTTCCAAACTGGCCATGGAAAGAATGGGGGAGGAACTGGATATCGCCCTGACTCTGGAAGGCTCACGGCCTATCGGCATGTTGCAGAGTCAGCTGGAGAAGTTGCATACCGTGGCGGCAGTGGAACTGGTTGAGAGAACGGCGCTGACCACATCGACAAGAAGTGCGTAATTCACTTGCTTTGTCCGGAACGCCTTTAAGGGTCACGAGGAGGACACATGCTCTGCTTCACCTACGGCTCAAACATGTCCAGGGCAAGGTTACAGGCCCGGCTCCCGTCTGCCCGCCCCTTCGCCGTAGCTACCCTGCCCGGCCACCGGCTCCGTTTCCACAAGAGGGCCCGGGACGGCTCCGCCAAGTGCGACGCCGAAAGGACACGCAATCCGGAGGACAGGGTAATCGGGGTCATCTATGAGATTGCGGATGACGAGAAGCCGGACCTGGACCGCTACGAGGGCCTGGGCTTTGGCTACGAGCAGAAAATGGTGGAGCTGGAAACCGCCTGGGGCCATGCCCAGGCCTGGATGTACTACGCCGCCGACATAGACCCGTCTTTGAAGCCCTATCGCTGGTACAGGGAGCATGTGCTGATCGGGGCCCGGGAACACGATCTGCCACCGGACTATATCGCCCGCATCGAGGCCGTCGAGTCGGTGGACGACCCCGATGTCAAACGAAGCCATCGGGAACTGGCCATCTACCGCCAGCGGAGGTGAGTAGGGCTGCCGACTTCACTCACCGCCACCTGCCGGGATATCCCTCTGATCGAGGGTCAGCCCCTGACCCTTGCGGTCACTTCAATTTCCAGCTGCATGGCGTCATCCAGCAGCCCGGCCACGAATACGGTGGCGGCGGGGCGCGACTCGCCCAGGTACTTCTGGAACACCGGCCAGCAGGGTTCAAAGTCAGCCCTGTTGGGGTAGATGTAGTGAATACGGACCACGTCCGCGAAACTGCTGCCGGCCTGTTCCAGCACCTTGCCGATGTTCCGGAAACACTGCTCGGCCTGCTCCACCACATCCTCTGAGATGGTCATGGTTTCGTAGTTGAAGCCGGTGGTGCCGGAGACATACACATAGTCGCCATCAATGACGGCGCGGGAATAACCGATTTTGGACTCGAATTCAGAACCGCTGGAAATCAGTGTTCGACTCATTGTGGAGATCCTTTTTGGACAAGGAGATTTAGAGCCGGGTGGCCCGGTCGGGCGGATTCTAACCCATTGCCCGGAGAGCGGGAATCACCGAAAAACCCGCTGACGGTCACTCAGTCAGGGTTGCCTCACACCCCCAACCGATCCCGCAGGGCGTAATACCAGGCCCCCATGGCCGTGAATGGCACCCGGAAGACCCGACCACCCGGGAACGGGTAATGGGGCAGGCTGGCAAAGGCATCGTAGCGCTCCGCCTGACCCTGGATCGCCAGGGCCAGGGCCTTGCCCGCCACGTGGGTGAAGGTCACGCCGTGGCCGGAGCAGCCCTGGGAATAGAGTATGTTGTCATGGAGCCGGCCCACCTGGGGGAGCCGTGACAGGGTCAGCAGGAAGTTGCCGGTCCAGGCGTAGTCCACTTTCACGTTGGCGAGCTCCGGAAAGGTGGTTGCCATCTTGGGCCGGATCAGCCGTTCGATATTGGCCGGATCCCGGGCACCGTAGACCACGCCGCCACCGTAGATCAGGCGTTTGTCCCCGGACAGGCGGAAGTAGTCCAGCAGGTAGTTGCAGTCCTCCACGCAGTTATCCTCAGGCAACAGGCGTGTCGCCAGCTCATCGCTCAAGGGCTCGGTGACAATGATCTGGGAGCCGCAGGGCATGGCCTTGGCGCCCAGTTTGGGAACCAGGCCACCCAGGTAGGCGTTGCCGGCCAGTACCACGAAGGGGGCACTCACCTCGCCCTGGTCGGTTTTCACCGTGGCGGGCTGGCCGGGGCGGACCTCAACTACCGGCGAATGTTCATAAATCGTGCCGCCGAGAGACTCCAGCGCCGTTGCTTCCCCCAGTGCCAGGTTGAGGGGATGGATATGGCCGCCGGTCTGATCGATGGCGCCGCCTATATAGCGATCGGTGCCGACACGGGCGCGGATGCCTGCCCGGTCCAGCAGTTCCAGCTGGTCGTAACCGAACCGGCGCCAGAGCGCCTGCTGGGTTTCCAGGTGTTTCTGCTGACGGGGGTTGAGGGCGGCGAAGATGCCGCCTTCCTTCAGATCGCACTGGATGTCGTAATCCCGCACCCGCTGACGGATGATCTGGCCCCCTTCAAAGGCCATCTCCGCCAGCAGGCGCAGGTGATCCGGCGCGGTCTGTCGCTCAATGGTATCCAGGTCGCGGCTGTAGCTGTTGACGATCTGGCCACCGTTGCGACCGGAGGCACCCCAGCCCACGGTCGCCGCCTCCAGCACCACCACGGAAAAGCCGGCCTCCGCCAGGAAAAGGGCCGTGGACAGGCCGGTATAACCGGCGCCCACCACACAGACATCCGCCTCGCGGCGTCCCTGCAGAGGCGGGCGCGCCGGGGCCGGGTTGGCGGTGGCGGCGTAATAGGAGGGAACCGGAGCGTACTGGGTCATGAAAGAGCACCATAGAGGGAACGGAAAACCGGCCGCAAGCGCAGCCGCTGCGCCAAGTCTAAGCCAGCGGCCGCACCCCGTGAAGACACGTTCTTTTACCTATGCCAGCGGTGGCGGCCCGGGGCCAAAGTACTGCTATGATTGGGCTATTCCACAGTCAGCGAGGCCAGCATGTCCGACCCTGTAGTTTCAAGAACCCCCGACACCCAGGAAGACTGGCAGGCCCTGGCCGACCGGCTATCCATCGAAGGCCGCGCCCGGATCAACGGCACCTATCAATGGGCCGAAAACGGCGAAACCTTTGCCTCCGTCAGCCCGGTGGATGGCCGTGAACTGGCGCGGGTGGCCAGTTGCGACCAGGCCGACGCCAACCAGGCGGTCACCGCCGCAAGGGGTGCCTTCGAACGGGGAATCTGGAGCCGTCAGCCCCCGACCCATCGCAAGGCCGTACTGCTCCGCTTCGCTGAGCTGATCGAAGCCCATGGCGACGAGCTGGCCCTGCTGGAAACCCTGGACATGGGCAAGCCCATCAGCCACGCCCGGGCGGTGGATGTGCCGGCGACCGCAAGGGCCATTCGCTGGACTGCCGAGGCCATCGACAAGGTGTATGGCGAACTGGCCGCGACACCCCATGACCAGATCGGCATGATCTCCCGGGAGCCCGTGGGCGTGGTGGCCGCCATCGTCCCCTGGAACTTCCCCATGATCATGGCCTCCTGGAAGATCGCACCGGCCCTGGCCACGGGCAACTCGGTGATCCTCAAACCCTCGGAGAAATCGCCACTCACGGCGATCCGCCTGGCGGCTCTCGCGGAGGAAGCAGGCGTACCGGCTGGCGTGTTCAACGTGTTACCCGGTTACGGTCACACCGTGGGCAAGGCCCTGGCCCTGCACATGGATGTGGACTGCCTGGTGTTCACCGGCTCCACCAGCGTGGCCAAGCAGCTGATGATCTACGCCGGCCAGTCCAACATGAAACGGGTCTGGCTGGAAGCCGGGGGCAAGAGTCCCAACATCGTCTTCGCCGACGCCCCGGATCTGAAGAAGGCCGCCGCCGAGGCCGCCAGCGCCATTGCCTTCAACCAGGGCGAGGTCTGCACCGCCGGCAGCCGCCTGCTGGTGGAGGAAAGCATCCGCAATGAATTCATTGTCCTGATCCGGGACGCCCTCAAGACCTGGCGCCCGGGCCACCCCCTGGACCCGGCCACCACCTGCGGCGCCATTGTCGACCAGGCCCAGCTGGACCGGATCATCGAATACATCGACATCGGCCAGGCCGAGGGCGCGACGCTTGTGGAAGGGGGCAAGCGGGTGATGGAGGAGACCGGCGGGCTGTTTATCCAGCCCACGGTGTTCGACGGCGTCCAGAACACCATGCGGATTGCCTCGGAGGAGATTTTCGGGCCGGTGCTGTCGGTGATCGGATTCCGCAGTGCTGAGGAGGCCATCGCCATTGCCAACGACACCATCTACGGGCTGGCGGCGGCGGTATGGACCTCCAATCTCAGCACCGCCCACAAGACGGCAAAGGCCCTGCGGGCCGGCAGCGTGTGGATCAACCACTACGACGGCGGCGACATGACCGCACCCTTCGGTGGTTTCAAGCAGTCCGGCAACGGACGCGACAAGTCACTGCACGCCTTCGACAAGTACACCGAACTGAAGGCCACCTGGCTCCTTATCGACTGATGCGGCGATGGTAACGTCTCTCCGATGGGAACCACCGTCGAACGCGGCGGGGCCACAAGAGGCGGGTACTGTGGCTACCCGTCTGCCCCCGGTGCCCTCATGGTGATGATGGCCTGCAGGATTTTTCCCACCGGTCCCTGGCTGTCGAACAGAGTCGTTTCCACCAGGCCGACACCGGTATCCTGCATACGGCTGCGGGCATCCAGCCCCAGCCACTCGCCGACCGGGTTCCGGTGGAGGTAGAGGGTCACATCGGTGTTGATACAGCCCAGATCACTGGAGAGGTTGAGCTGACCCACCCCATTGCCAAAATCACACAGTGTGGCTGCCATAACGGTGGGGCTCGTCAAGACCCCCTGCACCAGCGGCAGCGGCAATTTTAGCCAGGCACATCCCTGCCCGCCGCCATTGACGCCCTCGATGATCACAGCTTTGGCCGTGCTGTGCAGACCCACCGGACTATAACGGTTCTGCCAGCCTCCGGCCTCGGCAATACTTGCCTCGACAGGCCAGGATGGAGGCTCAAGCCCTGTCGCCGGGAAGCCGGCATGCTCCGGTACCGTTACCGGTCGGTTTTCGAGGAAAAGGGCGCTTGCCCGGGTGACTTCGGTCTCCCCCGCGAACAATGACGCCTCCAGAATCTGGAGCCGCTTGCCACCGCGCACCAGTCGGGTGGTCACGGTCAGCGGTGCTTTGGGGGCCGGTCGCAGCAAATCCACGGTAAGCCTGGCCAGATGCAGATCCGCATTGTCCGACGCCTGCTCCACCGCGTGGGCCATCAACCCCACTACCGGTCCGCCGTGCAGTTGCCGGGGGCTCCAGGGACTGCCACATGCGGGCGTGGGTACGTAAAAGTCTCCATCACGGTGAAAGAGCGCTTCAGTCATGGTCTGTCCTTCTTCTTGTTCTTTTCAGAATCGGTGAAGGGCCGGCTCCTGCTGTCGCCACAAGAGCGCACTGCACCTACCGTGGCACGAGTCGAAAAGCCACTAAACCGTATGAAGATACCAGAGATATTCCAGGTCCGAGATGGTCATCTCGAACTCGGTCAGTTCGTGTTCCTTACAGGCCACGAAAACATCCAGGAAGCGGCTGCCCAGATAATCCGTCATCACTTCCGACTGGCTCAGTCCCCGCAGCGCGTCCCGCAGGTTGTTCACCAGGCTGGCCTCGTGCTGCTCATGGGCGTTGCCCACGGTCATGGGAGGCGGCTCGATGCGGTTGGCGATACCGTAATGGATACCCGCCAGCACCGCCGCCATCACCAGGTAAGGATTGGCGTCGGCACCGGCCACCCGGTGTTCGATGCGCAGCGCTTCCGGGTCACCACCGGGCAGGCGCAGGGAGGTCGTGCGGTTGTCCACGCCCCAGGTGGGTGCGCTGGGCACATAGTATTCCGGGCTGAACCTGCGATAGGAATTGATGTTGGGGCAGAACAGCGCCATGGCGTCGTTCATGGTTGCGGCCAGGCCACCCACGGCCCAGCGCAGCAGGTCGTTGGGCTTCTCCGCATTGCCGGCGAAGACATTGCGGCCGGCCCTGTCCAGCATGCTCACGTGCAGATGCATGCCGCTGCCAGCCTGGCTGTGGTAGGGCTTGGCCATGAAGGTGGTGTCCATTTCATGGTCGTAGGCCACGTTCTTGATCAGGCGCTTGAGCAGGGTGGCGTGATCGCAGGAGCGCACCGCATCGTTGACGTAGTGCAGGTTCACCTCGAACTGGCCCGGCGCCGACTCCGCCACCAGGGCGTCCGCCGGCAGTTCCTGCTCATGGGCGGCATCCAGCACGTCCGCCAGGAATTCGGCGTATTCGTCCAGGTCATCAAGGGAGTAGGCCTGAGTGCCCGCCGGGCGCTTGCCGGAAATGGGGGACTTGGGCGGCTGGGGCCGGCCGGCCAGGTTCTCCTGGTCGATCAGGTAGAACTCCATCTCGTAGGCCGCCACCGGCGTCAGACCCAGCTCGTCAAAACGCCTGACAATGTTCTGAAGCACCACCCGGGGGTCGGCGAAGAAGGGCGTCTCACGGTCCAGCTCAAACATGGTCAGCATCAGCTGGGCCGTGGGTCGCTTCTGCCAGGGTTCCATGGTCAGGGTGCCGTCAATGGGCAGACAGACCCGGTCGGCCTCACCGATATCCAGGCCCAGGCCGGTCTCCTCCACGGTGGTGCCCTGGATATTAAGCGCAAAGATGGACGCCGGCAGCGCAATCCCCCGCTCGAAAACCTTCACCAGAGTCGATGGATCCACCCGTTTGCCGCGAACGATGCCATTGATGTCCGGCATCAGCAGATCGACAAACTGCAGCTCGGGGTGCGCCTGAAGGAATGCGTCGGCGCTCGCGGAACCAGAACCCATAGAAAAGCCTTTTAGTACCCGAATTCAGCCCGTAAGCGGGCCTCCGGCACAGGAGCGTGCCAGAGCACCTTTATCCCGTTTTCCGGGGCGGTTTGCAAGATACGCACATGTCGTAGGGCAGGCTGGCCGAAATCTCTGGTGTGGCCATGGCCGACATGCTAGAAATTGCGCAATTCCTGATCAGGAAGCGTTCCGCAGACCGGTCGTCCAAACGTCTGCCCTGGATTTCCCGAAGGCACGGAGTTCACTATCAGTGGTTACCCAGCACTCCCCCCGCGCCGTTGAGGCTCCCCGTCCCCTGATTGGTATCAGTGCCTGCAGCCAGCACACCGAGGGCGAGCATCCGATTTTTACCTTTGGCGAGAAGTATACCCGCGCTGTGTCCGAGGGCGCCCAGGGGATAGCCGTTGCCATCCCGGCCCTCGGCAACGGCGTGCCCCTGGATCAGCTGGTACAACGGCTGGACGGTATCCTGCTGACCGGCTCGCCTTCCAACATCGAACCCCACCACTACCGGGATGCCGGAAGTGAGCCGGGCACCGCCCACGACCCCAAGCGCGATGCGACCACCCTGCCCCTGATATGGGCGGCGGTGGCCGCCGGCGTCCCGATCCTCGGCATCTGCCGTGGGTTCCAGGAAATGAACGTGGCCCTGGGCGGCACCCTGTACCAGAAACTCCACACCACGGGTCGCTTCCAGGAACACCGGGAGAACAAGAATGCGCCCCTGGCCGAGCGTTACAGCCATGGCCACACCATTCGCATTATTCCCGGTGGCAGTCTGGCGCGGATCTGGGACAGGCCGGAACCGGTCTACGTCAACTCCCTCCATGAACAGGGCATTCGGGCTCTGGCCCCGGGTCTGCAGGTGGAAGCGGTGGCGGAGGACGGCCTGGTGGAGGCCTTCTCACTGACCGGGGCGCCCGCCTTTACCCTGGCGGTGCAATGGCACCCGGAGTGGCAGTGGCATCCGGGCCATGCAGTGGGGGAGTTTCCGTTTTACCGGGCGTTGCTGGGGGCGTTCGGGAAGGCGTGTGCAATACGGCAGCGGGCCCGTGACCGGGCCCGGGGAGCAGTAGGTGCATGACCCCGACGAGTGATAAGCCGGAGTGACGCACTGACAGACGCATGTATGCGTAGGCGATGAGTGCCTATTTCTTCGCCATGGACTCCAGCATCCGGTTCACCGCCTCAAGATGCTCCGGCTCGTTATGGCACATGCCCTGGAATACGGCGCACACATCGAGGAAGTCCTTCAGCTCCATCCGCTGGCCCATTTTCATCAGGCGCTTGGTCAGGCGGGTCGCCTTGGGCGGCTGGCTGGCAATACGCTTTGCCATCTTCATGGCGGTGGGCATCAGGTCGTCTGCCGGCACCACTTCCAGCACAACTCCCAGTTCCTTCGCTTCACCGGCCTCCACCACCCGGCCGGTGAGGGTCAGTTCGAAGGCGCGCTGGTAACCGATCAGGCGCTGCATGAACCAGGCGCCGCCATCCCCGGGAATAATACCCAGGTTGAGGAAAGTCTCGCCGAACTTCGCTTTTTCGGAGGCAATGCGGACATCAGCCATGTTGGCCAGGTCAAAACCGGCTCCGATGGCGGGGCCGTTCACCGCGGCGATGATAGGTACTTCCACTTCCTGCAGGGCGAGGGGGATCCGCTGGATGCCCTTGCGATAGCGCTCCGCGCATTCGGCCACGTCGCCGGCGAAATCGCCGCCTCGCTCGGCCATGTCACGGACGTTACCGCCGGCGCTGAAGGCGGAACCCGCCCCGGTGATCACCAGCACGGAGACATCGTTGCAGTGGTTCACCCAGTCGGCGGTGGTGACGATGTCGTCGATCAGATGGGAGCCGGTCAGGGCATTGCGCAGATCGTGGCGGTTCAGGGTGAGCACCGCGACGCGGTCTTCCAGGGTCAGCAGGGCGTCGGTGAGTTGGGGGATGTTGGCCATCATGGGCTCCTTGATTGAGGGTAACGTAGCCGGCGTGCCGGATGGGGTTTTGCGACTAGGATAAACCACGAGCTGCGCTTTATCTCCCAATACGCACAACCCCGAATCCTCCTGCTGAAAAAATCTGTAGCGCGACCCCTGTTCTCATGATAAATATCGCGCGAATACGGAAGGTTCCCCACCGCCGTTTCCAGGACAAGCCTCAAAGGAGTCTCTGGCGACTTCCCAGCCGCCCGAAGGCCACCCTCAGCAGACCTGCACAACACTGCGTGCGTCCTGCACGTTTTGCTTCCATCCCTTTTCAGTGAGGGACAACACCATGTTGAAGTTGTGTAAGCCCGCGGCGCTGGCTGCCGCTATTGCTGTGTCACTCGGTTCCACTGCTGCCCTGGCGGCGGGTGAAGTGCGTGTGTATAACTGGTCCGACTACATCGCCGAGGACACCCTGGCGAAGTTCACCGAAGAGACCGGCATCAAGGTCATCTACGACGTCTACGACAGTAACGAGATCCTGGAAGCCGCCCTGCTCTCGGGCCGTTCCGGCTATGACCTGGTGGTGCCGTCCAACCACTATGTGGCCAAGCAGATTTCCGCCGGCGCGTTCGAGCCCCTGGATCACAGCAAACTGCCGAACATGAGCAACCTGAACCCGGACCTGATGGACGACCTGGAGTCCGTGGACCCGGGCAGCAAGTACGCCATTCCCTACCTGTGGGGCACCAATGGCTACGGCTACAATGAGGCCCGCATCCAGGCCATCCTGGGTGACGACGCCCCCACCGACTCCTGGGCCCTGGTGTTCGACCCGGTGGTGACCGGCAAGCTGGCGGCCGGTGGCTGCGGCATTGCCATGCTGGATTCCGGCGAGGAGATGGTGCGTGCGGCCATGGCCTACATCGGCCTGGACCCGAACAGCAACAACGCCGAGGACATCAGGAAAGGCGGTGAGGTGATCAAGGCGGCACGTCCGAACATCACCTACTTCCATTCCTCCCGTTACATCGGTGATCTGGCCAACGGCGACCTGTGCGTGGCCGCCGGCTACTCCGGCGACATCCTGCAGGCCGCTGCCCGCGCGGAGGAAGCCGGTAACGGCAATGTCATCCTGTACACCATCCCCAAGGAAGGTGCCGCCCTGTGGTTTGACATGATGACCATTCCAGCGGGCGCCCCCAACGTGGACAACGCCCACAAGCTGATGAACTTCCTGATGAAGCCGGAGATCATCGCGGACGTGACCAACTACGTTTGGTACGCCAACCCCAACAAGCCCGCCAGCGAGTTCGTGGATCCGGAGATTCTCGGCGATACCAGCATCTACCCCACGGATGACGTGATGAAGAAGCTGTACATCATGGACAGCCGTCCCCAGGACGCCCAGCGCCTGATGACCCGCACCTGGACCAGCGTGAAGTCCGGGCGCTAGGGGTGGGCGAGAGCAACAACACCTCCGCCCAGGCGGAGGTGTTACTCAGCATCAAGGGCATTTCCAAGAGCTTTGACGGCACGCTGGCCGTAGACGACGTCAGCCTGGACATCCACCGGGGCGAGATTTTCGCCCTTCTGGGTGGCTCCGGGTCCGGCAAATCCACGTTACTGCGTATGCTGGCGGGCTTCGAGAGGCCGGATTCCGGCCGCATCCTGCTGGATGGCCAGGACATCACCGACCTGCCGCCCTACCTGCGGCCGACCAACATGATGTTCCAGTCCTATGCTCTGTTTCCCCACATGACGGTGGAGCAGAACATTGCCATGGGCCTGAAACAGGACCGGCTGCCAAAGGACGAGATCCGCGACCGGGTCGCCGCCATGCTCCGGCTGGTGAAGATGGAATCCTTTGCCAGTCGCAAGCCCCACCAGCTCTCCGGCGGACAACAGCAGCGGGTGGCCCTGGCCCGATCCCTGGCCAAGCGCCCCAAACTGCTGTTGCTGGACGAGCCCATGGGAGCCCTGGACAAGAAACTTCGCACCGAGATGCAGCTGGAACTGGTGGACATCCTGGAGAACGTGGGCGCCACCTGCCTGATGGTGACCCACGACCAGGAAGAGGCCATGACCATGGCCAGCCGCATCGCCATCATGTCCCATGGCTGGATTGCCCAGGTGGGTTCGCCTATCGACATCTACGAGAGCCCCAACAGCCGGATGACGGCGGAGTTCATCGGCTCGGTGAACATCTTCGAGGCCAGCATCCGGGAAGACCAGTCGGACAGCATTACCCTCACCAGCGACCTGCTGGATGCGCCGGTGTTTATCGACCGGGGCGTCACCACGCCCGCGGAAACCACCGACACCCTGATCGCCCTGCGCCCGGAGAAGATCTACCTCACCACGGACAGGCCGGAAGGCGAGAGCAACTGGAGCCAGGGGACCGTGGATAACATCGCCTATCTGGGTGACATCACCTCCTATTACGTGAAGCTGGCCAGCGGCAAGCGGGTGCAGGCCACCATGGCCAACATCGAACGTCGGGGCGACCGGCCCACCTGGGGGGACAGTGTGTTCGTCTCCTGGGATGCATCCAGCCCGATTCTGCTGTGGAGCTGATGCCGTGAAGCACAGGCTGATCCCGGCTCCGGTGATGGAGCGGGTGCGCGCGGTCGTGTTCCACCGCCGGGTGGTGTTCGGCATTCCCTTCCTGTGGCTGATGCTGTTCTTCCTGCTGCCTTTCGCCCTGGTGATGAAGATCAGTTTCTCCAGCGCGGTAATGGCCATACCGCCCTACGAGCCGGTAGTACGCTGGGCGGACGATACCTTCTCCATCGTGCTCAACTTCGGCAACTACCTGTTCCTGGCGTCAGACAGCCTGTACGTCGCGGCCTACTGGGGCTCGGTGAAAACCGCCTTCCTGGCCACGGTGGCGTGCCTGCTGATCGGCTATCCCATGGCCTACGCCATGGCCCGTGCACCGAAGCACTGGCAGCTGGTGTTCCTGCTGCTGGTGATGCTGCCCTCCTGGACCTCCTTCCTGATCCGGGTGTATGCCTGGATGGGCATCCTGGGAAACCAGGGGCTTCTCAACAGCCTGCTGCTCTGGCTGGGGGTGATCAACGAGCCCATCCGCATGCTCAACACCAACTTCGCGGTGGTGCTGGGCATCGCCTACGCTTACCTGCCGTTCATGGTGCTGCCCATCTACACCAACCTGGTAAAACTGGACGTGCGCCTGCTGGAGGCGGCCTCGGACCTGGGCTGTCGCAGCCTGACCACCTTCTGGCGCATCACCCTGCCCCTGTCGAAGGCCGGCATCATCGCCGGTACCATGCTGGTGTTCATTCCGGCCGTTGGTGAGTTCGTGATTCCGGAGCTGCTGGGCGGGCCGGACACCCTGATGATCGGCAAGGTGCTGTGGGAGGAGTTCTTCAGCAACCGCGACTGGCCAGTGGCTTCGGCGCTGGCCATCGTGATGCTGGCGCTGCTGCTGGTTCCCATCGTGCTGTTCCACCGTTTCCAGGCCCGGGAGATGGAAAAGCATGGGTAACTCGCGGGGCTTCAGTTTTTCCAGGGTGATGCTGGTACTGGGCCTGCTGTTCCTGTACCTGCCGATGTTCGTGCTGATCGTCTACTCGTTCAACGCCTCGCGGCTGGTGTCGGTATGGGCGGGTTTTTCCACCCACTGGTACGGTGAGTTGTTCCGGGACCAGCAGATTCTCTCGGCCGTATGGATGAGCCTGCGGATCGCCTTCTACTCTGCCAGCATGGCGGTGTGCCTGGGCACCCTGTGCGCCTTCGTGATCACCCGTTTCCGGCGCATGCGCGGGCGCACTCTGCTGTCCAGCATGATCACCGCTCCCCTCGTCATGCCGGAAGTCATCACCGGCCTGTCGCTGTTGCTGCTGTTCGTGCAGATGGCCCAGCTTATCGGCTGGCCGGTGGACCGGGGCATGGCCACCATCTGGATTGCCCACACCACCTTCTGCAGCGCCTATGTGGCGGTAGTAGTGAGCGCCCGCCTGCGGGAAGTGGACCGTTCCATCGAGGAAGCGGCCATGGACCTGGGCTGTACGCCTCTGAAAACCTTTTTCATCATCACCCTCCCGGTGATCGCCCCGGCCCTGATCTCCGGCTGGCTGCTGGCCTTCACCCTCTCCCTGGACGACCTGGTCATCGCCAGCTTCGTCTCCGGCCCCGGCGCTACCACCCTGCCCATGGTGGTGTTCTCCTCCGTGCGCATGGGGGTGTCGCCGAAGATCAACGCCCTGGCGACCATCATCATCCTGGTGGTGTCGGTGATTGCATTTATTGCCTGGTACTGGATGCAACGTGCCGAACGCAGGCAAAGAACACGGGGATAGGTCCTGCGCTATTGCAAACAGGCCAAGTACCCGCGGCCTGTTTGTATTTCTTACCGCCCGCAAAGGCAGAATTTACCGTTCCCGATACTCGCCCCCTTCCTGTGCCCGTCTTACCCGTGGCCTGGATCCTTCCTGATACGTGGCCCACGCTTTGCAGCCACACCTGAGAAAGCCAGAGCAGTATCCCGCTGCGTGGAAACGAAACCTGTTTGCCACGGTTGTAACCAACGGATAGAAGTCTGACCCATGGAAAAGACAGGACCGGCCAACCTTGAGCAGACCCTGGACCGCATCGCCAGGGCCGAGGAAAGCGACGGTGAGCAGACAACCGTCGGAGCCGTCGTGACAGAGCTTGGTCCACGCTCGTTCGGGCCCATGCTACTGCTCCCTGGGCTGATCACCCTGTTGCCCATCGGAGGGGTCCCGGGTGTTCCGACGATCATGGGACTGTTCGCAGTGCTGGTTTCAGCGCAGATGCTGTTCGGGCGCCAATGTTTCTGGCTTCCGGACTGGATGCTCAGGCGCTCCATCGCCTGGGAAAAACTGGACAAGTCCCGTCGCTGGATGCTTCCCCCCGCCCGTTTCACCGACCGCTTCATCCGACCACGCCTCACCAGATTCATGGAGGGCGTCTGGCTGTACCTGATTGCCGCACTGAGCGTGATGACCGGCCTGATGATGCCACTCATGGAGGTGGTACCTTTCTCGGCCATCAGTGCCGGCCTGGTGCTCACATTTTTCGGCCTCGGGCTGCTGGCCCGGGATGGTTTGCTGGCGCTGCTGGGGATGGCGGCCTTCGCCGGGTCAGCCTGGATTATCTATGCCGCCATGATGTAAGCCGACTGCCGCAATTCTCCGGATTCAGTTGCAGATGCATTGAACATCATCAGGTCATCCCTTGTGATGACCTGGTGGGGTCCGGTCCGGAGCCGGGATTCTTCTGGCAAGAGCTCCCCCGACTAGCCACCCCGCACCTGGCTGACGCCATAGGTGACCACGATCCAGGCCAGCACGAGAACCGGCAGGTAGCGGCCCACAAGGTACATCCGCCACTCCCACCAGCGGCTGGCGGTGCCCAGCACGGTTCGGATGCGATGGGGAGGGATAAACCAGCACAGCAGGGCGGCCCCGGTGATCCCGGAGAAGATGATCACATCGCCTCCCGCGACCCTGTCCACAACATCCAGCACCGGTTCCCCGGCAATGCGCCACTCAAGGGGAGTGAAGCTCAGGGCCGAGGCGGTCCCAAGAACCAGCATGACGACCGACACCAGGATGACAGCGGTGGTGTTGCGAAGACGGAACTCCTCGGCCACCGCAGCAACAACCACCTTCAGCCCCGCCAGTGAGGAGCTGAATGCGGCGGCAAAGAACAACCCGAAGAACAGGATGGCCAGAAGGCCGCCCCCGGGCATGTCTGCGAATACCCTGGGGAGAGTCTCAAAGGCCAGGGCCGAGCCCTGCCCCGGTTCCAGGCCATAACTGAATACGAATGGAAAGATCATCCAGCCCGCCAGGAGGGCAACACTGGTTTCCACCACGGCCACTGTGATACAGGCCCTGGGCACGTGGGTCTTGCGGGGTATGAAGCTGCCGTAGGTCACCAGGTAGCCCTGACCGATGGCGAGGGTGTAGAACGCCTGGCCAAAGGCGAATCCCCACAGGCTGCCATCCAGCAGGCGGGACCAGTCGACACGGAAGAAAAAATCCTTGGCCTCGCCCCAGCCTTCCGTCTGCGACGCCCGGTACACCAGGAAAAGCACTATCGCCAGCAGGGCCGGCATCAACAGTTTCGACAGCTTCTCGATAGCCTGGACATCACGGGCCAGCACCAGGGCACCCAGTACCGTCACTACCGCAAAGTACCACAACGAGTTGAACCCGGCGCTGAACTCCTGGAAGACCCGGACATTCCCCCGTACCGAGTCCACGGCGTACCCGAGGGTCCACCCGGTGATGACCAGGTAGTAGCTGGTGATGGCCACGGTAACCAGCACCACAAACCAGCCATAGGCGGCCCCGAAACGTCCTACCTGGCGATAGGTGCCCACCGTGCTGCCCTTGGAGAGCCGGCCCGCAGCCACCTCCAGGATCATGATGGGCATCACCACCACAACCAGGGCAATCAGGTAGGCCACCACAAAAGCTCCGCCGCCGTTTTCCCCCATGATATAAGGAAACCGCCACAGGTTGCCCAGGCCCACCGCGGCGGCCGTCATGGACGCCACAAAGGCGGGCTCGGAACTCCATTGTTTCCGGGACTCTTCGATAAACTGATGTTTACGGGACATCCGGTTTTTCCCTGGCTGGTCATTTTCAGACCATTCTAGGTTGCACAAAGCGCCTGCGCCGATCAAGATTGGGCTATAAAAACAACAGCAACCTACTTACCGAAGAATCCTGACCATGACGTCTCACAACAGCTCCACCGGTGCCACCCGAGCCGAAGACCAGAAACGGCCCGGGCGTCTGTTCTACGGCTGGTATGTGGTCGCCGCTGCCTTCGCGGTGACCTTCGTTGGTTTCGGGGCCGCCTACAGCTTCAGTGCATTCGTGGACGCCCTGCAGCAGGAGTTCAGCGCCTCCCGAGGAGAGGTGTCGCTGGTGTTTTCCATCGCCGGGTTTCTCTATTTCGGACTTGGCGTCATTACCGGGCCTCTCGCGGACCGGTTCGGGTCGCGGCCCATGGCGATTATCGGCATGGTGCTGGTGGCCACCGGGCTGGTGCTGGCGGGCTTCGCACAGAGCCTGACCCAGGTCTACCTGGCCTATGGGCTGGGTGTGGGTCTGGGCGTGGGGTTTTCCTATGTGCCTTCGGTGGGAACCGTGCAGCGCTGGTTTGCGCGCCGGCGTGGCTTTGCTTCCGGTCTGGCTGTCAGCGGAATCGGGTTCGGCACCCTCTTCATGCCGCTGCTTGCGGCCCTGCTGATCGGCACCCTGGGTTGGCGCAATGCCTATATTTCACTGGGTATCCTGTCCGCTGCCCTGGGTATCAGCATGGCCCTGCTGATCGTGAACGATCCCCGCAGCCGGGGCCTGGGTCCGGACGGCGGGCCGCCCCTGCCTCCTGCCTCAGCCGGGGGTGCCGAAGGCGCCGGACTGAAACAGGCGGTACGCAGCCGCCCCTTCCTGACCCTGTACTGTGCCGGTCTGATCGCCTCTTTCGGGCTCTTCGTGCCCTTCGTTCACCTGGTACCCTTCGCCACCGACCACGGCATGAGCCCCGGCGAAGGGGCTTTCCTGCTGGGCATGGTGGGGGTCGGCAGTACCGTGGGCCGGTTCCTGCTGGGTAATGTGGCCGACCTGATCGGGCGGCGCACGGCGCTGATCCTGGCATTCGCCGGCATGTCCACCACCCTGGTGATCTGGGCTCTGTCCACCTCGCTGATTCCCCTGGCGATCTTCGGTCTCACCTTCGGTACCTTCTATGGCGGCTTCGTCGCCCTGATGCCGGCACTGGTAATGGACTATTTCGGAGGCCGCAACGTCAGCGGCATTATCGGGGTGCTGTATACCAGTGTCGCCCTGGGTACCCTGGTGGGCCCGACGGCAGCCGGGTATGCCTATGACCTGACGCAGGATTACACCCTGGCGATCCTGGGCAGTATTGCCGTCAACCTGGTGGCGGCCCTTGCCGTGGCCACCCTACCCAGACCCGACCCGGGGAACCCCTGATCAGTCGATGAACTTCGTGATCGCCTCAAGCACCGCCTCCGGCCGTTCCCGATGGGGGACATGACCGCAGCCCTCCAGAACGACCTGTCTGGAAGGCCCGCTGACGCCTTTGGTTATGCGCTCCGGGAAGGCCAGAGAACCGTATTCGTCCTGATCACCGTGGATGGCCAGAACCGGGCAGTGCACTTCCGTCAGCACCGGCTCCAGGCTCCAGTCGGCAAAGCCCGGGGACAGCCAGGTATCGGTCCAGGCGGCCAGCACCCAGCGGGCTTTATCGCCATGGTAACGCCCGAGTCTTGAGAACTGGGCCGGGTCCTTGAACCCGCCCCCGGCCTGCCGGATACCCTCCAGGGTGCGCTGTTCCACGAAGGCCTGGGCCGCTTCGGTGATGACGACCTGGCACCCGTCCGGGTCCTGGGCGGCAATCTCCAGTGCCATGGCGCCGCCAACACTGTGGCCGAACAGGCTGTATTGGCCGAGTCCAAGGGCCCGGCACAGTTCCGGAAACACGTCCTCTGCCTCCTTCCGGATGAAGTCCCGCGAGGGTAGCTCATGCCGCGCCGACGACTGCCCGAAGCCTGGTCGGTCGTAAGCGATGACCTGACGGCCCAGGTGATCCGCCAGCCGCGATGGAAAGTCGCGCCACAGTTCAACGCAGCCCAGGGAGTCATGGAGCAGTACCAGGGGTACACCCGTAGCCGGTTCCGGTGTCCAGCTCTTTACATAAACGCGGGCACCGGCGATATCGAGGAATTGTTCACGAATAGTGGTCATGAAAGGAATCGGTCGTGTTACAGGCGGGCCCCGCGCCATCCGTTGTGCGCGGGGCCCGCTATGGGGGAATCAGTCCCCGGCTTCCGCGTCCAGCTTGTCCTGGGTACGCAGTTCAAAGTCACTGGCGTCATGACGCTCCGGCAACTGACCGGCAGGATCGCCCCACACCCGGTTTACCATGCGACCGCGCTTGACTGCGGGACGGGCTTCCATCTCCTTACTCCAACGCACCACGTTGGTGTAGGTGTGCACTTCCAGGAATTCCTGGGCATCGTAGATATTGCCGGTCACCAGCTGCCCGTACCAGGGCCAGATGGCCATGTCGGCAATGGTGTACTCGTCACCGGCAATATACCTGTGGTCGGCGAGACGCCGGTCCAGTACGTCCAGCTGGCGCTTCACTTCCATGGTGTAACGGTCGATGGGGTACTGGTACTTCTCCGGCGCGTAGGCGTAGAAATGACCAAAGCCGCCGCCGAGCATGGGCGCGCTGCCCATCTGCCAGAACAACCAGTTGAGTGTCTCGGTACGACCAACGATGTCCTTCGGCAGGAAGGCATCGAACTTTTCCGCCAGATAGAGCAGGATGGAACCTGATTCGAACAGCCGAATGGCGGGATTCTGGCTCTGATCCACCATGGCCGGAATCTTGGAATTGGGATTCACCGCCACAAACCCGCTGCCAAACTGCTCACCCTCGGTGATGCGGATGGTGTAGGCGTCGTACTCGGCACCCTCGAACCCCTTCTCCAGCAGTTCCTCCAGCAGGATGGTCACCTTGACCCCATTGGGCGTGGCCAGAGAGTAGAGCTGAAGCGGATGCTTGCCCACAGGCAACGCCTGGTCGTGGGTCGGCCCGGCTATCGGACGGTTGATGTTGGCGAAACGGCCGCCGTTGCCAGGTTCCCATTTCCAGACTTTCGGGGGAGTATAGGTATCGTCGCTCATTGGTGCACTCTCGCCTTCAGATGAATGAAAGGACTCGTCAGGAGACAACCCATACGGATGAAAGATGGGTTCGGGCCTGTGGGACATCTTGCCACCAGAGACCTCTGGACGCCAACGTATTGATCCGTTGCTACTGGTGAGCGTCAAACCGTCAGCGCCCGTCCCCTTTCACTCCCAGCCGGTCCAGATAGACATGGAGCTCTGCCTCGCTCAGGTTGACGTACTCCAGTACCCGCCCGTACAGCATGACGGTGGGCACGTTTCGCCCCTTGAGCTCCCGCTGGGTTTCATGGAGCACGTACAGGATGATGCGCTCGGTTCGGGTCAGGCCATCACGCACATCCGGGATGGTCTCCAACATGGCATCGATCTCTTCCCCTGGCACGGAAATGTCCTGAAATCCGTCACTGGTCATGGCGAAACGCACCCGTTTTCAGGAAATGCACTGTCTGGGCAATCACTTCATCGTCGTACATCATAAACGAGTGACTCGCGGGCACCTCGATAAAATCATCCATCCCCTCAAGCCGGGTATTGTCCACCGCCACCGTGCCGTCGTCCTCACCGGGTATCAGAGCGGAGAAGACCGGGTTGATGGAACCGGTCCCGGCGATGACCCCCACCTCGAGTTCGGTGGCGCCAAGGGACCGGGGCAGGGAATTCTCCCCGGTTCCCAGCTGACTGCCCGCGGGGCCGTTAAGCCACTGAAAAAGCTCGTTATCCTTGAGCTTATCCACCATCACGCTGCCTTTGTTGGGTGGGGCGAGCATGACCACCCGGCCAAACCGGATCGGCGCCCCCTCGGCACCGAGATACCGGACAATTATGGCGCCCAGGGAGTGCCCCACGAAGGCAATCGGGGTTTCCTCAGGGTCGCTGACACAGTCCTGAATCGCCGGCAGCACAAAATCCATGGCCAGTTCCCCGATCGGA
The DNA here is from genome assembly GCF_900115285.1 of Marinobacter daqiaonensis. GTDB lineage: Bacteria > Pseudomonadota > Gammaproteobacteria > Pseudomonadales > Oleiphilaceae > Marinobacter > Marinobacter daqiaonensis. The sequence continues at coordinate 2,331,409 of NZ_FOYW01000001.1, forward strand.
TGCTCCGTTGACGGATAGTCGACATTGCAGGGCCGGAAACCCGCGTCGTTCAGGGCTCTGGCCATGTCCTCCATCGACGCGTCGCTCCGGATCAGGCCGTGAAGCAGGACCACCGGTTGCCGCCCATCCCCGGTGGCGCCGGACAGTGGCAATGCGGCGATGCTCATCAGGGCGAATAGCAGAACTCTGGCTTTCAACTCGATCAGGTTCATAGGAGTGTACTGAGAACCCACACCGCAAGGACCAGCACCAGCAAGACCCCGACCAGAAACAGCCGACGCCGGGTGGGGATATGATTACTGCCCGTGTGCACCACGGCATGGGCGATGCGGCTCGCCACGAACAGCCAGGCGAGCGTGAGACTCACCCAGTCGACTGCATCCAGCACCATCAGCGACAGCGCCAGCACAAAGAACAGTACCGGAACCTCGAACTGGTTGCGGATGCAGTTGTTGATCTTGAGCACGTAGTCGGGCCAGGCGTCGTCATAGAGGCCGCGGCGGGATTCATCCACATGGCCGGCCGTCGAGGCCTTGATCTTGGCAAGGTTCAGCCGGACATAGAGCACGAGAGTAAGCGCTACCTGGGTCAGAACTGGCCATAGCATCAGCTGGTTATTCACTCTTTCTCCTTGAATGCCATCACTGCGGGACAAACTTGTGCGGCAGTTCGGGCGAACCCCGTTGGCCAACTTCCCATGACTCTAGCGAAGTTTATTGGCCAGGGCCATCTTCGCCTCTCGCAACCCTGTGATCCCGAGATCTCTCCCGCGCCTGTCGTTATAGGGTTAAGGCTTCTATGCTTGAGGGACGGACAGAACGGACCATGGGGGGAAGGTCAGCCGCCCCCGCCGACACCCATTCGACATGACTCAACCTGGAGGCGCCCTGAACATGAAGCCCGAACTTCCGATATTTACCGACCTGAAGCTGGAGAAGGACCCTGAGATACCCGCTTCCTGGGACTTCGGCGGGGGCGTGGGCCTGATACTCCTGGCACCCGAGTCACAGCGGGACGCCATCAGGCAGGGACCGTGGGGTGAGTTTCTGGAACAGCGCCTGGCCGCCTTCCCGGAAAAAGCCAATCCGGTTCACCTGTCTGGCCCCACCGGAATCCGCACGGCTGTCGCCTTTGTCGCGGACGATGTGGGCGGGTTCAAGGCGTTGACTCAGGCCCGGAAACTGATCGGGCCATTGCTGACCGAGCGCCCCGAGCAGATCAACGTGATTTCCCTGCTCGGCAATGGCGATACCGCAACGGTAATGGCAGAAGCCCTGGCGGCTGCCACCCACGCCGCCCTGTTCCAACTGCCCAAAATTACCGACACCCCCGAAGACGCGCCGACATTGCGGACCATGGTGTTTATGGGAGATTTCGACGCCGCGAATTTCCGTCACGCCGAAGCGACCGCGGAAGGTAATAACCTGGCACGCTGGCTCACCCAGCTTCCGGGCAATTACCTGACGCCCGCCATCTACCGGGATTACGCCGAGTCCCTGGCCAGAAACGAAGGCTGGGATACGGACTTCTTCGACCAGACCCGGCTTGAGGAGCTGGGTGCGGGTGCCTTTTTATCCGTAGTGGCCGCCAGCCCCAACCGGGACGCCGGCATACTTCGCCTGAGTTACCGACCCAGGGATGCGAAGGGGCAGGCCCTCGCTCTGATTGGCAAAGGTATCTGTTTCGATACCGGTGGCGCCAACCTGAAAGTGGGCGGCAGCATGCTTGGCATGCACGGGGACATGCAGGGCAGCGCCGTGGCCCTCGGCACCCTGCTCGCCCTGACGCGTCTGGAATTCGACCAGCCCGTGGACTGCTGGCTACCGCTGGCGGAAAACCACATCGGCCCCGACGCCGTTAAATGCAACGACGTCATTACCGCAATGAATGGCACCACCATCGAACTGATCAATACCGACGCCGAGGGCCGCATGGTACTGGCAGACACCCTCGCCCTGGCAAGCCGGGAAAAGCCCAGGGCGATCCTGGACTACGCCACCCTGACCGGCGCTGTTGTATCCTCCCTTGGTCAGCGCATGGGGGGCGCGATTACCAATCGTCGCCACTGGATCGAACCGATCATCCAGGCCGGTGAACGCAGCGGTGAGCGGGTCTGGCCCTTTCCTTACGAGGACGACTACGACGAAGACCTGAAATCGCAGGTTGCCGACACCCTTCAGTGCCGGACCGCAGGCGCTGGCGATCACATCTACGCGGCACGCTTTCTCGGCCGCTTTGTGGACAAGGACATCGACTGGGTCCATGTGGACATGGCATCCTCCGGTACCCATAAGGGTGGCCTCGCCCACATTCCCACAGACCTCCAGGGTTTTGGCGTGCGTTTCGGGGTGGAATGGTTTGGCACCATCACCAGGGAGTAGGAGCGTCACAGGCCGTTACGAGACAGGAGTCCGTACTGAGATGCCACAACAACGCAAGCTCAGCGTGTATTGGCTGGTTTTCTGCCTCCTGGTGCTGCCTGCAACGGCTGCGGCGGCTGACGAATTTTCAGCCCCCGGTCCGCAGGAGTCGGCCCCGGTCCGTCTGGTAACGGGGCCTCACTACCCTCCTTTGGCCGCGGACTACCTGCCCTACAACGGGCTCGGGGCTTTTCTCGTCAGACGCATCCTTGAAGCTTCGGGAAGCGAAGTGTCCGTGGACCTTCGGCCCTGGAAACGGGCCTATCGAGAGAGTCTGGCGGGGCATTACGATGCCGTCCTGCCCTACCTTGAAACGCCCTCCCGTCAGGAGGACTTCCTCTTTTCGGAACCCGTCTTCAAGGCCGACACCTACGCTTACGTATCGGCGGGGTCGGACATTCACGCCGACTCGATGACAGGACTGGAGGGGCTGACGTACTGCAATCCCCTGGGCTACGCCGACGGCGAAAAACTCGGACAGATGCGTTCGGAGGGCAAAATCACCAGACTCACGGCGCCCCATCTCAACAACTGCTTTCGCATGCTGCTGGCGGGACGGGCCGACTTCGTCAAGATCAATCACTACGTCGCACGCTACAGCCTACACCATAGCGAGCTGCCCCATAACGCCATCAGGGCACTGCCCTTTGTGGTGGAGCGGGTGTCCCTCCACCTTATGGTTCCCAGAACGCGACCCGAGGCAGAAGAACTGGTGGACGAATTCGACCGGATACGTGGCCGTATGGAAGCGTCCGGGCAACTGAATGCTCTGACCAGTTGGTATCTTGAGACCGTCGAACTTGAAGAGGAGCTCCGTTAAATAAGTTCTTTGCCGGCGGCCTTTCCGTCGTTATCGGTCTTATCGTATTAAATGCCGATGTGTTCTACTCTTTAAAAGGGCCGGTGATCATTGGATTCCGGCAGTTGGGAACAACAGACAACAGGGAGCCTGAAATGCAGACGATTCGGAACAATCTGAGATTCACCGCTTTTTTCATGGCCGTCCTGATGAGCCTGGCCACTATCTGGACTTCGCCCGCCGTGGCAAATGTGGTGGGAACGGGAGAACTCCTGAGCGAGCAGCGGGTCGAGCTGGACCGCGCCTCTCTCCTGAACATGCTTGAACAGCAGGAGGTAAAGGACAAGCTCGCAGATATGGGGGTTAGCCAGGCGGACGTGGAAAAACGCATCCAGAACCTGACGCCCGCTGAGTTGTCAGCCTTCGAACAGCAACTGGCCGAAGCGCCGGTTGGTCAGAACAGTGTGGTGGGTATTATTGTGCTCTTCCTGCTGGTGTTCGTGGTTACCGACATTCTCTGCGCAACGAACATCTATCCATTCATCAACTGCATAAGGTAACCGGCCGGGGCCATCGTAAACGTGTCATTGCCTCGCTGTTATCGTTCAACCGCAATCACCGTCAGCCTGCTGCTGATGGTGATTCTTGGCGGCTGCGCCAACCGACCACAGTGGCCCGACCAGACGTCTTCGGCAGTTTCCCCAATCGCTTCATCCCGAAGTTCCGACCTCGATCTCGACCAGAGGCTCATACTCGAGCAGGTTCCCTTTTATGCCCAGGAAAAGTATCAATGCGGGCCGGCGTCCCTTGCCATGATGCTGAACGCCCAGGGCCTCACGACGGAACCCGACCAACTCAAAGATCTGGTCTATCTCCCGGGCCGCGAAGGCAGCCTGCAGGTGGAGCTGGTAGCCGCGGGCCGAAGTCACGGCATGGTGGTCTATGAGCTCGATGGCTCACTGCAAAGCCTGCTCACCGAGGTTGCCGCCGGCCATCCGGTGATGGTCATGCAGAATCTGCGCTTCAACTGGTGGCCACAATGGCACTTCGCCGTGGTCACGGGTTTTGACCGGGAAAAGCGAAATATCATTCTTCATACCGGTACCCGCGAGCTCCATGAGGAGGCGGTGGAAGTCTTCATGGCCACCTGGAACCGTACTGAAAACTGGGCAGTGGTCATGCTTCCGCCCGGACAGCTGCCTGCCACGGCGGAGCCCATCGATTACCTGATGGCGGTCAACGACCTGGAAACCACCGGCCACTGGGACACAGCCAGCGAAGCATACAGAACCGCGGAAAGAGCCTGGCCGGACCAACCGGCGGCCATCCTGGGCCAGGGCAACATTGCCTGGCAGGCTGGCGACTGGGCGGAAGCGACCCGTCACTACCTGAGACTCACCTCAGAGTTTCCCGATCTTGCCGCCGGATGGCACAACCTTGCCCAGTCCCTCGCCAGGCAGGGCTGCGAAAGCCCGGCGCGTAACGCTGCCGAGTGTGCCTTCAGCCTGAAGCCCGACCGCTTCAGCCTGGAGATGCCCGCCATCTCGTCGGGTGTTTCGGCTGAATGCCCTTCCGTGGATTGCCCCGATACCGAAAGGCCCTGATTACTGAATTCTGTCGGGATTCATCCGGAGGCTCAAAAGGATGCCTGCCGGCCTTAACCCCGTTGATCCGATGCCGGAGCCGCCCGCCCCTGCACACCCTCAAGGCTTGAACGACCGGCATCCGTGCCGCGGCGGACAACGCTCAGGGAGCCCTCGGTCTCGATAACCACGGCTTCCACTTCCTCCATGGCCAGGACCCCTGACGACCGGATCGCTGAGCGCACCTCATCTTCCGTGACACGGGCCCGGCGCATGGATGCCGGCATGAACTCGCCCCGGTAAAGCACGAGGCCTGGTTCGCCTGTCAGCGTGCGTCGTATCCACCCCACCCGGACGCTCGACCAGGTAACCACGAGCTGGAGTCCGATCAAAAGGGCAAAGGCCATGGCACCTTCGGAAAGGCTGATGCTTTTGTTCAGCAACACGGTCGCCAGCGTCGAGCCAAGGGCCACCGTTACCACGAAGTCAAAGGCATTCAGCTTCGACAGTGTCCGTTTTCCCGAGATGCGCAGAAACACGACCAGCACGACGTAAGCAAGCACCCCCACGATCAGGATGCGTACCAGATTGGACCAGTCGTTAAAAAACATGCCTTCCATGGATTTTCCTCCTTCTTTCAGCGTCAACGGCCCCGCGTCCCGGGGTTGAGAGGACTGAGAGTCGAGGCGTGCTCTTTAACGATAGCCTATTTTCGACCTGACCCGGCCTGAAGACTCCCGGATTCAGCCAGCGCCGCCGCAATAGCCTGGTACCCCCTGTCACTGGGGTGAAAGCCATCGCTGGCCAGCAGCGAAGAATCGGTGAGCGCCCCGTAACTCCGGTATTGAAAATCCGCCGGCGCCTCCCTGGCCAGCTGCTGGTAGACCCGATTCAGTTGCCGTGCCCGCCATCCCATGATTTGCCGAAGAGGGGAAGGCAACGCCGTAAACAGATGCATGGGCGGCACGCTCAGCAGATAAACCGGGCCCGGATAGTGTGGGGTGAGGGTTTCCCGGAGCATCCCCAGTTGCCGCCGGAACTGATACCGGGGCGTGAAGCCGGTGGTATCGTTGACGCCCATGCTCAGCAGAACCACATCGGCCTCCGGGAGCTCGACGCTGACCAGTTTCCGGTTGAGCTGGTCCAGTCTGATGCCGTTCACACCAAAGGTATGCCAGCTAATGGTCTGACCGGAGCGCCCATGGAGCTCCCTTGCCAGCTGGCTGGCGAGGCCCTGTTCATGGCTGGACACCCCCACGCCGGCGGCGGTGGATTCACCGATGACCAGAAGCCGCAGATCCGGTGTGCCCTTGCCGTACTGACCGGAAAGGGAACCCTGGGCCTCGGGCAGCCGGGGGATAATCCGTCGGGCGCGCCTGCCCTGATACAGGAGGACCGGGAGGAGCAATGCGGTGGTCAGCCAGAAAGGAAGGTGCATGGGTCTCCCGTTGAGTCTGGTGAGTGCGCCTGATATCGGAAACCGGCGTCAAGGCCAGCTCTTACACCAGCCCGGTTTCGCTCCGGCTGATTCTGACTCGCTTTCAGCTTGCCTGTCAGGGTCTCAATGCTGATTTCGATGCCAACGATAGCCTGAACCAGGCGGTCGATGAAGTCCTGTGGCGCATCGTCCACCGACCAGGGGTCGCTCATTCCCGACTCATGCTGGTCGGTCAGGTTACGGACATGCTGATTCAGCGAGGCGGCATCCTCGATGACGCGGGGCGCTTCCATACCGGGTTGTTTCGGGCCACTGCGGAACGCCACTGAAAACAAGACGCTATTGTATCAAAAGCCCAAAAACAGCATGTCCAACGCTGCGGAGATTTCATCTTGCTTCTCAGCAAGGCTACCAGCACCAAAACGCAATTCTTCTTCAGGAACAGCAGCCATGTACTGAGTAGCCATTACTACCTCTTGGCCCTCAATGTTAAATACAGGATTCAGCCTCTGGGCTGGAGAGGGCGCCGAGGATTTTGGCAACAGTGGCACGACAACTCGGGTGTTCAATCCACTGAGTAGGCCTGACTGAACATCCAGCAGATAACCAGTCCCATCCTTATTTTCAAAGATATCGAAACGGGCCATCAGAACTGACGGTGCCGTGCAAGAGGCAAACCGTTAGCTTCAATGTATGCATTCGAGCTTGCGAGGGCTGCGGCATTATCTTGCAACCACTTGTTCTGCTTATGCAGCTTCACAGCCTCCGCGATCCCTGCCTCCGCCGATCGTGAAACATTGATCCCCAGGACTTTTGCCTCTCTAAGAAGGTCACTATCCAGCGACAGGTTCGTTGGCTTTCGCCTGGATTTGGTAGCTTCAGAAGCTTGCATGGCCAGTCCTCACGAAGAATAATGCACTTATCTTATGCGCATACCGATTGCACATCAAACTTGTGCAGCGAAAAGCTTTGGGGAAGGCGCCAAAGGATGCGCGGATGCAGTGGCCTAATGCCACGCTCCGCGACAATTTTTTCGTAGCGGAAAATTTGTCCGATAGCAGCGCCTTGTTAATAGCTCGAACGGCAGCATGGTGGGTCAGAAACCAGGCGGAGCTTATCGCTTCACAATCTCATAAATCGCTCATGAGCACCTGACTTAAAATAGTGTTTTCAGCCCACTGTCTCAGTTGCCCATCCTCGCCTTTAATAATCCAAGGCACTTTCCGAAGATCCTGAGGTCCGGGTATGAACAGGAGGTCAATATGAATCAGGTACTACGCTGCTCCACGGTCCTGCTGCTCCTGGCAACGGGGCCCCTCGCTGGCCAGCAGCCTCCATCCATACCCGCCTTTTCGGTGCTGGAATCCCTCGATGCCGATAACGGCTGGGAGCCGCTGGAGTTTCCCAACATCGACCGGCTGACCCGCTACGAGCTGGTCAGCGAAGACGGTCGGCAGGTGGTGGAGGCCCATACCGACGACAGCGCGTCGGGAATGATCTACCGGGTCTCCCTGGAGCCCGGCGATTCACTGGTGCTGCGCTGGAGCTGGAAGGTGGCCAATGTGCTGGAGACAGGCAATGCCCGGAAGAAATCCGGCGACGACTACCCTGCCCGCATCTACGTGGCCTTCGAGTTCGAGCCGGACAAGGCCGGCTGGTTTGAGCGGGCCAAGCGCAAGACCGTGTCGGCCCTGTTCGGAGAGGAACTGCCGGGCAAGGCCCTGAACTACATCTGGGCCAACCGGTTGCCGGTTGGAACGCAGGTTCCGAACCCGTTCACGGAGGACACGGTGATGATAGCGGTGAATTCCGGAAGTGCCCGGGTCGGAGAGTGGGTGACCGTGGAGCGGGACATCGTGGAGGATTACCGCAGCGCCTTCGGGGATGATCCGCCCCGGCTGGTGGGCGTGGCCATCATGAGCGACACGGACAATACCGGGGGCCAGGCGCGGGCCTGGTACGGCGACATCACCCTGGAGCGGCCCTGAGTGCCTGGCCGCCCACCAATCTCAGGTCATACCAGGTAGATCACACACAGCAGGCCGACACTGCCCATCACAATCATATAGGGGAACGCCATCACCACCATCCGGCCATAGGAGAGCCGCACCAGGGGCGCAATGGCTGAGGTCAGCAGGAACAGGAACGCGGCCTGGCCGTTGGGTGTGGCAACGCTGGGCAGGTTGGTACCGGTGTTGATGGACACAGCCAGGGTCTGGAAATGTTCGTTGCTGATGGCCCCGGCATCCAGCGCCTGCTTGATCTCACTGATGTAGACGGTGGCAACAAAGACGTTATCGCTGATCATCGAGAGGAGACCGTTGGCGATGAAGAACATGCCCGGCTGCTGACTTTCCGGCAGGCTGAGCACGAACTCGATCACCGGCTTGAACAGGTGCTGGTCGTGAATCACCGCCACCACCGCGAAGAACACCACCAGCAGCGAGGTGAACGGCAGAGACTCCTGGAACGCCTTGCCAATCTGGTGCTCGTCGGTCACCCCGGTAAAAGAGGTGATCAGGATGATGACCAGCAGGCCGATCAGGCCCACCTCCGCAAGATGGAAGGCCAGACCCACCACCAGAACCCCGGCGGCAAACGCCTGAACCCATAACGAAGCCTGGTCCGCCTTGGTGCGCTTGGCCTTCTCGTTGTCCGCGAACTCTTCCAGCACCCGGCGCACCGGCTTGGGCAGGCGGGTACCGTAGCCGAACCAGCGCACCTTTTCCAGCACCCAGCAGGTGAACAGCCCTGCCGCCAGCACCGGCAGACTCACTGGTGCCATATGAGTGAAGAAGCTCACGAAGTCCCACCCCACCACCTTGGCGATAAGCAGGTTCTGGGGCTCGCCCACCATGGTGGCCACGCCGCCCAGGGCGGTACCTATGGCACCATGCATCAGCAGACTGCGGAGAAATCCACGGAAATTTTCCAGATCCTCGCGATGCAGTTCAATCACCTCTGCATCGCTGCCGGCGTTGTGATCCTTCTGCTGGTATCCCTTGCCGGAGGCCACCTTGTGGTAAACCGAATAGAAACCGACAGCCACGCTGATGATCACCGCCGTAACCGTGAGGGCATCGAGGAAAGCGGAAAGCAGCGCGGCCGCTGCACAGAACAGCAGCGAGAGGGCGGATTTGGAGCGCACCCCCACCAGTATCTGGGTGAAGGTGACCAGCAACAGTTCCTTCATGAAGTAGATGCCCGCCACCATGAACATCAGCAGCAGAATCACCGGGAAATTGGTAAGAAGCTCGTGGTAGACCGCCTCGGGCGTGGTCATGCCGATCAACAGTGCTTCCACTGCCAGCAGCCCCCCCGGTAGCAACGGATAGCACTTCAGCGCCATGGCCAGCGTGAAAATGAATTCCCCCACCAGCAACCAGCCCGCTACGGCCGGGCCGAACATCACCACCACGATAGGGTTGATGACCAGGAACAGCAGTATCAGCTGCTTGTACCAGACAGGAGCTTTACCCAGAAAATTGGCGGCGAAACCGCCGAAAACGGTCGATGGCATTTGGCTATCACTTCTATAGAGCGAGTCTTTTTATAAGCGTGCGGATATTACCAGAAGGAAGGGCGAATGTGCTTGATTTCGATGAAGTGTTATACCACCGGATTCTCGTTTTTGGTGCTCATGTCGCACCAGACCGGGTTTTATGCACCGTGTCGGTGCGGCCCGTTACTGGCAGGACGGATTCCCTTGACTGGAAATGCAGAAATTTCACTGAAATTTCAGTCATCTGTCAGGAGTGGCATGGAACTTGGTTCTGTTTCGTCACGCAGCGAGACGTTGGTCGACGGACACCACTGATCAAAGCGCGACAATCTGACCAATAGGTCAACTAGGGTTCCGGCCCGCTGCTCCACCGAGCGCGGGTGACTGGTCCGAGAGTTGACGACCTTTTTCCAAGGTTACACGGCGGGACAAAAGCCCGGGAGGATCGTTCAGTGACTGACGCCTCTCGTTTTTTGTAACCCGAACCAGGAGGAAAAGGTGATGCTCGAAACCGCAGCTCCCCTCTACGATGATCTGATTCCCGGCGGATCCCACTGGTCTTTTGTCATGCGCCGTGGCCATGTACTGCGCCTGATCGATGAGTCCGGCGGTACCAACGTCGGCATGCTGATGTACAACCCCGAGAATGCTCTCGAGCGGTACAACATGCCCGACACTCTCAAAAACCAGCACACCTTTCTGCTCACCAGAGGTCATGTCCTGCTGTCGGATATGGGTCGGGTGTTTGCCTCCATTATCCGTGACGATCTGGGCTGGCACGACACTGTCAGTGGCACCTGCAGCGCCGGACTGGTGACAGAGCGCTGGGGCGCGAAGACCTACCAGCAGGCCCACAACCGTTACCATCGCGACGGCATTACCAGCTTTCTCAACGAACTGGCCAAGTACGGCCTGGGCAAGAAGGACCTGACCGCCAACCTAAACTGGTTCAGCAAAGTGAAGACCGACGAAGAGGGTAACCTGGCGTTTGTAAGTGATCACTCACATACAGGCGCCACGGTGGATCTGCGCTTCGAGATGGATACCATCGTGGTGCTGCATACCTGCCCTCATCCCCTCAACCCGGCCCCGGAATACCCCAGCCACCCCCTCCGGTACCAGCTCTTCAGGGCGGCTGCCGTGACCGACGCCGACCCGTGCCGTCTCTCGTCGCCGGAGGCCGCCCGCGCCTTCGCCAATAATGCCCTGTACCACATGTTTCAGTAACCGGAGGCCCGGACATGATCAGAGAAAGCACCCTGCATCCCGACAGCGCCGCCTTCCGGGAGACCGTACCGGCGGGCGAGTACTTCCTCAAGGTGGTCAAGGCGGGTGAGACTTTGCGCATCCTCGACCTGGAGGGTAACCAGGCCGCCGACACCCTGTTCTACAACGCCCACAATCCCGCCGAACGCTACAGTGCGGTGGACACCATCCGCGAGCAGGGCAACGTCTACCTGACCGCCGGCTCGAAGTTGATGTCTTCCGAGAACAACGTGATGCTGGAAATCACCGCGGACACCTGCGGCCGTCACGATACCCTCGGTGGCGCCTGCGCCGCCGAGAGCAACACCACCCGCTATGCCCTGGAGAAGAAATGCATGCACGCCTGCCGCGACAGCTGGCTGGTGGCAGTCACCAAGCATGAGGAGCTGGGCATGAGCAAGCGGGACATCACCCACAACATCAACTTCTTCATGAACGTGCCGGTCACCCCCGAAGGAGGTCTGACCTTTGCCGATGGCATCTCCGACGCGGGCAAATACGTGGAACTCAGAGCGGTAATGGATGTGCTGGTGATGATTTCCAACTGTCCGCAGCTGAACAACCCCTGCAACGCCTACAACCCGACACCCATCGAGGTGCTGGTATGGAACTGAACAGGCCCTTCGAAAAAGTCCTGATTGCCAACCGCGGCGCCATCGCCTGTCGCATGATCCGCACCCTGAGGGAGATGGGCATCGGCTCGGTAGCCGTTTACGCAGAGGCCGATGCCGACTCCCTGCACGTTCGTCAGGCGGATGAAGCCTGGCCCCTTGGGGAAGGATCCGCCGCCGCCACCTACCTGGATCAGGACAAGCTGCTCGGGATCCTCCGGCAAAGCGGCGCCCGGGCGGTCCACCCCGGCTACGGCTTTCTCAGCGAAAACGCCGATTTTGCTCGCCGCTGCGAGGCCGAAGGTGTGGTGTTCCTGGGCCCGACCCCGGAGCAGATGGAAGATTTCGGCCTCAAGCACACCGCCCGGGACCTGGCGCAGAAGGCCGGCGTTCCCCTGCTGCCCGGCACGGGTCTGTTGAACGACCTGGACCAGGCGCTTATGGAGGCCGAACGCATCGGCTACCCGGTAATGCTCAAGAGTACCGCCGGCGGCGGAGGCATCGGCATGTCCCGCAATTACGGCCCCAAGGACCTGCAGAACAGCTTCGACTCGGTTCAGCGCCTGAGCCGGAACAATTTCAGCAACAGTGGCGTGTTCCTGGAGAAGTTCGTGGAGCATGCCCGCCACATCGAGGTGCAGCTCTTCGGGGATGGCGGAGGTACCGTGGTCACCCTGGGTGAGCGGGACTGCTCCGCCCAGCGGCGCAACCAGAAGGTGATCGAGGAAGCACCTGCCCCGGGGCTTTCCGACGCGGTCCGCCAGAGGATGCACGACACCGCCCGGGCGCTGGGGGAAAGCATCGGCTACCGCAGCGCCGGTACGGTGGAATTCATCTACGACCCGGACACCGCCGAATTCTATTTCCTGGAAGTGAACACTCGCTTACAGGTGGAGCACGGCGTCACCGAGGAAGTCTACGGCGTGGACATCGTTCGCTGGATGGTGGAGCTGGGCGCCGGCGTTCTCACCGACCTGCAGCAGCGGGCTGACAGTCTGGCCCCGCAAGGCCACGCCATCCAGGCCCGGATCTATGCTGAAGATCCCCACAAGGATTTCCAGCCCTCCGCGGGTCTGTTGACCCATGTGGCCTGGCCCGAGGAGAAAGGTCTTCGTATCGACACCTGGATACAACCGGGTTCCGAGGTGTCGCCCCTGTTCGACCCCATGCTGGCCAAGGTCATCGTCCACGGCGCGGATCGGGAGGCAGCCCGCCAGCGGCTGGTGGCAGTCCTGGAAGGCACCAGGCTCTACGGCATCGAGACCAACCGGACCTACGTTCGCCAGGTGCTGGCCGACCAGCGCTTCGTGGAAGGCAACCTGGCGACGCGCACCCTCAACGAATTCGACCATCAGCCCGCCACCGTGGATGTCGTCACCGGCGGTACCATGACCACGGTTCAGGACTACCCGGGACGGGTTGGCTACTGGGAGATCGGGGTACCGCCATCGGGGCCGTTCGACAGTTATTCCTTCCGCCTCGGCAATCGCCTGTTACGCAACAGGGAAGACGCTCCGGGGCTGGAGATCACCCTCAAGGGCCCGACACTGATTTTCAACCAGCCCACCCAGATCGTGCTTACCGGCTCCGTGCTGGATGCGACCCTGGATGACGTGCCGGTGGCCTTCTGGGAGGTGCTGGACATTCCCGCCGGCGCGACCCTGAAACTGGGTGCAACCACCGGCGACGGTGCCCGCGCCTATGTGCTGTTCCGTGGCGGCCTTGACTGTCCGTCCTATCTGGAATCCCGCAGCACCTTCACCCTGGGGCAGTTCGGTGGCCACTGCGGCCGGGCGCTCCGGGCCGGTGATGTACTGCACCTGACGGACACGGCGCCGGTGCCACCGGCACGACTGGAAAACGGCCTCAGGCCCGTTATCGGAAAAAGCTGGAGCCTCCACGTCACCTATGGCCCCCATGGCGCACCGGACTACTTCACCGGGCAGGACATCGACACCTTCTTCGACAGTGAGTGGGAGATCCACTACAACTCCAGCCGCACAGGTGTCCGCCTGATCGGGCCAAAACCGGAATGGGCTCGCAGCGATGGCGGCGAAGCGGGCATGCACCCCTCCAACATTCATGACAACGCCTATGCCATCGGCACCGTGGACTTCACCGGGGACATGCCGGTGATCCTGGGTCCGGACGGCCCCAGCCTGGGCGGCTTCGTCTGTCCGGTGACGGTGATCAGTGCCGACCTCTGGAAACTGGGCCAGCTCAAGGCCGGTGACAGGGTGCGGTTTGTCCCGGTCAGCCAGGACCAGGCGGTCGCCCTGCGGGAGGCGCTGGATGAATCTGTCGCCACCCTCACCTCGGCAACCGCCCACATCAGGCCCTTCAGACCGGCCTCCCCAATCCTGGCGTCACTGGGTCCCGACGATCATGAAACCGGTGTGACCTATCGCGCCGCCGGCGATAATTACGTGCTGGTGGAATACGGCCCCATGGAACTGGACATCCGCCTGCGTTTTCGGGCCCACGCCCTGATGCTGTGGCTGAGGGAGCAGGCTCACCCGGCCATTCTGGAACTCACCCCCGGCATCCGGTCACTGCAGGTGCATTACGACAGCCAGCGGTTGAGCCAGCGGGACCTGATAGACCGGCTGATCGATGCCGAGAAAGAACTGGAACAGCAGCCGGAATGGGACGTGCCCGCCCGCATCGTTCACCTGCCCCTGTCCTGGGATGACGAGGCCTGCCACACCGCCATCAGCAAATACATGCAGTCGGTGCGCAGGGACGCCCCCTGGTGCCCCAGCAACCTGGAGTTCATTCGCCGCATCAATGGCCTGGACAGCATCGACGAGGTAAAGAAAACGGTGTTCGATGCCAGCTATTTGGTGATGGGTCTGGGGGATGTGTATCTGGGCGCGCCGGTGGCCACTCCCCTGGACCCGCGCCACCGGCTGGTCACCACCAAGTACAACCCGGCACGCACCTGGACCGCAGAGAATTCGGTGGGCATCGGCGGGGCCTACCTGTGCATCTACGGCATGGAAGGCCCCGGCGGCTACCAGTTCGTCGGCCGCACCCTGCAGATGTGGAACCGCTACCGCACGACGGAGTTCTTCGAGCCCGGCAAGCCCTGGTTGCTGAGGTTCTTCGACCAGGTGCGTTTTTACGAAGTCAGCGCCGAGGAGCTCAAACAGATCCGCCGGGACTTTCCCAACGGCGACTACCCCATCGACGTTGAGGAAACCCGGTTCAACCTGAAGGACTACGAGGCCTTTCTGGCGGACAACGACCAGGAGATCCGGGCCTTCACCGGGCGGCGCCAGCAGGCTTTCGACGAGGAACTTCAGCGCTGGATCGACTCGGGACAGATCAATTTCAGCTCCGAAGCACCACTGGAAGAAAGCGGCGTGGACGATATCGACAACCTGCCCCCTGGCCAGCACGCGGTGGAAAGCCACGTCGCCGGCAATCTCTGGGAGTGCCTGGTGAAGCCGGGCGACCACATCGAGGCCCAGCGCCCGGTGGCGGTGGTGGAGTCCATGAAGATGGAGATCGAACTGCTCAGCCCGGTCAGGGGACGGGTGGCGGAGATCCGCCGCAGGGCGGGCCAGGCGGTCTCGCCCGGCACGCCGGTGGTGATTGTGGAAGAGATAACTGACTGAAACGACATTGTCTTTCAATAACGGGCCCGGCCCGAGGAGAGTACTATGAAAGCACGTAACGCAAGCAAACGTATCGGCGCCATCGCGGGTGCCGGAGTTCTGGCCGCGGGTCTGGCCATGGGCGCTTCCGCCCAGGAGCGGGACTCCTTCAGCATCGCCTGGACCATCTACGCCGGCTGGGTTCCCTGGCAGTACGCCGAGGACAGCGGGATCATGAAGAAGTGGGCCGACAAATACGACATCGAAGTGGATATCGTACAGGTTAACGACTACATCGAATCCATCAACCAGTACACCGCCGGCCAGTTCGACGGGGTGGTTGCCACCAGTATGGACGGCCTGTCCATTCCCGCCGCCTCCGGCATTGATACCACGGCACTGATCGTGGGTGACTACTCCGACGGCAACGATGGCCTGGTGTCAAAGGACGCGGACAGCATCGAGGGCCTTGAGGGTGAAACCGTGCATCTCGTGGAACTGTCTGTATCCCACTACCTGTTGGTACGGGCCCTGGATTCCGTTGGCCTGGAAGAGCGCGACATCAACGTGGTCAATATCTCCGATGCCGACCTGGTCTCCGCGTTCCAGACCGATGACGTCCGCCACGTGGCCACCTGGAACCCGCTGCTGACCGAGGTGGCAAACTATCCCGGCGCCACCCTGCTGTTTGATTCCAGCCAGATTCCCGGCCACATCAAGGACCTGACCCTGGTAAACACCGATACACTGGAAGACAATCCGGAACTGGGCAAGGCCCTGGTGGGCGCCTGGTATGAAACCATGAGTATCCTCGAGTCCGACACCGAGGAAGGCCGGGAGGCCCGCGCCATGCTGGGCGAGATTTCCGGCACCGACCGGGAAGGCTACGAGGCCCAGCTGGCCGGCATGAAAATGTTCTGGGAGCCACAGATGTCGGTAGACTTCATCAACAGCGAGGACGCCCGCGAAGCCATGGACAGCGTGCGCCAGTTCTCTTTCGAAAAAGGCCTGCTGGGTCAGGGCGCCATGAGCCCCGACTTTGTCGGCATCGAGTTCCCGGACGGTTCCATCATGGGTGACGAGAGCAACGTCCAGCTCCGTTTCAACGATACCTATATGCAGATGGCGGCCGACGGCGAGATCTGAGCGACAGTCAGCCTTGCCTGAACCCACACCACAGGGCACGATATCCGTGCCCTTTCTATTTGGCCCGGGGTACGGGTGAGGTGGGAAGACTTTCCCACCTCACCCGCCAATTTGTTCATTGGCCGGAAAATTACGACCGCTCATGCGACGAACCAAAGAAGACGCCGAAAAGACCCGGCAGACCGTACTTGAAGCTGCCCTTACCCTGTTCAGCCGTGACGGCTATTCACTGACCACCCTGAGCCGTATCGCCCAGGAGGCGGGCTGCAGCCGCGGCCCGATTTACTGGCACTTTGAGTCCAAGGACGATCTCTACGAGGCCGTTCTGGCCTACTCCCAGGAACCCCTGGAAGCTCTCGTGGGGGAGTGCAGGGGCATGAAAAGCCAGCCACTGGAGGCCATGGATCATTTTATCGACCGCTGGCTCACACTGCTGGCAACGAACCGGAAATACCGCCAGTCGTTCGAGATTCTGCTTAACAAGACCGAACTCACCGACGCCATGAGCCGGACCCTGCAACGGGAACGCCAGCTGACCCGGTCGATCATTGCACTGTTTGAGGAACTGATCACCGGGGCCATTACAGAGGAAATGCTGGCAACGGCAGAGGATCCGGCAAAGCTGGGACTGCTCAGCTACACCTACCTCATGGGAATCACCCAGAGCTGGCTGTTTTCCCCGAAACTGTTCGACATCAATCGGGAAAGACCATTCTTTCGGAGACGGTTCTGGGCGATGCTGGGCACCGCTGACCTGATCGGCGATGGCGGGGACAAAATCGCAAATACTTGAGGCCTTTCGGTCGCTGGTTCCTGCTTCTGCATTTCAAGAATTGAAGCATGTCAAAAAACTGCTCTGGGAAGAGATCGGGAAATAGCCAAAAAAAATATTGAAAATATTATTAAAAAAAATAAAGTCATATTGAAGAGTCGCTTGAAAAGTTTAAAAGCTATAACTTCATACAACTATGAAAATGAGAGGAGGCTTGATAAAGAAAATAAGACAATTTTTCCTGTTTATAATTCGACTTACGACGTATTGACCGAAGTCAAAAAATACTCAACCAATCGAAACCCCAAAGCAGATCGGTCAAAGATTGCAATAAATGGACAGGGAAAGTGATGGGCGGTCGTTACACTGCATTACTATGCAAACCTCCCCTATAAGCGGTATGGAATTGCCGATGTCTTTTTGCAGGAGTCAGCTTTTCGTTCTTGAGCATTTTCTTCGGATGGACACTGCAAGGCCGGAAAACTGGCTTTCTGCATTACAGGTACTGACCGCAAGCCCGAGACTGTCTCTGAAAACCCTGGCGCCAGCCGGGAGTGGTAGCTTCAGGGCCCGCCTGTCCTTTCTGCCTTCGGCCGACCTGATGGCATGGGGGACCTATACACGACGTGCGGGTACGTTAACCGGAACCAATGCCGGCGCTACGGCCATTGTCATGCCAGTGGCTGGCGAAATGGTTTTTGAAGTCAGGGAGGGCCAATTTTCCTGCGGACCCTGGACACCATTCGTGCTGGACCCCACTGAAAACTTCCATCTCACTCTGTCCGAAGAGGCCCATCTGTTTATCGTCCAGCTGCCAGGGCTCAGCGGCCCCCATCATCGGGACCAACTGCGGTTCCATCAGGATCAGCTGGCAGAGTTGCTCACCAATTTCCTCGGAGAAACTCCTTTTTTTCGCGACCACAAGCACGCACAGGGTTGTCTCGATCGTTTTTCCGGGCACTTACACGGTTTTATCAAAACCGGTTACTCTCCTCTCGCCCAGTCACGCAATCGCAAAGACATTCGAAATGATCGCCGGCTCTGCAACGCGATCCGGTTGCTGAATGAAGAGCTGGACACGGAAATCAGCATTGAATCCGTTGCCAGTCGTTCCGGCCTCAGCCTGCGAAACTTCCATTACCTTATGAAACACTACATCCGGCAATCGCCCTACCAGTACATCCGGGGCCGCAGACTGATCAAAGCCAGGGAAGCGATAATTCGGGACTACCCGGAAAACATCAGTATTGCCCAGCAGGCCTCGAACTGGGGGTTTCAACACGCAGGCCGATTTTCACGTTACTATCAGCAGCATTTTGGCGAATACCCTAACGAGACTCTGGCTGAGCTGGACCGGCTGGGACGATTTGCCCGTCAGGTCCGGTCCACGGCAGGTGGAAATACCGCAGCCGGCGAATACTGGCTCACCAGTAAAGGAACGCCAACGGAAGCTTCCCTGGACGGGGATGCAGGCCCAGCACGACAGAAATGCCTGTTCTAGTGTCTCTCAGTCCCGATAGGCCTGCTTGATTGCCACAAAGCTCTCCACATCCGCGAGGAAAAGATCCACCAGTTCCGGATCGAAATGCTTGCCCCGGTTGTCCCGTATCAGGGCAACTGCGTCCTCGAGGGACCAGGGTCGCTTGTAGGGACGCTCCGAGGTGAGGGCATCGAAAACATCCGCCAGCGCGGCAATACGGCCGGTTATCGGGATATCCTCACCGGCCAGGCCTGCCGGGTAACCACTGCCATCCCACTTTTCGTGGTGACTGAGGGCAATTTCCCGGGCCATTGACAGCAGATCGCTGTCGTTACCAGCCAGCAGACGGGCACCGATCTCGGCGTGGGTCTTCATGGTTTCCCATTCCTCCGGCTCCAGTTTGCCCGGCTTCAAAAGAATGGCATCGGGAATGCCGATCTTGCCGATATCGTGCATCGGGCTGGCATTCAGGATGAGATCACACCGGGCTTCAGACCAGCCAAGCTTGCGGGCCAGCAACGCACACATCTTGCTCATGCGGATTATGTGATTCCCGGTTTCCTCGTCACGATACTCCGCGGCATGGCCAAGCCGACGGATGATTTCCAGCCGGGTCTCCTGAAGTTCCCGGGTACGCTCGCTCACCAGAACCTCAAGATGTGCCTTCTGGTCCAGGGCCATCCTGTGGGCCACGTGGGCTTCCAGAAAATTCCGCACCCGCATCAGCAGTTCGCGGCGATCGAAGGGCTTGGTCACGTAATCACGGGCACCGTGTTGCAACGCCCGCAGCAGCGAATCCTGCTCGTGTTGGGCGGTGAGAATCACCACGGGCGGAGCCAGTGGATCCTGCCTGGCGGCAAGTTGCTGCATGACCTCGAAACCATTCATGCCCGGCATGTTAAGGTCCAGCAGTATCAGGGCCGGACGATGCTCCTGATAGGCCGGCAGTACCTGAAGGGGGTCACCGATGGAAACTACCCGATGATAGCCCTCTGCCGACAGGATGCGCTCCAGCAGCTTGAGGTTCACGGGCTCATCATCCACCACGAAGATGGTCTGATCATGGAGGCTGACGTCGAAAAATGCAGACATAAATGGATTACCTCAGATATTTTTCCAGCGTGACCAGCAGTTCATCCACGTTAATGGGTTTGGTCAGATAGTCGTCAAAACCGGCCTGCAGGCCCCGGCGTACTTCGTTGTGCATGGCGTTGGCGGTCAGGGCGATGACCGGAATGGTCTCGGTCCCGCGGTCGGCTTTCAGTGTCCGCAGGATGTCATAGCCATCCGTATCGGGAAGGTTGATATCCAGCAGTACGATATCCGGCTGTTCGGACCTTGCCATTACGAGTCCTTCCGCGCCACTGGAGGTGGTCAGCAGACGGGCACCGGGGTGCCGCTGCAGGATCCGGGACACCAGCTTCAGGTTTGCCGGATTGTCTTCGATATACAGCACGGTTGGGGTGCTTTGCTCCGGGACTTCCGTGGCCTGCCCCGAATGGCTGTGAGGCTGAACTACCGGCGATGCGCTGGTGTTGATGGCGCCGCGCCCCTGCTCGGACGGCAGTCGCAGCCAGAAAACCGAGCCGTTACCAACCTCACTTTCCACACCCACACTGCCGCCCATCAGCTCCACCAGCCGCTGGGTCAGGGCCAGGCCAATGCCGGTGCCCTCGATGTGGGTAAGTTCGGCTCCAAGCCGGTTGAATGGCTGGAACAGTTCCGGTATCCGGGACGACTCGATCCCGGGACCGGTATCCGAAACCCGGATATCCACCCAGTTTTCATCGTGCTGCCCCACGGTAATGGTTACTTCACCCTGTGCCCGGTTATATTTGATGGCATTGGAAACCAGGTTGAGCAGGGCCTGCTTAAGACGCGTCCAGTCAGCGGTCACCCGGATGCCACGGGTGTCCTCCACATGCAGGGCTATATCCCGGGACCGGGCCAGGTGCCGGACCAGGGTCAGGGTTTCCTCCAGCAGGTCGTGCAGGGGGATCGCCTCCAGGGACAGATCCAGTTTGCCGGACTCGATCCTGGCGAGGTCAAGAACCTCATTGATCAGGGTCAGCAGGTGCCTGCTGGCCTTGAGGATTTCCTGAACGTTGTCCTGTTGCTCTTCGTTCAGGTCGGAATCGGTGTCGAGCAGCTGACTGAAACCAAGGATAGCATTCAGGGGAGTGCGGAGTTCATGACTCATACTGGACAGGAATTCGGATTTGGCCCGGTTGGCCTGGTCCGCCCGCTGTTTGGCACGGACCAGGTTCCTTCGGTTGATTTCTTCCATGTCCAGCATGCGCTGGGAGTTGATGATCACCCCGTAGGTGGCGGAAAACGGCCGCAGGAATTCAATGAGTTTTTCATCGTAGCCCTGCTGCCGGTTGGCCAGGGCAAAAGTGCCTACCAACTCGGGTCCTATAAAAATGGGTACGCTCAGGAATGTGCGGATCTCGGGATGCCCCGGCGGCAGGTGGCTGAATGAAATGCCCGACTGCGGATCCACGACCACGGGTTTACCCTCGCGGATACAGGCCCCCAACAGATTGTCCAGCTCCCGGAATTCGAAACGGTCCGTGCCTACCCGGCTGAACATTTCCTTTGAGGAGGCATTCCAGCTGATGTCGGTGATGGCCTGGATTCTGAGATAGGGCTTGTCGTCGTGGCCATGGAGCACCTCCGCCATGTAACCGAAATCGCTTTCGGTCAGTTCAAGCAGCTTCTTCAGCATGGTGTCCAGGGTGGTCCGGAAACGGCCTTCCAGCACAAACGCGGTAAGGGAATCGTGGAGCATATTCAGCAAAATGGCCTGCCGTTCCAGTTTGAGGTCCGCTTCCCGGATTTCCGTGACATCCTGGACCACGCCCAGCATCCGGATCGCCTCCCCCGCCTCATCCCGGGTGATGTCCCCTGTCTCCATCAGCCAGCGAATCCGGCCGTCCGGCCACACGACACGGTGCTCGATGCGATAGGGATGATTGTCCTCGACCGTCCGCTTGATGGCCGTTTCCACCGCTTCCCGGTCCTCCGGGTGAACGGCGCCGATAAAATTGTCGTAGGAAGTTTCCAGCTCCCCCTCGGAATAACCGAACAGGACCGGAATCTGTTCCGTCCAGTAAAGCGAGCCGGTCCGGATATTCCACTCCCAGGTGCCAATCCCGGAATATTTCTGGGCCACTCGGAGGCGCTCGCGACCTATTTCGTGTTCGTATTCCCGTTGCCAGCGGGCCAGAGCTCCCACCAGAATATTGGCAAGCAGGTCCACCAATCCCCGCTGGGAAAACGTCTCGGCCATGGCTCCGGCAGAGCCATGCAGACTCATGGTGCCGACCCTGACATTGTTGGTCCTGAGTGGCGCTTCCGCGATGGACTGGCAAATCGGGCCCTCGTCCCCTGCCGGAGAGTCCGTGGTTCGAATCCACAGAGCGGGCATCCCCTCCGACTCGGGTAACACCCAGCTCCAATCCTTCAGGAACGGATAGTCCTGGTGCAGGTCCAGTAAAATGCCTTCCGCCTGTAACAGGTGGCACAAGGGTGTCAGGGCTGAGCGGATCCCGCGGACGCCATCCTGCCAGCCAACGCTGAGTAATTCCGCCCCGGCCTCGCCGAGCCGGGCCGCCAGCTCCCGCTGCTGACTGATCTGCACCTCGGCCCGCTTGACGTGGGTGATGTCCTTGCGGATGGCAATGTACTGATACGGCCTGCCGGACTGGTCGAGATAGGGGACGATGGTCGACGATACCCAGTAACAGGAGCCGTCCCGGGCCTGGTTGCAGATCTCCCCCCGCCAGACGTCACCCTGGCTGATGGTGCTCCACAGCTCCCGGTAGAATTCGGGAGCGTGGTGACCTGACTTCAGTATCCGGTGGTTCTGACCGATCAGCTCATCCGCCGAGTAACCGCTGATCTCGCAGAAGCGGTCGTTCACTTCAATGATCCGTCCCGACCGATCCGACTTGCTTACGATGGCGTGCAGGTGCAAAGCACGGTGTTCCTGTTCGTAATCATGAAGCTTCTGAAAAAGCCGACGGGGGGGCGAATTGGCGGTCGGCCTCCGGTTGAGGCGACGACTGACAGCTTCGGGCAATTCGCTCACGTCAGCAATGTAAACCACATCAGCAACGGCGCTCATGGCCTGCAGGAGCTCTCCCTGCCTGGTTATCCCCCTGAGAAGGAAAACCGGAACACCCGTGAGTTCGGGAAAGGACCGTAACAGATCGATGACGCCGCGGAGGGACAGGGATTCCGGATAGTGGCTCAGTACCAGGCCATCCGGTGCTTGCCATCGCAGAGCCTCCAGCGTTTTCTGGAGATCAGCGAGTCTTGCGCTGGAAAATCCCGCGCCGGTCAGAGCGCCATCAATGTCCTGGTAAACCGCTTCCCGGTCTTCCAGTACCGCCAGCGCCGCGCCATGGAATGGCGCTCCGATTCCTAGCTCCCGGCAGGACTCCGCCAATGCACGGGGGGTCAGGGGCTTGCCGAAACACCGGGCCGCGCCCATCGACAGAACCTTCTGAGCCGTTTCCAGGGAGAAGTGCCTGCCCACGGCAATCCACGGTCTGCCTGGGGACTTCTCAGTCTGTTCATTCAGACCCAGGGATTCCAGCGTGCCGGGCGTAATGCCGTCGAGGTCGACCAGCCACAGGTCCGACTCCCGAGCATTACCCAGCCCCTGCTCCCTGTGGACGAACCGGCACCGCAGGCCCTCTGATTCGAGCTTTTGCGCCTGGCGGGCCAGCCACTGTTCCGTGGCGCTGTCACCAACTACGGCGATATCAATCATTGTCCGGCCTGTAACTGGCGATCAAGACAGGCTTCCACCATCCCTAGACACGTCCTCTCTCTCGCAGCCTCAAAACCAGTCGTGCGACATCACCGATCTGCTTCTTGAGCTCGGAGGTGGCCTGCTGGGCTTCCTGAACCAGTCCCATGGCGGAGTCTCCCAGCTCATTGATGCTGACAATCCTGTTGGAAATCTCAGCGGAGGCATGGTGTTGCTGCTCCGCCGCCGCCGAGGTGCCGTTGCAGGCTTCCGAGATATGATCGATGTATTGCACAAGTTCGCCCAGAGTGCGGTCGGAGCTGACCGCGTTCTCAACTGTCTCCCGGGCATGGTGATCGCACCGCTCCATGGAGCTGGTGGCATCCGCCACGGTCTGCCGGAAACGTTGCAGGGTCTGGTCAATCTGTTCCGTTGACGTCTTGGTTCGCAGCGCCAGGCTGCGAACCTCATCCGCCACGACCGCGAAACCACGGCCGGCGTCACCGGCCCGGGCCGCCTCGATGGAGGCGTTCAGGGCCAGCAGGTTGGTCTGTTCGGTGATCTCCCCGATGACTCCCAGGGCCCCGGTAACTCCCCGGCTGGCTTCCGTCAGTTCACTCACGGCGGAGGTTGCCTGGGCCAGCTCCCTTGACAGGGATTCCATGCTGTTGCGGGTTTCCTGGGTCAGTTCCCGTCCCTTCGCCACACGCTCCGTCGCCAACTGGACCTGTTCAAGCATGCTCATGGCATTGCTTGCCACCTCCTGGGAGGTAACGGACATCTCCTCACTCGCCGAAGCGATGGTATCCGTCGCCGTGGACTGCTGTTGTACCGCGGAATGGGCCTCGGTGCTTCGGCTGATGGTATGGGCTGCCCCGGCATCAAGCTTGCCGATGACATCGTGCATCCGCTTGACCACGGCATCCAGCTCCGCAGACTGCTGGGTCAGGGCCAGATCAAGGCTGCCAATGTCATCCACGCGGCCGGCGAAAATATGCTCGGCCACGGTGTCGTCAATCACCGACCGGGCCCTGCGGACACACTGGCGATATGGCCCCATAAGGCCCCGGACGGCCAGCAGGGATACCACCAGAGCCGCCGCCCCAATTAGAGCAGTGGCCATCATGGAGGGCATCAGCAGCTGCACGGAGGTGGTCACGGCAATGATCAGGGCCATGGCCAGCATCAGTTTGGACTGGAGCGTCGGACCGCGACGCAGTCTTGGCCGTTCAACAGGGCCCTTGGAGGGCTGGTCTTTCCGGAGGGTTGCGTAAAGTTTCTCCGCACGGGCCTGGGCCTCCGGCTCCAGCCGGGAGCGAATGGACTGCAACTCCTCTATTTCACCGTTTTTGCCAAGAACCGGAATGGCATAGGCCCGTACCCAATAATGATCGCCATTCTTGCACCGGTTCTTGACCGCACCCAGCCAGCTGTTTCCCTCCCGCAGCCTGGACCACATTTCTTCGTAGGCGGCCCTGGGCATGTCAGGGTGGCGGATGATGTTGTGGGGCTGTCCGATCAGCTCCTCACGGCTAAAACCGCTGATCTCGACGAATTCATCGTTGATATGGGTGATCTGGCCCTTCGGGTTTGTTGTCGAAAGGATGTTGGCGTCAGGCCCGACCGGCACACTCCGATCTGTAACTGGCTGGTTCACTCGCATACGGATATTCCAGAAAGTTCTGTCGTTATAATGCGGAAAAATACGTTCGGAATTCAGTATAGATTGCGACAATGAGCCGCAGCCAAAGCACAAAAACGAGCGCATGCTAACTATAAAAATTCAAGCTATTGTTTTAAATGTGTTTAAGTGGAGACTGGTTGGTTTATTATTGCTAAAATTGGATAGCTGAAGGGCCTGATTTGCACTAACTGGACAGTGGAAATTGTTGCCTGGGGGCTTGCGGGCCCCCGGCTTTGTGCCAGGAGCATCTATAGAAGTTTGTTTCGCCCGGGAGAAGATGCCCCGTTAATTCCCGGGCTCGGTGCTTCCGCCGAACCTGCGAGCAGCCCGCAGCCCTGCAAAAAAGGGCAAGGCCCAGGCATTTACCGGAAGCTCGTGTACTCAGAACATCTTCAGATAACGCTCCACCTCCCAGGTCGAAACGTGGTTCTGGTAGCTCTCCCACTCCCCACGCTTATAGGCAACAAAGCTGTCGAACATGGCATCCCCGAATACCGCTCTGGACAGCGGATCCGCCTCGAAAGCCTCCACCGCTTCGCCCAGGTTGCGGGGCAGGTAGTCAATCCCCAGTCCGGCGATCTCGGCGTCGCTGTAGTTGTACATGTTCTCGTGGTGGGGGGCGCCGGCATCCAGTTGTTCCCGAATACCTTCCAGGCCCGCCGCCAGCATCATCGCGCTCCCCAGGTAGGGGTTGCAGGCAATGTCCGCCGCCCGGCACTCGATACGTCCGCCCACGCCGGGAATCCGGATCATGTTGGTGCGGTTGTTGGAGCCAAAGCACTGGAACACCGGCGCCCAGGTGGAACCGGACATGCTGCCCTGGCGCACCAGCCGCTTGTAGCTGTTGACCGTGGGCGCGATCACTGCACTGATGGCACCGGCGTGTTTCAGAACGCCGGCGATGAAATGGTAGGCAAGCCTGCTGATACCGCAGGCATGGGCGTCGTCTCCCCTGGGCTCGAACAGGTTCTCGCCGGTCGACCGGTCCGCCAGTGACATATTGTAGTGTGCGCCACTGCCGGTGCGGTCGGCAAAGGGCTTGGGCATGAAGCTGGCGAAGGCGCCATGTTTACGGGCGATTTCGTTGGCCATCATACGGAAAAACACGAACCGGTCCGCCATGGTCAGGCCATCGGCGTACCGGAAGTCGGTCTCGAACTGGCCGTTGGCGTCTTCATGATCGAAGGAGTACACATCCCAGCCCAGTTCGTTCATGGCCTCCACGAGCTCATCCATGATCGCCAGGTTGTCCATCATGGCGCGAGGGTCATAGCAGGGCTTGCCGGCGGTATCACGGTCACTGACCGGCGCAAACCCTCCGTCCCCGGTATCCCGGAACAGGAAGAACTCGGTCTCGATTCCCAGGTTGAAGCGATAGCCCATCTCCGCAGCCATCTGCAGCTGGCGACGGAAGATGTTGCGGGAACAGGCCTCAAAAGGCTCGCCGTTAAGGTACAGGTTGCCGGGAAACCAGGCCAGCTGCCGGTTCCAGGGACAAATGGCGACCCCGTCGGCATCGGGCATTGCCGCCACCTCATCGTCGGAAATGTCCTGGGGCACGCCATCGAGCGCGGCGCCGGTATAGAGTTCCGAGCCTTCCATCATCTGACCCAGGTGGGCAATGGGAACGAACTTGCCCTTGCTGATGCCGTGAATGTCGACGTAGCTGGCAATGGCATATTTCACGCCGGCATCCGCCAGCTTTCGTTTCAGGGTCTGGGTATCAATGGCATCCGACATGGTCATGTCCTGTTTTATCCGCTGCATTTGCTGACGCCGGGGCTGGCGTCATCGCTGGAATCTGGCACGGACTTTCCATACAACTTACATGCCATTGTGTATGTAAAAGCCAACATCAGCGGATCTGCTCGACCACCAGGAAAGCCATCAAGTGACTGATAAAAAATGGAATATTCACGAATTCAGGGTGCCTGAACTGGCGCTTTCCGGCGGCGGTCTGCTACCCGCTGCAAGCCTGATCTACCACCAGATTGGCGAACTCAACGCACCAAAAGACAACCTGGTACTGCTGCCCACGTACTATGGCGGTGCAGCGCAAGGAAATTATCCCCTGGTGGGTGGTGACAGCCCCCTGGACCCGGATCGGTACTGCATCGTGATTCCCGCCATGCTCGGTGCGGGTGAGTCCTCGTCCCCCTCCAACACCCGGGGCGTCCCTGGCGGCGGCCATTTTCCCGCGATCAGCCTGTACGACAACATCGTCCTGCAGAAACGGCTGGTGGATGACCGGTTCGGTGGCGCCTCCATCGCCCTGGTGATGGGCTGGTCCATGGGGGGAATGCAGGCGCTGCAGTGGGCAAGCGCCTTTCCCGGGCAGGTTCGATCGGTGGTCGCCAGTTGCTGCACCGCCCGCTGCAGCCCCCACAACTGGCTTTTTCTGGAAGGTGTGAAGGCTGCCCTCAAGGCGGACCCGGGTTATCAGAACGGTCACTATGAAAAGCAGCCCGAGGCGGGCCTGAAAGCCTTTGCCCGGGTCTATGCCGGCTGGGCCTATTCCCAGGCTTTTTTCCGAAACCGAGATTACGAGCTGCTGGGCTTCGGCTCCGTTGAAGAACTGCTCCGCTTCTGGGAGCGGGATCACCTGTCGCAGGATGCCAACGATCTGCTGACTGTGCTCGCGGCCTGGCAGAATGCGGATGTCAGCGATACTCCTCTGTTGGAAAGGGATTTCAACGGTGCCCTGGGGCGGATCACGATGCCCACGCGGGTTCTGCCCTGCCGCACCGACCTCTATTTCACCGTGGAGGACGCCTTCCGGGAGACCGCCGCCATGCCCGGTGCCCGACTGGAGGTCATTGAGTCCGACTGGGGCCATGTGGCCGGCGGCCCCGGGCGCCAACCGCAGGTCATGAGCCAGCTGTTCCGGGCCATGGGAGAGGTCCTGTCGGAAGCGGGGCAGAACTGAACCCTGTCGTGCCCCAGCAATGGGCAGGGGCCCATTTTTCGCGCCCTATCTCGGGGCAGCTGATTTCGACTCCGTCCCGGACAGCAACCATGTCACTCGTTAAAAGTCCTTTATAACAGTACCTTGAGTATTTTTAAGCGGGCCTGGCACGGCCCCTGCACAACTCCCCTTAACGAGACACAGATCCAGTCACAGCAACACCGCAGCACCGGGATGCGGTACGACAGGCTGACCAATGGGTGACTAGGGTTCCGGTCCGGGCAAAACGCCCGGATGACTGGTCCGAGAGTTACCGACCTCTGAGAGGTTACACGGCGGGACAAAAGCCCGGGAGATCGATTCACAGCGTTTGCGCTGCCGTGTTGCTGACCAGAGGAGTGCTTTATGCGACTGATCAACCGCCACCCCGGCCGGGCCTCAGCCCTCGTCCTGGGCCTGATTCCCTTCCTGCTGGCGATACTGGTGTACGGCATGGCCTCCCGGGAGCGCCTGGCGGAAAACCCCAACGACAAGCTGTTGCCCGGCCTTGAGCAGATGACCAGTGCCATCAACCGCATGGCCTTTCAGGAAGACCGTCGCAGTGGCGACTACCTGATGTGGCAGGACACCAAAGCCAGCCTCCAGCGCCTGGCCATCGGTGTCGGCATAGCCGCGTCCCTGGCCCTGGCGGTCGGGCTGCTCAACGGCGTGCTTCCGGTGTTCCGGGCCGGACTGGCGCCCCTGGTGTCGGCGTTATCGATGATTCCACCCCTGGCAATACTACCCATTCTGTTCATCGTTTTCGGCCTTGGCGAACTCTCCAAGGTCATGCTGATTGTGATCGGCACCGCACCCATCATGATGCGGGACGTGGCCCAGCGGGTACGGGAGCTGCCCCAGGAGCAGCTGATCAAGATCCAGACCCTCGGCGCCAACTCCTGGCAGGTGGTCACCCGCATGGCCCTGCCCCAGGTGCTGCCCCGGCTGATCGACACGGTTCGCCTGAGCCTGGGTCCGGCCTGGCTGTTCCTGATCGCCGCCGAGGCCATCGCCTCCGAGGAAGGCCTGGGCTACCGGATTTTCCTGGTCCGCCGCTACCTGGCCATGGATGTGATCCTGCCCTACGTGCTGTGGATTACCCTGCTGGCTATCGTGATTGACCAGCTGCTGAGGCTGACCAACCGTCGCCTGTTCCCCTGGTACAACGCGGGAGGTCACTGATGAGCTTCATCACCGTTAACAGACTGTGGAAGGAATACGGCAGCGCCGTGGTGCTGGAAAATCTCAACCTGCAGGTGAAGCAGGGGGAGTTCTGTACCCTGGTGGGCGCCTCCGGCTGCGGCAAGTCCACCTTCCTGAAAATGCTGCTGGGGCAGGAACAACCGAGCCGGGGAGAACTGAATCTCGAGGGTCAGACGTTCCCGGGCGAGCCCGACCGCAATCGCGGCATCGTGTTCCAGCGCTACTCAGTATTTCCCCATCTGACGGTGCGCCAGAACGTACTGCTGGGTCTGGAGCTGGAGCAGAAACCCTTCCTGGGCAAGCTATTCGGCCAGCAGCGCCGAGAAGCGCTGGACAAAGTCGACGGGATGATCGAGTCCGTCGGCCTCGCCCACGCCGCCAACAAATGGCCCCATGAGCTCTCCGGTGGCATGCAGCAACGCCTGGCCATCGCCCAATCGTTCATCATGCGCCCCCGGGTGTTGCTGCTGGACGAGCCCTTCGGGGCGCTCGATCCCGGTATCCGGGGCGACATGCACGAGCTGATCCTCAAGCTCTGGCGGGAAACCGGTACCACCATCTTCATGGTAACCCACGATCTGCAGGAGGGGTTCTATCTGGGCACACGGTTGCTGGTGTTCGACAAGGTCCGCAACGATCCGCAACAGCCCGAGGCCTACGGCGCCACCATCACCTACGACCTGCCTATTGGCGAAACCAGCCGGCAGGTCTACCAATCCATCGAATCGTCCGTGTCGGAAACGGCGCGCAACCTGTCAGCGTGAGGCACCCGTGAAAACCACCACCATCAATCTCGATATCCCCTCGCTTCACGAGGCCTACCGCAGTGGTGACCTCACGCCAGCCACGGTCATCTCACATCTGCTGGAGCGGGCCCGGAAGTTTGCGGACCATAATATCTGGATCCACCTGGCCACAGAGCAGGAGCTGGCCCCTTACCTGGAACGACTGCAGGGCACTGGCCCCGACCAGCTTCCCCTGTATGGCGTCCCGTTCGCGGTGAAGGACAACATCGACGTGGCCGGCATGCCCACCACCGCGGCCTGTGAAGCCTATCGCTACCAGCCCGCGCAACACGCCGCCGTGGTGGAGGCCCTGGTGAATGCCGGGGCTATCCCCCTGGGCAAGACCAACCTGGACCAGTTTGCCACCGGCCTGGTGGGCACCCGATCGCCAGAGCCCTGGGGGCCCTGCGGTAACAGTTTCGACCCGGACTATATATCCGGCGGTTCCTCCTCCGGCTCGGCGGTGGCCACCGCCCTGGGACTGGTGAGTTTTGCCCTGGGCACGGACACTGCAGGCTCCGGGCGGGTGCCTGCCGGCTTCAATAACCTCATCGGCCTCAAACCCACCCTGGGCCGGCTCAGTGTCCGGGGAGTGGTGCCGGCCTGCCAGAGCCTGGATTGCGTATCCCTGTTTGCCCGCTCCGCCGACCAGGCCGCGAGCGTTCTCTCGGTGGCTTCCAGGAGCGACGATGGTGATCCCTGGCAACGGCCCTTGCCGGTGGGCCGCCGCCCCGTTTCCGGACATTTCCGGTTCGGCGTTCCCCGCCCGGACCAGCTGGACTTCGATGGCGAGGAGGGCGCCCGGCGGCTATTCGAGAAGTCGATTGCCGACCTGGAAGCGATAGGTGGAATATCGGTCCGGGTGGACTTCCAGCCCTTTCTGGATGCCGCCCGGCTGCTCTATGAAGGGCCGTGGGTGGCGGAGCGGTACCTGGCCACCAGTCCGTTGATTCAGGAGCGGCCGGAAGCCCTGCTGGATGTCACCCGCAGCATCATCAGCCAGGGCGCCCTGGCCAGCGCGGCCGAAGCCTTCGCCGCCCGTTACCGCCTGCAGCAGCTCAAACAGAGCGCAGACCAGGTCTGGCGGGAGGTGGATATTATGGTCACGCCCACCACCCCCACCATCTACACCCGGGCCCAGGTCCGGGAAGAGCCCCTGGCCCGAAACAGCCGGCTGGGCACCTACACCAATTTCATGAACCTGCTGGACTACAGTGCGGTTGCGGTGCCCTCCGGCTTCCTGGAAAACGGCCTGCCCCTGGGCTGCACCCTGTTTGCGCCGGCCTTCCAGGACGAGAGCCTGCTGGCGCTGGCCAGCCGTCTCCATCCGAGGGCCACCGATCGGGTGGGCGCCCTCGCGGATCCCCTCGTGAGCGCGGAACCGACGGCAACCGACGGCACCATTGATGTTCTGGTCTGCGGCGCCCACCTCACCGGCCTGCCCCTCAATCATCAGCTCACGGAACGCAACGCCGTGCTGATGGAAACCACGGAAACCGCCCCTGCCTACCGGATGTACCTGCTGGCGGGCGGGCCACCGCTGCGCCCTGGCCTGGTAAGGGATCCGGGCCCGGGCATCGCCCTGCCTGTGGAAATCTGGCGACTACCGGCGGACCGGTTCGGCAGCTTCGTGGCCGGTATTCCGGCGCCCCTGGGTATCGGTAAGGTTGAGCTGGCGGACGGCCGCTGGGTGCCGGGCTTCATCTGCGAGCCCATCGGACTGGAAGGCGCGGAGGACATCACCCACCTGGGTGGCTGGCGAGGATTTCTGGCATCCCGATAACAGCCGGGCTACAGGTTGATCCAGCCAAAGGTCAGCAGCGCGGTGACAAGGTAGCGCCCGGCCTTGGCAATCGTGACGATCCAGAGAAACGTCCAGAACCGCTCCCGCATGATGCCGGCGATCAGTGTCAGCGGATCACCGATGAACGGGGCCCAGCTCATCAGCAGGCTCCATCTTCCCCAACGGTGGTAATGACCCTGGGCCTTTTCCAGGCTGTCTCCCTTGAACGGGAACCAGCGCTTGTAGCGAAATTTCTCGATATACCTGCCCATATACCAGTTAACCACCGAACCCAGCACATTGCCGGCGGTGGCCACCACCAGTAGCAGGGTGACCGAGTAGGTATCCGCCACCAGCAACCCCACCAGCAGCGCTTCCGACTGGAAGGGAAAGAACGTGGCCGCGGCGAAGGCCGCCAGAAACAGGGAGCCATAGGCGAACAGGTCACCCATTAACAGGAACCGAGGTAGCCGGCGGGCAGGAACACACTAGTGACACGGAGCGACCAATTTCAGCATGGGACTCCATGCTAGCGTAGTTCAGTATCCCGCTGACAGGCTACCTGTTCTGCAACATGTCAGGAAACCTTGGGATTACAGGACTCCAGGCTTTCAACGATCTGTTCCAGCAAGGCACCGTAAAGTTCCGGTCCCGGCTCCAGAGAAGACCCGAGTGGATCCAGCACGGGGCTCACCACCACTCCTGTGGAACTGAACACGCTTCTCACAAGGGCGGAATTGTACTGGGGTTCGGTGAAGACACACTGAATAGCCAGGGCTCTGGCCACCTCCCGCAACCTGTTCACCCGCGCCGCACCCGGTTTGGAGGCGTCCCCGAGCGCTATGGCGCCCTGCGCCTCAAGCCCGAAGCGTTTTTCGAAGTACTGATAGGCATCATGGAACACGATGAACCGCAGATCCCCCAGGGCATCGACCCCGTGCGCGAGCTGGCTCTGCAGTCCTGCCAGGGCGACCTGGGCGCGGGCCGCGTTGCGGCGATAGGTATCGGCGTTGGCGGGATCCAGTTCCGCCAGCTCCCGGGCAATTACACCGAGCCAGGCGCGGGCATTCTCAGGGTCGAGCCAGGCGTGGGGATCATGATGGCCATGTCCCTCGTGTTCCCCGTGATCGCCATGGTCGTCATGCCCCTCGAAAGTCGCGCCCTCCCGGTAGGAGCGCACCAGGGTCTCGTTCAACTCCAGCAGCGCCACACTCCGGGCGTCGGGGGCAAGACTGGCGATGGAATTGGCCAGCGACGGCGTGAAGTCTTCGCCCATCCAGATAACCAGGTCCGCCTCCTGCAACGCCTGCGCCTCCGAAGGCCTGAGGGAATGGTGGTGAGGGGAGGTGTTGGGCTGGATTACAAGGTCAACGGGGCCGACGCCGTCCATCACCATGGAAGCCAGGGAATGCACTGGCGTAATGTCGGTTGCCACACGGGGTGGCACAGCGGCGGAAACGCCAAACGACAACAGGGTAAAGAACAATGCAACGGCAAAAGAAAGGTGATTCATGGTTCTCATCCGGATTCCGTAAAGTGCTGAACGCTGAATAATGTTATGTTATAACATATATTCTTCAGCATCAGAATCTCCAGTTAAACCACGACGTCACCATGAGCCGTCAGATTGACGCGTTGGAGCCACCACTCTACTGGTGGGACTTACTTTGATACCACGATTAACCCGGACTGCGGCCTCAAAACCCGCCGGTGGGAGGAAGTGATTCCGGCACTGGAGAACATGGTGGCGGCGGCGAGTTCGCTGCGGGAGGCCGTCTAGTTCTCAGGGCTGGAAACTTGACCCCCGACGGCCTCCTCGTCCGAATGAAGGTTAATGACAGGGTGATGCCGCACCTTCAGGCGACGGTTCGCGATCATTGCGCGAAACCGCCTTTACGGGACACCCGTCTCTGAAGGTTTCGAGTCGGATCAGAGGACAGAGTGAGAGTATGTTCCTCACACTCTGAACTGCGCCACCATACCTTGCAGGTCCGTCGCCATACGCGCCAGTTCACGGGTCGTGGCCGAGGCCTGCTCGATCGCGGCGGCGTTCTGGGTCGACATGTCATGAATGGCCTGGGTATTGATGTTCATTTCCTCGGTAGTGGCGCTCTGCTCCTCGGCAGCACTGGCGATCTGGGTGCTGAAGTCGAGGATTGTGGCGACTGACGCGGTGATTGCGGACAGTGCCCGGCCCGACTCGGCTCCCATTGCGGTCGCCTGATCGGTATCACCGCGGCACAGGTTCATCACGTCCACTGACTCGCGGGCGCTGGCCTGCAGCTGTGCAATGATTTCGCCGATTTCCCCGGCGGAGGCCTGGGTGCGACCCGCCAGGGTGCGTACTTCGTCGGCCACCACCGCGAAGCCACGACCCTGCTCGCCGGCCCGGGCCGCTTCGATGGCCGCATTGAGGGCCAGCAGATTGGTTTGCTCTGCAACACCACTGATCACGTCCAGCACCGAAGTAATGGCCTCGGCACGTTGCGCGAGCTCATTGATCGTGATCGCAGCCTGCTCAATCTTTGAGGCAACCCCATTGATCTGCTCGACGGTGCCGGACACCACTCGAGCGCCGTTATTGGCCTGTCTAGTGGCTTCCTGAGCTGCATCACTGGTGCTGCTGATATTCGCCGAAACTTCGTGGGTGGTGGCCGTCATCTGATTCATCGCCGTGGCCAGGGAATCGGTCTGCTGACGCTGCTCGGTAATGGCGGCGCTGGATTGTATGGAGGTCGCTGACAGTTCTTCGGTAGCGCTGGATAATTCCGCAGAGCTCGCGGCCACGGTCTTGATGGCAACCCGCATTTTTTCGGCGAAAGCATTGAATGCCCGAGCCAGATTGGCAATTTCGTGGCGACCCTCGGCGGGCAGCCGGCGGGTGAGGTCCCCTTCGCCATCAGCCAAATCTTCCATGGGTCGGGTCACTTCCTGCAAGGGACCCACCACCGCCCGCACTAACAGCAGAACGATGAGAACCGCCAGAGCGGTGGCGCCGGCCGCGGAACCCGCCATCAGCCAGTTTGCCTGTCTGATGTCCGCAGCAGGCTCGGCCTTCTGGTCACGCCGCAGAAGCTCTGCCTCCTGCCCCAGCTCCCGGCGGTTCTCAGCAGGGTGGGGGCGAGCTCCCGTTGCTCATTGCGGTCCTCGACAAATGCCGCGAAGGTATTACGATAATCGACCAACTCCTGGCGCACCTGGGTGGCCACCTGCCTGCTCCCCTCCCGCTCGGCATTGGCGGGCGAGCTCATCCGCCAACTGAAGGGCGCCATTCAGTTCGCCGATAACCTGTTGCGCGGCCGAAACCTCACGGCGGAACTGGAAGTTCTTTTCATCACGCCGGGCCTCCAGCAGATATTTGATCAGGCGGTTGGCCGCATCCGCCTCCTCAGACTGGCCCCGCAATAGGTAGTTCTTTTCCTTGGTGCGTAGCTCAAGAACGTACTTCACCAGTCTGCTGGCATCGTCCGCCTTGTCCGTGCGCTGGGTAACCTCCTTGAAGGCCAGCATACCGATGCCGGCGAGCATCAGGGTGATCGCAAGAAGAACAATAAATCCGGCAATAAGCCGAACACGGATAGTCAGACCAGTAAAAAAATGATTCACCGGGCTTTTCCTTGAGTTGATTCCCGCTGGGAGCGGTTCACGTTACCTCACGCTGGTCATTGCGTGGAGCATTTGCAAAAACTGGTCCCCATTATTATTACCGCGCTCCATTTTGGATCTGTGTTTTGATGAAATTACAGAATTTTTTCTAACCGAGGATAGAGTGTCAGTCGGAGTAACCTTACTTCGGGGTAACCACCTTCGATATTTTTCCCGGAAGCTGCGAACAAAGGTCTCTGCTGCTCGGTTCGGCCATGATTCAACCAGCGGCCGTTGGTATGAGTCTCTTATCCCAGTAACCAACTGTAAAAAAATGTTACAGGGAGGTACTTGATAAGGGTTTGAAATGGAAGGGATAACCAGAAAAGGCAACACCACCGTTATCATTAAGTAACGAGAATTTATAATTCTGATATCGTTATTTCACAAAAATACTCATTTCTGAAATGGATGCAGAAATAAAACTGTGCGGAGATCATGGTTTTTTTAAGATTTCATTAAATAGGTAGGAAAAACCGAAACGGTCCATTATTATCATCGAAATTCGATTGCTCAATTACCGGTTATGCCCCTAGAATGCGCCGCTTCAACTGCTTCGAGAACATGCGTTCAAACGCTATCGGCACCTCACCAGGCAAAAGGGTCCAGAACGTGGAACAGGTTAAAGACGCCAGCATCGTTAATCATGAGGACATCTCCTTTGACAGCCTTGAATTCCTTGGCCTGATCGTGCCGGTACTTTTTGCCATCTTTGCGATCGTCCTGGTGGCAATGAGCCCACACGCCGATTCCACGGCTTCCCAGAGTCCGACCGAACGGCCTGAACCTATCGTGCAGATCCACAAGCGTTAGGTGATTCCATGATGAGCGCTTGCGGGCGCGCTGCCGGCATTCAAGTGCGATGCAGGTCTGTTCACAAAGGCCGGTAGGATAGGCCTGCTTTAGGCCTATCTGTACCGATCTAAAAACTCACTCCACCGTCACACTCTTGGCCAGATTTCTCGGCTGGTCCACGTCAGTACCCTTGAGCACCGCCACGTGATACGACAGCAACTGCAGCGGCACCGTGTAAACGATCGGGGCGGTGATGGGGTGCACTGATGGAATCTGGAGCACGTGGATGCCGTCCTCGGACTTCACGTCGGCATTCCGGTCCGCGAAGACGAACAGCTGGCCGCCGCGGGCACGGACTTCCTCCAGATTGGACTTCAGTTTTTCCACCAGATCGTTATTGGGGGCCACGGTCACCACGGGCATTTCGCTGTCCACAAGGGCCAGGGGGCCGTGCTTGAGCTCTCCGGCGGGGTAGGCTTCGGCGTGGATGTAGGAGATTTCCTTGAGCTTGAGGGCACCTTCCAGTGCCACCGGGAACTGGGAGCCGCGACCAAGGAACAGGCTGTGGTGCTTGTCCACGAAGGCCTCGCTCATCTCGACAATGGCCTGGTCCAGGGCCAGCACATCGGCGACCTGCCCCGGCACCAGTTTCAGGGCCTGGACAATCTCGGCTTCCTTTTCCTCCGGCAGGCCATTGTGGCGTGCCAGTGCCAGGGTAAAGATCAGCAGGGCGGTCAGTTGGGTAGTGAAGGCCTTGGTGGAGGCCACGCCGATCTCGGGCCCGGCCTGGGTCATGATGACCAGGTCGGACTCCCGAACCAGGGAGCTGCCCGGCACGTTGCAGATGGCCAGGGCGGCACGGAAGCCGGCTTTCTTGGCCTGGCGCAGGGCCGCCAGGGTATCGGCCGTCTCTCCGGACTGGGAGATGCACAGGAACAGGGTGTCCGGCTGAATCACATGCTTGCGGTAACGGAATTCGGAGGCTACCTCGAC
This sequence comes from Marinobacter daqiaonensis, assembly GCF_900115285.1. Lineage (GTDB taxonomy): Bacteria > Pseudomonadota > Gammaproteobacteria > Pseudomonadales > Oleiphilaceae > Marinobacter > Marinobacter daqiaonensis. Next base: position 2,368,616 of record NZ_FOYW01000001.1, read on the forward strand.
CGAGCAGGGCACGCCGGCCAGTTCCTCGATCCAGTAGCGGGCTACCATGCCGGCATGATAGCTGGTACCACAGGCAATGATCTGAACGTGGCGGACATTCTCCAGCAACTGGCCGGCCTGGGTGCCCAGGGCCTGCTCCAGCACATGGCTGTCGGTCAGGCGACCGGCCATGGTGGCCTGGATAACGGCGGGCTGCTCGTGGATTTCCTTGAGCATGAAATGCCGGTACTCACCCTTGTCGGCGGCGTCATGGCCGTGCTCGAAACGGGTGATCGGCCGGTCCACGACGTTACCCTCCTGGTCGTGGATGACTACCTGGTCCTTGCGCACATCCGCAATGTCCCCTTCCTCCAGGAACATGAAGCGGTCGGTTACCGGCAGCAATGCCAACTGATCCGAAGCGATGAAATTCTCGCCAATACCCACCCCGATTACCAGCGGACTGCCCTGCCGGCAGACTACCAGGTGGTCCGGTTCGTCGGCGTGAAGCACAGCCAGGGCGTAGGCACCGCGGAGCTGATCAAGCGTGGAGCGAACCGATTTGAACAGATCGCCATGCTGCTGGTAGTACTTCTCGATAAGGTGGGCGACCACTTCGGTATCGGTCTGGGAGGTGAACTCGTAGCCCTCGGACCTGAGCTGCTCCCGCAACTCCTGGTAGTTCTCGATAATGCCATTGTGAACGATTGCCAGGCGCTCGCCGGACATATGGGGATGGGCATTGATCCGGGAAGGCTCGCCATGGGTGGCCCAGCGGGTGTGGGCGATGCCGATGGGGCCCGGCGCCGGCCGGGTCAGCAGGATGTCCGCCAGGGCGGCAACCTTACCCAGCTCCCGGGCCCGGGTTACCTCTCCGTCCACGTTGAGGGTCGCCAGGCCAGCGGAGTCGTAACCCCGGTATTCCAGGCGACGAAGCCCTTCCAGCAGGATACCTTCCACGTCCCTTTGCGAGACTGCTCCAACAATGCCACACATAGTCTGTTTTTCCGTCGTTAATCGGGGGATCAGGCGTTCTTTTCGGGGCGCTTCCAGCCCTTTACATTCCGTTGGCGACTCCGGGCAACCGCGAGGTCTTTCGCCGCGACGTCGGTGGTGATGGTGGAACCGGCGCCGATGACTGCGTCTTCGGCCACGGTAACCGGGGCCACCAGGGCGGTATTGGAGCCCACGAAAACGTTATCGCCCAGGACAGTCCGGAACTTGTTCACCCCATCATAATTGCAGGTAATGGTTCCTGCACCCACATTCACATTACGGCCCAGGGTAGCATCACCCACGTAACTCAGATGGTTGATCTTGCTGCCCTCGCCCACCTCGGCTTTCTTGGTCTCCACGAAATTGCCGACCTTGGCATTGCTGGCCAGACGAGTGCCCGGGCGGAGGCGGGCAAATGGACCAACCTGGCAATGCTCGGCCACAACGGCGCCTTCGATCACCGAATTGGCGTGAACGGTCACGTTGTCGGCCAGATCTGCATCCCGGATCAGACAGTTCGGGCCGATGGACACGTTATTACCGAGTGTGACCCGACCCTCGAACACCACGTTAACGTCGATCAGGACGTCCTGGCCCACGGTAACCTCGCCACGAAGATCAATCCGGTCAGGATCCGCCAGAGACGCACCCCCGGCCATCAGGCGATCGGCCTCACAACGCTGATACCAGCGCTCGAGAACCGACAGCTGGAGGCGGTTGTTTACACCCTGGACCTCCTGCTCATGGGCCGGCTGGGCCACCTCGATGGCTATCCCCTCATGGGCGGCCATGGCGATAATGTCGGTCAGGTAGTACTCACCCTGGGCGTTGCTGTTGGACAGTTGCGGCAGCCAGCGCTTGAGGTGATCGGAGCTCACCGCCAGGATACCGGTGTTGACCTCACAGATGGCCTTCTGGGAGTCAGTGGCGTCTTTCTGTTCAACGATGGCGTTCACCTTGCCATGGTCATCCCGGAGGATACGGCCGTAACCATCGGGATTGGCCAGGTCGACGGTCAGCAATCCCAGGCTGTTTTCGTTGACCCGGGACACCAGAGAGACCAGGGTCTCGGGGTTAATCAAGGGCACATCCCCATAGAGCACCAGAACCACGGCGCCATCGGGAATTTCGGGCAGCGCCTGGGCAACGGCATGTCCGGTTCCCAGTTGCTGCTCCTGGAGGGCCCAGGTGACGTCATCGACGGGGGTGACCTCACGAACCTGGTCGGCACCATGACCAATGACGCCATGAATGCCCTCGGCACCCAGCGTCCGTGCGGTGTCCATGACGTGGTGGAGCATCGGTTTGCCGGCAAGCTTGTGGAGCACCTTGGGCAGCGCGGATTTCATGCGGGAGCCCTGGCCGGCGGCCAGGATGATGACGTGAAGGGGGGCTGTCATGGCCGGATCCTGATTCCTGTGTTCTGGGATGTGCCGCTAATAAAAAACCGCAACCACAGGAGCAAACCCTTTCCGGACAAACACTCCGGATCTGGCTGCCACTATGGCTGCGGTCGCGGTGAGCGCGTTCCATGGGAACGGCTTAGCGTACCTTCTTGCGTAGCTTCTCCAGGGTACGGAGCTGGGCCACGGCCTCTGCCAGTTCGGCAGCGGCTCGGGAGTACTCGAACTCACCAGTTTTGTTCGCCAGTGCCTTCTCCGCCTCACGCTGGGCTTCCAGCGCTGCAGCTTCATCCACGTCCTTGGCCCGGACAGCGGTATCAGCCAGCAGGGTGACGATGGAGGGCTGTACCTCCAGATAGCCACCGGAGACGTACAGGATCTCTTCCTCGCCGCCCTGCTTGATGACCCGGACAGGGCCCGGGTTCAGCTGGGTCAGCAGCGGGGCGTGACCGGGCTTGATGCCCATCTCACCCTCGGTACCGGTGGCGATCAGCATCTCCACCAGTCCGGAATAGATCTTTTGCTCGGCACTTACGACGTCACAATGTACGGTCATAGCCATCTCGATTGCCTCTCAGGTCGTCGGTCCGCGAAGGGGGTGACTTACTTGCCACCCTTGGATTTCAGTTCCTTCGCTTTCTCGACCGCTTCCTCAATGGTACCGACCATGTAGAAGGCCTGCTCCGGCAGATCGTCGTAATCGCCGTTGAGAATGCCCTTGAAGCTGCTGATGGTTTCCTTCAGCGAAACGTACTTGCCTGGAGAACCGGTAAATACTTCAGCAACGTGGAACGGCTGGGACAGGAAACGCTCGATCTTACGGGCGCGGGCTACGGTCAGCTTGTCGTCTTCTGACAGCTCGTCCATACCCAGGATCGCAATGATGTCCTTCAGTTCCTTGTAGCGCTGCAGGTTGGTCTGCACGCCGCGGGCGACTTCATAGTGCTCCTGACCGATTACCAGTGGATCCAGCTGACGGGAGGTGGAGTCCAGCGGATCGATCGCCGGGTAGATACCCTTGGAGGCGATGTCACGGCTCAGTACAACGGTCGCGTCCAGGTGGGAGAACGTGGTCGCGGGGGACGGGTCGGTAAGGTCGTCCGCCGGTACGTATACCGCCTGGATGGAGGTGATGGAGCCGGTCTTGGTAGAGGTGATCCGCTCCTGCAGCTGGCCCATTTCCTCGGCCAGGGTGGGCTGATAACCTACCGCAGACGGCATCCGGCCCAGAAGTGCCGATACTTCGGTACCCGCCAGGGTGTAGCGATAGATGTTGTCGACGAACAACAGTACGTCACGACCTTCATCACGGAACTTCTCTGCCATGGTGAGACCGGTCAGGGCCACACGCAGACGGTTCCCGGGAGGCTCGTTCATCTGGCCGTAAACCATTGCCACCTTGTCGAGAACGTTCGACTCCTTCATTTCGTAATAGAAGTCGTTACCTTCACGAGTCCGCTCACCAACACCTGCGAATACAGAGAGACCGGAGTGCTCCTTCGCGATGTTGTTGATCAGTTCCATCATGTTTACGGTCTTGCCAACACCAGCACCACCGAACAGACCAACCTTACCACCCTTGGCGAACGGGCAGATCAGGTCGATAACCTTGATGCCGGTCTCCAGCAGGTCGGAGGAGGCGGCCTGGTCGGCGTAGCCCGGTGCCTTGCGGTGAATGGCCCAGCGCTCTTCCTCACCGATGTCGCCCTGCTCGTCGATGGGACGACCCAGAACGTCCATGATGCGACCCAGTGTCTGGGTGCCCACGGGTACGGAAATGGCCTTGCCGGTATTTTCTGCTTTCAGGCCACGCTTGAGGCCTTCGGTGCTGCCCATGGCGATAGTACGAACAATGCCGTCACCCAGCTGTTGCTGGACTTCCAGAGTTGTCTCACCACCTTCAAGCAGCAGTGCGTCATAAACGTTGGGTACGGAGTCACGTGGAAATTCCACGTCGATAACCGCGCCAATGATCTGAACGATGTGTCCGCTACTCATGCTCGGTTCCTCGTTATCTCTATAGTCACTAAAACCAGTTGGATCATGATTGGTATCAGACCGAAGCCGCGCCGCTCACAATCTCCGAAATTTCCTGGGTGATGGCTGCCTGACGGGCCTTGTTGTAGGCCAGCTGGAGCTCATCAATGATGCTGCCAGCATTGTCAGTCGCGCTCTTCATGGCAATCATCCGGGCTGCCTGTTCGCAGGCCAGGTTCTCTACCACACCCTGATACACCTGGGATTCGATGTACCGTGGCAGGAGACCATCCAGGATGGGGGCCGCGCTCGGCTCGTAGATATATTCCCACTGGTTTCTGATCTCTTCATCTTCGCTTGGCGGCAGGGGCAGCAACTGCTCCACCTTCGGCGTCTGGGTCATGGTGTTCACAAATTCGTTGTGGACCACGAAGAGACGGTCGATGCGACCTTCCTCGAACGCGTCCAGCATCACCTTGACGTTGCCGATGAGCTTTTCAGCGCTTGGGGTGTCACCCAGGTGGGTCAGTGCTGCAACGACGTTACCGCCGTAGTTGCGGAAAAACGAGGCGCCTTTCTGACCGATAGCGCAGATGTCGGTGTCGACACCCTTGTTTTTCCAGTCACGCATGTCACGGACCAGGCGACGGAACAGGTTACTGTTCAGGCCACCACACAGTCCCCGGTCAGAGGAGATCACAATGTAGCCAACCCGGTTTACTTCCCGCTCCAGCATGAAGCTGTGGCGGTACTCGGGGTTGGCCAGCGCGATGTGTCCAATGACCTGACGCATCTTTTCCGCATACGGGCGAGTCGCCTGCATGCGTTCCTGAGCCTTACGCATCTTGCTCGCCGCCACCATTTCCATGGCAGAGGTGATCTTCTGCGTGCTCTTGATGCTTCCGATCTGGTTACGTATTTCTTTTCCGACGGCCATAAGTCACTGCCTTTTCAAGTTAGACACTCAAACTGACAACCGGCCTGCCCAATGGGCAGACCGGTAGGTGTTACCAGCTCTGAGTGGTCTTGAATTTTTCCAGAGCAGCTTTCAGGCCGGCGATGATCTCGTCGTTGTAATTGCCTTCAGGGCCGATCTTGTCAAGGAGCTCTTTCTGCTCGGAACGCATCCAGTCCAGGAGTTGCGCTTCGAACTTCACTACCTTTTCGACATCGACGTCATCCAGGAAGCCTTCGTTAGCTGCGAACAATACGGTGCCCATTTCCGCGACGGTCATCGGGCTGTACTGATTCTGCTTCATCAGCTCGGTAACACGCTGACCATGCTCCAGCTGGTTCCGGGTGGCTTCGTCGAGATCGGAAGCGAACTGGGCGAATGCCGCCAGTTCCCGGTACTGGGCCAGTGCCAGACGGATGTTACCACCAAGCTTCTTCATGATCTTGGTCTGGGCGGAACCACCAACCCGGGATACCGAAACACCGGCGTTCATGGCCGGGCGGATGCCGGAGTTGAACAGGTTGGTTTCCAGGAAGATCTGACCGTCGGTAATGGAGATTACGTTGGTCGGTACGAACGCGGAAACGTCACCGGCCTGGGTCTCGATGATCGGCAGTGCCGTCAGGGAACCGGTCTTGCCCTTGACTTCGCCATTGGTCATCTGCTCGACATAGTCGGCGTTGACCCGGGAAGCACGCTCCAGCAGACGGGAGTGCAGATAGAACACGTCACCCGGATAAGCTTCACGGCCCGGAGGACGACGCAGAAGCAGGGAAATCTGGCGATAGGCCACTGCCTGCTTCGACAGGTCATCATAAACAATCAGGGCGTCCTCACCGCGGTCACGGAAGTATTCGCCCATGGAGGTACCGGAGTAGGGGGCCAGGAACTGGGTCGATGCGGGATCCGCAGCACCGGCAGCCACCACGATGGTGTGGTCCATGGCACCATGCTCTTCCAGTTTACGCACCACGGCGGCAATGGAAGACTGCTTCTGGCCGATGGCCACGTAGATGCACTTGATGCCGGTGTGCTTCTGGTTGATGATCGCGTCGATGGCAACCGCGCTCTTACCGATCTGACGGTCACCGATGATCAGCTCCCGCTGGCCACGACCGATGGGAACCATGGTGTCGATGGCTTTCAGACCAGTCTGAACCGGCTGATCAACGGACTGGCGGGCGATAACGCCCGGCGCAACCTTCTCGACCGGGGAGGTCAGGGAGGTGCCCAGCTCGCCCTTGCCGTCGATGGGGTTACCCAGGGAGTCCACTACGCGGCCCAGCAGTTCCGGACCAACCGGAACTTCCAGGATCCGGCCGGTACAACGAACCTTCTGACCTTCCGCCAGATCTTCGTAGTCGCCCAGCACAACCGCACCAACGGAATCACGCTCCAGGTTCAGAGCCATACCGTAGGTGCCGTTGGCGAATTCAATCATCTCACCGTACATAACATCGGCGAGACCGTGGATCAGCACGATACCGTCGGATACCGACAGGATGGTGCCTTCGTTCTTGGCTTCGGAAGAGATATCGAGTTTTTCGATCCTCTTCTTGATGATGTCACTGATCTCGGATGGATTCAGTTGCTGCATGCCTTTGTCCTCAAACCTTGTGCTGAAATCAGGCGCCCAGTGTATCGGCCAGTTTTTGCAGCTTTCCGCGTACGGAGGCGTCGATAACCATGTCGCCGGTGCGAATCACCACACCGCCAATCAGGGAGCTATCTGCCTGGGTGGAAAGCGATACCTGCCGATCGAGATTTCTCGACAGGGCCTGGGCCAGTTTCTGTTGCTGTTCTTCCGACAGCTCAAAGGCTGCGGTGACATCTATCTCGACAGTGCGTTCCAGCTCCGCACGGAACTTGCGGAACAGTTCGGAAATTTCCGGAAGCAGTGTCAGACGTCCTGTTTCAGCGAGAATGGCGAAGAAGTTGCGGACCCGTTCGGAAACCTCGGTACCTGCGAACTCCAGAATTATCTCTGCCTTGACTGACCGGTCGACACCGGGGTGTGCGAGAAGCCCTTTCACATCGCTGTTGGCAGCAACCCGCCCGGTTGTTGTCAGCACGTCGGACCACTCTGCCAGGGCGTCCTGGCTCTGGGCGGTCTCGAAGGCTGCCCGGGCATAGGGGCGTGCCAGCGTAATCAGTTCTGCCATGATGAACCTCGCTTAAAGTTCGGCCGCGAGCTTTTCCAGCATCTCGCTGTGTGCGTTGGCATCGACAGATTTTTCCAGGATCTTCTCGGCACCGGCGACGGCCAGAGCAGCCACCTCGGCACGCAGGGCATCACGCGCCTTGACGCGCTCCTGCTCGATTTCGGCATGGGCCTGGTCGATCAGTTTCTGACCTTCCTGGCGGGCCTCGCCCTTGGAGTCTTCCACGATCTGGTTTGCCCGCTTGTTGGCCTGTTCGATCAGGGCAGCGGCCTGTTCCTTGGCAGCACGCATTTCCTGGGCTGCCTTTTCCTGAGCGAGCTCGAGGTCCAGGGAAGCTCGATCTGCTGCAGACAGACCATCCGCAATTTTCTTCTGGCGCGCGGCCATGGCCTCGGTTATGGGAGGCCAGACGTACTTCACGCAGAACCAGACGAAAATAGCGAAGGCAATCGCTTGCCCTATTAACGTAAGGTTTATATTCACGGCAATGTACCTCTTGCTATTCGTTGCGTCCGGGTAACGGAAAGAGCGGGCGGAACCGTCAGGTCACGCCCGGTCCAGATGCCGAATTAACCCGCAACAACGAAGATCAGGTACATCGCAATACCAACGCCGATCATGGGAACGGCGTCGAGCAGACCGGCCATGATAAAGGTCTTGGTTTGCAGCTGGTTCGCCATTTCGGGCTGACGTGCGGTGGACTCAAGCAGCTTGCCACCAAGCAGACCAAAGCCGATACCGGCACCCAGGGCGCCCAGACCGATGATCACTGCAGCTGCCATAATTACCATTTCCATTGAAGACTCCTCAGTTTTCTCAGATGGTTAAGGGTTAGTGATTGGTTTTTTAACGGTTAATTTGGGATTTTTAAATCCGGTTGCGAATCTGTCCAGAACCCTCGGACGTTAATGCTCCTCATGGGCCTGACTGAGGTAAACCACAGACAGGGTAGTGAAAATGAACGCCTGCAGGGTAACCACAAGAATATGGAAGATGGCCCACGGAACGTTCAGAGTCCACTGTAACCAGAAGGGCAGAAGCGCGATCAGAATGAACACGACCTCACCTGCGTACATGTTGCCAAACAGACGCAGAGCCAGGCTGAGGGGCTTGGTCAGATGGCCGATGATCTCGAGAAGCAGGTTAAAGGGAACCAGTAACCAGTGATTGAAGGGCGTAAAGGACAGCTCTTTCGCGAATCCGCCCGGGCCCTTGACCTTGAAGTTGTAATAGATGATCAGGAAGAACACGCCGATCGCGATCCCGAAGGTACCGTTAGGATCGGTCGTAGGCACGATCTTGAAATACTCAAGGCCCAGGAATTGAGCAAGACTGGGGATAAAGTCAACCGGGATCAGCTTGAGCGTATTCATCAGCAGAACCCACACGAATATGGTCAGGGCAAGAGGCGCAATAAAGGGATTCTTGCCATGGAAGCCATCGCGGACGATACCCTGAACAAACTCGACCGTCATTTCCACCATGTTCTGCAGACCCCCGGGCTGGCCGGAAGTCGCACGCTTCGCCACCAGGCGGAACAGCGTCAGGAACAAGAGACCCATAGCCAGGGACCAGCCCATGGTGTCGACGTGGATTGCCATAAAACCCATGTCCGCGGCTTCCACCGAACTCCGGGCGAAGGTCCAGCTTGTTTCCTGGAGTACGACCACTTCCTCGGTGTAGGGATCGACCCTCTCGTACCCGGCGGGAAGCTTGCCATAGGTCAGGTTCTGAAGGTGGTGCTGTATATATTCTACTGGGGTATCAGCTGCCATACTGCTTCTCGTCCAGTCATCGCTGTGGTGTTGGTCGTATGAACCAGCGCAGGGCCGCACCCATCACAACCATCACAGCAAAAGTGAATAACAGAGCCGGCACATGGATCGGCTCCATCAAGTTGAAAACGGCCGCAAAAAAAACTGCGGTAAGGGCGAGCTTTATGCTTTCCGCCCTGAACAGGTTGCCTACCATCCGGGACATGTTACGGGCCCCTTCAACCTTGTATACCTGGTAAGCGAACCAGGTGTTTGGCACCAGATAGATAAGACCACCCACCAGGGCGGAATAACCGGCCAGAACACCCTGAGTGGCCCATAACAGGGCCATAACAGCAACGGCTGCGAATTCAATCACGAACCAGCGGACCAACGGCACCCGGTTGAAACGTTTTCCGGATCTTGCCATCGCTAAAAACCTGCCGCCATTCCAAGCGCGGGAATTATATGTGTTAACCCAAAGCTGTTCAACTCACCCCGGTCGAAATCCTGACGGTTTTTTGGCCACCTCAGGCACCAAAATGGCGCGAAAGTCATAACTTGTGCCTGAAAATGGTTCGCACAACGACATGTGGTAGTTTGGATGAAAACCGGTTTCAAAAAGGAATTTTTCGCGATGACTCCCAGGCTTTACCGGATATGCCCCAGAATGCCATCGAGTTCGTCCAGCGAGCTGTACTCGATCACCAGCTTGCCCTTGCCCCGCTGGCCGTGATCGATGGATACCCTGGCACCCAGCCGTTCCGCCAGGTCGTCCTGGAGAGCGCGGATGTTGGGGTCGGTTGCTCCCTTCTCACGGGTATTCTTCTGGGGGTTTTCCTGCTGGATACGGCGCACCAGCGCTTCGGTCTGACGCACGGACAGCGATTTGGCCACCACCTGGCGTGCAACCTGGAGCTGCTGCTCCGGGGGGAGCGAGAGCATGGCCCGGCCATGACCCATCTCCAGGTCACCATGCTCGAGCATGATGCGAACGTCCTCGGAGAGACCGATCAGCCGTAAAAGGTTAGTGATGGTGGTGCGGGACTTGCCCACAGCCTCAGCCACCTGGGCCTGGGTGAGACCGAATTCGTCCTGCAGGCGCTGGAGGGCAAAGGCTTCCTCGATGGGGTTGAGGTTTTCCCGCTGGATGTTCTCGATCAGCGCCATGGCGATGGCCGCCTCGTCCGGAACATCCCGGACAATGGCAGGCAGGCGGTCGAGCTCGGCAATCTGGGCGGCGCGCCAGCGACGCTCCCCGGCGATCAGCTCGTAGCGGCCCTCGGCGATCAGCCGCACCACCACCGGCTGCATCACACCCTGCTGGCGAATGGAATCCGCCAGTTCCTGCAGGGCGGCAGGATCCATGTCACGGCGGGGCTGGTAGCGACCTCGCTGGATCAGGTCGATGGGAATCTGGCGGAGTTCGCCATCATGGCTGCGGGGCTCCTCATCCAGGTTGACCCGTGAGTTCGCCAGCAGGGCACCGAGGCCCCGTTCACCCAATCCTCGTTTTTTTGCCGCCATGGTCGTCGCCGTCTGTTCCGCGTGAAGAATTCATCTGATCTGGAAGGGGCTCTATGTTACACCGCAAATGCCTGCCGGCAACCGGGTTATACCGCCACGGCTCCGGGGGCCTTGCTGCCGTGGCGGCGCACCATCTCGCCCGCCAGCGCCAGGTAGGCGACAGCACCCTTGGAGGCCCGGTCGTATTTCAGCGCCGGAAGACCATAACTGGGCGCCTCGGCCAGACGCACGTTGCGGGGAATCACCGCCTTGTAGACCTTGTCACCAAAGTACTCGGACAACTGTCCGGACACATCCAGGGTCAGGCTGTTGCGGGGATCGTACATGGTTCTGAGAATTCCCTCGACCTGCAGGTTGGGATTCACCGTCTCCTGTATCTGCTCGACGGTATTCATCAGCGCCGCCAGCCCCTCCAGGGCGTAATATTCGCACTGCATGGGTATCAGCACGGTATCGGCAGCGGACAGGGCATTGACGGTCAGCAGGTTGAGAGAGGGAGGGCAGTCGATAAGGACGTAGTCATAGTTTTCGCGAACGGTGTTGAGGCACAGGCGCAGGCGATGTTCCCGGCCGATCTCGTTCATCAGTTCCACTTCCGCAGCGGTGAGATCGCCGTTGGCCGGAAGCAGGTCGAAACCGGCGTTTTCCACCGGTACGATAACCTCGGCCGCACTGGCACGCTTGGTGAGAAGATCATAGCCCGAGAGATCAACCCCGTTCTTGTCGACTCCACTGCCCATGGTGGCATTGCCCTGAGGGTCCATATCCACCAGTAACACCCGGCGTTTGGTGGCCGCCAGGGAGGCCGCCAGATTGACGCAGGTGGTGGTCTTGCCAACGCCACCTTTCTGGTTGGTCACCGCAATGATGCGAGCCATGCCTAGCCTCCTTGTATGGAATCCTGTGACGGGGAAACCCGGTTGATGATCAGCAGATGCCGTTCGCCGTCGCAACCCGGGTAGTGCAGCCGGTGCCGGGCACTTACCCGCCAGCCTGACGGCAGTGCAGACACTTCATCATCCGGAAACTGGCCTTTCATGGCAAGGAACTGGCCATCATCCGCCAGCAACCCGTCGCACCAGTTCACCAGATTGGCCAGGGCGGTAAAGGCCCGGCTGGTGATCTGCTCAAAGGGCCTATCCGGCTGGCAGTCTTCGGCACGACCATGGATCACCTCCACGTTGGCCAGTCGCAGCTCCAGCACGCACTGGGTCAGGAACCGTGTCTTCTTGCTGTTACTGTCCAGCAGGGTAAAACGGATATCCGGCCGGGCGATCGCCAGCGGGATACCCGGCAGGCCACCGCCGGCACCAACGTCCAGAACCCGATCCGCGGTCACGAACGGCAGTATGCTGAGGCTGTCCAGCAACTGCCGGGGTACCATCTGCGCGGGTTCACGGACCGCAGTAAGATTATAGGCCCGGTTCCACTTGTTGAGCAGTGCCAGAAAACCCAGCAGCTGGTGCTGCTGATCCTGATCCGGTACCAGCCCCATGGCGGCGAGGCCGTCGGACAGCTGACGCTGCCACAGTGAGTCGTTCACGCTGCCGGCCCTCGTCAGGCGGATTGCTTGCGGAGCAGGTCCCGCTTCTTGAGGTGCACCAGTAACTGGGACACCGCCGCCGGCGTGACGCCCTGGATCCGGGAGGCCTGGGCAATGGTTTCCGGCCTCACCGTCTTCAGTTTCTGGCGAATCTCGTTGGACAGCCCGCCCACGGCATCAAAGTCGAAATCATCCGGCAGGCGGGTCTCCTCGTTGCGACGCAGGCGTTCGATCTCGTCTTCCTGACGGGAGATGTAGCCTTCGTACTTGATCTCGATCTCCACCTGTTGCTCGACATCGTCAAGCTCGGCGCGGGCTCCGCCAACCTCGGCAATCTCGGCGTAGGTCATTTCCGGACGGCGCAGCAGTTCCGCCAGGGTGTTATCCCGGGTCATGGGCTGCTTGAGGTAACGGTCCGCAATTCCGGAAGCGTCGGTTCCCGGATGGATGCGTGTTTTCTCGAGGCGCTGCCGTTCCACGGCGATGGCGTCCCGCTTGTCGTTGAACCGACGCCAGCGCTCCTCGCTCACCAGCCCAAGATGGTGACCAGTCTCGGTGAGGCGAAGGTCAGCGTTGTCTTCCCTCAGAATCAGCCGGTATTCGGCCCGGCTGGTGAACATGCGGTAGGGCTCGGAAGTACCCATGGTGATCAGGTCGTCCACCAGCACCCCGATGTAGGCCTCGTCACGGCGCGGGTACCAGGGTTCCTTGTCCTGGGCCTGGAGGGCCGCATTCAGGCCCGCCAGCAGGCCCTGGGCTCCTGCCTCCTCATAGCCGGTGGTGCCGTTGATCTGGCCGGCAAAGTAGAGGCCACCGATGAACTTGGTTTCCAGGGTGTGGCGCAGGTCCTGGGGATTCAGGTAATCGTATTCGATGGCATAGCCCGGCCGGGTGATATGGGCATTTTCGAATCCGGGAATGGAACGCACCGCCGCCAGCTGGATGTCGAAGGGCAGGCTGGTGGAAATACCGTTCGGGTAGAGTTCGTGGGTATTCAGCCCTTCCGGCTCCACGAAGATCTGGTGGGAATCCTTGTCGGCGAAACGGTTGACCTTGTCCTCGATGGACGGGCAGTAGCGTGGGCCCACGCCCTCGATCTCGCCGGCAAACATGGGCGAGCGATCAAAACCGCTGCGGATAATGTCATGGGTCTGGGCGGTGGTACGGGTGACGTAACAGCACACCTGCCGTGGATGCTGGTCGCGGGAGCCCATGAAAGACATCACCGGGGTGGGGTCATCGCCCCACTGCTCGTCCATGACCGAAAAGTCCACGGTGCGGGCATCGATCCGCGGCGGCGTGCCGGTTTTCAGGCGTCCCACGTTGAACGGCAGTTCCCGCAGACGCTTCGCCAGGGCATTGGCCGGTGCGTCGCCGGCACGGCCGCCGGCATGGTTCTTCATGCCGATGTGGATAACGCCCCCCAGGAAGGTGCCGGTGGTCAGCACCACGGTCCTGGCGTTGAAGCGGATACCGGTATTGGTGACCACACCGGTGACCCGGTCGTTTTCCACAATCAGGTCGTCCGCTGCCTGCTGGAACAGCATAAGGTTGGGCTGGTTCTCAAGGATTTCGCGGATGGCGGCCTTGTACAGCACCCGGTCGGCCTGGGCGCGGGTGGCCCGCACCGCCGGTCCCTTGCGACTGTTGAGAACCCTGAACTGGATGCCGGCAAGGTCGGTGGCCGTGGCCATGGCGCCGCCCAGGGCGTCGATTTCCTTCACCAGGTGACTCTTGCCGATACCACCGATGGCCGGGTTGCAGGACATCTGGCCCAGAGTCTCGATATTGTGGGTCAGCAGCAGGGTCTGGGAACCCATGCGTGCCGCCGCCAGTGCGGCCTCGGTACCGGCATGGCCACCACCAATGACTATCACGTCGAAACGGGTCGGAAAATCCACAACATCACCTCAGCAAAGGGAGAAAAAATCAGCAGGGCAGTATACCTGCAACCACGGCGGGTTTGCAGTGCCAGTGGATAATTTTTAACCAGCCTGACAGCCATGGTGGGCACGGGAAAGGGATGAATAACGGAAATTACCTAATAATCCCTTGATTTCATACGCTTGAACGAGACACTTCAGAAAACTTTTCAAAAAAGTTATCCACAGAAAAGAGGTCGAAAAAGACCGGATTTGAAAACCATATCCCTATGTTTTTAATGGTTTTATATAACTTTACTCAAAGTTCATTCCCAGATTATCCCTGTTTTTATCCACAGAAAATCCGGCCAACTGAGACGGCGGTCCGGCCTTCGAACCGGCATGCTCATCGATGAGCCTCATTCGATGGATTTTCGGGGGCTCTGGGCGGCGGCCATTGACCCACCCCCGCGCTTCTCCTCACGGATTTCCCGCTCCAGTTCCTGCTCCACCGCATTGGAAGAGCTGGCGAAGCGGGCAAGCAGGTTATATAGCACCGGGATCAGGAAGAGGGTGAGGGTGGTGGCGAACAGCAGGCCACCCAGGATGACCATACCGATGGACATACGGCTCTCGGCGCCAGCTCCGGTGGCTATTACCAGTGGCACCGCACCGAAGATCGTGGAGATGGTGGTCATCAGCACCGGCCGGAAACGCAGTACCGCCCCCTCCAGGATGGCCTCCCGCACCTCGTAACCCCGGTCCCGCAACTGGTTGGCAAACTCGACGATGAGAATGCCGTTCTTTGCCATCAGGCCCAGCAGCATCACCATCCCGATCTGGCTGTAAATATTGAGACTTATTCCCGACCACAGCAACGCCAGCAGTGCCCCGGTCGCTGCCAGGGGAACCGTCAGCATGATGATCAATGGATGAATCCAGCTTTCGAACTGGGCCGCCAGCACCAGGAAAACGATGACAAACGCCAGGCCAAAGGTGACGTAGATGGCGGAAGAGGATTCCTCGAACTCACGACTCATCCCTTTATAACTGACCCGGGCTTCCGGCGGCAGGTTATCCATTGCCAGGTTGTTGAGGTAGGTCAGCGCCGTACCCAGGTCGTAGCCCTCCGCCAGTGAGGCGCTGATCACCACGGCGGGCAGACGGTCGATGCGCCGCAGGTCCGGATTGGCACCGATTTCCTTCAGGGTCACCAGGGACGAAAGGGGAATAAGGGTGCCGCCTTCCCGGGGACGCAGGTAGATCTGACCCAGGTCGGAAGGGGACGCCCGGTCGGCGTCGGAGGCCTGGACCACCACGTCATACTCCTGACCCCGGTCGAGGTAGGTGGTGACCTGCCGTGAAGCCAGCATGGTCTGCAGGGTCAGGCCCACATCCTCCACGGTAATGTCCAGGTCTGCTGCCCGTTCCCGGTCAATGGTGACCCTCAGTTCCGGCCGGGTCAGCTCGAAGTCCGTGTCCACATTGAGCAGGTTGGGATTCTCCCTGGCCCGCTCGACGATCTCCTCGCTCCAGGCCTGGACCGAGGCATAATCCGGGCCGGCCACCACGAACTCCACGGGCTGACTGAACCCTCGCTGGCCAAGTCCCGCCGGATTGATGGCAATCACCCGAACCCCGGAGATGTCCGAGAATTTCTGGCGGATTTCCGTGGTGATCTGCTGCTGCTTGACCTCCCGCTGGTCCCAGGGCTCCAGCCCCAGGATCATGAAGGCGTTATCTTCCTCATCCCGGAAGCCGACGATGGACAGCATTCGGTTGGCCACCCCTTCCTCAAGGTAGGGCAGCAGCTTCTGCTCGGCTTCGAGGACGTAGTGATCGGTGTATTCGACCGTGGCACCGCGAGGCGCACTGGTGGGCATGATGATGACGCCGCGGTCTTCAACCGGCGCCAGTTCCTGGGGCAGCTTGGGGTAAACAACGACGGCGACCACCAGACTGGCGATGCCCAGACCCAGCAAAAGGCCCGGCTGTCTCAGGGAGAACCGCAACAGTCGCCCATAAGCCCGGGTCATGCCATCAAGCACCCTCTCACTCGCCACCCACAGCCGGTGACCTTCCACCGTCTCCGGGCTGTGACGTAGCCACTTGGAACACAGCATCGGCGTCAGGGTCAGGGCTACGACACTGGAGAACACCACCGCCGCGGCCAGGGTAAAGCCAAACTCCGCAAACAGCCGCCCGATGTTACCCCCCATAAAGGAGATGGGCACGAAAACCGCCACCAGGGTGAGGGTGGTGGCTATGATGGCAAACGATACCTGCCTGGCCCCCCTGAACGCCGCCAGCAGCGGAGCCTCGCCGTCATCAATCCGGCGCTGGACGTTCTCCAGCATGACAATGGCGTCGTCCACCACCAGGCCGATGGCCAGGATGATGGCCAGCAGGGTCAGTACATTGATGGAAAAACCCAGCAAACCCAGACCGATAAAGGCTCCGATCACGGCCACCGGAATGGTCACCGCGGGAATCAGCGTTGCCCGCCAGGACCGCAGGAACAGGAAGATCACCAGGATAACCAGGGAAACGGCAATGGCCAGAGTGGTGACAACCTCCTTGATGGAGGCCCGGATAAAAATCGACTCGTCGTAGCTCTCGGCGATGGTGACTTCCGGCGGCAGGGTTTCCCGGATGCTCTCCAACTCTGCCCGGACCGCATCGGACACTGACACGGTATTGGCCTTGGACTGGCGGATGACCCCCATGCCGATAGCGGTCTCACCGTTGGCCCTCAGCCGGCTGACATCGGACCGGACTCCCATCTGGACATTGGCCACCTCACCCAGGCGGAGCAGGTCGTTGCCATCGCGGCGTATCACCAGGTTGCGGAACTGCTCCACATTGTTCAGGCGGCCTTCCGCCCGTACCGTGAAATTCCTGGTGGAGGAGTCCACCGAACCCGCCGGCAGCTCCACGTTGTTGGCCCTCAGCGCACGTTCCACTTCGGCCACCGTGATGTCGCGGGCCGCCAGTTTCTCCCGGTCCAGCCAGACCCGGATCGCGTAGCGTCGCTCGCCACCGATGCGGACACTGGCAACCCCGTCGAGTACGGACAGCCGGTCGGTCAGCACCCGGTCGGCGAAATCCGTCAGCTCCGCACTGCTCCAGACCTGGCTCCTGAGGGTCACCCACATCATCGGGCGGGCGTCGGAATCCGCCTTCTGGACCACCGGGGCATCCGCCTCTTCCGGCAGCTGGTCGGCAACACGGGAAACCGCGTCCCTGACGTCATTGGCGGCGATGTCCACGTTCCGGGACAGGTTGAACTCGATGCTGGTGCGGGACCCACCCTGTTCCGTGGAGGACTCAATGGAGCGAATGCCCTCAATCCCGCTGATGGCACCCTCGATAACCTGAGTGATCTGACTGTCCACCACTTCCGCGGCGGCACCGGTGTAGTCGGTGGAAATGGAAACCACCGGCGGATCGATATCGGGGTACTCCCGTACCGGCAGATCCAGCAGGGCGGCTGTGCCGAAAACCACGATCAGCAGGCTCAGGACCGTGGCGAAAACCGGTCGTTTTATGGAAATATCGGAAAGGACCATGAATCAGGAGTCCATGGACCGGACAAACCGGTTCTCGGGGATGGCGTTTTCCCCTTCCTTGACCCGGATGCGATCGCCGCTGCTGAGCCGGTCCTGACCGGTGATGATCACCTGGTCTCCGGCATCGATGCCGCTGATCACTTCCACCAGCCCCGGCATTCGGGAGCCGAGGGTGACGGAAATTCTGCGGGCAACGCCGTCTTCCACAACGAAGACGTACTTCTCGTCACCCCGGATCAGCACCGCCTGCTCCGGAATCACCAGAGCCTCACGCTCCTGCAGTGTCAGGCTGGCGGAAACAAACTGGCCGGGACGCAAACGTCCCTCCGGGTTATCGATCAGCGCCCGTACCGGCAATGACCGGCTCAACTCGCTGATTCTGGTACCAAGCTCCACCAGTTCCCCCTGGAAGGTCTCGCCGGGGAAGGCTGGCGTGGTGCCTCGGACTGTCTGGCCAACGGTTACCTGGCCCAGAAAGCGCTCCGGCACCGAGAAGTTCAGCTCCATCTGTTCGGTGGCATCGAGGGTGGTAATGGTCGTTCCGGCGGTAACGTAGGCTCCAACGCTGATATCCGTAAGCCCTGCCACCCCGGAGAAAGGGGCGATGATACGATGGTTATCCAGGCGCACCCGCGCCGCCTGACGCTGGGCCTCGGCAATATCCACCGCCGTGCGCAGTTCATCCACCTGGGACTGGGAAATGCTGTTGTTGGATTGCAGTCGCCGTGCCCGTTCCAGCTGCCGGCGGGCATCCGCCAGCCGTGCCTCGATGACCCGCAGGTCCGACGCCGCCTGCCGATCATCCAGGCGAATCAGCAGGTCCCCCTTGGCGACCTGCTGGCCCGGCTTCAGGTTGATGTCGATTACCCGGCCGCTGACCTCGGCGGTAAGCTCCACCGCCTCAACGGCCTGCAGGCTGCCGACAGCATTCACCAGATCCCTGACGGTATCCCGCTCCGGCGCAGCGGTGTCGACGGGCTTCGCGGGCTGCTCTCGGTTGCTCCCGGCCGCTCCAACACCATCACGACCATGCCAGACAAAGGCTCCCCCGATGGTGACAGCCACCAGCACGACTGCAACGAACCACTGCTTCCACATAAGACATTATTACCTGTTGTCAGAATCGTAATTCCCGGACCCGGGTGCCGCCCCCTTCTGAATGACCAGAACGATTTCACCGACCGGGATCCCCCATTTGCTCATGGCCGTTTCGTTAATCAGGGTGTCGGGCGTGATCAGGTACATCCAGTCGTCCATCTGGACCTCCAGAGTATCGTCACCGTAGGGAATCTCGAGGACATAGTTCATGTGGATGGCATTGCCCTGCCATTCCATGAAGCCCGGCTCCACCACATCGCCGGCTTCCGCATGGTATCCGCCCTCCCGTGGCGTCAGGGTCCAGACCCTGGTATCGACCTCGCCATCATTGAAACGGAAAACCTCGTCCAGGGTGCCAACCCCCTGCTCGTCCCAGCTCGCCTCGATATCGGCGTCGAAAGTCCGGATCACTTCACCGGACCAGTCTTTTACAACGCCCCGGGCGGTGAGGGAGCCCTCGAAAAAGCGTTCGGGGATCAGCTCGGGTGACCGGGACTGGTAATCGTCCAACGAGGGCCCGGCACAGCCACTCAGCAGCACCACCAATAAAAATACCCATATACCGCGAACAAGACCACAACGATGGTCTTTCACTGAAAGAGTTTGCATAACCTTTACACTCCGATCGGGTTTCGTCTGGTACCAGGGCCGGGCGGATTCCCGATAAGTGGGGAAAGGCTCAGCCGAGTCCGGGACAGTTTCTGCCGACAGGAAAATACGCCACCGCCAGCTCAGCGGTTCTGTCTGCACAATCGACCTTGAAAGATTCCGGTATCGACCCTACATCTCTACCGCGTTTGCGATTTTTTATTAAATATCTAATTTTAAAGGATTTAATTTATCGAAAACGCGATAGGTTTGTTGACACGTTATTACTGAAAAGGAGGTTAGACGATGACACCCCGTTCTGATGACCTTTATCCGACTCGGCTGGAAAGACCAACACCATCCTTCGAACGCCACGATCCGGTGATTCACAGCACCGGCGCGGACCGCAGCGACGGCCCTCTCAGTGAAACCGAACTTGCCCGCTATGAGCGGGATGGTTTTCTGTCGTTTCCCAATTTCCTCGACCAGGACACCGTCAAACGGTTCCGCCAGGACCTTCGGGACTATGAAAACGACGAGAGCATTCTGGGCGCCGAGGGAACCATCACCGAGCCCGGCAAACAGGAGATACGGTCGGTTTTTGGGGTGCACGAGTTGTCCGAACGCTTTGATCGGTTAACCCGGGACCCCAAAATCCTGGCCATGGTGCATCAATTACTTGGCAGCGATGCGTACATTCACCAGTCACGGATCAACTTCAAGCCCGGCTTCCTCGGCAAGGGTTTCGACTGGCATTCGGATTTTGAAACCTGGCACGCGGAAGACGGCATGCCCCGTATGCGGTCGGTCAGCTTCTCCATTGCGCTGACGGACAACACCCCGTTCAACGGGCCGCTGATGCTGATTCCCGGTTCCCACAAAACCTTCGTACCCTGTGTGGGGCGGACACCGGAAAACAATTACCAGTCTTCTCTCAAGAAACAGGAGCTTGGTGTGCCCAACAACGGCGACCTGGCGCGGATGGCTGACAAGGGTGGGATCCAGGCGCCTACCGGTCCGGCGGGCTCCCTGATCATCTTCGAGTGTAATACCCTCCATTCCTCCAATGCCAACATGTCACCCTGGCCACGGAGCAACCTGTTCTTCGTGTTCAACAGTGTGGAAAACAAGCTGGTACAGCCATTCTGCGGTAACAGACCCCGGCCCGATTTTCTGGGTAACCGAAGCAATACCGAAGCGCTTACACCGCGCAACTGGGACGATGCTCGGCGCACCGGTTGATCACTGGAAGACGTGAATCCTGCTCTTTACGAGTCATTCAAGCGAAAAAGGGGAAGCTCTAAAGCTTCCCCTTCGTTATCCAGCTCGTCATTTTCTTACTACCCCCGGCCAGCCTGCTATTCCCTGTTGCGGAATCGCTGGATAAAGGCTTCCGATTCTTTGATGGAGCGTTCCATATCCCGGATCAGGGAGTCCACATCGTCCTGCATCCGGACCAGTTCGCTTTCCAGTGAGGCGATGGCCTGAGCATTGAGATTGTGCTTGAGGAACAGCATCTGGTCTTCAAAAGCCTGGAGTACTGGATCCATGCGGCTCTCCGCCTCGTGCATCTGATCGATCAGTTGATTGTAATGGCGCCGGGTTTCCTGCAGTTTCTGTTCGCTGGAGCGTCGCAGTGAGGCACTTTCATAACGATCCAGCTCGTCTTTCCATTCGGCGAACAGCGCGCCGGCCACATCCTCGACCTTATCGATGCGCTCGCGAACGTCCTCTGCCGCGTCCTCGCTGTTTTCATAGGCATCGAGCACTTCCTCGTACTTGGCGTTAAGCGGTGTATCCGGCGTCTCAACAACGCTCTGGAAACGCGCCAATGCCGACCGGAAGGTTTCCCGGGCCTCGTTCTGGGAATCACGGGCATCTTCGACCCGATCCACCAGGATGTCCCGTTTCTCGAAGCCCAGTTTTTCCATGGTGTTGTAGTAGATGGTGCTGCAGCCGCTGAGCAGTAACAGACCAGCCAGTAACCACATCAGGTTGATCAGGCTTGCCTGACCCTTACCGGGCGATAGGAGGCGGGACTCAAACATGGCTGTGGCTCCGGAAGTATGAGGGTCTCCCTATCCTAGCCGCTATGGCGGCCGTTGGGGAAACTCGTGATGTAATCCGCTGCCGGGATCCGGTACCGGGGCTCAAGGACGACGGCAGGCAATTCGTTGCCATCAATAACCAGTGGCACAAAAATAGGGGCGCAAGGCCCCCTAAACACTGAGTCAACTCAGGATTATCCGGTCAGCAAACTGTCAGCACGGACTGATCAGAACTGCATCTTGTAACCGACGATCATGGTGCGGTCGATACCCGGGCGGGCACCCAACGGGCGGCGAGACAGCATGTAGGTTTCATCCAGCAGATTTTCCACCCGGAGATAGACCTGATGGACTTTCTGCCAGTGATACCGGCCGGATACGTCCATCACGGTGTAGTCATCCAGCCTGGCGCCTTCCAGTGGACCACCGCTACCGGCCTGTTCGAGCTGCTCCCCAACATAATTGGCGCTCAGGTTCACATCCCATGGACCATGGCCGAGGCCCAGGCTGACGGAACCTTTATGACGGGGCATGTAGGGCAGTTCATCCCCAGCGCTTACTTCCTCACCCCACAGCGGAAAGTCAGAGCTGAAATCGCTTTTGAATTCGGAGCGGGTGTAGGTATAGGTGATACCAGCCGGTATCCGCCAGTCGCCAGTCGGATTCCATTGGTGACGGATCACAGCTTCAATACCGTATATATCCACCTCACCGCCATTGAATGCTTCACCTGTCGCTTCCAGACAACCGGAGGAGAAGGTACAAACCCCTTTCAGATTGCTGTAATCGGTGAAAAACCCGATCAGCTCGCCGTAGGTGTCTGCACTCGCGAAACGAAACCCGGCCTCATAGTTGGTGCTCTTCTCCGGCTCAATGCTGTCATCCACGCCTGGGCCGGTGGGGACATAGCCGCGATGGGCACCGGCCAGAACCCCCAGCGTGTCGGTCAGTTGATAATGAATGCCCAGCCCCGGTAACCAGATGAGGTTATCGTTTTCCCTCTTCTCACCAGTTCTCAGGTTTTCGGATTCATAGTCCACCATTTCCAGGCGTATTCCGGGAATAACTTTCAATTTTCCATAGCGGACCTCGTCCTTGATAAAGAAAGCCAGGGCATCTGCCCGTTCCCGTTGTCGGAGCGTTGTGGTCATCCCTTTACCATCCTGCTGCAGGTCACCACTGCGCATCAGAAAACCCTGCTCGGTATGGTTCCGTTCAACCTGGTCCTGATGCAGGCGCAAACCCGCGGTCAGTTCGTGCCGGGTTTCACCCAGTTCGGTGAGCCATTCCACCCGACTCTGTACCCCGCGGGAAAAAAACGTCCGGCCATTGTTTCCGATCAGCAGGGTTTCCTGGTCAGTCTCGCTGTCTTTGTCCCCCCGTAGCACCGCCATGAAATCAGCATTCAGGCCCGCATCGGGATTAGCCAGGATTTCGCTGATGGTGCGGCCGGAATTGAAACGTCCCAGCTTGTTCCAGTCACGCTGGAAATCCTGGTAGTAGCCCTCCGTAATCACAGCCAACTCATCGCTGAACTCGATCCGGTACTTCAGATGGGTCTGCCAATAGTCCCATTCATAGCGGGCATTCCGGGATGCAGCGTAACGACGATAGGGATCCTCGGCGAAATCGTCATCGGTCAGTCCCAGATAGGTTTCGTCGGAGATTTCAGTGGCGACATTCAGGGTCAGGTCAAGTTGGTGGTACACATTGGCGGCCGGATCGCTATTGAGCCGTCCCTTGACCATGACATCGCTCTTCTTGAAGCCGGTATCGCCCCCGGAATCCAGTTCCTTGAAGCCGTCTGTTCGGGTCTGGACGCCTTCAATCAGGAATCCTCCACGGCTGTTGGACTGCCCGTAATAGCCATGGACCTTTCCATAATCATTATCACCGGCAGCCACATCCAGGCCACCCCCGCTCATGGCTGGTATCGGGCGGGTAATCAGATTGATGGCACCGCCCACCGTTGCCGGACCATGCTCGATTGCAGCCGGCCCCTTGACGACCTCCACACCAACCATCCGGGTTATCTGGGGAAAGAAATAGGCGGCCGGAGCGGAATACACGGCCGGCGCCATGACGACACCATCCATCATAAGCGTAACCTTCTGGCTACGCTCGGTTGTGGTTCCACGCAGCCCGATGTTCGGACGCAGACCGTAACCCTCCTCACCCCGGATATACACCCCGGGGACATCGTTGAGCACCCGGTTGATATTGTCGTATTCATCCTGCTCAAGGGTTGCCTCTTCCACCCGGTGAGCAGAGCCGGCAGTGGTGTACCACTCCTCACTGCTGTCACCGACCACCGATATGCCCTTGAGCATTTTTGGCGGCGGTACATCACCTTCTGCCAGTGCCGACACTGGTGCGAAGACAAGAACTGCCAGCAGCATCTTGCTGTTCATAGGTAAAACGGCCATGAACGGACTTCTCCGGAATCAGTAAATCAGGAAAACGAAAGGCGATGCCCACAGTGGACACCGCCTGATTGCAGTCACCTAACCAGCCAGGGTCAGGTGCCGTTACCAGTTTTCGACATCTTCCGGGGAGAAGTCGTACGCTTCCTGCATCAATCCACGGGCCGCCAGCAGAGCGTCACGGTATGCGGCAAAACCTTCATCTCCCGGCAGTGCAGGACGCTCGCCAACCAGGTCGTGGAAATCGGTGAAGCGGGTACCTTCGTTGAGAGGGGAGCGGGGATTGAACTGAAGTCCCAGGGCGAAAGCCTTCATCTCGGCCCAGTGCTTGGTGTGATCCACATAGCTGTAGCCGTCATTGGCCTCAGCCTTGTCCATGTCGGACAGGGTGTCATTGATGTAATGAACAACAGTCGCGGCAAGGGCCTTCTCCCAGGCGCTAACAGCAATGTCTCGCTGTTCCTGCAGTGCTTCCATTTCCAGACTGGTCAGCTCACCGTCACCGTCATCTCCGGCCTGGGCGATTATGGTCCGGCCGGTCAGGAAGGCGTCCATGGCCTGCCTGGTGAAATCGGTGCCGGTCGTACTGCCAAGATCGCGTTTCGCGGCATTGGTGGAGTTGCCGAAATTGAACTCGCCGTTCAGGTCAATCTGGCCATCACCGTCGGTGTCATGGTAACCATCGCTCCAGCCATCACGCCCACTCTTGCCGGCAATTTCCCCATCTGTATAGGCCAGGTAGTTCCTGGCGGCACCAAAGTAACCGAAGCCCTCATCAAACTGGTGCTCCAGCTTGGTATAAGGCTTGGACCCATCGCCGTCAGCCTGGGTATTGTCGGTCAGCAGGCCCTTGCCGTCAGTGGCATCATCCAGATAATCGTCGGTTGCCTGAGAGAAGGTGATGGCGCCAAGAAGGAACTTCTGAACCATCTGTTTCAGATCCAGACCGTCCTGGGTGTGGTAGACCTTCAGGGTTTCTCCGGTACCGGCGTAGGCCCGCTGGGTGCCTTCCGCCTGAGCAACCGTGTTTTCAGCAATCTGGTCGAACCAGTTGCGAATCAGTGCCTCGGGGGAAGTCGCATTCCAGCCTTTGAAGTCGCCACCGTCCCAGTCTTTATGGTCGGTAACCGCATCGTTGCCAGCAAACTTGCCAACCAGATTCTTGCCGGTGGAGATATCGTTGTAAGTGGACTGCAGAGTTGGTGGGGTGGTGGTCAGCAGTATCTCATTGTCACCGATGGCATTCGTGCCTTCATCGAAGTAGCTGTTAAGCACGGCCAGTACCGTATCTTTGGAGGTGCTGCTGTTCCACTCGCCTCCGGTGATCCGCTGTTCCAGCTTGCTGGCAATTTCGGTGTTCAGGTCGGAAATCAGTACCTGCCGGGCCACCTGACCCGGGTACTGGGCACTCTCGGCACCGCTGACAAAACGGCTCGCGAAGCTGTAGGTGTCGGGTACCTCAAGACTGGCCAACAGTTCCGCCTTTGAATCTGTTTCAGCGGCAGTCTGACTGTCGGAACTGGAGCCTCCGCAGCCACTCAGACCCAAACCGGCGACAGTACCGGCGGCAATCAGAGAAACGAGCAGTTTTTTATTCATAGCTTACCTCGCAACGGGCAACGTGTTTATGGAGAACCTGTAACCATGGTGCGCACAATTTAATGGTAATAGGAATTATTTGCAATTAGTTTTTATTATTAATTCTGAGTGCGCGGCGACAGGGTTCCAGATAGGCGTTCAGCAGTCCCCGGTGGGGAGATTTCGCGCCGCGGCGAAGTCCGAAACTGGTGACAACCTGTCCGCGGGCAATCTGCAATGTGCCGAAGAGGCCGTCCCAGACGGCCAGGAAGGCGCCCATGTTGCGGTCAAAATGGGCCGGATTGTCACTGTGGTGAATCTGGTGCTGAGCGGGGCTGATAAATACACGCTCCAGCCAGGGTCCCCAGGATATCCAGACATGAGAGTGTCTGAGATTGGCGCCGGTCAGATTGAACAGGTAGGTAAAGAGATTGGCTCCGGCAATCTCCCACACGCTCAGGTTCATGCCGAATCCAAAGAAAAACAGCCCCAGAATCACTCCCTGGGTAACCACCATCCGGAGGCTGTAGAGCATGCTCTCAAGGGGATGGATGCGATATACCGTAAAGGGTGTCATCACTTCCGCCGAGTGATGGAGCCGGTGAATTGACCACAGTCGGGGCACCTTGTGCATCAGGTAATGCAGCAGAAACCGGGTGAAATCGTCGGCAATGAACAGCACCAGTGTATAGGCCGCTGTCACCTGGATCGCACTCCAGGTCAGGGAAACATCGCCAAGACCGGCTTCCAGAAAACCGCTGGTAGCGAGGGCGACGGGAACCAGGGAAACACCCATCGCGCCTACCGTCACCCCTCTGATGACAGGGTTGGTAATCAACAGCAGGTAATCCAGACGGGCTGACGGATGCCACCAGATTTTCAGGCTGGTCATCCGCCGCCAGTATTCAGCGGCTTCCCGGGGCTGACGTCTTATCAGGGCAGCAGTAATCCAGACCGCCGCTATCGCCAGGCTACCAGCCAGGTAGCCCAGATAGATACGGTTGGCTGCGTCGAAGGGAAAGGCCAGCAGGAACAGGGCATGTTCCTGCATGCTATTGAATAAAGCCTCCACAACTGCTGGGCGCCTGGCCGTTCGTCAATCACCGTCGCCGGCTGCTGCCGCCGGGATCGACAATCCCAACACCTGCAGGAAATCATTTTTCAGGCGGTCCGTGACCTTTTTGGTGGACTCGTGCACTCCCTTGGCCAGGTTGACGCCATTGCTATCGGTTACCGCTTCCTTGAGAGACCTGTCACCGAGGTTATCAATCGCAATAAGCACTTCATTGATGTCGGTCTCCATGGCAGCAGAAACATTATCCCCGTTCACAGCATCAATCAGATCATCAAATCCGAGTCCTTCACTGCCGTCGGCGCTATTCCCGAGAAAGACCCGCTGAAATGCCAGAATGTTCTGACGCAGATGCTCTTTGCTGCGAGCACTGATCGGATTCTCGACAAACTCGGCGCAGGCGGAAGTCCCCTGCTCGCATTTATCCCCTTTCAGCGCCAGCGGTTCTGCCAGTTTGATGTCTTTGACCTGCTTCTCCACGTAGAACAGGGCATCGGATACCGCATTGACCGCTTCCTGTGACGTATTGAAACGGCTGCCACCGCTACCGGCATTGACCAGCTCGTCACGGAAGTTACCGGTTCCCGTACCCCAACGCTCCACTACACTCAGGGACTGCCGGTGGACATCTTCACCCGCTGCCTGGGCATAGGCCAGCCGGGCCGATAGCCGCTCGCTGTCGGTCCGCCCGTTCCAGCTGCTGGTCTTGGTGACGTTTGAAGCACAGGTGTGTTCCAGAGTATCTGTATGGAGGATGTATTCCAGGGCATCGAGGCCCTTGCGCAGAGGGGTCCGGGCGGAAATATCGTAATTGTCCCCCTGCTCCTCGGCTTCGATCACTTCCTGATCAACGGCACAGGTGCTGGTTGAAGGCCAGGAGTAGATACTGTCCCGCAAAAGTGAGGAATTATCGGTCAGCGGGCCCGTCTGCATGACTTCCACCCTTTGCCAGGCATCCATGGCATCGTTCCAGGCCTGCCGGGCTTCCTGCTTGAGGGTGTCATTGTTCTGGTCGGCCCGCCAGGCGGAAACAGCGGACTCCAGGTGATTTGCCCTGGCCTCGAAATCGATCATGGCGGGGATGACTACATTGTCCGCAACGTTTTCAAGCATGGCCTGGCAATCGAAGGCACTGCAGGCACCGGTTTCCTGGTTACCGGTGCCATCACCTCCACCGGAGCCACCACAAGCAGAGAGAAGGGCGGAACCACCGATAACGGCGGTCAGGGTCATGGCTGTGGCCATGCTGCTGCGGTTTTTACCCGTACTGGAAGCTGAAGAACCTGCGATCAACGTCATGACAAACCTCGTTAATAATTTTTAACGAGTTTATTACCATTCGCATTTGAAAATCAATCTCATGTACAGAAATATCCGGCTGTTATTGTCGTTTCAGCCCTGTTTGGGATCGATATTCATCCTCCCGAGATACAAGCTTTTCACTTCCCGATGCAGAAACTGCTGAAGATCTTTCCCAGCAGATCGTCGGGGGTCATGACGCCGGTGATTTCCCCCAATGCATCCTGGGCAGCGCGGAGATCTTCGGCGAGCAGCTCGCCGGCGCCGAAGCCCGTGAGTTGATCCTGGCCCTGGAGGAGGGAATCACGGGCGCGTTCGAGGGCTTCGAGGTGACGACGACGGGCGAGGAAACCACCTTCCGTCGTGGTGGCAAAGCCCATGCACTGTTTCAGGTGGTCTCTCAGTGTGTCCAGTCCGAGGGCGGATTTCGCCGCCAGGCGGATAACGGGTGCGGCCAGCCCGGGGCTCTCATCGAGACCCACGGTCTCTCCGCTCAGGTCCACCTTATTGCGAACCACCGTAACCGGTGCGCTCTCCGGAAGCTGATCGATAAAATCCGGCCAGATGATATGAGGTTCCACTTCGGTGGTAGTGGTGGCGTCCACCATCAGCAGGATGCGGTCCGCCTGACGGATTTCCTCCCAGGCCCGGGCAATGCCGATCTGTTCCACCTCATCGGGGCTGTCCCGGAGACCAGCGGTATCAATGATGTGAAGCGGCATGCCATCGATGTGGATATGTTCCCTCAGAACATCCCGGGTGGTGCCCTCTATGGCGGTGACTATGGCCGCCTCCCGGCCGGCGAGGGCATTGAGAAGACTGGATTTGCCCGCATTGGGACGACCGGCAATAACGACTTTCATGCCATCCCTGAGCAGACTGCCCTGGTGGGCTTCCGCCAGGATACGATTCAGGTCCTTCAGAATGGTTGTCAGGTCGTCCGCAACTTTTCCGTCGGCAAGAAAATCGATTTCCTCTTCGGGAAAATCAATGGCGGCCTCGACATAGATCCTGAGGTTGGTGACCGAGTCAACCAGCGCGTTGATACGGCTGGAGAACACGCCCTGCATGGACTGAACCGCGCAGCGGGCGGCCTGCTCCGAGCTGCTTTCGATCAGATCGGCGATTGCTTCCGCCTGGGTAAGGTCCAGCTTGTCATTGAGAAAGGCCCGTTCCGAGAACTCACCGGGACGGGCCAGGCGGGCGCCAAGCTCGCAGACCCTTTGCAGCAACAGGTCCAGGATTACAGTGCCGCCGTGCCCCTGAAGTTCAAACACATCCTCTCCGGTAAAGGAGTTCGGGTTGGGGAAAAACAGGCCGATGCCTTCATCAATCAGCCTGCCTTTACCATCGTGGAAGGGACCGTAATGGGCATAGCGGGGTTTCGGCTCGAAACCGAGAGTCTGCAAGGCGATCGCCCGGGCGGCGGGCCCGGAAACCCGAACGATGCCAACCCCGGCCTGACCCGGCGCGGTTGCGATGGCGGCTATGGTGTCTGTAACAGGAGCCATGGCGACCTCCGAGTGGCTTCAGATTGACGGGGACTCAAACGAACAGGGGCCCCGATAGGGACCCCTGTTGCTCGCCTGTGGATAACAGAATTATCCGTTAGCTCTTTCTGGCGGCCATCTCGCCCTCGATCTTGTGGGTAATGTACCACTGCTGGGCGATGGACAGTATGTTGTTGGTCAGCCAGTACAGTACCAGACCGGCCGGGAACCACAGGAAGAAGACGGTGAAGATGATGGGCATCAGCTTCATGATCTTGGCCTGCATGGGGTCCGGCGGTGTCGGGTTCAGGTGCATCTGAAGCATCATGCTGGCGCCCATCAGGATCGGCAGTATGAAGTACGGATCCATCTGGGAAAGATCCTGGATCCACAGCATGAAGGGCGCGTGACGAAGTTGCACACTCTCGAACAGAACCCAGTACAGGGCGATGAACACCGGCATCTGCACCAGTATTGGCAAGCAGCCACCCAGGGGATTGATCTTTTCCTTCTTGTAGAGGGCCATCATCTCCTGCGACATTCGCTGGCGATCGTCACCGTAGAGTTCCTTCAGACGGGTCAGCTGTGGCGCAACGGCTCGCATACGGGCCATGGACCGGTAACTGGTGGCTGACAGCTTGAAGAATACCGCCTTGACCAGAACCGTAAGCAGAATGATTGCCACGCCCCAGTTGCCCACCAGGCCGTGGAACCAGTCCATGATCATGAAGAGCGGCAGGGACAGGAAGAACAGCCAGCCAAAGTCAACGGTGCGGTCGAGATTGGGAGCGATGCCTTCAAGGCGTTCGATAATCTTGGGGCCGAGGTAGACCCGGGCGCCCGCTTCTGCGGTTTCACCCGGCTCCGCCGTTGTTGCCGGGCTCACGAATCCCATTACGTGAAGGTTGCTTCCCCGTGTGGTGGTCTGGAACTGATGGGTCTCACCGCGGGAGGGAATCCAGGCCGAGATAAAATAATGCTGGAGAAAGGCCAGCCAGCCATCGGTGACCGGCTGGTTGATCCTGGTGTCGTCGAGATCTGAGAAATCGTATTTCTCATAGGGATCTTCCGGGGTACTAATGACCAGACCCAGGAACGCCTTGATGCCCATGCTGTTCTGGGCGGTGGGATCCGGGGTTTCATCGCGGATGATTTTGCCCGTGAAGTTACCCTGCCAGGTGGAATCGGACTGGTTGTCGATCAGGTACTTGACGTCAATCTCGTAGCTGTCCCGGGACAGGGAGTAGCGCTTGGTGACATTGACGCCGTTGTCTGTGGTAAAGGTCAGGTCAACGTCCAGGGTATCCTGGTTTTCCCGCAGTTCAAACCGTCGGGAATCGGTCTGGTACCGGGGCAGGTTGCCCTGGCCACGACGGTCAAAACCGTCACGGCCGATCATGCCGCTTTCCAGGAAATAGGTTCGCTTGTTGCCCTTCTGCAGGAGCTTCAGAGGCTCCTCGCTGTCGAGGGTGCGGTCGTAATTGAGCAGTGCGGCTTCAACAATATCGCCGCCTGCACGATCGATTTTCAGTTCCAGGACATCCGTGCGCACGGTAATAAGACGATCTTCATCGGGAATCGCTTCACCGGGGACGGACGAGGCGTCGCCGGGAGCAGACAGTTCCCCGGTGTCGGCCTGACGCTCGGACTCGGGGAGAGTCAGCTCATCGTCATCGGCGACAGAACCATTGATTCCTGTTTCTTCCTGGGCAACAGGTGTGGTCTGCGGCTTGTTGTAATCCTCGTTCCAGGCAAGAACCATGAGGTAACTGACAATGGCTAGACCGGCAAATAATACGATGCGCTGAATGTCCATAAACTTAGTCTGCAGTTTGATGTTTTTGGGCTTGGGTGTCAGACCGGTCAGTGCCGGGTACTGGATCGTAACCGTGGGTTCCCCATGGATGACAGCGGGATAGACGGCGGGCCGCCAGAAGTGTACCACGGGCGGCACCATGGGTTTCTATGGCTTCGATCGCGTAGGCGGAGCAGCTTGGAATGTGACGACAGTGGCTTGCCATCAATGGACTGATGGCGTAGCGGTACACATGGATAGGGATGAGCAGGAGAGATCTCATGATGTCTATCCTGACTGCTGTGGCATGTGTTGGTTGGGCTGGACCGGTTCCGAGTGGTACCTGGCGCCCTTTTTGGCGAGGGTTTGCCAGACCTGATCGAGGATCCTGTGCAGGGTTGGATTATCCTGCGTAGCCAGGTCACGACGTCCCAGAACCACGATATCCATGGCGCCAAGGTCTTTCCTGTGACGGAAAGTCTCTCTCACAATACGCTTGACACGGTTCCGCTGTACGGCCCGTTTCAGGTTGCGTTTGGAGAAAACGAGTCCGAGTCTGGGTCGCCCCAGATTGTTGGGCGACGCCAGAATCAGGAAATGCCTGTGGGGAACACGGACCCTGACGTCGTTGAAGACTCCTGCGTAATCCCCCGGTCGCAACAGGCGAGACGATTTGGGAAACGAGAAATCTTCCACGCCGGAACCCGGATCAGGCCGACAGGCGTGCGCGACCCTTGGCACGGCGACGGGACAGGACCTTGCGGCCGTTGGCGGTGGCCATCCGGGCACGGAAACCGTGAACGCGCTTACGCTTCAGGACGCTCGGTTGAAACGTTCTTTTCATGATTAGGCTCTCGTTGATCGAAATGTGAGCTGAAGTAACTGGCTGCAAATTGAACAGTCAAAACAGGAGCGGCATTCTAAGCAATGTGGGGGGTGATTTCAATGGTTTTGCGATTGTGTCGATTGGAGGCAGTTGGGAGCGTGGAGGTGCGGTTTGCGAGTGTCGGCCAGGAAGGGTCCGTAACAGTTACTACAGGTTTTTTTTAATCTTTAAATCTTTTCTGTAATTACTGTTATTACGCACCATGGTTTCTGTGGATATGCCGTTAAACCGGCGCAAATTCATATAGTTGTTTCTTGGGTAAGGCTGTCCGCAAGTGGGCGTGAGGCCTGTGGATGAGATCGGGGCGAAATGGGGATAACTGGGAGGCTGGGCCAGATCCGGTTTTCTCCACGGCGGGTCCCGGAGTCATGAACAGGGTTGAGGGTGGGTTATGGACAGACTCCTGTGGATAAGTATTTTGAGGTATTTTTCTGTACACAAGGTTGTGTGTAAAGATGTAAAAATATGAAAAATAATAGAAAACTTTTGCACAGGGTGTTTATTAAGTGCATTGCCGGGCTTTCCATGGTGGCGTCCGGGGGTTAGAATTCCGGGTCTTGTAACCCTCTTTTGACGGGTTGCTTGCTCTGCATTACACAGGTTCATTTAGCATCGGAGGCAGGCTGTCGTGCCGCACAGGATCTGGCATCAATGTCTTGAAGTACTCCGGGATGAGTTTCCGGCGCAACAGTTCAATACCTGGTTACGTCCCCTGCAGCCCGAGCTGACGGACGGCAACCTGGTGCTGTTCGCGCCCAACCGTTTTGTGATGGACTGGGTCAACCAGAAGTACCTGCGGCGTATAGAGGAAGTGATCAAGGATCTGGAAGGCGGTCAGGCGCCCAGAGTCAATATGAAAGTCGGTTCCGCCTCGCAGGCTGCATCGGCGGGTGATTCCCCTTCTGAAGGGGTAGCCAGATCGGTCGATAGAGCCAGTAGTCCCCGTTCCAGTGGCAGGCCGGGGCTGATGCAGTCCGCGGGGCCGGAGCTGACAACGGTTGAATCCCGTGGTCAGGCGGTCCAGGACGATACCGGTGTGGTCACTGAGGAAGAACGGGGCGTTGCTGCGTCAGTGCCTTCTGCCTCGCCCAGACGTGCCTCCGTGCAGGTGGAAGGGGATATCAAGCATCAGTCGTTCCTGAATGAGGGCTTCACCTTTGATACCTTCGTGGAGGGCAAGTCGAACCAGCTGGCCCGGGCGGCTTCCATGCAGGTCGCGGAGAACCCCGGAGGTGCCTATAACCCTCTGTTCCTGTACGGCGGGGTCGGTCTGGGTAAGACCCACCTGATGCACGCGATCGGTAACGAAATCGTGCGTCGTAATCCCATGGCCAAGGTGGCGTACCTTCGGTCCGAACGTTTTGTCGCGGACATGGTCAAGGCGCTGCAACTGAACGCCATCAATGAGTTCAAGCGGTACTATCGGTCAGTGGATGCACTGCTGATTGACGACATCCAGTTTTTTGCCCGCAAGGAACGTTCCCAGGAAGAGTTCTTTCACACGTTTAACGCCTTGTTGGAGGGTGGTCAGCAGGTTATCGTTACCTGTGACCGGTTTCCCAAGGAAATCACGGACATGGAGGAGCGCCTGAAATCCCGCTTCGGCTGGGGGCTGACGGTGATGGTGGAGCCGCCGGAGCTTGAGACACGGGTTGCCATCCTGATGAAAAAGGCTGAGCAGTCGAATGTGCGTCTGAGCAGTGAGGCCGCGTTTTTTATAGCCCAGAAGATCCGCTCCAATGTGCGTGAGCTGGAGGGTGCCCTTCGGCTCGTTATTGCAAACGCCCATTTCACCGGTTCGGAAATTACACCGCCCTTTATTCGTGAGAGTCTTAAGGATCTGCTCGCCCTGCATGAAAAGCAGGTGAGTATTGATAATATCCAGCGCACGGTGGCGGAATATTACAAGATCAAGGTGGCTGACCTGCTTTCCAAGCGCCGTACCCGTACCGTGACACGCCCGCGTCAGCTGGCCATGGCGCTTTCCAAGGAGCTGACCAATCACAGCCTGCCGGAGATCGGCGATGCCTTTGGTGGTCGTGATCACACCACCGTGCTGCACGCCTGCAAGAAAATAGTCGAGCTGCAGGAGACCGATCCGGGCATGCGGGAAGACTACCAGAACTTCATGCGTCTGCTGACCAGCTGACGCGAGACAAGATATCAAACGCTGAACTCACAGGAATGCCGAGCGACACATGAAACTGACCATCAGCCGAGAAGCCCTGCTCACGCCACTCCAGTCCATCGCCGGTGTGGTGGAGCGTAAGCAGACCATGCCCGTGTTGTCCAACGTCTTGCTGGTGGCTGAAGACAGCCACCTGACCCTGACCGGCACCAACATGGAGGTTGAACTGGTGGGCCGGGTATCGCCGGTGCATGTGGATCAGCCTGGCGAGATTACCGTACCGGCTCGAAAGCTTTCAGATATCTGCCGGGCGCTCGGGGAGGAATCCCCGATCGAGCTGAGCCTGGAAGGAGACCGCCTCCATCTGCGCTGTGGCGCCAGCCATTTCACACTGTCCACCCTGCCGGCCCAGCATTTTCCCAATGTCGAGGATGAACCTGCGAGCCTGCGGCTGGACGTTCCCCAGAAGGAACTCGGGCGGATGCTGGATGCAACGGCCTTTGCCATGGCTCAGCAGGACGTTCGCTACTATCTGAATGGATTGTTGCTGGAGGTGGCTCCGGAGTTTATCCGCACGGTGGCGACCGACGGCCATCGCCTGGCGATGGCCCACTTCGATATGGCGACTGGAGTGGACGAGGCACGGCAGGTCATTGTTCCGCGCAAGGGGGTACTGGAGCTGACCCGTTTGCTGGATGACGTTGAAACCCCCGCGACCCTGGTCATTGGTGATAACCACCTGCGGGTTACGGTAGGTTCCTACACTTTTACCTCGAAGCTTATCGAAGGCAAGTTCCCGGACTACAACCGCGTGATTCCCCGCGGAGGCGACAAGGTGGTCCTGGCGGACCGGACGACTCTGAAGAATACGCTTCAGCGTGCTGGCATTCTTTCCCACGAAAATATTCGCGGGGTGCGCCTTCATCTGTCCCCGGAGAAACTGGAAGTCTTTGCCAATAACCCCGACCAGGAGCAGGCGGAGGATGCCCTCGCTGTGGATTACCAGGGAGAACCGTTGCAGATCGGTTTTAACGTGGGTTACCTGGTGGATGTCATGAATGCGCTGGATGATGATGAGGTACGCATGACGTTGTCCAATCCCAACAGCAGCGCATTGATCGAATCGGACAAGGACAGTCGCAGCCTGTATGTGGTCATGCCCATGCGGCTGTAGAGCCGCGGATCGGGGGACAGTCCAAATCCGCTGAAAACGAGCCAGAAGGGAGATGACAATGGTGAATATCAACCAGGGTATCCAGGGAGCCTTGAGAATCGGTCAGACGGCGAGCGTACTCGGCCGTACAGGCATAGGCTGGCTGCGCGGCCACCGGCCACCTGCCCCACGCCTGTTGCGGGAAACGTTTGAGTCACTGGGAGCGACCTACATCAAGCTGGGCCAATTCATTGCCAGTTCCCCTACTTTTTTCCCTCGCGAATATGTGGATGAATTCCAGGGGTGTCTGGACCGTACTCCCAGTCTTCCCTTCTCTTCCGTTCGTCGGATTATCCGTCAGGAGCTCGGCCGGCCTCTGGAAGAGGTCTACAGCGAGATCAATCCTGTGGCGTTGGCCTCGGCGTCCATTGCGCAGGTTCATGCAGCGCGCTTGGTAACCGGCGAGGACGTGGTCATCAAGGTGCAGAAGCCGAATGTGGAAACGGTTCTGCTGACGGATCTCAATTTCCTGTACCTGTCATCGAGGCTGATTGAAACCCTGGCGCCGAAGCTGTCCTGGACCTCTCTGTCCGGCATTGTGGAAGAGATCCAGCAAACCATGATGGAAGAGTGTGATTTCATTCAGGAGGCCCGGAACCTGAACACGTTCCGAAGGTTCCTCCAGAACACCCATAATGAAGACGTGGCCGTTCCGAAAGTCTACGAGGAGTGCAGTACGCGCCGTGTTCTGACAATGGAACGATTTTATGGTGTGCCGCTGACGGATCTGGAAACTATCCGGCGGGTCACCAATGATCCGGAACACACCCTGATTACCGCCATGAATACCTGGTTTGCCAGCCTTACCCAGTGTGAGTTCTTCCATGCGGATGTCCACGCCGGCAACCTCATGGTGCTCGACGATGGCCGGGTTGGTTTTATCGATTTCGGCATCGTCGGCAGGATACGCCCGGAAACTTGGCAGGCCGTTTCGGATTTTATTGGTGCTGTAATGGCGGGCAACTTCGATGGCATGGCGGACGCCATGGTGCGTATTGGCATCACTCGGGAGAGTGTGGATGTGCCTGCCCTTTCCCGGGATCTGAGTCAACTGTACCGTAACATGGATCGTATGGTTCCTGATGACTCGGCACTTCATAGTCATGGGGACGAGACGGAAGATGAAGTGAACAACATCCTCATGGAAGTGGTCCGCATAGGCGAGGACCATGGCCTTCACTTCCCAAGAGAGTTCGCGCTGTTGCTCAAACAGTTCCTCTATTTTGATCGCTACGTGCATATCCTGGCGCCGGAGATGGATGTGTTTATGGATGATCGACTTACCATGCTTCACTGATGGCGCTGCTTTCCCTCCAGACCGAGAATTTTCGTAATCTGTCCCCGGGCACCCTTCGCTTTTCCCCTCAGGTTAATCTTGTTTACGGAGCCAATGGCAGTGGCAAGACCAGCCTGTTGGAGGCAATCGGTTATCTTGGTCTGGGGCGGTCTTTTCGTCAGGGGCGACACCAGGTTGTGTGCCGGCAGGGGCATGAGCGATTGGTCGTGTTCGGGGAAGTGGAGGTCTCGGACGGGACCGGGCAGGGGAAACATCGAAACAAGGTGTTTCGTCTCGGGATGTCCCGGGATATCCAGAAGAAGGAAACCCGCCTCCGGGTTGATGGTGAAAATGTTCACAGTCTCTCGGTTCTGGCCTCGCTATTCCCGGTTTCGGTAATCGATCCGGGCGTGTTCGATATTGTTGCCGGCGGCCCGGGCAAGCGGCGCCAGTTTCTGGACTGGCTGGTGTTCCACGTGGAACCTTCTTTTGGACCACTATGGCAGCAGTGCCAAAGAGCGATATCTCAGCGGAATCAGATCCTCAGAAGTGATAGAATAGACGGCGATCAGTTAAAGGTCTGGGACCGGCAGTTTGTAGCCCTCGCCGAACAGGTGGATAGCCTGAGGCTGAAGGTCTACAAGCGATTTGAACACGAACTCCAGCGTGTCCTGGCGGAAACCCACGGAGATTGGTCAGAAGGGCTCAAGGTACACTTTTCCGCAGGGTGGGACCGAAAGAAGGGGCTCGCCCGAGTGCTTGAAGACGCCCAGGAGCAGGAGCGCAAGGTTGGTCATACCCTCTACGGGCCCAATCGCGCCGATCTCCGGTTCCGATACGAGGGGCAGCCGGTTGCAGACCTGTTTTCCCGCGGACAGCAAAAGACCCTGGTGATTCTGATGAAACTGGCCCAGGGGCAGGTTCTGTCCGCCGTTAACAAACGGGTGACCTTTCTGCTAGATGATATCAACGCGGAGCTGGACGATTACCACCGCCGGCTCCTTGCGGACCGTCTGAACCGCCTGGAGAGCCAGGTGTTCATGACAGCCATTGAACGTCCGGACCCGGCCACCCTCTGGACGGTTCCACCGCCGGATTACCGAATGTTCCACGTGGAACATGGCCGGTTAACGGAAGAACAAATCAGCGCTTCAGGAGCGTCCGAATGAGCGAACAGAGTTACAACTCCTCCAGTATCAAGGTTCTCAAAGGATTGGATGCGGTCCGCAAACGGCCCGGCATGTACATCGGCGATACGGACGACGGAACCGGCCTTCACCATATGGTGTTCGAACTGGTGGATAACTCCATTGACGAAGCTCTGGCTGGCTACTGCTCGGAAATCGGTGTGGTAATCCACGCAGACGAGTCGGTCACGGTAAGAGACAATGGCCGTGGCATCCCGGTCGACCTTCACGAAGAAGAAGGAGTTTCCGCCGCGGAAGTCATCATGACCGTTCTTCACGCCGGTGGAAAATTCGACGACAACTCCTATAAGGTTTCTGGTGGTCTTCATGGCGTCGGCGTATCGGTGGTCAACGCCCTGTCATCGACTCTGAAGCTGACTATCCGCCGGGATAATCAGGTCTACGAACAGACCTATACCCACGGCGTTCCTGACAAGCCCCTCGCTGTCGTTGGTGATACCGACCGTAGCGGAACCGATGTGCATTTCATCCCGTCGCCGGATACCTTTACCCACATTGAATTCCATTACGATATCCTGGCCAAGCGTCTGCGCGAACTCGCTTTTCTGAACTCAGGCGTCCGCATCCGATTACAGGACGAACGTTCAGGAAAGGAAGAGATCTTTGAATACGAAGGCGGCCTGCGGGCTTTCGTCGAGCACCTGAACCAGAACAAGACCCCCATTAACCGGGTGTTCCATTTCAACCGGGAACGGGAAGACGGCATTGCGGTGGAAGTGGCGATGCAATGGAACGATGCCTTCCAGGAGAACATCTACACGTTCACCAATAACATTCCCCAACGGGATGGTGGTACCCATCTGGCCGGGTTCCGCGCTGCCCTGACCCGCTCACTCAACACCTACATCGAGCACGAGGGAATCGGCAAGAAGACCAAGGTCAGCACCTCCGGGGACGATGCCCGGGAAGGCCTGACGGCGATCATCAGCGTAAAGGTGCCCGATCCCAAGTTCTCCTCCCAGACCAAGGACAAACTGGTTTCCTCGGAAGTGAAGACCGCCGTGGAGCAGGAACTCTACCAGGCTTTTTCCGACTTTCTACAGGAACAGCCGAGCGAAGCGAAGCTGATCGTCAACAAGATGATCGAAGCCGCCCGTGCCCGGGAGGCCGCACGCAAGGCCCGGGACATGACTCGCCGCAAGGGTGCCCTGGACATTGCCGGGTTGCCCGGCAAACTGGCCGATTGCCAGGAAAAAGACCCGGCCCTGTCCGAGCTGTTCATTGTGGAGGGCGATTCCGCCGGTGGGTCGGCCAAGCAGGGCCGTGACCGTCGCACCCAGGCCATTCTCCCCCTCAAGGGCAAGATCCTGAACGTGGAAAAGGCTCGCTTCGACAAGATGCTGTCGTCGGTAGAAGTGGGCACCCTGATTACAGCCCTGGGCTGCGGTATTGGCCGGGAGGAGTTTGATCCGGAGAAGCTGCGCTACCACTCCATCATCATAATGACCGATGCGGACGTCGACGGCTCACACATCCGCACCCTGCTTCTCACCTTCCTGTTCCGTCAAATGCGGGAAATCATCGAGCGCGGTCATGTATTTATCGCAATGCCGCCACTGTACAAGGTAAAGCGCGGCAAACAGGAGCAGTATCTGAAAGACGAAAAGGCGAAGGAAGCCTATCTGACCCAGACCGCCCTTGAGAACGCCCAGCTTTACGTCAATCCGGATGCGCCGGCGATCAAGGATTCCGCCCTGGAAACCATGGTGAAGGAATATCAGGCTGTAATGGCCATGATCCAGCGCCTGTCCCGGGCATTCCCTGAAAAAGTGCTTCAGCAGATGATCCAGAACAGCACCCTGAAGCCGGATGATCTGGTCTCCGAAGAAGCCGTTGCCCGCTGGGTCGCCCGGCTCGGCGAGGGGCTGGAGCTGGACACCCGCACCGGTACCAAGTACACATTCTCGGTGGAGCGGGACCGTGAGCGTAACCTCTTCCTCCCCAAGGTCACCATTTACGTTCATGGTATTCCTTATACCCATGTTTTCAGCCATGACTTCTTCGAGTCTTCTTCGTACAAGGCAATTTCCCGCCTGGGAGAGACCCTTGACGGCCTGATTGAAGACGGCGCCTACGTACAACGGGGTGAGCGCAAGCAGACCGTGCTGAGTTTCGAAGGTGCCCTGCAATGGCTCATGAAGGAGGCCCAGCGGGGATTGAATATCCAGCGGTACAAGGGTCTGGGCGAGATGAACCCCGAACAGCTCTGGGAAACCACCATGGACCCTGAGACCCGCCGCATGATGAAGGTCACGATCGAAGACGCCATCGCGGCGGACCAGATCTTTACCACTCTGATGGGAGACGATGTGGAGCCCCGGCGGAACTTCATCCAGAGCAATGCATTGTCGGTAACCAATCTGGACGTATAGTTCCCGGATACAAAAAAAGCCCCGATGGAACCTTCAATCCACCGGGGCTTTTTATTGTCCTTGAGTTCAGGCCGAAGAGGTTGTGGCTTCTTGGTGGGTGGCCAAACGGTCGCGAACGGTCTCCTGTTGCGGAAGCAGGTAGGAATAAAGCAGGTCGATGACCTGGTCAGCATAGGTTTCCACGGATATATTCTGCTCCCGGTACTTTCGCCGTTTCAGATACCAGTCCTGCAGCATCGCCTTGATAAGCGAGGACATCAGCCTGGAATTGATATCGCGGAACACTTTCTCATTAATTCCGTCGGAAATGATGTCACAGAAAATCGTTTCCACTTCCCGCTCCGTGACAACCGCTTTCTGTTTCTCCTCAGGCGGCAGATGCTTTGCCTCCATATAGGAAAAATAGAACCAGGGTCGGATCAATTCGCTGAGGAACAGATGGGCCCGGATCGCCTGGGCGAGCCTGTCGGCCGGATCCTTCACTTCCGAAATATAGTGAAACACGGTTCGTCGGGTCAGCATGAATCCGTGACTCTGAATCAGATGAATCAGATCGTCCTTGTTGCGGATATAAGCGTAGAGGCCTCCCATGCTGAAGCCAGAATCCGCACAAAGGTCACGAAGGGTCATGGCGTGGAAACCCTTTGAATTCGCCAGCCGAAGGGTTGAGTCAATAATGCGGGTAAGATTCCGCGTTGCGGTGGTCTCCTTCTTGATGCGGATCCTGTCCATATTCTGCCGATATAATTCACGGCAGATCTCGTCTTTCGAGAGACTCATCTCGGTCTTGAAGGTTTCAAAATCCTGAATCATGTTTCTTGGGCCAGCCTGGAAAGCGCGCAGTATACGATAACGCTTCCGGGCATTGCAGAGGAAAGGCGGAAGGTTTGCGAAGCGCAAGCCTGCTTTTTTTATTTCTTATCCTGTAAAAATAGAGCTCTTGCATAGCTTCTTCAAGGGAAAAAGGAGCGATCCACTATCTTTCTTTATAGAGAAACATATCCCTTTGTTTTATCGTAATTTTTTTGGATTAGCCGACCCACATTGACAAAACGTAAGTGTCTGTTTGATCCCTTGGTGAACCTGTTCCCTCCTTCCCATCTTGATTATCCGTAGCATCTCGAAATCCCCGGCCCCGGGCTATGACCTTAAGTCTGTTATTCCCGTGCAGGCTGTGGATCCGTGATCTATCGAAAAGTAACCTTGATGTCCCGCCCGGGTAGGTCAACCAATTACCCGGACGGGAGATTAGCGCTATCGACAACAGGAGGTCGGTATGAGAACCCTTATAGGAAGTACCCTGCTCACCACAGTATTGGCACTGGCCAGTCCCACCAGCCACGCTGTGGCAAGTGGGCCGGTTGGTTTTGCATCCCTCAACGGCGGCACCACCGGTGGAGCCGGTGGTGAAACGGTCACCGTCAGGACCGGTGCTGAACTTTACGACGTGCTCAAGGAACAGCGCAATTCAGATACTCCGCTGACGGTGTTGGTTGAAGGACGAATTACCCCCGACAACACGGGTGAGTCCAAGATCGACCTCAAGGACGTGCGTAACGTTACCGTCCTTGGTGCGCCTGGCGGCGCGGAATTCGACGGAATCGGCATCAAGCTCTCCCGCGCTCATAACATCATCATTCGTAACCTGATCATCCATCACGTGGACACCGGCGACAAGGACGCTATCAGTGTCGAGGGCGGTAGCAGCAATATCTGGATCGACCACAACGAGTTGTATGCCTCACTGGATGTCGACAAGGATCACTACGACGGACTGCTGGATACCAAGCGAGGTTCGGAATACATCACGATCTCTTACAACTATTTCCATGACAGCTGGAAAGCCAGCCTTCATGGTTCCAGTGACAGTGACCAAGGGCAGCGTTTGATAACCTTCCACCACAACCGTTGGGAAAACATCAATTCAAGAGCCCCCCTCTTCCGTTTCGGCGAAGGCCATATTTTCAATAACTACTATTACAACGTAATCGATAGTGGCATCAACAGCCGGATGAGCGCGCGACTCCGGATTGAGAACAATCATTTTGAAAACGCCAACAACCCGATAGTGTCCTTTTACAGTGATGAAATCGGTTTCTGGGACCTGACGAACAACTTCCTGGATGGGGTTTACTGGAACGATAACAGCGGTCCGGTGGCCGGCGAGGCCATGGTCTCCACAACCCGCTACCAGCCCCCCTATCGCTACACCCTGGATGACATTACCTGTGTCAGGGACATCGTGATGGCCACCGCCGGCGCGGGCAAGGGTTTGCGGACGTCTGACGGAAGCTGTGAGGCCACCACACCGGTGCCACCGACAACGCCGACACCGGACCCCACACCGGAACCGCCCGAACCGGAGCAGCCGAAGCCAGAACAGCCTGGCAGCCCGGACCCGGGAATGCCCGATCCGAATCCGGGAGACCGGGGAGAGAACCTCTCCTTGTCGGCCGGTGCCGATGGCAGCAGCAAGGCGAGTGGTTCCAGTTACGGCAATGCCATTGACGGTGACACCGGCAGTTTCTGGCAACCGGCTTCGACCAGCGGTGAGCGGATCTCGGTGAAACGTATGGCGCCTTTTAACACGGTTGTTATCCGGGAGCTGAATGACGCCACCCGAAACTGGCGACTAGTAAACCACGAAACCGGTGAGGTGCTCGCCAGCGGGCAAAGGCTGGGCACGGAGACCACCATCACGGGACTTGGAACCCAAAACATCTACAAGCTGGACCTGGAGATTCTCAATGCCGCTGCTGCGCCCCGGATTGCGGAAATCGAGCTGTACAATGCGGCACCGGGAACCGGCGACAACGACAGTGGATCGCCATCGACACCGGACCAGGGCGAACCGGAGCCCCAGCAGCTGGTGCTGGAGGAAAACCAACCCGGTTTCTGTGGTGTGGACGGCGTCATCGAGAGCGAGCATGCCGGCTTTAGCGGTGCGGGCTATGCCAACACCAGCAACGTCTACGGGACCGGGGTGGCCTGGCAGGTCAACGTAGCGGAGGCGGGACACTATGATCTGGTGGTGCGGTTCGCCAACGGAGCAACAGCCCGCTCCGGATCACTGTACGTCAACGACCGTTGGGTAACGGCGGAGGACTTCCGGTCCACCGGCGCCTGGAACAGCTACCGGGATACCGCGGTGTTATCGGTCACTCTGGGTACGGGGGCAAACCGAATCGCTCTGCGAGCCACCAACGACAGCGGCCTGCCGAATATTGACCGGATTCAACTGGAGGGCCTGGCCGTAAGCGCGGTTGACTGCAACTAGTCCGGTTAAGGGGCCTTCAACGGGAAGGCCCCTTAACTTTTCCGGTCCTCTTTCTCGGCGAGATGGGGGGCGAGCACTTCTTCCAATGTATGACCGGTCAGGCGCCGGATGCTGCGCCACAGATAGAAGAAAATGGCGATCATCATGACCATGGAGGGAATGGCGATCATCGGGTAACTCACCAGGGTCATGCGACCGAGTTCCTCGTTGAAGGCCTGGGTTCCGGACGGGCTTGTTACGATCCAGCGGGCCAGAATGTAATTCATGATGGCCGAAAACAGGAACGTTCCTGCAAAGAAATAACTGGCCTTCAGCAGCCGGCTGTCGAATTCCTCCTCGCACC
Organism: Marinobacter daqiaonensis; assembly: GCF_900115285.1. Taxonomy (GTDB): domain Bacteria; phylum Pseudomonadota; class Gammaproteobacteria; order Pseudomonadales; family Oleiphilaceae; genus Marinobacter; species Marinobacter daqiaonensis. Next base: position 2,412,437 of record NZ_FOYW01000001.1, read on the forward strand.
CCCGCTCCTTCAGCGACTGCTGAATCTTTGCCGTATCCAGAACATTGGGGTTATAAAGCAGGGTGCGCACCAGGGGATATCGGGTGCGGGTGGAGATCAGCACCGCGATGCCAATCGCCAGGGGAACGGCCGCTTCCTTGATAGCCAGCCACCGGGCATCGATGGCCAGCAGGCCGATACCCCCGGTCAGGCCTACACTGATAACCCCGAGGACGGCAATGAAGTTCTTTTTGCGATAACGAATCAGTTCGAACAGACCCCATCCCATGGGAAACGCCAGGCCCACCAGCAACGCCCAGGTATTGCCCAGGTACTCATCGCCGCTGAGCTTCATCAGGATTACCGAGGGGATAATGATACTGACCAGCAGGTCCACCCAGGGGCGGGGTTTGTGGTCGGGGATATTCTTGGAGTGTTCGGTCATTGCCAGCGCCTGCCGTTAACGTGCTTTGGGCAGGATGATAACACGGCTATGGCAGGAGTTTTGGTTGATCACTGCGCAGCAGCAACGTTTCCCCGGGCTGGAGGGTCATCCGGAAGTTCCCGGTTGTAGAGGGCCGCAATCAGGTCGGACTGGGTGACCATACCTACCAGCCGATCCTCGGCATCGACGATAGGGATATGATGAAGTCCCTTGTCGGACAGTAACGGTACCAGGTTGGCTATATGGTCACTCTGGCGAGCCGAAAAGACCTCTGTCGCCATGATCTGGCCGACAACCTCCGGTTTTTCAGTGGGGGTGAACGGTGAGCTTTTACGGAGGAAGGCCTCGATATCTTCCGCGAACGTCCGATAGGTCTTCAGATTGGCCCGTTTCAGGAAGTCCACCAGCGAGATCACTCCGGTAATCCGGTGTGCCCGGTCCACCACTGGCAGTATTTTTACCTTGTGGTACCGTAACAACGCCCAGGCATCCTCAAGGTCTGTACCGTATTCCACGGTGATAAGGTCGGTGGACATAATATCGGCACAGGTCACCTCCCCCATTCGCCGTCTGTACGCAATGCTCTGGGCCATGCCGTAGAGCTGGTTCAGGTCCTGTTCATTGACGTCGAGGAAAGAGGTGTATTCACTCAGTGCGTGATGGAGGTCTTCCGGCCGAATACCAAGGCGTTTCATTGGACTCGGGTCATTGTGCCTGTGGGCGGGGTCTTCTTCCCTGACAGGAGGTACCGGATAGGATTTACCGAGCCAGTAGCGGTTCAGCATAATGGCTATGGCCAGCATGACGAGTACGTTCAGGCCTACGGGGTAAAAGACAAAGTCGAAGCCCAGAGGCTGGTCCTGAGCGGCAATGACAGGCACCAGAGCGGCGGCTCCCCCCGGGGGATGCACACATTCGAAGAGATACATCGCGAAAAGGCTGATGCCCACCGTGGCCGCGGCCGCGATGGCCAGATCGGGGAAAAACTGCGCGCAGGCGACACCAATGGCGGCAGGCAACAGGTGGCCACCGACAAATGACCAGGGCTGGGCCAGCGGGCTGTTGGGAAGGGCGAACAGTAGAATCGCTGAGGCGCCCATGGAGGCAACCAGCACCGGCCAGTGAGGGGTGGACGAAAACTGCTGACTGAACAGGATCACCGCGAGAATGGAAATTGCTGCCGCTATTCCGATCTTGAGCCGGTCAATCAGCGGTAAAGAGGAGAGGGACTGACGGCCCGATACCCCCACGCCGGTGAACTCCAGGAGTTTGCGGAGAAAGAGGCGCGCCCCGGCTCTTTTTCTTATGTTGTCGGGCATAGATGATCACCATGGTGGCCGGCGTCCTGACCCAAAAAGGGGCTCCGCCTGTTCCATATTGGTGCATCATATACCAGAAAACCCGGACAATTCAGCCGCTTTCACTTGCATCGGGCCTTACCCGGCCTTCTTTTTAGTGGACGTTCTGTCGGTAACCGCATCCGGGGGTCCGATCGGGCTTACCGGAGGCTCCTACTCATATGGTGAGGGTTCAACATGAAGCCCTTGTTCAAATAGAGCCGGAGGGCATCGTGCCGCTGATGGCCGGTATCAAGATGGGCCCCGTCACGCCTGAGTGGTGGCTACCGAATCCTGAAACGCAGTTTACCAGTATTCCGCGATGAGACCCGAACGGTGTCCTGGGATCAAGTGGCACGGGCGTCATAGCTTTGGTTGCTTTCAGGATGCGCCCTGCTATATTCGATACCGAATACAAGCGCGGAAAAACGAACAGATCCGAACATGGTTGGCCTAACAACACGAACAACAATCAACCGGAGAAGGAACATGCAAGGGATGGAATTTCGGGGTTCACGCCGGCTCGCCGGCAAGCTGGCGATGGCGTTTTTTGGAGTGTTGCTCTCAGGAGGCATGGCAATGGCGGGTGCCGTTGAATGGCGAGTGATGGAAGCATCCGATGGCACCGGGGTTCACTACCGGTACTGGCCTGCGACGTCCGAGCCACACGCCGTGGTGCAGGTTGTCCATGGGGCTGCGGAGCATAGCGGACGCTATGACCGTTTTGCCCAGTTCCTGAACCGCCATGGCTACGCGGTCTATGCCACGGACCATCGCGGTCATGGCCGCACCCGGGTACGCTCCGAGGAGCTGGGTGACGCCGGTCCCGATGCCTGGAACAGCTTTGTCAGGGACGAGATGCAACTGAGTACCGTCATTCGTGACGAACATCCCGATGCGGATCTGGTGCTGTTCGGCCATAGCCTGGGGTCATTCATAGCGCAGGATTACATTACCCGCCAGCCGGAGCTGATCGACGGTCTGGTATTGTCTGGCACCGCCTACGGTCCGCCCCCACCCCAGGACCTGCTCGAGGCCCTGGACGCAGCTGCCGGAGAGGCACCACTGGCGGACTCCCAGGTCTGGGCCGGTATTTTCACCGACTTCAACAAACCGTTCAGCGACGAACCCGGCTTCCAGTGGCTGAGTCGTGACGAGGCTGAAGTGCAGAAATACCTGGATGATCCCCAGTCCGGGTTCGCATTCAGCAACGAACTGGTGCGGGATTTCTTCCAGGGCATGGCGGATCTGCGGGACCCTGCCCGCGAGCAGGCCATTCCGAAGGATCTGCCGGTGCTGGTCATCCAGGGGGAACTGGACCCCGTGGGAAATAACCTGGAAGGCACCAGGGCCCTGCTTGAGCGCTATAAAGCGCTGGGTCTGACCAGGGTCGAGCATGAATTCTACGACGATGCCCGCCACGAACTGCTGAACGAAACCAATCGTGAGCAGGTGCAGGAGGATGTCCTGGCCTGGCTCAATGATCTGACCCGCTGACCCGCTGACCCGCGGGCCAGTCCTCGCCGACACGGTGCCTCAATAGTGGCACTGGCAGCACACCGGGGAGAGGCTTCCTCCCCGGTGTGGTTTGCTACGGGGCAATCCAGCCCTCTCAGCGCCGCATCTGGCGTTCAATGAAGGCCCGTCGGCTAGATGATTGCCGCAAGAATCTGGATACTCATGATAAATAAACAAACCACGCCTACCGCGAACGCCACCGTACGCCACGGCTGGATTCCGCCCAGGTAAAATACTGTATGAAGGTAGCGGGCTCCGGTAAACACCAGGAAGAGCCAGGCCGCCATTTCAGGGGATGCACCCACCAGAATGTAAGCCACCCCCAGGCCCAGGAAAATGGGAATATTCTCGAGATCATTCAGCCAGGCCCGGGCCGCTCTCTGGACTTGAGGTAATTCCTCTCTCGCCGGCTCACGACCGACAAAGGCAGCATCTTCAGGGATCTTGAAGGTCATTTTCCCGATTCGGTGAAAGGCCTGGTAAGCGGAAGTGGCGAACATTTTGAAGAAGAGCAACACCGTGGCCAGGGCGTACCAAAAGATTGTCTGGTCCATGATTTTTCCCGGTTTTCTGATGTGGAGCGAGATAGCGGTCTCGCAACGTGATGGTATGGGTTGTAGAGAAAAAGGTAACCGACTGCATATTTCAAGGGGAAGACCGGAACAGACGATTCCCGCCTTGTGCCGGGGCTATGACATCGAGGACATTCATGGGCCCGGCTGATCCGGCGGTATCCCGCAACCTCCATTCTCACGGCACCGCCGACAGCCCAACCACCCAGTCAATCATGGGTGCAGGATAGATACCCAGAAGGAGGATCACCACCGCAGTGGCCAGCAGGGTCAGGCCGCCGACGCGGTTGCCCCAGTCGTTGGTGGCGTCTCTCCGGCGCATGCCCGGCTCGGGCATATAGAGGGTGACCATTACCCGCAGGTAGTAGAAAATGCCGATGGCACTGCCGGCAACGATCCCGCCCACCAGCCACCAGCGACTGTCCGCCACACCCAGGGCGATCACGTAGAATTTGCCGATGAAGCCCGCTGTCAGCGGAATGCCCGCCAGTGACAGGAAGCTGACTGTCATGACGGCCGCCAGCCAGGGCCGACGCCAGAACAGACCCCGGTAGTGGTGCAGACCGGCGGCGTCCTCTCCGCTGAAGGGGCTGGACACCTGGGTCACCACACCAAAGGCTGCCAGGGTTGTCGCCAGGTAGGTGACCAGATAGACGCCGGTGGTTTCCACCGCCAGGGAGCCACCGGCCACCACGGCTACCAGCAGGTAGCCGAAATGGGCAATGGAGGAATAGCCCAGCAGCCGCTTGAGGTTGGACTGGAACAGCGCCAGCAGGTTGCCGCCAAGCATGGTAATCAGAGCCAGCAGGCTTATCAGAGTGAGTAACCATTCACTCTCAAATATTGGCGCCGTCAGCACCAGCCGTATCAGCACCGCAAAAACCGCCAGTTTGCTGACCGTGGCGAGGAAAATAGTGGCCGGTGCGGGGCCACCCTGATACACGTCCGGTGTCCACAGATGGAAAGGTATTACCGAGAGCTTGAACCCCAGCCCCGCCAGCATGAGGGCGGCCCCGGCCAGGGTCCAGCTATCGGGACTTGCGGCAAGGCCGGCCGCCAGTCCCGCCAGGTCAAGGCGACCGGTACGGGCATAGATCAATGCCATGCCGAACAGGAGGAAGGCCGTGGCGGCGGCGGAGAGGATCAGGTACTTGATCCCCGCCTCCAGTGAACGCTCTGCCCGGAAGCTGTAGGCCAGCATCCCGTAAAGCGGCATCGACAGCAGTTCCAGGCTGATGAACAGGGTGGCCAGGTGATCGCTGGCCACCAGGCCCAGGGCGCCGGTCACCGCGCACAGCAACAGCAGGTAGAACTCCTCCCGTGGTCCGAGGTATCCGGTCAGGTAGTGGTGACTGAGGGCCACGGTGACCAGCGCTGATAGCAAAACAAGGGTACTGGCCATGATCGCCAGGCCATCCACCTGCATCAGGGGTGGTGACTCCGGTGCGCCATAGGCCATGGGCAGGGCAAGCAGGGCAAGCACCAGGCCCGCGGCGGAAACGAGGGCGGTGACGCCATGGTGGCGCTGCCAGGCAATCCCCAGCATGACCACAACGGCGGTGGTAGCCACAATGATCAGTGGCAAAACGGCGAGAAGACTGTTCAGGGTCAGCATCAGTCCACCTCCCCTGCCAGCGTGGACAGCTTGCCGTCGGTGAACAGCTCCGCTGCCGGCCCCGAGACAGCCGCGGTGGTGTCCAGCAGCGGCTGTGGATAAAGGCCCACGAGCAGCACCAGTGCCACCAATGCCAGCATCATGCCGTATTCACGCAGGTCCGGCCCGGGCAGGGAGCCCTGGCGGTGAACCGGGCCGAAGTGGACCCGCTGCATCAGCAGCAGCGAATAGATGGCCGCCAGCACCAGCCCGCCGCTGGCAATCACCACCACCACCGGTGCAGTGGGGAAGGTTCCGAACAGGATCATGAATTCTCCAACGAAGTTGGCAGTGGCCGGCATGCCCAGGGATGCCGCCACAAAACACAGGGTGAATCCCGGCAGTATGGGTATCCGTCCCCAGAGCCCGCCCATGATGCGCATATCGCGGGTGTGGAGACGCTCATAGATCTGCCCGCTGAGAATGAACAGCCCGGCGCTGGAAAAGGCATGGGCCACCATCAGCACCACGGCTCCCTGGATCGCCAGTTCGGACCCGGAATAGAGCGCGATCAGCACAAAGCCCATGTGGGAGATGCTGGTGTAGGCGATCAGTCGCTTGATGTCCTGCTGCCCACAGGCGAGAACGGCGCCGTAGATGATTCCCACCAGCCCCAGGGTCATGGCCACCGGGGCGAAGGCCTGCGACTCCTCCGGAAACAGCGGCAGGGCAAAGCGGAGAATGCCGTAGGCGGCGGTTTTCAGAAGGATGCCCGCCAGGTCCACGCTGCCGGCCGTGGGCGCCTGTGCATGGGCATCGGGCAGCCAGCCGTGGAAAGGCACCACCGGCAGTTTGACCGCAAAGGCGATGAAGAAGCCCAGCATCAGCCAGGGGGCCAGGGCGTCCGGTACGTCGGTGCCCCGCAAAACGTCGTAGCTGAACGAGAAAACGCCGGTGTTGGCGTAGTGCACGAACACCAGCGTGAGGATGGCCACCAGCATCAACAGGCCACTGGCCTGGGTGTAGATGAAGAAGCGGGTGGCCGCCCGTATCCGGGTATGGCCGGCGGAGCCGCTGTGGCCCCAGAGGGCGATCAGGAAGTACATCGGCACCAGCATCATTTCCCAGAACAGGAAGAACAGGAACAGGTCCAGGGCCAGGAACACGCCCACCACGCCGCCGAGAATCCACAGCAGGTTGAGATGGAAGAACCCGACCCGGTGGGCGATTTCATGCCAGGAGCACAGTACCGCCAGGGCGCCCAGGAAGCCGGTCAGGGCCACCAGGATCAGGGAGAGCCCGTCCAGGGCCAGGTGGATTTCGATGCCAAAGCGGGGAATCCAGGGCGCTCGCCATTCCAGCAACCAGGGGCTCTGGCCGCCATCCGGCAGGCTGAAGTCCCCGGTCCACCACAGGACGATGCTGATCACCAGCACGAAGAGCATGGTGGCCAGGGCAATCCAGCGGGGTGCCTTATCGCCCCAGCGCTCCGCCTGCCAGCAAAACAGGCCGCCGAGGAACGGAATCAGGATCAGCCAGACCAGGATCATGCCGCACCTCCCGGCGCCAGAGCCAGGACCGCCAGGATAACGGTGACGCCGAGCACCATGACCGTGGCGTAACTGCGCATCCGTCCATTCTGGGTCCTTACCAGCCCGGCGTTCAGGACCCGGGCGATCAGCGCAGGCAGGTTCATGGCCAGATTGACCAGGTCGTGCCTGAGCAGATTCACCATCAGTTGCCAGGGTCTTACCAGCAGCCGGTCGAACAGGCCATCAAAGCCCCAGGCGTGGTGCCACACCGACCAGAGACGGCGGCCAGTACCGTGACTGGCCTGGCGCTGCAGCCATTCCCGGCGCATCATGAACAGCCAGCCCGCTAACGCCAGGCCGGCAACGACTGCGCCGATGGCCAGCACCTGCAGCAGGGTATGACCCTCCTCCACGCCCTCGCCCGGCGCGGAGGGAAAAAGCCTGTCCAGCCCAGGATAGAGCCAGGCGCCGATAAATGTGGAGAGTATCGCCAGTACAACCAGGGGCAGGTGGTGGGTAATGAGGTTGGTGCCCGGCTCGGGATGGCGGGAATGGTCACTGCCGGCTTCGCCATGGAAGGTGCCCAGAATAAGCCTCACGGTGTAGATCCCGGTGAGCACGGCACCCAGCAGCCCAGCCAGCAGGAGGCCATTGTTGCCGGCCGCCATGGCCTGCCAGAGAATCTCGTCCTTACTGTAGAAGCCCGCAGTGACCAGCGGCAGAGCCACCAGGGCCGAGCCGCCCACCAGGAAGCCGCCATAGGCCACGGGCAGCCGGCGCCAGAGACCGCCGAGACGGGCCATGTCCTGCTCGTGATGGCAACTGATAATCACTGCCCCGGCGGAAAGGAACAGCAGTGCCTTGAAAAAGGCGTGGGTCACCAGATGGAAAATGGCGGCATCAAAGGCCCCTACTCCCAGGGCCAGAAACATGTAGCCAATCTGGCTCATGGTGGAATAGGCCAGCACCCGTTTTATGTCGGTCTGGGCCAGGGCGGCGAAGGCGGCGAGCAGCATCGACACCGCGCCAATCACACCTACCAGCAGGAGCACATCGGGCGCCAGCAGGAACAGCCCGTTGAGGCGGGCAATGAGGTAGACACCGGCGGTGACCATGGTGGCGGCGTGGATCAGGGCGGACACCGGAGTGGGACCCGCCATGGCATCCGGCAGCCAGGTGTGCAGCGGAACCTGGGCGGACTTGCCCAGGGCCCCGCCCAGCACCAGCAGGGCCGCAATATTGGCGGTGGTGCTGCCCTCCTGCCACAGTTGCGGTGCCCGCACCAGGATCTCCCCGATATCCAGGGTTCCCAGCTCCCGGAAAATCAGGAACAGACCCAAAGCCAGGAAGACATCGCCGATGCGGGTCACGATGAAAGCCTTGAAGGCGGCCTGACCGTTGGCGCTGTTGTGGTAGTAGTAGCCGATCAGCAGGTAACTGCACAGTCCGACCCCTTCCCAGCCCAGGAAGAGCAGCAGCAGGTTGTCCCCCAGCACCAGCAGCAACATGCTGAACACGAACAGGTTCATCCAGGCATAAAACCTTGCGATGCCGGCCTCCCCTTTCATGTACCAGGCGGCAAACAGGTGGATCAGGAAGCCGACGCCGGTGATCACCGACATCATCATCAGGGCCAGCCCGTCCACAGCCAGACCAATGGTGGGCCGGAAGTCGCCCACCGCGATCCAGGTCCACAGGGTGACATTTTCCGGCGAGCCCGGATACAGGGTCACCGCCCAGGCCGTGGCCAGGGCCGCCAGCCCCACACTGGCCACCCCGATGGTGGCACTGGTCCGGGCTCCCAGTCGGCCCGCCGACAGGGCGAGCAGGAGAGTACCCGCCAGTGGCAGAAGGAACGAGAGTACGACTGCTGGTGCCATCATCCGCGCATCCTGCTGGCTGCATCCAGGTTAAGGGAATGGAAACGCTGGTAGAGCTGGATCATCAGTGCCAGGCCGACGCTGGCTTCGGCTGCCGCCAGGGTAATCACCAGCAGGAACATGGCCTGGCCGTCTGGCTGGTTCCAGGCGGTGCTGCCCACCACAAAGGCCAGGGCAGCGGAATTGAGCATCACCTCCAGGCTCATCAGCACGAACAGCATGTTGCGCCGCAGCATCAGTCCCGCCAGACCCAGACTGAACAGGACCGAGGCCAGAATCAGGCCATGCTCCATGGGGATGCCATTCATTGGTTGCCTCCACGGTTGCGGTTTTGCACGGGGTTGTTGCGGCGGCCCACATGGGATGCCGTTACCAGGGCGGCCAACAACAGGATCGCTGACAGCTCCACCACCATCAGCCAGGGCCCGAACAGGGTCAGGGCCACCGAGCGGGCGGTGAGCAATTCCCCCTCGATCACCCGATCCACACTGCCCTGGGCCAGGAGGGCCACCAGCGCACCGAGGAGGACCAGGGCCAGCAGGGATGGCCCCAGCCAGTGACGGGGATGCAGCCAGGGCTGGTCCCCTCTGGTGTCGGATCGCAGGTTGAGCATCATCACCACGAACACGAACAGCACCATGATGGCGCCGGCGTAGACAATGATTTCCAGGGCGCCGGCAAAGGGGGCCCCCAGGGCGAAGAACACCAGGGCGACGGCAATCAGCGAGACGATCAGATAGACCACCGCATGAATCGGGCTGGTGCCGGTGATTACGCCGATGGTGGCCAGTACCGCCACCAGGCCACTGAGGTAGAAGGCCAGTTCCATCAGGCTACCCCCTCCCGGTTATGGCAACAGCGATCGCACATCTTCCGGTGCCTCCTCGTTCTGGGCCTGGCCCTTGTCCTTGCCGCCGATGGCCATGCCCGCCACCTTGTAGAAGTGGTAGTCGTGGTCCTTTCCGGGGCCGTTGATCAGCAGATCCTCTTTCTCGTAGACCAGTTGCTGGCGATCGTACTCGCCCATCTCGAAGTCCGGTGTCAGCTGGATGGCGGAGGTGGGGCAGGCTTCCTCGCACATGCCGCAGAAGATGCACCGTGAAAAATTGATGCGGAAGAATTCCGGATACCAGCGGCCGTCCTCCTGCTCGCCCTTCTGTAGTGAAATGCAGTCCACCGGACAGGCCACCGCGCAGAGGTTGCAGGCGACGCAACGCTCCTCGCCGTCGGGGTCACGGGTCAGCACAATCCTGCCCCGGTACCGGGGTGGCAGGTAAACCTCCTCCTCCGGGTAATTCACCGTCTCCCGTTTGCGGAAACTGTGCATGAACACCATGCCCAGCGTACGCAACTGGGACCAGGTGGCTGGCACGAGCCAGAGCACGGACTTGATGTACGGGACCTTGTTCTCTTTCATCGGGTCCTCCTCAGGCATCCGGGGCAACCAGCAGGATGACGGCGCCGGTTGCCAGCAGGTTGATCAGGGTCAGGGGCAGGCAGATCTTCCATCCGAAGTTCATCACCCGGTCATAACGGGGCCGGGGCAGCGAGGCCCGCAGCAGGATGAACAGCATCAGGAAGAAGCCGGTCTTGATGGCGAACCACAGGATCGGCGGCAGCAGGGGCCCATGCCAGCCCCCGAAGAACAGCGTCACGATCAGCGCCGAGACCAGCAGCATGCCCACGTATTCGCCTATGAAGAACATGCCGAACTTCATACTGGAGTATTCAACATGATAGCCGTCAGCCAGTTCCTGCTCCGCTTCCGGCTGGTCGAAGGGGTGCCGGTGGGTCACCGCGATACCGGCAATCAAAAAGGTGGCGAAGCCGAAGAACTGGGGAATGACGAACCAGAAGCCTTCCTGGGCGGCGACGATGTCCCGCAGGTTGAAGGAGCCGGCCAGGGCCACCACGCCCATCAGCGACAGCCCCATGAATACTTCGTAGGAGAGGGTCTGGGCCGAGGCTCGCAGCGCGCCCAGCAGGGCATACTTGTTACCGCTGGCCCAGCCCCCGAGCAGCACGGCGTAGACGTTGATGCCCGCCATGGCCAGGAAGAACAGCAGCCCGATGTGAAGGTCTGCTACGCCCCAGCCCGGGGTGATGGGGATGATGATGAATGACAGCAACAGCGAGGCGAAGGCGATCACCGGCGCGATCACGAACAGGGGCCGGTCGGCGAAGGGCGGAATCCAGTCTTCCTTGAAGAAGATCTTGATCATGTCCGCCACCAGCTGAAGTGTTCCGAAAGGGCCAACCCGGTTGGGGCCATAACGGTCCTGCCACAGCCCCAGCAGGCGCCGTTCCACAACGGTCAGCACGGCCCCGAGGAGAACCGCCCCCAGCAGGATCACCAGGGCCTGGAACATGGCCCAGAGCACGGCTGCAATTTCGGGTGTCCACCAGTTCATGACGGCCCTCCCGGCGTGGTTTCATCCATCCTGCCCGGCGTCGGAAGCCTGGTCCCCTGGGCGAGCCCGGGAATCAGGCCGGCGGGCAGGCCGGCCCAGCCCCGAGGCCACCCCGGCTGCTCCACCAGCGGAAGAATCCGGCTCTCCCCTGCCAGTTCTATCCTGAGCAGGTCCCCCTCCCGCAGCTCCAGGGCCTCGGCATCGTCCGGCGAAAGCAGGACCACAGGCGACGTCATCCGTTGCCGGATGGGCTCGGCCAGGGATGAGGTTTCCTCGCCGCCGAACAGGCGTGGCAGGATCAGCGCCCGCAAGGACTCCGCGTCATGGGAGGCGGCTGGCGGAATCTCCTTCGGATAGTCGAACCGGACCGGCTGGCGGTGCAGGATGCGTATACCGGGATCCCCGCCGCGCAGGTGGCCGCCCACCTCATCCGTGAACTTGTTCCAGGCCTGGGGAGAGTTCCAGCCCGGCGCCCAGGCGAAGGGTACCTGCTGCCGGGGCCGCTCCGAGCCGCTGTAACCCTCCATGGAGAAAGCAAAGGCGGTGTCCGGGTCCTGCGCCGGCCGCGGTTCGTTCACGTTGAGATTGGCCCGCATGGCCGTGCGACCGCTGTAGCGATGAGGCTCCCGGGCCAGCTTCAGGCCCTCTACCCGGTAGTCCGATCCCGGCGCCGCCGCAGTGATGCCGATCAGAGCGGGGAATTCCACGGCGCAGGCCTGGGTGACGGTATCGAGGGTAATCTCCGGTGGAACGCCATCCTGGAGCTTTGCGGTCAGGGCATGGAGCCAGCGCCAGCTTTCATGGAGCCGGGTTTCCGGACGCAGGTAGCCGGGGTCGAAAACCTGGAAGAAGCGCTGGGCCCGTCCCTCCAGGTTCACCAGGGTGCCGTCGGCCTCGGCAAAACTGGCCGCGGGCAGAATGAAGCTTGCCTGTTCCAGCGTTGGTGTACGCTGGTGGTCCAGCACCACTTTTATCTCGGCAGCGGCCAGGGCCTGGTCCACCTGCTCCCGGGGTCTGCGCTGGTAGAGGTCGTTTTCCAGCACCACCACCGCATCGGCCCGGCCCTGCTCCAGTTCCTCCAGGGCCCAGTCCAGGGGTGGTCCGCCCATCAGCGAGAGCCCGGTGCTGTTGGCCTCGCGACGGATCAGCATCAGTCCGCCACGCCTGGCCCGGCGGGACAGGGCCTGGGCAATTGCGCCGGCAGCCTGCAGGATGGCGATGGAGCAAAGTGAGCCACCACTGACCAGCAGGGGCCGTTCCGCCGCCATCAGGATGTCGGCTATCCGCCGTGCCGACTTCGTGCTGGCCTCGTCCAGACCCGCTACCGCCGGTGCAGCCGGGTCGATACAATGAGCCACGGCAAAGCCCAGCCGGGCGATGTCGTCCGGCGCCATGGCAAGCCGGTCTTCGGCCACGTCGTCCAGGCCCGTGGGCGCCGGCCAGGCGATGAAGAGCGGGTGATACCGGTCCTGACCAAGGGTCTTCAGCGCTTCGGCGTTCCAGGCGGGTACACCGATTTTCTCCCCGAAGCTGACCCTTCGGGACAGGACCGCCTGGCGGATATTGAGGCCAAGCCGCGCGGCGCTCTGGATGGGGTCCTCGCCCAGCACCAGCACGGCGTCGTGATCTTCAATCTGCCGTGGCGTGGGCGTGGCCAGGCCGGCGCTTTGCTGGAGGTGGTTCATCAGCTCCAGACAGGCCTGTTCGTCGGCCTCGATGCCGGTGGAGAAATTCTCGCTGCCAACCAGGGCCCGAAGCTGGTGGTTGCTCTCCAGACTGGCCCGGGGCGAACCGATACCAATGACCCGGCGGGCGTGGCGCAGGGAATCGCTGATCCGTGCCAGGGCGGTGTCCACTTCCAGGCTGGCAGGTTCGCTCCGGGGTGTTTCCCGCCATTCCGGCAGCCTGGGCCGGTCCTCCCGGTTCACATAGCCATAGCCGAAGCGGCCGCGGTCGCAGAGGAAGTAACCATTCACTTCGCCGTGATAGCGGTTCTCGATGCGGCGGATATCACCGTAGCGTTCACCGGGGCTGATGTTGCAGCCGACGGCGCACTGATGGCAGATACCCGGCGCGAACTGCAGGTCCCACTTGCGGGTGTATTGCTCGGAATGGCTCTTGTCGGTGAAGACGCCGGTGGGACACACCTCGGTGAGGTTGCCGGCGAACTCATTCTCCAGAATACCATCCTCATAGCGGCCGAAGTAGACGTTGTCCTTGGCACCGAAGGCTCCAAGGTCGGTGCCGCCGGCATAGTCATTGTAGAAGCGCACGCAGCGGTAGCAGGTGATGCAGCGGTTCATCTCATGGGCAATGAACGGCCCGAGGTACTGATTGCGGCGGGTGCGCTTGCGGAAACGGTAGCGGCGTCGGTCATGGCCGGTCATCACCGTCATGTCCTGCAGATGGCAATGGCCGCCCTCCTCGCAGACCGGGCAGTCGTGGGGGTGGTTGATCATCAGCCACTCCACCACACTGGCACGAAAGGCACGGGCCTCGTCGTCCTCAATGTCGATCCGGGTCTGGTCCTCTGCCGGGGTCATGCAGGACATCACCAGCATGCCCGTGTCGTCGTCTTCGTCCTTGTACTGGCGCACAGCGCACTGGCGGCAGGCACCGACACTGCCCATGGCCGGGTGCCAGCAGAAATAGGGAATGTCCAGGCCAAGGGACAGGCAGGCCTGGAGCAGGTTCTGGGCCCCGTTCACTTCGTAGCTCTGTCCGTCCACATGAATGATTGCCATGGTATGGTTCTACCCTCTCCTGATCGTACCTGTCAGATTGGCCCTGGCCCTGTTCATACTGAACCCACCGGAATGGGATCCTGGTGGGCCGGTCCCCGGGACTGGGTGATGCCCTGCTCGAACTCATGCCGGAAGTGCTTCAGGGCGGTCTCCAGCGGCATGGCAGCCCCGGGGGCGTGGGCGCAGAACGTCAGTCCGGGACCGCAATCCGCTGCCAGTTTGTCCAGCAGCTCAATGTCCCCTTCCTCGCCTTCGCCGTGCTCAAGAGCCTGCAGGAGTTTCACTGTCCAGGGCAGTCCGTCGCGGCAGGGGGTACACCAGCCGCAGGACTCACGGGCGAAAAACGCCTCCAGGTTGCGCATCAGTGCCACCATGCTCTGGTTTTCCGGTACCACCGTCAGCAGGCCGGTGCCGAGACGGCTGCCCTCCTTGCCTACGGTGTCGAAATCCAGAGGCAGGTCCAGGTGTTCCGGCAGCAGGAAGCCGGTACTGGCGCCACCGGGCAGCCAGGCCTTGAGCTTGTGGTCGCCCCGCAGGCCTCCGGCCAGCGCGATAATCTCCCGTCCCGTGGTGCCCATGGGCAGTTCCCAGAGTCCTGGCCGATGTACCGGTCCGGAGATCCCGTAGAGCTTGCTACCGCCGTCGTCCGTGCGGTCGCCGGACAGCGCCTGGTACCAGTCGGCGCCGTTGAGGATGACCGCCGGCACGTTGCAAAGGGTTTCCACGTTATTGACCACGGACGGTTTGCCCCAGGCGCCCGACTGGCCGGGAAACGGAGGCTTTGCGCGGGGGTTCGCCCGCTTGCCTTCCAGGGAGCTGATCAGCGCCGTTTCCTCGCCGCAGATGTACCGTCCGGCACCGGTGTGTACCACGATGTCGAAGTCAAAGCCGCTGCCGTCGATGTCGTTGCCCAGCCAGCGGGCCTCGCGGGCTTCCTGCAGGGCCTGGTTGAGCACCCGGGCCGATTCCACGTATTCACCCCGCAGGAAAATGTAACCAGAACGGGAATTATTGGCGTAGGCTCCGAGAATCATCCCCTCGATCAGCAGATGGGGCTGCTGCTCCATGAGCAGGCGGTCCTTGAAGGTACCTGGCTCCATCTCGTCGGCGTTGCAGATCAGGTAACCCCGGGGCATATCGTCGCCCTGCAGGGTCAGGCTCCATTTGAGGCCCGCGGGAAAGCCGGCCCCGCCCCGGCCCCGGACGTTGGCATCCTTCATTGCGGCAATAATCGCCTGGGGATCTCCTTCGCTGAGGGCCCTGCGGACAGACTGGTAGCCGTCCTTGCCCAGGTATTCGTCCAGCCAGACCACCTCGCCGTCATCCCTCAGGCGCCAGGTGAGCGGGTGGGTGTCGGCGCTGCGCTCGCTCTCTGGCTGCATCAGCCGGCTGCGGTAGCGCAGGGAGTTTCGCTGGCTGGCCATGGCGCCGGTCATGGGTAATCCTCCAGCAGGCCGGGCAGATCATCAGGACTGACCGGCCCGTAGGTGTCGTCATCAATCATCAGAGCGGGGGCACCGTCGCAGGCGCCCAGGCAGCAGACCGGCAATAGTGTGAAGCGGTCATCCGGCGTGGTCTGGCCATAATCGATGCCCAGCTGCGTCACCAGCGCCTGCTTCAGGGCGTCGAAACCGGTGAGGAAGCAGGAGCTGCTGTCGCACACCAGAATCACATGACGGCCCACCGGCTGGCGGAAGATCAGACTGTAGAAAGTCGCCACTTCTTCCACTGCTGCCGGGCCTATGCCCAGCACCCGGGCTATGGCACTGATGGCTCCGTCGGGAACCCAGCCGTGGCGGCGCTGGACGATTTTCAGGGCCTCGATGCAGGCGGCCTGGGGCTGCTCGAAGTGATGCACTTCCTCCAGCATCGCTCGTTCATCCGCCGGATGAAGCTCGAAGCCGTCGCTGCCGATAATCCCGGTTGTTGCTGCTCTTGCTGCCATTTCAGCGGTCCACGTCTGCCATCACGAAGTCGATACTGCCCAGGTGGGCGATCAGGTCGGGCACAAAGCCGCCCCGCATTACCGCCGGTATCTGCTGCAGGTGCGGAAAACTCGGGGTACGGATGCGGGTGCGGTAGCTCATGGTGTTGCCGTCACTGGTGAGGTAATAGCTGTTTATGCCCTTGGTGGCTTCCACCATCTGCAGGGACTCATTGGGTTTGAGTACCGGCCCCCAGGACACCTGCAGGAAATGGGTGATCAGGGTTTCGATGTGCTGCAGCATGCGCTCCCGGGGCGGTGGCGTGGTCAGCGGATGGTCCGCCTTGTAGTCGCCGGCAGGCATGAGCTTGACGCACTGCTGAATGATGCGCAGGCTCTGGCGCATCTCTTCGATACGCAGTTGGCCACGGTCGAAGACGTCGCCGTTCTCACCCAGGGGAATCTCGAACTCGAAGTTGTCGTAGCCCGAGTAAGGCCGCTGCTTGCGCAGATCGAAGTTACAGCCGGTGGCACGCAGGTTGGGGCCGGTAACCCCCCACTCCAGGGCATCGGCGGTATTGAAGGCGGCCACGTGGCGGGTCCGCTCCCGGACCAGCGCGTTCTCCATCATCGCCTTCTCATATTCCCGCAGCCGGGGAGGCATCCAGTCGAGGAACTCCTGAACCAGGTTTTCCCACCCCCGGGGCAGGTCCTGTGCGACACCGCCGATGCGATACCAGGCCGGGTGCATCCGGAAGCCGGTAATTCCCTCGATCACTTTGTAGGCCCGCTGACGGTCGCTGAACGTGAAGAACACCGGCGACATGGCTCCCAGGTCCTGCAGATAGGTGCCCAGGAACAGCAGGTGGCTGCTGATCCGGAACATTTCCGCCATCATCACCCGGATGGTCTTGACCCGGTCCGGCACCTCGATCCCGGCGAGCTTTTCCACCGCCAGCACATAGGGCAGGTTGTTCATCACGCCACCGGTGTAGTCCACGCGGTCGGTGTAGGGGATGAAGCTGTGCCAGGACTGGCGCTCGGCCATCTTCTCGGCCCCCCGATGGTGATAGCCGATGTCCGGAACGCAGTCGACGATCTCCTCGCCATCAAGTTGCAGCACCAACCGGAACGCGCCGTGGGCGGATGGGTGGTTGGGGCCCAGGTTGAGAAACATGAACTCAACGCCGTCCCGCTCCCGGGCCATGCCCCAGTGTTCGGGGTCGAAGCGCATGGCCTCCTGCTCGGTCTCCTGGCCGGCCACGGTCAGGGCGTAGGGGTCGAATTCGGTGGCCCGGGCGGGATAGTCCTTGCGCAGGGGATGACCGGTCCAGGTGGGCGGCATCAGGATGCGTTCCAGGTGGGGGTGGCCGGTGACCCCGATGCCGAACATGTCCCAGATTTCCCGCTCGTACCAGTTGGCATTGGCGAACACCGGCGCCACGCTGGGCACCCTGAGGTCTTCCTCCGTCAGGGCGACCTTGAGTATCAGGTCCTCATTCCGTTCCACCGACATCAGGTGGTAGAAGACCGTGAAGTCCGCCGGCGGCAGGCCCTCGCGATGGGTGCGCAGGCGCTCGTCCACGGCAGACAGGTCATAGAGCATTGAAAACGGTGAGGGCTGCGACTTCAGGAAGCTCAGCATATCGGTGAGAGAGTCACGGCGCACCCACAAGACCGGCAGCCCGGTGCGGGTCTGCTGGACATGACAGACACCCTCCCGGAAGCGCTCCAGTAGGGCCTTGATCATCGGATCCCCGGTCGGGAGCGGGTTATCGACGGTGTCTGTGATCATGCCTTGATCGAGCTCCTGGTGTTTCTGGGAAGTCCCCGGTTAGCGGTTCAGAGCACGCGGTTGCACGGCGCTCCCAGGCCGGAACCTGACCGGTCAGAGTTTGTCCGGTGTCCTCAGTTCGGTGGCCTGGATCCTGCGGTCCCGCCACTTTTCACGCTGGGAGGGCATGTCCGCCTTGTAGACGCCCTGGTCGCCCACCACCCATGACAGCGGACGGCGCTCCTCCTGGATGGAGTCCTGAAGCAGCTGCAGGCCCTGCAGGAAGGCCTCGGGCCGGGGCGGGCAGCCGGGCACGTAGACATCCACCGGCAGGAACTTGTCGACACCCTGAACCACTGAATAGATGTCATACATGCCACCGGAATTGGCACAGGAGCCCATGGAAATCACCCACTTGGGCTCCAGCATCTGATCGTAGAGCTGCTGGATGACAGGGGCCATCTTGATGAAGCAGGTGCCGGCAATCACCATGAAATCCGCCTGCCGGGGGGAGGCGCGTATCACCTCCGAGCCGAAGCGGGCAATGTCGTGGGGCGAGGTGAAGGCGGTGGTCATCTCCACGTAACAGCAGGACAGCCCGAAATTGTAGGGCCACAGTGAATTCTTGCGTCCCCAGTTGACCGCCGAATTGAGCACCTCGCTGAGCTTGCCGGTAAAGACGTTGCGCTCAAGCTGCCGCTTGACCGGATCTTCAGCCGGTGTCTGCTGCCGGGCCGGGTAACGGGTGTCGCCGGCTGGCTCTTTGTCGGCCCTTGTCAGGGTATAGGACATGGTACGCCTCCATGGACATCGTTCCCGGAGGCTCGGGCGCCGCCGGGTTGTCGCCATCTGTGATGCGTTGGTTCAGCCTGCCGGCTTCCGGGATCCGCCTTCTGCTGGTTCCGGGGCCCAGTCCAGGGCGCCGGTGCGGCTGTCGTAGATGAGGCCGGCCAGCAGGATCAGGATGAAGATCGCCGCGCCCCAGAAGCCGGTCCAGCCAACCTCGCGGATGACAATGGCCCAGGCGAACAGGAACACGGCCTCAAGATCGAAGATCACGAACAGCATCGCGACCAGGTAGAACTTGACGGAAAAGCGCTGCCGGGCATCGCCGGTTCCAACGATGCCGGATTCGAAAGGCAGAGACTTGCTGACGCCCTGGCTACGACCGCCCAGCAGCGCGGACGCCACCACCATGAAGGCGCACAGGCCCAGGGTGGCGAACACGAAGAAGCCGGTGGCCCAGTGGTGGGCCAGAATGTCGGTAACGTTCTCGGCCATGCACTTTCCCCTGGCAGTGGGTCGGCTGCCGTTGATATCCCCTTTTTTAAAACCTAACAGCGGGCCCGGGATTCCGCAAATTCGGGCCGCGCAAAATCAATGACCTGCATCAAAGGTAGCGCGGAATTGTAATTCCGCCAGGCGGGCATAGAGTGGATTGCGTCGAATCAGCTCGTCATGGGGGCCTGAATCCAGCAGCGTGCCCTGATCCATCACCAGGATGCGGTCCGCATGCTGCACCGTGGCCAGCCGGTGGGCGATGACCAGGGTCGTACGCCCGGACATCAGTTGTGGCATTGCCTGCTGCACCAGATGCTCACTCTCCGCGTCCAGGGCGCTGGTGGCCTCGTCCAGCAGCAGGATCGGGGCGTCCGCGAGTAGAGCCCGGGCGATGGCCAGGCGCTGTTTCTGGCCCCCGGACAGGCCCAGGCCGGTATCACCAAGGGCAGTGTCGTAGCCCCGGGGCAGTGCCCGGATGAACTGGTCCGCATGGGCGATCCGCGCCGCCCGGACAACCTCGTCGAGAGAGGCCCCGGGGCACCCGTAGCGGATATTGTCGGCAATGGTGCCGTGGAACAGGGCCGGGGTCTGCGGCACCAGGGCAAAGCAGCGGCGCAGTTCTTTCGGGCTCACCCGGCGGCTGTCGGTCCCATCCAGAAGAATGGTGCCCTGCTGTGGATCGTAAAAGCGCAGCAACAGATCAAAAAGGGTGGACTTGCCGGCGCCGGAGGGGCCCACCAGGGCAACGGTCTCTCCGGCCCCGATCCTCACCGACAGGTCCCTGATGACCGGGACCTCCAGGCGGGTCGGGTAGCTGAAGCTGACCTGGCGGAACTCGATCTCACCGGATACCGGTTTCGGCAATGTGGTGACACCAGCGGGGTCGGGGTCAATTTCGGTGGGGGTCTGGAGCAGCTCAAAGATTCGTGCGGCGGCCCCGGCGGCCCGCTGCAGTTCGCCGATGACTTCGCTGATGGCCCCGGCCGCTATGCCCACCAGCAGGCTGTAGAAAACGAAGGCGGCCAGTTCACCCGGGCTGATGCGCCCGGCAATCACATCGAGGCCACCGATCCAGATCACCACCCCCACGGCGCCCATTACCAGGGTGATGGCCAGTGTCATCAGCCAGGCCCGCTGGAGGATGCGGTCACGGGCGATCAGGAAGGCGTTTTCCGCCACCGCAGCGAACCGCTCCCGGTCCACCGGCTGGTGATTGAAGGCCTGGACCGTCTTGATCTGGTTGAGGTTCTCCCCCACGTAGCTGCCCACGTCTGCGACCCGGTCCTGGCTCAGTCGTGACAGTTTTCGCACCCTGCGGCCATAGAACAGGATGGGAATGATCACCAGGGGAAAGCCAAAGATGATGACACTGGCGAGCTTGGCATTGGTCACGAACAGCAGGATGACGCCGCCGAACAGCATCAACAGATTACGCAGGGCGATGGACACGGTGGAGCCAATCACCGATTGCAGCACCGTGGTGTCCGCCGTGAACCGGGACTGGATCTCCAGACTGCGATTGCTCTCGTAGAAGCCCGGGTGCAGGTCGAGGAGATGGTTGAACACCTGCTTGCGGATATCCGCCACCACCCGCTCCCCGATCCAGGACACCAGATAGAAGCGGGCAAAGGAGCCCACCGCCAGACCCAGTACCAGCAGGAAGAAGAGACCAACGGACTGTGCCAGCATTGACGGCGACTGGGTGGCCAGGCCCTGGTCCACCAGGATCCGCAGGCCCTGGCCCAGGGAGAGAGTGATGCCGGCGGTGATCACCAGTGCCACCAGGGCGCCGGCGACGGCTTTCCTGTAGGGCAGGACGAAATCCCGGGCGAGAATCAGGGCTCTGCGGTGCTGGCGTGCGATGGTGGCGACTCCGATCGGGTGATAAAGGGACGCTTAGTACGGTCGGTGTTCGTAACCTATCATTCTACGGACTATCATGCCGTATTGATTCAGACCACCGAACGGAAGCCGACTTCTTGCGCCCATACGCCGACAACGACTACCCCGCCCACCACAAACCCGACTGGAAAGTCATTGCCGGCCTCTGGCCCTACCTGGCGGAATACCGGGGGCGGGTGGCCATGGCGGTGCTGCTACTGGTGACCGCCAAGCTGGCCACCGTGGCCACCCCGGTGGCCCTGAAATACATTGTGGACTATCTCGATGCCACCCGCCCCGAACAGATGATCATGTGGATTCCGGTGGCACTGGTGGTGGTCTACGGTCTGCTCCGGTTCGGCAGCACCCTGTTCAGTGAAATGCGGGACGCGGTCTTCGCGAGGGTGGCGGAACGGGCCATGAGGCGTGTCTCCCTGCGGGTGTTCCGGCATCTTCACCAGCTGGAGCTGAGCTTTCATCTGGACCGCAAGACCGGTGGTCTTGCCCGGGACATCGAGCGCGGCACCAACGGCATCAGCTTCCTGCTGCGCTTTACCCTGTTCAACATCGTGCCCACCATCCTGGAGATCGTACTGGTGTCCGCCATTCTGCTGTGGGCCTTCAGCCCGGGCTATGTGCTGGCGATTCTGGTGGCGGTGGTGGTGTATGTGGTGTTTTCGATCCAGGTGACGGAGTGGCGCACCCGGTATGTACGGGAGGCCAATGCCCGCGACAACCAGTCCAATTCCCGGGCGGTGGACAGCCTGCTGAATTACGAGACGGTGAAGTACTTCAACAACGAGGACTTCGAGGCCCGGCAATACGACGAGGACCTGGCGGAATGGGAACAGGCCCGGCTCAGGAACCGGCTGTCCCTGGCGGCCCTCAACACCGGCCAGGCACTGATCATCGGTGTCGCACTGATCGTCATCATGGCGATGGCGGTTCGGGAGGTGGCCAGTGGCGCCATTACCCTCGGTGATTTCACCATGATCAATGCCTACCTGATCCAGCTGTTCATTCCCCTGAACGCCCTGGGTTTTGTCTACCGGGAGATCCGCCAGGCTCTGGTGAACGTCGAAAGGCTGTTCGGCCTGCTCAACGAGCCACCCCTGGTCACCGATGCAGAGGACGCCGAGCCGCTGGAGGTTCGCAAGGGTGAGGTGCGGTTCGAAAACGTGCACTTTGCCTACCAGGCCGCACGCCCCATTCTCCATGGGGTCAGTTTCGAAATACCTGCGGGCCACAAGGTGGCGGTTGTGGGCGCCAGTGGTGCCGGCAAGTCCACCCTGGCGCGGCTGCTGTTCCGGTTCTTCGATGTGGATGATGGCCGCATCGTCATCGATGGCCAGGATATCCGCTCCGTCACCCAGGACAGTCTGCGTGAGGCCATAGGCGTGGTCCCCCAGGACACAGTGCTGTTCAACGATACCCTGTACCGCAACCTCGCCTACGGTCGCCCGGGTGCAACCGAGGAAGAGGTCCACCGGGCGGCGAAGCTGGCGCACCTGGAGCAGTTCATCGAGTCCCTGCCCGACGGCTACCAGACCCCCGTGGGCGAACGCGGCCTGAAACTCTCCGGCGGTGAAAAACAGCGGGTGGCCATTGCCCGGGTGTTTCTGAAGAACCCGCCGATACTGATCCTCGATGAGGCCACCTCCTCCCTGGATACCGTATCCGAGCAGGTGATCCTGGAGGCGTTGCGGGAGGTCAGTGAGCAGCGCACGACCCTGGTCATCGCCCACCGCCTGTCCACCGTCCAGGATGCCGATACAATCCTTGTGATGGCAGACGGCCGGATCGTGGAACGCGGTGACCATCAGCAGTTGCTGGCGGTGGACGGTCGCTATGCCGAACTCTGGAATCGCCAGCAGAAGAGCGGAGAAGCCGAAAGCTCTCCGGATCAGGAGGACTAGCCCGTCATCCGGGCACTCAGGCGAATCATCAGGAGTCCGCTACGGCGATGCCGCCGAGCTTGGTTTCCAGATACTCCTCTATGCCTTCCCGGGCGCCTTCCCGGCCCAGGCCGCTCTCCTTCATGCCGCCAAAGGGTGCCGCCGCGCTGGTGGGATTGATGTCGTTGATGCCGATAATGCCGAAGTCCAGCCCTTCGAACACCCGCATGGCCTGTGACAGGTTCTCGGTGTAGATGTAGGCCGCGAGACCGTAGGCGGTGTCATTCGCCATGGCCAGTGCTTCCGCCTCGGTGTCGAAGGGGATCACCGCCGCCACCGGACCAAAGGTCTCCTCCCGGTAGATCAGCATTTCCGGCGTCACATCGGACAGCAACGTGGGGGCATAAAAGTGCCCGCCGGCCAGCTCGGGCGTCAGCAGTCGCTCGCCCCCTGCCAGCAGCCGGGCGCCCTTGTCCACGGCGTCCCTTACCTGCCGGTCCACCTTGACGATGGCCGCCTCGTTGATCAGTGGCCCGATACGCACGCCTTCATCCATGCCATTGCCCGCGCGCATTCCACCGATGCGCTTGCCCAGTTCCCCGAGGAATGGCTCCATCACCTCCCGCTGAACCAGAATCCGGTTGGGGCTGATGCAGGCCTGGCCGGTGTTGAGGAATTTCACCAGTGACAGTCCCTTGGCGGCATGAACCGGGTCCGCGTCCGCAAATACCAGGGCCGGGGCATGGCCGCCGAGCTCCATGGATACCCGTTTCATATGGCGGGCCGCCCGCTCGTTAAGCATCTTGCCCACGGGGGTGGAGCCGGTGAAGGTGATCTTGCGCACCCGGGGGTCATCACAGAGGGCATTGCCCACCGGCGCGGGGTCCAGCTTGGTGACCAGGTTGACGACGCCTTTTGGAAAGCCCGCCTGTTCGAAGATGCGGAACATCGCCATGGCGCAGAGAGGCGTGGTTTCGGCGGGTTTCAGTACCACCGTACAGCCCGCCGCCAGGGCCGGGCCCACCTTTCGGGTGATCATGGAGATGGGATAGTTCCAGGGGGTTATCGCGCCCACCACCCCAACGGGCTGCTTCTGAACCCAGAAACGCTGGTCCTTCCGTGCTGATGGAATGGTCTGCCCGTAGACCCGCTTGGCCTCCTCGGCGAACCACAACAGGAAATCGGCTCCGTACTGAACCTCGTTCAGGGAGGCTTTCAGCGGTTTGCCCTGCTCCCGGGTCATCAGTTCCGCAAGTTCCCGCTTCTGCTCCAGCATCAGCTGCCAGGCCCGGTACAGCAGACCGGACCGTTCGTAAGCGGTGGTGTGGCGCCAGCTGAATCCAGCGTCATGAGCGGCGCCGATGGCATCATCAATGTGGGCTGCAGAGGCATCCGGCACCTGGCCGATGACTTCGCCGGTGGCGGGGTTGGTGACATCAAAGGTATTCCCGGTCTCGACCCAGGTGCCGTTTATATACATACTTCTGTACCGTGTTGTTTGGGGGAGGCGCGCCAGACGGGTTGCGGCGCTTTATATAAACATCCTATTTATCCGGTTAAAGATCAACTCTACCAATGGAGCAGATGCATGAGTGACCTCCACGGCCATTACCTGGAAGACCTGACGGTGGGAATGAGCGCGAGTTACGCCAAGACCATCACCGAAGCCGATGTGATCCTGTTCGCCGGTATCACCGGTGACGACAACCCGGTGCACCTGAATGCCGAATTTGCCGCCGAGACCCCCTTCAAGGAGCGGATCGTCCACGGCATGTTCAGTGCCGGGCTGATCTCCACGGTACTGGGTACCCGCCTGCCGGGCCCGGGAGCGATCTACGTGGACCAGGAACTCCGTTTCAAGGCGCCTGTGCTGATCGGTGACACCGTGACGGCCACGGCAACGGTGGAAGAGATCGACGAGCGCCGCCGCCGGGTGAAGCTGAAAACCGTCTGCACGGTCAGGGGCAAGGTGGTCGCCGAGGGTTACGCCACCAACATGGTGGATCGCCGGCCTCAGTCCTGAGTGGCGATGACGACCTGGTTGCGGCCCTGCTTCTTGGCGTCGTAAAGGGATTGGTCCGATAGAGCCAGCAGTTCCCGTATGGAGCCCAGCCTCTTTTGCCAGGCCACGACGCCACAGCTCATGGTGTAGCCCAGCATTTCCGCCCAGCGATTATTGATAATCACCTCGCCGGTGCCCAGGTTCCATTCCCAGGTGCCGGCCAGGGTGCCATCGTTGATGGCCGTCAAGCGGGTCTTGGGGGAAAGTGGAGTTGAGTCTGACATGCCGTTATCCAGGGTGCGCTGTCTGCCCGATGATAATGCACCCGTATACATTGTCCGACGCAACACAAACAGAGGTGAAACCGGTTCGGCCGGAGAGGCACAACAGGGACTCTAGCCGCTTTCGAAGGGGAAAGCTCTGGTAGGGGCAAGGTGAGACGGGGATATGATGGTCGGCGTGGCAGGATTCGAACCTGCGACCCCTTCGTCCCGAACGAAGTGCGCTACCAAGCTGCGCCACACGCCGAATTACGGCCGGTATTATACGGAATCCCTCTTCAATTGCCAGCCCTCCGGCGATGCTCGCAGCGAATCTTTTGGTCTGTTTCAGGGTTGATCCATTTGCCGGGTAGAATACCCTTTATACCCAGACCAATAACGGGAGAAGGCTGTGCTTCGACTGTACAGATTTGCCAACGGGCTTATTCGTGAAATCCCGGTGACGGACCAGCCACTCGAGCCCCAGGTGCGCGCAGCGGACTGGATCGATTGCTACGAGGCAGAGGAGGAAGAGAAGGCCATCCTCGAAAAGCTCCTGATGACGGATGTGCCCGAGCAGGATGAAGTGGACGAGATCGAAGCCTCCGCCCGCTGCTTCGTGGACCAGGCGGGCATTCATGTTCACTCCCTGTTTCTCACCCAGACCGAGGGACGGCATACCACGGTATCCGTTGCCTGCATTCTTCAGCCGGAACGCCTGATCACCATCCGCGATGACGAGATCGCGGACTTCCGCCTGATGCGCATGCGGGCCCGCCGTGGCCAGCTCGAAAGCCATCATCCTTCCGAGCTGCTGGTGACCCTGTTCGAGCAGAAGATCGAGAACCACGCCGACAACCTGGAATACATTCACCGGCAGCTGGATAAAGTGTCCTATCTGGTGCTGGAAGATGAAGACGCCGAGCTGGAGGACGCCATCAGTCAGCTGGCCAGGCTGGAGGACAGCAACGGCCGCATCCGCCTCTGCCTGATGGACAGTCAGCGGGATATCTCTTTCCTGGTGAGGCACCTGAGATCCCACCCCGAACTGAGGGAAACCTGCCGGGAGATTGCCCGGGACATCGAAACCCTGATGTCCCACAGTGCGTTCCTGTTCGAGAAGATCAACTTCCTGATGGGGTCTACCCAGGGGTTCATCAACATCGAGCAGAACCAGATCATCAAGACCTTCTCAATCGCGGCGGTGGTGTTCCTGCCCCCCACGCTGATCGCCAGCATTTACGGTATGAACTTCGAGCACATGCCCGAGCTGGAGTGGTTGCTGGGCTACCCCGCGGCTTTAGTGCTGATGGTGGGGTCCGGGTTTGCCCCCTACTGGTACTTCAAGCGCAAGGGCTGGCTGTAACAGCCAGGCCCTGGAACGAAAAAAAGGCTTCCCGGTCAGGGGAAGCCTTTTTATTCCGGACCGCTGACTCAGCTGCCTGGCAGCAGTGAAATATCCGCCACCCGCAGGAACAGGTTCCGCAGGCGGTTGAGCAGGGCCAGACGGTTGTTGCGCACCGCTTCGTCATCGGCCATGACCATGACCTCGTCGAAGAAGGCGTCCACCGGCTCCCGCAGGCTGGCCAGGGAACTCAGGGCGGAGGCGTAGTTGCCCCGGTCGAACATCGGTACCACTTTCTCCGCCTGCTCACTCACCCGCTCGGCCAGGGCGATTTCCGCCTTGTCCTGCAGCAGGCTGTTATCCACGTGCTCACCAACGGACGCATCACCCTGCTTGGTAAGAATGTTGGATACGCGCTTGTTGGCGGCGGCCAGGGCGTCGGCTTCCGGCAGCTTGCGGAAGGCATCCACGGCTTTCACGCGGCGGTCGAAGTCCAGTGGCCGGGTGGGCCGGCGGGCATGAACCGCTAGGTACACCTCCGCTGCGATGCCCTGCTCCTCGTAATGGGCGCGGAACCGTTCGAGTATGTAGTCCACCACGGTGGTGGCGGTATCATCCTCGGTGAGCTGAGTGAAATTCCTCTCCGCCCACTCGCAACAGGTCTGCAGGTCGAGGTTCAGCTCGCGCTCAATAATGATGCGCAGCACGCCCAGGGACGCCCGGCGAAGACCGAAAGGGTCGCGGGTGCCGGACGGGGGCTGGTTGATCCCGAACAGACCCACGAGGGAGTCCAGGCGGTCGGCGATGGCCACCGCGCAGCCTGTCATCGTGGCCGGCAGATCATCGCCCGCGAAGCGGGGCATGTACTGCTCATTCAGGGCGCGGGCCACGTCGGCATGTTCACCATCGTTGGCGGCGTAGTACTGGCCCATGATGCCCTGCAGGTCGGTGAACTCCAGCACCATCTCGGTGACCAGGTCGGTCTTGCCCAGCATCGCGGCCCGTTGCGCCAGTGCCGGATCGCTACCGATTGCTTCGGCAATTTTCCCCGCCAGAGCGGACACCCGCACCGACTTGTCGTAGATACTGCCCAGCTTTTCCTGGAACACGATCGGCTTGAGCTGATCGATGCGATCTTCCAGGCGGGTCTTGCGGTCGGTGTCGTAGAAAAAGGCGGCGTCAGCCAGGCGCGGACGAATCACTTTTTCGTTGCCGGCGATCACCTGGGCCGGGTCCTTGCTCCTGAGGTTCGCCAGAGTGATGAACACAGGCAGCATTTTCCCTTCCCTGTCCATGACGTGGAAGTACTTCTGGTGCTCCTTCATGGAGGAAATCAGAGCCTCCGGGGGAACCTCCAGAAAGCGCTCCTCGAACCGACCCAGCAGCGGCACCGGCCATTCGTTCAGGGCCGTGACTTCGTCCAGCAGCTCTTCGTCGATCACTGCCTTGCCACCCGCCTCCTTCTCGGCGGTTTCGGTAACGCCGCGACGGATGAGCTCACGGCGTTCGTCGAAGTCGGCGATGACGTAGCCTTCCTGCATCAGCACGATCTCATAGTCGTTGGGTGTCGGTACGATGAGTGAGCGGGGGCAATGGAACCGGTGACCACGGGTGGTGTTTCCAGGCTTGAGTCCCATGATCGGGCTGTCGATCACGGCGTTGCCGTACATGAACACCAGCCAGTGGACCGGCCGCACGAACTCGGTACGGTGTGCTCCCCAACGCATCCGTTTGGGAATCGGCAGACCTGCCAGTGCCTGCTCCACCAGTTCGGGCAGTAGCTCCTCGGTGGGCTTGCCCTGCTCCACGGTGCGGTAGACCACCCAGGCCCCCTTGTCGGTCTCCAGGGTGTCCAGTTGCTCGGGAGTGACGCCCAGAGAGCTGGCAAAGCCGGTCAGGGCGCGGGTGGGGTTGCCGGCGTCGTCAAAGGCGGCCTTGATCGCGGGGCCGCGTTTTTCCACCGGCTTGTCGGGCTGTGCGTCCTCCAGCTTGCGAACCCGGACCGCCAGGCGCCGGGGAGCCGCGAAGGCCTCTACCCGCTCAAAGGCGATACCGGCATCCTCGAGTCCGCGCCGGATACCGCTGGCAAAAGCATCGGACAGGGGCCTGAGAGCTTTCGGTGGCAGCTCCTCGGTGCCCAGTTCAACCAGAAAATCCTGAGTAGCCATGGTTACGCGGTCCCCTTCTTGGCCTTTTTGGCTTTCTTGCCCTTGCCGTTATCGGCGTTCTCTTCCAGTGCCATAACCTCCTTGCGCAGCGCCTCGGGCGCCAGCGGGAAACCCAGGGCCTTGCGACTGTCGAAATATGCCTGGGCAACCGCGCGGGCCAGGGTGCGGACCCGGAGGATAAAACGCTGCCGCTCGGTAACAGAGATGGCGTGGCGGGCATCCAGCAGGTTGAAGGTGTGGGAGGCCTTGAGAACCTGCTCGTAGGCAGGCAGTGCCAGGCCGGCATCGATCAGCCGTGCGCTTTCGCGCTCATGAACGTCGAAACTGTGGAACAGGAACTCGGTATCGGCATGCTCGAAGTTGTAGGTGGACATCTCCACTTCCTGCTGGTGGAAAACGTCGCCGTAGGTGACCACGCCGTCGGGACCTTTGGTCCAGACCAGATCATAAACGCTGTCGACACCCTGCAGGTACATGGCGATTCGCTCGAGACCGTAGGTAAGCTCGCCGGTGACCGGATAACACTCCAGGCCGCCCACCTGCTGGAAGTAGGTGAACTGGGTGACCTCCATGCCGTTGAGCCAGATTTCCCAGCCCAGGCCCCAGGCGCCGAGCGTGGGGGACTCCCAGTTGTCTTCCACGAAGCGGATGTCATGGACCAGCGGATCCAGGCCCAGTGCCTTCAGGGAGTCCAGGTAGAGTTCCTGGATGTTGTCCGGAGAGGGTTTCAGAACCACCTGGAACTGGTAATAGTGCTGCAGGCGGTTGGGGTTTTCACCGTAGCGGCCATCGGTGGGGCGCCGGCTGGGCTGTACGTAGGCGGCGTTCCAGGTCTCAGGCCCGATGGAGCGCAGGAAGGTGGCAGGGTGAAAGGTGCCGGCACCCACCTCCATGTCCAGGGGCTGGAGGACCACACAGCCATGCTGCGCCCAGAAATTCTGCAGTGCCAGGATCAGGCCCTGAAAGGTCTTCAGATCCGGGTTTGAAGATTGTGATGCCATGGTAGTCACGACGATTGCCTGCTGGTCAGTCTGAATGTTGCGGGGAGGCAGATGCACATCTGACGGCGCCGGCCCGCACTGAAAGGCGGGTATTATACGCGCGAAAGCCGGGTAATTCTAAGCCGTGTCATGACTTCCGTCGGGGTTGACGATTGAATTTGTCGGTCTGCAACGGAAGCAACAGGACACGGTGTCCGCGAATTCACCGCCAGGAGCCCACAGGGATGTTCGAGAAAGATCCGGTTTCCATTGATGGCCCACTGGGTAATACCTTTCTTTTTACCCGCCATTTCAAGCACAACAACCCGTTTGCCTCACAACCGATCGCCTTTGTGCATCATCGGGTCTACCCAAAACAGAGCCTAGAAGCACTGGTGCGATATGCCGGCGCCGACCCCTTCAATTACCGCCTTTATGACATCTGGCAGATGGTCTTCCAGAAACCCTGGGCCTGCCCCCGAAACACCAACCAGCAGTTCAACGACTTGGTGGGCAAGATCCATGGGGATGAACTGTTTGTGTACCTGACCGAAAGTGACTCCGACGGAAATCCTTACGCTGGAGAGTGACAAACGGCTGCGGGCGTGGTCAAAGGTTTGGTCAATGAGCCGATCCGCCGCAGTGACGGAATCAACCGGGAGTAGTTGCCGGGGAGCAACATAGTCCCGTACCGGAGTCAGACCTCTGCAAAGATCTTGCTCTGGTCTGCACTCTTGCCCGATGTTCGTTTATTCAGAGGATCCTTAACTTTAATTAACCAATATTGCTTAACTAAATAATAATCGTTAGCCTTACCAAAGGCGTTGCCAAGGTCGTCAACGCTACCGCAATTAGTCATAATTAATAAGGACGTTTTTTATGAAGAGACTACTCATCACACTATTTATTGGACTCTCAGCGAATTCTGTTCTGGCTTCGCCCCTGGAGACCTTTACTCAGTGTGACATGTGCGACTATCAGGAGATGCTACAAGCCGCCCATCAGGTCTCAGGCGAAGTTCGCCCCAAGCGAGAGTCGCCTTTTGCTCCGCAGGGACCGGGCACGGGGTACGTAACGGTTTTAGATCTTCATAGCGGCAGTGCTGCCACTTTCGAAATCTATTTTCGTGAGGCCATGGCCACCTCTCCACCGCCACAATACCAACGTTTTTTTTACTACACGGTCGACTCCATCCATCCATGGAACACCGATGAGAAGGTTACCCAAGCCGCAGGCAGGGTAGCGAGCGCTGTTAGGGTCCTCCAGTCCGCGACCGCAGTACCAGAGGCCATAGCCGATAGCGCTTGGGATTTGGTGGGAGCTGGATATAAGCAAAATCAAGTTATTGATCACTATGTAAACAACATGAGCGTATTTCAGCATTTAAACAACGCCCTAGGATCGCTTGCCATTCTCCTGGGCGGTGTAGTTAACGTTGAAAATGTCCTTATAAAAATGAAATTTAGCGATGGCTCGGAGGCAGATTTTTCGCTCGATGGGTGGGACTCAGCAAGCAGACCCCGGCTCACGTTTCTTGGCGGTAGGGATGCTGATGGAAATATTATTCGAGATAGCAACCAGATATTCAGTTCGGGTTCTTACAGTTTCCGAATTGGCGGTCATGTTGCGTTCAATGCGTTTATTGACGCCGCGTCCCGCTTTGGTGTTTCCGTTCAGTCTGTTCCGGCTGGAACGGTAACTCTGGGTGAGATCCAAATATGTAGCCCTGCCGAGCAGGCAGAAGATGCAAATGAAGATGGCTATGACTACTGCTTTTAATAACAGTGGCTGTGATCGTTTTAACCGAATCTATTTCTTGAAGCAAATAGCTCATGGGAGAATTAAATTGATTTTTACCGTGGACTCAGTAAGTCAAGCTATATTGATCTGGTGCGCAATAGCCTCTGCAGGATCTTTCTTGCTAGCGATGAACAAGTTCAAGGCCCCATGGGGATATGCCCTAATAGGACTGTTCACCGGTCTGTTCCCGCCGCTTACCATTGTGTTCTGGCTCGCATTGTGGCTTAAGAAGGCGCCTCGTCGTGCCGATTGACCATGACCTGCCAGCAAAAGGGCTGCTGATGGAGCTCTGAAACCTCTCAGCGGCGCCAGAACGCCGGCGTCAGCAGCACCAGGAGGGTGAACACTTCCAGCCGCCCCAGCAGCATGGCGAAGCAGAGTACCCATTTGGCGACGTCATTGAGGTTGCCATAGTGGTAGGCTACCTCGCCCAGGCCCGGGCCGAGGTTGTTCATGGCGGAGGCGACGGCGGTCCAGGCGGTGACCTGATCCAGGCCGGTTGCCAGCAGGATGATCAGCATGGCCACGAACATGAACATGTAGACCGAGAAGAACCCCCAGACCGCCTGCAGGACCCGGTCCGATACTGGCCGGTTGCCCAGTTTCACCGGAATGACCGCATTAGGATGTAGCAGGCGCTTTACTTCCCGGGTTCCCTGGCGGTAGATCAGCAGCACCCGCATCACCTTCATGCCGCCGCCGGTGGAGCCGGCGCAGCCACCCATGAAGGCCAGGACGAACAGCATGAACGGCAGCATCAATGGCCACTGGCTGAAGTCAGCGGCGCCAAAGCCGGTCGTGGTGGCGATGGAGACAACCTCGAAGATGCCCTTGGTGATGGCAGTCATGGGGTCGAGGGTTGCGGTATAGATCAGGACCACCACCGTAATTGCGCTGACGCAGGCCAGCACGCTGAAATAGAAGCGGAACTCCGAGTCCTGCCAGTAAGCCAGCAGGCTGCGCTGGCGGAACGCCACGAAGTGGAGCGCGAAGTTGGCTCCCGAGATGATCATGAAAACCACCGCGATCATTTCGATCAGGGGGCTGTTGAAATAGCCGATGCTGGCGTCGTGGGTGGAGAAACCGCCGATGGCGATGGTGGAAAAACTGTGGCCGATGGCGTCAAACCAGGTCATGCCCGCGGCCCAGTAGGCCACGGCACAGACGATGGTCAGTGAGACATAGATGTACCAGAGGGCCTTTGCCGTCTGGCCGATACGGGGAGTGAGCTTGTTGTCCTTTATCGGCCCCGGCACCTCGGCCCTGTAAAGCTGCATCCCCCCGATGCCCAGCATGGGCAGGATGGCCACCGCCAGCACGATGATGCCCATGCCCCCCAGCCACTGCAGTTGCTGGCGATACCAGAGAATGGATTCGGGCAGGGAATCAATCCCGGTGATCACTGTGGCGCCGGTGGTGGTCAGCCCCGAAACCGCCTCGAAGAGGGAGTCAATGTAGGTATAGGGAGCGTTATTGCTGAGGTAGAGGGGAATGGAGCCGGCGACACTCAACACCACCCAGAAAAGGGTGGTGATCAGGAAACCGTCCCTTACCCGCAGATCTCCGGTGACCCGGCGAAACGGCAGCCACACGATGAGGCCGCCGAAGAAAACCATGGTCAGGCCGTTGGCGAACCGCTCCCACTGGCCATCTTCATAGAGCAGGGAAATGCCCAGCGGCGGCAGCATGGTAAGGCTGAAAAGCATCATCAGCAGACCGAGTATCTTTCCGATCACCGGCAGACGCATGTCAGCAACTCCCCTGTGTTTCGAGTGGCGTCATCAGAAGAAGGTCAGCCCCACCTGGAAAAGCTTTTCCACCTCGCGGATACGGGACTTGTCGATCAGGAACAGAACCACGTGGTCATCCGGCTGCACCCTCAGGTGATCGTGGGCGATGAGCACTTCGTTGTGGCGGACGATGGCGCCAATGGTGGTGCCCTGAGGCAGCTTGATCTCGTCCAGCCGCTTACCCACCACCCGGGATGAACGATGATCCCCATGGGCGATGGCTTCGATGGCTTCGGCGGCGCCCCGGCGCAGGGCATGGACGTTCACCACGTCGCCCTTGCGGACGTGGGTCAGCAGGCTGCCGATGGTGGTCTGCTGGGGAGAGATGGCGACGTCGATCTCGCCCCCCTGGATAAGGTCCACATAATCCGGGTTGTTGATCAGGGTCAGTACCTTGCGGGCCCCCAGGCGCTTCGCCAGCAGGGAGGCCATGATGTTGGCCTCGTCATCGTTGGTCACCGCGCAGAACACATCGGTGCTCTCGATGTTCTCTTCCAGCAGGATGTCCTTGTTGGCGGCGTTACCTTCCAGCACGATGGTCTTGCGCAGGTTCTCGGACAGCATCACGCAGCGGTCCCGGTCCTGTTCCAGCAGCTTGACCTGGTAGCGGTTCTCCAGGGAATAGGCCAGGCGCTGACCAATGTTGCCGCCCCCGCAGATAAAAATCCGCTTGTAGGGCTTTTCCAGGGGCTGGAGTTCGCTCATTACTGAGCGGATATGGTCGGTACCGGCAATGAAGAACACTTCATCGCCATCCTCGATCACGGTGTCGCCCTGGGGAATGATAGGCCGGTCCTTGCGGAATATGGCCGCCACACGGGTATCGATGCGGGGCATATGTGTACGCAGATAGGACAGTTCGTGTCCCACCAGCGGACCGCCTTCGGTGGCGCGAATGGCCACCAGGCGGACCAGGCCGTTGGAAAATTCCAGCACCTGCAGTGCGCCCGGATACTCGATCAGTCGGGTGATGTGCTGGGTCACCAGGTGCTCGGGACTGATCAGGACATCCACCGGAAAACCGTTCTCGCCGAACAGCTCCTTGCGGGCCAGGTAGGCGTTGGCTCGCACACGGCTGATCTTGGAGGGAGTGCGGAACAGTGAGAACGCCACCTGACAGGCCACCATGTTGGTCTCGTCGGAGTTGGTGACCGCGATCAGCATGTCGGCATCTTCCGCCCCGGCCTGACGCAGAACGGTGGGATAGGAGCCTCGGCCCTGTACGGTGCGGATGTCGAGGCGGTCCTGCAGTTCCCGCAGGCGGACACCATCGTTGTCGATCACCGTGATGTCGTTGGCCTCGTTGGCCAGGTTCTCGGCAAGGCTGCCGCCTACCTGGCCGGCGCCCAGGATAATGATTTTCACTGGTTCTCCTCCGGCCCGCCCTTGGTCAGACAGGCATAGAAAAATCCGTCGTGGCTGTTCGGGTCCGGCAGCAGCTGGCGGCCGTGGCCGGTGTCCATTCCCCAGTCCCCGACCCGCTCCAGCAGGGTCGCGTCTGGCTGCTGATGCAGAAACCGCCGGATTATACGACTGTTTTCCTGGGGAAACACGGAACATGTCGCGTAAACCAGCCGGCCGCCCGGCTTCAGGACTGGCCAGAGGGCTTCCAGCAGGCGCATCTGGATACCGGCCAACGGCGTGATGTCGGTTTCCCGGCGCAGCAGCTTGATGTCCGGGTGCCGGCGGATCACGCCGGTGGCACTGCAGGGCACATCCAGCAGGACGCCGTCAAAAGGCTCGCCGTCCCACCAGCTGGCCGTGTCTGCCGCGTCGGCCTCCTTCAGGGTGGCGGAGAGGCGAAGCCGGTCCAGATTTTCCCCGATCCGCGGCAGGCGCTGGCCGGACTCGTCAATGGCAACCACATCGGCCCGATTGTCCACAGCTTCGAGAATAGCGCAGGTCTTGCCGCCGGGCGCGGCACATGCATCCAGCAGTCGTTGCCCGTGCTGCGGTTGCAACCACTGGGTGCACAGCTGTGCGGCCTCGTCCTGGACACTGACATGGCCATCGGTAAAGCCCGGTAGCAGATCCACCGGCACCGGCCGTTCCAGCTGGATGCCCCAGGGGGCGAAGGCGGTGGCCCGGCCGACGATACCGGCGGCGTCGAGCCGGGCCAGGTAATCCTCGCGGCTGCCGTGCATACGGTTGACCCGCAGGGTCATCGGGGCCTGGATATTGTTGGCCTCGAGGATGGCCTCCCAGTGCTCCGGCCAGTTGTGACGCAGTTTTTCGATGATCCAGGCCGGGTGGCTGAAGCGGGCCTCGTCGCTGGCCGGCTCCGGGGCGCCGTCACGCTCCGCCTGGCGCAGGACACCATTCACCAGGCCGGTCAACGGCGTCTTGCCGAGAGCCTTGCAGGCTTCGACGGTCTCATTGAGGATGGCGTAGGAAGGATTGCCGCTGAAACGAAGCTGGAACAGGGCGACCAGCATAAGGTGATGAACCACCCGGTCCTGCTTGCGCAGGGGCTTTCTCAATCGGCCGCCGAGTTCCTCATCGAGGCGGTGAAACCAGCGGCAGGTGCCGTAGCACAGGGCCTGCAGCTGGGCCCGCAGGTCCGGATCGAGATCATGACTGGCGGCGGGGAGGCATTGATTCAGGGACTCCCCCTGCTCCACCGCCAGCATTACCCGGGCGGCAACCGCGCGAAGGGGCAGCTCCCGGCTCATCAGCGCAGCACCTGGCCGGGCATCAGCAGCGGTTTGCCGCCGTTGATCAGATCCGAGACTGACATGGCGCGGCTGCCGGACAGCTGAACCCGGGTCACCCGCAGGATGCCACGGCCACAGGCGATGTCGATCCCGGATCGTTGCCGGGACAGAACGGTTCCCGGTTCACTGTCGCTGGAATCCGCTACTGCCACCGCCTCATGGATGCGGACCCGCTGGCCATCCAGTTCGCCATCGGTGCCGGGCCAGGGGTTGAAGGCCCGGACCTTGCGGGCAATGGCATCGGCGTCCCCCTGCCAGTCAATGCGGGCCTCGTCCTTGCTGAGCTTGTGGGCATAAGTGGCCTGCCGGTCGTCCTGCGGTATCGCTTCCAGTCCGCGGGTGTCCAATGCGGCGAGGGCTTCGACGATGGCGGCGCCCCCCATGTCCGCCAGCCGGTCGTGCAGGCTGCCGCCGGTGTCATCATCATGGATCGGAGTCCGGTGTTTCAGCAGCATGTCACCGGTGTCTAGGCCGGCGTCCATCTGCATGATGGTGATGCCGGTTTCGGCATCACCCGCTTCGATGGCGCGATGGATCGGGGCCGCGCCGCGCCAGCGTGGCAGCAGCGAGGCGTGGATGTTGATGCAGCCCAGCCGGGGAATCGTCAATACTGCGGGGGGCAGGATCAGGCCGTAGGCGGCAACCACCATGACATCCGGGTTCAGTGCCCCGAGCTGCTGCTGTTCCTCATCCCCTTTCAGGGACTGGGGCTGGAACACCGGGATCCCGGCGCTCACCGCGGCCTGCTTGACCGGCCCGAACTGCTGCTTGCGACCGCGGCCGGCGGGCCTGTCCGGCTGGGTGTAGACGGCAACCACCTCGTGGCCGGTCTTGAGAAGGGCCCTCAGAGCAATGGCGGCAAAATCCGGCGTTCCGGCAAATACGATTCGCACAGCGGGTTCCTGTCTGTGGCGTTGGTGGTAAACGAAAAAACCGGGTAGCGTACCCGGTTCGTCGTTTTGATCAGGCCCAGGGCCGATCAGGCGCTTTTCTTGTGGAGCTTTTCCAGTTTCTTTCTGATGCGGTTGCGCTTCAGGGCGCTGAGGTAGTCCACGAAAAGCTTGCCGTTCAAATGGTCCATCTCGTGCTGGATACACACCGCAAGCAGGCCGGTGGCTTCCAGTTCAAAGGCTTCGCCCTTCTCATTGATGGCGTTGATACGAACGTGTTCGATGCGATCGACATCCTCGTAGAAGCCGGGTACCGAAAGGCAGCCTTCCTGCATGGGCTGATAATCGCCGTCCAGCACTTCCACCTTCGGGTTGATGAACACCCGGGGTTCACTCTTGTCTTCCGAGAGGTCCATGACGATGATCTGCTGATGCACGTTTACCTGGGTTGCCGCCAGCCCGATACCCGGAGCGTCGTACATGGTTTCAAACATGTCTTCGATAAGCTTGCGGGTCTCGTCGGTCACTTCATCGACCGGCTTGGCGATGGTGCGCAGCCGTGGATCCGGATATTCAAGAATGTTCAGTATCATAAGGACTCGTTCTTGCCTGTCTCTGGCCTTCATCCAGTCAGGACATCTGGCCGGTGTCACAAAATGCGATCGCGTACCGCGACTTTTGCTACCCACTCGCTATGATAATCGGAGCGAAAACTGTGTGTTCAAGGGAAGCAGCTGTTGATGGCACTATTATCCCCGGAAGCATCATTGAATACAAACTGATCAGCCGATAGTCAGAATCTACTACAAGACACGAATATAAGATCACAATTTCTTTGGTTTCCTCTATATTAGGGTGAAGCCACGCTTTCTAGGCACGCGATGAAGGATTTTACGATGAGGAAACTGCTGTACGCTCTGGCAGCCGTGATGCTGCTGTCCACGTCCTGGGCGCAGGCACAGGGCCCGGAGTTCCGGTCCGACCACCCTGAGCGTTATACCGTCAAGAAGGGCGATACGCTGTGGGATATTTCTTCCCGGTTCCTGAATAACCCCTGGTACTGGCCGGAGATCTGGCACGTCAACCCTCAGGTGAACAACCCACATCTGATCTACCCCGGGGACGAGCTGGTTCTGGTCTACATAGACGGCAAACCCCGCCTCACCAAGTCCAGCTCCGGAGTGGTCAGGCTCTCGCCCAAGGTTCGGTCCGAACCGATCGACACGCCGATTCCTGCCATTCCCCTGGAGGCGATTGACAGTTTCCTTACCGACACCCGCATCGTGACCGAGGAAGAGCTCGAGGGCGCGCCTTATGTGCTGGAAGGCACCGAGGGCCGGATCGTGATGGGAGCCCTCGACCGGCTTTATGCACGGGGCGAGGCGCCTGCCAGAAGCGTCGGTGTGTTTCGTCGTGGACGGGCCTACACCGATCCTGACACAGGTGAATTCCTGGGCCTGGAGGCCCGCTCCATCGGTGATGGCGATATTACCGCTGAAAATGGCGACGTACTGACGGTGGATCTCACCCGGACCCGGGAGGAGGTTCGCATCAAGGACCGGCTGCTCAAGCGGGAAGATCGCCGTATCAATACCAGCTTCACCCCCAGCGCGCCCGACACTCAGATCGACGGTAAGATGATTGACGTGGAAAGCGGGGTAACCCAGATCGGTCAGTACAATGTTGTCGTGCTGAACCGGGGCGAACGGGATGGGCTGGAAGAAGGAAACGTGCTGTCGGTGTTTCAGGCGGGCGGAAAGGCAAAAGATCCGGTGACCGGAGAAATGGTGGCATTGCCTGATGAGCGTGCTGGCTTGCTGATGGTGTTCCGGACCTACGAAAAACTCAGCTACGGGCTGATCCTGACCGCCACCCGCGCGCTCTCCGTGGGCGACAAGGTGGCCAACCCGTAACGCCAGTCTGACGGGCCGGGGGCCTCCCCGGTCCGGATCCCGGTTGCCAGGACGGCA
This sequence comes from Marinobacter daqiaonensis, assembly GCF_900115285.1. Taxonomy (GTDB): domain Bacteria; phylum Pseudomonadota; class Gammaproteobacteria; order Pseudomonadales; family Oleiphilaceae; genus Marinobacter; species Marinobacter daqiaonensis. Next base: position 2,451,123 of record NZ_FOYW01000001.1, read on the forward strand.
GCCCGAACAACAGGGAGGTTGCCATTGCCCCAGGTTTCCGCATCCACCGCATCGTTTATTTCCGATCCCGCCGCGCCCTGGCTGATCCTTGGCATGCTGCCCCGTTTCAGTGGCAAGCGGTGGCTGGCGGTATGCGATGCCTTTTCCGACCCGCTGGAATTCCTTGCGGCCTCATCGGCCACCCACAAGGCTTTTGGCGTTGGGGCGGAGGCCCGCGCCATCCTGTCAGCCTGGCAGCGGGCCGATCTCGATTTCGCACCTCTGGCCCGTATCGCTTCCGTTCTCCTGGACTGTCATGAACGTCGGATCCAGTTGCTGGGCTGGGGTGATCCGCGCTATCCCGAGCCCCTGCGGCATATTCCGGACGCGCCTGCGGTGCTGTATGCCCGGGGCCGCGTGGAGCAGCTTTGCTGCCCCCAGGTGGCAATTGTGGGCAGCCGTAACGCCACCCGGGCCGGACTGGACCATGCCTACCGGTTTGCCGGAGCCCTGACCGAGCGGGGTTACGCCGTCACGTCCGGGCTGGCCCTGGGGGTTGATGGCGCGGCCCATGCCGGCGCCCTGGCTGCCGGGGGTGACACCGTGGCGGTGGTGGGCACGGGTGTGGATGTGCTTTACCCCCAGGCCCACGGGGCACTGACCGGTCAGATCGTAAACAAGGGTGTTCTGGTGTCCGAATACCCGCCGGGTACCCAGCCCAGATCCGGCCACTTTCCCCGCCGTAACCGCATCATCAGTGGCCTCAGCCGGGGCGTGCTGGTGGTCGAGGCCGGCCTGAGGTCAGGGTCGCTGATCACCGCCCGCCTGGCGCTGGAACAGGGCCGGGACGTGTTTGCCATTCCCGGTTCGATTCACAATCCTATGGCCCGGGGCTGTCACGAGCTGATCCGTCAGGGCGCCCGGCTTGTGGAAACGGTGGATGACATCGAAGAGGAGCTGTCGGTCTGGTGGGCAGACAGCCCGGTATCGCCGGTTCCTGAGCCCGACCCTCCTGAGACTGCTTCATCCGGCTCGCCAATGACAGATGATTCCCAAACGCCGGTGCCCGAGTACCTGGATGACCGGGAAATCGCAGTCCTAAAGGCCCTGGGATTTGATCCCTGCTCTACCGACCAGCTATGTTCGGCAACGGGCCTGCCCGCGGATCAGCTGATGCAGTCGCTGCTGTTGCTGGAAATGGAGGGGCTGGTGGAATCCGCACCCGGTGGCTTCCAGCGGATGTCCTGATCCAGCACGGACTTGCCGATACCGCGATGCCGGGTTAGTCTCAGGCGCCCGGTTACCTGCAGGATGAAAAGCCCATGACGACCTCTATAAACCTTTCCACACCCTGGTCACGCCAGCGGTTGCAGCAGACACTGGCTGCCGACGGGGTGATTGCCTATCCCACCGAGGCGGTGTGGGGGCTGGGCTGCAATCCCTGGAGCGAATTCGCCGTGGATACCATCCTTGCCCTCAAGCAGCGGCCAGTGGAGAAGGGGCTGATCCTGGTGGCCTCGTCGGTGGACCAGGTGCAGTTTCTGCTGAGGCATCTGCCGGAGGAGATCCAGGCCCGGGCCACCGCCCACTGGCCCGGACCGGTCACCTGTGTGGTGCCGGATGTCAAACGCCAGGTTCCGGACTGGGTCCGGGGTGATCACGACACCATCGCGGTCCGGGTGAGCGCTCACCCGCTGGTAAGGCAGCTCTGTGATCTGGCAGGCATGCCCCTGGTCTCGACCTCATGCAACCCGGCGGGTCGCGAACCGGCCCGAACCCCCTGGCAGGTCCAGCGGTATTTCCCGGCCGGTATTGACCTGATGGTGTCTGGCAGCCTGGGCACTTCCCGGAAACCCAGCACCATCATCGATATTGCCAGTGGTCGACGGCTGCGATAGGAGAACCCGATGTCCGATACCTCAAATCCGAACTCCGAGGCGGTCCACCAGTATCTGCTGGATCTCCAGAAGACCATCTGCGAACGACTCGAAGCCCTTGACGGCGGGGGAGCGTTCATCGCCGACTCCTGGGACCGGCCCGAGGGGGGTGGCGGCATCAGCCGGGTTATTTCGGATGGCAATGTGTTCGAGAAAGGGGGCGTGAACTTTTCCCGGGTCACCGGCGCCCAGATGCCGCCGTCGGCCACGGCCCACCGTCCCCACCTGGCCGGGGCACCCTGGCAGGCCATGGGGGTATCTCTGGTGATGCACCCGAAAAACCCCTACGTTCCCACCTCCCATGCCAACGTCCGCTTCTTTATTGCCACTCCGAAGGACAGCGAACCGGTGTGGTGGTTTGGCGGCGGGTATGACCTTACGCCTTACTATGGTTTTGACGAAGACTGCCGGCACTGGCATGAGACCGCCCGCAATGCCTGCCTTCCCTTTGGCCCCGACATTTACCCACGCTACAAGCAGTGGTGTGACGAATATTTTTACCTCAGGCACCGTCAGGAGCCGCGAGGTGTTGGCGGGCTCTTCTTCGACGACCATAACACCGGCCACTTCGATGAAGACTTCGGTCTGATGCAGGCGGTGGGATCCAGCTTCGTCGCGGCCTATGAGCCTATTGTGCGCCGGCGCAAGGATCATCCCTGGGGTCAGCGGGAACGGGACTTCCAGCTCTATCGCCGCGGTCGTTACGTGGAGTTCAACCTGGTCTACGATAGGGGTACCCTATTCGGACTGCAGTCCGGCGGCCGTACGGAGTCCATTCTCATGTCCTTGCCACCACTGGTGCGCTGGGATTACGAATGGCGACCGGAACCCGGCACAGAAGAAGCCCGCCTGACCGAACACTTTCTCACCGGCAGGAACTGGCTGGAGGACGACGATGCACAATGATCTGTATGCCGTGGTAGGCAATCCTGTCAGCCACAGCAAATCGCCCCGCATTCACGGGCTTTTCGCCGCCCAGACCGGCGAGGCCATGGAGTACACGGCAATCCAGGCCCCCCTGGAGGAATTTGCCGAAACTGTCCGGGGGTTCTTCGCCCAGGGCGGCAAAGGCCTCAACGTGACCGTTCCGTTCAAGGAACAGGCCTGGGAGCTGGCGGACGTTCGCAGTGATCGGGCTCAGAAGGCGGGCGCGGCCAACACCCTGTACCTGGACGAGTCCGGCCGGCTGATGGCGGACAATACCGACGGAGCCGGCCTGGTTCGTGACCTGACCTACAACGCGGGAGTCAGCCTGCGGGACAGAAAAATCCTGATCCTGGGAGCCGGAGGTGCGGTGAGGGGCGTGCTTGGTCCGATTCTGGCCGAGCAGCCTGCGGAAGTGACCATTGCCAACCGGACCGTGGTGAAAGCCCAGGGTCTGGTTTCCCTGTTCGCCGATGATGCCGGCAATACATCCCTTGGAGCCGCCGGTTTCGCTACGGTCAAGGGCCCTTTCGATATCATTGTCAATGGCACCAGCGCAAGCCTGATGGGGGATCTGCCGCCGGTCCCGGATACGGCCATTTCAGACAGAACCGTCGTTTACGACATGATGTACGCGGCCTCGACCACCCCTTTCAACAAGTGGGCGAGGGAGCAGGGTGCGGAAAAGGTACTGGATGGCGTGGGCATGCTGATCGAGCAGGCGGCGGAGTCCTTCCGGATCTGGCGCGGCGTCAGTCCGGATACCAAAACTGTGATGCAGGAGCTACGGCCGCCCATGGCCTGAGGCCCCGCAACTGGGCTATGCTTTGGCCTCTTGAAGTTGTCCTTTCCCTGAGGCGTATTATGGACATTTTGACCCTGGTCGGGTTGGTTGCGGGCGTGGTGATTGTCATCATCGCCATGCTGGCCAATGCCTCGGCGCTGACCTTCCTGAATCTTCCCGGCCTGGCCATTGTTCTGGGCGGCACCTTCGCCGTCACTCTGATCAAGTTTCGACTGCCGACGGTGGCCAGTTCATTCAGGCTGGCCATCAGGGCCGCCTTCACCGAACGTCTCGACCACCCCCGGGATCTGATCCGCGAGGTGGGTGAACTCGCCCGGGTGGTGCGCAAAGACGGAATCCTGGGACTGGAAAGCCACGACACTGACAATGCCTTCCTGCAGAAAGCGATCAATCTCTGCGTGGACGGGCATTCACCGGAAATGGTGGAGGAGACCCTGGCCCAGGAGATTGAGCTGACCGACGAGCGCTACGAAGTGGCGGAGAGGGTTTTCCGCGGGATCGGGGAATCGGCGCCCGCCATCGGCATGCTGGGTACCCTGGTGGGCCTGGTGCAGATGCTCAATACCCTGGACGACCCCTCTTCCATTGGTCCGGCCATGGCGATAGCCCTGCTGACCACCCTCTATGGCGCCTTCATTGCCCAGCTCATTGCGCTTCCGCTGGCGGACAAGCTCCAGCTGAAGGCGGAGGACGAGCGCCGCAACCATATGCTCATCGCCACCAGTATCCAGAACATTCTGAAGGGTCAGAACCCGCGTGTGATCACTGAAATCCTGTCATCGTTCGTCAGCCCTGACCAGCGGCCGTCGCCGCAAGCGGGCCAGGAGGTCTGAGCAGCGTGGCACTGGTGTCGGCAAGACAAAGGCGGCCCAGCCGTGGCAGGCGTGGCGCACCCGCCTGGATCGTCACCTTCGCGGACCTGGCAACACTGCTGCTCACCTTTTTCATCCTGCTGCTGTCCTTCGCCGAAATGGATGTGGAGAAGTACCGCGCCATGGCCCAATCCATGGCCGTGGCCTTTGGCAGTGCCAATGTGATGGCCGAGGATATTGGCGGATCGCCCCTCACCCTTATCGAATCGGATACGGTGTCATCACCTGAGCCAATGGACACACCCCGGGAGGTAGCGGAGTTCATCGACGACCGTGGCGCGGCCCCGGAACTTACCCGGGTTCCGGAAGGGGTTGTGGAACTGACCTCCCGGCTGATCGGCGAGCTGGAGGAGGAAGTGGCCGACGAGTCCCTCAGCATCAGCTACGACGAGGAACAGGTGGTGATCCGTTTTTCCGAGCGGGCCACGTTCAATTCCGGCGAAGCACAGATAAAGGCGGACATGCTGCCAATCATTGACCGGGTGGTGGACGTGGTCGCCCAGTGTCTGGGTGATGTCATCGTGGCCGGTTACACGGATGACGTGCCCATCGTCAGCAGCCGCTTCCGCTCCAACTGGGATCTGTCCGCGGCAAGGGCGGTGTCGGTGGTTCATGAGCTGGTCCTCAACCGGCAGATACCACCGGAGCGGGTGATTGCGGCCGGCCGCGCCGAAACCCGCCCTCTGGCGCCCAATACCTCGGCAGAGAACCGGGCCATAAACCGGCGAGTGGAAATCGCTATCCGCGAACCGGAGTGCCGCGATGCGGTGCCAACCAGGGATCTTCCAGTGGAAATCCTGCGCTGATATTCCCGGGGGCTAGAACCTAAGACCCAATTCGACTAGGCCCTCGCAGCCAGTCGCCGTTATACTTTGGGCCCCTGATTCCACATGTTTTTTATAACGAAAGAGAGAGATCATGAGCGGACCGGAACAACCAAAAGTCATTGGAGAGGAATGGAGCGATGAGCGGGTCAAGAGCTTCCTGTTCCTGAGTCCCTATGACGCCCGGATCAACCCCGATCATCACGTTCTGATCAAGGCCTATCAGGCCATGCGGGCCGAGGACTTTGCGCGGTTTATCGGATTCTTCGTGGAAGCCGGCCGTGACCTGAATGCTCTGGATGAGCAGGGCGAAACCATTCTTGACCATGTCTCCCGCCACAAGCGCATGACCGATTACGCCGACACCCTCCGGGCGGCGGGCGCGAAAAAAGCGGCGGAGCTCTGATTCCGTCGAGCCCGCCGCCATACCAGGTTACTCTACTTCCACCTCAATGGACTTCGGTTCAGCCGGTTCGGTCTTTTTCAGGGTCACTGACAGCACGCCATTGTTGAAACTGGCTTTTACACTGTTGTCGTCGACGTTGTCTGGCAAGGTGAAACGACGCAGGAAGCTGCCATAGACCCGCTCCACACGGTGTAGCTTCTCGCTGTCGGTTTCCTCTTCCTGTTTGCGCTCACCCTGGATGGTGAGGACACCCTCATGAACGGTGACCTTGACGTCTTCCTTCCGCATACCCGGAAGCTCGGCGTCAATGACGAAGGAATCCCCGGTTTCCCGGATATCCACCGCCGGCGCCCAGTCGCTGCGACGGAAGAGATCTTTCCCTTCCCTTTCACCGGGTGCCCGCGGCAGGCCGAAATGACGGTTGTAGCGGTCAAGCAGATCCTCGAACTCACTGATCGGATTCCAGCGACTGATGTTGGCCATAATGAAACTCCTCCTATGAATCTGAATATGGGTTTTGCATTCAGCTTCATTCGCGGAACAGCTCCATCCCGGCAGACGCCGGATGGTTATCCGTGAACGCTTGCTGTTATCGAATCTAGGAGCGGTTGTGAGTTTTTCAAGAGGTCCGATGAGGGCGTTTTGATTTGGGTCAGGTTGTTGAGTGACTTTTGGGTTTTTGCAGGCTGCTCCCGGGTGGCGGGGGAGGTTTTCTCCGCCGTAATTCACGGTCCATCCCTGGACCGGCCTTGCTCCGCGCCATTCCTGGCGCTGCTGCAAGACACCCAGGACCGTCAGACATTACGAAGGACCGATTACTGCTCGGATCGGCGGTAGCCTGCGCGTTTTCAGTAGGAATGCGGCCTGTCCATCAGGTATTCGTCCTTCAGTTTGACGTAGTTGGCTGCGGTGTAGGTGAAGAACCGTTTTTCGTCGTCGGTGAGTGCCCGGGCCTTCTTGCAGGGTGAACCCACGTATAGGTGGCCCGACTCCAGCCGTTTGCCCGGCGTTACCAGGGCGCCCGCTGCGATGATGACATCGTCCTCCACCACCACGCCGTCCATGAGTATGGCGCCCATACCGACCAGCACCCGGTTGCCGATGGTGGCGCCGTGGATCAGCGCCTTGTGGCCGACAGTGACATCGTCCCCCAGTGTCGTCGGCCAGCCCCCCGGATTGAAGTCGGAGGCGTGGGTGATGTGGACCACAGTGCCGTCCTGGATGCTGCACCGGTTTCCTATGCGTATCTGGTGCATGTCGCCGCGCACCACCGTCATCGGCCAGACCGAGCAGTCGTCTCCCATTTCCACATCCCCGATCACCACCGCCGACTCGTCGACCCAGGCCCGGTCACCGAATTTTGGGCTGATGCCCTTGTGAGAACGTATATTCGCCATTACATACACCTATTAGCCAAAGAGGTTTGTATACCGTTATCGTCGCAGACAACAGTGTGAACTGCTTTCCAGAACCTGGCCATCCGTTACGTGCGGAGAAAACATCCCCAACACCTGTCAGGCACGGAGCAGAAGACTAAACGCTCAAACCTTACAATCAGTCTAGACGAGGTCAAATGAACAACCCACTACTCACAGCCGACCTGCTCCCGAAATTCGATCACATCCGGATCGAACACATGGAGCCCGCCATTGACCAGATTCTGAGCGACAACCGCATGCAGATCCAGAATCTGGCCAGCCAGCAGGACCCCAGCTGGGATACCCTGGTCCAGCCCATGCAGGCGCTGGACGACCGTCTCAATAATGCCTGGTCGGTCATCTCCCACCTCAACGGGGTGATGAACAACGAAGAGATTCGCAAGGTCCACAAACGCTGTCTGGAGAAGCTCACTGAGTACGGCACCGAGGTCAGCCAGAACGAAGCGCTCTGCGAGGCTTTCAAGAAAGTCGCGGCACGCCCCGACTTCAGCAAGTTGTCGGAAGCCCAGCGCAAAATGGTGAATAACACCCTGCGCGACTTCCGCCTGGGCGGTGTGGATCTGCCTGCGGACAAGAAAAAGACCTACGCCAACCTGTCGAGAGAGCTGGCGGACCTGACCAGCCGCTTCAGTGACAACGTGCTGGACGCCACCCAGCACTGGTACCGGCACATTACCGATGAAAAAGAGCTGGCGGGCGTTCCCGAATCGGCCCTGGCCGGCGCCAGGCAGGCGGCGAAGCAGAAGGAACTCGACGGCTACGTCATCACCCTGGACTTTCCCAGCTTCTATCCGGTCATGACCTACTGCGACAACCGTGAGCTGCGCCGTGAGGTGTACGAGGCCTTCGTTACCCGTGCTTCCGACGTTGGGCCGGACGCCGGCAGGTGGGACAATACGCCGATCATGGGCGAGATCCTCAAGCGCCGCCATGCCAAGGCGAAGCTTCTGGGCTTCAGCAATTTCGCCGAGCGCTCCCTGGCCACGAAGATGGCTTCCGGTGTCGACGAGGTACTGGACTTCCTTCATCAGCTGGCGGACAAGTCAAAACCCGTGGCCGAGCAGGAAATGGCTGAGCTGAAGACGTTCGCGAAAGAGGAGTACGGCGTTGACGACCTGCAGGCCTGGGATGTCGGCTATTACAGCGAGAAGCTCCGCCAGAAGCGCTACGACATTTCCTCGGAAGTGCTGCGGCCCTGGTTCCCGGCCCAGCGGGTCATTTCAGGGCTGTTCCAGGTGACGGAAAAATTGTTCGACGTCCAGATCGAAGAGCGCCCGGAAGTGGAAACCTGGCATGAGAACGCCACCGCCTACCGCATCTCCCGCAACGGCGAGGATATCGCCTGGTTCTACCTGGACCCTTACGCACGCCAGGGCAAGCGTGGCGGTGCCTGGATGGCGGATTGCCGCGTGCGCTGGCGCAACCAGCAGGGCTCCCTGCAGCTGCCGGTGGCCTTCCTCACCTGCAACTTCACGCCCCCTGTCGATGACAGGCCGGCCCTGCTGACCCACGATGAGGTGACCACCCTGTTCCACGAGTTCGGTCATGGCCTCCATCATATGCTGACCCAGGTCGAGGTCGCGGATGTTTCAGGTATCAACGGTGTTGCCTGGGATGCGGTGGAGCTGCCCAGCCAGTTCCTGGAGAACTGGTGCTGGAATCCCGAGTCCCTGGAACTGATCGCCAGTCACCATGAGACCGGTGAGCCCCTGCCGCGGGATCTGCTGGACAAGATGCTGGCCGCCAAGAATTTCCAGGCCGGCATGCAGATGGTGCGACAGCTGGAGTTCTCCCTGTTCGATTTCCGCCTGCACGCGGAGTTCAACGAGGAATCGCCCGTCAATCCCCTGGAAGTGTACCGGGAGGTGCGCAAGGAGATCGCGGTGGTGGAGTCACCGGAATTCAACCGGTTCCCCAACTCGTTCTCCCACATCTTCGCCGGTGGCTATGCCGCGGGCTATTACAGCTACAAATGGGCCGAGGTGCTGGCGGCGGATGCCTTCTCGCTGTTCGAGGAGACCGATATCTTCGACCCTGAGACCGGCCGGTCCTTCCGGGAGAACATCCTGGAGATGGGTGGCTCCCGGGAGCCTGCGGAACTTTTCAAGGCATTCCGGGGTCGGGAGCCCAACATCGAGGCCCTGCTGAAGCAGTCGGGCATTACCGATCACCAGAGTGCGGCCTGAGGGGGCGTCCATGGCCAGATCACCGAAACGTTTTATCGCCGGGGCCGTTTGCCCCCGGTGCGCGGCCATGGATCGGCTTACCATGTTCACCGATGACGACGGCGTTCAGCACCGGGAATGCGTGTCCTGCGGCTTCACCGACACCCAGGGAGACCCGCCCCCGGACAGCGGTGAACTGCAGACCCGGGTGAACAAGCGCAAAAATGAAGACGACCATACCGTCAAGCAGGTGGTGTTTTTCAAGGCGGGCGATTCCGACGACTGACGGACTGACTGATTTGCCACGGAATCCACGGAAGGACACGGAAAAAGGAAAAGGAAAAGGAAAAGGAAAAGGAAAAGGAAAAGATTGGTCGGACTTGCGCGGACAAAAACAAGCCATCTTTTTCTTTTTTGTCCGTGTTTGTCCGTGCCGTCCGTGGCTAGTCTTTTAAGTCTTTTTTCCGTGTCCTTCCGTGGCTAAAAAGTCTTTAAAGCACCATGGCCGCCAGCCAGCCGAATGCCAGCAGCGGAAGGTTGTAGTGCAGGAAGGTGGGCACCACGGTGTCCCAGATGTGGTTGTGCTGGCCGTCGACGTTAAGGCCGGCGGTGGGCCCCAGGGTGGAGTCCGAGGCCGGTGAGCCGGCATCCCCCAGGGCGCCGGCGGTGCCTACCAGGGCCAGGATGGCGAGGGGGCTGAAGCCGAGTTCCATGGCCAGAGGCACGTAGAGGGCGGCTATGATGGGAATGGTGGAGAATGAGGAGCCTATCCCCATGGTGATCATCAGGCCCACTACCAGCATGAGCAGGGCCGCCAGGGCGCGGTTGTCGCCAATGGCGGCCACCGAGCCTTCCACCAGGGCACTGATCTCCCCGGTTTCCCGCATGACTTCGGCAAAACCGGAGGCGGCGATCATGATGAAACCGATCATCGCCAGCATCTTCATGCCTTCCGTGAACAGGTCGTCGGACTCTTTCCACTTCACCACGCCGGACAGGTTGAACAGAATGAACCCTGTCAGCGCCCCCAGGATCATGGAGCCCAGCCATAGTTGCACCACGAACGCGGCGACAATCGCCACCAGTGCCATGAGCAGTGTCCTGGTGCTGTATGGGGTGTTCACCCGCTCGGTCTGTTCGATCCGCTCCAGTTCGTAGTCGCGCTGCCCCCGGTAACTGAAAAAGACCGCCACCAGCAGTCCCACCAGCATCCCCAGTGCGGGCAGTGCCATGGCGGAGATGACGCTGAGGCCCTCGGTGTCGATGCCGTTCTGGCCCACGTTGGCCATCAGGATCTCGTTAAGGTAGATGCCGCCAAAACCCACTGGCAGGAACATATAGGGGGTGATCAGCCCGAAGGTGAGCACGCAGGCCACCAGACGTCGGTCCAGTTTCAGTTTCGCCATCACATAGAGCAGTGGCGGGACGATCAGGGGGATGAAGGCAATGTGTATCGGCAGGATGTTCTGGGATGACATGGCGATCAACAGCAGCAGGCCGATAATCAGAAAGCGCACGCCCCTGTTGGCGGCGCTACTGGTATCGCCGGCCTGCCGGTTTCCCACCAGGGCCAGTGCCTTGTCAGCAAGGGCGTGGGCCAGGCCGGATTTGCCGATGGCGACGGCAAAGGCTCCGAGGGTGGCGTAGGACAGGGCTACGGTGGCCCCTCCCCCGAGGCCACCATTGAAGGCTTCGATGGTGGCTTCCAGGGACAGGCCGCTGATCAGTCCACCGGCCAGGGCTCCGATGATCAGGGCGACAACAACGTGGATTCTGCACAGACTCAGGGCGAGCATGATGATGACCGCGGCAACAACGGCGTTCATGGTAAGACTCCGTAAGGACGACAGATACCCTTGTGGGGCCTTCTGTCACGGTTGATCAGGGGGTGGTTGGTTCTAACGGGGCGGTAATGTGCAGTAAACGGCAGTCAGAGTCAAAGCCGATCCCGGAGGTGGGCCCGCCGGGAGCCGGTATCAGTCACCTGCGGGGGTGAATCGCGGTACCTGCTCCCCGGCGACCTCGACCGTTTCGGTAAACATATCCAGGGGCCGCACCCAGAGGCTGAAGTCGCCGTACAGGCAGCGGTAGACGACCAGCCACTCCCCGGTTTCACTATGCCGGGCGGTACCGAGCACTTCGTATTCCCTTCCCTTGTAGTGACGGTAGCGACCAGGAGTCACGTTGCGGGGCATGGCGGACACCTCAGTTTTTCAGTTTATAGCGGCCGGGGCCAAGGAAGATCAGCGCCAGCGCCGTGAACAGGAAGAAGCCCTGGAGTTCCAGAGACCAGCCTCCACCGCCACCGAGCGTCATCAGTTCGCTGGCGTGAACCAGGGCAATGGCCACCATCATGTTGAAGACGATCAGCAGGGCACCGATCCGGGTGTGGTAGCCCAGGATCACCATCAGCGGCGCCAGCAACTCCCCGATGAATACACCATAGGCGAAGAATGCCGGGATGCCATGTGCCACCAGTATGGCCTCGATATGACCGACGCCATTGAGAAGCTTGCTGATGCCGTGGAACAGTAAAAGCCCGCCAAGGGTGAGACGCAGGATCAGTTTTCCGAGATCGGCATTATCCATTCAGAGGTTGCTCCGGGCTGAGGGGTCACAAAAGGCTGCAAGCTTAACGCCGGGGCCTTTCGGAGCCAAGTTTCCATGGCTACCGATGGGTGATGTCCGGATGCAGTTCCACCAGCCGCCCGAGTAACCGGTTCTGGGCGCTGGTGCTCACCTGGTTTTCCTCCATCGCCAGTATCAGTTGTTCCGCCAGGGCATTGAACTGTGTTTCGGTTACGTTCATTCCCTCATGCACCTCCGTCATGGCACGGCCGGTGTAAGTGCAGGGGCCGCCGCTGATTTCGCAGATCTGGTCGGTCAGATTGGTGTGGAACTGGACCACATCGATGCCCTTGAACTGAGGGGCAATGCGGTCGTCTTCCACAATCCGGTACAGCAGGTCCTCAACAATCTTGGCAATGCCGGAGCGCTCGCCCAGACCCTGGTAAAGCGTCGAATCCCCGCTCCTGTTCGAGGTGGCACAGGCCGTGGCCAGGGCCAAAGTGGCGGCCAGAGCCAGGGTACGCGCAACGATGATCATTGGTCGGTTCCTCAGAAAGTGCCTTGCAGTGAAACATACAGGCCGCGTTGGTCCTCCAGCCCGGCGATGTCGCCCAGATCCGCCCAGGCGGCGGTCACCGAGAGGCGACGGTCCGGTATCCAGGCCACGAAGACGTCCCACCAGTCCTGTTCCCGGGCAAAGCCAAGATTGTCGGGCTTCTGCCGGTATTCCGCCCCCACTACCCAGCTACGGTTCAGCAGAATACCGGCACTGGTTTCCAGCATCGCTTCATAGCTGTCGTTCCGGTCTCCCCCGAATCCCAGAAGCCCCCCCTGATTGGCCCTGGTGCCCCGGAGGCTGACATTGACCAGCAGGTTGCGATCGAGAACCGCGGCAAAGAACAGTTTGCTGGCGGCGAGATAGACATCGGTGCCGCGGTCGTCCTCTGCTCCGACCGCTTCCGGCACGTCGAATTCCCGTTGGTGCTTGTGCTGCAGCCCCAGGGACCACTGACCGTAGTCGCTGTAGAGAACGTCGCCGGCAAGCCGTACCTTGGCGGCGAAAATGTCCTGTGAGAGTTCGTCCTGGCCCAGGGCGGCCCCCAGTGTGTCCAGATCCAGGGTCTGGCGGGCGATACTGAGTTCGATCCGGTTCCGCCAGTTCAGGGCGGCGCCGGTCACGTTGAGGGTGAAGTCGTCCGTTTCCGCCCGGGAGAGGGTCAAGGTCCCGCCCCATTCCTCATCACTGGCGTAGCCTGACATCAGTGCCCAGGGCACCAGGCCGCCACCGGCAGTGCCTTCAATGGTGGTGACGCCGCCGGTAGCCCATAACCGGCTGCCCGGATCGGCCTTCAGCGCCGCAGCCGGGGCCAGGCTCACGCAGGCGACCAGTGTCAGTCGGCACAGGGTGGAAGGTTTCATCGCATGTCTCCGGTCATGAGAGGACGCAGTTCCCGGGCCCCGGCGCGAAAGTCCCGGGCCCAGGCCGCCAGCGCCTGTTGGGGCATCGGCCGGGCCATGAAGAAGCCCTGGCCCTTGTCGCAGCCCCATTGCTGCAGGAGTCGCCAGCTGTCCAGGTTCTCGATGCCCTCGGCGACTACCGACAGGCCCAGGCCATGGGCCATGTCGATGGTGGAGCGGACGATCAGCTGATCCTGGGGTTCCTGCTCCAGTCTGAGTACAAAGGATTTGTCGATCTTGAGTTCCTGCACCGGCAACTGCCGCAGTTGCGACAGGGACGAGTAGCCGGTGCCGAAATCGTCTACCGAAAGGGAGGCGCCCAGGGTGCCCAGCTGGTCCAGGGTGGCTCTGGCCGAGGTTGCATCTGACATGAAGGCGCTTTCGGTGATCTCGAAGGTCAGCCAGCTGAAAGGGATGCTGTGCCGGGAAAAGGCCTCCCGGATCTCCTCGGTGAGGGTCGGGTTGCTCAGATCGAGGGCAGACAGGTTGATCGCAGCGCCAATCTCAAGCCCCTGGCGGTGCAGGTCGGCAAGGTCCTGGGAAATCTGACTGAGGATGAAACGGGTCAGGTCACCAATCTGGCCGGTCTGTTCCGCCAGCAGGATGAATTCCTCCGGCGAGATGAATCCCATCTCCGGGTGCTGCCATCGCGCCAGGGCCTCCACCTGAATCATTTCGGCGCTGGCCATCAGGATTTTGGGCTGATACACGACATTGAGCCCGTTGTCGGCTATGGCCCGTCGCAGGTCCTGGGTCAGGGTGAGTTCCCGCAGGTGGGTCTCGTCACCCCCGGGTTCGTAAACAGCCAGGCTTCGGGGGTCATGCTCGGCCCGTTTCAGCGTGAGGCTGAGGCGGCGCCGCACCTGGTCCAGCGTGGCAGCGTCTTCCGGCAGCTTCAGCCCGGCAACTGCCACGTGGAGACTGATAGGGGTTTCGCCAATGGTTGCGGTGGCCTGGAGGCCATCCCTGATGTCGAGCAGCAGCTCCTTTAGAGGCCCCTGCATCGGCTCAACCAGCACCATGAACTCATTTCCGCCGGTGCGGGCCAGCACCAGGGCCCGGTGCCCGACGATACGCTGGAGGCGGTCCGCTGCCATGGACAGGACCTGGTCCCCGAACTGGAAACCGAGGGTGTCGTTCAGAGCCCGGAAGCGGTTCAGGGTGACGCCGACTAGCAGTAGCGGGTGTGCCTCCTCCAGGGCCGGGCTGAGTTTCTCGTTGAGCGCCTTGCGGTTGGCCAGTCCGGTCAGTTCGTCGTGAAAGGCGTTAAAGCGAATGCGGTCTTCCCGGTCGCGCACTCGTTGTTGCATGGTGGTCAGGGCGCTCTGCAGCGTTCGCAGTTCCCGGGTTCTCGGTGGAGAGGGCTCGGCGGCGTCCTTACCTTCGCCAATAGCGGTGGCGAAGCGGGCCAGTTGCAGCACCGGCTGCCCCAGTGCCCGGGCCGTTACCAACACCACCAGCCCAGACAGGACGATGGACAGCATCAGAATGAGAGCCAGATCCGTGGCCCGGTTGTAATAATTTGCCAGAGCTTCCTCGCGATCGATCAGCAGCACTGCCTGCACGGCGGATGCCTGCTCGCCGCCCAGCTCCATGGTGCGGATGAAAAACCGCTCATTCTCCACCGGCCGTTCTCCCGTTGTGGTCTCGGGAAGGTCATCAAGCAACTGATGGAAGCGGTCGGGTCTGCGGCTCGCTGCCAGCAGCCCCTGCCCCTGACTCTGGCGGATTCTGAAAAGAACGTCGGTCCCCGTGAGGTCGGCCAGCTGGCGGGCGAAAGCATCATCCAGAACAAAGCCAGCCACCAGCCACGCCCTCAGTCCGGCCCCCCGTATCGGCACGGCGAACATCTGGAGGGCCCGACCACCTGCGCTGATGATCTGGTCTGCTCCACCTCGGTTGCGTGCACTCTGCAGCAGGCCTGGGACAGCCTGGCGGAGTGTTTCCCCGCTGATACCAAGGGCGATCAGTTGCGCTCCCTGATTGTCCAGGACCACGGCGATGTCGGCCCCTGCCCGGCCGGCGTGGTTGACCAGGGCGCTTTCCATGGTCGCCTGATCGTTACTGGCGATGGCGGACCTGAAGCCGAAGTCGTCCACCAGCACCTGCAGGTTGCCGGTCAGCAGTTCGCTGCGGCGGGCCATGATCTCCGAGGTGACCCGGGCGGCCACATCCAGGCTGTCACTCGCCCGCTGCTTTTCGTCCTCCAGCAGATACACCAGGAACACCACGCCGAGCACCACTGCGGTGGCCGCGACCAGGGAGAGCATCGCCGCCAGCAGTCGCCCCCGGAAACCCAGACCGGCCGGCACCACCCTCACAGGTCCCGGAAGCGCTGTTGCAGGCGCTGCAGGGAGCCATCGGTCTGCGGCTCTGGCCGAACATCCAGCTGGATCTCGGTCGCCCCCGCCATGGCCGGTCCGGAAAGGGAGACCTCCCTCCAATCTGTGTTGTCGGGCAGTCGCGGATGCCAGACCCGGACCTGCTCCGGGAACGCCCGGTCGTCGGGCCAGCTCAGGGTCACCCGGCCGTCGGGGCCGGTGACCCCATGACGCTGGTCCGTAACCAGGATAAAGCCCTGCATGTGGTCGTGGATGTTGCAGCCCAGTTCCACCACGCCCACGTCATCGAACAGAACCGGGGATTCCGGTACACCGGCGTACAGTTCAATCTCAAAGGTTTTCGCCGGCGAAAAGGAATAGACGTGGTGCTGGGTATTATCCTGGTTGGGAAACGTCACTTCGGTACCGGCGGTAACCGCCAGCACCTGGGGCACGAACTGCCGGTTCCGCTGGATCATGCGGGTGTTTGCGTCAGGATGGTCCGCGGAGACAGGTAAAATTACCACCGCATCGGAAAGTACACTTCCTGTGCGGGCGTCAGTTACCAGGAAAGAATGTTCTCCGCCCACGGCGGCCAGCGGGGCCACTGTAAAGCACAGCATCAGGGCCTTTCTGAAAGTCATTGCCGGTTGCTCGTCTGTTCGTTTAGGGCATCAGGGTAAACCGGATGTGATTCCTGGTCAGCAGGTTTTCCCAGTATTCACGCATCCATTCCCGCGCTGCCTTGCCAAGCTCTTCGACGAAGGGGTCCAGGTTCAGTTCGTAGTAATCAGGTGATCCCGCCAGGTTCAGCATGGTCACGGTAATGGACTCATCCAGCTCATTGGCGAAGGGCTCGCCGATCAGCTGGTGGGCCAGCAGGTTGGCCCGTATGGCCTCCATGTCCACGACATGGCTGCGGCGGGTGGACTGGTTGTTTTCATACATCTCCTCCATCAGACGGTGGCACAGGTAGGCCTTGATCAGAAGCCCATCCAGGCCGTCATACCGGGCGAGGACGATGGAGGGTTGGGTGAAGTAACGGGTAGCCGTGTCAATGAAGGGGAGAAACAGGGCTCTCCTGCGGGACTTCTGGGCGCACTCTTCAACGCACTGGATCAGCCGCGGCGCCATCTCGATATACTCGATGGCGAACTGGAACAGGCAGGTGGCAGGCTGGTATCCCTCCACGGTAACGCTGGCGGGCAGGCGTGTGGCCTTTTCACGCATCTGGCGGAGAAACTCCCCAGAGTGTGCTTCCTGTCGACGGGCCTGATCAATGATGTTCAATACTGCCTCTGGGGTCATGTCAGACAAAGCCGGATCTGCTGGAAAAACCAGGGGTGCCTGTCGCCAGACGCCCCTTTTTCTGCAGTGTAGTTGAGATTTTTCGGTGTGCTGAGTGATTACCGATCACTCATCTCAGAACCATGATCCGGATCGTGTCCTGACCAGGAAAACCGCCCCCATGGATCCGGCCCTGGCGAGCATCAGGGCAATCAGCGCAAACCACAGGCCGTGGTTGCCCCAGCTGGTGGTCAGCCACCACACGGGCAGGAACACTCCCAGTGATGAGAAAAGCATGGTGTTCTGCATGTCTTGGGTACGGGTGGCACCGATAAAAATACCGTCGAAAAGGTATCCCCAGACCGCTGCCATCGGTAGCAGCCACAACCAGGGCAGATAGTCCCGGGCGGTGGCGCGCACCTCCTCGATACTGGTCAGCAGGCCAATCAGCCAGTGTCCGCCGAGAACGAACAGGGCCGTAAAGATCACTGCGCCAATCAGCGACCAGCGCGCGGCGGTGCGGCACGCCACCAGGAAACGGGCGTGGGAGCGATGACCAACTGCCTGTCCCACCAACGCTTCGGCGGCATTGGCAAAGCCGTCGAGGCCGGCGGAAATGACCAGCAGGAACGTCAGCAGCACAGCGTTGGCCGCGAGAATAACCTCGCCCTGCCGGGCTCCCTGTGCGGTAAAAAAGGCCAGTGCCAGCAGCAGGCAGATGGTTCTCACCATCAGGTAGCGGTTGACGCGGATCAGTGCCAGGTAGTCCTCCAGCTGGCCCAGCAGGGTTTTCAGTGAAGCCCGGTGGTCCGGCAGCCGCTGCCATACCAGCCAGAGGCCCAGAGCCGTTGCGAAATACTCGGCGGTGATCGTGGCCATGGCCACGCCCCGGCTGTTCCATCCCAGCACCGTCACGAACAGAACATCCAGCAGGATGTTCACGCTGTTGGCGGCGATCAGCATGACCATCGGCCCCCGGGGCAACTGGCAGCCAATCAGCCAGCCCACCAGCGTGTACTGGCAGAGCACCGCCGGGGCGCTCCAGATTCGTATGGCGGCGTACTCCGCCGCCAGGGCAGCCACATCCGGCCCCGGGTTCATCAGCCCCAGCCCGGTGGTAATCAGCGGGCCCTGAAGTGCGATCAGAGTCAGCCCGACGGCGATGGCGAGCAAAAGGGAGCGGAGCAGCAGTGCGGCCTGGCCGACCTGGTCCTGCCTGCCATAAGCCTGGGCTGCGAGGCCGGTAGTGCCCATGCGCATGAAGCCGAAGGTCCAGTAGAGGATGCTGAACAGGTTTGCACCAACGGCAACCGCTCCCAGGTACTGGGGATCGTCCAGGTGGCCCAGCACGGCAGTATCCACCAGGCCCAGCAGGGGGACGGTCAGGTTGGTGAGCATCAGCGGCCAGGCCAGGCGCCAGAGATGCCGGTCGGAGCGGGTCAGTACCATCATCCCGGAAAAGGCTCGGGAGTCGGTCGCGTCCAACAAAATTGATATATGTTTATAACTATAAAATTATTCAAAATGTGTCCAAGGTTTGAGTGTTGGCTAACTCTCTGTCTATACTCACTTCTGGTTATCCGTGAACAGACTTCCCGTGCTTTCCTGTTGCGTGTGCGAGCGCATCCGGGTTCAATGGCTCCGGGGGGACGAACTTCCATCAGTCGTGGAAGTGTCACGCAGATCCGCCAGACTTGGCAGGCTGAAGTCGCGGGAGGCGTCTGGCCTCGTGTCTGTCATGTATAAGAACAACATTCTGTGGAGACGCGGTATGCACGTGCACGTTAAACGGGCAGGTGCCCTTATTGCGGGATCGTTATTATCTGCTTCGGCGCTGGCCGACTGGCAGATGAATATGTCCCCGGGGGTAACTGACACCAGTAACGAGATTTTTGGCCTTCACATGACTATCCTGTGGATATGCGTCGCAATAGGCGTCGTGGTCTTCGGGGTCATGTTCTGGTCCATCTTTGCCCATCGAAAGTCCAAGGGCCACAAGCCGGCCCACTTCCACGAGAACACCGTCGTGGAAATCCTCTGGACGATTATACCTTTTGCCATCCTTGTCATCATGGCCATCCCGGCAACCGCCACCCTGGTGGATATGTACGACACCTCCGAGTCGGAAGTGGACATCAAGGTCACCGGGTATCAATGGCGCTGGAAATACGACTACATCGAGGACGACTTCGGTTACTTCTCGAACATGTCCACTTCCCGTGACGAAATCTATAACCGGATGGAAAAGAGCGAGAACTACCTGCTGGACGTGGACAACCCCATGGTGATCCCTGCCGGCAAGAAGGTCCGTCTCCTGCTTACCGCCAACGACGTGATTCATTCCTGGTGGGTGCCCAATTTCGGGGTAAAGAAAGACGCGATCCCGGGCTTCATCAACGAGATCTGGGTGAAGGTGGATAAGCCTGGCACGTATCGGGGACAGTGTACCGAGTTGTGCGGCAAGGACCACGGCTTCATGCCGGTGGTCGTTGAGGTCTTGCCCGAAGAGGAATACAACCTGTGGCTGGCGGACCAGCGGGAAGCCGCTGAGAAGGAACGTCAGCTCACCGAAAAAGACTGGACCCTGGAAGAGCTGGTTGAGCGCGGCGAAGGTGTCTACGCCACTGCCTGTGCGGCCTGTCATGGTCAGGACGGTTCCGGTGGCGGTGGCGGCGCGTTCCCGTCACTGCGGGGCACGCCGGTCGTAACCGAGGATATACAGGCTCATCTTGATATTGTCGTCAACGGTGTCAGCGGAACCGCGATGCAGGCCTTCGGTGCCCAGCTCAGTGAAGCCGATCTTGCCGCGGTCATTACCTACGAGCGTAATGCCTGGGGTAACAATACCGGCGAAATGGTGACACCGAAGGAAGTCTTCGACTACAAGAACCAGTAAGAGACAGCCGGGCGGTGGCATTGCCGCCGTCAGGTTCGCCAGATAACAAACTTCGCCAGCAACAAGAAAAAGGCGGCAACGGGGGTTTCAAATGAGTGCGGTCGCAGATACCCATGCCCAGGATCATCATCATGGTCCCGCCAAAGGCATGACCCGGTGGCTGTTAACCACCAATCACAAAGATATCGGGTCCATGTACCTGATCTTCAGCTTTGCCATGTTCCTCCTCGGGGGGAGCATGGCAATGGTCATTCGGGCTGAGCTGTTCCAGCCGGGTCTCCAGATCGTGGAGCCCGAATTTTTCAACCAGATGACCACCATGCATGGGCTTATCATGGTATTCGGCGCGGTCATGCCTGCTTTCGTGGGTCTGGCCAACTGGATGCTGCCGCTGATGGTGGGGGCGCCCGACATGGCCCTGCCGCGGATGAACAACTGGAGTTTCTGGCTGCTGCCGGCGGCGTTCCTGATGCTGGTGTCCACCCTGTTCATGCAGGGCGGCGCCCCCAACTTCGGCTGGACCTTCTACGCGCCCCTGTCGACGACCTACGGGCCGCCAAGCACGACCTTCTTCATCTTTGCCGTCCATATCATGGGTATTTCCTCCATCATGGGCGCCATCAACGTCATCGCCACCATCCTCAACATGCGGGCGCCGGGCATGACCCTGATGAAGATGCCCCTGTTTGTATGGACCTGGCTGATTACCGCCTTCCTGCTGATTGCTGTCATGCCGGTACTGGCTGGCGTGGTCACCATGATGCTCATGGACATCAACTTCGGCACCAGTTTCTTTGATGCCGCCGGCGGCGGTGACCCGGTCCTGTTCCAGCATGTGTTCTGGTTCTTTGGTCATCCTGAGGTCTATATCATGATCCTGCCGGCATTCGGGGTGGTTTCCCACATCATCCCCGCATTCGCCCGCAAGCCCCTGTTCGGCTATGCCTCCATGGTATATGCGGTAGGTGCCATCGCCCTCCTCTCATTCCTGGTTTGGGCCCATCACATGTTTACCGTGGGCATTCCCATCTTCGGGCAGCTGTTCTTCATGTATGCCACCATGCTGATTGCCGTGCCAACCGGGGTGAAAGTATTCAACTGGGTGGCAACCATGTTCCGGGGATCCATGACGTTCGAGACCCCCATGCTGTTCTCGGTAGCCTTCGTCATACTGTTTACCATCGGCGGGTTCTCGGGCCTGATGCTGGCCATTGCACCGGCGGATTTCCAGTATCATGACACCTATTTCGTGGTGGCCCATTTCCACTACGTCCTGGTACCTGGTGCGATCTTCGGCATTTTCGCGGCCGCCTACTACTGGTTGCCCAAGTGGACTGGCACCATGTACGACGAAACCCTGGGCAAAACCCATTTCTGGCTGTCTTTCGTGGGCATGAACCTAGCCTTCTTCCCGATGCACTTCCTCGGCCTGGCCGGGATGCCCCGCCGTATCCCCGACTATGCCCTGCAGTTTGCCGACTTCAACATGGTATCCAGCGTGGGTGCCTTCATGTTCGGTGCTACCCAGCTGCTGTTCCTGTTCATCGTGGTTAAGTGTGTCAGGGGCTATGGGGAAAAGGCCTCGGCCAAACCCTGGGAGGGAGCCGAGGGGCTGGAGTGGACCGTGCCGTCGCCGGCGCCCTACCACACCTTTGCCACTCCACCTGACGTGAAATAGGCAGCGGTCGCTGAAAAGGGGTACCGTTCATGGCATCAACACCGCAAAACAATGGTCGATCTTCCAATACCCGGGTCGTCGCCTGGTGTCTTGGGGGTGTCATCGGAATGTTCGGGTTTGGCTTTGCCATGGTGCCCCTCTATGACGTCTTCTGTGAGATCACGGGCATCAATGGCAAGACCGCCGGTCGTTATGAGTCCACCCAGGCGACGGAAGCGGACGTGAACCGGACGGTAACCGTTCAGTTCACCGCCCAGAACGGACCGGACATGCCCTGGGTTTTCAAACCGGAGGTTCGAAGCATCAAGGTTCATCCGGGGGAGGCGATAACGGTTAACTTCATCGCCGAAAACCCGACCACCAGAACGATGGTTGGCCAGGCGGTTCCAAGTCTGGCGCCATCCGAAGGTACCGGATATTTCCACAAGACCGAATGTTTCTGCTTCAACCAGCAGCAGCTGGAGGCGGGTGAGCGGGTGGAGATGCCCCTGGTCTTCATCGTCGACAGGGCATTACCGGACACCATCCACAAGCTGACGCTGTCCTACACCCTGTACGACCAGAAGCTGGAAGTGCCGGCGGCCGAAACCGCAGCGAGTGAAAGTACAACAACAAACAGAAACGGATAGGCCACCGGAACAGGCCTCTGGAGACAAGCATGGCGAACAACCAGACGTATTATGTACCTGAACAGAGCAAGTGGCCCATTGTGGCCACCATCGGGATGTTCCTCCTCATGTATGGGGTGGCATCCATCATGGTCAACAACTCACAGGGAGAACCCACCCAGGCGTCCTGGTTCATGTTTCTGGCCGGAGCCCTGGTGATGGTCTACATGCTGTTCGGCTGGTTCGGGTCGGTGATCCGCGAGAGCCGGGCGGGCCTGTACAGTGAGCAGATGGACCGCTCCTTCCGGTGGGGCATGGCCTGGTTCATCTTCTCGGAAGTGATGTTCTTCGCGGCCTTCTTCGGCGCTCTGTTCTATGTACGGGTGTTTGTGGTGCCATGGCTCGGCGGCGAAGGCGACAAGGGCACAAGCGCCATGCTGTGGGAAGGCTTCCAGGCTAACTGGCCGCTGATCAATACTCCGAATCCGGAAGCCTATCCGCCACCAGATGGCATTATCGGACCCTGGGGGCTGCCGCTGATCAACACCATCCTGCTGGTGACCTCCTCATTCACCATTACTGTGGCCCATCACGCCCTCAAGGAAGACAACCGCAAGAAAGTGAAAATCTGGCTTGGCGCCACCATTGTGCTGGCTCTGGTTTTCCTGGGCCTTCAGGCTGAGGAATATGTCCATGCCTACCAGGATCTCAACCTGACGCTGCAGTCCGGGATCTACGGCAGCACCTTCTTCATGCTGACGGGTTTCCACGGTGCCCACGTGATCCTGGGGACCCTGATCCTGATCGTCATGATGGTGCGGATCCAGAAAGGTCATTTCACCGGTGACAATCATTTCGGGTTCGAAGCCGCCAGCTGGTACTGGCACTTTGTCGACGTCGTCTGGCTGGGTCTGTTTGTGTTTGTCTATGTTATCTGACCCGAGCCGCCGGTAATCCTGCACCCGGCAGCGATGCTGGCGGGTGCAGCCGGCTCAGTGATAGGGGGTGGGGTTCAGGCTGAGGCCGCCCTGCCACAGGGCCAGCAGGATCACCGCCAGGAGCAGGATGCTCAGCACGACCCTGACCGCCAGTGAATTCACCACCCGCCGTCGGTTACCATCGTCCTTGATGAGGAAGAAGAGGCCACTGAACAGGCTGACGATGATTGCCAGCATCAGGATGACGATGAGTACTTTGAGAAGCATGGGCCCTGTCTCCGGGATGGCTGTCCATTATTCCTGTCTTCAGAAAGGCTACGAACCTGTGACTATAACAGAGCATGTCGGATCTTGAATCCCGCGGGCGCACCTGGGTGTTTGACTGGCGCCTGCTCCTGTTTGCCGGGGTATTCCTGCCGCTGTTACTGGGGCTCGGTACCTGGCAACTGAGCCGGGCGGAGGAGAAAAAGGAACTTCTGGCCCAGTGGTCAGACCCGAGCGAGACCGAAGCCTGGGGCAACCTGAGTGAGTCGGCAGGAAAAGCCGGGCGCCCCGTGATTGCGGCGGGAGAATACAGTCGCTACAGCTGGCTCCTGGACAACCGGACCCGGGACGGTGTGCCGGGATACGAGGTGCTTACCCTGTTTTACCCGCGGCAGGGTCCGTCGGTGGTGGTCAACCGGGGCTGGGTAAAGGCGGAGCGCCGCCGCAGCGAACTGCCTGCTGTTGGCATTCCCGCCGGCCCCGTGGAAATCCGTGGGCGTATCGCCGGGTACCCCGAACCTCCTGTCCTGGCCGGGGCGGCCGCCGGCGCCGATACCGGTTCGGAGGGCTGGCCCCGCCGGGTTCAGGCACTTCCCCGCGAGATTGTGGCGAAACAGGCGCCGGAGGTGGCTGACCGGATTCTCCGGCTCGAGAACCCCGCACAACCGGGAGCCTTCCGGGCTGACTGGGAACCCGATATGATGGGTCCTCAGACTCACTATGGTTATGCCCTGCAGTGGTTTTCCCTGGCAGTGGCGCTCATCATACTGACAATAATAGCGAGCTATCGTAAGCAGGAGTCCTGAATGACCGACATCACCGCCCGCCAGCAGGAAGCCGAACCCACCGCGGATCAGGTCCGTCGTGGGCGCCGCACTGCACTGATCCTCTTTGCCATCGGTTTCGGGCCCATGATTTTCGCCACAATCATGTATTACACAGGCTGGCTGCACCCCGAGAGCCGCAGTAATCATGGCGAACTGATCCTGCCTGCCGTTCCTGTTGAACAACTGAATCTCGCTGGCGCCGATGGGGACCCGTTGGAGCAGCGCTTCGGACCTCTTCTCCATGAGCCAAAGTGGATGATGATTGTCGTCGCCGAGACCTGTGGCAGCGATTGCGAGCGCCTCATGTATCTGGCGCGCCAGGTGAATATTGCTTTGGGAAAGAACGCCAATCGCATGGGCCGGGGAGCCTGGATAGGGGAGATTCCCGAGGAACTGCAGACCCGCTGGCGCTCCGAGTACAGCTCCATGGAGCGCCTCAGGCTTGTGGGTGAGGGAGCCTCCTGGCCGAACGGGATCGACCCTGCCGAAGAGTCACGCATCCTGCTGGTCGATCCCTTTGGCAACGTGATGATGCATTACGGTACTGAACACACGGGCAAGGAAATGCTTGAAGATCTCAAGCATCTGATGAAGCTGTCCCAGATTGGCTGATCTATACCGGACAGGCGTGGTCCTGGCGGATGGATAAGCCCGGTTGATGTGAACAAGGTAACCATCGTGAAAGAAGAACAACAATTGTCCAGTGACCAGCACGTCCGAAAGACCATGGCCCGATGGGCCCTGATTGCGGCGGTATTCACCGTTGTAGTGGTGATGCTCGGCGCCTGGACCCGACTCGTGGATGCCGGCCTGGGATGTCCTGACTGGCCCGGCTGCTACGGCTTTCTGACGGTACCCCAGAGCGAGTCCAGTATTGCCATCGCCAATGCCCGCTTTCCCGATTCGCCAGTGGATGTGGCCAAGGGCTGGCCAGAGATGATCCATCGGTACGCCGCGGGCACCCTGGGCCTGATTGTGTTCGGGCTTGCCATTTACGCTGTCCGTAACCGCAGGGCGGGTATCCCGGTCAAGTTGCCGGTGTTTACCGCGGCGTTTATCGTTCTGCAGGCCCTGTTTGGCATGTGGACGGTGACCCTGCAGCTCTGGCCCAAGGTGGTGGCTCTGCACCTGCTGGGTGGTTTCACCACCCTCAGTCTGCTTACCCTGCTGAATTTCCGCCTGCGGGCACGACGCAAGCCATTACCGGCCAGGCGGCAAAGCGCGCTGGCCCGGCTCAGGCCCTGGGTCTACGGTGGCCTCGCCCTGGTTGTTATGCAGATTGCCCTGGGCGCCTGGACTGCGGCCAACTACGCCGCCGTGGCCTGCCCCGACCTGCCTACCTGTCAGGGCCAGTGGTGGCCGGAGGACATGGACTTCAGCCACGGCTTTGACATTCTCCAGACCATCGGACCCAACTATCTGGGGGGGCAGCTCACCGCCGACGGTCGTGTGGCCATCCACTTCAGCCATCGCCTGGGGGCCCTGGTTGTCCTGGGTTACTTCATCTTTCTGCTGCTCGCACTCTGGCGTCAGGTACGGGGAACCCATCTCCAGTTCATGGTGCTCTTGACCGCGGGGGCACTGGTCGTGCAGATTGGGCTGGGTGTCGCCAACGTTGCCTTCCACATTCCGCTGTCCATAGCCGTTGCCCATAACGCCATGGGGGCAGGGCTGCTGTTGACGGTTATTCACGTGCTGTGGCGAATACACGGCTACAGGCCACAACCGGTCGCAGAACCGGAACAAAAAACAACAAATTCTCGCGAGGTACCCGCATGAGTAACCAGGCCAAGGCCATTGCCGCCGAACCCGGAGTCAGCCGCTCCCTTTCCTGGCGTGACTTTCTGGAGCTGACCAAGCCCCGGGTGGTGGCGCTGATGATTCTTACCTCGGTCATCGGCATGTTGCTGGCGGCCCCAGGGGTACCTGGATGGAGCGTACTAGTGTTCGGCAATCTGGGCATTGCCCTGCTGGCCGGTGCTGCCGCCGTGGTCAATCATGTGGTGGACCAGAAGATCGACACGGTCATGGCCCGTACCCGCAAGCGTCCGGTGGCTACAGGGCGTATCAGCCCGCTGGACGCGATTCTGTTCGCTACGGTGCTTGCCCTTTCCGGAATGATGATCCTGATGTGGCAGGTCAACGCCCTGACCGCCTGGCTTACCCTGGCGTCGCTGGTGGGTTACGCAGGCGTCTATACTCTCTTCCTCAAGCGCGCCACGCCCCAGAACATCGTGATTGGCGGTCTCGCCGGCGCCATGCCGCCGCTACTGGGCTGGACCGCGGTTACCGGTCAGGTGGACGGCCATGCCCTGCTGCTGGTGCTGATCATTTTTGCCTGGACCCCTCCCCATTTCTGGGCGCTGGCGATCCATCGCAAGGAAGAGTACGCGAAAGCCGGAATTCCCATGCTACCGGTCACCCACGGCAACCGCTACACCGAGCTGCATATTCTGCTGTACACCCTGATGCTGCTGGCGGTCACCCTGCTACCTTTTGCCACAGGTATGTCCGGCTGGATCTATCTGGCGGGGTCCGTCCTACTTGGGTTACGCTTTCTGCAATACTCGGTACGTCTGCTTCGTGGCGACGACCGCCGGGTGGCGCTGGCAACCTTCAAGTACTCGATCACTTACCTGATGGCCCTTTTCGTGGTGTTGCTGGTGGACCACTTCTTCTATTTCTGATGCATCGGGCCCGGCCGGCTCTGACGCCGGCCGGGTCTCCCTGAACCGGAGTCACCATGAATCGCTCAGTCCGGCGAACGCTCGTACTGTTACTGCTCGTTGTTGCCCTGATATTCGGCCTGGTGGTGAGCCAGCAGATGCGCACCGCCAGTGAGGAACCCCCGCCGGCCCCGGATCTCAGCGCCCTGAACACCTACGTCTATAACGAACCCCGGACGCTGACACCGTTCTCTCTCACCGGTGACACCGGCGAAACCGTCACTCTGGAGGACCTCAAGGGTGGCTGGACCTTTGTTTTCGTCGGCTACACCCACTGCCCCGACATCTGTCCGGCCACCATGTCCACCCTGCGTCGGTTCAGTCGTGAACTCCCCCCTGAGTTGCCGGAGCCGGAGTTCCTGCTGGTCAGTGCCGACCCCCAGCGGGACACACCGGAGCGACTTCAGGAGTACCTGGACTTTTTCGGGGAAGATTTCCACGGTCTCACCGGCGATATTGATGAACTGCGTGAGTTGGCCAGGAGCGTCAACGCGGTATTCGTCCATCGTGACGATGGCGACGGTAACAACCTGGTGGATCACAGTGGCCACCTGACCCTGCTCGATCCGGAAGGCCGGATGGTGGCCGTCATCCAGCCACCCCACGAACCGGACAAGCTGATCAGGGCTTACCGTCAGATCTACCAGTGGGCCCGTGAAAATCACCCCCGCGCCGGCTGATCCGGCGTGGCTCTCACTCCCGCAGGATATTCCTGCCCGACCCGAGGACAATCAATGCTGTATATCCGCGCCATTCTCCATGTGAAACCCGAGCAGAGGGAAACCCTGCTGGAAGCCGCCCGGCCCTGTATCGATGCGACCCTGCAGGAGCCAGGCTGCCAGGAATACGAGCTGCATATCAGTCTCTCCGACCCCAACCGCCTGGTCTTCATGGAAGTGTGGGAGTCCGAGGACTGCCTCGAGCCCCACCGCAAGAGCGATCACATGAGGGCCTTTGGCAAGGTCGCCGCAGGCTGCCTGGCGGCGCCACCAAGGATCGAGTACATTACCCCGGCCAAGGTCGATGTGAAGTAACCAACCGTTTTCGGGCGCCAGCCCCGTGGTGTAGCGATGACTGAGAGATGACAGATTCCCGGATAACTCCCAGCCCCCGGGAGCTGGCCACAGTCTTGGTGGCGGGCGCTGTCATCCTGCTGGTGGTCCACGCCCTGGGGCGCTTTATCTATACGCCCCTGCTGCCCTACCTGGTAGGGGACGGCCTGCTGACCCCCAGCGAGGGGGCCTCCGTGGCCACGTGGAACTACCTCGGTTACCTGATCGGTGCGCTGCTGGCGATCCGCTGGTACCGGCCGGACCATATCCGGAAGGCATTGCCCATCGCGATGCTGGTCCACGTCGTGATCACGTTGCTGCAGACCCAGGTAGAAGCGGTGGCAGGGCTCTCAGCCCTGCGACTGGTCAACGGCATTGCCAACGGCGTGGTCTTTGTCCAGGCACCGGCCCTGATCCTGGAGTGGCTGGTGCGCCGGAACCGAGCTTCCAGCAGCGGTCTGGTCTATGTCGGCGTGGGCGTAGGCCTGTTACTGTCCAGTTTTCTGGTCACCGGCACGGCCGATCTGCTGTCCGGCCCGGCCCGCTGGTGGCCGGCCGCGCTGCTGTCCATTCCCCTGGCCTGGTGGGCAACCCGTCGCCTGCTGATCCTGGACGTGCCGGCCCGGATCCAGCGGGAGGATGGCTCCTTTGCGGAAAAAGGTCCCCTGCTGGACCGTGCTTCCATCCCCCTCTTCCTGTCCTACGCGGGCGCCGGGATGGGTTATATCCTGCCCATGACGTTCCTGCCCCTGCTCACCAAGACCCAGTTGCCGGAAGGTCACTGGCTGGTGGATGGCTCGTGGCTGTTCGTGGCTCTCGTCACCATACCCACGCCCATTCTCTGGAGCTACCTTGGTTCGCGGATGGGCGATCTTAGGGCCCTGCGGCTCAACTACCTGATCCAGTTCCTGGGGGCACTCTCGGTTGTGATATGGCCAGGTCCCACTGGCATCATCCTCTGTGCTCTGCTGGTTGGCAGCACGTTCGTGGGAACGGTACTGCTGACCCAGCGCATTGGCCGCGCTCTCCACCCCCACCAGGGTCCGCGTCTGTCCGCCGCCATGGTGGCGTTGTACAGCGTGACCCAGATGGCGGGCCCGTGGCTGACGCGGCAGTGGCTGGAGGCCGGCGGGACCCTGATCGGTGCTTTCAGCCTGGGAGCCGTCGCCCTGGGCCTGGGCCTGTTCTTCGCCCTGTTCGTGCCCCACCCGGAAGATTGGCACGGCCGCTGATTCCGGTTAGCCTCGGATTCACCGATTCATTGCCGGCGTACGATCATGCTTCCTGTAGACGGGATCCTTCCCCAGCTTTCTGAGACCCTTGAACAGCAAACCACGGTGCTGCTGCAGGCACCACCGGGTGCCGGCAAGACAACCCGGGTACCGCTGGCGTTGCTTGCCGCGTCGTGGCGCGGCGAGCGGAAGATCCTGATGCTGGAACCCCGGCGGCTGGCAGCACGGTCGGCAGCCCGCTACATGGCGCGCCAACGGGAGGAGAGCCCGGGCCAGACCATCGGCTACCGGACCCGCCTTGATACCCGGGTAAGCGACACAACCCGGGTCGAGGTGGTGACCGAAGGCATTCTGACCCGGCTGATCCAGGAAGACCCGGCCCTTGAAGACTACGCGGTGGTCATCTTCGACGAATTCCACGAGCGCTCCCTGCAGGCGGACCTCGGCCTGGCGCTGGTGCGGGAATGCCAGCAGGCCCTGCGGGAGGATCTGCGGGTTGTGGTGATGTCGGCAACCCTCGACACTGCACCGCTGGCCAGCCTGCTCGACAATGCGCCGGTGCTTACCAGTGAGGGCCGGGCCTTTCCGGTGGGGGTGCGTTATCGTCCGCTGTCGGCATCCTCAGGCCGCCGGTCCCGACTTCTGGACCACGTTACAGCGACGGTGATCGAGGCACTTGAGACGGAGACCGGCTCAGTACTCGTGTTTCTTCCGGGGGCCGGAGAAATCCGCCAGGCCGAGCGCCTGTTGCGCCCCTACCTGCCATCGGATACTCATATCGCGCCGCTCTACGGCAACCTCAGGGGTGATGATCAGGACCGGGCGATCCAGCCAGCCCCCGCCGGTCATCGCAAGATCGTGCTGGCCACTGCCATTGCCGAAACCAGCCTGACCATTGAGGGGGTGCGGGTGGTGATTGATGCGGGGCAGCAACGTCGTGCCGTGTTTGATCCCAATAGTGGCATGACCCGACTGAAAACCGGACGGGTCTCCCGGGCCTCAGCCGAGCAGCGCAAGGGTCGGGCAGGGCGGGTGGAGCCGGGGGTCTGCTACCGGTTGTGGAGTGAATCCGAGCAGCAGGGACTGCCCGCCTACACCCCGCCGGAAATCCTGGAAGCGGATCTCGCCCCCCTGGCTCTGGAGCTGGCGCAGTGGGGTGCCCGCAGCCCGGACGCCCTGGAATGGCTGGACCCGCCCCCGCCAGCACACTGGGCCCAGGCTGTTGAGCTGTTGCAGTGGCTGGACCTGCTCGATGGCCAGGGGGGGATGACGGACCACGGCCGTAAGGCCCGTGCCCTGGGTATCCACCCCCGCCTTGCCCACATGGTGTTGAAGGGGCGGAAGCTTGGCTACCCCCGGACCGCCGCCAGGCTGGCCGCTTTGCTGGGCGAACGGGATCCTCTTGGCACCGGGGCGGGATCGGACATCAGTTACCGCCTGCAATGGCTGACCGGGGAGTACCGGGCAGCCCGTCCTGACCGGGCCGGACTGGAGACTCTCAGGCGGGCCGCCGACCGTCTGGTGACGGAAAGGGGGGCGAAAGACGTTGACGAAAGCCAGCCGGCCGGCCGGTTGCTGGCCTTCGCTTACCCGGACCGGATCGGACTTCGGCGTGCGGGGGACGCCAACCGCTATCAGCTCAGCAACGGCCGTGGCGCCAGGCTGCGGGAGGAAGACCCGCTTGGGGCCCGAACCTGGATCGTCGCCGCGGAGCTGGACGGGCAGGCCCGAGAGGCTCTGATCTATCTGGCGGCCGCGACAGACCGTGCCACTCTGGAAGATGACCTGGCAGACCACGTCCGTACCATCGATGAGGCCCGCTGGGATGATCGTAGAGGCACGGTGGTGGCCCGCCGCGTAAAGCGGCTTGGGGCGCTGGTCCTTGATGAGGCCAGCCTGCCGGAACCGGGGCCGGAACAGATCCAGCTGGGGCTGTTGACCGCCGTCCGGGAAAGGGGCATTGAAAGCCTGCCCTGGACGGAAGCCGCCCGCCAGTGGCAGGCCCGGGTAAGGCTCATGAAGCAGCTGGAACCGGCCGACTGGCCGGAGGTCTCCGACCAGGCTCTGCTGGCGGAACTGGAACAATGGCTCGCGCCGTACCTGGCCGGTATCCGTAACTGGAAAGGCTTGCAGCAGGTCCCGCTGTCCGATGCCCTGCAAAGCCTGCTGCCCTATGAGCAGCAACAACGCCTGAACCGGGAGCTGCCATCCACTCTGGAAATTCCGGCCGGCCAGCGCCTGCGCCTGGATTACACCGCCGAAAACGGCCCGGTACTGGCTGTCAAGCTACAGGCCATTTTCGGCTGGGTGGTGACGCCGGCCCTGGCGAGCGGCCGGGTTCCGGTGGTGATTCACCTGCTGTCTCCGGCGCAACGGCCACTGGCGGTCACCGCGGACCTGGCCAGTTTCTGGAGCGCGGTTTATCCGGAAGTCCGAAAGGAAATGCGGGGGCGTTACCCCAAGCACCCGTGGCCGGAGGATCCGCTGACCGCAGAGGCGAAGATGGGAACCCGCAAATCAGGACGATAACCCGCTGCGGAACTCCCACAGCCGGGATTTATGCTGCCCGGCAGCCTTTCAGCTGGTCGTTGAGGGCGGCCATCACCCTTGAGCGGGTCAGTATGCCAAGGACCCGGTTTTCCCGATCCACCACCGGGTAAATCTTGGGCTTGCGTTCGGAGAACAGGTTGGCCAGGGCCAGTTCGGACATGTCCGCGGTCACCGATACGGGTTCCCGGGACATGATATCGCTGATGCGTACCCAGTTGTCACAGTGGTAACTGCTGCTCGCCAGCGAGCGGATACAGTCCTGCTCGGACAGGAAGCCCACCAGGCGATTGTCACTGTCCACCACCGGGAGCCCGGTGTGGCCGCTCGAGAGGATCTGGTCCACGGCACGGCTGAGATAGTCCCGTTCGTGCAATGGGGGCGTCCATTTCGACATCAGGTCTTGTACGGTGCGCATGGGTACCTCCTTGGGCTCTGAATGCGTCTGGCAGCCAGTATCCGGATACCAGTGGCGTCCGCCCAATCGCACTTTCCAATGCCATTCATTCGCAAAAGCTATACTGATTATTACATCAATAGGAAAATTGAAATTTTAGGCCCCCAGCATCAGAAGCAGTCCTGTGACCAGCAACACACCGTAGACGGCCTGCCTGAAACGGTCCTCGTTGAGACGGTGGTGGAGGAACTCTCCGGCCCAAACGCCAATGACGAGTAACGGCAGGTACCACACCAACCGACCGGCGCTGGTGATCAGGCTGCCGTCGAACATATAGAGGACGCTGAGGGTCAGGTTCAGGGTAAACCAGACTGTAAGCAGGGTGGCCCGGGTACGCCCCTTGTCCAGCTGGATACCGGCCAGAGCATAGACCAGCAGCGGGCCGCCGGAGGCAAAGAGGCCGTGGGTGATGCCGGCGCCGAAGGTGATGACGCGGCTGGCGGCAAGGTTGTGGGGTACTGCGACACGGCCGCCGAAGATACGCCACAGCTCCTTGCCGGCGAACCAGACCACGAGCAGACCGAACAGGGTTTTGAGGGCGGCGGCTCCCAGCCAGGGTGTGAGCACGTAGCCGGTGATCGTGCCCGTCAGCATCAGCGGCAGAATCAGCGTCGACAGCAGTCGCCAGTGAATATGGTGGCGGTGCTTCCAGGTGAGGTAGCCACTCATCAGGACGTTCAGGGGCACCAGCACCGGGAGCATTTCAGGTATCGGCAACAGCACCGCCCCCAGGGACAGGGCGATGACGATGGAGCCAAAGCCGGTGATGGCCTCAATGGTGTAGGCCAGCAGGATACACAGGCCAAGCCAGAGCCAGGGGTCCATTAAACCAGATCCTCCGCGAATCTCCGGCGGACGGCGTTCAGGTAAAGTCCGGGTGCCAGCCGCCATAGCAGGCTGCCGAAACGGGACACGGGCTCCGGCAGGAGCCAGCGTTTGCGTCGGGAGAATGCCTGGTCAATGCTTCTGGCCATCTCGTCCGCACTGGTCATGGCCCCGATGGTGGAACGGGGGTGTGTCGCTTTCTCGCCATCCGCCCCCAGGGCGTTGTTCTCGATCGGGGTGTCCAGGAAGCTGGGGTAAACCATGAGAATGTGAATACCATCTGCCTCCAGCTCCAGTCGCAGTACCTCGAAGAACTGGGTCAGGGCGCTCTTTGCCGCGCAATAGCCCGCTCGCCCCGGCACCGGCATCCAGCCGGCCATGGAGCCGATGCTGATAATGCCGCCACGGCTTTTCCTGAGCAGGGGCAGGGCGAGCTGGGTGAGTTCCACCGGCCCCTGCCAGTCCACTGCCATGACTTTCCGGAAGACCCCCGGATCTGTACTGGCAGCGGGAGAACGGTGGGTGATGCCGGCATTGTTGACCAGGAGGTCGAGGCGACCAAAGGTCGTTTCAGTCTCCCGGATCAATCGCTCCAGGTCGCGGCGATCAGTCACGTCGACGGTCACCACGTGCACTCGTTGAGGGTCGTCCAGTTCGGCCTCGCGCTTCACCAGGGACTCGGCGTCGATGTCCGCCAGTACCAGGGAATGACCGGCCTGATACCAGTGCCGGGCCATGGCCCAGCCCAGGCCGCTGGCAGCTCCGGTTATCAGGATGACGGTCACAGATCGCCCCTCTGCCTTGCCTGCGCCACAAAGTAATCAAAGGTCTCGGCCGATGTTTTCTGCAGCCGGTAACCGAATTCCTCCTTGAGCCTGCGGTTGCTCAGCACTGGTCGGTAGCGCAGGAAGTTGATCTGTTCCGGCGACACCGGTTTGCCCAGCCATTTGGCCATCTGCAATCCGGCTTTCACAACACTGGCGGGCAGGGCCAACAGGGGTTTGTCGAGCCTGTGGGCGATCTCCCGGATGGTGAGAGCGCCATCGCCGGCCATATTGTAACAACCGGTTTTGTCCGCCCGGATGCCCTGCTCCATGGCTGCCACAACGTCCTGGTCCCAGATGAATACGAATGGCGAATTACTGCCCCGTATGGCCAGCAGGCGGGGCGCCAGGAACAGACCGGTGATCTGGTTACGGGTCTCGGCCCCCAGCACCGTGCCTGGCCGGAAGATGAGCTGGGCCAGCTCCGGGTGTTCCTGACGGTAGCGGGCGAGAAGTTCCTCCACCCTGCGCTTGTGATCCGAGTAGGCGAACTCCGGATTACCCCGCAATGGGTCATCCTCGTCGATCCAGGCCGGGTTGTCCGGGTGATAGCCGTAGGCTGCCCCGGAGCTGGTAACGGTGATGTGTTTCACCTTGGCGGCAACGCAGGCTTCCAGCACGTTGCGGGTACCATTTACGTCAATGTCGAAATCACGTTGCCGGTCCGGAGAGGCCTGCAGCACCGAAGCGAGGTGGACCACGTGAGTGATGCGATATTCCGCCAGGGTAAGCACCAGCTTCGGGTCCCGCACGTCGAGGACTTCCAGGGGGAAGGTCAGCCCGTCCCGCCGGTTGATGTCGGTGCCGATGACAAAATGGTCTTTCGCCAGCCGATTGCCCAGCTGGTGGCCGATGTAGCCGGCGGCGCCGGTGATGAGAATCCGTTTTTCAGTGTTCATGGTTGTTTACTGAAAGTTTCCGGTTGAAGAGGGATGGGCCTGCGGGACCAGATCTGCGACAGGATGAGGCCGGACACCAGGTGCCAGACGCCCCAGAAAGCGGTGATCAGCATCATGCCACCGGCGTCGGGGAAGAAGGTGAACAGAATCACCAGCCCCAGGCCGGAGTTCTGGATGCCCACCTCCATGGTGACGGCCCGCTGGTCAGGCACTGACAGCTTCATGAGCCTTGCCATGGCGAACCCGAGCGTCAGGGCGATCAGGTTATGCCCCACCACCAGCCAGAAAAAGGTGTGGAACCTTTCCAGAAAGAGCCCGACATTATTCATGAAGGCTATGGCTACGAAGGCGAGGAACACCAGCAACGAGATGAACCGCAGGGGCTTTTCGCTGCGCACCGCCAGTTTCGGGAAGCGGCTACCAGTGACCATGCCCAGTATCAGTGGTACGGCCAGCACGAGGAGCACCAGCAGCAGAACGTTCTCCGGCTGGAGACTGATCTCCTGAAGATAGCCCCGGGTGTGGGGGTTGAGCCAGCCATAAAAGGCGAAGTTGAGGGGCGTCATTACCGTCGCCGCCAGACTGGACACTGCGGTCATGCTGACGGACACCGCCACGCTGCCCTTCCCCAGCCAGGTCATGATGTTGGAGAAGCTGCCGCCGGGGCAGGAGGCCACCAGAATCATCCCCAGGGCCAGCTCCGGGTCGATCTCAAGGGCCCAGGTAAACAGGCAGGTGGCCAGCGGCAGCAGCAGGAACTGGGCAAACAGGCCCGCTATGGGTGCCCTGGGTATGGTGAGTACCCTGCGAAAATCCGCGGGCTTCAGGTTCAGGGAAACGCCGAACATCATCAGCGCGAGGATGGCGTTGAGCGTGACCAGGCTGGCGGGGTCAAACTGCACCGTCAGGGACGACTGCATACGGCATTACCCCTTGCTGGGTTCGAGGTCGGCAATGTGACTCGCCAGGGCGTCGAGGTAGGCGTCCTTGTTGACATAATAAGCCATGCGCGCCAGCTTGATGTAGTCATAACCACCATCCAGCCGTTCTCCCGCATGCGCCTTTTTCTTATGCCTCAGGGCGGTTGCGGCCGCTGTACCCCGCTGTTGCTCACGGATGAACAGTGCCACCAGCCGTGCCTGCTGGTTGCGCCCCTCCCAGCCCAGGCCAGTGGCTTCGATCATGCCCATCAGGAACAGGTTGTCGTAGTCGGGGTGCATCATGTTCAGGTACAGCTGGGGGGCATCCCGCTCGGCGGGCCAGTTCAGGTGCGTGCGATCGATGAAGGGGTAATCCAGCAGATAGCCGGTGGCCATCAGTATCAGGTCGTATTCACCCTGTTCGCCATCGGTGAAGTGGACGGTGTGGCCCTCAACCCTCTCGATGCCCCGCCGGGGCCGGATATCACCGTGACCCAGGTGATGGAGTATCAGGGAATTGATGACCGGGTGTGACTCATACATACGGTAGTCCGGATCCGGCAGACCGTAGTCCGAGGGCTTGCCCATCACCAGCCGGATCAGGGTGGCGTCGACCCGTTGTTTGAGCGGGCGCGGCAGCTTCAGCCTGCCGCCAATGGTGTCGATGGGCCGGCCTTTCAGGAACTTGGGCAGGAAGTAGTAGCCCCGGCGCAGGCTCATGTCCACGGAGCGGGCGTGGTGCACCGCATCCACGGCGATATCGGCCCCGGAATTGCCGCAGCCGACGATCAGCACACGCCTGTCACGGAAGATCTCGGGGTTGCGGTAGTCGGCGGAGTGCATCAGCTCACCGGCAAAGTCGCCGGGCAGCGGCGGCCTGTTCGGGGTGTGGAGCGTGCCGTTGGCGATCATGACCCCATCGAAGGTACGAGTCTGTCGCTCGCCATTGTGCTCGGTGGTAATCCGCCACTGGCTTCCGTCCGGCTCCATGCTGACCACTCGGGTATTGAACTCGTAGTACTCCCGCAAACCGAAGTGAGCCACGAATTCCCGGAAATAGCTCTTCAGCTCGTGGTGGCTGGGGTACTGGGCCACCGCGTCCTTCATGGGGAACTCGGCAAATTCCGTCATCCGCTTGGAGGAAATCAGGTGAGCCGTGTCATACATGGTGCTATGGGGGTTGTCGATGTCCCAGAGTCCGCCCACATCGCTGTGGAGCTCGAAACCGGTAAAGGGGATGCCCTGCTTCTGAAGGTTGCGCGCGCACGCCAGGCCCATGGGGCCGGCACCAATGACTGCGTACATGTGGGTGTTCCTGATTTTGTTATTGTGTAAGGCTATCCTAGCGAAATACGTTACGCCATTCCTGATCCGACGGGACAGGAAACACGACAATTCAGGCCATGATCGCAACATCGCCCACAGTTACCCATCTCTATGCCCAGGCCATTCTGCAGGCGGCTCGCCGTCGCGGAATCGCGTTGCCGGGTGATGTCACGTCCCGGCTGGTGGCGGGGCAAAGGGTGCCTCTGATGGTGCAGGACCGGCTCTGGGAGGAATACTGCCGGGCCATTGACGAACCCTTGGCAGGCCTGGACATAGGCCTGGCGTTGCAGGTGGGCCACCTGGACAGCGCCGGCATGCTGCTGGTGAGCTGCGACACCCTGCGGGACGGGCTGGAAGCGCTGGTGGAATATGCGCCGGTGATTGGCGACGGCGGTGAGTTCAGCCTCTTGGAGGAAGGCGATCTGATCTGCCTGTGCTATCGACCGGGATATTCGGTGCGTGTGGCCGAGCGTGTGGAGGCGGTGATGGCGTCCCTGGCCCGGCTCGCCCGCTGGGCCACGGGAGACGCATTCCGGCCGGATGATTTGTGGCTGGCCCATTGTCCCCTGGCGGATGAGTCGGTCTATGAGGAGCGGCTGGCCATGCCGGTGGTCTTCCGGGCGGAGCGGAACTGCCTGCGTTTTCACCGGAATCAGGCTGCGCTGCCGCTGATTCAGGCCAACAGTGCCTTGCGGGATCATCTTCGGCAGATGGCGGATCGTACACTGGAAAGTCTTGGTCATCAGAGTCTGAGTGCCCAGGTCTGTCATCTGATGCGGGTGCATCCGGACTGGGGCAAGGAGCGGGTGGCGGCGGAGCTGGCTGTCAGTGGCCGGCACCTGACCCGGCTGCTGGCGGAGGAGGGGCTGTCCTTCAGGGTTCTGCGGGAGCGGGAGTTGCGACGTCTGGCGGTGTCGGCCCTGGAATCCGGCTTTTCGGTAGCCGAGGTTTCCGAGCAGCTTGGCTTCTCAGAGGAAGCGGCGTTTGCCCGGGCCTTCCGGCGCTGGGAAGGGGTTAGTCCTTCCCGTTTTCGGTCTTCCGTTTCGGGGTAGCGTTGATTAAAGCTTCAAGATCCCCCTGGAACTCCGCGCTCGTGCAGTATTGCGTGCTGCTGAGAAATGCTTTCAGAAGATCGTCATGGGGTCAGCACCCTGTTGGCCAGTGCCTACTCGATGAGTTGGCGTGCCTTCTCCAGGTAAGCCGACCCTTGCTCACTGACCGTCCCGGTATTTGCGCTTTCGGAAGCCAGGTGCACTTCCTCCAGGGTTTCAGCCAGGTGCTCCAGCTCTTCTTCCATTCGGGCAATGGCATTTTCCAGGGTGTAGGTGAGCTGATGAATCTCATTCAGGTCTTCCGGGGTCAGCTCGCCCTGAAGAACCTTCTCGAGTTTTTCGTTGTACTCCGAGAAGTTGGTTACGGCCTCTGGCAGGGAATTGGCGGACTTGCCCTCGTAGTGTTCCACCTCGGTGGCCAGGGAAAGACCTGAAAAGACCATTGAGGTTACCAGGGCGCTGCAGCAGAACAGTTGTTTCACGGTAGTCTCCTTTTTATGAACGAGAATCATTATCGTTAATGCCCCGCTGGCTTTCAATGACACATATCAAAAAAAGATTCCCGGAACCTGCTTGCCAAAAATTGGATTGTGCATAAAATGCCCACTTTCCCCATTCTGAGTGCCTCTGCCTCCATGCACCTCGTGTCCTTCGATATCTTTCGAACCCTGGGCTTTCCCAACACCACCGTTCTGAAGCCTGACCAGTTGCTTCGCCACAAGCCGTTGTTGCAGGAGGCGGACTGGGTCCTGTTTCCGGAATACTGGCAGCTCAATGCCCTGGTCTATGGCCTCAAGTGCCGGGTCTTTCCCAGCGAAGCCAGCTACCGCATCGGCCATGACAAGGTGGAAATGACCCGGGCATTCCAGGCCGTCGCACCGGAACACGCACCCTGGACCCTGATCGAAGCCAATGGCCCTGAGGAGCGGGAGCGACTCTGGAGCATAATGCCCCTGCCCTTTGTGGCCAAGCTGCCGAAAGCCTCCATGGGCGAGGGCGTCTGGCTGATCGAATCCAGGCAGGACTGGCTCCGGTACTGTGAGAAAACGCCCGTGCTGTACGTGCAGGAATACCTGCCCATCGACCGGGACGTGCGGGTCGTGGTGGTGGGCGACCGGGTGCTGGCGGCTTACTGGCGGACCCAATCGGACCAGGGTTTCTACAACAACGTGGCTCGCGGGGGCCGGATCGATACCGGGCCGGTGCCAGCTGTGGTTACCCACCTGGCGCTTCGTCTGGCCCGTGACCTGGGGGTGGATCATGCTGGGTTTGATATCGCACTGGTAGATGGTTACCCCTACGTCCTGGAGTTCAACCGCCTGTTCGGCAACCAGGGCCTCGGGCAGGGCTCCGGGCTCAGGGAAGCCATCCTCGGCTACCTGGAGAGCCGCACCGAGCCGGAGGATCCGGATGGGCCGGCGCCGCTCTGGCCCGTTGCTGTTTGATTGTGTCGGTAGAAGCTACTAGGTTATCTACAGTGCCCTGACAGAGGCTCGCCGACAGTCACCAAACCTGTGTCAAGGCATACTCTGTACCCGACAATAAAGGACAGTTTCATGGGAACACCCAAGATTGTGGGCATTGTGCTGCTGGTGGTTGGTATCCTGCTGTTGTTTTTTGGCTGGCAGGCCTCCCAGTCCGTGGGGGAACAGCTGGCGGAAACCTTCACCGGCCGATTCAGTAACGAAACCATGTGGTACATCATTGGGGGCGTGGCCGCGATTGTGGCAGGCGCCTTCCTGGCTTTCTTCAGGAAGTAGCGGAGTATCGGCGGGGATGGGTATTTATGCTCATATCCCGACCTGAAGAAAAGCCCGATCATCGCGCAAAATCCGGGGTGCCACAGTGACTGAGGTACCCTTTTTTCTTTGTGATTACCCTGTGGAGGGCCACACCACCCATGACCGAAATTGCCAACGCCAACATCGCTGATTACTACGACGCCGAGACCTTCAAGCGGATCAAGGATTTCGCTGACACGAAGGAAACCCCGTTCGTGGTGATTGATACCAAAACCATCGATCGTCAGTACGACGAACTGGTGGATGGTTTCCCCTACGCCAGGGTCTACTACGCCGTGAAAGCCAACCCGGCCCCGGAAATCCTGACCATGCTTCGGGACAAGGGAGCGAATTTCGACATCGCGTCGGTGTATGAGTTGGACAAGGTCATGTCCCTGGGTGTGACCGGTGATCGCATCAGCTATGGCAATACCATCAAGAAGGCCCGGGACATCCGCACCTTCTATGAAAAGGGTGTGCGTCTGTTCGCCACGGACTCGGAGGCGGACCTGCGCAATATCGCCAAGGCCGCGCCGGGCTCCAGAGTCTACGTACGCATTCTGACGGAAGGTACCCTGACCGCTGACTGGCCGCTGTCCCGCAAGTTTGGCTGCCAGACCGATATGGCCATGGACCTGCTTATCCTGGCCCGTGACCTGGGCCTTGAGCCCTACGGGGTGTCCTTCCATGTGGGCTCACAGCAACGTGAAATCGGCGCCTGGGACGCAGCCCTGGGTAAGGTGAAGGTTATCTTCGAGCGTCTGAAGGAAGAAGACGGCATTGAGCTGAAGATGATCAACATGGGTGGCGGCTTTCCCGCCAACTACATCACCCGCACCAACGAACTGGGTGTTTACGCTGAAGAGATCGCCCGTTTTCTGCATGAGGATTTCGGGGACGACCTGCCGGAGATCATCATCGAGCCGGGCCGCTCGCTGATTTCCAACGCCGGTGTGCTGGTGAGCGAGGTGGTGCTCATTTCCCGCAAATCCCGTACTGCCCTGCATCGCTGGGTGTACACGGATGTGGGCAAGTTCAGTGGCCTGATCGAGACTCTGGACGAGTCCATCAAGTTCCCGATCTGGACCGAGAAGACCGGCGAAGGCGAGGATTGCGTGATTGCGGGACCGACCTGTGACAGTGCCGACATCATGTACGAGCACCACAAGTATCCGCTGCCCCTGAACCTGGCGATTGGGGACCGCATGTACTGGCTCTCAACCGGCGCCTACACGACAACGTACAGTGCGATCGAGTTCAACGGCTTTCCTCCGCTTGAGGACTACTACATCTGAGCCCGGGTTCGGGCCGCGAGCGGGAGCAAGGAAGTATTTCGAAAGGGTCAGCCTTCGGGCTGGCCCTTTTGCGTTTTCAGGTCGAGGGTGAAGGCCAGTGGCAGTACAAGGACGCTATAGCCGATCATGACCGCGATGCCATGGCGGACGTCGCCGGTCAGGTCGGCCAGCAGCCCTCCGGCCATGGGTATCGTGAACGCCACGGTATAGCCCACCAGAAAGGTGCCTGCGGAGAGCCGGCCGGTTTCCTCGGAGCGCACCAGCAATGGCGGCAGGCCCACCAGGAGAATCAGCAGGATGCCGGCGACGAAGCTCATGAAGGTGGCGCTGGCGATGGCCCACCAGCCATCGGTGAGCACCGCGCCGGTGGTACCAATAATGCTTAGCGAAGCCATCCACAGGATAAGATCCCGACGGCCGACCCACAGGCGGGCCAGCCTCAGCATCATCAGCGAGGCCATCACCTGGGCGATGTTATACCAGAACAGCGCGCCGGCCAGTTTGTCGAAGTGGCCGGTCTGCTCCAGCAGGCTTCCCATGTAGGCGTTCAGCCCGAAGAACATGGAGGCTGACAGGCCAAGCAGCAGGCCCAGTTTCAGGGTCAGTGGATTGGACCAGTCCGGCAACCAGGACACCCGTTTCACCGGCCGGGCAAGATCCCGCCGGGGCAGGAACAATGCTGCGGCGACAACCAGTGCCGGCAGGGACCAGGCGAGCAGGGTCAGTCGCCAGTTATTGTCGAGCAGCGGCATCAGAACCGGCAGGGTCAGGCCGGCACCCACGAACTCCCCCATCAGCATGCCGTTCATGTAGATGGCGCTGCCCACCGCCACGTGGTGGGGCTGCAGCCAGCGGGGCAGCAATGCCGGCAGGGCGGGCTGCATCATGGCAACTCCGAGGCCCATGACGGCGCTGGCACCCATGAGGGTAAAGACTTCCGGCGCCAGCCCCCTGCTGGCGGAGCCAAGTACCATGATCGTCATGGCCAGAGCCAGGGTGTTGCGGGGCCCCAGCCGGGCAATGGCGAATGAGCCGGGCATGGCGCCGATGGCGAGCATCAATATGGGCAGCGCCGTCAGGGCGCCGGTGAAAGTCTGGTTCAGGGCCAGATCCTGGCTGATAAAGGGCGCCAGGGGTGGGGCAACAAGAATGGGAACCCTGAGATAGAGGCCGGCCAGCCAAAGCAGCACCGCCACCGGCAGCAGTCGGGCTGGCGGTGGCGGTGGCGGTGGTGTTGGGGTGACAGGTTCCGTCACGGATGGACGGACCGGTCAGTCTGCTTTTTTGGACTTTTCTTTCTGCTCTTTTTCAAACCGTTCCCTTTCCTCGGGATTCTCGATTTCCATTTCTTCCTCGGTGTCCGCGATATAGGCGCCGTCGTGGTCGTGGATCTCACGGCCGGTCACCGGCGGATTGAAGGCGCAGATCAGGCGCATGTCTTCGGTGCCGCCGTACAGGGTATGCTTGTCGTGTTTGTCGAGGGCATACAGAACGCCATCGTAGATCTCGTGGACTTCGCCGGTTTCCAGATCCCTGATGGAGCCGTTACCGGCCACACAGTAGACGGCCTCCAGATGGTTCTTGTACCAGAAGGTGTGTTCGGATCCCGCCTTGATGATGGTTTCATGAAACGAGAATCCCATTTTGTCCTTCTTCAGCAATAACCGACGGCTGGTCCACTGCTTGTCGTAGACCTCGCGCTCGCTGCCGATAATGTCCTCTAGTTTAACGATCTTCATGGGCGTACCTCATGGTTGATGGGCAGAATCGTAAGAATCAGCCTTCATTGTAAACATTAGACCCGAACCGACTTCAACCGCCAGTTCCGGAACCCCTCAAGGGCGGAACCAATGGCGGCCTCCAGATGTTGCC
Organism: Marinobacter daqiaonensis; assembly: GCF_900115285.1. Taxonomy (GTDB): domain Bacteria; phylum Pseudomonadota; class Gammaproteobacteria; order Pseudomonadales; family Oleiphilaceae; genus Marinobacter; species Marinobacter daqiaonensis. The sequence goes on from NZ_FOYW01000001.1 coordinate 2,494,127, forward strand.
GTTCTTTCTGGTTCAGATCGCGACCCCTGCGAAGCTGGTTCAGGGCCACCTGAATGGCATTTCGCTGGGGTTGCGCCAGTTGCTCCAGCCAGTGGTTTTCCGTTGGCGGCAACTCCAGCGGATCTCGCCCGGCATGGTTGCGTTCGCTGATGTGCCACCAGTGATCCACGGCCCTTCCTAATACAATGTAGCCGAACTGGAGGTCTTGTGCAGGTCCGAATGCAGCGGTCTGCAATTCAGTGCCGGGCTTGAGGGGGCCCAGGCGCAACGCCTGACCGGCAAGACGGTCACCATAGAAATAGCTTCCGGCGGCGCCGATCAGGCCGCCAATGAGGGCGCCGGCCCCGAGGGAATGCCCCAGGGTCGCGGCATCGATTCCGACGCCACCGATTGCCCCCGCACCAAAACCGGCAGTGGCCAGGTAGCCCCGGCTGACGGACCAGACCTGGCGGGTGCTCTCACTGAACAGGTCATGCTCGTGATGCCAGCTGAGTTCCGCCTCCTGGCGACTGATGCGATGGTGTTCATAGAGCGCTTCAATGTCTTTGCGCAGCCTCTGTTCCCGCTCGCGCTGGTACTGGTACCAGCCTTCCCGCAGGCGGGCCTCCAGGGCCCTGCGGCTCTCGGCACCGGGATTGGCCAGACCCGGCGGCAGGGTGCGGGTTTCCTGGTGCCGCATCATGTCTACCAGAGCGCTTGCAATCAGGCTGGCGGCCTGGCGCTGGCGATCCTCGCGCTGGCGGGTCAGGTGGTGGGTGGCGTCTTCCAGAGGTTGTTCCCACTCCGGGCGCAGCTGCCCGAAAGCCTTCAGCAGGCCCAGGTGCTGCTCAAAGGGGGCGCGGACGGCGTCGAAGCTGCGGACAATCTGGAAGAACTGCCCCAGCGCCGCCCGCCAGGTTTCCGTGTGGTCGTCGGGGCCGATCCGGTTAATCAGGGCCAGGCTTGGCTGGCCGCTCCAGCGCAGGATGGTCATTTCGGCCTCCTGCTCGGCGGTGTACGGCACCGAGCCATCCACCACGTAGATGATCCCCGCTCCATCGAGGATCGGGGTCAGCAATTCGCACTCGTCATGGAACTTCGGATTGTCCCGGTGCTGGCGTACAAACGCGGCCACGGTATCGGGCCGGTCCGAGGCGGACAGGCTGTGAGCCTCCAGCCACTCCAGAACCCGCCGCGGGCGCTGGAAACCGGGGGTATCCACCAGCGTATACAGGATCCTGTCATCCACCTTCAGTGGGTAATACTGACTCTCCCGTGTGGTGCCAGGCTCCAGGGCGATGGCGATGCGATCATTCTGGGACAGGGTCGCCACGACACTGGACTTGCCCCGATTGGGATGGCCGACGACAGCAAACATCGGGCTTGTGCTTACCTCTGTCATGGCTCGATCTCCACTTCATCCGGAACCGCCACGGCGCTTCCCCTGCCCAGACGATGGGCGAATCGCAGCCACTGGGCCAGTTGCCACGCCGTTGGTCGACTGCTGCTTGTGGTGGCCACGGGCAAGAGGGTGATCCTGATCCCCGGCAGGTGGTCTGTGGCCTCATCCAGAAAGTCCTCGAGCTCGGCCGTGGGGGGCTCCCAGCTGCGGGCAATCACCAGCAGGTGACCGTCGGACGAGTTCCGCCGGGCCGCGAGTTCCCTCAGGGTCTCCCGGTCAGCCGCCAGGCTCTGGTTGCCCCCCGCGGGCAGCGGGTCGCCAACACCCTCCGGTAGTTGACTCTCATACGCGGGGGATCCGGCCCAGGACACCACCAGCGAAGTGCGGGGGATGGCAACGGTGTCACTGGCCTCCAGGTCCGGCAGCTGTCCGGAGTCGGGCGTGTCGCTGCCGGTATCCACGGACGGAGTTTCCAGGCGCCACAGCAGCGCCGGATAGCCCGGGTGGCGAGCCAGTGCCCGGCGGCTTTGCCGGCGAAGGTCCAGTCGGGCCACCAGTAACAGGATCAGGCGTGGCAGCACAACCCACGTGAGCCAGGCCATGGCGACAAAGGGCCACCAGGCGCCCCAGCGGCCCGCATTTTCCATCTCCCGGCTTCCTGCCAGTCGGAAGAACCGCGTCTCCGTTACCAGCTCCAGGGAAGGGGCGGCCGCCGGCAACCAGCCAGCCCAGGGGGCGGCCACCATGGACACGATGTCGTGCCAGACCCCCGCGGACGTGTCGAGAGTTGTGCTCCAGCCGAAGGCCAGATCCTGGAGGACCACCGAGATCAGTAGGGTCACGAGACCGGTGACCCCGAAAGCCAGCCCGGCCGCCTGGGCATTGCGGGCCATCAGGGGAGCATGCAGTGGTTTCAGTGCGGGGGTGTCGGCGCCCGGACTTTTCCTGAGCAGGCGTTCCAGCACCGGCGCCCAGGGCTGCCAGCCGGCAACGCCCTGGATGGCGGTATAAATTGCCAGCACCAGCTGCAGCAGGATGAAGGCTAGAATCACGGTGATGTTGATCTGCTGGCCGCCGTCGTAGAACAGCAGGCCCGACATGGCCACCACACCCAGCACGGCGCCGGCCAGCACAAATCCCGTTTCCAGGCGCCGCCAGAACTTCATTTCCGGATATTGGCTGCCAGTCCCCGACCCGAGTGCCTGGAGGTGCGCCAGCCAGTGGTCGAGGCGGGGGGCCCTTTGGCCCTCGAGCTCCTGATCCAGAGCGTAGCGGCGGTCACGGCGGTGAAGAAAGACCGGTGACTGCTGCTGGTCGCGCTGGTACTGGCGATCGAATGCCAGCAGGGTCTCAAGATGACCAGGCATGGGGTATCCTTGTGTGATTGACAGCGAAACGCTTGCACCCGGAGTGTAACCGATGCCCCACCATTTGATGAATCTGCGCCACGTACCGGACGATGAGGCGGATGAGATCCGGGCCCTGTTCGAGGCCCATGACGTGAACTATTACGAGACTCCGCCGTCTTTCTGGGGCATCAGCATGGGTGGCTTCTGGGTCCATGACGAGATCGAGGCGGAACGGGCGAGAGCCCTGCTGGCGGAATACCAGGCCAGGCGCCAGAGTAGCCAGCGCCAGGCCTGGGAGGATGCCCTGCGGGAGGGGCGTGGTGCGGGGGTGTGGCAACAGTTCATCCGTAAGCCGGTTACCGTGCTTGCTGCCCTGATTGCCCTGGTCTTCATTCTGGGGGTTTCACTGGCACCGTTCCTGAGCCTGGGATGATGCTGGCTTGCTTCAGCGAGTGTGTCGTTCAAGGAAGCGGATGGCTTCGTCCATGGCTACGCCGCGGAACAGGAAAGTGCTGAAATGGCCATGGCCGTGCATCAGGTAAAGCTCGCTGGGCACACCCGCAGCCCGTAGCTGCTGATGAAAGTCCTTCGACTGCTCCACCGGCACCAGTTGGTCCCAGGTGCCGTGAAACAGGAAATGCGGTGGCATTGCGGGGGTTACCCAGGCGGCCGGCGAGGCGCGCTCGTAACGTTGCGGAAATTTGTCCTGGGTACCGCCGAGCAGCTGGCGCAACAGGCGGCCGGAGCCGAAGGTTCGCAGATCCGCCGGCAGACCTCCGGCCACCACCGCCACCAGGCCTTTTTGATCGGGAGCCCAGGGTGCCTGGTCCGGATGCCCGCTGCTGGTCACTGCGCCCAGCAGGCTGACCAGATGCCCGCCGGAGGAGTACCCCAGGCCGGCAATGCGATCCGGATCAATCCCCAGGTCGTCGTGGTGTTCCCTGAGCCAGGTCAGGGCCTGTTGCAGGTCGCGAAGCTGGGCCGGGAACCGGTGCTCGGGCGCAAACCGGTAGTCGATGTTCATGGCGGTAAAGCCATGGCGGGCCAGGTTGCGGGCGACGCCGGTCATGTCGTCCCGGGAGCGGCGCTGCCAGCCTCCGCCGTGGACCACCAGCACGGCGGGGCCCGGTTCGCCCGTGCGGGCAAGGTAAAGATCGGCCTGAAGCGCTTCCGGCCAGTCCTCCGGCGAATAGCGGATGTTGAGCCGCTCCTCAAACCCGGTATGCTTGGGCTGAGCGGCCTGCTCGGGAGCATTGAGATGGCTGGTGCAGCCGGTGAGTGCCACCAGCCCGAGGGCGGACAGCCAGCTTGGGAGTTTCATGGGATTCCTCACAGGGTAATGTGGGGGTGCGTCTGGGATTCGATACGACCTGCCGGCGGCGATGGATGGCCTTGCGGGCTGACCGAGAACAAGCGTTAACAGGGAGCCGCCATGGCGCAACCATTCCAGCCGACCGGTATCCACGGGCTGACCCGGGAAATGATCCAGGCATTCATGGCCATGTTCGACAAGGCCAGTGCCGGCGCTATTGCGGTGGACCGGGACACCCGCATCACATGGATTAACGACCGCTACTGCCAACTGCTGGGAGTGCACGCCCCTGACGTAATCGGTAAGCCGGTGCGGCGTGTTATCCCCCAGAGCCGCATGCCCGAAGTGGTGGCCAGCGGCGACCCCCTGTTGCTGGATATCATGGAGCACCAGAACCAGCAGCTGGTAGTCACCCGCCTGCCCTATTTTGATCCTGATGGCGCCGTGATCGGTGCTATCGCCTGCGTTCTCTACGATGATCTGCAGCCGCTGACGCCCCTGGTATCCAAATATCGGCGCCTTCATCAGGACCTGATGGCCGCCCGCAAGGCCCTGGCCCGCAAGGCCAGGAGTACCCGCTACAGTCTCTCGGATTTTATCGGTGCCAGCCCCGGGGCCCTGGATGTGAAGCGTCGGGCCCGGCTTGCTGCCGGCCGGGACATGCCAGTGTTGCTGCTGGGCGAAACCGGTACCGGTAAGGAAGTGCTGGCGCAGGCCATCCATTCGGGTTCCGCTCGGGCGGAGCGACCGTTTGTGGCGGTCAACGTCGCGGCAATTCCGGACAATCTGCTGGAAGCCGAGTTCTTCGGAGTGACGGCAGGTGCCTATACCGGAGCGGATCGTAATCGCACCGGACGTTTCCAGCTGGCAAATGGTGGCACCCTTTTTCTCGATGAGGTGGGCGATATGCCCCTGAGCCTCCAGGCCAAACTTTTGCGGGCCCTTCAGGAAGGTGAGGTCGAACCGCTCGGATCCAGCACCGTGACTCCCGTGGACGTTCGCGTCATTGCCGCCACAAGTCGTGATCTCGGTACCATGGTCGCCGAGGGTGCTTTTCGTTCCGATCTCTATTACCGCTTGAATGTCATGGAGATTACGGTGCCTCCTCTGCGCGAGCGGCTGGCGGATCTGGGAGTCCTGTGTGAGGCGTTTCTCGGGGACATGGGGGTGGGTCCCGGGGCCCGGGCAGATATAACCGATTCAGGCATCGCTGCGCTGTCCGGGTATGACTGGCCCGGCAATATCCGCGAACTGCGCAATGTTCTGGAGCGGGCCCTGACCATGGATGAGGGGGATGGGCTGCTGGATGCCGAAGCTATTTTCCGGGTGCTGCCCTCTCAGAGCGGGAAGGCCGCTTTCCGGCTTGCCGCCAGACCAATAAAGCCGTTGTCGAAGACGGTGGCTGAGGCTGAAGCGCGGGCTATCGAAGAGGCTCTTGTGGCGTCCCGTGGAAACCGGTCCCAGGCTGCCAAGCTCTTGGGTATTTCACGATCCGTGCTTTATGACAAGCTTTCCAGGGTGTCCTGATTTCAGGACGCTTGTGCGAATATCCGGACATTTTCATTCGACAAACGTAGAAATATGTCCTGAATTTCGGACACTTTCCCATGGAGTTCTGCTGATCCGTTTTTTTCAACTAATTGATTATTAAGATTAATTTATATCTGGCACAAACCCTGCCTCATCTCTCTCCGAAGGCGGTCAGAACAACGCAGTATAATATTGACGCCCATTTTCCACTTGGCATGGCGGATTCTGCTGTGTTTTTGCGTTGTCTGGCTAAACTCAAATCAGACCGTTAGACCTTCAAAACGGTCTTCGTATAAAAACAATGCTAGGAGACGCTTCATGAAACTGTTAAAGGCCATGGCCGGCATTGCCGGTGCCCTCGCCCTTTCTACCGGCGCAGCCGTCGCGGATGACCTGCGCTGGAAAATGCCCGTAGCTTTCGCCACCAACCTACCGGGTCTTGGCTCGCCCGCGGCCTGGGTTGCCGATAACCTGACCACTGCCTCTGGTGGCAGTATCCAGGTCCGGGTATACGAGCCCGGCAAGCTGGTGCCCCCCTTCGATATCCTGCAGTCGGTTTCCGACGGCAAGGTTGAAGCAGGTTACACCTGGATCGGTTACGACCAGGGCAAGGTGCCCGCGATCCCCCTGTTTGCCGCCGTGCCCTTTGGCATGAAGCCCTGGGCCTACACCGCATGGTATTACTATGGGGGCGGCCATGAAATGCTGCAGGAAGTCTACGCCAACAAGGGATTCGAGGTGCACGCCCAGTTGTGCGGCATCATCGGCCCTGAGACAGCCGGCTGGTATTCGGACCCAATCGAATCACTGGAAGATTATGAAGGGCTGAAGATCCGATTCGCAGGTCTGGGTGGCAAGGTTCTGGAAAAACTGGGGGCTTCCGTCACCATGATGCCCGGCGGCGAGCTCTACCAGGCGTTGGAAAAAGGCACCATTGACGCGACCGAATTCTCCATGCCTGCCATCGATCAGATCCTCGGCTTCCACCAGGTGGTCAAATACAACCTTTTCCCGGGATGGCACCAGCAATTCACCGCCCAGTACATGCTGATAAACAAGGACGAGTGGAACAAAGCCACCGAAGCGCAGAAAGCACTGGTTGATGCTTCCTGTACCGCGGCAACCACACTTGGCCTGGCCGAGGGTGAATACAAGAACGGCAAGGTGCTGGCTGGCTTCCAGGAAAAGGGTGTTCAGGCTGACCAGATACCCCGCGAGGTTCTGGAAGAGCTGAAAGCAGTCACCGATGAGGTGATGAAAGAAGAAGCCTCGAAGGATGCTGACTTCAAACGTGTCTATGAGAGCCAGAACGAGTTCCTCGAAACCTATAAAGTCTGGGATTCACGGGCCTATGTTCCCACCGACCTCTGAGGTTGTGGGCCGGGCCTGAGGCGCCGGCTGGAGTGCCGGCTTCTCTCTGACCAAGTCTGGATGGCCCTTCGGGGCCATCCCTGTTTGAAATCAGCTTTTCTGAGCGGGGAACTGTTGTATGACAGTGTCTGATAAAGACTCGCCGCAGAATGTGCGGGCATCGGTGTCTGACGCGGGTAAGTTTATTCATCACCACACGGAGTTTCCTACAACCCGGCTCAGCCAGGTTATGGACGGTGTGATTTCTGCAATCGGCAAGACCGCTTCCTGGCTCTGGCTGGTTGTCACCGGTGTGATCATCTATGCCGTGGTGGGTCGTTATGCATTTGGCGCTGGCTCGGTGACGCTGGAAGAAGTCCAGTGGCACCTGGCCGGCGCAGGCTGGTTGTTGGGGCTGGGCTACACGCTGGTGACGGATGATCATGTACGGGTGGATGTCATCCACGAACGGCTGTCCCTCAGGAGCCAGGCCTGGATTGAACTGTTCGGCCTGCTATTCCTGTTGTTGCCTTTTCTTGGGCTTGCCGTCTGGGAAATGGTCCCTTACGCCTATAGCTCCTGGCAGCAGGGCGAAACCAGCCAGGCGCCTGCGGGACTTCCGTACCGCTGGATTCTCAAGGGGGTCCTCGCATTATCCTTTGTTCTACTGATTCTGGCTGCGCTGTCCCGCTTACTGAAAGTTACCGCACTGCTTTTTGGTTTTCCGAGGCCAATCCGGGTTGAATCCGGAAATAACAAGAAAGAGGACGCGTCCTGATGGAACTCGAAACCCTGTTTGTAATCGGCATGTTCCTGACCTTCGGGGTGCTGCTGATGACCGGCTTTCCGGTTGCCTGGGTGTTGGGTGGTACCGCGGTCATCTGGACAGTTGTCGGTGTGGTGGCCGTTGAGAATTTTGGTGCCAATCTTTGGTTCGACTATTCCTCATCCATGGGGCTCGTGCCTGAACGGGTGTGGAAGGTCGTAAACAGCGAGACCCTTGTGGCTTTGCCCATGTTCATCTTCATGGGCATCATGCTTGATCAGTCCGGTGTTGCCGAGCGACTGATGAACAGCATGGTGAAGCTCTTTGGTGCCGTTCGTGGGGGCTATGCGGTAACCGTCATTGTTATTGGCGTATTGCTTGCTGCCACTACCGGTATTATCGGTGCGTCTGTGGTGCTTCTGGGCATGCTCTCCCTGCCAGTGATGATGGAGAACAAGTATAACAAGGGGTTTGCCGTGGGTACGGCCTGTGCCACCGGCACCCTGGGGATTCTCATCCCTCCCTCCATCATGCTGGTGCTGATGGCTGACCGGCTGGCCGTCCCCGAAGCGTCCGTGGGTGATCTGTTTATGGGTGCTTTCTTCCCCGGGTTGATGCTGGGCGCCATGTACGTGGCCTATGCCATTATCCGTCCCATGCTGCAGCCGCACATTGCGCCGGTGCCGGAGGGCACGGAAAAAGTGTCATGGAAGATCGTCTGGGAAGTGGCAAAGGCAGTGGTGCCCACGGCTGCACTGATCCTGGGTGTGCTGGGTTCGATTTTTGCCGGTATAGCGACTCCAACGGAGGCTTCTGGTGTTGGCGCACTTGGCGCCCTGCTCCTGGCCCTGATGTCACGTCGCCTGAACCTGAAAGTACTCAACTCCTCAATGCAGCAGACAACCCGCACCTCTGCATTCATCTTTGCCATTTTCCTCGGGGCGACGGCCTTCTCCGTGGTGCTTCGGGGTCTGGGTGGCGACCAGGTGATCGAAGACGCCCTGCTGGGCTTGCCATTCGGGCCCTATGGCGTGGTATTGACCATTCTGTTTGCGGTATTCCTGCTTGGCTTCTTCCTGGACTGGGTTGAGATTACTCTCATCATTCTGCCGCTGGTGGCACCGGTGGTCCAGACGCTGGGTTTCGACCTGGTGTGGTTCACCATCCTGTTTGCCATGTGCCTGCAGACATCGTTCCTCACGCCGCCGGTGGGCTTTGCACTGTTTTACATCAAGGGAGTGGCCCCGCCGGAAATCGACGTGATGGATATCTACAAGGGCGTTATCCCTTTCATCATTATTCAATTGGTCGGACTGGCAATCGTCTTCCTGGTGCCTGAAATTGCAACCTGGCTACCGGCCATGGCCTATGACTAAGGAAACAATCATGCGTATGAACAATCGTGTTGCCCTGATCACGGGCGCGGGCCGGGGTATCGGTCGCGCCATTGCCGAGGCTTATGCTCGCGAAGGGGCGAAAGTGGCGGTGGCGGACCTGACTGAAGAGGCTGCTGCCGATACCGTCTCGGCGATTGAGGCGGCTGGTGGCACCGCCATGGCACTGGCCATGGATGTTACCGATGAGCAGGCGGTGGACAACGGTGTCGATGCCATCGTTGAACGTTGGGGGAGTCTGGATATCGCTCTCGCCAATGCTGGCGTGCAACACATCGACCCTGTCCACAAGCTGGCTTTCGCCGACTGGAGGAAGGTCATGAACGTCCATCTCGACGGTGCCTTTCTGGTAACGCGCGCTGCCCTCAGGCAGATGTATGCCAGCGGCGGGGGCGTCATGCTTTATATGGGGTCGGTTCATTCTCTGGAAGCTTCGCCCCTGAAGTCGCCCTACGTGGCCGCCAAACATGGCATGCTCGGTCTTTGCCGGGCCGTCGCGAAAGAAGGTGCCGAACATGGGGTTCGCAGCAACATCATCTGCCCCGGTTTCGTGCGCACGCCGCTGGTGGAAAAGCAGATTCCGGAACAGGCGAAGGAGCTGGGCATTTCCGAAGAGGAGGTCATCCGTAACGTGATGCTCAAGAACACCGTCGACGGCGAATTCACCACCGTGGAGGACGTCGCCGAGCTGGCCGTTCACCTGGCTGCCTTCCCGTCCGCCGCCCTTACCGGTCAGTCCATCGTGGTCAGCCACGGCTGGCACATGCAGTAATACAGGAGATTCGGATGAGCACTACAGAACCATCACCGATAGTCTGGACTCCGTCCCGGGAAACCCTTGAACATTCCCGCATGGGCAAGTTCAAGGCCTGGCTTGAAGCCCAGGGCTGTGGCCTCTTCGACGACTATCACGCCCTGCACCAGTGGTCCATCAGTGATCTGGACGTTTTCTGGGAAAAAATCTGGGAATACTGTGGTCTGGTCTGTGATACGCCAGCCGACGGTGTGCTGGGCAAGCGGGAGATGCCCGGCACGGAATGGTTCCCGGGGATGAGGCTCAATTTCGCCGCCAACCTGCTGCGTCTCGCCGATGGCGAGCATGGCGATCAGGAGGCGGTTGTCGCCTATTGCGAGACACGGCCCGTGTTACGCAAGAGCTATCGGGAGCTGAAAGCCGATGTTGGTGCGATGGAAGCGTTTTTGCGCCAGCGGGGCATCTACGAAGGTGATCGGGTAGCCGGCATCGTCACCAACGGCTATGAAGCGATTGTGGGTATGCTGGCGGCGACCAGCATGGGGGCCATCTGGAGTTCCGCATCGCCGGACTTCGGCGTTGGCGCCATCAAGGACCGTTTTGGTCAGATCGAGCCGACTGCGCTTATTACGGTCAATGGGTACGGCTATGGCGGCAAGGTGTTCCGGCGTCAGCAGGATTTCCGCGAACTGGTCGAGGACCTGCCTTCCCTCAAGTGCGTGATCAGCATCGCCCAGTTGCCGGATGATGAGCCGGTTCCCGGCGAGCTGGTGACCACCTGGGATGCCGCCCTTGCCGCGGGCGAAGGTCGGGCGCCGTCCTTCACTCCGCTGCCGCCGGATCACCCCGTTTACATCCTGTTTTCCTCGGGCACCACCGGCAAGCCAAAGTGCATTGTTCATGGCAGCGCGGGCCTGCTGGTGAATCATGCCAAGGAACTGATGCTCCATGGCGATGTTGGCCCGGATGACCGTTTCCTCTATTTCACCACCTGTGGCTGGATGATGTGGAACTGGCAGGTATCCGCGCTGATGACCGGCGCTGCCGTGATCACTGTCGACGGTTCGCCGGGCTATCCGACCCTGGGCATGCTGTGGGAAGTCGTTGCCAGGGAAAAGGTCACCCATTTCGGCACCAGTGCCCGTTTCATCGCCGGCTGCCGCAAGGCGGAGATCCGCCCGGCCCGGGAACTGGATCAGAGCAAGCTGCGGATTGTCTTCTCCACTGGCTCTCCACTGTTGCCCGAGGATTACGACTGGGTCTACCAGGACGGCGCTCCGGAGGTGTTGCTGGGCTCCATTGCCGGCGGCACCGACATCTGTGGCTGCTTCGTGGGCGCCACGCCTTTGCTGCCGGTGCGACGCGGTGAAATCCAGTGCCGCTTCCTGGGAGTGGACGCCGTTGCCTACGGCGACGACGGCAAGCCGGTGACTGAAGGCCGGGGTGAACTGGTCTGTCGCCAGCCCCTGCCCTCCATGCCGGTGTGCTTCTGGAATGATCCGGACGGCGAGCGTTATTTCAGCGCCTACTTCGACACCTTTCCCGGAGTCTGGGCCCATGGGGACTTTATCGAATTCACCGAGCATGGCGGTGCCATCATCTACGGCCGCTCGGATGCCACGCTGAACCCGGGAGGTGTCCGGATTGGCACCGCGGAGATCTATCGTCAGGTGGAGACCGTGGATGCGGTCGCTGACAGCCTGGTGGTGGGCCGGCAGGTGGAGGGCGACGTGGAGGTGCTCTTGCTGGTGGTACCCGCTCAGGGTCAGGAGGTCGACGAGGAACTGAGGAAACAGCTGAAAACACGCATCCGTGAGGGCGCCAGTCCACGCCATGTGCCCAGGCATATCATCGCCGTTTCGGATATCCCTTATACGCGCAGCGGCAAGAAAGTGGAGCTCGCGGTGGCCCGCCTGGTCAACGGTTCGGCACGGGCGGACAATCGTGACGCCATGGCCAATCCCGAGGCCCTGGACCGGATCCGCGAAGCCCTGCAGACGGCTGGCCTACTGGGTGCGGACACTTCTTCCTGAGGTCTTTGACGCTGCGAAAATTCCTCGATCATTTGCCGGCAGGGACGCCGGCAAACCCCGTTTTCGGGGCGGCTTCGCCAGAGTATGTCAACCGACAGAGGGGCGACTTTAGACTAAAATCGTAACCTGAGATACACAAAAACTGGTATATTTACCAGCTCCAATAATAGTTCGTAATCAGTGTCTGCTCTTATCCGGAGTCCACAAGACACCGGTGTCAGCCCTGACCGTCCTGAACTGACAACCAACCTCGAGGACGCACATGACAGAATCAAATCCAAAGATTGTCTACACACTGACCGACGAAGCTCCGGCACTGGCGACCCGCTCTCTTCTGCCCATCCTGCAGACGTTTACTGCCCCGGCGGGTATCACCTTCGAGACCAGCGACATTTCCCTGGCCGCCCGTATCCTGGCTACGTTCCCCGATTACCTTGAAGAAGACCAGCGTGTACCCGACGACCTGGCGGAACTGGGTGAATACACCAAGAATCCAGAAGCCAACATCATCAAGCTGCCGAACATCAGTGCGTCAATTCCCCAGCTGCGTGCCGCCATCAAGGAGCTGAACGAGCAGGGCTACAAGGTTCCGGAATACCGGGAAAACCCCCAAACCGACGAAGAAAAGGAAGTCCGGGCCCGTTACTCCAAGGTGCTGGGCAGTGCCGTGAATCCGGTTCTCCGTGAAGGTAACTCCGACCGCCGGGCTCCGGCCGCGGTCAAGGCGTTCGCCCGCAAGCACCCCCATTCCATGGGTGAATGGAGCCCGGCTTCCCGCACCCACGTGGCCCATATGCGGGGTGGTGATTTCTACTCAAGCGAACAGTCCGTCACCCTCGACAAGGCCACCAATGCCCGCATTGTTTTCGAGGATGTCCACGGCAAGCAGACCGTCCTCAAGCCCGAGCTGCCACTGCAGGCGGGTGAGGTGCTGGACGGCATGTTCATGAGCAAGAAGCACCTGGTGAAGTTCTTCGAGGACGCCATCGACGATTGCGAGAAGACCGGGGTGATGTTCTCCCTGCACGTCAAGGCCACCATGATGAAGATCTCCCACCCCATCGTGTTCGGTCACGCAGTGAAGGTCTTCTACAAGGAGCTGTTCGAGAAGTACGGCGATGTGTTCGATGAAATCGGCGTCAATCCCAACAACGGCCTTTCCTCCGTACTCGAGAGAATCAAGCAGCTGCCGGAGTCCAAGCAGGAGCAGATCCAGGAAGACCTGCACAAGACCTACGAGCATCGCCCCGAGATCGCCATGGTGGATTCGGTCAAGGGCATCACCAACCTCCACGTGCCCAGCGACGTAATCGTTGATGCCTCCATGCCGGCGATGATCCGCAACTCCGGCAAGATGTGGGCCCGGGATGGCAAGCTCAAGGACACCAAGGCGGTCATGCCGGAGTCCACGTACGCCACCATCTACCAGGAAGTCATCAATTTCTGTAAGACCCACGGTGCCTTTGATCCCACCACCATGGGTACGGTTCCCAACGTCGGTCTGATGGCCCAGAAGGCCGAGGAATACGGCTCCCACGACAAGACCTTTGAGATTCCGGAAGAGGGAACGGTCCGGATTGTGACCGATGAAGGCACCGTTCTGACCGAGCACACCGTGTCCGAGGGCGATATCTGGCGCGCCTGCCAGACCAAGGACCTGCCCATCCGTGACTGGGTCAAGCTGGCGGTGAATCGTTCCCGTTCCAGCGGCATGCCCGCTGTGTTCTGGCTGGACGATGAGCGTCCCCACGACGCCGAACTGATCAAGAAGGTGGAGACCTACCTGAAGGAGCATGATACCGAGGGTCTGGCAATCCACATCATGTCGCCCGTCCGTGCTATCCGCTGGACCATGGAGCGCCTGATCCGCGGCCTCGACACCATCTCCGTGACCGGCAACGTCCTGCGTGACTACCTGACCGACCTGTTCCCCATTCTGGAACTGGGCACCAGCGCGAAGATGCTGTCCATCGTTCCGCTGCTCAATGGTGGCGGCCTGTATGAGACCGGTGCCGGTGGCTCCGCTCCCAAGCACGTCCAGCAGCTGCTGGAAGAGAACCATCTGCGCTGGGATTCCCTGGGAGAGTTCCTGGCCATTGCGGTGTCGCTGGAAGAGCTGGGTGAGAAGAAGGACAACGCCCGTGCCCGCCTGATGGGTCAGGCCCTGGACAAGGCCACCGGCCGCCTGCTGGAGAATAACCAGTCGCCGTCACGGGTGACCGGCGAACTCGACAACCGTGGCAGCCACTTCCACCTGGCCCGTTACTGGGCCGAAGAGCTGGCCAGCCAGGATGAGGACAAGGATCTGAAGGCCTTCTTCGAGAAACTGTCAAAGAAGCTGGAAGACAACAAGGACACCATCCTCGAGGAAATGAGCGTGATCCAGGGTCATCCGGCGGATATCGGTGGTTACTACCATCCGCCGGCGGACAAGGTCTGCAAGATCATGCAGCCTAGCGAGACTCTCAACAAGATCCTCGACGAGGCCCGCGCCGAAGCCGGCAAGTAAACTCCGGCCAGGCACCAGGAACCCGGGGAGCGACGACGCTCTCCGGGTTTTTTGTTTTAGCCGCGGAATCCGCGGAAGGACGCGGAAGAAAAAACAGAACTAAATTAGCCACGGAAACCACGGAAGGACACGGAAAAAAGACTATTAGACAAAGACGTACACGGCCGAAAAGTCTGTTCTTTTTCATCCATGTGGGTCGGTGTCATCCTTAGCTAATCAGTTTTTATCTTTTTTTCCGTGTCCTTCCGTGGTTTCCGTGGCTAAAAATCCTTTCTTTCCGCGTCCTTCCGCGGATTCCGCGGCAAAAAAAATCAGTCTCTCACAGGCGCGAACGAAGCCCCCGTCAGGCTCGCCAGGTCCGCTGGTGCCAGTTCGATCTCCAGGCCCCGGCGGCCGGCGCTGACGTGGATGGTTTCGAAGCGGTGAGCGGAGTCGTCGATGACGGTCCTCAGTCGTTTTTTCTGTCCGAGGGGGCTGACCCCGCCCAGCACGTAGCCCGTGGTTCGCTGGACCTTCTGTTTCTCTGCCATGGCAACCTTCCTGGCCTTTGCCGCTTTTGCCATCTGCTTGAAGCTCAGGTTGCCGGAGACGGGTACGATTGCGACAACCAGTTCGCCGCTGTCGGTTTCCACCACCAGGGTCTTGAACACCCGGTCCGGATCCAGTCCCAGCTTGACGGCCGCTTCCGTGCCGTAGGACTGGCTCTTGGGGTCGTGTTCGTACTCGTGGATTTCGTGGGCGATGCCCGCCTTGCGGGCCAGGTCGACAGCAGGAGTCATGAGGTCTTCCGGTCAGCGCTGAAGCCGGAAGCATAGCGCCAAAAGCCCACCAAGTCAGCGCCCGGAATCGCCGGCGGCCCTGGGCACCGTCAGCATGATCAGAAAGCCCGCGACCAGGAAGGCGAGAATCGTGCTCATGCCCCATCTCTGGCTGCCGGTTGCGGCGGTCACCCAGCCTACCAGCAGCGGCCCGGCAAAGGCCGTGGCCTTGCCCGAGAAGGCGAACAGGCCGAACATCTGGGTTTGCAGGTGGGGTGGCGCGACGCGGGCCATGTAGGAGCGACTGGCGGACTGCAGGGGGCCGACAAAGATGCCGAGAATCATGCCCCATACCCAGAACCAGAGCACTGTGTCCACCACCAGGATGGCAAGCGCGCTGGATCCCAGTCCCACCAATGCCAGCAGCACCGTATTGCGGCCGCCAATGATATCATCTATCCATGCAAGGCCAAGGGCGCCAAGACCTGACGTCACGTTGAGAGCAATGGCAAACTGCAATACCTGGCTCTGGTCCATGGCAAACGTACCGGCCGCGTATACTCCGCCGAAGGTGAAGATGGTGGCGAGGCCATCGGTGTACAGCATGCGCGCAACCAGGAAGCGCAGTATGTGACCGTACTCCCGGGCCTGGCGGATGGAGTCCCTTATCTGGCGGAGGCCGAGCCGGACCGAGCGTCGCAGTGACACCCCTTTTGAGGGCTGGTCCGGAACGAAGAGGAAAGCCGGCAGTGAGAACAAAAGGTACCAGATGGCCACGAGTACAAAGGTGGCCCGGACGTGTTCCAGATTGTCCCGGTCCAGGCCCAGCCAGCTGGTATCGCCATCAATGAACACGAACAGGGCGACCACCAGGCAGGACACGCCGCCGATGTACCCCAGTCCCCAGGCCCAGCCGGACCAACGTCCCACCCGGACCGATGAGGCGAGATCCGGCAGCATGGCGTTGTAGAAAATAAAGGCGCACTCGGCGCCCAGAATACCGACACTGACCCAGAAGGCCGCCAGCCAGAAGTCGCCGGTCTGCGGTTCCACGAACCACAGCATGCCGCTGGCAACCACACACAGCAGGGTAAACGCCATCAGCCAGGGTTTGCGGCGACCATTCTGGTCCGCGATGGCACCCAGTATCGGGGCCAGTATGGCCACCGCGAAGCCGGAAATACCCACGATATTGCCCCAGGCCTCCGTGCCCGCCACATCGTCCTGTACCACGGACTGGCTGAAATAGCGTGCAAAAACGAAGGTCAGGATGATGGTGAAGAATGCGCTGTTGGCCCAGTCATAGAGGGCCCAGGACCAGAGTGCCCGGCGGTCCTCCGGGATGTCCTTCAGGTGGCTCAACGCCATGGCTGAATTCCTTGCTGGTTCGGGTTCGGTGATCTGCCAGTGTGCTCCGTCAGTATGACAGCCATGGAAAAATGTGGAAGTGGTCGACGCTGTCTTTCCCAGGCACTACTGTTGACATAAAGGGCAGGTACCCCTTCATGGATTGCAGTGGTGCTTTAAAGGCCCGTCGCTTCCTGTTCTTTGGCCCTGACGCAGCAGTGTGGACGATCAGCCTATGGAAAAAACCGGAGGACGAGGCACCCCCTCAAGGCGAGCTCTCTGGATCGCCCTTGCCTACCTGATCGCCAGCAGTCTGTGGATTTTGCTCACGGATCTCGGGGTTGAGCGCCTGGTACGCGATCCGGTCGCCCTGACCCAGGTCCAGACTTGGAAGGGCTGGGCTTTTGTCGCGGTGACGGCGGCGGTGCTTTACCTGGTGTTGCGCCGCCAGTTCCAGCGGGACCGGGAGCTACTCGATCTGCAGCAGGACCAGCGGGAAGAAATCCTGAGACTCAGCCAGTTCCAGGAAAGCGTGATCGACAATGCCAATATCTGGATCAATGTTCTCGACCAGAATGGG
Source organism: Marinobacter daqiaonensis (assembly GCF_900115285.1). Lineage (GTDB taxonomy): Bacteria > Pseudomonadota > Gammaproteobacteria > Pseudomonadales > Oleiphilaceae > Marinobacter > Marinobacter daqiaonensis. The sequence continues at coordinate 2,511,190 of NZ_FOYW01000001.1, forward strand.
CGGATCCTGTTATGGAACAAGGCCGCTGAGAAAATCAGTGGTTATCCCGGGCAGGAAGTCACCGGCGGTGATTGGATCTGGCAGGCGCTCTACCCGGATCCGGATTACCGGAACTGGGTTCTGGCCCAGGTGGATGGCATCCACCTGGGCGGCAAGGAGGTGGAGGGCCTGGAAACCACGATCCTCACCCGTGACGGCAATGAACGGCTGATCGCCTGGAACTCCAGGCCGTTCCGGAACACCGGCGGGGAAGAGGTGGGATCCATCGCCATTGGTATGGATGTTACCGAACGGCGGGCCGCAGAGCGGCGCCTCATGGAGCGCGAGCGGCAGCTGACCACCATCATGGACAATCTTCCGGGCATGGCCTATCGCTGTCTCTATGATGATCGCTGGACCATGAAGTTCGTCTCCAGCGGCTGCCATGAACTTACCGGTTACCAACCGGAAGATCTGATCGATAACCATCGGATTGCCTGGACTGACATCATTCTGCCAGAACATCGTCCTGATGTGCTGGAGGCCGTTGAGCAGGCCATCGCGTCCGCCGATTCCTTTTCACTGGAATATGAGATTCTGCGTGCTGACGGTGAACGGCTCTGGGTCTGGGAACGGGGTCGAAGTATCGAGGAGAACAGCGGCCTCGCGCTGGAAGGGATCGTCCTGGACATTACCGAGCGGAAGGAACTGGAGCAGCGCCTGTCGGAGCTGGCGACGCTTGATGCCCTGACCGGTCAGCTCAATCGTCGGGAAACCGAGCGACTGCTGGAAGAGGAAGTGATTCGGGCCAATCGTTATCAGCGACAGTTGGCGGTGCTCTGGGTGGATCTCGACCACTTCAAGGACGTCAACGACACCCATGGCCACGCCGTGGGCGATCAGGTGTTGAGGGCCGTGAGCCTCAGGCTCGCGGACAGCATCCGTGCTGTGGACACCCTCGGGCGTTTCGGTGGCGAGGAGTTTATCGTGGTGCTGCCGGAGATGTCGGTGATGGAAGCGGAGGAAATCGCCGAGCGGCTCCGTCACCGGGTAGCGGACGAGCCTATTCTGACCACCTCGGGGGAGCCGCTGGCTCTCACCATCAGCATCGGCGTTGCGGTTTTCCCCGACCACGCCACCACTGCCGAGGGGCTCTGCGAACTGGCGGACCGGGCCATGTATCGTGCCAAGGAAGAAGGGCGCAACCGGACCGCGATAGCGACCCCCGGTGTCTGAAACCGGGCGGCGCGCGGGGTATTCAGATGGTCCGCAGCTGGGCTTCCAGAATGCCCAGAACCGAAGACACAATGTCCCGGAAATCGGTCAGGGTCTGGGTCCGCTGAATCACCTCAAGGCGCTGCTCGTCCAGCTGTTCAAGCCGGGGAACCACGCGGCGCATACCTTCAGTGATCACTTCGTAGGGATAGTGATGGTCCTGGATGCTGAGCTTGTTGAGCTCCGACACTTCCTGGTGAAAGATGCTGATGATGTCGTAGAGCATGTCCTTGTGCTGGATGGAGCTGGCCTCCCAATAGGCGTCGTCGAGCAGTTCCAGCAGGGAAAGGTATTCGCGAAGGGTATCGGCAACAGAGGTTTGGCTCATGACACGCTCCATGGTGAATGCATGAGCCAACTATAGCAGGACTTGAACCGCCAGAACCTGTTCCTGATTCCGGCAGTGCCCATCAGGCAACCTGTCGGGCGATCCACGAATCATAGCGAATGGCGAGAGCCTTCACGTAACGGGCTTCGGCGTCGCCAAGGTTTGCCAGAACGCCCTTGAAGATCCAGCCACGCTCATACAACGCCAGTACCCGCTGCTCGTCCTCCAGGTTGACCCGCTGGTTCAGTTTCTTGCAGATGGCATCCAGCAGTGGCAGCTTGTTTGGCTGACGAATCGGGCCGGGGCGCTGGCTGGCCGGTGGCGTGGCGGCACGTCTGTTCTGGGATCTGTTCATAATCTTCTCCTCGCTGTTCTGCGGCTGCAAAAACCAAAAACCCGGCCTCAGGGGACCGGGTTTTCATGCGAGAGATGCTGCATGCCCGGTCGCCTGAGCTTCCGGGCCGTACCGAAAGCTTTACCTGAAATTCGCCATTCCGCGGCCCGGCACCAATGCCAGAGGGCGCGTCTGCGGGAAACGTTGATGGATTGCCTTGTTCAAAATATCGGTACTCGCCATATCGGTACTTTTCATATCGGTACTTTTTTTGAGAGACCTTCGGGTTTGAGAGACCTTCAGGGTTCAGGACCCATTCCAGCCGTCAGGCCCACACCGGATCATTGCCGGACCCTGAATTCAGGGCCTGTCGGTTTTCTGCCCGTCAGGTAAATATCGGCTCTTCGAGGTCGTCAGGTAACGCATTCGGAAATGTCAGCGCCGGCATGAATGTGCCACGCTGACAACGATGAGTGTATCGTGCCCGGAGACCTTTGCAAATGGGTTCCTCGGATCGGGATATAGGCATAATCCGCGGCTTCGGCAAACCCCTACAGACCGGAATGGGAGCGGGATGGATAATGCGCGCCGTCACGTGTTTTACGTTGTGCAAATCCGCAGTGGCAGGTGTGCTACTGCGTGATCTCTCCTTTATTGTTTAGGCGTTGCCGGTCACGGCAGCGCCTTTTTTTTAGGTGGATATCGTGGAACTGCTGCCCGCACCGTCGGTCAGGGTGAGCCAGGTGGTGTGAAGAATCCGGGCGTCATTGGCGGCCCGGTGAACCGGCAGGCCGAGGTCTTCGATTACTTGGCGCCGGATGGCCGACCAGCGCTGGATCTGCGCCGGTGAAAGCAGCATGGATACCGATTCCAGCTGGAAGGCAGGCCGCATGTCCGCGGCCCGGTAGAGCCTGTGAAGCCAGAAACTGTCAAAGGTCCAGGCATCACAGAAGACTGGCCCGGAGAGCAGCTCGTTCAGGTGGTGAGCAACCCGGCGGACACTGATGCCCTCTTCGATCAGAGTATCCCGGGTTATACCGTGGATTTCCTCTGCGGTGTCGGACCAGTCCTGCCAGAGCACATGGGGATGAATCAGCCAACTATGCAGAGAGCCGTCCGCAAGACACACACCCACCTCGATCGGGTAACTGGCAATCAGATCAAGGCTGGAAGCCTCGAAATCGATAAAGGCCGGTGTTTGGGGATGGGTCATCGGCATGTCGGTCGGTTGATGGAGTGTCTGCAAAGTGTAACCGCCCCTGTTGTCAGACGCGAACCCATCCTCCGCCCGCACTGTTACAATATGACGAACATTTCCGGGAAATCCCGGCGCTTCCCTGAACCGGGGGTGGCCGGCCGATCAGTAAGGAGGACGGGTGTCAAAAACTGTGGTCGTTATCTATTCCGGGGGTATGGACTCTTTTACCCTCCTGCACCGGGCCCTGGCGGAAGGCCATCGGGTGCATGCCCTCTCCTTTGACTATGGCCAGCGCCATGTGCGGGAACTGGAGGCAGCCAGCGAGGTGTGCGAGGGTCTGGGCATTCCTCACCGGGTGATCGATATCCGCTCCCTGGAGACGGTGATGTCAGGTTCCTCCCTCACCGGCGGAGGCCCGGTGCCGGAAGGGCATTACGAGGAGGAGACCATGAAGTCCACAGTCGTGCCCAACCGCAACATGATCCTCCTCTCACTTGCGACCGGCTATGCGGTTACCGTAAAGGGTGATGCGGTCTGGTTCGGCGCCCACGGCGGCGACCACGCCATCTACCCGGACTGCCGCCCGGAGTTCATCGAGAAGATGGATGCTGTCTGCCGGGTTGCCAATTACGAGCCAGTGGCCGTGGAGGCACCTTATATGCTGGCGGACAAGTCGGAAATTCTCGCAGAGGGTCTGGCCATGGGCCTCGACTACAGTCAGACATGGACCTGCTACAACGGTCGCGAAAAGGCCTGCGGGGTCTGCGGTTCCTGCGTTGAGCGCCTGGAGGCCTTCGCCGCCAACGGTAAGACCGATCCTCTGGCCTACGAGGCGCGAAATTGATGTACCGGGTCAAGGAAGCCTTCTATACCCTTCAGGGCGAGGGTGCCCAGGCAGGCCGGGCGGCGGTCTTCTGTCGCTTCAGCAAGTGCAATCTCTGGACTGGCCGGGAGGCGGACCGGGCTTCGGCGGTGTGCAATTTCTGTGATACGGATTTTGTCGGTACTGATGGCCAGAATGGCGGCCGGTTCGCCACGGCAGCAGAGCTGGCCGGTCATGTTGCCGCCCTCTGGCCCGGTGACCCGATGGCGGATGTCGAGACCGGCATCCGGCCCTATGTGGTATGCACCGGGGGGGAGCCCCTGTTGCAACTCGACGAGGCGCTGATCAGGGCTTTTCACGAGCAGGGTTTTGAAGTCGGCGTGGAAACCAATGGCACGCTTCCCGCCCCGGCCGGGATTGACTGGCTCTGTGTCAGCCCGAAAGCGGATGCGACTGTGGTGATCCGGGAGTGCGACGAGCTGAAGCTGGTCTATCCGCAGCCCCTGGCCCTTCCTGAACGCTTCCTTGAAATCCAGGCCCAACACTATTTTCTTTCGCCCATGGCATCGCCGTCGCTGCCGGAGGATGGGCGGGATCCGGTCAAGGCGAGCAATACCCGCAAGGCGGTGGACTATTGCCTGAAGCACCCTCGCTGGCGTCTGACCCTGCAGATGCACAAGATAGTCGGTATCGATTAAGGCGTCCCGATCCGGCGCCAGGTGGAAAACTGGCGCTCTCGCGTCAGTCCAGCCGGAGGTCGGTGATTACCGGATCGTGGTCGGAGGCGCGCCAGGGCATACCTTCATGCCCGGCAGGCGGGCGGTCCTCCTGATAGCTCCACAGCCTTGGCTCGTCGGCATTTGCTGACCAGATATGGCTGGCCAGTACGTGGGGCATCAACAACTCGTCGGCCAGATGATAATCCAGGGTTCCCGCCCGACCGTGATAGCGGTACGTGGCATTCCTCAGGCCGTGGAAGTGCCGGATCAGATCGGTGAATCCCTTCTTGCCGAGGACTTCCAGCGGATCCTCCCGGGCGTAGGCATTGAAATCACCCACCAGCAACCGCCGCGACACTCCCTTCGGCCACTGTGCAAGGGCCCTGGCCGCCTCAACCCTGGCGTCGGCGTAGCAGCCCTGACCATCGCCCTGGTCCTGCTGGTCTGCAGGAGCCTTTGAGCAGCGCTTGGATTTCAGGTGCACGGCGACCAGTGTCAGGGTCTGCTTTCCATTCGCTAACCGGAAATCCTGGGCCACAGGGGGCCGGTGCCAGCGCCGGAACGCGCCAGCGTCCAGGAGTACCGGCGATCCCTCCGGTCTTACACGGTCACTCCGGTATAGCAGGGCGTTGCGAATCTCATCGTTACCGGGACGCGCGGCGGTCTCCACGAACGCCCACTCCGGCCCAAGAGCGGTAGCCAGGTCCACGAGGGTACTATCGGCACCATAACCGTCGTTCTCCAGCTCGGCTACCGCCAGGATGTCCGGCGCGATGGCCTTTATCTGGGTCGCGATCCGGCCCAGCTGGGCCCTGAATTGCGATGACGAGGCAGCGCCCCGGGAGGAAGGAAAACCGCCACCGGAGCCGTCGCCATTGAACAGGTTGCCCAGGTTCAGCGACGCCACCCGCAGGTTGGCATCCGGATGCCGTTCCGGAGCGGACTGTCGGGGGTTGGCGGTCTCGAATTCGGGTGTTCCGAGGGGCTGCAGTCGCCAGTCGCCGAAGCGGAAATCCATCACGCCAACCAGATTGTGGACGCGATCGCCGATGCGAAGCGGGTTGTCCGGGGACAGCCCGCCAGGAGGGTAGGGCACGGGACGGGGCGCCCGTTTCCGATGCCCGTCATCCACAAGCAGGCGCTCCAGTTCCTGCTGCTGGTATAGGGTCGCTATGCCGGGACCGGGCCGTTCAAGCTGGGTGGGGATGAACTGATGGCGTGGGGCCAGTGCCAGTTCTCCATACTTGCCGAGGTTCCAGGTATCGGTAACTTCCAGCGGTTCGCTCAGGGCCACCACCATACCCTCAAGGTGTTCCAGCAGGTCTCGGGAATCTGTCGGAAATGCCAGGGGGCGCGGTGCCGGCAGGCCGGGGTGGGCGCATACAGCCAGATTCTTAACGTCTGTCAGTCCGGTGAGTCCGTAGTATTCGTTGACCCGGCCTTCGACACGCACCAGATCCCCCTGACTGCCCTCGCGGAAGTGGGTGTGAATAAAGAGGCCTTCGGAGGTTTCCGGGTTGTCGTCTTGGTGATCGGCGGATTGTTGCAGGTAGAAGCCCTGAAAGCCGCCCGCCTGACGCACATCGAGGGTGATGATGCCCTCCACGGCTACCACGGTACCGCTCATGGGAGAGTGGTCGTTGCTGCCCTGAATGTCGGAAATGGGCGTGTGGGGCTCAGGGCAGGCGTCTCCCTGGACGATGGCCGGGAGGGAGAGCAGGATCAGTACAGCGGTGGTTTTAAGCATATACGGGGCAGCGGACTCCGTTGCTTCGTTATGGGCAGCCCCGGTGGTCAGGTCAGATCGTATCAGCGTGGGTTGCCGTCTGCTGGCGCGTCGACCTTTTCAGCCAGGCGGGCAGTGCCTCACCGTTTACCAGTTCCAGCGGCGTGCCGGGAATCTCGCCCTCGCGACCACCGGAGTCAAGGCCGAGCATGGGTAACAGCCAGGGTAGTATTGCCTCCCGGGCACGCACTTCCATGGGGCCATCTTCAAGTCCGAAATCGGCACAGACCAGTTTGCGCTGGGCAGCATTCAGGCCGGAGGTGGGCTGTAGCCGGAGGCTGATCATGCGGTTCCAGCGTTCGTCGTGTTCTTCCCGGTGACGGGATTTTTCACGGCACACCTGCATTTTGCCGGCGATCCGGCTGAGGCGATAATCGCCGAATCCTTCCCGTTTGTCACTCCATGCCCGTACATGCCAGCCCTGACCGGTGAGCACGAGGGTGTGGGGCTCCAGTAAGAGGGACTCGCCGTCCGGGTTGTCGAGCGTCAGGTAACGGATGTCCAGCTTGCGTTTCTGCCGGCATGCGGTAATGACCGAGCGGGTAACCTCCGGGCTGGCCTGACGGCATGGGGCCCGCACCACGCAGCTGTCCGGCAGTCCGATATCGAGGTTCTCAAAACACTGGCTCAATGCCTGGTGCCTGCAGGCCAGCTCCAGGTATTCCTGGGGTTCACCGCGGGTCACCACGGGCTGGAAGTCCGGAGCGGGGATATAGCCTTTGAGGTGCCTGTCGTAGACGAGGTTGCCGGGGGCCAGTTCACGCAAATAGGTATTGATGTCCTTGGATGCCTGTTGGCGACCAATGCCGAAGCCATGGCAGATATGATTGGTTGTCAGACGACCTTCCCAGAGGGCAACGATTTCTATCAGGCGGTAACGCAGCAGCAGATCCCAGCGAATGGGCCATTCCGTTTTTTTCATGATGTCGGGCTCTTGATGATGGCTAAAAGAGGTCAGGTCGACAATGACCGATCCATGATCACCCTACCGATGTTAGCAGCATTGCAACGGGTCGGTGTGTTACGGGCGATTAATGTAAAATTTTGTAAAACTCAGGCGGGGTGCGACCTGCAGCGGTGTTTTTATGATCAGATCCGATACCGTTTCGGCAACTGCGTAATGGCTGTCTAATCGATTGGATGCTTAAATAAAGGTTTCTCTATCTGCAGTACCTCGGTTGCCGTTGCAGGCGTGGGCTCAGGGCATTTCTGAACAATCCCGGAGTACAATCGATGACCCGTATGGTGGCGTCACTGTCTGCGCTGATCATCAGCATTATCCTTCTGGTCAGCGGCAATGCCTTTCTGACGACTCTATTGGGTATCCGCCTCAGTATTGAGCAGATCGAGCCCTCCATTATCGGTTGGGTGCTGGTGTGCTACTCCATCGGTTTCGTGCTCGGCACTCTCTATGTCCAGAAAGTCATTGCCCGGGTCGGGCACATTCGGGCATTCGCGGTATTCGCGGCCCTGTCAGCGGTAGCGGCGCTGGTCTACCCGATCTCCGTGACTATGGGGCTCTGGGCCGTGCTAAGGGTGATCTCGGGTTTCAGCATTGCCGGTGTGCTGGTTGTGATCGAAAGCTGGTTTTCCAGTCGCGCCACCAACACCAACCGGGGCGCACTCTTCGCCGTCTATCAGATCGTGTTCTACATCGCCGCGGCGGGCGGCCAGCTTGTCGTCAACCTGGGTAACCCGGCCAGCTTCATGCCATTTACCCTGGCGGCCATCCTGCTGACGCTGGCCCTCATTCCCCTTTCCCTGACCCGGATGGAGGCGCCGGTCATCGAGACCGCTGATCGCCTGTCCTTCTTTACCCTGGCAAGGGAGTCCTTCACCGGGGTTGCCGGCGCTCTGATCTGTGGTGTGCTTATTGGCGCCTTCTACGCCCTGGGGCCGGTCTATGCCACCATGGCGGGGCTGGACGTTACCCGGACATCCATTTTCATGGCGGCAGCCATTATTGCCGCGATGCTTCTGGCCTGGCCTCTGGGCCGGGTCTGCGACAGTTTTGACCGGCGTCGCGTGATGTTCGTCGTGTCGCTGGTTGCCGCCATCACGGCGGTTGCGGTAGCCATGATCGGCAGCACCAACATGACCCTGCTCATGCTGCTGGTGGGTCTGTTTACCGGCCTCTCCGCCACCCTTTACCCTATCGCTGTGGCGATCACCAATGACCGGATGGAAACCCACAGGATCGTGGCGGCCAGTGCTACGCTGTTACTCAGTTACGGCATCGGCAGTGTCATCGGGCCGGTGGTGATGGCGGAGCTGATGGGACGGCTGGGGCCGGCGGGTCTGTTCTGGGGCAGTGCGGGCTTTCTTCTGCTGCTGACGGTGGCAACCGGTTATCGGATCAGCAGCACCTGGGACGTTCCGGTGGAAGACCAGGAACACTTTGTTGCAACGATGCCCGAGGCATCTTCCGTGCTGGTGGAAATCGATCCGCGAAACGAAGAATTTCATGCCTCCGACGTGGTGAAGGAGGAAACATTCAGACAGGCAAGCTGATAAGTAATGCACAAATGCATTTGATCTCACGCAAATCTGATCAATGCGTAACTTGTGATCGTCTCAATGATTAGCTTACTATTGCTGAATATCGGAAAAGGACAGGATCATGGATCAGCAGAGTATCAGAGAACAGTTCCCGTTTGCTGTGGCACGGGTTACCCGACGCTGGCGGAAGTTGCTTGACGAGCGGCTGAAGGACCTGGGCGTGACCCAGGCACGCTGGTCAACCATGGTATACCTCCAGCGCGGCGGCGAAGGCCTGACCCAGCGTGAGCTCGCTCACCTGATGGCCATTGAAAATCCGACCCTGGTGCGCCTGCTGGACAGCCTCGAGGAGCAGGGCCTTATCGAGCGGCGTCCCTGCAAGCGCGACCGCCGGGCCCGCAGGCTTTACCTGACTCCCGCCGGCGAGCGTTTCATGAGCGATCTGAACGAGCGGGGCGATATCCTGCGGGACGAAATGCTGGAAGGCATCGACGACAAGGATCTGGAAGTGGCGTTGGGGGTGTTCAATCGCGTCATGGAAAATGCCGCAAAACTGAAGAAATAGTCAGGGCACAGCGGTTGAGTTATCTGTTTCAACTCGCTATTCTCTCACCTCCTTCAGGGGAGTAGTCTCCGCGACGTTCAGGGTTTTCGTGAGCGCCGCGGGTGATGGTCAACATACTTGGAGCACATCTCCATGGCCATCACGTTTCCGTTGTCATCCCTCACCTGGGCCGGTGAATGACGACGGAATTGACAAGACCTGGGGTACATCCACTTTTCCATGGGCGGAGGGTGGTGGTACCTCATGTCTGGACACTCCGCCCTGGAACATCAACCTTATGGATGCTTTCCTCGCCTCTACCCTTTCCGTGGCTGTCGCCGAGATTGGTGACAAGACCCAGCTTCTCTCCCTCTTTCTGATTACCCGCTTTCATCAGCGCACCCCGATCATCTTCGGTATCCTCGTCGCAACCCTAGCCAATCATGGTCTTTCGGCGCTGCTCGGGGCCTGGGTAGCCAGCTGGCTGCCGGACACCTGGGTGCCCTGGCTGGTGGCCGGCAGTTTTGTCGCCATCGCCCTGTGGTTGCTGTTTCCGGACAAGGACGACAGCGAGGATTCACGACTGCTGGGGCTGGGGGCTTTTGGCGCAACCACGATGATGTTTTTTCTCGCCGAGGTTGGTGACAAGACACAAATTGCCACGGTTGTGCTGGCGGCACGCTACGATGAGACCTTCTGGGTGATTGTCGGCACAACCGTTGGTATGCTGGCGGCAAATATTCCGGTGATTATCGCGGGCAGGTGGCTGATGGAGCGGCTGCCGCTGGCGACCGCGAGAATCAGTGCCAGTGTGCTTTTCCTGATACTGGCCATTATCACGGTTTTCGCCGCAGTAAACGGGTTTTAACGACCGTCAATCAATGCGACAGGAAGGAACTCCTGGACGTTTGACCAATCAGACACTCAATCATGACAGAGCTGTCCAGGGAACCGGACAATCAGGAAGCAGGAACACCAGAATGGCAATATCCAGAGTTTTGACGGCGGGTCTTACCGCTTCGCTTTTGCTGGCGGGAACAGCCTTGATGCCGGCGATGGCGGCTGAACGAGCTGCCGAGGGAAGCCAGGCGGGCCAGGGCAGCGTGGTCAGGGCCGACGAAAGCGAGACCGGAGCTTCCGGGAAGGACAGTCGTGCCCGCTCACCGGTATGGGCACTGAAGGGAGATCTTGCGGGTAACCTGCAGGTTGTGACAACCCGGTATGAGGATACCTTCGCGGAACTGGGCAATCGCCTCAGCCTCGGCTACCTTGAACTGGTAAAGGCCAATCCTGGCGTTGACCCCTGGCTGCCCGGCGATGGCAACCGCATCACCCTGCCCCGGCAGTATGTTCTCCCGGAGTCCCGGCGGGAGGGTATTGTGATCAATCTGGCCGAGTACCGGCTCTACTATTTTCGCGACGGGGGGGTCCAGGTCTTCCCGGTGGGCGTAGGAACAGAAGAGAATCCCTCGCCGATCACCGATGCCAAGGTAACCATGGGACTTGAGTCACCCGCCTGGTATCCGCCGGCGAGCATCCGGGCGGAATTCGATGCCCGCGGCGAGTACCTGCCCCGGATGATTCCACCGGGGCCCGAGAATCCGCTGGGAACCCACGCCCTGGTGCTGAGCGAGGAAGGCTATCTGATCCACGGCACCAACAAGGGTTTCGGTGTCGGCATGCAGGTCAGTCACGGTTGTTTCCGTATGTACAACCAGGATATTTCCCGGTTTGTACATGAGGTTGCCAAGGGGACCCCGGTTCAGGTGGTTCACCAGCCGGTCAAAATCGGCATGCACGAGGGCGAGGTCTGGCTGGAGGTTCACCGGGCGAAGGAAGAATACCCCAGCGAGGAGAAAGAGCGTCTCTGGGAGCAGGTCAGCGAGCAACTGGCCAGATTTACTGACAGCGTAAAAGGTCTGGAGATCCAGCGCCAGGCGGTTGAGATGGCGGTGGACCAGGCGGACGGCATTCCCCGGAGAATCGGCGAGAAGGTAACCCAGGTCGCGAGTCGGACCGAGCCTGCAAAACCCGAATCGGCGACGCCGGGTGTCAACCGGTCCGGTGCGACACAGACGGAGTCAGCGCCGCAGCAATGGTTCTGATTTCCGCTCCTTGTGTTAAGGCACGCTAACAACCGGTTGCGGACACCGGTCTGACGGACGTAAGGAGTTGTCCATGGCACGAGGTGAGGTCAGTCGTACCCCAAGACCCAGGCGTTACTGGTTATGGCTGGCGGTTCTGGTATCCGGACTGACGCTTTCGCTGATCCAGCTGGGGGCTGCCCAACAGAACGGCGGGCGTACAGCCGTTGTGCTTACCATAGACGGCGCCATCGGCCCGGCCACCATGGACTACGTGGTTCGGGGCATTGACCAGGCCCGTGAAGACGAGGCCGCGCTGGTAGTCCTGCGTCTGGACACGCCCGGCGGCCTGATGAGTTCCACCCGCGAGCTGATCAAGGCCATACTCGCGGCGGAAGTCCCGGTCGCCACCTGGGTCACACCGGGTGGCGCCCGTGCCGCCAGTGCCGGTACTTACATCATGTACGGCAGCCATATCGCGGCCATGGCCCCTTCCACCAACCTCGGTTCCGCCACCCCTGTTCAGATGGGCGGTATGCCCGGTACCAGTGAGCCCGCCAGTGAACCCGCTCCAGAACAGACCGATGGCGAGAAACCAGCGGAAGAAAAGTCCCCTGAGGCGGCGGATGAGCCTCGGCGGGGCGAGACATCCATGGAGCGCAAGGTTCTGGAGGACGCCGTCAGTTATATCCGGGAGCTTGCCGATCGCCACGGCCGCAATGCCGACTGGGCGGAACTGGCGGTCCGGGAGGGCGTCAACCTGGGCGCTGAGGAGGCCCTCGAAAAAAACGTCATCGACGTTATCGCGCGGGACCTTGACGAACTGCTGGCAAAGATAGACGGACGCACCGTGGTAATGGCCTCGGGCGAGCGTGTGCTTCAGACTGAGAACCTCACCATAGTTCGCCTGGATCCTGACTGGCGGACCAGCCTGCTTGCTGTCATTACCGATCCCAACATTGCCTATTTCCTGATGATCATCGGGTTTTACGGCATCATTTTCGAGCTGGCGAATCCCGGCAGCGTCTATCCCGGGGTGATTGGCGCAATCTCCCTTCTGCTGGCCCTCTTCGCCTTCCAGGTGCTTTCCGTGAATTACGCGGGGCTTGCCCTTATCCTGCTGGGCCTCGCTTTCATTGTCGGCGAGGCGTTCATGCCGAGCTTCGGCATGCTGGGAATTGGCGGCATAGTGGCGTTTGTGCTGGGGTCCGTCATACTGATGGACGGTACCCACCAGGATATTTCCCTCCCGATCATTGGGGGAACCGCGGCGGTGGCGGGCGGCTTTATTCTGTGGACCGTTACCCGGTTCATGGGTCTGCGGGGAAAACCATCGTCCGTGGGCAAGGATCACATAAAGCATGGCCGTGCCCGGGCGCAGGATGATTTTACCGCAGACGGCGACGTATTCCGGGGCCATGTGCAGCTCGGGGGCGAACGCTGGAACGCCGTCAGCCAGGCACCCATCGAAAAGGGCCAGACGCTGAGGGTGGACGATGTGGAAGGACTGACCGTAAAAGTCAGCCCTGCGGGCAGTTCGCAGGGTAAGAATGAGGAGGCATTATGATAGGTGAATTGATTCCCTGGGTTGCACCCTTGGTGGTGCTCCTGCTGATACTGGCTGCAGCCATCCGTATCCTGCCGGAGTATGAGCGGGGCGTGGTGTTCTTCCTTGGGCGGTTCCAGGGAGTAAAAGGGCCGGGGCTGATTATCATCATTCCGGGTATACAACAGATAGTGCGGGTTGATCTGCGGGTGATTACCCTGGACGTTCCCAGTCAGGATGTGATTTCCAAGGACAACGTCACGGTCCGGGTCAACGCGGTGCTCTATTACCGCGTTGTTGATCCCGAGAAGGCCATCCTGCAGGTGGAGGACTTCGGTTCCGCCACCAGCCAGCTTTCCCAGACCACGCTGAGATCGGTACTGGGCAAGCACGACCTCGATGAAATGCTGTCGGAGCGGGACAAGCTCAATGCGGATATCCAGGAAATCATTGATGCCCAGACGGAGGACTGGGGCGTCAAGGTAGCCAACGTCGAGATCAAGCACGTGGATCTTAACGAGTCCATGATCCGCGCCATTGCCCGGCAGGCTGAGGCAGAGCGGGAGCGGCGTGCCAAGGTCATTCACGCCGAGGGTGAGCTGCAGGCTTCCAAGAAACTGGTGGAAGCGGCGGAGGTCATGTCTTCGGAGTCCGGCGCGATGCAGTTGCGGTACCTGCAGACTCTTTCTGACATGAGTACCAACAACAACAACGCGTCGACGATTGTCTTCCCCCTGCCCATGGACCTGATGCGGGCGTTCATGAAAACCATGGGTTCGGAAAATCCCCAGTCCGGCCCGTCAAAGAGGAGCGATGAGTAATCCGGTGGCAGGGGCTGTACGGTAATGGCCACGGATGGCCGTAGAGGGCGGGAGATAAAAAAAGGCCGGCGGATGCCGGCCTTTTTCTGGCAGCTGTAATCCAGCTTTTACTTCTGGCTGGAACGCTGAAGCATGCGACGAGCGCGCTCGTTTGCTTCGTCTGCCGCTTTTTGAGCTTCCTTGGCTTCAGCCAGGGCCTGCTCGGCGCGACGCAGGGCAGTGTTGGCCTTGCGGTCGGCGTTGTTGGCAGTGCTCAGGGCGTTGCTGGCAGTCTGCTCAGCGGAAGATGCAGTAGCCTGCGCCTCGTCAATGGCAGCCTGATCAGTGGTGGCACAGCCAGCAGTCAGAGCTGTGGCCAGTGCAAACCCTGCGATCGTCAACTTACGCATGTCTTAATTCCCCTTATTGGTCGTTATACTTCCTGTGGTACAGAAGTTTGGATTGAATAACATCCTGTCAAAAATCAGCTCCGATGAACAAAATCATCGGATTCGTTTACAGTGTAAAACACTAATGCCAAAAATGTTAACTTCGGATAGGTGAAAGTTCTTAGGGAATTACATAAACTTAAGACGTTTGTCAGGAACTTTCTGAAAACTCCCGGATTTTTCACCTGTCACGGCAGTATCCGGATAGGCGTTCCCACATCCACCAGCTGCCAGATTTCATCCATCTCTTCGTTGCTCACCGCTATACATCCGTTGGTCCAGTCCAGGCCAATATAGGCAAACGCCATATCGCCGACATCGTTTGGCAGGCCATGAATCATGATATTGCCGCCTGGATTCAACCCCCAGGATTCCGCCTGGCGACGGTCCTTGTGATTGGGATAGGAAATCCGGATGGACTTGTAAAAGTCGCTGTGAGGATTGCGGAAATCGAGGGTATAGCTACCTTCCGGCGTGCGGCTGTCCCCTTCATAGAGTTTGTGTCCCGTCGGGCTCTTGCCGAGGGAAATGCGGTAACTGCGAATCACCTCACCATGGGCCATCAGGTACAGCCGACGCTGCTCCTTTTTCACCACCACTTCACTGACCGCCGGCGGCGTGGCCATGGCCAGGGTGCGGAGCTCGGCGGCGGACAACCAGGGCGCCGCCAGGGAGAAAACCAGTGCCAGTATCGTGGCCAGCGTCAGTCTTTGGACGAGCGGGGTCATGGAAGCTCTCATGGATAGGTCAGAATTCCGCCGAAATGATCAATATTTCCTCATCTTATAGCATATTCCCGGACACGGGCGAAGCGAAGGTTTGTGGTGATATGTCACAAACGATGTCGGAATTTTCCCGAGCGTCATGTCAGCCGCCGTCGCTCACCCACGCCAGGTCAGGAGTCGGTCATCTTGAGTCCCACCTTGGTCACCCGGTCCGCCTCGGTGGCCCTTGCCACGAGTACCACCGGGCCCAGTTTCACCTTGTCGCCCACCACCGGATGGCCCTTGGTTCGCTTGGCGAAGCATTCGGCCAAGGACAGTTCCGGAGGCAGTTCGTCGAACTCGATGCCGTAGACCTGCTCCACGTCTCCAAGCAGGGCGTCACCATTGAGCACGAAGTCGCCAAAGAAGGTCCGTTCTGCCAGGTGCTCTGGCGTCGGCCTGCCTGAAAGGGCCTTGCCCAGTTCCGTGAGACTGTTGGAAACAGCGAATACCGCGACCACATCGTCCCTGCCGATGTGCAGGTCAGGTGCCGGGGCGAAGCATTCATGATTGCGGAAGATGCCGGCAATGGCTGTATTTTCCGGCAGCCTCAGCTGGCCCAGCGGGCGCGGCTCATTCCAGCGGTCGCCCCTGAGCGGGAACAGCATCAGTTCATGGTCACCGGCGGCGGATACGTCCAGGGGAAGGCGCCGATAGGGCTCGCCCGTGGCCGGCACCTCCAGTTTGAGCTTCCTTGCCAGGGGCGCCAGGGAGGTGCCCTGCACCAGCAGGGAGACCAGCACGATAAAGAAGGCAAAGTGGAAGATCTGCGGGGCCTCCGGCACCCCCGCCATGATCGGGAAAAGCGCCAGCACGATGGGCACCGCGCCGCGAAGGCCCACCCAGCTGATAAAAAAGAGTTCACGTCGATTGAAGCCAAAGGGCCAGAGGGTGCTGAACACCGCCAGGGGCCGGATCACGAAGATCAGTGCCAACGCCAGAATCAGGCCGCTGCCGGCAAGGGACAGTAGCGACGACGGTGTGACCAGCAATCCCAGCATCAGGAAGAGGCACAACTGGGCGAGCCAGGCCAGGCCATCATGGACCTGCAGGATCATCGGCATCATTCTGACCGGGCGGTTGCCGACGATAACCCCTGCCAGATAGATGGCCAGAAAGCCGCTGCCACTGAGGATGTTGGTCCCGGCGAAGACAAAAAGCCCGGCCGCCACCACCATCAGGGGATAGAGTGCGGGTGTCAGGCGCACCCGGTTTGCCATCTCCACGATGATAAACCCACCTGCCACCCCGACGACTGCCCCTATGCCGAATTGCCGGACCAGCATCATCAGGCCGTCGGCAAGGGTGGATGCCCCTTCCTGGCCAATAAGACTCACCAGCATCAGGGTCAGGAAGATGGCCATGGGGTCGTTGCTGCCGGATTCGATCTCCAGGGTGGCGCTGACCCGTTCGTTGAGGTGCAGGCCATGGCCCTGAAGCAGCGAGAACACCGCGGCGGCGTCGGTTGATGAAATGATGGCGCCGATCAGCAATGCGATCATCCAGTGCATATCAAACACCAGCCAGGCGCAGAGCCCCGCCAGCGCCGCGGTGATGAACACGCCCAGCGTGGCCAGCACCAGAGCCGGCTTCAGGCCGACCCGAAAGGTCTCGGCCCTCGTCCGCATACCGCCATCCAGCAGGATTACCGCCAGGGCCAGATTGCCAATCACAAACGCCAGTTCGAAATTGTCGAAGCGGATACCTCCGGCGCCGTCCTCTCCCATGAGCATCCCCACCGCCAGGAATATCAGTAGCACCGGCATGCCCACCCGGCTGGAAAGCGGGCTGAGCAGAATGCTCGTGATGAGCATGGCGGCGCCGATGAGGATCACGTAAGGGTCCATGGAGTCTCCAGTGAGGTTGCCGTCTTAATACTAGCTGACCATGACGGCCGAGGGCACTTGCCTGATTTGACTGGCAGGCCTATATTGGGCCTGCGCGGGTGTAGCTCAATGGTAGAGCAGAAGCTTCCCAAGCTTAAGACGAGGGTTCGATTCCCTTCACCCGCTCCATACTGCTCGATTTGGAGCACCTTCCCAATGCAGCGGAGGAACCTGGTCCCACGCACTCTGAGGGTGGCTGACCCAGGGAAGAGTCAGTTCGAGCTGTGGAAGGGACCGGACCACCATGCCCTTTGATCTGAATTGAGTATCCGAGGTCCCCTGACCGAGCGGTGGGCGGCCATGGGTCCATATCATGGTCAGAAGCTTAGCGCCCGGCCTCCTCGGCGCGCGTTTCCCAATACCTTGCCCTCTCGGGATCCTTTTGCACGCCTATACCTTTACGGTAGGCGTTCGCTGTCTCCTCCATGCCGGTCTGCACACCGGCTTCCGCCGCCGTTCGGTACCACCTGAAGGACTCACTGTCACTCTGTGCCACACCTTTGCCTTCCGCGTACATCTTGGCCGCATTCAGCATGCCCTGATGGTTTCCGTCCTTGGCGAGAGCGAGGTAGCGCTCGAACGCCAGGTCGTACTGGCCCATTTTGTAGACTGCGTAAGCCTCCAGGGTCCGGATGATGTCCCGGGCGACGCGGGTCTGGTCGTCTGATGCCCGGACTGTCTCTGAATGAGTTGGCAGAACCATCAGCGCCGCGAGCATCATCGTATTGAGAACTTTCCTGTTGAAGAACATGTTAGCTTCCGCTCCCGGCCGCGTGAGTTAATCCTTGTCAGTCCAAGCTAGCAGGATCAGCTGGGAGGGGGGAACGGTACTAAAGTACCTTTCCGCACCCTGTTTCCTGAGAGGTCAGCTATTTCGGGTCAACCGGCGAGGAGTTACTCCCCTCGCTGCCTGCGGTGAGCGATACGTTGTCGATCAGGGCTGGCCGTCTGAATGGGGCAGGTGTCTGGTCCCGATCAGTGCAGCTTCAGCCGCGGCTGCATGGCCCGGCTTACCCGGTCCATGGCCCAGATGATGGCCGTTCGCAGCGGTCCGTGCAGTGCGTTCTGGTGCATCCGATACAGCGAGGCGTAGAACAGCCTGGCCACTTTCCCCTCCACGTACATCGAACGACCTGACAGGTTGCCCATCAGGTTACCCACCGTGGTGTAACGGCTGAAGTTGATGAGCGAGCCGTGATCGCGATAGACGAAAGGCACCGCCTCGCCGCCCTGGATCCGGTGGCGCAGGGTCCTGAAGAGGGTGTCCGCCTGCTGGTGGGCTGCCTGGGCCCTGGGCGGAACGGGCCGCTCCGAGCCCGGCTGAGGACAGGCGGCGCAGTCGCCGAGGGCGAAGATATCGGGGTCGGTGATGGATTGCAGGGTCTGCCTGACCACCAGCTGGTTGCTGCGGTTGAGCTCCAGGTCCAGGGCGCGTAACCAGACCGGTGCCTTGATGCCCGCTGCCCAGATGGTCATTTCCGAAGGCAGTTCGGTCCCGTCCTTCATGACGATGCCGCTATCACGGATCTCCGCCACCGGTTGTCCGGTAAGCACTTTCACATCCTGACGTTCCAGTTCCCGGGTGGCGGCCAGTGACAGTCGGGGCGGCAACGCCGGCAGAATCCTGTCAGCCGCTTCGATCACCGAAATGTGGATGTCCTCAGGGGCCAGGTGGTTCATGCCATAGACGGGTAGCTCCCGCGAAGCCAGGCGCAGTTCCGCTGCCAGTTCCACGCCGGTGGCGCCCGCGCCGATGATGGTGATGGGTAACGGATGGGGGCGGCCTTCCCTGGCGTAGTGATTCTTGCGCAGGAAGGCATTGAGCATCAGGTTGTGGAATCGCCGGGCCTGGGGCAGGCTGTCGAGAAACAGGCAGTGGTCCTGGGCACCCGGTGTGCCAAAGTCGTTGGCGGTGCTGCCGACGGCCAGCACCAGGGTGTCGTAGGGAATGCGGCGCTCGGGCACCACCTCATCGCCGTCTCCGTCCAGAAACGGGGCAATAACGATCTCGCGCTCACTCCGGTCCAGCCCCGTCATCCTTCCGAGCTGGAATTCATAATGATGCTTGCGGGCATGGGCCCGGTAGTTAATCTCGTTGGCATTGGCATCCAGCGAGCCGGAGGCGACTTCATGAAGCAGGGGCTTCCAGACGTGGGTCAGGCCGGCATCCACCAGGGTGATGCGGGCTTTGCCGCGACGGCCGAGTCTGTTGCCCAGGCGGGTCACCAGTTCAAGACCGCCGGCACCGCCGCCAACCACGACGATATGATGTTTGTGATCCATTTCGGACTTCCAATCAGTGAGGACAGGCAGAAATCCTCACTGAAAAGGACGTCTGGCTCTCTTCCCTGGGCATGGACGAGGATAGCCGGGTTATGGGCCCGGGCATGGCTTGCCCGGGCCCATTGT
Source organism: Marinobacter daqiaonensis (assembly GCF_900115285.1). Taxonomy (GTDB): domain Bacteria; phylum Pseudomonadota; class Gammaproteobacteria; order Pseudomonadales; family Oleiphilaceae; genus Marinobacter; species Marinobacter daqiaonensis. The sequence continues at coordinate 2,530,613 of NZ_FOYW01000001.1, forward strand.
TATGGCAGGTCGGTCACCGCCCCCTGGGAGGCAGAATTGACGGTGCGGGCGTACTTGGCAAGCACCCCCCGGGTCACCCTAGGTGCCGGCGGCTGCCAGGCATTGCGCCGACGCTCCATCTCCTCGTCGGAAATGTCGAGCTCAATGGTGTTGTCCACCGCATCGATGGTAATGGTGTCACCGTTCTCCACAAGTGCGATGGGGCCACCTTCAGCGGCTTCCGGCGTGATATGGCCCACCACGAAGCCGTGGCTGCCACCGGAGAAGCGGCCGTCGGTAATCAGCGCCACATCGCTGCCCAGGCCCTTGCCCATGATGGCGGAGGTGGGACTGAGCATCTCCCGCATGCCGGGACCGCCCCGGGGACCTTCATAGCGTATCACCACCACGTCCCCGGCCACGACGGTACCGTCCAGGATGCGCTCCTGGGCTTCCTCCTCGGAGTGAAAGACCCGGGCCTTGCCGGTGAAGTGAGTACCTTCCTTGCCCGTGATCTTTGCCACGGCGCCGGTGGGTGACAGATTGCCATAGAGGATGCGGAGGTGGCTGTCCGATTTGATGGGATTGTCAAAGGCGCGGATGATGTCCTGGTCTTCCGGATAGGGATCAACCGTTGCCAGGTTCTCCGCCAGGGTCTGGCCGGTCACGGTGAGGCAGTCACCGTGCAGCAGGCCACGGTCCAGCAGCATCTTCATCAGCGGCTGGATGCCGCCAATGGCCACCAATTCCGACATCATGTAATGGCCCGACGGGCGCAGGTCCGCCAGTACCGGTACCTGTTTGCCGATACGGACAAAGTCGTCCAGGGTCAGCTCGACGCCCACGGTGCTGGCCATTCCCAGTAGGTGAAGGACGGCGTTGGTGGAGCCGCCCAGGGCGATGGTCACGGTGATGGCGTTCTCGAAGGCCTCCCGGGTCATGATGTCCGAAGGCTTGATGTCCCGCTCCAGCAGGGTCAGCACCGCCGCGCCGGCTGCTTCGCAGTCCTGGAGCTTGGTGTCGGAAACAGCGTTCTGGGCGGAACTGCCGGGCAGACTCATACCCATGGCCTCAATGGCGGAGGCCATGGTGTTCGCGGTGTACATGCCGCCGCAGGAACCGGGTCCGGGTATGGCGGTTTCCTCGATCTGCTTGACTTCGATCAGGTCCATGTTGCCCTGGGCATGGGCACCCACGGCTTCAAATACCGAGATGATGTCGGTGTGATTTTCGCCCGGTTTGATGGTGCCGCCATAAACGAACACCGAAGGCCGGTTCAGTCGTGCCAGGCCCATCAGGCAGCCGGGCATGTTCTTGTCGCAGCCGCCGATCGCCACCAGGCCGTCGAACCCCTCGCAGCCGGCGACGGTCTCAATGGAGTCGGCAATCACCTCCCGGGACACCAGGGAGTACTTCATGCCCTCTGTGCCGTTGGCGATGCCGTCAGAGACGGTGATGGTATTGAAGATCAGGCTCTTGCCACCGGCGCCATCGGCCCCCTTGGCGGCTTCCCGGGCCAGTACGTCAATGTGCATATTGCAGGGGGTAAGGTTGCTCCAGGTGGAGGCGATGCCCACCTGGGGCTTCTGGAAATCCTCGTCGGTAAAGCCCACGGCCCGCAGCATGGCGCGGCTGGCGGATTTGCCCAGGCCATCAACCACCACAGCGGAATGGCGACGCCGTTTGTCATTGTTCATGGTGTGTCCCTCTGCCAAACGAATGGTTTCAAGAGATTAGTGTGAGACAGGGTCCTGCGTAAAGGCGCCAAGGGCCGTGATGATGTCTTCGGCCAGTATTTTGATGTCTTCCACGGCTATGTCCCGCTGGGCGAGGGAGCGCAGACCCATGATCTGGGCCTGGATGAGCCGTGCCAGCCGCCGGCAGTCCACGTCCGCTTTCAGTTCCCCCCGCTGATGGGCCTGTTCGAGCAGCCCGGTAAGGTGGTCTTCCACGGCCTGAAGGCGCTCGTTGACCAGGGCGCGCAGTTCCTGTTGGTCCTCGGTGACCTCCAGCAGGGTCTTTACCACCATGCAGGCCCGGGCCGGGGAATCGGGGGCGGTGATCTCGCCGGTAAGGGAGCGGAGGTAATTGAACACGCCACCCATGGTGCTGGGAGCGGTTGCCATCGCTTCCGCCAGTGACCGGGACATGCGCCCGGCATAGACATCCAGTGCCTCCCGGAACAGGCCGTCCTTGCTGCCGAAGGTGGCATAGATACTGCCAGGGCGCATATCCAGAGCCTGTTCGATCTGTTTCATGGAAGCACCGCCATAGCCCCGTTCCCAGAACAGGTTAACGGCGCTCTCCAGGGCCTTGTCGCGATCGTATTTGGCAATTCTCGGCATGGCATTACTTCTTGATGAAATTCAGCCCAAGTATAACTTGAGTGATCACTCAAAAACAGCTAGAGTAGAGGTGAATTTGAATGAATGCTCAAAAAAGAGGACATATGACTGATTTCAAACTGCACGACATCGACTCGGCTCCGGAAGACTCGAAACCCCTGCTCGAGGGATCAAAGAAGAGGATGGGTATGATCCCCAGCCTTCACGCGGTCATGGCCGAGGCCCCGGGGGTCCTTGAGGGGTATCAGACCCTGCATGGCCTGTTTACCAAGACCAGCCTTGATGCCAACGAGCAGACCGTGGTCTGGCAGAGCATCAACGTGGAGCACGAATGCCACTACTGCGTACCTGCCCACACCGGCATCGCCCAGATGATGAAGGTGCCCGATGAAATCACCGAGGCTCTTCGCAACGAAACACCGCTGCCGGATGACAGGCTTGAGGCTTTACGTACCTTTACTCTTGCGGTGGTTCGCAAGCGTGGCAACGTCACCAGCGAGGACCTGAACGCCTTTTACGAGGCCGGCTATGGTCAGCGCCAGGTACTGGAGGTGATTCTCGGTGTGGCCCAGAAGACCATGAGTAACTATGTCAACCACATTGCCGAGACGCCCATCGACGAGCCGTTCAAAAAGTTCGCCTGGAAGAAAAATTCCTGATTTCCTGTAATTCCCGGGCAGCCCGGGGGTCCAACAGGTGAGGTCAGAGCCTCACTTGTTGAACTCAGGGTTTACCCCTCCTTTGGCGCGTTACGGTATAGTGACGCGCCTTTTTTGTGCCAGGAGTGGATGTGCCTTGAGAACCCTGCAACGTCAGCAGCTGATAATCCGGTTGATGGCCATCGCCGGCTTGACGTTATTGCTTGCCGGTATCTGGCTGACCCTGCTGGAGCTCGGTGCCCCGACGACCCTCTCCCCCGGCGATCTCGCTGCATGGCTTCGGGGCGAGGGGGCCCTGGGGCCGGTATTGCTGGTGCTGTTGATGGTACTCGCCGTGGTTGTTGGCCCGATTCCCACCCTGCCGGTCAGCGCCGCCGCCGGGCTGGCATTCGGCATGTTCTACGGAACGTTGATTGCCGTGACCGGTGCCGCGCTGGGTGCCCTGGTGGCGTTCTGGACCAGCCGCATCCTGGCGCGGGAATTCTTTCGCCAGAAGCTGAAGGACCACCCGATGTTCGCCCCCGATGCCTCTCAGCGAGCCCTGTTCTGGGGAATCCTCTTCACCCGCCTGGTGCCCGTGTTTTCCTTTGCCCTGATCAGCTATGCGGCGGGCCTTACCTCGGTGACGGTCACACGGTTCCTGCTGGCGTCGGTTATCGGCATGCTGCCAATGACCTTCGTGTTCGCGGGCCTTGGCAATACCTTTGAGTTGCACCCTTTATGGACCGTTTTTGCCGCAGGGCTGGTACTGGTCGTCATGACGGTAATGCCCTGGTTGTGGCACCAGCGTGGCCGCGCCTCCCGTCGCTGAGTGGTGCCCGTGAGTTAAGCCATCGATCTGGACAAATCCGGTGCGCAACTGCTAAAACCGGAAGATCGGTCATTGAAAGCCAACAGGAGCAAGCCATGAAAGTTCACGTCAATGGTATTGACGACGGAAAGCCGATCCCCGAGAAATTTGCATTTGGTGTGTACAGCGAAGAAAACCACATGAACTTCGGACCCAACCGCAACCCGGAGGTGTCCTGGCAGGACGCCCCCGAGGGCACCAGAAGCTTCGCGGTGGTCATGTTTGACCCCGATGTTCCCAGCGAGGCGGACGACGTCAACCAGGAGGGCAAGACCGTCTCCAGGGACCTGCCCAGAGTGGATTTTTTTCACTGGTTGCTGGTGGACGTTCCGGCCTCGACCAGCCGTATTCCAGAGGGAGAAGACAGTGACGGCGTCATCCCCAAGGGCAAGGACCCCGGTCCCGGTCCCATTGGCGTTCGCGGTGTCAACAATTTCACCCAGTTCCTTGCGGATAACCCCGACATGGCCGGCACCTACGGTGGCTATGACGGGCCCTGCCCGCCCTGGAACGACGAACTGATCCACCACTATCATTTTGAGGTCTATGCCCTCGACGTCGAGACCCTGGGCCTGGAAGGTGAGTTCGATGGCGAGGCGGTGCGCGAGGCCATGGAAGGGCACATACTGGCCAGCGACCGGGTGACCGGTACCTATACCCTCAACCCGGATCTGCGCTGATGGTTCGGTTTTGCCTGTAACCTCTGCCAGGAGCGGAGCACGGAGAGTCAGTCCATGAGCACCCGCGTGATCCTGTTCGATGTCATAGAGACGCTGTTTTCCCTGCGACCCCTGAAGGCCCGTCTGGAGGCGGAGGGTCTGCCAGAAGAGGCGGCTGACCTGTTCTTCGCCCAGATACTGCGGGACGCCTTTGCGCTATCCGCCGCGGGTGTGTTCAGACCCTTCCCGGAAATTGCCGCCGGCACCCTGCGCGTGCTTCTGGAAAGCCACTGGCAGCCGGTAACCGACGACGTGCTCCGTGACATTCTGGCGGTCTTCGGAAAGCTGCCGGCTCACTCCGACGTGCGGGGCGCGCTGGAAGCGGCGCGAACGGCCGGCGTGCGCTCTGTGCTTCTGACCAACGGGTCGCGGGCCAATACCGAGAAACTGGTGAGCAATGCCGGGCTGACGGACCTTGTGGACGATGTCATTTCCATTGAGGACTTCAAGGTCTGGAAACCCAAAGCCGACGTTTATAGGGAGGCGTCCCGGAGATGCGGAGTGGAGCCGGCAGACGCAACCCTGATCGCGGCTCATGCCTGGGACGTTCACGGAGCTTTGCAGGCGGGGCTTGGCGCCGTATGGGTGAAGCGGCAGGACGCCAGTTTCCATCCCCTGATGGGGCAGCCCCTGGCACTGGCGGATACGCTGCCTCAAGCCGTGGCGGCCGCCCTGTAATATTGCTTCGGCCCCCGTGTCTTCCGGAGCTGGAAAAGGCTTCGAGTCCGTTGCGGGACACTATTGGTGGGCAGGTGGTCAGCGTTCATTACGATGCCGGGGTGCCCAATGCCTGGGTGACGGATTCCATGGGGGAGGAGTTGGCGGCGACCCGGGCGTTCTGGTTCGCCTGGTATACCTTTTACCCGGAAACAACGATTTTTCAGGTCACTGATGAATAGGATCGGATGGTCATGAAACCGGGCGATGCTGTCCGTTGGGTGGAAGTAACCGATCGAACCGACAAATATGGGCCCCTGTGAAAAGAAGCCCACTCCCCAGGGGCCCGGCAAGATCCGGGAGACAGGAGCCCGTTGTCATCGTTGCCTGAAATTCTCCTGCTCGACTCGCATGTATTCAGTCAGGGCGGCAAGTTCTTCGGAATCCCATTCCAATGGCTGGGCTGCCATGGGAGCCACCATACAGACCTGAACCATTTCATCCAGGGTTACCTGGTCCAGTCCGAAGTCGGTCTTTGCCATCTCGACGGAGTGTGGGTAATCCTTCGAGAAAGTATCGGCGTAACCAGCGCCATTGGCATGACACGTCTGACAGGACAGGCCATTGGTGGAAAGCGAGGTGTCACTGAACAGCGCCTTGCCTTTTTCAGCCAGGGCGCGGGCATCGCCTTCATGAGGCTGGTAATCCGAGGGCCGCTGGACAGCGGCTTTCATTTTTTCAGAAATGCCTTCCCCCTCACCCTCGGCCTCACCTTCACCTTGGGCTTCACCCTCACCTTCACCTTCTCCTTCGGATTTTCCTTCGGCTTCACCTTCAGCTTCGCTGTGGGCTTCCCCCTCGGCTTCACCCTGACCGGCTTCGGCCGAGGGAATCAGTCCCGGACCATGGTCTGAAACGGCCGTGGCGCCGGCCATTGCTACCACTGTCATTACTGGCACCGAGATCATGAAGTTCCGGGACAGTTTTTGCAGAAGTTCCTTTCGATGATTGTCAGTGTTCATTTGATCGCTCTCCGGTAGTCATTGTTTTTTTGCCCTGTCAGGTATGATTCCGTTCCCACAAGGCGGTGACGCCTTTCTGCATTCTGTTACCTTGATCAGGCCGGCCTTTCTCCGGGCTCCGGCTCACGCACTCCTGGCCATCTGCATTTGCAACTGCTTCTGGTGCCGCAATGTGGACGGATGGACCCCGAACCCCTCCACGACCTCGACTTCACCCTGTTCGGCCAGCATTGCGATAATCGCCATGTGGTGAATGGTATGGCTGGTGAGAAATACGAGTTCCCGCTCAGCGGTCGTGGAGACCGGAACCCGCTGATCGCCGCTCACATGTTCCATCCACAAGGGCGCGTTCCGGGGCGAAAGGGAAAGCCTGTCTAAAAAACGGGCAATCGCGAGGAGTCGGTTTCGGGCGGCGTGAATGTCCAGCTCAAGGCTTTCCTCACGCTGCCGGCTTTCATAATCCAGCGGCTTTGACGGATCTCCGCTGACAGCCTTCTGGAACGAGACGTAGTGGTCGATGATATGGCGCACGTGCTTGCCGATAACATGCTTTCCCCTGGCCCCGAAGGTTTGTCGGTACAGCTTCCCGGGCAATACGACGAGCAGATCCACAAGCTGTTGGATTGCGTGAAGGTTTTCGGCGACAAGGCCTTCACAACTAACTGGGTCGGAGCTTGATTTTGACATTTTTATCACCCGTGCTGACTGGGTAGATTCAGTACCTGAAAGCCGTAAATCAGGATGGCAGGCAGGCCCGGCGCGGGGGAGGGAAATCATGAATCAGATCCAACCCTGCCCCGGCCGCTGCCTTTGTAAGGAGCCAGGATTCAGGCTTAGCCTTCGGCTTCACCCTCACCCTCACCCTCACCTTCGCCCTCACCTTCGCCTTCGCCTTCACCTTCACCTTCGGCTTTACCCTTGGCTTCCCCCTCTGCCTCGCCATAAGCGAGCATCAGGTGGTCACGCTCCGCACTGTTTTCCACACTGACATCCGCAGTGGCGGCACCACTGAATGCGGAGGCGCCCACAACAACAGCGAGTACTGGTCCGGTGTAGGTGATTCCTCTGGCAAGCTTTCGTAACAACTGTCTTTTCTGGGTATGTCTGGACATGATATTTCCTCTCTTGCCCGTTGCTTTGGTTAACGCCGGGCATGTGTGCCCGGGTCTTCAGCCGGGAGGTAAAAGCCGTTAACGGCACCCCATTACCACCCGGGGTTGCTGGCGATGACCTGACGGCGGAGGCCAGCAAACACCCTCAATGTCTGTCACTCAGCTGGCGTTCATGCCGCTGGTGTACCGCAGCGTCTCCCCTGGCTGTAGCTGAGGGATTACGGCGTCGAGGCTGCCGGCAACAACAAGGAAGCGGTTCGCACCTTCCAGCCATTCAGACAACCTTGAAAATCCGGAGGTATCCAGGGGCCTGCCCCCGGAGCCACAACAGGCGGAAATAAGATGCTTCAGGGTTTCGGTAACCGAGATCGCCCGGATACCGTCCTCTTCCTCCGGAAGTGTCTCCACCGGTATCAATACCGTATTGATGTGGCAGTGCAGTCCCGCCACGCCAGCCGAGGCCGGTCGCAGCATGACCTCGCGATCGTTTGCCAGGGAATGCGTTGAAAAACGTTCTGACGACGTGGGATCGACGGTCCCTGTACCGGGCACCTGCGCTGGCAGGCCAAGGGCAAACATGGATGTGCCAGCATTGCCCGGAATCCGGAGGGCCCGGCCAAAGCTTGCTCCCAGCCGGCTGGCGAGCTCCAGCGCGGGCAGATCGCCGAGCCCGGAAGGACTGCTGGCAACCAGCACGGCGCTTCCCGGCTCATCTGCGGAGCAGACAAGGCCCGCGTCGACAATGATATCGCCTGGACCCGCCGAATGGTGGGTCAGGCAGGCCATTACAGCCAGTGCGACATGTGCGAGTCCCAGGCGCTCCCTGATCACCTTGCCGTCCAGAACCAGGGTGTACCCAGGGGTGCCACGCACGATTTCAAGCCGTGAGTGCTCCTTCTGGCGGGCAGTCGATGCAAGGGGGAGAAGCAGCGGGCCGATGCGACTGATCACGGTGGGGCTGTCGGTCAGGCACTCCACCTGGAAGCCCCCGCATCCGACCAGGCACGAGAAGGGCTCGGAAATCGGCGGGGGCTGGTGGTCCTCAGGCCTCGGCTTAATGGAGGTAACGCCCGGCGTGCCTGTCTGCACCAGGAGGCGGTTGTTGGTCCAGTTCGCCAGGGAGTTCCAGACATCCTGGCGAACTGCCCAGGCATCCGGTTCGTTGGCGGCGCCCTGCCGGGCGGACTGGAGCAGGGCATCGGCTATGTCATCCGGTGCGATTCCATCCGTGGCCATGAGCCAGATCAGCGAAGCGGTTTCATTCAGTTCGCTGAGGTGCCCCCGGCGGGTATCGTAAACGTACACCCGGTCCTCACTGATCATATCCTCGGCGCAACGGCGCTGCAGGGTGGGTTGGGTTAATTCCCCACTGGCCAGGGCCCTTGAGACGATCCAGTCCTCGAGGCGGGGCAGGGTGTAAAATGGCAGATAGGCGGCCGGGTCTTCGGAGGGAAGCAGGCGCTTGAAGTTACCGGCCCGGGCCAGTTCCTGTTCGGTTTCCGCAAGCAGCTGCTCTTCCGGGGAAACACCCCCGTCAATCCCGGTTTGGTCGTTCAGCCCCACGAGATTGACCAGGTCCGCCACCATCGTGCCCTTGACGCCTTCTTCGATTGCTCCACCGCTCTCCGGCCCGGCACACACTTCCAGGGAAGGGCTGAGATTGCATTCCAGTACCCATGGCTTGAGTGTCTCGTCGATCAGGCAGTCGATGCCCAGCAGCTCGTAACATCCCCGGGTATCCGCACCGATCGTCCGGGACCGTTCACGCATGGACTCCAGTGCGGAAAGGCAAGTCAGGGCGACCATGTCCTCGACCCGGGCGAAGAGGATGGCATCGTCATGCCCCTGCTCCCGAAGCCAGGCCCGGTACCGCTCCAGGTCGACGAATTCGACCGGCACTTCGGCGTCCAGGTTCAGCGCATTCACGTCGGGATTGGTGAGGTAGCTGTAGGGGTTGTCCGCGTTTTCCGCGTCGTAGGGAGCCGAGGCGAGCTTGGCGAAGCCCTGACGGTACAGATAGACCCGCAGGGGAGTCACGGATGATATGGCGACGTAAAGCCGCAGAACGTATTTGCGCCCATGCATGGTGTGGGGATTTTCAATGTACTCCTGCACCATCCAGGAGGATTCCATGGGAACCCTGGCAGGATCCTTGACCAGCTGTATGCCCTTGCCCCGGGCTGCGTTCTTGGGCTTGAGTATCCAGCGCCGGGAGGGATTATCGAAGGCCGCCTGCTGGAAGGCGTGGTAGTCATCGGGCATGCTGTAAACCCGGGGAAAGAACTGCAGTCTGTCAGACAGTGCGGAGGCGCCGTTCTCCTGGACCGTCACCCGCTCCCGGAGAATTGCCAGGCTCTGGTAGAGCCGGCTTTTGACGGTCAGGGCATTGTTACCCGGGATGTGATTGATTTTCCTTCCGGGTCCCAGGTTCTGGAAAAAACCGGGGTCGGGCATGCCGGTGTACCAGCAGGCGTCCCATTCTTCCGCGCTGTCCGCTGCCTGCCAGTCAGTCTTACTGAGAGAAGTTTCAAAAAAACGGTCCTGCTCGTAACTGCGGTTGCCACCCATCCAGTAGTGTCGCGTCATCTTTGCGCTTCCCCCCTCGGCCGGTTTTTTTTATTCTGTCTTGCCGCCGCCGGAGATCGAACCCGGAAAGAGCTGGCTCAACAGTTTTCGGTTTTTCTTCTATTGCAGACACACGGCTTGGGGAGTTGTTACAGATAAATTTTGCTCGATCTGCGGCAATAAACAGTCTCTCATCCCTGGAGAGATCACTTTCGGTCACCGGGAGGGGGGCAGTCGCAGGTAGCAGTCTTGCGGCGAACTTTTGTTAAGAGGCATCAGGGGAAAACAGGCCCCGGACTTCCGGTGTCGGGGCGAAGTGGTGTCATTCAGGCGTCGCGGATGCCGGCTCCCGTGGTGGCGGGCCGGGGCGCGGAGTTCATTCGCAGCCAGATGATGGCAAGCAGGACCAGCGTGATGGGCGCCAGCATGATCAGGTTCAGTGTTTCCCAGCCAAGGTGGTGCAGCAGTGAGCCCGACATCAGAGAGCCCACGGCCACCAGGGAAAATATGGCCAGGTCGTTAATGCCCTGCACCTTCCCCCTCTCCCCTTCGGAATGGGTTGTGGATAGCAGCGTGCTGCCTCCCACAAACAGGAAGTTCCAGCCGATCCCCAGCAGGACAAGGGCAAGCCAGAAATGGACCAGGGTGTTACCGAGGACCGCGACGCCCACCGTACCCGCCAGCAGTACGCTGCCAGCCAGCAGGATACGGCCCACACCGAAACGGGCAATCAGGCTGCCGGTTATGAAAGAGGGAACATACATGCCCAGCACATGCCATTGCATGATGAAGGCAATCTGCCCCATCTCGAAGCCCCGGGCCCGCATGGCCAATGGCGTGGCGGTCATGACCAGTATCATGATCGCATAGCCGATGGCACCGGCGATCACCGCCACCTGAAAAGCCGGTTGGCGGGCGATGGCGGGCATGGGGCGGGTGGTTTCGCCGGGGCGCGGCTCACCGCCGGGCGGAACCCTCAACTGGCTCAGCAGGCCCATAGCCAGCAGGGCAAGGATGGCTATCACCAGATAGGGGCCACCGGAAGGGACGCCGGCAACCAGTCCGGTTGCCAGACTGGCGTTCCACGGTCCGAGGAACGCCGCCGCCACGCCGCCGGCCAGAACAAAGGAAATCGCCCGACTGCGGAAAGACGGGCTGGCGACGTCCACCGCCGCAAACCGGTAATACATGGCAAAACCCTGGTAGAGCCCCAGCAATGCACTGCCGAGACAGAACAGCCAGAAAGACCCCAGTCCGATCGCGGTGAAACTCAGCAGGCCGCCGGCGACGCCGCCGAGACTGGCTCCTGTCATAAAGCCCCGGCGCCGGCCTACCCGCTTCATGTAGAGCGAAGCGGGGAGGGTGGACACCACCGTGCCCAGCATCATGACAGCGATCGGCAGAGTTGCCAGGCCGGGGTCGGGGCTCAGCTGCTGCCCCACCACGCCGCTCAGGGTCATGACGGTAATGGCGGCCACCATGAACAGGGTCTGGCTGACCACCAGAATGGCCACATTGCGCTTCTGGAGATGGTAGGGGTCCATGGACGGTTTGCTCCTCGGTAAGGCAGTTCAGAAAACCAGCACCCTGTCGGCACTGATGGTGGCATCGGCCAGGGCATCCATGGTGCTCCGCTCGGCTCCCTTCACTATCTCATCCTCAGTAATGCCCCGGGCATCCATACAGGTCCCGCACAGCTGAACCTCCCCCTTGATGGCGACCCTTTTGACCATGCGTTCCGCGTTGTAAAAGCCATCAGGCGTCTTCTGACCGGACTTGGCTCCGGCAACCGCATCCCCCATCAGGAAAACAGTAACCTCGCACTCCTGCTTGAGCAGGGCATGGGCCAGTCGCAGTCCGTTATAGAGTCGCTCGGTGCCATAAGGCGGGTCATTGATTATGATCAGCGCTTTCATGATTCTCTGCCTCAATCTTGCTAACATTCTATTAATTGTTAGAATAAGAGAATATTGAAGTCTGTCAAGGTCGATTCAGGCATGGGTTTGCCATGACGTTTTCTGGAGAGGACTAAAGCGATGACCGCCCGAGAGGATCTGTTCGACACCCTGTCCCAGATCGGCAAAGCCCTGGGACATGGGCACCGGCTTGCCCTGCTGGAGCGTCTGGCCCAGGGGGAAGCCGCTGTGGACGCGCTGGCGAAAACCGCTGACCTTACCGTTGGCAATGCCTCCGCCCATCTCCAGCATCTGCGCAGAGCCGGGTTGGTGACCGCCAGCCGTTCCGGCAAGCAGATGATCTATCGTTTGACTGACCAGCGGGTTGTCACCCTGCTGAGCCTGATGCGGGACGTGGCGGAAACCAATCTGGCGGAAATGGAGCGCCTGGTAAGCCGGCTGTTTGCCGACGACAATCCCGATGGCGCGCTGGAGGCTATCTCCCGGGATGAACTGCTGTCGGGGCTGAAGAGGGGGGCGGTAGCCCTGCTCGATGTACGCCCCGAAGACGAGTTCAGGGCCGGGCACCTGCCCGATGCCATCAATATTCCTCTCGACCAGCTGGAAATGATGCTGGAAGAGCTCCCCCGGGATCGGGAAATCGTGGCTTACTGCCGGGGGCCCTACTGCGTGCTCTCCCATGAAGCGGTCCAGCGGCTGCGGGCCCTGGGCTTTCGGATCCGGCGCTTTGATGAAGGCTTTCCCGAGTGGAAAGCCGCTGGCTTGCCCGTTCATTGAAATGAGGCCGGGACATGACCGATACGTTCCTCGCCAATGAACCTCTGATCCGGGCCGGCTTTTTCCTCTCCGTTCTGGCCATCATGGCCCTGTGGGAAGTGTTCGCGGCTCGCCGCCCACAGGCCATTGGCCGCCGGGTCCGGTGGCCCGGCAACCTTCTGATTGTCCTTCTGGATACGCTGGCGGTCAGGGCGATATTCCCGTTCGCCGCGGTCGGCGTCGCTCTGGTGGCATCGGAGAATGGGTGGGGGTTGCTGAACCTGGTGGCCCTGCCTGGATGGCTCTCCGTGCTTCTGGCCATTGTCGTGCTGGATGCTGCCATCTATTTCCAGCACCGGCTGTTTCACGCGGTGCCCTGGTTGTGGCGGCTGCACCGGATGCACCATGCGGACCTGGAGTTTGATGTCACCACGGGACTGCGCTTTCATCCGGTTGAAATCATCCTGTCCATGGGCATCAAGGTGGCGGTGGTTCTGCTGCTTGGGGCGCCCGCACTGGCCGTCCTGGTCTTCGAGGTTGTACTCAATGCCACCTCCATGTTCAATCATGGCAACGTTCGGTTACCGGGCTGGATCGACAGATGGTTACGGCTGCTTGTTGTGACACCGGAGATGCACCGGGTCCACCATTCGATCATACGGCGGGAAACCGACAGCAATTTCGGCTTTAACCTTCCCTGGTGGGACCGTCTGTTCGGTACGTACCGGAATCAGCCCGAAAAGGGTCATCTGGGCATGACCATCGGTATCGAGGATTTCAGGACGGAACGGGACCTGAGGCTGGACCAGATGCTGATCCAGCCTCTCAGGAAAAACGTGCTATCAAGTGGCAGTAAGATGGGGCTGGGCTGAAAGACCGCACTCCCGGTATGCGGCAGTTGCCCTACTGTTCCTTCAGCGCCTTTTCGACCGCTGAATCGAGGCGATTCGCGTATTCCTCGTCGAGACGGAACCCGGAGTGCCCTTTCAGCAGTCGGACACTCTCACGCAGGTTGCCGATAAAGGAGCGGCAGTCCTTGCACATCAGTATGTGCATCTTTACGGAAAGGTTGTCCGCCGTGCCCAGGTTACCATCAATGTAATCGCTGCTAATTCTGGCCAGATCTCGACACATCAGCATTCGCCGGTCTCCTGGAAGCGTTCCACCATAAGGTAAATCTTCTGACGGGCACGATGAACCAGTACCCTCAGGTTAGACGCATTGATGTCCAGGATGTTACACACATCGTCCGCATTATGCTGGTGGGCTTCATACAGCATGACCGCCGAACGCTGTTTCTCGGGAAGAGATGACAGGTGCTTGTCGAGGCACTCACTGAGGGCGTCGTTTTCCATCAGTGATTCGGCATGCTCCTCGAAGCGCAGCTTTGGGGGTGTCGCCCAGCGACCGCCCGACTCGAAGCGATCAGCGATTCCTGGCTCCAGCACTTCACCGAATTCGCTGGAAACCTCCCGGTTGGCGGTCCTCAGCCGGTTCTTGCAGCGATTGGCGACAATACGGTGCAGCCACGTCTTCAGCCCGGAGCGACCCTCGAACTTCTGTATCGCGTCGACAACGTTAACCCAGGTGTCCTGAACCACATCTTCGGCACTGGAGTGGTCCAGGTAGTAGCGTGCAACCGCCAGCATGTCTGGCGAGTATTCCCTGACGGCGATCCGGAACGCTTGCTGGTCTCCGGCTTTCAGGGCGTCAACGAGACCTGCTTCCTTTTGGGGGGTGTCTGAGAGTGTTGCCATGACTGATTACTTCCCTTTCCGCTCAGGCTGCATTGCGAAACCCCAATCACCAGTATCCACCATTACCGGAGAACGAGTTGGTGCCGGGAGTTTTTTCAGTCCGTCCATGACGGCAGTGACAGTCCTTTTGACGGTACGACGGGCCATCGGTTCCAGCGTTCGGATTAATTTTGAGTGAATGCTCAAATCATAGCAGACGGAAGATCTTAGCCACATCGGTAAGCTGGAACGATGGAGTATTCGGCCTTTTCTGTGATTGCCGGCCGGCAAGTCTCCGCTATCCTGTTAAGACCATCTCAGGTGTCCGGGGGCGGAGGTTTCCCCGTTGGTTGCCACCCGACGGGAAGGTCATGGTTCGCCGGCCAGGTGGAATCGTCGCCAGCAGACTGAGCGCCCATTTACTGCATCAACAGGCATCAGGATCCGGAGGAGGACTGTCATGACCAGCAAACCATCCACATCGCAACAGGCCCGTCTTGTAAACGCTCTGGCAGGTGGCTGGGTGGCCGACGCCGCTGCCCTGGGCCTGCACTGGGTATACAGCAGCCAGCGCATCGCGGAAGTGGGCGGGTCGGCGCCGGAATTCCTGCCACCCAAAGCCGAATATTACGCGCATGGCGTAGGCTATTTCGCCCATGAAGGCAAAGTAGTGGGCGATGTCAGCCATTACGGGGCGGCAACCGCAGTACTGACCGAAAGCCTCCTGTTCCGGGAAGGGCGTTTTGGCGTGCGGGACTACCAGCGCCGTTTCCGTGAC
This sequence comes from Marinobacter daqiaonensis, assembly GCF_900115285.1. Taxonomy (GTDB): domain Bacteria; phylum Pseudomonadota; class Gammaproteobacteria; order Pseudomonadales; family Oleiphilaceae; genus Marinobacter; species Marinobacter daqiaonensis. Next base: position 2,545,707 of record NZ_FOYW01000001.1, read on the forward strand.
TATTTCGGCCCGGGTGGTGGCTGGTGCGGCTATATCGACAACCCGACCCGCATCACCCTGGCCAATCTGGACAGGATTGAGCAGGAGGCCATCGACCAGGGCCTGTCAGATGCGGGCTCATCCCTCAACGAAGAGCAACGCCGGATTCTGGTGCAGAAGGTGCTCCCCTACACCCGCCGCATGAGCGGTGACAGCCTGGCTGACCCCATCCGTCGGGCCATCAGCCTGACCTATACGGAAGAAGACGTGCAGGAAGCCGGCGTCCAGCTTGCTCTGGCCATAGATCGGCATCTGCGGGCTGACAGCGGGGCCGATGACCAGCAGTTACCGGCGGTTTCCAAGCTACCGCCGCTGGTTGCCTGCTATCTGGACGATCCGGAACTGATGGAAGTCGTGGAATCTGCTGTCCGTGTCACCAACCATAACGACCGTGCAGTGGCCTGGGCAAGGTACTGCACCCGTCTGTTGGCCGCACTCTTTCAGGGAGAGGGCATTGAGACGGCTCTGGAAAAGGCCGGGCCGGAAGCGCCGGACCGGGAGGCCATCCGTCGGGCACAGCAGCTGGCTCCGCTGAACCCGGTCACCGTGGGGGACCAGTTCGGGCGTACCTGCTATCTTCACGAGGCGGTGCCGGTGATCGTCCATATTCTGACCCATGCCGAATCATTCGCCGAGGCGGTTCGGGCCAACATCCTGTGCGGCGGGGACTCTTGCGGCCGGGCCTGGATCATCGGCCCGGCAATGGCCGCCATCCATGGCGCGGGAGGCGTGCGGGGTATTCCATTGAGCTGGCTGGCGCAAGTGAACGATGCGGCTGCCATTTTTTCTGATATCGAGAACCTGGTAGCGGAGGACTGACCCGGAAGGGGCCGGGGTGGGCGCCGGCGAATGATCTGTGCGGCAACGTACTGACACGGTGATCGTCATGTCTAACACTATGTGACGCTAGGGTGATCGCTCGGCGATTCCGGAGGTATCCAATGATCAGCAAGACGGCAATTGTGGACGGAATTACCATGAGGTGGGAGGAGACCGGCGAGGGCACGCCAGTTGTTCTTATCCACGGGATTCCCACATCCCCCGCCCTATGGCGGCATGTTGCGCCCCGAATTCCCAAGGCACGCTGCCTTGCCTGGGAAATGGTCGGTTATGGCGAGTCTATTCCAGAGGGTCGTGATCGGGACATATCCGTAGGTCGCCAGGCGGATTATCTCGCGAGCTGGCTTGAACATCTGGGAATCGAGCAGGCGATTCTCGTCGGCCATGATCTTGGCGGGGGAGTCGCCCAGATTGCGGCTGTCCGGTACTCCGGGTTGTGTCGTGGCCTCTTTCTGACCAACGCGATTGGCTACGATTCCTGGCCAATCCCGAGCGTGAAGGCTATGCGCATGGGCGGACCGCTACTTCGGCATTTGCCCGATCTCGCGTTCAAGCAGGTGATCCGGACTTTCCTTCAGCGAGGGCACGACGACAGCACGCGGGCAAAGGAAGCCTTCGAAGCGCACTGGCCCCATTACAGGAAACATGATGGCGCGGCCGCCTTTGTCCGGCAGGCGAATTCCCTTGACGTGCAAGATACGATGGCAGTTGCAGGTGATCTACCCGGGCTGGGAATACCCGCCCGTATTGTCTGGGGCGCGGCGGATCAGTTCCAGAAAATGGAATACGGCGAACGCTTTGCGCACGACCTTTCTGCGCCGTTGCAGCGGATCGAAGGCGGGAAACACTTCACGCCAGAGGATCATCCGGAGATCATTGCTAACGGCATTAACCAGCTCATGGCAGACGCCGCCGACGCCGAGAGCACTACGGGCGCCGGTGGTGATAACGACATTGCCAGTGGTGTCTGACGTGGCTGGTGATTCTTGCCGATTCCGCAGATCCCCGCCAAAGCCAGTTCAGGCGAGTGCAACGCAGCCCCAACGTCCACACAGGCCCGCCCTGCGGGCTCTGACAGCCGCAAAACCTGTGTCAGGGGACGCGAGTCATTGTCCCGGTGATTCCTTCATGTAAGGACGCAATCAACGGGCAGCTGATGTCGCCTTGATGGGCGTGGCATCGCTTGACCATTTCACCCAGCACCTTCTCGATTTTCTCCAGCCTGTCGATTTTTTCACGCACGTCCCGCAACTTGTGCTCGGCCAGAGCGCTGGCTTCCTGGCAGTGGGTGCCGTCTTCAAGCCTGAGCAGGTCGCTGATGTCATCGAGACTGAATCCCAACTGCTGCGCCGTTTTCACGAACGTCAACCGGGCGATATCGGCGGAACCATAGCGTCGGACACCCCCTGGAGGACGTTGGGGTTCCCGTAACAGCCCTCGTCGCTGGTAGTAGCGGATCGTCTCGATATGAACGTTGGTCGCCTTTGCCAGGCCACCGATGGTCAGTGAATTCGCGTTAACTGGCATACGCCTTGACTCCGTAGCTGACTACGGAAGTAATCTTATCTCAACGCGCGTCTTAATGCTTCGGCTCCATTTCCTCAAAAGGAGAGTTCCTGTTGAAGAACCCTAAGACCCTGCTGCGCGTGAGCGTGATTGGCACCGTCCTGGTGGCGTTGTGCTGCTTCACGCCAATCCTGGTGATCCTGCTGAGCACCGTGGGCCTGGCTGCCATGACGGGCTACCTCGACTATCTGCTGCTTCCAGCGCTGGCTTTCTTCATTGGCCTGACCCTCTATGCGCTATGGCAGAAAAAGCCGTACGACGCCTACTGTGAGAAAGCCTCTACAGATTCAGGGAGTTCCGTTCATGAGTGATAACAGCCTGCACATAGCCGTCATCGGCAGCGGTGGCGCAGCGATGGCGGCCGCCCTGAAAGCGGCCGAGCGCGGTGCCCGCATCACCCTGATCGAACGCGGCACCATCGGCGGTACCTGCGTGAATACCGGCTGCGTGCCCTCGAAGATCACGATTCGCGCCGCGCATATTGCGCACCTGCGCAAGGAGAGCTCCTTTGACGAGGGGGTAAGCGCTCAGCCCCCCGTGGTGGACCGGGTGAAACTGATTCGACAGCAGCAGGCACGTGTCGAGGAGCTTCGTAATAACAAGTACGAAAGCATATTGCACGACCACACAGCCATCACCGTCCTGAAAGGTGATGCCCGGTTTGTCGATGCTCATAATCTGACGGTCAGGCTGAACGATGGCGGTGAGCAGACTGTTCACTTTGATCGCGCCTTTATTGGCACTGGCGCCCGCCCGGCAGAGCCGCCGATACCGGGGCTGGCCGATACGCCCTACCTGACCTCCACCAGTGCGTTGGTACTGGATACAGTACCCGAACGGTTGATTGTGATCGGTGCGGGTTTCGTCGCCCTGGAGTTGGCTCAGGCCTTCGCCAGGCTGGGTAGCGAGGTCACCGTGTTGGCCCGCAGCCGTTTGCTGTCCAGTGAAGACCCCGCTATCGGTGACGCCATGGAGGCAGCGTTCAAGCGTGAGGGCATCAAGGTGCTCAGGCAGACCCAGGCCAGCCGCGCGGACTATAGCGACAATGAGTTCACCGTCCACACCAATGCCGGCACCTTGCGGGCGGATCAACTGCTGGTGGCCGCCGGCCGAACACCCAATACCGAAGCCCTGAACCTGGAGAGGATCGGCGTGGAAACCTCCAATGGTGCGATCCAAGTGGATGGGCAGCTGCAAACCACCGTCCCCGGTGTCTATGCTGCCGGTGATTGCACCGATCAGCCGCAGTTTGTCTATGTCGCCGCCGCCGGGGGCAGTCGGGCCGCCATTAACATGGCGGGAGGCGGAGCCACCCTGGACCTCAGTGCCATGCCAGGGGTGATGTTTACCGACCCGCAGGTGGCCACCGCTGGCCTGACGGAAGCCGAGTCGCTTGAGCAAGGCTTTAACGTGGATACCCGTGTGCTGGAACTTGAGAACGTGCCGCGCGCGCTGGTCAACTTCGACACCCACGGCTTTATCAAGATGGTCGCCGAGCGCGATTCCGGGTGCTTGCTTGGGGTGCAGGCGGTCACGGCAGAAGCCGGTGAACTGATCCAGACGGCGGTGATGGCGCTGCGGTCAGGTATGACCGTGCAGGAAATCGGTGATGAACTGTTTCCTTACCTGACCATGGTGGAAGGCCTCAAACTCTGCGCACAGACCTTCACCAAAGATGTAAGCCAATTATCCTGTTGCGCGGGATGAACGATATCTTTGTGGTGGGCGCTGGTAGGTGCGCAAGTGGGCCTTACGGGTATTCCGCAGCGATTCCTGGATGGCCTCGATCGCTCGGAGGACATCCGGGAACTGGTCCAGGTTCTGACTTCACAGATGCCGGGCTAATCACCTCACCAATAGACCAATTCTCACGAGAACCCTCCCAGACCCTGCCGGTGCAGCATCCAAGTCAGGAAGAGGCGCGGAATAATCGCGTCTCCTCAGGACAGGAGTGTCTTCGTACTGCCAAATTCAGCCTCCCAGCACATCGGGACGGGCCTGATTTAGCCAAGAGAATCGTGGGCGTGGGTGTCCTGGTTTTCGGTTTCCTGAAGGATGAGCCGCACGGTCTCTTCGGGCCGATCCCACATCGGGAAATGACCGCATGTGCCGAACCAGTGCAGCCTGGCGGATGGAAACGCCGCTTTCGCTCTGGCGGCCTGGCGCGGCAGACACAGGCGATCCTGGCGCCCCCATCCGATGACAAGGGGGCGGGATGTCTTTGCCGCCGGTCCCTCCTGTGCCGGCGCCGTGGCGAGGTCGCGCACGAGCGCATTAAAGGTCTTCGTCGCGGTAAAGCTCTTCAGTTCGGTCGCCACTGTATTGCCGTCCAGCTTCCAGGGCCGTGCTGACAGCTGCGCCAGCAGCATGCTGCGGGTCGCGGCAGACCGGGAGAGGGCCGGCAGTGCTGGCCCAAGGCCGCGAAGGAACCGGATCGACGCTGTGAGGGTGGCGCGGAAATACTTTCTTTCCCAGCCTTGCCAGAATCCGCCCGGATCGAGGGCGACCGTTGCGCCGACCTTGCCGCGGCGCGCCATCTCGAGCACGATCCTTGCGCCGAGCGAGCTGCCGACGATGTCGATGCCGTCAAGGCCCTGTTCGGTGATGAAGGCATCGACGCTGTCGGCGAGCCCCCTAAACGTGCCGCTGTCGGCAACCGCCGGCGTTTTGCCATGCCCCGGCAGGTCCAGGGCCACAACCTCGCGCGCTTCGGAAAGCGCGGGAAGGATCGTGGTCCAGGATCGCCACGAGCCGCCGAGGCCGTGCACGAGGAGAAGGGGCGGGCCTGCGCCCTGTCGAATGAAATTCAGCGTCGGTGCCTTTCCCGGTCCCGCGCCGGAACCGAGTCGCTCTAGTGTGCAAGTCATCAGGGGTTTTCTGCCCACGTGTGACATCACTGCTCCTGTTTCACGAATGTCGGCGATAAAAAAGGCTAACGCCATATCACCCAATGGTCTGTTTGGTAACGTACCGACACGGTCGGCTAAGGCGAGTCCAATCTGGAGAGTCGTGACCGCTGGTTCGACATCGCCAGGGTACGCGAGCTTTTTTTAGGCAATGAGCGGACAGCGAAACCCGAAGACGAGACCCTGTCAAACGGAGGAATACGGATGGAATCGAATGAAAAACAGACCACGCTTTGCGACCGGAACGAGACCGATTTTTCAGATCTCCGGGCCGTTTACGTCAATTGTACCCTGCAGCATCCCGACAAGCCGTCCCACACCGCCCTGCTGATGGGCGCATCCGCCGGGATCATGCGCCGGAACGGCGTTGTCGTCGATGACATACGCGCCACCGCCCATCGCATCGCTTTCGGCGTACAGCCCGACATGCGCGAGCATGGCTGTGAGCATGACGACTGGCCCGACCTGTGGCAGCGGATCGAGGCCGCCGATATTCTGGTGATTGGCTCGCCGATCTGGCTGGGCGAGCAATCCTCGGTCTGCCGTCTGGTGATTGAACGCCTGTACGCCATGTCGGGGCTTCTGAACGACAAGGGACAGTCCCTCTTTTACGGCAGGGTCGGGGGCGTTGTGGTCACCGGCAATGAGGATGGCGCCAAGCATGTTGCAATGAATGTGCTCTATTCGCTCTCGCACCTGGGCTACATGATCCCGCCGCAAGCCGACTGCGGCTGGCTTGGCGAGGCTGGCCCGGGCCCCGGCTATGGCGACGATGGCGCTGGCCTCGACAACGAATTCACGCAGCAGAATACGACGGTCATGACCTGGAATCTCCTGCATGTGGCGCGGATGTTGAAGGACGCCGGAGGCCTCCCCAACCACGGCAATGATCGCAAAGCCTGGTCCGCCGGTTGCCGGTTCGATTACGAAAACCCCGAACGCCGAAGCTAAAGTCGGGGCCAACATGGCGGAAACCGCCAGCGATTTTACAGTCAAGCGTCTGAAGGCCTGCCCGGTCAGAGCGGCTGTTTGGTAGGCCGGATGATGATCTCGTTGACATCGACCTCCGCCGGCTGTTCGATGGCGTAAGTAATCGCCCGCGCAATCGCATCGGCATCGATGGCGTTCTCGTACATCTCGTCCACACCTTTGGCAGTATCGGGGTCGCTGATTTTACTGGTCAGCTCAGTCGCTACGGCTCCCGGCGAGATATTGGTAGAGCGGATTTCGCCGTCACCTTCCTGGCGAAGGCCTTCAGAGATCGCCCTCACCGCATATTTGGTTGCAGAGTAGACTGCAGATGCGGGAAAGACCTTATGCCCAGCGACCGACGACAGATTGATGATGTGGCCAACATGCTGCTCGCGCATGGCGGGCAGCACCGCGGCGATGCCGTAGAGCACGCCCCTGATGTTGACGTCGATCATCTGGTCCCACTCGTCGACCTTGAGCTCATCAAGGGGCGACAGTGGCATCAGGCCGGCGTTATTGACCAGTACGTCGATGCGACCATAGGTTTCCTTCGCCACCCTGGCCAGCGACTCGAGCTGGGTGCGGTCAGTGACGTCTGTGACCTGGTAAATCGCTTCACCACCCTGCTCCGTGATCGCGTCACGCAGCTCCACAAGGCGTTCCTCACGGCGGGCAGCAAGTACGAGCTTTGCCCCACCCTTGGCCAGCCGGTGGGCAGTGGCTTTGCCGAGGCCACTACTGGCACCGGTAATGATGACGACCTTGCCATTGATCTCTGACATGGGTTTTCTCCTGTGAACATGGAATGTTGGGGGCTGCGGGTTAAGCGCTCCGAGCCGGGTGTGACCCCGACAAAAGGATGATCACGGCAGGAAAATCGACTTTACGTTGACGAATTCCTTCATGCCAAAGCCGCCGTGTTCCCGTCCGTATCCGGAATTCTTGACCCCGCCAAAGGGCATATTCGGATCAGCGGCCCCGAACGAGTTGATGCGGATCATGCCCGTATCGAAGTAATCCCGGGCCAGGTTCACGGCACGTTCCTCGTCTTTGGAAAATATCCCTCCGCCCAGACCATAACGGCTTTCATTAGCCAGGCGCATGGCGTCCTCGTCGTCCCGGGCACGGATGATCGACGCGACAGGCCCGAAGATCTCATCGTCGTAGGCCGGCATTCCGGGCGCGAGCTCCGCCAGCACCGTGGAGGGATAGTAGGCGCCCGTGCGGTCAGGCACTTCACCACCGCAGAGGATTTTTGCACCCTTGGCGACGCTGGCGTCCACCTGCTCCTTGACCGTGTCAAACTGGTCCTGGCTTGAAAGCGGGCCAAGCTGGGTATTCTTGTCTGTGGGATCGCCCATGGTGATGTTCTGCATCTGAGCGACGAAAGCTTCGACAAAAGCGTCATAGACCTTGTCGGTCACGATGAACCGCTTGGCGGAAATGCAGGTCTCTCCGTTGTTGTAAAGCCGCCCCATGACCGAAAATTTCACCGCGGTTTCAATGTCGGCGTCTTCCAGCACGAGGTAGGCGTCGTTCGACCCCAGTTCGAGTACAGTCTTCTTCAGCGCCTTGGCGGCGACAGCGCCGACGTGCCGCCCGGCACCATCGCTGCCGGTCAGTGTGACACCACGAACCTTGGGATGGGCGATCAGCTTGTCGCTGGTGTCGTGGTCGATCACGATGACCTGAAACAGGTCCTCAGGCAGACCTGCTTCAATGCATAACTCCCGCAGCCGCAGGCCAGACCCCGTGCAGATGCTGGCGTGTTTCAGAACACAGCCGTTGCCTGCCATCAGATTTGCCGCCAGCACGCGAACCGGCTGGTAGATGGGGAAGTTCCAGGGCTGGATCGAATAGATGACGCCAATGGGCTGATAGCTGACAACGCCTCGCTTGCCGTTGAGACCCTGGGCACGTTCCTCATCGGCCAGCTCGCCGGGTCCGTTTTCAGCGGCGTAATCAAAGAGTGCCGCACAGAGCTCGACTTCACCCCGTCCGTCCTTCAGGAGCTTGCCGGTTTCATTGGTCATCAAGGCGGCCAGTTCATCGGCATTATCGCGCAACTTCTGCCCGATCTTCCTGAGATAGGGGGCCCGCTCCTGGTGGGTCAGTTCGCGCCATTCCAGGAACGCCCTGTGGCAGGCCTCGAGCCGCTCCGTGGCCTGCTTTTCCGTCATGACGTCGTAGCTTTGAATGGCTTTTTCCGTCGCGGGATTAAAGGTGGTGACTGTCGACATGGTCGTTCCCTCCGGATCTGATAGGTGAATGCAGGGCGATGCCATGCATTTCTTTCCCACGTTGACGCTGGTGCTGTTGGTGGCCGTCGTTGAGGGCAGAGGAACGATTTTCACACCCTTGGCAGGGTCTGTCTGTTCGATAACCAACGCATGGGTGGCGATTGTTATTCTTTAAGCGGTCCATCTTCGCTTTCCACAAAGCCGTAGCCCGGCTGTCCGGGCGCTCAACTTCGCTGTACGTCCTCATCGACTCGCTCACGGAAAATCTGTTTACCGGCTCTGCATTGACCGCTAACGGGCAAATCCCGCAGACTTCAAGGTAATCAGAGTCAGGAACTCGAGCTCTATGCCAGCGAAAGTAAAAACCCGCGTTCTCTTCCGGTCCAGGTACCTGAACACCTACCTCGTGCGTTACCCGGAAGGCCACAAAGTGGTGCCTCATCTGGATATGATTGCCGAAGGCCGCCTGTACAAACTCAATTGCCTTCTGATCAAGCCCCGATCAGGCGGCGAGTTCGCCTGTGAGAAAAATATCTTCAACCTTTTCGGGCGGCTGATCCTGTTTCGGCCTGACCTCTACCAGCACCAGGTTTCGAGGATTGAGCGGGGGACCCGGTGGTTACTCAGTTTTGCTCTGACCACACCCTGAGGCGACGGAGCGACTTGCGCCGGCGGGCAGGTTGAGGTTGAACGCTGCCGAGTTAAAGATACCGGCTGGACCAGGCTACCAGCATATTCGCAACGTATTCCGAATCCGCTGCCTGCGAGAGCAGGTGGTCGGCATTGTCCAGAGAGATGAAGCTCTTGGGATGCCTGGCGGCCTGATAGATTGCGGCCGCCTCCCCTATGTCCACGACCTGATCGACAGGCGAGTGGAAAATGATCAGTGCCTTGCGCAGCTTGCCAATATGATCCGGTGTGTTCCAGCGCTCCAGGTCCTCAAGCATTTGTGATTTCACATTGAACCGACGACCGGCCAGGGTTACTTCCGCCTCGCCGGCCCTGCTTGGAGCAGCAAGGGGCAGAAACCGAAGCCATTACCGGACACCCGTTCGCTACGTCGACCGCCTGGAACGGATGCCAAGGGATGCGCTGAACCTGCTACCAGTTTTCTCCGAAGGGCCGGATGTCCAGCTCGAAGGTCCAGGCGGAGGAGTGCTGCTGGCACAGGTGCCAGATGGCATCGGCCACGGCGTCCGGTTTCACGAAGAAGTCGTCGTCCTTGTCCGGCAGCATTTCCCGGGTGCGGGGCAGATCCACCACGCCATCGATGATGACGTTGGCCACATGGATGCCCTCCGGCCCCAGCTGGCGGGCCAGTGACTGGGCCAGGCTCCGCTGGGCGGCCTTGGCGGACGCGAACGGGGCAGTATTGGCCCGGCCACGGGTCGCCGCGGAGGCGCTGGTCACCATAATGGCGGCCTGGTTGTGCTTTCTCAGTTGGGGCAGTACCGCCTTGGTGGCGGCTGCCAGGCCGAGAACGTTGACTCGCCAGTTCGCTTCGAAATCCTCCAGACTGGCGTCTTCCACGTTTTTGAAAACGCCGCCGCCGGCGTTGTAGATCAGCACCGAGACCGGCCCCAGCTGTTCCCGGATGTCCCGGAACGTTGAATCGATCTGCGTCGGGTCGGTCGCATCGCACGGAAACGCATGGGTGCCCGTTATGTCCTTCTCGAGTGACGACAGGTAATCCCGGCTGCGGGCCACCATGGCCACCTGATAGCCTTCGGCGCTGAAGCGCCGCACCAGGGCCTCGCCATTGCCTTCGCCCACACCAATTACCACGCAAACCTTGCTCATCGGATGCCTCCTGCCGGTTAAAGACGGCTGTTATGGCTGTGCACTCGTCCCTAAGGTCTAGTTCTCCCGCTCTGATTTGACAACTTGAGCCAGGACTTCTGATGTAAGGTTAATTGTTACATCCTCAACAAGCGACTTGGGGGAACGGCCGTTACGGTGCATGTCGATGGGATTCGCTGATGAAGGTTTAGATCATTGCTTTTGGTGTGCCGTCGCCAATGCCGGTTCGCTTACTTTCTGGCCGGGCTTCTGGTAAGCTTCGCGCCCCTTTTTCGCAGTCAACTGACTTTTATCAACGGAACCAAGCTGCTCACCGTGACGATCACTCCACCCTAGTATTCCGATCCCCCCTTCCTGCCGGCCTGGACCGACATGCCGCGATGCTCCGCCGTGCCCCGACGACGGACGATAGCCGTGACTCGTCCGCCCACTATGTCTGCTCTGCCGGCCTTCCGATTTTTACGTTGTAACGCATGGATACCCGAAACCTATGGTGACTTCTCTGAAAGCCAACTGGCTCTCCAACATTCGTGGCGATGTGCTCGCCGGTATTGTCGTGGCCCTGGCCCTGATCCCGGAGGCCATTGCGTTCTCCATTATTGCCGGTGTCGACCCCAAGGTGGGGCTTTACGCGTCCTTCTGCATCGCCGTGATCATTGCCTTCGTGGGCGGCCGCCCCGGCATGATCTCCGCCGCCACAGGCGCCATGGCCCTGCTGATGGTGACCCTGGTGAAGGATCACGGCCTGGAATACCTGCTGGCCGCAACGCTGCTGACCGGTGTGTTGCAGATAGTGGCCGGCTACCTGAAGCTGGGTGGCCTGATGCGTTTTGTGTCCCGTTCGGTGGTTACCGGTTTTGTCAACGCCCTGGCGATTCTGATCTTCATGGCGCAGTTGCCGGAACTGACCAACGTCACCTGGCATGTGTACGCCATGACCGCCACAGGCCTGGGCATCATTTACCTGTTCCCGCTACTGCCGAAAATCGGCAGGCTGATTCCCTCGCCCCTGGTGTGCATTGTCGTTCTGACCGCCGTGGCCATGATTCTCGGGCTCGACATTCGCACCGTTGGCGACATGGGGGATCTGCCGGACACTCTGCCCATCTTCCTGTGGCCGGACGTGCCCCTGAACCTGGAAACCCTGATGATCATCCTGCCCTACTCCGTGGGTCTGGCGGTGGTGGGCCTGCTGGAGTCCATGATGACCGCCACCATCGTGGACGACCTGACCGATACCACTTCGGACCGTAACCGCGAGTGCCGGGGGCAGGGCATTGCCAATATCGGTTCCGGCCTGCTGGGGGGTATGGCGGGCTGCGCCATGATCGGCCAGTCCATCATCAACGTTAAATCCGGGGGCCGGACACGACTGTCGACCCTGACAGCCGGTGTGTTTCTGCTGATCATGGTGCTGGTACTGGACCAGTGGCTGGTACAGATACCCATGGCCGCCCTGGTGGCAGTCATGATCATGGTGTCTATCGGTACCTTCAGCTGGGGGTCCATCAGGGACCTCAAGGATCATCCCCTGTCCACGAACATCGTGATGGTGGTGACTGTGGTGGTGGTTGTCGCCACCCACAACCTGGCGTTTGGCGTATTGGCGGGCGTCCTGCTGGCGGCCCTGTTCTTTGCCAACAAGGTGGGCCACTACATGGCGGTCACCTCCGAATATGAAGAAGACACCGACACCCGCACCTACCGCGTGGTGGGTCAGGTTTTCTTCAGTTCGTCGGAAAAATTCACGGAATCCTTTGACTTCAAGGAAGCGCTGGATAAGGTGGTTATTGACCTGAGCCGGGCCCATTTCTGGGACATCACGGCCGTGGCGGCACTGGATAAGGCGGTGATCAAGTTCCGTCGTGAGGGCGCCGAGGTGGAAGTGATCGGACTGAACGAGGCGAGCGCCACCATCGTAGACAGGTTTGGCGTGCACGATAAGCCGGACGCCGTTGACCAGTTGATGGGGCACTGAAATGACCACAGCTGGCGAAAACCCGGTCAACCCCGATCCTCCAGATAAACATAACAGACTGGAAAGCGAGACTGACATGTTACACGTAGTGGCCTGTATCGATGGTTCCCGTGCGGCTCCCGCGGTTTGTGACTACAGTGCCTGGGCAAGCCAGCACATGGACACCCCCATGATGCTGTTGCATGTATTGGATGAGGATCGCTATCCGGTGGCTCCGGACCTGGCGGGCAATATCGGTCTGGGCAGTCGCGAGCACCTGCTGGAAGAGCTGGCTCACCTTGACGAAAAACGCAGCAGGCTGGCCCTTGAACACGGCCATCATATGCTGGATGAAGCTGAACGGCGGGTCCGGGAGGCTGGTGTCGGCGAGGTGGTCAAGCGCCAGCGCCATGGCAGCCTTACGGAGTCGCTGCTGGCCCTGGAGGATCAGACCCGGTTGCTGGTGATGGGGCTTCACGGCGAAAGCAGTTCGGATCGCGACCTGCACATAGGCAGCCAGCTGGAGACCGCGATCAGGAGCCTGCACCGGCCGATTCTGCTGGTGCCGGACGAGTTCAGCCAGCCCAGAAGCGCCATGCTGGCCTTCGATGGCAGTGCCACGGCCTTCAAGAGCGTGGAACTGCTGGCAGGGAGCCAGGTGCTTGCCGGCATGCCCCTACACATCGTGATGGTGGGTCCGGATACCGCCGATCGCTGGGAACAGTTGAAGAAGGCCGAAGCCATGCTGGCAGGGCTGGGAGTGGAAATCCAGCTGGCCATTCGTGCCGGGGAGGTGGAACCCACCCTTCATGCCTATCAGGCGGAACACGATATCGACATCCTGGTGATGGGGGCCTACGGCCATTCCCGTATCCGTCAGTTCCTGGTGGGCAGCACCACCACCACCATGTTGAGAACCGCGGAAAAACCGCTGGTTATATTGCGCTAGCCCGGAGGGAATCAGGCGCCGTGGCCGCCAGCAGCAGCGGCCAGTGCGGTCTCCCGGGGTGCGGCGCGCCGCTTTGTACAGAAATCAGACGGGAAAACAAGACTGGTTCGCTTGCTTATAAAGTGAAATAATTTTCGTTCAGGGTCACTCCCTCCTGCTTTGCATTCTACAGGCCGCGCCACGGCGCGCCTTTCCAGGGAGTGGGTTTCGGTCGTTGTCAGGGATTCACATTATGCGCACGTTTCGCCGTTTTCTGGTGGTCATTGTCATCCTGGGTCTGGTGCTCGGGGGTATCTTTGGCTACAAGTTCTACCAGTTCGGGCAGATGAAAGAGCAGATGTCCCAGCCCCAGCCTCCGGCAGAGGTTTCGGCCACCACCGCGACCCTTGAACAGTGGACCCCAAGCGTCAAGGCCGTGGGCAGCATTGAGGCGGTCAATGGCATTCGGGTCGCCAATGAGGTGCCGGGGGTGATCGAGCAGATCGAGTTCGAGTCCGGGGATACGGTGGAAACCGGTGACGTGCTGATCAGGCTCGATTCCGAAATCGATGAAGCCGCGCTTCGGACACGGCGGGCCGAGGCCCAGCTGGCTGCCCAGGAATTCAAGCGGGTGGAAGACCTGTTGCCACGGCGCGCGGTATCCCAGTCCCAGTTTGATGAGGCCAAGGCCAATTATGACGCCGCCCGGGCCCGGGTCAATGAAGCTGAAGCACAGCTGAACAAGAAGGTCATACGGGCACCCTTCGACGGCAACCTCGGGCTGCGGCTGGTGGATCAGGGAGAATACATCGCCACCGGCACGCCCATCGTCGAGATCAACATGCTCGACCCCATCTATCTGGACTACACCCTGTCCGAAAAAGAGCTGCCCCGGGTCGATATCGGTTATCAGGTAACCACGACGGTGGCGGCAGTGCCGGGGGAGACCTTCACCGGCGAGGTGACCGCCATCAACACCTCGGTCAATCCCCAGAGCCGCACCGTTCGCGTCCGCGCCACGCTGCCCAATCCGGAAGGCAAGCTCCGCCCCGGCATGTTCTCCACGGTCATGACCCGGCAGCCGGACCAGCGGGACGTCCTGACCCTGCCCCGCACCGCCATCTCCTACAACACTTACGGCGACTACGTGTTTCTGATCGAAGAGAACGATGAGGGGCAGAAGACCGTGACGCGGCGCTCGGTCACCACCGGGGAGGTTCAGGGTGACCGGGTGGCTATTGTCAGCGGACTGGAGGAAGGCGACCGGGTGGTCTCCAAGGCGCTGTTGCGCCTGAGGGCGGGCCAGCGGGTGGAAATCCAGCAATCCGATGATGAATCGGCGGAGGCGTCTGACTGATGCGCTTCACCGACATTTTCGTCCACCGGCCGGTCCTCGCCACGGTGGTCAGCCTGCTGATTCTCCTGCTGGGTGCGCGGGCAGCCATGGAAATGGAGATTCGCCAGTACCCGAAGCTGGAAAGCACCACGGTCACGGTGACCACCGCCTACCCGGGCGCCAGCTCGGACCTGATCAAGGGCTTTATCACCACTCCGTTGCAACAGGCCATAGCGGAGGCCAGCGGTATTGATTACCTGACATCCACCAGCTCCCAGGGTGTGTCCACCATCCAGGCCAAGATGGAGCTGAACTACGATGCCAACGCAGCTCTGGCCGAGATCCAGGCCAAGGTGGCCAGCCAGAGGAACGTGCTGCCACAGAATGCCCAGGACCCCGTCATTACCTCGGAGACCGGTGACTCCACGGCCCTGATGTACATTGCCTTCTACAGTGATGAGCTGGATGTACCCCAGATCACCGACTACCTGACGCGGGTCGTGCAGCCTCGGCTGCAGGCCCTTCCCGGTGTTGGTAAGGCCGACCTGCTGGGCCGGCGGTTTGCCCTGCGCGCCTGGCTGGATCCGGAGCGACTGGCGGCGGTGGACATGACCCCCCAGGAAGTGGTCGGCGTACTGTTGCGCAACAACTACCAGGCAGCGGTTGGCAGCTCCAAGGGCAAGTACACCGAGATCAGCATGACCAGCAACACCGATGTGAGCGATCTGGAAGACTTCCGTGACCTGGTGGTGAAGGAAGTGGATGGCTCCATCATCCGGCTGCGGGATATCGCGCGGGTCGAACTGGGCTCGCAGACCTATGATCAGTTGGCTCTCTACAAGGGGCAGCCAGCCACCTACGTGGCCATCGAACTGGCGCCCGGTGCCAATCCCCTGACCGTGGCCGGCCTGGTCAAGGATGACCTGCCTGACATCGAGCGACAGCTGCCCTCCGGCCTGAATGTGAAGCTGGCCTATGACGCTTCCAGCTTCATTGAAGACTCCATATACGAGGTCATCAAGACCCTGCTGGAAGCGCTCGTCATCGTGCTGTTGGTGGTGTTCCTGTGCCTGGGGTCGATACGGGCCGCGGTCGTGCCTTCGGTGGCGGTTCCCCTGTCCCTGATCGGCGGCGCCTTCCTGATGCTGATAATGGGATTCTCCCTTAACCTGCTGACGCTTTTGTCCATGGTGCTGGCCATCGGCCTGGTGGTGGACGATGCCATTATCATGGTGGAAAACGTCCACCGCCACATCGAGCAGGGCGAGTCCCGGTTTGATGCTGCCCTTAACGGGGCCCGGGAAATGGCGGCCCCCATCATTGCCATGACCACCACCCTGGTGGCCGTTTACGCCCCCATCGGCTTCATGGGTGGGCTGGTTGGTTCACTGTTCACCGAATTTGCCTTTACGCTGGCGGGTACGGTGGTGATCTCGGGTATCGTTGCCCTCACCCTGTCACCCATGCTCTCCGGCAAGATCCTCAAGCCCCATGGCAACGCCGGCTGGTTCGAGGGCCGAGTGGAAAGTGCGTTCACCGGACTGGCCAATGGTTACAAGCGGGTTCTGGGCTCCCTGATGCAGACCATCTCCGTGGTGATCTTCTTCGCACTGGTGGTGCTGGCGTCCATTTACTTCATGGTGGCCATGAGTCAGAACGAACTTGCACCCACGGAGGATCAGGGCATCCTGTTCTATCAGGGCCAGGGCCCGCAAACGGCCACCCTTGATTACCTGCTGGAAGAGGGAAATGAAATCCAGCAACGGATGACCACGGTGCCGGGATACAACGAAGACTTCATGATTATCGGGATTACCGGGCCCAATACCGTTTTCGGGGGCTTCAAGATGGCCCCCTGGAGCGACCGTGACATCACCCAGTTCGAGGCCCAGCCCAAGCTCGATGCCGAACTGAAGAAAGTGACGGGCCTGCAGACAGCGGTATTCCCGCGGCCTTCCCTGCCGGGCTCCGGCGGAGGCCTGCTTTTCCAGTTCGTGATCACCACCGGCGACAGCTACGAGCGCCTGAACGATGTGGCCAACGAACTCCAGGGCAAGGCCATGCAGAGCGGCAACTTCATGTTCCTCCAGAAATCCATCGACTTCGACCGGCCGGTGACACGGGTCCTGGTGGACCGTGACCGGGTCGCAGACCTGGGTCTGTCGATGCAGGATGTGGGGCAGTCCCTCTCCAGCATGCTGGGTGGGGGTTATATCAACCGCTTCAGCATGGAGGGCCGGTCCTATGAGGTCATTCCCCAGGTGGAGCGGGATTTCCGTACCAGCTCGGAGGCTCTGAACGACTACTACATTCGCACGGATACCGGCGAGCTGGTGCCCATGGGCAGCGTGGTCAGCTTCGAACGGGATGTGGAACCGTCCCAGCGCACCCAGTTCAACCAGCTCAACTCCCTGACCCTGCAGGGTGTGGTGATGCCCGGCGTCACCGACGGTGATGCCATGGCCTGGATGGAGCAGACCGCCGCGGAGGTCTTCCCCCAGGGTTTCAGCAACGATTACACCGGGCAGACTCGACAACTGGCGACCCAGGGCAGCGCCCTGATGGTAACTTTCTTCCTGTCGCTGCTGGTGATCTATCTGGTGCTAGCGGCCCAGTTCGAGAGCTGGCGGGACCCGTTCATCATCCTGGTATCGGTGCCCATGTCCGTGGCGGGAGCGATGGCCTTTATCGTCCTTGGGTTTGCCACCATGAATATCTACACCCAGGTGGGCCTGATCACCCTTATCGGCGTCGTCTCCAAGAACGGCATCCTGATTGTCGAGTTTGCCAACCAGTTGCAGGTCGACCGGGGCTACGACAAGCGCAAGGCAGTACTGGAAGCGGCCGCCATCCGCCTGCGGCCGATCATCATGACCTCCCTGGCACTGATCTTCGCCATGGTGCCGCTTCTGCTCGCCATGGGCCCGGGTGCCCAGAGCCGCTTCGCCATCGGCCTGACCATCAGTGCGGGGCTCGGCATCGGTACGCTCTTTACCGTCTTTGTCTTGCCGGCGTTCTACATTCTGCTGGCCCGGGACCACAACGCCGGGAAGGAAACGGAGGCGAGCGCCTGACGGTCGAAAATCCATAAGGGGGGCTGCGGCCCCCTTTTTACTGATGCGTTTTCCCTGCCACTGCGTATTTCCCTCCACCTTGGGTGCTTTCACCGACACCCCGTTAACGTTTCGGGACATTTGCACGCTACCCTGTAACGGTACGGCGATCCCTGTGTCTGGTATCCGTCATTCTTATTCACTGGAAAGCGCGAATCATGTCGAAAAAGAAACTGATTGTCGTAGTCCTGATCGCGGTTCTTGTCGGCGCCTTTCTGCTTCTCGGGGGGCCGGAAGTGTTGACGCTGGAGAATCTGAAACAGCACCAGGCGCAACTGGACCAATGGATCGCCGACAACCTGCTGCTTGCGGTGTCCGGGTATGCCCTGGTGTATGTGGTGGTCACTGCACTGTCGTTACCGGGAGCCACCGTGATGACCCTGGCGGGTGGTGCTTTCTTTGGCAACCTGGTGGGACTGCTGACGGTTTCCCTGGCCTCCACCCTTGGCGCCACGCTCGCTTTTCTCGTGGCCCGATTCCTGTTGCGGGATACCCTGAAGCGGAAGTATGCCAAGACCGTCCGGCGTATTGACGAGGGTATCGAGAAAGACGGCGCCTTCTATCTGGCAACCCTGCGACTGGTGCCGGTGTTTCCCTTTTTCCTGATCAATCTGGCCATGGGCCTGACCGCCATGAAGCTGCGCACCTACGCGCTGGTGAGCTGGCTGGGGATGCTGCCGGGCACCTTTGTCTACGTGAATGCGGGTACCCAGCTTGCGGGGGTCAGTAGCCTGGGGGACGTTGTCTCCGCGGATCTGTTGTTGTCCTTCGCCCTGCTGGGACTGTTCCCGCTGATTGCCAAGTTCGTGGTGGACTTTATCCGCCGTCGCCGGGTTTACCGGGGTTTCAGCAAGCCCTCCTCGTTCGATTACAACCTGCTGGTGATCGGTGGTGGTTCCGCCGGTCTGGTATCGGCCTATATCGCCGCAGCCGTCAAGGCGAAAGTGGTCCTCATCGAACGGAACAGGATGGGGGGCGACTGTCTCAATACCGGCTGTGTGCCCTCAAAGGCGCTGATCAAAAGCGCCAAGGCGGCCGATACCATGCGCCATGCCGATCGCTATGGTCTGGACGCGGTGCCGGTGTCCGGTTCCTTCGCCAACATCATGGGCCGGGTGAAACGCATCATCGAGAAAGTGGAGCCCCACGACTCCCCGGAGCGCTACCGTAGCCTGGGTGTGGACTGCATTGCCGGCAGCGCGGCGTTCATCTCCCCATGGGAGGTGGAAGTAACCCACAACGACGGTGGCCGCGAGCGCCTGACCGCCCGCAGCATTATTGTGGCCACAGGCGGCAGGCCCTTTGTGCCGCCAATTCCGGGCCTGGAGCAAATGGAGCCGCTGACCTCCGAGAATCTGTGGTCATTGCAGGAGCAGCCGGAGCGCCTGTTGGTGATCGGCGGCGGTCCGATTGGGTGTGAGTTATCCCAGGCCTTTGCCCGCCTGGGCACCCGGGTGACCCAGGTGGAGACCGGTGACCGCATCCTGGTAAAGGAGGATGCGGACGTGTCGGAGTTACTGATGGAGCGGTTCCGGGATGAGGGCATTGACCTGCGGCTCAATCACCGGGCAGTCGAGTTCGCAGAGGACAACGGCGAGAAGGTGGCCTGGTGTGAGCACAATGACGAGCGTGTCGCCATTCCTTTCGACCGGGTGCTGATCGCGGTGGGCCGTGCCGGTAACACCGAGGGCCTTGACCTAGAGACCCTGGGCATCGAGCCCCGCGCCAACGGTACGGTGCCGGTTGCCGATGACCTGAGCATGCGCTATCCCAACATCTTTGCCTGCGGCGACGTTGCAGGCCCCTATCAGTTCACCCATGCCGCCGCCCACCAGGCCTGGTACGCGGCGGTGAACGGTCTTTTCGGACAGTTCCGCCGGTTCCGAGTCGATTACCGGGTGCTGCCCTGGGTGACCTTTACCTCGCCCGAAGTGGCCCGGGTCGGGCTCAGCGAGGATGAGGCCCGGGAGCAGGGCGTGGACTACGAAGTCACCCGGTATGACCTGGACGATCTGGACCGCGCCATCGCCGAAGACGAGGATCATGGGTTCATCAAGGTGCTGACCGTGCCCGGCAAGGATCGAATCCTTGGCGCCGTCGTTGCCGGCACCCACGGCGGCGAGATTCTGGCGGAATTCACCCTGGCCATGAAACACGGTATCGGACTCAACAAGATTCTCGGTACCATTCATCCCTATCCTACCTGGAACGAGTCCGCCAAGTTCGCCGCGGGTGGCTGGAAGCGGGCCCACGCGCCCGAGGGTGTGCTGGCATGGCTCGCCCGTTTTCACCGGTGGCGGCTTGGGGGTGGTCAATCCGAGCGCTCCCGGCGTAAACAGGGTGAGTCGGTAACATAATCCCGCTGACTGTGTCTGACAGAACAAGATTGGTAACCATGGAGCGACTATGCCCCTGACTGCAGAAAAGATGATACCGGTCACCGAACTGGTGGAACCCCGTGCCCGGGACAGCTGGACCCACACCCGGGCGGGTGAGCCCCGCGGCTACATCGACCCGGACCGGCTCAAGGAGCTCTGGATCCACACCGGTACCGCCTGCAACCTTGCCTGCCCCTTCTGTCTGGAAGGATCCCACCCCGGCGATGGGCGTATTCCCGGCATGAAACTCAGCGACGTGAAGCCCTTTATTCACGAGGCCCTGGAGATGGGGGTGGAGCAGTTCTCCTTCACGGGAGGCGAGCCCTTCGTGATCCGGGATTTCATCAATATCCTGGATTACGCGAGCCAGCACCGCCCCTGCTTTGTGCTCACCAACGCCACCGACCCGCTGCTCAAGCGCCGTCACCAGGTCAGGCCGCTGCTGGATAACGCTCATCCGATCCACTTCCGGGTCAGCCTGGACTATCCCGATGCCATCCGCCATGACGTGGACCGGGGCGAGGGCAGTTTCGACAAGGCCCTGGAAGGC
Source organism: Marinobacter daqiaonensis (assembly GCF_900115285.1). Taxonomy (GTDB): domain Bacteria; phylum Pseudomonadota; class Gammaproteobacteria; order Pseudomonadales; family Oleiphilaceae; genus Marinobacter; species Marinobacter daqiaonensis. The sequence continues at coordinate 2,566,332 of NZ_FOYW01000001.1, forward strand.
ATCCGCTGGCTGGTGGATCAGGGCTTCAAGGTCTCCATCGCCCGCCAGAGTGATCCCGTGGAAGATCCCGAGCAGGTGGAGGCGTCCTTCCGGGCCATTCTCAGGGAGTGGAGCATTCCCGACTCCCTGGCATTTACCGCCTTTCCGGACCTTGGCACACCGGGCTCCGACGATGGCAGCCCGGAAATCACCGAAACCTGCATGGAGAAATATCCCACCCGGGAAAGCCGCGCCCACTTCATGTGCACCCACACCCGCATGCTGGTGAAAAAGAACGATCAGGTCCGGGTCTACGCCTGCACCCTGGTGGACGACGACCCCCAATACGATCTGGGCGGCACCCTGGCGGAGAGCATGGAAGAGCGCATCATGCTGCGGCATCACCGGTGCTTTGCCTGTTACCGGTTCGGGGCAAGCTGCGGGGCGCCTGAGTAAGGTCTTGTTTTGCCGCGGAATCCGCGGAAAAAAGACGGATTAGCCACGGAAACCACGGAAAGACACGGAAAAAAGAAACGAATGGGCCACGGACACTCACGGACAAAAAACAAAAGATCTTTTAGGCTTTTCAATCTTTTTGTCCGTGTCGTCCGTGGCAAATAAAAAACGAGGAAAATGAAAATGACAGGCACAGAAGCCACCCTGTTCTGGGGCTTTCTGGTGGTTTACGGCATTGTGATGTATGCGCTCTCGCCGAAGAGCCTTAACGCCGAATCTTTTTACAAGGGTGCCGATGATCAGGGCAGGCCGGTGGGGCAGTGGTCGCTGACCGCCTCCATTTTTATCAGCTGGATCTTCGCCAAATCGGTCACCAACGCCGCCAATCTTGGTGCCGCTTACGGGGTGACCGGAGGCCTTGCTTACGCGGCGTACTGGCTCTCCATTCCCGTGGCGGGTTACATCATCTACCTGATCCGCACCCAGACCGGCGCCGGCAGCCTCCAGGAGTTCCTCACTTCCCGTTTCGGCCGCCTGGCAGCGCTGAGTTTTTCCGCCGCCATCCTGATCCGGCTCTACAATGAGGTCTGGAGCAACACCGCGGTGGTGGGAGGGTACTTCGGCAGTCCCGGCGACTGGCCCTATTACACCGCGGCCATGGTCTTCACGGCATTCACCCTGGCCTACAGCCTGAAGGGTGGTCTTCGCAGCTCCATCTTCACGGATGTCATCCAGGCAGTGGTGTTCGTGTTCTTCGTTGCGGCGGTACTGTTCCTGATCATACCCGCCAACGACCCCAGGACCCTGCTCACCACCGGCGAGTTCCGCCTTGAGGCCGGTATGGATCTGCTGCTGGTGGCGGGGCTACAGCTGTTCAGCTATCCGTTCCACGACCCGGTGCTGACCGACCGGGGCTTCGTGAATCGTGAGAAAACCATGCTCAAGAGCTTTGTGGTGGCAGGACTGCTGGGTTTTGTGGCGGTGTTTGTCTTCAGTCTGGTGGGCGTGCATGCCCAGATCAACGGCATCGCCGCCAACGGCAACGCGCCCGCGGCGGTGGGACAGGCCTTGGGTCTCACCGCCCTGTTCCTGATGAGTGTGGTGATGATGACCTCGGCAGGCTCAACCCTCGACTCCACCTTTACCTCCTTCTCCAAGTCCATCGCGGTGGACCTGCCCCGGCTGGCCCGAAGGGCAGCGGAGCGACTGCCGAGTATGAAAGTTGGGGCCGCGGTGATGATCATCTTCGCTATCCTCGGCAACCTTCCGATGTTTGCCGGTACCGACATTCTCAAGGCCACCACGATCTCCGGCACCATGGTGATGGGGCTGGCGCCGGTATTCCTGTTCTACGGCTTCACCCGCTGGTCACCCTGGAGTTTCCACCTGAGCTTCTGGACCGGGCTGATTCTCGGACTGTTGCTGGCTCTGGGCCTGATCCCCCGGTCCTGGGCCATCGGTGAAGGGGCCTATGCCTTACTGCTGGGCACCAACGCCTGGGGTATTCTTCTCTGCAGCGCCGGTTTCTTCGTGCCCCTGGTGTTGCGGCGCCTGCGGGGACGTGGATTGGCCACTACCGAGGCCGGGGGATGAGCGAAGGGCGCAGCTGCCCGCTGCACTATCGCTACCGGCCGGAAGCACTCACGCTGTTTCCGGAACCCTGTGATGCCGATGTGCTCTATGTTGTTGGCGGTCTCTACGGCAACCCGTTCGCCCTCGACGAGATCGAGGCCATGGCTGCGCGGGAGCAGCAACAGGGCCATCGGGTCCGGCTGCTGTTCAACGGCGACTTCAATTGGTTCAATGCCAGTGATGAGCTGTTCCGGGACATCAATGCCCGGGTACTGTCCCACTCCGCCATCACCGGTAACGTCGAGTACGAACTGGCCCGGCCGGGGGACGATACGGGCTGTGGTTGCGCCTACCCGGATTTCGTGGATGACGCCGTTGTGGCGCGCTCAAACCGGATCATGGAACGGCTCCAGGGGGTCGCAGGTCGGCACCCGGATATCCAGGAGCAACTGGCCCGGCTCCCTCGCTTTCAGTGCCTGATCTTTGGTGGCCTAAAGGTTGTTGTTCTGCACGGCGATCCCGAGTCCCTGGCGGGCTGGGGGCTGTCCCACGAGGTGCTGAGCCACGATGGCGACGATCAGCTGGGGGAATGGTTCCGCCGGAGTGACGCCGATATCATCATCAGCACCCACACCTGCCTGCCGGTAATGCGCAGTCTGGCGGTGGATGGTCGGCCCCGGGTCTTTCTCAACAACGGGTCGGCCGGAATGGGGAATCTGGCAGGGGGAAGCTCTGGTCTGGTGGCCCGCGTCGCCCGCTCACCGGCGTCACCGGCTGCTTTCCACCTGCCCTCGGAGCTTCCAGTTGACGCATCTCTGGAACCGGTGGTGTTCCCCCTGGCCCCATGGCTGCAGCGGTTCGACCAGCTCTGGCCATATGGCAGCGATGCCGCCCTGTCCTATCGCCAGCGTATTATCAATGGCACCAGCCTCTGCGGCCGGCACTTGCTGGCGACGTCTGCAACATTCCGGTAACTGACCTAGTATTGAATCATGGAGCGTCGTCGCGGTTGCGGCGCCGTTGCCTGGCGCCTGCTGCAGGACCGCTCCGGTTGATTTTTCTTTTGTGGTCTATATAATTCACCACTAACGTTTGCAGCGAAGAGGTCGATATGACAGCCAAAGATGCCGATACTGCTTCCGCCACCATCCGTAAACCAGTAAAGGATGATGGCTTCCGGCTCCACCAGCTGGTGGATGAGTGCCCGCCCCTTGATCCCAATTCCATCTACTGCAACCTCCTGCAGTGCAGTCACTTCGCTGACACGGGCGCCGCTGCGGAAATCGACGGCGACATGGTCGGTTTCGTCTCAGGATACATCCCCCCAAAGCAGCCAGAGACCATGTTCGTCTGGCAGGTAGCGGTCCATGAGAAAGGCCGCGGCCAGGGCCTCGCCAAGAGGATGCTCAAGGACATCGTGGCACGGGATGTCTGCAAGGGCGTGACCCACATGGAAACCACCATTACTGAAGACAACGAAGCGTCGTGGGCGCTTTTCCGCTCCTTTGCCCGGGACATGGGTGCCGAGGTGACCTCTCACGAGCACTTCGAGAAAGAGAAGCACTTTGGCGGCAAGCACGATTCCGAGTTCCTGCTGCGTATCGGTCCCCTCGTCAACAAAGGCTGAATGCCAGCGAAGACTGAACCGACGATCAATTCTGCTTTAACGGGCCGGTGGAGGATAAGAGGAGCCTCCACCCCAGAGCCCCTGACACTGTGGAATGTACCGGTCGCGACCGAACCCCGTCCGGTACCCGCATCCCCTCGAACCTTAAAATGCTAAGAGGCAAGACATACACATGGAAATCTTCAAGTCGACCGAATCCGAAGTACGCGTTTATTCACGGGCGTTTCCGGTAATCTTCAACCGGGCCAAGAATGCGCATCTGTACTCCGAGGACGGCAAGGAATATCTGGACTTTCTCGCGGGCGCGGGCTCCCTGAACTACGGCCATAACAACGACGTCCTGAAAAAGGCGTTGCTGACCTACATCGAGTCGGACGGTGTGAGCCAGGGCCTGGATCTGTTCACCACCGCCAAGCATGACTTCATTGAGTCCTACAAGAAATACATCCTCGATCCCCGGGGCCTGGACTACAAGATGCAGTTCACCGGCCCGACCGGTACCAACTGCGTGGAAGCGGCCATGAAGCTTGCCCGCAAGGTCAAGGGTCGCACCGGTATCATCTCCTTCACCAACGGCTTCCACGGTGTGACCACCGGTGCGGTGGCTGCCACCGGCAACAAGCATCACCGTGGTGGTGTGGGCATGCCGCTGGGCAATGTGGACTTCCTTTTCTACGACGGCTACCTCGGTGAGAACGTGGACAGCCTGGCTATCATGGATAAGGTGCTGTCCGACGGCTCCTCCGGTTTTGAAACGCCGGCGGCGGTCATCGTGGAGGCCGTCCAGGGCGAAGGTGGGCTCAATGCCGCCCGCGCCGAATGGTTGCAGGGCCTCGAGAAACTCTGCAAGAAGCACGACATGCTGCTGATCCTGGATGACATCCAGGCGGGTAATGGCCGCACGGGCGAGTTCTTCAGCTTTGAGTTCGCCGGTATCAAGCCGGACATGGTTACTGTATCCAAGTCCCTCAGTGGCTATGGTCTTCCCATGGCGCTGGTGCTGTTCAAGCCGGAACTGGATATCTGGGAGTCCGGCGAGCACAACGGCACCTTCCGGGGCAACAACATGGCCTTCGTCACGGCCCGCGCGGCGGTGGAGACCTACTGGAAGGATGACGCCTTCGCCAACGAGGTGAAAGCCAAGACCAAAGTCCTTGGGGACGCCCTGCAGGCGATCTGTGACAAGTATCCGGGGGAATTCCGGGTCAAGGGCCGCGGTCTGATGCGTGGTATCGAGGCTAAGAACGCCGACATCACCGGCCCGGTAACGGCCCGCGCTTTCGAAAAGGGCCTGATCATCGAGACCAGCGGTCCCAATGACGAGGTCATCAAATGCCTGATGCCACTGACCACCAGTGAAGAAGACCTGAAAAAAGGTGCTAGAATTCTGGCTGAGAGTGTGGACGAAATCATGCAGGAAGGGATCAGCGTGGCGTCGTAAGGCGCCAGTGGCACTCTGACCTCCTCTGGCCATTCATTCTGCAGGATAGCGACGGAAACACCATGACTAGCCAACAACATACTGTCGAGAAGATCGGCGGCACCTCCATGAGCAACTACGAGGCCGTTCGAGACAATATCATCATCGGCGGTCGCAAAAAGAGTGAACTCTACCAGCGTATCTTCGTGGTCTCCGCCTACGGCGGTGTCACCAACGAGCTTCTCGAGCACAAGAAGACCGGCGAGCCGGGTGTCTATGCCCTGTTCGCCGACGCCGAGTCCGACTGGGCCTGGGGTGATGATCTTACCAAGCTCGTGAAGTTCCTGACCGACCTGAACGGCGAACTCTTCCGCGACCCGATGCTCAAGCAGCAGGCCGACCAGTTCATCACCGACCGTGTCGAAGGGGTCCGCGGCTGCCTGATCGACCTCCAGCGCCTCTGCTCCTACGGCCAGTTCCAGCTGGAGGAGCACCTGCTCACCGTGCGGGAGATGCTGGCGGGCATCGGTGAGGCACACAGTGCCTTCAACACCGCCCTGAAGCTCCAGCAGGAGGGCATCAACGCCCGTTTCGTCGATCTCACGGGTTGGCGGGACAACGAACTGCTGCCCCTGGACGAGAAGCTCAAGCAGGCCTTCGATGCCGTTGACCTGAGTCGCGAGCTGCCTATCGTTACCGGTTATGCCCAGTGCAAGGAAGGTCTGATGCGGACCTTCGACCGGGGTTACAGCGAGATGACATTCAGCCGGGTGGCGGTGATCACCAACGCCCGTGAAGCGGTGATCCACAAGGAATATCACCTGAGCTCCGCCGACCCGAACATTGTCGGCGCGGACAAGGTGGTACCCCTGGGTCGCACCAACTATGACGTCGCGGACCAGCTGGCCAACCTGGGGATGGAGGCGATCCACCCCCGTGCGGGTAAGGGGCTGCGCCAGAATGAGATTCCGCTGCGGGTGATGAACACCTTCGAACCGGAGCACACCGGTACCCTGATCACCGGCGACTACGTCAGCGAGAAGGCCCGGGTGGAAATCATTGCCGGTGCAAAGGGCATCTTCGCCATCGAGGTGTTCGACCAGGATATGCAGGGAGAGCCCGGTTCCGACCGCCGTATCCTCGATATCCTGACCCGGTTCAAGGTCCGCTTCGTGTCGAAGGACACCAATGCCAATACCATTACCCACTACGTCAACAGCACTCTCAAGCATGTCAAACGGGTGGTGAAGGCGCTGCAGGAAGAGTTCCCGAACGCTGAGGTCAATACCCGCAAGGTGGCCCTGGTGTCAGCGGTTGGCAGTGACCTGAAGGTGCCCGGCATCCTGGCCCGTTCCGTCAAGGCCCTGGCGGACGAGGACATCAGCGTGCTGGCCATCCACCAGTGCATGCGCCAGGTGGACATCCAGTTTGTGGTGGACGAGGATGACTACGAGAAGGCCATCGTGGCCCTTCATGCCGTGCTGATCGAGCCCCACAACCACGAATACGCCATCGTGGCGGCCTGACGGGCAGAGTCCCGTTCAGGTAAACGGGTTACCTTCGGGTGAAACCGGTCGCTTCACCCGACGGTAACGGAGGTTGTCTTGCCTCCTGATCGGCGGCATCCGGTGCGACTGCACCGGGTGCTGGCCGATCCCTTCCCACCCCTGTATTTCCCGCCTTTCCGAAACCTCCGATAACGTTCCTTTGCCCCATCAACCCGGGCAATCTGTGGGGCCTGCCGGTGCGTAAAAACAGATGTACGCACGGCCCGGCACCGCCGGGCACAAGCATTCACTGGTAATAATCAGAGTGCCTATGGCCAACGAAACCATGATCGATCAGCCCGAAACCCTGGTGTCCCGCTATTTCAGGGACGTCTCAGAACACGACCTGTTGACGGATGCCCGTGAGAAACGGCTTTCGCGACAGCTGATGCGTTGTTTCAGAGTGCTGTCAGAGTCATCAGGCCTGCCGACCCCAACGACGATACGGGAGGCGAGGGAATGCTATGACGAGGCTTCCGTGTCGATGCGCTTGCGCCGCGCCCGTGCCCTGATCGAAGGCAACAGGGAGCTGCTGATCCGCAGCAACCTGCGTCTGGCCGTACACATTGCAAGACGCCACAGCCAACAGGGCGGTATGGACATGACAGACCTTATCCAGGATGCCAACGTGGGTCTGATCAAGGCGGTGGACCGTTTTGATCCGGCCCGGGGCTTCCGCTTTTCCACCTATGCCTACTGGTGGATCACCGAAGAGGTTCGGCGCAGCCTCAAGCGTGGACAACGGGTGGTGCATACTCCGGACCACATCATCGACGAGATCCGCCGCCTGCAGGCCGCAACCATGAAGCTGCACCACCAGCTTGCCCGCCAGCCGAGACAGAGTGAGCTGGCCCGGGAGCTGGAGGTAGAGCCGTCGCGCATCAGTGAGATCCGCGGATTCGCCCAGACCGAGCTGTCCACGGCGCTGCCCATTGGTGACGACACCTCCGCCTCACTCGGCGACACCCTGGAGGACGATCAGTGGAACCCGGTGAAAGTTGCCCAGGGCAGTGATCACGGACAGGTTCTCAAGGGACTGCTGGCTCACCTCAGTGCCCGCGAGCAGGACGTGCTCAAACGGCGGTTCGGGCTCAACAGGCGGGAGGAAGAAACCCTTCAGGTCATCTCCGAGGACCTGGGCATCAGTCGCGAGCGTATACGTCAGATCGAAAAAGGTGCCATAAAAAAACTGCGCCAGCTGACGCAGGACCGGCCGGACGCAGATAACATTCTTTTCTCCTGAGGAGTCATTCGGGAACGACAAAGGGGCTGGTCAGCGGAGATAGAGCCAGCCCATCACCACCGTCTGGCAAAGCACAACAATCAGCGTCAGGGTCATACGGAGCCGCCGATACCACCGGGGCCAGTAATTATAGAGCCAGCGTACATCGATCAGGCACAGGGCGAGGTAAGCAACGGGATAGACCAGAGTGCGCCACTCAAGGGGAAGCAGCAGCGCAAGTCCTCCCACCAGGAAGAGCACCTGGCTGATGGCCAGGGTGACAATGGGTGACAGGGGGTAGCAGCGATTCTCCAGCTGCATGGCCACCGGCCAGTAGATCCCCGACATGAAGGCCAGGATGCCGGCACTGTAGATGTAGAACCAGCGGACCAGCCAATCGGCGTGGTCGGGCATGACAAACAGGCCAATGGCGCCGGCCAGGAAGGGCAGCAGTCCGGCCAGGCCCACAAAGATGGCCAGTCTTTCCACCGATATCACTGTTTTCGCCCCTCAAGCCTGATCCTCAAGGGTTCCCTGTCATCCGGGTCGAGCCCGATCATTTCATCATAGGCGGATGGATGAACCAGCTCCGTTTTCCCGATATCCAGGTCACTCAGTTCGTTCTGGGCCTCATGGGCGCTTCGGAACAGTCTGCTCTGGCCATTCTCATCGGACAGGATGAGAGGCTCTCCTTGAATATGAAGCCTGGCCAGGTAGCCCTGCCCCTCGATGGACAGGATTTCCAGCAGCGTAACAGGCGCGATGTCAGCCTCGTGAAGCTCGGCAAGTGTAATGCGCACAGGAAATTCCCCGACTGATGAACGTGGCAATGAGTACAAGGGCATTTACGCCCGCCAGAAGGGGTAAGATCATCGGGGTGGTAAGAAAAATTGATCCCTGGAGCCCAGTTCACGGCAGGGTCCGTGAGAGGGACACTGCACCAGGTGGTCGTTGACCATGCCCGTGGCCTGCATGAAAGCATAGACAATGGTCGGGCCGACGAAATTGAAGCCATGCTTTTTCAGGGCCTTGGACATCGCTTCAGATTCGGGGGTGGTTACCGGAACCTCATGGAAGCTCTGCCACTGATTCTGTACCGGCCGGTAATCCACGAACGACCACAGGAATTCGCTGAAGGATTCGCCCCGCTCACGAAAGTCCAGGAATCCCCTGGCATTCCGGATGATCGACTCCACTTTCAGGCGATTGCGGATGATTCCCGGATTTTCCAGTAATTCCGCAATCTTTCTGTCGTCGTACCGGGCAATTTTTTCAGCGTCGAAGCCGTCGTAGGCCTGACGGTAGCTTTCCTGTTTGCGAAGGATGGTGATCCAGCTCAGGCCGGCCTGCTGACCATCCAGGCAGAGCTTTTCAAACAGGGCCTCCTCCCGGGTTTCCGGTCGCCCCCAGACTTCGTCATGATAGGCCACGTAGAGCGGATCGGTGCCACACCAGGGGCAGCGCTCCTCGGGAAGGGGCTGGTTCATGCCTCTCTCCGGCGATTGCTGTCCGCTCCGGATTCCCGGGGCTGGGGGTACTGGCGTAAGGGGCAGATCACCCAGGGCTGCTCTGACAGCGACTCCAGCTCCGCCGGATTCAGATGGGCTTCGTCACTGCCCCGTACCCGGTGCAGGGATGGCGCCGCATCGCCGGACTCGTCCTGCCAGACCGCGGCGATCATGTAGCCCTCGGCCTCGGTGAGGGCAGCATGCCAGTTCTCGTCAGGCCGGTCGCCAATGAGCTCCAGGTTGGCGCTTACCCTCAGGCTTCGCAGGTTGTTGGCGATCCCCCGTCCGGTGGCCTTGAGCCAGGCCTCCTTGAGGGTCCATACCTTGAGAAAGGCTTCATGGCTGCCCCGGGTGAGCAGCCAGTCCTGTTCCTCCTCGGTGAACCAGCGCCGGACGATGCGGCGCCAGTTGGTCTCCCGGTAGAGCGGCTCGATGTCGACGCCCAGGCCAGGGCGGGAGGATACCGCGCAGGCGGACATGCCGTGACTGTGGCTGAGGGAGAGGTGCCAACCGGCTGGCTCGGCGGAGGCCACCGGCCGGCCATGGACCGGCCGGCACAGGTGCGGTGGCCGACCGCTGACCCCGTGCAGGGCCTGCCGGACCAGCCAGCGGCTGTGGACGAATTCCATCAGCCGGCCGGTGGCCATCCCCGAGGCCACCTCCTGCTCATAGGGACCCAGCCAGTCCGGGAAATCGTAGGGTTCCAGCGGCTGCCGGCCCAGCCAGACGGAGACCCGGGCGCGTTCAGGGTTGGAGTCGTTGGATGTTCCAGCCATCATGGCTCCTGAGGTATTCAAAACGGTCATGCAGGCGGCTGGGGCGCCCCTGCCAGAATTCGATCCGTTCCGGAATGACCCGGTAGCCACCCCAGAACGACGGCAAGGGTACCTCACCATCGCCGAATTTTCGCTTGATCTCGGCCACTTTCTGCTCGAGAAGGCCGCGGGAGCTGATCGCTTTGCTCTGTTCGGAGACCCAGGCCCCCAGCTGACTGCCCCTGGGTCGGCTGGCAAAGTAACGCATGGACTCGGTCTTGCTCACCTGGGCGACGGTGCCCTGGATAATCACCTGCCGATTGAGGCCCAGCCAGGGAAACAACAGCGCGGCCCGTGGATTTTCCTCCAGCTCCTTGGCCTTGCGACTGCCATAATTGGTATAGAATACGAAGCCCTGGTGGTCGAAATATTTCAGCAGTACCGTGCGCAGGTCCGGCTGCAGGTCCGAACCTGCGGTGGCCAGGGACATGGCATTGGGTTCGAGAATGCCAGCTTCCCGTGCGTCCTCGAACCATTTCTCGAACTGTTGGACCGGGTCGTTGTCCAGCTGCTCGCGATCAAGGCCTTCGCTCTCGAAATCGCGGCGCATATCACCTATATCCATCGGAGTTTCCTGATATAAAGGTTGGGTTCGAATCTACGGTTCTATATTCTTTCAGGATCAAGCGCGATTTAGAACCGCAAAGGAGCCACTGCAGTGACCAAGACCGCCCGTCGTAAACCCGCCTACCGCCGATGGTGGTTCTGGCTGCTGGTTCTGGCGCTGGTTTATTGTGTGATTGGCTTCGGCCTGGTGCCGCTCTACCTCAACTCCGCCATTCCCGATCGGCTGGAACGTCACCTGGGCTGGTCCGCCAAGGCCCGTGAGATCACCTTCAACCCTTTTTCCTTCAGTGTCGGGATCGACCGGCTGGAAGCCACCGATGACGGCGGACTTACGGTGATGTCGGTGCGTCAGGCCGATCTGAACCTTGGCCTGTTCCAGCTTGTGAAAGGGACGCTCCATCTCCAGCAACTGACCCTCGACGATCCTTACCTTCGACTGGACCTGAGGGCTGATGGTCAGGTGAATGTTCTGGAAGACTGGCGTAGCCACAGCGCGTCCAGGGAGAACGGCACGCCCGAAGAAACCGGGTACAGCGTGTTCCTGGGGGAGACCACTGTCAACAATGGAAGGGTCCTGGTACGGGACTTTAGCGAAACCGGCGAGCAGGATGAGCCCAGGGAGTTCCGGATTGAACCCCTGGGCCTGACCCTGAATGACGTCGCCACCTGGGCGCAGGAAGACCCGGGCGATTACTCGCTGCGCGCGGTCATGGGGGATCAGGTGATCGAGTGGGAAGGCACCCTGGGCCTGGCTCCGGTCTGGTCCAATGGCCGGATGTCCCTCAGCAATGTGAGCGGCGACACGCTCCGGGCTCTGGTTGAACCATGGTTCCCCTACCGCATTGGCGCTGGTCGCCTGTCCGCCACCACCGCTTTTCAGTTTGCCTATGATGACCAGGGTGTGGCCCTGGCGACCCGTGAAGGCCAGGTGTCGGCCGAGGATGTCGAGCTCGCCACGAGGGGGGACAGCAGCACGGTCCTCGCTCGCGCCGGAACCCTCGACCTGGAGGCCGTTGCCTTCAACCTTGACGGCCCGGAGCTGGTGATTTCGGTGGTGAACGGCGCACAGCTCGAGCTGATGGCGACGGTGGATGCGGAGGGGGCGTTTAATCTCACGGCGCCCTTTCAGCCGGGCGCCGGAAGCAAATCGTCCCCGTCGACCCCGAACCCCGACGACTATGGCCTGAGGTGGTCCGTTGGCACCGTGAATCTCGGGGACAGTGTGATCGACTGGCGGGATAATCGTCCCGACACGCCGGTTACCGCAAGTTTCCGGGACGTTAACCTGACCCTCGGAGCCATGACCGAACGTCTTGAGGAGCCGGTCACCTACCAGCTGACTGCCACCCTCGCCAGGGGCGGTGCCTTCTCTGCCAATGGCCAGTTCACGCTGTCGCCTCTGACGTTCGAGGGGGGCGTCAACCTTGACCAGGTGGTGCTGCCCCCCTTTAACGGTTACCTGCAGGAAATCAGTCGCCTCGACGTGCAGGAGGGCATTGTAAGTCTGTCTGGCAACGTCGATATCGATGTCCAGGACGACCCCCTGACGGGCACCTTCAGCGGGCGTGGCAGCATCAGCCAGTTCAACGCCCGCCTGCAGAATAGCGAAGAGCCGCTGGTGAGCTGGCGGGAACTGCGGCTGGATCCCATCGAGTACAATTTCGCCCCTGCCCGCCTGGAGCTGGGCACGGTGGTGATTTCCGAGCCAGAGCTGAATATTGTCAACCGCCGCGACGCGGGCCATAACCTGGGCCAGGTTATGCGCTCCGGCGAAAGCCGGTCGGATGGCTCCGGAACAGCGCCGGACACGGCTGAGGATAGGCCCGAAATGATCTTCCGACTGCGTCAGCTGGAGTTGGAGAGCGCGGAACTTCATTATACCGACCAGACCCTGAGCCCCACCTTTACCACCCGCGTACACAATCTGCAGGCTGTCGTATCCGGGCTCAGCAATGTGACCCCCCAGGAAGGGCGGTTTACCCTCAATGGCCGAGTGAGTGATAACGCGACTCTTCAGGCGAACGGAACCATTGCCACCCTGGGCACCGATGAACCCGCAGAGCTGGATCTGAAGCTGGCGGATCTGTCGATGCCGGTGGTCAATCCCTATTTCGTCCGGTACCTGGGTTACCGTGTCGACGGTGGACGCCTCGCTGTGGATGCCACCTATCGCCTGGAGGGCACGGTCATTGAGGGAACCAACACGGTCCGGCTTGACCGGCTGGAACTGGGTGAGCAGGTTGGTAGCGGGCCGGCAGGTAATGCCCCGGTCCGCCTTGGCCTGGCCCTGCTGCGCGACGACGACGGCCGCATCCGGCTTGATATCCCGGTCAGCGGCAACCTGGCCGACCCGCAATTCGAGCTGGGACCAGTGATCATGCGCACGTTCCGCAGTCTGGTGGTGAAGGCTGCGACGTCGCCCTTCACCCTCCTGGGGGCTGCGGTGGATCTCGCCGGATTCTCGCCGGAGGAGCTCGGTGGCGTGGCCTTCCTGCCGGGGGAGACGACCATGGAACTGGGCGAATACACCAAGATGGAAACCCTGGCGAAGGCGTTGAAATCCCGTGAACGGCTGATACTTTCCATCCGTGGCATCGCGGTGGAATCCATCGACCTGCCGGAACTGAAAGCCACCCTTCAGGATGAGGAGTCGCTGCCGGACAGAGCCCTCGCGAGCCTCGCCTCGCAACGGGGCAAAACCCTCCGGCGTCTGCTGATGGACGAGTACGATGTGCCCGGCGATCAGATTTTCCTCCGGGATCCACAGGTGGTTCCCGGAGAAGAGTCGGCCGGGAAAGTGACCATAGAGTTCGAACTGGAGGCACGATGAAACCGCCCGTCTTCAGTCACTTCTTTGCCTATATCGGACGCCTGAGGTGGATTCGCCGCTGGGGTCTCATGCGCAATGCCATCGAGGAAAATGTCGCCACCCACTCCTGGGAGGTGGCGACCCTGGCCCATGCCCTGGCCGTGATCCGAAATCGTCATTTCGGAGGTACCGTCAACCCGGAGGCGGTAGCCACCTCGGCCCTCTACCACGACGCTACCGAGGTCATCACAGGGGATATGCCCACTCCCGTGAAATATCATTCGGCGGTGATGCGGGAAGCGTTCAGCGACATTGAACACAAGGCAGCGGACGAATTGCTGGCGCTGCTGCCAGCGGATCTGCAGCAGGATTTCGCACCTTACATACAGGAATCGCTCTGGACCGGGGAGGTCAGGGAGCTGGTGAAGGCTGCCGACCGCCTGTCGGCCCTGCTCAAGTGTGAGGCGGAAATTCAGGCCGGCAATCGGGAATTCGAACCGGCGGCCCAGCAGATCCGCCAGCGTCTGCGGGATGAGAATCTGCCGGAGGTGATCTTCTTCCTGGAGGTATTCGCTCCGAGTTACAGCCGTCCCCTGGATCATCTGCTCGGTGACTGAATTCCGCGCTCGGCCTCGGCCCCCTTCCTTTCCTGGCGGGCACCTGGGGTCTGGCGGGACGCTAGTGTCCCGACCGGTTAATTCGCTGACCTATTGCTTGCCGCTGGCGACTCTGGCCAAGGCGTCAGTCCGCAGGTGTGGTGGTTCCACATCAAGGGCTGACAACACAGGTCCAGAGTCGCCAGCGGCAAGCCCTCCGGGAGCCCCTGAAAGCCTTGAGAGCTGTGTTGCGGCGCCTCGATTTGAAACCACCAAACCTTCGACACCACGCCTTGCTCTCAAGGCTTTCAGGGGCTCAGTAGGTCAGCGAATTAACCGGCCGAGACACTAGCCCATCACCACCTGGTTGCGGCCACTGTTCTTGGCCTGGTAGAGGGCCTCATCCGCTCGCTTGAAGTTATTTTCGACGGTTTCGCCGGGCTGATGGATGGCCACACCCTGGGATACGGTCACCCGGTAGCTTTCGGGCAGCTCATCGAAACGCAATGCCGACACGGCGCGGCGAATGCGCTCGGCGGCGGGAATGGCATGGTCGGGAGCGGTATCGGGAAAGATCAGCAGGAATTCCTCACCGCCGATACGTCCAACATAATCGCCCCTGCGGATGGTGGCCTCAATGGTGCGACTGACCTTGCGCAGGATTTCGTCACCGGCCTGGTGACCGAAAGTGTCGTTGATTTTCTTGAAATGGTCGATATCCAGCACGCTGATGCCCAGGGCTTTGGTCCCTTCCGTCTGGCGATCACTGCGGGCCACTTCCTTCTCGAACTGTTCCATCACAGTGCGTCGGTTGGGAAGGCTGGTGAGTGGGTCGCGGGTCGCCAGCTCCACCAGCTCAAGATTGGCATGCTTCAGCTCCCGGTTGCGCATGCTCAGCTCGGACCGCAGCTGGGATATGAAACTGCCCAGGTAGGCAAGAATCGACAGCACCGAGGCGTAGGCGAACAGGGTTACGGCCTCCAGCGGCCAGTAGACCCGGTCCGGGGCCTGCCAGGTAAGAATGAGCACCAGCACCAGGTACCCCAGCCAGAACAGCCAGGCAATGGTGAACATCTGGCGACGATTCAGCGCCAGTGCACCGAACAGCAGGCCACCCGTAGCCAGTAGCAGGAACAGGATGCGGCCCTGAGGCAGCGCCACAAAATACATCACGTAAAGCGAGGGAATTACGGGGAGGGTAATCTGGGCCATGGTCATGCTGGGATCACGAAACCGCAGATTGATGCCAAACTGAAGAATAAGCACCATGAGGGTGCTGATAAGGACGCTGCTGGCAAAAAACACCAGGACCGGCGCCAGGGGAAGAAAACCGCCAAGGTAGAGTCCGGCAACCGCCAATCCGGTACAACCATGATTGGCGAACCCCCACAGCATCCGCTTCAGACGAAGGGATTGGGCCCGCTGAATCCTTTGTTCAATGGTTTCTGCCGACATGTCCTCACTGACCCTGGCTCGAACGATTTTTATACGATTGTTTTAAAGTGCGCCAAGATTATCACGATTTCTGTCAAAGACGAGGTCGTCCCATTACAAATACCGCCTCAAACCCTGCAGACCCATTAATTTGGGGAAAGATGGAAAGCCCGCGGAGCGGCAAGTATCAGGAGTCCGTCTGAGCGTGGCAGACCCAGACAGGTCTGGTGGCTGAAAACACCCGTAACACCCGTAGGGCCCTGTTGTCATGGGAACAGGATCCTATGTCCATCGACCAGAGCAATGAAACGGAACTGAGGTAAAACTATTGATGTATAACGAAGGCACAAGAACCCCCGTTTGCCGGGCGCTCGGGCTCCTGGTGCTTTCTCTTGTTTCAGCGGTTGCCATGGCCCAGGAACATCCTGGCGTCCAGTTGGCGCCCGTGGAGGAACGCCTGGTGCTCGAGGAGACGAGGCTCAATGGCACGGTCAACGCCTTGCGCGCGTCCCGCTTGTCGGCTGCAGTGGCGGGACTTGTGGAGAAGGTCGCCGTAGAGATTGGCGACACCGTGTCACCGGGAGATCTTGTGATCGCCCTGGACGATGAGCGGGCCGAGCACGAGCTGGCCAGCGCCCGGGCCCGGCGGCAGGAAGCGGAAGCCAACCTGGACGATGCCCGGCGCCGGCTTTCGGAAGCACAGTCCGTGGGAGCTGGCAGGAACATAGCTGCCACCGAGATCCGCTCCCGGGCCTCCGCTGTGGAGTCCGCCGAGGCGGCTCTGGCGCGGACCCAGGCAGATGTCAGGCGCTTTCGTACCGCCCTGGAGAAACATCGGGTTACCGCGCCCTTCTCAGGTGTGGTGAGCGCCCGCAGCCGGGATCTGGGTGAGTGGGTGACGCCGGGAGACGAGCTTTTGACCCTGGTGGACCAGAGCAATCTGCGCCTGGACTTCTCCGTGGCACAGGAATTCTATTACGCCCTTTCCGGCGACAGTGAGCTGCTACTGGTCTCCGGGCCCGGCGGAAGCGAGCCCGTCCCCCTGGCAATAAACACCGTCGTCCCCGTTACCGACCCCGTCTCGCGCACATTCCTGTTGAGGGCGACAGCACCGGAGAAAGTGGAGCTCATGCCGGGCATGTCCGTTGTCGCCCTGTTGCGGGTCAGCACCGGTGAGCGGGGTCTTACTGTGCCGAGGGACGCCATCAACCGCTATCCGGAAGGCCGGGTCACTGTCTGGGTGGCAAAACCGGCGGAGGGCCAGGGGCTCTATACCGTTTCCGAGCACAGGGTAAAAACCGGAGGCGGTTTTGATCAATGGGTGGAAATCCTGGAAGGGGTTTCGGCGGGCGACCGGGTGGTCTCCCGGGGCAATGAGGCTCTCAACGAAGGCATGACGGTGAAGATTTCCGAGCGGGAGGCCCGCTGATGTTCGCAGCCGTTATCCGCCACGGCACCCTGGTCATGGTGGTCACGCTCATCATTGCCATCCTCGGCGCTGCCGCGGCCCTTCGGATACCGGTGCAGATGATCCCCGACCTGGAGGTCCGCACGATCACGGTGGAAACCCAGTGGCCCGGCGCCACACCCCAGGATATCGAGAAAGAAATCCTGATCGAGCAGGAGCGTTTCCTGCGCAATGTGCCCAACCTCGGCCGGATGACGGCCACGGCTTCTTCCGGCAGCGCGGAGATCGAGCTGGAATTTCCCTTCGGTGTCGACATCACCGAAACCCTGATCCAGGTGAACAATGCCCTCAGCCAGGTACCGGACTATCCGCGCAATGTGGATGAACCGCGCATCGTGGCTACCTCCTTCTCCTCCAACGCCTTCATGTATTTCCGGATTGCCACTCTTCCTGACAATCCCCGGGAGCTGGACATCCAGTTGATGCGGGATTTCGTGGAGGACCGGGTTCGGCCCCGTATGGAAAGCGTCCCCGGGGTATCGGAAGTCACCGTCGGCGGCGGTGCCCGACGTCAGATGCAGGTATTGGTGAATGAATCCCGGCTGGCCCAGCGCGGTCTGACCCTGGTGGATGTGCGCGACGCCATGGTTGCCCGTAACCAGGACGTTTCCGGCGGACAGATCGAGGCGGGCAAGCGTCGTTATCTGCTCCGTACGGTAGGCCGCTTTGACAGTGTGGAATCCCTGGAGGCCATGGTGGTGGTGCGCCGGGGTGACAGTGTCATTCGCCTGGGGGATGTGGCCACGGTTCGCCAGGGTCAGTCCCGGGTCACCGAGCGCTCCCTGATCAATGGCAAGCTGACCATCGGCCTGCAGGTGCGACGGGAACTGGGCTCCAACGTCATCGCCACCAAGGAGGCGATGCTGGAGGAAGTGGATGCCATCAACCGGGAACTGCTGGAACCCGCCGGCCTGGAGCTGTCACTGACCGCGGACGACGCCCGTTACGTGGAGGCGTCCGTGGCCAATGTCTGGACCAACCTGGGTATCGGCGCGGTGTTTGCCACCCTGGTGATGTTCCTGTTCCTACGCTCCGGCAAGGCCACCTTCGTCGGCGTGATGGGCATTCCACTGTGCGCCATCGCGGCCTTTATCGGCCTGATGATCTCCGGGCGGACCATCAACGTCATTTCCCTCGCCGGTATTGCCTTCGCCATCGGCATGACCGTGGACAACAGCATAGTGGTGCTTGAGAACATCGAGCGGCACCGGCGCATGGGCCTGGACCGGTTCGACTCGGCGGTTAGGGGAGTGCAGGAGGTCTGGCCGGCGGTATTGGCGTCCACCACAACCACCATCCTGGTATTCCTGCCCATCCTGTTCATCGAGGAGGAAGCGGGACAGCTCTATTCCGATGTGGCCATTGCCATATCCTCTGCCATTTTCGCCTCCATGCTGGTGGCGGTCGCCCTGATTCCCACGCTCAGCGCCCGCCTGGATTTCGGGAAGCGCTCGGAGGCCACCGACGAACAGGGCAATGTGGTCTCTGGTGGCTGGCTCAGTGGGGTCATGACGCTGGTGACCTGGCTGGTGCGGCGGCCCCTGCGCCGTTTGGTGGTCATTGTCGCCACCATTGGCGTCAGTGCCTGGATCATCCTGGTGCTGACGCCTCCTGCGGAATACCTTCCGGAGGGGGAGGAAGCGAAAACCTTCGCCTCCATGAGTGCACCGCCGGGCTACAACCTGGAGGAAATGAGTGCCATTGCCCGACAGGTGGAGGATCACTTCCTGCCCCACGTCAACGCCGATGGCGAGGCCTACGCCGCCGGGGAAACCCGGGTGCCGCCGATCGCCTACCTGAACATGCAGGTGTCCCAGACCGGCATCCGGATCATCTCGGAGACCCTCGATCCGACCCATATTGAAGCGCTGATGGACGAGATCACCCGCTTCTACCGGCAGTTCCCGGGTATGCGGGCCTTTGCCGCCAAGGGCTCGATCATTTCCAGCAACGATGGGGGCACCCGCAGTATCAACCTGGATATCTCAGGGCCGGACCTGGTGTCCATATACAACGCGGCCAACGCCGCCTACCGGCGGGCCCAGGAGATTTTCGACGATCCCCGCATCCAGAGTCAGCCCTCAACCCTGACCCTGGCCCAGCCGCTGATCGAGGTGCGCCCCGACTGGGACCGGGCCGCCGAGCTCGGACTCGGCACCGAGGCCATCGGCTTCACCGTATCGGCCCTGACCGAAGGCGCCTTTGTGGATGAGTTCTTCCTGGGTGACGACAAGATCGATATCTACGTCTATGGCAGCGAGGGTCGGGACACGGAACTCTCCCGCCTGCCGGATCTGATGATTCGCGCTCCCAGCGGGACCACACTGCCCCTTTCAACCCTGGCCACCATCGAGGAAACCGTCGACACCAGCATCGTTCGCCGGGTGGATGGGCGCCGGACGGTGACCCTCAATGTGATTCCGCCGGACGATGTCGCCCTGGAGACCGGGGTGCAGCGGGTGAAATCAGAGCTACTCCAGCATCTGCGGGACACGGGGCAGATACCCACCAGTGTGGGTGTGGATATCTCCGGTGCCAGCGACCAGCTCAACGCCACCCGGGACGCGCTCAGCGGCAATTTCATCATTGCCCTGGCCATCGTCTATCTGCTGCTGGTGGCCATCTTCGCTCACTGGGGTTACCCGCTGCTGATCATGACCGCCATTCCCCTGGGGGTGGCGGGCGGTATCGTCGGCCTGGTGCTGATGAATGTGGTGGGCGGGTTGCTGCCGATGATCGGCCTGCAACCGCTACGGCAGCCGTTCGACATGATTTCCATGCTTGGTTTCCTGATCCTGATGGGCACCGTGGTCAACAACCCGATCCTGGTGGTGGAGCAGGCCCGTCAGAACCTGAAGGCGAAGGGCGTCGACGCGGTGGAGGCGGTTGTGACGGCTGTCCGGACCCGGCTGCGTCCCATTGCCATGACCACCCTGACCACTATTTGCGGCCTGTCGCCCCTGGTATTCCTGCCGGGGGAGGGTACTGAGCTGTACAGGGGCGTTGGGGCTATTGTGCTGTTTGGTCTGGTGGGGGCCGCTACGGTGACGGTGACCTTTTTGCCTGCTCTCACCGTGTTTGTCTTGAGGTTTCGGCGCCAGGAAGGGTGATTTTATTGCCGCCGGACTTGGGAGGTGAGGCGGAGCCGGGGGTTCGTTTCTTCCGGGCAATCGAAAACTCGCTACGCTCAGACAACGATTCCCTACAGAAACGAACCCCCGGCTCCGCCTCCGGC
Source organism: Marinobacter daqiaonensis (assembly GCF_900115285.1). Lineage (GTDB taxonomy): Bacteria > Pseudomonadota > Gammaproteobacteria > Pseudomonadales > Oleiphilaceae > Marinobacter > Marinobacter daqiaonensis. The sequence continues at coordinate 2,586,587 of NZ_FOYW01000001.1, forward strand.
CGGGCTGGCCGGAAGACCTCCCAGAAGAATCTGCAATCAGCTCGGCGCGGATCTTTCTGATCTGCAGACAGAGACGATATTTCGGGATCAGGCCGCAACAGCCTCGAAGCTGGCTGTGCGGATTTCCAGCCTTACCGCATTGCCATCCAGCAGTACACGGTAGGTTTTCACCTTCACATCCTCATTTTCCAGGCACTGGCCAGTCACCAGGCTGAAATGCTGCTTGTACAGCGGCGATGCCACCACCGGCTCCCCTTTCAGGTCGCCGGTGATGCCCCGGGCGAGCACATTGGTGCCACTGAACGGGTCGGTGTGGCTGATGGCGAACAGGGCCGGCAGCCTATAGGGAATATAGAAGATGGCGACCGGGCCATCGGGAGTCCAGACGGCGATGCCGGACTCTGGCACCAGGTCATCCACGGTGCAGACGATGTTCCATTGGTTGGCGGTTTTCATGGTGTGGCTCCTCACTATTTTAATCAGTATCCAGATGCTCGTTCAAACCGGGAGTTGTGGTGGGCCCTGCCTCAGACAGATTCCAACAAGGGCCGGCGCTGATCCCGCTCGGTAGTCCACTGCTGCACAGGGTCTTTCTTCTCCGGTGCGTTGACGAACTCCCGGAAGCGCTTGCGCTTCTCAGGATCCTCCACGGCGGTTTTCCACTCGCACTGGTAGGTGCTGACGATATCCGCCATGTGCTGCTCCAGCTCCTCGCCAATGCCCAGGCTGTCCTCCAGAACCACCTTTTTCAGATAGGCCAGGCCCCCCTCCATGTTCTCCATCCACACACTGGTGCGCTGCAGGCGGTCGGCGGTGCGGACGTAGAACATCAGCACCCGGTCGATGGTACTGATCAGCCCCTCGTCGGACAGGTCGGTGGCGAACAGGTCGGCATGGCGCGGACGCATGCCGCCGTTGCCGCAGACGTAGAGGTTCCAGCCGTTCTCGGTGGCGATCACGCCGATGTCCTTGCTCTGGGCCTCGGCGCATTCACGGGTACAGCCGGATACCGCCATCTTCAGTTTGTGGGGTGAGCGCAGGCCCTTGTAGCGGTGCTCCAGGAAGATGGCCATGCCCACGCTGTCCTGCACGCCGTACCGACACCAGCTGTTGCCCACGCAGGACTTCACGGTTCGCAGGGACTTGCCGTAGGCGTGACCGGTTTCGAAGCCGGCGGCGATGAGCTTTTCCCAGATCTCCGGCAGTTCGCTCAGGGTGGCGCCGAACAGGTCCACCCGCTGGCCACCGGTAATCTTGGTGTAGAGGTTGTACTCCCTGGCCACTTCACCCAGCACGATCAGCTTGTCAGGGGTGATTTCCCCACCCGGCACCCGGGGCACGATGGAGTAGGTGCCGTTCTTCTGCATGTTGGCCATGAACGTGTCGTTGGTGTCCTGCAGCGGCACATGGTCCGTTGTCAGGATGTGCTCGTTCCAGCAGGTGGCGAGAATGGATGCCACTGCGGGCTTGCAGATGTCGCAGCCGTGGCCCCGGCCATGCTGTTGAATCAGGGTGCGGAAGGTGCGGATGCCGTTCACCTTGACGATATTGAACAGGTCCTGGCGGCTGTAGGCAAAGTGCTCGCAGAGGTCCCGGCTCACTTCCACGCCGCGTTTCTCCAGTTCGCTGTCCACCACGGTCTTGAGCAGCGCGGTGCAGCCGCCGCAGCCGGTGCTGGCCCTGGTTTCACCCTTGACCGCGCCCAGGTCGCAGCAGCCGGCGTCAATGGCGCCGCAGATGTCACCCTTGCTGACATTGTGGCAGGAGCAGATCTGCGCTGTGTCCGGCAGGGCATCCGGCCCCAGGGCCGGGGCGCCGCCCTGGCTTTCCGGCAGGATCAGGGATTCCGGGTTGTCCGGCAGATCGATGCCGTTGAGGGCGTATTGCAGCAGGGTGTCGTAGTGGCTGTTGTCTCCCACCAGGATGGCACCGAGCAGCTTTTTGCCGTCTGCACTGATCACCATGCGACGGTAGTGTCCCGCGTTCTCGTCGCTGAAACGGATATTGCGGGCACCCGGGGTCCTGGCGTGAGCATCGCCGATGGAACCAACGTCCACGCCCAGCAGCTTGAGCTTGGTGCTCATGTCGGCGCCGGTAAAGGCGGCATCACTGTCGCCGTTCAGAATGGCGGACAGGGTACGGGCCATGGTGTAGCCCGGCGCCACCAGGCCGAAGATCTGCTGGTTCCACAGGGCGCACTCGCCGATGGCGTGGATATGGGGGTCCGAGGTAGTGCACTGGTTGTTGACGATGATGCCGCCGCGCTCGCCAGTCTCCAGTTCGCAGGACCGGGCCAGGGTATCCTGGGGCCGGATACCGGCGGAGAATACGATAAGGTCGGTTTCCAGGTGGGTATCGTCGCCAAAGTTCATACGCAGGCGGGATTCCTCACCATCGACGATGGCGGTGGTGGCCTTCTCGGAATGCACCTGCACGCCCAGTTCCTCGATCTTGCGACGCAGCAGGGCACCGCCGTCCCCATCCAGCTGCACTGGCATCAGACGGGGAGCGAACTCCACCACATGGGCATCCAGACCCAGGCTCTTGAGGGCATTGGCCGCCTCCAGGCCCAGCAGACCGCCACCCACCACGACGCCGGTGCTGGCGCCATCGGAACAGGCGCGGATCGCGTCCAGATCGTCCAGGGTGCGATAAACAAAGCAGTTGGGATTTTCCCGCCCTTCAATGGGCGGCACAAAGGGATAGGAGCCCGTAGCCAGGACCAGCTCATCGTAACGGTAGGTGCCTTTATGGGTGGTGACCGTCCGGTTTTCCCGATCCACTGCAGTGACCAGCTCGTTCAGGTGCAGGTCGATGCGGTTGTCGGAATACCAGTCCGCCGTGGCCATGGCCAGGTCGGCATGGGTGGATCCACTGAAGTATTCCGACAGGTGAACCCGGTCATAGGCCAGCTGCTTTTCCTCACCGAAGACGATGATGTCGAACCCGGCAGCCGCTGGCGATGCGACGAACTGCTCGAGGAAATGGTGGCCAACCATGCCGTTGCCGATGACGATCAGGGTCTTATTGCTCATGGGACTGTCCTCTCTTTCGTATCCTGGTGTTCAGGCGGCCTGCTCACAGTACTCGCGACCAAAGGCCAGGTTGGCCCGCCAGGGGGTGATGTCTTTATGTGTCTGAATCTGTTCCGCGTACCAGTTGCCGTCAGTGGTATCGCCGAACAGCACGGCCCCCACCAGTTGCCGGTCGTGGATCAGCAGCCGGCAGTAGCGGTTGTTCTGGTGGTCCTGCCAGACAATGGATTCGGTTTGCCCGTCATCGTCGGTCTGGCCGCAGGAGAAAATGGGAATGCCGCTGATCTTGAGCCGGGTGGGTTGGGTGGCGGCCTGGAAGCGTCGGCCAGTGGCCCGCTCGCTGAGCACCGCTGCCAGCACCTCCGCCTGCTGATAACCCGGGTCCACCAGACCAAAGGTCTGGCCGTTGATCTCGCAGCACTCTCCCAGGGCGAAGATGTCGGGGTCACTGGTCTGTAAACGGTCGCTTACGCGGATTCCCCTGCCACAGTGGAGCCCCGCGGCGCGGCCCAGCTCTGCGTTGGGTGTTATCCCTGCAGCGGTGATGACCAGATCGGTGCTGATCAGGGTGTCGTCATCCAGTCGGACCGCCCGCACGCAACGCTTGCCCAGTAGCGCCACGGGCGCGCGGCCGGTGCGGATGCTCAGGCCGCGTTCAGTAAGGCTCTTCGCCAGCAGCTTGCTGCCGGTGGGATCGAGCTGACGGTTCAGAAGACAGGGGTTGCGATGGAGAACGGTCACCGCCATACCCCGGCAACGGAGCCCCTCCGCCGCTTCCAGACCCAGGAAGCCGCCACCGATCACCACAGCACGACCAAAGCGCTGGCTCAGGTCGATAAGGCGGCGGGTGTCCTGCAGGTCACGGAAGGTCAGGGTGCCCCCCAGGTCCCCGCCTTCAAGGCCCAGTTCAGTTGGACGTGCCCCGGTTGCAATCACAAGGGTGCCGTAGTCGTAGCGCAGCTCCGACCCGGTAATCACCTGCCTGGCAGCGCGATCGATCGTGACAACGGCGTCGCCGCAATACCGTTCGATACCCGCCTGCTCAAACCAGGCGGCGTCCTTGAGCCGGATCTGGTCGGCGGTCGCCTCACCGGCCAGTACCGAGGATAGCAACACCCGGTTGTAGGCCGGGCCGGACTCGGCGCCGAGCACCACAATGCGTTCAAACGGATGACCGCCTTCAACGAGTCGCTCCAGCAGTCGCTGGGCCACCATGCCGTGTCCGCAAATCACCAGTGTTCCGGTTGCCATGACGTTGCTCCTTCAGATAAGGACATTGTTCGCGCCAGACAAAAAAAGCCGGAGCACCTATCCCCCGAAGGGGAATCGATGGTCCGGCGCCAATGCCAACAACGATGTTCTGGGAGTCCCTGACCAATGATGGTCCGGTCGATCCTTGACCGGGACGTTCATCCATACCTGAGCTAAAGCGATTACCGTGCCATTATCATTAAACCCTTTAATTTCAGTCCTATAATCGGTTCCTGGGGATTCTTCGGGGCTGGCCCTGCCCCAGTTCGGTTCAGGGCCGGGGTTCTGTGCACCTTCTTCGAACGTCACGCCCTCAGGCAATGGCCCGGAGGCCCTGGCGCCCCTCATCCTCGCCTTCGCTGCCTGAGTCCTGCTTTTGCCCGGCGGAGGGCTTTCGCTCGGCCTTGTCCGGGAACCGCTGCTTCTCGTAGAGGAACGACAATACCGCCTGGCGGTAGCGTAGATACCTGGGGTTATCCGCCATGGCAACACGATTCCTTGGTCTTGGCAGATCAATGGCCAGGTCCTCACCCACGGTTGCGGCGGGGCCATTGGTCATCATGATGATTCGATCGGACAGCAGCACCGCCTCATCCACATCGTGGGTGATCATGATCACCGTGTTGTTCAGCTCCTGCTGGATTTCCATTAACGAGTCCTGCAGGTGGGCCCGGGTAAGGGCATCCAGTGCCCCGAAGGGCTCGTCCATCAGCAGTACACTGGGCTTCATGGCCAGGGCCCGGGCAATGCCCACCCGCTGGGCCATACCACCGGAAATTTCCCCGGGGCGTTTATTGGCGGCATGATCCATATGCACCAGTTCCAGGTTGTGAAGGATCCACGCCTTGCGCTCCCGCTTGCTCATGGACTTGCGGAACACCTGCTGCACCGCCAGCTCCACATTCTCGTAGACCGTCAGCCAGGGCATCAGCGAATGATTCTGAAACACCACCGCCCGCTCCGGCCCGGGCGTATTCACCTCATGCCCATCCAGCACACAGCCACCCCTGGTAGCACCCAATAATCCAGCGACGATGTTCAGCACCGTGGACTTGCCACAGCCGGAGTGCCCGATCAGGGAAACAAACTCCCCCTTGCCGATCTTCAGGTTCAGGTTGTCCAGTGCAATAAAAGGTCCGGACGGCGTATCAAATGCCATCTGAACACCGGTCAGTTCCAAATGTGATTTGCTCATGGTATTCACTCCATTGTTGCGAAGCGCTGGCTGGGGCTGTGTCTTCCGGGACCGTCGAAAACAGGGATGGTTTCGTCGAGCCTGCACGGATGTATTCACGGCGTGTCCCGGAAGACACAGCCCCAGCCAGCGCGCCATACTCCAGAAGAAAGCAATAAACTACTCGTTCCAGGCCACTTTCCGCTGAACCACCAACATCCCGCGATCCAGTAAGAACCCGATAAACCCGATAGCCAGCACCGCCACCATGATCCGGCTCAGGGACTGGCTACTGCCGTTCTGGAACTCATCCCACACGAATTTCCCCAGCCCGGGATTCTGCGACAGCATCTCCGCGGCAATCAGCACCATCCAGGCAATCCCCAGGGACACCCGCAGGCCGGTGAAAATTGCCGGAATCGACGAGGGCAGCACCACCTTGCGCACATGGGTCCAGAAGGAAAGCCGCAGCACCCGGGAGACATTCACCAGATCCGGATTCACCGCCGCCACCCCGAAGCTGGTATTGATCAGCGTCGGCCACAGGCTGCACAGGGTCACCGTGATCATCGACGTCAGGAACGACTTCTCGAACATGGGGTCGTCACTGACGTAGGTGGCTGACACCACCATGGTGACCAGGGGCAGCCAGGCCAGGGGCGATACCGGTTTGAAGATCTGGATCAGTGGGTTCATCGCCGCGTTGAAGTAGCGGTTGAGGCCGATCACGATACCCAGGGGCACCGCGATCACCGTGGCCAGGAAGAAGCCTGCCACTACCGTAACCAGGCTGGTACCGATCTGATCAATGAAGGTGGGTGCCCCGGGATAGGCGCGAATCCTGACCTCCGCGTCGGGGTTCGTTGACAGGATGCGGGCGTTTCGCTCCTCCTGCATGGTGACGTATTTTTCCGCGCGATCACGTTGGTTCTGGTGTTCCTGCCAGAGAGCGCCCGCCTGCTCCATCACGTCGGCAGGCCCCGGAAACGCTCCCAGGGAGGTATTCACCTGAGGCGCGGCCAGGTGCCAGGCCCCGAGGAACACCAGGATGCCGACCAGCGGCAGCAACAACTGCTGCGCCGCACTCGCCAGGCGCTGCCACGTAAACAGGATTCCCATGAGTGACAGCCACCGGCCAGGGCCTGTTTGCGTATCGGTTTGGCTCAGGGTGCTCATTACCTTTCTCCATGCACGTTGTACGTGCCCTAGTGACGTCTGCAAATAGCCTGATGCCGCAGATCAGGGGGTATCGTCGCCCTTCAGGCCGATCTCGAAACTGTCGATGTAGGCATTCGGCGTGCGAGGGGTGAAGGGCACGCCATCAATCAGCTCACCCTGGTGAGGGCGCTGGAAGTTTTCCGCCCCCAGGTCCGGGAAGTCTTCGGCGGGGAGGGTTCCGTCCTCAATGAGGGAGCGGGCGGCTTCCCGGTAGATGTCCGCGCGGTAGACCTCTTCTGCGGTCTTCAGATACCAGTCATCCGGTTTGGCTTCCGCAATCTGACCCCAGCGACGCATCTGGCTCAGATACCAGATGGCGTCCGAAGGATAGGGATAGGTGGCGTAGTAGCGGAAGAAAACATTGAAGTCCGGCACCTTGCGCACATCGCCTTTCTCGTACTCAAAGGTGCCGGTCATGGAATTGGCGATCACCTCTTCATCGGCTCCAACGTAGTTGGGCCGGGACAGCAGCTTCACCGCTTCCTGGCGGTTGGCGTTGTTGTTCTCGTCAAGCCAGTGGGCGGCACGGATCAGTGCCCGCAGCATGCGAAGGTGGGTGTTGGGATTTTTCTCCGCCCATTGCCGTGTTACACCGAAGACCTTCTCCGGATTGTTGGGCCAGATTTCATAGTCAGTAATCACCGGCACGCCAATACCCTTGAACACGGCCTGCTGATTCCAGGGCTCGCCCACGCAGTAACCCTGGATGGTCCCTGCCTCCAGTGTTGCCGGCATCTGCGGCGGGGGAGTGACCGACAGGTGTACGTCCGCCTCCAGCGTGCCGCTGGTATCCCCCCGTTGCGGTGCGTAGTAGCCGGGATTCAGGCCGCCGGCCGCCAGCCAGTAGCGCAGCTCATAGTTATGGGTGGAAACCGGGAAGACCATACCCATCCGGAACCGTTCGCCCTGGTTGCGGTATTGCTCGACGACGGGTTTCAGTGTGCTGGCACTGATGGGGTGCCGGGGACTGCCGTTCTCATTTTCGGGAATCTGGGGCTTCATCACCTCCCATACATCATTGGAAACGGTAATGCCATTGCCGTTGAGATCCATGCTGAAGGCGGTGATCACATCGGCCCGGGTGCCGTAGCCGATACTGGCCCCCAGGGGCTGACCAGCAAGCATATGGGCACCGTCCAGCTCGCCGGTGATGACCCGGTCCAGCAGCACCTTCCAGTTGGCCTGGGCCTCGAGTTCCACAAACAGGCCCTCATCCATGAAGAATCCCTGCTCCCAGGCAACCGCCAGAGGAGCCATGTCGGTCAGCTTGATAAAGCCCAGCTTCAGGTCCGGCCTTTCGGCCGGACCGATCGTGGCCCCTGCATGACCCGTGAGTCCCGTTGAAAGGACCAGGCTCAGTGCGAAGAGAAGTTTCCGTTTCATATGATTGCCCCCAAGGCGTTTTCCGGAGTCTTTGCCAAAAAAAACGCCTGCCCCCCGTCACCGGGAAGCAGACGCCAATGTCTGCAGATCAGTCAGAATGTGTCGGAGGACATGCCGGCATCGGCTGCCTTCCTGGTGTTAAGACTTGCATTTGCTGTGCCATATAGATTTTTGCCCGGAAAACAAAGCCATGAGAATTATTCGGGGTGCGGAGTCAGGGTCGAAGGTGTAAATAACCGTGCAAAAAAGAGCGATACGCCCCGGATGAGTGCATCAATGGCTTGAAAGTACGGTGCTCACCGACCTTCGGGAGTGAGGTTGTAACACCCTGAAATAAATAGGGCCTCTCTGGTAGCTATGGCCGTTATCGATACTGGCGGGTCGCTGGCGTCATTATTGCTAGGTTTCCTGGCAGAGCGCAGACACTGGCAATGAAGCCCGATGGTCCCCGTCGCCGATGGTCATTCTGAACCATCCGGTAACAGGGACCATCGGGCTTTTTTGGTCAGGGTCCGTCCTCTTTGGAAAGGCCTTTTACCTGATCACGTTAGCGGAGCCACCATGACTGATTCTGACAACCCTGTTTGCCGAACCACCTGCCCCTATTGCGGCGTTGGCTGCGGGGTGGTGGCACCGGGCCGTTCGCTGTCCGCGGGGGCCCTGGTAGCCGGTGACCAGGATCATCCGGCAAATTACGGACGCCTGTGTGTGAAGGGGGCCAGTCTTCATGAGACCACGGCTGTCGACGGGCACATGATGTATCCCCGGCTTCATGGCAGACGGGTGACGTGGGAACGGGCGCTGGATGAGGTGGCCGGCGCCATCAGGGCATCCGTCGATGCCCATGGCCCGGAATCCGTGGCGTTCTATCTCTCGGGTCAGCTGCTGACCGAGGATTATTATGTGGCCAACAAACTGGCCAAGGGTTTTATCGGAACACCCCATGTGGATACCAATTCCCGGCTCTGCATGGCATCAGCGGTGGCAGCCCACAAACGGGCCTTTGGCGAGGACGTGGTGCCTGGCTGCTATGAAGATCTGGAGCTGGCGGATCTATTGGTACTGACCGGCAGCAATGCCGCCTGGAATCACCCGGTGCTTTACCAGCGGATGAAGGCGGCCGGCCGCCCGGGCCGTCGGGTTGTGGTCATCGATCCACGGAGGACGGCCACCGCGGAACTGGCGGACCTTCATCTGGCACTGAGGCCGGGTTCTGACGCCATCCTGTTCAATGGTTTGCTGGTCTGGCTGGCCGATACCGGCGCCCTTGACCAGGATTATGTGCGCAACCACTGCCGGGGCCTCGGGGAAGCAATGGCGTCTGCTCGAGTCAGCGGTTTTGCGCCGTCGAAAGTGGCCGATCTGTGCGACCTGCCCGAGCAGGACGTGGTTCGTTTCTATCGTTGGTTCGCCGAGAACCCACGCACGGTCACGGCCTTTTCCCAGGGAGTGAACCAGAGCTCTACCGGCACCGACAAGGCCAATGCCATCATCAATTGCCACCTGGCGACGGGCCGGGTGGGCAAGCCCGGCGCCAGTCCTTTTTCCCTTACCGGTCAGCCCAATGCCATGGGAGGGCGGGAGGTGGGCGGGCTTGCCAATACCCTGGCCGCTCATCTGGACTATGACACCCCCGGGGGCCCTGAACAGGTGGCCGAATTCTGGGGCACGGGCCAAATCCCCCCGGGTCCGGGTCTCAAGGCGGTCGAGCTGTTCAGGGCCGTGTCCGAGGGACGGATAAAGGTGCTCTGGATAATGGGTACCAATCCGGCGGTCAGTCTGCCGGACTCTGGCCTGGTGCGGCAGGCGCTGAAGGCCTGTCCCGTGGTGATCGCCTCCGACTGTATTGCCCTGACAGATACCAATGCCCTGGCGGACATACTGTTGCCTGCCCAGGGCTGGGGAGAGAAGGACGGCACGGTCACCAACTCCGAGCGCCGTATTTCCCGCCAGCGGCGATTCCTGCCGGCCGTCGGTGAGGCTCGCGCGGACTGGTGGATGCTAGCGGAAGTGGGACGCCTGCTTGGCCATGGTGATGCCTTCGCCTGGCCGGATGTGGCGTCGGTTTTCCGGGAGCACGCGCAGTTGTCGGCTATTGCCGGCTCTACCGGGCGGCAGTTCAGCCTGTCGGCGCTGGCGGGGATTTCCGATGAGGGCTATGAAGCCCTGGAGCCGGTCCAGTGGCCGGTCACCACCGATTATCCCCACGGCCGTGCCCGACTTTTCGGCGATGGCCGGTTCAGTACCCCGGATGGAAAGGCCTGCCTGGTGCCCATTGAGGGCCGGTTACCGGAAGCCGAACCCGATCTCCGGTGGCCGATGATCGTGAACACCGGGCGGATTCGTGACCAGTGGCACACCATGACAAGAACAGCCCGTTCATCCCGACTGGTCCAGCATCGCCAGGAGCCCTTTATCGACCTACATCCGGAGGATGCGCGCCGCTATGGGCTGAGCCCCGGCGATCTGGCCCGTCTGGAAGGTCCCGGGAGCATGGGTGGGTATGTGGGGAAGGTACGTTCCGAGCCCGGACAGAGGCCGGGGGAGGTGTTTGTGCCCATCCACTGGAACCGGCAATTCACCCCGGCGGGTCTGGCGAGTGACCTGATCCGCCCGGTCACCGACCCGGTTTCGGGCCAGCCCGAGTCCAAGTACGGCGTCGTCCACCTCACGAGGATCACGACCCTGTGGCATGGGCGCCTGATCCGGCCAGGTAACGCGCCCCGGGGCTGGCAGGCGGATTACTGGTGTCGGGTGCCACAGGACCACTGTGACAGCTGGTGGGTGGCAGGCTCGGGCCCGGTGAGCTGGCCCCGTGAGGTGGCCCGCTGGCTTGGCGGTGCTCCCGACCTGGTGCTGGAAGACGCCGCCCGCGGCACCTATCGGGCGGCCCGGCTGGTGGAGGGCCGGTTGCAGGGCATCCTGCTGGTGGAGCGGGAGGCGGCTCTGCTGCCGGATGCTGGCTGGCTCATCGGCCTCTTCGATGGACGGGTTCTGTCCATGGGTGAGCGACGGGGCCTGCTTTCGGCCCGGGACGTGGAAGTGAAGGACGTTGGCCCTGTGGTGTGCAGCTGTTTTGGTGTCGGAGAGCGCCAGATCGAGGCAGCAATCCGCTCTGGTGCCGGTGATGTGGAGGCACTGGGCCGGGCCCTGAAGTGCGGTACCAATTGCGGATCCTGTGTCCCGGAGCTTAAGGCGCTCATGGCCTGCGCGATCCCTTCCTGAGCTTCCCGAGCTCTGACGGGACGTGCGACAGAATTCGCCTTCGGTCAGGCGGCGGCTCTGAGCATCACAAAGGGAACGCGGAATCTCAGTCCTCGGGAAAGCCCGGCACCTTCCACGGTGCAGGTCTTCCGGTTGATTCGCAGTATCACGCCCTCCCGTGCCTGGGGCCCCTCGCCGAATTCCACGTGATCACCCCGTTGCCATTGCGCGGCCTGGGCCTGGCGAGCCGGCAGGACCATGGGAGCCGTGTCCAGGGCGATGCCCACGCTGGTGCCCGCGTCCGCCAGAAAACGCCGCACCTGGCCGGCGCTGCCATTGCCATTCAGCTCATCCAGCAGCCGGTAGAAGTGGCGGTTATGAACGGAACCGTGGTAACGCTTGCCTCCTTGCAACTGCAGAAGATGGGCAAACTCGTGGATGCAGGTATGGGCCAGCAGATTCAGTACCGATACTTCGCCCCCGAAATACCCGCGACCGACAATCTCCCGTGTCGACAACCAGTTGGCGGCGGTGCGGGCTTCCTGCTTGGCGGCCACCATTTTTACACCGAAGGTGATCAGGTGGCGTTGGTCACGGTGGTCGTAACGGTGATAGGTGGCACGGCCCCCGCCTACCCGGCACACCAGCTGGGCCCGGGCACGACGGGAGCGAAGATCGTCCCGGTAGGCGGACCAGAGCACTTCGTGGGTAGCCTGGCACATGAGCTGTGCGATCTGGTTGAACGTCTCTGGAAGGGCGGGCATTACCGGTATCCGGGCTCCATTGGGATCTGAAGGAGAAGATGGTTTACCTCAGATTAAACCTCACCGGCAGGGCATAGGTAAATGTCTTTCCGGTCATCCCCTCGGGGACATCCGGCAGGGGCTCCGCTGCGGCGAGCATCTCCAGGGCTGCCTGGTCCAGCAGTTGATGGGAGGACGAGTCTCTCACCCGGTAGTCCAGCAGGTTACCGTCCCGGTCGAACTGGAACAGAATGACCGGCGTGCCTTCCTGCTGCAGACGCCGCGCGCGGCGGGGATAGTCGTAATGGCGTGACAGGTGCCGGTGCAGCTCGGAAAGGTAGTTGTCCACATCCGCATCGTCCCCCGCATTGAGCTGCACCTGTTCCCGACGGGTCTCGCGGTCTGACCCCGCATCCGGCTCCGGTGTGTCGACGTTCGCCGCCGCTTCGGTGGCCTGGGGGGTGGGCCCAGGTTCGGGTTTCGGTTCGGGTTGCGGTGTGGGCTCCGGTTCGGGAGCCTTTTCAGGCTCAGGCTCAGGCTCAGGCTCAGGCTCAGGCTCAGGCTCAGGCTCAGGCTCAGGCTCAGGCTCAGGCTCAGGCTCAGGCTCAGGTTCTGGCTCCGGTGCAGGGGGCTGGTTTTGTTCCTCGGAAGGCTGGGGGGCGACATTGCCGCCCGCGAGCTGAATCTTCAGGGCCGGCGTAGTGGTGCTCGCATTCCCCACGGGTTTAAGTTCCAGGGCAGGTGCCGCCGGAAGCACCAGAAACAGTGTCAGCCCGGTCAGCAAAATCGAAATGGTAAAGATGATGGCCCTGGCGGTTGCGGTCATTCCACCGGCTCCGTAAGCAGGATGACCTCACTGAACCCGGCGTCTTCCAGAGTGCGAAAAAGAACTTCCAGCTGGTCCATGGCTGTGCCGGAGGCGGCGGCGATACGCAGGGTCGTATCGTCCTGCGGTTGTGGCAGGGTATCAGGCAGGGCATCAAGAGCAACGGGTTCGTTGGCCACCATGAAGGCACCGTCTGCGCTGACCACCAGGTCCGCCTCGGGCTGTTCTCCGGCTTCCGGGCTCGCCATGCCCGGCAACTCCGGAATCGCTGTGTCGGTCAGCTGACCTGCGACGATAAAAAACATCAACAGCAGGAACACCAGGTTGATCAGCGGCAACAGGCTGTCTTCAACCCGTTCCAGAAGCGTCTTGCGGTCCTCGAAAGGTTCTGGTGTCAATGGCGTCATGTCAGGGCGTGGTCGCTGCTTCGTCGGGGGGTGTCCGCTTCCACTGGGTGCGGATGCCGGCGCTGTCAAGGGAGCTCAGAGTCCGGGTGAAGCGATCCAGCGCCACATCGCCATCGGTAGCCAGCCGAACCTCCTGATGACCAGCCTGTAACAGCGCAGTGGCCAGCTCTGCGGATTGCCAGCGCCGGTTCTGCCACTGAATATCGCCGTCGGCCGTGAGTTGCAGTTCCGGCAGCGGCGTCCCGCCCTCGCCCCGTCCGGCGGCGGTTACGTTTTCAAGCTCCAGATAACTGGTGGGGAGCAGATAACTGGTGACCATGAAGAACACCAGCAGGATGAACACCACGTCGATCAGTGGTGTCATCCGGATGGGCATGGGACGGGCAGGCCGGGGTTTAACCAGTGGCATGGGCAACCCGGGACCCGGTATAGGCCGCCCCACCGGCTTCCGACACCGGTCTTGAACGGTTCTGTGCTGACGGCTGGGCAACGGGTGACTGAACCGCCGGAGAGGCGTTGAGGATATCCAGCAGGCGTTCGTTCATCTGGCTGTTCAGCCGGCGCAGACGGAATTCCACCCAGGCGGCAATAGCGGCAAAGGGGATGGCGATGATCAGGCCGGCGGCGGTGGTGGTCAGGGCTTCATAGATTCCGCCACTGAGCTGGCTGGCGCTGGCCCGTCCCTCTGTGGTGGCCATGGCGCTGAAAGCCTCCATCATGCCCATGACCGTACCCAGCAGGCCGAGTAACGGCGCCAGAGCCGCAATCACCTCGATAATCTTGAGGGGCGCCTCAAAAGGCTGCAGGGCTTTCTGGGCTCCCTGGGCCACGGTTTCCCGCAGCGCGCCCAGTGGTTCCCGGTTGGCCACACCCACCATGGCACGACGTGTCAGCTCATGCATGGGATTGCAACGGGCGAAAAAGGCACGGGGTGCTGGTGGCGGATTCTCGGCGCCGGTCTGTTTCCACTTCGCCACATCCTGCTTTACCCGGCCGCCGGAACGGGGGGCGTAAAGTGCACCGGTGAGCACCAGGTAGAAAAAGGTCAGGGTGCCCACCAGGGCGAGCCCGAGCAGCACATACATCACGGGGCCGCCCATGGCGATGAGGGACTGGAGCGGGGTATCCAGCGAGGCCAGCTGGGTAGATTCAGGCATATCGTCCACTCTGGAAAGTCAAGTGAACGCAAACGATAACAATTTTTATTAGGTTAATCCAGTGGCGTCCATCCCCTTGAGGCGATGGTTGTCTGTTAAACTGACATTACATCCATTTTCTGGTTCAGGGCGTTCTGACTGACATGATGCTGCCCATGAGAGCGAAGAAAAACGGAGACCTTCCCCATGCGGGCGTGGTTTGATCGCCTGGCCAACCGGGGCATTGCGATTTTTGTCGCCGTTATCATTCTGACCGTGGCGTTTGTGAGCATGTTTAACATGGCGGCGAGTCGCCAGGAACTCGGCCAGCAGGCCCGGACCCAGGTTGCGATGGTGGCGGAGCTGCTCGCCTACGAACTGGACCGCAAGCTGATTGAACGTTTCAATATCCTCACCGGCGCGGCGGCCACCATGACCATGGATGCCACCTCCTTTCGCCAGTTCTCCGGCCTGATCATGGAGCGGCAGTCACCCTATCATCATCTGTTCGAGAATCTGATCCTGTTTGATGAAGGCGGCGTCGTGCTCGAGATCTACCCGGAAGTGGAAGGCCTGGTCGGAACCGACCTGTCGGCCCGACCTTATTTCCAGGATACGAACCGGGGTCTGACGCCGGTGATTTCCGAACCTTTCGAGTCCTATATCCGGAAGCTGCCGACCGTGGCCATGACCGCGCCGGTGTTCAATCACAATGGTCGTGTGGTTGGCGTGTTCGCCGGCACGATTGTGCTCACTTCCCATAACTTCCTGAGCGAAGTGGCCAACACCCGTATCGGTCACGATGGGTATGTTGGTGTGGGCACCCGTTCCGGCAAGATGCTGGTACAGGGAGGCCGTTCCGCCGGTTTCCGGGATCTGTCTCCGGGCAACGACGTGGCCATGGCGGCGATGGATGGCTTTGAAGGTGTCAGGACGACCACGAACCGTCAGGGCGTGGAAGTCATGGTGGCGGTCCAGCAGCTGAACATGGCACCCTGGTTTGTCCTTGCCAGCTGGCCCCTCGAGGATGCCTTCGCCCCCGCCAACCGGCTGCGGGAGGATCTCCTGCTGACCATAGCGATCGTCCTGCTCATTCTCCTGCCCGTAGCCTGGTATACCTTCCGGCGCTACACCAATCCCCTGATCGAGCTCGCCGAGCAGATCCGGGAACGCCATCTCGGGGTTCGGCCAGAGCCGGTGGATGTGGGTGGATACCGGGAGATCCGTGAGCTGGAGCAGGCCTTCAACCGGGTGATGGCTGACCGCAATGAAGTGGAGGCCCGGCTTCGGGCCGAGCAGGAGATGGGTGCCAGTATTCTCGGTGTACTCCACGAAGCGGTGGTGATGACGGACACCGAAGGCAGGATCCGCTATGCCAACCGGAGGGCCGAGGAGTTTCTCAACCGCGCCGGACGTCTTGAGGGACTGGTCCTGTTCGAGCTGCTTTCCTTCGAGGCGGAGGGGGAAGAATGGGGTGCCGACCGCTTTCTGTCCAGTGACGAGGTTCATGGCATGGACGGCGCGCTGCGGGACGAGCACGACCGTGTTTTCGATGTGGAAGTCACCATGTTGCACGTCAGCCGCGGCGAACCGGATGAGCGGCTGGTCTTCGTGGTTCGCGACGACAGCGAACGGCGCCGCCAGGAGCGGCATCTGTCCTGGCAGGCCACCCACGACAGCCTCACTTCATTGATGAACCGTCGCGCCTTCTCTGCGGAACTGGTCAAGTGGCTGGCCCAGGCCAGGGAGCTGGAAGCACCGACGGTGCTGATGCTCATCGACCTGGATCATTTCAAACCGGTCAACGACAGGGGCGGCCATCTGACCGGAGACGAGTTGCTGCGGGGGCTCGCCGCGACTTTGCGCCAGGTGGTGCGAAAAACCGATGTGATCGCCAGGCTGGGCGGGGATGAGTTCGCCATACTGCTACCGGCCTGCGGCCTGGAGCGGGCACTGGTCCTGGCGGAGGAGATTCGCAGGAACATAGAGGCGCTTCGCGTGGCCGCCGATGGCCAGGAGTTCGGAGTGACCGCCAGTATCGGGCTGTCGGATCTGAGCCCCGGAGACGCCAGCCCCCGGGAAGCCATGGCAAGGGCCGACGAGGCGGCATACGCCGCCAAGGCCAGGGGGCGCAATCAGGTGGTGGTGATTGCCTCACCCTTATCGGATTAGCTGGCGGAGCCTCACAACTCAGGCGACGGACAGCTGCTGCCATACGAGCCAGAGCAGCCGGAGCGCCAGCAGGGTCAGCAGTACGTTGAACACCCGGTGGAACGTCAGATTGCCAAGCCGGTCGAGGACCCTCAGGCCGAGCCAGGTGCCCAGGAAACCGCAGGCAATCATGGCGACCAGGAAAACCAGCCACTCCCTGAAAGCGAAACCGGCCAGGCCGAATACGAGGGCCTTGGGCAGGTGCTGCAGGCACATGCTCATGGCGAAAGTGGCCACGGTTTTGTGGCGGTCCCGGTGAAGCTGCTTGATGAAGGCAGCCACCAGAGGGCCGGTGGCACCCACGAAGAGACTGATAAAACTGGTGAACGTTGACGCCAACAGGATGCCACCACGGCCCAGGGCCATGGCCGGAAGCTTCGGCCCCCAGCAAAGGTAGAGCACGAACAGGGCAATGGTCAGCTGCCATACCCAGGGAGACAGCTCAACCAGCACCAGGGCCCCGGCGAACGCGCCCAGGGCAACCCCCGGCGCGAAAGCGGCGATCACCCGCCAGTCCACATGCCTCCAGGTCAGGCCGGCGCGCCCGGCGTTGGAGCCGAGCTGAATAATGCCGTGGACCGGAATGATGGCCGCCGGTGGCAGCCACAGGGCCATCAGCACCAGTAACAGCAATCCGCCGCCCGCCCCCAGGGCTGCCGTGATCAGGGAGGTCGCGACAGAGCAGGCCAGCAACAGAATGGCGATGTGGGGGCTCAGATCGGGCGGCAGGATCGAGATCAAGGTGTTTTCCGGCGCGGTTTTCAGGTCACGGGGACTGGCAGAACCGGGTCTGGTCCAGGCCTTCGGTTTTACAAAGCGCCCGGGTGGCCAGTTCAACGTCCGCCACATAGTACAACGAGGCCAGTCCCAGGCGGTCCCTGCCGAGATTATGGAAAACCATACCGAAGGCGATATCCCCGGCCTCGAAGCGGTCGTGATATTCGGCGAAATAGCGGGCAGCCTGACCCAGGTCGTCGTCTTCAAGAAGCCTCAGTACCCGGGTTGCACCGCCGTGATAGGCCTGGATCAGAAGGAGCGTGAACAGGCGCTCCCGCTTGGGCTCCGGCAGGTGCCCGAACTTCTCCTGGACCGTGGGGGCCAGTATGCGGGCGTTCTGGGCCATCAGTTTCATGGCGCAGTCGAGCTGCGCGAGCCGGTGCCAGTGATTGCGTGGAGCGACTCCACAATCGGCCAGCACCTGGGGCGTCAGCTGCATGATGCCCTTGGCGCCGACCGGTGAGTGGGCGCGACTGCGGCCGCCACTCTCGATCATCAGCATACCGGCCAGGTAACGGGGGAGTTCCGGCGGCAGTGAGAGCCTTTGCTGATCCGTGCGGGTCTGGTAGACATGGAGCAGTGCGTCATGCAGGCTCCCCGGCGCGTTCTCGCTGGCGAAGTCAAGGTCATCCCAGCGTCCCCACAGTCGTGCGGAGGGGTTGCGGCCCAGGTACCGATCCCGGGCGATTTCCAGTCTCGCGTGGGGTTGGTCGCACGCCAGGGCGAAGGGGTAGCCTACGGTATCGGCGTCACCGGGGGTCCAGCCGGTCACCCGTCCGTCAGCCGCCAGGGTGGCGCGCAGGGAATTCAGGCGCTGCTGGGTGGCCGCCCGGGTCAGGCCGTCGGTGATGTAACCCAGGAATGTGCCACGATGGTCAAACAGCAGGTGTCGGTCACTCTCGCTGCAATAGCCGGATTCCTCCAGTACCCAGCGACGGATGTCCAGAACGTTGGCATATACCCCCTGGCTGCTCCAGAACGGAGCGGCGCGGATGATGTCCTGCCATTCGTCCACTGGCGCAACCGCCTCGGCCCTGGCCAGTGAACCCGCCACAAGCAGGCAGAGAGCGGCCGTCAGGCCGCGGATCGTGGTTGCTGTTCGCCGGTGTGTCATGTTTGTCGGCGTGTGCTCCTGCCCCTGCTACAATCGAAACAGCGGGGTCGTTGACTGAGGCTTTGCGGACGTGTCTTTCCGATTCCCTAGATATACCTGAAACCATAAAGTAATCCCAATAACAATCAGGTTAATACCATGAAACCTTCCGAGTATCTGCAATACGATGCCACCGGCCTGGCCGATCTGGTCCGGCGGGGTGATGTTACCCAGGATGAGGTTGTTGAAGCGGCCATAGGCCGGGCCGAAGCCCTTAACCCCCGTCTTAATGCGATCTGCCTGCCCCAGTATGACTCCGCACGCCAGCAGCCTGCCGGCAACGGACCCCTGGCCGGGGTGCCCATGCTGGTGAAGGACCTGGGGCAGGAGCAGGCCGGTGAGCCGTGCACCATGGGCAGCCAGGGGTTTCGCGACCGGATAATGACCCAGGATTCCGAATACGTCAGGCGGGCCCGGGATGCCGGGCTGGTTTTTCTGGGCAGAACGGCAACACCGGAATTCGGTCTCAAGGCAGTCA
Source organism: Marinobacter daqiaonensis (assembly GCF_900115285.1). Taxonomy (GTDB): domain Bacteria; phylum Pseudomonadota; class Gammaproteobacteria; order Pseudomonadales; family Oleiphilaceae; genus Marinobacter; species Marinobacter daqiaonensis. The sequence continues at coordinate 2,605,583 of NZ_FOYW01000001.1, forward strand.
CCGAATCCAGGCTCTGGGGACCCACTCGCAATCCCTGGAATACCGAACTGACGCCGGGAGGTTCCAGTGGTGGTTCCGGTGCGGCCGTTGCCGCCGGAATCGTACCGGTGGCGGGGGCCAACGATGGCGGTGGTTCGATCCGCATTCCCGCCGCCTACAACGGCCTGGTGGGACTCAAGCCTTCCCGCGGCCGGATTCCCTGGGGGCCCGAGACCGGCGAGAGCTGGCTCGGTGCGGCCGAGAACCATGTCGTCACCCGGACCGTGCGTGACACGGCGGCATTGCTCGACGCCCTTGCCGGACCGGCGGTGGGTGACCCGTTCCGCATCGAGCGGCCGGACCTGCCCTGGAAAGACATCGCCAGCCTGTCCCCGGGCAGACTCCGGATCGGTATGTTTACCCGGTCGCCCTATGGCGGTGATGTGCACCCGGACTGTGTGGCGGCGGTTCAGGAGGCGGCCCGGATGCTGGAGTCCCTCGGCCATGTGATCGAGGAAGCGGAACCGGCCGTCGACGGCCAGGATCTGGCACGCTGTTACCTGGGGATTTACTTTGGCGAGGTATCGGCGTTCGTGCAGCAGGCACTGGAAGGCGGCGCCGACAGGGACGATTTCGAGCTGGATACCAGGGTGCTGGCGATGCTGGGGCGAAGCTTCCCCCTGCCCGATTACGTGCGCATGCGCCAGCGGTGGAACGACTTTGCCCGGGCCACCGGGGGGTTCTTCGGACGTCATGACCTCTATCTGTGTCCCACCACTGCCCAGCCGCCGGCCCGGATCGGCGAGCTGGATATGCCACCGGCGATGAAACTTCTGTCGACGTTGCTGGTCAAGGTTCGTGCTGGCGCGGTATTGCACCGGACCGGGATGGTGGACCAGCTGGCGATGGAAAGCCTGGCACGCACGCCGTTCACCCAGTTGGCGAATCTTACCGGTACCCCGGCCATCTCGGTGCCGGTCTGCTGGAGTCCCCAGGGACTGCCGGTGGGAGTGCAGTTCGGTGCCGCGCACGGTGGCGAGGGCCTGTTACTGCAGCTGGCGGCCCAGCTCGAGGAGGCCAGCCCCTGGTATGGCCGCTACGAGAGCCTGTGGGAAGCCAGCGAGGACCGTTGAGCAAGTTGTGATCCGCTCCCACAAAACCCACGTTTATTTTTAAGGTCGGAACAGGCTATGCTGTCAGTAACAGAGATGGCATGGCTTCACCGCCCTCTGTACCTACGGAGACCGGTCATCCCGATCGGGCTCCCCTTGCTGATGGCATCGAGGAGGCGAGTACCATGAACCAACCGATGGCAATCGAAGAACTGGTGTCTGTAGCTCAGGCCGAGGCCATGGGGGAACTGGATGCGCCGATCATGGCCATCGTTCTGTCCAGCGAACAAAGCTACGACCTTCCCATCAACTCCCTTGAAACCGATGCCGACAAGGCCCGGTGGGCGCTGATCCTGCGCGCAGCCCGGGAACATGTCGAGGCAGACGCCGTGGCCCTGCTGTATCCGGCGTGGACCACCATCCGTCACCGGTCACCGGAGGCGGAGAAAGAGAAAGATGAAGGCGCGGAGCCCATCGACACGCTCTTTGTCCAGCTCCACACCCGTGACAGGATTTACTGGCGTGGGTTCGAGCAGATCCGCGATCCCCGCCACCAGCGCATCATCGGCTTTCGCACCATCGGTGCCCTGTCCAATGAGTACGAGCGGGAGGAAGCTCCGTCGGTCACTTCCTGGCTGAACACGCTGTTCGAACCCTTGCCGGACGAGGGGGAGGAAACTGAGGTGGACCGCGAGCTGGCGGATCTTCTGGAAGAGCCGGAAGTCAGTGCCGCGCTCTACCCCAGGCAGATGCGAGCACTCCATTGACCAAAACCCTTTCCCGGCTGTGCCGGGAAAGGCTCAATCCGTTTTCCCCCTGAATAGTGTCCCGTACGGATAATTCGTTAACCCGCTGAGCCCCTCAAGGGCTTGCCGGCAGCGACTCTGGACCTGTGTTGCCAGCGGCAAGCAGTGGGTCAGATGATTACCCGGACGGGGCACTGGATATCAGGCTGAGGCATAGCTGTGCATGCTGGACGAAGTGGCTGAAAGCGTGCAGGTGTTCCTGGCCCGGTTCGCTGGCGTTGGCGCCGAAGTCAGCGTAAAACATGCCGAGCATGCGGCCATTGGCCATGATGGGGCCGGTCAGCGCCGGCACCCGGCCGAGCCAGGGGTCGAACGGCAGCTCCCTGGCCTGCTTCGGTGGATAATAGATGGCGCAACTGCCGTGGGGTAGCAGGCTTCCCAGTGTACCGCTGCCGTCCCGGGCAACGGCAAAGTGCTCGCGCCAGCCCTCGGTATCCGGCCCGGCGCACTTGCGCAGAACGAGATTGCGGCCGTCCCGGTCGGACATCAGCAGACCCACACGCCTGAAACCGATCCCCCGCTGAATTCCCTCCATGACCAGCTGGATGACGGTATTGAGTTCGGGCTTCTCGGTCAGGCTCTGGGCCAGTTCCCGAAGGATCCGGAGTTGCAGCTCGGCGTCGATATCCGGTGGAGCCGGCGGCTCCACCGTGCCCTCGGCACCCGGCATCAGTGCCTGTACCTGGGGAATGCCGAGGGAGACCGCGACCTTGCCCGCTTCCGTGGCGTTCAGTCTGGCCTGGTCCCGGATCACGGCAGGGGATTCGCCAAGGTCCCGGCCGATACGCTCCATCAGCGAATCCATTTCCGGCGTACGCCAGCCCTTTTCCGCCAGTTCCGCCATGCTGACCGAGTTTCTCGCCAGTTGACTGGCCTGGGAGCCGGCCCGGTTGGAGGAAACCACATCGCGGATGAACGGCCCCAGGGCCCAGGCCTCAGCCAGCCCGCGGGTGATCTCGGCAAAGGTGCTGTGGAGCACGGCTTTCTGGGCTTCCACCGGCGGCACGCCGTCCCGTAACCGTTGCTCCAGCTCCGCCGCCTGTTCGGTATCGCAGGACCAGAACGCCAGCTCGCCGATGTTCATCAGCAGGGCACCGATGAACACCTCCTCAAGGGCCTGTTCGTTCCGCTTGGGCAGCAGGCTGCGTGCCTGCACGGCGGCATGGATGGCACGGGCCAGGCACGTCAGCAGGTGGGGTCTTGAGCTTCGCTTGAGGAGCGAGTCGACGATCAGTGACGAAATCGCCATGGACTTGACGGAATCAAATCCGATCAGGGTAATGGCCCGGCTGACAGTGCTGACCTGCACCCGGGTCTGGTTGTAGAACACCGTGTTGGACAGGCGCAGCACCTGGGAGGTGAGCTGGGCGTCATTGATGATCACCTCGGCCAGCTCGTTCACCGTGCTGCTGCTGCTCTCGGTCAGTTCGTTGATGCGCCGCAGGGTGTTGGCCAGCACGGGCAGCTCCACCCGGCTGAGATAGGCAACCCAGGCCTGGGTCGAGTTTATTCGTGCGCTGGAACCGTCTGGCGAGTCCAAAGTGAGCTTTGCCTCCCTGGTGATCTGATGGATGTGGACACTGAATCATCATACTACACTTGCCGAATCCCGCCGCCACAAGCCGCTCGGGGAAACAAAATCGAACATTCGGGTTTGGCTGGCGATTGCGCTATAATCAGCGCCTTTTCGTGTCACGCTCACAAGGCGTTGGCGAAAGTCTCACTCAAGGTTTGTGACGTGTGATTGAGCTTGACCAGGTCCAGAAATCCTACCAGGTGGGTGGCCGGGCGATCCCCGCATTGCATTCCACCAGCCTGACCATTGAAACCGGCGAGGTGTTTGGTATTGTCGGCCACTCCGGTGCCGGCAAGTCGACCCTGGTGCGTCTGATCAATCTGCTGGAACGGCCCACCAATGGGCGGGTGCTGGTGGACGGAGAAAACGTCACCCATTACGATGCGGCGGAACTGCGGGCCTTCCGCCGCAGGGTGGGAATGATATTCCAGCACTTCAATCTGCTTTCCTCCCGTACCGTGGCGGACAACATCGCCTTTCCCATGAAGCTCGCGGGAATCTACTCGAAACAACAGATCCGGGAACGGGTAGCCGAACTGCTGGCCCTGGTCAGTCTCACTGACCAGGGCAACAAGTACCCTTCCCAGCTCTCCGGAGGGCAGAAACAGCGGGTTGGCATTGCCCGCGCTCTGGCCTGTCGCCCCACCATTCTGCTCTGTGACGAAGCCACCAGCGCCCTTGATCCGCAGACCACCCAGTCGGTATTGCGGCTGCTGGCGGACATCAACCGGGAACTGGGGCTGACCATTGTACTGATCACCCACGAAATGGACGTGGTGCGGCGAATCTGTGACCGGGTGGCGGTCATGGATGGCGGACGCGTGGTGGAGATGGGGCCGGTAACGGACGTGTTCCTTCACCCGGAGCATGCCACCACACGGGATTTCGTTTTTGAGAGCGAGAATATCGACCGGGAGGAGATGAGAGAGGACCTGGCCCACGCCCCGGGCCGGATCCTGCGGCTGACGTTCCGGGGGGAAAGCACCTATCAGCCGTTGCTGGGCCATGTGGCCCGCAGTTCGGGGGTGGACTTCAGTATTCTCTCCGGTCGGATCGACCATATCAAGGACACCCCCTACGGCCAGCTGACCCTTTCGCTGGTGGGTGGTGACCTGGACCGGGCCATGGCGGAATTTGACGCCGCGGATGTTCACGTGGAGGTGCTGCGCTGATGGAAGCTCTGCTGGGTAATGTGGACTGGAGCGAAATCGGCTGGGCCAGCTGGGAAACTCTGGTGATGGTGGGCCTGTCGCTGCTGTTCAGTGTGCTGGTGGGGCTCCCGGTCGGGGTCCTGCTGTTTCTGACCGGCAAGCGGCAGCTGCTGGAGCAGAAGGTGGCCTACGGCATTCTGTCTTTCATTGTGAACGTGCTGCGTTCGGTTCCGTTCATCATTCTGCTGATTGTGATGATCCCGGTGACGGTGGTCCTTGTGGGCACTTCACTGGGGGTGATCGGGGCGATTCCCCCCCTGGTGGCCGGTGGCGCCCCTTTCTTCGCGCGGCTGGTGGAGACCTCCCTGCGGGAGGTGGACCGGGGCATTATCGAGGCGACCCAGGCGATGGGCGCCAATATTCGCCAGATTGTCCTCGGGGCGCTGTTGCCGGAGGCGCTGCCGGGTATCATCGCCGGTATCACGGTGACTGCCATTACCCTGGTTTCCTATGCCGCCATGTCAGGTGTCGTTGGCGGCGGCGGTCTGGGTGATCTGGCGATTCGTTTCGGTTATCAACGGTTCCAGACAGACGTGATGGTGATTACTGTGGCGCTGTTGGTGATTTTTGTGCAGATGCTGCAGATGCTGGGGGACCGGCTGGTGCTTTATTTTAGCCGCAAGTGATGTTTTCTGCGGTGAATGACTTCGGACGAGGTGCCGGCCGCCGACCCGAGCGGCTCTGACTTGAGTGCTGCCCTCTGTAACGTAATTTTTAGAACCAAGGAGTTATGTTGATGACTTTCAAGAAAACCCTGATTGGCCTGGCCGCATTCGCGGCTTTTTCCTCGGCCCAGGCGGAGGAAACCCTGTCCGTGGCGGCGACGCCCGTTCCCCACGCGGAAATCCTGGAGTTTGTGGAGCCCATGCTGGAAAAGCAGGGTGTTGATCTGGAGATCCGGGTGTTCACCGATTACATCCAGCCGAATATCCAGGTGGACCAGAAGCGGATGGACGCCAACTTCTTCCAGCACCAGCCGTATCTGGATGAGTTCAATGATGGCCGTGGTACCGATCTGGTCACCGTGACCGGCGTTCACATCGAGCCGTTCGGTGCCTATTCCCAGAAGGTGGATTCACTGGATGCGCTGAAAAAAGGCGCCACGGTTGCGATTCCGAACGATCCCACCAACGGTGGCCGTGCTCTCCTGCTGCTGCAGGACGCGGGCCTGATCAAACTGAAGGAAGAAAGCAAGATCACCGCGACACCAAGGGATATCGCCGAGAACCCCAAGGACCTCAAGTTCCGCGAGCTGGAGGCGGCGACGCTGCCCCGTGTCCTGAACCAGGTGGATCTGGCCCTGATCAACACCAACTATGCCCTCGAGGCAGGCCTGAACCCCAGTGAGGACGCTCTGGTGATCGAGGGTTCCAATTCACCCTACGTCAACATCCTGGTGGCCCGTCCGGATAACAAGGACTCCGAGGCCATGCAGAAGCTGGCGGATGTCCTCACCTCAGAGGAAGTGAGGGAATTCATCCTTGAGAAGTATGAAGGTGCGGTGGTTCCGGCATTCTGAAGCCGGTTTAGCCCTTTCACAAAAAAGCCGGGCTGGTGAAAACCAGCCCGGCTTTTTTGTGGTTGGCGGCAGGGCACGGCCCCACCGATGCCACGACAACGAGCGGCGCCTACTCGCCGGACCAGTTGGACTTGGGGTCCGGGGTCATGCGCAGATAGGATTTGACCGCCTTGTAGCCTTTCGGGAAGCGCTCTTTGATTTCTTCCTCGTCCTGCAGCGACGGTACGATGACCACATCATCGCCGCGCTCCCAGTTGCCCGGGGTGGCCACCTTGTGGACGTCGGTGAGCTGCAGTGAGTCGATCACCCGCAGTACCTCGTTGAAGTTGCGCCCCGTGCTCGCCGGATAAGTGATCATCAGGCGGATCTTCTTGTTCGGGTCGATCACGAACAGGGAGCGGACCGTCAGGGTGCTGCTGGCATTGGGGTGGATCATGTCGTACAGCTCCGCCACCTTGCGGTCGTGGTCCGCAATGATGGGGAAGTTCACGGTGCAGCCCTGGGTTTCGTTGATGTCGTGGATCCACTCATTGTGTGAGTCCACAGGGTCCACGCTCAGGGCAATCGCCTTGACATTGCGCTTGGCGAATTCGTCCTTGAGCTTGGCGGTCAGACCCAGCTCGGTGGTGCACACCGGGGTGAAGTCCGCGGGGTGGGAGAAGAGGACCCCCCAGCCATCGCCAAGCCATTCATGGAAGCGAATGGTGCCTTCACTGGAATCCTGCTCGAAGTCCGGTGCAGTATCGCCTAGATGTAAACTCATATCGTCTTCCTCCATTCTCGGTGCCGCCGCCTGCAGCGTGTCTGCAGGGTACGGCGTGTTAACTTCGTTCTCTTGGGTTACCAAGGAGTTATGGAGCCTTTACGAGGATTAAACAAGTGTCGGATCTCTTTACCATCGCAAGCTCCGGCGATTGGACGACACTTTCCCCCATCAGCCCCCTATCTGTTTCTGCCTTTCGAAATGCTCTTTCGTCAGCCTGAATACTACGGGGCTGAGCAATACCAGGGCAATCAGGTTAGGCAGGGCCATCATGGCGTTCAGGGTGTCCGCCAACAACCACACGAAACCGAGGTTGAGTGTGGCGCCCACCGGGATGGCAAGGATCCATGCCACCCGGTACGGCACGATCGCCTTCACGCCAAACAGGAATTCAATACAACGCTCACCATAGAAAGACCAGCCCAGAATGGTCGTGAAGGCGAATACCGCCAGGGAGATGGCCACCACGTAATTGCCGCCGGGGAAGCCAAGGGCAAAGGCGGTGGATGTGAGGGCCGCCCCGGATTCGCCGGTGGTCCAGGCGCCGGAGGTGATGATCACCATGCCGGTGATGGTGCATACGATGATGGTGTCGATGAAGGTCCCCAGCATCGCCACCATGCCCTGATTGATGGGGTTGTTGGTCTGGGCGGCGGCATGGGCAATGGGGGCGGAGCCAAGACCCGCCTCGTTGGAAAAGATGCCCCGGGCCACACCAAAGCGGATCGCGGCCCAGACCGCGGCCCCGGCAAAGCCACCTTCGGCGGCGATGGGGGAGAACGCATGCTCGAAGACCAGGCCGAAGGCTGCCGGCAGGGCGGGAGCATTCACTGCCAGCACGATCAGGCCGGCTATGACATAGGAAATCGCCATCAACGGGACCAGGGCGCTGGCCACCTGACCGATGCGGCGGATGCCGCCGATCAGCACCATGCCCACCAGCACCATCAAAATCAGCCCCGTCGCCCAGGCGGGCAGGCCGAAGTTGGCCTGGAGCACGTCAGCCACCGAGTTGGCCTGTACCGTGTTGCCGATACCGAAACCGGCAATGGCGGCGAAGATGGCGAACAGTACGCCCAGCCAGGCCCACTTGCTGCCCAGGCCGTTGCGGATGTAGTACATGGGGCCGCCGACGTGGGCGCCCCGCTCGTCAACCTCCCGGAAGCGCACCGCCAGAACCGCCTCGGAATACTTGGTGGCCATGCCCACCAGGGCGGTCAGCCACATCCAGAAGAGGGCCCCGGGTCCGCCGAGAAAGACCGCAGTGGCGACACCAGCGATGTTACCGGTGCCGATGGTGGCGGACAGCGCGGTCATCAGGGCCTGGAAGGGCGGGATTTCACCGCTCTCTTCCGCGCCCTCGGCGGTCCGGCCCCGCCACATCAGGCGGAAGCCTTCCCCCAGGCGCAGAATGGGCATCAGTTTCAGGCCCAGGCTGAGGAAAAGGCCCACCCCCAGGATGAGTACCAGCATGGGAGGTCCCCACACCAGCCCGTTGACATAGGATACAAGGTTGCTGACGAATTCCATTGGTGTGCTCCGTATCAGGCGCGGTATCGGGATAAGCGCTCCCCGGGGTCTCCCGGGACACTCGGAGTTTAGCCTCTGGTTTTCAGATGTAAATGTTTCAAATCAGTAAGTTGTCTCTTCGTGGGCCATTGTTGTGATATCCGTTCATTTCCTGAGCAGCCTCACCTGCTCCACGTCATCGAAGTGCCGCAGGGTCAGTGTGCCAGGGGGCTGGTCGGCGCCAGGTCTGTCCCGTTCCAGTTGCTCGATCAGATCCGCCAGTCCGAGGTCGGTGGAAACCCCGGTGCAGGCGGAAAGGCCAAGGTGGGCGAGATTTGCAGGGTGCTCCCCGAAAAACCGGCGGATTCTTTCCGCCAGCAGCGAAAGCACCGTTGTGAGGGACTCCCGGTTGCCATTGCCGATAATGAGAATGAACTGGCCCTGGCCCACGGTTCCTGCCGTGTCCCGGAAGTCCAGGACCCCAAGTATCAGATTTGCAAGTTCCCGCTGAACATCATCGGGCGCCTGGGCATCGGCGCCAGCGGGCATCGTGAAACCCACGTCCACCCAGGCCAGGGATTGCTGACCTCCACTGAGATGGATGCGATGCCGGGCCTCTTCCAGCAGCCGGATGATGCCATCCCAGTTCCACAGGCCGGTTACATCATCCAGCAGCAACGGCCGGTCGGAGAGATCCATCGGATTTCCGGAGTGGGCGTTCAGAGCGCTTTCAAAGAGCAGTTCCCTTTCCACCAGGGCAGCCAGATCGCTGAGAACGGACAGGTCCATTTCTCCGGCGCCATGGGGCTCGATATCAAGAATGCAGAGCGTGCCGATGTGGGCCTGGTCGTGACCCCTCAGGGGGATCCCGGCATAGAACCGAAGTCCCGGGTTCGTTACAACCAGGGGATTGTTTTCGAATCGCGGATCGAGCCGGGCGTCCTCCACCACCATCATGGCATCCTCCAGAATGGCATGACCACAGAAGGAGATGGCCCGTGGAACGCTGCGTTCGCTCAAACCGATCGCCGCCTTGCACCATTGCCGGTCTTCCTCGATCAGGGAAATGGCCGCTATGGGAACAGTGAAGAACTTCTGCGCGAGCCGTGTGATCCGCTGAAACCGTTCCTCAAAAGGCGTGTCCATGAGCCCGGTACTGCGAAGGGCTTCCAGTCGGCGGGATTCGTTATGGGATTGTGGTGGCTCTTGCATAACTGGCCTTTGTCGTGGCGTCGCGGGACAGTAGGGAATGGTGTTACCGTAACATGAAATACTGGCGGGCCTGGCCCACGGACCAATGAGCTCCCCCCCCGGCTTTCAATATAGCTGATATAATCATGTTTCGTTCAGGCGAGTTATTGCCTAAGGTTAGGAAAGGGGTCCGGGAAGGACGCGCCTGATACAGAAGGGTGGTCTTCAGGGGCCGCTCGTTTGTGAGAAAACAGGAACCTGAAACAGGAACAGGAGGACGTTCAGATGATGCGCTCACTCAAGGCTTCGGACATCATGTTGAATCATATTGAACCGCTACGCCTGGGTACGCCCCTGCCGGCGGTGGTCAAGCACCTGCTGATAAACCATGTCACGGGTCTTCCCGTGGTGGACGGTAACCGCAAGGTGGTCGGCTTTGTCTCGGAGCAGGACTGTATACATGCTCTGCTGGTGAGCAATTACCATGGCGAGGGTGAGCCATCGGTGGACGATGTGATGATCAGCAAACCGGTTACCATCAGCCCGGAAATGTCCGTTGTCGACCTGGCCCAGAACCTTGGTCATGGCAAGCCGAAGGTGTATCCGGTCGAGGACCACGGGCGCCTGGTGGGCATCGTGACCCGTACCGCTATCCTGGCCGAGCTCGCCCGCCTGGGTGCCGGCGTGGACGTGGGGCGGTTCGCCGAGGCACAGTGACCTCCCGGGATTTCCGACAATGACCTACCGGAGGTGAGGTATGGAACAGCTGGCAACGAACATGTGTTTTGGCGGGGAGCATCGTCGCTATCGCCACCGGTCCGATGTTCTTTACTGCGACATGGAATTCGCCGTGTTCCTGCCGCCGGTCGCGCTGGGCAGCGGCGCCCGGCAGGTGCCGGTACTTTACTGGTTGTCCGGCCTGACCTGCACTGACCAGAATTTCATGCAGAAGGCCGGTGCCCAGAAGCTTGCGGCGGAACTGGGCATGGCCATCGTGTGCCCGGATACGAGCCCCCGGGGACTGGATCTGCCGGGCGAGGACGACAGTTACGATTTTGGCTCCGGCGCCGGTTTCTACCTCAATGCCACCCGGGAGCCCTGGTCGCGCCATTACCGCATGTACGACTATGTCGTGACTGAACTGCCCTCCCTGCTGGAGCGGGAGCTGCCGGTGACCGATCAGAGGGGCGTCAGCGGCCACTCCATGGGTGGGCATGGTGCGCTGATCTGCGCCCTGAAAAACCCGGGTCGCTACCGCTCGGTTTCCGCCTTTGCACCCATCGCCAACCCGTCGGAGTGTCCCTGGGGCCAGAAAGCCTTCAGCGGATATCTGGGTGGCGACAGGGAGCAGTGGGCTGAATGGGACGCAACGCTGCTGATTCCGGGGGCGAAAGAGCGCCTGCCCCTGCTGGTGGACCAGGGCACCTCGGACCAGTTCCTGGAGGAGCAGCTGGCGCCTGACGCGCTCGCGGACGCCTGTGAGAAAGCCCATCACCCCATCGAACTGCGCATGCACAGAGGCTACGATCACAGCTACTTCTTCATTGCCTCATTCATTGACGACCACCTCAGGCACCATGGCCGCGCCCTCGGACTGGTGTGAGCCGGCGCCCGGGGCAGCTGTGTCAGGGCACATCAGCGGGCGCCGCGACTCTACCGCTCAGGGATTGACGGCAAGTAACAGTTTGCCCGTGCTTTCATTGCTTTCCAGGTAGGCCATGGCCTCGTCCGCCTCTGTGATGGGCCAGGTACGGTCAATGATGGGCTTTATGTCGCCACTGGCGAGTTTCGGCCATACATGCTCGTAGAGCGCGTCCATCACCTCGCCTTTGAGTTCGACCGGCTGGGCCCGCAGGGTGGAACCGATCAGCCGTTGACGCTTCATCAGCATCAGTCCGGTGTTGATCTGGGAATCGGTACCGGCCATCCGGCCGATCAGGATGATGCGGCCTTCCACGTTCAGGCACTTCTGGTCCTCCGCGATATAATCGCCGCCCACGGGGTCCAAAACCATGTCGGCACCGCCCCAGTCTTTCACCGCCTGGGCAAATGACCCCTGGTGTCGATTCCAGGTTCCATCCGCGCCCAGCTCCCTGCAAAACGCCAGCTTGTCATCGCTCCCGGCGGTGGCGAACACGGGGTTGCCCATGGCCTTGGCCAACTGGATGGCTGCGGTTCCCACTCCGCTGGCCGCGGCGTGGAGCAGGACACGTTCACCCGGCCTGATGCCCGCCACCATGTAAAGGTTCATCCAGGCGGTGGCAAAAACCTCAGGCAGGGCGGCGGCCTGCTCCAGGGTCAGCCCGTCGGGTACCGGCAGTACCTGGGCCGAGGGTACGTTGACCCGGGAGGCGTAGCCACCGCCGGTCAAAAGCGCACAGACCTCGGTCCCGGGTTCGAGGTGGGAGACATTTTCGCCCACGGCCGCCACGCGGCCACTTACCTCCAGGCCAAGAATGGGGGATGCTCCCGGAGGCGGCGGATACGCCCCCTTGCGCTGCACCAGGTCGGCCCGGTTCATTCCAGCCCAGGTCACATCAATAGCGACTTCGTCCGGACCGGGCTCTGGCAGGTCCGGGTGTTCTTCCCAGATCAGGGACTGGTCCGTTACCGTGATTGCTTTCATGACTGCTCCTGTTTGAAAGAAATGCCTGTTTGAAGGAGAGGACCTCCTTCAGAGGCCATCAGTATTATCTGATTTCGTTGATTTTGGCACCGAGTCCCGGGACAGGTTGCTGAGCAGCGACCGCAGGGAATCCCGGGTGATGGGTTTCTCCAGGTGGGCATCAAACCCACTGTGGAGGCTGCGCTGACGCTGCTCACTGCCGGAGTGGGCCGTACAGGCGATCATCCGGGGTTGCCTGCGGTTTGCTTCACTGAGTCGCTGGCGGGCCTCCCGCAGAAACTGGTAACCATCCATCTGCGGCATCTGGATGTCCACAAACACCAGGTCCGGTGACAGATTCTCCAGCATCACAAGCCCCCGGCGGGCGGAACCTGCCGTGTAGACCTTACTGGTACCGAGATGGCCAAGCATGGCTTCCAGAATATCCCTGTTAACGACGTTGTCATCGATAACCAGAGCTTCCCGGGGTGGTTTCCAGGAGCCCCTGTCGGAGGCGTCGTCCGCCGGGATCATCTCCGGTCCGGCGAGGGCCAGGGTAAGACGGGTGTGGAAACGGGCTCCCTGGCCGGGCCTGCTGTCCAGACACAGGTCCGCGTCCATCAGGTGAAGGAGCTGGCGGCTGATAGCAAGACCCAGGCCTGAGCCGCCATAGGCCCGCGTGGCGGAATTATCCAGCTGTTCAAAGTGGTTGAAGATACGTCTCTGATCCGCCTCGGGAATACCCGGTCCTGTGTCCGCCACGGCAAGTTCCACGGTATGGAAGCGGTCGTTCGCCGCGGTGACCAGCGCCTCGATCCGGATCTCTCCATTCTCGGTGAATTTCACCGCATTGCCCACCAGGTTCATCACCACCTGCTTGATGCGGGTCGGGTCCCCTATCAGCCAGACGTCCGCCAGGCCCCGGATATCGAGCCTGAGCTCGGTGCCTGCTTCTCCAGCCCTGGCCCTGAAGAGTTCCGCCACTTCCTGCAACTGGCTGTCCAGCTTCATCGGCATGAGGTCGAGGCCCATTCGCCCGCTTTCGATGTGGGACAGGTCCAGAATGTCATTCAGCAATCTCAGTAAATGCCGTGATGACTGGTTCAGGGTCCGCAGTAGCGGCTGGAGGTCGTCGGGTGCCTTTTCATGCATCAGCTCAGCCACGCCGAGGATGCCGTTCAGAGGGGTGCGCAACTCGTGACTGATGTTGGCGAGGAACTCGCTCTTGGCGCGGCTGGCGCGCTCGGCGGTGTCCCGTGCCTGGCGGAGAGCTATTTCCTGCTCCTTGCGGCGGGTAATGTTGGTCTGGGAAGCGATGAAATGGGTGATGTTGCCATGCTGGTCATGGATCGGTTCCACTGAGACGTCCACCCAGTAAGGGGTGCCGTCGCGGCTGTAGTTAAGAATCTCCTGACGTACCGGCTGGCCTTTGTCAATGTGCTCCCGCAGGCGCCGGCGCGCCTCCGGAGAGGTGTCCGGACCCTGGAGGATCTCCCCCGGGCGTCTGCCGGCGACCTCCCCCAGGCTATAGCCGGTCAGCTTCTCGAAGCTGCGGTTGACCCAGGTAATGCCCTCGTCGGGGCCGGTGATCACGATGAGGTTCTGACTCTGGAGGGCTGCACGGTTAAACAGCCGGAGATTGGAGCGGACCTCCTGGACCTCACAGCGGGATGCCCGGAGGGCGGACTGGTCGTGAATGACCACCAGCAGGTTCTGACGGCCGTCCTCCCGGGAGTTGATCAGGCGTATCCAGCTGGTGACGTTGTCGCCGGGCCCGAAATGGACTGGGGTTTCGAGGGTCTGCTCCGTCTCCGTATCACTCAGCAGATCCTGAGTGGAGAGCTCCGGGAACATCTGTTCGAAGGCGTCCGTGGCGGAGCCCGGTAAATCTCCAAGGCGCCGGTCCAGGGCATGGTTGGCGTACAGAACCTGGTTCCTGCGGAGGTCCAGCAGCATCAAATAGAGGTCACTGGTATCGAGAATGCTGCCTATATGGCGATTCAGGATACCTTGCACCCGGCGCTCCAGGCGCTCGGTCACCTGTGCCGCCAGCAGCTGGAGGGCTTCAGTCTGTTCGTCATCAAGGACGCCGGGACAGGGATCGAAGACGCACAGGGTGCCGATGGTCAGGCCATCACTGGTGATCAGCGGGGCGCCGGCGTAGAAGCGGATCATGGGGCCACCGGCAACCAGAGGGTTGTCCAGGAAACGGGGGTCCTGGTGGGTATCCTCCACCACGAATACCCGGGTCTGGAGGATCGTGTGGCCGCAGAAGGACATTTCCCGCTCCGTTTCCGTCACATCCAGGTCGCCCTGGCGGGACTTGAACCATTGCCGCTCCCGGTCCACCAGGGTGACAGTGGCAAAGCGGGTCTTGCAGATCATCGCCGCCAGTCGGGTAATGTCATCGTATAAACGCTCAGAGGGGGTGTCCAGCACGTCCATCTGATACAGTCGCTCGAGGCGGCGTTCCTCGTTTTCTGGAATAGCGGGGGCCTGCATGGTCTCTCCGGGAACGGCGACAGAGCCAGGGACCTCACCACCGCTCTGACCCGGATGGGCCAGTGCCGGCAGGGGCGAGGCTCTTGATCTATATAACAAAGAGCCTAGCACGTTTTCCGGGCCGGCCAGGTTCTACGGACCTTCCTTTTTACACCAGATTACGGTCATCACAGGCAGGGCATATTCCCCATGAGCGAGCGGTTCTCCGATCAGTTCGATTTCACCAGGTGCGAGGAAGAGCCTATCAGAACCCCGGGCTCAATCCAGGCTTTCGGTGCCGTGCGGGTGCTGGCGGTGGGCCTGGACAGGGTCCTGGCGGAGAGTGCCGATGCCAGCCAATGGTTTTCGCGGCTGCCAGAGGCTGGCGAGATGGGGTTGCCGGCGTCCTTTGCCGGGGCACTGGAAAAGGCCATCGCTCGTGACAGCGACTGGCCGGTGCGGGAAACCCTGCGGGTGGGGGCGCAGCGATGGCACCTCACCGGCCATTATCTTCCCGAAGCCGCCATCCTGGTGGAAGTGGAGCCGGGTAACACCGGTCCGGACACGGTGGGGACAGCAGTCAGCGATCTGGAGGCACTGATTGGCCGGGTCAAGGCGGCCAGGTCGGTGGATGAGCTGATGACCACAGCGGCGGAGGCAATACGGGGTATCACCGGATTCGACCGGGTCATGGTCTATCGCTTTGCCGAGGACTGGCACGGCGAGGTTGTGGCGGAAAGCCGGGCGGATCACATGGCCTCGTATCTCGGGCTTCATTTCCCGGCCTCGGACATACCCCCTCAGGCCCGGGCACTGTACGTGGAAAACCAGATCCGTCTGATCGCGAGTGTCGACGCTCCCGTGATTCCGGTGTATTGGACAGTGAGTAACCGGGCACCGGCGGAACTGGACCTGAGCCAGTGCAGTCTGCGCGCCGTATCCCCCATTCATCTGCAGTACCTGCGCAACATGGGCGTCCAGGCCTCGATGTCCATTTCCCTCATGCGGGACGGTCAGCTCTGGGGCATGGTGGCCTGCCACCATGCGACCCCCCGCCACGTCACCCTGGATGCCCGCATGGGGGCCAAGCTGGTAGGCGATGTGCTGTCCATGTGCCTGCGCCTGGTCGAGGACGCCGATACCATGCGGGCCCGCCTGCAGCACAGCTTCCATCAGCGGGAGGTTACGGACCGCTTCGTTCACAGCGACGAGCTCGTACCGGCGCTGAGGGACTCCGGCGAGGACCTTCGGCGACTGTTTCGCGCCAGCGGCCTGTTGATCGCAGAGGGGGAGCGGACCTGGCTTTACGGCACATGCCCGAATGAGCGTTGCGCCAGGTTGCTGGCCAACCACGTCGGGGAGCGGATGAAAGCCAATGGCCTGGGACTCTACCAGCGCAATGGCTGGTCGACGCCGCTGTTCGATCATCAGGAACTCACCGCGGCCGGGGTGCTCGCCCTTGCCCCGACCGCGGACTACAGGGTTCTGGTACTCTGGTTGCGGGCCCACGAGCCCGAAGAAGTGGCCTGGGCGGGGGCTCCGGAAAAGGCGCCGGAAGACCCCCTCAATCCCCGTCATTCTTTCAGCCAGTGGCGTGAGCAGCGCCGGGGTCTGGCCCGCCCCTGGCAACCCTGGGAAATGGAGGCGGCGGATGAGCTCCTGTCCGACCTGCGCCAGCTCAGTCTTCGCCAGATGGAGAGGCTGCAGCGGCTGTCGGAAAACCTCGAGCGTTCAAACCGGGATCTGGAGGATTTTGCCTTTATCGCTTCCCACGATCTTCAGGAACCCCTGCGCAAGATCGAGGCGTTTTCCACCATGATCCAGGAGGAAGCGCGGGAGGGGCAGCTTGAGGGGCTGGACGACTACCTGGACCGTATCAGCTCCAGCTCCCGCCGCCTGCGGGCCCTGGTCGGTGATCTGCTGACATACTCCCGGGTGGGTCGGCTGGATTACAGCTATTCGCGGTGCGACTGGCGAAAGGTCATCGACAGGGTGCTGGAGTTGCTGGACGGTGAGATTGCTCAGGCGGGCGCGGAGATCTCCCTGGAAGGAGACTTTCCGGTAACGTACAGTGCCCCGGTCCTGGTGCGGATGATCTTCCAGAATCTGATCTCCAATGCCATCAAGTACCGGGCGAGTGGGCGACCTCCCCGGATCGAGATACGTTCCCGGAGAGTGGCCGATGGCTGGCAGGTGACCGTGAACGACAATGGCATCGGCTTTTCCCAGGATAAGGCGGACGCCATTTTCAGGCCTTTCCTGCGACTCCACAGCAAGTCCCGGTACCCGGGCTCCGGTATCGGTCTGGCCATCGTTCGCAAGGCGGCCAGCCGTATCGACACCCAGGTGGACGCCACATCCGAACCGGGAAAGGGTAGTTGTTTCCGGTTGCAGGTGAGAGCGCCGGGAGATAGCGAAGAATAGCGAAGAGTAGTCGCGGCAGGCCCCTGGCGATCAGGAGTCGTGCCCCAAGCTGTCGCTCTCCAGTCCGGTGAGCAGATACCGGAAAGCGAACCGGGCCCCCCGGCTCGCCGACGGGGCCATGGCTGGCGGCAGCGACCGCAGTTGCTGGCAGAACGCTGGCCAGTTGTCCTCGCGGCAACGGAAGAATGCCAGTGGCAGGCCGGCATCGGATGCGGCAAGCCTGCGCTCAAGAAACGCGCTGCCCAGCTGGGCTCCCTTGACGGTGTACAGGACCCCCACCGCTTCCTCCGGGGACCAGGCGGGGATTGGTGCGGGGTCCACCGGTGGAGTGGCGCCCAGATCCTCCAGGTCGGCCATCAGGGCGTCTCGGCGGGGCAGCAGCCAGGGTTGCCACGGACTGCCGGCCAGCGAATGCTCCAGCGCTTCCTCCAGCGGGCACCAGCCCCGGGCCAGGCCCGTCATGGCGATACGGTACTCGTCCCGGGAGGGATCGGCCGTGAGGGTGGCGAGCAGGCGGTGCTGATCCAGTTTCCGGTGGTCGGCCCCGGTATCCGCACGCAGGCGGCTGAGCAGATCCGGGGTGGTGATATCAGGGGTGATAGAGCTTCTCCACCGGCAGTGGCAGTTCGCAGCTGGGCAACTGCCCCACGGTCCAGTAACGGTCCATCTGCAGCACCAGTCTGCTCAGATCCTGGAAACGGATCGGTAGCTGGATGACCGAGTTTACACGCCGCGCGTAGAGATTGTGGATGTCGGTTTCGGTGATGTGGCTGTCCGGACTGTAGAACGCCGTCAGTGGAGCCCGGGACAGCTCGGCGTGAAGCTTTATGTCCACCGGCACGCTCAGGTCTTCCGGTCCGTTAACCAGGAAAAAGACCAGTCTGATATCGAAGGAACGGGAGCTTCCCGGGCTTTCAAGGGATTCCAGCAGGTCCGTCACGCTGGAAAACACCGCAACCTGATCCACCAGGCCGGAGTGCACGAAACCAGTCCAGATCTCCCGGGGCAACTCGGTGTGGTTGCCAATCAGCACCGCCGCACTTTTATCCACCATCAGGCTCCCTCCTGCACACTCTGCTCCGCCAGGGCTTCAACCCAGTCCTTCAGGGGCATCGGTCGTGCCAGGAAATTGCCCTGCCCGGTGGTCGCGCCCAGTTCCCTGACGATGCGCCAGTCACTCTCACTTTCGATGCCTTCCGCCACCACCGCCAGATCGAGGCGCTGGCCCAGGCAGATGATGGCTTCACAGATACCCCGCGCCGCCTGATCCGACTGCAGGCCGCTGGTAAAGCTCTGATCGATCTTGAGAGTGGAGACCGCCAGTGTGCGCAGGTAGGCAAGGCAGGAGAAGCCGGTGCCGAAGTCATCAATGGCCACGCCAAATCCTTTCTGTCGCAGTTGTCCGAGGGTCTGCTGGGCGGTGCGGTCCACCAGCGATCGTTCCACGATCTCGAACTCCAGGTAACGGGGTTCCACGCCGTAACCGGTACAGAGGGTCGCAAGCTCGTCGGCAAGATCAAGGTTCAGCAACTGCGCCACGGTGATGTTGAAACCCAGACGCCAGGGCCGCTCCGGCGATGGCAGGGAGTGGTTGGACGCCAGCAGATCCAGGGTTCGCCGAATCATGTACTGGTCTATATCGAGCATCAGACTGGAACGCTCGGCAACCGGGATAAATACCCCCGGTAGCAGCAGGCCCCTGAGCGGGTGCCGCCAGCGGGCCAGCACTTCCGCTCCACTCACACGACCGGTGTGGCTGTCGAAACGGGGCTGGAACCAGGGCTCGAACTCACCCTGGTCAAGGGCGCGGCGGATGTCCTGTTCCAGCTCAAGCGAGACCATCAGCCCCTGCTCCAGGTCACTGTCGAAGGTAACCACATCGCGACGACCATGGGCCTTGGCCTCGTAAAGCGCGATATCGGCGTAACGCATCATTTCCAGGGGCGAGTGGGCGTGGTCCGGATAGATGGCGATACCGAAGGAGCCGCTGATCCGGCTGTTGATCCCCCGTATGGGAATGGGTGCTCGCAGGGCGGCCAGTAACTTGAGGGCGATCGTCTCCAGCTCGTCCTCGGTGGTGAAATCCTGGACCAGAATGGCGAATTCGTCGCCTCCCAGGCGGGCCAGCAGGTCCTCTTCCCGCAATTCCCGCTGTAAACGGTCAGCCACCAGCTGCAGCAGCAGGTCGCCGGTGTCGTGGCCGAGGGAGTCGTTGACGTTCTTGAAGTCATCCAGGTCCATGGCCAGGATGGCCACCCGGCGTTTGTGGCGCTCGGCCCGGCTCAGGGCACGCTTCAGCTGCTCCTCGAACATCATGCGGTTGGCCAGCCCCGTCAGGCTGTCCTGCCGGATCAGCTGGTGCATTTCCCGTTCGTGGCGCTGGCGCTGGACGACGTTCAGCACTATCCGCTCCAGCATTCTTGAACCCAGGTCATCCTTGTAGATGAAGTCCCAGGCACCCGCGTCCACCACACTCGCGTTGACCTTCAGATCGTTGGTAGAGGTGACCACGACGAAAGGCGTGGTTTTCAGCTGGGCCGGCAGGTTCCGCAGTACGTCCTCAGCGGTCCGGTCCCCCCAGTAATAGTCGATGAAAACAGCGTCATACCGGTTGCGTTTACACAGTTCGACAGCCCGGTCCAGATCGGATTCCACCGTGACACGGGCTTCGAACCGTTCCATGCGCCCCAGGTACTTTCGTATCAGCAGAGCGTCGTCCTGGTCATCATCAACAATCAGGATCCTGAGACTATTATCCGGTTTGGTCATGGGGCAGTTCCACCAGGCTGAACCAGTACTGTTGGATTTGGCTGACAACGTCGAGAAATTCCCGGTCTCTTCCAACAGTCCAAGTGTCCTCCAATTCGGGGTTTGGTTCCAGTGAACCCGCAATGCTGCCTTGGTGCCGGATCGAACCTACTGCTGATATCCCCACAGCAGCTGGAAATCCATGGGAGGCATGATGTCCACCACTTCCACCGCCCGGATATTGAACTCCAGCAGATCGGTATCCCGCCGGAAGCCCCCGGGATAGTCCTTGCCCCGTGAATCCTTGATCGACTGCACCCCGTGGCCGGTCGTTCGGGTGGGGCGGTGGGTCACCACCGCCACCTCGTTGTTGGCAAGACGCACCAGTGCGCCGGGAGGATAGGGCGTGAGAGCCCTGAGCAGGGCCTGGTGGAGTGCCGGTCGGGGAGTCTCCCGGGAAGCGTCGAGAATGGCCTTGCGGGCCTCGGTGATACTGTGGCGAGAGCGGTAGCCGCGGCGACTGATCAGGGCCACATAATGCTCCGCAAGGGCCAGCACCTGGGCCTCCAGCAGGATATCGGTGCCTTTGATTCCGTTCGGGTAGCCACTGCCATCCGGCCGCTCGTGATGCTGCAGGATGGTCTTCAGCAACAGCCGGTTATCGATGCCAGCATCGAGCAGCGCACGGGCGGCCAGCTGGGGATGGCGGTGGATGATATTGCGTTGCTGATCGTTGAGTCCGCGACTGGACGCATTGAGCTTGTCCAGGATCGGTATCAGTGCCAGGTTGGCTGACAGGGCCGCCGCCATGAGGACCACGGTATGACCTTCATCCATGTCGAGTTCGCGGGCCGTGAAGTGGCAGATAATGCTGTAGAACAGGGATTGCTCCGTGGCGGTCGGCTCCACCGAATACAGGTGAACCAGCGCCAGGCAGGCCTCCGGTGCTTCCCGGCAGATCCGGTCGATAAAACGGGCCAGTCCCAGCAGTTTCAGGCGGGCCTCCTCATCCTGGCGGGAGATTGCCTCGTAGGTGCGGTCAAGAGTCTTGAGCAGCGCCCGGTAATCGGCGAAGGGGTTGCGTTCGCCTTCGGCCACCTCTTCCTGGAGTTCCTCCTCGGGATCCTCTGCCTGCCGCGGATAGAACAGGCCGCGTTTGTAAAGCTGTTCGAGCTGGCTGTCACTCTGGATGACATAGCCCTGGGCAAGCAGGACATCGCCCTGGTCATCGTAGATGGGCCAGGGCAGGGGCTTGCCAACCACCAGTACCCCGGGAGCGACCCGGAGCAGGTTCTGTGGCTGATCGTGAGTGTTATTCGCCGGCATGGCTGATAACAGTGCCCCGCCCGGCAGTCTTGATCCGCTCCCGGACATCGTCCGGAATGGGGGTTTTCGTCATGGTGTCAGGATTGACCATGACGTAGGTGATATCCGCTTCCGCGATGGCCTTCTCATCCGGATGGCGCACGAACGCGATGTTCAGCACCATGGAGGTATTACCCAGGTGTTTGGGTTCGACGCGGGCGCAGAGTACCTCGTCGAAATGGGCCGGGGCACTCCAGTTGAGGGTGAGGCTGACGACCTGTATGTCGAGTTTGCGTTCCAGCATCTGCTGGTAATCGCCGAACAGCACCCGTATGTACTCGTTGATGGCGATATCCACGTAATCAGCGTAGCGGGCGTTGAAAACGACCTGCTGGGCGTCGCATTCCGCGTATCGTACGCGGAAACGAAATTCGAACGGGTGGTCACTCATGGGGGCCTCCTGATGTTTTCTGTTGCCCAAGTGTAACCTGACCGGCGGGAATGTCACCCGGCCGGTCAATAAGTTTTACATGCTACCTGGTAGGGAGCTGCGACGGCAGGGTCTCAGAACCGGAACTTCCGCACCAGCTCGGACAGCTCTGTTGCCAGGCGCGACAGTTCATTACTGGATGAGCGGGTCTGGCTGGCACCTGCGGTGGACTGGGCCGCCAGGTCGCGGATGTTGACCAGGTTGCGATCCACGTCCCGGGCCACTTGCGCCTGTTCCTCCGCACCGCTGGCAATGCTGGCGTTGCGGTCGCTGATATCGGTCACGGCCTGGGCAATCCTGGCCAGGGCTTCGCCGGCTTCCCGGGCGATGGTCAGTACCTGGTCCGAGCCTTCGTGACTTTTCGCCATCGCCTTGCGGGCGTCATCGCTGCCATTCTGTACCGCGGCAATCATACCCTCGATTTCAGTGGTGGAGTCCTGGGTCCGTTGGGCCAGGGTGCGCACCTCATCCGCCACCACGGCAAAACCACGGCCTGCCTGTCCCGCCCGGGCTGCTTCGATGGCTGCATTCAGGGCAAGCAGATTGGTCTGGTCGGCGATACTGCGGATCACGTCCAGCACCCCGCCGATATCGGAGGCCTTGGCGGCGAGGGTCTCGATATGCCTGACCGTATTGGTGATATTGTCCGCCAGACCTTCCATGGCCAGTACCGTGTCCTGCACCTTCTCCCGCCCGGCCTGGGCCTGCTGGTTTGCTTCCCGTGAGGAATCGGCGGCGGCATTGGCGTTACGGGCCACATCGTCGATCGCGGTGGTCATCTCGTTCACCGCCGTGGCCGCCTGGTCCAGCTGGCCGCTCTGCTCGTTCAGGCTGCGGGTGGACTCGTCGGTTACCGCACTGAGCTGTTCGGAGGTGGAGGCGAGCTGATCGGAAGAGCCGGTAATGGTGCCAATGGTATCCCGCAGGTTGGCCTGCATGGCGTCGAGAGCCCGCAGGAGATCCGCCAGTTCGTCCCGGCCATGACTGTCGATGCGGGCGTTGAGGGTGCCGTCGGCAATGGTGCGGGCCACATCAACTGCCTGACGGACCGGCAGGGCAATACTGCGGGTGATCAGCAGAGCCAGGGCCACGGTCAGTGCGATCGCCACCAGCACTGCGATGATCACGCCCAGACGCACGTTGTCGGCCACCTGTTGGCCATGATCGGCAGCATCGGCGATACGCTGGTCCTGATAGTCCAGCAGGGCGCCGGTCAGTGCGATCAGCTCTTTGGTTACCGGATTGAGTTCGGCGTTACGCAACTGCCGTGCCCGGTCGGACTGGCCGCGCTCCGCATAACTTACCACTTCCTGATGGACGTCCCAGAAGCGGGCATCTACTGCCCGGAGCTGGTCGTACAGCTCGCGGGCCTGGTCGCTACGGATAAGGGACTCATACCGCTCCTTAGCGCGGTTCAGCCGGTCGCGGGCGTCCACCAGCCGTCCGATCAGGGGCGCCCGCGTCGCCATGTCCTGGGCGCCGATCATGGTTTCTGTGTAAATCCGTACCCGAAGATACTGCTCGTTGACCTGGTTGATGGCATCGTTGGCAGGTGCCCGGTGGTCGGTCACCAGAACCAGTTCGTTTCTCAGGGCATTGCTTTGCATGAGACTGAACAGTCCCAGGCCTATGATTACGAGTACGAGAAAGCCGAAGGCCAGGGTAAGGCGCGGGCCTAGGCGTAACTGTCGGAACATGGGAGAACTTCCTGTCTATCGATTGCGGGGACATTCGGGCGAGGGACTATACGGGAATCAGGCCGGAGCCACCGTTCCAAATTGTTAACCGGTTCCGGGCCTTTATCCCGGCCCGCCCCGAAGAGGCAAGCCGGGAGTGCCGGGTTCAGTCCGCCGACGCGCCGTGATAGACGAAGGCCTGGCGGATATGGTTGCGGATCTGCTGGTCGTCCCAGGGTTTGGTTAGGAACTTGTAGATAGCCCCCTCGTTGATGGCGTCGGTGACGGATTTGAGATCGGTGTACCCGGAGAGGACGATGCGCACGGTATGCGGATAGATGTTCTTCACCTGGCTGAGAAACTCGGTGCCCGACATTTCCGGCATACGCTGGTCCGAGATGATCACCTGGACGTTATTGCCCGCCAGCAGCTCAAAGGCTTCCTGAACACTGGTGGTGGACAGGATCCGGTACCCGTCACGGCGCAACACCCGGATAAGGGCCCGCAGAATGTTGGCTTCATCATCCAGCAGCAGCAGCGTTGGCTGACTTGCGGTGGCCGGCGACGCCCCATCCGGACTTTCCGGGCTGGGGCTTGTGCTGCGCTGACCAAGGTAGTCCAGCAACTCGGCGAAAGGCATCGGGCGGGCGAACAGGTAGCCCTGGAGCATTTCGCAGTTGTTCTTGCGCAGGAAGGCGGCGTGGGCTTCGGTTTCCACCCCCTCGGCGACGACTTCCAGTGCCAGGTGGTGGGCCATGGACAGGATGCCCTGGGTGATGGCGGCGTCGCTGCGGTTGCTGATCACGTCTTTTATGAACGCGCGGTCGATCTTGATCTTGGTGACCGGCATCAGCTTGAGGTAGCTGAGACTTGAAAAGCCGGTACCGAAGTCGTCGATGGCGATGCCCACACCCAATGCCCGCAATTGCCGCAGGTGTTCGATCACCTGTTCGGTATCGTAGAGGATAGCGGACTCGACGATCTCCAGTTCCAGCAGTTCCGGGGCCAGTCCGGTCTGGCGGAGGGTATCGGTGACCTTCTGGGAGAAGTTGCCCTGGCGCAACTGCATGGGGGAAACGTTCACCGATATCCGGTGTTCCCGGTATCCCAGCCCCTGTAGTCTCACCGCATCGCGGCAGGCCTGATAGAGCACCCAGGTGCCCAGCTCGATGATCTGTCCGGTGTCTTCCGCAAGGGGAATGAAGGCATTGGGGGGAATGAGGCCGCGGCTCGGGTGGTACCATCGGATCAGGGCCTCGGACCCTCTTACCCGTCCTGTCCGGCTGTCGATCAGGGGCTGATAGAACAGGACCAGCTGGCCATTTTCCAGGGCTTTTTGCAGGTCGTTGCGCAGCTCCACCCGCTCATTGGCTTCGTCGTTCAGGTCAGAAGCGTACCACTGGTAGGTATTGCGACCCTGCTGTTTGGCCCGGTACATGGCCAGGTCCGCCTGCTGGACCAGCTCCATGGGATGCTCCCGGGTGCCATCGTCCAGGGCAATGCCGGCACTGGCGGTCAGGCGCAGGGACCGGCCGTCCACCTCGTAGGGCTGGGCGACGGCATGGAGCAGCAGCTCCACCACCTTGATGATGTCGTCGCCGTGGGCCAGGTCCGGCAGTACCACGACGAACTCGTCACCGCTGCCGCGGGCCACGGTGTCGCCACTGCGAACCCTGGCCTTGAGGCGGTTGGCCACCTCGATCAGGATCTGGTCGCCCACCCGGTGACCCAGTGAGTCGTTGATAGGCTTGAAACCGTCCAGGTCCAGGAACAGCACGCCCACCTTTCGGCCGTATCGCCGGGCCATCTGGCAGCCCTGGCTGAGCCGGTCTTCCAGCAGCGTCCGGTTGGGCAGCCCTGTCAGCACGTCATGGCTGACGTTATAGGCCAGTTCACTCTCAACCGACTTTTTTTCCGAAATGTCGTTCTGGACCCCGATAAAGTGGGTGACCTCGCCGGAGTCGTCCCGGATAGGGGCAATAAACAGGTCATTCCAGAACGGGGTGCCGTCCTTGCGGAAGTTACGCAGCACCACGCTGACGTCACTGTTTTCAGCAAGGCCCCGACGAACCTCTTCCAGGGCGCTTCTGGTCCCCGGGTCCATGGGGCCGCCTTCCTGCAGGAAACGGCAGTTCCGACCGACGCTTTCCGCCGCGGTAAACCCCGTGATTCGCTCGAAAGCCGGGTTGACGTAGACAATCGGGACGTCCGGCTCCCTGGCATTGGCAATGATGATGCCGTTGTAGCTGGACTCGATGCCCTGCTTCATGAGCCGCAGCTCGCGACTGTTCTCGATGCGCTCGGTGATGTCCACCACCATCACCAGATTTATCCGTCGCCGCTCGACCACCATCCCCTGGCTGCGGGTCTCCACATAGATATCGGATCCGTCGAAACGGCGGTGGACTTCCAGCGCCGCGCCCGGCTGGGTGATCATGCCCCCGGTGCCAGGCTCGCTGGTCAGGGCGCTGCCAGCGCCCTGAAGGTCGGAGAGGGCGAGGCGGCCGAAGTCTCGGCGGTCGGCGCCGTAGAGTGTCAGCGCCGCATCGTTCATGGAAAGGATGACGCCGGTTTCCGGCTCCGTCAGCAGCATGGGCACCGGGTTGCTGTCGAACAGCAGGCGGTAGCGGGCTTCGCTCTGGGCCAGGCTGTCGATGGCCATGGACCGGTCGATGGCGTAGCGAACGCTGCGGATCAGGGACGGGGCATCCACCAGGCCCTTGACGAGATAGTCGGCGGCGCCGATTTCCACAGCCCGCAGGTCAAGCTCCTGGTCCCCCTGGCCGGTCAGCAGGATCATGGGGGTGTTGATGGCCTCTTTCTGGGCCTGGCGGATAACGTCGATGCCGGACTCCGGGCCCAGCCGGTAGTCCACCAGGGCAACGTCGTGGCGGCGCTCCCTCAGGGCGGCAAGGCCGGCATCGGCGGTGTCGATCCAGTCCAGGTCCACTGGCAGGCTGCTGCCTTCCTCCAGCAGCTCGCGGGTGATCAGGACGTCATCTTCGTCATCCTCAATCAGCAGGATGCGCAGTCGGGTCTGGTTATCGGGCATGGCTCGTCATTTGTCCTGGTAATACGCTGGTTTGTGTCCAGTAATTGATCAGTGAGCGGGTGACTTCCAGCAGAGCCTCGTAGCTCCCTGGCTTTACGATATAGGAGCAGGCGCCCAGGTCGTAGCAGGCGCCGATGTCTTCCTCATTGCGGGAGGTTGTCAGCATGATCACGGGTACTCGCCGGTATCCGCCCGCGCCCTTGAGTTCCGACAGAACCTCGCGGCCGTTTTTGCCCGGCATGTTCAGGTCCAGCAGGATCATGTCAGGCAGCGCTCTCCTGGTCCGGGCGCTTTGCAGGCCATGAAGCAGTTCGTCACCGGTGGCGAAGAAACTCAGCTCCAGGCTCTTCCCGTGCTCCAGGAACGCGTCCCGGATCAGCAGGCGGTCATCGGCGTCATCGTCGGCGATGAAAATACGCAGGGACAGTTTGTGGAACATGATCAGTGGGATACTCCCGGTGTTTGGTCCAGGCTATCGGGATGCCTGAAATGAATCCGGAAGGTGGCTCCTTCCCCCGGCCGGCTGTCCGCCACGATTACCGCGTCGTGGCGGTCGATGATCTTTCTGACAATCGCCAGACCGATACCGGTGCCGGCGTATTCGTGCTTGTTGTGCAGACGCTGGAAGGGCTGGAACATGCGGTCGGCGTACTTTGGCTCGAAGCCGATGCCATTGTCCTGGATAACCAGTGTCCAGCCCCGCACACTCACATCCTCAGGGTATATCACAATTCGCGGTCTCACATCCGGTCTGGAAAACTTTATGGCGTTGCTCAGCAGGTTCTGCATGACCTGGCGCAGCTGGGAGGGGTCGCCGGCAATCTCTGGCAGGGGGCGGGCCTCCACCACCGCACGGCTGGCGGTGATTGCTGACTCCAGATCCTGCTGAACCCCCTCCAGGATGTCAGTCAGGTCGCAGCGGACGAAGGGCTGTGCCCGGGTGTTGATCCTGGAATAGGAGAGCAGGTCCATGATCAGCCCCTGCATTCGCTCGGCCGCGGAGCGCATCCGCCTGAGGTAGTCCTGTTCCCGTTCGTCAAAGTGATCAGGATTCCGCGTCAGGCGGTCGCTGAAGGCCTGTATCTTGCGCAGGGGTTCCTGCAGGTCATGGGATGCCACGAAGGCGAAGTCCTGGAGCTCACTGTTACTCCGCTCCAGTTCCGCCAGAGTGGCCTTCAGCTCCCGTTCCGCCTCGACCCGCTCGTTGATGCTGCGGAAATACACCGCCAGGCCATCCTCCGACGGATAGGCATTCGCCTCGGACCAGAGGTCCAGGGGCGCAAAATAGGCTTCGAAGGAGGCGGTCTCGCCGGTGTTCATGGCCTGTCGATACTGGCTTTCGAACTCCGTTCCGATTGCCTCCGGAAACACCTCCCAGAGACTTTCTCCGATTACTTCACCACGGGACTGCTGCAGCAGTTCCTCGCACTTCCGGTTCATGAAGGTGAAACGCCACTCCCGGTCGAGTGTGAAAAAGGCGTCAGTGATGCTCTCGAAAATGCGGGACTGGCGCTCCGCCAGCCGGCGGATCTGCTCACTGGCCTCTTTCCCCGCGGAAATGTCCTGAAAGGCCCCCTGCAGGCTGATGACCTCGCCCCGTTCGTCGCGGACTGCCCGGCCGATAAGCCTGACCCACCTGAGCCGGCCGGTGGCGGTCGTGATCCTGGCCTCCAGGTCAAAGGGCAGTCCCAGCACAATTGCCTGTCGAACCGCCTGTCTCACCACGGGCCGGTATTCCGGGGTATAGAATTGCAGCGCCTCGTTCATATCAGGAACCTGATCGGGGGCCATCTCATGGATATCGCAGACCGCGTCGGACCATACCGAGCGGCCGGAAGTGACATCCACCATCCATCCGCCAAGGCGACCGATCTGTTCGGCCATGCGAAGCAGCTGTTCATTGGCCCGTAATTCCTTCTGGACCTGAAGCTCGGCAGTGATGTCCCTTGCCGAACAGTAGATCAGCCGGTCCCGACTCATGGAAGCGTTCACCCGCAGCCAGCGCAGGCTGCCATCGCGATGGAAAAGCTGGATTTCCAGATCGTATATGGTCTCTCCGTCAGCCAGCCGTTCGATGGCGTCCATGACCGTGTCATGCCAGGAGGGTTCTATCAGGTTCAGGTAGGGTATCTCCACCACCTCGGCCCGGGTGTAGCCCAGGGTTTTGAGAAAAGTCTTGTTCACCTCGACGAAACGGTTGCGTGCCGACACAATGCAGAATATTTCCGGAGTCAGGGAAAAGAACGCCTCCCGCTGGTGTGCCAGCTCCTCCGCTTTGAGCTCCGGGGTGATGTCGCGACCGACGCAGAACAGGGTGTCATCCTGGCTGGACAGGCGCGCCTTCCAGTTCAGGGTGACCACGTGGCCATCCTTATGGTAATAGCGGTTGCGGAACTGGGGAGTGCCGGGGCCCGTGTCCTGCCTGACCCCCTGTGCCGCCTGGACGCTCGGTTTCCGGTCCTCCTCCACCATGAATTCCAGCGCCCGGTGCCCGATCATCTCCTCCGGGCGATAGCCGAGTATGGGCTCGCAGGCCGGGCTCACGAAACGGAACCGGCCCTCCTGGTCAATGGTGCACAGCAGGTCACTGCTGAAGGAGATGATGCGCTCGTTCGTTTCCCGCAACTCCTGCTCCCGCTGCAGGAGGCGGGCCAGGCGCCGGTTGCGTTCATCGCCCAGTACTCCGAACAGGCGGGTGATCATCATCAGCGTCGTCACCGCCAGCCCCCCGGCCAGTACCAGGGTTTCCGAGAGGTGATGGGTATGGGACGAAATCCCCATCGGCTCGGCCAGGAAAAGCAGGTCGCCGTGGCCATGACTGATGCGAAGCAGTTCCCAGATGAACACCGTCAGCACGGCTCCGGCCACGCCAACCCCGAGAACGGTCCGGAGCGGCGCGTCTCGCATGCAGCTGACGTGGGCCGACGGGGTCCGTGTGGGGCGGCTTTTTGCCAGGGTGGCCAGCAACAGCAGAAGGCCTCCCGTCAGGGCAATAACTCCTCCGGCGGGACTGTCTTCCTGTTCAGAGGCTTCTGCCAGGGCCCACAGGTAGCCGGCAGAAAGGACCAGGCCCAGTGCCACCAGGATCATGCCGGCAGCAAGCGCCAGGCAGAGCAGTGTCAGCTGGTGGTTGCGTGATTCAGTCATGGAGCTCCTGCGGGCCCAACACCCTGAGAATCTCCTCCGCGCTGGTGTGTCCCGCCTCCAGTTTTTCAAGAGCATCATCCAGGAGCACCTTCATACCCTGTTCCCGGGCAATGGACTCGATCTGCATGGCGCTTGCGCCCTCGGTTACCGCAATGCGCAGCTTCTCGTTCATGGTGAGGACTTCGTGCAGGGCCACCCGTCCACGGTAGCCCTTGTGGCAGCGTTCGCAGCCCCTTCCCTGAAAATAGGACATATCCGGCTTACGGAATCGCGCGCCCAGCTGCTCCAGGACCTCTTTCGGTGGTTCGGTCTGCTCGCGGCAATGGGAACAGATACGGCGAACCAGGCGCTGAGCGATAATCGCTTCGAGGGCGGAAGCCAGGACAAAGGGCTTCAGGCCCAGGTCCAGCAGCCGGGCCACGGTGGCGGCGGCGGAGCTGGTGTGCAGGGTGGAGTAGACCAGGTGGCCGGTCATGGCGGCATGGAAGGCCACATCCGCGGTTTCCGCATCGCGTATTTCCCCCAGGAGAATCACGTCCGGATCCTGGCGCAGGATGGCCCGCAGTACCGTGGCGAAATCCAGACCGATACGGTCCTTGACCGGGACCTGGCCGGCCATGTCGACGTGGAACTCCACCGGGTCTTCGATGGTGACGTAATTGCGTTCCGCAGTGGCGTTATGCTGCAGCAGGGCGTAGAGCGTTGTGGTCTTGCCGCTGCCGGTGGGTCCGGTGGCAAGGATAATCCCCTGGGGCTTGCCCACCACGTGCGTCAGCCGCTTGAGGTTGTGCTCGGACAGCCCCAGCTCGGGAAGGGACTGGGCGGAAGATTGCCGTTCCAGAACCCGCATCACCACTTTTTCGCCGTTGATGGTGGGCAGGGTGGAGATGCGCAGGTCCACGATCCGCATGGGCGTCTTTACGGTAATCCGGCCATCCTGGGGCCGTCGCCTTTCGGTGATGTCCAGTTCGGCCATCACCTTGATGCGGGAGACCACCGACATCAGCAGGCTGGTGGGAATGTGGATCTTGTCCTGCAACACCCCATCGATGCGGTAGCGCACCACCAGGGATTTGGTGCGGGGGTGAATGTGGATATCGCTGGCGCCAAGGCGCAGTGCCTCCAGGATAATGCCGTTGACAAGGCGTATGGCGGGCGGCTCTTCGGAGCTCCCCAGCAGTTGCTCCAGGGATTCGCTATCCTCATCGTCCAGGACGATTTCAATGCCTTCATAGGGGTCGTCGGTTCCGACTTTCGTTGCCAGGTCGTCGATATTGTCAGCCTGTTCGCCGAAGATCTCCCCGAGTTTCGATTGCATCTGATCCGCTTCAACGAGCAGCGGGTGGACGGTGTAGCCGGTCATGAAGCCCAGCTCGTCAATCAGGTTGATATCCATGGGGTCC
This sequence comes from Marinobacter daqiaonensis, assembly GCF_900115285.1. GTDB lineage: Bacteria > Pseudomonadota > Gammaproteobacteria > Pseudomonadales > Oleiphilaceae > Marinobacter > Marinobacter daqiaonensis. The sequence continues at coordinate 2,636,580 of NZ_FOYW01000001.1, forward strand.
ACCATGGCCAGCCGCAGGCGCTTGCCCTGGACCCGCAGCGGCAGGATCAGCTGGCGAATGCAGACCGACTGGGGAATCAGCGACAGCAGGCTGGGATCGGCCTGGAATTCCCTCAGGTCGATCTCCTCGAACATCAGCTCGTCCCGCAGCAGCTGGTGGACCTTTTTGAAGTCCACCCACTCATGCTTGAGCAGCTGACGCACCACGGGGGTCTTCTGGTTCTGCATTTCCCGGTGCAGCTGCTGAATCTGCTGGGCGTTCAGCCAGCCTTTCTTGTGGAGCATGATGGCCAGCTGGCTGCGGTTGGTGGCACCGAGCTTGGCGATGGTTTCCAGGTCCTTGCCCTGTTTCCTGTTCTGTTGCTCCAGCTGATGGGTCTTCTGGATCAGTTCATACTGCTCAAGGGCCAGGGCGATGGTCAGGCGCAGGTCGTCGTCGTTCCAGGGCTTGAGGATGAAGCGGTAGACGGCGCCATCCTTGATGGAGCCCATTACCGCATCGGTATTGGCGTGTCCCGTGAGCATGATACGGATGGTCCGGGGCCAGTGCTCCCGCACCGTGCGCAGCAGCTCGCTGCCATTCATGCCCGGCATCATGAAGTCGGTCATGATCAATTCGACGGGTTGCTGCTCCAGGATTTTCAGGGCCTCCGCCGCGCTCTTGGCGAACAGCAGCTCGTAATTCTCGCGCATGAAGACGCGCCGCAGGGACGCGAGGATATTGGGCTCGTCGTCCACCAGCAGAATCCGGTAGGGCTGGCGCTTTTGCGTCTCCTGCCCACGGGTGTCCTGGTCGTCCTGGTTGCCGGTGAAAAGCGCTGCGTATCGGTTTGCCATAGAAAGTCGGAAGCCTAGTGTTTCGACGGTAGTAACAGGGTGATCCGGGTGCCGGCATTGAGGCGGCTTTCCAGCTTGATCAGTCCGTTGTGGGCGCGGACGGTATCCCTCGCCACGGTCAGGCCCAGGCCGGTTCCGGAGCCCACGGGCCGGCTGGTATAGAAGGGGTCGAAGACCTGGCCCCGGCTGGCTTCCGGAATGCCACAGCCATTGTCCTGGATGACCACGGCAATATTCCCGGAACTGTCGGTGGCGGTCTTGACGATGATCCGGCCCTCCTCGTCGATGGCCCGTACTGCGTTATCGAGTACATTGTAGAAGGCCTCGGACAGCCGGGCCGGGTTGCCCTGGATGTCAGGCAGTTCGCCCAGACGCTCGTCGATTGCCAGGTCGCGGTCACTGTAGCTGGTGCGCAAAAGGTGGATGGCGGCCTTCAGCAGGTCGTTGATCCGGCAATGGGTGTACTCGGCGTGGTCGATGCTGGAGAAGGTCTTGAGGTCCGCCACGATGGTAGCTATGCGGCGGGCGCCGTCCTGTGACTCCGCCAGCAGGTCGCGGAAATCGTTCAGCAGATCCCGGGTGGCCTCATCACCCGGCAGCTTTTCCTCCAGCTCGTCCAGGTAGTCGCCGGCCACCTTCAGGTTGCTTTTCATAAACCCGATGGGGTTGTTGATCTCATGGGCGATACCGGCGGCCAGCTGGCCCACGGACCGTGTCTTCGCGCTCTCATAGAGTTCCTGCTGGGCCTTCTGGATGGTCTCCACCTGTTCCTTTACCTTCTCCTGGAGCTGATCCGACAATGTCCGGTAGCGGGCCTCGGAGGCTTTGAGGGCTTCGTGCTTGCGCTGGAGTTCCTCATAACCGGCCTCGGTTGCGTCATGGTGGAGATTGGCCGCCAGCCGGTATTTCGCGACAAAAAGCAGGATGAAAGAGACCAGTTCCGCCGCCGCCCGCAGATTTTTCTGGCTGCAGTCCCCGCTGAGCCAGGCTACCGTTTCCAGGTTGAATTCCACCGGTATGGCGTTTTCGTGCCTGGTCGTGGTGAGACTGACACGGCCCAGGCCCAGGGCTTCGAGGCTGGACTCCAGGCGGGAAACCTGTTGTGGCTGTAACAGGTCCGTGAGGGTGGGATCGTCCTCAAACTGGCGCATGGGCATCTCCCGCGCTCAGCCGGTCCACGAAGGCGGCACGGTCGATGCCGTGGCGCTCCGCCAGCCGGAACTCGTTGTCCGCCACCGAATAAAGACGGTCCAGAAGAGCCCGGAAGGTATCCACCACACCCGTGCCGTTGATGGCGCTGGCCATCTGCAACGGTGACCAGGGCGTCGGTCCCCAGCGCTCCTGCAGAACGTCCTCGGCCACGATGTCCGCCATGTCCCGCTTGTTGAACTGGATGACCAGGGGCAGAGCTTCAATGTCCAGCCCCACTTTTTCCAGGTTCTCCTCCAGATTGCCGAACGCGATGGCGTTGTTGTCCTGCTGTGCGCTCAGGGAGTCCGCCACGAAAATGATACCGTCGGCACGGGACAGTACCGCCTTGCGGGTGCTGTCGTGCTGGACCTGGCCCGGTACCGTGTAAAGCTTCAGTCGCAGATCGAGGCCACTGCTGCCCCGCAGGCCAATGGGCAGCATGTCGAAGAACAGGGTGCGGTCGTCACGGGTTTCAAGCACCATCAGTTCGCCCTTGCGCTCCGGCATCAGCAGGGTGTGCAGCTGCATGAGATTGGTGGTCTTGCCGCTCAGGGCGGGACCATAGAACACCACCTTCAGGTTCAGCCGGTTATCATCGGAACAGTAGTCAGCCATGGCGGTACTCAGGCACTCTCGTCGATGATGATGGAGCCGTCGGCGTCACGGGCGACCCGGGTAATGCCGGGGTTCTCGGTTTCCAGGCGCATGAGCTCTTCCTCCCGAAGGCGCAGGAGGTCCTTCTGACGGTGGATCTCGGCCAGCAGTTCCCGGTTTTCCACCTTGACCCGGTACAGGTCCACCGCCGAGCGGATGGCCGCCTGGATCTCGTAGTCCTCCCAGGGCTTGGAGAGGAACCGGTAGATCTCTGCCCGGTTGATGGCGTTGATCATGGACTGCCGGTCCCCGTGGGCGCTGAGGATCAGGCGGATTGCGTCGGGCTGCCGCTGGCGGGCGAACTGCAAATAGGTGACGCCATCCATGCCGGGCATCTGGTAATCGGAGACGATGACGCCATAGCGGTGGGCCTGCAGGGCATCCAGAGCCTCCTCGGCACGGGTAAAGGTATCTATTAACCAGTCTTCCTCCCGCAGCAGCCGCTTGAGGGCCGTCAGGATATTGGGTTCATCGTCCAGGAGCAGTATGCGAATCATTGGATGCCGACCTCCATCAGTGGCTCTTCCGGTACCTCGGGGTCATGAATAAAGAGGATATAGCGGGTACCTTCCGGTTCTCCCCGCTCGAAGGCGATCAGCTTCTCGATCAGTGGTCGCGTCAGCTGTTTGCCCTCGTTGAGTAGCAGCATGCCGGAAGCGGCATGGAGGTCCCGCGCGAGGATCATCCCGGCCTTCAGCTGGCGGGTGTCTACCGCAATCACGCCTTCTTCGGTGGGGGCCAGGTCTGGGGCGGTTCCTTCACAAAGTGCGACGAAGGCGCCGCACAGTGCCGGGTCATAGAGTCGGCCGGACTGCCGTTCAACCAGCTTGAGGGCGTCATCCCGGGAAACCCTCCGGCTGATGATCAGTCCGGTCTGCAGTTCAATGAAATCCACCGCCATTCTCAGTATCCGTGATCCCAGGGGAATGGCATCGCCGGCCAGCTCGTCCGGAAATCCACGCCCGCTCCATCGTTCCTGGTGGTGGCGGATGATATGGGCCGCCTCCTGCAGGGGCTCCAGGGTCATCAGCAACTGTTCGCCGGCTTCCGGATACTGCCGGTAGGTCTTGGTCTGGGCCTTGGTGAGCTGGTCGGAAGGTGCCCGCAGCATGTCATCGGACCAGCTCAACTTGCCCAGGTTATAGAGTGCGGACGCCATCTCCAGGTTGCGGGTAAGCTCGGCATCCAGCTCAAGGTGCTGGGCAAAGGCGCGGGCCACCGCGATGACGCGGCCATTGGTCTGCAGGTCCCGGGGCAGCCGCTGGTTGAGCAGCGACGAAAACACTTCGGTGGTGGTGACATAGCTGGTCCGCAATTCGCTGAGGGCGCGATCAAGCATGTCGGCGGTTTCCTTCAGCTCCGCCGTGCGGGACTCCACCTGCTGTTCCAGGTTTTCATTGAGGGCACGCAGTTGCCGGTTCTGCTTGCGGGAGAGTTTTTCCAGGGCCAGTCGCCTGCGCTCTGAGTACTGGAATGCCAGGGCCTGCCGCACGATGACCTTGAGTTCTTCGTCTTCCCAGGGTTTGCTGATGTAACGGTAGATCTGGCCGTCGTTGATGGCCTTGACGGTGGATTCCATGTCGGCGTAGCCGGTGAGCAGGATCCGGATCACCCAGGGCCAGCGCCTGCGGATCAGGCTCAGCAGTGAAGGCCCGTCCATCCCCGGCATGCGGGCGTCGGAAATCACAAGGTCGATACGCTCGTTTTCCAGTATCCGGAGCGCCGCTTCGCCGGATTCCGCGGTGACCAGCTCGTAAGGCTCACGGCGCAGGAGTCGCTTGAGACTCCTCAGGATGTTCTCCTCGTCGTCCACCAGCAGCAGCCGAAGGTTGTCAGGCAGCGTCGGGGTCATGGCCTCCTCCTGCATGATCTCACCGAATCCCGATGTCGGGTTGTTGTACGGGTAGTCGTATGCGGAAGCACGTGCCCTTGCCGGGGGTACTGGTGGCGGTGATTTCACCGTGGTGCTTTTCCACAATATTGAATGACAGTGACAGGCCCAGCCCGGTCCCCTTGCCCACGGGCTTGGTGGTGAAGAACGGATCGAAGATGCGGTTCAGATTCGCCGCCTCGATCCCCTTGCCGGTATCCTCCACCTCGATCAGGACCTGGCCTTCCGCCGTCCGGGTCCGGATAGTGATGGTGCCGGTGGACTCAATGGCATGGGCTGCGTTCACCAGCAGGTTCATGATCACCTGGTTGAGCTGGGAAATGATGCACTCGATCTCCGGTACGTTACCGAAATCCTTCACCACTTCCGCCTTGTACTTGAGCTCGTTGTTCACCACGTTGAGGGTGGTTTCAATACCCCGGTGCAGATCCGCCATGCGGAACTCTTCTTCCTCGGTATGGGAGAAATCCTTCATGGCGGCAATGATGGTCTTGACCCGTTCAATGCCCTCCCGGGATTCCGCCAGCAGGTCCTCCAGGTCGCCCCTCAGGAAGTCGTAGTCGATGCTCTTGCGGATCTGGCGCAGGTCTTCCAGGGATTGTGCCGTGTCCACCGCGTCTGTCAGCCGGAACAGGTCCGTCAGATAGGTGCCGAGACTCTGCAGGTTGGAGTAGACGTAGCCAACCGGGTTGTTGATCTCGTGGGCAACGCCGGCGGCAAGCTGACCGATGGCGGCCATCTTCTCGGACTGCAACAGCTGCCGGTTCGCCTGTTCCAGGCGCTCCGACAGTTCCCGGGAAGGAAGCTCGGACGAAACTTGACTCGGAGTATCGGTCATGGCGGGAACCAACCGTTTTCATTGGGTTTTAAAGCGGTAAATCAGTGATATCAAGCAGTATAGGGGGGTGTCGTATTTCAGTTGGTAATTTTTGGTATCCGGTGGAAAGCAAAGGTTACCGGGTGGGTGCGTGAAGAAGAAACGGGGGGTTAATCAGACAAACTGTCACCAGTTGTCAACAGGTGGTGACAGTTTGTCTGGTCACAGGGCGATTGGCTAACTCCGCGCAGAGCCATTAATCCTCGAGGGCTCCACCCTGGTATACAGAAACAACCGCCACCCCAGCAGCAACGCCGCAGAAGCCAGCCCGGCAGTGATCCCCACCCAGAATCCCGGCGCGCCCATGCCCTCGACGATCAGGTCCGTGAAGGTGAGGGCATAGCCTAGTGGCAGGCCCACGCCCCAGAAGGAGAACAGCATGATGAACATGGGGATGCGGGTGTCCTTGTAACCCCTCAGGGCACTGATGCAGCTGACCTGGATCACATCCGCGATCTGGAACATGGCGGCGTACCTGAGCAGTACAGTGGTGACCGCCTGAACCTGGGGGTCGCTGGTGTAGAGCCGGGAAATGGGACCGGCGAAGAGGAACAGGCAGGAGGCAAATGCCGCAGCCGTGGCGCCCGCCAGGAGCAGCGAGCTGCGGGACAGAAGGTGGGCGGTATCCGGGGTGCCGGCGCCCATCAGGAAGGAAATCCTCAGGGTCAGTGCCATGCCGATGCTCAGAGGCAGCATGAACATCAGCGAGGTGACATTGAGGGCAATCTGGTGCCCGGCCACCACCACGGGTCCCAGGGGGGCCAGGAACAGGGCAATCACCGCAAACATGCTGGCTTCCACGAAGATGGTGAAGCCAATGGGTACACCGATGCGAAGAATGTAGCGAAGGTTTTCAGGGTCCGGTTTCGCCCAGTCGGCAATGAGATGGAAGTGCTGGTAAACCGGGCTGCGGTTGAGATAGATCACCATGGCCACGGCGGCGATGGCGTTGGAAATGGCGGTGGCCCAGCCACAGCCTATGCCGCCCATCTCGGGCAGCCCGAACTTGCCGTAGATCAGCATCCAGTTAAGGGGCAGGTTGATCAGTGTGCCAAGCACCGAGAATGCCATGATAACGCGGGTATGGCCCAGGCCATCCGTCAGCCCCCGAAGGGCCACCATCAGCAGCATGAAGGGCACACCCCAGGCGAAGGCGTTCAGGTAGCCCTGGGCGATGGCGGTGGTTTCCGCCTCAAGACTCATCAGCCTGAACACAGGCCCGACATTGACCACGATCAGGATCATCAGCACCGAGCTGACGGCCCCGATGTAGAGTCCCTGCCAGGTGGCGGGCATGATCTTGTGGACGGCCCGGGCACCGTTGTATCCGGAGATGATGGGTTGCAGGGCGCCAAGCAGTCCCATGAAGAACAGGAACAGGGGCATCCAGATACTGCTGCCGATGCCCACTGCCGCCAGGTCCTCAGCACTGGCGTGACCCGCCATGACGGTGTCGATGACGCCGTTGGCCATCTGGGCGATCTGGGCGATCAGGATTGGCCCGCCCAATATTGCAAGCGTACGCCATTCTCCGACCATCCGGGGAATCAGCGGGGCTTTGACGTCGGGAACCGGTTGGTGTTCGCTGTCCAGCATAAGACGGGCGTTTTATCCGGGGAGCATGGATGGGAGCGTGGAAAACCGCCTACTATACACTTCCGGGCGAGGCCTGTGTCAGTTCAGGGAGGCGGTATTTTCCACGGCACAGGCCAGCGCCACCAGGTCCCCCCTGAGCTCGTTCGCCTCCCCCCGAAGATGCTGCCAATGGCGCTCTTCCGCAGCGCTCAGGAGGTCATGGGTCAGCCGGGTGACGGACTGGATGTTGGCCTCCATCATGGCCGGATAGGCATCGCCGCGGTAGCGATCATGTTGGAGGATGAGGTCCCGAAGGCGGACGCGGAAGTCGTCCGCGTCCCGGTCCGCCATCAATTGGGCGAAGGCGGCCTGCCACAGGGCCCGACCCTCCAGCCAGATGCGGGTGCGGGGCGCGCGCTCGCTGGTCCATTGCCGGATGATGACCTGCTGCTGCGGATTCAGCGGGCCGAGCCATCGCTCAACCCGCTCCCGGGTGCGTGCGGCGGCTTTCTCTGGTGTGTCGTCTTCCAGAAACTCTTTGCGGGTCTCCTGGTGTCGGATTCTCATGTTGGCAAGCAGCTCCTCCACCTGCTCATCGCTCAGGCTTTCCAGAAGCCGGGTGGCGGCGGGGACGATCCGGGCGGCCAGCGGCTCGGAAAACTGGATTGCCCGGGAACGGTAGTGGGCGATTCGCGGTGGCGGAAGATTCCCATCCCCGACTTCCTGTTCCAGGTCCGCCAGCCAGTCCGCGTAGCGGGGCAGCTCCGCTCCGCAATGCCAGTCCCGGAGCACACCCAGATCCCGTTTGAGGGCGGATGTCTGGGCATGGGTCAGGGTGACGTAATCCTCCACCCACCAGATGACGCCGGTGTCCGCAAACCGGTAGGCGAGTCGGGTGGAACTGCAGCCATTGAGCGTCATTATGGCAAGTAGCAGGCAGATCAGCTCTATGATCCTTGGTCTGCATGAAATTCCCATGGGCAGAACCCCCTCTGAGTGTCCGTTACTCCTGTCAGATTACAGTTCATCGAGGCGGAGGCAGCCAGTAATCGCCGCCATGCGTTGTTGTTATCGGCAGTACGAGCGGTGCGACTGGATGGTTTCCGCTTCTGTTTCAGTTGGATTCCATCGCCGTCATTTGAGCGGTTCCGGCTCGGTGTTTTCTGACATTAGCTGCCTTGTTTTGGGTCTGCGGGATACCGGTGACACCTTCAGGCCAAAGTTGTCAAAATTCGTCAAACCAGTCGAATCCAAAAAATCACCACCCCCGTAGATCATTTAACGCACAGTTCATGGACTGAATCAGTGCAGGTTCGAACCACCCAAGCAAAGCAGTCAAACGATCTCTGCACAATGAGGAGCAGACTTTTATGAACCGTTTCCTGGCTTTACCCCTGGTGGTGGCCGGCGGGCTGATGCTTGCCGGTTGTGACGACGATTCAGACAGTGCCCTTGGGACTGTGACCGAGGCTGAAGTCCGTATCATTCACGCCTCGCCGGACGCGCCTCCGGTAAATATCCTGGTGGATGGAGAGGCCGCCGTCGAGGGGGCCGACTACAAAGAGGTTGCCCTGCTGACGCCCCCGGTTGGAGACTACGACCTTGCCGTGCAAGGCATCATTCCGGGGGTAACCGGTGATGCCGCCATCGTTATCGGACCGGCGAACTTCACCTTCGAAGACGGTATCCGTTACAACGTGGTTGCAGTGGACACCGTTGCTGGTATCCGCCCGCTGACCTTCAACGATACAGACCCGGATTTCAGCTCCACCACCGACGTTCGCGTTCGGATCGGGCACCTGGCACCCAATGCACCGGCGGTGGATGTCTACGTGACGGCCGCTGGCGACGGGGATGACCTTTCCATGACCGACCCCCTGCTGGCCAACGTCAGCTTTGAGGACGTTGCCGATGCGGTGGAGGTGCCCGCGGGGGACTACCGGGTCCAGATTACCGCTAACGGAGCCACCCAGGCGGTCTTCGACAGCGGCAGTGTCTCCCTGCCGGCCGGTGCTGACCTGTTCATCGGTGCGGTGCAGAATACCGGTGCCAATGCATCAGCCACCGGTGCCAGTCCCGTCAGCCTGATCGTTGTGAACGGTGCGGATGTGAGTGAAATCTACGACGCCGACCAGAATGCCGGCGTCCGGGTGGTCCATAATTCCGCCGATGCGCCCGAGGTGGATGTGCTGGTGGACGACACCGAAGCTCTCGCCAATATCGCCTTCACCGAAGCCGCCCCTTCTGCGGCCCTTGATGAATACGCGTCCCTTCCGGCGGACACCTATAACATCAAGGTGGCAGCCAGTGCCGATAATTCGATCGTTCCCATCGAGGCGGACCTGACCCTTGCCAACGGCCAGGGTTATACGGTTGCGGCTGTGGGGCTTCTTGGGGATAACACGATCGAAGCGCTGGTACTGGAAGACAGTGTCCGCAGCATTGGGACCCAGGCTTCCCTGCGGGTGGTGCATGGCGCCACCGCCGCGGGTAATGTGGATGTCTACCTGCTCCCGGGTGACCAGACCGCCATAGGCAATGCCAGCCCGACCCTGGAGGACGTTCCCTTCAAGGCGGTAACCGGCTACCTGCCCGTGCCGCAGGGTACCTACAACCTGCGCATTACCGACACGGACGGCAATATCGCCATCAGCGCTGATGGCGTTGCGCTGGACAATGGTGGTGTCTACACCGTGATCGCGCGGGACGGCCAGCCGACACTCACCGACTTTGGCCTGATCCTGCTGGATGATTTCGTTCAGCCCTGATCAAGCGCCCCGATAGCATGGGCCCGACGACCTGTCGGGCCCATGCTTTTTGGAATTGCCGACTACTCCATCAGTGCCGCTGATTTCACCAGCGCTACCGCCGTCTGCCCCGTCTTCAGTTCAAGCTCCCGTACCGACTGCCGGGTAATGCGTGACAGCAGCACCTGACCGTCCTCAATTCGGCAGGTAACCGTACTCCGGTATTCATCACTGTCTTCAATCCGCTCAATCCTCACAGGCAACAGATTCCGTATGCTGATGCCCTCTGGCCGGGTCAGCGCAAGACTGACGTCGGACGCCAGTATCCGTAACCGGTGCAGGCTGGTCTGGTGGCTTGACCGGCCGCTGACCTCGAACCTCACCGCCTGGCGGTCGCCGCCCGGTTCAGTAATGAACTGCCACTGCCCGGGACCGGTTTCCTCCAGTCGGCCCACCAGAACCGACGCCGGTCCCTCATCGGAAAACAGCGGTGAATCGGGCCTGGCCAGCGCTTCCCGCAAAGGCTCCACACGGTCGATGCGACCGTTCTCCATGAAGGCCACCTGGTCCGCCAGCTGTTCCACTTCCCGGGCCGAATGAGTCACCAGTAAGACCGGCACGCCGGTCCTGCTGGCGAGACCGGAGAGAAAAGGCATGATCTCCCTCTTCGCCGTGGCGTCCAGGGCCGACAGGGGTTCATCCAGGAGCAGCAGCTGCGGACTGGTGAGCAGGGCGCGCCCCAGGGCGATGCGCTGACGCTGGCCGCCGGAGAGGGTATGGACCGGCTGCGACAGCAGGGTGTCCAGCTCCAGCAATGAGCGAACCGCTTCAGGGTGTAGCCGGCGCTGGCCTGCCGGCGTACGACGGTAGCCATACAGCAGGTTGGCCTCTACCGACAGGTGGGGCAGCAGGCTGGGTTCCTGGAAAACCAGCCCCAGGCGACGCCGGCTGACCGGCAGCCGCCATCTGCCCGCCTGCCAGACCTGATCATGAAAACGGATCTCGGCCTTCCGCGTCGGCTCCAGTCCCGCTATCAGTCGCAACAGTGTGGTCTTGCCGCATCCGGACCGTCCGAACAGGGCGGTGATGCCTTCGGTTGGCAGGGTGTCGTTGAGGGTCAGGTGAAAATCCCCGCGGTGGAGCCGGGCAGTGATCTGCAGCGTCATGGCTTCACCACATCGAACCGGCGGTTGAGACTGTAGACCGCCACCAGTACCACAAAGGAAAACACCAGCAGACCCAGCGACAGGCGGTGGGCGGCGGCGTATTCCATTGCCTCGGTGTAGTCGTAGATCAGCACTGACAGCACCTGGGTTTCCCCGGGAATGGAGCCGCCCAGCATCAGGATGACGCCGAATTCCCCCAGGGTATGGGCGAAGGTGAGGGTGGCGGCGACGATGAAACCGCCCCGGCACAGGGGCAGGATGACCGTAAACAGACGATCCAGCCTGCCTGCTCCCAGGGAGGCCGCCACTTCCACCGGCCGTGCTCCCAGGGCCCGGAAAGACTCCATCAGTGGCTGCACCGCAAACGGCAGCGAGTAGACCACCGAGGCCACCAGGATGCCCTCGAAACTGAACGCCAGATGGGTCAGCCCCACCGCCTCCAGACTCTGGCCGACAGGCCCGCGGGGCCCCAGGGCCAGCAGCAGATAGAAACCGAGAACCGTGGGTGGCAACACCAGGGGCAGGGCGACCAGGGCCTGCACCAGGGTTCGACCGGTGGAGCGCTTGTGGGCCAGCCACCAGGCCAGGGGCGTGGCCAGTACCAGCAGGATAATCGTGGTCAGGGCGCAGAGTTTCAGGGTGACGGTGATCGCCTGCCAGTCCTGGGGTGAAAGCTCGGGCATGGGACCTCAGTCTGTTGTGGGGGCCTGAAAACCGTACTGCTGGAGAATGTCCTGCGCCGTAATGGTCTGCAGGAAGTTGGAAAAATTCCGCGCATCCGGATTGTCGGCTCCCTGGCGGGTGATAACCATGGCCATGGCAAGCGGCGAATGCAGGTCCTCATTGATCAGGGCGAAGGATCGCCCGGCAAGCTCCGGGGAATGGGTAAGCGACCAGGCGATGAGGCCGGCATCCGCGGCGCCGGAAGCCACCATGGCCGCTGCCTGGCCGACATTTTCGCCATAGACCAGTTTCGGTTTGACTGCCTGCCAGAGACCGGCGCTCCCCAGGACTTCCAGGGCAGCCTGGCCGTAGGGAGCGTGCCGGGGCTGGGCAATGGCGATGCGGCGGATATCCTGATCCAGCAGGCCGGCGAGTTCCGGATTGGTGCGGTCCGGCTCCCGATACCAGAGAACCAGCCTGCCCCTGGCATAAATGGCCGGCTCCGAGGCGGCGGCACCCAGGGCCACGAGCCGCTCCGGATAGGCGGTATCGGCCGACAGGAACACATCGTAGGGCGCGCCATTGGTGATCTGTGCCGTCAGCTTGCCGGATGAGCCGAAAATGACGCGGATTCCGGTATCCGGATGTTGCTCCAGGAACGCCTCTTCAAGATCGCCCATCGCCTGCCGGAGACTGGACGCGGCGGCGATGGTGAGGGCGTGGACCGACGTGCTGAACAAAAGCATCAGCAGGCTGAACACCAGGGCAATACGCATGGGGGACCGGTTCTCCGCAATTTTCCAAAGACTACCCTATCTGCCCGGACGTTCAAACAGCAGGTGTCCGGTGGCTGGCAGGCCCCCGGCGACAACTGGCCAGTTTTTGATACATATCACTTGCGAGATCCCATGCTTAAACTAGGGTTATTACGAATATTCCCGAATTAGGTGGCTTATGGAGCAGGCTCACAACACCGAGAATGACGGCGGCAACGACAAGCGCAAGCGCGACGAGCGGCGCTTGTTCCTGTTTCTGGTGATCTTTCTCTTTCCGATACTGGCGGTCGCTGTCGTTGGTGGTTATGGCTTTATCGTCTGGATGTCGCAGTTGATCCTGGGCCCCCCCGGGCCGCCGGCCTGAGGAGTCGCCATGACGGTTTCCCGATCCCGGCGTACCCTGTTTCTTGGCGGACGGAGTGCCGTTGCAAGCGAGCGACGTCCGCCATGGACCAGTGACAGCTTCACCGACCTGTGCAGCCGTTGCGGGGATTGCATCCGGGCCTGCCCGGAGCAGGTGTTGGCACCCGGAGACGGTGGCTTCCCCCAGGTGGTGTTCCGGGGCGAGGGCTGCACCTTTTGTGGTGAGTGTGCCGGGGCCTGCCCCGAGCCGGTGTTTGACCTGGCCCGGGAAGCTTTCCACTGGAAAGCCACAGTGGGCAACACCTGCCTGGCCCTGAACGGCATTCATTGCCAGAGTTGTCAGGATGCCTGCGAGCCACGGGCCATCCGTTTCCGCCCCCGGCTCGGCAAGCCCCCGGAGCCCGACATCTCGGAAGATACCTGTACCGGCTGCTTTGCCTGCGCGGCCGTGTGCCCCCAGGACGCGATCTCTCTGAACACTCCCTCTGAAACCAGGGAAACGAGCCATGCCTGACATCACCGACTCTCCTGAAGTGCATATCGCCAGCTTTATCGTTCATTTTCACAACGCCCAGCGGGATTCCCTGGAGCGGTTTCTGAAGGCGGAAGCCGATCTGGAGGTCCAGCCATCGGATCCGCCCGGCGATGGCAGGCTGGTCGTCGTCTGTGAAGGGCCACACCAGGGACACATCCTGGATCGGATGGACGCCATCGAGCAGGTACCGGGTGTGCTGGGCTGCTCACTGGTCTACCACGAGGTCATGAGCGCCCGGGAAGCGGAGCAGGAGCTGATCAGCGAAGTGATCAGCGGCTGAAAGACGTGAACCTTGCCCCGCCGAGGGCAACCAGTATAAGAACAGGGATACGATCATGAAACTGACCCGTCGAGAATTCGCCAAGGCGAATGCCGTGGTGGCGGCTTCTGCTGCCGCCGGACTGTCCGTGCCCGCTGCTGCCAGCAATCTGGTGACCAACCGGGAGCTGACGGAGCTGCAATGGAGCAAGGCGCCGTGCCGCTTCTGTGGAACCGGCTGCTCCGTCATGGTGGCCACCAAGGAAGGCCGGATCGTTGCCACCCACGGGGATACCCGGTCCGAGGTGAACCGCGGCCTCAACTGTGTGAAAGGCTACTTCCTCTCCAAGATCCTCTATGGTCATGACAGGCTCACCAGGCCGCTGCTGCGCAAGCGTAATGGCGAATACCACAAGGAGGGTGAGTTTGAGGAAGTGGACTGGGATGAGGCCCTGGACATCATGGCGGAGAAATTCACCTCTGCGATCCAGGAATATGGTCCCGAGAGTGTGGGAATGTTCGGCTCTGGGCAGTGGACCATCTGGGAGGGGTACGCCGGCCTCAAGCTGTTCAAGGGCGGTTTCCGCAGCAACAATATCGACCCCAATGCCCGCCACTGCATGGCCTCGGCTGTGGGGGGCTTCATGCGGACCTTCGGTGCCGATGAACCCATGGGAGTCTACGACGACATTGAGAGTGCCGATGCCTTCGTGCTCTGGGGCTCCAACATGGCGGAAATGCATCCGATTCTCTGGACCCGGGTCACCGACCGCCGCCTGTCCAATCCCGACACCACCGAAGTGGCGGTGCTTTCCACTTTCAAGCATCGCTGCTTCGATCTGGCAGACCACTCCCTGATCATGCACCCCCACGCGGATATCGCGATCCTCAACTTCATCGCCAATTACATCATCCAGAACGATGCGGTAAACCAGGACTTTGTCGGCAGGCACACCAATTTTGTTCGTGGTGTCGCCGATATCGGCTATGGCCTGCGGCCGGAAGATCCCAGGGAGCAGGCGGCAGCCAATGCCGACAACCCCAATGACTGGGGCCCCATGAGCTTCGAGGAGTTCGCCGATTTCGTCAAACCCTTCACCGCCGAGCTGGCGTCCGAGGTGTCCGGTGTGCCGGTGGACCGGCTCAATACCCTCGCGGAAATCTACGCCAATCCTGACAAGCGGGTGATGACGTTCTGGACCATGGGCGTCAACCAGCACACCCGGGGCGTATGGGTAAACAACCTGATCTACAATCTGCACCTGCTCACCGGCAAGATCTCCAGGCCGGGCAACAGCCCCTTCTCCCTGACCGGTCAGCCATCGGCCTGTGGTACCGCCCGGGAAGTGGGCACCTTCGCCCACCGCCTGCCGGCGGACATGGTGGTCACCAATCCGGAGCACCGTGCCAAGGCGGAAAAGATCTGGAAACTGCCGGATGGGACCATTCCGGCAAAACCCGGTTACCACGCGGTCCTGCAGAGCCGGATGCTCAAGGACAGCAAGTTGCGGGTGTACTGGACCCAGGTCACCAACAACATCCAGGCCGGTCCCAATACAATGCAGGAAACCCTGCCGGGCTGGCGCAATCCGGACACTTTCGTGATCGTCTCGGATATCTATCCCACGGTATCGGCCCAGGCCGCGGACCTGATCCTGCCTGCAGCCGGCTGGGTGGAGAAGGAGGGCGCCTATGGCAACGCCGAGCGGCGCACCCAGTTCTGGCACCAGCTGGTGTCGCCGCCCGGGGAAGCCCGCTCCGACCTCTGGCAGACCATTGAGCTGTCCCGTCGCATCAGGGTGGCGGATGTGTGGCCCGAGGAGCAACTCGCCAAGGCGCCGGAGTTCCGTAACAAGACCCTTTACGACATCCTGTTCCGCAATGGCCAGGTGGACCGCTACCCCCTAAACGACGTGGACAGAAATTACCTGAACGAGGAATCCGAGCATTTCGGTTTCTACATTCACAAGGGGCTCTTTGAGGAATACGCCAGGTTCGGTGCCGGCAAGGGCAAGGACCTGGCGGATTTCGAGACCTATCACCAGACCCGGGGCCTGCGCTGGCCCGTGGTGGACGGCGAGGAAACCCTCTGGCGCTACCGCGAGGGCTCTGACCCCTACGTGGAGGAGGGCGCGGGCTTCCAGTTCTACGGTACGCCGGACAACCGGGCCCGCATCTTCGCTGTTCCGGACGAGCCCCCGGCGGAATCCCCGGACGAGGAATATCCGTTCTGGCTGTCCACCGGCCGGGTGCTGGAGCACTGGCACACCGGCTCCATGACACGACGGGTCGGCGAGCTTCACAAGGCGGTTCCCCATGCACTTCTTTATATGAACAGCGAGGACGTCCAGGAGAGGGGCTGGCGCCGTGGCAGCGAAGTGCGGGTGATCAGCCGCCGTGGAGAGACGCGCCTGAGGGTGGAAACCCGTGGCCGCGTCAGCGTGCCGCGAGGCCTGGTCTACGTGCCTTTCTTCGATGCCGGACGGCTGATCAACAAGGTGACGCTGGATGCGACGGACCCCATCTCCAAGCAAACCGATTTCAAGAAGTGCGCCGTTCGTCTGGAACTGGTCAGTCTGGCCTGAGGAGGAGCCCTGATGAAAACCGTTATCCTGCGTGTTACCGCTGCTCTGGCCATCACCGGCCTGCTGTGCCTTTCCGCGATCTCCTCTGCCCAGGACCAGCGGCTCTCGCCTCCCGCACCGGACGGGTTGCGCATGGGCGGAACCCTCGCTGAAACCATGCCGGCGCCTCCCATTGCCGGTGATCCCCGCACGGTGGAGCGGGAGGTGCGCAACTACCCCGAGCAGCCGCCGGTGATCCCCCATGTGATTCGCGACTACCAGGTGGACCGTCGCTTCAACCGCTGCCTCGACTGCCACAGTCGCGAAGACGCGGTGGAGGCCGGCGCGCCCATGGTCAGCATCACTCACTTCATGGACCGGGAGGGCCAGGTCCGGGCGGCGGTTACCCCCCGTCGCTACTTCTGCACCCAGTGCCATGTGCCCCAGACCGATGCAAAGCCGCTGGTGGAATCGGACTTCTGGCCGGCGGAGAAGGTGATCCGTGAGGCCATCAGGGGGGATAAGCAATGAAGCGATGGCTCAGGCGTTACTGGGACCTGTTGCGCAAACCCAGTGTCCATTACAGCCTGGGGTTTCTTACCCTGGGCGGCTTTATTGCCGGTATTATCTTCTGGGGTGGGTTCAACACCGCCATGGAAGCCACCAATACCGAGGCTTTCTGCACCAGTTGCCATGAAATGTATGCCAATCCCTATCAGGAACTCCAGGGCACCATCCACTGGAGCAACCGCTCGGGGGTAAGGGCCACCTGTTCCGACTGCCATGTGCCCCATGAGTGGACCCACAAGATCGCCCGTAAGATGGAAGCATCGAAGGAAGTCTGGGGCTGGATTTTCGGCACCATCGATACCGAGGAAAAATACGAGGAAAAGCGTCTGGAACTGGCCCAGCGGGAATGGCACCGGCTGAAGGCCAACGACTCACTGGAGTGCCGCAACTGCCATGAGTTCGAGTCCATGGACTTCACCCTGCAGGAGGAGCGCGCAGCGCAGGCTCACTCCACGGCCCTGGCCGGAGGGGACAAGACCTGCATCGACTGTCACAAGGGCATCGCCCACGAGTTGCCAGACATGGCCGGGGCCACCCTGGTCCAGTAAACACGGCCTCGCGGGGCTGGTCAGGACTCGCCGGGGTCTGACGTGGCCCTGGCCAGGCAGGCCGCCAGCATGGACTGCATGGCGGCAAGCCCCAGGTTTTCCACCCGCTCGATATTGCGCTCGGGAATGGCAGCGGTATCGGGATAGCGCGCAATGGCCTCTTCCAGGCTGTCCTCCCGTAGCAGATGGAGCATCGGGTAGGGGGAGCGGTTGGTGTAGTTTTCCACGTCCTCCGCTTCCGTGCCGGCAAAGCGGTAATCGGGATGGAAGCTGGCGATCTGCACGACACCCTCCAGCTCCATGGCCTCCAGAAGCCCGTCGGTCAGGGCCAGGAAATCGTTGTAGTCGTGGAAGGCCCGCAGTGCTAGCGGGTGGACGAGCAGAGTGGTCTCAATCGAGTCGTCCCGGACCAACCGCTCCAGCTCCTCCACCAGAGCCTCCAGCAAGGCTTCCTCGGTCTCCGCTCCGGTCACCGCAAAGCGGACGGTTTCGTTGACCAGCTCGCGGCGGGCAAAGGGGCACAGGTTTAGGCCGACGACCACATCCTCAACCCACTGCCGGGTGGCCTTTATGGCCATCTGGTGATTCATGGACTCTCCCGCCATCTGATTACAATTCCTTACTCTGGATGAGGTTTTCCGCTGATATTATTCGGCCCGATTGACTAAAGTCATGACGATTCCGGCCGTTACCGGACATGGATCCCGTCGGCCCATGGCCTCTTCGATATACCCCCGTAAAACCGCCCAGCAAGGATATTCCGCCATTATGCGCAATAACGGCCCTGTTACCCAACGCGAAGTCACCATGAAGCCGGGGAGCCGGCTGATTACCATCACCAACCTCAAGGGGGTGATCACCTATTGCAACGATGACTTCGTGGAGATCAGCGGCTTCAGCCGGGAGGAGTTGCTGGGTCAGGCCCACAACATTATCCGTCACCCTGACATGCCCCAGGCCGTGTTCAAGCTGATGTGGGACCTGCTCAAAGAGGGCAAGCCCTTCATGGGTGTGGTCAAGAACCGCAGCAAGAATGGCGATCATTACTGGGTCAGTGCTTACGTTACGCCAATTCTGGAGGGTGGCAAAATCACCGGTTATGAGTCGGTGCGCGTTGCGCCTACCCGGGCGCAGGTGGCCCGCGCCGAGCGGCTGTATCGGCGCCTCTCCCAGGGCAGGCCGGCAATCAGTGTCACCGACAGGCTGGCGGCGGTCTCCCGCCTGTGCTGGCCCATGGTTGCGCCCCTGGCCGCGGGCCTGGCTGCCCTTGCATGGGGTGAGTTCTGGCCGGGCGTTGTGCTGATGGTGCTTGGCGCGGGGCTGGGGTGTGCGCTGTACGGCATGTCAATCAACAGTCGGCTGTCCCGACTCCTCGAACTGCGCCCGGAAGCTTTCCGGGACCCCCTGGTCGCCCGCACCTATACCGATGACAGCGGCCGCTTCGCCGAGCTGGGCATGGTGCTGATGAGTGAAAAAGCCAGAATCCGGACGGCCCTGACCCGAATCGAGGACCGCGCGGAAGATTTGCTGCGCACGGCGCGTGAAGGCTACGAGTTGATTGCGGAAAGTGCCGGCGCCATTGAGCGGCAGCGTCAGGAAACCGATCAGACCGCGTCCGCCATGAACGAAATGACTGCCTCCATCCAGGATGTGACGGGCACCGTCAACCGGAACGCCGCTGACGCCGAGCAGGCCAGTGGACTTGCCCGGAATGGCGGTCGCCTGAGTGGCGAGGCGTTACAGGCCATCGAGCAGTTGGTGAGCCAGGGTACCACCATCGGCGAGAGCATCAGTCGCCTGGGCGAGTCCACGAACCGGATCGGGGAGGCCGCGCAACTGATTTCCGACATCGCTGATCAGACCAACCTGCTGGCGCTCAATGCCGCCATCGAGGCGGCCCGTGCCGGCGAACAGGGCCGCGGCTTCGCGGTGGTGGCCGACGAAGTCCGTTCCCTGGCCCAGCGCACACGCCAGTCCACGGTGTCCATCCACGAGGTGATCGAGCGTTTCCAGGGCCAGGTGGAGGAAGTCATGGCCGCGACCCGACGGGGCGAGGAAATCGGCAACCTGGGCCTGGGAAGGGTTCGTGAGACGGAGGCTGCCCTTCAGGAAATCATGCATACCGTCGAAGGTATTTCCGACAGTTTCATGAGTATGTCGGCCACTTTCGAGGAACAGACCCAGGTGTCCGACGAAATCAATCAGCAGGTGGTCAGCATCGCCAGCCTGGCGGATACCAGCACGGAAAAAGCGGGCGGCGCCCGTGCCGCCAGCGATACCATCAGCCAGCACTCGCATAGTCTGAACGACCTGGTGGCACGCTTCGTTACTCAGGAGTAACCGGCTCTGCGCCCCTGATGCCCGCGCCGGACAACCTCCGGCGCGTTTTCGAACTGGCCACCTGTTTGCGTTGTTTTACAGATCAGCCGGGACCGGCGGTGGTATTAGCGGCCCCGGACTGGCAGAATCCGCCCCCAATCGCCGGTATCACGCAGGGAACCCCCTGACCGGCTACGCTCATTCAAGCATTGCTGATGCTTTCAAACCGCATACGTATACAGGATTGAAACCCATGTCTGATTCTAGTCCGGCCAGTCGCGGCAACTGGTCATCCCGCATGGCCTTTATTCTGGCCGCAGCGGGCTCCGCTGTTGGCCTTGGCAATATCTGGAAGTTCCCCTACATCACCGGTGAAAATGGTGGTGGTGCGTTTGTTCTGGTGTACCTTGCCTGTATTGCCGTGCTCGGCATACCCATCATGATGGCCGAGGTGTTCATTGGCCGTAATGGTGCCCGCAATCCCATTGCCAGCATGCGCCTTGTGGCTGAGCGCAACCTCGCCAATCCGGCCTGGCGGGTATCCGCCATCGTGGGTGTGCTGGCTGCGTTCGTTATCCTCTCCTTCTACTCCGTGATCGGTGGCTGGTCCGCTTCCTACGTGGTGCATTCTGCCATGGGGGATTTCGCCGGGCAGGATGCGGATGCGGTGGGCACGCTGTTTGGCAACCTGCTGGCAAGTCCGGGTATCCTGCTGTTCTGGCACACTGTGTTCATGGCGCTGGTGATTTTCGTGGTGTCGCGGGGCCTGAAGTCGGGCCTTGAGCGGGCGGCCAAGATCCTGATGCCAGCCCTGTTCCTGCTGCTGCTGCTGGTCGTGGCCTATGCCACCACCACGGGGCACTTCGGCCAGGCGGTCAGCTTCCTGTTCACGCCGGACTTCAGCAAGCTTACCTGGGAAGCTGCACTGGTTGCCCTGGGCCAGGCCTTCTTTACCATGAGCCTGGGCATGGCCATCATGATGGCCTACGGCTCCTACCTGGGTAAGGACGTGTCCATTGGCCGGGCGGCCGTGGGGGTCGGTATCACCGACACCCTGGTGGCGTTGCTGGCCGGTCTGGCCATCTTCCCCTTCGTGTTCGCCAACGGCCTCGAGGCCGGCCAGGGCCCCGGGCTGATCTTTGTCACACTGCCGCTGGCATTCGGCCAGATGCCCCTGGGGGTGGTGTTCGCCACGATCTTCTTTGTGCTGCTGCTGTTCGCAGCCTGGACATCCGGCATTTCGCTGCTGGAGCCGGTGACCGAGTGGGTGGAGGAAAAAATGGCCATCACCCGCACCAGTGCCGCGATTCTTTCCGGTCTTGCCTGCTGGGCTCTTGGCTTCGCCTCCATCCTGTCCCTCAATGTCTGGTCTGATGTCTACCCGCTCGGTATGTTCGACCGTTTCGCCGAGACCGGCATCCTGGACCTGCTCGACTTCTTTACCGCCAATATCATGCTGCCCCTTTCCGGTCTGCTGACCGCGCTGTTTGTGGGCTGGTGTGTTGCCAAAGAGTCACTGAAGGCGGATATGGCCATGTCCCAGGGCATGTTCACCCTCTGGCTGACCCTGCTCCGTTACGTGACCCCGCTGGCGGTGCTGGCGGTGTTTGTCTACAACCTGATGTAACCCCAAGAAGATGATTGGGACATCCCCGGTATTTCCGGGGGTGCTCCTCATTCATGCATGTCATCTGTTCTCCTCCAGTCGGCGTAATCAGATCACACTCCTGAGAATCACTCGCTTACCCCACGTCAGGTAATCATTGTGTCTTCGCGGGTGGTGACGTGCAGGTACCCCGACCAGGTACCTGCGGCAGAACTGGAGTAACTGTGATGATGTCGGTAACTCAGCCGCTGGCTGGTACCAGATCGATCCTGGCCCCTGGGCTGATACTGGCCCTGACCCTCATTGCCAGTGCGGAGCTCTCCCGAACCCTGACCGTTCCCGGCGAGGCCATATCAGCCATCTGGCCGCCCTCCGGTATCATGCTGGGTGCGTGTCTTGCCCTGGGCTCGCGCTTTCTACTACTGTTGGTGCCTGCCCTGTGGTTGTGGATGGTGGGCTTCCAGGATTATGCCCCGGGCACCGGTATGCTGGTGGCGCTGGGTCAGGGCTCCGGTACCCTGGCGGGGTGCTGGCTGATCCGGCGATTCTGGAAGGACAATCGTCACGTCCGGCCTGTGGTCTCGCAACTGATGCTCTATATCCGCGGGGCGGTCATTGGTGGGGGCCTGTCCTCACTGGTTGGCGCGCTCGTGCTGTTCCGGCTCGAGAGTCCGCCGGTCATGTTTCATGATCTCTGGCTGGTCTACTGGCTGTTTGATGGACTGGGCATCATTCTGTTCGCACCGGCCACCTTCCTGATCCTGGTGAATGAACAGCGTTTCCTGTCGGATCTCCGCTGTGAGCTCAGGCGGCCCGCCATCCGATGGTGGCTGGCTCTGGCCGGCACGTTGTCCATCCTGGCACTGGGTTTTTCCAGGCTGACGAATGAGGCCTATGCGCCCGCCATCGGGTTCGCGTATTTTCCGCTGCTGTGCTGGGCAGTGCTTCAGACCCGTGCCTCCCTGACCGCTCTGGTCATTCCCCTGTTCGCCCTGC
Source organism: Marinobacter daqiaonensis (assembly GCF_900115285.1). Taxonomy (GTDB): domain Bacteria; phylum Pseudomonadota; class Gammaproteobacteria; order Pseudomonadales; family Oleiphilaceae; genus Marinobacter; species Marinobacter daqiaonensis. The sequence continues at coordinate 2,658,715 of NZ_FOYW01000001.1, forward strand.
TTTACGTGGCGTTTTCCCTCCACGGCCTGGCGGGCTTTCCGGACGTCCGAACCATTACCGATCTGGTGGGGATCCTGCTCGTATTGATGGGGCTGGTGATCTTTGCCCAGATGATCGCCGCCACTTCCCTGGAGCGGACCCGGCTGCTGCAAAGTTTTCGGCAGCAGGCAAACACGGATTTCCTGACCGGGCTGGGGAATGACCGTGCCCTGTCGCAGATGCTTGAAGCCCGTTTCACTCGCCAGGGGCAATGGCGGGCGTCTCCGGACTGGCTGGTGTACCTGCAGGTACTGGATTTCGACCAGCTGGGGGACCTGCTGGGCTACCGTTCCACACGAAAACTCGAAACCCTTCTGGCGGAATGCCTGAAGGAAGCGGTCGGTCCGGACGCGATGCCATCCCGGATCGGTGATGGCGTGTATGCGTTCGTGCTCCACAGCGTGGACATGGAATCCATCCGGCGCCAGGTAGAAAGCGTGTACCAGAAGTTCAACGATCAGATGTTCGCCGCCGGAGACCATGATACCCGCATACGGGTCGCCGCGGGCGTCATTCCCCTGGACCAGCACGCCCGCGACCATAACCAGCAACTCAGTGCGGTGATTCAGGCCGCCCAGCTCGCCCGACATGACCTGCACCGGGTAATGATCATTGAAGATGTCGCCGGCTTCATGGCCCGCCGCGGTGAGCTGACCCAGCGAATGGAGGTGCTGAAACGGGCGCTGTCAGAGGAGCGGCTGGAGCTGTTCGCCCAGCCCATACGTCCCCTGGGCCCGGAGCCGGAACTGCTCAGCTATGAAATATTGTTGAGACTGCGTACCGAGAGCGGCGAACTGCTGGGGCCGGGGCAGTTCCTGCCAGCGGCGGAAGCCTTCGGGTTCATGATGGAAATCGACCAGTGGGTCATCAGCCGGACCCTGAGAATGCTGGCGGACAATCCGGAATGGCTGGCCATGACTCGCAAATGCTCGATCAATATCGCCGGCACTACCCTGTCTTCAGGGGATATTGCGGGTTTTGTGGCGGCACAGCTTGAGGCAACCGGCGTGCCTGCCGGATGCCTCAGTTTCGAGATTACCGAGACCGAGCAGATACGCCGGCTGGATGTTGCACGCACCGTGGTCTCGGAGTTTCGGCGTCAGGGTTGCAGTGTGTCCCTGGACGATTTTGGTACGGGACTCGCAACCTTTGACTATCTTAAGAGTTTTGAGCTGGACTACGTAAAGATCGATGGGGCTTTCATCCGGGAACTTGAGACGGACCCCTATGACCGCAGCATCGTCAGGTCCATCTGTGAGGTGGCCGGGGAAATGGGTCTGCAGACTATTGCCGAATTCGTGGAAGGTGAGAACGTGGTGGCCATGCTGAGGGAGCTGGGTGTGGACTACGGCCAGGGGTTTGGCCTGGGTCGCCCGGAACCGCTGGCAGCCATCTTTGCCGTCGGTTCCGGGAATACCCGAACGATTACAGCCTGAAGCGCGCAATCCGACCGCTGAGATCCTCTCCCAGCCTGGCCAGCTCATTGCTGGAGCTGGAAACCTGCGAGGCCGCCGTGGCGGACTGATCGCTGACATCCCGGATATGGGTGATGTTCTGATTGATGTCCTCTGCGACCGAAGTCTGCTGCTCGGCGGCGGTGGCAATCTGGCTGTTGAACTGACTGATATTGCCAACCGCCTCCGCGATTTCGCGGATGGTGTCACCGGTGGTGCGGGCACTGTCCAGGGTCTGACTGGCGAGCGTTGTGCCCCTCTCCATGGTGGCCACGGAGTCTTCGGTGCTGTTAACGAGAGTGGAGATCAGGGTTTCAATCTCCGAGGCGGAACTCTGGGTGCGCTGAGCCAGGGAGCGGACCTCGTCCGCCACGACCGCGAAGCCGCGGCCCTGCTCGCCGGCGCGGGCGGCCTCGATGGCCGCGTTCAGGGCCAGCAGGTTGGTCTGCTCCGCCACTGATTTGATCACGTCCAGAACCGTGCCGATGTTCTGGGTGTCCGCCTGCAGCCCCCGCAGCCGCTCCATCACGGTTTCCACCTGGGTATTGAGCTCGGCAACATAGGACAGGGTTTCGCCAACGGCGGCTTCTCCGGCCGAGGCCTTGGCATTGGCGGTGTTGGCGGCGTTGAAGGCTTCCTCGGCGCTCTTGGCCACATCATTGACCGTGGCCACCATCTCATTCATGGCGGTTGCCACCTGGTCGGTCTGATCCCGCTGTTCCGCCACGCCCTTGCTGGTCTCTTGGGTGACAGTGGAGAGTTCCTCGGCGGAGGAGGCAATGTTGGTGGCGCCGGTGTTGATCTGCTGTACCAAATCCCGCAGGCTGGTCACCATGCTGCCCAGGGCTGTGAGCAGCTGCCCGAACTCATCGCGCCGGTTGCTGGAGACCGTGTTGCGAAGGTCCCCGTCCGCCACTTTGGTGGCCAGTTCCACAGCCTGGCGCACCGGACGGACGATGCTTGTGGTGAGCAGCCAGGCAGTCAGGGCGCCCAGAAGAACAATCACAGCCAGGACGACTCCAATAAGAATCATGGCTTGAGTCCGGTCTTCAAGCATCCTTTGTACCTGGGATTTCTGGAGGGTGTCAGCGATGCTGAGGATTTCCTCGGCGTTGGCCATCATCGCTTGCTGAAGATCCTGTGTCCGGTTTTCCGCGGCAACCACGGCATCGAAAGCTTTGCGGTAGCGAACAATCAGTCCCTTCAGGGCCTCTTTCACATTCTTGTCGAGAAAGGAAGATTCCAGAGTCTTTTCGGCGCGCTCACCGGCTCTTTGGAATCTCTCGACCGCTTCCTGGTCCCCCTCTACCAGGAAGTTACTCTCATACCGCCGCATCTGCTGGATGGCAGCATTAGTGCCGTACAGGCTGTCTTCGGCGGCAAAGCCCCCTGTCACTCCGCGCACGGTGATTTCGAGGGCGTTGAGTTTTTCGTCCCGCTCGGCCCGCACTTCCACGAGGGACAGGAGCTGCTGATCGTACTCGGCGATGCGGGTCTGAAGTCTTTCAATACGATCCCGATTGGTGGGATCGTTCAGGCGCGCACCCAGTTCGCCGGCACGCGCTGATGCCTGGTCAGTCAGCTCAACCGCTTTTTCCACATAGCTCTGATCCTGGCGAAGCAGGAAATTTTTCTCCGCCCGGCGGGCGTTGAGCAGCCTCACTTCAATCTCATAGGCGGTGCTGACATTCAGTGAGCGTTTACTGTAGTTGTCCAGGGCAAGAAACCCGCTTGCGCCAACAACAACGGCCAGGACGATCAGCAGGGCAAACCCCGCCGCCAGCTTCAGGCCAATGGAAAGATCGGTAAACAGGGATGCGAGCCGCATACATACTCCGGGGCTGTTTTTTCTTGGATATGACTGTCTGGTTCTGTAACAGGTATCGGCCAGACAGCTTATTTATTTAGGGGTTTCTGGCCAGGAGGACGTTTTGTCCGGGCTGGTCCGACAGGGTCGGGGCCGACGCCAGTAAAGCGTTGAAGGGTGGGAGAGACAAGAAACATTTGGTAACAGTGTGCTACCGGACATAAAAAAGCGCCGGGTCCCTGGGGGGAGCCGGCGCTTTTGGGCTGGTCAGCCGTTTATCAGAACAGCAGATCCGGCAGGTAGGTGACGATTTCGGGGAAGATCATCAGAATTGCGAGCCCGATGATTTCCACGATCACGAAGGGAATCACCGACTTGTAGATGTCCTTCATGGTGATGCCGGGTGGCACGATTCCCTTGAGATAGAACAGGTTGAAGCCGAATGGCGGCGTCATGTACCCGATTTCCATGTTGATCACGAAGAGAATGCCGAACCAGATCGGATCGAAACCCAGGGACTCCACGATGGGCAGGAACACCGGCAGGGTGATCAGCATGATACCCACTGGATCCAGCACCATCCCGAGGATGAAGGTGATCAGCATCATGGCGATGATGATGCCCCAGGGCCCGCCGGGGATATGGGTCATGAAGCCCTCGATCAGAGCCTGGGCACCCATGCTCTGGTAGGCCGCGCTGAAGGCGTGGGCCGCGAACAGGATCCACATGATCATGCCGGTGAGTTTGAAGGTGCGCACGGAAGCTTCCTTCAAGAGCGGCAAGTCCAGCTTGCGGTAGACCGCGGCGGCAATCAGTGAACCCAGAACGCCCATGGCGGCGGCCTCGGTGGGCGTGGTGATGCCGCCCATGATAGAGCCAAGCACCATGAACACGATCAGTACCGGAAGGGCTATCGACCTCAGGGCTACGAGCTTCTCCCGCATGGTGCCCCTTTCTTCGGGTGGCAGGGCCGGCGCCAGATGAGGCTGGAGGTTGCTGCGGATAAGGATGTAGATCGCTGTGAGAACCATCAGCAGGATGCCCGGCAGGACGCCGGCGGCGAACATCTTGCCCACGGAAACGCCACTGATCAGGGCATACAGGATCATCATGATGCTGGGCGGAATCAGGATGCCCCAGCCGCCACCGGTATTAATGACACCAAGACACATGCTGCGGTCATAGCCCCGGGCCAGCATGGCTGGCAGGGCAATGGTGCCCATGGCGACGACGGCGGCGCCACTGATGCCTACCATGGCGGCAAAGATGGCGCAGATGACCAGCGTACCAATGGCCAGGCCGCCGCGAACACCACCGAACCACAGGTGCATGGTGCGGTACAGGTCCTTGGCGACGCCGGTGCGCTCCAGGATCATGGCCATGAACACGAACAGGGGAATGGCCACCAGCGTAAAGCTTCCCATGGTGCTCCAGATCTGGGATGCCACCATGTAGAAGGAGTCGAATCCCCAGGTGAAATACAGGAATACGACGGACACGCCGCCAAGAACGAATGCCAGGGGCAGGCCCAGGAATACGAAAAACAGCAGTGAACCAAAGAACAGCAGAGTCAGGGCTTCGATACTCACAGTTGCTCTCCCTTGGGATCTTCTTCTACAACCTTGTCTTTTTCCGGGTCGTAGTAGCTGAGGTTGCAGGCGATGGCGATGTCTTCAAGCAGCTTGACGATGCCCTGGAGCACCAACAGCGCCGTGGCGATGGGAATACAGGCCTTCACCGGCCAGATGGGCGGGTTCCAGGCGGAATAGGAGGTTTCCCAGTTGCCGATGGACTCCTGGGCCATGTCGTAGCCGAACCAGAGCAGGGCCAGGGTGAAGATGAAGAAAAGGATGGACGTGAAAATATCAATGACGGCCCGTACCCGGGTACCGAACATTGAGTAGATCAGGTCAACATTCACATGACCCCTGTGGGCCATAAGGTAACCACCGGAGAGCACGGCGTAGGCGCCAAACAGCAGCTGGGTGAGCTCGTTGGTCCAGACCGTCGGGGAATTGAAGGCATACCGCAGGAAGACTTCCAGCAGTATGAAGATGAACATGCCAAACACCAGGTATGAGACCCATTGCCCGATGGCATTATTGAGCCTGGTGACGCCGTTCATGAACGCGGTGATCGCACGCATGGCATCCTCCGGGAGGAAAGTTGATGACCTGCAATAAAAAACCGGGAATCCCTGGCAGGATCCCCGGTTCGCTTACCCCGGCTTACAGGTAGCCGAGTTTGCCCAGGTAGTCCTTGAGCATCTGGAGGGCTTCAGCGGCGTTGTCGCTGCGCTTGCCTTCCTCGTCCCACATTTCCTGGGCGACCTGTACCAGACGGTCCTGAACATCGTCCGGCAGGGTGTTGATCTTGACACCCTCTTCCTCAATGGCCTTGGCCAGGGTTACACGCTCCTTGTACTGGTACTCATTGGTGCGGTACCAGAACTGCTCCTGGAGCACGTCCTTCACCAGCTTCTGCAGGTCCGCCGGCAGCTTGTCGAGGGCCTTCTGGCTGACGATGATGGCGTCTGTGCCCGCGATGTTCAGAGCCGGCTGGACATGGTACTTGGCGATTTCATACAGGGCCATGGAGTACGCGCCCTGCGCGGCACCCCAGTGAGCGCCGTCAACGATGCCGGAATCCAGAGCGGTGTACAGTTCGCCGCCCGGAATGTAGGAGGCGGCGGCGCCGGCTTCGGTCAGGAACTTCTGCAGCGCGCCGGAAGACCGGATCTTCAGGCTGGTGAAGTCTTCCCAGCTCTCGATGGGCTCCTTGACCACCATCTCGGTGGGGTACACCTTGTCGGTGGAATAGTAGACGCCGTGCTGGGCGGCTTCTTCACGCAGCATCTCCTCGAATCCGAGGACCTGGTGGAAGTAGGCTGCTTCCCAGACGTTACGGAACGCGAAGGGCAGACCGGAGGCGATACCCGCCAGGCTCATCTTGTCGGACGCGTAGGAGGGGGAGATGGTGCCCATTTCCAGGATGCCACGGCTGACCGCGTTGAAGGTTTCCTGGGCCTTGAACAGGGAGCCGGCTTCAAACAGCTGGAGCTTCAGGCGACCATCGGAACGCTCTTCGATCTGGTCTTTGAGACGACCCAGGCTGTCCTTGTAGGAGCTGGAGGCGCCCGGCCAGTGGGACTGCACTTTCCAGGTGATGGTTTCCTGAGCGGCGGCGGGGGTAACCGTCAGAGCGGCGGTCACGCCCAGGGTGAGTGCGGAGGCAAACACCGTGAGTTTTCTGCGCATGTTGTTAAGCATTACTTAACCTCTTTGTTGTTTTCCAGGTTGATGACATCCTGTCTCAATTTCGTCAGGCGGAATTCGTGACTGCAGAACGAATCCGAGTTTCCCAAATTTATCACATGAGAGTGGGTTTGCAACACCGCCTTGTCATTCCTTTACACAAGGCACTCCGCCCGAGTGTTATAAAAGATAGCTTATGCAAGAGTTCCTGTCTGTTGCTGTAATGAATCCTTATGAAACCGGCGGCCACGGCAGACCGTTCGGGAACAGCTCTTTCTGTGCCAGTCGTGCCACCTGGATAAGGGTTTTCTCGCTCCAGGCGGGCCCGATAATCTGCACCGCCCGTGGCAGGCCGTCGGCTCCGAAGCCCACCGGAAAGCTGATCGCCGGCAGGCCAACCACACCCGCAACCCCCGCCCAAACCGTAATGTCCATGTAAGGTTCCGCCCTGCCATTGATGGTGAGAGTGCGATCTATGGCGGACACGTCCTGGCTGTGGGCGAATGGCAGGGTGTTGGTGACCGGACAGATCAGAAGGTCATACTTCCGGAACAGCTCGGCCCAGGTTCGCTGGAGCCTGGCCCGTTCCTCATCCCTGTCGAGCCACTCGGCGTGGCTTTGCAGGGCGCCCCGTGCGAAACGACTGCGATAGTCGTCGCCCTGGCCTTCCGCCAGTTCCCTGAGTTTCTCCCGCATCCGTGGCGGCAGGCCCTGCCCCATCACGCCTCCCAGCAGATGGTAATAGAGCCGGTGGCTGTTCTCCAGGTCGAGCCCTTCGGGCTGGGCATCCTCCACGGTTGCACCCAGGGACCTGAGGGTGTCGCAGAATCCTGCCAGGCCATTGAGAACCTCCCCGTCCACCGGCGCGAAGTCGTCGTTGAGCCAGGAGGCAAAGCGATACTCGGCCAGGTTCCGGCTGTCAGGGTCTGGCAGGGTCACGGTCCAGGCGGCAGACATGTCGTCGTCCGGCCCGGAGAGCAGGTCGAGCTCCGCTTCCAGGTCGTCCAGGTGGCGGGCCAGAGGGCCGCTCACTCCCATGTCCCGTTTGCCAACGCTGCCCGGTGCTCCCGGGACGTGGCCCCGCATGGGAATCAGGCCCGGGGTGGTCTTGAGACCAAAGATGCCGCAAAACGCGGCAGGGGTGCGGATAGACCCACCAATATCGCTGCCCAGCTCAAGGGGCGTGAGCCCTGCTGCCAGAGCGGCCGCCGCTCCACCAGATGAGCCTCCAGGGGTCAGGTCGGTGTTCCACGGATTATTGGTTGTGCCGTAGATATCATTGTAGCTTTGCAGGTCGCCGGCGAACTCAGGCACGTTGGTCTTGCCGAAAATGATGGCGCCGGCATCGATCAGCCTCTGGACCGCCACGGCGGTACGGGGCGAGACATGGTCCTGGTAGCCCTTGTGGCCTGCCGTCGTGGGCCAGCCCTCGATCTCGAAAGTCTCCTTGATGGTCATGGGTACGCCGTGGAGGGGGCCGAGGTCTTTCCCTTCAGACGCTGCCCTGTCTGCCTCCCGGGCCTGCCGTCTGGCCTGCTCTTCCTTCAGGACAACGATGGCATTGAGCTCCGGGTTGTACTTGCGGGTCCGCTCAAGGAAGTGCTCGAGTACCTCTTCGCTGCTGTATTCTCCGGCCTTGATACCGCGGGCGAGTTCGAATGCGCCCAGCTTGTGGAAATCCATAGAGGCTCCGTTCTGGTTGTTGTTGGGGGTTCGGGAGTTCCAGCAACATAGAATATCCGGCGGTTTTGTGGAACAGTATTCCGAAAATTAGTTCACCATCGGGAGTTTTCATGATCAAGACAGAACAGAAGAACGGCTACGTTCACCTGCTGATATCACGGCCGGAGAAGAAAAACGCCCTGACAAGGGACATGTACCAGGATCTGGCGGATGGGGTGGAGAAAGCGGCCGCCGACGAGTCGGTCAACGCCATTGTGATCAGCGGTGATGGCGGCGTTTTCACAGCCGGCAATGACCTGGACGACTTCCGGGCAAGAGCCACCGATACCAATCCCAGGCCTTCCGCGGGTCTCGCCTTTATAGAGACACTGATGAATTGCGACACCCCGGTGATTATCGCGGCGGAGGGCCTGGCCATCGGCATCGGTACCACCATGCTGCTGCACGTGGACACGGTCTACGCAGGGCAATCGACCCGATTCAAGACCGCCTTCGTCGACCTGGGGCTGGTGCCGGAAGCCGCTTCCACAGTAACCATGCCCCTGCATCTGGGCTCGCGCAAGGCGGCGGATCTGCTGCTGATGGGGGACGTGCTGACGGCGGTCGAGGCAGCGGATATCGGTCTGATCACCCGCTCGGTCGAAGATGGAGAAGCCCTGAATCAGGCCTTCGAAGCCGCTGAAAAACTGGCCACCAAGCCCCGTGGCGCCCTGAGGGCCAGCAAGCGACTGATGAAAGCCCCGTGGCAGGCCATGGTCAAGGAAGCCCTTGAGCGTGAGCGGGACGTGTTCGGCGAGCGCCTTCGCTCCGACGATTGCCATGCCGCCCTGGCGCGTATGGGTAAAAAATAACGGAAAAAAGCTGTAGGAGCTGGCCTGCCAGCGAGGAGGGTACCTGAAAGCTCACGGGCCGGGTCTTCGCCAGCAGGCTGGCTCCTACAGAAGTTTTCGGGTGGTTACTTCTTGGGTTCGGCCCAGTAGGGCGCACGAAGCTCCCGCTTGAGGACCTTGCCGATGGTTGACCGGGGCAGTTCGTCCCGGAATTCCACGCCCGAGAGCCGCTGGGTCTTGCCCAGTTTTCCGTTGGCGAAGGCCAGGATCTCTTCCTCGGTGTCGCTGGCGCCGGCCTTGCGAACCACCAGGCCAAGCGGCGTCTCGCCCCAGTGCTCGCTGGGGATGCCGATGACGGCTACATCCGCCACGGCGGGGTGCTCCAGCAGTACCTTTTCCAGATCCACAGCATAGATATTGAAGCCACCGGAAATGATCATGTCCTTGCGGCGGTCGAGTATATAAAGGAAGCCGTCTTCGTCCAGGCGGCCCATGTCGCCGCTGCGGTAGAAGGTCAGGCCCTCCGGGCTGGTCCAGAGCATTTCCCGGGTCTGCTCTTCCCGGTGGTAGTAGCCGCGCATCATGGAGATGGCCCGGCCTACGATCTCGCCGATCTCGCCCCGGGGCACCTCGTTGCCTTCGTCATCAATGATCCGCACCTCGGCGCCCTCGGTGGGAACGCCCACGGAATCCCATTTGCTGGGGTTGGCTGCACAGTCCAGGGTAGTGGAGATGCCGCCTTCGGTCAGGCCGTATACCTCGCGGATATTGCCCGGCCAGCGTTTCATGGCCTCGTCGATCACGTCGGCGCGCAAGGGGGCGCTGGTGCACAGTTTCAGCTTGAAGGAGGACAGGTCAAACCGGTCGAAGTCCGGCTCGGCCATGATGCGGGTGTACTGCACCGGTACCAGCATGGCGTGGGTTACCCGGTGTTCCTCCGCCAGTTCCAGGAAGCGGTGGGCGTTGAACTTGCCCATCAGGATCAGGGTGCCGCCGTTGTAGAGGGTGGGCAGGGCGGATACCAGGGTGGTGTTGGAATAAAGTGGCGTGGACACCAGGTTGATGGCGTCTCCGTCGAGGCCGAACCGGGCCAGGCGAACAAACTGACGCTGGCGGAACCGGTAATCGTGCAGTATACCTTTGGGGGTGCCGGTGGTGCCCGAGCTGTAGATGATGTTGAAGGGGTCATCCAGGGTGACTTCCGCCGGGTCGGCCTGGTCGGAGACGTCGCCCAGCCAGGCGTCGAGGTCCTGGCCGCTGTCTACGTCGCGGGTATCGATGCCGATCCGCTGCCCGGGCCTGACCCGCTCCAGCTGATCACGGATTTCCCGGAACAGTGACAGGTTCTTTTCGGACACAAACAGGAACCGGGAGTCGCAGTCGGCCACCATCAGTGCCAGGGCTTCGCCGCTCGCCATGCCGGACAGGGGGACCATGCAGCCACCGGCAATCAGGGTGCCCAGGTAGAGGCACATATAGTTGTTGCTGTTCTCCGCGAGGCCGGCAACGGTGTCACCGGTTTTCAGGCCGTCCTGCCTTAACCGGTTGGCAATGCGATTGGCGCGACTGATCATTTCCGACCACGTCAGTGTGCCGTATTCGTCAGTCAGGGCCGCTTTGTCAGCCTGGGTTCGGGCAAATGCCTGGATATGGTGGCCGATTGGGTCCATGGTTTCATGCTCGATCGCTGGCGCGTAATTCGGCATAGCCTCAACGGTTTCTCTCATAGGGGGCCTCTGAGTGGTTGTTGTGTTTTATCTAGTGAAATTTATTTTCGAATATATTGACTCAAAACTGGAAGCCGTGACAAATTAAACGCCCTATGGAGCTTCCTGACAAATGTCCGTCGCGCAATTTCAGGTGATTTATCAAGAGGTTTCTCGCGGATAATCAGTAAGCTATCAACAATCATAAAAGCCCAGGAAAGATAAAGGAGCATGTGTATGATGCGTTTCACTGAGCGGGTCGCCATCGTGACCGGCGCAGGCAGTGGTATTGGCCGCGCAACCGCCCTCAGGCTCGCTCGCGAAGGCGCCAGTGTCATCATGGCGGACTGGTCGGAAGAAGGTCTGCAGGAAACCGCCTCACACATGCCCGCCGATGCCACCCATATTGAGCGCAAGCTGGATGTCTCGGATGAAGACGGCGTGCGCACGCTGATTGCCGAGGTTATGGACCAGTTTGGCCAGATTGATGTGCTGGTCAACAATGCCGGCATCTCCGGCGGAAGCTATCCCCCCGTAACCGAGAACGAAAAAGGCGACTGGGAAAAGATCCTGGGCGTCAATCTGATCGGCGCCATGCTCATGATCAAGCATGTCGCTCCTCACATGCAGGCACGGCAGCAGGGCGCCATCGTCAATACCGCGTCCGTGGCTGGCATCCGCTCCGGAGCCGGCGGAAACCCCTACAGCGCCTCCAAGGCGGGTGTCATCAACCTCACCCAGACCGCGGCCTGTGACCTGGGCGGCTTTAACGTACGCGTCAACGCAGTGTGTCCGGGCCTGGTGGAAACCGGTATGACCAAGGCAGTCTTCGACTACGCCCGCTCCAATGACAAGGAGCACAAGCTCGGCGGACGCTGCGAACTGCGCCGTTATGGCAAGCCGGAAGAGCTGGCAGCCGCCATCTGCTTCCTGGCGTCCGATGATGCCAGCTATATTACCGGTCAGGCACTTCCCGTCGACGGTGGTAACACCGCTTCCCTGAACCTTCCCGGAATGAAAGTGTAATGAGTGAAGCATCACAGAACCTCCACATCACCGGTGGCAAGGATCTGCCCGGCTTCCACAATCTGCTCGGTTACCGGCAGGTGTCCTGGGAAGAGGACAAGGCGGTTATCGCCCTGGACCTGAGACCGGAGCACCTGAATCTCGGCGGAGTCATCCACGGCGGCGTGCTCAGCTCGCTTTTGGACATTGTGCTCGCCGAAGCGGGTACTTACTGCCCCTATCCGGGCCGTATGCGCAAGGCCATTACGCTCACACTGACCACGACGTTTACCGGCCAGTGTTCCGGTGGCACCATTACCGTCACGGGCATCAAGCGCGCCGGCGGCACCCGAATATTCAACAGCACCGGCGAAGTCCGTGACGACAAGGGCAACCTGCTTGCCATTGCCGAAGGTACCTTCAGGATTCGATCCGGTAGCGAAAAACCCGAGGGCGTTCCCATCTGATCGCCCCCTCATCAGATCAATAAAAGAGAGGAATAACGATGTCCTACGAACCGTCTGACCGAGCCAAGAAACTGCAGAAAGAACTCATCGAGTTCATGGACGCCTATGTCTACCCCAACGAGCACAAGCATCACGAGCAGGTAGACAATGCCGAAAACCGCTGGGCGCCTACGCCCATCATGGAAGAGCTCAAGGCCAAGGCCAAGAGTGCCGGCCTGTGGAACCTGTTCCTGCCGGAGAGTGAGCGTGGCGCCGGCCTGACCAATCTCGAATACGCTTACCTGTGTGAAATAATGGGCCGCTCCCATATGGCGCCGGAAGTGTTCAACTGCTCCGCGCCGGACACCGGTAACATGGAAACCATCGAGCGTTACGGCAGCGAAGAGCACAAAGAGAAGTGGCTGAAGCCTCTGCTCGAGGGCGAGATTCGTTCCTGCTTTTCCATGACCGAGCCAAATGTGGCGTCTTCCGATGCCACCAATATCGGAACCGAGATTCGCCGCGAAGGCGACGAGTACGTGATCAACGGCAAGAAGTGGTGGTCCTCCGGTGCCATGACCACCACCACCAAGATCGCCATCGTGATGGGCAAGACCGATCCTACAGCCGAGAAGCACAAGCAGCAGTCCATGATCCTGGTGCCACTGGATGCACCGGGCGTTGAAATCGTTCGCGCCCTGCATGTCTTTGGCTACGATCACGCACCCCACGGTCACGCCGAAGTGCATTACAACAACGTCCGGGTACCGGCTTCCAATATCCTGCTGGGTGAGGGTCGCGGTTTCGAGATCGCCCAGGGCCGCCTCGGGCCGGGCCGTATCCATCACTGCATGCGCACCATCGGTGTTGCCGAGCGTGCCCTGGAAGCCATGTGTGAGCGTGCCAATGCCCGTGAGGCTTTCGGTCGTCCGCTGGTGGAGTTCGACTCCATCCGCAAGGATATCGCCCGTTCACGCCTGGAAATCGAGCAGGCCCGCCTGATGACCCTTAAGGCTGCCCACATGATGGATACCGTGGGTAACAAGGTTGCCCGCCAGGAAATCGCCATGATCAAGGTTATTGCGCCGAATATGGCCCTGAAGGTTCTCGACCGTGCCATTCAGGTTCACGGTGGTGCCGGCGTCAGCCAGGACACTTTCCTGGCCGCAGCCTGGGCAAGCGTGCGTACCCTGCGCCTGGCGGATGGTCCGGATGAAGTACACCTGGACTCCATCGCCAAGCTCGAGCTCAAGAACTACCCACGCACCCACTGAACCCGGAGCCAGACCGTGAGCAATCCATTGTTTGACATGACCGGCAAGGTGGCCCTGATAACCGGGTCCACCAAGGGCATTGGCCGGTCCATTGCCGAAGAGATGGCCCGCCTGGGTGCCAGGGTGGTGATCTCCAGCCGCAAGGCCGACGCCTGCGAGCAGGTGGCCGGGGAGCTGAAGGCCGAGGGCTTCGATGCCATGGCCATCCCCTGCCACGTTGGCAAGAAGGATCAGTTGCAGAACCTGGTGGACAAGACCATCGAGGCCTGGGGCAGAATCGACGTGCTGGTGTGCAATGCCGCCACCAACCCGGTTTACGGCCCCACATCGGAAATGACTGATGAGGCCTGGGACAAGATCATGGACACCAACGTCAAGGGCACGTTCTGGCTCACCAACATGGTCCTGCCCGGAATGGCCGAGCGTGGCGAGGGTGCAGTGGTCCTGCTGTCCTCCATCGCCGGTATTCGCGGCAACACCACCATCGGCACCTACGGTGTCTCCAAGGCCGCGGAAGCGGCCCTGGCACGGAATCTGGCGGTGGAGTGGGGTCCGAAGGGTATCCGTATCAACAGTATTGCCCCGGGCATCATCAAGACCGACTTCGCCAAGGCGTTATGGGAAGATCCGGTGCGGATCAAGCGTGCGGAAGAGAAGACTCCGCTGCGCCGGATCGGTGACCCGGTGGATATCGCCGGCCTCGCCGTCTTCCTGTCCACCAAGGCCAGCGCCTACATCACCGGTCAGGTGATCGTGGCGGATGGCGGCGAGACTATTTGCTGAGGTTACTATGAGCACTGGCCCTAACCTGGTGGACGTCCTGGACGCCCACCGGTTCGACGAGGCAGCCCTGTTGAAGTGGCTGCAGAAGCACATTCCGGAGTTCGGGGACGACCTCGAGGTGAAGCAGTTCCAGGGCGGGCAGTCAAACCCGACCTTTCTGCTCACCTCCGGGGGCAAACGTTATGTCCTGCGCAAAAAACCCCCCGGGAAGACGCTGCCTTCCGCTCACATGGTGGAGCGGGAGTACAAGGTTATCCGGGCATTGTCCGACAATACCGATGTGCCTGTACCCAAGGCCCGGGTGCTGTGCGAGGACAGCGACCTGATCGGCACTCCCTTCTACGTAATGGACTACATGGAAGGCCGGGTCGTGAGTCATCCGGCCCTGAAGGAGCTGGACCGGGCCGAGCGTCGTCCTGTGCACCACGCCGCCATAGACACCATGGCGAAAATGCACGCGGTGGATGTGAACGAGGTGGGTCTTGGGGATTTCGGTCGTCCCGAGGGCTACGTTGCACGCCAGGTGGCGCGCTGGTCCAAACAGTACGAGGCGTCCAAGACCGGTGACATGCCGTCCATGGACAAGCTGATGAAGTGGCTGCCGGAAAATCTTCCGGCGAAGGATGAATGCGCCATTGCCCACGGTGACTACCGCCTGGGGAACCTGATGCTTCATCCGGAAAAGCCTGAAGTCATTGCGATTCTGGACTGGGAGCTCTCCACGCTGGGGCACCCGCTGGCGGATCTCGCCTACTACTGCCTGCCATACCATCTCAGCTCCGATTTCGAGGGGATGCGTGGCCTGATCGGCGAGGATCTCGAGGAGCTCGGCATTCCCGACGAGCAGGAGACTATCGAGAGGTATTGCAAGGCTTCCGGCCGTGAGAGCCTGGATGACTGGCATGTCTTCCTCGCGTTTTCCCTGTTCCGCCTGGCGGCGATCCTCCAGGGTGTGTATGCCCGGGCGCTGGCCGGCAACGCCAGTAACGCGGATGCCCTGGAAGTTGGCAAGCGGGCCCATGTGCTGGCGGATGTGGGCTGGGCGATCGCCCAGCAGGGCAGCAAAGGCTCCGCGGTATGAGCCGTGCAGCAGCGGCGGACCCGATGGTCCGCCGCATACTGATTACCAATGACGACGGGGTGGCGGCGCCGGGCCTGAAGATCCTGGTGGATATCGCTCGCAGGCTGGCCGAGGAAGTCTGGATCGTGGCCCCGGAGCACGACCGCAGTGGCGCCGGGCAGAGTATTTCCCTGCACGATCCGCTGCGGGTCTATTGTCATGCCGAAAGGCATTACGCCGTCTCGGGAACGCCGGCTGACTGCGTGCTCTATGCGCTGGCGGAGTGGTTCGGCGAGACGCCGCCGGACCTGGTGCTTTCGGGCATCAACGCGGGCGGAAACATAGGCGATTCGGTGCAGTATTCGGGTACCGTCGGAGCGGTGCTGAGCGCGGAGCACCTGGGTATTCCGGCCATTGCCCTGAGTCAGGCATTCACCAACCGGGATGCCATCGACTGGTCGCCGGTTACCCAGCTGGGCGAAACCGCGATCCGTGCCCTGTGGCCGACGGCGGGCTCGGGCAAGTGTTGCTGGAACGTGAATTTCCCGGCCTGCCGGGCCGAAGAGGTCGGTGACATGGAGTACGCACTCCAGTCCACAGGCTCCATTGCCCGGCCCCGGTTGCTGCCGGGCCAGGACAGTCGCGGGCTGTCCTATTGGTGGTTGGGTTTTGACCGCAACTCCGATCACCCGGTTCCCGACAACTCCGACGTGGCTGTGCTGCGGCGCCGGGGAGTGGCGGCCTCGCCGCTGCGGGGAGATCATGGGTTACCCGGTGGCCAGACGTCCATCGCGTTGCAGAACAGATGACAGAAACGGAGAAGTAATCTCAATGTTTACACGACATCATAAGGTCTGGCCGAAAGAACTGCCCAAGACCATGACGCTGCCGAAAACCAGTGTGTTTACCAACCTGGAAATCTCGGCCAGGCGATACCCGGACCACACCGCCATCATCTATTACGATACCAGGATGACCTACCAGACCCTTCTGGATGAGGTGGAGGCGCTGGCGGGATGGCTGCAGAACAATGGTGTCAAGAAAGGGGACCGGGTCCTGCTGTACATGCAGAATTCCCCCCAGTATGTCATCAGTTATTATGCCATCCTGCGGGCCGATGCCGTGGTCATTCCGGTCAACCCCATGAACCGGGCCTCGGAGCTTGAGCACTATATCTCCGATACCAGCGCTACGGTCTGCCTGGCGGGTGTGGAACTCGCCGGGTTCATTGCGCCGCTGGTGGGACAAACCTATCTCGAGCAGGTGGTCGTTGCGGCTTACGGCACTTACGTTCGTCAGCCGACGGATCTGAACCTGCCGGCCGAAGTGGCCGCAGAGCCTCAGCCCCTGAAGGGCCCCGGCCTGATCTCCTGGGAAGATGCCCTAAATGCCGGCAACAGCCCGGCCGAGCATACGGCGGGTCCGGAGGATCTGGCGGTGATTCCCTACAGTTCCGGCACCACCGGCCAGCCCAAGGGTTGTGTGCATGTGCACCGGGGTGTGATGGCGACGGCGGTACACCGGTCTTTCTGGAACGTGACCTCCGTGGACTCGGTCCAGCTGTGCACGCTGCCGTTCTTCCACGTCACCGGCATGACCGGTTCCATGAACAGTCCCATCTATGCCGGTTCCACCATGGTCATCATGACCCGTTGGGACCGCGACGTGGCCGGAACGCTGATCGAGCGCTACAAGGTCACCGGCTGGACCAACATCGTCACCATGGCCGTGGACTTCCTGTCCAACCCCAACCTCAAGAACTATGACATCAGTTCCCTCGTCACCATCGGTGGCGGTGGCGCAGCGATGCCGGAAGCGGTTGCCAGGAAGCTGCACACCCTGACCGGGCTGGATTATATTGAAGGATATGGTCTCTCCGAGACCATGGCAGCCACTCATATCAATCCTCCCGACAACCCCAAGGCCCAGTGTCTGGGCATTCCGGTGTTCGACGTGGATTCCCGGATTATCGACGTCGATACCCTGGAAGAGAAAGGACCGGGTGAAGTGGGGGAGATCGTATCCAACGGCCCCCAGGTGACTGTCGGCTACTGGAACCGTCCTGCCGAGACCGAAGCCGCGTTTGTGGAGATTGATGGCAAGAAGTTCTTCCGCACCGGTGATCTGGCGTATTACGATGAGGACGGTTACTTCTTCATGGTGGACCGGGTCAAGCGGATGATCAATGCCTCCGGTTTCAAGGTATGGCCCTCCGAAGTCGAGAGCATGATGTACCAGCATCCCTCCATCCATGAGGTCTGTATCATCTCCGCCCCTCACGAAAAGCGTGGCGAGACCGTCAAGGCGGTCGTGGTGCTTACACCCGAGGCGGAAGGGCTGACCACCGAGCAGGAGATCATCGCCTGGTGCAAGGAGCAGATGGCGGCCTACAAGGTGCCGTCCATGGTGGAGTTTGTCAGCGAGCTGCCAAAATCACCAACGGGCAAGCTGATGTGGCGCGCGCTCCAGGAAGAAGAGTGGAAGAAGCAGGCCTGAGCTGGAAGCAGGGCTGACCTGAATGCCCCCGCTAACCTTTTCTGGTTGGTGGGGTTTCTCGCCAATGCCGGGCATCTGAGCCTGGTATCCCGCCATCATGGCAACACCATCAATATTTCATTTTTGTCATTAAAATTCCCAATCGGGTTCGCATAGCGAAATTACATTCTGTCTATTGACAGTATAGGCACGGAGTGTAATCTTGTCGGCCGACGTGAGGCTTTCCGGCGTTACGTCTGAAAAAGAACGGAAAACCAGAAAAACAAATCCCTGAAAAATCATAGAAACACACAGTGTTGCGGTAACGGCAACTCTACAAAAACAACGTCGCCACGGGAGGGGCCGGTTTGACTATATTTCTCCAACAGGTTTTCAACGGGTTAACACTGGGCAGCATCTACGGTCTCGTAGCGCTCGGTCTGACACTCGTATACGGGATACTCCACATCCCGAACTTCGCACATGGTGCGCTCTACATGGTAGGCGCCTTCATATCGTACTTTTTCATGGTGGACATCGGCGCCCATTACTGGGTCGCCATGGCGGGAGCGGCTGTTGTCGTAGCCGTGCTGGGTGTTGTCTGTGAGCGTCTGGTGTTCCATCCGTTGAGAAACGCCCCCCCCATCCACGACAAGATTGCCGCTATCGGTATACTTCTGTTCCTGGAAGCCCTCGTTCATATGGTTTGGGGTTCGGATTTCCGTCGCATGGCCTCTCCCTTTGGTGGCGTGGTCAACCTGGACGGTGTCTTCCTCCGGGAGCAGGGCATCCTGATCATCGCCTCCACCGTGGTTCTGGTGGTTGCGCTGAATCTGTTCCTACGCAAGACCATGGTGGGCGCCACCATAATCGCTATGGCCCAGAATCGCGAAGGTGCGTTCCTGGTAGGTATCGACGCCAACCGGGTAGCAATGATGACCTTCGCCATTTCCGGGGCGCTGGCAGCCATCGCTGCTACGCTCTACGCTCCGCTGAACCTGGTTTATCCGGCAATGGGTCACCTGGTCATCATGAAGGCCTTCGTTATCATTATCCTTGGCGGCATGGGCAGCATTCCCGGGGCCATTGTCGGTGGCATGATCATCGGGTTCGCCGAGGCGTTTGGAGGGTACTACATCTCCACCGCCTATAAAGATGTCATTGCTTTCGCTCTGCTGGTGGTGATCCTGTCCATACGTCCACAAGGTCTGTTTGCTAAGGGGGCGCACTGATCATGATGTTTAAACTCGGAGCCCTGATTATGCATCCGGCCAGCAAGTATGTGCTGCTGGCCCTGGCGCTGCTTTTCCCGGCAATGGCCGCCAATGAGTACCAGATCTACGTGATGGCTACGGCTTTCATCTGGGCCATCGCCGTCTATGGTTTCAACGTGATCACCGGCTACTGTGGCCAGCTCAATCTGGCTCACGGCGGATTCTTCGCCATCGGTGCGTACGCCGTCGCTCTGTTGACGGCTGATTATGGCTGGAATTTCTGGCCGGCATTCATCGGAGCGCTCGTGGTGACCGGTGTTCTCGGCTTACTGGTGGGTGCGGTCTCACTGCGCCTGAAGGAGCATTACTTCGCCATCTTCACCCTCTGTGTCGGCTTCATCATCTACCTGCTGCTGGACAAGTGGGAAGAGCTGACCCATGGTGCCCTCGGTGTACGCAACATCGCCGCGCCGGATGGTTTTGGGCTGGTCAACTTCCGGGAAACCATTCCGGTCTATTACCTGATCCTGTTCTTCCTGGTGTTCATCATCTGGTTCACCAGTCGCATCCAGAAGTCGCTGCTGGGACGGACCTTCATTGCCATCCGTAACGGCGATGATCTGGCCCAGTCCCTGGGTATCAACCTGATGCGGAACAAGATTCTGGCGTTCGTGGTCTCCACGGTCTATGCCGGCCTGGCAGGTGCCCTTTATGCTGGAATGATCCGTTTCGTTGGTCCTGAGGATGGCAATATCCTTCACACCTTCAACATGATCATGTACATGCTGGTGGGTGGTATCGGCACTCTGTTCGGCCCCCTACTGGGCACCGTCGGTATCGTGTGGATTACCCAGTCGCTGCAGTTCCTGGAAGAGTACCGGATGATCATCTTCGGTCCGCTGCTGGTGATCCTGGTTATCTTCTTCCCGCTGGGTATCGCCGGTTCCTTCCTGACCTGGATGCATCGCAAGGCCCAGGCCCTGGGCCTAGGTTCGAAAAAGCCCCAGAAAGAGAGCAAGGTAAAGACCACCGCCGGTCGGGAGGCAGAGAACAATGCTTAAGGTAGAACACCTCACCAAGATGTTTGGTGGCCTGGCAGCGGTCAATGATGTGTCCGTTGAGTTTGGCGCCAACCAGATCAACGCCATCATTGGTCCCAATGGTGCTGGAAAGAGTACGTTTTTCAATCTCATCTCCGGCGTGCATCAGCCTACCTCCGGCAGAATCCTGCTGGAGGGAAAGGACGTGACCACCATGCGTTGCGACCACGTTGCCAAGCTGGGCGTGGGCCGCACCTTCCAGACCACCAATCTGTTTGAAACAGCGACGGTTCTGGATAACCTGATTGTTGGCTACCGGCTACGGACCAACTCCGGCCTGTGGGATGTGCTGATCAATTCCAAGCGACTGCAGGCGGAAGAGAAGGCTGCCCGAGAAAAGGCCCGCGAGGCACTGGATTTTGTTGGTCTGACCTACGCTGAGAACCGCTATATTGCGGACTGCACCCAGGAAGAGCGAAAGCGGGTGGCGTTCGCGCTGGCGCTGGCGACCCAGCCCAAGATTGTCCTGCTGGACGAACCCGCCGCGGGTGTGAACCCGGAGGAGACCGAAGGCCTGGCGGACCTGATGAAGAAGATGGTCAAGCATGGCCTGACGGTCTGCCTGATCGAGCACAAGATGGACATGATCATGGGCATTGCCGACAAGATCATGGTTCTTGACCACGGTGAGAAAATTGCTGAAGGTACCCCGGAGGAGGTCAAGAATAATCCGGTGGTAATTGAGGCTTACCTGGGGAGCGATCACGATGCTGCAGCTTAAAAACGTCGACGTTCATTACGGTAGCTTCAAGGCGCTGAACAATATCAACATGACTGTGGATACCGGCGGGCTCGTTGTTCTTCTGGGTGCCAACGGTGCTGGTAAATCCACCCTGTTCAATGCAATCAGTGGCTTGATCAAGCCTTCATCCGGTGAAATCGAGTTCGAGGACAAGATTCTCAACGGCATGAAGCCCAGTGCCATCGTATCCTCCGGTGTTGTTCAGTGTGCCGAAGGCCGCCAGCTGTTCCCGCAGATGAGCGTCCACGACAACCTGATGCTCGGAGCCTACGTCCATCGCAAAGACAAGGAGGGTAACCGCAAGCGCCTTAACGAGGTTCTTGAACTGTTCCCCATCCTAGAGGAAAAGGCCCATCAACCGGCGGGTTCCCTTTCCGGTGGTCAGCAGCAGATGGTTGCCATCGGAAGGGCCATGATGAGCCGCCCGCGGCTGATGATGCTGGATGAGCCATCCCTTGGTCTCGCCCCGCTGGTGGTCAAGCAGATGTTCGAGACCATCAAGCAGATCAACAGCCTGGGCACCACAGTGCTCCTGGCTGAACAGAATGCCTTTGCGGCACTGAAAATTGCCACACATGCATACGTTATGGAAAACGGCCAGCTCGTTATGGACGGCGACCGTGAAACGATGCTGGGTAACGAGGAAGTGCGCAAAGCATACATCGGGGCCTGACCGGCCCCCGCTCGCTCGAAAATAAACCTGATAAGCGCCTGATGTTCAGGCGAAACAAAACCAGGAGAAAACAATGAAAACAGCGAAAAAACTTGGACTGGCCGTTGCCGTAGCAACCCTTGGTATGGGTATGTCCGCTGCCTCTATGGCAGAGGAAGTGAACATCGGGTTCTCCGGACCTCTGTCCGGCGGCGCCGCCCTGTACGGTGAGAACGTTCTTTCCGGCCTGCGCATGGCCGCTGAAGAAATCAACGCCAATGGTGGTTTTGATATCAACGGTGAAATGCACACAGTCAACGTCGTGGCCCTGGATGACCAGTATTCACCGGCTCAGGCGGCAACCAACGCCAAGCGCCTGATCCAGGAATCCGAGGCACCGGCCATTTTCATTCCCCACTCCGGCGGCATCTTTGCGCTGATGGACTTCAATGTTGAGGATGACTTCCTCATCATGGCCTACACCAGCGTGCCGACCATTACGGCACAGGGTAACCCGCTGACCCTGCGTATCCCGCCGACCTTTGACGGTTATGTAAAGGCGTTCACCGATTACGCTATCGAAGAATACGGTACCAAGCTGGCCATGGGCGGCGCCACCCATGAATATGCCAAGATCTGGGGCTCCATGATCGAAAAGGCGTGGGAAGCAAAAGGCGGTGAAGTCGTTGCCAAGAATCCGATGGACTACAACAAGTCCGCCGACTTCTTCACCGGAGTCAGCAAGCTCCTGGCCGAGGACCCGGACGTCATGTTCGTTGGTGGTGCTTCCGAGCCGACCGGGCTGGTTATCCAGCAGGCCCGCCAGTTGGGCTATGAAGGCGCGTTCATCATGATGGACCAGGCCAAGATCGACGAGGCGGCGGTTGCTGCGGGTGGTCTTGAGCCGCTTGAGAACACAGTTGGTGTGGTTCCTCTGAGCACCGATGAGTCCGAGGCAGCCCAGAGCTTCATCAAGCGTTATGAAGAGAAGTATGGCAAGACCCCGGGTTCCGAGGCGGCCTACAACTACCTCGCCATGCACGCGCTGGTTGAAGCCATGGACATGACCGACTCCACGGATCCGAAAACTATCCGTGCGGCCATGAATGATGCCATCGCCCAGATGGATTCCAGCAAGAACCCGTACGCCGTTGAGGAAATCGACGAGGCGGGTGGTTTCGTCACCATGCCCACCATGTCGGTGGTCAAGGACGGCAAGATCATGGAAGTGACTTTCTGATTCCACTGATCAGGCTGTGCTAACGAAAAAGGGGGCGAGAGCCCCCTTTTTTACGTTCGGGAAGCCTGGAAAGCCTCAGGGCTTCACATACATCGCAAGGTTCTCCGCCACGACGGCCGGCTTGTCCTCACCCTTGATCTCTATGGTGGTGCGATAGGTGGCCAGTACCCGTTTGTCATCCACGTCCTGCACATCCAGCAGTTCCACTGTGGAGCGTATGTCCGAGCCGGACTTGACGGCGGCGGGCAGGCGTACCTTGTTCATGCCGTAGTTGATGGTGGCCACCGGGCCGGTGATGGTGACCGCCTGCTGGTTCAGCTGCGGAATCAGCGACAGGGTCAGGAAGCCATGGGCCACGGGCGCGCCCCAGGGCGCTTCTTTCCTGGCCCTCTCAACGTCCACGTGAATCCACTGGTGGTCGCCGGTGGCATCCGCAAAGGCCTGGATTGTCTCCTGGCTGACGTTTTTCCAGGGGCTCTGGCCAACCACCTTGCCCTTGTGTTCAGGAAGTTCTTGCAGTGGAATACTTGTCATTATTCTTCTCCTGGTTTCGTTTGGCGAAAATCAGTTTCGTAAGCTATTCTGTTGCAGTTAAGTCTCCGGTGCAACAATAAAAACACCCCCGCGAAACAGAGGTATATCATGGAAAAGAACAGGCGCTACATCCTTGCCGACCGCCCGGTGGGCATGCCGGACGAGACCCATCTCAAGCTTGAAGAGGTCGAGATTCCGGAGCCAGGTCCCAATGAAGTATTGCTGAAAACCCGCTACCTCTCCCTGGACCCCTATATGCGGGGCCGCATGAACGATACGGCCTCCTACGCCACCCCGTTGCAGCTGGGTGATGTGATGACAGGCGAGGCCGTCAGTGAGGTGGTCACCAGCAATCAGCCCGACCTGAAGCCCGGCGACCTGGTCATGGGCCGTACTGGCTGGCAGACCTATTCGGTGACCACACCGGAGAATCTAACCCGAATCGATCCGTCACTGGCACCACCGAGTGCATGGCTGGGCGTCATCGGCATGCCGGGCTTTACCGCGTACGTCGGGCTGCTGGAATTCGGCAAGCCAAAAGCCGGTGAAACCGTGGTGGTATCCGCGGCGTCAGGTGCCGTTGGTCAGGTGGTCGGCCAGATTGCCAAGATGAAGGGCTGTCGTGTGGTCGGCGTTGCCGGTGCAGAGGACAAGTGCCGGCACGTCGTGGACCAGTACGGTTTTGACGCCTGCGTGAACTACAAGGACGAGGACTTCCCGGAACAGTTGAAGGCGGCCTGTCCCGACGGCATCGATGTTTACTTCGAGAACGTTGGCGGAAAGGTATTTGATGCGGTCATGACCCTGGTGAACAATTTCGCCCGCATTCCCGTCTGTGGCCGAATCGCCCATTACAACCAGACCTCCCTGCCTGAAGGCCCCGACCGGCTGATCCCCTTCATGGGCCAGATCCTGATCAAACGCCTGATGTTCCGGGGCTTCATCCAGTCCGACCACTCGGAACTGCTGCCTGCGTTCCGCCAGGACATGGCGCAATGGCTCAGGGATGGAACGGTCAGCTATCAGGAAGACGTGGTGGAAGGCATAGAAAACGCCCTGACCGCCTTCCAGGGCCTGCTCCAGGGCCGTAACCGGGGCAAACTCGTGGTCAAGGTCTCTTGAGGCCTTGGTTGGCCGCGGAATCCGCGGAAAAACGCGGAAAAAAGACAGTTTAGCCACGGAAACCACGGAAGGACACGGAAAAAGAAAACAGTTCTTGTTAGAGACGTTTATTTGTTCTTTCCGTGTCCTTCCGTGGTTAATATTCGGTTTTTCCTCTCTGTGGATTCCGCGGCTTAAAAATCTTTTAAACCGCGTAACCGGGGTTCTTGCTGTCCAGCAGACGGGTCAGGGCCGGCCAGGTGAGGGCCGAGGCCTTGCCCAGGGACTGGGACTGTTCCTGGGTGGTGGCGATGGCCTGGTCCGAGGGCAGGCAATAGGGTGTCGGTGTCTTCACCTGGATTTCACAGGCCTTCATCAGGAAGTACAGGTAGGTGAAGCACTCCGGTACCGAGCCACCCGCCGTCAGTACGCCGTGGTTGCGCAGGATCAGCATGTTCTTGTCGCCAATGTCGTTGATCAGGCGTTCCCGCTCGTCCAGGTTCAGGGCGACACCTTCATAGTCGTGATAGGCGATGTGGTCCAGGCACAGCATGGCGGTCTGGCTCAGGGGCAGCAGGCCGTCCTTATGGGCGGACACCGCAACGCTGTCAGCGGCATGAATGTGCATGACCGCATGAGCGTCGTCCCTGCCCATGTGAACCGCGCTGTGGATGGTGAACCCCGCCGGATTGACCCGGTCAATGCCACCGGCCTGCACCACGTTGCCTTCCTTGTCCACCTTCACCAGGGAGGAGGCGGTGATCTCGTGGAAAAGCAGGCCATAGGGGTTGATCAGAAAGTGATGCTCGGGCCCGGGAACACGGGCGGACAGGTGGGTAAAGACCAGGTCATCCCAACCGAAAAGGGCGATCAGCCGATAGGCGGCGGCCAGCTCGGTACGGACCTTCCATTCCTGCTGCTTCAGCTCTTCGGTACCCAGGTCGTTTGAGCCGGTGATGTTAGATGCATTCATACTGCGTCATCCTCTTTATTGTTGGCGATCAGGAGCTCTCGGAGGCTCTTTGTTGTTGGGGGTAAATAAACAGTGTAGCCCGTTCCGAAACGGTTCGACAGGTTGTCACCGGACCTGCCTGGTGACTCCCTAAAAAAAGGGCGGCCAAAGGGCCGCCCAGAAACGCTCTCCCACTGGTGGAGAGACCCGACAGGTTCTTTTCGCAGCCGGCTTCAGCTGGCTTCCAGCAGGGACGCGTAGCGCTCCAGGTGGAAGTCCTCGTCACCCAGCTGATGGCTGATCATGACCAGCCGCTTGGCGTAATGGGCAAAGCTGTATTCCCAGGTCATGCCAATACCGCCGTGGGACTGGATGCCCTTTTCAGAGATGAACTGGCCGGCACGGTTGATCACGTTCTTGGCGGCGGCCAGTGTGCGGCGACGCTCATCGCTCTGCTCGGCGTCGGCGAAACTGGCAGCCAGGATAGCCATGGAACGGGCCTGCTCCAGCTCGGACATCATATCCACCATGCGGTGCTGGAGTACCTGGAACTTACCGATGGGCACACCGAACTGCTTGCGCTGCTTCAGGTATTCCAGGGTAAGCTCGTTGGCCTCTTCCATGCAGCCAATCGCTTCGGCGCACAGTGCCGCGATAGCGCGGCCGGTCTGGTATTCAATTACCTCGGCGGCCTTGCCTTCTTCGCCCAGAAGGGCATCGGCGTCCACCTTGACGTTGTTCAGGAAGACATCGCAGCCCTTGGCTCCATCAATGGTCGGATAGGTGCGACGCTCAACACCTTCGGCACTTGGATCGACAGCGAACAGGCTGATGCCGTCGGCGTCGCGCACATCGCCGGAGGTGCGTGCAGACACAATGATCAGGTCTGCACAGTGGCCCCCGATCACAACTGCCTTGCGGCCATTGAGGGTGTAGCCTTCGCCGGATTTTTCGGCCTTGGTTTCCACTTCGTTCAGGTTGTAGTACGACTGCGGCTCCTGGAGGCCAACGGCCACTTTCAGTTCACCGGAAGCCACGCCCGGCAGGTATTTATCCTGCTGATCCTTGTTGCCCGCCTGGCTGAGGATGCCGCCACCCAGAATGACGGACTGCATGAAGGGCTCCAGGCACAGACCCCGGCCCAGTTCCGTCATCACAGACTGGATCTCGACGCCGCCGCCACCAAAACCGCCCAGTTCCTCATCGAAGGGAACGGCGGTCAGGCCCAGTTCGCCCAGCTGCTTCCAGAAATCCTCGCTGAAACCAAGCTCGGTCTCGCTGAATTCCAGACGCTTTTCAAAACTGTATTCACCGCGGACCAGACGCGCCACGGTGTCCTGCAACATCTGCTGCTCTTCGCTCAGAGTGAAGTCCATGGTCGCCCCCTTAAAGTCCCAGAATCATTTTGGATACGATGTTCTTCTGGATCTCGTTGGATCCGCCGAAAATCGACAGTTTGCGGTTGTTGAAGTACTGAGCAGCCATGGGTGCGGCATTCTCGTCAGACAGGAATTCACCTTCGTAGTCGAGGCTCATCTCTTCTTCAACAAACGGTATGGCGTAGGGGCCAATGGCGCGACGGGCCAGATCGTTGATGGCCTGTCTGATCTCGGTGCCCTTGACCTTGAGCATGGAGCTCTCGGCACCGGGCACACCACCGCCCTCTACGGCCGCGATGATGCGCAGGTTGCTGATGGAAGCGGCCATCAGGTCGATTTCCACCTGGGCGATACGCTGGCTGAAGCTGGGGTCCTGCAGAAGCGGCTTGCCATTCTTCAGGCGACGGCTCGCCAGGCCCTTCAGATGGCTCAGGGCGGCCTTGGAAATGCCGATGCCGGCCAGACCGGTGCGCTCGTAGGTCAGCAGGTACTTGGCGTAGGTCCAGCCCTTGTCTTCTTCGCCCACCAGGTTTTCCACCGGTACTTTGACGTCTTCGAAGAACACTTCGTTGACCTCATGCTCGCCGTCCAGGGTGATGATCGGACGAACGGTGATGCCCGGGGTGTTCATGTCGATCAGCAGGAAGGAAATGCCTTCCTGGGCCTTGACCTCGGTGTTGGTACGCACCAGGCAGAAGATCATGTTGGCGTGCTGGCCCAGCGTGGTCCAGGTCTTCTGACCGTTGACGATGTAGTGGTCAACCTCGCGGACCGCACGGGTCTTCAGGGAGGCCAGGTCAGAGCCGGCCCCGGGCTCGGAATAGCCCTGACACCACCAGTGCTCACCGTTGAGAATCTTCGGCAGGTAGTACTGTTTCTGCTCTTCGGTACCAAACTTGATGATAACCGGAGCCACCATGTTCACGCCGAACGGGACGGTGCGGGGACCACCGTAAGCGCTGGATTCCTCATCCCAGATGTGCTTCTGAACCGGGGTCCATTTCACACCGCCGTATTCCTCGGGCCAGTGGGAGGCGTACCAGCCCTGTTCAACGAGGATTTTTTGCCAGCGCTGGTGATCTTCCTTGGTCATCTTGCGGAAGCCCTTGGCCTTGGCAGCGATGTCGGCCGGCAGTTTCTCTTCCAGAAAAGCGCGCACTTCGTCTCGGAAGGCCAGCTCTTCAGCCGTGTAGTTCATATTCATGAATCAACCTCTCGGTTCGTTCCAGCGAAAACATATACCGCATAGCAGAATATACCTATGATGGAGGAAGCCTTTTCCGGTGTCAATTCCCTTACCGGGCCATCACGTCAATGGCTGGCCGCCTGCAATGCCCCTATTTCCGTGGAAAAAGGGGCGAACTGATTATGTCTATGCACTGGAGCAGCAAAAATGGAGAAATGCCGTATCGCAGAGTGAAATATGGCGTTCCAAAACAACCAGCGGAGCCGAACACAAAATAACCAGCCGGGCGTATTTTAGCGAAAAGGACCTCATATTGCGCGCCCCTCCATCGTGGAGGGACTCCAGACAAAAAAACAGGGCCCGAAGGCCCTGTCTCAGTGCTGGACTTGATCCGGGCAGGGCGTTACTTGAACGCCTGCAGACCGGTCTGCCCGCGACCCAGAATCAGCGCGTGAACGTCATGAGTACCCTCATAGGTATTCACGGCCTCCAGGTTCATCACGTGACGGATAACATGGTATTCGTCGGAGATGCCGTTGCCGCCGTGCATGTCGCGGGCGACCCGGGCGATGTCCAGTGCCTTGCCGCAGTTATTGCGCTTGAGCAGCGACACGGAATCCGGAGTGGCGTCGCCGGAATCCATCATCCGGCCCAGCTGCAGCACCGCCTGCAGGCCCAGGGTGATTTCGGTCTGCATGTCCACGAGCTTCTTCTGGATCAGCTGGTTGGCAGCCAGGGGCTTGCCGAACTGCTTGCGCTCCAGGGTGTAGTTGCGGGCGGCGTGCCAGCAGAATTCCGCGGCGCCCAGGGAGCCCCAGCTGATGCCGTAACGGGCCTTGGTCAGGCAGCTCAGGGGGCCTTTCAGGCCGGTTACATCAAGCTTGTTTTCCTCTGGCACGAAAACCTCGTCCATGAAGATGGAGCCGGTTTCCGAAGCGCGCAGGGAGAACTTGCCTTCAATTTTCGGGGTCTCGAGACCGGTGGCGCCTTCGCGCTCGATAATGAAGCCGGTGACTTCGCCGTCGAGCTTGCCCCAGATCACGCAGACATCGGCAATCGGCGAGTTGGTGATCCAGGTCTTGGAGCCACTGAGCAGATAGCCGCCGTCAACCTTCTTGGCGCGGGTTTCCATGCCACCGGGATCGGAACCGTGGTTGGGCTCGGTCAGACCGAAACAGCCCACCCACTCGCCGGAAGCCAGCTTCGGCAGGATGCGCTTTTTGGTTTCTTCCTGTGCATAGGAAAAGATCGGGTACATGACAAGAGACGACTGCACGCTCAGGGCGGAGCGATAGGCTGAATCCACGCGCTCTACCTCGCGGGCGATCAGGCCATAGCAGACATGGTTCAGGCCCGGGCCGCCGTATTCTTCCGGCAGCGTGGCACCCAGCATGCCCAGTTCACCCATCTCGTTGAAAATGTTGCGGTCGAACTTCTCGTGGCGGTTTGCCTCGACAATTCCCGGCATCAGGCGCTGGTCGCAGAAGCCGCGGATACTGTCACGAACCTGACGTTCGGTCTCGTCGAGCTGCTTGTCAAAAAGGAGCAGATCGTCCCAGGGAGCGGAAGCCATTTTGTGTCTCCTGAATTGCATTCTGGCGGCACCGGATGGTGGTGCCGCCGGGTTGATATACGGCCTTGGGCCGGGTTGTGATCAGTCCTTGAAACGCTCGATTACAGCGGCAATACCCTGGCCAACGCCAATGCACATGCTGATCAGCGCGTAACGGCCTTCCATACGTTCAAGCTGACGGGTCGCTGTCAGCGCAATCCGGGCGCCGGAAGCTCCCAGGGGGTGGCCTACGGCGATAGCGCCACCATTGGGGTTCAGGCGTGGGTCGGTCTGGTCGATGCCCAGCTTGGTGGTGCAGCCCAGGACCTGGGCGGCAAAGGCTTCGTTGATTTCGATGACGTCCATATCGTTGATGGACAGGCCCGCCCGGGCCAGTGCCTTCTGGCTGGCGGGTACCGGGCCGTAGCCCATTACCCTGGGCTCAACCCCGGCGATAGCCGCGGAAACGATGCGGGCGCGGGGCCGGATGCCGGCCTTCTCGCCAGCCTCCAGGGAGCCGATGATCAGAGCGGCGGCACCATCGTTAACGCCGGAAGCATTGCCGGCGGTGACCACGCCGCCTTCAAACAGGGGGCGAAGGCCGGAGAGGGCTTCAATATCGGACTGCGGGCGCGGGTGCTCATCCTTGTCGACGGTAACCGGTGGCTTCTTGCGGCCCTGGGGCACTTCGATACCGAGAATTTCTTCATCATAGAAGCCCAGCTTGCGGGCTCCTTCATAGCGTGCCTGGCTCTGGGCTGCGAACTCATCGACCCGGTCGCGGCTCAGGCCCAGGTCTTTCGCGATGTTGTCAGCGGTCTGGGGCATGGTGTCGTCGCCAAACTCCGCTTCCACCCGTGGGTTGGGGAAACGGGCGCCAATGGTGCTGTCGAACATGCGAAAATCGCGGGAATAGGGCGCTTCGGCCTTGGCCATGACAAAGGGGGCACGGCTCATGCTCTCGGCGCCGCCGGCGATAAACAGCTCACCTTCGCCACAACGCACCGCTCGTGCGGCGTCGATGATGGCCGCCAGGCCGGAGCCGCACAGACGGTTGACGGTCAGGCCAGCGGTCTCCACCGGCAAACCGGCCATCAGGCCTGCGTGACGGGCAATGTTGCGGGCGTCTTCGCCGGCCTGGTTGGTGCAGCCGGCAATCACGTCCTCATAGGCGCTGCGCTCGAAACCGTTGCGCTCAATTACGGCTTTGATGACGCTGGCCAGCAGGTCGTCCGGGCGTACCTTGGCCAGGGCTCCGGCGTGGCGTCCAAAGGGGGTTCTCAAGCCGTCATAGATGTAGGCGCTCATGGTGTCTCCTGTCTAGTGATCCGCGGCCATGCCGGCGGAAAGATAAAGATTCAGTTCAAGCCTTCCTATGATACCGGAAAATGCCCGCGGCTTGTCTTCGCCAAAATGATAATGTAGTTTCATTAAGCGAAACTGAATTTTATCGAATATCGAGAGTGGCTAAAGATTAATCCGCCCAATGGCCAATTGCAAGCCATGCAAGCCGGCGGAGCTGCCATCTCCAACCCCCGGGAAAACGTCCTCCATGAGCCGCTACGTGCTGTCGTTGGCGGTGGTGATCGAGCTGGCCGCGCTCATCACCTCCGTCAGTGCCCTGAGTATAGTCGCCGGTTGCCTGTTCATCGGGTACTTCACCGTCTTTCTGGCCAGGATCAAGGCATACTCGCGCATCATTATGGTGGTTACCCTGTCGGTGACCGGCGTTCTGGTCATCCTGGGCAGGCTCGACCAGCCCCATCTGCTGGGGGCGGCGGAATCCGCCGGCTTCTATGGTGCCTTCCTGGGCAGCCTCGGCATGATGCAATGCCTGGTGCGACGCTTCGAGGTGCTGCGCCGTATTCACGATGTGTTGCTTGGTGGCCCGCCCATGCTGTTGTACCCGAAATATGCAGTGACGACCCTCGGCATTGCCTCGGTCCTCAATTTCGGCGTGATGAGTCTGCTGTGCGGAACGCTGACCGGCATTCTGGATGAGCGGGGTGTGCGGGGGGAATCCCGCCTTAACTGGATTCGAAGTGTTCTGATCAGCGCCCTGCGAGGGTTTTCCCTGGTGCCTCTGGTGGCGCCCACCAGCGTCGCGGTCGCCATTCTCACCCAGGAAGTGCCCGAACTGAGCTGGTCGGGTCTGCTGCCTTATGGTCTGACGGCAGCCGCTCTCCTGATCTGTGTCGGCTGGGTACTGGAACAGCGACGGTTCCGCAAGGTCAGTGAGGAGCGGGTCAAGCTGGAAGGCTGGCCCCAGGGTACCCGGACCCTCGTGGTCATGGTGTCACTTATCCTGGGCACCATGGCAGCCCTGGTCTACAGCGCCGGATTCAACGTTTCCCGTGCGGCCATGATCGCAGTGCCCTCAGTTACGGTGCTGTACATGCTCTGGACGGACCGGAACGTGGCCTCCGTATTCCGCGAAGCCACCGATAATGTCGTGTCCATGAGCAACGAGATGGCCATCTTCGCCGCCTCGGCCTGCCTGGGTGTGGCCCTGATGGCCCTGGTGCCGTCAGACTTCATTTCCGGTGTCGCCGCCAGAGAAGCGGGGGTTTACCTGCTGGCAGTGGCGGGGCTGCTGGTTTTGCCGCTTTTCTCCACAGTGGGCGTTATCCCCATCACCACCCTGAGCGTGCTGGGCGGACTACTGCCCCAGCTGACCGCCGCCGGCATGGATATCCAGCCCATCGCCGTCGCCCTGATGATCGGCTTCTCCCTGGCCATGATGCTTTCGCCCATGGGACCTGCGGTGCTGTTACTTTCCCGTTTCGGCCAGGTTCGCCAGGTGACCGTGGCCTTTGGCTGGAACGGCCTCTTTGTAGCGGCGGCATTCCCGGTGCTGCTGCTCTATCTATGGATACTGGTATAACGGGCCACCGGAGCCGGAACAGAGCCTGCCCCGGGTTTTTTTGAGACCTGGTTCCGTTGACCAAAAACGGTATGCAGGACAATATTATCTCCAGGATTGATTGATGGAGTTTCAGGGATGAGGCTGACACCGCCTGCCAAAGGGCCGAAGACCGCGCGCCCGTTTTTTCGCTTCACCTGTTTGCATAACGCTCATCCCGTGTCCGAGCCAGTCACGTTTCACCTGGAGGCATCATGGTATCCATGATTCGCTTGGTAGGGGGGGTGTGTCTGTTCGGCTTTTATGATCAGTGAAGGGAGTGCGGGGATGTTTGGGTTAGGGAAAAAGTACGACGTTGAACTCTTCCCCCGGGTTGAGGGGATAGCCAACAATGGAGAACCCCCTACAGACAAGGGGGTTGCTGGGGCAGTTGCTGGCTTTCGCCCGTGCCGCAGTCACAACGGTAGTCCACCTGACCTTCAGTTTTATCCCGTGGGTTTTCGATCAGACAGTTGGGACTCTGTATCGCGCCGTGAGACAGGCAATCAAACGCACATGATCGTGCTCAGGAACAATCTGATGCGCTTTGGGTTCAGTGTTCTATTGGTTCTTCTGCTATCACCGTTTTCTGCCCGGCTGAAGGCAGCCGGCCTATTCCGCCGCTGGCCCGACAGAGTGATTGACCTCTCGATTGCTGAGAGACACGACTAATCCGCGCCTGCTAAGCTAGACGGAGTACAGTCAACCAGACCGTGCAACGGAGGCACCATGAGGCGAGTGGTTTTCAACCAGAAAGGTGGCGTGGGCAAATCCAGTATCGCCTGCAATCTCGCAGCCATCAGTGCGGCCCGGGGCAGGCGGACGCTGGTGGTGGATCTTGACCCACAGGGCAACTCGACCCATTACCTGCTGGGCCAGTCGGCGGCCGGTATGAAGGATACGGTAGCGGATCTGCTGGAGCAGACGGTTTCCTTCAAGATGTTCAACCGCCCGGTGGAGGATTTCATCCATGCCACACCCTTCGACAACCTCTCGGTCATGCCCGCCAGTCCGGAACTGGAATTCCTGGAGCGGAAACTGGAGGCGAAGCATAAAATCTACAAGCTTCGCGAGGCCCTGAAGAAGCTGGATGACGATTTTGACGAGATCTACATCGACACCGCTCCATCCCTGAATTTCTACGCCCGGGCCTCCCTGGTGGCGGCAGAACGATGCCTGATTCCCTTCGATTGCGACGACTTTTCCCGGCAGGCCCTGTACAACACCCTCAATGAGATTTCTGATCTGCGGGAAGACCACAACGAGGACCTGGTGGTGGAGGGCATCATCGCCAACCAGTTCCAGGCGCGGGCCCGTCTCCCTCAGCAGGTCATGCAGGAACTGGTCGATGAAGGCCTGCCAGTGATGGATGTGCGCCTGCCAAGTTCGGTCAAGATGAAGGAATCCCACCAGCTTCATCAGCCGCTGATTCATATGGCGCCGAGCCATGCCCTGACCCTTCAGTACAGCGCACTTTACGATTCGTTGTCCGGGGCGCCCGTTTCGTCACGCTAGGAACCGTCTCGGTACAAACCTTTCTGCCGTGCTTTTGACCGGTCCCGGTTAGGGGGGGCGGTCAAAAGGCCATCAGTTGCCCCCGGTTCCGCTCCGCCATTTCCCGCAGGAAATCCCAGGTTACCCGCATGCGGGCGATGTGGCGCAGTTCCTCTGGCATCAGCATCCAGAAGGTCCTCACGAACCGTATCTGTTCCGGCATCACAACCTGGAGTCGCGAGTCGATGTCTGCGGAAAAGGCGGGGAGGATGCCGATACCGGCCCCTGTCGCGATGGCCTCCTGCTGGGCCAGCACGCTGGTGCTGCGGATGCTGACATCGCCGGAGCTGGCGATCTCATCGAGGAACAGCAGTTCGCGGCTGAACACCAGGTCATCCACATAGCTGACGAAGCGATGCTGGCTCATGTGGTCCCGCCGGCGGATGGGACCGTGCCGTTCCAGGTAGTCCCGGCTGGCATAGAGACGGAGCACGTAGTCGGTCAGCTTGGTGATGATGAAGGGGCCGCGTTCGGGACGCTCGAGGGTGATCACGATATCCGCTTCATGGCGGGACAGGCGCACCGCCCGGGGCAGGGCCAGCAGGTCGAGGTGTAGATGTGGGTAGCGATGGGTAAGGTTGCCCAGCTGCCGGCCGATCATGATGGTGCCGTAACCCTCCGTCGCACCGATGCGTATCTGCCCGGACAGCTGCTCCTCGGGGTTGGGCAGGCTCTGCTCGATGCTGACACTGGCGCTCTCCATCTGTTCCACCTGGGGAAGCAGTCGTCGTCCCGCTTCGGTCAGGCTGTAACCGGTGTTTTCACGGATGAACAGAGTCACACCCAGGCTTTTTTCGAGGACCTGGATCCGCCGGGAAACGGTTGTGTGATCCACTCCCATGCGCCTGGCGGCGGCCGTGAGCTTGCCCGCCCGGCTGAGTTCCAGAAAGAAGCGGAGATTGTCCCAGTCCATATTCTCTAGGCCTGTGCATATTTGCAGAGTGGAGTTGCATTATGCGCCATTGTAGCTGACAAAAATGCACTGCTACTATCCGGTGACGTCCAATAACAATATCCGGGCGCCTCACGGCCCGACCCTGAACCGGAGATACACAATGAACAACCAGGTCCCGACCGTTAAACTGCTTATTAACGGCGAATTTGTCGAATCGAAAACCAGCGACTGGCGTGACGTGACCAACCCTGCGACCCAGGAAGTGCTGGCAAAAGTGCCCTTCGCCACCGGTGACGAGCTGGAAGCCGCGGTCAGCGCCGCCAGCGAAGCCTTCAAGACCTGGCGCAAGACCCCCATCGGCGTGCGCTCCCGGATATTCCTAAAGTACCAGCAGCTGATCCGCGACAACATGAAGGAACTGGCCGCCATCCTCACGGCGGAGCAGGGCAAGACCCTGCCCGATGCCGAGGGGGATGTGTTCCGGGGCCTTGAGGTGGTGGAACATGCCGCCGGCATCGGCACGCTGCAGATGGGGGAGTTCGCCAACAACGTTGCCAATGATGTGGACACCTATACCCTGCGCCAGCCTCTGGGCGTCTGTGCCGGCATCACGCCGTTCAACTTCCCCGCCATGATTCCGCTGTGGATGTTCCCCATGGCCATTGCCACCGGCAACACCTTCGTACTCAAGCCTTCGGAGCGTGATCCCATGGTCACCATGCGGCTGGTGGAACTGGCCGTCGAGGCGGGCGTACCCAAGGGCGTGCTCAACGTGGTCCATGGTGGGCCGGACATGGTGAATGGCATCTGCGACCACCCGGACATCAAGGCGGTTTCATTCGTGGGCTCCACACCGGTGGGAACCCATGTCTACAACCGCGCCTCCCAGGCGGGCAAGCGTGTCCAGTGCATGATGGGCGCCAAGAACCATGCGGTGGTACTGCCGGATGCCAACAAGGAGCAGACTCTGAACGCCCTGGTGGGCTCCTGCTTCGGCGCCGCCGGTCAACGGTGCATGGCGGTCTCTGCCGTGGTACTGGTGGGCGAGGCCCGCAACTGGCTGCCGGAACTGGCGCGTCGCGCCGAGAAACTGAACGTCAATGCCGGTACCGAGGAAGGCACCGATATCGGGCCGCTGATTACGCCCCAGGCGCTGGAGCGGGTGGAGCGCCTGGTCCAGGCAGGCATCGATGAAGGGGCCGAACTGGTATTGGATGGCCGCTCCCCCAACGTCCGTGGCTATGAAAAAGGCAACTTCATCGGACCGACCCTGTTCTCTGGTGTGCGTCCGGACATGACCATTTATAAAGAGGAAATTTTCGGGCCCGTACTGTGCGTGCTGGAAGCGGAAACCCTGGATGAGGCCATCGACGTGGTCAACGCCAATCCCAACGGCAATGGCACCGCCATCTTTACCCGTTCCGGCGCCGCTGCCCATCGCTACCAGGAGAAGATCGACGTGGGCCAGGTCGGCATCAATGTGCCCATTCCGGTACCGGTGCCCCTGTTTTCCTTCACCGG
Organism: Marinobacter daqiaonensis; assembly: GCF_900115285.1. Lineage (GTDB taxonomy): Bacteria > Pseudomonadota > Gammaproteobacteria > Pseudomonadales > Oleiphilaceae > Marinobacter > Marinobacter daqiaonensis. The sequence continues at coordinate 2,695,055 of NZ_FOYW01000001.1, forward strand.
CTCCCGTGGTTCCAAGCTGGGTGATCTGGGCCCCTACGGCAAGCAGGTGGTGGACTTCTATACCCAGACCAAGACGGTTACCTCACGCTGGTTCGACGAGGATGAGAAGGTCGGTTCCGTGAACACCACCATCAACCTTCGTTAGGACAAGGAGCGACTGTCATGACATATGAAACCCTGCTGACCGAGATAAAGGGCCGCGTGGGCCTGATTACCCTGAACCGGCCCAAGGCGCTTAACGCACTGAACAGCCAGCTCATTGACGAACTCAACCAGGCACTGGATGAGTTTGAGCGCAGCCCGGATATCGGCTGCATCGTGCTGGCCGGCTCCGAGAAGGCCTTTGCTGCCGGCGCCGACATCAAGGAGATGTCGGTGCTGGAATACCCCCAGATCTATCTGGACGACTTCTTCGCCAACGCCGACCGGATCGGCCAGCGCCGCAAACCGATGATCGCCGCGGTGGCGGGCTACGCCCTCGGTGGTGGCTGCGAGCTGGCGCTGATGTGTGACTTTATCTATGCCGGTGACAATGCCCGCTTCGGTCAGCCCGAGATCAACCTCGGGGTGCTGCCGGGCATTGGTGGTACCCAGCGCCTCACGCGGGCCCTGGGCAAGGCCAAGGCCATGGAGATGTGCCTTACCGGCCGGCAGATGGACGCCACGGAAGCCGAGGCCGCTGGCCTGGTCGCCCGCATCTTCCCGGTGGAGCAGCTGCTGGAGGAGACCCTGAAAGCCGCCACTTCCATCGCTGAGAAATCCCTGCCCAGCACCATGATGACCAAGGAAGCGATCAATCGCGTATTTGAAGTCAGCCTCAGCGAGGGTGTGCGGTTCGAGCGGCGTATTTTCCATGCCGTCTTTGCCACCCATGACCAGAAGGAAGGTATGAGCGCCTTCGTTGAGAAGCGCAAGCCGGATTTCCAGCATAAATAACGGGGCGCCAGCTCCCTACAAAACAACAGGACTGGAGACAGCATCATGAAAATCGGATTCATTGGCCTGGGTAACATGGGTGCGCCCATGGCCAGCAACCTGCTCAAGGCGGGTCACGAACTGACAGTATTTGACCTGGACCAGGCAGCGGTGGACAAGGCCGTGACTGAGGGTGCCACGGCCGCGGACGGTCTGGGCGACATATCCACTGGAGATGTCGAGCTGATTATCACCATGCTGCCAGCGGCCCAGCACGTAAGATCCGTATACCTGGGTGAGGACGGCCTGCTGGCCAGTGTCGCCAGGGGCGTGCACCTGATCGACAGCTCCACCATCGATCCCATGACGGCACGGGAAGTCGCCGCCCGGGCGGCGGACCAGGGCAATCCGATGCTGGATGCGCCGGTATCCGGCGGTACCGGTGGTGCCCAGGCCGGCACCCTGACGTTCATGGTCGGCGGCGAGGATGAGGAATTTGCCTTTGCCCGCCCGGTGCTGGCGAACATGGGCAAGAATATCGTGCACTGCGGCGCGGCCGGCAACGGTCAGGTGGCCAAGATGGCCAACAACATGCTGCTGGGCATCTCCATGATCGGCGCCGCCGAAGCCATGAGTCTCGGCGTTGCCATGGGCATGGATCCGGAGGTCCTGGCGGGGGTGATCAACACTTCCAGCGGCCGCTGCTGGAGTACCGATACCTACAACCCCTATCCCGGTGTCATCGAGACCGCGCCCTCCAACCGGGGCTATACCGGCGGGTTCGGCATGGACCTGATGATCAAGGACCTGGGCTTGGCCACGGAAGCGGCGAAAACCGCCCGTCAGCCCGTGATAATGGGCGCTCTTGCCCAGCAGCTGTATCAGGGCATGAGCTTTGAGGGTCATGGCGGTCTGGATTTCTCGGCCATCATCAAACGGTATCTGAAGGAGCCGGAATGAGTGAGAACGATTCCGAAGTCATCGTCGAGGTCAGGGGGCGATACGGTTGCCTGACCCTGAACCGGCCCTCGGGGCTCAACGCCCTGACCCTGGGCATGGTTCAGACCCTCCACCGGCAGCTGGACGACTGGGCCGGGGACGACGCCATTGATGCGGTTCTGATCCAGGGCGCGGGCGAAAAGGCCTTTTGCGCTGGTGGTGATATCCGGGCGCTGTATGACAGCTACCACAACGGCGATACCCTCCACCGGGTGTTCTTCGAGGAAGAATACGCCCTGGACCAGGCCATCCACGACTACCCCAAGCCGGTTATCGCCCTGATGAACGGATTTGTGATGGGCGGTGGCATGGGTCTCGCCCAGGGGGCCAGCGTCCGGATTGTCAGCGAAAAGGCCCGGCTGGCCATGCCCGAGACCGGCATCGGCTATTTCCCTGATGTGGGGGCGACCTATTTCCTGGGCCGCCTGCCGGGACGGCTGGGCGAATACCTGGGCCTGACCGGCAAACAGCTGGGACCGGCGGATGCGATCCACGCCGGGCTGGCGGACCTGTATTTGCCGCCGGAGCATGTTGATGGCTTCGTGGATACCCTGGTTGATATCGACGGTCGCACCGATGACGCCCTCCGGGCCGGTCTTGCCATGATGACCGGCGAGCCGGGCGAGGCTGGCCTGGAACGACTCCGGCCGGCCATCGACGAGCACTTCGCAAAGGAGTCCCTCAGGGCCATCCGGGATTCCCTCGAGGCGGAACAGCGCCCCCAGTACCGTGAGTGGGCCGCGGAGACCCTCAAGGCTATCGAGGGCCGCTCGCCCCTGGGCATGGCGGTTGCACTGGAACTGGTGCGCCGGGGCCGCAGGCTGACCCTGTCCGAGGCATTCGCCCTGGAGCTGAAGCTTGATTACCAATGGTTTGACCATGGCGACATGGTGGAAGGCATCCGGGCACTGATCGTGGACAAGGACAAGTCGCCCCGCTGGCAGCCAGCCACAATTGACGACCTGGAGCCGAAGCACGTTTCCGTCTTTTTCGACGACGCGGGTCGCTGACAGAACGGGCAGCATTGGGTGCCCAGGCGTTACAACAACGAGAGAGTTGCGTCATGCAGGATATTGAATTCAACGAAGATCAGCGGATGATCCGCGACATGGCACGCCAGTTTGCCGAGAGCGAGCTGGCGCCCCGGGCGGCGGAGTGGGACCAATCCGGCTACATTGATGATGCCACCGTCCGGCAGATGGGTGAGCTGGGTCTGCTCGGCATGGTCGTGCCCGAGGAATGGGGCGGCAGTTACGTGGATTACGTGGCCTACGCCCTGGCGGTGGAAGAGGTGGCCGTGGGCTGCTGTGCCACCAGTACCCTGATGAGCGTGCACAGCTCGGTTGGTTGTGCGCCGGTGCTGCATTTCGGCAGCGATGCCCAAAAGAGCCGTTGGCTGACGTCCCTGGCAACGGGTGAAACCATCGGCTGTTTCTGCCTGACCGAACCCCAGGCTGGTTCAGAGGCCCATAACCTGAAGACCCGGGCCGAGCTGAAGGAAGGTCAGTGGGTGCTCAACGGTGCCAAGCAGTTCGTAACCAACGGCAAGCGGGCCGGGCTGGCCATCGTCTTTGCGGTGACCGATCCGGATCTGGGCAAGCGCGGCCTGTCCGCCTTTCTGGTGCCCACGGACACCCCGGGGTTCCGGGTTGAACGTATGGAAAAGAAGCTGGGCATCCGCGGATCGGACACCTGCGCCATCACCCTCGACGACTGTCGCATCCCGGAAGAAAACATGCTCGGTGAGCGGGGCAAGGGCCTGGCCATCGCGTTGTCAAACCTGGAGGGTGGCCGCATCGGCATCGCCTCCCAGGCGGTGGGCGTCGGCAGGGCTGCCTTTGAGGCGGCACTCAAGTATGCCAGCGAACGCATCCAGTTCGGCGTGCCGCTCACCGGTCACCAGAGCATCGCCAACATGCTGGCGGACATGCACACCCGCCTGAACGCGGCACGCCTTCTGGTCATGCACGCCGCAAGGCTCAAGAGCGCAGGCCTGCCGTGCCTGTCGGAGGCATCACAGGCCAAGCTGTTCGCCAGTGAACTGGCGGAAGATGTGTGCAGCAAGGCCATCCAGATCCACGGGGGCTATGGCTACCTTCAGGACTACCCAGTCGAGCGTCTCTATCGGGATGCCCGCATTACCCAGATCTACGAGGGCACCAGCGAGGTCCAGAGACTGCTGATCGCCCGGGAGCTGAAGAACCTGCTTTGAATCATCCCTGTTGTCCAGCCTCATGGACGAGGCAGTTTCCTCCGGTTGTCTTCCATCTTCCAGTTCGTCTTTTTCGACGATGATTACGCTTGCTTATCGAATGATCATGACGTGAATCCCGTAACCCGGCGTGATGCTCCTCAGGGGCACCCCGTTATTGAGGAAACCGCTCATGACAGACCTGCCCCCACCCCTCAGAATCGAAGAATCCGGCGGAGTGGCCCGCCTGACCCTGGCACGGCCGGACGCCCTGAATGCCCTCGACCGCCCCCTAGTTCACGCCCTGCGGGACTACTTCTGTGAGCTTTATCACCGTCGTGATATCCGGGTGGTGGTGCTTGCCGGAGAAGGTCGGGCCTTCTGTGCCGGGCTGGACCTCAAGGAACAGGCGCAAAGCCCGATCAATCCCAGGGTGGGCGGCGCGCTGGATGAGCAGCGGGCCGTGAGGGACATCATGGTGGCCATGCGCCGCTGCCCTCAACCCATTATCAGCATTGTCCAGGGAGCCGCCAGTGGTGGTGGCTTTGCCCTGGCCCTGGCCAGCGATATCCGGCTGCTTACCCCTGATGCCCGCCTGAACGCGGCTTTCATCAGACTGGGTATCAGCGGCTGCGACGTGGGTGTGAGCTATTTCCTGCCCCGCATGGTGGGCAGCTCGGTGGCGGCGGAATACCTCTTGACCGGTCGCTTTATCGAGGCCAGGCGTGCCCGGGAGCTGGGCCTCACCAGCACCGTGGCGGAGCTGGCCCAGTTGTGGGAGCACGCCGAAGGGCTCGTGGAGGACATGCTGCGGGCCACGCCCCTGGCGCTGCGACTGACCAAGGAGGCCCTGGGCCTGGCCATCGATGCCCAGAGCCTGGAAGCGGTGGTGGCTCTGGAGGACCGCAACCAGATTCTCTGTGTACAGGACGACAACTTCCGGGAGGGCGTCAGTGCGTTCCTGGAAAAGCGCGAACCCCGGTATTCCCCCGAAGGAGACAGTCGTGAAGGCAGATGACCTGATGTACAGGGATGGTCTTATCAACAACGCCGCAGTCAATTTCGTCAGCCGTACCGGGGACCTGTCCCACCGGGCCTTCGATGCCGTCGGCCATGTCCAGGGCCGGGATCAATGCCATGACCCGGTGACTTGCGGTAGAGTGGGGCAACCGTGGTATCCGGCTTGATGCCATTGCTCGGGGTCTGTTTCCCACCGAGGGCATGAGCAAGCGCCTGGGAGCAGGTGCCGACTACGTCAACGGCCAGACCATGCCATTGATGGGGGGCAGTGCCAGGCGGATGGCGGAACTTTACTGCCCTGTCGGCCTGGGGCGAAGAGGAATGGCGCCCGGGCCCGGAAGGCGATTACTGCCATTAACAATCAGGACAAGGCCAAACGCTCCAGCTGAGCCGGTCTGCTGTTTATCGAGGAAGTTACTATGTCCGAAGTCGTACAGGTTATCCGAAGTGAGCATGAAGGTGTGGTTGAAGTGCGCCTGAACCGCCCCGACAAGATGAATTCGCTGAATACCGACATGTTCACCAGTCTGGCAGCGGTCGGCGAAGAGCTGAAAAAAGACCCGGGCCTTCGGGCGGTCGTGCTCAGTGGCGAGGGCCGCTGTTTCTGCGCGGGGCTGGACATGGGTAACTTTTCGAAAATGGCGGAGGGCGGAGGTGCCGGCGTCAACGGCAACGGCCTGGAGCCCCGGACCCATGGTGACTCGAATCTCGCCCAGTACGTGGCTATGGTATGGCGGGAAGTGCCGGTACCGGTTATCGCCGCCGTACACGGTGTATGTTTTGGCGGTGGCCTGCAGGTGGCCCTCGGTGCGGATATGCGCTACACCACGCCGGACGCCCAGTGGGCAGTACTGGAAGTTAAATGGGGCCTGGTGCCGGACATGGGCGGCATGGTCCTGCTCAATGAACTGGTGCGGCCGGACATCGCCCGGGAGCTGTGCTACAGCGGACGAGTGCTGAACGGGTCCGAGGCGGTGGAACTGGGGCTGGCCACCCATCTCGGAGACGATCCCCGGGCAGATGCACTGGCACTGGCACGTACCATTGCCGGCAAGAACCCGGACGCGATCCGTGCCATGAAGCGCATGTTGAACAGCGCTATTACCCCGAGGGAGGAAGCGGCCCGCATCCTGCTGGAGGAATCCCGGGAGCAGGACCGCATTATCGGCAGCCCCAATCAGGTCGAGGCAGTCTACGCAAACCTGGAGAAGCGGGCACCGAAGTTCGCTGATCCGGAAGTTTGAATGCCCCCCGTGTCCGCCCCTCAGGAGTGGTGGGTGGGCACCGGAGAAACTTTGTCTGCAGTCCTGTGATTTGGTGTATCGCGGCCTGTCGCGGTAACCCAGAATAGGCGGCACATCTCCAGCAGCATGAGGCCGAACGCGAGCGGCACCATAAGGATCACCGGCCATATGGGCCAGTGAGTCGAGCTGATCTGGAACTGCCGCCCACTTTCTGTCGACTTCCAGGCGAAATCGGTGACGTGCCACATCACCACCAGGAAGATGATGATTTCCACCAGCAGCACGAGTGACGCGAGAATTCGGTGAATCAGCGGCGGCAGTTTTGCCTGCAACATGTCGAATTTCGGGAACATACCATCCCGATGGGCAAGGGGAACGGCCCAGAAGACCAGGAGAGGGAATGCCACTCGCTCGATCAGGTTATACCCACCGGGTATCAGGTCCATGTTGAATACATAGCGTCCCAGAACGCTCAGCACGGTCATGATCATGATCGCGAACAGACAGAAGCCGGCTCCGACCGAGGCCAGGCCACCTTCCAGTTTGCCGAGTTTTTGCCAGAATCCCATAAAATCCCCTTATCGCATCTGGGCGGGCAGCCAGGTCACAACGGACGGGAATACCAGCAGCAGGGCCGTTACGATAACCCCCGCTGCCAAGGCGAATATCGTGGCGCCACGAAAGACCTGTGATGCCGGATGGTTAGCGGCACTGGCCGCCGCGAAACTGGCCAGACCGACCGGTGGCGTCAGCAAGCCAAGTGCAATCATGGTCGAGGCACTGACCCCGAACCACAACAGGTCGATATTGGCGGCCTTCAGCAGTGGCAGAATGATGGGAACCAGCAGGACGATAACGGCGGCAGACTCCAGGAACATGCCGGCAAGGAAGAAGACTGCAAGGAGAATGATGGCCACCAGGCCGGGGTTCGCCAGCACCGGTTCCATAAACGCAATCAGTTCATTCGGCAGTCGGGAAAAGGTAAGAAACCGGGCGAAAATCTTGGCGCCAATTACCAGCATCATCAGCGCGGCGGTAACCTTCACGGAGTCGGACAGGGCCTGGAAGATATCCTGCGGGTTGACGCGGCGCATTGCGATCATGCCCATCATGGCGGTGAAGGCACCGATTGCGCCTGCTTCAGCGACGGTAATGATGCCACCGTAAATGCCGCCGAACACCACTACCATGAGGGTGACCACGAACAGGAAGGCGTTCCGGCTCTTGCGTCGGCTGTCAGGGGCATCCGGCTCATCGGGTATGGTGCCATCTGCCTGGGCATCGCCGCGGATTTCGCCGAACACCTTAAGGCACACAACGTAGATAAGAATACACAGTACCGCGGGGCCAATGGCGCCAATGAACAGGTGGCCAATGGGCACCGACGCGAGTGAGCCATAGATGATCATGATCAGGCTGGGCGGAACGATCGCTGACAGTGATCCCGAAACCGCGGCGATACTCAGTGAAAACCTTCGGGTATAGCCCAGTTTCTCCAGCTCGGGAGAGGCCACGGCGGCCAGTGAGGCAGAACTGGCGGCACCTGAGCCGGAAACGGCGCCAAGCAGCGAACCGGTAACAATGGTGGCCACGCCCAGAGGAAAGCGACGATAACCAGACATGCGGTGACCGACCTGGAACAGATCATTGATGATACCGCCTCGCAGCAGCATCTGGGCCATTAACAGATACAGCGGAACGATGGACAGGGAATAGATGGAGGCAGTGTAGAAAATGTCGGGACCTATGATGCCGCCCAGTGGCCCGGTGCCTATGTAGAGCGCAATACCGACAATACCGGCCCCCAGAAGCACGGTAGCGACGTTCTGGCCCAGGGTCAGGAAGATGGCGAACCAGGCAATGACGATCCAGATAGTAGCCGTTGCAGACACAGCGAATCACCCGCAGGGTTGGGAAAACGAACGTACGGCGATGGTCAGACTATCGCCGTACACACGGGCCAGATCAGTTGAGCTGGAGGTATTCCGCAGCCCCTTCAGGTATTTGCCCGCCTCTAGCCATGATCAGCTCGGCCCATTGCCGGGCTGCCGCTTTTGCGGGATGACCATTGCTCTCAAGCTGTTCGATCCAGCGGATCCAGGTCTGGCTGGCTGCGTTGGACATGTGCGCCTGCATGTCTTCAGAGAGATCCTCGATCTGCACAAATGTGGTGCCCTCTTCGCTTGTTTTCTGGCGAACGGTTATTTCCCGCTCGTCGATGTAGCGGGCGTTTTCCATGGCGATTTCCCGGGCGATGCGGTCCCATGTCTCGCGCTGTTCCTCGGTGAGCCCCTGCCAGGTTTCTTCGGTCATGGCGAGGTAGCTTTCCCAGTGGCCCATGGAAATACCGGTAATGGCATACTCCAGAAGATCTTCAAAGGAATAGGACGGCCAGTCGGCAACTGACAGGATGGTGCCTTCCACCGTGTTCCGCGACAGAGCCTCATAGGAATCGGCACTGGTCATGGTAACCGGGGTTGCGCCCAGTTCTTCCAGCAGGATGGTGTGGAGGGGGGAGCCGGCGCGGATGGGCAGTCCCTTGATGTCGGAAGGTTCCTTCAGTTCAATGCCAGTCGTAGCCAGAGAGTAGGCGGAGGTCGCTCCCACCGGCCAGCCACGGATGCCCTTTTCACCGAGTTCATATTCATAGAAGGATTTGCCATCTTTCAGTTCCTGCTCTGAGTCCATCAGCTCGAGCAGTGCGTCGGTGACCAGTTCCGAATTGGTTTCCAGCGTGGGTAGCTGAGTGACATCGGACAGCGGGAAGCGGCCTTCATGGTAAGGAGCCAGCAGTGGCGCGGCTACGTGGATAATGCCGTCCCTGAGGCCGCCCAGCTCCTGGCCTGGTGTCACCAGGGAGCCGGAATAGTAGGCTTCGAAGTCAATGCCGATGTCGGCGGCTTCGATCGCCTCAATGAAGGGATCCATGTGCTCCCCGCCCCAGAAATGCTGCTGGCCGACACCGGATGAAATGCGCAGGGTTTCGGCCGATGCAGTTCCGGCAACGCCGAGGGAGCCGGCTAACAGGCCCGCGACGGTCAGTCTGAAAAGAGTGTTGTTCATTGTGATTCTCCTGTGGACCCTGTTACGGGCCACCTGCTGTTGCATGTTGTATTTGTTGTGTGCGGCTTCCGTGCTTCCCCGGCCGTTCGGGTCAGGGGCAAGTTTCTCCGGTAAAAACGGTTGTGACTTCAGCTCGTCAGGCGATCGACAGACAATAACTCGGCTCCCCGGCGGCCCAGCGCAATGGCCAGAGCCCCGACAGTGGCCGCATTCTCCGACGCAGCGTTACCGGATTCCGCACGCTTGGCGATGCCCTGGAAAATCACCGCCCAGCGGAACAGGGCGAAAGCATGGTGGAACGTGGTCAGGCCGTTACTGAACCCCGCTGCTTCAAGGTAGGTTTCTTCAAACTGCTGGCGGTCGGGGATGCCAAGGGCTTTCAGGTCAGCTCCCATCAGGCCGCCGTATTCTTCCGGCGTGATGTGCCACATGGCCGTGGCGTGGGCCAGGTCGGCCAGGGGGTGGCCCAGGGTAGACAGTTCCCAGTCCAGAACACCAACAATGCGTGGCTTGCCGGGGTGCAGCATAAGGTTGCCGATACGATAGTCACCGTGGACAAGGGTGGAGGTTTCATCGCCGTCGTCGTTTTCTTTCAGCCACTTTGCGAGTTGGTCGATCTCCGGTATCTCCCGGGTTTTGGACAGCTCCCACTGCTGGGTCCAGCGATGAATCTGGCGGGTGAAGAAGGGGCCTGTACGGCCGTAATCCTCAAGGCCCTTTTCAGCGATATCAACACAATGAAGGTTGGCCAGAACCCGGGCCTTGTGTTCATAGATTGCCGACCTGGCCTCGGGCGAGTGGTCAGGCAGGGTGCTTTCATGGAAAACCTGGCCGTGCAGTCGTTCCATGAGGTAGAACGGCGCGCCAAGTACGCTCTTGTCTTCCTCCAGCCGCACCATTGCCGGCACCGGTACCCCCGAATCAGCCAGTGCGGCCATGATGCGGTATTCCCGGTCAACCCGGTGTGCGCCGGGGAGAAGTTCCCCATTTGGGGCCTTGCGCAGCACCAGCTCACGGTCGCCAATGGTCACGAAGTAGGTGGGGTTGGACTGGCCGCCCGAGATCGGTTCGATGGAGAGATTCCGGGCGTCGATGGATGCCGGGAGCTCGTGCAGGTCCGTTTCGAGGTATCTGAGAAGTGCCGCAGGATCAAAGTCTGTCTGGCCTGCGTGCATTGAAGTCGACTGTTGCCCGCTGGTACTCATTGGAAAGGCCCTTTCGGGGGCGGATAACCCGGGGAGATCGTCCGCTGGTTTGTTGTTTTTCAGGAGTAAACCCTGAAGATAGGCCAGGGGCCTCTGACCAAGTATCGTCGCAATGGACGATTTTTGCCCAACCGGAAAAACCGCCCAGGGAGCCCGGAATAATATCGTCGGAATGGACGATTTTTTCCGGTAGTTCCCCAATCAATCTACCTGAAAGATAAAAACAACAACTAATGATCCGCTTCCGGTGGTGGCTCGCTCGGCGCGATAGCTGGAATGTGCCGGCGGATCAGACCATGGAGGCATTGTGAACATACTGGAAATCGACCAGCTGTCGCTGTCCTTTGGTGGCGTCAAGGCCCTCGAGGATGTCAGTCTGCGGGTTCCCAAGGACACCATCACCACCATTATTGGTCCCAACGGTGCCGGCAAGACTTCCCTGTTCAACTGTATTTCAGGCTTCTACAAGCCCCAGCAGGGTCGCATCACTTACCAGGGCAAGCCCCTGGATGGCCTCCGGCCGCCCAAACGCGCCGGCCTTGGTCTGGCCCGCACCTTCCAGAACATCGCCCTGTTCAGGGGCATGACGGTACTGGACAACATCAAGCTTGGTGCCCATGTCCATATGAAGACCGGTCTGCTTGGCTCCCTCGTCTATTTCGGCCGGGCGCGCCGGGAGGAAATGGCGGTGCGGGAGGAGGTGGAACGCCGCATCATCGATTTCCTGGAAATCGACCATATCCGACGGCAGCCGGTAGCCAATCTTCCTTACGGCCTGCAGAAGCGGGTCGAACTGGCCCGGGCCCTGGCCATGAAGCCCGAAGTGCTGATGCTGGACGAGCCGGTTGCCGGCATGAACCGGGAAGAGAAGGAGGACATGGCCCGCTTCATCCTGGACATACGGGAAGAGTGGGGCATCACCATCCTCATGGTGGAACACGATATGGGCATGGTGATGGACATCTCCGATCATATTGCCGTGCTCAATTTCGGCAAGGTCATTGCTGAAGGTGACCCCGGAACGGTGCAGAAGAACCCGGACGTGATCAAGGCCTATCTGGGCAACAGCGACATCGAGAGCCTGCGCAGGAAGCTGAACCCGAATCGGGAGGCCGCCTGATGGACTGGCTGTTTTTCGGTGAAATCAGCCTGGCCGGACTGGCCATGGGCGGGCTTTACGCACTGATCGCCCTGGGCTTCGTGATCATCTACAAGGCCACCCGGGTCATCAACTTTGCCATCGGCGAAATCATGATGTTCGCCGCCTACCTTTTCCTGGCGTTTGCCGGCGGCATGGAAATGTCGCCCTGGGTGGCGGTGCCGCTGGCGGTGCTCGGTGGCGCCCTGCTTGGCGGGGTGATCGAGAAGACCATGATCCGCCCGATGCTGGGGGAGTCCCCCATTGCCGTGGTCATGGTCACCATCGGTATTGCCAGTATCCTGGTGGGCCTGGTGGAGCTGATCTGGACCGCCGACCCGCAACTGTTGCCCTCCTTCCTGCCGCGGCAACCCGTGTTCATCGGCGAACTCTACCTGGCCCCCAAGATTGCCTACGGTTTCCTGATCGGAATGGCCGTGCTGGTGATCTACCTGCTCTATTTCCGCTTCTCCCGGGGCGGGGTGGCCTTGCGGGCAACGGCGTCGGACCAGGCCGCTGCCTATTCCATGGGTATCAACGTGCGCCGGGTATTCAACCTGGCCTGGGTATTCGGCTCCCTGGCGGCGTCCGTCGCCGGCATCCTGGTGGCTGCCACCGGAGGCCTGAGTCCGCAATTCGGCATTATCGGTCTGAGTGTGCTGGTGGTGGTGATTGTGGGTGGCCTGGACAGCATTCTCGGGGCCCTGGTTGCCGGTGTGTTTATTGGCTGGCTCGAGACCGTTGCTGGCGCCTATCTGGGGGGGGAATACCGGATGCCCGCCACCTTCGCGGTGCTGGCGGTGATTCTGGTGTTCAAGCCCTATGGCCTGTTCGGCACCCATGAAATAGAGCGAGTGTAAGATGCGTATTGGTGACGCCAAACAGACCTACGTGGCCGACGAGGCCATCTGGACAACTTCGACCCAGAAGTTCTGGTTCAGTATCCTGCTGCTGGGACTCCTGATTTTTCCATTGCTGGCCAATTCCTACCTGCTGTACCTGGGGTGCCTGGTGGGCATCGCGGTCATCAGTACCACCGGCCTGAATATCCTGACCGGCTTTACGGGCCTGATCTCCCTCGGCCAGGCGGGCTTCATGGGCGTGGGTGCCTACACCGTGGCGTGGCTGTCCACCAACACCGGGCTGCCGTTCCCCATTACCCTGCTGCTGGCGGGTTTGATGGCCGCCGCGGTGGGTTTTCTTGTGGGTTTGCCCTCACTGAGGGTAAAGGGACTGTATCTGGCCATTGCGACCCTGGCGGCCAGTGTCTTCCTGCACTTTATCTTCGCCGAGTGGGAAAGTGTCACCGGTGGCATGGAGGGGCTCAGCCTGGAGCCGGCCCATCTGTTCGGGGTGACCTTCCGCAGCGATTTCGCCATGTACTTTCTCATTGTTCCGCTGGCGGTACTGGCGGTCCTCGCCGCCAGGAACCTGTTCCGAACCCGCATCGGCCGGGCCTTCATCGCCATTCGCGACCGGGATATCTCGGCGGAGATCCTGGGTATCCCCCTGCTCAGGTACAAGCTGATGTCCTTTGCCCTGAGCTCCTTCTACGCGGGGGTCGCCGGGGGGCTGTTCGCCTACTTCTATCGTGTGGTGACACCGGAGAGCTTCCCGCTGACCATGTCCATCTTCTATCTGGCGGCAGTGATCGTCGGCGGCATGGGCAACCTGCTGGGGGGTATCCTGGGCGCGGCGTTCATGACCCTGGTGCCGGAAGCACTGAAATTGCTGACCGCTGCGCTGACCCCGTTTTTCCCCAACGCGCCGGTGTTCATGTCACCCATGCTGGAGATTATTTTTGGCGCCCTCATCGTGGGTTTCCTTATTTTCGAGCCCCACGGGCTGGCAGAGATCTGGCGTCGCGTGCGCCGGTTCTTCCACCTGTGGCCATTCCGCAGCTGACAGCAGCGGCGGACACAAAGACCCGACAACACCAACAAAAAGCAAGGAGAAGGCCCATGTTCAACCAACTGATGCAAAAGGGTCGCCAGCTGGCCGGTATCGGCAGCCTGGTCACCGCCCTGGGACTGGCCGCACCGGCCCTGGCCCAGGACAAGGAGCCGATTGTCTTCGGGGGCTCCATTCCCCTCTCCGGTGTGTTTGCCTTTGCCGGCATACATGGCCATGCGGGACTGACGGACTACACCGACTGGATCAACAGCCAGGGTGGTATTGATGGTCGTCCGGTCCAGTATGTCATGGAAGACACCGCCTATGAGGTGGACCGATCCGTGGCGGCCTTCAAGAAGATCACCGGCAGTTATTCCCCGCCAGTCTATTACGGTGACAGTACAGGGTTCATGAAGTCCATTGCCTCCGAACTCAACAGCATGAATTCCATGCTGATGAGTGGTGCATCTTTCGCCACCGCCCTGACCGACAACGAACAATACCCCTACCAGTTCATCCCCGGCCCCAGCTACAGCCAGATGTTCGGCATCATTCTGGAGTACATCGCCAGCGAGGGTGAGGGCGGTGACATGCCGACCGTGGCCTTTGTCTACAGCGACACCGAGTTCGGAAAGGACCCCATCGAGAACAGCAAGGCCCGGGCTGCCGAACTGGGCATCGACGTGGTTGAGGAAATCGTCACCAAGCCCGGCAGTGTCGACGTGTCCGCCGAAGTACTGAAGCTGCGCCGGGTCCGCCCGGACTACGTGGTCTTCCACGGTTATGTACTGTCACCCATCAACGAGTTCATGGTGCAGATGCGCCAGATGGGCCTGGACACCAAGTTCATGGGCACATTCTGGTCGTCCGACAAGCTGATCATCGACAAGATGGGCAAGGACGCCGACGGCTACATGGGCATCATGCCCTACAACTATTATGACGCCGAAGAGAGCGGTCCCATGCTGGACGCCCTGAGGGCCCAGGCTGAAAAGAGCGACCCGGAAGCCGGGTACCGGCCCACGGCCTACATCCAGGCCTGGTTCAACGCCATGGTATGGACCGAGGTCATCCAGCGTACCCTGGATGCCGGCAAGGAGCTCACCGGCGACAACATGGCCGAGGCTCTGGCCTCCATCAAGGACTGGGACACCGGCGGCATCATGGGTATTCCGGTCACGGTGAAAGACATGTCGTTCCCGGTAGGCCGTATCTGGCGGGTCAATGCCGCCGAGGGCCGCTATGAGCCGGTGTCCGACTGGATTCACCTCGACTGAGGCCGCCATGGACGCTGTTCTGGAAATCGAAAATATCGAGGTGGTCTACAACAAGACGGTACAGGTCCTGCGGGGCCTGTCCCTGACGGTTCCCCGCGGTGCCATTGTGGCACTGCTGGGGTCCAACGGGGCCGGCAAGTCCACCACCCTGAAAAGCGTCTCCGGCCTGCTCGCCCTTGAGGATGGAGAGGTGACCGCCGGCGATATCCGCTTCAAGGGCCAGAGTCTGAAAAACCGGCCACCGGAGAAGCTGGTGCGGGAGGGGCTCTTCCATGTAATGGAAGGGCGGAGGGTGTTCGAGGACCTTACCGTTGAGGAAAACCTGGTGGCCGCCACCTACGCGCTGAGTGGCCGCGAAGACG
Organism: Marinobacter daqiaonensis; assembly: GCF_900115285.1. Classification (GTDB taxonomy): domain Bacteria; phylum Pseudomonadota; class Gammaproteobacteria; order Pseudomonadales; family Oleiphilaceae; genus Marinobacter; species Marinobacter daqiaonensis. The sequence goes on from NZ_FOYW01000001.1 coordinate 2,710,362, forward strand.
CACGTTCACGGGGATATGAACTGGTCTATGACTATTTCCCCCGGTTGCGGGAGCGTCGGCGGCAGCTGGCAGGCTACCTCTCCGGTGGTGAACAGCAGATGCTTGCGTTGGGGCGGGCGCTGATTGCCAGGCCGGAGCTGATCATGCTCGACGAGCCCTCCCTGGGGCTGGCGCCCCTGCTGGTGGAGGAAATTTTCGAAATCGTGGCTCGTATCAACCGGGAACAGGGCACGGCGATCCTGCTGGTGGAGCAGAATGCCGCAGTGTCCCTTGCGATTGCCTCCTACGGCTACATCATGGAAAACGGCAAGATCGTGATCGACGGGCCGGCGGAAAAGCTTACCGCCAACGAGGATGTGCGGGAGTTCTATCTCGGTGTGGGAGGCCAGGACGGAGAGGCCCGCAGCTACCGGGAGATCAAACATTACAAACGTCGTAAACGGTGGCTGTCATGACTGCACCCGCAATTCCCCGACTGACCCTGCCGCAGATGCTGCGGGAGCATGCCCGCCGCCGGCCACGGGAACTGGCCCTGCGCCAGAAGGATTTCGGCATCTGGCAGGCCTTTGACTGGCAGAGCTACTATCGCCGGGCCCGGCACTTCGGTCTGGGACTCAGGGCCATGGGACTCGAGCCCGGTGGCCACGTTGCCATTATTTCCGAGAACCGGGTGGAGTGGGTCATCGCCCAGATGGGCATCGGCATGGTGAGAGGCATCTGTGTCGGTGTCTATCCCACAAGCCCCTGGAACGAAGTGGCCTATGTGCTGGAACACAGTGATTCCACCATGGTGATCTGCGAAGACCAGGAGCAGACCGACAAGGTTCTGGAGGCCTGGCCCCAGCTGCCTCATCTCAGGCACAACATCGTCATCGACATGAAGGGACTGCGCCATTATCCGGACCCTCCCACCGTATTCGACAGGGTGGAGGCCATGGGTGCTGCCTATGAGAGCGAGCATCCGGGTATCGTGGACCAGCTGCTGGATCAGCAGGATATGGACGAAACCGCGCTGATGATCTACACCTCGGGATCCACCGGCCGGCCCAAGGGCGCCATGATATCCTGGCGCAACCTGCATGCCGCGGTGCCGGGCCTGATCGAACTGATGGATATCGATGAGCACGACACCAGCCTGTCCTACCTGCCGCTGTGCCATGTGGCGGAACAGGCTTTTACCAACATGGGACCGGTCTACGCGGGCAGTACCGTCAGCTTCGGCGAGAGCCTGCGCACGGTGCAGGAAGACCTGCGGGAAATCGCGCCGACCCTCTTCCTCGGGGTGCCCCGTATCTGGGAGAAGCTGCACTCGTCCATCTACATCAAGATCCAGGAAACCGGCCGGATCCGGCAGGGCCTGTTCAACCGCGCCATGACCGCCTGCGGGCCGCTGGCAAACCGCCCGAAGGACCGGTGGAGTTTCAGCGACCGGGTCCGGTACGGGGTCTGGTACTGGTTGGTGTTCCGGGCCCTGCAGAACTATGTGGGGCTGCGCCGCTGCCATATCGCCATGAGCGGGGCCGCGCCCATATCACCGGGTATTCTCGAATTCTTCCGCACCATCGGTATACCCCTGGTGGAAGTTTACGGCCAGACGGAAAGTACCGGGGTGGCCACCGCCCAGCCGCTCAATGATGTCCAGATGGGCACCGTGGGCAAAGCGGTCGCCGGCGTGGAGGTGAAACTGGGGGAACATAATGAAATCCTGCTGCGGGGCGACAGCATGTTTCAGGGCTACTACAAGAATGACGAGGCCACGGCCAGCACCTTCAGGGATGGCTGGCTCCATACCGGTGACGTGGGCGAGTGGCAGGGGGAACACCTGCGAATCGTCGATCGGCTCAAGGACATCATGATCACCGCGGGCGGCAAGAACCTGTCTCCCACCGAAATCGAAAACACTATCAAGGCCAGCCCCTACATCAAGGAATGCATTGTCATTGGCGAGGCCCGCAAATTTGTGTCGGCGCTGATCCAGATCGACTTCGACACCGTCGCCAAGTGGGCGGAGCAGGAGCGGCTGGCCTACACCACGTTCCGCAGTCTTACGGAGCATGAACGGGTGAGGGCCCTGATTCAGGATGAGGTTAACCGCGGCAACGACCAGCTGCCCCAGGTCGCCCAGGTCAAGCGGTTCCACCTGCTGAGCAAGGAGCTGGACCACGACGATGACGAAGTGACCGCCACCATGAAGGTGCGCCGGAGCAACATCTACGAGAAGTATACCGAGGTGATTGAATCGCTATACGCCTGAGGAGGTTTTAGCCACGGAATCCACGGAAGGACACGGAAAAAAGATAAAAGATAGTCACGGACGACACGGACAAAGACAAAAGATTTCTTTATTTTTTAGTCTTTTCGTCCGTGCAATGTCCGTGTCGTCCGTGGCCGAGTTATTTTTTCTTTTTTCTTTCTTCTTTTCTTTCCGTGTCCTTCCGTGGATTCCGTGGCAAAAAAATCCTTACCGGGCGATCCGCTCTTTCAGCCCGGCCTTGACCAGCTTGCCATTGGCATTCCGTGGCAGGGGATCTTCCTGGATGGTGACATAATCCGGCGTCTTGTAGTCGGCCAGGTTTTCCCGGCAGAACTGGCGGATCTCGTTTTCCGTGAGTTCCTGGCCTTTAACCACCGTCACGAAGACATGGATCTTCTCCCCCAGAACCTCGTCCGGATGGGGAATTACTGCAGATTCCACCACAGCCGGGTGGCCGGTGATCAGGTTTTCCAGTTCCACGCTGTAGATGTTGTACCCACCCCGGTTGATCATGTCCTTCTTGCGGTCAAAGACCCGCACAAAGCCTTCCTCATCGATTGATCCGATGTCGCCCGAACGCCAGTGGCCGGCAGTGAACTCCCGGGCGTTCGCTTCCGGGTTGTTCCAGTAGCCCGGAACCACCATGGGACCGCTGATCCATAACTCGCCGGATTGTCCCGGCGCCACTTCACGGCCGTGATCGTCCATGATGCGGACATCGCCGCAGGGCACCACCCGACCGACGCTGTCAGCATGGTTGCCGGCGTCACCCAGGGGCAGGCAGGTGGACGGGGAGGTGGTCTCGGTGGCGCCGTAGGCATTGATCAGCTCCAGGTCCGGTAACTGTTCCCTTAGCCGGGCGATGGTACTTTCCGGCATGGGCGCGCCACCAAAGCCGCCGATGCGGAACGCGCTCAGATCGTGGTCGCGGAAGTTCGTGCGCATCAGGCACAGGTTGTACATGGCCGGCACCATGATTGTGTGGGTGACTTTCTCCCGCGCAATCAGACGAACCGCCTCCACTGCGTCAAACGCCGGGATCACCACAGTGCACCCGGCGACATGGGTCATGGTGAAAATATTGGCCACCAGACCGGTGACATGGCTGCCCGGGGCTACCAGTAGCGTGCGTTCGCCATCCCCCAGGCCCATGGTGTGCTGGAAATGCATCACAGAGTGGATGATGTTGAAGTGGGTCAGGATCACCCCCTTCGGGGTTCCCGTCGTGCCGGAGGTATACAGGATCACCGCCGGGTCCTCCTCGTTCACGGACGGTAGCGGCAGGCCCATGTCAGCGGTCTGCAGGAGGTTCTCGAAAGGCTCGCTGTGCTCGTTATCGCCGTTGATGACAAACCGGTGGCGAAGGCCCGGCAGTTCAGTTGGCGGCGGCAGCTTGCCACCCTGATCGGCGGCAAAAACCACGGCCCGGGCATCGGAATGCTCCAGCATATAGCGCAGCCCCGGCGCCTGTTCACGAATGTTCAGAGGCATGATGATGGCCCCCGCCCGAAGTATTCCAATCACGGTCAGCACAAACTCGATACCATTACCGATGAGCAGGCCGACCCGGTCACCCGGTTCAACGCCCCGGTGCCGGAGCTGGGCTGCCATCGTCTCGGCCCGGTCGGCTACCTCCCGGTAACTGAGCCGTTGGCCCTCACAGACAATACAGTCTGCATCCGGTGCCCGTTCCACCGATGCCAGAAAAGAATCCAGGACGCTGGCCGGCCGTTCCCGGTAGCAGCGTACAACGCGGTCACCAAAATGTTGTTCGTGGCGTGTGGAAAAGTTCGGGCTGATACTCATTGGACTGAATCTCCGGTTTCTGTCTGTCGGGAACCAAAATGGTGTTATGGCCCGAGACGTACCACGGCATCGCCAACCACCTTGGGCTCGCCGTGCTGATTGACCACACTGAGTTCGAGTCGTGCTCTGTGTTCGCCGTCTTCCTCGAAGCGTTCAGCAATTCGGCCGCTGCAGCTCAGTTCGTCGTGGACGTGGGATATCGCCACAAAACGCATGCCAAAACTCACCAGGGCATCCTGGGGCAGCCAGTTGGTGAGCATTCGGCCCAGGTAGGCAGAGGCCAGCATGCCATGGGCAAAGACATCGTTCATGCCGTGATAGCGGGCGAAGTCCAGGTCCACATGAATAGGATTATGGTCGCCGGAAGCACCGGCATACAGCGCCAGGGTCAGGCGCGAAATGGGTGGCGTGGACAGGGGCGGGATCTCGTCCCCCACCCTGAGGGAAGTGGTGTCGACGTCAGAACGCATAGGCTTCACCTGTGGCGGATAATAATGATGGAACGAAGGTCGGCGACTTTTTCCTGTTTCTGCTCGCCGGTTTCCCGGACCACGGCAGTGTCCCTGACCACGAATTCCATGGCACCTTCCTTTTTCTGATAGATGTCGGTGATCCGTGAGTCAAAGGTAAGCCGGTCGCCGGCACAGGCCACCTGGTGGTAACTGAACTGCTGCTCGCCGTGCAGAACTTTCCCCAGCTCGATGCCCAGCGTGACCATGTAGTCATAGGGATTGTCCCGTTCCATGTCGAGGCAGAACAGGAACGTGGGGGGCACGGGCAGCGATCGCCAGCCAGCCGCCTTTGCCGAGTCTTCGTCCAGGTAAACCGGGTTGGTTTCGCCGATGGCCTTTGCAAAGAAGCGCAGGCGTCCTTTGTCGACGAGCTGGGTGTGGACCGGCAACCGGAAACCGATGAAGTCAGTATCGATCATAAGGTTACACCATCAGGAAGTCCCGCCAGCCAGCAGGGCTGGCGGAAGATGGGGTCAGCCGGTGGTCACCGGTTTGAAATCACCGAACTCTTCCCGGAGCTTGGTCTTGAGCAACTTCCCGGTAGCCGTATGGGGCAGTTCGTCCACGAACAGGATGTCGTCCGGCAGCCACCACTTGGCGACTTGCTCTTCCAGGAATTCCATCAGATCCTCCTTGTCGATGGTAGCGTTGTCCTTGAGTACCACAATCAGTAACGGACGCTCCTGCCACTTGGGGTGGGCGATGCCGATAACCGCGGCCTCTGCTACCTGGGGATGGGAAGCCGCGGCGTTCTCCAGTTCAATGGACGAAATCCACTCGCCGCCGGACTTGATCACGTCCTTGGACCGGTCCACCAGCTGCAGGTAGCCGTCCGGGTCGATGGTGCCGATGTCGCCGGTGGGGAAGAAGCCTTCGCTGTCCAGCTTGCTGCCCCCCTCCTGCCGGTAATACCCGCTGGCAATCCAGGGGCCCTTCACGTAGAAGTGGCCGGAGGTCTTGCCGTCCCAGGGCAGGCGCTCCCCGTCATCATTGACGATCTTGATCTCCACGCCCCAGATACCGCGGCCAGCCTTGGTTTTGAGTTTCGCCTTATCCTCATCGCTGAGGCTGTCATGCTTGGGCAGGGGCTTGTTGATGACACCCAGCGGACTGGTCTCCGTCATGCCCCAGCCCTGCACCATGTCGATGCCGGACTTGCGGAACCGTTCGATCATCGCAATCGGGGGTGCGGAGCCGCCCACACCCACGCCGGTCAGGCTCAGCCTGTCAAGGCTGGCGTCCGGGTGGGCGTCCAGGTACTGGAACAGCATCAGCCAGACCGTGGGCACCGCCATGGAGAAGCTGACGCTTTCTTCCTTCATCAGCTTATAGACATTCTCGCCGTCCAGGTGCGGTCCGGGCAGTACCATTTTGGCGCCCACCATGGGAGCGGAGTAGGGCACACCCCAGGCGTTAGCGTGGAACATGGGCACAATCAGCAACATGGTGGTCCTGCTGCTGATCTCGAAGGCGTCCGGTGCTACCTGCATCAGCGAGTGCAGCACCGTCGAGCGATGACCGTAGAGAACTCCCTTTGGATTGCCCGTGGTGCCGGAGGTGTAGCACAGGGACGAGGCGGTACGCTCGTCGAACTCAGGCCATTGATACTCTTCGCTGGCAGCCTCTACCAGGTCCTCATAGCAGTGAAGATTGGGCAGGTTGACCTCGGGCATATGGTCCCGATCGGTCATGGCTATGAAGGCCTCGACGGTCTTCAGCTGCGGTGCCAGCTGCTCCACCAGTCCGGCGAAGGTGATGTCAAAGAACAGCACCTTGTCCTCGGCGTGGTTGATGATATAGGTCAGCTGTTCCGGAAAGAGGCGCGGATTGACCGTATGGAGAATGGCACCGCTGCCGGAGACTCCGAAGTACAGCTCGTAGTGGCGGTGGGTGTTCCAGGCCAGGGTGCCGACCCGGTCCTGAAAGTCCACACCCAGGGTGGTCAGCGCATTCGCCACCCGCCTGGACCGGTCCCGCAGCTCCCGGTAGTTGGAGCGGTGAATGGGTCCCTCCACTGTCTTGGTGACGATCTCAGTTTCCGGGTGGAACGCTGCCGCGTGCTCGATGAGTGATGAGATGAGTAGAGGCTTGTCTTGCATCAGTCCATGCATGGCCGTCTCCTGGCGTTATTGTGATTGTGGCAGGAAGATTTTCCCCAGTGTCCCTTATCAGAAAAACTGCGACCTCGTCTGATTCGACGATTTAAAATTGCGTTGCCTGACGCTGCCATGATCTCGTCGGAACAGACGAGGCCCTCTTCCTCACGTCTTCCTAAGCTGGACTCTGGTCGGTATTGGCTGGCCGCGAACCGACAGCAATCAAATAACAACAAACGTACCCTCTAGCCGGTACGATCAGGAGCTTATTATGCGTTATCTGAAGACTCCCCATTTTATTCATACCGCACTGCCATTGGTGGTGACTGGTTTCCTGATAGCCGGTGTTGCCGACGCCCGCACAATCAGTTATGCCACCGGTTATCCTCCCCAGTCCATCGGGGCAGAGGCGGGTAAGGCTTTCGCCGACGCCATGGAGGATTATTCCGATGGTGAACTCATGGTGAAGGTCTACCCCCAATCGCTGCTCAGCTTTTCTGAAACCCCCTCTGGCGTGCGGGATGGGATGGCGGACAGCGGTCTGGTGTTGACGCCCTATTTTCCCTCGGAATTTCCCAGTACCAACCTTGCTGCCGAGATCTCCATGTTACTGGAGCTGACCGATGCACCGGCAGAAACAGCTGGCCTGGCCTACGCCGGCGCCATGTCCGAATATCTGTTCAATCATTGTCCGGAATGCTCTGGCGAGTTCGAGGCACAGAACCAGGTGTTTATTGGCGGCGGCGGTACCTCTCCCTATATGCTCCTCTGCAACACCCCCGTGCGGAACCTGGAAGAACTGGAAGGTAAACGGGTGCGGATCGGTGGTGCGCAATGGTCCCGGTGGGCGGAAGACCTGGGCGCATCCCCGGTATCAGTGCCTCAGCACGAAACTTATGAAGCTCTCAGTCAGGGCGTGGTTGACTGCACCATCCATTCAGCTCCCGAGCTTACCATCGTCAAGCTGATGGAAGTCGTGTCGGATATTACCACCGGCGCTCCTGGCGGGGTCTTCGCAGGAGTCGGCAACACCGTGAACCGGGACACCTGGAGGAACCTGGATGAGCAGCAGCGGAGTTCTGTGCTGCATGCTTCCGCCGTACTCTCCGCTGAATTGAGCTGGGGCTATGCAGAGGCTGCCGTTGAAAATATGAAGACCGCGGAGAGACTGGAGCGGATCGATATTCACGATGCCAGCGACGAAATGAAGGTGCGGACCCGTGAATTCATCCGTGAAGATCTGGACAACATGGCCTCCACCTATTCCGAAAAATACGGTGTCAACGGTGCGGACGAGATGATCGAAACATTCAAGCCAATCCTCGAGAAGTGGGTGTCCCTGGTGGATGGCGTCGAGAGTGGCGAAGCACTGGCCGAGCTCTATTGGAAGGAAGTTTTCTCCAAGGTGGACGTGAGTGGCCATGGTCTGTGAACGCCGGACAGTAACAAGACCGACACTACAGGAGAACTGAGCCGTGATTCTGCACAAACCTGAGCTGATCGAGGAGTACACCCGCAAGGGATATTGGGGCCACAAAACCCTGTTTGAACGATTCCAGGCCAACTGCCAGGCCCATCCCGACCGGGAGGCAGTGGTGGATCCCCCAAACAGGGAGGAGCTGGTGGGAACCCCGGCCCAGCGACTCACCTGGGCCGAGTTCGGCCGGGGCGTGGATGCCACAGCGGCGGAACTGGTGCGACGGGGGTTTGGTAAAGATGACATCGTGGTAGCGCAGTTGCCCAACGTGTGGGAACTGGCCATGCTCTACCTGGCTGCGGCAAAAGCCGGTGGGCTCCTTTCCGCTCTGCCCATGCAGTGGCGGCGCAAGGATGTGGGCTACGTGAGGGAAATGACCGGCGCCCGGTTCTATATCTCCGCGGAAACCTTCCACGGCTTTGACTACCAGGCACTGGGACAGGAACTGGGTTTCGAGAATTACATCGGCCTCCGTGAACTGACGGAAATTGCCCGCGGCGAGCCTGGTGAAGCGGTCAACGCGGCGGTGGATGCCAACGACATCTTCACCCTGTGCTGGACGTCCGGTACCGAGGCGGATCCCAAGGGCTGCCCCATGAGCCACAACAACTGGGAGTACCTCATCAGCCTGGTATTCACCACCTGCGGGTTGGAAAAGGGGGACCGCATGCTCTGCGTGGCGCCCCTGGTGAACATGACCGCGGTGGGGGTGAACTACGTGCCCTGGCTGGCGGCCGCAGGTACCCTGGTGCTACACCATCCGATCACCCCGGAGATCCTGCTTCGCCAGCTCACGGAAGAAAGAATCCAGTACACCATCCTGGTACCGGCGATGCTCAACATGATCGCCAAGCTGCCCAACGTGGATCAGCTGGACCTGTCCAGTATCCGCACCATCACCACCGGTTCGGCGCCGCCTTCAGCCTGGTCCATGCAGGAGTTCAAGCGGCGCTGGGATATCGATATCGTCAACATCTGGGGCCAGAATGAGGGTACCAGCCTGGTAGCGGGTCCGGCGGATGTGCCGGAGCTGGATATGCGGGTGGATCACCTGCCCTGGTGGGGCAGGGAAGGCGTTGAATGGCCCTCGGGCATCTATGGTGTTGAAGTGAAAATCCTTGGGGATGGGGACGAGGAAATTACCGAACCCGGCGGTATCGGAGAGCTGGTCTACCGCAGTCCCGGTCTCTTCGCCGGTTATTTCCGGCGCCCTGACCTCACCGAACGGGCGTTTACCGAGGAAGGCTTTTTCCGTACCGGTGACCTGTTCATCGTGCAGGATGACAGGCACGTGGGTTTCTATGACCGCAAGAAAGACATGGTCATTCGCGGCGGCTTCAATATTTCCAGTGTGGAGGTGGAGAACGCCGTGTTGGGCTTCGACAGGGTTCAGGATGTCGCCGTTATTCCACAGCCGGACGACATCATGGGGGAGCGGGTCTGCATCTGTGTGGTGGCCGCTGACGACCACAATCCGCCTACCCTGGAGGAGATCAATGACCACCTCCGTGAACAGGGTATGAGTGTCTACAAGCTGCCGGAGAAGATGAAGCTGATTGACGCCATTCCCCGGAATCCCGTCGGCAAGATCCTGAAGAAGGAGCTACGGACCATGTGAATGCTGACAGGCCGGGGCTTATTGCCCCGGCCTGTCAGGTTGGTTACATACCGTACTGATTCACATCGACCTTCGAGAAGACCTCGTCCCAGTAGAGTTGTTGCAGCTCTTCCCCGGTTTCCACATCCTGGACCAGCTCCAGCCAGTGGCTGAGCCGGTCACGGAACCCCGCGATCATTTCCCCAGACCGGGCCAGGTCATGGTTCTCCTGGTAACGCTCGGCGATGGTGGCGACGTCGTTCTCGATAAAGCTGCGGGTGGCCGCCTTGAGCTCGTCACCGGCATCGTGGACGGCGATGTCGTCCATCTCCCTGATCAGCTCCCGGTTCTCCTCGTGCTCCTTCACATAAAGGCGGGCAATCTCGGCGGCGAGAGCGGCGGAGGCGTAGAGCACATCCTTGCGGTGCTCCACCGACAGATTCTTCCAGGCATCCGCGTGCATGTGGGTGGCAATGCCACCGAAGATGCCACCGGGTACGCCCAGGGTTACATCACTGGTCACCTCGATGAAGTTGAAATTGGTCAGGTCAGGCAGGTTGTGGGCGGTGCAGTCCAGCACACCCTGGCCCAGACCCTCGTAGACTTCGTTCACTGCCATGGAGACCGGCGAGGCGCCCATGGATTCGGCCCATCGGGCCCATTGAGGCCCGCCGACACGAACCCGTTTGCCCTTGAGCTCTTCCATGGTGGTAACAGGTTTGTTGCAGATCAGGGTGTAGGGCGTGCTACCGGAAATGCCGAGAAACACCTGGTTATTGTTGCTGTATTCCTCCAGGCATTCCGGGCAGTTATTGAAGACGTATTCGGAAATGGCACCGCCGAAGGCAAAGGTTGCCTCCCGTGCCGAGGTATCGTCCAGCTCCAGCAGCATGGTCAGTTCCGTCAGCATGATGGTGCTGGGAAACTCGGTCTGGAAATAGGGCGTGAGAACCGCGCCAAAGTCCGCCATGCCGTCCCGCAGCCCCGAAGGCGTCTCCAGGAAACTCAGCAATGACTGCATGTAGGCCTTGACCGACAGGTCACCGCCGCTGCGCTCTTCCAGGGCGTTGGAGAACACATCGATACTCTTGGAGCCGATGGAGTTGGGCGTGGCGCCGGAGGCGAAGCTCAGCTCCCGGGCTTCGACGCTGCCGGCGACTACCAGTGAGGTCAGGACGGCGCCGGCCATAAAGCCGGCAAGGGGTTTTTTCAGGTAGGTCATTGGGTTCTCCCTTTCGATTGTTGTTATGGTGCCTTGCTCTGTTCAGGTTGTATCTGTTGTACCGGGACCGTTCAGCTCACCTTGCGGTCCCGGTCGGACCAGTGTTCCTCCCTCAGTTTGTACTTGAGCAGCTTGCCCGCCGGTGACAGCGGCAATTCGTCACGGACGTCCAGGCTGCGGGGGATCTTGTAGTTGGCGATCAGCGTCCTGCAGTGAGCCATCAGGTCGTCCAGGCTCATTTCTGTGCCTTCCTGCAGCACCACAGTGGCATGAACCCGCTCGCCCCAGTCCTCGTCCGGTACTCCGATGACTGCACATTGGGCCACTCCGGGCATCTGCAGCACGGCTTCCTCCACCTCGGCGGAGTAGACGTTCTCGCCGCCGGTGACAATCATGTCCTTGATGCGGTCCACCACGTAGACAAAGCCGTCTTCGTCCATGTAGCCCGCATCGCCGGTGTGCATCCAGCCATTGCGAAGTGCCTGGGCGGTCTGCTCCGGCTTGTTCCAATAGCCCTGCATGACCACCGGGCCGCGGGCCACGATCTCGCCCCGGGTGCCATGGGGAACCGGTTTGTCCTCGGCATCGACGATGCGGATCTCCACCATGGGCAGGGGGCGGCCGGCGGAATTCATCTTGCCGCTCCTGAAGCCCTCGTCGGTGTGCCAATCCTTGGTGAGGATGGTGACGGTGGGGGACAGCTCGGTCATGCCATAGGCCTGGAGAAAACTGGCCTTGGGCATGGCATGCCGGGCCCGGTTCAGCAATGTGCTGTCCATGGGAGAAGCACCGTACATCATGTGCTGCAGGCCGCTGAGGTCATAGTTGTCAAACTCGGGGTGGGCCAGCACCATGCGCAGCATGGTGGGTACCAGGAAGGTCTCGATCACCTTTTCGTTCTGGATGGCTTCCAGCACGGCCCTGGGCTCGAACATGGGAATGATCACATTGGTGCTGTGGCGGGCCACCGCCTGGAGGATCAGGCCGGTACCGGCCACGTGGAACGTGGGTGCGGCGTGCAGGGTCACCGAGCGCAGCGGCATGCTGGCAACGGCCTGGGAGCCCAGGCCATTACTGAACAGGTTCGTGTGGCTGAGCATTACACCCTTGGGCTTGCCGGTGGTGCCGCCGGTGTACATGACCGCCGCCAGGTCATCGTTGCTGCGAAGGGCATCATCGGTCTCGCGGTTATCCCGGATGAGCGCCTCGAAGCTGTGGGTATCGGCGGGCGTTTCCTTGTCACCAGCGTGGATCACCGTGCGCAGGGATTTCGAACCCTCCCGCAGTGGCCCGACCATGGGGCTGAAGGTGTCGTCCACGATCAGGAAGCTGCTATCACAGTCGTCCAGGGAGTAGATGATCTCGGCCGGGCTCCAGCGGATATTCACCGGGTTGATCACGCCTCCGGCCCAGAAAATGGCGTAGATGGCCTCCGCGTAGCGGTCCGAGTTAAGGCTCAGGATAGCCACCCGGTCGCCTTCCTTCAGTCCCAGTTTCCTGAGGCCCGCCGCCAACCGGGCAACCCGGGAGACAAATTCACGGTAAGTATGGCGGCGCCCGCCATAGACCGTGGCAAGCTTGTCGGGGGCTTCGATCAGGGCCTTGTGAAGGGGTTGTGTCAGGTACATGCTCGTTGGTCTCCTTTGCATGCCAGCAGGGCAGGCCACGATCGGACTCCGGGTCCGGGTGGGGTGCTGTTATGGAAACGGACAGAAACGGGAATGGTGAACGGGGCCCGAAACAGAGGCGAACGGACTGCTTCCGGTCGCCTCTGGCGGTATTCCCGGGAATCGGTAATCCTGTTACATGCCGTGAGTGGCGGGATCCACCCTGGAGAAGACTTCCTGCCAATAGATTTCGGCAAGTTCGTCCTGGCTGTCCACCTCCTGCACCAGCTTTACCCATTTTTCCAGGATCGGACGGAATTCCTTGAGCATCTCGGCACCGTTTTCGACACCGTGTCTTTCCTTGTAATAGCGAGCGATCACGTCCATGTCGTTACGGACGAATTCCCGTGTCGCCTCTACAAGATCTTCGGATGCGGTGTGAATGTTGATCCCAAGCTCGGAACGGGCCCGCTCGAGCACTTCAGCGTCCCGCTGGTGGTACACCCAGGGGATTTCGGCGGAAATGTGAGCGCCGGCATGAAGCATGGCCTGCCGCTGGCTGTCGGTCAGTCCCTGCCAGGTGTCCTGGTTGGTATTGGTGATTTCGGCGCCGGCGAAGACGCCGCCGGGCACATCGGTGGTAATGTCCGTGGTGGCCTCAATGATGCCAAGGTTTTCCAGGTCGGGGGCGGAGATAATGACGCAGTCCACCACACCCTGCTCAAGAGCCTCGAAGGCTTCATTACCGGACAGGGTTACCGGCGTCGCCCCGAAGTTTTCGGCCCACCGTGACCACTGAGAGCCGGCTGCGCGGAGCCGCTTGCCCTCCAGTTGCTGGACCGTGGTGACCGGTTGGCTGCAGTTCAGCATGTAGTTCGAGCTTGAGGCGATGCCGGTAAAGACCTGATTCTGATTCTGGAACTCCTCATTGCACTCCTCGCAATGGAAGAACACGTATTCCGCGAGTGCGCCGATATACGCCGGCCCCTCCTTGCCTTTCACCTCGTCACCGAACAGTTGCAGCTGCATGGCCGCTTCGGCCAAAAGATTGGTGTGAGGGTATTCCGCCGGAAAATAGGGGCTCAGCAGGTAGCCGATGTCGGCCATACCGTCCCTCACGCCCGAGGAGGTTTCGGCAAAGTTCAGCAGTGACAGGGGAAATACCTTCACCTTGAGCTCCCCATCCGAGTATTTTTCCACCCAGTCGGCGTAATTTTCTGCCGCTTTCGCAGAATCCGTCCCCGGCGGATAGCCCAGGGCGTATCGAAGTGTTTCACCCTGAGCTGTGGCGGCGAATGACACGCCACTGATCAGTAACGACGCGGTAAGTGCTTTCAAAACAGGTTTGTTGAGCATGAGTGAGCTTCCTTGTGGTTGTTTTTGTCATTTCAGGAAAGAAAGGCTGAAGAAAGCCTTTCCATAGCTGGTATCTGAAAGTTAGATTCAAGCGCTTGACCAATCAAATGGTTGGTTAAAAAATCGTCGGAATGGACGAGAGAGGTCTGGTAGCCAGCTTACACAAGACACCCCCAGCAATGGGTGTCAGCCTCATATACCCACATCACGAGGAAACCCCATGAACTTCGATTACTCAGACAAGGTCCGGGGCCTGCAGGAACAACTGCAGTCCTTCATGGACGAGCACATCTACCCCAACGAAGCAGCTGTTCTGGAGGAAGTCCGTGCCCTGGGGCCCTATCGGGTTTCGCCCAAGCTGGAAGAGCTCAAGGCGATTGCCCGGGAGTCCGGCCTTTGGAATCTGTTCCTGCCGGAATCGGAACACGGCGCCGGACTCACCAACCTGGAATACGCGCCCCTGTGCGAGATCATGGGCCGTGTGGCCTTTGCACCGGAGGTGTTCAACTGCAGTGCCCCTGACACCGGCAATATGGAGGTTCTGGCCCGTTATGGTACCGAGGAACAGAAGAAGCAGTGGCTGGAACCGCTACTGCAGGGCCTGACCCGTTCCTGCTTCGCCATGACCGAGCCGGCGGTGGCGTCCAGCGATGCCACCAACATCCAGTCCTCCATCAGCCGGGATGGTGACGAGTACGTGATCAATGGTCACAAGTGGTTCAGCTCCGGCGCCACCGACCCCCGCTGCGCCCTGTTCATCTTCATGGGCAAGACCGACCCGGACAACCCGGATCGCCATAAACAGCAGTCCATGATCATCGTGCCCCGAGATGCGGCGGGTGTGGAGATCGTCCGGCCCCTGCCGGTATTCGGCTATGAGACCCTGGACCGGGTCACCGAGGTTAAATTCAACAATGTGCGGGTGCCGGCAGACAATATGCTGCTGGGGGAGGGAAGGGGTTTCGAGATTGCCCAGGGCCGCCTGGGGCCCGGCCGCATCCATCACTGCATGCGACTGATCGGCCTGGCGGAGCGGATGCTGGAGAAGATGTGCATACGTACCCAGCAGCGGGTGACCTTTGGCCAGCCGGTCTCCACCCAGACGGTTACCCTGGAACGTCTCGCGGAATCCCGCATCATGATCGAGCAGGCCCGGCTACTGACCCTGAAGGCCGCCTACATGATGGACACGGTGGGCAACAAGGTGGCGAAGGCCGAGATTGCCATGATCAAGATTGCCGCTCCCAATATGGCCTGCAAGGTGATCGACTGGGTGATGCAGGCCCACGGTGGCGCCGGGGTGATCAATGATCACGGCATTGCCGCGGCCTACGCCGTTGCCCGTTTCCTGCGGATTGCGGACGGCCCGGATGAGGTGCATCGCAACCAGTTGGGCCGGATGGAGCTGAAGAAACATCCCGTGACCGGACAGTAGAACCAGAAAGGCCCGCCAGTGCGGCGGGCCTTTCCACAGGTCACTGAGGCTCAGCGATTCTTCCAGACCGGTGCACGTTTCTCGGCAAAGGCACGGGAGCCCTCGATGGCATCCTCGGACCTCATCACCGGCCCGATCAGCTCGGCCTGGCGGTCAAACATCTCATCCAGGGACCAGTCCTGCTGCCGGGCAATTACTGCCTTGGTCGCCTTGAGGGACATGGGCGCGTTGGCAGCGATGGCGCGAGCCATCTCAAGAGCGCCGTCCATGGCTGCACCCGCACTGACCAGCCGATTGATCAGCCCCAGGTCATACATCCGCTGGGCGTCCGCCATATCACCGGTCAGGGCGAGTTCCATGGCCACCCGGTACGGCAGTTGACGGGGCAGGCGCAACAGGCCCCCGGCGCCGGCCGTCAGCCCCCGCTTCACCTCCGGCAGGCCGAACTTGGCGTTGTTGGCGGCAACAATCAGGTCGCAACTGAGAGCCAGCTCGCAACCACCGGCCAGGGCATAGCCCTCGATGGCCGCTATGACCGGCTTGGTCAGTCTTGCCTGCACGAAACCGGCGAAACCCTTGTCATCCGTGACCACCTTCTCTCCGGCCACAAACGCCTTCAGGTCCATACCGGCACAGAAGGAGCCGCCAGCTCCTGTCAGGACCACCACCCGGACATCATCCCTGGACTCAACCTCGTCCAGGGTCCTGTCCATGGTTTCGGCAACCGCCTGGTTGATGGCATTTTTTGCCTCCGGGCGGTTCAGGGTAATGACAGCGATACCGTCTTTCACGTTCAGCTCAAGTACGCTCATGGCCGTTTTCTCTTGTTGTTGATGAGGAATATCATTCCACCACGCCGACGCCTCCAATGCCTCGGTCAAACCGACGATCCTGCGACTACATCAACGCGACAGAAAACCCGCCGTCCACCACCAGGTTGGTGCCGCTGACGTAAGCGCCGGCCCTGCTGCAAAGGTACAACACCGAGTAGCCAATATCCTCCGGCTCCCCCAGGCGCTTGACGGTGGTTTTCTCGACAATGCGCTTCTTCGTTTCCGCGTCGAAGGCTTCAGCCAGCTTGGTCTGGATTACCCCCGGGAGGATGGTGTTGACGCGTATGCCCTCGCCGCCGAACTCCAGGGCGAAGGAGCGGCTCATGCCGATGAGGGCCGTCTTCAGTGTGGAATAGAGGCTCAGCATCCGGTCCGGGTGCAGCGCAGCGACCGAGGCCAGGTTGATGATACTGCCGCCCCCTCTGGGACGCATCAGCTTGACGGCCTCCACCGACAGGAACCAGTAGCCCCGCAGATCCACCTCGACGGTTTTGGTGAAGAGCCCCACATCCGTGTCCTCAATGGTTCGCCATGGGCTCAGCACCGCATTGTTGACCAGGATGTCGAGACCGCCGTGTTCCTGCAGGTAGGCAGCCATGGCTTCAATGTCTTCCATGCGGCCGATATGGCATGCTCGCCCTTCGGCACTCAACCCCAGCTCCCGGAAGCGGGCAGCCACGGCCTCACATTCGTCCTGCTTGCGGCTGCTGATAATGACGTGGGCGCCCGCCTGCGCCAGCACCCTGGCCGTGCCCTCGCCAATACCCATGGTGGAGCCGGTGATCAGGGCCACCTTGCCTTCCAGGCTGAAGGCCGAGGTGAGGTCGGACGATAGCTGAAATGCCATGCTGTTCTCCCAGTGCCAGAGATTTCTTGTGGTTGTGTTGGTGACAGGGCCTGACGGGGCAACCCACGACTCATTGATGAAAGCGCATCCGGGCCTTCCCCGGGGTGATCACGTCACCCGACTCATTCAGGATCGCAAGTTCTACTTCCACCTCCCTGTCGGTCTCCCTGACCTCTGTTACCTGACCGCGTGCGACAAGAGTGTCGCCGATATAGGCCGCCTTGCGATTGCTGTACTCGAAGCCGGTCAGCGCGGCGTCTTCGCCCACCCATTCAAGGACCAGTTGCGTGAGGAAGTCCCCCTGCAACGGCCCGTCGATGACGATTCCGGGATGTCCTTCCTCGCCGGTTGTGTAGGGCTGGTCATAATGAATACGATGAGAGTTCCAGATCGCCGCGTTGTACATGAACAGCTGCACCTCGTCGGGCCGGAACGTTCTCTCAGGCAGGACAATGCCCGCGTGCACCTCTGACAGGACCATGGTCACCTCGCAATACGTGTGGAACGCTCCGTCATCACCGGTGCGCCCGCTTCCGTCTCAACACAGTTTTCAACCACCGCAAAAATCAGTGGCCCCTGTGCGCCTTCTTTCTCGAAAAGATCCACCAGGGTCTGGCGGGAGACCAGGACATCGCCGGGGTAGATTCCCCGGAACCAGGTCTGCCGGGTGCCACCGGCCATCACCCGTTTGAGAGGAAGTTCCGGCACCAGGCCGCTGTCCGGGGGCAGGCCATCGTGACCCACCTGCGCCCGGGGCAATATGGGCATGAAAAGGCCGAACAGAAACATGGGCGGCGCTTCGTCCCCTTCAATGAACCGTTGCAGCCGCTGGCCGGTTGCCACCGAGTATTTGCAGATTTCCCGGCGGGTCACTTCCGCCCTGGCGGGGGGCAACTGGCGGCCGATAGTTGCCTTGAGTTCCGGTGTCAGCAACGGCATGTTTTGCTCCTCAGTCGGTCAGTCCCAGGCGGGACCTGGCCTCCTCATCAAGTTTACGGAAGTCGATCTTGCCCTCGGGCGTTACCGGCCAGTTTCCATTCCACTCCAGAAACTCCTGCGGTATCTCATAGATCGCCATCACCCCCTTGCAGGCCTCGCGGATATCCCGGGTGGAGCCAAGATCGTATCCGGTCCGGGGCCTGACAAAGGCGACGATCTTCGAACCCCAGTACTCATCCGGAACACCGATGGTCTTGGCGTCGTCGAACGCCTCCTGGAATATCTCAAGCAGCAGGTTGGTTACCCGCACGGTGGACACGTTTTCCCCGCCGGTTTTGAGCACGCCCCCGAGCCGGCCCAGAAAGGTGATGTAGCCATTGTCGAAGGTACCGTAGTCGCCACTGTGGAAGTAGCCTTCTTCATCGAAGGATTGCCGGGTTTCCTCTTCCTGTCGATAGTAGCCACGAAACAGGAAGGGGCTCCGGTAGCAGATTTCCCCGGGCTGCCCCTGAACGACCCGGCCACCCGTTTCAAGATCCTTGATGACCACCTCCACCCCGGCCAGGGGCCGGCCATGGGTGTACTTCCTGATGCGGTAATCCATGCAGTCATGTTCCGCCAGTGACACCAGCGGGCCGTTCTCGGTCTGGGCATAGAGGTTGTTGATGGTGGCGCCTTCCGGGCACATGTCCTTCACCAGGTCGTAGCTCCTTGGCTCACCCGCAAGCACTGCCTTGGAAATGGTGAAGTCGTAGCCGGAAAATCCGGGCGCCCCCAGCAGGCCCTGCCAATGGGAGTCAAAGCCGAAGGTCGCGGTCACCTTGTACCTGTCGATAATCTTCAGAGCCTGCTCGGGCCGGAACTGTTCCATGAGATGAAGAGTGCTGCCGGCCAGGGTCAGGTTGAGGTTAAGGCCGAACAATCCGCTGTTGTGATAGAACGGGCTCATATTGATGTAGGCATCGCTTTCCTGATAGCAAAGGTTCTTGGCTCCGAAATGCGCCGTTGCCAATGGTGGCCGGTGATCCCATAGTGCACTCTTGGAAAGCCCCGTGGTTCCGGACGTCTGGCACATGAACTGGATATCCGTGGGCCGGCTTTCCCGGATCAGCCTGTCGAACGTATCCTGCTGCCAGTCAGCGCCACGTCCCATCAGCTCGCTGAAATCGAGAAATCCATCGTGGCGCAGCCCTTGGCGACTCATACAGACCAGATGGGAAAGCCCGGGCACGGCCCCGGAGGACACGCGTTCCCCATCAACCTGAAGATCGGGAATGGAACTCTTCAGTGTCTGGATGTAATCCCGGTTGCCGCAATGATCAACTGTGACGATCACCCTGGGATTATTGCGGGGCAACACGCCCTGGAACTCCTTCACACCCCAAAGCAGGTTCAGGGGATTGATGATCGCACCCACCTGTAGTGTCGCAAAGTACAGGCAGGCGAACTCTGGCGTTGGACTCGGCAGCATGGATACCACATCCCCCTTGCCGACTCCCAGTCCCAGCAGTCCCTGTGACAGCTGGTTGACCCGATCGCCCAGGGTCCGATACGGGATCTCCTCGTCTTCGAAAATAATCGCTGGCTTGTCCGGTTGACGGGCGCAGACCTCTGCAAACAGGGCCTGAGTCGTGCTGTGATACCAGCGGTTGTGCAGGAATCTTTCCTGAAGAGCCATGATCGAGCTCCGTTATAGGCATGAGGGGCAGGGCACGGGAAGGCCGGTGCTGAGGGACCGGCTTCGAAACTCAAGTTAACAGGCCGGTGTCACCCACTCTTGTGCCTACTGGCTGCACAGGGGACTTCCGGGGCCGGCGGGAAAAGATTGGATACTGAAATACGTCCCTAGCCACCTGACGCAAGTCACCGGAGGAACAACCTCCCTATGCTGGGCTTATCCGCCAGAAGGAGAGCTCCGATGGTGAAGCTGATTTTTTGTCTGCGTAGAAAACCGGGGATGTCCCCGCAAGACTTCCGGGATTACTGGGCCAACCACCATGCCCCCCTGGTGCAGAAGCACGCCCGGGCCCTTGGCATACAGCGTTACGTGCAGAGTTACACCCTCCCATCCTCGGGTTTTTCCAGAATCGCTGACGCCCGCGGCGCCCCCGAGGCGTTCGATGGTGTTGCGGAGCTGTGGTTTACGAGCACCAGTGACATGAAGGAAAGGGGTGCAACGGAAGAAGGCCGGGCGGCGGGCAGGGCGCTGCTTGAGGATGAGGCCCGTTTCATCGACCTGGCGAGATCACCGCTCTGGATCTCGGAAGAGAAAGAATTCCTATGAAGGTGACAGTCTTTTCAGGAGCGCTCCGCCATGACCGTGCAGTTCAGCCAACAACAGCTTGATAGCCTGACACGCCCCTTTGAACAGCGCGCTCTGGAGGCGCTCGCCAAAGGCGACCTGGATGCCGTCAGACACTGGCTGGATCAGATGGAGCGGGGCCACGCCGGCCTTGATGCCCTGTCCGCCCACGCCCTGGCCCGGAAGATGGGCAAGCTGCGGCAGGATTTCGGTGAGACCGAGGCCCGCCGGTTGCTGGAGGACATCGGACGTCAACTGATGAAAACCTGGCATGCCCAGTTGCGACAGGGCGATGAAAAACGCGCCTTCGCCGATCTGATCAGCATCTATCGCTACCAGGGGGATGCCCACCTCGCTCCCCTTCGGGAAACCGATGGCGAGGTCATTCTGGACCTGGAACCCTGTGGCAGCGGAGGCAAACTGGAGCGCCAGGGACTGGCGGATCGTCATCCGGACTGGTACGGACGCTGGAGTGACGGTGTAAGCACTTTCTGCCAGGGTTGCAAGGCCTGCCAGAACGCCCTCAATGAGTCCCTTGGCGAGGACGTCTGGACTACTGAAAAGGGCGAGGGCGGCCACTGCCGGATGCGCTTCCGCAAGCTCAGCAGCAAGGGTGCCCGGCTGTTCACGGACCGGGAACTTGAAACCCTATCTGAAACCCGGGTCCAACAGGCGCGAAACAGGCTGGACGCCGGAGATACGGATATCGAACCACTGCTGAAAGGACAGCGCAAGGAATGGCAACCCTGGCACGACTTTGGCGTGGTATGGCTGGAGTACTTCTACGCCACGGCTCTCGAAAAGGGCGGCGCCGACTATCTGGATGAGATGCTGGCGCAGACCTACGAACCGGCGTTTGACGCCGGTTTCCCCCATTACCGCGCCCTGAGCGATCAGGAGTTGCTGGAGGAGGTCGCCAAAACCTGGAACTATCACTGTGCGGATTTCTCGGTCACGGAGGAAGACGACCGCTTCGTGTTCCACCTTGATCCCTGTGGAAGCGGTGGGCGCCTGTTCCGGGGCGAGATGTGGCGGGACATGTTCCACTACGGTGAACCGCTTTCGCCGACCATGGAAGAGCCCCACAACATCAATTTCAATCGCCGCCAGGCGCCCACCTATTGCACCCACTGCGCGGCCTCCAACCGAGCCCAGTTGCGGGACGGTCCTGACGGATCCAATCCCCGGTTTTTTGTTATCGACGGGCACGTACAACAGATGCCGGGTCAGGCCTGCCGCCAGTTCAGCTACAAGAAAAATGCCGACCGGTCCGACATGGACCCTGCGCTTCCCGCTCAGATCGGTATCGACTGGACCAGCAAGCATCGGGCGATACCCACCAGAAACCTGAAGGACTGACCATGATGAGACTGGACGGGAAAACCGCCCTGATTACCGGCGCCTCAAGGGGGCTCGGGCGCGCTGCTGCCAACTACCTGGCAGAGCTGGGGGCCGATATCGCCATCCTTGATGTTGACGAACAGGCTGCCGCCACCGTGGAAGAAGTACGGGCACTTGGCCGCAAGGCCGCCTACAGGCACGCCGATGTGGCTGATAACCAGGCCGTACGGGACGCGGTTGCCTCGGTAGAGGAGGAACTGGCGCCTATCGACATCCTGGTGAACAACGCCGGTATCGTGAAAAACATCGCGCCCATCAGCCGTATGTCGCCGGACGCCTGGCAGAAAGAGCTGGGTGTCAATCTCAGCGGGCCCTTCAACCTGATCCAGGCCATTGCCCCGGGCATGGCCGAGCGCGGCTGGGGTCGCATTGTCAACATCTCCTCGGCGGCAGCCCGCGGAGGTCTGTACAACCAGGCAGGGTATGCTGCCACCAAGGCCGGGGTTTTGGGGCTCACCCAGAACGTTACCCTGGAATTCGCGGGCAGCGGCATCACCTGCAACGCCATCCTGCCAGGTGTCATCGGCACCGAGAATGTCATGGCCATGCCACAGGAAATCTTCGACCAGGCGGTACGGCTGGTCCCCACCGGCCGTGTTGGTGATCCCCGGGAGGTGGCCCATCTGATCGCCTTTCTGTGCTCGGACCTGGCTGGCTATATCAACGGTGTCGACATCCTGATCGATGGCGGCGCTGCATTGAACACCGTGGTTCTGGGAAGCCGTAAAGCCCTGAAATCATGACATCAGGGAACCGCGGCCTGCGGTAAAACAACGATAACAAGGAGGCACATCATGCCTGCATCCCCCCGATTCCGAAAAGCACTGTTGCCGGTTGCACTGGCAGCCGGTCTGGCCGTTACCATGAGCGCTCAGGCGGAGGAACTCAGTTATGCGCTGGGCTTCCCGCCCAACTCCGCGGCCGATGACGCTGCCAAAACGTTTGCCGAGAAGCTGGAGCAGGAAACCGGTGGTGAGGTCACCGTCAAGCTCTATGCCATGTCACTGCTGAACCTGGCGGAAATGTCCGATGGCGTCCGGGACGGCATCGCCGATATCGGCAATGTGCTGACGCCCTACTTCCCCCGCCAGTATCCACACGCCAACATGGCCGCCGAACTGACCATGCTGCTGGCGCTGGATTCGAGAGCCAAAGGGCGTCAGGGCATGGCCTACGCCGGCGCCATGGGCGAGTTTCTGCTGCTGAACTGTGGTGACTGCACCGAGGATTTCATCGAACAGAGTCAGATCTATCTGCCCATGGGGGCAACGCCGGAATATCAGCTTCTGTGCACCAGTCCGATCAAGACCGCCGAGGACCTCAAGGGGAAACGGCTCCGGGTTGCCGGCGCGCAATGGTCCCGCTGGGCAGCACACTTCGGCGCGTCCGGCGTTTCCCTGTCCGGTAACGAGGTCTATGAGGCGCTGGAACAGGGTGTGGTGGACTGCACCATACAATCCAATCCGGAACTGGGGAATTTCGGGCTCAAGGACGTGGTTACGGACATAACCGTGGGTGTTCCCGGTGGTGTCTTCTCCGGGGGCTCACTGAGCGTCGGCCTGGCCCCCTGGCGGGATCTTTCCACCGAACACCGGGAAGATCTGCTCAAGGCCGCCAGTCACCTGATGGCGGACATGACCTGGCGCTACCAGGTCTATGGTGACCGGGACTTCGAGGAAGCCAGGGAGAGTGGCGTGAATATCCACGAACCGTCCGAAGAACTGGTGCAGGCATCCAGGTCCTTCGTGGAACAGGACATCAAGGAGATCGCCAGGAACTACACCGAGCAGTATGGCATGACCAATGCCGACGACAAGATCGAAACCCTCCGACCCATTGTCGAAAAATGGGTCCGGCTGATGGATACCGCAGACCTGTCTGACTCGGAAGACCTGGCCAATCTTTACTGGGAGGAGATTCTGTCGAAGGTCGACGTGGAGTCGTATGGCCTGTAGATGAGTAACGGCGGGCCCGTGCAAAGCGCACTGGCCCGCACGGCCTCATTGTGATCTCCCTGCCTCAATCAGCCCTGGCGTGCAGCCGCTGCATGCCCCGCAGCCAACGGTCAATATCCTCGGACTTGGCGCGGTAGTAGGTCAGCACTTCCTGGTGTGGCAGAATCAGGAACCGTTCCTCCCGCAATCCCTCCACCACCACCCGGGCCACCTCGTCCGGCGTCAGTTCGTGACCGCCTGACATCAGTTCCCGCCTCACATCGGAAACGCTGTTCAGCATCGGTGTGTCAACGGCGCCCGGGCACAGACAGCTCACCCCGATGCCGCGGGCACCATAGGTAATGGAGAGCCATTCAGAGAAACTGACCGCGGCATGCTTGGTAACGGCATAGGATGCGTCGAACTGCGACAGCAGTCCCGCCGCCGAAGCCGTTTGCAGCAGATAGCCGTGGCCCCGTGCCAGCATGCGGGGGACAAGGGCGCGTGCGGCATAGACATGGGCCATGACATTGATATCCCAGGTGCGTCGCCACTGCTCATCCGGCAGCTCGATGCCACCGGCAACAGCGATTCCCGCGTTGGAACAGAACAGGTCTACCGGCCCATAGTGGTCAGTGGTCTCGTCGACCAGTCCCACGATATCCGCCTCGACACCGACGTCCACCTGCAAGGCCAGGCCCGCGATTTCCGCAGCCACCCGTCGTGCCGCCTCGATATCCAGGTCGGCAACCACCACACCCCTGGCGCCTTCGGCGGCGAAACGCAGGGCCATGCTTCGCCCTATGCCACTGCCACCGCCGGTGACAACGACAACCTTATCCCTTACCTCCACGGTTCATCCCCCGTCCCGGCCAAGCCCGGTATAGACAATCAGCTTGCCGGTGGCCCGCCGCTCCTTCAGATCGATCAGCGCCCGGGCCGTCTCTTCCAGGGGATAGCGGGCCGTGATCCGGGGCTTGATGCGGCCCTCGGCGAGCCAGTCGGTCAACTCGCCCATCAGCTCACGGAAACGCGCCGGTTCCTTCTCCTGAAAGGCGCCGTAGAACACACCGACAATGGCGCATCCTTTCAGCAAGGGAAGGTTCAGGGGCAGCCTGGGGATCTCACCCGCGGTAAAGCCGATCACCAGGTAGCGGCCGTTCCAGGCCATGCCCCTCAGGGCGGGTTCGCTGTACTCACCGCCGACCGGATCGTAGACCACATCGACGCCCCGGCCATCGGTCAGTTCCCTGATGCGTTCCCTAAGGCTGTCCTGGCTGTAGTTGATGGTCTCATCCGCACCGTGCTGCCGGCAGACCTCGAGTTTTTCATCGGTGGACGCGGCGGCAATTACATGGGCGCCCATTACCTTGCCCAGCTCGATCGCGGCCAGCCCGGTGCCGCCCGCGGCGCCCAGTGCCAGCAGGGTTTCACCGGGCTGCAGGCGAGCCCTGTCCTCGAGCGCATAGTGGGTGGTGCCGTAGGTGATAACCAGGGCGGCGCCGGCATCCATGCTTACAGGGTCCGGCAGTCGCACCACCTTGCGTGCGCTGACCGGCGTTTCTTCGGCGAAGCCACCCCAGCCGGGTATGCCGATGACCCGGTCTCCGGGAGCGAACCCCTCGACGCCTTTTCCCACCGACTTGATGGTTCCGGCCACCTCTCCCCCGGGAACAAAGGGAAAAGCCCTCTTGAACTGGTACTTGCCCTCAATGATCAGCGTATCGGGAAAGTTTGCGGCACAGGAATGGACCGAGATGATTACCTCCCCCTCGGCCGGTTCCAGGGAGGGTATGTCTTCTACCGCCAGCGATTCTGGTGGGCCATACTGCCTGCATAGAACAGCCTTCATATCGGGCACTTCCTCTGTCGTCAGCGTCCCGGCCATTCCGGTGCGCGTTTTTCATTGAACGCCGCCATACCCTCTTTGGCGTCCTCCGTCAGAGCCATGGTGGCCAGCTGGGTTTCGGTATAGGCAATGGCCTGCTCGAAGCTCATGTCCTCGATGGCCTTCATGGCGTACTTGCCACGGCGGATGGCGGTGGGAGACCGGTCCGTCAGTCGACTGATCAGCCAGTCCACCTTGGCGTCCAGTTCCTGAGGCGCCACGACGTGGTTCAGCAGGCCATGCTGCAGGGCCTCGGCGGCAGTAAAGGGCTCACCGGTGAGGGTCCATTCCCGCAGGACACGGCGGGGCACCAGGCGTTGCATCAGGCTGAGCACCTGCATGGGGAAGAGCCCAACCTTGACTTCTGGTAGCCCGAATTTCACCTCGTTGTGGGCCACCGCCATGTCACCCATACAGAGCAGGCCCATGCCGCCGGCCATGCAGATTCCGTTCACCCGCACAATACAGGGGGTGGTGGTGTTGACCGCGAGCCGGAACAGGTCGGCGTACTCCGCATTGGGCTTTGAATAGTCGAAAGCGAATCCCTGGCCCGGCTGCAGATCACCGCCGGCACAGAAGGCCTTTTCGCCGGCAGCGGTGAGCACGATTACCCGGATCTCCGGGTCGGACTCCGCCTTCAGGTAACCTTCACGGATACGGGCGATGACGTCATTGTTAATGGCATTGCGCTTTTCCGGTCGGTTGATGGTAATCCACAGGGCCGGCCCCCGCTGCTCCAGTAGGACGGTCTGATTTTCGGTACCGGATGGTGCTGACATGATCTGCTCCTGTTTATCCTTCGTTTTTCGCGGGGGCCTCATTCTCAGGTGTTATTTCTGCCACCACCCTGCCGGCAGTTACCTGCTCCCCTTCGCTGACCGTGAGTGAGGTGAGGGTGCCGGCAACCGTCGCCGTATGGACATGCTCCATCTTCATGGCCTCCAGCACAATAATCGGCTGGCCCGCCTCCACGGCATCGCCCTCGCTGGCATGCAGGGCGACGACACGCCCGTTCATGGACGCACGGATGATCCCGTCACCGGCTTCATCGCCTGCGGTGGCCGCCTCGTGGGTATGATCGTCCACCCGGTAGGACTGACCCCGGTAACGCAGATAGAGCCGGCTGCCTTCGCGAACCAGGTCCGCAGTCTCTGAAAGGCCCTGGCAACCGAACCGAACCTGGCTGCCGTTGACGGCATCCAGCGTCAGTTCGGTGCTGTCGTCATTCAACTGCACCTGGAAACAACCGTTACCCTGATTGCTTACCCGGGCGTCCGCTGCCTCGCCATCCACACTGAAGCGGAAGATGATAGGCAAACGGTGAGTGATGGTGCTGATGGAACCACCGTAAACGCCCCAGGCATCGGTGGTGTACAGCAATACGGCCGCCAGCAGCCGGGCACGGGCATCGATGCCTTTGTCCCGCGCCAGCAGTTCGTCCTGATGGTTCGCCACAAAAGCCGTGGTGGCTTCCCCGCGGATGAAGGTGGGATGCTCCAGGCAGGCACGCAGGAAGGCCTGGTTGGTTTCCACTCCCAGGGCGGTGGCATCCTGCAGGCCACTCACCAGACGTCGCCGTGCTTCTTCCCGGTCTGCGCCGGTGCTGATCAGCTTGGCAATCATGGAGTCGTAGAAGGGTGGTATCTCGGAGCCCGTCTCCACCGCATCCTCCACTCGCAGGGTGGATGGCATATGCCACAGGGCCATCGTGCCGCTCTGGGGCATGAAACCTTCGCTGGGGCTTTCCGCGCAGAGACGCACTTCAATGGAATGGCCTTTCAGAACGATGTCGTCCTGGTCCAGGGGCAGCGGCTGGCCGGCTGCAACCCGGAGTTGCAGCTCCACCAGGTCCAGGCCGGTAATGGACTCGGTCACCGGGTGCTCTACCTGGAGGCGGGTGTTCATTTCCATGAAATAGAAGTTACCGTCCTGGTCCAGCAGGAATTCCAGGGTACCGGCCCCTTCATAGTTGATGGCCTTGACGGCGGCCACGGCGGTTTCACCCATCCGGGCGCGCAGTTCCGGAGACACCGCCGGAGAGGGCGCCTCCTCCACCACCTTCTGGTGGCGACGCTGAATGGAACAGTCACGCTCGCCGATATAGACCGCGTTGCCGTAGCGATCCGCCATCACCTGGATCTCGATATGACGGGGGTTGATGATGGCCCGCTCCAGGATCACCTCCGGGTCGCCAAAGGCGCTTTCCGCCTCCGACCGGGCACTGCCCAGGGCGGCGGGAAAGTCTTCCGCGGTCTCCACCAGCCGCATGCCCCGGCCACCGCCACCGGCGGTGGCCTTGATCATCACCGGAAAGCCGACCTCGTCCGCTTCGCGGATCAGCCGGTCCTCACTCTGATCCTCGCCCTGGTAACCGGGCACGCAGGGCACCCCGGCGTCCATCATCAGCCGCTTGGCGCCTGCCTTGTGACCCATGGCCACGATGGATTCGGCCGACGGGCCGATGAACACGAGACCGGCTTCCCTGCAGGCCCGGGGCAGTTCCGGGTTCTCCGCCAGGAAACCATAACCCGGGTGGATGGCATCGGCTCCGCTGAGCCGGGCCGCCTCGATGATCCGGTCGATGCGGAGATAGGAATCGGCTGGCAGGTCGCCGCCAATGGCCACGGCCTGGTCGGCGGCCCGGACGTGGCGGGCATTGCGGTCGGCGGTGGAATATACCGCCACGGTACGGTAGCCCAGGTCACGGGCGGAGCGGATGACGCGGAGCGCAATCTCGCCCCGGTTGGCCACCAGCACCTTGCTGAAGGGAGTCGGTTGATTCGCTGTTGTCGTGGTCATGATGGTCAGACACCGTTCTCATTCTTGGGACAGCCGGCCATGCCGGCCAGGCTCCGGGAATCCGCTGGATCAGGGACGCGCCACGCCAAACTGCATCCGGTGGGGCTCGCGCCGCTCCGCGTCACGGCAGATCGACAGCACATAGGACAGTACCGAGCGGGTTTCCCTCGGGTCGATCACACCGTCATCCAGCAGCCGGGCGCTGGTGGTGAACACATCCATCTGGCTTTCAAAGGTGTCGATGATCTTCTTCTCCATGGCCGCCAGACGCTCATGATCCACCTCGCCGGTCTTGCGCATCATCGCGGCTTCGGTGACGTTGGTCATGGTCTTCGCCGCCTGTTCGGCACCCATTACCGCGGTCTTGGCGTTGGGCCAGGAGAAACAGAACCGGGGGGCGAAGCCCCGGCCGCACATGCCATAGTTGCCTGCGCCAAAGGAGGCCCCACAGTAGATGGTGATCTGTGGCACGGTGGCGTTGGTGACCGCCTGGATCATCTTGGACCCGTGCTTGATGATGCCGGCCTGCTCGTACTCCTTGCCGACCATAAAGCCGGTGGTGTTATTCAGGTACAGGATCGGAGTCTGGGACTGGCAGCAGGCCTGGATGAAATGGGTGGCCTTGGTGGCGCCCGCCGGGTCGATGGGGCCGTTGTTGGTGAGAATGCCCACGGCCAGGCCTTCCACTTTGGCGTGACCACAGACAGTGGACGACCCGTAGTTGGCACCAAATTCCAGGAAGTAGGAATCGTCCACGATGCGGGCGATCACCTCCTTCATGTCAACCGGACGCTTGTAATCCATGGGCATGATGCCCAGCAGTTCTTCCCGGTCGTAGCGGGGAGGCTGGAAGGACCGGGACTTCTCTTCCGGCTGATCTCCATCCCAGTCCAGCTGGGCAACGATTTCCCGCACCATACGCAGCGCGTCGCGATCATCTTCCGCCAGGTAGTCCCCCAGGCCGGAGATGCTCGTGTGCATTTCGGCCCCGCCCAGCTCTTCCTCGGTGGCGATTTCACCGGTGGCTGCCTTGAGCAGTGGCGGTCCTGCCAGGAATGCCCGGGACCGGTCCCGCACCATGATGATGTAATCGGACAGGCCAGTCTGGTAGGCACCGCCTGCCGTGGAGGAGCCATGGGTTACCGTGACCACCGGCAGGCCCGCCGCCGACAACCGGGTCAGGTTGGCGAACAGGGTACCGCCGTGGATGAACTGGTCCACCTGGTACTTGAGCAGGTTGGCACCGGCACTTTCCACCAGTTGCACATAGGGCAGCTTGTTCTGCAGCGCCAGTTCCTGCACCCGAAGCTGTTTCTCCAGACCCATGGCCTGCAGCGCGCCGGCGTCGATGCCTGAATCGTTGGCGGCGATCATCACCCGTACGCCGGAAACGTAACCAATGCCGGCCACCACCCCACCGCCGGGTACACTGGTGTCCGGGTCGGGGGTATCAAGCCCGAAACCGGCCAGGGTGGACAGCTCCAGGAAGGGCGCGCCGGGATCCAGCACCAGGGCGATACGCTCCCGGGGCAGCAACTGGCCCCGTTTCTCGAACCGCGCCTTGGATGCCTCGGATTTGGTCCGGGTGCGGTTCTCGAGCTCACGAATGCGCTCCAGAATCGATAGCATGCCCTGTCGGTTGTCGCGAAAGGTGTCGCCACCAGTGGAAATTTTGGACTCGATGACTGCCATAAGCCTGGTATTCCAGATTCGTGGATTTCTCACCGGTGTAACACACCAGTACCATTGACTATCCTGAGAGAATTCCGCCGGGCCGTCTTGTGCCGACTGGCTGGAGAGGCGGAATTCCGTTAGCCGTTCGTTATCTCAACATAAATTTGATCAAGCGTTTGGTCAATACTAGAATCGGAAAAAACCAACAAACGGGAAAACCTATGATCAAGCTTTACCACTGCATGAGCGCCCGCTCGTTCCGGGCACTGTGGGCCCTGGAGGAACTGGCGCTGGACTACGACCTGCACATGCTGCCGTTTCCGCCCCGGATGTTCAAAAAAGACTATCTGGGCATCAACCCCCTGGGCACCATTCCCGCTTTCTTCGATGGTGACATCTTCATGACCGAATCCTCTGCCATTGCCCAGTATCTGGCGGAACGCTACGGTCAGGGGCAGCTGAATGTCCCGGTGGATGACCCTCGTTACGGGGCCTACCTCAACTGGCTGCATTTCGGCGAGGCGACCCTCACTTTCCCCCAGACCCTGGTCTTGCGCTACACCCGGCTGGAGCCGGAAGAACGGCGTGTCCCCCAGGTCGCTGAGGACTATAAGAAGTGGTTCCTGGGACGCCTGAGGGCCGTGGAGGCCTCCCTGGGGACGACTGCACCGTGGATCCTCGGTGACACCTTCACCGCTGCGGACATCTCGGTGGCCTATGCCCTGATGCTGGCGGAGAACCTGAACCTGGAGGGAGAGTTCGGTCCCAACACCCGGGCATACTGGGAGCGGATTCAGCAGCGGGATGCCTTCAAACGGGCCCTTGAGAACCAGGAAGAGGCGGCCACGCTCCAGGGTATTTCCTGAACCATGGCAGCCAGGTTCCCCGTTGCTGGCGTCGCGGATCGGAAAACCTTCAGGCCGTGTTCGGGGCGCTGAAGTCCGGTCCGGAACGACAGGGTAGGGCCATTGCAGGTGTTGTGCGGACTGCCGCCGGGGATCAGAGCAGCCCCCAGCTGCGGGCCTCCTGTTCCGGAACCGGAATTTCCAGCTCCAGCAGTACCTGGGAATAGGTTTTCCCCTGAGGGTCCAGGTGGAGGGAGCTGACGCCTCCTCCATCCAGGGACTCCGCCAGCAGGAAGTTGATGCCGTGGATGCCCGGCAACGGGTGCGCCGTAACTTTGCCCCGGGTCAGCCCGCTGAAGCAGGCTTTCACCCGCTCCGGGGTCAGGGCAGCACGAATAACATCGAAAAAACGGGGGTCCCGGGCAATCACACCGATGTTCGCGTAGTTGCCCTTGTCGCCACTGCGGGCAACGGCGAGACGGATCAGCGGTATCGATACCGTGGCGCCCCCGATCACGTCGGGCGGCTCCAGCTCCTCCGCAGGTTGCGGCTGTCCCGGTCCCTGCTGGCAGGCCTGCGGCAGGGCTACCGGATCGCCTCCCACTTTCACGGTTACCGGTACCTGGTCCTTGTTGATCAGGCCCGAGAACAGGCCCACGACGGGGCTCGGGCGAGGCCGCCCCGGCGTGACGCCGGTCACCGCCGGTGACATGGAGAGAGCCGCTCCCACGAATTCCTTGGAAAAGAGTTCGACGCCTTCCTTGCGGGGGTGGTGAACGCCCAGGCGTAGCACGACCTCACGGGCCTGAAGGGCCTCCGGTCGTGCGTGATCGCCGAACATGGCTTCGGCACCAATCACCTGCAGGTCCGACTTGGTAAACGCCTGCAGGCCCTCGTCCTCCAGCATGGCGGAGGCACGGTTGCGGATCGCCTCGCCCATCCGCCTGGCCCTGGCGGCCGCGTCCCGGCCCACGATCACAAAACTGCCTATGCAGGCAAAACCGCCAAGATAGGTGGCGCTGACCTTATAGCTTGCAGTGGGCTCCCGGCCCCGGGCGCCCTTTATCAGGACCCGGTCCTCACCGACCTGCTCCATGGTGACCCGGGTAAAGTCGCAGATCACATCCGGCAGGATGTAGCTGTGGGCGTCGCCGATCTCGTACAGCATCTGCTCACCGGCGGTCAGCGGCGATACCAGCCCGCCGGTCTCAGGCGGTTTGGTGAGCACAAAGCTGCCATCCGCCGACACTTCGGCAATGGGGAAACCGGTGTTCTCCCATCCGTCTTCAGTGTCCTGCCAGTCGGTGAAATTGCCTCCGCTGGTCTGGGCGCCGCATTCGATCAGGTGTCCCACCAGTCCGCCGGCAGCCAGGCGATCGTAATCCTCCGGTTTCCAGCCGAATTCGTGGATCAGGGGCCCCACCGCCAGCGCGCTGTCGACACAGCGGCCGGTCACCACGATATCGGCGCCGGCATCCAGGGCGGCGGCAATGGGGAAAGCGCCCAGGTAGGCATTCACGCTCATGACCGTGTCAGGCATGGCGGCGCCGGTTTCCATCTCCCGCAGGCCCTTGTCCCGCAGTTCGTCGGCCCGGTCGAGCAGGTTATCCCCCTCCACGGTGCCGATCTTCAGCGTCACTCCAGCCTCTTCCGCCACGGCTTCCAGGGCCCGGCGGCAGGCCTGCAGGTTTACCCCGCCGGCATTGGCAATCACCCGGATGCGCTTGTCGGCAATCTCCCGCACCCACGGTTTCATGACCCGGTCGATGAAGTCCGTGGCATAGCCCGCTTCCGGATCCCGGGACCGGGCCTTGGCGAGGATCGACATGGTGATCTCCGCCAGGTAGTCCAGGATCAGGTAATCCACGCCACCGTGGCGGATCAGCTGTTTCGGCCCCAGAGCAGTGTCGCCCCAGTAACCCGAGGCACCGCCAATTTTTACAACCTTGTCTGACATAAGGACTCCGCTGGAAAATTCCGCTTACAGGCCAAGCTGGCGCGACGCCAGGTCCCGCATGATCTCTTCGGCACCACCACCGATGGCGTTGACCCGTACCTCCCGGTAGATGCGTTCCGACTTCGGACCCCGCAGGTAGCCGGCGCCACCAAGGGTCTGCACCGCTTCCCGGGCACAGTACTCCATGGTCAGGGTACTCTGGTTCTTGAGCAGACAGACATCCGCCACCGGGTTGTCCCCCTGCTCGATTTGCCAGGCCAGTTTTTCCAGGTAGGCCTGGCTGGCCTCGATCTTCATGTACATGTCCGCCAGCTTGTGACGGATCACCTGGTGCTCTATCAACGATTTGCCGAAGGTCTGGCGTTGACGGGCGTACTCCACGGTTTCCTCATAGCAGGCCCGGGCAAAGCCGACGCAGCCTGCGGCCATGAAGATGCGCTCGAAGTTGAAGTTGTTCATGATCATCTTCGACCCCTGGTTTTCCTCTCCCAGAAGATTGCCCGCCGGTACCCGGCAATCGTCGAAATAGAGAGTGGCGGTGTCGGAACACCACCAGCCCATCTTCCGGTCCAGGGGAGTGCGGGTGAAGCCGGGGGTGTCCCGGTCAATCACCAGCAGGGAGATGCCCCTGTGGCCGGCCTCGCCGGTGCGAACGGCAACGGTGTAGGTGTCCGCCCGCATCCCGGACGTGATGAAGGTCTTGGAGCCATTCACCACGTAATGGTCACCGTCGCGCCGGGCGGTGGTCCTCAGGGCGGCCACATCGGAGCCACCGCCTGGCTCGGTGATGGCCAGGGCACTGATGGCCTCACCGGAATAGATGGGCGGCAGCACCCGCTGCTTGAGCTCCTCGGAACCGTACTTCACGATGGGCGGCGTGCCGATACCGTGACTCATCAGGCTGGCGGACAGACCACCACAGCCGGCCATGGCCAGCTCCTGGGCAGCGATAATCATGTAGAACAGGTCCGCCTCGATGCCGCCGTACTGTTCCGGGTACCCCAGGGGAATCAGGCCAATGTCCGCTGCCTTTCTGTACAGCTCCCGCGGGAACGTGCCGGCCTCGTCCCATTCGGTGACAAAGGGCTCGATCTCCTTGCGGACAAAGGTCCGGACCGAATCCCGAAAAGCCTCGTGTTCGGCGGTGTAGAAGGGACTGCTGATGGACATGGATCTTCCTCGGTTGGATCGTCAGGTTACTGGTACTGCTTGCGCAGTTCCCGCTTGAGCACCTTGCCCGTGGCGGTGCGGGGCAGTTCATCCAGCACCACCAGGTGCCTGGGAATCTTGAAACGGGCCAGTTGGTCCCCGCAGTGGGCCTGGATCTCTTCCAGGGTAGGCGCCTCGCCCTCCTCGGGGACCACCAGGGCCAAGGGCACTTCACCCCACTTTTCGTCGGGTACGCCGATTACCGCCACGTCACGGACTTTCGGGTGGCGATAGAGCACCTGTTCCACCTCGGTGGGATAGACGTTCTCACCGCCGGAAATCAGCATGTCTTTCTTGCGATCAACAATGTAATAGAAGCCTTCCTCGTCCTGTCGGGCCAGGTCACCACTGTGGAACCAGCCGTTGCGCCAGTCCTCGGCGGTGGCGTCCGGGCGATTCCAGTATTCCCGGAACATGCTGGGGCCGCGCAGCACCAGCTCGCCGGTGTCTCCGGGGGCCACATCGTTGTCGTTCTCGTCCACGATGCGCATCTGGACATGGATCAGGGGCTTGCCCACCGAGCCGTTCTTGCGCACCGCGTTTTCGTTGTTGAGGACACAGGCTGAGGCGCAGGTCTCGGTCATGCCGAAGCCCTCCAGGAACTGGAAGCCCCGTTTCTGGAAGAACTCGATGACCGGAATGGGGCAGGGCGCGCCCCCGGACAGCAGCACCTTCAGGGAGGACAGGTCGTAATCATCGAAGTCCGGCCGCTGGCTGAGCATCAGCCACATGGCCGGCAGCACGAACAGGGAGGTGATGCGCTCCTGCTCCAGGTCCCTGAGAAGCGTTTCCGGCTCGAACTGGGGCTGCAATACGATGCGGGCGCCGCAATACAGCATGGGCAGGGTGTAGATGGCCAGGCCACCGATATGGAACAGGGGCGCCACCGTCAGGGTGCTGTCCGAGGTGTTGAAGGCCAGGGGACTCATCTGGGTGTTGATGGCGATCCAGGTAGGGTTGGCGTGGGTCAGCAGCGCTCCCTTAGGCTTACCGGTGGTGCCGGAGGTGTACATCATCATCAGCGGGTCGTCCTGGGCTACCAGGACATTCCGGTCGGAGGTATCCGCCGCGGCCAGGCTCTCCCGGTAGTCCGGGTCGCCTTCGGCGCCGCGGACACCCTCGCCACACTCACCGTTCACGGCAATGGCATGCTGCAGGGTGGTTTCACTGCGGATGGGTTCCAGCAGGGGCAGCAGGCGGGCGTGATAGACCACCACCGAGGCTTCGGCGTCGTTGATGATGAATTCCAGTTCCCGGGGGCTTAGCCGGAAGTTCAGGGGAACCGCAATGGCGCCGAGCTTGGCGCAGGCAAAGAAGGTTTCCAGGAACGCGGTACTGTTGATCATCAGCAGCGCCACCCGGCTGCCCTGGGTGATACCGCGTGCCGCCAGCATGTTGGCCGCGCGGTTCACCCGCTGGTCGAGTTCGCTGTAGCTGACACGGTCCTCGTTGTACACCAGCGCCTCGCTATCCGGGCGATACCAGGCGTGGTAGCGCAACCAGTCACCGATGCCCCCGATGTAGTGGGAGCCGAGGCTGGGGTCGGTTTTTTGTACTTGTTGTTGGGTCATGATGAACCTCTGATCATCCGTCTCACGAATTGGAGCTGTGTTAAGGGGCACTAGACCATAGCAGTGCGCGATGTGACCAGCTTGCGCGAACTGGCTGCCCGCGCGGAAACCGGTGTTTCCGCGGCCGGAACCTGCACACGGATTCGCAGCCTGCGGGAACCATTGACAATATCCCGCGGCGGCAGCCCGTAGATTCGACGTATGGAGTGGCTGAAATGGGTGGAGTCCGGGTAGCCGGTTTCCAGGGCAATGTCGGTCAGTGTCGACGCTGAGCGGACGTGATAGAGCAGACTGCGGGCCCGGCGCCAGGCCCGGTACTTGCGCAGGCAGACCCCTGTCTCCGCCTTGAAGAGGTGCAGAAACCGCGACAGAGAAAGCCCCTCCAGTTCCGCCAGGTCAGAGGCACCGCAGGGCTCGGCGGTATATTCACAGATATGATCCACGACACGGCTGACTCGGGGATCCAGCGTGCGACGGGGCAGGGACTGCCCGAACAGCAGGTCGTCAAACTCACTGTCCGAAAGACGATTTTCCGAAGCCGCCTGCTGCAATCGGCCCACTCCTGCCAGCACTCGTGCCTTCAATGCCAGTGGATCAGTCATCAGCCTGTCGTGGATACAGAGACCGGCCCCTTCCGTGTCGGTGTATTCGGGCTCCAGCATCACCACGGCCAGATGCCGGTCACGGGACCGGATCCGATGGGGCGTATAGGGTGGCACCCAGGCCAGGTGCTGTGCCTGCCAGCCATCACCCAGGTCTACGTTCAACGGCGCCTGGTCTGCCACATAAAGAGTGGCACAGCCGAAGTTGCGGATCGCCGGCCTGCCCAGCAGGCCGTAGTAGAAGACCCGGTGATCACCAATAAGCATCAGCCGGTGGCCCGTGTGTGTCCCGCCGGGGGTAAGATCCATCGCGTTTACCCTCTCGTTTGTCGTCAATTCAAGGTTAGACCTAACACTTGGTCAAATTCAAGATTGCCGCTACTATAATTTGACCGAATGATTGGTCTCATGTCTGAATGACATCCAGACAGACCCACATAATGCCCCGGGGCGAGCCGCCCTGCCCGATTGGAGAGCAGCATGCGTTATACCACCGAGCACAAGAGCCTCTACGAGTCCGTCAGCAAGTTTGTGGCGGACGAGATCAATCCCTACGTCGACCAGTGGGAGGAGGAAGGCATCTTCCCGGCGCGGGAATTGTTCCGGAAAATGGGTGCCAAGGGGTTCCTGGGCATCACGAAACCGGAGGCCTTTGGCGGCATGGGGCTCGACTGGAGTTATGACCTTGCCTTCTGCGAAGCCATGGGGGAAGTGAACTGCGGCTCCATTCCCATGGCGGTGGGCGTACAGACCAATATGGCCACCCCGGCCCTGGCCAAAATCGGCTCGGACGAACTTCGCCGGGAATTTCTGGCACCAGCCATTTCCGGCGACTACGTTGCCTGCATTGGCGTGTCGGAACCCGGCGCCGGCTCCGACGTGGCGTCCATCAGGACCAATGCCCGCAAGGACGGCGACGACTACATCATCAATGGCGGCAAACTGTGGATCACCAATGGTACCCAGGCTGACTTCATGTGCCTGCTGACCAACACCGGCGACGGTCCTGCCCACAAGAACAAGTCCCTGATCGTGCTACCCATGGACACCCCGGGGGTAACCGTGGCCCGCA
Organism: Marinobacter daqiaonensis; assembly: GCF_900115285.1. GTDB lineage: Bacteria > Pseudomonadota > Gammaproteobacteria > Pseudomonadales > Oleiphilaceae > Marinobacter > Marinobacter daqiaonensis. The sequence continues at coordinate 2,747,597 of NZ_FOYW01000001.1, forward strand.
AGCTCGACAAGCTGGGCATGCGCAGCTCCGACACAGCCCAGATCTTCTTCGAGGACGTGCGGGTACCCCAGCGCTATCGCATTGGTGAGGAGGGCATGGGATTCATCTATCAGATGCAGCAGTTCCAGGAAGAGCGGCTGTGGGGGTCCGCAAGCACACTGCGCACTCTGGAGAAATGCATCCAGGACGTCATTGACTACACCCGTCAGCGCATTGCCTTCGGCAAGCCGCTACTGCACAACCAGACCATCCATTTCCGCCTGGCGGAGCTGCAGACCGAGGTGGAACTGCTGCGGTCCCTGGTGTACCGGACAACAGAAGGCTATATCAACGGGGAGGACATGACCCGGCTGGCATCCATGGCAAAATTGAAGGCCGGCCGTCTTTGCCGGGAAGTGACCGACGCCTGCCTCCAGTACTACGGCGGTATGGGCTTCATGAACGAGACTCTGATCACCCGGCTCTACCGGGACCTCCGGCTGGTGTCCATTGGAGGAGGGGCGGACGAAGTGATGCTGGGCATTTTGTCCAAGTTCATGGGCACCCACCCCGGCGGACAGTAATCGGGACCGGCTCACGCTGGGCCGTCAGGGACGACGGCCCGTGTTCCGTCCGGATAATTCATTGACTACCTGGACGGGACACTTGTGGCCAGTTGCAGTACCCGGTCGGTGAGATCATCCAGAGACAGCCCTCTGCCATGCCGGAACCAGGTGGGGGTCCAGTGAAGGGAGCCGGCCAGCAGCTTGCGCAGTATACCCGGCTCCATGGTCACCAGCCCGTCCTTGCGGGCTTCCCGCAGCACCTCCAGCCAGATGCTTTCATACTCTTCCCGCAATCTCAGGATGGTCGCCTTGCCCTCGTCCGAGAGGTTGCGCCATTCATCCACCATGACGCTCCAGGCCTCGCCGGTTTCGCCGTTCATGGCGTAGAGCTCAACTGATATCAGCGTGCGCAGCCTGTCCTCGAGCGTCTGGCTCTCCGTCAGTGCACGCTTGAGACGGGTCAGGTTGAGAATGATGCTTTCCTCCATAACCGTGCGCAGGATTTCGTCCTTGCTGCGGTAATGGTGGAAGATACTCCCCGGCAGAATGCCCGTTTCGCGGCCGATATCCCGCACGGTTGTCTGCAGGTAGCCCTTGCGCCGGAACAGACTGGCAGCGGTGTTGAGGACCGCGCCCCGGGGGCTTTTCGGGTCAGTGATCCTGCCATCTTCTATCAGTTCGTTGCGGATATCTTCACTGAATTCCAAGGTTCCGGCTCTCTGTCCACGAAGTTGAAAAAGGGTTGGGAATGGGGCGGCATTCTATAGTAAATCCGGTATTGCAGGCCACCGGTCCGTTCTGGGCGATCCGTTCTCGGAGCGCTCCAACATTGTAGACCAAGCGCTTGCTCAAATCCTTTTGGTCCGCTAGATTTGTCGAAACAAGAACAATGGACCAACAATCCTGCGGAGGCTTTTATGGCCAGGCAAGCTCAAGGTGGAACCACTCCCGCCATGAACATGATCGACCGTGTCTGCGCCGGCGACATACTAACCCGGGCAGCGGATCTCTTTCCCGACAATGTGGCAATGGTCGATGATGGCCGCACCCTGACCTACCGGGAGTTCGAGGAGCAGGCCAACCGCATGGCCCACAGTCTGCTCGGCCTTGGCCTGAAAGCGGGCGAACCGGTGGGGCTGCTGGCCCGCAACTGTCTGGAGCTGATGGTGTGCTATATGGCCTGCGCCAAGGCCAACCTGGTGTTTGCGCCGGTGAACCTCGGCCTCAAGCCCCATGAGATCGCCTACTGCCTGAACGACTGCGGTACCCGCATTCTCATCGTCGAGGAAGCCCTGGCCGAGGCAGGCCGGGCGCTGCCGGACCAGTGCCCGGACCTGGAGTTCCTCTACTCGACCGGCACTTCCGCCACCAGCAGCGGAGACCGCACGTGGCGCCCGTTTCGGGAGCTGATCGACAATGGCAGCGAGCATCCCATCGAAGTGGTGGTGGGTGACCGGGATCCGGTGCAGTTGCTCTACACTTCCGGCACCACCGCCAATCCCAAGGGTGTTGTCACCAGCCATCAGGCGGTGACCATAGCGGCCATGTCCAACATCATTGCCAACCAGCTGCCGCCGGAAGCGGCCATGCTGTGCCAATTGCCGCTATTCCACTGTACCGCAGTGAACTGCCTGGCTCTGCCCACTTATATGATGGGCGGCAAGCTGGTACTTGCGAAGGGCTTTGATGCCCGGGAGTGCGCCAGACTGATCGAGGAACATGAGGTCTACATGCTGGTGTTCCTGCCCATGATGTTCACTGAAATACTGACTGACGCGGAGGCCAGCCAACGGGACTTCTCCTCAGTACATCGCGCACTCTATGCCATGGCTCCCATGGCGGAGTCCAAGCTCCAGGTGATCCACGATGCCTTCCCCAACGCCGACGTGGTCCTGGGTTCCGGCCAGACCGAATTCACTCCGGCCACCTGCCTGATCCGTCCGGAACACCAGTGGTCCAAGGCCGGTTCCTGGGGTACCGCCACCCCCATGACCCGCGTGGCCATAATGGATGATCATGGCCGGTTGCTCCCGCCGGGTGAAACCGGCGAGATCGTCTACCGGGGACCACAGGTGATGACCGAATACCTGAACCAGCCCGAGAAGACCGGGGAGGCCTTCAAGTACGGCTGGTTCCACAGTGGCGACATCGCCTCCATCGACGAGGACGGCGCCATCTGGTTCACCGATCGCAAGAAGGACATTATCAAGACCGGCGGCGAAAACGTGGCGTCCCTGGAGGTTGAACGCTGCCTTATCGGCCATCCCAAGGTGGCGGAAGCGGCGGTCATCGGGGTGCCCCATGAGCGCTGGGGAGAGGCCATCACCGCCAGTGTCATCCTCATGCCGGATGAGGATGCCGCGGAGGAAGAGCTCATCGAATACTGCCGGGAGCACCTCGCCGGCTTTAAGGTCCCTAAGGCCATTGTGGTCGTCGAAGAGTTTCCTCGCACTGGCACCGGCAAGATCCAGAAACACATGATTCGCAAGGGTATGGAGGGGCATTTCTCCGGCTGACCCGGAAATTGGGGTCAGACCCCAATTCCGGCGGGCCGTCGCTGGCTGCCTTCCTTAATATGGGGTCAGACCCTGTTTTCCTGCGGAAAAATCGGTCAGACCCCGTAAGTCCGGAGCAGCTGGCGGGACAACGCGGCCCGGTGTACCTGGTCCGGGCCGTCACCAATACGGATATAGCGGGCGTACATCCAGGCTTCCGGCAGGAAGGTGTCCTGGCATACTCCGGCACCGCCATAGACCTGAATGGCCCGGTCGATGACCCGGGCTGCCATGGACGGGACCACGATCTTGGCGGCGGCGATCAGATCCTTTGCCGCCTTGTTGCCTTCCTGATCCATCCTGTCAGCCGCCTTCAGGGTGAGCAACCGCGCCTGCTCGATCTCGCAGAAGGAGTTGGCGATTTCCTCCCTTACCGAGTCGAACTGCGACAGTCGGCGTCCGAACGCCTCCCGCTGTTCCGCTCGCTGGCAAAGCATTTCCAGGGCCCGCTGCGCGCAGCCGATAAGCCGCATGCAATGATGAATACGACCCGGACCCAGGCGACCCTGGGCGATTTCGAACCCCCGGCCCTCCCCAAGCAGAATGTTCGAAGCGGGTACCCGTACATTGTCGTAGACAATCTCGGGATGTCCCACCGGCGCCTCGTCGTACCCGAACACGGTCATGTCGCGAATGATGTGCACCCCCGCTGTGTCCCTGGGCACGAGGATCATCGACTGCTGGTGGTGCCGGTCGGCGTTATCCGGATCGGTCTTGCCCATCACGATCAGCAGTTTACAGGCCTCGTTCATGGCACCTGAGGTAAACCACTTACGGCCATTGATCACATACTCGTTACCGTCACGGCGGATCTCGCACTGGATGTTGGTGGCATCACTGGATGCCACCGCCGGCTCGGTCATGGAAAAGGCGGAACGGATCTCACCTGCCAGCAGTGGCTCAAGCCATTGCTTCTTCTGCTCCGGTGTTCCGAACATGGACAGGATCTCCATATTGCCGGTGTCCGGAGCCGAACAGTTGAACACCTCGGAAGCCCACAGGATACGGCCCATCTCCTCCGCCAGTGGGGCATAGTCCAGGTTCGTCAGTCCTGCTCCATGATCCCCCGGAAGAAACAGGTTCCACAGACCGGCTGTCTTTGCCTTTGATTTCAGTTCCTGGACAATCGCCGGAGTATGGTAACGATTCTCTCCGCTGGCCTGTTCGCGATACAGGTGTTCGACGGGTAAGACCTCCTCCGTCATGAACCGTCTTACCTGCTCCAGAAGTTCTCTGGCTTTTGCGGATTCCTGAAAAAGCATTCGCTAGTCCTCATTTTCGTCGTTGTCGTGACCGGCCGGTGAAACCTTTCGATGGTTGACCGGATTATCGGGCGAACGGATCCGCGCAGGCCTGCTTCATCGCCGCCTGATATTCGTCCACCAGTCGGCGGCACAGCTCGGCCGCTGGCGGCTCGTCAGTAATGGCGCCAACGCCGTGGCCCGCCGACCAGACCGTTTTCCACGCCTTGACTTCGTTTTCCATATTGAGACCACGGTGTTCCTCCATTGAGGACAGGTCCAGTCCCTGCGCTTCAATACTCGGTTTGAGGAAATTGGCGTTAACCCCGGATATCTTGGGGGTATAAACGATATCCGACGCCAGACTCTGCCGTACCATGGTTTTGTACTCGGGCTGGACCATCGCCTCCCGCGTTGCCAGGAACCGGGTGCCCAGATAGGCCAGATCCGCCCCCATCAGCCGCGCCGCGGCAATCTGCTCACCGGTGCTGATGGCCCCCGCCAGAACGATGGTGCCGTCGAACACCTGTCGGATCTCCTGGACAAGGGCAAAGGGACTGACGGTGCCGGCATGGCCGCCGGCCCCCGCGGATACGGCAATGATGCCGTCGACGCCGGCTTCGGCGGCTTTTTCGGCATGGCGGCGGTTGACGACATCGTGAAAGACCAAGCCGCCATACGAGTGCACGGCCTTCACCACCTCCGGCACAGCGCCCAGGGAAGTAATGACGAGGGGCACCTTGTGTTTGACGACCTGCTCCAGATCCGCCTCCAGACGGGGATTGGATTTATGGACAATCAGGTTGACGCCGTAGGGCGCGGCAGCCTGACCATAGAGGCGGGCCTTGATGTCCAGAAGCCACTCCTCAAAACCTTCCGTAGTGCGCTGGTTAAGTGCCGGGAAGGTGCCGATGACACCGTTCAGGCAGGTTTCCACCACCAGGTCCGGACCGGATGTCAGGAACATGGGGGCGGCGATGGCCGGTATCGAGAGCCGGACTTCAAGATCAGCAGGAATGGGCATGGCGATAATCTCCCTCAGTTGATGGACAGGTCCGCTTTGAAGTGAAACACGGCCAACGGCGTTGCGCCACTTTTCGGGGGGGGGGCTGGCGGAGTCAGCCCGACGGATCACGGGGCTTGCTGTATCCCCTGCTGCGAGGTCCTGTTAAGACCTGAGCAGCTCCTCCTCCACAAAATCCATTCGATCCTTGCCCCAGAACAACTCATCGCCAACAAACAGGCTGGGAACACCAAACACCCCCCGATCGAGCCCCTGGTTGGTACTGTCCACCAGCTGTTGGCGGATCTCGTCGCTTTCGCTGAGTTCCTCGAACGCCGCCGGATCAACACCGAGAGAGCGCACGATCGGCCGCAGCCCGGCAAAGTCCGCGATGCTCGCGTCGTTACATTCCCAGTAGGCGTCGAGGACGGCCTCCGTAAAGGCGGCCTCCAGGTTCCAGCGCCGCATTGCCAGAGCACCGCGCAGCACGCGGCTCGTCTTGATAGGAAACACATCGGGAAACCTGAAGGGCAGATTGTATTTCTCCGCCCATCGCATCAGGTCCCTTTTGCGGTTCGCCAGCTTTGCCGGCGGCTCTTCCATGAGTACATAATTGTTGGCACGAAAGACGTATCCGAGATTGAACGGATGCAGAACCAGTTCCGCACCGGTCTGGTGAAGTATTGGCTTGAGCAGCTTGTAGGCGAAATAGGTGTTGGTGCTGCCGACGTCCCAGTAGAGCTCGACCTGCTTTTTACTCATGTTGTTCTCCGTTAATCCCGGGGTCTCCTGTCATCTGGTTGTGTGGGACGACGGGATGGCATAGGTGACCACCGCGTGCGCCACCGGCTTTTCCAGATGACCTTCGGAGTAGATGTTCACTTCCGTCAGCACCGAACGGCGGCCGAGGTGCAGCAGTGTACCCCTGGCAAGCAGAGCCTTGCCGGACTCCGGCTTGCGCAGGAAGTTGATGTTCAGGTTGCTGGTAACGGCCAGCGGCACGATGCCGATACGGGACAGCACCACCACATAGGCGGCCGTGTCTGCGGTGGCCATCATGGTGGGCCCCGAAACCGTGCCGCCGGGTCGCAGGTGGGACTCGTCCACAGGCTGGCGGACCCAGATGTCCTGCTCGTCGACCCCCTCCACGGTGATGGTTGCCTGGGGAAATTCACTGCTCATAAATGCCTGCAGTTCGTCAGCGGTGACCTGGATTGCCATGTGCCTGTTCCTCGGTGGTTTGGTTAGGGGTTCAGTTTTCCGGGCTGCCCCGGCCGGCCTTTCCCAGGGCTTCCTGCAGGGCTTCCTCCAGGGCTGGTAGTTGGTGGGCCGCTGCGCTGATGGCACGGATGTCCATGGGCTCCGCCAGGGCAGCTTCGCCCAGGGCCGACCAGGCATCGGCACTACGCTGGCAGGTTTCGGCCGCCGCCGCGAAGTCTTCATCGCCGGTTGCCAGGGCTACGTCCCGGCAGAAGCTGGCCTCCAGGCGCCGGAACATCCCGCCGCCAGTGCCGGCCTTCTCCACAAACACCGGTATCGTCCGGACCGCGGTGGTGAGCTCGTCCGGGTCCAGACGGTAGGGCCAGGTGATGATGTCATCGGCGAATGTCCTGACCCCATCAACGCCGCTGGCCACCAGGCTGCCGGAGGGCAGAGTGGAGACATCAAACAGCTGGGCATCCTCCCCGCCCAGCACCCGGGCGGCTGCGGCCGCTGCGTCCCGGGCGCAGGTCAGAAGGTCCGGCAACTGTGCGGGGAAACGCATCGGATACGTGGCAAAACGGTTGGGCCCCGGAAAGCCGCTGGACCCGTGCGCCCGCCGGAAAGCCTCCATGGGCACTTCCTGGACATCCTCCCGGTCGTTGTCCACGACCAGGACCGTCTGGCGGTCGTCGTCGTAACCGATGACGACCACATCATGCCGGGTATTGGACAGTCTCACTCGCAGATAGGGCAGTTCAGCAATGTCGCACCACACCATCACCGGACGGCCGGCATCAATTTCGTCTTTTATTAGGCGCCAGGCTTCCTCAGGGTCATCGGTCTGCTGGCGCCGGGTCTCGATGTTCAGGCGCCGGCACAGGTTCAGCTCCATGTCCGCGTTTCGCCCCACTACGTACATGGGCGGTGTCAGCCCGGGATAACGGGTGTACATGAAAGACAGCCCACCACCAAGACCGAATACCAGACCCTCTCCCGGCAACCCGTCGCCGGGTAGGCTCTCCCAGCCAAGGCCGGCCCAGTGCAGCAGATCCCGCAGGGCGCCGGAGCCGCAGTGACCGCCGAGCTGGTGGGGATAGGCTTCGATGATTTTCCGGGTCATGAGGGATTGTTCCCTTCGCTTGTTGTTATTTTCAATGTCACCTTAGTCCCCGGATGGTGGCCGGGCATCGTCCGAAACGACGATGCTCCTCCTGGCGCCTGCCTCACCGCTGCTGTTGGCGAGCGGGGGGAGGCGACGCCCCAGTCCCCAGTCAGAAATTGGGTTCGCGCTTTTCCAGGAACGCCCGTACGCCTTCCTGGAAGGTGGGGCTGTCGATCAGCTCCTGTTGCCGATCAGCTTCGTAGGCAAGCTGTCGCACCAGGGTGGCGGTTTCCGCCTGGTCAAAGGCCTCCCGCAGTGCCGGTGCCGCGTGGTTGGGGCCGGAGGTCAGGCGGCGGGCAACCGCGAGAACTTCCGCCTGGAGCTGATCATCCGCCACGCACTTCCAGATCAGGCCCTGGTCAACCGCTTCGGGGCCGTAGATACGCTCACCCAGCAGGCTCACGGCCATGGCCCGGGCCCGGCCGATCAGGCGTGGCAGAATCCAGGTGGCCCCCAGGTCCGGCAGGATCCCCAGCTTGGGAATGAAGGGAAACAGGAAGTAGGCGGACTTGCCGGCAACGACAATATCCGCCGCCAGGGCGATACTGGCACCGGCCCCAGCGGCGGCACCGTTGACCGCGGACACCACCGGAAAAGGCAGATCCCGCAGCTCCAGGGCCAGGGGGTTGGACAGTTCTTCCATCAGGCTCTTTACCTGGGTGCCCAAACTGGGACCGTCGGAATCCGGGCTCATGGAGCCGAGATCGGCACCGGAGCAGAAGGCCTTGCCGGTTCCGGTAAGAATCAGCGCCTTGACCTCCCTGTCTCCTTTGAGATTCGCCAGGGCATTGCGTACCTCTTTCTGCAGTGGCACCGACATGGCGTTCATGGTCCTGGGCTGGTCCAGGGTGAGGGTCGCGATGCCCTCCTCAATCGCCAGGTGAATATGTTCGTAGCTCATTGCCGGGCCTCCTGTCAGTTACCAGCCGGGAATTCGTCGTAGAAGCTGCCATCGGTTTCCGCCAGCTTGCGGATGGTGGCGGTGGGTTCGTATTGGGCACCCAGGTGCCGATACAGTTCGCATTGCGCAAGCACCGCTTTCGCTCCCAGGCTGTCGGCGTAGCGGATGGCGCCGCCCTTGTCCCGGGGAAAACCCACGCCCATCAGCAGGGCTGTGTCCAGTTCCTCGGCGGAGCCGACCACCCTGTCCTCAAGACAGTGAACGGATTCGGTAATCATTGCCAGCATCATGCGTTGCTGGATCTCTTCCACGCTGAGCTCTTTCCGGCCATTGGGCTGGATGGTCCTGATCAGTTCGTGGGCCTCCGGGCTGGAGTGCTTTTGCGGCCTGCCGCTGTCATCCGGCGTGTAGTCATAGAAGCCCTTGCCGTTTTTCTGGCCCAGGCGGTCCCGGGATTTCATCAGCCGGAAGGCGTCGTTCTCGATGTGGGGCATGCGGTCCGGGTAGCCGGCGGAAATGACATCCGAGACGTGGCTGCCGGTGTCAATGCCGATAACGTCCTCAAGATAAGCGGGTCCCATGGGCCAGCCGAAGGCCTCCATGGATTTATCGATGTGTTCGAAGTCAACACCCTCCGCCACCAGTTCCAGAAATGCCCGGGTGTAGGCGGTGAGGATCCGGTTGACCAGGAAGCCAGGGCAGTCCTGGACCACTATCGGCGTTTTGCCCATTTTCAGGGCCCAGGTCACCGCCGTGGACACGGCCTCATCACGGGTTTTCGTGCCCTGGATGATTTCCACCAGCGGCATCACCGGCACCGGGTTGAAAAAATGCATGCCCACGAAGCGCTCCGGATGCTTCATGTGCTGGCCTATGTCATCGATGCGCAGGCTGGAGGTGTTGGTGGCAATGATGGCCTCGTCCCGGACGACATTTTCAAGTTCGTCCAGTACACGATGCTTGAGGTCCAGGTTCTCCACCACGGCCTCGATTACCGCATCCACCTGGTCAAAGCCCAGGTATTCCAGGGTGGGGTCGATGGAGGCCATGACTTCTTCGGCCTGCTCCGGGGTGATTTTCTCCTTCTGCACCAGCCGGCCCACCTGGCGCCGGGCTTCGTTCATTCCCAGCTCAAGCTGGGCTTCGGCGATGTCTTTCATAAGCACCGGTACCCCGTGAGCGGCGCTGGTAATGGTGATGCCGCCGCCCATGATACCGGCTCCGAGCACCGCCGCCTTGCGGACGGGGCGGGCCTTGTCAGCGTGCTCCTTGAATACCTGCTGCAGTTCGGATGAAAGGGAAGACACGTGTGGTTACCTCTTGCTGTCGGTTCAATATGTGACGTTGACGGGGTGAGCCTCAGATGCCCCGAAAACGGACGAACTCGTCCAGCGGAGCCCGCCGGGCACGAAGCTGATTGACCGGTTCCTCCGGGTCCATGTAGCCGATGGCCATGCCAGTGAACAGCATCAGCTCATCCGGTGGATCGAGAAAGTCCTTCAGGGTCCGGTGATAGAGGCTCCAGCATTCCTGGGCGCAGGAGTCCAGGCCTTCCTCCCGTAGCAGCAGCATCACCGTCTGCAGGAACATGCCCAGGTCCGACCACTGGGGTGGCCCCATCTGGCGATCCACGTAGCAGAACAGGGCCAGTGGCGCGCCGAAGAACTGATAGTTGCGGGCGAACCAGCCCAGGCGGGCAGCCTTGTCTTCCCGGGGGATGTTCAGCAGGCCATACATGTCCTCGCCCACCTGGAAGCGATAGTCCCGGTACGGAGCCTTGAGGCCCTTGGGGTACACATCGTATTCCGGCTCTTCGCCGGTGGGGGCCTCGGTGACCCGCCTGGCCATGATTGCCTTGAACGACTCGAGTTCGGCACCGCCGACCACATAAATTTTCCAGGGCTGCACATTGCCGCCGGACGGGGCCCGTGAGGCCTTTTCCAGTACCCGCCGGATGACGTCGCCGTCCACCGGCTGATCGCTGTAGCCCCGCACGGACATGCGGGTGTTCACGGCTTCAGTTACCGTGGCCGCTTTAGTTCTCATTCGGGCATCCCCTTTCTGTTATGACTTTCTGTGATCCCTTATGTTGGGGTTCCGGGTATGTCGTTGGCAATCGTCGCTTACGACGAAGTAGGTTGCGAAATCAGGCGTGAATATGGATGCTAGAGCGTTCAACATTGAGAGAAAAGACGACCTGCCATGAGTCACAGACAGAAAAACGGTGCTGTTTTCAGCGGCACCCTGACACCCCGATATACCGACCAGGATACCTGGCGTCACGTGAACAACTCCCGGGCCTACCAGCTTCATATCGAGGCTCGGATACAGGCACTGGTGAAGCGTTTTGGTCCCGATGCCTGGTACTCGGATGCAGAGCGCCTGCGTCCGCTGCGTACCATTACCCAGTTCCGGGAGATGAGCTTTTTCGGCAGTGACATCGAGTTCACGGTCGAGGTGCTGGGCTGCGACAGAACGTCGGTTCATCTGCGGACGGAGCTGCATCAGAACGATAGCCTTGTCGGCATCCAGGACTGCCTGCTGGTGGCCTTCCTGAACCATGAACAGGTGGATCTTCCCGAAGAGGTCTACCGCAGTTTCCATGCGGATGCGGAGGTCGCGCCCCATCCGCTGCCGGAGGCACGTTACGACCAGTATGCCGGGGATTTTTCCCGGTTTCCGGTCAGTCGTGAGCTGACACCTCGTTATGCCGATCTCGACGCCGACAGCCAACGCAGCGAGGCCGCGATCGCCCGTTACATGGAGCAGGCCCGTTTCGGCACACTCCGCAGTATCGACATGGGCGGCTACGGCCTGCTGATTGCGGCCCTGGACATCAGTTTCGGTCACTACCGGCCCAGCTCCAAACCGGTCGAACTGGTAACCGGCGTCAGTCACATCGGCAATACCTCGTTTCATCTCACTGGTGGTGCCCGCAGCATCCATGGCGTGCATGCCATGGCGAACAGCGTCATGGTGGTCGTTGATCTTGAGACCAATCGGCCTGCGCCCCTTACCGATGAGATCCGCGAACAGCTGGAAAGCCTTCGTCTGTAGCTGGAGATCGTCGTCCAGTCCGGGCGCCGAAGTCTTGGTCCGCCTCTCTCCAGGCCCGGTGTATGCCGGGCTTTTGTTTTTTCGGGCCCGGTTCGTCGTTTCCGACGATGGGCCAGTGAGGCTGGGCGCCTAAACTGGAACCAAAGCGGGTGCTGGCTCAGATCGCTCCGTCGTATTGCAACAACAAGAAACCGGGGGAAACATGGCAGGTCCACTCAGCGGCGTGCGAATCATCGAAATGGTCGGGCTGGGCCCGGCTCCGTTCTGCGGCATGATGCTGGCGGATATGGGGGCGGAGGTTATCCGTATTGATCGCCCTGGTGCAGGTGAGGGTGGCGCCTGGAAGTTCGACATCCTCTCCCGCAGCCGCCAGACCATCTGTCTCGACCTGAAAAAACCGGAGAGCGTCGAAGCCGTTCTGGCCATGACGGCGAAGGCCGATGCAATCATCGAGGGCTTCCGTCCGGGCGTGATGGAAAAGATGGGCCTGGGCCCTGACGAGTGCATGGCCCGGAACCCGGCGCTGGTCTATGGCCGCATGACCGGTTGGGGCCAGTTCGGCCCCCTGTCCAGTGCCGCCGGCCATGACCTGAACTACATCGCCATCAGCGGGGCGCTCCATGCTATTGGCCGTGCCGGCGAGCCGCCGGTGGTGCCCCTGAATCTGGTGGGGGATTTTGGTGGCGGTGGCATGCTGCTGTCGGTAGGTGTGCTGGCGGCAATGCTGGAAGCCAGAAGTTCCGGTAAGGGACAGGTGGTGGATGCTGCGATGACCGATGGGGCGGCTCTGCTTTCGTCGATGATGTATGGCTTCAAGGCGGCCGGCCAATGGAGCAATAATCGCGGCGAGAATATGCTCGATGGCGGTGCCCATTTTTACGATGTCTATACCTGTGCGGATGGCAAGTACGTTGCTGTCGGTCCCATCGAGCCCAAGTTCTACGCTGAAATGCTGGAGCGCTGTGGCCTGGAACAGGACGCTTTCGAGCCCCAGATGGACCCGAAACGCTGGCCGCTGCTGAAGTTGAAGCTTGCGGACGTGTTCCGGACCCGCTCCCGGGATGAGTGGTGTGAAATCCTGGAAGGGACCGACGCCTGCTTTGCGCCAGTACTGGACTGGGATGAAGCGCCCCTGCATCCCCATAACCGCGCCCGCGATACCTTTGTGGAGACGGATGGCGTGATTCATCCCGCGCCGGCGCCGCGCTTCAGCCGGACACCATCGGATCCCCCCCGGGCGCCCTCCAGGCCAACCAGCGAGGTGACCGACGTTCTTTCCCGATGGGGTGTTCCGGACACCGTCATCAACGGCCTTTAAACGAATTTCTTGAACAGAGGAAACCACTATGTCACTTGACCTTACCCCCCGCTGGCAGGACGAGGAAATCTCGATGTTCCGGGACAGCGTTGGCCGCTTTATCGAGGCGGAAATGGCGCCAGCCGATGAAGAGGCCCGTAAGCGTGGCCATGTTGGCTATGAACTCTGGCGCAAGGCCGGCGAGATGGGCATCCTCTGTACCGATATACCGGAAGAATACGGCGGTGCCGGAGGTGATTTCCGTCATGAGGCCGTGGTGGCGGAGGAAATGGGGAAACGTGGTCTGACCGGCCTGAATCATTCGGTGCACAGTATTGTGGCTCACTATTTTCTGAACCACGGCACCGATGAGCAAAAGGAAAAGTACCTGCCCCGCATGGCCCGTGGGGAACTTGTGGGCGCGATCGCCATGACCGAACCAGGTACAGGGTCGGATCTGCAAGGGGTGCGGGCCCACGCCAAAAAGGATGGCGATCACTACGTCATCAACGGTTCCAAGACCTTTATCTCCAATGGCTACCTCGCGGGTGTGGTATTGGTGGTGGTTAAGACGGACACCTCCCAGCGTGCCAAGGGCATGTCCATCATGATCGTGGAGACCGAGAACCAGCCCGGCTACAAGGTGGGCAGGGTGCTCGACAAGATTGGCCTGAAAGCCCAGGACACATCGGAGCTGTTCTTCGAGGATGTTCGTGTCCACGAGAGCCAGTTGCTCGGTGGGGTGGAGGGCAAGGGTTTCTACCAGCTGATGGGGGACCTGCCCTATGAGCGCCTGTTCATCGGTGTTGGTGCCCTGGCTGCCATGGAAGGGGCCTACAATGCCACCCTGGACTACGTGCGTGAGCGGACCGCCTTTGGCCAGCCCATTGCCGAGTTCCAGAACACCAAGTTCAAACTAGCGGAAGTGGCCACCACCATCAAGGTCGGTCGGGCCTTTATAGACGAGTGCGTGGAAGACATGCTCGCCGGTCGCCTTGATACCACCAAGGCCTCCATGGCCAAGATGTGGGGAAGCGACAACCAGTGCCGCGTGGTGGACGAATGCCTGCAGCTGTTCGGCGGTTACGGCTACATGAACGAGTACATGATCGGACGGATGTATACCGACGCCCGCATTCAGCGCATTTATGGTGGCACCAACGAGATCATGAAAGAGGTGATCTCCCGGTCGCTGTAGCGCCGGTATCTGTAAAGACGTTGGCCACGGAAACCACGGAAGGACACGGAAAGAAAAGACCGAAAAAGAAGAAACCAAATCAGCCACGGACAGCACGGACATGCACGGACGAAAAAATTAAAAAACTCAAAAAGATCTTTGTTTTGTTTTTGTCCGTGTCGTCCGTGGCTATCTTTATCTTTTTTCCGTGTTCTTCCGTGGTTTCCGTGGCTAAACAGTCTTTCCTTCCGCGTAATTCCGCGGATTCAGCGGCTAAAAAATTCCAAGACGCCGTGCAATGGCCACCGCCTGGGTCCGGCTGCTGGCATTCAGCTTGGAATTGATGTTCCGCAGGTGGGTGCGCACCGTGCTGTCGGACACGAACAGCTTCTCCGCCATGGCGCTGTTGGAGTACCCCTCGGACAACAGCTGCAGTACCCGTATCTCTTTTCGGGTGAGCGGGTCGAGCAGGATGTTTTCCGGTTCCGTGGCGCCGGCCTGCTCCTGGAGGTCCGGGCCGAAAGCCTCCAGCAAGCCCTGGATATAGCCGGCCAGGATCGGGTCCGTCCGGTCACTGCTGTCCTGAAGGTTCTGGCTGAACAGCAGTACCAGGTTGCCTGCGGCCGGGCCTTCATCAACGATCAGCCTCAGGTAACCCTCAGAGCAGGCGACCCTGAGAACCTCACTCATGGTCTCCAGGGTCTCCCGTATACGGGTGCTGCGATGCAGGGCCATGGCCTTGAGCAGGTTCAGTTTAAGGTAACGGCGATACCGGTGCTCATCGTTGGCCTCCCGGAGTTGCCGGTCCAGCAGCTGGAGCGCCTTGTCCGGCTCGCCCGCGAGAATCTGCCAGCGGGCTTCGGCCAGTTCAAGGTATTCCAGATCATTGGCCGGCATTCTCAGGGTCTGGACCCGCTGCCACAGCTCCCGGTCACCGGCCCGGTCCAGTTCCTGCCGCGATGAGTCCGTCCGGCCCTGAAGCAATAACAGCCGTGAGCGCTCCAGCCGTGTGGTGGCCACCACACGGCTCAGGTTGCGCACGTAACCCAGGTGCTCCAGTTCCGTCAGCACCCGGAAGGCCTGGTCGATCTCGCCCTTGGTGAAGGCAATCCGGGCCAGCATGATGTCGCTGAGCAGCATGTGGTCGGGCAGGCCGACGTCACGGGCCAGAGGTCCGTAGACGTGAAGCAGGCGGGCGGCCAGTTCAAGCTGGTTCTGTTCATAGATGGCTCCAGCATGCAGAACGCCTGCCCATGCATTGCCATTGGCCTGGCTGAACGAAGAAGCCTGGCGCGTGGCGCCCACTGCGAGGCGGAAGCGGGCAGCCGCCTGGCGCTGGCGGCCCTCCTGCATGTCGATGATGCCTTCCACCGATTCCGAATACATCACGTTGAAGGAGCTGGCATGGGTGCCCTGAGCGTCGCGAGCGCCGTCCAGCAGCTGGCGGGCCTTGGTGTAAAGCCCCATCACCGAGTAGCTGCTGGCCATGGAATTGACCAGAGCCATATCGGCAAATGGCTGGCAGGTGGGCAGTTCCGGCAGGCCGCGCTCGCCCATTTCAATGGCTTCTTCCTGGCGGTCCATCATCGACAGGGTCAGCGGCCGGATGGCCATTACATGGGGCCGGATGGTGGGATCGTCTGAATGCTCAAGACCGGTTTCCTCCAGCATTTCCAGGGCTTCCGTGGGCCCCCGGGTAAAGCAGAGGGCCCAGACCCAGATCATCTGCAGGTGCTCGTCCCGTTGTAACTGCTCCGCTGGCAGTGTGCTGAACCAGCGGGACAGCAACCGCATGCGCCCCTGGGAAAGCAGATTGGCGGCATGGGCCTGCAGCAGGGACATTGCCCGCCCGAAGTCACCTCCCTCCAGGGCATGGTCGATTGCCGGTACCGGCCGTGCCTGTTGTTCGTACCACCGGGAGGCAGCATGGTGCAGCCGGGGAATTTCCTCCGGGTATTGCGTTTGCAGCTGCGATTTCAGGAACTCCGAGAACAGGCTGTGGTAACGATAGCTCCTGCCATCGTTTTCCAGTGGTGTCAGGAACGTGTGGGTACTCGCCAGGTGCCTCAGCATCCGGTCCGCGTCGGCATCGGGCATCAGCGCCTGGCATAACGAAGGATTAAGGTGTCGCAAAATGCTGGTGCGCAACAGGAACTGTCTGGCCGATTCCGTCTGCAGCTCCAGAACGTCATAGGCCAGGTAGTCCGCGATGGTCTGGTCTGCACCGGAGAAGCGTTCAATAAAGGTTTCCGGTGAATGGTGACCTTCCAGGGCAAGGGATGCCAGCCAAAGGGCGGTGACCCAGCCCTCGGTGCGATCGTGGATCTTGAGCAGGTCTTCCTGGGTCAGGGCCAGCTGGCGGCGTGAGATCAGGAAATCAGTGGTCTCCTCAACGGAAAAGCGCAGCTGGTGAGCGTCGATTTCCAGCAACTGACCCCGGGCGCGCAGCCGGCCGAGACCCAGCTCCGGAAGGTTGCGGGAGCCAATAACGAATTGCCCTCTGCGGGGCAGGTGTTCCACAATTTGCCGGATCAGCCCCAGTACCGCCGAATCCTGGATGCGCTCGAAGTCGTCCAGGTACAGCGCGAAAGCCGACTGGTGCTCCGACAGCCGGGCGACAATCTCCAGCGCGGCGTCACCGGAGGACATGACTGCACATTCCGAAAGTGATGGTATATCCCGGCCGTCCTCGGTGAGACGGGATACCGCGGCATTGAGATACCACAGAAACCGGGAGACATCGTTATCCGCCTCATCCAGGGTCAGCCAGGCCGTTACCTGGCCGGCTTCTTCCATCCGGCTCATGCACTGGGTCATCACGGTGGTTTTGCCGAAACCCGCGGGCGCGCGAACCAGAACCAGCCTCGCGGCCGAAGCGCCAACCACCTTGTCGACCACGGACGCGCGTGGCACCTGCACGGCCCGGGCCGTGGGTGGATTCAGCTTGCTGGTCATAAGGACGCGACTGGAGGCGACGAAAGACATGCGCAGGATGCTCTTTTTGACCTGTGGGGTGAGCGTCGGTTATTGGAATTATGTCAAATCCGCTTGCAATTTGAGCTTTCCAGTCTAAGCGCATTGCCGGATAAGGCGCAAGTACTTAGCCAGCGACATAAATTTCCGGAGATCAACCTTTTGCAGTGTCGACCAGGGATGGCTCAGGGCAATTCGTCGGATACGACGATGATGTGATCACTGCCAGTGCCTAACCTGAGGACACAGCGTCCCGGTCTGAAAACAGCGAGGGATACCGCACGAATCTGAGAAACTTTCCGTCAAAAGAAGAATGACACCTGAAAAGGAAACCTTATGAAACTTGATTCTTCAATCAGCGCGGTGGTGACCGGTGGAGCATCCGGCCTTGGTGAAGCCGTGGCCCGCCGTCTGGCAGCATCGGGCGTCAAAATCGCCATTTTCGATTTCAACGAGGAACGCGGCCAGGCCGTTGCTGAAGAGCTTGGTGGTGTGTTCTGCAAAGTGGATGTCACCTCCGAGGAGGCGGTGGACGCCGGATTCGAGAAGGCCCGCGGCGCCATTGGCCAGGAGCGCATCCTGGTGAACTGTGCCGGCACCGGCAATGCATTCAAGACTGCAAGCCGTGCCAGGCAGACCGGGGAGATCAAGCACTTCCCTCTGTCGGAGTTCGAGAAGCTCATTCAGATCAACCTGATTGGCAGCTTCCGCTGTGCCGCCAAGTCAGCGGCCGGCATGCTGGCCCTCGAGCCTGTCAACGAGGACGGCGAGCGTGGTGTCATAATCAATGTATCTTCGGTGGCGGCCCAGGATGGCCAGATCGGTCAGGCGGCCTACTCCGCTTCCAAGGCCGGGATCGTGGGCATGACCCTGCCCATGGCCCGGGACCTGATGGGCGAAGGCGTGCGAGTGAATACCATCATGCCAGGCCTGTTTGACACGCCCCTGATGCAGGGAATGCCGGACAATGTCAAAGACGCCCTGTCCGCGTCAGTGCCTTTCCCGAAGCGGCTCGGCAGGCCCGAGGAAGTGGCCTCCCTGACCGAAGTGATGGTCACCAACGGTTACTTCAACGGAGAAAGCGTTCGCCTGGATGGCGCGATTCGCATGGCGCCCCGTTGAGCCGTCCGAACAGTCAGAATTTGTCGCTCCGGATATGGATGACGATTGCGGCAATCACTGAACGCAAGAATGATCCGGCAGACACATCGAGAATGCGACCTGGGTTTCGCCACGGTCGCTTACTGAACCATCCCTGCCGCAAGAGCCGGCAGGCAAGAGGATTTCAACATGGCAGAAGCATATATAGTAGCAGCAACCCGAACCGCTGGCGGTCGCCGTGGTGGTCGCCTGTCCGGCTGGCATTCGGCCGATCTGGCCGCACAGGTGCTCAATGAGGTGGTCGACCGGGCCGGAGCGGATCCGGCGCTGATCGACGACGTGATCATGGGCTGTGTCAGCCAGATTGGTGAGCAATCCACCAACATTGCCCGCAATGCGGTTCTGGCCTCAAAGCTGCCGGAGTCGGTGCCGGGTACCTCCATAGACCGTCAGTGCGGCAGTTCCCAGCAGGCGCTTCATTTTGCAGCCCAGGCGGTCATGTCCGGTTTCCAGGACATTGTCATTGCCTCCGGTGTGGAGAGCATGAGCCGCACCCCGATGTTTTCCACGGTGGCTCTGGCCCAGAAGGCGGGCATCGCCGAGCATTACATGAGTCAGAGTATCCGTGATCGCTATCCCGATGTGCCGGAGTTCAGCCAGTTCATGGGCGCGGAAATGATTGCCAAGAAGTATGGCCAGAAGCCGGAAGATCTCCATGCGTTTGCCCTGGAGAGCCACAAACGCGCCATTGCGGCCACTGAGGCGGGGAAATTCGACAGGGAAATCCTGCCGCTGCAGGCACGGCTTCAGGACGGTACCGTGCTGGACGAGATGCACATGCGTGATGAAGGTATCCGCTTTGACGCCACCCTGGAAGGGATTGCCAGCGTCAAGCCCCTTCAGGAGGGAGGCTATATAAACGCGGCAGTGGCCAGCCAGATCTGTGATGGCGCCACCGCGGTGATGATCGTAAACGAGAAGGGACTCAAGAAACTGGGTGTTGAACCCCTGGCGCGGATTCACCACATGAGCGTGATCGGACATGATCCCGTCATCATGCTGGAAGCCCCGATTCCGGCAACCCAGGCAGCGCTCAGGAAGGCTGGTATGAGCATCAATGACATCGATCTGTTCGAGGTCAATGAGGCCTTTGCTCCGGTACCTCTGGCCTGGCTCGAAGTGACCGGCGCCGATCCCGACCGCATGAACGTGAATGGTGGCGCTATTGCCCTGGGCCATCCCCTGGGGGCATCCGGCACCAAGCTGATGACGACCCTGGTTCATGCCCTCCAGGATCGTGGCGGCCGCTACGGCCTGCAGACCATGTGTGAAGGCGGCGGCATGGCCAACGTTACCATTATCGAACGGCTCTGAGAGCCCGGGCCCGGCGGCGGAATCGCCGGGCCTGTTGATTAAGGCCTGCCAATAACAACATAGCGCCCCTCGGGGCGGGAGGTTGCTCCATGTACGCAATAGGCCGAGCGCTCGCCAGAATTACCAACGTCGTCTCCATTCTCGGTGGCCTGGCGATCGCCCTGATGATGTTCCACATTACGTTCGACGTCATCGGGCGTTACGTTTTCAATTCACCCATCCCGGGTACGATCACGATCGTCTCCTACTACTACATGTCCATAGCGGCCTTTGTTCCCCTGGCATTTGCCGAGCAGAAGGACGCTCATATCTCGGTGGAAGTGATCACCGAGCGCATGCCGGCCTGGATGCGGAATAACCTCGAGCGGCTTTCGCTGCTGTGCTCAATGACCGTGTTCGGGTTCCTGGCTGTGCGTACATTTGGCGAGGCCCAGCGCAAGTATGAGATGGGGGCCTCGGTAGTCCAGGGCAGTGCCGACATTACCATCTGGGTCACCTACTACATGCTGCCCGTCGGCAGCGGCCTCATGTTCCTGGTGGTGCTATACAAGCTGATCAACAGTTTCCTGCCTCAGGAAAGCGGCCTCGATACCGAGCGTGCAAAGGCTGACGAACTCCCGCCCGCAGACTGACGACTGAGAGAATAATAATGAGCGATGTACAGATCGGTTTGACAGGTCTAATTCTTCTGGTGGTACTGATTGCCCTCAGGATTCCCATTGGCGTTTCCCTGATCGGCGTTTCCTTCGGTGGCCTGTGGTACCTGATGGGCTTCAATGTCGCCTGGGGCTCACTGGGGATCGTTCCCTACCAGTTTGCCACCAACTGGGTGCTCAGTTCGGTGCCCATGTTCCTGCTGCTGGGTTTCCTCTGTTATCACACCCAGCTGACCCAGGGGATGTTCCGGGCCGCCCGCATGTGGCTCGCCGGCGTACCCGGGGGCCTTGCCATTGCCGCCGTATTCGGGTCGGCCGGCTTTGCAGCGGTTTCCGGCTCTTCGGTCGCCTGCTCCGCCGCCATGGGACGGATCGCCGTCCCGGAAATGATCAAGTATCGCTATAACCCGGAACTGGCTACTGGCACGGTGGCGGTGGCCGGTACCATTGGCGCGCTGATTCCGCCCTCCATCATCATGATTCTTTACGGCATTATTGCCCAGGAATCCATTACCGGGCTCTTCCTCGGGGGTATCTCCGCAGGGATCATCACCGCCGTTGGTTACATCGTGGTGATCCTGGTCCGGGTCAAGCTCAATCCCGAGCTGGCGCCGGATACCCAGGAAGTAATTCCGTTCCAGGACAAGGTCTGGGCACTCAAGGACACCTGGCCCGTCATCCTGATCATGATCGGCATTTTCGGCGGCCTGTTTGGTGGCGTTTTCACCCCCACGGAGGCCGGGGCCATCGGGGCCTGTCTCTCTCTGATCGTGGCAGCCATCAAGGGCAGTCTGACCTGGCCGCGCTTCCGGGATGCGATTCTGGAAACACTGCTGACGACCAGTGCGCTGATCATCATAGCTGTGGGTGCCAGCCTGCTGACCCGGTTCCTGGCGCTTTCCGGTGCCGGTGACTTCCTTTCCGAGTGGATCATCAGCCTGGATGCCAGTGTCGTTGTCATTCTGCTGGCGATCGTATTGATCTATGTACTGCTGGGTATGTTCCTGGAGCCCATTGGCGCCATGCTGCTGACCCTGCCCATCGTGCTGCCGATCATCGACAACCTCGGCCTGAGCCTGCTCTGGTTCGGTGTTGTGCTGACCAAGCTGCTGGAGGTGGGCATGATTACCCCGCCTATCGGCATGAATGTGTTTGTCATCAAGAGCGTGGTGGGCAAGCTGGTGACTACGGCCCAGGTTTTCAGAGGAATCTTCTGGTTCCTGATCATGGACTTCTTCGTGCTGTTCCTGCTGATAACCTTCCCGGACATCATTCTGTTCCTGCCGGGACTGGGAAACTGAAGTGGTGGCCAGGAGCCATGTCATAAAAAGGGGTGTTCTGAGCAATCGTGCCCTATGCTGAATCGACAATGATCAAAGGAGCTCAAAATGAAACAATATCCCCTCGTGATCGCCATGATGGCGCTGGCGCCGGTTGCCCTCGAAGCGGAGCAGTTGCGTTTTGCCTCCGGTTATCCATCCGGTAGCATCACCAGTGAAGCGCTTGATGCCTTTTCCAAAAAGCTGGAACAGGCTTCCAGCGGTGACCTGAGTGTCCAGGTTTATGAATTGTCCCTGCTGAATCTCAAGGAAACCCCTTCGGGAATTCGAGATGGCATGGCAGACATGGGCGTGGTGCTGACTCCCTATTTTCCGGCGGACTATCCCCACACCAATATGGTGGCTGAAGTATCCATGTCTATCGAGTTGACCGATGGTGGTTCGGATCAGGCCGGCCTGGTGTACACCGGTGCCATGTCCGAATTCATATTCCTGGAATGTGCAGAATGCCGGCAGGAATTCGAGGCGCAGAACCAGCTGTTTCTGGGCAGTGCCGCCACGCCACCGTATTCACTGCTGTGCCGCGAGAAAGTGGATAGCCTCGAGGCCCTGGAAGGCAAGAATCTGAGAACCTCTGGTGCCCAGTGGGCGCGGTGGGCGGAGTCCGTCAATGCCAACCCCATCACGATGTCGGTCAACGAGATATACGAGGGCCTGAGTCAGGGCGTGGTTGACTGTTCGGTTCAGTCCACCTCGGAGCTGTCGGTATTCAACCTCTTTGAAGTCGTGAACGATATCACCGTGAATTATCCCAGCGGTGTGTTCAGCGGGGTCGGATCAGCCAATATTAACAAACAGACCTGGCGTTCCCTGAGCGAGGCGCAGCGTGAGGCTCTGCTGGAAGCGACCGCCGTTCTGTCGGCCGAGTTCAGTTGGGGTTACGAAGTGGGTGCCGTGGAAAACGAGAAAACCGCGAAAGAGCAGGGTATTGGAATTACCCATCCCACCGAGGAGATGAAAGAAGTCAACCGGGAGTTCATCCGCTCTGACCTGAAAACCATCGCCGACGCCTATACCGAGCGATATGGTATCGAGCAGGCCGAAGAAAAAATCGCCCGTTTCCGCGAGATCCTGGCCAAGTGGGGGGAGCGGATCGACGATGTCGAGAGTGGCGAGGAGTTAGCAGATCTGTATTGGGAACATGTGTTCTCTAAAGTCAGTGCTGCTGAATACGGCATGGGCAAGTAACAGGGTGGTTCAGGGGTGGCCCCTTCCCCTGCCTGAGCCCCTCGGGCAGAGATTACCGGGAAAGGAGCCTCCCGATACCCTGGGACCGGGGCCAGGGTGACGGGGGATATGGGAACGCATCAGGAGACTGACTGGCCCCGGTTCACGAAGTCGCCAATTGCACGATAGGTATCGGCGCAGGCTTCCGGCACCAGATCTTCCAGGTTCAGGAAGGCATGGATCATGTCCGGATAGTCCCGCAGTTCGCAGCTGACGCCGGCCGCCTGGAGCCTTAGGGCATAAGCGACCCCCTCGTCATGGAGGGGGCAGTAGCCGGCGGTGATAACCAGCGTGGCCGGCATTCCGTCCGGCACCTCCATGTGTATAGGGGAAGCCTTGCGGCGGTCCTCCTCCCCCTGGAAGTAGTGGTCGAAATACCAGCCGATTCTGTTTTTTTCCAGCAGGTACCCCTCGCCGTGCTCAGTGATGGATGGATGATCCATGGTGTAGTCCAGGCTGGGGTAGATGAGGATCTGGGATTTCAGGTTCAGCCCCGGCTCCCGCGCCAGCATGTGGCTGACCGTGGCGGCATAGGTGGCGCCGCCGGAGTCTCCAGTCAGGGTGAGCCGACGCTCGAACCCGTAGTCGTGGTGCGAGAGTAAGGCCCATATCTGGCGGGTGACGTTCAGGCAGTCATTGAGCCCGGCGGGATAGGGGGCCTCCGGGGCCAGCCGGTAGTCCACGGATACCACCAGATGGCCACTGGTGGCTGCCAGTTTACAGGCGATCGGGTCATACACCGCCACGCTGCCCGCCATATGGCCGCCACCATGGAAGAAAAGCATGACCGGCTTGCTCTCGCCCGGTGAGGGGTCGTAGACCCGTGCCGGCACGTCGCCGTCCCCGGTCGCGACCCGAATGTCGCGGACGTCCGCGATATTCGGTGCCCGGGTCACAAAGGTGGCGGTCAGGCCAGCAAGGCTGTCCCGCACCATCGCGGGAGTGGCCTCTACGCCTCGCGCCTTCTGCTCTGCCACCAGGGCATTGAGCTGGTCCAGCCAGGCCCGCAGGTTGGGGTGTACGTCGGTCATCGGGGTTGCTCCATTTCCGGTCGCTGGCGGCCGGATATCAGTGTTGAAACAGCACCAGGGCCTCGCCGTCACAGATCAGGCGACCATCATGGCCGGTGCACACCGTTTTCAGGTTGGCCAGGGCCTTGTCCCGGCGGAGCCGGCTTATGGTCACGCTGGCGGTCAGGGTCTCACCGGCTTCGGCCGTGGCGTGAAAGGCCATCGCCTGCTTCAGGTAATTGGTGCCATGGCCGGGCAGCTCCTCTCCCAGCAGGTAGGAGAACAGGCCGGCAATCAGCGGCTCAGGCACCCCCTGCCAGGTCTGGTCAAGCTGGCACAGATCGCACCACTCCTGCAGGTCTTCGCTGGCGAAGACGCGCCTGGTACTGGCACTGAGCCCCTCTTTCAGGGCGTCGAATCGATCCAGGCTCATACTTCCTCCTCGCTCAGCTGCAGCTCACACTGGCCGGCCAGGCAGGTTTCGCCGTCGGGTCGGGTAATGGTGGTGGTGAGGGTCAGAGTCCGACCCTCGCGACCGGTTTCCTCGATAACCAGCTCCAGCGTATCGCCGGCGTAGGCGGGCGCCGGAAACATCAGGCTCTGGCTCTTCAATACCGAGCGGGGCCAGCTCTGCGCCAGGAGACTGCGGACCACGCTGAACAGCAGCATGCCGTGGGAGACCGTGCGGCCAAAGCTGGTCCGGGCCGAAAATTCCGGATCCACGTGAATCGGGTTGTGGTCGCCGCTGAGGCGAGCGAAGCGGTCAAAGTCTTCCTGGCTGAGGATGAAGGCCTGTTCGCAGGGAATGCTGGATTCGGTCATGGGTCAGTCCTGCCTGAGTATCTGTTTGGTGACCTTGCCCAGGGCGTTGCGGGGCAGCTCATCCACAAACTGGAAATACTTCGGCACCTTGTATCCGGCCAGCCGTTCCCGGCAGAAGCTGTAGAGGGCGTCGGTGCCGGGCGCGGCGGTATCGCCTCTGAGGCAGATAAAGGCCTTGCCCACTTCGCCCCATTTTCCGTCCGGTACGCCAATCACCGCCACCTCACTGATGGCGGGGTGCTCCACCAGGACCCGTTCCACTTCGGCGGGATAGACGTTTTCACCGCCGGAAATGAACATGTCCTTCCAGCGGTCGACAATGTAGTAACAGCCGTCCTCATCACAGCGGGCGACGTCGCCACTGTGGAGCCAGCCATCGGGCCGTATCGCCTCCCGGGTGGCGTCCGGGCGATTCCAGTAGCCGGGGGTGATGTTGGGGCCCCTGATCATCAGTTCGCCGGATTCGCCCCGGGCAACCTCCCGGCCGTCGGTGCCCACGATGCGCACCTCCGTCAGCAGCTGGGGGCGGCCCACTGACCCGATCTTGGTAAGGACGTCCGCCTCGTCGAGCAGAAATACCGTCGGTCCCGTTTCGGTCATGCCCATGCCGGTGCGCACCCGGATGCCCTGCTCAACAAAACGTCTTGCCACCGGCAATGCCAGCGGCGCGCCGCCACAGCCCCAGGAACGGACATTCCTCAGGCGCTCGCCACTGAACGCCGGGTGCTCGAGAATGGCCTGGTAGACCGCGGGCACGCCGAAGAAAATGGTTGCCCGGTTTGCCAGCACGTCCATGGCCTGGTCCGGCTCGAAGCTCCTGGCAACCAGCACGCAGCCACCGGCGATGAAAACCGCGGAGGAATAGAGATTGATACCAGCGGTATGGAACAGCGGCAACACGTTCAGCAGGGTATCCTTTCCGGTCAGGTCCACCGCCAGACCAATATTCAGGTAATTGGCCATCATCATCCGGAACGTCTGGATGACGCCCTTGGGCCGGCCGGTGGTGCCCGATGTGTAGAGCAGGTACCAGGGAGTATCCGGATCACGCTCGGGGTGGGGGCTCAGGTCGGGGTCCGTGGCCGCCAGGTCCTGATCATAGGGGCGGCAAGCGGAAGCAGTGCCGTCCAGGTCCACAAGCGTGTCGACATGCCCCGTCGCTTTCAGTCCGAAGGCGCTGTCGGTGAATTCCCCACCGAAGACCAGGGCGCGGGGTCCACAGTCGGCCATCAGCTGTTCGAGTTCCGGCTGTGCCAGTCGCCAGTTCAGCGGCACCAGGATAAGGCCGGCCTTCGCGCAGCCGAACAGCATGGCGAAAAATTCCGCCCGGCTGTGTCCCAGAAAGGCGATCCGGTCGCCCTCGGCCAGGTCCCAGTGGGTGAGGGCGGCCGTGGCGAATCTGGCTGCCTGCTCGTTCAGCTGGCGGTAGTTGTAAACGGCACCGGAATGGAGATCCTCCAGAGCCGGACGGTCAGGGGTGACGCGGGCCCTGTGGGCCATCAGGTCAAACATGTTCATGGGGTTCTCCCGAGGAAATCGGCCATGCCGAGATCGGCTTCATCGGTCGTTATCTGTTCCAGGAATTCCCGGTACTCCCGTTCCAGGGCGCCGGCAACGTGCCCGGGGTCGGGGCGTGTCAGTCTCAGGGTGCGCCGGACACTGCCGGGTTTGCGCGCCCGGATCTGGTTGGCGATGGTGAGTGCCCTGTCCAGTTCCTCGCCGGCATCGGCCGGATACTGGGCAAGCCCGCAGCCCAGGGCTTCGTCCTGGTTCATGGTCCTGTTGGTGAGCTGAATCTCAAGCGCCCGGGCCCTGCCAATCCGTTCCGGCAGCAGCGCGGTCCAGCCGCCGTCGGGGCTGTATCCCACAACCGTATACCAGGGGGCAAAGCTGGCTTGCGGCCCAGCGACCACGATATCGCTGGCCAGGATCAACCCCAGGGAGCCGCCCGTTACCATGCCGTGGACCGCGACCACCGTGGGCACCGGAAGGGTGAGCAGGTCGAGGATGGCCCGATTGAGTTCCCCCACCACCTCGGCGCCATAACGGGCCCGGAATTCCCTGGCAATGTCATGGAAACCCGCCACATCGCCGCCCGTGGAAAACGATTTGCCGGCGGAATCGATGACCAGGGCCCCGGGCCGATCCTGCCCGCATTGGGCCAGCGCCCGCCGTAGATCCCGTAACAGCTCCGGCACCAGCGCGTTGTGGCGCTCGGGACGGTTCAGGGTAAGCCGGGCGATACCGGCCTCCAGCCGGTACAGAACCTGTGTCATCCCTTGTCTCTCCCGTTCAGCGCAAGGCCGTTCTGGAACAGGTCCGCCATGGTTTCAACAATGGGATCGAAGGCCCCTTCTCCCTCTTTGGCCCGCTGGTCCCAGAGGGCGTATTTGAGCCCGAGGAAGTGGGAAAGCCCCATCAGGGCCCAGGCCCGGTGGTGGTTGTTGCCGGGACGGATCTCCCCTTTGCGGGAGGCGGCATCGAGCATGTCAGCATAGCCCCGGGCAAAGGTTTCGTAGTATTCCCGGTAGATGGTTTCGTCAACGAACTGCGCCTCCTGCAGTACACGGTACAGGGAGGGGTGGTCCGCCAGATACTGCAGGAAGGCCCGCAGCCCCCTCTCCTCCGCCTCAAGGCGGTCACTGCTGCCAAGAATTTCCGCTGCCAGGTGGGCGCGGAGCTTGTGACCCAGATCCATCACCAACTCCCGCAGAATCTCCTCCTTGCTGGCGAAGTAGGTGTAGAAGGTGCCCTGGGCGACACCGGCTGTGCGGGTGATGTCGGTCACTCCCGCCCGGTGGTATCCCAGGGAGCCGAAGGTCTCTTCGGCGGCCTTCAGGATCCTGGCCCGGGTGCGGGCACCGCGGGCGGTCTTGGGGGCGCCCGGGGACTGCGGGGCCTGTGTCGTTGTGGTCATCAGCCTGGTCCTTTTGCTCAGTCAGGTGACAGAGCGCAATCCGGTCCCCGTCTCACGGGGAGTGGTTTGACACTGTGGGAGCCGTTATCATCCCGAAACATGAATCGGTCGTCAACTAATCTAGGAAGCTCCGGCAGCGATGTCAAGTTGACAAAGCCTCTGACAGAGCCTGGGTCAGGAGGTGCTCAAGGTTTTTCTATCGTTAGCCCGTCTTCGATAGTCAAAAAAATTCTCTTTATTCTTGATAAAACCTGAATCGGTTGTCATATTTAATGGCGAGCATCACTGACGGGTAAGCCGGTGCGCATGACAGGTGCCGGAGCCCGATAACAATGAACAGACCCGACAACAAGAAAAGGGGATCGTTGTATGAAGCGCTTTTTACTTGCCACTGCCATTTCCATGGCCGCGTTTTCCGCCCAGGCGGAAGACACCATCCGGATTGCTCATGTCACCGCCTTCACCGGCGCGCTGGCACCTTACGCCGAGCAGCTTGATATCGGTCTGAACATGGGTTTCGAGTACGCCACCGGCGGTTCGATGGAAATCGAGGGACGTCCGCTGCTGATTTCCCGCAAGGACACCCAACTGGACCCGGCCCGTGCCCGGGCACTGGTTGAAGAAGCCTATGGTGAGGACGACGCCCACATCGTGATCGGACCGGTGTCATCCGGTGTGGCCCTGGCCACCCTGCCACTGGCGGAAGAATACGAGCGCATCATCATGCCCGAGGGTGTGGCCGATGCGATCACCGGTGCTGACTGGAACCGCTACGTGGTCCGGGTCGGCCGTAACTCATCCCAGGACGCGGTTTCCAACGCGGTCGCTATCGGCGGGGAAGGAGTCTGTGTTTCCACCATCGCCCAGGACTACGCCTTTGGCCGTGACGGTGTCTCCGCCTATAAGGAAGCGATGGAAAAGGAGGGTGGCAAAATTGTCCATGAGGAATACCTGCCCACGGACGCCACGGACTTTACCGCTGCCGCCCAGCGTCTGTTTGACTCCCTGAAGGACCGTACTGATTGCGAAGAAAAATACATCTTCGGTATCTGGGCGGGTTCATCCAACCCCCTCGGCCGGATCCAGGATCTGGACCCGGGCCGTTTCGGTATCAAACTGGCCACTGGCGGCAACATCCTCGCAGCCCTGGTGGGCTATGCCGACTTCCCGGGCATGCAGGGCGCTACCTACTACTACTACGAGTCGCCCGAAAACGCGATCAACGACTGGTTGGTCAAGGAGCATTTCGAGCGTCATAACGCGGCACCGGACTTCTTCACCGCCCAGGGTTTCGCCCAGGCGATGGCGATCACCGAGGCAATCCGCAAGTCAGGCGGCTCCACTGACACCGAAGACCTGATCACCGCCTTCAAGGGCCTGGTATTCGATACCCCCAAGGGTGAGATGGAAATCCGTGCCGAGGACCATCAGGCGATGCAGGACATGTATCACTTCGAAATTGAAGTGGAAGAACGTGACGACTGGTTTGCCGGCCGTACCGTGACCGCTGGTGTGCCGAAGCTGATCCGTGTTATCGACCGCAGCGAGATGGATATTCCGGTTCGCAACTGATGAGCGGCCCGGGCGGCAACGCCCGGGCATGAAGAACTCAGGCCCCGGTCAGTAACGGGGTCTGAACGAGTTAGTGCAGATAGCCGGAGTTGTTCATGTCATCCCAGCAAGCGGTTCTCGAAACCCGCGATCTGACCATCAACTTTGGTGGCCACGTGGCGGTCAACCGGGTCTCCTGCCAGTTTCACAAGGGAACCCTCACCTCCATCGTCGGGCCCAATGGCGCCGGCAAGACCACCTGGTTCAACCTGATTTCAGGGCAGTTGAAAGCCAGCGCAGGCCAGGTCCTGCTCAACGGCGAGGACATTACCGGCCTCAGTGCCGCCAAGCGGGCCGACAAGGGCCTGGGTCGCGCGTTTCAGCTGACCAACCTGTTTCCAAACCTGACGGCCCTGGAGAACGTGCGCCTGGCCGTGGCATCGCGCCACAGCATCGGTCACATCTTCTGGCAGATGGCCAGCAGCCGTCGGGACCTGGCCGACCAGGCCATGGAATACCTTGCCCAGGTCAACCTGGCGGGCCGCGCCGACTACCTGGTCTCCGGCCTGCCCCATGGCGACCAGCGTAAGCTGGAAGTGGCCCTTATGCTGGCCCTGGAGCCGGAAGTCTTCATGTTTGACGAGCCCACGGCCGGAATGAGCGTGGACGAAGTGCCGGTGATCCTGGACCTGATCGCCGATATCAAGAACAGGCAGAACAAGGTTGTGCTCCTGGTGGAGCACAAGATGGATGTGGTCCGCTCACTCTCCGACCGGATCGTCGTGCTTCACAATGGCGAGCTGGTGGCGGATGGGAAACCGGCGGAAGTGATTGCTTCCCCCGTGGTTCAGGAAGCCTACCTGGGTGCCTCCCCGGAAACCGAAGCGGAGGTGGCCCATGGCTGAGCCGATTCTCACCCTGTCAGGCGTCAAGGCTGATATCGAGCAGTATCATATCCTCCACGGTGTCGACCTGGTTGTGCCCCGTGGCGAACTGACGGTGCTTCTCGGCCGCAACGGCGCCGGCAAGAGCACCTCCCTGCGAACCATCATGGGCCTGACTAACCTTACCGGTGGCTCCATAACCTACCAGGGCCAGGACATCAGCCGCTGGCCAACACCAAAGATCGCCCGGGCCGGTATCGCCTTTGTACCGGAAAGCATGGGGATCTTCGGTCTGCTGACAGTTCGGGAAAACCTTGTCCTGGCTGCCGTCAGCGGTCCCATGGATGAAGCCCGTCTTCAGTGGATCTTCGATCTGTTCCCGCCCCTGAAGAAGTTCTGGGACAAGCCCGCCGGAACCCTCTCCGGTGGTCAGAAGCAGATGCTGGCCATCGCCCGGGCGGTGATTGAGCCCCGGGATCTGCTGCTGGTGGACGAGCCAACGAAGGGTCTCGCTCCGGCGATTATCAATGACCTGGCGGATGCCTTCGAACAGCTCAAGGAGCAGCAGGTCAGCATCCTGCTGGTGGAGCAGAACTTCAATTTCTCCCGTCGGCTCGGCCAGTCCGTTGCCGTCATGAACGATGGCGCCGTGGTGCACTCGGGCACCATGGCGGAACTCTCGGAAAACGAGGAACTCCAGCAGGAGCTGCTAGGACTTGGACTGGGAGCGCACCAATGAATAAAGAGACTACTGCCATGCCGATGTCGGATCCGATTCAGGAGGCTCCCCGGCAACGCCGCAGCCCCCGGGTGTGGCTCAGTGACTTTCAGGAGAACCAGGCCCATCTTTTCCTGTTGGCGGCCATGCTCATTTTGTCCCTGGCGGTCATTGATTTCGGCACCTGGCTGGTACTGACCATCAGTGGCATTGCCATGGGGGGGATGCTCTTCCTGATGGCGTCGGGCATGACCCTGACCTTTGGGCTGATGAGTGTTCTGAACCTGGCCCATGGCGCCTTCATCTCTCTCGGCGCCTTCGCCGGCGGCACCGTCCTGGCGTTCTGGCTGGACGGCTTCGCCGGTGCTCCCGGCCTGATGAGCAACCTGGTGGCCATCATTCCGGCCCTGCTGTTCGCCGCCTTCGTGGCGGGTATCGTGGGGCTGGTGTTCGAGAAGCTGGTGATCAAGCCGGTGTACGGAGACCACCTCAAGCAGATTCTGGTCACCGTGGGTGGCTCCATCATCCTGATGCAGCTGATCGAGGTGATCTGGGGCCCCAACGAAATTCCCGTAACCCGGCCGGAGTCCCTGAGTGGCGCCCTGATGCTGCCGGAATCACTGCCCGTGATCGGCGGCATCGTGCTGGAGAAATTCCGGTTGCTGGCGGTGGTACTGGGGCTGGCCATATATGCGGCCATGCTGTGGGTCATCGACCGTACCCGCATCGGCATCCTGATTCGCGCCGGCGTTGAGAGCCGGGAAATGGTGGAGATCCAGGGTTACCGCATCCACCTGCTGTTCCTCGGGGTCTTCATTGCCGGCTCGGCTCTGGCGGGCCTGGGTGGTGTCATGTGGGGAATGTACAAGGAAATCCTGACGCCTCATATGGGCGACGAGATGATGATCTCCGTCATCGTGGTCATCATCCTCGGTGGCCTGGGCTCCATCCGTGGCTGTTTCTACGGGGCCCTGCTGGTGGGCCTGATCAATCTCTACATCGGTTTCGTTGAACCCCGCCTGGCGGCGGTGGCGACGGTCGGGCTGATGGTGGGTGTACTCATGTGGCGGCCCCAGGGGCTGATCCCGGTTATCAAGGTGTAGAGGGAGGCAATCATGTTGAATCGAATCCTGTCGGGGGATTATCCCCGCAGCAAGCCGCTGACTGCGCTGCTCCTGATTATCGTGGTCAGTCTGTTACTCGGCCCCTTCCTGTTTGACGGTATCCGGGCATTCACCACCCTGGGCATGATCTGTGTCTTTATCATGGTGGTCGCCGCCTATGACCTGATGCTGGGCTATACCCACATTGTGTCTTTCGCCCACACCATGTTCTTTGGCATCGGCGCCTATGGCGTTGCCATGGCCACGAGCAATATCGGTAGTACCTTTCCTGCTGTACTGATCGGTATTACCGGCGCGCTGGCCCTCAGCTTCGTGCTGTCCCTCCTTCTGGGCTTGTTGTCGCTGCGGGTGAAGGCCATATTCTTCGCCCTGGTGACCCTGGCGGTGGCCTTTGCCTTCCTGAGTCTGGTGACCCAGCTGTACGTCATCACCGGCGGCGAGGATGGCATGCGGGTGCGGGTGCCCCGGGAACTCGGGCCAGCCTTCCGGCCTCTCGATGGCACCCTGCCGGGCATTGACGTGCCTACACTTTTGAAGGGTCTGCTGACCCAGCCCTGGAACCTTGGGCAGGTGTGGCAGGATTCACTGTTCGAGCTTCGGCTCAGCGGTCGGAACGTCATGTACTACGCGCTGCTGGCGGTCTCCGCCGGGGTCTTCCTGTTCCTGCTGCGACTGGTCAACTCGCCGTTCGGCCGGGTACTTCAGGCCATCCGTGAGAACGAGTTCCGGGCTGAGGCCCTGGGCTACCGGACCGTGGTCTACCGCACTGCGGTTGTCATCCTGGCCGCCCTGGTGGCCACCCTCGCCGGCGCTGCCTTTGCCCTGATCAACCGTTACGTGAATCCGGAGAATACCCTTAACTTCGAGCTGATGGTGTTCAT
This sequence comes from Marinobacter daqiaonensis, assembly GCF_900115285.1. Classification (GTDB taxonomy): domain Bacteria; phylum Pseudomonadota; class Gammaproteobacteria; order Pseudomonadales; family Oleiphilaceae; genus Marinobacter; species Marinobacter daqiaonensis. The sequence continues at coordinate 2,780,316 of NZ_FOYW01000001.1, forward strand.
CCTCCTGATGTGCGTGATTGGTGGCATGGGCACGCTCTACGGCGCCATTGTCGGCAGCACGCTCTTCATCCTGGCCCAGACCTACCTGCAGGATCTCCTCAAGTGGGTCGGCCAGTACACGGACGGCATTCCCCTGGTGGAGAACCTGCTCGGTCCGGGCCACTGGCTACTCTGGTTCGGGCTGCTGTTCGTGCTGAGCGTATACTTCTTCCCGGCAGGCGTGGTCGGCCAGTTGAGGATATGGTCGATGCGCCGGCGGAGCAGGGATCAGCAACCACCGGACGGACCCGAGGCGGAGCCTCTGCCGCAGACATAGGGCCAACGGTATCCGGTCCCCGCAAGGGGGCCGGATTCGATAGTGCCTGTTCCGCGAGACGTTATTGGTGGATGTGAGCTGGCGAGGGGAGGTGATCCACACCCTGTATCAGTGACTGTTCATCCGTTGTTCTGCTTCCAGTCACGCTTGATTTTCTTGGCCAGGGACCACTTGTGTACCTCCGTGGGCCCGTCGTATACCCGGAAGGCCCTGATTTCCCGAAATACCTGCTCGACAATGGAGTCCTCTGTCAATCCGCTGCCCCCCATTACCTGAACACAGCGGTCGGCAATTCGCATCAAGGATTCGCTGACGGCAACCTTGGTCATGGAACTTTCCGCTCCACCCTTCTCACCCCGATCCAGTACGCCGGCACACCAGTCGATCATCAATCGGGACTGTTGCAGGTCGATCAGGTTCTCCGCCAGCATGAAGCCAACGCCCTCGTGGTCGATCAGCGGCTTGCCGAACGCCATCCGGCGGTTGGCATAGTCAGAGGCGATCTCGTTGGCCCGGATGCAGGCCCCCAGCCAGCGCATGCAGTGGGACAGCCGCGCTGGCGCGAGACGTACCTGGGCGTAGTGGAAACCATCACCCGCCGCCCCGAGCATCTGCTCATCCGGTACCCTGAGATCCCTGATCATGACGGTGGCATGGCCGCCCGGCATGGAGCTGTCGATGGTTCTCGGCACCCGTTCGATGCGGATCGCCGGATCGGGCAGGTCCACCACGAACATGCAGGCGCCTTCCTGCGCCCTGGCCATGATTATGCCGACACCCGCCCCTTCTGCCCCGGTGATAAAGGCCTTGCGACCGTTAATAACCCATTCGTCACCATCCCTGTGGCATTCGGTGAGCATCATGGAGGGATCGGATCCCGCTCCACCCTCGTTGGCCGGCTCGGTCATGAAAAACGCCGACCGTTTTTTTCCCTCCACGATCGGCTGCAGGAACCGCTCCCTGATCATCGGGCTGCCCATCTTGCCGAGCAGATACATGTTGCCCTCATCCGGCGCCGCCGTGTTGCAGGCCAGCGGGCCGAGCGGGGACAGGCCGCTTCTGATCAGGACCAGGGCGGTGCCCCGTTGGCTAAGGTGGCCGCCATCCGCGAATATATGGGGCGTCAGAACGCCTGCTTCCCGGGCTTTCTGGCGCAGTTCCCGGGTCAGTTCGTCGGTCGGGCAATCGTGATGGTCCCTGCGGGAATCGGTTTCATAAGGTATGACCACATCACGAACAAACCGCTCCACCTTTGCCGCTATGTCTTCCGCTTGCTTCCGGTCGGGAAAGCTGTCGTCAATGACCGGACTTGTGGTGCTGTCAGTGTTCATCTGAATCTCCGCTGATTGTTCAGGGCGGGAACCCGGGCCAGGTGCAGCCAGGCATATCCCCCGTGGGTATGCACCGATTGTGGCGTTGCCGGATAGCCCCACCATCGTCGTAATGGACGAATTACCGATGCCGACACCATGCAATACGGTAAACCGGTGCCACTGTCGGGCCATCGGGGTCCGCCCTGATTCTTCTGCCTCGCAAGGACTCGTCGTAACAGACGATTCCCGCCACGCTGCCTTAAGGCACACTGTTTACATCAGCAACGATAATAAGGAAGCCCGACCATGCCTGATACCCTCCAGAACCGTCGCTGGGTCCTGCGTAAGCGTCCGGAAGCGGACATCACGTCGGAGCATCTGGAACTGGTCACCCAACCGGTTCCGGAACTCTCGCCGGACCAGGTGCTTATCCGCAACATCTACCTGTCACTGGATCCCACTCATCGCCTGTGGATGAGCGACCGGGAGCAATATCTGCCACCGGTCCAGGTGGGCGATGTCATGAGAGGCGGTACCCTGGGGGTGGTGGAAGAATCACGCTCAGAACGGTTTCGTCCCGGCGATATCGTCAAGCCCATGGTTGGCGGCTGGGAGGCCTACACCGTGGCAGATGCCAAAATGGTGCGCCCGGTAGCCACCCATCCGGATCTTCCCCTGTCCGCTTACATGTCGGTGCTCGGGTCCACCGGTATCACCGCCTACTTCGGTCTGCTGGATATCGGCAAGCCACAACCGGGGGAGACCGTGGTGGTCAGTGCGGCTGCAGGTGCGGTGGGATCCATCGTGGGCCAGATCGCAAAGCTGAAGGGTTGCCGTGTCATTGGTATCGCCGGTGGCACGGAGAAGTGTCGCTGGCTTGCTGATGAGCTGGGCTTCGACGGCGCCATTGACTATCGCAATGAGGACGTGCCCGCCATGCTCGACCGGCTTTGCCCGGACGGCGTCGACATCCAGTTCGAGAACGTTGGCGGCGACATCATGGATGCCATCTATAACCGTCTCAATCTCAATGGTCGCCTGTCCCTGTGCGGCATGATTTCCCGTTATAACGACGAAGGCGTCATGCCCGGGCCCAGGGATTTCGGTCGTGTGCTGATGAAGCGCCTGACGGTGAAGGGGTTTATCGTTCTCGATTACCAGAAGCGGTTCCCGGAAGCGCTGGAGGCCCTGACCGAATGGGTCAGCAGGGATCAGCTCCAATGGAAGAATCACGTGGTGGATGGCCTGGACAATGCCCTGGATGGGCTGTCGCTGCTGTTCAGCGGTAAAAACGAAGGCAAGCTGATGGTGAAAGTGTCGGACGAGCCCTGATTTCTCCTGCAGCGAAAGAACCTCGAGCGGAGGCACTTGGCAGATACCAGTGCTGTGACCGGAGGCCCGTTCTGGGCTCTCCGGCTTTTTTACGTTCAGGGTTTACCAGGCGGGCAGAGAGATGGAGGCTGGTCCTGAATTCAAGTAAAGAGTATGGGGCGTCCCGGGGCTGGGGAGATCTTTCAGAGCAGGGGCATGGATGCCCCGGAAGCGTTGGGGTGGCAGGACGCCCCTCCGACGCGGCGGCGAAAGACCTCCCCAGTGCCGGGACGTCTTGCACTGCAACAATAGGCACGCCCGGTTTTTTACTGACGATTACCTGAATTCCGGCTCTCCCTGCCAATCGAAGAACTCCGGCATATCGGTGGATACCTTGTTGGCGTAGTCCGCCGGCCGTTTCTCCAGGAACGAAGCCACTCCCTCCTTTGCATCCGCTGACGCGCCACGGGCCTGGACCGCGCGGCTATCCAGCTGATGTGCTTCCATCGGGTGTTCGGCCCCGGCCATGCGCCACAGCATCTGGCGTGTCATGGCCACAGACACCGGGGCGGTGTTGTCGGCGATTTCCCGGGCGATTTCCCGGGCTGCCGGCAGCAGCTCGTCCGGGGCGTGAACCGATCGCACCAGCCCGCGTTTTTCCAGCTCATCGGCGTTGATCAGTTTACCGGTCATACACCACTCCAATGCCGTAGACAGACCCACCGCCCGGGAGATGAACCAGGACGAGGCCGCTTCCGGCACGATGCCCCGGCGGGTGAATACGAAACCGTAGCGCGCCTTTTCGGAGGCCAGGCGGATATCCATGGCCAGGGACATGGTGGCGCCGACGCCCACCGCGGCGCCGTTGATGGCGCCGATCACCGGTTTCAGGCTGCGGAAGATGCGCAGCGAGACCATGCCGCCACCGTCCCGGTTGACGCCGCTGGCCAGGGGGTCCGGGGCATTTTCCCGGCGGGACTCGTAGTCAAAGGTATCCGCTCCTGAGGAAAGGTCCGCACCGGCGCAGAATGCCTTGCCAGCGCCGGTAACGATCACGGCCCGAACGCTGTCGTCGGCGTCGGTCCGTTCGAAGGCAGCAATCAGCTCTTCCATCATTTTCAGGGTGAAGGCGTTCATCCGGTCCGGCCGGTTCAGGGTGATGGTGGCGATACCTTCCTCGATGTCGAGGGCTATGGTTTCAAACTGGCTCATAACAATTCCTTATCCGCAGATCATGGCGGAGCAACCGCCGTCGATGTAGAGGACCTGGCCGGTGGTGTGCTTGCTGGCATCCGAGGCGAACATCACGGTCGCGCCCTTCAGGGCCTCGTCGTCCCCGGTCTGTTGCAGGGGGACATGGCGGATCAGGCCCTCGTCACCATGCTGGTCCCTGAGGCCCTTCGACATCTTGCTGGGGAAATAGCCGGGGCCGATGGCGTTGACGGTGATCTTGTGGGCGCCCCATTCCGCCGCCAGGGCCCGGGTGAAGGTCACCACGGCCCCCTTGCTGGTGTTATAGCCGACGGCGGTCATCAGGTCCCGGTTGCCGCCGATGGCGGCGTTGGAGGCAATGTTGATGATTCGGCCATAACGTCGGGGAATCATGCTCTTCCTGCCTACCTCCCGGGTGAGCAGGAACAGGTTCCGCACATTCAGGGTCATGACCTTGTCCCAGCCCTCCAGGGGATAGTCCTCCGCGGGTGCCCCCCAGGTGGCCCCTGCGTTGTTCACGAGGATATCAATGTGGCCAAGAACTTCAATGGCGCGGTCCGCCAGGCCGATAACCTCATCCTCGTTCGCCAGGTTGGCCAGGAGGGGCGTGACGTCATGTCCGGCGGCCTGCAGCTCGTCGGCGGCCTCGTTCAGGTCGGTCTCCTTGCGGGCGCTGATCACCAGCCTCGCCCCGGCTTCGCCAAGGGCGTGAGCCATCTGCAGGCCCAGGCCACGGGAGCCGCCGGTTACCAGGGCAGTGCGCCCGTTGAGATCGAGCAGCTGCTGAATGCTGCGTGCGGGGGTATCCGTCATCAGGGGAGTCCTCGAATAAGAGCAGTGATTGTCCGTCTACGGTGCCCCGGGTGGCTTCCCGGGTCATCGTCCGTTGCGACGAAAAGCCCGGCCGGATGGCGATTCGTCGGTTCAGACGATGCCCATGCCCGCCACTGAGACGACGATGGAAAAAACGAGGAGGACACCCCATGACCGAAAACAATGCTGTGCAGTACGTCGTCCGCGACGCCGTTGCCTGGATCCGCATGAACCGCCCGGACTCCCTTAACGCCTTCAACCAGGATCTGCGACGGGACCTGTCCGACGCCCTGAGGCGGGCCGGCGACGATGCGTCGGTGAAAGTGGTGGTGCTGGGTGCCGAGGGTCGTGCCTTCAGTGCCGGCGCCGACCTGATGGAGGACAACTCGCCGGACCGGTCCGACGTCACCCGCCAGCTGATGGACGACTATCGTCCCATTCTGGAGAGCATCCAGAACATGCCCAAACCGGTGATCGGTGTTGCCCCTGGTGTGGCGGCAGGTATCGGCGCATCGGTACTGATGAGCTGTGACCAGGTGGTGATGGCGGACACATCCCGTATCTATCTGGCATTCAGTCACATCGGTCTGATACCGGATGGCGGCGGTACCTGGCTGCTGTTCCAGACCCTGGGCTACCACCGGGCCTTCGCTCTCATCACCGAGGGCGGCAGCCTGAGCGCCCAGGAGTGCCTGGCACTGGGTCTGGCGCGAGCGGTCGTTCCCCAGGGCGAGGAAGACGCGACTGCCGCCGGCATTGCCGCCACGCTCTGTGAACGGTCGTCCCTGGCCACGGCGGAGGCCAAGCGCCTGTTACGCCAATGCGCCACCGCCTCCTACGCCCAGATTTTCGAGGGGGAGGCCATCGCCCAGAAGCAGTGTCTGCAGAGTGAGGAGTCCCGCGAGGCCATCGCCAAATTCAAGAACCGCCAGCGCTGACCCGCCAGCGTTTTTCTGTTCTCTGATCACAAGAAAGAAACCACCATGCCCGAGACCTCAAGTTCTACCGAAGAAGGCCTGGAAACGCGACTGAACAGAGTGCTCCAACGCTTCCTCCCGGGCGCCCGGGTGACGGGGCTGAAGCGCCTGACCGGCGGTGCGAATCAGCAGATGTGGTCGCTGGATGCCAGCGCCGGCGAGGCCATGACACCATTCATTCTGCGCCAGGCCAGCAACTGGAACCAGGGCAGCGACGACAGCCTGGACCTGGATGACGAAGCACGGCTGGTGATCCGGGCCGGGGAGGGTGGCGTTGCCGCCCCCCGGGTCTACGAGATTCTCCGGCCGGAGGATGAACTCGGTACCGGCTACCTCATGGAGCGCGTTTCCGGCGAAACCCTGCCTCCGAAGATTCTCCGGGAGGAGCGCTATGCCGGGGCCCGGTCCCAGCTCGCCCATCAGTGTGGCGAGGCCCTTGCGGAGATCCATCGCCTCGACGTCGCGGATCTGGATTTTCTCGCCCGCGCCACACCGGCACAGGCCCTGGATCAGCTCTATCGGGAGTACCGGGGCCATGGCGAGCCCCGTCCGGTTTTTGAACTGGCGTTTCGCTGGCTCAGGGATCACCTGCCGGAAGCGCCGGAGACCCTGGCCCTGGTGCACGGTGATTTCCGTCACGGCAACCTGATGGTGGATGAGAGCGGACTTGTCTCTGTACTGGATTGGGAGCTGGCGTATCTCGGTGATCCCATGGCGGATCTGGGCTGGATCTGCGTGAACTCCTGGCGCTACGGCCACATTGATCTTCCGGTAGGTGGTTTTGGCACCCGTGAGCAGCTGTTCGAAGGCTACCAGGCAGCCAGCGGGCAGCGCCCGGATCCGGAGCGCGTCCGCTTCTGGGAGATTTTCGGCACCCTGCGCTGGGGAATCATGTGCCAGGGCATGGCCGCCTCCTTCGTGGCCGGCCACGACACCTCGCCCGAGCGCGGAGCGATTGGACGCCGGGCCTCGGAAACGGAAGTGGACCTGCTGCGACAGCTCGTTCCCCTGCCTGCGCCAGAGGAGAAAAGTGATGCAAGACCTGCCTGATAATCCGGCGCTGCTGGCCTCGGTGGAAGCCTTCCTCAGGGACGAAGTAATGCCACAGATGGAACCCGCGGAAGCTTTCCGGGCCCGCGTCTCCGCCAACGTGCTGGGCATGGTGCGCCGCCATCTGGAAATGGCCAGTCGTGACGATGGCCATGACGAGCGCGAACAACTGCACCAGCTGACCGGCAAGAGGGGCACTCTGGCGGGGCTCACCACGGAGGTTTGCCGGCTGATAGCCGAAGGGTCGCTGACCCCCGATAACCCGCGGCTGCGTGATTATCTCTGGCTCACCACCCTCAACAAGGTGGCGGTGGACCAGCCGAAATATTCCGGGTATCGCCGGGCCCGGGAAGAGTGGACTGCTTACCAGTCAGGCTTCCCTAAAGAATACTGACATTCACCAACAGCTATCTCTGGAGTAAGACCATGGACTTTCACCTGCCGCAGGAACTGACCGACTATCTCGCTGAGCTGGACGACTTCATCGAAAAGGAAATCCGCCCCCTGGAGCAGCAGGATGACAACATCCGCTTCTTTGATCACCGCCGCGAATGGGCCCGGACCGATTTCGAGGGGGGCGGTCTTCCCCGTACGGAGTGGGAGGACCTGCTGAAGGTAGCCCGCCGCAAGGCGGATGAGGCCGGCCATCTGCGATTTCCGCTGCCCAGGGCATTCGGAGGAAAGGATGGCTCCAACCTGGCCATGACAGTGATCCGGGAGCATTTGGCGGCCAGGGGCCTGGGTCTGCACAACGATCTGCAGAACGAGCACTCCATTGTGGCCAACAATCCTTTCGTGCTGCTGTTCCGGGACTTCGGGAGCCCGCAGCAGTACGAGGAATTCGTGGACAACATGCTCAACGAGAAATACCAGCTCGCCTTCGGTCTCACCGAGCCGGACCACGGCTCCGACGCCACCCACATGGAAACCCGGGCGGTTCGGGAGACCCGGGATGGTGTTGACGGCTGGCTGATCAATGGCGAGAAGATGTGGACCACCGGTATGCATACCGCCACCCACTGCATTACCTTCGTGCGCACCAGTGGGAACGACGGCGACGCCAAAGGCATTACCGCCCTGATCGTGCCATCCGATACCTCCGGTGTGAAAGTGGAGGAGTATCTGTGGACCTTCAACATGCCCACGGACCATCCCCGGGTGAGTTTCACCAACGTGTGGGTACCGGACACGGCGGTCTTTGGGCCCTTGGACGGGGGCCTGGCCATTGCCCAGCACTTTGTCCATGAGAACCGCATCCGCCAGGCAGCCTCCAGCCTGGGGGCTGCCGATTTCTGCATCAGGGAAAGCGTGAAGTACGCCCGTAGGCGCAAGCCCTTCGGTCAGGAGCTTGCCCGCAACCAGGGTATCCAGTTTCCCCTGGTGGAACTGGCGACGCAGGTGGAAATGTTGCGACTGCTGATCCGCAAGACCGCCTGGGAAATGGATCAGCTCTCCAAGCCGGAAGTGGCCAACCAGCTCTCCGACAAGGTGTCGATGTGCAACTACTGGTCAAACCGCCTGTGCTGTGAGGCAGCTGATCAGGCCATGCAGGTCCATGGCGGTATTGGCTACTCCCGCCACAAGCCGTTCGAGCATATCTACCGTCATCACCGCCGTTACCGCATCACCGAGGGTTCGGAGGAAATCCAGAAGCGCAAGGTGGGCGCGTTCCTGTTCGGGTATCTCGGGCCCAACAAGTGGAAGGAAGCCTGAGGGGATTTCGTCCTTAACGACGAGGCCTCCGGCCGGAAGTGGTGGCGATAATGCCACCTCTGACCCCAATGCACCGATAACAAAAGCAAGCGAGATCAACCATGTACCTGACGCAACTCCTGCACAAGGCCCTCCGGGAATATCCCAATGATGAAGCCGTCGTTTTCGGCGAGCGTCGCCAGACCTGGGCCCAGCTGACAGACCGCGTGGCCCGGCTCGCTGGTGTCCTGCAGACGTTGGGTATGGGCCCGGATGACCGGGTAGGTATCCTGGGTCTCAACTCCGACCGGTATATGGAGACCGTGTTCGCAGCGCTCTGGGGCGGCGGCGTCTTCAATACCGTGAACATCCGCTGGAGCGCCCCGGAGATCGCCTATTCCCTGGATGACTGTGATACCCGGATCCTGTTCGTGGACGATGAGTTCGCTTCCATGCTTGGCGCCATTCGCGAACGCTCCTCGGCCTTGCAGAAAGTGGTCTACATGGGCGACCGGACGGCTCCCGAAGGGACGGAAGATCTCCGTGACCTCATCAGTGGGGCCTCTCCCGTTGCCGATGCCGGGCGTTGTGACAGGGACCTGGCAGGCATTCTTTACACCGGCGGCACCACCGGTAAGCCCAAGGGGGTAATGCTGAGCCACGGCAACCTGTACCTGAGCGCCCTGAGTACGGTCATACCCGCCTGCCGGAAGGATCGCATCGTCGGGCTGCATTCGGCGCCCTTCTTCCATGTGGCGGGTATCGGCCTGCTGCTCCAGCTGTCGATCCGGGGTGGTACCAACATCATCCTGCCCCGTTTCGAGCCTCTGCCGGTCATCGAGGCCATCGGCCGCGAGAAAGTGGAAGAGACCTTCCTGGTGCCCACCATGCTGAGGGCGGTGCTGGATCACCCCGAGTTTGACAGCCATGACACCAGTTCCCTGCGGTGCTTTATCTACGGTGCGTCCCCCATGGACAGTGCGTTACTGAAACGGGCCATGAAGAAGCTGCCCAACGCGGACTTCCTGCAGATGTATGGCATGACCGAGCTGTCACCCACCGTCACCATGCTGCATCCGGAGATCCATTCCGACCCTGCCCGGCACCACAAGCTGATGTCAGCCGGATGCCCGACGCACATCGCCGAGATCCGCATTGTGGACCCAATGGACAATGAGGTTCCACGAGGCCAGGTGGGCGAGATCTGCGCCCGTGGTCCCATGGTGATGCAGGGCTACTGGAACAAGGAAAGCCAGACTAGGGATGCGATCCGTGAGGGCTGGATGCATACCGGAGATGCGGGCTACATGGATGACGACGGCTATGTGTTCCTGGTGGACCGGATCAAGGACATGATCGTGACGGGCGGCGAAAACGTCTACTCCGTGGAAGTGGAGGACGTGCTGCTGCAGTACCCCCAGGTATCCCAGTGCGCGGTCATCGGTGTGCCGGATGAAAAGTGGGGCGAGCGGGTGCACGCGGTCCTGATTCTCAGGGAGGGCGAGGAACTCGACGAGGCAGACCTCACCACCTTCTGCAAGGAACATATCGCCGGCTACAAGTGCCCCAGAAGTTATGAGGTGCGTGATCAGCTGCCCATGTCAGGGGCCGGCAAGCTATTGAAGTTCAAACTGAAGGAAGAGCACTGGAAGGAAAAGGGCCGGAACATCGGCTGAAGGCCAATTCGTCGTAACCGACGACGTGTCGATGAGGAGCGCAGCCGTAAGCTGGGTAACACTGTTCGAACAACAACAAACCGGGCGTGCCCCGCGAGATGGCACTGCCCGACAAAGGACCCGGAGGTTCACATGACGTTACGCAATGCCATAAAACAATTCGCAGCACCTTTACTGCTCGGAGGCCTGGTGGTTGCCTCAGGGGCTAACGCCACCAGCATTTCCCACGCCACTGGCTACCCACCCAACTCCATTGGCGCCGATTCCGCAGAAACCTACGCCAGGGCGCTGGAGGAAATCTCGGGAGGAGAGCTCACCGCCAAGGTGTATGCGGGCTCACTGCTGAGCTTCAAGGAGACATCCCCGGGCATTCGCGACGGCATGGCCGATTCCGGTTTCGTGTTGCTGTCCTACTATCCCAGTGAGTTCCCTGTTACCAACCTTGTGGGCGAACTCAGCATGCTCACGGAGCTTGTGGACGTTGCGCCAAGTCATGCGGGTCTGGCCTACGTGGGCGCCATGTCCGAATTCATCATGAATGACTGCCCGGAATGCATCGAGGAATTCGCGGCACAGAACCAGGTGTTTACGGGAGGCTCCGCGAGTACCGCCTATTTCCTTCTCTGCAACCAGCCGGTGACCACGGTGGAGCAGGCCAAGGGCAAGCGCTTCCGTACCGCCGGTGCCCATTGGGCGCGCTGGACGGAGGAAGTGGGCGCGACGCCGGTCTCTCTGTCCATCGCGGAAACCTACGAAGCCCTGAACCAGGGGGTTCTTGACTGCACCATCAGTTCACCGACGGAACTGGACATCTTCAAGCTGAAGGAGGTGACTTCGGACATCACCCAGGGTGTGCCCGGTGGTGTCTACGGCGCGACGGCGGTGAACAACCTCAGCCGTGATGTCTGGCGGGGTCTGTCGGAAGAGGAGCGTCGTTATATTCTCAAGGCAACCGCAGTGCTGGGAGCGGATATCAGCTGGAAATATCAGGTCAGCGCGAGCAAAGAGATGGAGAACGCCAGTGAAAGCCAGATCACGGTTCACCAGCCCTCCGATGAGCTGGTCGAGATGACCGAGGCATTCATTCGCAACGACCTGGATACGATCGTCGAGCGGTATGAAGAGAAGTACGGAGTAACAGGTGCCGATCTGGTTATTGACAGTTTCCGGTCACTGCTCACGAAATGGTCGGGTCTGGTCGAGGGCATTGATAACGCCGACGACCTTGCCGACCTCTACTGGGAAGAGATCTACTCCAAAGTGGATGTGAGTGCTTACGGCATGTAGGCCCCGGTATGCGCCCCCCGGTGGGGCGCATTACCTCCTTCGTCTCCCTTCCTTTCCCGAGGCATCTCATGAGCGCACACCAGGCGGCCGAGTTATCGGCCTTCCGTCAGCAGGTTCGCGACTTTATCGAGGCCAATGCGGACGATGAAATACGGGAAGCCGGCCGCAAGACCACCAGCTTCTTCCCGCCGTTTGATCAGGTTATGAAATGGCACCGCATTCTCCACAGCCAGGGCTGGTCCGCCATTCGCTGGCCGGAGGAATACGGAGGCACCGGCTGGGATGTGCCCCGCCAGCTCATTTTCGAGGAAGAGTGCCGCCGCGCAGGCGTACCTCTGCTGCTGCCCCAGAGTATATCCATGGTGGGGCCGGCGATTATTCACTACGGCACAGACGGGCAGAAGCAAAAGCATTTACCGGGCATCCTTTCCGGGGATGACTTCTGGGCCCAGGGTTATTCCGAGCCCAATGCCGGTTCCGATCTGGCGTCCCTGAGATGTCGGGCAGAGCGGGACGGTGACCACTATGTAATCAACGGCTCCAAGACCTGGACCACCTACGCCCATCACGCCAACCGCATGTTCCTGCTGGTGCGGACTGGGGGTGCTGGCAAGCCCCAGCAGGGCATCAGCTTTTTCCTGATTGAGGACCTGACGGACCCGGGCATCGAGATCCGGCCCATCATTGGTCTGGACGGTCTGCCCGAGCAGTGCGATGTCTTCTTCACCAATGTCCGGGTGCCGGTGGACTGCTGCCTTGGAGAGAAAAACGATGGCTGGTCGGTGGCCAAGTACCTGCTCGAGCATGAGCGGGGCGGTGGCACGTCCTTTGCCACCACCTTCCGCCACGAACTGGCACTGATTCTGCGGCTGGCCCGACGCACGGGGGACGGCTTTGGTGGAACGCTTGCCGATGATGGGGCCTTTCAGGATCGCTATATGCGACTTGTCCTGGAAGTGGACACCCTTGAAGCCACGGAGGAGCAGTTCGCCGCCATGGAAAAGGGCTCTCCCCAGTCCGGCCCCATGAGCTCCATGATCAAGATCATCTCCATGGAGACGCTTCAGCGTATCAACGAAATGGCCATCGATGTGGCGGGCTCACCTTCTTTGCCGCTCCAGCTGGCAGCCCTGACGGTCGGCAGTGGCGTTGAGCCCATTGGCGACGAAGATGCCCTGACCCTGATGCCCAAGTACCTGAACAACCGGGCCGCCTCGATTTTTGGCGGCAGCAACGAGATCCAGCGCAACATCATTGCCAAGTCCCTGTTGCGGTAAGGAGCCGGCCCATGAGCACCCTGAACCACGAAACCCGCGCCATGCTGGATGATAGCGTGAGCCGGTTTGTCCAGAACGAGTACACCTTCGATGACCGGCGTCAGAACCTGGCCCGGCATCAGGGGCAGTCCGAGCGGGTATGGCAGACTTTTGCGGAGATGGGCTGGCTGTCCATCCCCTTTACGGAGGAGTTGGGAGGCCTGGGTGGTGACATCACCGATACGGTGGGTGTGATGCGCAATTTCGGCCACGCCCTGATCACCGAACCCTACCCGGCGGTGATGCAGGCCGCCCGCCTGTTGGCCCTGGGCAACAATGAATACCTGAAGTCAGAGTTGTTACCAGGGGTTCTTGAGGGGAGGCGCCAGCTGGTATTCGCCGGCGAGGAAGTGGCCAGCCGGGGCAATCCGCTGGCCGTAGCACTGAAGGCTGAACCGGACGGCGATGGCTTCCGTCTCAGCGGTGAAAAGATTTCCGTGCGCCATGCCATGACGGCGAGCCACGTTGTGGTTTCGGCGAGGCACCACGGTAGCTATTGCGATGAGGCGGGGCTGGACCTGTTCGTGCTACCCCTGGAAACACCAGGGGTGGTGGTGACCGATTATCCAATGATGGACGGCCAGCGCGGGGCAAACATCCGTTTTGATGGAGTTTCCGTCAGCCCGGACCAGCGCCTGGTGGATGCGGGCAACGCGGGAGCCCTCATCCTCCGGGTGAATGCCGAAGCCATCCTGATGGCGGCTGCGGAAGCCGTGGGGATCATGGAAACCCTGGTAAAGAAAACCGTCGCCTATACCCGGACCCGCAAGCAGTTCGGCGTGGCCCTGGCGGAATTTCAGGTGCTCCAGCACCGCATGGCCGACATGTACATCGAAACCACCAGCGTCGACAACCTGCTGGCCCAGACCGTCACCCGCTGGGCCGGTGCCGATGCCCGCCAGCAAGCAACCCTGGCGTCAAAGCTCAAGGCACGCATGGGTCAGGCCAACCGCTATGTCGGCCAGCAGGCAGTCCAGCTCCACGGTGGCATCGGCATGACCGATGAACTGGACATCGGCCACTACTTCAAACGCCTGACCGCAATTGATCTGCAAATGGGCAACAGCGAATGGCACCGCAAGCAGCTGTGGCGTGAGACCGTGGCATAGCCCCCACCTCCCCCTCTATCCCTGTAGGAGCTTGCCTGCAAGCGAAGAGGTCAGCTACCCAGCTGTCGGCCCCTTCTCACCATCAGAACCGGAACCCGGGCACCACATTCCTCGCCGGCAGGCCGGCTCCTACAGCTAAGGCCCCGATCCTGTAGGAGCTTGCCTGCAAGCGAAGAGCTCAACCACCCAGCTA